>OZ255708.1:0-3604913 GCA_965277085.1 Acidobacteriaceae bacterium
CCATGACGGCACCTTCACCGACATCACCCGCACATCGGGCCTCGCGGCAGACAAAGGATGGGCGACCGGGCTCACCTTTGGCGACTACGATGGGGACGGTTTCGTCGATCTCTTCGTGCCGCATTACGTGGCGCTCGACCTGGAGCATCTTCCCGTCTTCGGCTCCCAGAAAACCTGCACCTACCATGACGTACAAGTTCAGTGCGGACCGCGCGGTCTCAAGGGAGCGTCCGACGCCCTGTATCACAACAACGGCAACGGCACCTTTACGGAGGTCAGCCGCCAAGCCGGTGTGAACGATCCGCAAGGCTTCTTCGGCCTACAGGCCGTCTGGTCCGACTTCGATGGTGACGGCAAGCTCGACCTCTTCGTCGCCAATGATGGCGAGCCCAACTTCCTCTATCGCAACGAAGGGAACGGCCACTTTAGAGAGATAGCCAACGACGCCGGCGCAGCCCTCAGCGAGAACGGCGAAGAACAAGCCAACATGGGCGTCGCGCTTGGCGACTACACCCGCACCGGCCGCCAGAGCATCGCCATCTCCCATTTCAGCGAGGACTACGCCGTCCTTTACCGCAACGAGGGTTCCCTCAACTTTACTGATGTAGCTCATGCCGCCAAGATCGCGCTATCCACCCAACCCTACGTTGGCTGGGGAGACGCCTTCCTCGACACCGGCAATCGAGGCCTGCTCGACCTTATCCTCGTCAACGGTCACGTCTATCCTCAGGTCGTCAACGCCAAACTGGGCACCACCTATAAGGAACCTAAGCTCCTCTTCTGGAACCAGGGAGACGGTACCTTCCGCGATGTCTCGAAGCTAGCCGGGCCCGCGCTACAGATCCCGCAAGTCAGTCGGGGGCTTGCGGTCGGCGACCTCTTCAACACAGGTCAGCTTAATATCGTCGTCGAGAACCTGACGGGCGAGCCCATGATCCTGCAAGCCAAACCCGATCCCAGCAACCACTGGGTCAGCTTCCAGCTCGAAGGCACAACCTCCAACCGGCTGGCCTTGAACGCCCGTGTCTTCGTGCGGACGGGCAAGATCGAGCAATCCGCAGAGGTCTTGAGCGGCGGCAGCTATCTCTCGCAGAGCGATCTTCGCCTCCACTTCGGCCTAGCTGGTGCCCCCCTGATCGATGAAGTCAAAGTCGTCTGGCCGGATGGCAAGCTACAGACCTTCGCCCATCTATCGGCCGATCGCTTCTACCGTCTTCGAGAAGGCGGTACTCCCAGCCAGATCAGCTATCGATAACGCTGTATGTGCTAGCAGCGCGGGAACACCGACGTCCGGCACACACCTTGGTGGTTAGTCCCAGGCCTCCGCGTCTTCCATGGTGATAAATCCATCATGGTCGGTGTCATACCGTCCAAAAGAATCCTTAAACATGACAGGAGCTTCATTATAGGAGAGCTTTCCGTCACCATCGGCGTCGAAATCGGCAAGGATCTTCTTGAAGTTTTCAATCATCGCTTTCCGCTCGTTTCCGCCGCCTGCTTTCACGTGCGTGAACGGGTCGGGGGCATCACTCGGAGCGGCTCCCGGTTTGCTCGAAGGGAAGAAGTCGACCATGACGTTGCGCCCGGCAGCGAGCGACACGGGGCTATGCGGGGTGTGCGGTGGGACACGGACGACGGCGGGAGCTTTAAGGTGAACAATATCCGTGCCGATCGCGAACGCGGCTTCACCCTCGACCAGCACGAAGATCTCCTCGACCGGATGAGTGTGCATGGGTGGACCGTGTCCAGCGCCCATGGAAGTGACCTGGACTGTGGAGCTGTCCCAGCCATAGTATCCGCCTTCCAACTCGACGAAGTAGTCGCCGCTCTTGATGTCCCAGAAGTTAAAACCGGATTGGTTTTGAAGAACGAAGGGCAGCCCGAGATTATGTACGTCCCCAGGCGTCACCTCGACCTGCTTCTGCCGGGCGGTACGCTCGGGCGGTCTTTGGTTCACTTGTTCAGTTGCAGTAATGGACATTGACGTTTTCTCCTCTTATTGGATGTCTACTCCATTACTATGCGCCTGTTATGTTGACACGTCAACAAGATTTTGCTATCTCTAGTTCCATGGTGGAACTTTCTTTGTCGGATCGTGACTTGTGGCGGACGTTCCGGCAGTGTGCGGAGCAGATCAATACCGCCATCGAACGGGAGCTGATTTCAACGACGAAGCTCTCAGGTGCGGACCACGGCATACTTTCAAGGCTTGCCGAGATCGAAGCCAAGGCTCTGCGCCAGCAGGAGCTCTGTGACGCAATGCGGTGGGACCGGACGCGGCTTTCCCACCACCTCACGCGCATGGAACGGCGCGGTCTGGTAAAGCGCTCGAAGCTCCAGGACGGCGGCACGGTGGTCAAGATGACGACGGAAGGAGACCGCGCCCGAAAGTTGGCCGATCCCGTACACGCCGACGCCGTCGTGCGGTGCTTCACCTCGAAGTTGACGGAGGCGCAGCGACGAGCGATCGCTTCGCTCGGAACTTCTTTATCTGAGAGCGTGTGAAGCTCAACACCATTTATCATGATTTCACGATGAAACTGGCCCGACTTCCCCTAACGCTTGCACTCGGCACACTGTGCATCAGCCAAACGCCGGCAAAGACTCCGGCACACCGCGCCACCTCCGCCGCCTCAACAAACGCGCTCCCATCCAACATCCCCAAGGTCACTGGCCTCGTCAAGACTCTCTATGCGCTCCGCTACCAGGACACGCGTGTCGGTGCGGGACCGCTCGCCCCGCCTAGTATCCTTGGCACCTCGCAGGCCGACTCCACCATCGAGTTCTACACCGTCAAGTACACCGGCTGGCTAGCCAAGGACGGCAAGGAATTCGACTCCTCATTCGACCACCCCGGAGCTGAGCCAATCGTCATGCCGATCGGTGTCCACCGCGTAATCCCAGGCTGGGACACCGGCTTCACCGGTATGCACATCGGCGGCAAGCGGCGGCTTTTTATTCCCTACCAACTCGCTTACGGCGACTCCGGCAAGCCGCCGGTGATTCCCGCCAAGGCCGATCTGATCTTCGATGTCGAGCTCGTCAGCGTCTCTGACAAACCCCCGGCTCCCCAGGCACCACCCACTCCGCCATCTGGTGCCGCTCCGGCACCTAAGAGCACACCGCGATCGGGTAGCGGAAGCGGCGACGGCAATCCACACAATCCCGGCCCGGCAAGCAATCCGCCAGCCGACAACCCTACCGATCCCGCTACAAAGCCCTCGACCGATCCAGCCACCAACGACCCGGCCAAGGCCACCACACCCGACAACTCCACCAAGCCCGCACCCAAGCCGGGAACGAATCCTCCCGGCAAGTAGGGCACTCTAACCACCATGTTCAGCCGTCTGCGACCGCTCGCCCCTTACCTCAAGCGCTACTGGAAAGCGCTCGCCTGGGGAGCGGTCGCGACGATCCTCTACAACGTCCTCAAAGTTGCCATACCGCTCGTCATTGGCCACGCTATCGACGATATGCGGCATGGCTCGACGCAGGCCAAAATCCTCCATCACGGCGAACGTCTGCTCGTTCTTGCCGCGCTCTCGGCCACCTTCCTCTACATTACCCGGCAGGTCATCATCGGGGCCTCGCGCGAGATCGAGTTCGACCTCCGCAACGACCTCTTCCGCAACCTGGAACGACAGCCCGCCAGCTTCTACCACACGCACCGCACCGGCGACATCATGGCCCGGACAACCAACGACCTGAACGCCGTCCGCCAGTTGCTGGGTCCGGCCATCATGTACTCGGCCAATACCGTTGTCTTCACCTGCGCGGCGTTGCCCTTCATGTACCGGATCAGCCCGCGCCTGACCTTTTTTGCATTCGTGCCGCTGCCGCTCGCGTCGGTACTTGTGCAATACTTCGGCAATCGCATTCACACGCGCTTTGAGCGCATTCAGGCCATGTTCTCAGACATTTCCGCCAAGGCCCAGGAGAACTTCTCCGGCGCTCGCCTCATCCGCGCCTTCGCCCAAGAAGAGGCTGAGATTGCCTCCTTCGAGACGGCCAATCAGGAGTACATCCGGCGCTCTCTGCACCTCGTCCGACTGATGGCCATGCTCTGGCCCACCTTGGAGTTCGTCCTTGGCCTTTCGCTGATGATTACGTTGCTGGTCGGCGGCCATGAAGTCGTCGCTCACCGCATCTCGGTCGGCCAGTTCACCAGCTTCATGGTCTACATGGTGCAGCTCACCTGGCCCATGATCGCTATCGGGTGGGTGGTCAACCTCTTCCAGCGCGGCACGGCGTCGGTCGTGCGCATCGACGAGCTCCTGAAGCAGAAACCCGCCATCGCCGATGAGCCAAACGCCTCCGCCTCACCCATAGCGGGTACCATCGAGTTCCGCAATCTTACCTTTGCCTACACGGAAGGCCCAGCCGTCCTCCACAACGTAAGCCTCACCATTCCAGCGGGCACCAGCCTGGCCATCGTCGGCCCAACTGGCTCTGGCAAATCCACCCTCGTCAACCTCATTCCACGCCTGCACGACGCTCCTCCCGGCACGGTCCTGATCGATGGCAAGCCCGTTCGCGGCTTTACCCTCGACGAGCTTCGCCAAAACGTTGGGTTCGTTCCTCAAGAGACCTTCCTCTTCTCCGACACCATTCGCCACAACGTCGCCTTCGGCAAGCCCGGAGCCACGATGGAGCAGATTGAAGATGCCGCGATCGTCGCCCACATCCGTACCGAGATCCTGGAGTTCCCCAAGGGCTTCGACACCCTTGTCGGCGAGCGCGGCGTCACCCTTTCCGGCGGCCAGAAACAGCGCTCGGCCATCGCACGCGCCGTTCTGCGCGATCCACGCATCTTGATCCTGGACGATGCTCTCGCGAGCGTCGACACCTATACGGAGGAGCAGATCCTCTCCGGCCTGCGTCGGGTGATGGAAGGCCGCACCACCATCTTCATCTCGCACCGCGTCTCGACCGCGCGCAACGCCGACCAGATCGCCGTGCTGGTTGAAGGCCGTATCGTCGAACAGGGGACGCACGACGAGCTCCTCGCCCAAGGCGGTTACTACACCACCCTGTTCGAGAAACAGCGCCTTGAAGAAGAACTAGCCGTCGCGCAGTAGATCTAAGCCGACCACCGCGAGACACGATCGCCTGTCTCCTGCGCTACCGGAATGACTGTGCTTCGCTTCTCTTCCCGTGTTCGCAGTTCACGCGGCAGGACACGATTTGCATCCGGGTCTTTCGCGACCACGACCCACGCGTCGCGTACATTGCGCACGAACACGATCACCTCTTGCAGCTTCGGTATCGACGCTTCGTTGGAGGCCTCCAGCGTCAGCGTAAACATCGATGCGTAGAAATCCGAGAGCGCGGTCGCCGCTCGTCCTCCGACATCCGGCCGCAGGCGCGCCTGAAGATACATAAAGATGTCGATCGTCTTCTTGACCGCCTCACGACGGCCCCGGACATCCTGTCGCTCCACGCAGTCGATAGCGTTGTGGAGAAAGCGGATCGCCCCGTCGTACAAGGCGACGATCAACTGGACGCCGTTGGCTCCGTTGAGAGCCTGCTCACGGTAGTTCGTGTCTCTCATCCGCACTATCCCTTCGTGTTATAGCCGGTGACGGCACTATAGATCTGGTTGATCTGACTGAGCTGGCTTGGAATGGACTGAAGAATCTCGTTGGCCGTATTGAGCTCCGTGGTGAGCGCGATCTTCTGCGTGGCCAAGAGCGCCTCTTCGTTCGCAATGCTCTTCTTGAGCGCTGCCTCCTGGGCAGCATTCTGCTGCTGTGCCACGTGGATCGCGCCGTAGGTGGCCGTCGTACTCAGGCCATTCAGCGCCGTTTTCATACCCTGGCCAAAGCCTCCCGTGTTCTGGAGAAAGCCTACGATGTCGCTGAAGTTTGAAGTCAACGCGGATGTAAGCGTATCGGTGTTGAGGGCCAAGGTTCCATCGTTATTGAAGGTGATGCCGAATTGTGTCACGCTGTTGATGCCGCCGCTAGCGCTTCCCGCATTGATGGCCGAACTGAGCTGAGTCTGGATCAAAGCCAGGGAGGGGCTGCCGTACAGTGGTTCGGCGACGCCGTTCGCATCTTTGCCTTCTTGCGTCTTCAGGTCTTTAGCCACGGCATTGTAGGCCGTTACGAGCGTACTCACCGCTGTTGCCACTGAGGCCGTGTCGTTTGTAATTTGAATCTGTACCTGCGTGCCCGGCTTGGCGCTCAGAAGTTGAAAGGTTACGCCCGGGATTGCTGTACTCACCGCGTTCGTCGCGCTACTGACGGTAACGCCGTCGACCGTCAAGACCGCGTTCGCGCCGGTTTCGCCGGTATGGATCGCAACCGCGCTATTGCTCGTCGTGCTATCCGTAAGACCGCTGGTTACGTTTAACTGCCCCGCGCTGCCACCCGTACCGCTGACCAGTGAAAGCCGCGAGCCGTTCGTGTCCGTGATTACCGATGCACTAACACCAATCGCCGCGCCATTGATTGCCGCCGAAAGGGTGCTCAGGGTGTCGCTTGATCCGCTCGTCACATTGATGGTGTGGATCGTGCCGGAACCCACCTGGATTGTGATGCTGCCCGCCAGGGTGTCCGTCGCCGCGACTGGATCGGTGTATTTCGATGAAGTTTGCGCCAAACTGGTGATCTCTACAGTATGGCTGCCGGCGAAAGCGGCCGAGGTCGCGCCCGTGAGCGCGAGCAACGTCGTATCGGAGCTGGAGCCGTTCTTCTGCGCGGTAACACCCGTAAAGTCGGTTAACGACTGAAGCGCGGTCGAGAGCGACGCAAGATCGGTGCCGATCGTGCTCAACGCTGTGTCCTGCGCCGTCAGGGCTGATAGCTGGGCGTTCCAGGGGTTCTCAATACTCTTCTGCGCCGACTGGATGGCGGTGACGGTGCTCGCGACATCGAAGCCCTGGCCGCCAGTGGCCGAACCGAAGTTGATTCCAACTGTACCCATGGTGCGCCTCGCTTACGAATGTTGCTAGTTGATTGCAGCTACGCTGAAGCAAGCCTTGCGCCGAAGTTTGCCGGGTTGTGTGAGAGTTTCCTGTTCTTTGGTCAGGACTTTGGAAGGGCACAGCTTTAGCCGTGCCCTGCCAAAGTGCTACAAACGTAGAGCCAACAAATAAGGCCGGTGGCCAGCGAGATATTCGCCGGCCACCGGTTTCAGGGTTTTACTGCAGCAGCTTCAGGATCTCTTGCTGGACGGTGTTCGCCTGGGCGAGCGCGGAGATACCGGTCTGTGAGAGGACCTCGAACTTGGCCAGGTCGGAGGTCGCCTGCCCGTAGTTGGTGGAGCGGATGCTGCTCTCGGCCGCCGTCAGGTTCACGTTCTCAGAGGCTGCCGTGTTGCTGGCCGCGGTGAGCTCGTTGCTATCCGCACCGAGGATGCCGCGCTGGTAGGCCACGTTGGCGATTGCACCGTTGACTGCCGTCAAAACGTTCTGCGCCGAACCGGCCGTCAGAGTGGAGATCGTGTTTGCGGTGAAGTCCGTTCCGACTCCCGGAGCGATCGCTGCAGGCGCGTCCACGAAGCTGCTACCAGAGAGCGACAGGTTGTTCTGGGCCGCTGTGGCAGTCGTCGAGGCTGGGCCCGTGACGCTAAGAGTGCTGCCCGAGACCGAGGCGAAGAAGCCCGCCGAGGTGAAGGAGTTGTCGGAGTTAAGCTTCTGGACAGCCGACGTGAGCGTAGTGCCGGAAGCGAGGGCGACGGTAACGCTCTTGTTGGGAACGGCCGTACCGGTGGTCGAGAAAGTCAGGCTGCCGGACAAGGTATCCGAAGCTGCTTGCAGCGTGACGACGTTGATCGACGCCTTGTTGCCAACGCCTGTCGCGGCAGTGGTGGACGCAGGCAAAGCGGCGGTGGTTGCCGTTGCCGTCGAGCCGGTGTAGGTGGTTGGGCCTTGGAAGTAGTTCAGGCTGTTTGCGGCAACCGTAATGACGTCGGTACCGTTGCTCTTGGCGATGGTCAGCGCACTGGCACCGTTCGTGTAGGAGGCCGTATAGAGGCCGCCGAACGAAGCGGTGATCTGAGCCGCCGCTGCCGTGAGCGTGGTGCCCGCAGCGAAGGTGATCGTGTTGTTCACCGGGCTGGTGGGATTCGTGGTGTCCGCCAGTGTGATCGAACCCGAGATGGTGTCGGAGGCATGGCCTGCCGTAAGGGTCGCCAACGCTGTTCCGGAGTTGGTTACCGCTACGCTGCCGAGAGCCGCAGCCACGCCAGCCGACTGGCCGACGCTCGTGGCATTCAACGTGCCCACCACATCGCTGTAGAAGTTCGATCCGGTGGCAGTACCGTCTCCAACGTAGAACGCCGTCGCGGTGGAGCCGAAGACCGAGTTGCCGTTGAAGTTGGTCGTGCTGCCAATGTTGCCGATCTCGGAGATGATGCTTTGGTACTCCTGGTTGGCGGAGCTCACCTGTGTGGTCGAGAGAGTGCCGTTGGCCGCTTCGGTCGCCAGGGTGACGGCGCGATCGAGGAGGTTGGTCACCTGGGAGAGCGCGCCGTCGGCGGTCTGCAACAGGCCGACGCCGTCAGAGGCATTCTGCACAGACTGCGTCAAGGACGCTTCGTTGGCCTTCAGGCCGTCCGCGATCGCCAGACCGGCGGCATCGTCGGCTCCGGAGTTGATGCGTGCACCGGAGGAGAGCTGCTGAAGGACCTTCTGCAAGCTGGCTTGCGTGTTGTTGAGGTTGTTGCCCGCGTAGATGGCGGAGATGTTATTGAGAATGCCTAAGGACATGGAAGTGCTCCTGTGAAACAGGTTTGAAGTACCGCGTTCCTGCTCCGAGTCTCCGGCTGTCAAGAGTGGCCTTATCGCTAAGGTCTTTTCCCGTTCCAGGTCGGCGGTAGGCTCCGCGTTCTTTCACCTCATCGGCTCACTCACAAGGCGCATGAGTCACGTGGCAGTATTTTCCCCAAGGAAACTTTACGGCCGTGCGCCGCATCGCGCGCTATCGAAATCTGGCTGCACGGTCGATAGATGAGGGAAGGAAGCGACCACCATGATTGTCCTGACACGCCTGAATGGCCACGCGATTACTGTCAACTCAGACCTTATTAAGTATGCTGAGGCCTCGCCCGACACCGTCCTCACCTTGATTACTGGCGAAAAGATCATCGTCCTCGAGAGCTGCGATGAAGTGCGGGAGCACTGCATGGAGTACCGCGCCGATAGTCTGCGCCGCGCCTGGCCAGAATCGAACCTTCCCTTTGCAGGCGCGGCCGCCATCACCGCCAGCGCGCAGCATCGCCAGCAAGACAACTAATTCAACGTAGAAGAGGAACCGACCATGGACATCGCAAGCATCGCCGGCATCGCGCTCGCCGTCATCGGCATTCTGGCCGGAATGTTGATCGAAGGCGGCCAGATCACCGACATTATTAAGCCGACGGCGGCGATGATCGTGATCGGCGGCACGACGGGAGCGGTCATGCTCCAGTTCCCCATGAGCATCTTCGTCACCGCGCTGAAGCATGCCATGAAGGTCTTTATGCATAAGGGCTCGAACGGCGAGGCGGTGCTGGCCCAGATCGTCGGCTTCGCCAACAAGGCCCGCAAGAGCGGCATCATCTCGCTCGACGCCGAGCTCAACACCATCGAAGACCCTTTTCTCAAGCAGGCTCTGATGCTCGCCGTCGACGGCACTGAGCCGAACGAGGTCCGCAAGATCATGCAGTTGGAACTAGACAACAAGGGTGAGATCGAAGAGAAGATTCCCGCCGTCTTTGAGGCCGCGGGCGGCTATGCCCCGACGGTCGGCATTATCGGCGCCGTCATCGGTCTGATCCAGGTCATGAAAAACCTCGAGAACATCGACGAAGTCGGCAAGGGTATCGCAACGGCCTTCGTGGCCACCATCTATGGTGTGGCGTTTGCCAACCTGGTCTGCCTGCCCGCAGCGGGCAAGCTGAAGTTCCGCCACAAGGAAGAGACCATGGTGAAAGAGATGATGCTTGAGGGCGTCATCTCCATTCTCGAAGGCATGAACCCACGCATGATTGAAACCAAGCTGAAGACGTTCCTCTTCGAACCCAAGGGCGAAGCGGCTGCCAATGGTGGCAAGGTCGCGGAGGCCACGGCATGAGCAAGAAAAAGCACCCCGAGCACGTAAACCACGAGCGCTGGCTCGTCTCCTACGCCGACTTTATTACCCTGCTGTTCGCCTTCTTCGTTGTGCTCTTCGCCTCCAGCAAATCCGACAAGAAGAAGCAGCTCGAGTTGGAAGCCGCCATGAAGAACGCGTTCAAGCCGCAGGGCATCTTTGAGTCTCATACCGCCAAGCCCTCGATGACTATAGGCGCGGGTGGAGCGACCGTCTCCGCCGCCAAGCCGCCCATCACCACCAACAACAAGCCGCAGGCCAAGGCCGCCCCCAAGACGACCGAGGAGAAGATTGGCAACCTGCTCAACGATCTGGCCAAGACCCACAAGATGCCGCTTGGCAGCCTGACTATGCGCCAGACACCGGAGGGCCTCGTCATCTCCCTGCGCGAAGCTGGCTTCTTCGGCTCCGGTTCGGCCGAGGTGCGCCAAACCTCGTTCGATGTGCTTACGCAACTCGCCGCCACACTGCCCCAGGGGCCGATTCGCGTCGAGGGGCATACGGACAACATTCCCATCCATACGCAGCAATTCGCCACCAACTGGGAGCTGTCGTCGGCCCGCGCCACCACCATAGCCCGCTTCCTGCTTGAGCACGGCGATTTGAAACCGACTGAGATGGCGGCCGCCGGCTACGCTGAGTTTCACCCCGTGGACGACAACAGCACCGAGGACGGGCGCGCCAAGAACCGCCGCGTCGACGTCATTCTGCTGTCACACCCAGTATCTTCACAATGACGCGCTTCGCCCGCTGGCCGTCAAACTCTGCATAGAAGATGCGCTGCCAGGTGCCAAGGTCAAGCCGGCCATGGGTGATCGGCAGCGTCGTCTCGTGATGGAGCAGCAAAGCCTTCAGGTGCGCGTCGGCGTTGTCCTCGCCCGTCAGATGATGCCGGTAGTTCGGCTGCGAAGGTGCCAATTTTTCCAACCACGCGGAGATGTCCTCGATCAGCCCGTCTTCGTTGTCGTTGACGTAGATCGCCGCCGTAATGTGCATCGGCGAGACGAAGCACAGCCCATCCACCACGCCCGAGCGTCGGACGATCTGCTCCACTTGCGGCGTAATATGGACCATTTCGTAGCGGTCGACTGTGGTGAAGGTCAGGTATTCGGTGTGAGCTTTCATGTTGATCATGCTATCTCTTTACCTCCTTGACTCCAAGCCGGGTAGCCTTAGCCCGTTCAGCTTGTGCCTTCCTTCTTAATGCGGGATTGGAGATGAGAGTGACTGGTTTTGAAGGCCTGAAGAGATCCTTGCCCCACTCTCCTCCACTGCCTTTCCTCTCTTGAAGTAATGGAAGCTCTGCCTCCATGTGAGAATACTGCCAGTCATGATCTTCTACGTCGCCACCAGCAATGCCGGCAAACTGCGCGACTTTGCAGCGGCCTCCGGTAAGGCCACAATTCTTCCACTACTCGGCCTTGCCTCCGTCGAACCCCCACCGGAAGACGCTCCCACCTTCGCCGAAAATGCCGCCGCAAAGGCGATCTTCTACTCAGGCTATGCCCCCGGCGAGATCGTGATCGCCGATGACTCCGGCCTTGAAGTGGACGCGCTTCACGGAGCTCCAGGCGTGCGGTCCGCCCGCTATGCCGAGGATATGCAGTTCCCTGCCCCGCTCGGTACGTCAACGGACAAGCGCAACAACCTTTGTCTCCTCCACGCCCTGGCAGCGGTGCCGCCGGACAAACGCACAGCGTGCTACCGCTGCGCCCTCGCCGCCGCCCTCGATGGCATCGTCCTCCAAACCGCCGACGGCACCGTCGAAGGAGAAATCCTCACCGCCCCACGCGGAGACCGCGGTTTCGGCTACGATCCCCTGTTCTTCCTTCCGCAGTACGGCCTCACCATGGCCGAGATCGACATAGCGCAACGCCTCGCCGTCAGCCACCGGGCCCACGCCGTCCGCGCCCTGCTCGCCAAGCCCGTCTAAGCGCCCTTGCCCTTCTGTTTTGTCATTCCCGAAGGGAATCTGCGTCTCCTACGCCAACGCACCCATTCCGCACACCCACACCGCTTATCGCACACACTTCCAACGATTTCTTGACGGTCATGGAAGCGCGGCGGAATAATCTAGAAGTCGCTTCTTGTGCCTTCGTCCAGCGCGACCCAAGGAGTTCCCGATGGCCACCGCCGCTCCGCCAGCACCAGCCTCCGCTCCGCCCTTACGTGGCGTGCAGCCTTTACGCGCGGGCGAGGGCCACTCCTTCCTGCTCCGCCGCCTCCATTCCCTCTCCGGCATCGTTCCCATCGGCGCGTTCCTGGTCGAGCACATTCTCTCGAACTTCGAGGCGCTCAACGGCCCGCTCGCCTACGCTCAACAGGTCAAGTTCCTAAACTCCCTTCCGCTCGTCCGCGTGCTGGAGTGGGCCTTCATCTTCCTTCCGCTCGCCTTTCACGCCCTCTACGGCGTCTACATCGCCCTGCGCGGCCGCGCCAGCGTCAACGTCTATCCCTGGGCCGGCAACTGGATGTACGTCTCCCAGCGCTTCACCGGCCTGATCGCCCTCGCCTACATCGCGCAGCACGTCTGGCGGCAGCGCTTCTCCGGCGTCAGCCTGCCCGAGCACCCCGGCGCGGCCTTCCACAAGGTCCAGGTCGAGCTCGCCAACCCCTGGATGCTCGCCATCTACGTCATCGCCATGATCGCCACCACCTGGCACTTCGCCTATGGCATCTGGCTCTTCGCCGCCAAATGGGGCATCACCCCCGGCGACCGCGCCCGCCGCCGCTCCGGCTACATCTGCACGGCGGTCGGCGTCGTCCTCTGCGGCTTTGGGCTGGCGGGCATCTACGCCTTCATCGGGCCGAAGTACCGCAACGCTCCGGCGGATGTCATGCCCGCGCTGCCCGCGGGCGTCACGCTGCCCGCGCCGAGTGTGCCTCCGCCGAACTCTACAAATCCGAGTCAGCCGGGCGAAGTTCGGTGACATGATCACCGTGACTCATTCAGTCCCTTTGCTGGCCGGAGTCGGCCTCTTCTTACTCTGCGTTGCCATAATGTTCTTCGTAGTCGACCGGCTTAGAGCACGACAGGGATCTGTGCCCATTCTTTTTTCAACGCATCCGAGTGAATTACAAAAGCTCCACGATTTTGTAAAAATGCTTCCGAATAAGGAACGTAGGCTCGTCCGCTCGATAGCAGTCCTTGGTATTGCATTCTTGGCCGCAGGTGTTTGGTTTGGAACAAGAGGTTCGTAGACTATGGCAGCAGCAGCAACTCCACGTATCATCGTAGTCGGCGGCGGCCTCGCCGGTCTCGCCGCCGTTATCAAGATCGCCGAGGCGGGCGGCACCGTCGACCTTTTCTCCATCGTCCCGGTCAAGCGGTCGCACTCCGTCTGCGCTCAGGGCGGCATCAACGCGGCCAAAAACCTCAAGGGCGAGGGCGACGACGTCCACAAGCACTTCGACGACACCGTCTACGGCGGCGACTTCCTCGCCAACCAGACCCCGGTCAAGAACATGACCGCGCAGGGCCCGGCCATCATCGACCTGCTCGACCGCATGGGGGTGCCGTTCAACCGGACGCCCGAGGGCCTGCTCGATTTCCGCCGCTTTGGAGGCACGCTCTACCACCGGACGGCCTTCGCGGGCGCCACCACTGGCCAGCAGCTGCTCTACGCGCTCGACGAGCAGGTCCGCCGCTACGAGTCCGAGGGCAAGGTCACCAAGTACGAGGGCTGGGAGTTCCTCTCCGCCGTGCTCGACGCGAACGGCGCGTGCCGCGGCATCGCCGCCCTCGACCTCCGCTCCATGGAGACCCGCACCTTCCCCGCCGACGCCATCATCCTGTGCACGGGCGGCATCGGCGCGATCTTCGGAAAGTCCACCAATTCAGTCGTTTGCACCGGCTCGGCCCAAGCGGCGCTTTACCAGCAGGGGGCGTTCTACGCCAACGGCGAGTTCATCCAGGTCCACCCCACCGCCATCCCCGGCGAGGACAAGCTGCGGCTGATGTCCGAATCCGCGCGCGGCGAGGGCGGCCGGGTCTGGGTACCGCGCTCGAAGGACGAGAAGCGCACCGCCAAGTCCATCCCCGAGTCCGAACGCTTCTACTTCCTCGAAGAGTGGTACCCCAAGTACGGCAACCTCGTTCCCCGCGACATCGCCACGCGCGCCATCCACCGCGTCGTCTACGAGCTCGGCATGGGCATCGACGGCCAGCCGATGGTCTACCTCGACCTGACCCACATCGACCGCGCCACGCTCAACCGCAAGCTCGAAGGCATCTTGGAGATCTACGAGAAGTTCGTCGGCGACGACCCGCGCGACGTCCCCATGAAGATCTTCCCCGGGATGCACTACACCATGGGCGGCCTTTGGGTGGACTTCAACCAGATGACGAATCTTCCCGGCGTCTTCGCGGCGGGCGAGGCCGACTACTCCATCCACGGGGCCAACCGCCTGGGCGCGAACTCCCTGCTCTCCTGCATCTACGGCGGCTTCGTCGCGGGGCCGAACGCGCTGGCCTACGCCAAGGGGCTCGCCCCGCAGCCCGGTGACGGCGGCCACGCGGCCGAGCTGACCCGTCAGCGCGGCCTCAACGCCAATCTGCTCTCCGCCAGCGGCAGCGAAAACCCCTTCAAGCTCTGGCGCGAACTGGGCGACACCATGACGCGCCACGCCACCATCATCCGCTACAACGACGGGCTGGCCGAGGCCGACGCCAAGATCGTCGAGCTGCAGGCCCGCTACCGCCACATCAACCTCTCCGACAAGAGCCAGTGGGCCAATACGAGCTTCGCCTTTACCCGCCAGCTGGCCAATATGCTGGAGCTCTCCCGCGTCGTCGTCCAGGGCGCGGCCTGCCGCGACGAGAGCCGCGGCGCACACTACAAACCCGACTTCCCCGAGCGCAATGACGAGCGCTTCCTCAAGACCACCAAAGCCAGCTTCGTCGACGGCGCGCCGAAGATCGAGTATGAGGATGTCGATATCAGCCATATCGTGCCAAGGGCTAGAAATTATGCGGCTACGGCATGACGATGATCCTTCAAGCAGAAGACAAAGATGGCATCAATATAGTGTTGCTCGGTGCCGGGCTCTTCATTGTTTTCGTCATCGGCACCATCGTTTTCGCTGTATATCGCTGGCATCGGCGGTTAGCCGCTAGCAAGCAAGCATCAGGTAAGGAGAATTAGTGCGGCCCTCCAACTACTACCGTGGGAATGTTATGCGTATGCTCATGCTTGCAGCATTCTCTACAGCCGTCACAGGAGTTGCTCAGCGCGGCGGTGAACTAGCCGAAGACCGCGCCCACCGCGACATCGCTATCCACTGGCCAAAAGAGTTCGGCCCAGGCATCGCCCCGGTCTTCAGTCATAACGAACTGCTCATCCACACCGACTGCCAACGCGCCTTCACCCGCCTTGCCAACGCGACCGACTGGCCCAACTGGCTCGTCCTCGTCAAAGATGTGGTGAACGAGACACCCGGCCCAGTCGGCCAAGGCACCCTGCTCCGCCTGAGGATATTCAACAGCCCCATTCAATCCCGCATCGTCGAGTTCGTTCCCGACCAGCGCATTAGCTGGATTCCCTTCGGCTCCGACGAGACCGAGACCCGCCACGGCCACTTCCACACCTGGCACTTCATCCCCGAAGCCGATTCCAACGCCTGCCGCGTCGTCACGGAAGAGACCGGCATCGGCCCTGGCGACCTGAAAGACCCCGCCGCCGGCAGTCATCTCATGCACAAAGCCCACGAGCTTTGGCTCGCGTCGCTCAAGTACGCTTCCGAACCGTAGCTCCCCACAGCTAACAAGAGGTAACCAGCTATGCCCACCGCACCCCTCGCCATCCAGACCGAACCGGCCCGCTCCACGCGCACCATCGAAGTCCACATCAAGCGCCAGGCCGGTCCCGACGGCAAGCCCGTCACCGAGAAGTTCGCCATCCCCTACCGGCCCAACATGAACATCACCTCGGTGCTCGGCGAGATCGCCTGCAACCCGGTCACTGCAACCGGAGCGCCGACTGCGCCCATCACCTACGACGCCAACTGTCTCGAGGAGATCTGCGGCTCCTGCGCGATGCTGATCAATGGCAAGGCGCGCATGGCCTGCTCGGCGCTGGTCGATAAGCTCGCCCAGCCCATCACCCTGGCGCCACTGTCGAAGTTCCCCGTCGTCCGCGACCTCTCCGTCGACCGCTCCGTTCTCTTCCAGAACCTCAAGGCGGTCAAGGCCTGGGTGCCCATCGACGGCACCTACGACCTCGGCGCGGGGCCGAAGCAGTTTCCGCAGCTGCAGGAAGAGCTGTATCCGCTCTCGAACTGCATCTCCTGCACCATATGCATGGAGGTCTGCCCGCAGTTCAACGACCAGACGAACTTCGTCGGCGCGGCCACCATCGCGCAGGTCAAGCTCTTCAACAACAACCCCACCGGCAAGGTGCTGAAGGAGGAACGCCTCCGCGCGCTGGCCGGCGACGGCGGCGTCCAGGAGTGCGGCTTCGCTCAGAACTGCGTCGAAGCCTGCCCCAAACAGCTCCCCCTCACCGAAGCCATCTCCGACGTAAGCCGGGACGTGATGTTGCAACAGGTGAAGGACTTCTTCGTGCGGTAACGATCCACTATTTGCCTGTTGTGCCAGTTGTCAGCAAAGAACCCAATGAACTCAAAGGAACGGTAAGTCCGATGAAGATGCGAATGTCATTGCCAGGCTTGTTCAGGTAATCGATGTTCGCGTTGTGTCCAACCGTATACTGCGCTAGATTGGCCATAACGCCAAGCACAAACGGATAGTTGGGCAACTTGGCCAGCGCCTCAATGTCAAGCCGGTAAGCGAGAGTTTTTGAAATGTAGCCGTTGGCGGCCTGGCTGCCACCCGCCTGTCCACACGCGGTTGGAAAACTAAACGCGGTGACCGACGATTTCTTACCATTGGCATCAGTCGTAGTAGTGGTCGTCGGTCCCAGTTTGGTCTTGTCGTTTGTGCAAAGGTAACTTGGAAGATTGGAATACTTAGCGAGCGTCACGTCTAACTTGGTAATCATCCGTGGAGCTTTATCAGGATTCGCGGGAATCCGTTCCCAAGCTAGACGTCCCCCAAAGCCGAAGAATGAATACGCGGGACTGAAGTTCGTCGTAATGAGACTCCCAGCCGTGTTGGTGCCGGCGTTCGTTGGATTAAGCAAGGTCATGAAGCCGGCCTTCGCCAACGGAGAGAGCGTGGTTACGTTATAGTGGCCCTGCCAACTGCGAACCCAGAATGGAGCCGCCAACTGACTCACAACCCGCACGCTTTGCTGAGACGAGAGCAGGTTGAGGCTACTAATAGTTGGGTTGCTAGTCGTTGTTGTGGTGGTCGTTCCGTTGGTGGACGTGTTCATTGATGAGCCGACAGTCATTGTCGCCGGCGCGCTGACAGGAACCGGGCTCAGGCGAACGTCGAAAACGCCAGCGGCACCAGGATGCCAGGTTGGGCTTTTAGAGGTTGA
Source organism: Acidobacteriaceae bacterium (assembly GCA_965277085.1). Taxonomy (GTDB): domain Bacteria; phylum Acidobacteriota; class Terriglobia; order Terriglobales; family Acidobacteriaceae; genus Edaphobacter. The sequence goes on from OZ255708.1 coordinate 17,519, forward strand.
GCTTTTAGGGGGTCGATCTGCGGCGTTCAAACGTGGCGTTGGGGAAAAGAAGGAATGCATAAGTCCGACTTCGAGGTACTCTCCGGCTGTTGACGACTGCGTTGTTCCCGAGCCCGCGGAGGGCTGTTGATTGGTGATCTGCGCACCGATGGTCATGTAGGTTCGAAATCGGCCAAAGTCATTTGGATCGTTCACAGCTTGTGTCGCCGAAAGAAAGGGGGCTGCGGCAACATTTACCAAATATAGATCGGTGCCCGCCACCAGAGGCCGCGCTAAGGTCAAAATCGCCTGTCCGTCATCCGTGACCAGCATGGTGTAGGTGGGTGTAGCTCCCGTCCCCGAAGGGATAAACTGGATCATCGTACCGTTTTTGCAAATTTCTCCTTCAACATATGTCGAACTCACATCGTATTCGCATAGAACTAGCTTTTGTCCTTTGCGGCCAAAGATATTGATGAAGGAGTTTCCGCCCTTTGGCATCTCGGCGAACTGCGGAACATCCTTGTTAGGAGCCGTAACCGTTACTGCTACAGTATTCGAAGTCACAGTCGGGAAATATTCTTCTTGTACTGTTACTGCGGCGACTCCCGTTTGTGTTTGACTCGCGGAGAGCACATTGCCAGGACCGATCTCGAAAGGAATCGGTGCTTTGTCTGTAGTGATACCCCACTTCAGACCAACGTTTAGGGGGTAAACCGTATTGGCTCCCTTGACCTTATAGGTTATGGATAAATCCATCGTACCTCCGAGACCAATCTGGATTAGTAGCGGTGTAATCTGGATGCTGTCTGGAGTACCCGGTGTGACCAGAACGGTATAGCTGCCCGGCGTCATCTTGCCAGAAGGATCGGTCACGGTAATGTTGATCGGCTTTCCCGCAATTGCTCCACCTGTGACCAAACCGCCTGTATCAACAGTAGCTAGGGTGTGATCGTCAGTGTCCCAAACAGGCTTGTTTGGCAAGTCGATCGTCACGCGACTGCCCGGTGTTGTGCCCGGCCCTGTTGCCACCGCAGTTAATTGCAACTTCTCGCCCGCAACAACATACGCGGCAGGTGAAGTGATAGATAACGTATTCTGAGCTCGACTGGGTAGGCAAACACCGGAGAGCAGGCACAAAGACGCTGAGGTAAGGAAATTTTTAACGTTCATTCCATCGCTCCAATCGAGAATGTATTAGCTACAAGGGCCCGACGTGCCAAATCTGTTTGCCGCTCATTCAGACGACGCAACCTGCCGGGCCCAACATCCAATCTTCGTGAGTACGCTGGAGGAATTCCATTCTGCACCAGTTCCGAGAACGGAACAAGTAAAATGTGAACTGGAAAGAAAGAGCGTTACAGATTCAGACGGAGCGGTCGTCTTCGCTCCTAAATCGAGGAGAACACATGATTGAACTAGCAGACGCACGCCGCATCATCGCCGCGGCGGAACTCAAAGCCCAGCAGCTCGGCCAGCCCATGAACGTAGCAGTCGTCGACGAAGGCGGCAACCTGATCGCATTCGAGCGCATGGCCAACGCCTGGCTCGGCTCGATCGACATCGCGCAGAAGAAAGCCTGGACCTCGCGCGCCTTCGACATCACCACCAAGGACCTCGGCGAAAACTCGCAGTCGGGCGACCAGTTCTTCGGCATTCACGCCTCAAACAACGGCAAGGTGATGATCTTCGCCGGCGGCATCCCAATCAAGAAGGACGGCAAGGTGGTCGGCGCGATCGGTGTCAGCGGCGGCAGCGGCGCGCAAGACCACGAGGTCGCCGAGGCGGGCATGGCGGCTTACTGAGCCGCCACACTTTGCCTCCGAGGCAGCGGTGCGGTAGCCTTATAGATGGAGTCCCACCCGGCATGATGTTACGCAGTCTGATCGTTACGCTCGCTTTGGCCGCGTCCGCCGCCGCCCAGACCACATCCACGCCCCCGGCGACCGATCTGCCGGACGCACCGAGCACGGCCAATCAGGTGAAGCCGGCCGCCGTACCGACCGGCCCGACGGTGGTCATCGACACCACCATGGGCCGCATGACCTGCAAGCTCTTCGACAAGCAGGCTCCAGTCGCCTCGGCCAACTTCATCGGACTCGCCGACGGCACGAAAGAATGGACCGATCCCGAGTCGCTCAAAAAGGTTAAAGGCAAGCCGTTCTACAACGGCACTACCTTCCACCGCGTCATTCCCGGCTTCATGATCCAGGGCGGCGACCGGCTCGGCACAGGCATGGGGGACGCGGGCTACTTCTTTCAAGATGAGATCGACCCGGCTCTGACCTTCGACGTTCCCGGCCGCCTCGCCATGGCGAACGCCGGCCCTGGACCAACCGGCGCGGGCACCAACGGTTCACAGTTCTTTATCACCGAAGTCCCTGTGCCGGATCTAAACGGCAAGCACACCATCTTCGGCCAGTGCGATACGCACAGTCAGTTGGTCGCCGCCTCCATCGCACGCGTCGACCGCGACTCCAACGACAAGCCCACGGTACCCGTCGTCATCCAGCGCGTCACGGTCGTCCCGGACGGCAAGCCCATGCCCGCCGAGCCCGCCGCACCGGTAGTACCTCCCGTACCAGCAGCTTCGCCAAAATAGACCTTTGCCCCCGCTCCTCACCGCGAGGGTGTCCCTTAGCTCAGCAAGTTGTACACCTACAAATCAGGAGAAACCACCCGCAATGCCCACCAAATCCGGCACCTATGCCACATTCAAGACCACCGAAGGCACCATCGTTTGCGAACTCTTTGAGAAGGACGCCCCTGAAACCGTCGCTAACTTCATCGCGCTCGCCGAGGGCAGCAAAGAGTGGAACAGCCGCAGCAAGAAGGGCGCGAAGCTCTATGACGGCACCGTCTTCCATCGCGTCATCCCGAACTTCATGATCCAGGGGGGCGATCCCGAAGGTACCGGCATGGGCGGCCCCGGCTATAAGTTCGCCGATGAGACCAAGGGCTCAAAGCATGGCTTCCAGGCTAAGGGCAAGCTCGCCATGGCGAACTCCGGCCCGAACACCAACGGCTCGCAATTCTTCATCACCGTCGCCGACACAAGCTGGCTCACCGGCAAACACACCATCTTCGGCGAGGTTGTCGAAGGATATGACGTAGTCGAGAAGATCTCAAAGGCAGCCAAAGACGGGCAGGATCGGCCTAAGACACCCGTAGTCTTGGAGAGCGTCACTGTGGAGCGGGTCGCTTAGGCTCTTCTCCTCCTCAAGAGAAAGGCCCGCTACTTGGCGGGCCTTTCTCTATGGATGAACGCTATAGGACGCCGATCACCGTGCAAAGCTCCTTCACCGAGTCCGCCGACTTCTGCAAAGCCGCCTGCTCCTCGGCCGTCAACTTGATCTCGATGATCTTCTCCAGACCCTTTGCTCCGAGCTTGCACGGCACTCCGACAAACAGCCCGCTGATCCCGTACTCTCCTTGAAGATAAGCCGCGCACGGTAGAATCTTCTTCTTGTCCTTCAGAATTGCCTCGACCATCTCCGTCGCCGCAGCCGAAGGCGCGTAGTACGCACTCCCCGTCTTGAGGTACTTGACGATCTCCGCGCCCCCGTTGGCCGTGCGCGTTTCAAGTTCCTTCAAGCGGTCAGGAGCAATCAACTCCGTGATTGGAATACCCGCGACGGTGGAGTAACGCGAAAGAGGCACCATCGTGTCTCCATGCCCGCCAAGCACAAACGCCGTTACATTTTCGACCGAGACCTCAAGCTCCTCCGCGATGAACGTGCGAAACCGGGCAGAATCGAGCACACCCGCCATGCCGAGGACGCGTTCTCGTGGAAAGCCTGAGTGCCGGAAAGCAGCTTGCGCCATTGCATCCAACGGGTTCGAGACCACAACGAGAATCGTGTCGGGAGACGCCACGATCACCTTCGACACGACATCGGCCATGATCTTCGCGTTGGTGTTGAGCAAGTCGTCCCGGCTCATTCCGGGCTTGCGTGCGATGCCGGCCGTAATGACGACGATGTCCGAACCGGCGGTATCCGCATAGTCATTCGTACCGACGATCTTGCAATCGCGCTTCTCGATCGGCATCGCTTCAAGCAGATCGAGGGCCTTTCCCTGAGGCACGCCTTCGATGACATCCAGTAGCACGACATCCGCCAGCTCCTTCGCCGCGATCCAGTGTGCCGCCGTCGCTCCTACATGGCCCGATCCTATAATGGTTACTTTCTTCCGCATCGCGTTATCCTCGATTCGTTGAATCATTTCCTCAACTAGTTTACCGTCCAAACAAACGCACGTCGATAAGCGGCTTTCCGCTTTGGAGAGCATCTGCCTCTCGCTTCTACTTGCTCTTTTGTCCAACCGACTCATGCGCTAAATCGATAAATATACCAGTCGGAAAGATAGGATCGTTCATCCGTTTCGCGCGTAGATCGTCATAGACCTTCAACCGCACCAAAGGGTCAATCCGGCAGCAGCGCGCAAAGGGTTTTGGCAATTCGGACAGCGAAGCGGGCATGGGCGTTCCTCGCTGCCAAACTGTAAATTGATAAAGGTTCGTCGCCGTAAATAGAACTGCCGGAACAATGGCCCAACGAAATGTCGGAGACTTACAACGAGCTAAAAGAAACAACATTACGCAAAGCGCAAGCTCGGCAAGACGTAGATCGATGCCGACCACGCCCAAAGCATTGGGCGGACATAGGAGGTAAAGAAGAGTCATCAGCGAGCCAAAGTTCCACAGGAACCCGAGATCGCGTTCTTTGGCGTCCTCTCTCCGGCTTACCCAGTAGAGCCTCTTGACGCCGACATACAAAATGGAAATGCCGGTCCATACCGCACAAAGCAATATAAGCTTAAACCAGGTTTGACTTGGTTTAGTCGTCGCGAGCGCTTCGCCCGAAAAATCCGACCTGTTGACAAAACCGAACTCCAACGGTGCTAGCAGCTTGTCTTGCAACACAACGATGTTACCGGGCGGTTCCGGTGCTCCACGTCCTCCGCTCCAGAAGATGCTAACCCCCGCACTCGCCACAAGCAATACGGCAACTCCCATCAAGCCAGGTGCCAATATCCGCAACAACGGTTGGCGGGGACGCAAGAAACCGAACAACACTGTGGCTGCGATCACTACAAACATCGGGATCAGATGCGATGAGGGAGACACCCCCAACGCACTTTCATTAGTATGGGCCAACGAGCGGGCAATGGCGTACCAGAGCAGGAGTGGGAGCGTGGCTGCGGAGACCCACAACAATCGCCAGCGATGTTGCCCTATGCAGTAAAAAAGCACAAGCAACATCGCGGCCGCATAAGTGACAAAGTGAGCGAAAAAGCATAGGAAAACCAGACCAAGAACGATCCAGGCGCGCGGCTCCGTCCGGCGCAACGCGCACACAAGAAGAAGGAAGACGCAAACCCCAAGATCGAAGTTGATCGTCCCGAGTTCGTAAGTTCGGCTGAAGAAGATGATTCCCGGCAGGAGCCACCAGACGGCATCCTCGGAGACTTCAAGAACTTTACCCGTATAGATGCAGGTGCCGCATGCCACGACGAGATAGAGCACCATCCAGGCCTTGGCCGCCACAACCCAACCAAAGGCTAGGGTAAATAGTCCCAGGCCGACCGTCGAGATCGAATTCGGGACTGGATAATGCTTTAGAACGTATCCGGCAACAGGATGGCCAGACAGGAATTTTCCAAACAAAACACCCTGATACACCCAATCGGGATAATCCATGAACAGCGGCGGGTGGTATGACAACAGAATGGCTGCGGCGGACGCTAAGAAACAGCAAACGAAGTACGTCCGCGCAGCCATTCCAAACCAGTTGATCCGCTCCTGTGACAAGCTAGAAGTTCGTCCAGAGCAACTGATTGTAAACGTCATGATGGTATTGAATCTCGGGAGACTTCACAATGGTTCCCAATAGCCGCGCGCAGCGGTCCGCCGACGCCTGCTTCAGATCGGCATACCGCGCCTTCACGTCTTCGCCGAGCAGCGTGGTCGTCCACTCCGCCTTCCGAAAGTCTTCAAGCGCGGTGTAGATATTGTCCGGCAGGTAGCGGTCCGCCTGCCGCAGATTGTCGATCTTTGCCGTCTGCCCGTCTAGCCCCGTCTTAAACACCGAAAACAGCACCATGTATGGGTTCGCGTCCGGCCCAACCGACCTGACCTCGACACGCGCCGACTTCTCGTTGCCGATCGGAATGCGCACCATAGACCCGCGGTCTGTCGCCGAAGCCTTGATCTGGTTCGGTGCCTCAAAGTGCGGATCAAGCCGTCGATACGCATTCACGCTGGCGTTCAGCAAAAGACACAGATCGTTGCCGTGCGTCAGAATGCGGTCGACAAACTCCCACGCCATGGTCGAAACCTTTTCCTCGCCGTTCGGGTCCCAGAAGAGATTCTTGCCACCCTGCGTGATCGATACGTTAGTATGCATTCCCGACCCGTTGACGCCCGTCACCGGCTTCGGCAGGAAGCTCGCCGTCATGCCCATCTGCGTCGCCACCTGCCGGCAGATCAGTTTGTAGAGCTGAATCTGGTCGGCCGCCGTGACGACATCGCCATAGGTATAGTTGATCTCAAATTGCGAGGGCGCTACCTCGGGATGGTCCTTCTCGTTCTCGAAGCCCATCGCCCGCTGCACCTCGGCAGCCGTGTCGATGAACTCGCGCAAAGGATCGCCCGGCAGCGAGTGATAATAGCCCCCTTTATTGGTGTAGATAAACTCCCCGGTCTCGTGGAAGGTGCGCTCCGCGTCGATCCCGTCGAAGAGGAAGCCCTCGATTTCATTCGCCGCATTCAGCGTATAGCCTTGTTTGTCAAATGCTTCATTGGCGTACTTCTTCAACACGCCGCGAATGTCGGCCGCATAGGTGCCGCCGTTCTTATCCACAACCTCGCCGAAGACCAGCACCTTGCCCGCGCCGAAGATATCCGACGGCACCCAGTAAAACGCGCTCCAATCGATGCCGAGCCGCAGATCCGACTCCCGCTGCGCCGTAAACCCACGGATCGACGAACCGTCGAAGGTCAGGTTATCCCAGCCCTTGACGAAGAACTTCTTATCGTAATCCAGCATATGCAGCCGGCCTTCGAGGTCCGAGAAAACCACCGTCACGGCCTTGATGCGCGGCTCGTCGGTCAGGTACTTCAACCGCTCTTCCTGGATCGTACCGGCCGCGACGCGCTTCTTGCGCTGGTCCTTGGCGGCAAGGTTGAGGTCTTCAAGTTCGGCGTAGGGAAGTTCGAGAAAGTTCCGGAATTCGTTCAACATGACATCCTCTCTGAGTCTGAAATTGTAGGCAGCATTTGGATTACTATTTACAATCTTCCACTGCGCGAAAGCCGCAAGACTGCGGGTGTACCCAGGGCCAAACTAAGGCTTCAGGTGCGATGCGGATTGCTCTAAATGCTCACTAAGCTCGCGGTCGAGTCGTGGAATGATCATGTCGAGACGCTCGATTTCGTCGTATGCGACAAGTTCTTTGTTTTCGTCCTCCATCTGGGGTGCCGTCGAATCGAAGTAGTTCCTGTAGTGCTGAGCAGCGTCCAGGAGCGTCCGCCACTCAGGTAGATTAGCTTTGAAAGCAGGATTGTTAGGCATTTTGCACCTCTTGTGCGGACATCTTACTTGCAACAAGAGGATTGGTCGCCATCTCCTCCAAAGCTCCGACATACTTCTTAAAGGCGTGTCGGTTGCAGGCGCGAGCATATAATGCCCTGGATTAGACAGGTCTTTGACTAATTTGGTTTCGTCCGGCAGCGCGCTGCCTTTTCGAATGCGCCAAATGTTTTTTTTAGGCCGCATCAGCGTGGTTATGCGGTTGAAGGCCGAGAAGCCGCGCCCATTGGCGACAACCATCTTGATACCGCTACGATCAACGACCTGGCAATCGCGGAGCCCACGGTCTTCTGAGAAGTTCGGCGAAGACGCGTTCCCCATGCGAGACAGATCTTCATGCAGAGCATTCAGGTCCGTGAAGTACAGATCTTCAGGATTGATCATCCGAATCCTCTCGAAAACATGCGTGCAGGTTGTTTTAATACTGTACATGAATCCGAGTGCAACCAGTCTTGAACACAGCGCGAGATTGCGCCGCCTTCGAAGAAATCGCTCGACCACGACAACGATCATTGCTGGCAAAGTTCTGGGGCTTAAGATGGTAGTGGAGGTGAAGATGAACAAACGTATCGGCCTGGTTCAGATGTCCTGCGGCGTGGACACCGCCGAAAACCTCGACAAAGCCGCCGACCGCGTCCGCGAAGCGGCCCGCTTGGGAGCCCACGTCGTCTGTCTACCGGAGCTCTTTCGCGCGCAGTACTTCTGTCAGCGCGAGGAGCACGCCCTCTTCGACACCGCCGAGGCGATCCCCGGCCCCTCTACCGAGCGCCTCGGCGCGGTCGCCAAAGAAGAAGGCGTCGTCGTCATCGCTTCCCTCTTCGAGCGGCGCACGGCGGGCATCTACCACAACACCGCGGCCATTCTGGAGGCCGATGGCACCCTCGCCGGCAAGTACCGCAAGATGCACATCCCCGACGATCCGCTCTATTACGAGAAGTTCTACTTCACTCCCGGCGACCTCGGCTACCAGGCCCTCAAGACCACCCAGGGCGACATCGGCACGCTCGTCTGCTGGGACCAGTGGTACCCCGAGGCCGCCCGCGAGACCGCCCTCCGCGGCGCGACGACGCTCTTCTACCCGACCGCCATTGGCTGGCACCCGAGCGAAAAGGCCGAGTTCGGCGAGGCGCAGTACGGGGCCTGGCAGACCATCCAGCGCGCCCATGCCATCGCCAACGGCGTCTACGTCGGCGCGGTCAACCGCGTCGGCTTCGAACACGGCGACGTCCGGCACAACGGCGTGATGATGAAAGGACCCGAAGGCGCTGGCCTGGAGTTCTGGGGCGGCAGCTTCATCGCCGACCCTTTCGGCCGCGTGGTCGCGCAGGCCTCGCACGACAAGGAAGAGATCCTCATCGCGGAGATCGACCTAAAGCTGCTTGAAGACACCCGCCGCAACTGGCCGTTTTTGCGGGATCGGCGCATTGATTCGTATGGTGGGATTACGAGCAGGTTTCTGGACTAAGGAGCACCGACCTAAATGAATCACGCGCATGCGGATACTCTTCTGTGCACGAGAATTTACACCTGCCAACTCGATGACAAAAACATTGAGGTCATAGCCAATGTTTTTACGCCAGTCGAGTGCGAGAGCAGTGAGTATGGATGCCGCTATATTGTGCAGATATCTGAAGACAAACTCGAACGTACTATCTACGGAATAGATTTGCTTCAAGCACTACATCTTGCCCTGTTCATGTTGAGAAATGATCTGATGTTGCTTGAAGGAGCAAGTAATTGGCGCTGGTCAGGAGCATTAGGTTTAGGCTGCCCCTTGCTGCAAATGTAGAAAAGAGGCGACAGCTTTGAAGGTCGGTCAATGGAGTAGGTCTTCCGTGCTAATCACAAGTGACGATCTGGAACGAACCTGACGTTGCTGCCTCTAAAGCACTCCTAATTCGAGGAAGATGGTTTTTCAGCACTCGCCACTGTTGTGCGGACAAGCAGATTACCGCTATCCGTCTTCCGGCAAGATTCTGCTGATAGCTCAGATTCTGATCACCAGTCACCAACACCTCGAAGCCGTCCTCTTCCATCCGCGAGAGGAGCAGGCCATTCTTTAGCCCGTTCCAACCCATGTAAGCTACGGTGCGAACATCGTGGTCGCCCAAGTGCCGCCGTAGAAGATGTGGAAGGTCTTCATCTAAAAGCACCTTCACGAAGCGAGTCGCCTTTGATCAACCCGCGCGTAGTCGAGAAGCCGACTGATTGTCTCCAAGCTCAACGACGGATAGTTTTCCTCAATCTCCGCTAAATCCGAACCGGCCAGATAGTTCGACACAATCACGTCCGCCGGTATCCGCGTTCCGCGCACGATCGGCTTGCCCGAGACCTTGCCCGGAACAACCTCCACCAGATCACACCCGCTCCAGTCCATATCCATCTCCTAAGTCGATTGTAGCTCCGCGTGGAAACACCGAACGATATACTCACATCGGAGCACGCCCCAAAGAATGGACCCCAAGCCGCACTACCGCATGCTCGCCGAGTGGGAGCCGCACGCCGCCACCTGGATCGCGTGGCCGCACAACGCCGAGGACTGGCCGGGCAAGTTCCAGCCCATCCCGTGGGTGTACGCCGAGATCGTCCGGCACCTTTCGCGCGTCGAGGATGTCCACATCCTCGTCAACGACCTCACCGCCGAGCGCCGCGCCAATGGCCTACTCCGCCGCGCTGGCGCGAACCTCGCCCGCCTGCATTTCCATCACTGGCAGACCGACCGCGTCTGGCTCCGCGACTCCGGCCCGATCTTTGTGAAGGCTGGCGACGACCTCGCCGTCACCAACTGGAAGTTCAACGCGTGGGCCAAGTACGACAACTGGCACCGCGACGACCTGATCCCGCAGCACGTTGCCCAGCATTACGGGCTTTACGAGGTTCGGCCTGAAATCGACGGCCAGCGCCTCGTCCTCGAAGGCGGCAGCATCGACACCAACGGCGCAGGCCTGCTCCTCACGACCGAAGAATGCCTCCTCTCGGAGGTGCAGCAGCGCAACCCCGGCATCTCCCGCGAGCAGCTCGAAGCCACTTTCGCCGAGCACCTCGGCATCGAGCAGACGATCTGGCTCCATCGCGGTTGCGCGGGCGACGACACCCACGGCCACGTCGACGACGTCACCCGCTTCGTCGGCGAGAACACCATCCTGACCGCCGTCGAGCCGAACACCGCCGACGAGAACCACCTCCCGCTCGCCGAGAACCTCGACCGCCTCCGCTCCGCCCGCAACCTGCGCGGCGAGCCGTTCGATCTCCGCACCCTGCCCATGCCCGCGCCCGTCTTCTTCAATGGCCAGCGCCTTCCCGCCAGCTACGCAAACTTCTACATCGCAAACGATGTAGTCCTTGTGCCCACCTTCAACGATCCCAACGACCGCCGCGCCCTCAACATCCTCGCCGACTGCTTCCCCACCCGCGAGATCGTCGGCATCCACTGCGTCGATCTCATCTGGGGCCTCGGCGCACTGCATTGCATGACCCAGCAGGAACCCGCATGAGCCAGTGGCCGCCCCCGCCGGACCTCGAGTCCATCCGTGAACTCGTCCGTGACGCCGACGTAGAAGATCTCATCGCCATCCACGGCGCACCTCCTGACGAGTACGACACGGAAGCCGAAGCCTTCCACGCCGCCATCGCTCAGTTGCCAGCTAAGGAGATCACCGTCGCCAACCAGCTTCCCCTCTTAGAAGCTATCTGGCGCAAGAATTTTGTTGACGACCACATGGAACTAGCCCTCCGTAAACCCGCGTTCGAAGGACTCGCCGCCCAGGTAGCCCGTTTCTTTGGACCAGAGGCTCAGCCGCGGGTGCGATCATCGACACCATGAGCGACGAAGTGTGCCTTCGGCTTGCCATGACCGAAGCCCAAGCCGCCGAAGTCGCAGGCGAAGTTCCCGTAGGTGCCATCGTCGTCCATCAGGGCCAAATCATAGGCCGGGGCCAGAACCGCGCCGTCCGCGACTCCGACCCCACTGCGCACGCTGAAATTGTCGCCCTCCGTGAGGCCGGACGCGCGCTCGGCAACTATCGCCTGGAAGGCTGCGATCTTTACGTCACGCTGGAGCCTTGCGCCATGTGTGCCGGAGCCATCCTCCACGCCCGCATCGCCCGGCTCATCTACGCGGCGGCGGACCCGAAGGCGGGCGCGTGCGGTTCGGTGCTTAGCGTCATGAACCATCCTGCGCTCAACCACCGCGTCGAGATTAGCTCCGGCATCTTAGCCGAAGAGTGCGGGACAATGCTCACTGCCTTCTTTCGTGCCCGCCGGCTGCGATGAACAATCGGAAAAAAAGGCTCTGATCGGCGCGTCGACTTGCATCTATCTGGTTGAAGAGATTTCAGGAGGAACACATGGCAGGTCGTTTTGCAGGAAAAGTGGCAGTCGTTACAGGATCGTCTTCGGGCATCGGGCAGGCGATTGCAATCCGGTTCGCTAGCGAAGGTGCGTCCGTTGTCGTTGACTACGTGGGACATTCCGACGGAGCGGACGCGACACGAGACCAGATCGAGAAGGCTGGCGGCAAAGCCATCGTCGTGCAAGCCGATGTTTCGAAATTAGCCGATACCCAGAACCTGGTCGACCAGGCTTGGCAGCAGCTTGGCGGCGCGGATATCCTCGTCAATAACGCGGGGATAGAAAAAGAAGCTCCCTTCTGGGAGGTGACCGAGGCTAACTACGACGCCGTGCTCGGCGTCAATCTGAAGGGCGCTTTTTTCCTAACACAAGCGTTCGTCCGTAAGCTGCGCGATGCGAAGAAGCCTGGCCGCGTCATCAATATCAGCTCCGTCCATGAGGACATGGTCTTCCCGAACTTCTCCACCTACTGCGCCTCAAAAGGTGGGATGCGGATGGTCATGCGCGACCTCTCCGTCGAACTCGGTCCATTGGGTATTACCGTCAACAACATTGCTCCAGGCGCTATCGACACGCCTATAAACACGAAGCTAATGGCGGATAAACCTAAACTCGATGCCCTGCTCGCCAATATACCGCTCGGACGCATGGGCACCCCCGAGGATGTGGCTTCGCTCGCAGCCTTCCTTGCGTCGGACGAAGCCGGCTACATTACCGGCTCCACGTACGTCGTGGATGGCGGCTTGATGCGCAACTACCACGAGCAGTGACCAGACGATAGAATAAGGGTTCTATGGAACTTCTTGTCTACTCCGCATCCTGGTGCCGCGACTGCCGCGAAGCCAAGCGTTTTCTCGGCAAGCACAACATCGTTTACCAAGAGATCGACATCGAAAACACACCCGGCGCGGCCGACGAAGTGCTCGCCCACGTCGGCAAGAAGGCCATTCCGCAGTTCGTCATCGACGGCAAGTGGGTGCAGCCTTACAAACCCGGTCGAGGCTTTATGCACCAGGAGATGGCGGCGCTCTTCGGTGTCTCCGAGGCATGATCGCCCGCTACACCCGCCCGGAGATGGGCCGCATCTGGTCCGATGAGAACAAGTACCACTGCTGGCTGCGCGTTGAGGTGGCGGCATCTCAGACCTTAGCGCGCGCCGGTATGGTGCCGCAAGAAGCCGCCGACGCCATCCGTGACAAGGCCGACTTCTCTGTGGCGCGCATCGAGGAGATCGAGGCTGAGGTCCGGCACGATGTCATTGCCTTCACGACCACAGTAGCCGAGTACATCGGCCCCGAATCCCGCTGGCTGCACTACGGCCTGACTTCGACTGATGTCGTCGACACCGCGCAGGCCTTGCAACTCAAAGAGGTCTCCGCTCTCATCCGCGCCGGTATCGTCCGCCTCGGCGAGATCCTTAAAGCTCGCGCCGTCGAGTTCAAATACACACCCGCCATCGGCCGTACACACGGCATCCACGCCGAACCTACTACCTTTGGCCTCAAACTCCTGCTATGGTACGCCGAGATCCAGCGAAACCTCGTCCGCTTCGACGCCGCCTCCGAAGATCTTCGCGTCGGCAAGCTCTCCGGCGCGGTCGGCACTTTCGGCCACCTTAAACCCGAACACGAAGAGGCCATCTGCGCCGAGCTGGGTCTGCGCCCGGTCGAGGTCGCCACGCAGGTCATCCAGCGCGACCGGCACGCCGCCTATGTCGCCACACTGGCCGTTCTCGCGTCCACGCTGGACAAGATCGCCACGGAGATCCGGCATCTCCAGCGCACCGAGGTCCGCGAGGCCGAAGAGTTCTTCTCCGAAAAGCAGAAGGGCTCCTCCGCCATGCCGCACAAGCGCAACCCCATCACGTCGGAGCAGATCAGCGGCCTCGCGCGAGTCGTACGCGGCAACGCCCAAGTCGCATTTGAGAACGTCGCCCTCTGGCATGAGCGCGACATCTCTCACTCCTCCGCCGAGCGCATCATCCTGCCCGACTCCACCATCCTGATCGACTATCTGCTCGCCAAAACTGCCACATTGATCGAAAAGCTCCTCGTCTATCCGGCCCGGATGCTCAAGAACCTCGAATCCACCGGCGGCCTTATCTTCTCTGGCCAACTCCTGCTGGATCTTGCCGAATCCGGCATGCTCCGCGAAGACGCTTACCGTCTTGTGCAAACCCATGCCATGCGCGCCTGGAAGGAAGAGCTTGTCTTCCGCGATGAAATCGCCCGGGTGCCGGAGATCACGGATCGCCTCTCACCTGAGAAGCTAGCCCGCGCCTTCGACTACACACGCCAGCTCCAGAACGTCGACGCCATCTTCAAGCGCGTTTTGAGCTAATTTGTCCGCACTGATCCAGATCGTCGATGCGGCGGTAGCAGACGCCTATCGCCGCGGTGGCGACTGGCTCGTTTGCAGACCGGGGTGTTCGCAGTGCTGCGTCGGCGTCTTCCCGATCCGTTGGCAAGACGCCGACCGTCTGCGCGAAAGCTTGATTTCACTCAGCATGAATGAACCGGAGCGAGCGATTCGCATCCGCGAGCGTACAGCGGCGGCGCTCAAGAGATTGGACCCATGGTTTCCCGGCGATCATGCTACCGGCGTGCTGGGCGAGTCCTACGAAGATGCCATTCTCTTCGAGGAGTTCGCCAACGACGAGCCTTGCCCAGTGCTCGATCTTGAGCATGGCACCTGCGACCTGTACGCCGCGCGGCCCGTGCTCTGCCGCACCTTTGGACCGCCGATGCGAACGGAGACGGACGATCTGGCGACGTGCGAACTCTGCTTCGTCGGTGCGGAGACCGATGAAATTGCCCGCTGCGAGCTAGACCCTGCCATCCCTGAGACCGAAGCGGCCAGCAACGCCATGTATGAAGCGGCAGCAGGGCGCACTGGCGAGACGCTGATCGCGTATGCGTTGCGCGGAGTCTAGCCGCACAAGCATTGCAATGCCGAATCTGGGCATAATTGCTGCTAGGCTTAACTCCATGAAGTTCGGCGTTCTCGTCTTCCCTGGCTCCAATTGCGACCACGACACCTTCCACGTCGTCGAGGCGCTCCTCGCCCAGCCAGTCACCTTCCTCTGGCACGCCTCGCACGATCTCGAAGGCTGCGACGCCATCCTCGTCCCCGGCGGCTTCGCCTACGGCGATTATCTACGCACCGGAGCCATCGCCTCCTTCGCTCCCATCATGCACTCCGTCAAGCGATTTGCAGCGGGCGGAGGTCTTGTGCTCGGCATCTGCAACGGCTTCCAGATCCTCTGCGAAACCGGCCTTCTTCCCGGCGCGCTAATGCGGAACAGCAGCCAGCGTTACATCTGCAAGCAGGTCCACCTCCGCACCGAGACCGCCAGCTCGCCCTTCACCCACGGTATCGCCCCAGGCGAGGTCCTCCAGATGCCGATCGGCCACATGGAGGGTAACTACTTCTGCGACGACGCGACGCTCGCCACTCTGCGCGACCGGGACCGCATCGCCTTTAGCTACAGCGTGCCCACGGGCGAGATCACCGGCACCGCCAATCCCAACGGCTCGCTCGACAACATCGCCGGTATCCTCTCTGAAGGCCGCAACGTCCTCGGCATGATGCCGCACCCCGACCGTTCCAGCGAGTCCCTTCTCGGTTCCGCCGACGGGCTGCGCATCTTCCAGAGCATGGCCACAGCGCTCCAGACGACCTGAGCAGGTGCTACGCTAAGGCTGGCATGATCGACCTCCACCACCATCTGCTGCCCGGACTCGACGACGGCTCGAAGACGATGGAGAACTCCGTCGCCATGGCCCGTCTCGCTGCCGAGGACGGCATCACCCACGTTGTCTGCACACCCCACGCGAACGGCCAATACACCTTCGATCCCGCCGTCAACGAAGCTAAGGTCGCTGAGCTCCGCGCCCTTCTCTCCGCCGAGAACATCCCGCTAACCCTGGGCCTGGGTTGCGACTTTCATCTCTCGTACGACAACATCCAGGATGCGAAGGACCGCCCTGCTCGCTACGCCATCAACAGCCTGTCGTATGTACTCGTCGAGATCCCCGACTATGGCCTTCCGCGCGGCCTGAATGAGATTTTCTATGAGCTGCAGCTTGCGGGGTTGACGCCCATCCTGACCCACCCCGAGCGCAATCCAACGCTGCAGGCCGACCCAAGCCGCCTTGAGGAGTGGCTGCGCGGCGGCGTGCTGATCCAGGTGACGGGCGACTCGGTGCGCGGCAGCATGGGCAAGCAGGCCGAGCGCCTGGCCCATAAGCTCCTCGCCGACCGCTGGGTGCACTTCCTCGCCACCGACGCGCACAACACCACCTCTCGCCCGCCCCGTTTGAGCGAGGCCCGCAAGATCGTCGCGAAGAAGTATGGCGAAGAGTACGCCGAGTTACTGACTACAATCAACCCGCGAGCAGCCTTCGAAGGCAAGCCCTTGCCGGCGCAAGAAGAGTCCCACGGCCTCTACGAAGACCGCGAAGAGAAGGGCTGGTTCGGCAATCTGATGGATAAGTTGACGGAGCGGTAAGGGTGCGGTCTGCAATCGTATTGCATTGATGGGGGTGATATGGGCACTTTCAGCGGTCTAACTATCGGCTTACTGTCCGCCCTCGTGGCGGCAGGCGTTGCTCAACAGACGACTGCGACTCCGCCGCTGTCGAAAGTTCTACCCATCCCGCAAGACGTTACGGCGGATTCGTACCAGATCTACTCGGAACTGCTACCCGGCCGGGAGATCGAGTGGGGCGACGTTCCCCGCACGTTTTGGCTGATGGAAGAGGCGACCAAGGCGGAGCCGCTCGACAGCCCTTGCGCCACCGGCGGCATGATGAACCCACATAAAGCCATCCGGCCACCGCAGCCGTAACAAACGGATTTTGCCGAGGTCTTGGCCGACTTCGACAGGAGATGTCACGATCAATACCAGCTGGACGCTTCCCAGTTTCACTTGAAACTGCCAATCCGATTACTGAACGAGAAAGGCAAACAGCAGTACGTGCGTCATGTCTCAGGCTATCTGCCACCATCAAACAACATTATGCAAGCTCCCCCAACGCCGGAGGAGTTCAAAGGCGCGGCGGGTATGCATTAGTTTTACGGCGGTGTATTTCAACAAGGCACACACTCTAGCGATGACCGAGATCGGGATGTACTGCGGAGGCCTGTGCGGAAACTGGCGTTGGGTTGTGTTGGAACGTAAGAACGGCCGATGGCAGAGCTTGCCATGGGTCGTGATGAGGATGATGTCCTAGGGTGTATCGACGTATTGGTTTGGAAGGGCACAGCTTTAGCTGTGCCGCTAAGATGCGCCCTCTTCTATTTGGTTTTTGTCTTCTCTCTTAGCCCTTGGCGAAGAGAGAAGACAAAAACAGCCGCATTAGCTGCATATCGGCAGGGCTGAAGCGCTGCCCTTCCAAGACAACGTGTTCGATAGTAAATATGTCAATACACCCTAGTTTCGGCGTGCTCGTTCGCGGAGGCGCTCACAGCCCCAGACCGCCGTCCACCGCCAGCAGTTGACCGGTGATGAAGTGTGGCGCGGTCGCGAAGAAGAGTACCGCCGCCGCGACATCCGCTGCGGACCCATTGCGCTTCATCGGCGTCTTCGCGGCGAACTGCTCATAGCCCGCGCCGACTTCGCCCTGCACAATCATCCCCGGCGCGACGCAGTTCACGCTGATCTCGGGTGCCCACGCCTTGGCCATCGTCTGCGAGAGCATATGCAGAGCGGCTTTCGACGTGCAGTAGTGGCTATGGGTGGGCCATGGGTGAATCCCGCCCAGGGAGCCGATGTTGACGATCCGTCCGCCAGCGGCCTTGAGATGCGGGTACGCGGCCTTGGCCATAAGAAAGGGAGCCCGGGTGTTGGTGGCGAACATCGCGTCCCACTGCTCCGCCGAGATCGCCTCCAGCCTCAGAGACTCGAAGGCTCCGGCGTTGTTGACCAGCAGGTTGATACCGCCCAGCTTCTCGACGACCGTCGCGGCTGTCTCCGCAATGCTCTCCGATGAACCGAGATCGCAACGGACCGCCATTGCGGTCACATGGAGCGCGGCCAGGTCACGAAGTGTCGCCTCCGCTTCGTCCGCCGAGTTGCGATAGGTGATCGCCACATTGGCACCAGCTCGCGCCAGCGTGAGAGCGATCTCACGACCGATGCGCTTTGCGCCGCCTGTGACTAACGCCGTCTTTTCCGTCAACTCACCAGCCATCGCCTAGAGGCTCGGCGGCGAACCCGCTCCAGGCACCGACACGGGAGCCGTGTTCTTGGCCGGCGGTGGGACTGGAGGAGTTTTCGGAGCGGTCGATCCTGCGGGAGGTACACCAGGCGGCGTAGCCCGCTTCGGCTCCTGTACACCCAGCTTCCGCTCCTCGGTCGTGCCGGTATAGGCCGAGACCTGTGCCGTGGGCCGAACCATGGCGATGGCGATCTCTTTCGCTGCGGTGTCGATCATGTAATCCTGGCCGAACGTCGCAAAGCCGCCCGCAATAACCTGTACCCGCACCTGACTGCCGGTAGCGATGACGTCGATCGTAGCCTTACCGTCAGGGTCGGTCTTCACCTCAAGATTGCCTTCATCCTTACCATCCTTTACGGAGTGGAAGATGACGGCCGCGTTCTGGATCGGTTTGCCGTTGTAGCTCTTCACCACAGTCACTTCGATGTGCGAGGTTTCGAGCGGAGCCTTGTACTTGCGGCCATGCCGTCCGCGTTCCTCTTGCCCAGCCGCCGTGATGGTCAGACCGGAGCAAACCGCAAGCGTCCATCCCAGAACTTTCTTCGATGTCATTTCAGTATTCTACTGCCCATCGCCAACGTAAGTCTGAGCGACATTCACTCAGGTTTCACACGGGGCGTATTGACAACACGGCGCGTGGTGGCTTAAATTAGCAGTCGTAGGGCTAGAGTGCTAACGCCCTGAGCAGCTCGCAGGCCGCCTGGTCTGTGTTTATCCCCAGCGGGCCCGCACCGCCCGCACAATCGTATAGAGGAGATGTAAAGAATGGCAACTGCATCGTTTACCCCGCTCCACGACCGCATCCTGGTCAAGCGCACCGAAGAGGGCGAGAGCATCCGCGGCGGCATCATCATCCCGGACTCCGCCAAAGAAAAGCCCCAGCAGGGCGAAGTCATCTCCGTCGGCAAGGGCAAGTCGAACGACGAAGGCAAGGTCTTCCCGCTCGACGTCAAGGCTGGCGACTCGATCCTATTCGGCAAGTACTCCGGCACCGAGATCAAGCTCGACGGCGATGAGTTCCTCATCATGCGCGAAGAAGAAGTCCTCGGCATCCTCAAGAAGTAAGCACTACGACAGACTCTAAGTAACTGACAACGAACAACTAAGAACTAGGAGCAACACAATGGCAAAGCAGATTCTACACGGAGAAGATTCCCGCCAGGCGATCCTCCGCGGCGTCAATATCCTCGCCGACGCGGTCAAGGTGACCCTCGGACCGAAGGGCCGCAACGTCGTTATCGAGAAGAAGTTCGGCTCGCCCACCATCACCAAAGACGGCGTGACCGTCGCCAAGGAGATCGAGCTTTCGAACGCGCTTGAGAACATGGGCGCACAGATGGTCCGCGAAGTGGCGTCGAAGACCTCCGACGTCGCAGGCGACGGCACCACTACCGCCACCGTGCTCGCCCAGGCGATCTACCGCGAGGGCGTCAAGACCGTTGCCGCCGGCGCGAATCCGATGGCGCTAAAGCGTGGCATCGACAAGGCCGTCGAGGCCATCATCGGCAAGCGCGACGAGCATGGCGTTGCCCAGGGTGGCGCGCTTAGCACCTTCTCGAAGCCTGTTTCGGGCGACATGATCGCCCAGGTCGGCACCATCTCCGCCAACTCCGACGAGCAGATCGGCACCATCATCGCCGCCGCCATGAACAAGGTCGGCAAGGATGGCGTCATCACTGTCGAAGAGTCGCGCACGATGGAGACGCAGCTTGAGGTCGTCGAGGGTATGCAGTTCGACCGCGGCTATCTCTCGCCTTACTTCGTGACCGATGCCGAGCGCATGGAAGCCGCGCTTGAGAACCCCTACATCCTCATCTATGAGAAGAAGATCTCGTCGATGAAGGACCTCTTGCCCTTGCTCGAGCAGATCGCCCGCACCGCCAAGCCCCTCATCATCATTGCCGAGGATGTGGATGGCGAAGCGCTCGCGACCCTGGTCGTGAACAAGCTGCGCGGGACGTTGAACGTGGCCGCCGTCAAGGCTCCCGGCTTCGGCGATCGCCGCAAGGCCATGTTGCAGGACATCGCTGTCCTCACCGGCGGCAAGGCCATCACGGAAGACCTCGGCATCAAGCTTGAGGGCGTCAAGATCGAAGACCTCGGCACCGCCAAGCGCGTCACCATCGACAAGGACAACACCACCATCGTCGACGGCGGCGGCAAGGATGACGACATCTCCGGTCGCGTGAAGGAGATTCGCGCGCAGGTCGAGAAGACCACCTCCGACTATGACCGTGAGAAGCTCCAGGAGCGCCTTGCCAAGCTCGTTGGCGGCGTTGCCGTCATTAAGGTCGGCGCGGCTACCGAGACTGAGATGAAGGAGAAGAAGGCCCGCGTCGAGGATGCCATGCATGCCACGCGCGCGGCGGTCGAAGAAGGCATCGTCCCGGGCGGCGGCGTCGCTCTGGTCCGTTGCACACCGGCTGTCGAGGCCGTCATCAAGTCGCTCGAAGGCGACGAGAAGATTGGCGCATCGATCATCCGGCGCGCCATCGAAGAGCCGCTTCGCATGATCGTCTCGAACGCGGGCGAAGAGGGCGCGGTCGTCATCGGCAAGATCCACGAGTCCAAGGAAGCGAACTTCGGCTACAACGCCGGAACGGGCGCTTACGAGGACCTGGTCGCGGCCGGTGTCATCGATCCGACCAAGGTCACACGCACCGCGTTGCAGAACGCAGCGTCGATCGCCGGCCTGATGCTCACCACCGAAGCCATGATCTCCGACATCCCGGAGAAGAAGGAAGCGGGCGGCGGCGGCCACCAGCATGGCGGCGGCGGCATGGACGGCATGTACTAAACTCCACGCAGCACGTACTAACCGCAAGGCCCCGGAGCAATCCGGGGCCTTTCACATGGAACAGTGTCCCGTCATGAAACGATCTCCAGTTGACCCGCACGATGTGATCAAAGGACTTGCCTCCTTACATCAGTATCAGAAAGCAGGACATCATGAGCACAACACTTGTAGATAAGCCGATGGTCGAGACCGTTTCGGAGACCCAGATGCATACGCTGCAGACCAAGGTTCTTACCTGGCCTGAGCTGCATCGCGGCGACTGTCAGCAGGATGGCGGAAGGCTGCTCTTCCACTCCGACGGTACAGGCACCTGGAGCTGCACAACCCTTACATACCAAACACACACGCACGATGTCTGGCATGCCAGCTTCGCCGTGAAAGGCTCGAATGGCGCGGTACTTTTCAGGTTGGGAACATTTAACAGTCCCGGCATGAGCGACGGCAATCCTCCGCCGAAGTATCCATGGGCGGCGCAGTTCGCTTTTCCGCCGGACTTCTTCAACGCCATTACTTCGGCGAGCCAGAATTGCAGCTGCTAAGCGACCGGGAGCTACGCAGCAAACCCGTGGCTCCCAACGCTTAGAGACGGAAACCTCTCTCCGACCTGCTATCTTGAGAAACTGAGTGGTTCTCAGCCACCAATTCAGGAGCGCGCCTTGACGGCCGAGATTCTCCGTATTCATCCCGACGAACCCGAGCCGCAGCATGTCGACTACGTCGTGAACTGTCTCAGTACCGGCAACGTGGTCGCGCTGCCGACCGATACCTTTTATGGACTCGCGGTCGATCCGGTCAATCTCTACGCTGTGGACCGTATCTACGACATCAAGACGCGCGCGCGTCATAAGCCCTTATCGCTGCTTATCGCCGATGTCGCACAGGCGTACGAGCATGCGCGCTTTCTCGATTCCGCGTTCGACCGGCTTGCGGAGAAGTTCTGGCCCGGTCCGCTGACGCTCGTGGTCAAGGCGGGCTCGAAGCTACCCCTCCGCGTCACTGCCAACACTGGCAATCTCGCGCTGCGCGTGCCCGAAGCGGCTATCTGCCGCGCGGTCGTCGAGCGGCTGGGACTGCCCATCACGGCAACCTCTGCCAACCTCAGCGGCCACCCGGAGTGCACCCACGCCCTTAGCGTCTTCGACCAGCTCGGCGATCAAATTTCGCTGATCGTCGACGGTGGACCGACCGCGCGCTCCGTGCCCACCACCATCGTCGATCTCTCGGGCGGCGGCAGCTCATGGATGATCCTCCGCGAGGGTGCCATTCCGACACATGAGATCGCGCTCGCGCTTCAACATTAGCCGCTGGCATCTCAGGCGGCGCTGGTCCATACTGGCGATGTTCGCGTTTGCCCCTCGGCCTGTTGCACTGACTGCTTATGACCTCTGCTTTACAACGCCGGAACCGCCGTCTACGCCGCTTCTTCGGCCTGCTGCTGCTGGCGATGCTGGTCTATGGCGGATGGATCTACGCCCGGATCGCCGCGGTTGCTCGGGTCGACGAAGCCAAACCGGCGGACGCGATCGCCGTATTCGGCGCGGCGGAATACGGCGGACGCCCCTCTCCGGTGCTCCATGCGCGGCTGGACCACGCCTTCGCGCTCTATGAACGCGGGATTGCGCCCTTGGTCATCACGCTCGGCGGCGGCGCGGACAAAGACTCCGGCAACACCGAGGGCGGTGTGGGACGCGATTATCTGCTGGCCAACGGCCTTCCGTTCGATCGCATCATCGCCGAGACTGCGTCCACCGACACCGAAGAACAGGTGCGGCGACTCGCCGAAATTGCGGAGCAACATAACCTGCGGCATATCGTGGTCGTCAGCGATGGCACCCACCTTTTCCGCATCCGCGAGATTTGCCGTGACGAGGGGCTGGACGTGTACACGTCGCCCCGTGCCAACCTCGGGCGAATCAGTGCATACGATCTCCTGCAACGGTATCTGCACGAAATCCTGAGTTACACCTCGTTTCGGGTGCGTCTGCGCATGGATCAGATACGGGAGCAGTTCGATCTCAAGCCAGAGCCTTAAAGCCAGCGGGCACAGCCGTACGCCAGCGCTGCTGCAAAGGCCGTTGAGACGAAGTTGACGAGGTCGTTGCCGAGCCACCCGCGTCGTTCCACCGTCGCGCCGAGCAGGCTGTCGAAGAGCAGCCCCGCCGTGCCCGCGGCGAAGACGAGAGCGCCTCGTGCCGGGACAAAGGGATGGGTAATTGCGCCCATCCCAGCAATGATAAGAGCAGCCGCCGCGCCGAGCAGCGTGCCCGCAACGCTCATACCTCCGTCAGTGCCCCGTGGAACTTCGCGCAGGTTGGTAATCAGCCGGGTGCGACCGCCAAGCACCTGGCCCAGTTCCGACGAAACCGTGTCAGCGGTAGCCTCAGCCAACGCGGCAACACAAGCCAGGAAGAGCAGAGGCGAGGACGCACCGGCGCACAACCCTGCCACACCAAGTTTGCAACCACTTGCGCGGCCCGGCGGCCTTCGCGAGGCTCCGCCGTGCCAAGGCGCTCTTTGTGCTGGCGGCCGAAGCGCGTCGCAGCGAATGTGAGGAGAAACAGAGCGAGCAACTCTGGCAAACCGGTCTGCCACCATGACTCTCCGTGCACCTGCGCCAGCAACACGTTGCAGCAGATAACGCCGCCCAACGCCGCAGCGGGCCCGGTGGCGGAGCGCAGCAGCCACACACCCAGCGCGAAGACCGCGCTCACCGCCCACGCGATCCAGAACCACCGTGGTAATGGCCCGAGCCGAAAGATCGCGACACTCACCAGAAGCACCTTCAGCACCAGCAGCAGACCGACAGCGCCTACCAGCAGATCGGACTGCATCCGGTCGCGCGCTCGCGGGACCGTCTGCCGCACCCCGCCCTCACGTCTCGACATACCCGTCCTCCGTCCCGTGATTTACAATCGAGCCTTGAGCATAGCGAAGACCAGCACCACGGCGGGAGCAGTTTTGCACTTAGCGGGAAACGGTACGGCGGCAACGATCCAAGTAAACGAAACTCCAGCGCGTTCCTCACGAACCCTCTTACGCGCGACGGCCTTCGCGGCAGCAGTCATCTCCGGCCTGGTAGCGCTGGGAGGGTGCGGCAGCACCTACCGTCCTGTGGTGGCGGCGATCAATCCAGTCGGCCCATCGGGGCAGCCGCAAAAGTTCGCGGTTGCCATCTCCAGCACCGGCGTGAACTCTCCCGGCCTCGTGACCCTCGTCGATTTTTCCGGCGACACCGTTCTCAATACGACCAGCATCGGCACCAATCCTCAATACCTCATCCTGGGTGGTGGTGGCACGTCTGGGTATACCGTCAATAGTGACGGCACGCTCAACGTGTTCAGCATCTCCACATCGTTGATCGCCAGCCAGGTGGAGGAGACGACGTTGCTCGCCGGAGCCGCGCCGGTAAAAAGCGTCTTCCCGCAAGGCATCAGCACCTATGTGACTGAAACGGGGCGCAATGCCATCGGCCAGTTCACTGGGAGCCCATTGGCATTGCGGCAAGAGCTGTCTGTCGCAAATCCGGTGTATGTCGTAGGCGTAGCCGGTGCGCCACGCGTGTATGCGCTCAGCCAGGGTGCCGCGGGTGCGGCGAACGGACAGGCCATTGCCATCGACGTCGCCAGCAACACGCCCACAGCAGCACTGAACGTTGGCCGGACACCGGTCTACGGTGTGATGACGGCGGACGGCAGACGCGCCTTCGTGATGAACCAGGGTGATGGCACCGTCAGCGTCATTAATGCGCAGACCAACCAGCTGGACACCCTTCCGGCAGCTGGTGGCGGCATCACAAGCACCATCCCCGTCGGCACAGCCCCGGTCTGGGCTGACTTTGCCCCGCCGCTCTCGGAGATGGTGGTCGCGAACCAAGGCAATGGCGGCAACGGCACACTTAGCGTCGTCAGCATTCCATTGTGCAACGCGGGAGCGTTGACCAGCAATCCCAATTGCAATGCAAACAATCCGTCGGACGCGGTCGGCTTCGGCACCGTGCTGGCAAATGTTCCCGTCGGCATCGGCCCCGTCATGGTGTCGGCCCTGCAAGACGGCACGCGCGCTTACGTGGCGAACTCCGGCAACACCCTGCCGTGCGTCACGGGTGGCGTCAACACGGGCAACTGCAGCGTCTCGGTCGTCAACCTCACCAGCAACACCGTAACCGCGACCATCCCGCTTCCTTGTCACCCGTCGTACATTGCGGCGACCACAGGCACACCCACAGGCAAGGTCTACGTGGTCTGCAACGATCCCACCAACTTTGCGGCCAGCCAGAACATGACCATCATCCGCACCGATCTGGACATTGTGACCACCACCATCCCGCTCCAAGGAACGGGAGTCTCCGTCCGGGTCACGGCTCCCTAAACTACAGCGCAGGCGGGTGAGAGCCATCTCCCGCGAGATGGCTCTTCTTGTTTAGGCCGCTCCGACCAGCAGGATGGGCAAGGTAGGTTTGACAGCACCGCCCTCAGCCTCCAGCGTAACGCCAAACGCCTTCGCGTCCACGCCCTTAGGTATCTCAGGCATCACGACGCTGGCATTGCCGCGTGCATCGGGAGCAAACGTCCCCACGGGTACGGGGGCACTCCCGTCCGCGGGAATGATCCAAAGCTCATATACCTTTTCAATCGGCAGCGGCTGCAGATTGCTGGCGATGAAGACCAGCGATCCCTTGCTGGCAATGTAGCTGGCGCGTCCTTGAGGCACGGCTTTCGCGGCCGGGGTGGTGTTCAGCGTTACCCGCAGAGCGTCGCTGCCAGTCAAGTTGTCCATCAGCGCACGCGCCTTTACGGCTTCGGCGGAGAGCCCGGCCATCTTGGTCGTCTCGTCGCGAAGCTGCGTAGCCTGCTCGGCAACCGTCGATTGGAGCTGCGTCCGTTGGTGGTATTCGCTCACCGCAAAGAAGCTCGCGCCAGCCGCCACTGCCCATCCAAGCCAGGGAAGCACACTGCTACCCACGGATTTGCGGCGAGGAGCGTCGATGGGCACGACAGGCGCGTCGATCGCCGCCAGTTCCGAAGCTCGTTCGTCCAGCGTGGCCGAGCGGCGCTCCTTGACTACTTGCTCCATGAATCGTTGTCGCGCCTGCGATCTCGGGGCTTCAAGCGGCACCGTGAGGGCGACGATGGCGAGATCGCGCTGCGCGTCCTGGAAGGCGCGTTCACACTCGGCGCACTGCCGAATATGCGCCTGGATGGCGGCCGCTTCGTTCGCGGGCAGAAGGCGCATCGCATGGAGCGAAAGGTCGTCAGGATGGATGTGCTGTGTCGGTGTCATGCCTGGAACGCCTTTCTCACCGTCAGCAGCGCGCTTCGGATGCGTGTCTTGACCGTACCCAGCGGATCGCCCGTCATCTCGGCGATCTCGGAGTGCGTCAAGCCATCAAAGAAAGCCATTTCCAGCGTCTTGCGCTGCTCCACTGGCAGCATCTGGATGGCGCTGCGCGCCTTCTCCATCATGGAGTGCAACTCGGCCTCGTTTGCCAGATTGTAGTTTGAAGCCAGCGGCATGTCGTCGATATTGTCCGTCGGCCGCCGGCGCCGCAACGCGTCGATCGACCGGTTGCGCGAGACCACCGCCAGCCATCCGCCGAGACTTCCTCTCGTCGCGATAAAGCCGTCCGGGTTGCGCCAAATCTGCATGAAAATCTCCTGAAGCACGTCCTCCGCGCCAGCCGGATCGCGAAGGACCCGCAGCGCGACCGAGTAGACCACTTTGGAATAGCGGTCAAAGATCGACGCCATGGCCTGCTCGTCGCCCTTTTGAACAAGTCCCAGCAGCACCGAGTCGTCCTGACTCGATGGCGGAGGCATGTTCAATACTCCCGTGTCTCTATACATTCACGCACCCATCTCCACAATAGATTGTTCCCGTTCCCCGCACATAACCAGAGTCATACCGCAATGGGATGCCATTCGGAACCTGTAAGAACCGCAGCCGTGCCAGTGTACGTTATCCGCACGGCCCTTTGCCACCGGGAGGCGGAGCGGCACTGTAGCCTAAGCAGATGCGGACACGCAACGAGAGTTGCTCCCGGAGGTGCTGGTGAAGGTCAGGCTCGACAAGCTGCTCGTTGATCGAGGCCTCGCCGCCTCCCGCGAACGCGCGCAGGCGTTGATCCTCGCCGGCCGCATCCTCGTAGCCGAGCAGCGCGTCGACAAACCCGGTACACCGGTCTCAGAGGACATTCCTATCAGGATGCTGGGCGACGATCTCCGCTATGTGGGCCGCGGTGGACTGAAGCTGGAACGCGCATTGGCCCACTGGAAGATCGATCCGGCAGGCCTCGCCTGCATCGACGTGGGCGCGTCCACGGGCGGTTTCACCGATTGCTTGCTCCAACACGGCGCGGCGTCGGTGCTTGCGGTCGATACCGGCTACGGACAGATCGCCGAAAAGCTTCGGAGCGACCCGCGCGTCACACTTCGCGAACGCTGCAACGCGCGCCTCCTCGCCCCGGGTGAGCTGGTCGCCGCTTCGCCAAAGCCCATCACGCTCCTGGCAATAGATGTCTCGTTCATCTCCGCGACGCTGGTTCTGCCGGCCGTTCTGGCCGCGCTCGCTCCCCCCGAGACAAGCTGGCGCGGCCAAGGGATCATCCTCGTCAAGCCGCAATTCGAAGCGGGCCGCGAACACGTCGGCAAGGGCGGCATCGTGCGCGACCAGGCCGCGCGGCAGTTCGCCATCGATCGCGTCCACGAAAGCGTCCTCGCGCTCGGCGGCACCGGGGCGGACATCGTCGACTCGCCCATCCGCGGCATGGAGGGCAACCACGAGTATCTTCTCTTTGCCCATTTCGGCAAATACAACTAGATATTCGTTGACACCCTATTCATAGTCGGCTAGTCTCAAACCCATAACAAGAAAAGTTGTCGCTGCACCGGGGTAGCCCAAACAAAGGCTCACACCCGTGGTGTATCCGTCCGTGCCCCCACTGTCGTTGCTCAGGCAGCTGGCGAAGGTGCGCCTCTCCACAAGCCGCAACCCTGGCTTGAACGCCGTTCTACGTCTTCGCACCACCACATTCAAACAACGCCCGGAGGATGTACCTGTGAGCTTGCCCGATACGCTGAAGAAATCTCCCGTTGCATGGTTGTTCTTGCTTCTGTGCACCCTCGCCTCCACCGCGCTCCATGGCCAATCCAATTACGGTGCGGTGCGCGGCATCGTCGCCGACGTGCAGGGCGCGGCACTGCCTAAGGCGCAGGTCGAACTCACCTCCGAGTCGACGCACATCACGCGCACCACCGTCACCAACGGCTCCGGCGAGTATAGTTTCAGCGCCGTCGATCCCGGCACCTACACCGTGACAGCGGCGACGGAGGGCTTTAGCAAGTTGACGCACAGGGGTATCATCGTGGACTCGGGCGACACGATCCCAGTCGATATGCCTCTGGCGATCGGATCGTCGGCGCAGTCGATCGAGGTCACAGCGGCCGAGCCCATCGTCAATAACGGAACCTCCTACAACGGCCAGCTGATCGACTCGCAGAAGCTGGAGAACCTCCCCAATCCCGGCCGCAACCCGTTTCTCTTTTCCAAGCTCGACAACAACGTAACCGCCGTCGGCGATCCGCGCTTCGTCCGCTTTCAAGACCAGAGCGGATCGTCGACCATCTCCATCGCCGGCGCGCCGCTCAGCTCCAACAACTACTCCATCGATGGAGTCCCGATCACCGACTTCTCCAACCGCGCCGTCATCATCCCATCCATTGAAGCGGTCGAAGAGGTCAAGGTGCAGGCGAACACCTATGACGCGGAGATTGGGCGGACTTCGGGCGGCATGTTCAACACGACGCTGAAGTCCGGATCGAGCAGCTTCCACGGGGCGTTGCTGGGCGAGACCCGGCAGACCAACTGGGGCGCGAACCTCTTCTTCAACAACCGCACTCCTTACAAAAACCCCCTGACTGGCGTCACGCAGCCAACCACCCCGCGTGGCGCGGCGGAGTTTTACACCTACGCCGGCGCAATCGGTGGGCCGATTCCCTTGCCGAAAATCCTTGGCGGCAAGGACAAGACCTTCTTCTGGATCGCCGAAGAGGGATACCGGCAGCGTTCTCCCTTGACGGCGTCGAACGCCTTTGTAATCCCAACGGCAAAGCAGCGGGCCGGAGATTTTTCAGAGATCGGTACGGTAACGGGGCCGACGACATGCGCGAAGGGTACCGACGGCGTCGATGCGATCTGCATCACCAACCCCGCGACGGGCCAGTTCTTCGCCAACAACAATCTTACCGGCTCGATCAACCCGATCGGGCAGGCCATCCTGAATACCTATCCTGCTCCGAACTCGGGTACGGGAGCCTACGGAACACCCAACTTCACCGGAGGCGACACCCTTGGTGACCGCGCGGATGAGTTCGACGGCAAACTGACGCATCAGTTCGGCACACGCTGGCTGGCCGACTTCTACTATCTGCATTACGGTTCGAAGGAGCCAGGCGGCAACGCCTTGGGCAACTTCGCAGGCAGCAGCAGCTCCTACCTGCTCTACCGCAAGGTGGACGCCACCAGCATCCAGAACACGATCACCTTAACGCCTACAACGCTACTGACGGTGGGTTTCGGGTTCAACCGTTTTCCTAATAACACGCTGGACATCAGCAACGGCTACAACCAGGCTACGCTGGGATTTCCAGCCAACTATACCAATGCGATTACCAAACCCGCCTTTCCGCAGATCACGACGGACGCGGGCCTGTCGGCCGAAGCAACGGCAAACTCCGGACCGGCGGTCTATTTTTCGCGCAACTTTGTGGTCGGCGTTGCGAAGAGCCTGGGCAAGCACAGCCTTAAAACCGGCTATGTATACCGCGCAATCAGTGTCAGCTTCACCAACACCTCGAACGGCAATGGGACGTTCGCATTCGACAAGTCGCTGTTTGGAGCGACCACGGCGGATGTGCTGCTGGGGTATCCGACCAGCGCCTCGCTGGTGATCCCCGCGCCGCTCGCGATCACGACCGCCTACCAAGCGACCTATCTGCAGGATGACTGGCGGGTGTCGCAGAAGCTAACCTTGAATTTGGGTATACGGTACGAGCACGAACCGGGAGTGCATGAACGCAACAATCACTACTCGGTCGGCTTCAACCGCAACGTGACGTACTCAGCGTATGGCAATGGCCCGCAGGCGACGGGAGGCGTAGAGTTTGCAGGGGTAAGCGGTAATCCGACTACGACCGGAACCACTCCCAACAAATGGTCGCCGCGAGCAGGCTTTGCTTACGCTATCAACGAAAAGACGGTGATCCGTGGCGGCGCGGGCGTCTTCTATTATCCGTTCGTGTACAGCACGTCTCCCACGCTTGCGCCGGGATATGTGCTGACGAACAGCCTGACAAACAGCTATAGCGGAACGGGCTCGTTTGTCGGCACCAGCCTCAGCAATCCCTTCCCGAACCTGCAGACGACACCCGTGGGGAACGCCAACGGGTATAGCCAGAATATTGGAACGAGCCTGAACGTCATCGATCAGGATCGTAGAGCGCCGCTCTATGAAAGCTACTCGGCCGACATCCAGCGCGAACTGCCTTATGGTTTTGCGCTGAAGATCGGCTATGTGGGTGGTCATGGCAGGAATATCTATAACTCCGAGAATATCAACCAGCTTTCCGACCAATACCTCAACAAGGGCCAAAATGCCGCGCTGACTCAAGCCGCGACCAGCTTTCCCTACGCCGGATATGGGTCGTTTGGCAAGCTTTCCTCCATCAAGCAATATCAGGCGCTGCTGCCGTTTCCGCAATTTCTTGGCATCACCGACTCCGTCAGCAATGGCCGTTCGGACTATAACGCCTTGGATATAAAAGTGCAGAAGCGCTTCCAGCAAGGACTAACGGTCTTGTTCGGCTTCACTTACTCCTCCAACTGGGACAATCTATGGAGCGCAAGCAGCACCTTAAACCCTGGCAACAATGGCCCGCAGGACATTTACAACATCAGCACCGAGTATGCGCGGGCGATCAACGACATTCCCAAACGGACTACACTGGCGACCACCTACGAACTTCCATTTGGGCGTGGAAAGACCTTCCTCGGAAGTACCAACCGCTGGGTGGATCTTGCCGTGGGGGGATGGCGCTTCAACGACATCACGATCATTCAGGACGGTTCTCCGCTCCCGGTCACGCAAACCAACATTAATTCATCGTTCGGCAACGCCACTACACGGCCAAGTCTAGTTGCGGGCATCAGCCCCTGCTATTCGGGGCCGCCGGAGGGACGTCTCGCGCACTACTTCAACCCCGCAGCCTACTCTCCAGAGCTGGCAAAGACCGCCAGCACGGGCAACGCGCCGCGCACCAGCAACTGCTACGGTCCGGGATACCTGAACTCAGACCTGTCACTCAACAAAAACTTCAAGGTAACGGAAAGGGTGAATGCCGAGTTCCGTGCCGAGGCGCTGAACGCCTTCAACACGCCGCAATTCAACGGACCAAACCTGGCGGCCGATTCGACCTCCGCTGGCCAAATCACCGGCACGCTCGGCTTCCCGCGCCTCGTGCAGCTTGGAGGGCGCCTGACCTTCTAATCAGTCGCCGCAGCCATAAACAAAGACGCGGTTTGTTGGCCGCATGGCAAAGGGCTGGAGACTCCCGTCTCCAGCCCTTTGCTCATGCGCGGTGACGGCTAGGATGGCTTGAGGAGCAATCCATGACCATGACCGAAACAACAGAACGGCAGCTTGGCAGCACCGGCCCTAAGGTCTTCCCTCTCGCCCTCGGCTGCATGGCGATGGGCAAGGCCGCCCTCTACGGCGAAAGCGATGAGAACGAAAGCATCCGCGCCATCCACGCCGCAGTCGAAGGCGGCGTGACGCTGCTCGATACGGGCGACTTCTACGGCATGGGCCAAAATGAGTTGCTCCTCCGCCGCGCGCTGGCGGAAATGGGCTCGGCGGCACGCGAGAAGGTGCTGCTCTCGGTTAAGTTCGGCGCAATGCGCGCGCCCAACGGCACGTGGCTCGGCCCGGACTGCCGCCCAATCACGGTCAAGAACGCGCTTGCCCAAAGTCTCAGCAAACTCGGCGTCGACCACATCGACATCTACCGCCCCGCTCGCCTCGACGACGCCGTACCCATCGAAGACACCGTGGGCGCAATCGCCGATATGGTCAAGCAGGGCTTCGTCCGCCATGTCGGACTCTCGGAGATGAGCGTCGACACCGTCCGCCGCGCCCAGGCCGTCATCCCCATCTGCGACCTTCAGATCGAGTACGGTCTCGCCACGCGCGGGATCGAAGCCAAGATCCTTCCCGGCCTGCGGGAACTCGGTGTCGGCGTCACGGCGTATGGCGTACTCTCGCGCGGTCTGCTCAGCGGATCGGTCCCGCAGCCTAAGGGCGACTTCCGCCGCTTTCTGCCGCGCTTTACCGGCACAAACCTAGCCAAGAACCAGGCGCTTGCCGCCGCGCTCACCTCGGCCGCCGCTGAGCGAGGTGTCACCGCGTCGCAGATGGCCATCGCCTGGGTGCTGGCGCAAGGCGCGGACATCGTTCCGCTCCTCGGCGCGCGCACCGTGGCGCAGGTGGAAGAGGCCCTCGGCGCTCTTTCGATCCAGCTTGAACCCGAGGAGCTGACCAAGCTCGAAGCCGCTGTGCCTGCAGAACTCGTCGCCGGAACGCGCTACGACAAACACTCCATGGCCCACCTCGACAGCGAACGCTAGACGTTGGCCCCTAAACGTCGCAAAGCTCCACCGCTTGCCGCAGCGAAGTCAACGGATCGCGCACTGGCACGAACTCATGCGCCACATAGCCCGTAAATCCGGTCGCGGCAATGGCGCGCATGACGCCATCCCAGCGCACCTCCTGCGTCCCATCAAGCTCGTGGCGTCCGGGCACGCCGCCCGTATGAAAGTGGCCGATCTGCTCATGGTAACGGCGAATCGTGGCGATCAGATCGCCCTCCATGATCTGCATATGGTAGATGTCGTAGAGCAGCTTGACGCGCGGCGAGCCCACCTCGTCGACCACCTTCGCGCCCCAGTCCGTGTGGTCGCACATATAGCCGGGATGATCGATCCGGCTGTTCAACAACTCCATGCAGACTGTAACGCCATGGTCCTCCGCCATGGAGCGAATCCTCCGCAAGCCCGTGACCGTATTGCGCGCCCCCTCCTCGTCCGAAAGCCCCTCCCGCAGCCCAGAAAACGTAATGACATTAGGAACACCCGCCTTCGCCGCCAGCGGGATGTACTGGCGAAAACCAGCCTCAATCGCCGCGTGGTTCTCCAGCCGATTGAGACCCCGGTCGATCTCGCCGCCGCCCGCATACCCCATCGTGCAGATCAGCCCATAGCGCCGCGGCACCTCGTACTCCTCCGGCTGGAGCAAATCAATGCCCGCAAGCCCCATCCCCGTCCCCGCCGCGCAGAGTCGATCGAGCGGAATGCTCTTGTAGCACCACCGCGAGACGCTCTGGCGAATACGCCCGTTGCGCTTCGGAGCACCCGCCTCAGACCTCAGCGAAAGAGCACCGGCGCTCAGGACGGAGCGTTGCAGAAAAGCGCGGCGGCTCGGCAAGGCGGCCTCCTACGGCTTCGGGTTCACGGCGGTAAAGGCCGAGCAGCACGGCTCGCGGAAGTTCGAGAACTCCATGAACTCCACGCGCGTGTGATCGGGATCAAAGACGTTGAGCTGCATCTTGCCGTCGCGTCCCGCCTGACGATGCTCACCAGGAGTCTCATGCCAGCCATGCGCTTCAAGCCTCTTGGCAGCATCGTCGATGCTGACCACACCCAACGACATATGATTCGACCCGCCAAGAGAACGCTGCGAGGCGTCCGCCGGAACGTTCAGCATGTACTCCAGCCAGTCGCTGCCGTCGGGCACCTGCTGGCTCACCCAGTCGTCGACACCTTCTTTCATCCCGCCGTGCCAGTAGGGCCGAAAGCCGAGAAGACCGCGATAGAACGGGTCTTCGGCGGCCTCGCTCTTAACCGCAAACCCCACATGGATGATCCGCGTGGAGGCGGGGTTCACCGTCTGCGGAATCTTCCGATCCTTGCCTGCCTGCTCGAAACCGACCGCGTTCCCCTCCGGGTCCTTCACCTCAAAACTAAGCGTGCCGTCCGCATCGCGCGTAAGCCCCTCCGGCACAGCCACCGCATGGGCCTTCAGGTAATCGCGCAGACCCTCCGCATCGGGCGTCGCGAAGTAAACGGCCTTCAAGCGCGAGTTCGTATGCTCTGCCGGCAAAGGCGCAACGACCACGTACTGTGTTCGGCTGACATAAAACCGCTTCTCCCCCGCCGCGTCGGGCGTTCCCTCCGCCAGGCCCAGCTCGCCCGCGTAGAACTTCTCACCCGCCACCGGATCGCTGTCGTAGACCGTCATGTGGGCAATACCGGTGATCGCCGGTCGCTTCAGCCCGGACTGCGCCGGAAGCACGGCGGTGAGACTGGCAACGAGTAGAGCGGAAAGCAGATGCTTAGCCAAAACAAAGCTCCTTCTATCAACGGAACTCTACGTGTCGTCGACCGCACGTGTCCAGTGCGCCGGATCGCGTAGGATGAGTACCCGTGACGAATACGCCCGCCGCCCCCATTCCGCGACGCCGCTGGAGGATCGCCTGGCTCCTCGGCCTGGGTGTGCTTGTCAACTTCTTCGACCGCGTGAACCTCACTGTCGCCCACTCCGCGCTGGTGACGACCTTCGGCATCTCGACCGTCACCTTCGGCTACCTGGCGGGCGCGTACAACTGGACCTACGCCGTCTGCCAGCTGCCGGTGGGCGTGCTGCTCGACAGGTTCGGCATACGCCGCGTGGGCCGCGCCAGCACCCTGCTCTGGAGCGTCGCTTCGTTCGCGGCGGCGCTCTCACCCAGCCTCGGTGGCATCTTTGCCGCGCGGCTGCTGCTCGGCGTCGGCGAGGCACCAACCTTCCCCGCCAACGCCAAAGCCATCGGCAAATGGTTCCCCCTAGGCGAGCGCGGCTTTGCCACCTCCATCTTCGACGCGGCAGCCAAGTTCGCCTCGGCCATCGGCGTACCGGTCATTGGCATCGCGCTGCTCAAGATAGGCTGGCGTTGGAGCTTCGCCCTAACCGGCCTGGTCAGCCTCCTGTATTTCGCTCTGTTCTGGGCCGTCTACCGCGACCCGGACGACGACCCTCTGCTTACCCCGGAAGAGCGGGCACATATCGGCGGGGCGGCAGCCGTTACGCTTACCCCCGAACCGGGCGACCGGGCGACCTTGGGCGAGCTGCTGCGTCAACGCAAAGTGCTGGGCATGGCGGTGTGGTTTGGAGCATACAACTACACGTTCTACCTGCTGCTGACGTGGCTACCGACATATCTGTCGTCCGCTCTGGGCATCGATCTGCTGCACTCCTTCCTCTACACCGGCGTTCCGTGGCTGTTTGCGACGGCGACGGACCTAGTGCTCGGCGGCTGGCTGGTGGACGCGCTTATCCGGCGCGGCTGGAACCCCCGGCGGGTGCGCGCGACCATCCTCGTGTGCGGAACCATCTGCGGTCTCGGCATCTTCGGTGGCGCGCACGCCCATACGCCCTTGCGCGCGCTGCTCTGGATCAGCCTCTCGATCGGCGGCCTGGCGGTGGCGGCTCCCGTGGGCTGGTCCATGCTGCCGTCGATCGCCCCGCGCGAGAGCGTCGGCACCGTCGGCGGGATCGTCAACTTCTCCAACCAGATCTCCGGCATCGCCGCCGCGATCCTGACCGGCTATCTCGTGCAGGCGCACGGAAACTTCATCCTGGCGTTCGGCGTGGCGGCGGTGTACCTCGGCATCGGCATCGGCTCGTTCGTCTGGTTTGTCGCCCGCGACAGGACGCAGAGCCTCCAAGACGCCTTCCGAAAAGAGGGTGCCCTATAAACGTGCATACGGTCCAAGAGGTGGTCTAACCATAAGTCCTTTATTTTGTTAAATCATCTATCAGAAAACACAAAAAGCTTACCGAGCGGCGGCGTAGTGCTTAGTCGTGCCCGTGCGCTGGTTGAACACCTCAAAGCTGCCATCCTGACTGCCGCTGAGCTTCAGGAAGTACCCGGCTTCCGTGCCGAGCGGGTTGGCGATGTACTCCGCGGCTGTGTTGCTTGCGCCGCCCTCGGCCGACGCATGGAGCTGCCACAGCGTCTCCAAACCAGGCGCGGCGGCGATCGTCTTCAACGTGGCGAGCGACCCGCCTTTCGACTCGCCGTTGTCCATCATGGCCACCCGCGCATGGAGCGCATCGACCAGTGCTGGACTCGAGCTCTGATACCACCCGTGATGCGAGACGATGTAGACGTCCTGCCTCCCCAGCAGAACGTTCGGGCACATCAGCGCGCGCTCCTTCTCCCACGTCAGGTCGCCGAGGTCGAGCAGCTTGAGCTTGCCAAAGGTGATCTGCACGCCGAGGGACCGGGCGTTCTCCGTGTCGTCATGCGGCTGGGCAGGTGTGGCGGCGCAGAATGGATTCGGCTGACCCGCGCCCGTCAACGGATGGCTAAGCAGCACACCGTCACTGCTGACCACAGTCGCGCGCAGACCCGCGATGGGCAGCACATCGCCCGGTGCAAGGACGAGGTGCTTCGACTTGCCCGTGGCCAGCACCTCGTGATACGCCGCATACCCGTGCTCCGTCACGCCATGGTCAAGCTCGCGGTTCGGTCCATGATCGATAAAGGTGCCAACGGGCATCTGCGCCACAAGCTGCGGCACACCGCCCACATGATCGTCGTGATAATGCGTCAGCAGCACGTAGTCGATGCGGCTCAGTCCAGCATCCTTCGCGGCTGCTACGATGCGTTTTGCGTCGCGCCCCTCGTGCCCCGGCCAGCCCGTGTCGATCAGCAGCGACTGTCCGGCAGCCGTTACGAAGAGCGTCGCCTGGCCGCCTTCCACATCGACGAAGTAGACCTTGAGTTGCGCAGACGAGGAACTCTGGGCAGGAAGTAGCGTGGCGGCGAACAGGCACAGCGGAAGCAGAAAGCGCATGGGGTATCTCACAGTTGAGGAAGCGTGGCGCGGGTTGCGCCAGTGGAGATGCCGCCGTCGACGAGCAATGTCTGACCGGTGACATAGCGGCTGGATTCGGACGCCAGGAAGACGATGGCCCCATCAAGATCGTGCGCCTGGCCAGGGCGCTTCAGCGGAATGCGATCGATCAGGTACTCGACCCATTCCTTGTTCTCGTACATCACCTTATTCTGGTCGGTGCGAAACCATCCTGGCGCAAGGCAGTTGACCGTGATCCCGTGCCTGCCCCAGTCGTCGGCGAGCGACATGGTCAGCTGACGGATGCCGCCCCGGCTCGCCCCATACGGCCCCAGTCCCGCATAGCCCGCCACACTCGTAACCGAACCGATGTTCACGATGCGCCCATATCCATGCGGCACCATCAGCCGCGCAATCGCCTGCGCGACGAAGAACGACCCGCGCAGATTCGTATCGAGGATCAGATTCCAGTCCTCCCACGTCACGTCAAGCGCGGGCTTGCGCACGTTGCACCCGGCATTGTTGACAAGGATATGGACCTGCTTACCCCTTGCCTCGACAGCCGCAGCCATACGCTCGATGCTGCCCTGGTCGCGCACATCGAGCGCCAGCGGATGCGCCTCACGGCCAAGCCCTTCGATCTCCGCGACGAACGAGGCGAGGTCGTCCCGCTTGCGGCTCGTCACAATCAGGTCTGCTCCCGCCTTCGCTAGAGCGCGACCGAAGTATTGGCCCAGACCGCGGCTGGCCCCGGTGATGAGGGCAGTCTGTCCGGTGAGATCGAAGAGGCCGTTCACGCCTCGACTCCGATGCGCGGATCGAGCACGACCTTCATCAAGTTCGGCTCGCGCGCATGCAGCCGCGCAAACCACGAAGGCCCATCGGCCAGCGGCGCGACCGCAGTGATGAGCCGGTCGACCTGGATCGTCCCGCTGGCCATCAACTCCATCGCCTCCGGATACTCCCCCGCCGAAGCGCACGAGCCTTGCAACCGTATCTGCCGCGTCACCACCTTCTGCAACGGCAACGCGACCTCGCGCGCGATGTTGCCGACCAGCGTCACCGTACCGCCCTTGCGAACGCAATCGATAGCTCCAGCCACCGTCTCGTCGCGCCCCACCGCCTCGAAAACCGCATCCACACCACGCTCACCAGTCAGCTTCAAGATCGCCGCAACCAACTCCTCTCCAGAAGCCTCCAGCGTCTCCTCCGCGCCCAGTTCTCGCGCCAGCGCTAGCCGCGTCGCATCCACATCCGCCACATACACCGGCGAGCATCCCGCCGCCCGTGCCGCCTGGAGCAGCAGCAGCCCAATCATCCCCGCCCCGATCACCAGCGCCGACTCGCCCACCTTCACCTCCGCCACCCGCACCGCATGGAGCGCAACGGAAACCGCCTCCAGCACGGCCGCGTCCGCAAACGGTAGCGCGTCGGGCAGCCGGTACAAGATACGCGCGGGCACGGCGACAAACTCTGCGAACGCCCCCGCTCGGCGGTACTCTCCGCACGAGACGCCCACCACCTGCCGGTCATCGCAGAGATTCACCTCCCCCCGCAGGCAGAACGAGCACGTGCCACAGTACACGGTCGAGTCAAACGTAACCCGGTCACCCACCGCAAATCCGCTCACACCCGACCCAAGCGCCGCAATCGTCCCCGCCGCCTCATGCCCCATCACAATGGGCGGAATCCGCCGCCCCGACGCCCCATCGTAGCCATGCACATCGCTCCCGCAGATGCCGCAGGCCGCGACCCGCACCAGCACCTCATCGGGCGCGGGCACCGGCGTAGGCAACTCAACCAGCAGCAACCGTTCGTACTCGGAAAGAAGAAGCGCCCGCATGACCCAGTCCAAACCTCATCCGCAAGGATATACCCCTATCCCGCGCCTGCCCCGTGATAGGTTCGCTTGGCCGTGATAGGTTAAAGTTCAACCTTCACCCCCAAGTTCACGCCCGCGAGGATCGTCTTTGATCGCTTTGCCCTTCTCCGCACATCGTTGCAGGCAAGTCTTGCACATGGCGCTGTGCATTGCGGTCGTAAGTGCGTCCGCTCGGGCGCAGGTTCCAGCCCCGGACACAGCCAAACCATCAGCGCAAACCGACACCGCGCTCCCCGCGCCCAACTTCGGCCTCGATCAAGCCGTCAAGAAGATCGACGATCTCCTCTGGTATCAGAAGCTCGGCGACATCGCCGAGATCGACAAGAGCGAGTACACCGGCCCGCCCTCCGCGCACGTCAAGAACAAGAAAGCTCCCGGCGCGACCAATCCGCTGATCCTCCACGCCTATACCTTCATTCCCAAACACCTCGACCGCACGCGCAAACAGCCGCTCATCGTCTTCGTCCATCAGGGCGTCCACGCTAGCCTCGACACCTCCATCGACGCGCACTTGATCCGCGAGCTAATTGAGCAGGGCTACACGGTTGTGGCGACGGACTATCGCGGCAGCACCGGCTATGGCCGCGGCCTCTACGAAGACATCGACTACGGCGGACGCGAGGTCGACGACGTCTTTCTCGGCATGCGGTGGATGCTCGAACGCTACAGCTTTCTCGATCCAAAACGCGTCGGCATCGTCGGCTGGAGCCACGGCGGCATGATCACGCTGATGAACATCTTCGCCCACCCGAAGGACTACGCCGTCGCCTACGCGGGCGTGCCGGTCAGTGATCTGGTGGCGCGCATGGGCTACGAGACCGAGGCCTACCGGCAGATCTATACCGCGCCCTACCACCTCGGCGAGAGCGTTCACGACGACATTGAGGAGTACCGCAAGCGCTCCCCCGTCACTCACGCCAAGGAGCTCGCCACGCCGCTGCTGGTCCATACCAACACCAACGATGAAGACGTGAACTACCTCGAAGTCGAACACCTGATCCAGGCCTTCAAGGCCGACGGCAAGAAGTTCGAGTACAAGGTCTACGAAGACGCGCCCGGCGGCCACTACTTCAACCGCATCGACACGCCGCTCGCCCTCCAGTCGCGCCGCGAAATCTACCTCTTCCTCGCGCAATATTTGCATCCAGACGCGCCAGCCAAATAGTCAGGAGAATGTAACGATGAACGTCCGCCATCTACTTCTACCCGCAGCCCTCCTCATCTCCGCCGCGCTTCCATGCTCCAGTCAGACCCCACGCAAGATCACCACGCCCAAAGAGGCCTTCGGCTTCAACATCGGCGACGACTTTCATCTTGCGAATTACACCCAGCTCACGAGCTATTGGCAGACCCTCGCCAAAGAGTCCGACCGCATGAAGCTCGTCGACATCGGCCCCACCGCCGAGGGCCGCCGGCAGTACATGGCCATCATCTCGTCACCCGAAAACCTCGCCAAGCTCGACCACTACAAGGAAATCTCCGCCAAGCTCGCCCACGCCGAAGGTCTCACCGACGCTGAAGCCCACGCCCTCTCCGACGAAGGCCGCGCCATCGTCTGGGTCGACGGCGGTCTCCACGCCTCCGAGACCGTCGGCGCACAGCAGCTCCTCGAAACTGTGTATGAGCTGAACACGCTCACCGATCCCGAAACCATGCGCTTCCTCCACGACGACATCGTGCTCTGCACCCTCGCCAACCCCGACGGCATGGAACTCGTCTCCGACTGGTACAACCGCGAGCCCGTGCCCGAGAAACGCATCTCCGAAGGGAACGCCGCGGGCACACCGCGCCTTTGGCAGAAGTACATCGGCCACGACAACAATCGTGACTTTTACATGAACAATATGCCAGAGACGACCAACATCAGCCGCGAACTCTTCCGCGACTGGTACCCGCAGATCGTCTACAACCACCACCAGACCGGACCGCTGGGCACCGTCATCTTCATGCCGCCTTTCCGCGATCCCTTCAACTACCACTACGATCCGCTCATCCCGCTCAAGATCCAGGCCGTCGGCACAGCCATGCACGAGCGCCTCGTCGAAGAAGGTAAGCCCGGCTCGGGGATGCGCAGCGTCGCCACCTATTCCACCTGGTACAACGGCGGCCTGCGCACCGTGACGTACTTCCACAACATGACCGGTCTCTTGACCGAGATCATCGGCAGCCCCACCCCGATGCAGCTGCCGCTGGTGCCTTCGCGCCAGTTGCCGACCAACGATCTTCCTTCCCCCATCGCACCGCAGACGTGGCACTACAAGAGCTCCATCGACTACGAGCAGACCAATAACCGCGCCATCCTCGACTACGCCTCGCGTGAACGCGAACACCTGCTCTACGACACCTACCGCATGGGTAAGAACTCTATCGAGCGCGGCAACAAAGATTCCTGGACAACCACGCCGAAGATGATCGAGGCGCTTGAAGCCGCCGCCGCAAAAGTCAAGCCCACCGGCAAACCCGAGCCACCGAACCCATACGAGTCCGCCCGCGCCGTCCCCTCCGATCTCTACGCGCAAATCCTTCAGGACCCCGCCAAGCGCGACCCACGCGGTTATATTCTCTCCGCCGATCAGCCCGACTTCCCCACCGCCACCAAGTTCGTCAACGCGCTGCTGAAGAGCGGCGTCACGATCCAGCAGGCCACGGCGGATTTCACCGTCGCGGGCAAGCACTACCCCAAAGGATCGTATGTCGTGCAGGCCGCGCAAGCCTTCCGCCCGCACGTGCTTGATCTCTTCGAGCCGCAGGATCACCCGAACGATTTCGCCTATCCCGGCGGTCCGCCCGTGCGCCCCTACGACGCCGCCGGATGGACGCTCGCCTTCCAGATGGGCGTGCAGTTCGACCGGGAACTCGAGCCCTTCACCGGCCCCTTCGAGAAGATCACGACCGAACTCGCCTCGCCTCTTCCAGGCACGATCATCGGCCCCGCCAAGCCCGCCGGATACCTTGTCAGTCACGAATACAACGATGCGTTCACCCTGACGAACAGACTGCTCAAGGCCCAGCAACCCGTCTACTGGCTTGCCGCTGGCACGACCGTGGACGGCAAGACTCTCGCCCCCGGCGCGCTCTGGCTGCCTTACTCAGCCGAAACGCAGAAGCTCCTCCAGACCGCCACGCAGCAGCTCGGCATCAACGCCATCGCCGTCGCAAAAAAGCCCACAGGCGAGGCCATGCAGCTCCACCCCGAACGCATCGCCCTCTACGATCAGTACGGCGGCCTAATGCCCTCCGGTTGGATTCGCTGGCTGCTCGAGCAATTCGAGTTCCCCTTCACTGTCGTCTACCCCCAGACGCTCGACGCGGGTGACCTCCACGCGAAGTTCGACGACATCCTGTTCAGCGACGGGGCCATCTCCGCGCCCGGCCGCGACAGCCTCGGTGGAGGCGGAGGCCGCCAGCCCGCCGCGGAGACGATCCCGGCCGAGTTCCGCCCGTGGCTCGGCACCATCACGGCGGAGAAGACCGTCCCGCAGCTCCAGAAGTTCGTCGAAGAAGGCGGCACCCTGCTCGCCATCGGTAGCTCCACCAGCATCTACGACTACTTCCATCTGCCGCTCCAAAACGCCCTCACCGAGGTGGTGAAAGGCAAGACAGCCAACGTGCCTGCGGACCGCTTCTACATCCCCGGCTCCCTCATGCGCGCGCAAGTCGACACCTCCAACCCGGTCGCCTACGGAATGCCCGCGAAGGTCGATGTCTTCTTCGACCGCAGCCCGGCCTTCCGCGCCGACCCCGACGCCACCCAACGCGGCGTCCAAACCATCGCCTGGTACGCCGGCGGCGATCTCCTCGACAGCGGATGGGCCTGGGGCCAGCAGTACCTGAACAACAGCATCGCCGTCGCGCAGGCCAAGATGGGCAAGGGCAAGGTGCTGCTCTACGGGCCGGAGGTGACGTTCCGGGGCCAGCCGCACGCCACCTTCAAGTTCCTCTTCAACGGCCTCCTCTACGGACCCGCGACCCCGGCCACGTTAAGGTAGCCGGCAACGTCGGAGCACGCAACGGTCACTTTAAGCAACTGTCACCCTGAACAACTGTCATCCTGAGCGAAGTCGAAGGACCTGCGGTTCGCACTCCCAAGCGCCCGAATCGGGGCGGCAGAAATCTGCGTCTAACAATTGGTACAACCCGATTGAAGGACACACATGCTTAAACTTCTTCCCCTCGCTCTCCTCTCCTCTTGCCTTATGGCGCAAGAGAACGCCATACCCACGCAGACTCTGATCACCGTTGAGTCCAAGGACGTGCCCACGCTCACCGCCAGCCAAATCACCCTCGACGTCAACGGACATAAGCAGCAGCCGACCAGCCTGGTCCCGGTCACGCCCAACGGGGTGCAAATCGCCCTCATCATCGATGACGGCTTGCGTGAGTCCGTCGGCCGCGACCTGAACGAACTCAAATCCTTCGTCGCCGGTCTGCCCCCAGGCACAGAGGTCCTCGTCGGCTACATGATGAATGGACACGTAGAGGCGGCGAGCCCCTTTACGACCGAGCACGCCTCGGCCGCGGCCGCCGTGCGCTTGCCTTTAGGCTCGGGAGGCGTCAGCGCCAGCCCCTACTTTTGCCTGTCGGACTTCGTCAAGCGTTGGCCCACAGAAAGCTCGGCGGACGGTGCCGGACGGCGGGCCAAAGCCCGCTTTGTGCTGATGATCACCAACGGCGTCGACCTCTACAACGGCAGCACCAGTCCACTCAATCAGGACAGCCCGTATGTGCAGGCTGCGGTAACCGACGCCCAGCGCGCGGGCGTCTCCGTGTACTCCATCTACTACGGAGGAGCCGGTATTCGCGGCGGCCAGGCCAGCTTCAGCGGTCAAGGATACCTATCGCAAGTCTCCGAAGGCACCGGCGGTCGCGCCTATTACAACGGGTTGGGCAATCCCGTCTCGCTCACTCCCTTTCTCCAGCAGTTCCAGCACGATATTGCAGAGAGCTACGTGGCGAGCTTCCCGGCGTCGGGCAAAGACCTTGTCCAGCTTAAAGTTAAGTCGAACGTGCCCCACTTGAAGGTCCGCGTGGCTTCGTCGGTCAAGGTCGGCAACATCGAAACGGCCTTGCCGTAACGGCCTAACCGCGTAAGATCACCTCCATGCCCCTCACCTCCGCCGTCGTCACCAGCCGGTCCAACGCGCGTGTCAAGCAACTCCGCGCCGCGTTTGCCGGACAGGCGCGGCTCTCGGGCGGGCTGGTAGCCATCGAGGGTGAACATCTGCTGCGCGAGGCGCTCCGCAGCGGTATGGTCTTCAAGGCCGTCTTTCTCAGCGAGCGCCTCGACACGCCCGCCTGGGTGCCCTACGGTGTGGAAGTGCTGCGTCTGGCCGACGATGTCTTCCGCAGCGTGGTCGAGACACAATCGCCGCGTGGACTGGCGGCGTTGATCGTCCCTCCCGTGCGGCAGTTCAGCGAAATGCTCAGCGCCACGCCTCTTATCCTCGTAGCCTGCGGCCTACAAGACCCCGGCAACCTCGGCACGCTCGTCCGCTCGGCGGAGGCGTTCGGTGCGACCGGCGTACTCATCACCCCGGGCA
This sequence comes from Acidobacteriaceae bacterium, assembly GCA_965277085.1. GTDB lineage: Bacteria > Acidobacteriota > Terriglobia > Terriglobales > Acidobacteriaceae > Edaphobacter. The sequence goes on from OZ255708.1 coordinate 61,825, forward strand.
CGGTCAGCGCGTGGAACGGCAAGGCACTCCGTGCTTCGGTCGGCAGCATCTTCCGTGTGGCCGTCGTCGCGGCGACGCTCGATGAAGTAGCCGGTCTCCGCGCGCGGGGGGTGCGTCTACTCGCGGCAGTTGGTGCGGACGGGCAATCGGCGCACGAGGCTCCCCTCGCCGAGGCTTGCGCTCTCCTCATCGGCAACGAGGGCGCGGGGCTCGCCGAGGAGTGGTTGGCCATCGCCGATGCGCAGGTAACGATCCCCTGCCCCGGCCCAGTCGAAAGCCTCAACGCCGCTATAGCCGGGAGCCTCTTGCTCTACGAAGCCTCCCGGCAGAGAGCGGCTCCATGAGCCTCTTCGACGCCTCCCCTCTCGCGGCGGCGGCAAACACCCTCAAGCAAGCTCCTCTACCGGAGCGAATGCGCCCCCGTTCCCTCGCCGAATACAGCGGCCAGGAGCATCTCCTCGCGCCGGGGATGCCGCTGCGGGTCGCCATCGAAAAGGACGACGCCGCGTCCATGATCTTCTGGGGACCGCCCGGAGTCGGCAAGACGACACTCGCCAAGATCATCGCGCGCGTCACCGAGGCCAACTTCATCGAGTTCTCCGCCGTCCTCTCCGGCATCAAGGAGATCAAGCAAGTCATGGTCGAAGCGGAGAAGGCCTCGGGCTTCGGCCTCCGCACCATCCTGTTTGTCGACGAGATCCACCGCTTCAACAAAGCCCAGCAGGACGCCTTCTTGCCCTACGTCGAGCGCGGCACCATCCGGCTGATCGGCGCGACCACCGAGAACCCGTCCTTCGAGATCAACGCCGCGCTCCTCTCCCGCTGCCGCGTCTACACGCTGCGCGCGCTCAGCGAAGACCAGGTCGTCGAGCTCCTCCGCGCCGCCTTGACCGACGACCAGCGCGGCTTGGGCACCCTCAACATCGCCGCAGACGAGGACGCCCTCGCCATGATCGCCGCCTTTGCCAGCGGCGACGCGCGGAACGCCCTGAACGCGCTCGAAGTCGGCGCTAAGCTCGCCCAATCGCGCGGCGAGGCGTCCATCACCAAAGCCGTCGCCGCCGAGGCCCTCCAGCGCCGCGTCCTCCTCTACGACAAAAAGGGCGAGCAGCACTACGACATCATCTCCGCGCTGCACAAAAGCGTACGCAACTCCGACGCCGACGCTGCGCTCTACTGGCTCGGCCGGATGCTCGAAGCGGGAGAAGACCCCATGTACGTCGCGCGTCGCGTTGTCCGCATGGCGGTCGAGGACATCGGCCTGGCCGCTCCAGAAGCGCTCAACCTCTGCCTCTCCGCCCGCGACGCCATGCACTTCCTCGGCCAGCCGGAAGGTGGCCTCGCCCTCGCTCAAGCCGTCGTCTATCTCGCCCTCGCGCCCAAATCGAACGCCGTCTATACCGCCTATGGCGCAGTCCAGAAAGACATCGAAGCTACCGCCGCCGAGCCCGTCCCGCTCCACCTCCGCAACGCGCCGACGAAGCTGATGAAGTCCCTCGACTACGGCAAGGACTACCAATACGCCCACGATGTCCACGGCAAAGTAGCCGCGATGGAGTGCCTCCCGCCCTCGCTTGCCGGACGCCGCTACTACCAGCCGACCAACGAGGGCCGCGAGAAACTCCTCGCCCAGCGCATGGAGGAGATCGCCCGCATCAAGGTCGCACAATCCTCTGGCGGCGCGGAGTAGCGGCATGATAGCTTGCTCTTGCATCCGCCAACTCTCTACGAGGTACTCTCATGACCGAAAATCCTCCCATGCTGCCCTACCTGACAGTCTCCGACGGTGCCGCCGCCATCGAGTTCTACAAGCAGGCCTTTGGCGCAATTGAGCATGCACGGCACCATATGCCGGGCTCGACCAAGGTTATGAACGCGCAGCTCAGCATCAACGGTGGCGTCTTCATGCTGGCCGACGACTTCTCCCAAGAGATGAACACGAAGTCGATGACCCCGCAGTCGCTGGGTGGCACCCCGGTCATGATCGCCCTCACCTGCCCGGACGTGGACGTCGCGTGGGAGCGTGCCGTCGCCGCCGGTGCCAAGATCGGTATGCCGCTCTCCGACCAGTTCTGGGGTGACCGCTGGGGCCAGGTCACAGACCCGTTCGGCCATAGCTGGTCGCTTTCCTACCCCATCGCCAAGCTCTCGCCCGAAGAGGTGGTCAAGGCGGCGGAAGAGTTCGGCTTCAAAGCGTAAACAGCTTCTTGGTAAGGGTATATTGCATTACACTAGAACTAAAGGAAGATCATGGCGACCCTTACAGTAACCGCGCGTGGACAAGTCACCTTTCGCAAAGACGTTCTGCAACATCTGGGCATTGAACCCGGTGGCAAGATCGAGGTCGATCTGTTGCCGAATGGCCAAGCGACCTTGAAGGCGGCCCGCCCGACTGGAACGATCCAAGGATTCCTTGGCTTGCTCGCCGGTAAGACGACCAAGGTAGCTACACTTGAAGAGATTGAGGAAACGATCATTAAGGGCTGGTCGGGTCAACTGTGAAAGTCTCTGTCGATACGAACGTCCTGGTGCGAGGCGTCGTCCGGGATCATGTGGCTCAGGCAAATGCGGCCGATCGTGCGCTTGAGAATGCCTCTTTGATCGCACTTACTTTGCCTTGCTTGTGCGAGTTCGTTTGGGTTTTGCGCCATGTTTACAAATTTTCGGCGACCGCGACAGCCTCCGCTCTCCAGGCATTGCTCGACACCGGCAACGTAGTCGTCAACCGCCCCGCCGTAGAAGCCGGTATGACGGTCCTAATGGCTGGAGGAGACTTCGCCGACGGCGTCATCGCGTTTGAAGGCAGATGGATGGGAGGCGAGATCTTCATCTCGTTCGACAAGAAGGCAGTAGCCCTGATTGAGTACAACGGCCACTCCGCTCGTTTACTTGGTTGAAGATTTCGTATCTTTATCTAAAGCCGACAGCACGATGTTTTTTGTAAGCAGCTCCGGCAGCACATCGGCAGCGGCCTCTTTGTTTGCCGGATAGATTACATAGGTGGGCACGCCACTGCGATTGATCGAGGCGAGCTGGGCCGTAATCGCGGGGTCGTACGAGGTCCAATCCGCGCGCAGCAGCGTGACATGGTGCGCGGAAAACTGATGCTGGACGTCGGCCGCCTTCAAAACGGCGCGCTCGTTCACCTGGCAGCTTAGGCACCACGCGGCGGTGAAATCGATAAAGACCGGATGCCCCGCCGCCCGCGCCTGATCGAGCGCAGCCTGCGTGTACGGCGTCCAAACCAGAGCAGTGTCCTTCGGGTGATACAACGGGATGGCAAGGCCAGCGGCGGCAAGCACCACAGCGGCCAGGGTGCTGCCTGAACGTGCCGGCCACCTTCCAAGTGCCCATCCCGCAATGGCCAACAACAGTAAACAGCAGAGCAGCAGCGCCAGATGATCGCTTCCTTGCCCCGGCACCGCGGACGAGGAGTAAAGCCGGCCATACACCCACACCAGCCAGATCACCGTCGCGAACAGCGGAACAGCCGTCAGCTGCTTCAGCACGTCCATCCAGGCGCCCGGACGCGGCAGCACGCGCGTCCACGCTGGCTGAAAGCTCAGGAGCAGGTACGGTGTGGCCAGTCCAAGCCCAAGCGCCGTGAAGACCGCAAAGGTGATCCCGGCGGGCTGCGCCAACGCGAACCCAATGGCCGCTCCCATTAGCGGCGCGGTACACGGTGTAGCGACGATCGTGGCGAGCACCCCGGTAAAAAACGACCCGGTATAGCCCTGCTGCTGCGCCAGGCCGCCCCCCACCGAGGTCAGCGACAAGCCCAGATCGAACTGCCCCGCAAGCGACAACGCGAAGAAGAACAGTCCCGCCGCCAGCACGGCGATAAAGGCTGGCGATTGCAGCTGAAAGCCCCATCCGGCCTGGCTCCCTCCGGCACGCAGGATCAGCAGCGCCGCGACGATCGCCCAGAACGAAACAAGGATGCCCAGCGTATAAACCAGCCCATGCGCCCGCAGCCGCCCCCGCTCTTCGCCCGAAGACTGTACCAGCGCCAGTCCTTTCAGGAACAGCACCGGAAACACGCACGGCATCAGGTTCAGGATGATGCCCCCGGCAAACGCCAGCCCGATGGCCGCGAGTACCGTGACGTTTGAGGTAGCGGGGGCGGGCGTTCCGGCATTCGCAGCCAACTCGACCTCACCCGCGGTCACCGGGGCATCGACTTTGTAGGCCACTTTCTCGTTGAGCTTGAGCAAGCCGTGGAGGCGCGACGGAAGCGCGGTAAGATCGGGCGAACGTTGGATAGTAAGGGAGACGCCATCGGGACGGCTGGCAATCTCCCCCTCCGTCGCGTTCACGATCTGGTCCGGTTCGGCGGGATAAAACTCGGCGTCCGGCTCGCGCTGCCCATCAATCAGCGTAAGAAGAAAAGCGGACTTCCCACCCGTGACAGTAATCTTCGCGCCCGCCGGAAGAGCCTGCGGAAGCAAGCTCAGAGCCTCTCCCAGCGCGCCCACAGGATTCGCCGGTGGAGCCAGCGGCGCGGCTCTATCCACGTTCAGCGTCAGCCCGAGATGCGCCTTCCCCGGAATGCAGACTTCCCGGCAGACCAGCCAGCGTACATGAGCATCCAGGTGAACCGGGCCCGGCTTCAGTGACTTGGCGGCGGTCATCAAGACGGGAAAAGCCACCTCGTCCTCATAGCCGAAGTCCATCAACGGTCCATTCGGCAGTCGCGTAGGGATGGGAAACTGCATGGGGCCAGCAGTCATGCCCGAAGGCAGCGTCCAGGCGATCTTCGGCGGCTCACCCGCATCTCCAGCGTTCATCCAGTAAACGTGCCACTTCTCTTCAAGCGTCAGCACCAGCCCCACCTGCTGCGTGCCACCGGGAGCGATCGTCGGCGCAAGCGAGACGAGCTCCGCCGTGAGGTGCTGCGACTTGACCGGCCCCGGCCCGCCGTCGCCCGCCTCCTGAAGCTGCGCATGGCCTCTGCGCAAAGCGGAAGCACAAAGGAGGACCAGAAGAACGGCAAAACGGCGCGGCATCATCATGTAGTTAACGTACATCGTAGGACCAGCGGGCGGCTGGAGGCTACAAACGTCGATGCTCCACCATCATGCACCGGTCCATCACCACGCGGATGCCATGCTCTTCGGCGCGGGTCGCGGTAGGTAGGTCGACAATCCCCTGTTGCACCCAAAGATGCGTAAGCCCAAGAGTCAGCATCTCCTCCACAATCGCCGGAAGAAAGCTCGCATTGCGGAAGACCTGAACCACGTCCGGTTTCTCCGGCAGAGCGGCAAGGCTCGGATAAGCCGTCAAGCCAAGTACGGTTGTAAGTGCCGGGTTGATCGGGAAGAGGGTATACCCATGCCGCTGCATGGCCGCCGAAACGTAGTGGCTGGGCCGGTCAGGCCGATCCGACAGCCCGACCACGGCAATCGTCTTCAGCGCAAGCATTTCGCGAATAAGCCTTGGCTCGTTCATACAGGCCACACTCCCAGCAGACGGCGCAGGACTATCAGCTCGCCTAGATGATACCCATTGTGGTCGGCGATCAGGAGGGCCTCGCGAAGAAGGTTCTGGCCATCGCCCCAGCGGAAAGGCTTGCTTAGGTCGGCGGCTGGGTTCTGGATGAGCGCCAGAAAACTCGCAAGATCGGCGTGTATAGCGGCGATGGTTTGGTCCCACGCATCCGGCGCCGGCGGCTCGGCCGGCTCCGGCCAATAGGCCTTCGGCCACTCCTTATGTTGATACCCGCCAGTCGGTGGAGCCGAAAAGTCCAGAATATCCCGCTGCGTAAACCGCATATGCTCCAGGATCTGCCAGGCGGAATAAGGCAGACCATGCGGTACAGAACCGCGTAGAGCCACCGGGAAATCTTCAATAGCCGCAGAGAAAGTCACGTGCGCCTGTCCGCCCTGAAGAAGCGCGGTAAGTTGTGTGCGGAGAGCGGTGGCTTCGCTGACGGCGATGCTTGCGTCGGGCATGGAGGTTGGATGCGGCCTGATGCCCTTTCAGTTCATGGCCAGAGAAGAGGAACGCTCCCTATAATCACCCTTCATGCGTTTCTTCGTACATCTTCTCTTTGTGCTGCTTCTATCTCTCTCGCCGTTCGCTCAAGATGCGCCGCGCAGTTTGTTGACCGGTTCGCTGCACACTGCGGCCGGCGCGGCCGTCAAGGGAGCAGAGGTCCGCCTCATCGGCAACGGCGGCCCGGCCCTGGTAACTTCAACAACAGAAGAAGGAGCATTCCGGTTCGCCACGCTTGCGCCGGGCAACTTCCAGCTCGAAGTCGTGGTGGGAGGCGCGACGCACCGCGCGGGGAACGCGTTGAACATCCCTACAGGCCCGTCCTCGATCTTGGTAATCCAGTCCGATGAAGGTTCGGTATCGGTTTCATTCCGTCCCGACGAAGCGGCAAAGACCGGTGGCGAAACGCTCTCCAGCCAGACCGTAAGCGCCATCCCGCTCAACAAACGCGATTTCAGCCAGCTCCTCCTCCTCGCCGCCGGAACCATGACCGACTCGAACGGGCAGACGAACTTCACCCAGCAGTTCGCCATCAACGGCCAGCGCGGCGTTGAGGCCGTCTTCGCCATGGACGGCGCCGACACCAGCGACCCCGAGATGGGCGGTGCCACCTTCAGCAACTTCAACGTCGACGCCGTCGAGGAGATCCGCTCCGTCTCCGGCTGGATGGCGGCCGAGATCGGGCGCGGCGCGGCGGGCTTCACCAACGTCATTACGCGCTCCGGCAGCGGCGGCTTCCACGGATCGGTATTTGAATTTCTGAGGAACTCATCCCTCGACGCCCGCAACTACTTCGACCACCCCTCCATCGCCGAGCCGGGACGCATCCCGCCCTTCCGCCGCAACGAGTTCGGCTTCACCAACGGCGGCCCCGTGGTCATTCCACACCTCTACGACGGCTCCGGCAAGCTCTTCTACTTCGGCCAATACCAGGGGTTCCGTCAGGTACTCGGCACGACACAGGTCCTGCCCGTACCCACCGCCGCCGAGCGCACTGGCCTAGACACAACCGCCTACAAAGGCGACACGCTCCTCATCACGCCCTCACCCGCCATCGCCAAAATCCTCGCCCGCTATCCGCTCCCTAACAATCCCACCGGCCCCTACGGCGCAAATACCTATGCCGCTTCATCCAAGGTCACGACGAACGCCAACCAGTTCTCCCTCCGTCTCGACCGCGTGCTCACGGCAAAGTCGCACCTCATGCTGCGGCTCAACTTCAACAATCTCTTCGGCCCCACCACCAACCCCGACCAGACCGCCATCGACCGGAGCTTCGGCGTGGTCTACACAGACCACCAGCGCAACGGCGTCCTGACGTACACGAACGCGCCCTCGCCGCACTTCGACTTCGAGAGCTCCCTCAGCGCGACACGCACCACGCCGCAGTTCCCCACCCCGAACCACACCGATCCCGCCGTCAAGTTCAACGACGGCCTCTACGAAGCGTTCAACTCGGCGGGCGGCTCCGTCATGTCCGCCTATGGCAACCTCTTCCAGGCGCGACAAAACTTCACCTGGACTACCGTCCGCCACGTCGTCAAGGCCGGGACAGAAGCCCGCATCAACCGCGATACAACCTACTTCGGCACCAGTCCCAACGGCGAGTACGACTTTGGCGGCGGCACCGCGTACGCGCCCGCCAACATCGCCTCGCAAAGCGGCACACACAACCTCCGCGCGGGTGATCCGCTGCCCGACACCCTCAGCGCCTTCCTGACCGGCAGCGCCTTCGTCTACACAACGGCCGTCGCTCCACCCTACGTCTCCGGCGGCAACCACATCGGTCCGGCAGCCGTCTCGCGCAACGCTGGCGCAGTCTATTTTCAAGACACATTCAAGCTTTCCAACCGTCTCGTGCTCGATTACGGCCTACGTTATGAGATCTACTCGCCCATCTCCGAGCGCGCCCGGCGGTCCTCGGGCTTCCTCTTCGCCAACGGCCAGCAGGAGTACGTCGCCGATCCGCAGCCGGGCTACCGCTTCGACTGGAAGGGCCTCGGCCCGCGCGTCCAGCTCGACTGGAAGGTCAAGGATTCGCTCCATCTCCACGTAGGCGGAGGCATCACCACCATCCCGCCCAACATCTGGCAGGACAACTTCCTGACCGGCGCGGTCCCCTTCGTCATCTACCCGCACGTCACCACCACCGCCGCCGAGCCAGTCCCGTACGGCTTTCAAATCACCTCGGCCGAGCTGCCCACGTTCTACACACCGAGCGGCCAGAACGTCTTCGCCAGCGGCAAGACAAACACAGTAGCGCCCAACACCGTACTCGACATCGACCGCTACCAGCGCGATCTCGCCGCCCTTACCCCCGGTGCGCAATTCACCCCGCTCAACCTCGCCGGGATCGACCGCCGCTTCGGCAACGGCTACCTCCAAACCTGGACCTTCGGCGCGGAACGGCAGTTCGGCAAGATGACCGCCGACGCCGCCTACATCGGAACGGCGTCCGTCCACCTGCCGCGCATCGCTTTCATCAATGGCTACTCCGGCGCTGGACCGGCCTTTGCCCCGTACACCCATTTCGACAGCGCGGGCAACGCCGTCGGCGGCTTCGGCACCGAGCAGTTGATGGTGGCAACGGCTCACTCAACCTACCATGCCCTCCAAACCTCGCTCTCGGGAGCACTCCCCCACGGCGGCCCCGGTGTCCAGGTGAGTTACACCTGGTCCAAGTCCATCGACGACACCAGCGGCGTCTCTCCCGGCGGCAATACCACCGGTGCCGTCTCCATTCCCTACTCCCAAAATCCCTTCGACAACCACCCCGAAAAAGGCCCGTCCAGCTTCGACGTCACCCACGGCTTCACCATGAGCCTCGCGCAAGACCTCCAGCTTGAAAAAGCCGCGCTGCTCGAAACCCTAAGCCGCAAAGTCACCGCTGGATGGGAGCTGCTCAGCATCTCCACCATCAGCAGCGGCTCGCCCTTCACCGTCTACTCCGGCGTGCAGCAAACCCAAGCCGGATCGGGCGGCGTCGATAGGCCCAATCAGATCGCTCAGCCCGTCCTCTCCACCGCCCGCAAAGTCCGTGAAGATTACTTCGGCAAAGGTGCGGCCAACGCGGACTTCTTCTCCATCCCCTCCGGCAGCTTCGGCACCCTCGGACGCAACACCTTTCGCGGCCCAGCCTTCTACGACTTCGACTTCTCCCTCATCAAAGACACGCCCGTAGGCACCCGCGCAGGTGGCGGCGAGCTCTTCGACGTCCAGTTCCGCTCCGAGTTCTTCAACCTCTTCAATATCGTCAACATGGGCCTTCCCGCCAACACCATTCGAGGCTCCGGCTTCGGCGAGATCAGCAAGACCGCCGGCACCTCGCGTCAACTACAATTCGCGGTCAAGCTGCTCTTCTAGTGGCGCGAAGGGTGAAGGACCTGTAGTCCAAGGTGCTCCTCGAACGGATCGAAGTCGCGGTCGTTGTGCAGCAGGGTGTGGCCCTCGGCAATGCAAAAAGTCGCGATCAGACAATCGATCGTCTTACGGATCGTAATGCCTCGAGCACGGAGAAAACGGTAGTTCTGCGCCGCTGCTACCGCGAGCATCTCTCCTCCGGTTTCAAACAAGTGGTACATCCGCATTTGGCGCTGGACCTTGTCGACCTGTACGGCGGGCGTGCCTTGTAGAACCTCGCAAAGAATAAGGTCGGTTAATCCAATGGGTACATGCATCAGTTCTGCATCGAGCCAGATCGTGTTGAGCGTATCGGTTCCACGCAGATAGTCGACCCAAACGGCTGTATCTACGATGGTCATAGGCGGCACACTACCTTGTGAAACGGCTCGCGCGAGACTCTTCCAAATTCCCTTCCCATTGCACTTTACCCCGCAGCTTGCGGATACCCGCTTGACCGTCTATTTGAACAAGCATTTGTAAAGCTTTTTCAACAACTGCCTTCTTGGTCATGCCAGGATTAGCTTTGAGAGACTTAGCGAGGAGATCGTCGTCAATGTCGATATTAGTCCGCATAGAACCTCCAATGTGTAAGGATCGCACATTCATGTGTATAGCGCAACTTACAGATCGTCTTCCGTCTCCACCTCAGCCGGAAAGTTCCCCTCCCGCCGCATCCGCAAATATCCTTGGATAAACGGATCGATAGCCCCATCCAGCACCTTGTCCACATCGCCCACTTCCACACGCGTCCGCAGGTCCTTCGCCATCCGGTAAGGCTGCAACACGTAACTCCGAATCTGCGAGCCGAACTTAATATCCAGCTTCGAGTCTTCCAGCTTCCGCGCCGTCGCCTTCTTTTTGTCCAGCTCATACTCGTACAGCTTCGACCGCATCATCTTCATCGCGCGCTCTTTGTTCTTATGCTGCGAGCGCTCATTCTGGCAGCCCGTCACCAGCCCCGTCGGAAGATGCGTAATACGCACAGCCGAATCCGTCGTGTTCACATGCTGTCCACCCTTGCCGCCCGACCGGTACGTATCGATCCGCAGATCTTCCACCTTCAAATCGATCACAATCGTGTCGTCGATCTCCGGCGACACGAAAACGCTCGCAAACGACGTATGCCGCCGCTTCGCCGAATCGAACGGCGAAATCCGCACCAGCCGATGCACCCCCGTCTCCCCGCTCAGCAGCCCAAACGCAAAATCGCCCGAGATCGTAAACGTCGCCGACTTGATCCCCGCCTCATCCCCGTCTTGAATCTCATTGATCTCCACCTTAAAGCGCTGCCGCTCCCCCCACCGGATATACATCCGCATCAGCATCTCCGCCCAATCCTGGCTCTCCGTGCCGCCCGCGCCCGGATGCACAGTCAAAATCGCATTCAGCGCATCGGTCTCGCCGGAAAGCATCGTCTTCGATTCCAGCGCTTCGGAGAACGCAACCAGCGCCGGAATCTCCCGCACCAGGTCGGGCTCCGTATCCTCCCCCTCGCGCGCAAGCTCAAAGTAAGCTTCAATATCATCCGACCGCCGAGCCAGCTCCGTATCGTCGGCCAGCAGCGTCTCCAGCCGTTTGCGCTCGCGCATCAGCGGTTGTGAGCGCGCCGCGTCGGTCCACACGGCCGGGTCGGCAATCTTCTCTTCCAGGGTGGCTAGTTCACGACGAAGGCGGGGCGCGTCAAAGATACTCCCGCAGCTCGCGAACCTGCGCGCGAACCGGGGAGTAGCGGAACTCCAAATCATCAAGCATGGTTCTAGTTTAGGTCATCTCGGCGGATCAGGCTGTAACCTATAGACACTAAGCTCACCAGCGCACACCCATACGCGAACACATCGCCATGCCGCGTATAAAACGTAAGCTCCGTCTCGTAACCATACCCGGCCCGCAGCGCCGACCGAATATGACGCGGAATCGACGCCGTCACCCGCCCATAAGGATCGATCACGGCGGTCACGCCCGTATTCGTCGACCGTAGTACCCACCGCCGATTCTCGATCGCCCGCATCCTCACCATATTCAGGTGCTGCCACGCGGCCGAGGTGTCGCCGTACCAGCCATCGTCCGAGATATTGACCAGCACGTCCGCGCCGTTCACCACAAACTGCCGCACCTCGTCGCCAAAGACCGACTCATAGCAAATAAAGACGCCGATCTTGTGTCCGCCGCTGGAAAAAACACTGCGCGACGTCCCCCGGTCCATATTTCCCACCCCAGCCGTCAGCCGGTCCGCGAACGAGAAAAATTGCTTGAACGGCACATACTCGCCCCACGGAACTAAATGGATCTTGTCGTAACGCCCGGCGGAGGTGCCATCCGGGCGCACTAAGGCAGCAGAATCGTACTCGCGCAGACTACGAGCGGCGGCGCGATCGGGCACAATCCCCAAGCTGCCAATCACCAGCGGAGCTCCGGCCGAGCGTGCAAGTTCACTGACAGCGGCGGCAAAGGCTGGGTCGTCGGTGCGAAAGCCGGACGGCGCTTCCGGCCACGCAATTAAGCTGGCCCTTTGTTCCTTCGGCAGATCGCCCACAAAGTGGACGCAGCGCGTCGATGCAAGCTCGGGAATGCCGAAGCAGCGGTCCGCCGGTGGATGGAGGCTCAGCGCAGAAAACGAAGCCAGCAGATCGTCGCGCGTCTCATAGTTCGCGGTCGCTTCCGTACCCACACCTAGATTTTCTTGCAGCAGCACTGCCGTGTCGCTGGTGGGCAAGGACGCTGCCGGACGAGCGGCACGGAGAGCGACTCCATACAACACTACGACCAGAACGCCAGCGGCGGTAAGTGCGGCGTGCGTGTAGCGATGCGCGCGAACGCGAAAACGAATAAGCCAGAGAGCGTTGACGGCCACCACGAGAAAAGACAACCCATATACGCCTGTCAGTGGAGCTAGCCGTGTGAGTAAAGAATGATCGACCAATGTGCTTCCCAGCAGGTCCCACGGAAAGCCCGTGACTCGGGAACGTGCTAATTCCACCGAAACCCACAGAAACGGGGAGAGCGTCAGAGCGCCTTGTCTGCCCAGGCCGGAACGCCGAACCACGGTGAAAAGGAGAGCAAACAGCGCATGGTAAAGCCCGAGATACAGACAAAACAAAAGAAGGATACCGGTGGCGACCGGCTTGGGTAGGCCGCCGTAGAGATACATCGTCTGATAAATCCAGTAACAGTTGCCGAGGTACCACACGATGCCGCACCCATAGCCAAGAGCCGCGCCCCGCCTCAACGTAAGTGGCTCGCGAGAACCGATGGAAGCATCTAGCGCAAGGAGCAGCGGCGTCAGCGCAATCCAGCTAAAAGCCGTGCGCCACAGAGGAATGGGACCGGCCAGCGGAAACGAAAGCGTTTGAAGTACGGCGGAGAGCGCGGCTAGCAGCCAGAGTTTGAAAGGAATCGACCGCATAACTGTGCGAAGTCTAACACTCGGCCATCGGTTTATAGTCGCGTGGCGTCGAAGAGGAACAATGCCAAGGCTTTTGTTGCATACCTGGGTACCAATACTTCGGGAATTGGATTGCCTTGCCTTACTAATATCTGTATCGTTCTGGAGAAGGCTGATTTAGGCTTGGCAATTGAAAACGCAGTAACAAGGGGGTAGTTTGTGGAAGTGGATTCGATCATTGCACAGATAGACGCGCAGATAGCGAAGCTGACCGAAGCGCGTCAGGTTCTTCAAAGTGTTTCATCCTCGCCGAGCGCGCCAGCGAAGAAGGCCGGACGCGGCCGTCCTAAGGGAAGCAAAAATGCTTCAACGGTAGCCAAGGCCTCCACCAACGGCGCACCGAAAAAGCGGAAGCTCAGTCCTGAAGGACGCAAGGCCATCGCGGACGCGATGAAGCGCCGATGGGCCGAACGCAAGAGCAAGGCTGCGCAGTAAACGGCAAGGGGAAGCGATAACTCGCTTCCCCTTTTTACTTTCATCCTGCTCATCAACGCGTGGCAACGACCTCGCGGAAACTATCCTTCGCAAGAAAAAACTTCGTTCCGCTAAAGCTACCCAGCAACTTCTCGATCTGGCGATTGTTGAACGTATGCAGCAACGGATAGCTCCCCATCAACTGCATCTCCACCACATCCTTATCGGTCAAATGGTACCGCCGGAAAGCCGCCTCAGGCCCGGAGTCCTTCGAGTGGAAGAAAGCCAAAAGCTGCCCTCCAGGTTGAAGCACCTCGTAGAGTCTCTCCATCACCGCCGGGATAAGCGGCTCGGGCAAGTAATCGGTTGCGTCCCACAGAATAATGACATCGAAGGTGCGGCCAGAGAAGCTTAGATTCGTCTTGATGAATCCTTCTACGTCGTAATCCGGTGGCGCGCCGGCTTCCCCCGCAAGAATCCATTCCGGCTTGGCCGCCTCTTCCGCCAGATTAGCCATATAGATGCTATGGCCCAGATCGGTGATGTAGTTGATGTTATGCGACGACGTCGGGCCTATATCGAGGATGCGCAACGACTCGCGCGTACGCAGATGCCCCAGCAACTGCGCCCATCCGCTTGAGTGGCGCGGAATGCGCGCGTTGCCGCCGGCGCTTCCTTTCGTCTGATTTCCAAAGAGAGCCATGCGTCTAGGCTACGCCTTAGGCGCCGCGGTAGGATTCAACTCCACCCGGCCCTTAATCATGGCGCTCTCTTCAATGGAAAGCCGTCCCGCCAGCACATCGCCAATGAGCACTGCCGACTGGCGCAGATCGATACTCCCCGTCGCCTGGATGTTGCCGTCGACTCGACCGAAGATCACGATATTGTCGACTGAAATATTGGCCGTTACGTGGGCGTTGGGACCGATCGTTAGCCGGCTGTTCGTCAGGGAAATAGTGCCCTCAATCGTGCCGTCCATAAACAGATCTTCGCTGCCGGTAAGCTCCCCGCGAATCATAACCGACTTGCCAATAACGGTAGAGCCTTCTGCTGGTTTCATGCCGTAGTACTCCTATGAGGACGTGGTCTCGAACGAATAAACGATAGTGCCGTCTTGCCCGAACTATACCCAAGCCTGAGCGTGGAGGCAAACGGGAAACTTTGCGGCTGCCGAGCGCGTCCTATCGACTATGGCCGACAGACGCTCAACTGCCTGTATAGTTGGCCTGCTGCTTGTCTGTGTGTTCGGGATGGTATCCTCCGCCGGTGCACAGCAAACCTCCACGGCCCGGCCACCACGCGATTGGGCCGTCCAGACCGCCGCAAATGAAGTCGCCATCCTCCGCCACAAAGACAGTTTCCTCCGCTACCGGATGCACGTCGTCGACAGCAAGGGCGACCAAACCCGCGACGTGATCGAGAGCAAAGACGGAACGGTAGCGCGGCTCATCCTGCGCGCCGGCAAACCACTTACCGCGGACGAAGACGCGGCCGAAAGGGCGCGTCTGGAAGAATTAGCCAGTTCTCCCGCCGCCTTCAGCAAGCACATCAAGAATGAAGACTCCGGCAAGAAGCTGGCCGACGACCTGATCCGCATGATGCCCGACGCTATGCTCTACAGCTACGTGCCCGAACAACCGCCCAGCGCGCCGCGACACAGCGGTGAAGTCGTCCTCGACTACCATCCCAATCCCAACTGGACACCGCCCTCCACCCCCTCCGCCGCGCTGACCGGTCTCGAAGGCCGTATGTGGATCGACACAAAAACGGGTCAGATGGTGCGCATGGAGGGCCACATCTTCAAGCCCATCAACTTCGGCTGGGGAATGCTGGCGCGCATCTATCCCGGCGGCAACCTGCTGCTGGAGCAAACTGACGCCGGCGGTGGGCGATGGATTTACACGCACTTCAAGCAAGAAGTTACCGTTCGCGCGCTCATGGTCAAGCAAATCGCCGTACACACCGAAGTAAACGCTTCGGCCTATCAGGTAATCGCCCCCATGACCTACCAAAAAGCCATTCAAACATTATTAGCCACGCCGCTACCAAGATAATCAGGCCGTCACCAGCGACTTGGCACGAAGCGTGGCCCGGCGCACCGTAAGCCGCTCGATCCGGTCCCGGCGTACAGGATACCCGCTCCCCGAAGCCGTCGGCACAACGATCTCGCCCCGCGCGCTCACCGTCACTGGCGGCTCCACAATGTCCTCTTCCCAGTACCGTGCCGACGCCGATACATCCCCCGGCAGCGAGAAATTCGGCAGAGACGAAAGCGCTATGTTGTGCGCCCGTCCAATGCCTGTCTCGAGCATCCCGCCGCACCACACCGGAACACCTCGCTCCGCCGCCGCATTGTGCACCGCGATCGCCTCCGAGAACCCACCCACGCGCCCGTTCTTGATATTGATGATCCGGCACGAATCCATGTCGATGGCGGCCAGCGCGTCTCGCCGGTTGCGGATCGACTCGTCGAGACAGAGAGACGTCTCCATCTGCTTCTGCAGCATCGAGTGAAAGTAGAAATCATCATGCCAAAGGGGCTGCTCGATCATCAGCAGCCCAAATTGGTCCCAGCTCTTGATGTGCTCAAAGTCCCGCATCCTGTAGGCCGAGTTGGCGTCACACGAAAGCACAATCTCCGGCCAGCGCGCGCGCACCGCCTCGAAGATCAGCGTGTCCCATCCCGGCTTGCACTTCAGCTTGATGCGCTGATATCCCGCCGCAACTTCGATGGCAATCTTCTCCATCAGCGCCTCAACCGAAGGCTGTATACCGATCGATACACCGCACGCGATCGTCTCGCGCGTTCCGCCCAGCAGTTCAGCCAGCGCGACACCCCGCCGCTGAGCGTCAAGGTCCCACACCGCATTCTCGAGCGCCGCCTTAGCCATACGGTTGCCGCGCACTTGCTTGAACACGTCTGGGCAACTCCCGCCCCCCGTCACGCCGATCGCGTCTAGCAGCAGCGGCGCAAGCTCCTGCTCCGTCACCACCCAAGCCGTGTCGATCGACTCCTCCGAAAAGAACGGGTGCTCGCCCGCCACGCACTCCCCCCACGCGGTCAGCCCGTCCGACTCCAGCTCCACCAGCAAAATACGGCGGTTGGTCGTCAGCCCAAAACTCGTCTCAAAAGGATGCGCGAGCGGCATCGTGATCTCGCGAAGGTGGATTGCGTCAATACGAATCATCGTGCAAACTCCTGAAATCGCTCTCTGGGGAGCGTTGTATTCCGACTGGCGGCCACGGTCCAAGAAGAAACGTGCCGTTCCCCTCGGCGTCACGCGCGTAATCGACAGCAGCGAGCCCACGCGCGAACCCCGCTTCAAGTGCGGCTCGATTGGTGCTCTGGAGAGACTCGGCCAGTGTACGCTGGGCGTCATCCTCTTTCCACGCCGAGACAGCGGCGGGCACCTCGACACGCGTCGTCGCCGGCTCCGGCATCTCTCCATGCAGCCGCGCCTCCACATGCTCCGAACGCATCCACCACTCCGCATACAGCCGGTCCGTCGGCAGCCCACCCTGCAACGGCGACGACGACGGCCCATAGAAATTCACATGATAGCGGCGAACGATTGCGCCCAGCTTATGCAGATTCAGATAAGCATTCTTGATCTCCAGCGGGTCGAACGTCCACTCCATTAGATCGAACCCCCGCGCCAAGGCGTCGTCCCGCTGCGCCAGCTTCAGCCGTTGCCCCAACCCCGCATTGCGATACTCCGGCAGCACCGCCAGCATATGCGAATGCAAGTACGCTCGCCCGTCCCGATAGCCCGGCAGCGCCATCGCAAACGCCACAAGCGCATCCCCCGCCTCCGGATCGAATGCCCCAATCACCTGCCCGCCAATCCGCCCCGCCAAGAGAAACATCCGTCGCGGAATCACGTCCCCATCCGCATACCCCCACACCGCAACCTGTATCTCGACGCACCGGTCGAACTCGGCAAGCTGATCCAAAGGCGCAATGCGAAGCGGCATAGCTAACGCGCTGCCTCGGAAGCCTTTGCCCCGCGCCAAAGCCCATCGAGCTCGTCCGGAGAAAGCACTCGGAGCGCCTCTGCCCCGCCCACCGCCTGCTCCATCGCCGCAAACCGCGCTCGAAACTTGGAGTTAGCCCGCCGCAGCGCACTCTCCGGATCGACCCGGAGATGCCGCGCCAGATTCACCGCCGTGAAGAGAAGATCGCCCAGCTCCTCTTCCATCGCCTCCGCCCGTTGCCCCGCCACCTCTACCCGCAACTCCGCAATCTCCTCCGCGAGCTTCTCAAACAAACCCGCGGCATCTGGCCAGTCGAACCCCGCCTTCGCCGCCCGCGATCCCAGCTTCGCCGCTTCGAGCATCGCCGGCATCGAGCGCGGTACATCGCTCAGCAATCCGGCCCGCACGCCGCCAGCCTTCTCCGTCTTCTTGATCTCTTCCCAGTTCCGCAGCACCGCCTCAGGCGTCGCCGCCACCGCATCCCCAAAGACATGCGGATGCCGTCGAATCAGCTTCGCGCATAGATTCGCCGCCACATCCTCCATCGTGAAGTAGCCCGCCTCCGCCGCCATCTGCGAGTAGAAGAGCACCTGAAGCAGCAGATCGCCCAGCTCATCTTTTAGCTCCGGCCAAGCCCTCCGTTCGATCGCTTCGAAGACCTCGTATGTCTCTTCCAACGTATGCCGCTTGATCGAGTCGAACGTCTGCTCCCGGTCCCACGGGCACCCACCCGGCCCACGCAGACGCGCCATGATCGCAACGGCTTCTTCCATGGACGGCGCGTGCGGCATAGCTCCACTCTACCCGATGACGTCACGCTCCGTTGTGGATGCGGTATGCTGAGCGCACCATGAACGAGCCCGCCATCAAGCCGAAAAAGCGCCTCACCTCCTGGGCGCTCCTGCTCCTGCTGCCCTATCTCGGCCTCTGCTTCCCGCAGCTCTACGCCCGCTCCACGCCCGCGCTCTGGGGATTTCCCTTCTTCTACTGGTACCAGTTCGCTTGGGTCATCCTCGCGTCCCTGCTCATGGGCATCGTCTACCGCAAACTAGACCCCTAGGCCCTGCTTATTCAAACGGTCCTCCCGCCCGTTGCGGGCGCAAACTCATAAATCCGCGTTCAAAACACACACCTCGCAAACTCCTCCTCTCTTCTTGTCAAGTCCCTTTCGTAAAAATGATCCTATAACTCTTGTAGAATGAGTGGTTTACAAATGCTCATCTTTGTTCATTAGTTTAGTTGGGTTTGTTATACTAAAAATAGACCAATACAACAGAACGAGCCGGAAACATCCAGGGGTTAACTAGTTCGTACCGGAAAGGTACAAGTACGGACCTAAGTCCTCTGAATGGAATACTTTCGTACTTAAAGTACAGGGGGGTGGGGGTACCCTGTTCGGCTTTTCCGGAGGAGCCTCGCCTTGAAGGAAGGGAGGACGGCGGGTCCTGCACATGCTCCCGCCGTTCTGTTTGGAAAGGTGCTTCTCGTCTTACAGCATGGTTCGGCGAAAGCTTTGGTGAAAGGAACTGCAACAGCGGATAGTGGAGCGAAGATCTTTGCCCGCGGCTCGTTACTGCGCCTTTTGCGCGGCAACCGAATCATCGGACGAACTCATGTTCGACAGCAACTGCACCTCAACCCGCCGGTTTTTGGCGCGACCCGCCGCCGTGCGATCGCTCGCGACCTGAACGTCCTTTCCAATCCCCACAAGAAAGAATTTGTGGGGCGGAATCGCGTGCTTCACGGCCAGGTAGTTGACGACAGCATCGGCCCGGCGCTGGCTGAGCTGATAGTTGTACTGCGCGTCACCCACAGAATCTGTTCCGCCGGTGACTTGAAGAATATAGCCCCGCGCAGTAGTCAATGTCGAGGCAAAGCTGTCTAATTCTTTCTTGTCCTCCGCCGTCAGTACCGATTTGTCGAAACCGAAGGTCACGCTGATCGTCGACAGCTGCTTGTAGTTGTCCAGGTTGGCCACCATCCCGCTCAGCGAATCGACCCGGTTGACGGCCTCATGCGCGGACCTTCCAGCCGCGTCGGCCGACTGTCCCGCTGCTCCGGCATGGGTGTCGGCGGTATTTGCCGCGTCCATGGCTCCGGCAATCCCCTTCTGCGCCCGCTCATCCGTGTCTACAATGGCGCGATGATCGGCCGCCGTCTTCGCGTCCAGATCGTTCGTCTGTTGAATGATCGGCGCGGTCTGCGAACGAACATAGTTCTTGCTGGAGCAGCCGGCCGTCAGCAGGCTGGCTGCCAACGCCGCACTAAGCACAGCGGCGGATTTGGTTTGGATCATGTTCATCGGGTCATTCTCCTGAGATAAGTGCGACAGCGAATCGGTATGTGTCTTGCAACCAGGCTGCCAATCCAACTTCGAGGCTCAACATGCTTATACAACATGGTTTAGACGCCACATACACCTCAGTCCTTTGTTGCCGATGTCGCCACCACGGAACTTTCGCCCTTCCATCGCGTCAAATCTACTGACGCGAAACAGGACACACCCGTGCGCCGCCTCTACACTGAACTTGCCGATGGACCTCCACGCAAAAATCCGAACACTGCCCACCTCCCCCGGCTGCTACCTCTATAAGAACGCCGAGGGCGAGGTCATCTACGTCGGCAAGGCCAAAAACCTGCGCGCCCGCGTCCGCTCCTACTTCCTCGAAGCCTCGCAGATGAACCAGAAAACCGGCTCACTGATGCGCGAAGCCGTCGATGTCGAATACATTACCGTCGCCAACGAACACGAAGCCCTCGCGCTTGAAAACAACCTCATCAAGCAGCGTAAACCGCGCTTCAACATTCTCCTGCGCGACGACAAGACGTATCCCTATATCAAGCTCACGATGAACGACCGCTTCCCCAAAGTCTTCGTCACCCGAAAGCTGCGGAAAGACGGCAACTGCTACTTCGGCCCGTATTTTCCCGGCAATCTGGCCCATCGCCTCGTCGACCTGATTCACCGCTCGTTCCTCATTCCGAGCTGCAAAGTCGACCTCTCGCGCTATCATCCCCGCGCCTGCCTGCAGTTCTACATCAAGCGCTGTCTCGGCCCCTGCGTCGAAGGCCTCACCACGACCGAAGCCTACAAAGAGACCATCCGCGACGTGCAGCTCTTCCTCGAAGGCAAGCCCCACGAGCTTGAACAGAAGCTCACCAAGCGCATGGCGATTGCCGCCGAAAACGAGCACTTCGAACATGCCGCGCGTCTCCGCGACCAGATCGTCACCGTCCACCAGATGCAGGACAAGCAGCGCATCGCCACCGCCGACAACGAAGACGCCGATGTCTTTGGCTTCCACTACGAAAACGAGATGCTCGCCGTCAACCTCTTCCATATGCGCGGCGGCAAGATCGTTGACCGACGCGACTTCTTCTGGGAAGAACTCCCCGAATCCCTCTCCGACACCCTCAGCGAAGACTCCCTCGAAGCCGCCCCGCGCTGGGAACCCGATCCCTGCTGCCCAGCTCCCGAAATCTCCGAAGGCGAACCCGTCGTCCAGCACACCGGCATTACAGAGCTAGGCGCAGACTTTTCACCCGCCATCTTCTTCTCCGCCCTGCTCAAACAGCTCTACCTCGACCAGAACTACGTGCCAAAATCCATCTACGTCCCGGTCGATTTCCCGGACCGCTCCATCCTTGCCGACCTCCTCGCCGAGCGCGCTGGCCATCGCATCGAGCTCGCCGCCCCACAGCGCGGAGAAAAGCGCTCCCTCGTCGACCTCGTCTGCCAAAACGCCAAGCAGTCCTACGACCAGCGCTTCCGCGTCCTCCAGCCCAGCATCAAGGCTATCCAACAGGCCCTCCAGGACGCCCTCACCCTCGAAGAGCTTCCCCGCCGCATCGAGTGCTTCGACATCTCCCACATCCAGGGCGCGGAGACCGTCGCCTCCATGGTCGTCTGGGAAGACGGCGCCATGAAGAAGGCGGACTACCGCAAGTTTCAGGTGAAGACCGTCACCGGCGTGGACGACTTCGCCTCCATGCGCGAGGTTGTCCAACGCCGCTACAGCCGCCTGCTCGCCGACAAGAAACCCTTCCCCTCCCTCATCCTCATAGACGGCGGCCTCGGTCAGCTCTCCTCGGCCTCCGCCGCGCTCGCCGAGATCGGCGTCACCCTGCAACCGCTCGCCTCCATCGCAAAGCGCGAGGAGATCATCTACGTTCACGGCCAGGAAGACGAGCCCGTCGTCCTCGACCGTCGCTCCCCCGTCCTCCACCTCGTCCAGAAGATTCGCGACGAAAGCCATCGCTTCGCCGTCACCTACCACCGCAAGCGCCGTCAGATGCGCGACCGCGAGAACGAACTCGACACCATCCCCGGCGTCGGCCCCCGCACCCGCCAGCGCCTCCTCGAACACTTCGGCAGCGTTCGCGGCATCAAGCAAGCCACCCCCGACGCCCTCACTGCTGTCGTCAGCGCCGCCACTGCCGGAAAGATACGCACCCACTTCGCGGAGACGCCCGAACTAGTTCAGCTTGTAGGACGTTGAAGCAGCGGCGTATTGAAACCCTGTATAAAGTGAATTCCGGGAACATGGAGCTTCGTTAGCCTTGCGTCATGCGTAAGAAACAGATCCATCCCCGCCGCCGCCGCACAAGCAAGATGAATTGCATCCGGCGGCTTGATCCGATGATCGGAGCGAAGCCGGCTAA
Source organism: Acidobacteriaceae bacterium (assembly GCA_965277085.1). Lineage (GTDB taxonomy): Bacteria > Acidobacteriota > Terriglobia > Terriglobales > Acidobacteriaceae > Edaphobacter. The sequence continues at coordinate 83,714 of OZ255708.1, forward strand.
AAGTATTCACCGCAGTTGCGTCGAACGAAAGATAGGTAAATCCTATCTCATCGACAGCTTCGCGCAACAGGGCAGCCGTTCGCGAGCTTGACGTCTTTCCCGCTCCCGCCATCAGCTCCCCTAATCCCAAATAGCTGGTAAACAGCTTATCGTTGTGCGTACGGGAAATAATCAGCAGCTCTTGAACTCGCTCCACATACTCAGGCACATTGTCGAGCAGATAGATGAGCAGCATGGAATCCCAGAAAATCCGCCTCATGCCGGGTCTTCATCCTCGTCTCGTGTCCAGCGGATAAACCCCTCCGCCCCGCCGTACTCCGCCAACTCTTCTTTAAGTAAGCCTCTTAGTTTGTCTGTAAGTCGCTTAGCCCACTCCGCCGGAGTTTCCCCGTTTGAAGTACCGAACGCCACCCCCGGTGAATCGACCGACTCGGAACGCTTGTAGTGCACCACCACAGTCCGGCTTTGCTTCGAAGGCGGCCCTTCCACGCTCTCAATCTCCAACCCATTTTCCGCAAGCAGCTTCTTGCCTTGCAACACCTCGCAGATCAACGGTGTCCGTCCCCGCGGAAAGTCGGGGGTAGCCTCCGCATCTTTAAGAACATCCCGTACCCGAATGGAAAGCCGCACATTTCCGTTCTTCAGAGCGGGCCGAACGTAGCGCTCCGCAACCAGCTCCCGAATGCGATCGCTCTGCTTCAAGACGGCCATGGTCTACCTCTGACGAGAGCATAGCATAGCTAGCTGGATAGCTAACTAGCCAAAAACCGTAAAACTGATCTTGTACCGGCTCACAAGATCGGAACGTCGACTACATCGTTTCCGCTGAACAGTGCAATCCTTCGACACACTTCTGTCATCCTGAAAGTCCATGCCCCACCTGCCACACATTGTCCTACACATTGGCATCGACTTCGGCACCACGAACAGCTCCGTAGCCCTCGCTCATCCAGACGGCCATGTAGACCTCCTAACCTTCCCCACCGCCTCCGGCCCCACCGAATCCTTCCGTTCCGTCCTCTACCTCGAGCAGCACCGCCAAGCCACCCGCTCCACTCTCAAGTCCTACACCGGCCCCGCCGCCATCGAACATTACCTTGCCGCCGAAACCAAGGGCCGCCTCATCCAATCCCTCAAGTCCTATCTCCCCAGCCGCACCCTCACCGGCACCGAAGTCTTCGGTCGCCGCTACACCCTCGAAGACCTCGTCTCCCGCATCCTCACCGACCTTCGCCTCCGCGCCGAGCAGCACCTTGCCGAGCGCAATGGAGGACAAGCCCAGCCCGTCCGCCATGCCACCGTAGGCCGCCCCGTCCGCTTCGTCGGTGCCGAAACTCCCGAAGACGACGCCTTCGCCGAGTCCCGCCTCCGCGCCGCCTTCCTCCAGGCCGGATTCGACAGCGTTGCCTTCGAGCTCGAACCCGTAGCCGCCGCCCGGGCCTACGCCGCTACCCTCCCCAACACCCGCGAAGAGACCGTCCTCATCGGCGACTTTGGCGGCGGCACCAGCGACTTCTCCCTGCTCCGCGTCTCGCGTGATCGTACTGAAGTCCTCGGCAACGCCGGGCTCGGGCTAGCCGGAGACGCCTTCGACGCCCGCATCGTCCGCCGCCTCGTCTCCCCCGCCCTGGGATCGGACTCCTTCGAACGCTCGTTCGCCCACGCCGCCGACCGCCCCCCGGTCCTCATCCCGGCCGCCCCGGCCTGGATCTACCGCAATCTCGAACGCTGGCACTATCTCTCGTTTCTTAAGACCCGCAACGTCGCCGAAATCCTGAAAGCCGCCCACCGCCGTGCCGAGCACCCCGAAGAGATCGCCGCTCTCATCACCCTCATCGACGAAGACCTCGGCTACCAGCTCCACCAAGCCGTCCAGCGCCTGAAGATCGACCTCTCCCATAAAGCAACAGCGACATTCCGCTTTCGTGACGGCTCCATGAACATCGAGGCCGAAGTCACCCGCGCCGACTTCGAGTCGTGGGTCGCTGATGACCTCGTGGCCATCGAAACCACCATCGACACCCTCCTAGCTACCACTGGCTTATCACTTACCGATGTAGACCGGATCTTCCTCACCGGAGGTACCAGCTTTGTCCCCGCCGTCCGCCGCCTCTTCGAAGCCCGCTTCACCCCCGCCCGCATCCGCTCCGGCAACGAGTTCACCTCCGTCGCACAGGGCCTTGCCCTAAGAAATCTGATCGATAAAGATTGATTGCATTTTCATCCGGCGTCGGGTAGTGTTGCGCACATCAGAGGTGTTGCCATGCGAACTTGCCTTCTTCTCCTCGCCCTTGCTCTCGGCACAGCCGCGCACGCTGACACCATCCGCAACTTCGACCTGACTGCCACCTTCGGTTCGGCAGGCTACATCCCCTACATAATCGACTTCGGCGCGATAGCAATCGACACCACAACCGGGAGTTATGATCCCTCACACCTCTCCTATGGCGGTATTCCGTTGTCTAGCTCTCCCGGAGACAGCTACGGGTACGTAAGCGAACTGTTCACAGCGATGCGCCTGACTTTCAGCAATGGGTCCCATCAGAACAAATATTTCTTCGACATCATTCTTCCCGTTACCACGCTGATCGGCTACGCCGGCGGTCCGATATGTAGCGACTCCACAGTTTGCGAAAACCTCGACTTCTTCGCCAAATATGGAGGTACGCCTTATCCCGTCTCTTCCAATGCGGGCTTCGGCTCTTCGTATGCCACGACCGGCGCATTGACGCCGCTCTCCGCCACACCCGAACCCTCCAGTGTTCTCCTGCTCGGCACCGGTGCCCTGAGCGTGATCGGAATTGTTCGCAGAAAGCTCCGCCCCTTCCAAGCGGATTGTTGCCCAGACTAGGGTGCCCACCTTTGCTACAGTCTCATCGTTGCTAGGGTGAGTTTCCACTCCGCTATCATGGGGCAACGATGCCCCCCCGCCTCCACCCCGTCGACCTCGCCCTGATCGTCGTTTATCTGCTCGGCATCACCCTCTTCGGCCTGCGGTATAGAAAAACAAGCAAAAGTTCTTCGCTTAGAAGCTACTTCCTCGCCGACAACACCGTTCCCTGGTGGGCCATCGCCCTCTCCATCGTCTCGGCCGAAACCTCCACACTCACCATCATCTCCGTTCCCGGCGTGGCCTTCACGGGCGACTTCGGCTTCCTCCAGATCGTCCTCGGCTACATGGTCGGCCGCATCGTCGTCGCGCTGCTCTTCCTTCCGCTTTATTTCGAAGGCCGGATGCTCACCGCTTATCAATTAATAGACCGGCGCTTCGGCCCCACCCTCCACAAAGTTACCGCCGGTCTTTTCCTGCTGACCCGCGCCGCCGCCGAAGGGGTCCGCGTCTTCGCCGTCTCGATCGTCGTCGGCATCGCCATCGGCACGCGCGACACGTTCTCCATTGGCATCATTTCCCTATTGACTCTGCTCTACACCTTCGAGGGAGGCATGGCCGCCGTCATCTGGACCGACGTCGTCCAGATGGCCATCTATCTTGGCGGAACACTCGTCGCGATCGTCACTTTAGGCGCGCGCGTCCCTGGCGGCTGGCAGCACATCCACGCCGCAGCCGGAGCCGCAGGCAAGTTCCACCTCTTCCACTTCGCATTCAATCTCACCCAGAGCTATACCTTCTGGGCCGGGCTGATCGGTGGAACCTTCCTGACGATGGCCTCGCACGGCACGGATCAGTTGATGGTCCAGCGGATGCTCGCCGCCCGGTCCCTCCGCGACTCCCGCCTCGCACTACTCTCCTCCGGCGTCGTCATCTTCGTCCAGTTCACCCTCTTCCTCCTCATCGGAGCGGGCCTCTGGGTCTTCTATGGCGCGGGCGTTGCCACCGCGCCCGACCGCCTATTCCCCACCTTCATCGTGGCGGAAATGCCGGTAGGGATCGCCGGCCTGCTCGTTGCCGCCATCCTCGCCGCCGCCATGTCCAACCTCTCCGCCGCCCTCAACTCCCTTTCGAGCACCACCGTCGTCGACTTCTACATGCACCTGCGCCCGGCAGCCAGCGATCAGCAGCGCACCTTCGTCTCAAAAGCCGCCACCATCTTCTGGGCCTTCGTTCTCTTCGCGGTGGCCATCTACAGCGTCCATGCCGGAGGCAAAGGCCACGTCGTCGAGATCGGCCTCTCCATCGCCTCGGTCGCCTACGGGGCGCTGCTCGGCGTCTTCCTGCTCGGCACCCTAACCCGCTACGCCACCCAAACCGGAGCCATCCTCGGCATGATGGCCGGGTTTGGCTTTAATCTGTTTCTTTGGCTCATGCCAGCAAATGGTGGTTGGACCTACACGACGCCGCAAGCTACCCGCTATCTGCCAATACCCAAAGTAGCCTTCACCTGGTACGTCTTCCTCGGAGCACTCGTGACCTTCACCATCGGCTCCTTCGCCAGCCTCCTCTTCCGCAAACAATCCCGCCACAAGGCCATCGCCGTTGCCCTTGCCTTTCTGTTTGTCATTCCCGCAGAGAATTTGCGTTCCGAATCCCTCCCTGGCGAACAAGCCTACGACTTCACCCCCATCCAAACCCTCCTCACCCAGGCCATCGCCGACAAGAAACTCCCCGGAGCCGTCGTCCTCATCGGCCACAATGGGCAGGTCGTCTTCCACCAGGCCCTCGGCGTCCGCAAGCTCGCCGGAGAACCCGGCCTCGACGGCACCCCTTCCCCCGCCGAACCCATGACCGAAGACACCATCTTCGACATGGCCTCGCTCTCGAAGTGCCTCTCCACCGCGACCGCCGTCATGCAGCTCTACGAAGCGGGCAAGCTCGCCTTCGACGACCCCGTCGCCCAATACCTCCCGGCCTTCGCCGCGAACGGGAAGAGCGCCGTCACCATCCGCCAACTCCTCACCCACTACTCCGGCCTTCCCCCCGATGTCGACCTCAAAGACCCCTGGGGTCTCGCCGCCCCCGAGAAAGCCGAAGGCCTCCGCCGCGCCCTCGCCTCCCCGCTCGACGCCACCCCCGGCACCCACTTCGAATATTCCGACATCAACTATATCGTTCTCGGCGCGCTGGTCGAGAAGCTCAGCGGCCAAACTCTCGACATATATGCCGCAAAGCACATTTTCCAACCTTTAGGCATGACCAAAACTACGTACCATGGCTTCGATCTTGCCTGTTCGCAATACGGAATCGAGCAAGTTGGTGCAAATATCCTTCCACACACCAAACCCGTCGTTGAGACGATGGTAGGCTACAACAGGTCGGCAAGGCACAACTGCAATGTATCTTCATGGAACCCTAACGATGCACGCACCGCGCCCACCGCTCACGACGACGAATCCAAAGCCAACCCCGCCCTCAACCCCAACTTCGACCACCTCCTCCGGGGCACCGTCCACGACCCCACCACCCGCCGCATGGGCGGAGTCGCCGGACACGCGGGCGTCTTCTCCACCGTCGGCGACATCAGCCTCTTCGCCCAGGCCCTGCTCGACAAGCTCACCCGCAACACCGGCCCCTTCCCCCTGAGCCAAGCCACCCTCCGCCTGATGACCACCCCGGAGCAGCCCTCCACCGCCGAGAACACCGCCACCATCTTCACCCCCGACGGTCAGCCCACCAGAGGCGTTGCCCTCCGCGGCTTCGGCTGGGACATCAACTCCGCCTTCTCCCGCCCCCGCGGAGCCGTCTTCCCCATTGGCTCCTTCGGCCATACCGGCTTCACTGGCACCTCCCTCTGGATGGACCCCGCGAGCAACACCTACGTCATCCTCCTCGCCAACGCCATCCATCCCCGAGGCGGAGCCAACATCAGCCCCCTCCGAGGCCAGCTAGCCACCGCCGCCGCCAAAGCCCTCAACCTCACCCAGCCTCCGCCCACCCCAGACCCCCGTCATCTCGACCGAAGCGCAGCGGAGTGGAGAGACCCCCGTATTTCGTCCGGCGCGCCCCCCACCCTGACCGGCATCGACGTACTCGCCTCCACCCACTACAACGCCCTTGCCGAAGCCGCCACACGCCACGGCGGTCATCTAAAGATCGGCCTCCTCACCAACCAAACCGGCCTCGACGCCCAGGGCCACCGCACCATCGATCTACTGCAGCACGCGCTACCGGAAGTCCAACTCACCACCCTCTTCTCCCCCGAACACGGCCTCTCCGGCACCCAGGACACCGAACACCTCCTCGCCGAAAGCGACCCCGCCACCCACCTCCCTATTCTCAGCCTCTACGGCGCAAAGGAGTCCGATCGCCGCCCCAAACCCGCCGACCTCGCCAAGCTCGATGCAGTCGTCATCGACCTCCAGGACGCCGGCGTCCGCTTCTACACTTACGAGACTGTCATGGAATACTTCCTCGAAGCCGCAGCCCACACCTCGACCGAGATCATCGTCCTTGACCGCCCCGCCCTCACCGGCGGCGCACAAGTCCAGGGCCCCGTTTCCGACCCCTCAAAGCCCGGCGCGTACATCAACTACATTCCCCTGCCCGCCCGCCACGGCCTCACCCTCGGCGAGCTCGCCCGCTACTTCGTCGCCGAAAAGCACCTCGTCACCCACCTGACCGTCGTCCCCCTCCAAAACTGGTCCCGCTCTGAGTACTTTGACCAGACCGGCCTCCCCTGGACCAACCCCAGCCCCAATCTCCGCTCCCTCATTGCCGCCATCCTCTATCCTGGCACTGCCTTCGTCGAGACCACCAACCTCTCCGTTGGCCGCGGCTCCGACCACCCGTTCGAGCAGATCGGCGCACCCTACATCCACGCCGAAGAACTAGCTACCTATCTCATCGCCCGCCACATCCCCGGCGTCGCCATTTCTCCCACCACCATTGCCATCGCCGAAGACAGCAACCGCTATCCCTACCACGGCCAAACCATTCCCGGCCTCCGCTTCACTGTCCATTCCGAAGACCGGCCAGCCTTCGACGCTCCCGAGCTCGGCGTTGAACTCCTCGCAGCCCTCCACCACCTCTACCCCACTCAATTCAACCTTGCCAAAGCGAACACCATTGTTGCCAATACTGCCACCATGCAAGCCCTCGAAGCCAACACCGACCCCCGCGACCTCGCAGCCCCCTGGACCGCCGATCTAGCTTCCTTCAAAACCCACCGCCAACCCTATCTGCTGTACCCCTGACGCCACCCCACTCACACACCATTCACACAATCCACTCCCATCTGCGGCACAATAGAACATTGGCATCGCCATCAGGAGGACGCCGTGCCCCGCATCCACTTTCACCAACAGCTCGACGCCCTCAAAGACAAGCTCCTCGCCATGGCCGCCCTCTCCCAGCAGGCCCTTGAGTTCTCGCTCGAAGCGTACCTGACCAGTGATCTCGGCTTATGCAAGCACGTCCGCGAGATCGAAGCCGCCGTCAACGCGGCCGAGCGCGATGTCGACAACATGGCACACGATCTCCTCGCGAAAGAGCAGCCCATGGCCATCGACCTCCGTTTCATTCTGTCCGTCATCAAGATCAATGGCGACCTGGAGCGTATCGGCGACCAGGCCACCAACATCGCCCAGCGCGCCGAGAGCCTCGAAGACCGCCCCAAAATCTCTCTCCCCGTTGACATCGAAAACATGGGTCTTAAAGTCGGCGTCATGATCCGCTCCGCCATCCAGTCCCTCCTCGAAGCCGACGCCAAACTCGCCGAGTCCGTCCTCACCATGGACGACGAGGTCGACGCCATCAACCGCACCGTCCAGGCCGAGCTCGTGGAAGTCATGCAGCTCCACCCCCACGTCTCCGAGCAGGCTCTCAACGCCATCCTTATCTCCCGCAACCTGGAGCGCGCCGCCGACCACGCCACCAACATCGCCGAAGATGTCATCTTCTGGATTCGCGGCTCCGATGTCCGCCACCAGCTCTCGCTCGCTTCGGCGGACTGAAATCCGCTTTTCCGGCTTCCTTGACGCTCATGGACTGCGCACGTAGCCTTAACCTTATGCTTGAAACACCCGCAGCCCCCGCCAAAGCGCCCAAAGAGACCAAAGCCCAGCGCTCCGAACGCCTCAAGCTCGCCAAAAATCCCTGGGACGCCTGGGACGAAGTCCGCGCTTTCGCGCAGCAGGGCCGCGACTCCGTCCTTCCCGAGTGGACCGGCCTCTACTTTAAATGGTGGGGCATCTACACCCAAGGCGACGGACTCGGTGCGACCGGCGGCGTGGGCGGCGAAGGTAAAGCCACCGAGTTCTTCATGATGCGCATCGGCCTGCCCAACGGCATCCTCTCCGCGCACCAGCTCCGCGTCATCGGCGGCCTCTGCCGCAAGCACGCCCGCAACCTGGCCGACATCACCACCCGCCAGAACATCCAGTTCCACTGGCTCACCCTCGCCTCCGTCGTCGAAGTCGTCGACGCCCTCACCGAGATCGGCCTCTCCCCCAAAGGAGCCTGCGGCGACGTCGTCCGCAACGTCACCGGCTGCCCCCTCGCCGGTCTGGACCGTCACGAGCTCGTCGACTCCAGCCCCCTCGCCGTCGAGATCGCCCACCATCTCACCGCCAACCCAGAGTTCTACAATCTCCCGCGCAAGTTCAAGGTCTCCGTCACCGGCTGCCCGCTTTGGTGCTCCTACCCGGAGATCAACGACGTAGCCCTGACCGCCGTTAAGCGAGGAGAAGAAGTCGGCTACACCCTCCGGGTCGGCGGTGGACTCTCCACCGAGCCGCACCTCGCCGTGCGCATCCCGGCCTTCATCCGCCAGGACCAGGCCCTCGCCGTTACGGTTGCCGTCGCCGAGATCTTCCGCGAACAAGAAGCCCTCCGCGACAACCGCACCCGCGCACGCCTCAAATACCTCTTCATGCGCCACGGATGGACCGCCGAATCCTTCCTCGCCGCCCTTGAAGCCAAACTCGGCTACAAACTCGACGCGGAGGTCGCCACGCCCGAGAACCTTCCCGACGACATCTACCGCGACCACGTCGGCGTCACCCCCCAGACCCAGCCCGGCCTCTCCGCCGTCGGAGCCTCCGTCCTCCGCGGCCGCCTCTCCGGCGAACAGCTAGAACAGCTTGCCGACCTCGCAGACCGCCACGGCAACGGCCAGCTCCGCGCCACCATCATGCAGAACATCGTCCTCGTCAACATCCGCAACGAGAACGTCGCCGCCCTAATCGACGACCTTAAACGCATCGACCTCCACGTCGAGGCCTCCCCCTTCTGGCGCGGCGCCATCGCCTGCACCGGCACCGAGTTCTGCAAGCTCGCCATCGCCGAAACCAAGGCCTTCTCCAAGTGGCTCGTCTCCGAGATGGAAGACCGCCTTCCCGCCTTCGACCAGCAGATCAAGCTCCACGTCACCGGCTGCACCAACTCCTGCGGCCAGCACTGGATCGCCGACATCGGTCTCGAGGGCAAGAAGCTCAAGCAGAACGGCGTCCTTACCGACGCCTTCTACTTCTGTGTCGGTGGAGCCGTCGGCAAATACGCCGCCCCCGCCCGCCCCCTCGGCTACCGCGCCGCCGCCGCCGACGTCCCTGACGCGATCGCCCGCATGCTCTCCGCCTATCTGGCCACCCGCGCCCCGGGCGAAGACCTCCGCGCCTACTTCACCCGCACCCCCGACGACCAGCTCCGCGCCCAACTCGCCGGCGCCTCCGTCCCCCCAGTCGAACGCGACGCCGCCCCTGCCGGTGGCCACCACGCCGTGGACGCCTGAGAGTCTTGCCCGCGCCTAACTATTAAGCACGCAAGACTCTCTAACACCTCAGCCTTACTTAGGTAGGCCAGGCTGCATTGTTACAGTGATTGTCGTGTTCACTGGCACAAACGAATTTGGGTCGTGATCCTGCTTGACCGCATAAGAGTTCGATTGGGGACCCAGAATGGATGGATTGAGTTTGGCCGCACGAATAGTGTCAGCAATGCGCTTTGTGTCGGTCCATTCAAGAACATCAGGGACAACGGTTTGATCCGGGCTAAGGGGTATGCTTGTAAAGGCAATCCTTCCCAAAAGTGTCATGTTGTACGCCACTCGATAGATCCACGCATCCTTATCCCGTACCGCCACATCCACATTGATGCCGTTGAAGATGTTGGAAATCGGCTGATGAGACTCCGCATCAAGTCCCGATGCGTAGGGAGCGGGTCGCCAGGTGTCCACCGCGAAGCCCACATTGATCGCTTGGCTCTCGTCGAAGATCGAACTAAGAGAAACAAACGGAGCCCCTTGCTCCAAGGAAAACACAACGGCGTAGTCGCGGTTCACCACACCTGGCGGCGTGGGTATACGGTACTGGCCGATCGCATAGTTCAACGGACCTGAGGTTGGATTCTGGCCGACATCGGGAAGAAAAGACAGGGTCTCGTGGAACCACTGTCCATCACTGCTTCCCTGAAGATCGGCTTCCACTACGCCGGAGAGAACAAGTAAAAACTTTTGATCGTGGATGCTGGCCGGTGGATGTTCTCCTACGGCAAGCGCGGCTGGAGTGATGAGCCAGTTTTGACCCTGGAATGTGCTAAGTTGCTTCATTGCGATTTCTCCTTACCTGCATGGTGAAAAATTTTTCAAAACGTTTCGACAACGGACATCTTCTAAGACAAGTGCCAGTGTTTTCTGCAGAGTGGTGAGACCTTTCACCCGTTAGACCGAGTTCACACACCACCAGAAAATGTGCGCCTTTGCCGCTCAATAATTTGATCAACGAACTTCGCGGTGGTGCAATGAATTGATCTACCTCTGCGATGCCGTGATAGACACACTGCTACGGCCTAAACTTCCTGATCACGGCGCAGCTCCAAAACCTCAGCCGAAAGGATTCTTAGACTGACTCAGTAGTCTATTTACCTGATATAGGTGCTAAAAAGTGTGTGGCAGATGCTATACAGCTTTAGAGTGTTCTTTCTAGTAACTCTGATGCTTGCCATGCAATGGCACGGCTGCTCCGCTACGCAACTCAAGGAACCCTCTATGAGCAACCAAGCCGATAATCAAGCACGCAGCTTCGCACCCCATCCCGGAAAAATCACCTTCCACGACGAATGGAACCACACCAACCGCACAGAAGACGCCGCCAGCGTGCGAGACAGCATCAAGTACGTCCTCTACGATGCCAATGGTTCGGAGACAAGCGACGCAACGCTGGCCGCTCGGCGTGTCCCAGTTCTCGAGATAAGCACCAGAAGCGTGGACGCCAACGGAAAGCCGGTAGAACCCAAACACGCCGCAATCATCGAATCACCTCGTACGGCCAGAGCACCGCGCCGTACGCCACACCACGGCCTGGCTTCCGCCCCGGCCCTAACGTCCGCCGCTGTACCTTCACTAGCTTTCCATGGTCTATTCCCGCCAGCGTCTCTGCAACGATACCCTGCGAAAACGTGTTATGCCTTCAGTAAGCTAAAAAGCCTTATCTCCTTTCCTCAATCACGGGCAATCCAAATTGGGAGTTCAGATATGTAAATGTCGATTGCAGCATCATGCGATCGCCAGCCTGCTGCTATCGTCTGCGTATTCCCCTATATTTCGGAAAGGAGAACGGGCCCTATGCAGGACACCGGCAACCTTCATTCCATCGTCGTATTGGACACTCCGGACAGGCGCGCGATGTCCGAAGTCACTCCCTACAGCCTCATGGCCGATGCCATTGTGGATGATGCTATTTATCTGCTTGACCCTTGCGGTCAAGTCATCTCGTGGAACCAGGGTGCGGAGCAGATATTCGGCTATGGGAAGGAGGAGATCCTCGGCCAGCAGGGATCGATCTTTTATCCTGCGGACCCTGCAGTAGATGCTTCCCAAGGCGAACAAGTCGCCGTAGCCGGGAACGGCCGCCAGGAAAGGCAACAATGGTGCATTCGAAAGGATGGCCAGCGTTTCTGGGCGAGCACTACATCTATTCCGCTCCGTTCTTCCGCCGGTGTTCTGCCGGGCATCGGCACCGTGGTGCGCGACCTAACCGAACAGGTCCATCTGCGTGAGCAACTGGAAGCCACTCAAACGCATCTCCACGCTCATCAGGAGCAGTTGCAGCTCGGGATAGACCTTGCCAAACTCGCTTTGGCTGAGGTGGACTACAAAAAGCATACCGTCAACCTGACTTGCGAGGCCGCGCATATGTTTGGCCTCGGCGAACAAGCCGCGACCGTCTCGCGCACTATTGTCCAGCGCACGATTCATCCCCTTGATTTATCTGAGGTGAAACGCCAGACAGCGATCGCTCTCGACCCGAACGGCCCAGGCTGGTACGATCTTCAGCTTCGTGTCGTCTGTCCTGATGGCGGCATCCGATGGCTGCATGCCCGCTCCAAGACTCATTTTGAAGGGGAAGGAAGGGATCGCCAAGCCATCCGGGGCACGGTTGTTCTTCTTGATATCACAGACGCAAAACGGGCCGATCTGGAAGCAAAGCACAACGAAAAGCGCTTTCGGCAACTCGCCGGCGGCATCGCGCACGACTTCAACAACCTGCTGACCATCGTAATCGGCCATGCCGCCATGCTCGCCGACAGCACCACCAGCTCTACTGACCTCGAACACACCCACGCCATTCGCGAGGCGGCGCAAACAGCCGGAGCCATTACTAAACAGCTGCTCACGTTGAGTGGAAAGCACGTGATGGTCCCAGAAGTTATCGACGTCAATCATTGGGTGTCGCACCTGATCGTCATGACGGCACCGGCACTCGGGCCGCTCATCAAGGTCGTAACCGAGTTGGTGCCGGACGCCGGCAAGGTCAAGATAAATGGCGCACAGTTCAATCAAATTGTGCTCAATCTTCTGCTCAACGCGCGCGATGCCATGCCCCGAGGCGGTCTAATTCACGTTTCCACCGCAAAGATAACGCGGACCATCGTAGACATGGACCGTAGTACGGTGCGCTCCTTTGTGCGTGTTCAACTCAAAGATTCAGGCCCAGGCATCTCCCCGGACGTACGGGATCACCTTTTCGAACCGTTCTACACCACGAAACCCCACGGCACCGGAACAGGCCTCGGCCTTTCGATCGTGCGCGCTCTTGTTGAAGAAGCGGGTGGTCAGGTTGCGGCGACCAATGCTCCAGGCGAAGGAGCCTGCTTTGAAATTCTACTGCCGAGAATTGACGGACCCGGTGAGCCGGCGAAAGAAGAACCGCCAGGACCTGCCACTTCCACAACCATTCTCCTCGCTGAGGATGAGGACGCGCTGCGCAGCATGCTCCAGACGCTGCTCGCCCGCAATGGCTACCACGTGCTTGCCGCCAGCAACGGACGCGATGCTTTGGACCAGGCTTGCTCGTACAAAGGCACTATCGATCTCCTGCTCAGCGATGTGCGTATGCCCGAGCTTGACGGCCCGACGCTGGCCATTGCTCTCAAGCGCAGCCGCCCATCCATCAAGACGCTCCTCATCTCCGGCTTCCTGGGAGATACGGGCATCACGCTCGGCGGCGAAGAAAACGATTGGGCGTTTATGCAGAAACCTTTTTCCATGTCGGAACTTTTGAAAAACATTCGGCAAACCCTGTTTGTAGCTTCAAACAAGCTATAACGACGCTTCTCCGTCATTAACGCCGCATGACCCTTACGAACTTGCTGCGGTCGAAGCCCTCTCCCGCCGCCCTACCCTCCACCTCGGCCAACACCTCCGGCTTCATCGCCTCAGTTCGCGAGAGCACCCACAATTCCTTGTGGTTCGGGTTGCCGACTAGTGCCCACTCGTACTCCGGTCCCACAGCCAGCACCCAGTACTTCTGCGAAAACGGCCACAGATAGCTGATCTTCAGTTTGCCGCCGCCCAGCTTGTCCGCGACCTTGCCCGAGGCGTTATGCGCGTCCACGTTGTTACCCTTCGTCTGGCACGAGGTCACCATCTGGAATCGTCCCGCCTTCTCCGCCACCGCGTACAGCACCAGCGCGCCGCCGATGCATTCCTTCTCACGCTTGTCCGGCAGCCTCGCCTCCATGTACCACGCGCCCATATAGCGGTTCAGGTCGAGCTGTGGCACCGCTGTCACAGTTTGCCCACCAGCCATGCCCGCCAGGCACCCTGCCACTGCCATCCATCCGAGCTTCCGCATCCCGCCTCCTAACCTGTCCTCATACGATGCGGCGAACAACGTCCCGCACCACCATCTATCATCCAATCAGCATGGACCTTTTCCCCATCTTCCTCAAGCTCACTGCACGCCCTTGCCTTGTCGTCGGCGCGGGCAACCTGGCGCAGTCCAAGATCGAATCCCTCCGCGCCGCACACGCCGCCGTCACCGTCATCGCGCCTGAGGCCTGCCCACGCATCGTCGACATGGCAGCCAGCGGCGAAATCGCCTGGCATCAACGTCCCTACGCTCCCGGCGACATCGCGTCCGGCACCTTCCTCGTCGTTACCGCTACCAACGTCGGAGCCGTCAACCGCGCCGTCTATCTCGAAGCTCAGTCGAAGAACATCCTCTGCAACGCCGTCGACGACCCGCCCTTCTGCGACTATTACTTCCCTTCAGTCGTCCGGCGCGGCGACCTCCAGATCGCCATCTCGACCGCCGGCGCAAGCCCCGCGCTCGCCCAGCGGCTCCGCAAGGAGATCAACGCCCAGCTCCCGCTCGACGCCGGCGACTGGCTCACCGACCTCGGCAATCTCCGCCGCGAAGTTACCCAGATCGAACCGCTCAATGAGGCCCGCAAGATGCTCCTCCACGAGCTCGCCACCCGCGAGGTCTGCGGCTACGACGGTTGCCCTTCCCGCGTCCTCGCCCGCCAACACGCCCGCACCAACCCCATGCCGCCCCGTGAGGGCGAGTGAATACCGGAGCCGAACCCGGCCACGTTTACCTGTGCGGCGCGGGTCCCGGCAACCCCAACCTGCTCACGCTTCGGGCTGCCGACCTCCTCCGCACCGCTGACGTGATCCTCCCCGACGACCTCGTTTCCGAAGAGGTCCTCGCGCTCGCCAGCCCCACCGCGCTGATGATTCCCGTCGGCAAACGCTGCGGTCAGCCGCGCATCACCCAGGCCGGCATTCACGAGCTCATGCTCCATCACGCGGGCACAGGCGCGTCGGTCCTCCGCCTCAAGTCCGGAGACCCCCTCGTCTTCGGTCGCGCCGCCGAGGAGATGGCCGCCCTCCGCGCCGCCCGCATCCCCTTCGAAGTCGTTCCCGGCATCTCCGCCGCCTTCGCCGTCGCCGCCGCCCTCCAGGTCCCCCTCACCGACCGCAACCACGCCTCGCGCCTCATCCTCGCCACCGCCCACCACGCCGCTGGCAAGCTCACCCTTCCTCTCGACTTCACCGGGGTGTCTTCGGACAGCTTCGCCGACGCGACCTTAGCTATTTACATGCCTGGCCGCGACTTTACCGCGCTTACCGCGAACCTCATCACTTCAGGCATCCTGCCCGAGACGCCGGTGGTGGCTGTAAGCCAAGCGAGTACACCACAGGAGCACATCTGTGTTACGACACTCGGCGAGCTCCCAGTGGCAGAGGTCGGCCAAGCTCCCTTGCTTCTGCTTGTCGGTCAGTCGCTGAGCTCATCGGGGTAAGAAGCTGATATTGCAAGGTAGGGCACAAGCAGCTCAGAGCGAGTCGATCTATCGACAAGCTTACTCTAAATGTCTAACCGTCCCGCCGCGGCTACGCGCCCATACCATAGGCCTGAATCTTTGACCGTGCGTTTCTGATCGCGAAAGTCTACATAGGTTAGCCCATAACGTTGGCTGAAACCATCCGCCCATTCAAAGTTATCCAGTAAGGTCCACGCGTGGTAAGAACGCACCTTCGCTCCGTCCGCGATTGCCCGTGCGAGTTCCTTAAGATAGCTCCGGAAGAACTGAATCCTCCTCGTGTCGGGAACGTGCCCTCCCTCACCTGCATAGGGCGCATCGAGGTAACTACACCCGCTCTCCGTAATTTCGATAATGGGATGGTTGTATTCCTTCGATATACGCATCACCAGATCGTAGATACCTGGTGGATATACCTCGAGTCCGGCATCCGTGAGAGGCCCTTCCGTAGGCATTTCGGCATGAAATTGCGTGTAGTTGTCACGACTTCCTGCGCCGCCGCCATCGAGTTCAGTCTCTGTTCCAAACTGTGCCCCACCTGTGCCCGTGGCCGCATTTGCCGCTGAAACCACTCGGCGAGTGTAGTAATGAAAGCCAACCCAGTCCAACGGAGCTTTCATGATCTTCTCATCGCCTGTTTGGTAGCCCATCTCTTTGTAGGGGATAGGTCCAACGAACGCTTTCGGGTATTCGCCGGTCATCGCGGCATGAAGAAAGAAGACATTGTTCATAGCGTGGTAGCGAGCGGTAGCGGCCACATCCGCTTCGCTATTCGTTTTGGGATAAGCCGGAGCCATACCATAGGCACTTCCAACGGTTGCTTTGGAGGAAGCCGCTTTTAGAGCACGCAGTGCCTGTGACTGCGCCAAACTAATCGTATGTGCGGCTTTCAGGAATAAGGCATAGTCCGATCTGCCTGGTGGAAACGCTCCCACACCGTACCCAAGATAAGCAAACGTCCATGGCATATTAAAGGGTGCCCAAACTGTGATGCGATCTCCAAAGTGTTTACCCAGAATGGAGGCGTAATCGGCGTAGAAGTTAGCCAACTCTCGATTTGGCCATCCACCTTTATCCTCCAAAGCTTGAGGAAGGTCCCAGTGGTACATCGTGCAAAAAGGTCTGATTCCGGCTTCAAGTAGCACGTCCAGCAAGCGAGAATAATGATCGATGCCTTTTTGATTTGGCTGCCCAGTGCCATCTGGCTGAATGCGGGGCCACGAAATTGAGAAACGATAGCTCTTGCAGTTGAGCTGTTTTACGATGGCGATGTCTTCACGGAAACGATGGTAGTCGTCACAGGTGACATCCCCCGTCGCCGCACCCCGAATCTTTCCAGGCGTATGCACAAACCGGTCCCAGATCGACTCACCTTTTCCGTCTTCATTCCAAGCGCCTTCAACTTGATAGGCTGCTGTGGCTGTTCCCCATAGGAAATCTGGCGGGAAGGCAGCTCCGTGATGCGAATTGCCGTGCGGGGTCTCTTGATCTGGTCTCGGCGCGGACGCTAAAGCAGGCGGTGAAGCGAGTCCCGCCGCCGTCGCGAGAGCAGTACCGAGGAAGTGCCTGCGATCCATTGTTTACGTAACCTCTTGAAGCTGCCTACTAACTTACAGAGTGCCACTTCAATAAGCAATCAAGGCGCATTCAAAGAGCGACTTGCTACACCACCGTCCTTCGCCGCAGCCGCGTCACCAGAAACGACAGCATCCCCGTCCCCAGCAGCACGATGGTGGGCGACTCCGGAGCCGGGATCGGACTTGCCAGCGGAGGGTACACGGGCGCGGGAGGGAACGATGCTGAACCTACAGGAGCGTCGGGAGCGCTGCCACCGCCGAAACCAGGATTCCCTCCGAAGTGTGTGGGAACGAAGGGCATCGCCGCAGCCTGCTGCCATGTGTTTTCCGCCGGAGGCACCGTCGCGGCTGTGAGATCGAGGCCTCCGGAAGGCGGCGTACCCCAATAGCCCGCGAACTCCGGCATCGTCTCGCTTGGCAGCAGGAGCCCCTCGTCCGGTCGGCTCAGATCGAGCGCGACATCCTCACACTTGAAGGTAAGCGGCGTCCAGTCCTGCCGGCGCGGCGCGGGCACCCCCGCATAGACCTTGCCGCCATGCGCCTTTGACCACGCCGCCGCGCCGATCTTCCAGCGCGCCAGTGTCGCGGCCGAGTGGTGCACTCGCTGACGCATCGCGCTCTGGGTATACCGGAGCTGATCGACGACCGCAATCCGGCACGCCGTACTCGACGCCAGCACGACGCCGGTGGAGGTGCTGAGGGAGAGAGCGGTAAGAATCGAAACGCGCAACTTGGTTCGCATGGACAGTCCCTCGGTCATCTATCGACCGAAAGCACATCCCCAAACACGGACAGGCCAGCAACCCTCAGCACCAAAGGTCATAGCCACACCGTGCTTACCGTCTAATATTGCCGCAGCAATATGCGTCTGCAACGCTCAGATGAAGTTGAGAAACTGACTCGGCCGCACCTGCGCTCCCGGAAACACCACGTCCAGGTTCTTCGCGCCCAAGGTCTTATAAGCCGCCTCGCCTAGCACATTGCGGAAATCAGTCGTCACCGCCAGGTCGCGCCCTTCGTTCAGTTGCTCGTTCGCCAACCCCGGCCACTTACCGTATACCTTGCCGCCCCGCACCCCGCCGCCCAGCACGAACATCGCATTCGCGTGCCCGTGGTCCGTGCCGCCGGTGCCATTCTGCCGTGCAGTGCGGCCAAACTCCGACATCGTCACCAGCGTCACGTTCTCCGCGTCCGCGCCCATGTCCTTCCAGAAAGCGCCGATGGCGTCTGCAAACTCCTTCAGCCGGTTGGCGAGTTGCCCGCTGGCCGCGCCCTGGTTCTGGTGCGTGTCCCAGCCTCCGATGTCCGAGAAGGCCGCCTCCACCCCCAGGTTCGCCTTCATCAACTGCGCGATCTGCTTCAGGTTGTTGCCGAATGCGCCGCTTGGGTACACCGCCCCGTTCGCCGGCTGATACTTCGCCGGATCGGCCGCCTTCAACATCTTCACCGCCTCAAACGTCTCCTGCCCCGTGCCATGCAGCATCGCGTCCGTGCTCTCGTCGTACATGGCCTGGAACGCATTTGAGATGGGCGAGGTCTGCGGACCCTTGCCGCCGACTGAAAAGTCCGCCAGGTTTGACACTGCGATCGCAGGTAGCTTGCCCTGCAATGTTCGCGGCACCTGAGACCCCAGCGCCACAGCCCGGAACGCCGTCGCCTTTCCGGCAACAGGCCCCACCTGCAATGCCCGGTTCAGCCAGCCATCCTGCGTCACTTTCACGCCCGGCGTCCCCGACTCCATATAATCCTGCGCGTCAAAGTGCGACCGCGACGAGTCCGGCGAGCCCGCCGCGTGGACGATCGCCAAATGCCCCTGATCGTACAACGGCTTGAACGAAGCCATCGCGGGATGCAGCCCGAAGAAGCCGTTCAGGTCCAGCACATCCTTCTTCTGGATGGCAATCGTCTGCCGCATGGCGTAGTAGTTGGGCTCCCCGTGCGGCACGACCACGTTCAGCCCGTCCGCCGCCCCGCGCTGGAAGATCACCACCAGCTTCTTCTTGTTGGCCGCGGCGGTCGTCATCTCCGCCATCACGCCGCGCACCAGAAAGCTCGGGATCACCGAAGTGCCCACCAGCGCCATCGCGCCGCCCTTCATAAACCCGCGTCGCGACACCGCCCGCCGCGCCAAGTCGCGCCCATGCAGATCGCATCCCCAGTCGCTCGTGTCGGTAAAATTCTTGCGAACCGCCATTAGTTACTCCATTGTGCCACTGCCTATACAAACGCAACGATACCGTCAAAGTTGCCCCCCCTGAGTGGTAAAATTAGGGTTAGTGATGACACCTCTGAAGACCCTGTTCCTGAATCCGCCCTCCTTTGAAAAGTTCGACGGCGGCGCAAGCTCCCGCTGGCCAGCTACACGCGAAATTGAGTCCTACTGGTACCCCGTTTGGCTAACGTATCCGGCCGGTATGCTCGAAGGCTCCCGCCTCGTCGACGCGCCGCCGCATCACTTGAAGTGGGCGGATGTCGTCGGTATCCTGAAGGACTACGAGTTTCTCGTGCTCTTTACCAGCACGATGGGCTGGGATGGCGACCAGCGCATGGCCGAGGTCATCAAGCAGACATATCCTTCGATCAAGATCGCCTTTGTAGGTCCTCCGGTGACTACCTCTCCTGACAAGGCGCTGAACGAGTGCCCCGCAATCGACTTCATCTGCCGCCGCGAGTTCGACTTCTCCGTCGTCGAGTTCGCCCAGGGCAAGCCGCTCGCCGAGATCCTTGGCGTCTCCTATAAGGACGCCACCGGCACTATCCAGCACAACCCCGACCGCGCGCAGGTCACCCCGGAGCAGCTCGACGAGATGCCCTGGGCCACCGAAATCTACCACCGCGACCTTGACGTGACCAAGTACAACGTCCCCTTTCTGCTGCACCCGTATGTCGCGCTCTACTCAACGCGCGGCTGCCCGGCGCAGTGCACCTTCTGCCTCTGGCCGCAGACGCTCTCCGGCCATGCCTGGCGCAAGCGGTCCACGGACGATGTCGCGGCCGAGATGAAGCAGGCTAAGGAGCTGTTCCCTCACGTCAAGGAGTTCTTCTTCGACGACGACACCTTCAACATCCAGAAGGCCCGCACCATCGAGCTTTGTGAAAAGCTGAAGCCTCTCGGCCTGACCTGGTCCTGCACCTCCCGCGTGACGACCGACTTCGACACCCTGAAGGCCATGAAAGAAGCTGGTTGCCGGCTGCTGATCGTCGGCTATGAGTCCGGCGACCCGCAGATCCTCAAGAACATCAAGAAGGGTGCCACCGTCCAGCGCGCGCTCGACTTCCAGCGCGATTGCCACAAGCTCGGCCTCGTCGTCCACGGCGACTTCATCCTCGGCCTCCCCGGCGAGACCCGCGAATCGATCCGCAACACCATCGAGTTCGCCAAGCAGCTCGACTGCGAGACCATCCAGGTCTCCATCGCGCACGCCTTCCCCGGCACCGAGTTCTTCGACTACGCCAAGGAGAAGGGCTTCATCACCAACGAGGCCATGAGCGACGACGGCGGCCACCAGATGGCCCATATCGAGTACCCCGGCCTCCCCGTCGAATACGTGATGGAGATGGTCCACAAGTTCTACGACGAGTACTACTTCCGCCCAAAGGCCGCCTTCCGCGTCGTCTGGCAGGCGGTGGTGAACCGCGACGTTCCGCGCCTCTACTCGGAGGCCAAGGACTTCATGCGGCTTCGGTCGCAGCGCAATAAAGCCAGCCGGGCTGCGCGGGAAGCTAGTGCGACCAAGGCGCAGGAATCGGTCAGCATGAACGCGTGAAATGCGGCGGTTTTAGCTACATTCACAATATAACTCCAAACCGCTGACAGTCCTGCCGATTGTCAGCGGTTCTTTTGCTTAAGAACACAAGTTGGAGCCGGTATAACAACAACCTTCAAGGTGATTCTCCTGAAATCCCTAGTGACATCCGAGAAGTTGGCTTACTGGTATTTTCGCCTTAATGGGTTTATGACCATTGAGAACTTTATCTTGCATAATGATGCAAGGAAAGGACTTGGTCAAAAGACTGATGCTGACTTGTATGGAGTTCGCTTTCCACATAGGAAAGAGCTTGAGATGCCGGACGAAAAACGGTTTGAAAAAGTAATTACCAAGCCACTCTTCGTCATCGTGGAGATTAAAGCAGGTGAATGCAAGCTCAACAGTCCTTGGACAGACCCATCCAAGCGCAATATGCAGTACGTTTTGGACGCCGTAGGAGCTTGGAAACAATCATTGCTTGAAGAGGTAGCCACTGAACTGTACAAGGACTACGCATACGAGGATGAGGATACGCGAGTCGAATTGCTTGCAGTTGGCTCTAGAACTAACAACGAATATCTAGGTCGCGACCAAAATTAAACCAGATCCTATATACAGAGATGCTGCAATTCATTTACAAAAGATTTCACGAGTTCAGGATGCAAAAACGAGACCATCAACAGTGGGATGACGGTGGTCAGTATCTGTACGAAATGGCCGCGAAGGACGAGCCTACGTTTGTGTCGTCAGTCCTTCGAGAGGCTGGTCTACTAGCAGCACAATGAAAAGTACGAATCATAATCTGCTCACAGTAGGCGTGTTGTTGGTACTTCTGCCTATATGGCCTCTATTTGCCCAATCCCCCACCCTCCAGAACGACCCTGCCCACCCACCCGTCACCCAAAACTGGGTCGACACCCGCCTCTACTTCGGCCTAGGCCCCGCCGGCTTTCCCAACAAGGGCGTCTCCGAAGCCGTCTGGCGGGCCTTTCTCGACCGCGAAGTCACGCCGCGCTTTCCCGCCGGGCTCAGTGTGCTCGATGTGTACGGCCAGTGGCAGTCCAAACCCACCAGGGGCACCCTCCCCCACCCCGAGCGCATCCGCTCTAAGCTCCTTATCATCGACTACCCCAACACGCCCGAAAACGCTGCCCGCGTGGAGGCCATCCGCGCCGCCTGGAAACGCCAGACCGGCGACCAGTCCGTCCTCAAGGTCACCCAGCCTGCCGACATCTCCTTCTAGCTCCTCTAAAATCGAAGCAGATGACCCACACCCTCACCCCACAGCGCTACCTCATCCTCCTCTGCGTCATGCTCACCGCCTCGGTCGGCGACACGATGCTCGCCCACGGCATGAGCCAGGTCGGGCCAGTCTCGTTCGCGCATCTCGGCGTGCTTTTCAGCGCTATGCGCAACCCCTGGGTGATCGGCGGAATCCTCTGTCTGCTCGGCTTCTTCGCCAGCTATCTCACCGCGCTCAGCTGGGCCGACCTCACCTTCGTCCTTCCCTCGACCGCCTTCGGGTACGTCGTAGTCGCACTGCTCGCACACTTTTGGCAGCATGAGCATATCTCAGTGACTCGCTGGACAGGCATCGCGCTCATCGTCTGCGGCGTGGGCTTTGTCGCAAATGGACCCGCGCTCACTAAGCAGCCGTTCGAGGCAAGCCCCGAGTGACGCCCACCTCCACCTTAGAAACCTGGACAACCATCGTCTCTGTCGCCCTTACCGCCATCGCCGGTGACGTGCTCACCGCCGGAGCCATGCGCCGCATCGGCGACCTCGACCTGATCCGTGCGCGATCCGGACTCACCGGCGCGATCAAAGCCGTAGTCGGCAGCCCCATGTTCCTGCTCGGCGTCGTGTCGATGACGCTCAGCTTCTTCTCCCTTCTTTTCACCCTCAGCAAAGTCGACGTCTCGCTCGCCGCCCCCGCAAGCGCCGCGCTCACTTTCATCGGCAACGCTGCCGCAGCCAAGGTCTTCCTCCACGAGAACGTCGACCGCCGCCGTTGGTTCGCCGCCATCTTCGTCTGTGTGGGTGTCGTCCTGCTTTCGCGCTGATCTCATTGCCAAGTAACGCCTCAACTGATGTAACCTTCTATTCACATTGAGGAACACCATGACATCCACAAGTGTTGGTCTCGCCTGCTTAGCTGTAGGGAGGCCTTGGAATCTCACGCCCTGGCTCAAGGAAGCGCGTAGGGCCGCCTGACCCATGGGACAGATACTGCTCCACTTTTTGATCGGGGGCGTGGTGGTCAGCGCCTTCGCCATGCTTGGCGATGTCTTTCGCCCGAAGAGCTTTGCCGGTCTCTTCAGCGCCGCTCCGTCGATCGCGCTCGGGACTATCAGCCTAACCATCGTGCATAGCGGCCGAGACTTTGCCGCGGTCGAAGCCCGCTCCATGGTGCTCGGAGCTGTCGCCTTCGCTCTGTATGCGACACTCGTCAGCAGATTGCTTGCGCGCTTTCCCTTGTCCACCCTGCTTACGTCGGTGGCACTTTTATCCGTGTGGTTTGCGGCTTCTTACGCGCTTTGGTATACCGTGCTGCGAGCCGCATGATCTCGTTCAAATTCTCCGCGCTGAAAGAATCGAAACCTTACGAGATCGCGCTCCGTTTCGTCTTCGGCGGCATGTGCACCGTACTGGCGCATGTCGTCGCGCAGCGATGGGGACCGGTTATCGGCGGCTTCTTTCTGGCGTTTCCAGCGATCTTCCCCGCGAGCGCTACCCTCATCGCGACCCACGAGGAGCGCCGCAAAACCAATGCAGGCCTCCATGGAGCCGCGCGCGGACGCCTTGCCGCCGCAGTTGACGCGGCCGGTGCGGTGATTGGTTGCATCGGCCTCGCTGGCTTCGCGGCGGTGGTTTGGTATGGGCTGCCGCGCGCCAGCGGATACATTGTCATCCCGGCGGCGACAGTCGTCTGGACCACTCTTAGCACTAGCCTGTGGTTTGCTCGCAAACGAGGACTCATCGGTTCGGCCAAACTCTAGTGTCTACACAAAGCCGAGATTATTTGTGCCGAAGCTGCCGATGTTTGGAAAGATCGACGGCAATTGCGCCTGCGTCACGCCAAACCATTGCGCCAGAGTCGCCGCATACTGCATGGTCCCGGTCGTCGGCACCCAGCGCCCGTTGGAACCCGAGTCGTCCGGTCCGTTCAGGTGTAGCACTGGAAACGTTCCGTACATCTGCCCACCCTTGACTGCGCCGCCAATGACCATATGGTGCGAGCCCCAGGCATGATCGCTTCCTGTGTTCGAGTTCGGCTGGAACGTCCGGCTGAAGTCCGACATGGTGAAGCTCGTCACACTGTTCGCCACGTTCAATTCCTGCGTCGCCTGGTAGAAAGCCGCCAATGCCGGGCTGATCTGTGCCAACAAAGCGTTTTGCTGCACGAGTTGGTTGGAGTGCGTGTCGAAGTTGCCCAAGCCCGCGAAGAAGATCTGCCGCTTGACGCCGAGCGCCGCCCGTACCTGGATAATTTGTGCGATCTGCTTGAGCTGAGCCGCCAGACCGTTGTTTGCGGGAAAGACGGTCTGGAGTGCGGGCACGGATTGCGTCGCCGCAGTCAACGTCTTCGCGTAGGAGTAGGCGTTAGAGGTGATCTCGTCGTCGGCTTGCACCAGCGTCAGTCCGGAAGAGAAGCTGAGCAGCGCCTGCGCGGTCACCAACCGCGCGCCGCACTCCGTTGTGCCTTCGGAGCAAGCCGCTCCACCAAGGTTTCCCGGCGAGACCGACACAGGTGTGCTCGCGCTTCCGTTGCAGAAGAGTGTATCGCCCGCGACCGACGTAATCATGGGAATGTTCGCGTTGACGTTGTAACTCGTGTTCAGCGTATCGGCGATGCGCCCGGCCCATCCCGTCTGCGTGGCTCCGCTGGGCGCGGCGTTCTGCCACTCTAGCTGCTGGTCCGAGTGCGAAAAGAGGTTCGACGGCAGCATCTGATTGGCCTGAAAGGCCGCACGGGTTGTGGGCGTGACCAACGTGCCTACGTTCGCCACCAGCGCCATGTTGCGGTTGTTGAAGAGCGTGGCCATCTCTGTCAGGCTCGGATTAAGCGCAAAGCTCGGCAGCGCGCCAAGCTGCAACACTGCGCCAGTCCCGGTCTGCGGCAAAGCCAGCGGCCCACGCGCCGAAGCGTAGTTCGCGTAGCCCGCCGTGTCGAACGGCACCAGCGTATTGTTGCTGTCATTGCCGCCGTAGAGGAAGATGCAAACCAGCGCTTTGTAGTCCGTCGCTGCGGTCTGGGCCATACCGTTCAGGATGCCGAATGGCCGCAAACCCGCTGCGCTGCCGGCTGCCGCCAACGAGGCACACCTGATAAAACTCCGCCGATTTACGCTCATCCGCCACTCCTGATCTCGCTTGCGTGCTCTTGCTTCTAGCTGTCTTTGCCTTTAGCTGCTCTTGCTCTAATGCTCAATCTTGTACTCGCTCGACGTAATCACCAAATACGCCGCTACACGCACCCGCATCGCGGGATCGGACAGTGTAGCGACGTGGTTGACGATCGCCATCCGCATCGCCGCCGGCATTTGCCCATGAAGAAAGATCGTGCCTAGCGCATCCACCAGGTTGCTGCTGTCCGTAGTCGCGTTGCCCGTCTTCGACGCCATAATCCCCAAGGCGCTCGTTTTGCTCAGATCAACCGTGAAGCCGCTGATCCGATTGCCGACCAGTTGGTCCGCCAACGTCAGCCGCAGCACAGCGCTTGCCGTATTCTCCTCGCCGAACTCCGGAGCGTTAGTCGATGTGCCGGGAATCACATACTCCGGCGAGAAAAAGTTGAACACGCTGCCCGCGCTGTACGGTCGCTGTCCGAGCGCCTGCGTGTAATTCCCGGCCGAATTGTAGGAGGCGTTGGCCACCACATCCTTCCCCGCCACGGCGTCATTGTTGGTATAGCCGAGTCCGCGCATCACGTCGGTCATGTAGAGCATTGGTTCCCGCAGATGACCGCCGTCGAAGCTCGCGCTCGTGTCCGCAGCACGAGCGTCGGCGTCCGTCAGGATGGCGGTGAGCACTGCCTTCATATCGCCGCGCTCCCCTTTGCCGTTGTCGGCGAAGACCGCCGACACCCGCGCCACGTACGCCGGACTGGGCTGGCTCGCCACCAGATGCTGTATAAGCTGCCGGCAAACAAACGGGCCGGTGTTGGGATGGTTGAACAGGTTCTGCAACGCGCCCGTCAGGTCAGCGGCGGACGTCTGCCCCGCCGGAAGCGTCGTTCCGTTCAACAATGTCTTCGCCGCCGTATCGTGCGCGCTTTCGAGCGCCGCCATAGGCGCGGTATAGTTGACCACGTTTGGAAAGCGCGCCGGTGCTCCCGTACCGCCTGCGTTCGCATAGGTCCAGCCCGTATAAGCACGCGCAAACGCCTCCACTTGCGCTTCGGTGTAGGTGGGGATTGTGTTACCGGCGCTGTCCAGCTTCGGCGTACCATTCTGGTTCAACTCATACAGGCCAATCGAGAACAGCTGCATCAACTCACGCGCATAGTTCTCGTTGGCAATCTGTCCGTTGCCCGGCTTGTAGCTGTTGAGCATATCCAGATATGCGCCCATTGCCGGAGAAAGCGTTACATCGCGCAAGATGGTGTAGAAGTTCGTGAACGCATCATTTGCCAGCGTATTGTGGAACGTTGTGACCGAACGCGCATTGACGGAGTTGGTCGACACAACGAACATCTCGCTCAGGGCAAATGCCACCCGCTGCCGCAGCTGATCCGGCCCGGTCAGCACGGTCTGCCACCACTCCGACTGTTCGCACGGTACGGTCGAGTTTGTGCAAACGGCAGGAGCGGGAGTGGCGATGTCGGGCAGCAATGTCGTCGGCGTGTTGAACTGCTCTGCCAAATAGGCGTTCAACCCGACCGTTTGCACGTGCTGGATGTCCGTCAAGGTCGGTCCAAAGGTCGCCTGATCGAGCAGCCGCGCCGCAGAGGCTACCGTCGTCTTCGTGGTCGTCACCTGTGCCACAGCTTGACTCGACAACATCCCGCCGGGATCGGGATTGACCACGTCCACGGCGACCGTCACCATGCCGGCTCCTAATGTGGCTGTGGCCTGCAGCTCAGTTGCCGATACAACCGTCGTAGGCAGCGACGCCCCCGCGACCTGAATCCGCGACCCGCTCACAAATCCGGCACCCACCACATCGACGAGATAGCTTGGACCTGCACCCGACGCCGTGGCCACACTCACAACCGGCACGGGGTTCAGGATCGACTCCGTCTGCGACCCCGATGCGTTCGCCGAAGCCTGGCTGACCGCCGTGATGGTGACCGCATTGCCACTCGGCAGCGTCGCGGGAGGCGTGTACAGCCCAGTTGCCGAGATGGTTCCCGCCGCAGTAGACCCGCCAACCGCACCGTTCACCTGCCACGTCACCGCCGTGTTCGAGGTGTTTGCCACCGTTGCCGTAAGCTGCACCGCACTGCCGAGCCGTACCTGGTTAGTTCCGCTCACGACCACTGTGACGGCGGCTGGAGGAGGCGGCGGAACAACCGGTCCACCCACGACCGGAGCGCTGGTGCCGGAGCCGCAGCCAACCGCGATCAGGCAGAGCAGCCCTGACGCAAAGATCGAATCTGGAGATAGACAAGCGTACCGACCGGCCATATATCGCTCCAAAGGACCATGAGCCATAGCAGCGAAGATACCGCTATAAGCAGGTATACCCGGCCGAGGGCCATTTAGTCGCGATCCATCCAGTTAAATTTCTCTAATGTGCAACCTTCTCACACAGGAAGGCGTCTCTGACCCGGAAGTCTACTGCGGCAGCAGCCATCGCATCAGGCCCGATGCGGGTAGCTCCTTTCCCATAAATCGTCCCCGATCGCCAAGCAACGCACCCGCAGCCAGCCGCCCGCTGCGCACTGCGCCTTCCATCGTCGAAGGCCACTCCGTTGCCGTCCAATCACCCGCCAGATACAGCCCACGCCACTCGGTCGCTTGTTGCGGACGATGCCTGTCGAGCCCCGGCGTGACCGAAAAGGTCGCCCGCGCCTCCTTCAACACGCCGCTTTTGAGTAATTTCGCCTCGCGCACCGCCGGGAAGAACAGCTCCAGCTCGCGCAACGCGGAGCCAAGGATCTCCTCCCGCCCCATCTCCAGCTCCGCCCACGACGCGCTGATCGTCAGCTCCAGATAGCTTCCCCGCTCCGCTGGCCAGCGGCGTATCCGCGACTTCGCGAACATCCACTCAATGCGCGTATCGAGTAGCACGGCATGATCGAGGCCGGTCACATCGCGGTCATACCAAAGCTGGATTGTCGTAATCGGCGATGAGACAAACGCCGACGTGTCGATCCCAGGCGTGGGAAGAAGCCGCTTCGCCTCCTTGAAGTTCACCGCTAGCACAACATTCTTGGCAAACTGCTCCCCTACCCGCCATCCGCCCTCCGTCGCCTCCAAACGCTCCACACTGGCTCGCTCAAACCGGACCCCAAGCTCCCGCGCCCTGCTCACAATAGGTGCCAGAAACTCGCTGAGCGGCACGGTGGGAATGCCTAGCCGCCCGCCCTCCGGCGATTTCAAGAACGTCTCGTGGAACACCTTTCCCGCATACTTTGTGGAGCACTGCTCAAACACATCGTTCAGCGTCGACACGACCACCGGCTTCCAGAAGTGCCGGATCGCCCGTTCCGTCTGCCCGGTCCGCTTCACCCAAGCGGCGAAGCTCTCCGAATCATCCGCTGGATACCCATACAAGAACTGCGTCAACCCCGCCGCGATCCCCGCTTTGTCGCGCAATGACAGCATCGGCGCGCGCAGAAAGCTCAGCGTCTGGTGCCCCGGCGCGGGCAGCTCCCCCGGCTTCATCAGGCTTTGCCGGCCGCCCGGCTCCAGAAACATCAGCTCGTCATACCATCGGATCAGCTCGCTCCCACCAGACTCAGCCAGCAGCGCGAGCAAATTTGTACAGCATCCCACCACCACATGCTGCGAATCGATGACCGCATGCAGCGCCGGATGCGGATACGAATACACACGACCACCCGGCTCAGCACGCCGTTCGAGCAGCGTCACCTCGGCTCCGTCGCTCGCCAGCGCGACCGCTGCCGCCAGCCCCGCCAGCCCGCCACCGACCACCACGACATCCTGCCGCGATGGAAGGCTCAACGCCTCACCCAGCTCACGACGGCCCCGGCAAGTCCGCGCAGCAGAATGCCCATCTTTACCGCCGTCGGCACCCGCACCCGCTCTGAGAAGACATCGCCATTCCGCGCGTCCACCCGCGCCAGCAGCCCACTATATATAGTCACGAGCACCCACAGCGCTGGGCGGCTGTCCCGGTCGATCAGCGGCAGCAATCGCCCCGCCTCCGCATAGTTGTCCCACGCCCGTGCTGAGATCGCATGGACCAGCCCGCGCTCATTCGGCCGGAGCGCCCGCCCACCCGCCAGCGCCAACACGTCCTCGGGCGTCACGCTGTACTCCGCCATCATGTCCATCGGCAGGTAGAGCCGCCCACGCTCAGCATCCTCTTTCACATCGCGCAGTATGTTGGTGAGCTGAAACGCAATTCCCGTCTTCTCTGCCAGCGCCTCCGCCCGCGGATCGCTGTAACCGAAGATGCGGATACACACCAGCCCCACCACCGAAGCCACCAGATAGCAGTAGCGACACAGGTCCTCATAGGTCCGGTAGCCTCGTAACCCAGCACCGACCTCGACTCCCATTCCTGTCTCTTCCAGGTCCATGTTGGTCCCTTGCACCAGCTCTTCGAGCAAGCTGTCCGGGACGCCAAATCGCCGCTGCGTATCGCCCAACGCCACAAACACCGCGTCGCGCGACCGCCTTCCCTGCCCTGCCGAACGAAATGCCCGCCACCGATACAGCCAGTCACCCATCGCCTCACGCCTCTCGGCTACCGCAAGCGATTCATCGTCGGCGATGTCGTCGGCCTGCCGCATAAAGGCGTACACCGCGCACATAGCATCGCGCTTATGCACCGGAAGCGCGCGGAAAGAGTAATAGAAGTTCTTCGCCTCCCGCTTGGCGATGGCTCGGCAGACGGCGTAAGCCTGCGAAAGCGTCAGTACGCCCGTGGAAGTCAACCGAGGACACCCCTTACTTTGCCCAGCACCGCTCCCGCGAGCAGCCGCACCTTCTTTCCCTTCGTCACCTCCGGCCGATGCGCCAGCACATCGAAGCCCTGCGCCTCGATGGCGTCCAGGATCGCGTGACCTCCTTTGACAAACAGCCCCAGCGTGGTTGCTAACTCCCGGTCCACCATCTCCACCAGCGGCGCACCCTCACGCAGCATGGCGCGTGTCTCCTCCACCAGCGACTGCATCAGCCGCCAGAACTCCGTCGAAAACCGCCGCGCCCGAATCTGCTCGTCCGTCGCACCAAACCGCTGCATCTGGTCGGCGGGTAAATAGCGTCGCCCCCGGTCATCGTCCTCCGCCACATCCTGCCAGAAGTTCGCTAGCTGCAACGCCGTGCAGATCTTGTCCGACAGCAAGGCCAGCCGCTCCTCGCGATAGCCGCAGACCCAAAGCACCAGCCGCCCTACCGGGTTCGCAGAGTCCTCCGAGTATGCCCTCAGCTCGGCCGTCGACTCGTAATGCGTCTTCACCTGATCCAGCCGGAACGCGCGGAGCAGATTCGCAAACAGTTCACGCGGAGCGTTCGTCGCGGCAATCGTCTCATGCAATGCAACAAACACGGGATGCCGCGACTGCTCCGGCGCGTCGTAACACTCGTCCAGCATCGCGCCCCAGGCGTCGAGCAGCACCATTGCAGTCTCCCGGTCCGCCACTTCATCCCCGAGATCGTCCGACACCCGGCAGTACGCGTACACACTCTCAAAATAGGGCCGCACACGCTTTGGTAAAAAGAACGTCGCCACATGGAAATTTTCATAGTGCGACGCTGCCAGCTCCTTGCACCACGCCTGCGCTTCAGCCAGCGTCGGCCGCGTCTCAGGTGTCCGATACTCCGCCGGGCCTTCCGCCAGCGCATCCCACGCCGCAAGCGCTGTACTCACTGGACACCTCCAGGAAAGACCGCCGTCTTAATGTCCCTGCTCCCGCCGTTCCGCGTCAGCATCGCGGCAAACATCTCCGGCACCGCTTTCAACCCCACCCGCGCGGTGATCGTCTCCGCGCTCTTGAAGCGCCCGCTCGCAATCAGCTCGAACGCCGTCCGGCACGCCGCTGGCGTATGGTGAAAGCTCGCCTTGAGGGTTATCTCCCCATAGTGCAGCCGATTCGTGTCGAACGACACCACCGTCCCACTTGGCGGTCCGCCGAAGAAGTTCACCACCCCGCCCTTACGTACCATCCCCACCGCCCACTCCCACGTCGCTGGGGTCGCCACCGCCTCAATCACTACATCCGCCCCACGGCCTCGCGGAGTCAACGCCCGCACCGCCTCCACCACATCTTCAGAACCAACCAGCACCGCCCGCTTTGCTCCAAAAAGCCTCGCCGTCGTCCCCTGGTCCTCGCGCTTCACCACCGCGATCACCTCGACACCCGCCAATGCCGCCACCTGCATGAACATCAGCCCAATCGGCCCAGCCCCGATCACCACCATCGTGTCGGCCGCCCGCGCTCCGCTCTCTTCGAACCCCCGCACCGCACACGCCAGCGGCTCCGTCAACGCCGCGTGCTCGAACAGCAGCCCGTCGGGCAGCCGCAGCGTATTCTTCTCCACAATCCGCGCTGGAACCCGAATGAACTCCGCATACGCGCCATTGTTGAACAGCAGATCTTCACAGAGGTTCTGCTGCCCGCGTCCGCAAAAGAAACACGCATCGCAAGGTGCCGAGTTCAACGCCACTACCCGATCTCCCTCCGCAAACGACGGCATGCCCGGACCCACAGACGCCACCGTCCCAGCCACCTCATGTCCAAACAGCATCGGCGGCTTTCCCATAGCTGCATGGTACCCGCGCCGGTAAACCTTCAAGTCCGTGCCACAGGTCAGCGCCGCTCCCACCCGCAGCACCAGTTCTCCCGGCCCCGCCTGAGGCAGCGGCACCCGCTCCAGCCGAAGATCTTCCGCGCCATACAGCACCGCCGCGCTCATCGTTCCGGTCACTTCCCTATCTTCTCACTTTGGCACACGATCCGCCCATCCACCGGAAGGGGGAGACTCCCGACGTATTCCATCGTCCCAAGCCACCTCTGCATCTGATAGCCTGAGCCACAGCAACCATGCCTATCGTCTCGCCCGAGGTCTTCGTCAAAGAGCGCATTGCCGCCGTGCAAGAGTATTCCCTGCTCGCTGGACGCGCCGTCGGCAACCTCTTCTCCCCTCCCATCTACTGGGCCGACATCTTCACCCAGATGGATTCGATCGGCGTCGGTTCCTTGCCTATTGTCGTGCTGACGGGCTTCTTTACAGGCTGCGTCCTCGCGCTCCAGTCCGCCACCGCGCTCAAGGCATTCGGTGCCGTCTCGATGACCGGCAATCTCGTCGCCCTTTCCATGGTTAAGGAGCTCGGCCCCGTCCTTACCGGCCTGATGGTCTCCGGACGAAACGCCTCCGGCATGGCGTCGGAGCTCGGCTCCATGAAGGTCACCGAACAGATCGACGCCATGCGCGCCCTGGGCACCGATCCTATACGCAAGCTCGTCACTCCCCGCGTCGTCGCCACCGTGTTTATGCTCTTCTTCCTTACTATTATCTCGGACGCAGTGGGCATCGCCGGCGGAGCGTTGGTCTCTGTCACCATCCTTGGCCTCAACGCCTCGGCCTACCTGCACACCTCCTATCGTTCGCTCGTCAACGGGGACATCGTCGAAGGGCTTACCAAGCCGCTCTTCTTTGCCTTCATCATCGCCAGCGTAGGCTGCTACTTCGGTATGTACACCAAGGGCGGTACGCAAGGCGTAGGCCGCGCCACCACCCAGGCCGTCGTCGTCTCCTCGGTCTTCATCATCGTGGTCGACTTCCTCATCTCGCGGGCCATGATCGGCATCTTCGGATGAGCACCGCCCACGCGCCCGAAGCGGCCAAGAGCAACGCCTTCAAATATGTAGTCGAGTTCAAGGACGTCTCCATCTCCTTTGAACGCAAGGACGTCCTTAAAAACATCTCCTTCACCGTCCTTCCCGCCCAAACCCTCATCATCCTCGGCCCCGCCGGGTGTGGCAAATCCGTCCTGATGAAGCTGGCAAACGGCCTCCTCTGTCCCGATTCCGGCACGGTCTGCGTCTTCGGCAAGGAGGTCAATACCATGCCCGAAGTCGATCTCTACAAGCTGCGCGCCCAGATCGGCATGGTCTTTCAGGAGTCCGCCCTCTTCGATTCTCTCTCTGTCGAAGAGAACGTCGCCTACCGCCTCAACGAAGAAGGCATAGCCGCCGAAGAGTCCCACAAGCGCGTCGAAGAAGTGCTCAAGTTCGTCGGCTTGGAGCAGGCTATCGCCAAGTTTCCTTCCGAACTCTCGGGCGGTATGCGACGCCGCGTCTCCATCGCCCGCGCCATCATCACCAGCCCCGGCCTGATTCTTTACGATTCGCCCACCGGCGGTCTCGACCCCATTACCTCCACCACCATCGTCGAGCTTGTGGTCAAGCAGCGCGACGTCTCCCATGCGACATCGCTTCTGGTCACGCATCGCCTCCAGGACGCCTTTACCCTCGCCACCCACCGCTTCAACCCCGAAGCCGGCAAAATGGAGCCCATCCCCGACGGCGGCATCGACGAAAGCACCCGCTTCCTCGTCCTCAACGAAGGCGGCGTCGTCTTCCACGGCACCACCGAAGAGCTCGTCCACACCGACGATCCCTGGCTCAAAAACTATCTCTCCTAAAGGAGGCCTTGCCTCTTGCTAAGCGGCCCCTGAGCGAAGCCGCGAAACGCTGGCAGGTTCGACATTCGGCGCAAGGGCGGATGTGTCGGATTCATGCGAAAAGTTCGTGATGCTTGCGCTGTACGTGTTGATGGCGAGTTCTTCGAACTCTTCCCGCAACGTCATCAGCATCATCAAGTCGTTGCCATAATCCGCTGCGGTGTCCTCGTCTCCCTTTGCGGCTGCCGCTTCAATGATCGCGGTCCATTTCTCATCAAGCGTCTGCAACGCTTCAAGCGTGAGGCGCGTACGCCATTCATTAAGACTGACATTCATAGTTTTAGCGTCCTTTGAAATCGAAGGGCCGGCTTGAGAGTAACCCGACATACTCACTTAATGGCATATCAGATTGAGGGCATAAAAAGTAGTGGTCTGGCACCTGGTCCGGTCTGAGGGAATCTGTGTCTGGACTCAATGCAAGACCCGGTGGTATTGAAAACCCAGCCGGAAGCTCCCACACCCAAGAACCCTTTTGGATATTGCGCTTCTGCAACATCTTTAGGCGATCTTCCGTGACGAGAGAGATGCCTTTAGCGTTGGAAACTACCATCAGAACGCCATTGCGATTATAGGTCTCGACATCTTTGTTCACTCGAACGTTGCCTAGCCTTGAAGTAGTAGCGTTGCCGAGGCGGTGCAAGTCTTCATCGAGCAAATAGAGGTATTGTGGTGTCGAATCGCCATAACCGCTATAGGTTAGCACCCAAACGCCGGGTGTCGGGTGCCCCATGTCTCGATTCTGAGACGTGGGGCCAGCAGCCACAAATCCTACGCGAGCATCCCCCGCACCGCCTCCCGCACCACCGCCCAAGCCTTCGTCGTTGGATCGACCACCTCGAAATGCCCCGCCCCAGCCACCATCTTCACCGTCACCGCATCCCCAAGCCGCCGCGCGCGGTCCGCCCATCGCCGCGCCAACTCCGGCGGCACCTGCGCGTCGTCCTCACCCTGCACTAGCACCTGCGGCACATGGAACGGCAACAAGTCTCCCGGATTCCCCGCCTTGTATCTCTCTTCAAACTGCGAGGGCGGCCCACCGATCAAGCTGTAAACCTCCCGCTTGTCATGCGCGTAGGTCAACGAGTTCGACAGCTCGATAAGCATCCGCAGATCCACTGCCCCCGCCAGCGCAATCACTCCATGCAGCGGCACCTTTGGTCTTGGCTCATAGATCGCGCTGTGCGGCTCAATATGATGCCGCCCCGCCAGCCAGAAGGCCAGATGCCCGCCCGCCGAGTGCCCCATAGCCACCACCTTCGTCAGGTCCAGCGGATAGCTCTTCGCCAGCACCGCCAGATGATCGAACCCCGTCGCCGCATCCTGAAACGTCATCGGCCACCCGCCCCCGGTCGAACCCACCCGCCGGTACTCCACCGACCACACCGCCACACCATCCGCCTTCAACGCCGCGCACAACTCCCCCGCATAAAGGAGGTCATATCCCGACTGCCACCACCCGCCATGAAAGAACGCCACCACCGGATGCGCCTTCGCACCCGGCGGCAGCCACAAGTCCCCAAACTGCGAAGCATCCGCCCCATAGCGCACCCGCACATCAGCCTTCGGTGGAGTCCGAGAAAGAATATCCATCCCACCAGTATGCCAAAGCTGACCTAGAACTTGGGTGCCCCACCTTCGGCATGGTTTCATCATGCCTAAGGTGGGTTCTCGGCCTAGCCCACAAAACTCCTTGCTACAATGCCGTAACGCCACCAACCCAGTTTCCCAAGGACTCTATGAGCCGCTCCCTCGCCGTCCTCGCCCTCGCTCTCCTGTCTTTCCCCGCAGCATGTGAGGCATTAGACCAGGCTCCCGATGCCAAACCCGCCTCGCCCTACGCCGCGCTCCAGTTCCGCCAGATCGGTCCCTTCCGCGGCGGACGCGTCGGCGCGGTCACCGGCGTGCAATCCGACCCGCTCACTTATTACATGGGCGCGACCGGCGGCGGCATCTGGAAGACCACGGATGCTGGCGCGCACTGGCTCCCCATCGCCGACGGCCAGATCAAGCTCGGGTCCGTCGGTGCCATTGCCGTCGCCGACTCCGACCCCAACGTCGTCTACGCCGGCATGGGCGAGGCCGACCTCCGCGGCAACGCCTCCCACGGCGACGGCGTCTACAAATCCACCGACGCGGGCCACACCTGGACCCACATGGGCCTGACCGACACCCAGCAGATCGGCGCGCTCAAGGTCGACCCTAAAAACCCCGACATCGCCTACGTCGCGGCCATGGGCCACATGGCCGGACCCAACCCCGAACGCGGCGTCTTTCGCACCCGCGACGGCGGCAAAACCTGGCAGAAGGTCCTCTTCAAATCCGACCGAGCCGGGGCCATCGACCTCTCCATCGACCCGCTCAACTCGAACATCCTCTACGCCTCCATCTACCAGTTCCTCCGCCAGCCCTGGACGTTTGAGAGCGGCGGCCCCGACTCCGGCCTCTGGAAGTCCACCGACGGCGGCGACACCTGGAAGGAGATCACCCGCAACCCCGGCCTGCCGAAAGGTATGATCGGCCGCATCGGCATCGCCGTCTCGCCTGTCCGCTCCGGCTCCGCTTGGGTCATCGTCGAGGCGGACGAAGGCGGCATCTTCCACACCGACGACTCCGGCGCGACCTGGACCAAGGTCAACGACAAGCGCGAGATTAAGCAGCGCGCGTGGTACTACTCCCGCATCTTCGCCGACACCAAGTCAGCAGACACGATGTACGCGCTCAACACGAGCTTCTATCGATCGACCGACGGCGGACACACCTTCAAATCCATCCCGACCGGCCACGGCGACAACCACGATCTCTGGATCGCCGCCAACGACCCCAACCGCATGATCGAGTCCAACGACGGCGGCGCAAACATCACCCTCGATGGCGGCAAGAGCTTTTCGACCATCATGAACCAGCCGACGGCGCAGTTCTACCGCGTCGCGCTCGATAACGACTTCCCCTTCAACATCTATGGCGCTCAGCAGGACAACTCTACAGTCGAGACCGCAAGCCGCGGCAACTCCGGCTCCATCACCGAGTCCGACTGGCACGACGTGGGCGGCGGCGAGAGCGGCTGGATCGCGCCCGATCCCACCAACTCCAAATTCGTCTACGCGGGGAGCTATGATGGCCTGCTCACCCGCTATGACCACCGCACCGGCGGCCTACGCAACATCACCGCCTGGCCCGACAACCCCATGGGCTCCGGCGTCGAAGCCATGAAGTACCGCTTCCAGTGGAGCTTTCCGCTGCTCTTCTCTCCGCACGATCCCAAGCTGCTCTACGCCGGCAGCAACGTCCTGCTGACCACCCGCGACGAAGGCCACAGCTGGACCGCCATTAGTCCAGACCTCACCCGTAATGACAAGTCCAAACAAGGCCCGGTCGGCGGTTCCATCACCAAGGACAATACTGCCGTCGAATATTACGACACCATCTTCACCGTTGATGAATCGCCGATCACGAAAGGCCTCATCTGGGTAGGCACCGACGACGGCCTCGTCCAGCTCACGCGCGACGCCGGGAAGACATGGCAGAACGTCACGCCGAAAGGTATCCCCGACTTCATCCGCATCAACTGCATCGCCGCCTCACCCTTCGATCCCGGCACGGCCTTTCTCGCTGCGACCATGTACCTCACAGACGATTTCCGCCCCTTCCTCTATCGCACGACCGACTTTGGCAAATCCTGGAAGCTCATCACCACCGGCATCCCCGTCGACGACTTCACTCGGACGATCCGCCCTGACCCTAGGCAGAAAGGCCTGCTCGTCGCCGGAACAGAAGCTCACCTCTATATCTCATTAAATGATGGCGACACTTGGCAGCCCCTTCAACTAAACCTTCCTAACGTTCCCATCACCGACATCGCCTTCCAGAAGCGTGACGACGTGATGGTCCTCGCCACACAAGGCCGAGGCTTCTACGCGCTCGACGATATGCCGATGCTCCGCGCCTTGGCCGCCGCGCCCACGCTGGACGCGACCCTTCACCTCTTCGCGCCCAAAGATGCAGTTCGCTATGCCGGGGGCGGCGGCTTTGGCGGCGGACGCGACGCTATCGCCGGGAAGAACCCGCCCTCCGGCCTCGTCCTTTATTACTCCCTCAAAGCCAAGCCCACCTCCGACCTCCTTATCCGCGTCAAGGGAGCCGACGGCAAGCTCATCCGCGAGTACACCTCGAAGCCCGAGCCAAAAGAACCTGAAGCGCTCGAAGACGACGATGACCGTCCCGCCGCCGCCAAACCTGGGACCAAGCCCGGCATCAACCGCTTCGTGTGGGACCTCCGCTACAACGACGCCGTCAAGTTCCCCGGCATGATCCTTTGGGCGGGAGGCACACGCGGTCCGCTCGTCGTACCCGGAACCTACACGGTGGAGGTCGCGGCCGACGGCCACACCGAGACCGCTCAAGCCGCCGTCATCGCCGACCCGCGCACCTCCACAACGCCTGAAGACCTCAAGAAACAGCTCGATCTCGCCCTCCAAATCGAAGCTCGCTTCTCCGCCGCCAATCAGACCGTCCTCGACATCGAAGCCGCCAAGCGCCAGCTAGCTCCTTATGCTAAACACACCGACAGCAAAGTCTCCGCCGAAGCCAAGCGCATCGACGGCAAGCTGGACGCGGTGGAAAATAACATCTACCAGACAAAACTCCGTGCCAGCGAAGACGCCCTCAACTTTCCCATCAAGCTCAACAACAAGCTCGCCGCCCTCCTGGGCACCGTCATGGGTTCGGACACCGCCCCGACAGAGCAGAGTTACGAGGTCTTCAAGGAACTCAACGCCCAGCTCGATGTTCAACTCGCGGCCCTCAAACAGATCGACACCACGGACGTGACCGCCTTCAACAAACTCATTCGCGACCAAAACATTCCCGCCATCAGCCTGCCCACCAAAGCCGTCGAATAAGCCGGATTCCAAGGGCATACGACTTACATCGACAAGCGCATTCAGAAGCCGGAAGCACTTCGATGCCTTCGACCGGCTAAACTGGAGGAGTGAAAGCACTCGTCAAGTCCCACTCTGAGCGCGGCCTCTGGCTCGAAGACGTTCCTGAGCCGGAGATGGGCATCAACGATGTCCTGATCCGCGTCCTCAAAACCGGCATCTGCGGCACCGACCTCCACATCTACGAATGGGACGACTGGGCCTCAACCACCATCCCCCTCGGCCTAACCATCGGCCATGAGTTCGTCGGCGAGGTCATCGCCACCGGCGCAAACGTAGCCGATGTCGCCCTCGGCCAGCTCGTCTCCGGCGAAGGCCACGTCGTCTGCGGACGCTGCCGCAACTGCCTCGCCGGCCGGCGCCATCTCTGCGCCCATACCTCGGGTGTCGGCGTCAACCGCAATGGTGCCTTCGCTGAGCGCATCGCCCTGCCGATGACCAACATCTGGCAGCACGCGCGATCGATCAATACGGACATCGCCGCCATCTTCGACCCTCTCGGCAACGCCGTCCACACCGCGCTCGCCTTTCCCGTCCTCGGCGAAGATGTCCTCGTCACCGGGGCCGGCCCCATCGGCATCATGGCCGCCGCCGTCGCCCGCCACGCCGGTGCCCGCTTCGTCGTCATCTCCGACCCCAACCCCTACCGCCGCGCCCTAGCCGAAAAGGTAGGCGTCACCCGCGCCGTCAACCCCCGCGAGACTACCCTTGCCACGGTCCAGCAAGAACTCGGCATGACCGAAGGCTTCGACGTCGGCCTGGAAATGTCCGGCAACCCCCAGGCCTTTCGCGACATGCTCGCAAACATGAGCCACGGCGGCAAGATCGCCATGCTCGGCATCCCTTCCGAGCAGATCGCCATCGACTGGAACCAGGTCGTCTTCAACCAGCTCACCCTGCGCGGCATCTACGGCCGCGAGATGTACGAGACCTGGTACAAGATGACCGTCATGCTCGAGTCCAGCCTCGACATCGCCCCCGTCATCACCCACCGCCTCCCCTGGCGCGACTACGAAGAAGGCTTTGCCGCCATGCGCTCCGGCAACTCCGGCAAAGTCATCCTCGACTGGACCGCCGCCTGACATAGGATGAACGGCTTACGACGAGGAAGTTTTGATGACGATCGCATGGCCGTTTAGATTGTGTACGGTCAGCGCTCCACTTCCTTGCAGGTGTTCGTTCACGAGCTTGGTTACACCCTCGCAAGTAGGAAATCCATAATCGTCGTAGACCAACGCTCCACCCGTGATCAGCCTGGGCCAAACCCATTTAGTAATCTGCTTCGCGGATTCATAGACATCGACATCGATGTGGCAGAGGGAGAAGCGGCGATCGGCTATTTGGCCGCCTGTCGCATCTGGAAATATTCCCTCAAGCAATACGACGTTTGCCAAACCAAGGCCATCGGCTAGCTTTTGAACCACTTCTGTAGACGTATCGGCATGTTCCCCGCCGACGTAGCGAGCGTCCTCCTTGCCCGCCTTAACAACACCCTTGAACGTATCGCAAAGGAACACCTTGGCGGACGGCTCACAAACGCTGGCTTGCTTGGCCATCAAGCAGCCCGTCCCACCCCTCCATACACCTACTTCAACAATATCTCCTCCAAGGGTGGCAGTCTCCCGCACCAAAGTCCAAAGTTCGTAAGCGCGATAAATGTCGACTAACGAGTTCCGCCTGACCTTGTCGAACGCGGCCATGAAACTAGCATCATCCTTCCAAGGGGAGTACGTGGCATGAGGAATGACAATACTGTGACTGTAAGCCGTTCCGGAAGCGAGGTCGATGTGGCGCGCAGCAGCGATAGGCTTGCGCAGAAAACGTGACAAAGACGACATTACGAGCAACTCCCGTCCAATGACTTCTAAGCGTGTGAGTCGAGTATATCGGTACAACCGTCAAGTCCGTTGCACCCGCAATGGCACCCTCCCCTTAGGCCGAATCGTAAACCGAGCCAGCAACTCCATCTCCTCCCCCGCCCCCTCAGCCAACGACAGCCGCCACGCCTTCACCATCGTAGCCAGCGCCAGCACCGCCTCCATCCACGCAAACCCCTCGCCAATGCACTGCCGCATCCCACCCCCAAACGGAAAGTACGCGAACTTCGCCCTCCGCGCCTTCGCCCCCTCTGTAAACCGCTCCGGGTCGAATCGCTCCGGCTCCGGCCACCAGCGCGCGTCGCGATGCACCACGATGGGCGCGCACACCAGCGCCGACCCCTTCGGGATGAATCCCACCCCGCGCATCGTGTAGTCCTCCGTTGCCGTCCGCGCGCTAATCCACGCTGGC
Source organism: Acidobacteriaceae bacterium (assembly GCA_965277085.1). Lineage (GTDB taxonomy): Bacteria > Acidobacteriota > Terriglobia > Terriglobales > Acidobacteriaceae > Edaphobacter. The sequence continues at coordinate 124,530 of OZ255708.1, forward strand.
GGATACAGACGCATCGATTCCGCAAACACCCGCGCCACATACCCTAGCCGAGGGTAGTCCTCGGCGCACGGCGGCCGCTCCCCTACCGCCGCGCGCACCTCCGCCGCCATCCTCTCCTGCACCTCCGGGTGCTTGGCGATCAGCCACACCGCAAACGTCAACGCGCTCGCCGTCGTCTCATGCCCCGCCATCAGGATCGTCAGCGCCTCGTCCCGCACCTGCTTCACATCCATGCCGCCGTCGCCGTCCCGCGCCCCCAGCAGCATCCCCAGCAAGTCTTCGCCATCAACACCTGAAGCTTCCCGATCCCGAATGATCCCGTAGATCAGCTCGTCCAAGGCCGCCAACGCCCGCTTCATTCCCGGCATCGGGCCGATCGGCAGCTTTTCCAACAGGGGCGCAAACGGCACCAGCGCATAAGGCAGATAGTCGTTGAAGGTCTTCATTGAATCCACAAACGTCTGGACACCCGGCTGCACATCCGTCCCCAGCAAGCATCGGCTCGTAATTCGGAGCGTCAGTCCCACCATCTCCCGGTGCGCATCAATCTCCGCGCCATCCTCCCACCCACGCAACATTTCATCCGCGATCCGTACGATCGTATCGCCATACCCTGCGATCCGCTGCCGATGGAAAGCCGGTTGCGCCAGCCGTCGCTGCCGCAGATGCAGCGGGTCTTCGCTCGTCAACAACCCGTCCCCCAAGATCCCCCGCGCACGCCGCAGCACCACGCCCCGGCTATGCCGCGATGCGTCGCCGACCAGCAGCTCCTGGATGTCGCGCGGATGGTTGAACTGGAACTGCCGGTATCCCCGCGGCGTCACAAAGCTCACCACATCGCCAAACTCGTCCGCATTCTTTTGGAGACTCGCCGGCGTATCCACCGCAAACAGCGTTCGTTGGCGCACCCGCCGCCACAGCGAAGGTCCATCGGGAGACGCAGCCACGGCGGCGCGCGCCCCTACCTCTATCTCCTCTTCAACCTCAGCCATCCATCCAAAGACGCGGCGGGAACCGAAAAGGTTCGACCGCCGCGTCAACCTATTTGCATCCGATGGACTTACCTGTTGCTGGTGGACACCACATCCACAACCAACGGCACCACGTCCACCTCATCCCTCGACATCGCCTCGCGGATCGGCTCCTGAGGCGCGGCAAACAGCGTCGTCGAAATGAGTCCGCCAATGATCGCTCCCAGGATCGGAGCCACCCAGAACAGCCAAAGCTGACCCAGCGCCCATCCACCCACAAACAGCGCCGGCCCCGTGCTCCGCGCCGGATTCACCGACGTATTTGTAACCGGGATGCTGATCAGATGGATCAGCGTCAGCCCCAAGCCGATAGCCACAGGCGCAAATCCTTTCGGCGCGCGATGGTCCGTCGCCCCCAGGATGATCAGCAGGAAGAACGCCGTCAACAGCACCTCGGCCACAAAACATGCCAGCAACGAGTAGCCGCCCGGCGAATGGGCCCCATACCCGTTCGACGCGAAGCCACCCGCCAGCGAGAACCCAGGCTTGCCGCTCGCGATCAAGTACAGCATGCTTGACCCCGCCGCCGCGCCCAGCACTTGCGCAACGATATAGGGCAGCAAGTCACCGGCGGCAAATCGCTTGCCCACCACCAGCCCAATCGAGACCGCCGGATTCAAGTGGCAGCCCGACACGTGCCCGATCGCAAACGCCATTGTCAGCACGGTCAGCCCAAACGCCAGCGACACACCCGCGAACCCGATACCCAGCCCCGGATACGCCGCCGCCAAGACCGCGCTCCCGCATCCACCGAACACTAACCAGAACGTCCCGAAGAACTCCGCCGCCGCGCGCTTTCCTAGATGCATCGTCCGTCCTTGGGCTACTCGCCGCCTTGCTGTTTTTAGACGGGAGAAGAGTAGCATACCGCGTCGCGGAATCGATGAAAATACGTGTTAGGCCATCGCCGACATCAGTCTCGGCTTACTTGTCTGCCCATCATGCCGCAACGGTAGTCCACCCAGCACATCCCGCTCCGCCTCCCCCCGCATTAGTTTCTCGAAGTCCTTCGATGTCAGCGGCCTTCCCAAGAGGTATCCCTGCACCTCGTCGCACGCCATGCCGTTTAGCGTTTTTAGTTGCGCCGCGGTCTCCACGCCCTCCGCGACCACCGACATATGCAGCGCATGAGCCAGCGCGATGATCGCCGCCACGATCGTATGCCCCTCCGCTCCGTCTTCCAACGACCCGATAAAGAACCGATCGATCTTCAGCTCCTTTACCCGGAATTGCTGGAGGTACGCCATGCTGGAATACCCCGTTCCGAAGTCATCGATGGCGATGTCGAAGCCGGCGCTCTGGAACTCTGCGATCGCCGCCATAGCAAGCTTCGGCTCCCGCATCGCGGCTGTCTCCGTGATCTCGAACATGATCCATCGCGGATCGACTCCCGTCGCACACACCATCGAATGGATACGACCGGCGTACCCCTCCAGGCGCAGTTGTTCTGGTGACAGATTGATGGCGACCTTAACGGGATCAAGGCCCATGTTCTTCCACGCGACCAGCTGCCGGCACACCTCACTGACCACCCACTCCCCGATGGGCACGATCTGTCCTGTCTCCTCAGCGAGCGGAATAAAATCCATCGGTGAGATGTTCCCCAACAGCGGATGTGTCCACCGGATCAACGCCTCCGCTCCCGTGATCCGGTTTTCCCGGCCATCAAACTTGGGCTGATATACCAGCGAAAACTGATTCATCGCAAGCGCCTCGCCCAGCCCGCGCGTCATCTGCGCCGCGCGCGACGCCGTTTCGGTCATTGCGGGATCGAAGACCTGGAACGAACTCTTGCCGCTCTGCTTCGCGCGAAGCATCGCCACGCTTGCGCTCTTCAGCAGCGCGTCCACGGTCGCACCGTCGCGCGGATACAGCGCAATGCCAACCGACGCCGTTACCCTCAGCATCGCGCCCTCTACCTCGAACTCCGTCTTCATCCGGTCCAGAATCGACCGCGCCATCGGCTGCACCTTTTCCGCGTCGTCGAAGCCATCCAGCACCAGCGCAAACTCATCTCCACCTAGACGTCCCAGAATCGTGTTCGCCCGCGTCCGCCGTTGGAGGTCCTCCGAAAACGCCCGCAGCACCGCGTCGCCGCCCGTATATCCCAGCGAATCGTTGATCGTCTTGAAGCCGTCGAGATCCACAAACACCAGACCCAGCATCGTCTCGTGTTCGCGCGCCTCCGCCATCTTCTGCTCAAGTCCCGCGAGAAACCCCGTGCGGCTGGCAATAGCCGTCACCGGATCTAACGCGTTCGCCCCGCGCAGACCCGGCGTTTCATCCTGAGACACGCCAGCGGAGCGCAAACGTTCGTTTACTTTAGCGCTCAGCAGAGCCAGTAACACTGCGATGGTAATTCCGCACAGAGAAGCGAGAAGCGCATGGGTGGACAGCATCGTAACGCTTTGCGAGAGGCCCATGAAAACCATGGTGTACGTTCCCGTCATGCGGCTCCTCTCTTCCCGTGATAATCGAGCCGCCTAAAGCCTTTGCGACTTCGCGGACAAACATGCCTGTGGAAAGGTGATCGGCATATCCGTGCAATCCCATGAGCTAAACGTCAATGCAATCCACCCGAAGCCTGTTTATTCCCACCCTTTACCTAAAAGGGGATTGATCGCGTCACGGCTGCCCTGTTTTAGCCGATCATCTCCATACGATGTTCGCCGACGCCGTACGCAGCCATCTCAAACCGGCATCCTCTTCCTACAGCGATGTGGAAGTGGAACTGACCCTGCTCGTCTTTCGCGGCCTCCTCCCCACCACCGTCCTTGCCATCGTGAGTGTGCCGGGACTGACGGCGGCTCTCTCGTTGCAGTACCACGACCGATTCCTGGCCTTCCAGACGCTCGTCATCTTTACCATATGCGCGCTGCGTATGGCAGTCGTCTACAACTTCACCCGCATCGACCCGACACACCTTAAAGTAAGGAAAGCGCGCCGCTGGCAAGCGCTCTACGGTTCGGTAACCTTTATCTATTGCTGCTTGATGTCGGTCACAACCTATCACACCTACCGCTTCCATTCGTATCAGGGCGGCTGGGTCTGCGCGCTCGGTGTCTTCTGTGTCTGCATTGCGCTGGCTTCACGTAGCGGGATGCGCCCCTGGGTGATTCAAGCCTGTGGAAGCGTCCTGCTTCTCACACTTGCCGTTTGCATCACACGCAATCCCTTGCCGATGCGCTGGGCCGCGCTTGCGCTGATCGTCATGTTTTTCTACCAGTTCAGCTACGCGCTTCAAAATCAGTTCAAGATAGCCGTCGAGCAGCTTCGCATCCGCCGCAAGTTGCACGCCCTCTCCGAGCAGGACGTCCTCACCGGCCTTGCAAACCGCCGCCACTTCGAGGCCTCCCTCGCCACGCTCTGCGCTTCCCGGGAACTCTTCGCCATCCTCTACATCGATCTCGACCGCTTCAAGCACGTCAACGACAAGTACGGCCACGCCACCGGAGATACCCTCCTCATCGAGGTCGCCCAGCGACTCCGCTCCACGATTCGTCCCACCGATCTGCTCGCCCGTCTCGGTGGCGACGAGTTCGCCATCCTCCAGACGCCGCTCCTCTCCGCCGACGCCAAAGACTCCGCCAAAGCCCTCGCCGCCCGCATCAATACCGACATCAGCCGACCCTTCCGCATCGGCTGCCACGAGGTCGGGATAGGTGCCAGCATCGGCATTCGCCTCTCCGAAAGCGGCCAAACGGACGCCGACACCCTCCTCAGCAAAGCCGATCAAGCTCTCTACCTCGTCAAACAATCCGGCGGCGGCAGCTTCAATCTCGCGGCCGCTTAGCCGTATCTCTTTTTGTTTGTCATTCCCGTAGGGAATCTGCTTTGGCTCTTGCTCTTTTGTTTGTCATTCCCGGAGGGAATCCGCGTCTGCCGTCGTGAGAGCCCAGCAGGGCTAATCCCCTCCCCCGGTCTCCTCCGTTACACTGAACCGAATGCCGCCCCCCTCCCAGATCGTTTCCGTCGACAACCTTTACGGCCCCGACGGCAAACTCGAAGCCCTCCTCAACACCGGCTACCCGGACGCCCCATACACCGCCCTTATCGCACACCCCTACCCACCCGCCGGGGGCACCATGCACAACAAAGTCGTCTACAACGCCATGAAGGCCTTCTCCGGCCTCGGCCTTCCTGTCCTCCGCTTCAACTTTCGTGGCATTGGCTTGAGCGAAGGCACCTTCGACCATGGTCACGGCGAGCAGAACGACGTTCGCGCCGCCCTCTCCTGGCTCGAACACAACTTCAAGCTCCCCATCCTCTTCGCGGGCTTCTCCTTCGGCTCCAACGTCGGCCTCCGCGCCTGCACCGGCGATGTCCGCGTCAAGGGCCTCATCGGCCTTGGCCTCCCCGTCCGCGCCGACGGCCGCGACTACACCTATGACTTCCTCCCCCGCCTTATGCCTCCCAAGCTCTTCCTCTCCGGCGACCACGACCCCTTCGGCCCACGCGACATCGTGGAATCCGTTCTTGCCCGCGCTCCCGAGCCTAAACACATCGTCTGGATCGAAGGCGCGGACCACTTCTTTCAAGGCATCCCCTCCTCACCCACCCCCAAGTTGGACCTCATGCGCCGCGAGATCCAGATGTGGCTGATCTCCACCTTCGGTCTGAAAAGTATCTAACTGGATGGCTTGCAACCACTTGTCTTGCTTCGGTCTGTCGTTCCCAAAGGGAATCTATGTTTCCGCTCACTGCGACACGTAGCGCCTGACCACGGCAGCGCTGGTCCTCCCTGACTCTTCTTTCCTACACCGTCTCACCTGCTCTATCCTCATCGCATGCTGCTTGAAGCCCTCCGCACCGCAGTCCTTGAAGCCAACCTGGAACTCGTCCGCCGCGGCCTGGTCCTGTATACCTTCGGCAACGCCTCGGGCGTGGATCGCGAGCAAGGCCTTGTCGTCATCAAGCCCTCCGGCGTCGATTACAACGACCTTCGCCCCGAGCACATGGTCGTCACGGACCTCGACGGCAACCTCGTCGAAGGCACCTATAAGCCCTCCTCCGACCTCGACACGCATACTCTGCTCTACCGCGAGTTTCCCGAGATCGGCGCCGTCGTCCACACCCACTCCGAGTACGCCACGAGCTTCGCACAGTCAGGCATCGCCATCCCGCCGCTCGGCACCACGCACGCGGACTACTTCTACGGGGCTATTCCCTGTACCGCGCCCCTGCACGAGGAAGCCATCGCTGGCCGCTATGTCCACAACACTGGGCAGGCCATCGTGGACCACTTCCGCGCCCACAACATTGACCCCCTCGCCGTCCCCGCCGTCCTCGTCGCCGGCCACGCCCCGTTCGCCTGGGGCCGCACCCCCCACGATGCCGCCCACAACGCCGTCGTCCTCGAAGCCGTCGCCAAGATGGCCTACAAAACCCTCACCCTCACGCCCAACCACCCCGGCGTCAGCCAATCCTTGCTTGATCGCCACTACTTCCGCAAGCATGGTGCCACCGCCACTTACGGACAGTAGCTTCTAAGAAGAAGCTCCTCTATCTGCAAGTGGGCGCATATAATTTCAGAAGTCTGGACTTTCTCGCCAAAGTCTTCATTTGAGACATTTTAGCTACGGACCTTCAAGGCCCCAAGTCCGGCTCTTGGGTCTAAAGTCTTGTATCCAGAGGTGTTGTCGTGGAGGGGGTCTGCACTTTGCGAGAGGGTAGAACGAGCTGTTTGTCGCTAGCCTTGACAATGTGGCACGTCACTACTTCGCAAGCACGGGCGAGCGCGACGTGTAGGCAGAACTAGCTCCGCCTAGGCCTTCTTGCGTGTCATTCCTGAAGTGATATGCGTTTGCAGCCTCCAACCCGTTGCGGCCAGCGCCTGACCTAGACCATCCTGCGCGCGATCTCGTCATTCAGGATCTCGCGCACCGTCAGCGGCACGATCTCCCGCCCCGTCTGCTGGCGGAAACGCCGGATCTCCTTGAGAGCGTCGTCCGTGTAATCGAACGAGACGAAGAAGCCCTTCGTCCGGTCCGAGCGGATCATCGCCGCCTCAAACAGGTCGATGTCTTGCCGTCCGGCCTTATCCTTCTGCTTTACCTGCACCGGGAACCAGATGTCCATAAAGTCGAGCGTTCCTTCCTTCACCTCCGGGATCGTCGATACGGGAAAGATCTTTCCATCCAACCCCATGTCTCCGACTTGCACCTTGTTCGGCAGACCGCCCAACGCAATCACTGCCCAGTTCTCGAACTCGAACGGTGGCATCTTCCGCAGCATCGCTTCGGTTTGCGGCAGGTCGCGGACCACAAAGCCGCGGCCAGTAAGCCAGAGTTTCTCATTTTCCGGCAGTTTGGCAGAGTCACGCAGCCGCTTGGCCATCACGCGGCAGGCGGTGGGCGAGATGTCGATGCCGACCCATTGACGGCGCAGCTTTTGTGCCGCCACGAGAGCGGTGCCGCAGCCGCAAAATGCATCGAGCACAATATCGTTCGGCTTGGAGGAAAGATCGATGATCCGCTCCAATAGCTTGAGCGGCTTTTGCGTGGGATACCCCAGACGCTCCACATCGTGGCTCTGAATCGGCTTGATGTCGTCCCAAACATCGCCGATTGGCACACCTTTACCTTCGTCGAGATACCGCTTGAAGGCGGGTACACTTCCCGGCTTCGTTTGCACCACTAAACCTTGTTCATAGAGCTGCTGCATCCGCTCCTGGCTATAGCGCCAATAACGTGTAATCCCCAAGAACTCATAGGTTGGATTGCCCTTGGACGGCGACGCGCCGCCCGGCGCGGTTAGATTGTCCAACCGGTAACGCCTGCCCGTCTCCGGCTCGACATACTTGTAGAAATCTCGCAGGTACTCTTCACTGTATGGCTTGTAGAGATGCTTGAACTGGTAGTCGCTGCTCCCGCCGCAGTACAGAAACAACGTGTCGTGAACCCGGCCGAGGTGCTTAGACCCCTGCTTGGCGTCGTTGTGCGCCGACTGTCGTTTCCAAATAATTTCGTTGATGAAGTTGTTCTCGCCGAAGATGTGATCGAGCATTACCTTCACATAGTGCGACGCGTGCCAGTCGCAGTGGTAGTAGAAAGAACCGGTCTTTTTGAGGACACGCGCGATCTCGACGCATCGCGGCCTCATATAATCGATGTAGGCGTTGGTCGATGCATGCCGGTCCTCAAACGAGCGCATCTCCTTCCGCTCGCCCCAGAACACCTCATAATTGCGGTTCGAGTTGAATGGCGGATCGATATAGCACAGGTCGATGGACTCGCTCGGCAGTTGCCGCAGTTGATCGAGGCAGTCGCCGCAGAAGACGATGCGGGTATCGACAAGGGAAGAAGGACGATCCATGAGGCTCGATCATACCAAGCCACGAATACACCATGACGGAAATGCCGTGTAGCAGTTCGTGGACGATAATGGACCTATGGCCGATGGGCACAATTTAACCCTCGCGGTGACCGGGGCGAGCGGAAGCATCTATGCCGTCGAAATGCTCCGCGCTCTTGAGGCGGACGCGCGCGTCGACCGGGTCAACTTCATCGCCTCTGAAAATGCGCTGCGTGTCTTCGCAGAGGAGATGAAGATCGGCGGTCGTAACGGTCTGATCGAAAAGCTACTCGGCGCGCCCTCGATCAAAATTCAGCAGCAAGGCATTGAGGATATCGGCGCGAACGTAGCCAGCGGCAGCTATCCCTCCGACGGGATGATCGTCCTTCCTTGCTCCATGGGAACGCTCGCCGGCATTGCGAATGGGATGGCGGCAAACCTGATCCAACGGGCGGCGGATGTCTGCCTCAAAGAACGGCGGCCTTTGGTGCTTTGCGTCCGCGAAACACCGCTCAACCGCATTCACCTTCGCAACATGACTCTGGCAGCGGAGGCCGGGGCGACCATCTTCCCGGCCATCCCCACGCTCTACAATCTCCCTCAAAGCACACGCGAAATGGCCCGCGAGTTCGTCAATCGTGTGCTGGCGCATATGGGGCTGTCCCAGCCTGGAGCGTACCGCTGGCGAGCGGACTGACCTATTTCAGCGGCTTGATCTACTTCAACGGCTTGCCGTACTCTTCGCCGAAGACGGTGCGTGCCATCGGGAAGCGGCCGCCATCGAACTTGTCCGGTCCTTTCAGGTGACCGACGGCAAGCAGAGCGACCACCCAATAGCTCAGCGGCAGCCGAAGCATATCGTGGACCTTCTCGTGCTCGAACCCCTCCAGGGGCGCGGTGTCGTAGCCCAGCACCTCGGCCATCAGCATCATGTGGGTAAAGGCGAGCATTACGTGCTTGTTCAGCCAACCATGCATCTGCTCGGTTGAAAAGCTGGAAAGATAGCTGGGCACGCTCGACCGGGCCTGCGAGGCATAACTCTCCGGCATTCCGCCTTCCAGGCCAAGCTGGATCATGTCGTCGAGATCCCGCCGCCAACCGTCCGAGTCGCCGCAGGCCACGATGACCGCCGACGCCTCTTCCACCTTGCCCTGATTGTAGGACGCCGCTCGCAGCCGCCGCTTCTGTTCGTCGGATTGCACGACGATAAAGCGCCATGGCTGCATATTGTAGCCGCTGGGCGAGTTGATGCCCGCCTGGAGGATCGTTCGAAGGTCTTCGGAAGGGATCGGTTCGCCGTCAAAGCTGGGCGTGGAACGCCGATGGAAGACGACCTCGCTCAACTTTTTCTCGACGTTTGGCATTTGCTTTCCTCGCCCTTGTACTGCGGCTCTGCACGACTAAGAGTACAGCTAAGATAGTTCCAACGTGGATGAATGGTGCGAACTATGGGATCTCCGCCATGGCTTGTTCTGTCGGGTAGACAGGCTGACCAGCTCCGGCGGAGGTATACACCCAAACGCCATGGAAGGGCTTACGCAGCTCAGGATACGCCGCGAGCAAAGCAGACATCGCGGCTATGTTGCGCTTACGCGTAGCCGCCGCATCGGGAAGTAGATCGGCCTTGAGATGGACGGCCACATCGGGTGCTGACGTGTTGAGGGAGTCGTCGAGCGCAAAACTAGTAAAGCGGAACTCCGCACCGTCTTTGGCTTTGATCACCAGCGGTGCTTCAGGAGTTACGCCTTCAGACACAGCGGAGGGCGCGGTCGAGGTCTCCTCCGTGCGGAGTTTATCCAAATGCGAACTGCCAACGAATCCCGCCGGTTGCAGCAAAGCGTCAGCTTCCAACAAATACAGCCACGCATTCCAAGGCTGCTTTTCCGCGACGAATTGACGCGCCTGCGTCCAGTACCAAAGGCCGTCGTGCCCCGCAGCGGTAAGCGGCTTGGGGTAGAAGCCGGCCATCTGCCATTTGCCCGAGTCGTCCTTCAAGAGGAAGGAGAGACGCCACGGCGTTGCGGTGCCTTGTGTATCCACAATCGCAAAGGCGTAGCGGCCGGCGGGCAGGCCAGGAATAAGGAACTCGGCCTCAGCGGCGGTACGGTTCAGGTTGCAGAAGAACTGAGCTTCGGGCGTGGTGCCAGAGGCGGCTGGCTTCAGCGTCGTCGCGTCAAGCAAATAGAGCTGCTGAACGGCTAGGTTCGCCTTTGCAAGGTGCGGAGCGGTCGTGCCAACCACATCCGTAATGGCGGCGAAGTCTCCGGCGAGCGCTGCGTCCGAAAGAGCACGCAGGCCGGGTGCATCCGATGCCTGCACACGGGCAGCGAGCGCAGTCGCGGCGGCGGCAAGCGTGTCGCGATCCGCCGCCTTCATCTGAGATTGCGGTGTGCAGGTCTCCGCGCTCGCGCGCGACGCGAGCATGGTAAGCAGCAAGGCGGCAAAGCACGCACGATGGAAGAAAGAGCGCATACTCGCTCAGGATAGTACAAATGCGGTACGCGCGGTGTGCGACGAAGGGGTACACACCTTCCAGCGCTCGCGGCGTCCTACAATGGTGGAGATGTGTGTGCGATCTCAAAAAAGTTTGACGTGGCTTACGACCGTCGCACTTGGTAGCGGGGCCGTGTGGGGACAAAGCTTTTCTTCGCCTCCGTCGCTGAAGCCTTCGGCGGCCGTCCCGCTCAGCGCGCCTGTCTCGACGCTGCCAGCGGCCGTGCCCACCGACTCCGCAAAGGCGGCGCAGGCGGTGCCGTCTACACCGGCTCAGCGTTCCGCCAGACGAGCCGAGGTCACCTTCACCCATGGCCAGCTCGCGGTGAAGGCCGACAACTCAAGCCTGAACCTCATCCTCCGCGAGATTGGGCGGCAGACCGGAATCAAAATTACGGGCGGAGTAACGGAGGAACGCGTCTTTGGCAGCTACGGTCCGGATACGCCCGACGCCGTGCTCGCGACATTGCTGGATGGTGCGGGCAGCAATATGCTGCTGATTGCAAGCCAAGGATCGGCTCCCGGAGAGCTCATCCTAACGCCCCGCATGGGAGGACCGACGCCACCCAATCCCAACGCCAAAGGCTTTGACGAGGACAGCGGTGAAGACGATGCGCCGCGAACGCCGACTCCCCGCGGAGTCACCTTGTTTGGAGGAGCTCAGCCTTCAGCACCGCAAACGGAACCACCGCAGCAGCAGCCAAATGCGTTCCCGCCCATCACACAGCCGTCAGCGGATGCAGGAACAGCCAATCCGGCGAATCCTCAATCGCCCAACGGGGTCAAGACACCGCAGGAAATCTACCAGCAACTGCAACAGCTTCGTCACCAACAGCAACAGCAACAACAAGCCGAGCCACCGGATGGCTCCGCCTAGGTTGCAGGCTACGCTTCTGCGACCTGCGGCTTGCCGACAGGACGGGCCTGGGATGCGGGCGCGGCGTATCTGGCATGGGTGCGGAACAAGCTGAACATTGCATAGCAGACGCCGTAAGCCAGGAGAACACCCGCCGCCATCGCCGCAAGAACGGCACAGATCAACACCAAAGTACCCACAGATCGCTCCCCATTGCTTTGTCGGACCGCTCAAGAGCAATCCCATACGCTTATTGTTTCAAAACTTGGCTCGCTTGTGTGATGACGGCGTTGAAACCATGTTTGTCATTCAGATACATCGGTACATCTCCGGAGTTGCATGAGCCGCAAGGGGGTACCGGCGCGGGCACATGAATGCCGTATTCTAACGATTGGGCCATGCGGCGGCGGACGCCCTTACGAAAGGCGTTCAGCAAGCTATGGGCATCACCCACATTACGGTGCGCGGAGCGCGACAGCACAATCTGCGCAACGTCGACGTTAGTATTCCGCGCAACACGCTCACGGTGGTGACTGGATTGTCCGGTTCGGGCAAGTCATCGCTTGCCTTTGACACCATCTACGCCGAGGGCCAGCGCCGCTACGTCGAGACGCTCTCCGCCTACGCGCGGCAGTTCCTCGACCAGATGGAGCGGCCCGACGTGGACGCCATCGATGGCCTCTCCCCCGCCATCTCCATCGAGCAGAAGACGACTAGCCGCAGCCCGCGCTCGACCGTCGGCACCATCACCGAGATCTACGATTATCTCCGCTTGCTCTACGCCTCAGTCGGTCAGCCGCATTGTCCGCAGTGCGGGAGGACGATCTCGCGCCAGACAGCCGAACAGATCGTAGCGCGTGTGGCGGGGCTCTCACCGGGCGAGCGGATCACCGTCTACGCGCCCATCGTGCGCGGCCGCAAGGGCGAGTTCCGCGAGGAGCTGGAAGCGCTCGACCAGCAGGGCTTCCGCGCCCGCATCGACGGCGAGATGACCGAGCTGACAGAGGGTATGCGCCTCGAAAAACGCAAGAACCACACGGTGGAGGCAGTGGTCGACCGAATCATCCTCAAGCCGCTTGCGGGCGTTGAAGGCGCGGAACCGGGTGCTCCGCCCATCTACGACACGAAGCGGCTGGAAACCAGCGTCCTCAAAGCCCTCCAGATGGCCAACGGCCTCGTGCTGATCGCTGTGCACGGCATGGAGGAGACGCTTTACTCTTCCTCGATGGCCTGTCCCGACTGCGGCATCAATGTCCCTCGCCTGGAGCCGCGCAGCTTCTCGTTCAACTCCAACTACGGCGCATGCGGCGAGTGCCACGGTCTTGGCAGCATCTACGACTTCGACCCCGCGAAGACCATGACCGACTGGTCGAAGCCGCTGCTCGACGGTGCTATGGGGCCGGGGTCGGCCTCGCAGTATCTTTTGAAACTGATCAAGCTGGCCGCCGAGAAGTACAAGATGAACCTGAAGGTAGCCTTCTCCGAACTGCCCGAGGCGCAACGCAATCTGTTGCTGTACGGGCCTCCCAAAGGCGAGACAGGCCGCACCGGCTTCCACGGCATCTTCGCATATCTCCGCTCCAACATGGAGGAGACCAAGTCCGAAGGCTACCGCGAGTACATGATGCAGTTCATGTCCGCCACCAAGTGCCCGCGCTGCCACGGCAAGCGGCTGCGTCCGGAGTCGCTGGCGGTGACCGTCCCCATCGGTGACCAGGCGGCTTCCATCGCCGACTTCACCGCGCTTCCGCTCGAACGGGCGCTGACCGGTGCGCGGGCCATGGCGTTTACCGGGCGCGACCGGATCATCGCCGACCGGCTGCAGCGAGAAATCATTGAGCGGCTGGAGTTCCTCAACGCCGTCGGCCTCGGCTATCTCTCGCTCGATCGCTCGGCCGCCACGCTCTCGGGCGGCGAGGGCCAGCGCATCCGCCTTGCGACGCAGATCGGGTCCAAACTGCGCGGCGTGCTCTACGTGCTCGACGAGCCATCGATCGGCCTGCATCAACGTGACAATCAACGCCTGATCGCCGCGCTCGAAGCCCTGCGCGATCTAGGCAATACCGTCCTGGTCGTCGAGCACGACGAGGACACCATCCGCAAGGCCGACTATGTGCTCGATCTAGGCCCCGGCGCAGGCAAGAACGGCGGCCATCTGATCTCCTCCGGCACGCCGCAGCAGGTGATGGATGACCCCGCCTCGCTCACCGGCCAATATCTTGCGGGCAAGATCGAGATTGTCGCCCGTGCCAACCCCCGCCCGCTCACTGGCAACTGGATCACGGTTGAAGACGCCCACTCGCACAATCTGCAACACGTCACGGCACACTTTCCGCTTGGTGTGATGACCGTCGTGACCGGCGTGAGCGGTTCCGGTAAAAGTACGCTCGTAAATGACATCCTCTACCGCGCGCTGGCGAAGGAACTCTATGGCTCGCGCGAGGAGCCTGGCCAGCACGGCGCGGTGCGCGGCGTGGATCAGCTTGACAAGGTTATCCAGATCGACCAGTCGCCCATCGGCCGCACCCCGCGCTCTAATCCTGCCACGTACACTGGCGTCTTTACCGCCATGCGCGATCTCTTCGCCATGCTCCCCGACTCGCGCGAACGCGGCTACAAGCCTGGCCGCTTCTCCTTCAACGTGCAGGGCGGACGCTGCGAGGCTTGCCAGGGCGAGGGGCAGCGCCGCATCGAGATGAACTTCCTCCCCGATGTCTACGTGCTCTGTGATATTTGCAACGGCCGCCGTTACAACCAGGAGACGCTCACGGTCAAGTTCAACGGCTACTCCATCGCCGATTTGCTGGAGCTGCCAATCGCCGACGCTGTGCCCATCCTCAAAGACATCCCCACGGTCCACGCCAAGCTGCAAACGCTGGTCGATGTCGGCCTCGGTTACATCCATCTGGGTCAGTCCGCAACCACCCTCTCCGGCGGCGAAGCGCAACGCATGAAGCTGGCCCGCGAGCTCTCCAAACGCCAGACCGGACGCACCCTCTACCTGCTGGATGAGCCGACCACCGGCCTGCACTTCGACGACGTCCGCAAGCTGCTCGAAGTCCTGCACCGGCTCACCGACCTCGGCAACACCGTCGTCATCATCGAGCACAATCTTGACATCGTGCGCAATGCCGACTACCTCCTCGACATGGGCCCGGAAGGGGGCGAAGGCGGTGGTCGCGTGGTCGCGCATGGCACACCCGAGCAAGTCGCCACCGTGGCCGCGTCGCATACCGGAGCCTTTCTCGCGCGCCACTACAAGACTCCTTTGAGCATGAACGGAGTAAGCCACGCGGGTCCGCAGCCGGCATCGATCATGGCCGCGCAAGACGCAAAGAAAGAAGCGCGCGCGAAGTTCATCGCGCCGGAGAAGAAGACCGGCATGCCGACCGCGCGCGCTTCCGCAGAGTCTGCGAAAAAGCCGACGAAAAAAGCTGTTGGAAGGCCGAAGAAGTCATGAGCGCCGACGAGCTGACTGCACTGGACATCGATGCGGAAGGCATCGCCCTTCCCTCCTCGCGTGTTCCGCATCTTGGGCACGCGCTGCTGTTCCTCGCCATCGCGGGGCTGCTGTTGCTGCTCTCGCAGGGCGTCTTGCTGCTACCGAAGTTGAAGCCTAGAGCGGCCGTCCAAACCGTCGCGGCGGAGCATCCCAAGTTGGTACTTGCAACCGAAGCGGGCACCTACCTGGCCACGCTAGCGATCGCGTGGTTCGTCTTTCCGCTGCTCTGGCGTAGGAGCTTCCCGGCGGGGATCGACTGGAACGGCGCACAGGCCCGGGCGTTTGCATGGAGGCTGATCCCGCTGGGCATCTGCGCGGGTTGGGTCGTACAAGGCGTGTCCAGCCTCATCTCCATGCCGAAGACAGTTCCCATGGACGATTTCTTTCGTTCGCAGACAGACGTGTGGATCGTAACTCTCTTCGGCACCTTTCTTGCGCCGGTCTTCGAAGAAGTATGCTTCCGCGGATTTCTCCTGCCCGCTGCCGCCATCGCCTGCGATTGGCTAGGCTCTACCGCGCGGTACTCGCTGGCGAGAATGCGTGGCGGGCAGCCCGCAACCGGCGCGGCGATCTTCCGCGAGGATGCGGCGGCCGGTCTGGCCCCCGACACCGGCAATCTGGCGTTTCGCAGCCGCTGGGCCGTGATCGTCGCCAGCCTGCTCACCTCGGCGCTCTTCGCCACGCTCCATGCCGAGCAGCTTGGGTACACCTGGGCGGCGGTCGGCCTGCTAGCGGGCGTCTCTCTCGTGCTGACCGCCGTCCGCATCAGAACGCGCTCCGTCGCCTGCTCAGCGCTGGTTCATGGTAGCTACAACTTCTCCGTCTTTCTCACGCTCTTTATGGCCACGGGCGGCTACCGGCATTTAGACCGCATGGCCCGGTAGATAATGTATTTATGGATGACCCCCGCACTTCCCTGTTGCACCTGTTGGCGACGCACTCCTTCAAGCTAGGCGACTTTACCCTCGCAAGCGGCAAGCACAGCGACTACTACATCGATTGCCGCACGACAACGCTCCATGCCGAGGGCGGCCGCCTCGCCGGTCTTGTGCTCTACGATCTTATCGCTGAGCGCTTCCCTTCCGCCGTGGCTGTCGGCGGCCTGACCATGGGGGCCGACCCGCTGGTCTCGAACATTGCCAGCGCAAGCGCCTGGGCGGCGGCGGACTTTGCCGAGATCCGCGAGCTTTCAGGCGCGCTGGAGCTGGAGGCGGACGAGGAAGAAGTCGCGCCGCTGCTCCTGCACGGCTTCCTTGTTCGCAAAGCCGAAAAGGCACACGGGACGGGGCGGCGCATCGAGGGCTTCGTACAAACGGGCGCGGATGTCGTCATCGTCGACGATGTCTGCACGACGGGCGGCTCGACCATCACCGCCATCGAGGCGACGCGCGAGGCCGGCATGAAGGTAGTAGGCGTGGTCTGCCTGGTCGATCGGGAACAGGGCGGCCGCGCCGCCATCGAAGCCGCAGCGGGCGACGCACCGTTTTTATCGCTGTTCACGGCAGCTAACATACGAGCGGCGCACGTAAAGCTCTCATAGCTTGGAATCCGATAAACTAGAAACACATGATTCCTACCCTTGAATGGACGCCCGAAGGCGTCAACTTTCTCGATCAGACTAGGCTTCCGCTGGAGGAGGTCTATGTCCTCGCCACCGACTACAAGCAGGTGGCCACCGTCATCCGCGACATGATCGTGCGCGGAGCGCCGGCCATCGGGGTGTCGGGAGCGATGGGCGTGGCGATTGGGATTGAGCGAAGTTCGGCGACAACAGTCGAGGCCCTGACCGCGGAAGTTGGCGTTATCTGCGAGGTACTGGCGGCGACGCGGCCTACAGCGGTGAACCTGTTCTGGGGCATTGGCCGGATACGCGATCTCTACAACCGCCTGGTTGCTGAAGGAGCGGAGATCGCGGAGATCAAGGCCGCCGTGGTCGAAGAGGCGCGCCGGATGTACGACGAGGACATCGCAGCGTGCAAACAGATGGGGGCCTACGGGGCGGAGTTGATGCCGCAGACCGGCACGGTCTTGACCCACTGCAATGCCGGGGCGTTGGCGACGTGCGGGTATGGCTCGGCGCTCGGCGTCATCCGGGCGGCCATCGAGCGAGGGCACGTGATCGACGTGCTGGCCGATGAGACCCGGCCGTTTCTACAAGGGGCGCGGTTGACCGCGTGGGAGCTGATGAAGGACAACATTCCCACCACTGTGCTCTGCGACAACATGGCGGCTTCGTTGATGCAGAAGGGGCGCATCCAGGCGGTGATCGTAGGCGCGGACCGGATCGCAGCAAACGGCGACGTGGCTAACAAGATCGGAACGTATGGCGTGTCGATCCTGGCGAAGGAGCATGGCATTCCGTTCTATGTGGCCGCGCCGTGGGCGACCGTCGACCTGGCGACGCTGACGGGTGACGACATTCCGATCGAGCAGCGCGCGGCGAGCGAGGTGACGCACTCGAACGGCAAGCAGATGACGCCCGACGGTGTCGGGATCGAGAACCCGGCGTTCGACGTGACGCCCGCGAAGTACGTGACGGCGATCATTACGGAACGTGGGATTCTGCGGGCACCGTACAAGGCGGCGATGGAGGCCATGGCTGCGCTGGAGCTGGCCGCCGCAGGCTGATTTGTTGCCGAAATCAACAAGGGGCGCGGCGCGTTACCGCCGCTTGACGTGGATGAAGAGGAAGATGAGCACGGCGCGGCGCGGAGGAGCATTCTAAGGAGCGTGCTGCCCATCTTCCTCAATCCGCGTTTTCGGTCGATCGTTCGCGGCAATCTGCTGGTTCTCGTCAGTCTGGCGGCAGCGTTCCTTCTATCGGATTTTCCTCACAACCGGCGAACGTTTCTCCTGGCCATACCTACTGTGATCGCGCTGATCGGCACGGCGGACACGATCCGGTGCATGCAGCCGCGATGGAGTTTTTACCATGGCGGGGTGTTGCTTTGCATCTACATGGACCTGATGGCCGTGTCGATGATCTTGTTCTTCTTCCTGTACCCCTATGCGTTCTGGGTGTCGTCACCTCATTGAGGTGACGTGAGATGTCTGCGGTAACGGGTGGAGTGGTGCTAGACTTCTCCTACTTTCCAAAGGAGATTTCTATCATGCTCAAAGGGTTTAAGGAGTTTCTGCTGCGCGGCAACGTCATCGATCTGGCGGTTGCCGTGATTATCGGTGCGGCGTTCACCGCGATTGTCACGTCGCTGGTGACGAACATCATTACGCCTCTGATCGCGGCGGTGGTGGGTAAACCGGACTTCTCTTACCTGGTCGCGAACGTCAACGGCGGCAAGGTGGAGTATGGGCTTTTCCTCAACGCGGTGATCTCGTTCATCCTGATGGCGGGCGTGGTGTATTTCTTTCTGGTCAGCCCGATCACCTACTTGATGAATCGCGGCAAGATCGAGGCTCCGGTGACGACAAAGACCTGCGGCGAGTGCCTATCGGAGATCCCGCTGGCGGCGAGCCGGTGCAGGTTCTGCGCGCAGCCGGTGGTCTAGCTTCGCCCGTACACAAGACCGCTTTCTTCTACTTTGGGAAGTACCCCCACCCCGTACTTAAAGTACGATGTGCTCATTCTAAATAAGTTAAGGGTGTACTTCGGTACGGTTCGGTACGAAGTAGTTAACAGCGCCGCCTTTTTGTAAGGCCAGTCTTTCACGAAGCTGGTCGAACGGCCTGCAATTAACTGGCTCTATTATTTAATTGTAGCAACCGTGTCAAGCTTTTCAGACGGTTGTTCAAGAGTCTTACCGGGGACAAGGGGGCCTTGGCGGCTAAAGCCGCACTGTACACAGGCATATACGGCACGGCTAAAGCCGTGCCCTTCCAAGAGTATGCACTTACGCAGGACTAGGAGTATGCACTTACGCGGAGCAAACGCAGCGTTGCTGATTACATAAAGCCAAAACGCAGATTCCCTTCGGGAATGACAAACAAGAAAAGCAAGGTAACCCGCACACCATCTTCGGTTTTGCGCTTAGCTGCGAAGGGCCAATTGCTCGGTCATGATCTGAGTGAGGTCGGGCTTTTTGAGGCCGAACTCGCTTTCGTTGAACTTGTCGACCTTGCTGGACCAGTTCATGGAGCAGAACTTCGGCCCGCACATGGAGCAGAAGGCGGCCTCCTTGTAGTAGTCATCCGGGAGGGTTTCGTCGTGCATGCCGCGGGCGGTCTCGGGATCGAGCGAGAGGGCGAACTGCTTGTCCCAATCGAAGGTGTAGCGGGCGTGGGAGATGGCGTCGTCGCGGTCGCGCGCGCCGGGGCGGTGGCGAGCCACGTCGGCCGCGTGGGCGGCGATTTTGTAGGCGATGATGCCGTCCTTCACGTCCTTCTCGTTGGGCAGGCCGAGGTGCTCCTTGGGGGTGACGTAGCAGAGCATGGCCGCGCCGTGCCAGCCAATCATGGCCGCGCCGATGGCGGAGGTGATGTGGTCGTAGCCGGGGGCGATGTCCGTGACCAGGGGGCCGAGGACGTAGAAAGGCGCGCCGTCGCAGAGCTCGACTTCTTTATCGACCTGGAGCTTAATCTGGTCCATGGGGATGTGGCCGGGGCCTTCGATCATGACCTGGACATCGGACTTCCAGGCGTGGCGGGTGAGTTCGCCTAGGGTTTTAAGCTCGGCGAACTGGGCCTCGTCGGAGGCATCGGCGAGGCAACCGGGGCGGAGGCCGTCGCCCAGCGAGTAGGAGACGTCGTACTTGGCCATGACCTTGGTGATGCGGTCGAAGTGCTCGTAGAGGAAGTTCTGACGGTGGTGCGCGGTCATCCATTGGGCGAGGATGGCTCCGCCGCGGCTGACGATACCGGTGATGCGCTTGGCGACTAGGGGAACATACTCGATGAGGACGCCGGCGTGGATAGTGAAATAGTCGACGCCCTGCTCCGCCTGCTCCTCGATGACTTCAAGGTAAAGGTCGATGTTGAGGTCTTCGACCTTTTTGACGCGGGAGAGTGCTTCGTAGAGCGGCACGGTGCCGATGGGGACAGGCGAATGGCGGAGGATCTGCTCGCGGATCATGGGGATGTCGCCGCCGGTGGAGAGGTCCATGACGGTGTCCGCGCCGAAGTGAACGGCGGTGTGGAGCTTGCGAAGCTCTTCATCCACATTCGAGACAATGGCGGAGTTGCCGATGTTGGCGTTGATTTTGCAGAGGGACTCGACGCCGATGGCCATGGGTTCGAGCTCAGGGTGGTTGATGTTGGCGGGGATAATCATCGTGCCCTTGGCGATCTCGGAGCGGACGAGCTCAGGGGTGATCTTTTCCTTGTGGGCAACGAAGAACATCTCTTCGGTGATGAGGCCTTTGCGGGCGAAGTGCATCTGGCTCATGTTGGTGTCGCCGGTGCGCGCAGCCTCGGCTTTGCGGGAGACGATCCAGTCGGCGCGCGGGGCGGGGACAGGGTAGGTGGTGGTGCCGTTTCCGTTGTGTGCGTGGCCGTTGAGGCTCATACGGTGCTCCTGGGGTGAAGAAAATGTCTCGCGCGGCGGCGATGGGTTTGAGTATACGCCGGAGGGATGTGGCTTGAGCCCACCTTAGGCACGATGGAACTGTGCCGAAGGTGAGGCACACCCGCAACTACACATCAGGGGAGGTCGCAGGCTTTGGGGCGGAAGACGATCTCGTGCGAGTGGGGGTCGGCGCAGACGAAAAGGAGCGGACCGGTGCTGGCGGTAGGGGCCTGCGGAAGGGAGACGTGCGGGGCGTTGATCGCGTAGAAGCCGTTGTTGGGGTTCCAGTTGAGA
Organism: Acidobacteriaceae bacterium; assembly: GCA_965277085.1. Lineage (GTDB taxonomy): Bacteria > Acidobacteriota > Terriglobia > Terriglobales > Acidobacteriaceae > Edaphobacter. The sequence goes on from OZ255708.1 coordinate 145,457, forward strand.
CGGAGGTCACGGTGCTGGAAGCCTTGGCCGTAGAAGATGTCGTAGTTATAGAAGGGGTCGGAGCAGTCGCCGGTGCGGGGGTCGCAACCGGCGTAGGTGAAGGGCGAGCCGGAGGGCCAGGGGGCGCGATCCATCCCGCCGAGGCCGGTTGCGACGCCCGACACCTGATAGCCGTGCGGAGGTGAAAGCAGGCCGCCGCAGCCGGTATAAAGCTGGCAGGAATTGGTGTACTTGGTGTTGCGGGCGTAAATCGCGCCGTTGATGCCCGTGCCGCCGACTCCGGGATCTTCGATGGAGGAGAACTGCGAGGCGTAGATATTGTTGAAGCCGAAGCCTATCGCGGAGGCGACGTATCCGGCGGCGTAGTCGTGCGGCTCTTCGACGGTGTCGCCGGGGCGGAGCGGAAGGGCGTTCGGCTCCAGGCGGAAGGCACCGTTGAGCTGTGGGGGATAGGTGGTGTAGTCCTGGACATCGAGCACCTGGGCCAGGGGATAGAGCAGGAAGCGGGTGTTGCCGTAGCCGGTGTCGCCGAGGGAGACGACGGCAGAGGTTCCGGGGGAGGTCTGGCCGGTGCTGGCGGCCTGGGTGCATTGGGCGTAGGCGGGAAAGCCCGCGCCGGTGCGGTGGAGATTGAGGCAAGGGCCGTTGAAGGCGGGGTTGGCGGCGTTCGAGATGGTGATGAGCGGATAGCTTTGGAGCACGCTCTCCTGCTCGACGTTCTGCGGAAGCAGCGGCAAGGTGACGACACCGCCGGTGTTGGTTAGTGAAGCGAGGGTGGGAAATCGGCCAAGCATCATGTTGCTGTCGGCGATGATGTTGGACAAAGCGCCGGCGAACTGCACGACGGCGATCTGGTTGGGGGAGGGCGCGCCGAGGACGTCGAGGACGTAGCGAAGGTCGCTGGAGTCGTTGGCGAGCAGATCGAGGCCGCCCGCGCCGAAGGTCGATTGCATCACGACGGTGTGGGCGGAGTGGGTGTGGGCGAGGGCGAAGGTGACGGTCTGGAGGCCCTGCATTGGGGCTTGGACGGATAAGACCGTGGCCGTCTCGTGGTAGTCGCCCGCAAAGACAGCAAGGTCGCCGGGCCGGAAGGCTCCCTGAGTGAGGCGGACGTTGACTGTGGCCGGCGTGGTGACGGTGTTGGAGCCGGTGGAGGGGATGTAGGGGACTGCCTCGGCCGCGTTGTCGAGGATGCCCCAGGCGGTCGAGACGGGCAGCGCCGCAGCGCCGCAGCCTAGGGTATAGAGCGTGACGGGAAGGAGCTGGCCGGAAGCATCTTTGAGCTGGGAGCGGTCGGTGATGCAGCCGGAGGCGAGCGGGGCGGAGGTGTCGATCATCATGCGGCCGACGCCCTGGGTACCCGCGCCGGTGACGGGGGTGGTGGTCAGCTTGAAGGCGGATGAGGTTATGACCGTGCCGGTGTAGGTGGGACCGGACATCTCGCCGGCGTGAAGGGCGCGGCCCTGAAGCATCTCGTCGGAGGCGGCGCGGAAACCTCCCTCACCCTGGACGTACCAATAGTTATGGACGTCGCCGATGCCGAACTTGTTGAGGAACATATCGATGCCGCCGGTGATGCCGGCCGAGGAGGAGTCGACGACCACATCGAGGGCTTTGGTGACGAGCCAGCCGGAGGGCGCGGGGCGGCCGTTGCCGGAGAGCGGACCGTTGCCGAGGCTCATGCCAGGGACGGTGAGGATGTGATGGAGCAGGATGCAATCGGTGGGCAGCGGGCCCTGATCGGCGGCGGCTTGTGTAAAGCGTGGAAGCGTATAGCTGCCGCAGGTGACGCCGAGCGAGACTGCGCCGAGGTATTGGCCGACCGGCTGGGTGTCAGAGAAGGTGTGATTCTGGCCGCCGCCGCGCTGATCGACCAGGTGGCCGCCGGGGAGACTGGGGCGGATGAAGCGCTCCGCATCATACGGGTAGCTGGGCGGCACGGTGACGGTGCCGGGCGTGGTCAGCGAACGGAAGGCGCGATCGATGCCGTCCTGCGCGGTGGGGGAGCTGCGCATGGTATTCGCGTCGACTGTGGTGGGATTGGAGTTCTGGAGGGTGGTTTGGGCGGTCGTTTGGGCGTGGAGAACGCAGAGAGAGACACATAGCGGCGACAGGAGAGACAACCAGGAGGAGCGGCGCATGCTTCAGCTTAAATGCCGCATCGGGAGTAGCCGTTGCGGCTTCGGGTACGTGGCCAGAGATTTTCTTCTGGACGCGGTGTATGGAAGCGGCTAAAGTGGCGGGGAACGCAACCCCGTGCTTTTGGAGACTTCCCATGCAGCTTCGTTCCGCCTCGCGGCTGTGGGCCGCCATTGTTTGCCTGCTGTGCGCTTGCTCTTCCGCGCTTGCCGCCGGGCCGAACTTCAGCGCCATTTACGTGTTCGGCGACAGCTACTGCGATGTGGGCAACATCTACGCGCTGACCCATGGCGCGGTGCCAGCCTCGCCACCCTACTATCATGGGCGCTTCTCGAACGGGCCGATCTGGGTGGAGCACGTGGCGAACGCGATGGGCCTGCCGATGCTCCCGGCGACGCTGGGCGGCACGGACTATGCCTTCGGCGGCGCGCTGGTGACGGCACCGGTTGTGACGGCGGCGGGAACCATCCCGAGCGTGCCGCAGCAAGTGGAGCTCTACCTAGCGCAACACGGTGGCAAAGCCGATCCGAAGGCGCTCTATGTGCTCGAAGGCGGCGGGAACGACATCCTCGGCGCAACGGGCGGCTCACCTGTGGCCCTGGGGACGAAGATCGCGCAGGAGATCGCGCAAGAAGAATACTTTCTTCGTTTGGCCGGAGCGACGAAGTTTTTGATCCCAAACCTCTTGGACGTCGGCATGCTTCCGGCGGCAGCGGCGAACAAAGCCTTTGCGACCAAAGCGTCTAAAGCGGTGAACAGCAATCTCAATACCTTTCTGGCCATCGACCAGCAATTGCAAAGCGTCACGATCTACCGGCTCGACATCTTTCGGCTCTTCACCGCTGTCACGGGCGACCCAACGCACTTCGGCTTTACGAACATTACGACGCCTTGTCTCAATCCGTTGACGGGCAGCGTATGCGCGGACCCGGACCATACGTTGTTCTGGGACACGGTGCATCCGACGGTGTTCGGCCACTCGTTCTTTGCCGTGACTGTGGAGGCGGTTTTCGCGCCCTAACGGCTAGACGCGCGTAGCCGTGACCTTGAGGTATTGGTTGCGCACAAGCGTCTGGATGGCCGGATCGGGCGCGACGTTGGCACGCGACCAAAGGGCTTCAAGATCGGCAGCAAGCGCAGTCTGGCCCGCTTCATCGAGGCGGCTGAAGGCCATCTTGGTGGGTCCGAAGTATTGCCGGAAGAAGGCGACGGCTCCGGCTGGATCGACCGGTATGTCGAAGTCGATCGGGATGAGCTTCGTCTCGATCTGCGTGAAATAAGGAGCGAGGCGGGCGCGGACGGTGGCGTCGTCGCCCCAAAGGACGGGCGCGGGGATGCCTGGGGGTGGCGGGACGTGGCGGCCACCCACGGCAAACATCTGGCCGGAGAAGCTCTCCGGGTTCCAGTTGGCCATGACAAGGCGGCCGCCTGGTCGGAGGACGCGGGCAAGCTCGGCTGCGACCAGCTCAGGACGCGGAGCAAACATTGCTCCAAACATCGAAACGACCAGGTCGAACGAGCCATCGCTGTAGGGAAGCTGCTCCGCGTCGCCCTCGTCGAAGGTGATGGAGAGGCCCTCGGCTTCAGCGCGTTCGCGAGCCTGGACGAGGAGGTTGGCGGCAATATCCAGGCCGGTGACGATCCCTCCTCCGCGCGCGAGCGGAAGGGCGAGGTTGCCGGTGCCGGTGGCGACATCGAGGACACGGGTGCCCGGAGCGAGACCAAGGCGGCCGACGAACGCCTCGGCTCCGCCGGAGATGGTGCGCGCGATCACGCCAAAGTCGCCGGCCATCCAGGTGGCGCGCATTCCGGCTTTGATCTGGTCGATGGAAGGAGAGGCGGCGGCGGGAGCGGTGTTCATGAGTGTCCTTGGTGGTCGAAATAAGGATGCGGCATGCGGAAAGGCGTGGCAAGCACTTATGGTGGTGAACATTCCCGCAGGATCGTTTCACGCTCGGGATTGACGCGGCGGTGAGGCGGACTAAACTGGAGATGCTATGCAACCTCTGCGGACGAAGCGTTCCAACAGCTCGATCAAGATTGTCGTGGCCACCGCGGTCATTCTCGCGACCGTCGCGTACCTCGCGTTTACCGGGGTTCGGGACAACAAGAGCTACTACGTTACCATCGCCGAGCTGAATGGCATGGGCGATAAAGCGTATGTGCGGCACCTGCGCGTAGCCGGCAACGTCGCGCCGGGCAGCATTCGGCGGTCGGGGACGAACGCGCATTTCGTGTTGCTGGAGCAGGGGCGGACGTTGCAGGTGACGTACCAGGGCACGGAGCCGCCGCCCGACACCTTCAAGGACGACGCGCAGGCGCTGGCTGTGGGCACGTATGGGCGTGACGGCGTCTTCCATGCGACCCAACTGCAGGCGAAATGCGCGAGCAAGTATGCCCCGGCGGACCAGAAAGCTCCAAAGCCGGTGACCACAGCCGCCATGGTCCCTCCAGGCGCTCAGTAAGCGTCGCTCAGGGCCTGCTTTCCATTCTTGTTAAAAAAGGCTAGATCCGGGTTGCGGATAAAGCCACTCCGCGCCTTCTACGAATCCGCTTGACCCTCCTTTGCGTCCCTGCTACGCTCATCCTCCCGGCCCCTCAAGCTTTGCTCCGTCTCACGATTTCACCCAAGGCGCGCCCATGTTCAACTCCTCCATTCTCGATCTCGCTATCGGCATGGCGTTCATTTATCTGCTGCTTTCGCTGATCGCCTCGACCCTCCAGGAGGCGATCGCCTCGCTTTTACAGATCCGCCCTGCCAATCTGGAGCATGGCATCCGTTCCCTCTTCTCGGGGGGCACCCTCGCCGACGGCAAGACGCCCTTTGTCGACGCGATCTACCGGCATGGCCTCATCATGGGCTTGTACCGCGAGCACGTCGACGCCGATGGCAAGCTCAGCAAGAAGAGCAGCCCCTTTCGCGATCGGCTTCGCGCCATCTTCCGCGTTTACCGCAATCCCCACATGGAGGGCGTGACCGATCCGTATCTCCTGCCGTCCTACATCCCAGGTCGTACGTTTGCCCTGGCTTTGCTCGACATCCTCAAGGTCCAGGCGGCTTCGATCAAGCCAGCGCCTGAGGCACCGCTGGAGGACGAAGGCGCTTTGCCGGGGCCTCTGCCAGGGGCGGTTGCTCCAGCCTCCGATCCCTTGAACGACATTGGCGACTACCTGCGAATTCTTTGTGACCGACAGAAGACCACTGGCTCCGCCACGGGGTATGCCGCCGCCGAAGCCATGCTTTCGCTTCTCCGGGATGCGCAGGACATTGATAGCAAGATGCCGCCGATCGAGAAGTTCCGCTGCCATCTCGAAAACTGGTACAACGACTCCATGGACCGGGCGTCGGGCTGGTACAAGAAGTACACGCAGAATGTCCTGCTGATCATTGGCCTGATCCTGGCGATAGGCTTCAACGTCGATTCCATTAACGTCGGTAAAACACTCTGGTTCGATAAAGACGTGCGCGCCAACCTCATCACGGCCGCCGGAAAGTATGTCGAGAAGAACACCCCTGGCAATGCGGCTTCAGAGACTGAAGAGAAGATCGAACTCGATAAAGACAAGCTCACCCGGCAGATGAGCACAACGGTGAAAGCCTTCAACGAGGTGAGCCGAGAGTCGCTGCTCCCGGTGGGATGGCACTACCAGAGAGAGACGTACGAGGCGTACAGACACAACCTCTTTCACCCGGGGGAGTGGATCATCAATCCGGCGCGTTGGGTATGGAGCGATATACCCAACTGGAACTGGCCGCGTCTTGTTAGTGGAGCTGTCGGCTGGCTCATCACGGCCCTTGCGCTATCGCTGGGCGCGCCGTTCTGGTTCGACATTCTCAATAAGTTCATGGTGGTTCGCAGCACCGTGAAGCCGTCCGAAAAGAGCCGCACGGAAGCTTCAAAGGACGCCACCTAGTCTGATCCGACAACGAAGTGCTCTTGCCTCATTCCTGAGGCGAGGGAACTCCACGGTACGATAGAACCAATGTCCACCGGCACCCTATCTACCCAGATCATCCGCCCTGCGCGCTCATTCCAAGGCTCCGTGACTCTTCCCGGGGACAAATCCATCTCACACCGGTACGCGATGCTGGCGGGACTGGCGGAAGGCACTACGCGCCTCTCAAACTTCTCCACCGGGGCTGACCCACACTCGTCTCTTGCCTGCATGGCGGCGCTAGGAGCCACTGTGGACCGGAGCGACCCGGCCTTCATCGCCGTCACTGGAACCGGCGGTAGATTTACAGCGTCAGACTCCCCGCTTGATTGCGGCAACTCCGGCTCCACCATGCGGATGCTTGCCGGCCTGATCGCTCCGCACCCCTACACCTACACCCTTACCGGTGATGCCTCGCTGACCCTTCGCCCTATGGAGCGCATCCGCAAGCCGCTGTCGCAGATGGGCGCGGACATCGCTCTCACCGAGGGGCACGCTCCGATGACGATCCACGGCGGCTCGCTCCGGGCCATCGACTTCGAGACTCCGATCCCCTCGGCGCAGGTCAAGACCGCCGTCCTCTTCGCCGGTCTTCAAGCCGAGGGCACCACGTCGCTGTCGGAGGCCATCCGCACGCGCGACCACACCGAGCAGGCCCTTCGCGCCTTTGGAGCCACCCTCACCCGATCCGGCGACAAGCTGGCGATTCCCGGTGGACAGAAGCTCCATGCCATCGATGCGACCGTACCCGGCGATCTCTCCTCGGCTGCCTTTTTCCTTTGCGCGGCCCTGCTGTTTCCCGATGCGAACCTGGTTCTGGACGCGCTTGGGATGAACCCGACACGCTCCGCCCTGCTCGACGTGATCGTCGCTCTCGGCGGCCGCATCAAGGTCCTCAACGTCGAGGAGCGGCACGGCGAGCTGATCGGGACCATCCAGGTCAATCGCGCCCCGGGTCCGCTCAAAGGCTTGGACATCGCCGGTGTTCTTTCCGCTCAGCTAATCGACGAGCTGCCTGTCCTCGCCGCGATCGCCCCGTATACCTCCACTGGCATCCGCATCCGCGACGCGCGCGAGCTTCGGGTGAAAGAGTCCGACCGCATCGCCCTGGTCGCGAGAAATCTACGAGCGATGGGGGCGCAACTGACTGAGCACGAAGACGGCCTCGACATCCCCGGCAACCAGCAGCTGCATGGGGCGGCCATCGACTCCGGCACCGATCACCGCATCGCCATGGCCTTCTCCATCGCCGCCCTTCGCGCCACCGGCGACACGGAGATTCACGGAGCCGAGGCGGCCGCGATCTCCTTCCCCGAGTTTTTCACCCACCTCGAAGCGTTGAGTCAGCGCTAAACGCCGAGGTGGTCGATGTGCGAGAGCGACTCCGCCACTCGATGTGTGCGGGCCTCTTCGCCCGGCGGATAGAGGCGCAGCAATTCGTCCAGCGCGCCCACCGCGTCCTCGGCCGCAATCTCATCCAGCCGGTACCCCACCGGCACATCCTCCCGGTCCTCCCCTCGCAGAATCCTCACGTTTTCTACCCCTAGCGGCATCCATTCCAGCGGCCTCTGCCAGCTTGGCCCCAGCACCACCATGGGAACGCCCGCCGCCCGTCCCACGTGCATGGTGCCCGTGTCGAGCGTGACGACGGCGTCGCTCATCGCTAACACCGCGGCTAGCTGGTTTACGGTCGTCCGCCCCGCCAGCGATATTCCACGTCCGCCAGCCGCCGCCCGGATGGCTTCGATCGCTGCTGCGTCTGCCGCCGTACCCACATAGACGACGGCGCAGCCACGCGCCTCCGCCTCCTCCATCACCCGCACCCAGTGCTCGGTGTGCCAGCCGGTCGATTGGCCACCGCTGTTCTGGGTCACCATAGTGACCAGCGGTTTGCTTAATGGATTCACCTCCCGCAGCATCGCCGATGCCAGCGCCGCATCGGCCGCCGAGAAGAAGACACGAGGGCGGGTCACTTCGGCTTCGCAGCCCACGAGCTTCGCCACCTGAAGGTTGTTGGCGATGAGGCTCTGCGTCCAGTCGTACGCGAGAGGCCGGTGGTAGAGCACGGGCTTGAGCGTATAGCCGCCGCGCCATCCGCTCGACGCCAGCGCGCCCAGAAGCGAGATGCGCGTTCGCGGGTCCGACGCTCCGGTCAGCACGCAATCCGGCACGATCCCACGCAACCGCAACTGCTTCCGAAGAAAGCGCGCCGCCGAGCCCAACTCCGTCAGCGGATCGGGCGTGTCGATCAGATGGTCGACGAATGGCGAGTGCCGCAGCACCTGCGCGCCCAGCGACCGCGTCGCCACGGTGATCTCGACCTCGGGGCGCGACCGTTTGATTGCCTCGAAGATCGGCGTCTGGTGCACGCAGCAGCCCAGCGGCAAGCGGTACTCCAGGATCAGCACGCTCCGTGCCGGGTTTACGGGCCGGACACCGCGCAGCCATCCCTCGATCATCAACATCAGATTCGGCATCGCTCCATTCTACGGAGCCTCTGCTAGCATCGCCTCTGGCCCGCTATGAATGTCACTCAAGCCGTCTTCGGCGTCTATCACCACTTCGAGCTGGCGCACCAACTCCATCGGCGCGGCCACCTGCGGAAGATCTTTTCCACCTGGCCCTGGGCGCGGCTCAAGCGGGAAGGTTTGCCGCGCGAGCTGGTCAGCACCTTTCCCCTGATCCACACGGCCGACTATTTGCTGAACCGCACGCGTTTTTACCCCGCAGCGGTCTCGTCGAAGATGAACCGCTGGAACGCGCTCGGCTTCGACCGCTGGACGAATGCGCTCATTGGGCCGACCGACGCCTTCATTGCGATCTCCGGTGCCGGTCTGCTCACCGGGCGTACGGTGCAGGGGCGAGGGGGGAAGTTTATCTGTGACCGCGGCTCCACCCACCAGCGGTTCCAGGAGCAGGTGCTGGAAGCCGAGTACCGCCGCTGGGGCGCGCCGCTCCCGCTTCCGAAGCCGCACATTACGCTGCGCGAAGAGGCCCTCTACGCCCAGGCCGACGCCATCACTGTGCCCTCTACTGTCGCCAAACGCTCCTTCGTAGCCATGGGCGTGGCGGCGGAGAAGGTCCACGTCATTCCTTACGGCGTCCGGCTAGACCGGTTCACCCGCACCGTGCCGCCGCCGCAAGACTCCTTTGAGGTCCTCTTTGCTGGCCAGGTTAGCCTCCGCAAAGGCGTTCCTTATCTGCTCGAAGCTTTCGCCCGGCTGAAGCATCCGCGCAAACGTCTCACCGTTATCGGCTCAGTGCAGGACGACATCCGCGCCTTCTTGAAGACAGCCCCCACGGAGCACGTCACCTTCACCGGATCGACTCCACAGACTGAGCTCGCCCAGAGGATGAGTAGGAGCCACCTGCTTGTGCTGCCCAGCGTGGAGGAAGGTCTTGCTCTCGTGCAGGGGCAGGCGATGGCCTGTGGCTGCCCTGTGCTGGCGACCGTCGCCACTGGAGCGGAAGACCTGTTCACTGACGGCGTTGAAGGCTTTATCGTTCCGGACCAGGATGTGGACGCGCTGGCGGGGCGGATGCAGGAGGTCGCCGACGATCCCGCAGTCCAGCAGCGCCTCAGCGAAGCCGCTCTTCGCAGGGTGGAGCATCTCGGGGGCTGGGAGAGCTACGGCGAAGCCTGGGATACCCTGCTGCACATACTGACCGGCCTGCCTCGCGACTAAAACGTGGTAGTTTGACTACGAGGGAATGTGCTCGATCTTAAACAGACGGAGAGCTTCCGCAAGTGGCGGCTTAGTCTACGAGATAAGGAGACGCTCGCCCGCATTGCCTCGCGCCTGGATCGTCTCGCCTACGGCCACGCCGGTGACGCAAAGCCTGTCGGCCATGGAGTGAGTGAACTCCGAATCGATCATGGTCCTGGCTACCGCGTCTACTATCAGCGTCGAGGCGACGTCATCCTTGTGCTGCTGTGTGGTGGAAGCAAGAGAACGCAGGCGAAAGACATCGAAACAGCGCACCGGTTAGCCAAAGAATGGGATGCACAGAATGCCTGAAGATTTGACCACCTACGATCCCGCCGAAGACCTTGGAACGGACAAGGCCATTGCCATTTTTATGGCCGAAGCTTTGCAAACGGACGATGTCGGCTACATCGCCCATGCGCTCGGCGTAGTCGCTCGCGCCAAGGGAATGGCACAGATCGCAAGCCAGACCGGTCTGTCGCGCGAGCAGCTCTACCGCTCCTTCAGCCAAAAGGGAAATCCTACCCTCAAGACAACGCTTGCAGTCATGCGCGCTCTGGGCCTCAAGCTGACCGCGACCGCCTCAAACGTCGCCTGATTACATCTTGTACTGGCCCATGTCGTCGTCATTTAGGTTTTCCAGCCACTGGCGCAGTTCTTCCGTGTTGACGGTTGTGGAGGTGTCCGCCGATTGGCGCGCGTGCATCAGCACTTCGCGGTGGACGTAGATGGGGCAGTCGCAGCGGAGCGCCAGGGCGATGGCGTCCGAGGGGCGCGCGTCGAGGGCGATCACTTCCCCGCCCTGTTCCATCCAGATCAGGGCAAAAAAGGTGTCTTCGCGCAGCTCCGAGACGACTACGCGCTGCACTTCGGCGTTTAGCCCGCGAGCTAGGTTGCGGAGCAGATCGTGGGTCATCGGGCGGGGCGTTGTGCTTTTCTCAAGTTCCAGCGCAATGGCGTTCGCCTCAAACACGCCGACCCAGATCGGCAGGATCAGGTCGCTGGCGATGTCCTTCAGCACAACGATGGGCATGTTCGTGACCGGGTCCATCATGAGGCCGCGAATCTGCACCTCGACCTCGACCGGCACCTCAAGATTAACGCGTCGCATTACAGCACCGCCTCGCCGAGCAGGCTGTTGGGGAAGGTCTGTGTGATCCGCACCTTCTGATAGCTGCCGAGCGCGGGCAGGATGAGCTGCGAGGTCGTAAAGTTCACCGTTTTGTTCTGCGAGCTGCGGCCCACGACTTGCCCGCGCGCCTTGTTGTGGCTCTCGACCATCAGTTCCATCGTCTCACCCAGATGACGGCCATAGTTGACGCGCTGGATCTCGCGCTGCCGGTCGAGCAGCACCTGCAGCCGTGCGGACTTTACCTCGTCCGAGATCGAATCGGCCATCGTGACGGCGGGCGTGTTCGGGCGCGGCGAATACTTGAACGCGAAGATGGCGTCGTAGCCCACGTTGTCGAGCAGCGTTGCCGTATCTTCCAGATCCTGCTCCGTCTCGCCGGGAAAGCCGACGATGATGTCGGACGTGATGCTGATGTCGCGTTTGGCTGCCTTCATCCACGCGATGCGTTCGAGGTACCACTCGCGCGCGTACTCGCGGTTCATCGCTTTCAACACGGCGGTCGAGCCCGACTGCACCGGCAGATGCACATGGTCACAGAGCGTCGGTACGGCGTCGATCGCGTCGACGATATCTTTCGTGAAATCGCGTGGATGCGAGGTGGTGAACCGCACCCGGCGAATGCCCGGCACGCTCCCCACCGCGGCCAACAGCTCGGCGAACGTCATTTTGCCGGAGGGATCGAGATAGGAGTTCACGTTCTGGCCAAGTAGCTGAATCTCCGTATAGCCGAGGTCCGCAATGCGCCGCGCCTCTTCAAGCACGGAGAAGGCCGCCCGGCTGCGCTCCTTGCCGCGCGTATATGGCACGACGCAGTAGGCGCAGAACTTGTCGCAGCCTTCGATGATCGTGATGTAGCCGCGATGCGGATTGGTCCGCGCCACGAACTCGGTCTCGAAGGTCTCGTCGGTCTGCCGGTCGTCGAGCCCGGTGATGCGCTCATCGCCGCGCTCGAGCCGGTCGAGCATCGACGGGAAATTGCGATACGAGGCGGAGCCGGACACGATCGACACATACGGGGCGCGCTCGAAGATCTTCTCGCCCTCTTGCTGGGCGACGCATCCGATGACGGCAAACTTCTTACCTTCGCCCTTCATCCGCTTGTACTCGTTCAAGCGATGAAAGACCTTCTGCTCGGCCTTATCGCGGATGGAGCAGGTGTTGTAGACGATCAGCCCCGCGTCGGCCTCGTCCTGCACGCGCGCGTAGCCTTCGTGCTCCAGCGTACCGATCACCTTTTCGGAGTCGTGCGCGTTCATCTGGCAGCCAAAGGTCTCGATGTAGAAAGTCTTGCTCACATCCTCCAGTATATCGCCGCATCTGATGGCGTATGCGTTCGGCTCTTCGCCATCTCTCCCTCACCGGCACCCCGGCCGGCAACCCTGTCATTCCCGGCGATCATCCTGACCCCACCATCCTCCAGGTCGTGCGTGGCGAGCAAGCCGAGTTCTGGGCCTCTGCCACCTCCGGCGAGTGGAGCCCGCAGTTCCCGCTCTTCCGCTCCACCGACATGGTCGCCTGGACACCTTCAGGCGCTATCTTCCCTATCCAGCCCATCTGGGCCGAGGGCAACTTCTGGGCACCGGAGCTGGTTGAAGATTGCGGCCGCTTCTTCGTCTACTACGTCGCCCGTGCCCGAGACACCGGGACCCTTTCGCTGGCCGTGGCTACGGCCCCGCATCCGGCCGGACCCTGGCTTGACCACGGACCGATCCACAGCGAGCCGCTCGGCGCGATCGATCCTGCGTTTGCCCGCGACGAGCATGACCAGCCCTTCCTGATCTGGAAGACCGACGGCAACTCCGACAAGCAGCCTACCCCGATCTGGGCGCAACCGCTTACTCCAGATCTGCTCCAGCTCACTGGCTCCCGTACGGAGCTCATCACTAACGACCAGCCGTGGGAGGGCGAGGTCGTCGAAGGCCCGTACATCCTCCGTCACGGCCGCCGCTTCTTCCTCTTCTACGCCGGCAACACCTGTTGCGGCCGCGAGTGCAAGTACGCCGAGGGGGTCGCCCGCGCCGATCGCCTGCTCGGCCCCTGGACCAAGTTCCCCGGCAATCCGCTGGTAGACGCGAACGACACCTGGCGCTGCCCCGGACACGGCACTGCCGTCCATCGCAGCGGCATGCATGGCAAAAAGGGTCAAGACTACCTGCTTTACCATGCCTACCCTACGGAGGGCACCGTCTTCGTGGGGCGCGAAGCCATCCTCGACGAGATCCGCTGGAGCGCCGATGGCTGGCCCATCATCAACGCCGGGAAAGGGCCGCACGGAAGCTCGGCCACACCGCCTGTCCGCTTCACGGACACTTTCAGCGGTCCGGTGCTCGACCCGTCCTGGCAGTGGCCGGTCAACACCATTCCCGCTGTTCTGACCGGCACCGCGACCTATCCAGACGGCGCGCTGCACATGTGGATTCCGGGGGACCGTCAGTCCGCTACGCTGGCCATTCCCGCACCCGGCAACCCTCGCTACAGCGCCTCCGTCTGTCTACGCCCTGAGGCGTCCGCCGCTAAAATGCCCAAAACGCGGCAGCCCGTCACCCCCACCTACAATCCGCCGCCGTCCACCGCCTGGGCCGGACTGATGCTGATCGGCGATCCTTTCAACACGATCGGCCTGGGGCTGCGCGAGAACACGCTCGAACTCTGGTACCGGCGAGGCAGCGGAGAGCACATCGCCTGGTCGGAGGCGTTCGACACCACACCGGACAGCCTTTGGCTCCGCACACACGCCGCGGGCGACGGTCACTTCCTCTTCGAATACAGCTTCGACCACGAGACCTGGAGCCCCGTCGGCATCGTCGATGCGTCGCCTCTACCCGCGTGGGATCGTGGCTTGCGCCTCGCTTTGACGCTTGAAGGTCCTCCCCATAGCTGTGCGACCTTCCAGCGCTTCGAACTGAACACCCGCTAAGCGGTTTGGCTATCCTTCCTCGATCAGGTAAAGTGGCGTTTCACTATGATTGAGGAAACAAGATGATCGTCTCTGCTCCCGTCGCGCCTTGTGCCGACGCCCCCGTGGCCCTGTTGCCTCCCGGCGTCACGCGCTCCTTTGTCCTTGTCACCGGCCTCTTTTTTCTTTGGGGCATCCCCAACAACGTCAACGACGTGCTTATCCGCCACTTCATGAAGTCCTTCGCCCTTAGCCGCTTTCAGGCCGGTCTGGTGCAATCGGCCTTCTACATGGGCTATTTTCTGCTGGCGCTGCCTGCCGGCATCCTGATGAAGAAGCGCGGGTACAAAGCCGGTTTTCTTACTGGGCTCGTGCTCTTCGCGATAGGCTGCTTCCTCTTCCTGCCCGCCGCCAACTCCGGCTCGTACAATTTCTTTCTCGCTGCGCTCTTCGTCGTGGCCAGCGGCCTCGCTTTCCTTGAAACCGCCTCTAATCCCTTCATTGCGCAACTCGGTCCTTCCGCCACCTCCGAGCAGCGCCTGAACCTCGCACAGGCCTTCAATCCCCTCGGCGCGATCGCCGGCGTCCTCTGCGGCACGCTCTTCATCTTCTCCGGCATCGAGCTCTCGCCCGCGCAAACCGCCGCCATGCAGCTCGCCGGAACCTACACCGGCTATCTCCACCGCGAGACCATGCGCGTGGTCGCGCCTTATTTGGTCCTCGGCGCGCTCGCCCTTGTCTGGGCCATCCTGATCGGATTGACCAAGTTCCCCGCCTTCATCCAGGAGCGCGAGCACCGCGCCGAAGAGAGTGGCAACTGGCGCGCCCTCCTCGGTAAGCCGCACTTTCTTTTCGCCATTCTCGCCGAGTTTCTGTACGTCGGCTCGCAGGTCGGTACGTGGAGCTACTTCATCTCCTATGCGGTCGAGTACACCCACGCGCCCGAGCGTACGGCCGGGTTCCTCCTAACCGGCACGCTGGGAGCCTTTGGCATCGGGCGCTTTGGCTCGACCGCCCTGATGCGCCGCATCGCACCCGCGAAGCTTATGACGTTCTGCGCGCTGCTCAACGTCGCACTAGTGCTCCTCGGCATCTTCCTTCCCGGCTGGATCGGCTTGATCGCCTTGTTCTGCACCAGCTTCTTCATGGCCATGATGTTTCCCACCATCTTCGCCATGGGCCTCAAAAACCTTGGCCCCAACACCAACATCGGGGCTTCGTTCCTGATTATGGGCATCGTGGGCGGCGCCGTCCTCACGCCCATGATGGGTTTTCTGGCCGAACGTCTGCACAGCACAGCCTGGGCCTACGTCGTCCCGCTTGGCGGTTTCCTCATCATCGCCGCGTTCTCGCGCTACATGATCCGCTACAGCGCCGAGCGCCTGACTGTCTCCACCTTTGACGTGTAACTTTGAACCACCTTGCATGCAGCGACCGTCGGCTGTGCCTTTTGTTTATCATTCTCGTAGGAATCCGCGTTCTCAGTCAGGCAAGTCGATTTATTCAGCTCGCCCTTGCAAACGATCCAGCTCCTTGAAGATCTCGCACACGGGAACCCGAATAGCCGTGCCCTCCACAACCAGGGCTTCGGCTTCCTCCCGCATCGTTCCATCTGCATCTACGGAGAACGCTTGCCGCTGCCACGGGTCGACCACCCACGCCGCACCCACGCCCATCTTGAAGTAGTCGTCCACGCGCTCCTGGATGTCGCTCATCCGATCATCGCGCGAGAGTATCTCGATACAAAGCACGGGTGGCGCCTTGATGATGTCCTCGTACGCGCTTCCGCCAGCCGTGAGGCAAACGTCCGGGATGCGAAAGCGCGTAGCGGCAACCTGCACACGATGCTCGGCCCAGACCTCTACACTCCACTCCTCTTCGTGATTGCCGAGGTACCGAATAAAAAACTTCTGCACACTCGCGTGAGGCCGTTCTCCCATATTCCGCTCCCTCACTTCGCCGTCGATCCAGTCGCAATCCGGCCGATAGCTCGTCCGCAGATACTCGCCCAGCGGCACTACAGTCGAAGTCGCCATGCAAACACCTCCTACATCGTCCCGTCGTTCATCTCGTCGTCCAACGCCTCGAAGATTGCGCTCACTGGCACCCGGATCGGCGTTCCCTCCACCACGAGCGTCTCCGCCTCAGGCTGCAAGTCGCCGCCGCGAACCGCAGAGAAGGCCAGCCGCCGCAGCGGGTCCACCACCCATGCCGCTTCGACTCCCATCTTGAAGTAGTCTTCGATTCGCTCCCGTATCTCGCTCATCCGGTCCTCGGGCGACAGCACCTCGATACACAGCAGCGGAGGAACCCGGGCGATCTCTTCAAATCCGCTGCTCTTGCGTCGCACGTACACGTCGGGAATGCGAAAGCGTGTCGCGGAGACCTGAACCCGATGCTCCTGCTTGACCCGTATGCCCCATTCTTCTTGACGAGCGAGAAAAAAACCTATGAAGAACGTTTGCACCGTCGAATGCGATCCCTCGCCCACATTACGCTCCCTCAGTTCGCCATCGACCCAGTCGCAATCGGGCCGATACATCGTATGCAGATACTCGCTCAGCGGAACCAGCGTCGAAGTGGCCATCGTGGTGAACCTCGTGCGATCTATTCTATCTAGCCTTGCTTTAGGCTGCGGCCTCGTGCGTCGTTTCGAACGTCCGTTCCACATCGGCGTCGCCCTCCACCTTGCGTAAGCTCCGCCAACACGCATACCCCAGCGCTCCAAGGCAAAGTATCCCGGAGTAGAAGTGGCTCCGCACCACGGTCCATCCATACACATCGCTGTCGACGATCGCCGGTGCCAGCGGCTGAAAATTGAGCACCGCGACCGCCGCCAACGCGACCCATATCCACTTCGAGCGCAAAAGCCGGTTCTCCTCCGCCAGCAGCATCAACGGAGCGATCAACACAATGAAGTAGTGCGTCCACGCGATCGGGCTGAACACCGTCGCGCCCACCAACGCGAGCATTGCTCCCAGCGGCAAAGCTCCTTTCACCCGCTTGTTGTCCAACCATCCGCCGAGCACCGTGCACAGCAACAGCAGCACCACCGACCCCACGCGCACCGCCGCCGGAAGGGGGAAGATCTGCAAGTCGTAAAGCTCATCCGTCTCGTAGAACCGTCCCATACTCCATGCCGCGAACGATTGGTTATTCAAGGAAACCAGCAGGGTCTCGCCGATCCGGTGCAGATCGGCCAGGTACTCGGTCACCAGCGTCCGCCCCGCCACGGCGACGGTCAACGCGGCGAGCACCGCCGACCAACCAGCCATACTCGCCGCCGCGCGCCAGCGCCGCGTCAGCAGCCAGTAGATCAGCAGGAATCCCGGCGTGATTTTAACCGCCGCCGCCAAAGCCAGCAGCAGCCCCGCCGCTCCCGGCCTTCGGTCCGCCCACGCCAGCGCGGCCAGCACCAGGAAGAAGAAGAGCACGTGCGTCTGCATCAGAAACATCGCGTATCGAAAGGGCTCGGAGAACCATAGCGCGAGGCAGATCGTGCCCATCGCCACGGGGTTGAGCAGATCGGGCACCCAGCGCGCCGCGATCAGCCACAGACTACCGGCAAACCCAAGCATGGTGAGCACCGCAAACAGCAGATCGAACGCCGGAAAGCTCATCCGCGTACACAGCGGGCGCAGCGCATAGGCCCATAGCGGCGTCTGGACATATGGGTGCAGAAAGCCGGTGAACTTACCCGCCGCCGCCGCGGTCTTCCAGGCCGCATCTTTCCCTACATCGGCGAAGACGCCTGGACTGTAGCTGTACAGATGGGCCGCGTTACCGGTCGCCACGAGGCGGCATCCGACGTACGAAGCGGCTAGATCGTCGCCCGTTTCATGGCCATACTGCACTACCCCCGCCACGGCAAAGATCGCAAGAACGATCAGCGCGCGCCAACCGTCTCCCGCCCTGTGTCCAAAGAAGCGTATCCGCATCGCACCTCCACGCTCCGCTCCGCAATCGTACGGTAGATGCGCTTCGCTTTGCCAACGTCGATTGCCAACCTTGCTTCTACGCGCCGCAAGGCTCACACGCGCACTGCTATGTTCGAATGACCTATGCCCCCCGAACCTGCCGAGGACACTCCGCACATCCTGACCCGTACGCCCCTAATGGCCCTCGCCGCCGCCGCCTTTGGCATCGGCACCTCCGAGTTCCTCATCATGGGTCTGCTGCCGAACTTAGCAGACGACTTCCACGTCTCCATCCCCAAGGCCGGCGTTCTCGTGACCGCCTACGCCCTGGCCGTCACTCTCGGCGCGCCGGTCGTCGCCCTCGCCACCGCGCGGCTCGAACGCAAACGCGCCCTCCTGCTGCTGCTCGGGGTCTTCATCCTCGGCAACCTCTCCTGCGCGCTCGCTCCCACCTACAACCTCCTCTTTGCCGCCCGTGTGCTCACCGCGCTCTGCCACGGCGCTTTTTTTGGCATCGGGAGCGTCGTCGCCACAAATCTCGTTCCACGCTCGCAACGCTCCCAAGCCATCGCGCTCATGTTCTCCGGCCTCACCCTCGCGAACGTCCTGGGCGTTCCCGCCGGAACCGCCATCGGGCAGGCGTTCGGCTGGCGCATCGCCTTCTTCGCCATCGTGCCGATCGGACTGGCCGCCGCTGCTGCCGTCTTCTTCCTCTTGCCGCAACAGCCCGCCACGACAGCCCATCTCCTCCACGAGTTCCGCGTCCTCCGCAAGCCGCAAGTTCTCCTCGTACTCGCCATGAGCGTCCTCACCTCCACCTCGCTCTTTTGCGTCTTCACGTATGTCGCGCCCACGCTGGAAGGCGTCACGCACATCTCGCCGCATGGCGTAACGCTTGTGCTTGTGCTCTTCGGCGTCGGCATCACCGTTGGCAACCTGCTCGGCGGCGCGCTGTCGGACTGGCGTCCGCTGGCCTTCCTCACCGGCGCGCTCCTTACCCTGATCGCCAGCCTCTTTGCGCTCTACGCCACCGAACCTTACACGATCCCCGCCGTGAGCATGATCCTCCTTTGGGGAGCTATCCAGTTCGCGGCCGGCGCGCCGCTGCAGTCCCGCATCGTCGACCAGGCCGCCGAAGCGCCGAACCTCGCCTCTACGCTCAACCAAGGTGCCTTCAACCTCGGCAATGCCGCCGGAGCTTCCCTTGGCGGGCTCCTGCTCACCGCCGGGGCCAGCTATCGCCAGCTTCCCTTCGCCAGCGCCGCCGTCACGGTTGTCGCGCTGGTCCTTGCCCTCACCTCCATGCGCCTCGAACGCGCTGCTCTGCACAAGTCGCCAGCGTAAACTAACCCTATGCGCCGCATCTACATGGACGCCAACGCCACCACGCCCGTCCTCCCCGAAGTCTTCGAGGCGATGCGGCCTTTTTTCACCGAGAACTTCGGCAACGCCAGCTCCATCCACCAGCAGGGTCAGCATGCCCGCGCCGCCGTCGACCGCGCTCGCGAGCAGGTCGCCCGCCTCCTCAACTGCCGGGCTTCGGAGATCGTTTTCACCTCCGGCGGCACGGAGAGCGACAACCTTGCCCTTTTCGGCGTCCTCAAACCCGGCGATCATCTCATCACCACACAGATTGAGCACCACGCCGTTCTCCATGCCGCCGAAGCGCTCGAAAAGGAAGGAGTGGAAGTCACCTATCTTCCCTGCACGCCGTCCGGTCTCATCGAGCCCGCCAGCCTCCAAGCCGCCCTCCGGCCGAACACCCGCCTCGTCTCCATCATGCTGGCTAATAACGAGACCGGCACTATCCAGCCTCTCGCGGAACCCGCCGCCATCGCCCACGCAGCCGGGGTGCTCGTTCACACCGACGCCGTTCAGGCCGCAGGCAAGCTCCCGCTCGACCTCAGCCCCCAGGGCGAACTGCGGCACGTCGATCTGTTGACGATCTCCGGCCACAAGCTCTACGCACCTCAGGGCACCGGCGTGCTTTTCGTCCGGCGCAACGTGCGCCTCGCCCCGCTCTTACACGGCGGCACCCACGAACGCCAACGCCGCGCTGGGACGGAAAACGTCCCCGGCATCGTTGCCCTGGGCCAGGCCGCCGAACTCGCTCAGTCATGGCTCGCCGAAGATGGTTCGATTGAACTAGCTCAACTCCGCGACCGCCTCGAACAATCCATCCTCGCCCAGGTTCCGGAATCCGGCGTCAATGGGGCAGACACTCCTCGCGTCGCCAACACCGCCAACCTCTACTTCGACCACATCGAAGCCGAAGCCCTCGTCATCGCTCTCGACCTCAAAGGCCTCGCCGTTAGCGGAGGCTCCGCCTGCCAATCGGGCGCAACTGAACCCTCCCATGTACTCACCGCCATGGGCCTTTCCCCCGCCCGCGCCCGAGCGAGCATCCGCCTCTCCCTCTCGCGCCTCACTACCCTGGACGAAGTCGACGAGGCCGTTGCCCTCGTCACCGCCGCCGTAGCGCGCCTCCGCACACTGAGCCCTACTTGGGCCATCTGCCAATCCGCCGCCTAATGCTACATTCCAATGTCTCTGCTTTGCCGCGCTAAATGTCCTTCGTTCGCAGCATCCCAATTGAACACCATCTACAAATACCAGGGAATATTCACCACTACGATCCGCTGATTTCCACGCACCAGCAGTAACAGCTTTAGCAACTGTACCCGCTGGTTGTGGAGCAGATTTTCCCACCAATGCTGCACCACGAGTTCCGGCAGCAGCACGGCAACCTTCCGCCCCGGGTTCTCGTTCTCCAACCGCAAGATATAGTCCATCAACGGGGAGATGGTTAGCCGATAAGTCGAGTCGATGGTCACCAATTGGGGCTGCGCCAAGCCCGCCTCGGTGATGGGGTTCTTCACCTTTTCGTCCCAGATCGATTCCAGCCCGTCGTCGCCCTCGGTGTCCGTATGGATGTGGACGACTTTGATTTCCTTCGACATCAGCAGCCCGAAGCGCAACGCCTTCTCTGTGATCTTGTCCCAGCGCGCCATCGGGATCACCACCAGAGGCTGCTCCAGATTGGTCAGGCGTAGCGGCGTGGGATCGGCCATCTCCTGCTTTACCCACTTGTAATGCCGCTTGACACCCCACATGATGCCGATCAGCGCCGGCACCAGCAGTGCCGTCACCCATGCGCCCGAGGCGAACTTCGACGCTAGCACGATCACCGTCGTGATGCCGGTGGCCACAGCGCCCACGCCGTTGACAAACATGTGCCAGTTCCGGCCCTTGTGGCTGGGGTCTTCCTTGCGCCAATGCACCACCATCCCGGCCTGCGACAGCGTAAACGCAAGGAACGCGCCAATGGCGTACAGCGGAATCAGCCGGTCCGTCACGCCGCGAAACAGGATCAGGATGACCGCCGTGAATCCCGAGAGCGCGTAGACTCCGTGCGAAAACAGCAGCCGCCGTCCGCGGAGGATGAACACATGCGGCAGATAGTCGTTCAAGGCAATCGCCCGCACCAACCGCGGAAAGTCCGCGAACGCCGTGTTCGCGCTCAGGGCCAGCGCCAGAAACACGCTGCCCATCGTCACGAAGTAAAACCATCCGCGTCCAAACACCGCCGCCACCAGCAGACTCAGCAGGCTCTGGTAGCCGGGACGATCCGGGTCCATCGCCATAATGTGGTAGTGCGTCGCCAGCCACGCCGTCCCGTATAGCAGGACGATCAGGATCGCGATAATCACCGTTAGCGTGATCTGCGCCTTCTTTGCGCGCGGCTCCCCAAACGCCATGACGCCGTTCGACACTGCCTCCACGCCCGTCATCGCTGCGCATCCGCTCGAGAACGCCTTCATCAGCATCCACAGCCCGAGATACTTCACCGTCTGCGGCAGAGCGGGCGGCATCACGGCCACCGGCACAGGGTGCCCGCCCGCCGCAAACGTCTTATAAACTCCAACCACTACCAGCGCGACGAGCGTACCGATAAACAGAAATGTCGGCAAGATAAATGCCGCGCCCGTATCTTTCACCCCGCGCAGATTCACCACCACCAGTAAGACCAGGATCACCAGACACATCTCCATCTGGTACGGCGCAAACCTCGGCAGTGCTGAGTTGATCGCCGTTACACCGGCCGAAATACCCACCGCCGCCGTCAGGATGTAATCGATCATCAACGCGGCAGCCGCCACCAGACCGACGCGCGTGCCCAGGTTCTCCGTCGCCACCGTATAGCTGCCGCCGCCGTTCGGATACGCCGCGATCGTCTGCCGATAGCTGAAGAACACAATGACCAAGAGGATCAAAATCGAGACGATGATCGGCAGCAAGTAACGGACGCCGTAGAGCCCCAGCGGAATTAGTAGGTAGAGCGCCTGCTCCGGTCCATAGGCTGCCGAGGTGAGCGCGTCCAGCCCAAAGATCGGGATGCCCGCGGCCACGCCAATATGCTCCGCACGCTCTTCGCTCGTCGCGAGAGGTCTGCCCAACAAAACGTCGATGAAAGCCATGTCGTCTCTGATGCTACCGCGTATCGGGTCGGTCACCCACTTTTTGAATCCTTTTCTCACCTCGCGCAAAACTCTCCGCCAGTCCCTCCGCGCTACACTATCGCCATGCCGACCCTCTACGACATCCCCCTGCAAACCCTTGGCGGGGAACCGACCACCCTCGCTTCCTTTCGCGGCAAGGTCCTCCTCATCGTCAACACCGCCTCCAAATGCGGCCTTACGCCTCAGTACGAGGCTCTCGAGGCCCTCTACAATACCTACAAAGACCGCGGCTTTGTCGTGCTCGGCTTCCCTTCGAACGACTTCTCCGGCCAGGAGCCGGGCAGCAACGCCGAGATTGCCGCCTTCTGCTCGCTGAAGTTCAACGTGAGCTTTCCGATGTTTGAAAAGGTGACCGTCGTCGGCCCCAGCAAGACGCCCCTGTATCAAACCCTCATCGACGCCCAGCCTGTCGCCCGCATCGCCGACCCCGGATTTCAGGACGGCCTTCGCCGCTTCGGAGCCAGCGTCAACGACCCGCCGGAGCTCACCTGGAACTTCGAAAAGTTCCTCGTCGACCGCGGCGGACAGGTCACGGGGCGCTTCGCCCCCGACACACTTCCCAACGATTCCATCCTCGTCCAGTCCATCGAACGCGAGCTGCTGCGGTTAGATTCCGGCAGATCCTGAAACTAGCCGTGCTTCTTGATTGCCTATGACCACTCAAGAACCCGCGGTTCCCCACCAACGAGTCCCGTTGTATCCTTACCGCATCCCAGCGCAAAGGCCGCCCATGCTCCGCCGCACCCTCCTCGCCGCTCTTCTCCTTCCCGCCGCCGTCGTCTCCTTGCAAGCCCAGATCAAGATCGTCGCCGACTTTACTGACGCTCCCCGCAAGCTCTTCCACGCCGAGATTGACCTCCCCGTCAGACCCGGCCCGCTCACACTCACCACACCGCGCTGGATACCCGGTAACCACCGCCCTACCGGTCCGGCCGAGGATATCGTCGGCATCGTCTTCACCGCCAACGGCGAGACGTTGAAGTGGCGTCGCGACGACGTCGACCTTTACGAGTTCCACCTCACAATTCCTAAGGGCGTCACCACGCTCCATGCCCACCTGGATTGCATCACCACCTCGCGCATCTCGCAGAAGATGGCCGTGCTCGAATGGGAGAAGCTCCTCCTCTATCCCGCCGGCATCCCCACCGCAAACATCCCCATCCAGCCCTCCGTTAAAGTCCCGCTGGGCTGGGGCGTCGGCACCGCCCTTACTCCCACAAGCGCCTATGACCCGCAGCACCCCGTCGGCGGTACGATGGACTTCGCCCCAACCACCGTCCAGCAGCTCGAAGACTCCCCCGTCCTCGCCGGGCAGTATTTCCACGAGTTTCCGCTCGCCTCTGAAGTCACCCCCAAGCACTTCATCGATGTCGTCTCCGATTTGCCTGAAGACTCGAAGCTCCGCCCCGCCGTCCTCGTTGCCCTCAACAATCTCGTCCGCGAGACCGGGGCGGCCTACGCCTCCCGCCATTACAACAGCTACCACTTTCTCCTCACGCTCTCGGACGTGGCCGGCGGCGAAGGGCTTGAACACCACCAGTCCTCCGATAACGGCGTAGGCGAGAAGGGCTTTGCCGATCCCGAGCACCAGCTCGCCGAGTCCGACCTGCTCGCCCACGAGTTCACCCACTCCTGGAACGGCAAGTACCGCCGCCCCGCGCGGCTCGACCAGCCTGAGTTCGCCACCCCCGAGCAAGGCGACCTCCTTTGGGTCTACGAAGGGATGACCCAGTACCTCGGCAACGTCCTCGCCGCCCGCTCCGGCCTCAAGAACCAGGAGCAGTACCGCGATCTCCTCGCCCTCTCCGCCGCCCAGCTCGACTACAAACCCGGCCGCGAGTGGCGGTCTACAGAGGATACGGCCATCGCCGCGAGCATCCTCCGTGGCGGCAATCCGGCCTGGGCTAACTGGAAGCGCGGCCAGGACTACTACCAGGAGGGCGAGCTCTTCTGGCTTGACGCCGACACGTTGATTCGGCAAAAAACAAACGGCCAAAAATCTTTGACCGACTTCCTTCACCTCTTTCTCGGACGAGGCGGCAACACCGGCCCCATCGTTCTACCCTACGAGCGCCCCGAGCTCATCGCCGAGCTCAATCAAGTCCTTCCCTACGACTGGAGCACTTTCATCCACGAGCGCATCGACAACCTCAACCCCCACGCCGATCTCGCTGGCATTGAACGCGGCGGCTATAAGCTGGTATTCACCGACAAGCCCACGAAAGGCGAGCGCACCTTGGCATCCGCCGGTGGCCGTCGCGGAGCCAGCATCGACGTCTGGTACTCGCTCGGCATCCGCGTCAACGGCGAAGGCAACATCTCCGATGTCCGCTGGAACGGCCCCGCCGACAAGGCCCGCCTCTTCCCCGGCCAGAAGATCGTCGCCGTCAACGGGAACGTCTTCTCCGCCGACGCCTTGAAGGAAGCCATCCAGCAGGCAAAGGGCCGGACCGAACCCATCCATCTTCTCCTCCAGGCCGACACCTTCATCACCCCCGCGGACCTCGACTACCACGACGGCGAACGCTACCCCCGCCTGGAACGCGTCGAAGGTGCCCCCGCCCTCCTCGACGACATCACCAAACCCCTCACCACCCCTGAACCCATCCCCGCGGACAAGAAGGAGTCAATGTAACCGCTTAGAATGGTGGACTTGTTAGATTGACTCACAGACGCTATGCAGTCTCCTATGACTAACATGACAGAAAACTTCTTCGCCTAACCCCGTGAACACTCGCGGGGTCAAGGCGCGCATCGTGTCAAGACGAAATTGCACGGCATTGTTCAACTTCCTCGTGCGTTTTGATCTAACGATCACCACCCCAGGCCTAAGGCAATGTGTTCTGGGTTACCGGTGGTGATGGTCGAGCTTTGACCGTTGACGTCGTCGTAGGCGAAGCCATACGCCAGATTGTTGATGCTGACCTGGTGCCAAAACGCCGCGTAGTAGTTTGCTGGAGCGGCCTGGTAGTAGGCCGACGGGGTATTCCACTGGTTCACGTTGGTTGCCACGTGACGGTTGATGGCGGCGCAGAGTTGGGCTTCAATGGCGAGTTCTACAGAGTTGCGATCCGAATTGCCGGCATCGCCGGTGGCGAACGCGCCATTGCAAACCAGTACCTGCTGCGTGTTTGGATATCCAATCACATAGCCTGTTCCATTGCTGAAGGCACCATTGCCAGTATTCACTTCGTTCAGATTCAAGGTGCCGCCATTGCTGTAACCCGTAAAAGTCCGCGCACCCAACATTACGGTCAGCGGGTTGCTTCCGTAGTAGCTCCAGATCTGACTGATGTAGCCGTCGAAGTAGGTCCCGTTCGGCTGACCCGCGCCGAAAGTAGCCTCCGCCGGGGAAAGAATGCGGTAGTCCGTAATGGGTGTGGAGTTGAATGGAGCTGGCACAGTGGAGTTCCACTCAGAGTCAATCTGTGCGATGGATTGCGTGATGCCGGTTTGTTGATGAAAACTCCGATTGTTGCCGTATACATCGAGCGTCAGCGGCAGGCCGAACTGGTTGACCTGCGTGGTGTTGATGAAGACACCCGAGCCGTTATAGGTGAACTCGTACCAGTCATAGTGCGTGTTGTTGTTCGGATCGGCGGTGTTTTGCGCGTTTGGTCCGGCATAGCCCGCCCCCGTGCCGGAACCAACCGCAGTCATGTACATCGGCGATCCATAGGAGATGTAAATTCGCCCGGAATACATCTGCGGCAGCAGTAGAAGCTTCGATTGCGCCAGGGTGAAGGCGTAGTTCGGATAGTTCGTGCCGCTATGGTTCAGGTGGTTGGAAGCATTGTTATCCGCTGAAGAGATCGGCGTCATGGTGCCGTTCGGCTGCACCCAGCTAAACGTGTTGTTGGCTGGATTGATGGCGAGCACCTCCACATAGATCTGGCTGTCGCTCCATGAGCCATTGGTGTTGTTATTCAGATCGATGCCAATATAGCCGGGGTAGATGGTGTAGTTGAAGTTGGCACCGGTGCTGGTCGAGCCGCCATTGCTGGTGGTGAAAAGGAGGTTGCGCGAGTCGTTAGCCCGAAAGCCGATCGAAAGGCCACTTCCGAACGCGGCTGCGGTGGTGGGACCACCGATGGAGATGCCGCCGAACCCGGTCGCCCCCGGGAAGTTCGTGCCGGTCGGAGATCCGGTCACAAAAAGCGAGTGGCTTGCATCATTGGCCTGAAAGCTTATGTACAGCGTGCCATTCGCCGCCGCGAGCGATGGGGGAGTACCCATGGCGATGTTCGGGTAGGCCGTCCCCGTCGGGAAGTTACCATTGCTGGAAGAGGCCACAAATAAAATGTTGCGGCTATCGTTTGACCGGTAGCCGAGATACAGATTGCCGTTGAACGTGGTCAGCGAGGGGGTGCCATTGGTGGAGTCGTTACCGTCGACGCTGGTCGAAAAGTTCACACCGTCGGTCGATTGGCCAATCCAGACGGCGTTGCTAGGATCGTTGGCCTGGAAAGCCACATACAAGGTACCGTTCAGGGCGGCTAGTGAGGGCGGTCCGCCGATGAAAATGTTTGGGTAGCCGGTGGCGGCGGGGAAGTTCACCCCGTCCGTGGATGAGGTGATGAAGAGCTTGTGGCTGGCGTCGTTGGCTTGAAATGCGACGTAAAGCTTATTGTTGAAAACCGCCAGGGACGGAGCCGAGCCCATTTGAATATTCGGGTAGCCGGCAGCCGCGGGAAAGTTCACCCCATCCGTGGATGAGGTGATGAAGAGCTTGTGACTGGCATCATTGGCCTGAAACGCCACATAAAGCTTGCCGTTGAAGCTCGCAAACGATGGTGCGGAGCCCATGCTGACTTGGGAACTGGCCGTGGCGGCGGGAAAGTTCAGATTTTGTGCCCGGGTCTGCAGAGTGGCCATGAACGCGAAAAAAAGCGGCAGAAGTACCGTCAAGACAGGAGAGAGCGCGTTTCGCAGGGTGGTCAGGGGCATGAAACCTCCGGGTCTGCATGGAAGCCGATCAAAAACTGCGAGCAGTGTAGCAGGCCTGCGGGCATTGTGCCTTGGGGGGACATCGGCTGGGGCTGCCTGGCCTTTCACAACGTTCTCCACCATGTCATGCAGGATCAAGAAATGAATATGCGCTGTGACGGCAAAGCCCAGACACGATAAGACTCGTTTTGCGCGAGTTCACAGTTCTCCCGGTGGAATTGACAAGCGAAAAACCTACGCCTATAGTGGCTCCCCAAGCGATCTGAACGAATCGTCCATGGGTTCAACACAATGATGACGAACATACAGCGGCTTTCCCGTGCCAAGGTCTCCCTTTCCTTCCTGATCGCTGGTGCCTTATCCGGGAGTGCCCTGTGGAGTGGGGCGGCGCTGGGCCAGACCGCGCCAAACTTCGGCCCTAATGTCACCATCATCACGCCCGGCATGAGCACGTCGTCCATCAATGCGACTCTAAACGGGATTAACGGCGAAACCCAGTTCAGCGCTAACCGCCACGCCGTATTGTTCATGCCCGGCACCTACGGTACTTCCGGCGCTCCGGTCGCAGCCCAGGTAGGTTACTACGAGTCTGTTGCCGGCCTCGGCAGCTCGCCAAACCAGGTCACGATCTCCGGGGGGCTCTCGGTGGATCAGCTCCTCGACGGCAATATGCTGCAGAATTTCTGGCGTTCGCAGGAGAACCTTTCCGTGATTCCGATCGGCGGGCTCGCGAACGGCACACTCGACTGGGGCGTTTCGCAAGGGGCTTCCCTGCGGCGCATGAACATCCGGGGAAGTCTGGCGTACGTAAACTCCGGCTCCATCGGGAACACCAACCCATGCGCGGAGGCAAGTGGCGGCTTCAGCGCCGACATAGCGGTCTCCGGCAACACCAACCCCTGCTCACAGCAGCAGTGGTTTACCCGGAACAGCTCCTTGAACGGTTGGACCGGCTTTGTCTGGAACTTTGTTTTCTCAGGCGTACTGGGCGCGCCGCCGCAGTCATACCCGGGCGGTGGCACCGGTTTGGTGAACGTGACCAACGTGGCGAATACACCAGCCAGCCGTGAAAAGCCCTTTCTATATGTCGACGGCAGCGGCAATTACTTCGTCTTCTCGCCGGGACTCCAGACCAACTCCAAGGGAACCAGCTGGTCGGGTGGCGGCCTGGGTGTCGGCACGTCGCTCCCTCTCAGCTCGTTCTTTATTGCGCAGCCTTCCAACACAGTGGCCGAAATTAACAGCGCCCTAGCCTCGGGCGAAAGCCTGATCCTCACGCCCGGCGTTTACCAGTACAGCCAGCCCATCGTGATCACCAACCCGAACACCGTGGTGCTGGGGATGGGTTTCGCCACGCTGATTCCCCAGGCTGGCAACGCTGCGATCTCCGTGGCAGACGTCGATGGGGTTCAGGTCGCGGGCCTGATTGTGGACGCCGGTCCAGTCCGCTCGCCGGTGTTGTTTGAGGTTGGCAATCCTGGTGCGGTCAACGCCAGCCATGCCTCGAACCCGACCTCGTTGAACGATATTGTCATTCGCATCGGCGGCCAGGAATCAGCGGCCGTCAGCGCCGGAACCGCTGTCCAGGTGGATAGCAATAATGTAATTCTCGATAACCTGTGGTCATGGCGTGCGGACCATGGATCGGGCCCCATCGGCTGGACTGTGAATACCGCCGACCATGGCCTGGTGGTGAACGGCAGCAATGTCACGGCGCTCGGTCTGGCGGTCGAGCACTACCAGAAAGAGCAGGTGCTGTGGAACGGCAATGGCGGCCAGACCATCTTCTACCAGAGCGAACTGCCGTATGACGTGCCGAACCAGGCCGCCTGGATGGATGGCGGCGCAAATGGCTATCCTTCCTACGTCGTTTCCTCGGGCGTGTGCACACATGCCGCATACGGGTTGGGCATCTACTCGTTTTTCAACGTGGGCCCCAACATTGTAGAAGATAACGCCATGACCGTGCCGAACAGCATGGGCGTCTCCGTGACCGACATCGGCACGGTATGGCTCAATGGGTACGGCTCTATCGCCCATGCTGTCAACGGCGTTGGTCCGGCAGCCAACAGCGCCACACCGGACACGCTGGAGCCGGTGACCTACTACGCGGGTACCGGTGCCTGCACGGTAGCGGCCCCGGTCGGCGCGCCTTCAGGTCTCAGCGCCACGAATGTAGCGGCCTCCGGCACCGCGAAGCCATATGTTCAGCTGAGCTGGAACGCGTCTCCCACACTGGGCGTCACCTACACCGTGTATCGCACAACCGGTTCCGGCGCGGCCACGGCAATTCAGACCGGGGTGTCCGGTACGGTCTACTCCGACACAACGGTAAGCGGCAATACGGCGTACACCTACTATGTAGTGGCGGTCGGCTCCACCGGCGTAACGTCGGCACCTTCCAGCTCGGTTACACTCACGACGCCTGCCGCGCCGGTTACAGGCGGCGGATTCAGCACCACGACCTGGTACAACATTGTGAACCAGACCAGCGGCAAGTGCCTGGACGCTGCGGGTTGGGGCACCTCTAACGGCACCGTCGTCCAGCAGTGGGCGTGCGGCAGCCAGCAAAGCAACCAAGAGTGGCAGTTCCAATCGCACGGCAATAATGTATATACGATCGTCAACCGAAACGCGCCCGCACAGGTTCTGGACGTCACAAACCTCGCCACCGCGGATTTCAGCCCTATTCAGACTTGGACGTATGGAGGCGGGAGCAACCAGCAGTGGACCCCGATCGCCAACGGCAGCTACTTCGTCATCAAGGGCGTCGGCAGCAGCCGTTGCCTCGATGTTTATCACAGCTCCACAGCCAATGGAGTGCAGATGGAGATCTTCGACTGCAACAACACGGGTGCACAGAACTGGACTCTTGTTGCCCAGCCGTAGTGTGGCGGCGCGCAGCATAGATACATCGGTTTAAGGAGGCAGCACCACCACTTGTAGCAGTTGCTCGCGGAGGCGGGATTTAGGATGCTTAGGGTACCAATGACTCTCCTTAGCTGCCTTCGTCATCCGCGATTCCAACGTTTACAGCACAAGCTGGTGTGGTTCGGCCAAGACGCTACAACCCCAATGAAGATCTATGCGAGTGCCGCGCGGTTGTGATTTGCCCGGAAGCTTTCACGCAGATCTCTACCCGAACGTCTTCTCGTACAACTTGCGATACTTAAAGCACCCCCTTTTATTTGGGGTCTCCGAGTACGTTGCAAAAAGCGCGGAGATCATCAAGGCGGGCTATCCGAGCTTACACTTCGTCAATCGTAGGACCAGAGTCTTCATTGCTCATTTTCCAGAAAGAAAGGCCTGTCGCCAACCCGGCTTGTAGAAGCCAAGGAGAGCCTTCTAACGATAATGAACATTAGGCTCACAGCAAGAAACCTTGGGTTGATTGGCCTCCACAATACTAAACATATTATCCTCATCACGGCTCGATTTTGGCGTTCACTAACTAATCGGCCTGCGGGTCCTCTTGCCTTGGACCACCTCGACCCTAACTCTCGGCCTCGCCAGCCGCAGCCGCATGACCCACTACCTTGCGACGACGACCATCCGCAACGACCCCGCCTGGAACCGCGGCGACTACATGACCCGCACCCTTCCCGCACGGACGCCGACGACCTCCTCTACTACGTCTACGCAAACCGCAACTACAACCCCGAGCCGAACTCGCCATCACCCGCGCCCGTACGTTGGATCAACTCAGCCGACGACTTCATCAAACCCGCCCAAGCTCGTCGAGCAAATCATCAACCCGCACGTCCTCTCCAAGATGCCCACCACCAAGTACA
The DNA here is from genome assembly GCA_965277085.1 of Acidobacteriaceae bacterium. Classification (GTDB taxonomy): domain Bacteria; phylum Acidobacteriota; class Terriglobia; order Terriglobales; family Acidobacteriaceae; genus Edaphobacter. The sequence goes on from OZ255708.1 coordinate 176,442, forward strand.
TCCTCGTCCCAAGCTCCGACACCACGCGCCGTAGCACCCACACCAAGCCGCCGTCTGCAAAGACTACTTGATCGACTTCCTCGCCAGGACCGCTCACTAGTCACTTGATTCGGTCCGCTGCCAAAGTTCCGTCGTCAGCAGGCCGCCCAGCGAAAGGTGACGGTCGATGCGCCGCAGCCCGGCGATTCTGAGCGGCGACCCAAAGTCGGGAAGGTTGGTGACGCGCAAGCCGGTCAACACGTGGAAGATTCCGTACAACATGCGTACAAGGGTAAGCGCGGGCAGACGCATTGGGCCTTCAGGAATGCGGAATTCGGAGACGAGCCACAGGGCGTCTGGCCGAACGTGTGCAGCCAGACGAGCGATCAGCGTGTCGAGCTCGGGCTGCGTGAGGCAATCGAAGAAGAAGTGAGCGACGACAAGGTCGATGTTGGCCGAAGGCGCATGTTCGAGCGCGCTATGGTTGCAGGTGCGTACGCGTGTTTTGGCGCTGTGAGCCGCCCGTTCGCAGCGTTGGCGGAGAAGTCGAAGCATGATCGCGCTGGTATCGACGGCGGTCGCGCGAAGCAGAGGGTTGGCGGCAAAGAGCTTCGCAAGAAAACGGCCATCCCCATCGCCAAGCACAAGGGCGTGCGTGCGATTCGAGACGCTACCAAGAAAATAGGTCCGGCAGCGTTGAAGTAGCGGACCAAGCGTCAGGTATTCCAGCCAGCGGTAGGGACGAGCGATGCGGTCGAAGTTCGCGGGCACCCCATCAGCTTACGGGAAGGCGAGAAAGAGGGCCGGCGTCAGCAAAGCCAGGTCGGCGGCGGCCCGCAGCGTGGTTGCGCCTAAACGGTGACGGCATACATCGAGCGCAAACAACAACGTCGTTGAGGCGGCGATCGCCCCGGCGATGGTGCGCGCGGCGGGAGACTGAAAACTGGCGGTCGTCAGCGCACCAAGGAAGAGCAGCAACGAGAGTACCCGAAGATGGCGCAAGGCGATCCTCGTTGGCGGCGAAGCGAGTCCGACGACGGGATGCTCCCATCGATAAATGAAGAGGCAATTCAAGCTACAGAGCGCAATCAGCAAGACCGCTGGAACAAGCATGGGGAACCGCAAACCGGGTTCGCTCGCGATGGTCGGAATAAATGTTGCCGCGGCAAAAAAAAGACCGACGGCGAGCTCCTTCGGCAGACGCGGCGAGCCACGCGCTACGTGGATGAGCAGAAAATAGCCTGTGAGGAAGCTGCCTTCGATCAAATAAAGCCGGATCGCGGCGGGAGGGAGCGCGGGCAACAGCACCGACAGGATGACCACGGCGCCGGCGATTCCGGTCACAAACGCCTGGCGGTGTCGGGCGTGAAAGCGGTGACGCGCTTCAAGTTCTTGCGTGCTCAGCATGGAAGGCCGCGTGTCCAGCAGGCGGTCGCCCGCATACAGCAGCCATACGGCCACAAACATGGCCATCAACGACGAAGCGGGTAGCTGAAGACCGTTGCTGTGCGCGAGAAAAGCCGTCCAGAGCACAGCGACGGTGGGCGCGTCGAGCGAGAGCAGATGCCAAAGAACGAGGGGGTTGTGCGGCTCGGCGGGCGCGGGCGGAAATTGTAGAGGGGCGTTGGATGTATGGTGCGCTGGCCGCTCCACCGCCACGCGAAGGTTGCGCGCGGACGGTGAGGCGATCTGGAGAACGTGACCCACGAGGTTAGTGTAGAGGGAGATGCGTGCGCCGGTCATCGCCGATTTGTCCTACCGCACCGGAGAGAGTGCATTGTGTCACGATGGAACACGCTGGTCAGCCGGCGTGCGATCCGGCAGCCCAAAAGCTGGGATCAAGGTCGGGAAAGATGCTATCGCGCGCTTGAATCTCGCTGAGCCGTCTCTCTTGCTCCGGAGTGAGGCGGCCTGTCGACTCAAAGGCACTCCAGATGTCTTGAAGTGCCGCGAATTGCTCCAGATGCGTACGAAAGCGCAGTTCGGCGTAGTCGCGCGCCGCACCGGTGGTGATGAGGAACTGCCAGTCGGAGGATTCCAGGAGCAGCAGCTCGCGGCACAGCTGCTGGACGATTTCCGTAGCTGACGGAGACGAGCGCCAGAGCTCTCCCGTACAGATCGCACGCACAGCCCGCTCGGCCGGATAGATGTGGGTCCACGTCCAGCTCGTCTGATCGTTTAGCCACACCTGATCGTCGCCACCCGCGCCCCAGGAACCTTCCGGCATGCGGATTGTCGCGGCGCTCCCATAACGGTCCAGGTAATCGACCGAGGAAATAAGCGCTACACCAGCCGGGCGGCTGTGCATCTCGCGAGCGACTGCTTCAAGCCACTGCGGCCCCTCAAACCACCAGTGGCCAAAGAGCTCCGCATCGAAAAGCGCGGAGAGGATGGGTGGTTTGCTGTCGTCCTTTTCGGCGGCCAGAACGTCGGTGACGAGCTGAACGAAGTGCGTGGCATGGGCGCGGGTGCGTTCGGTCGCATGGGCCGAATAGTAGGGCTGCTTGTCGCCTATATCGATGTGCGTTCCGGTGATCCGCCAATAACGGTGCCCGCCCGGCCAGCGCTTCTTATGGAAGTCGAGATAATTGCCGTCGCCAGGATAGCCGCGCTCACCGGACCAGACCTGCATTCCGGTGCGGGGATCGCGCGGAAAGACGTTCGTCGCCACGCCCTTGTAGTGGCTAGCCACGAAATAGGTCTGATAGAGGCTGCGTTGAGCCTGAGCACCGGAGACCAGCGCGGTGACTTCAGCAGCGAGGTCGCCGCGCTGGACATAAGGCGACGACGAGCGGCCGGACTCTTCGACCAGGTGCGTATCAACATAAAAGAACTCAAGTGCCGACTCCGACAGCGCCTGCTCGACACCGATGCGGGCGAACGGCTGCTCGGGAATGGAGGCACCGGCGTCGAGTACGGGATAGCTCCAGATGCCCGCTGGACGGTAGCCGCACTCGGGGCTCCAGATGCCTCGCGGAGCACGGCCGAGATGCCTGCGATGCGTAGCGACCGCAAGGCGGATCTGCGCGCGTACGCTCTCGTCCGTACCCAGCAGCGGCAGATAGCCATGGGTCGCTGCACAGGTCACAATGTCGATCAAGCCAGTGTCCTGAAAGTAGCGGAAACCGGCCACAATGTCATGGTTTAGATCGTCGAAGTGTTGTAGAGCGTCCGTAAAGAAGCGGTGCCAAAAGCGCGCAGTCTCGGCATAATGGACCTCGCCCGATTGCACAAAAAATGCTTCATCTTCACGCGCTGCCACAATCTTGCGGCCAAGATACTTGGGGAACTCGGCCAGAAAAACAGGATGCGCAAGCTGCTCAAGCAGGATGGGCGAGAGATTGAGGTTGCAGTGGAGCGCGATGCCGTCGCGTTCCAGATTGCTCAACACGCGCAGCAGCGGCAGATACGTCTCGGCGGTAGCCTCATGCAGCCACTCCATGCCGTGGGGCCAGGTGCCATGGTGAATCACATACGGAAGGTGCGCATGGAGAGTGAAGGTGAGGAAGCCTATCGCTCGTGTGGCTGGTCGTTCCATGGGCTGCGTCACAGAGGCGTCCTCTGGAACTATGATGCTGTATGCGCTGCGAATAGACCACTAATCGTCGACGCCGTCTGCGTTCGCTCGTCGCGTTGGATGATAGAAGCCGTGAGACCACGTGGATGCAGCTATCGAGAATTCGTTCCTTTGCGATATGGCGCAACCATCCGGGAAAGCGGGGCATCCACCTAAGTGAAGGCAGCAAGGACCACAGAAGCGAACGCGGCATGCAAAATCCGCAAATTCAGCCTATGAAACGGTCACACGATAAAAAACAGGAGAGAGACATGGCGGACAACGAGAGCGGCGTAAGTGGGTTTGGATGGTTTTTGGCTGGACTTGGCGTTGGTGCGCTAGTGGGTGTGCTGTATGCGCCGAAATCTGGTCGCGAGACGCGCGACGATATTACCGCCGGTGCACTCGACGCGCGCGATAAGGCTGCCGCGCTTGCACAGCAAGGCAAGGAAAAGGCCGCCGTGCTGACTCACCAAGGTAAGGAGAAGGCCACGGCGTTGGCGCAGCAGGCTCAGGAGCAGGCGGCGGCAATCGCAGATCAAAGCAAGCAGCAGGTCGCCGAGTATGTCGACAAGGGCAAAGATTACTACGATAAGGGACTTAGCCAGTTCAACGAATATGTTGAAAAAGGCAAGGGACTTGTTCAGGAGCAGCAGGACAAGGTTGCCGCGGCGATCAATGCCGGCAAAGATGCATATAGCACCACCTCGACCACGGGCGTTCCTGCTGAGACGCAACCCTCGTAACCCGGTGAGATCGAACAGAATACGGGAGCGGGCTCGGTGCGTGTACCTTGCCCGCTTCTTTTTGAGCAAATGATTCATTCCAAGGAGTAACGGTATGGGCGCGTTGATGTTGGGTATTTGGTTTCAGGACGGTTCACTTTCGTCGACCGACACGAAGCTGCTAACGATCTTTGTGGGGCTGGTGGCACTGGCGATGCTGGTACAGGCAGCCGTTGTACTAGCACTCGGCATCGGCGCAATGAAGGCGCAGAAGAAGCTGCTTGCCGTTGCCGAACTTTTGAAGAAGAAGGCTATGCCGGTGATTGCGAGTGCACAGGACGTGGTGCGCGAAGCGACTCCCAAGGTCCGGGTGGTGGTAGACAATGTAGTCGAGACCAGCCATGTAGTACGGGCGAAGGCGCACGACATCGGCGTCACTGTCGAGCAGGCCAACATCATGGTACGGACTAAGCTCGATGAGTTCGAAGGTACCTTGGACACGGCCAACCAGAAGTTCAAGGAAGCCACCGAGACCTTCGGCGATGTCAATCTGAAAACACGCGGCCAAATCAGCCGTGTAGATGGCATGATTACGTCCGCTTTGCAAGCGACTTCCGAACTCGGCACCACGATCCAGAAAGGAATTCAAGTACCAGTGCGGCAGGTTGCGGGCATGGCGACCGGTGTGAGAGTAAGTCTCGATACGCTGCTCAAGAAGTTCAAGGTGATCTCGGGCCGGTAAATGACAAGAAGCGGAACAAAGGGTGCGACTTCGGTTGCGCCCTTTTCGTTACCTACACGATCCAGCCGCCCCCAAGGACCTCGTCTCCTTGATAGAAGACAGCGGACTGACCCGGTGTAATGGCACGCTGCGGCGAGTCGAAGATAGCTTCGATCTGATCGGAGTCTGTCACTCGGAGAGTCGCGGGGGCTGGTGTATGCCGATGACGAATCTTGATCTCCGCATGCAGCTCCTGCCCTGAGGCAGGTTCCGGAAGAGTGATCCAGTTGAGCCGGTTAGCGCGAAGCGTGGTAGACATCAGAGCCGCGTCTAAACCGACGGTAACCTGATGGGATTCAGGGTGGATACGGAGTACGTAGAGCGGGTCGGCACTGGTTAGTCCCAGGCCCTTGCGCTGTCCTACCGTGAAGGAGTGGATGCCTGTGTGGCGGCCAACCACTTCACCTGTGGACGTAACGAGTTCGCCGGAAGAGTCCGGCATCTCGCGTTCCTGATCGTCGAGGTAGGCACGGAGGAAGGTCTGGTAATCACCGCCAGGGATGAAGCAGATCTCTTGAGAATCGGGCTTGGCGGCGACGTTGAGGCCGGCATTGGCGGCCATGGAGCGAACGGCTGGCTTTTGCATTTCACCAAGGGGGAAGAGGGTGCGGCTTAGCTGCTCCTGCGTTAGGCCGAAGAGGAAGTAGGTTTGATCCTTGGAGGTGTCGGCTGGGCGGGACAGTATCCAGCGGCCCCGCTCCGGGTCGAAGTGGTTGCGGGCGTAGTGGCCGGTGGCGATCCGATCCGCACCGATTTGGCGCGCAGTGGTGAGGAGCGCGTCGAACTTAAGGTGGTTATTGCAGAGGGTGCAGGGGATGGGGGTGCGCCCGGCGAGGTATTCGTCGACGAAAGGCTGAACTACTTCGGATTCGAAGCGCGCCTCTTGGTTCACCAGGTAATACGGTATGCCCAGCTGCTCGGCGACGCGGCGCGCATCGTAGACATCGTCGATGGAGCAGCAGCGGCCCTGCACAGCTTCTGGCATGCCCTCGTGCCCGGCCAGACGGCGCTGGTTCCAGAGTTGCAGGGTGAGCCCAATGAGGGTATAACCTTCGGCGCGGAGCAGCGCGGCGACGGCGGAGGAGTCGACTCCTCCCGACATAGCAACGGCGATGATTTCAGGTGCTCCCACTTTTCCAAAAGTCTCAAAGTATTCAAAGTAAATGGTTTAGGTCCGGACCAGTCTGAATCGACTCGGTTCGCAATGACGATATAAACCCGTACGGCGACAAAAGCGTGTGCGGAGGTCATGCCTACACATCTTTGCCAGAACTATTTTCATGAACAACGCTAAAGTCTTCAAAACAAGGAACCGAAGTCTGGATACGGAACGCAGGTCTACTGCATGCAAGAGTGCAGATGATTGATTTGGGATCTTTACACTTCTTATAGGATAGCAGGTTGCTCTAAACTCACGGGCAAACTTCTGAAAACTATAAACGTATATGTAATCAATACCTTACAGATCTCTAGCAAATACGAGAGCTTGACACGCTTTCCGACTGGATGAACAAATCAGCTATCCGCCTGCGGAAGCTTTCCAGTGACGGTAACCAGTACCTACGCCTTGCCCGCTACCATCATGGCCAGAGCGGAGGCGATGCGGCGTTCGCGAGTCTGGGGGCGTTTAGCTTCCGCAATCCATTGAACATATTCGCGTTGACATGAGGCGCTTAGGGCGGCGAAGCGGAGAGCAGCTTCGGGGTTGGCGTTGAGTGCCGAGGTTAAAGCAGCAGGTGGCTCGAGACGGTCTCCCGGTCTGGTGTGCGATGAGGTGTCGAGTGTCATCGGAGAACTCACGGCCATTCTGCCACGCTCCCGCGTTACAATTGTTACAGTTCTATGAATCTGTACATTCTTCGCCATGCCAGCGCGGGCACAAAGCGCACAAACCCCCTTCTCGACGTCAAGCGTCCTCTCGATAAAGACGGCAAGCGCCACTGTCTTCAACTCGCCCATGTGCTGCGCGCGCAGAAAATAGGATTTGACCTGATCGTTTCCAGTCCGTTAAAGCGGAGTCTGCAAACGGCCACGCTCATCGGAACGGAGAATGGGTACGAGGCGGCTGTGATGCTGTCGAAAGGCCTTGCGCCGGAAGCAACGCTCACTGATTTTCATAAACTGCTTGACGAGTGTCGCAATCGAGAAAACGTGCTGGTGGTTGGTCACAACCCAAATCTTCAGAGCTTTTTGGGCGCACTGCTGGTGCCGCCCGTTCCCCGTATCGATGGACGGGAGCAGATAGGCGGCGCACAGATTCGACTGCGCAAGGGATCGATTGCGCGGCTGAACCTGACACGCGGACCGGCCACTCTGCAATGGTTGATCGATCCACGCACCGTGCGAGCGCTGTATACGACTTCGACCAGTCCGCGAAAAAAGACGGTGAAGAAGACGGTTAAAAAGAAGACGATCAAGAAATAACCAGCTTCTTTCGTGTGCTTGGCAACTTCTAACCACAAGCAGGGTTCGTTGTGTGAACCGCGGAGGAACACGGCAAGCCATGCCTGTAGGGCAAGACGCGAGGATTGAGGCAATGCCGGAGATCGGCTCGGCTGGAGGACGGCTCCAGATCGCTAGCCCTTATAGTGCCCTGCTTCTGCTTGTTGGCCTATGGCTGCTGCTGTTTGTGACGGCGCTTTTCTCGCCGCCGCTGCTGGACGACGCCGACGCCACTCACGCGAATGCCGCCCGGCATATCGTGCAGACCGGCGATTGGGTGAGCCTGCATGTGAATGGCATTCGTTACCTGGAGAAGGCCCCGCTGCCGTATTGGCTGGTGGCAATGTCGTTTCAGCTGTTTGGATTCAATACGTTTGCTGCGCATCTGCCGCAGGCGTTCGCAGTGCTGCTGCTGACTCTATTGGGGTATCGGTGGTCGTCCGGGGCGTATGGCGCACGGATGGGTCTCTACACGGGCTTGGCGTCGTTGACCGCCGCCGGGGTTTTTCTGTTTACGCGCATCTTCATCCCGGAGGTGCTGCTGTCGCTATTTCTTTGCGCGAGCCTCTACCTCATGCTCGACGCGCTCGATAGGTTGAACGCGCGCGCCGCCTACGCGATGTGGGCTACGCTCGCTTTGGCGGTGCTGACCAAAGGGCTGGTCGCGCTCGTCTTCTTCTTCGGAGCGATGGCACTGTATTTGATCGCAAGCGGCGACCTCTGTCGATGGCGCGCGCTGCGGCCGATCAGCGGCTTTCTGCTGTTCCTGGCAATCGCCGCTCCGTGGCACATCCTCGCCGGGCTGCGCAACGTGGGCGGAGCCAACGGCCATGGCTTCTTCTGGTTCTACTTCATCAACGAGCACGTCCTCCGCTTTCTTGGCCGCCGGGAGCCGGTGGACTACAACAAATTGCCGGGATACCTCTTCTGGAGCCTGCATCTGGTCTGGCTCTTTCCCTGGTCGCTGCTCTTGCCGGCGCTCGTCGCGCAAGCGGTTAAAGCTTTTCGCGCGCATCGCTGCGGCTGTATCCCGCTGCTCGAACATTGGCCGCTGTATACGATCTACATCATCGTCGTTGTGGGCGTTCTGCTGCGCAACCTCGCGCATGTTCCTTATCTGCTGACGGTGGTTGTGCTGTGCGCGGGCGTGTTGGTCATCGAGCTCTTTCGCCGCCAGCGCGCCGCTCCACCCGGTACCGCGCTGGTACGCGTCGACACGTATGCCGAGCGCACGACGCTGTTGCTCACTCTCTTCTCTGGCTTGGTTCTGGTCTTCTTTTCGCTCTCGACCAACCAGGAGTACTACACCTTTCCGGCGTACCTTCCGCTGCTGATGCTGCTGATGCAGGCCCATGTAGAAGCTGAGCGGAGCTTTGCGAGCTACGCTTGGTCGCGGCGTCTGATCATGGCTTCCCAGGCCTCCTTTGCTCTGCTTGGCGCCTTGATTGCCGTCGCCCTGGCGTATGGCCTTTGGACCTCGCGCCATCTCGCCTTTGTGCCCGACATCGGCGACCTGCTAGCGCATCGTGGGGTTGGCGACTATACGCTGTCGATGTCGCATCTGTTTGATCTGACCGGGCCGAGCTTCGCCGCGCTTCGTCTCCCCGCCGTGCTCGCCGCTCTGGCGTTTGCCGTGGGGCCAGCGGCTGCGTGGCTTCTCCGCCAACAGCATCGCCACATCGCTTCCACGGCAACCATCGCGCTGACTGCGGCAGTCTTCCTCATCGCCGCGCACATCGCTTTAGTACGCTTCGGCCCGATGTTGTCCTCGCAAGATCTGGCCGCGAAGATCCAGGAGCTTGAGGACGACAACGCGATCTCGCGCGACAATCAGGTGCTGCTCTTCGGCGACCAGGCCTATGGGTCGTCGATTCCCTTCTATCTGGGCGAAGATGTCTCGCTGGTAGAAGGCCGCTCAACCTCCATGCTCTTCGGGGCCAGCTTTCCGGATGCGCCGCGTATCTTTCTTACCTCCGCCGATCTGCTGGCGCAATGGGGCACGGGCGAGCGCAAGCTCCTCTTTGTCCCGCTCGAAAAGCGCGAAGAGGTGGACCGGCTGCTGGGCTCGCGGCAAGTTCTCTTAGAGGAGACCTCGGGCAAAGCGCTCGTCACGGATCGGCCGCTGGACCGCACACCGCCGAACGATCCCGTCCATGTGCCGGCGGTCTTTCCGCGGCTGCACTGGCCGCGTTAGCTACAATCGAGATGTACGCCATGCCGCACCTCCAAGAAGATACCGTCGCGCACCCAAGGATCGCGTTGCCTGAAAAGCGATCCCGCCAGATGGTCCGTTCCATGGCGTTGATCGTGCTGGCGTGGATAGCGCTCCAGATCGGAGGACTCTTCTCTCCGGGCCTGCTGGATGACGTCGACTCGATCTATATCGAAATCGCCCGCGAGATGCTGCACCGGCATGACTTCGTAACACCCTACATCGACGGCATACGCTTCTTCGACAAGCCTCCGCTAATGTACTGGATGGCCGCCGGATCGATGCGGCTGTTTGGGGAGACGGATTGGGCGGCGCGGCTGCCCCTCGCGCTGGCTACGCTGGCGCTCTTTCTCGGCGTCTATTCGTTGGGAAAACGCTTCTACGGAGAACGTGGCGGCCTGTACTCCGCGCTGGCGAGCGCTACCGCCGTCGGACCATATCTCTATACGCGGTTTTTCATCCCGGATATTCTGATCTGCCTTTGGATGACGCTCGGTGTTCAGTTCTTCCTCATCGCTATGGATCGCGTGGACGAAGATTCGGGATCACCGGCTCGCGGCAAGGATCGTGCTCTCGCTCCTTGTCTGGCGTTCGCCGGAGTTCTCGCGCTCAATCTACTGACCAAAGGTCTGATCGGCCTTGTCTTCCCTCTCGCCTTCGCATCGTTGTACTTGGCGCTCACCCGGCAGCTACGTCAGATCTCTCGCTTACACCTCCTTCCGAGTGCCGCAGTGTTCATTCTGATCGCCGCGCCTTGGCACATCCTGGCCGCCATCCGCAACCCGGCTATCGAGATGCCGTCTTGTCTAGGCCTTCCGATGAGAGCGGGTTGGGCTTGGTTCTATCTTTATAACGAACACGTTGCCCGTTTTCTGGGCCGCCGCATCCCGCATGACTATGGCAACACGCCGATCTGGCTGTTCTGGATGTATGCGGTCATCTGGATCATGCCGTGGGCGATTTTTCTACCAGGTGCAGTGACGCAGTTTCGCCGCGACCTCGGCCATCGCTTTCCCGTGACCGTCCGCGCCCGCCAGGCCGCGCTTGCCCTTACGATCTGGGCTGGCGTGGTCCTTGTGTTTTTCAGCGTGTCCAGCCGTCAGGAGTACTACTCGCTGCCCGCCATCCCCGCGCTCGCGTTGATGGCCGGTGGTCTGCTCGCGCGCGCCGAGTCGCACGAAGACGCTCGCCAGACGGCACTCCGCTGGAGCCTCTTTTTTCTCGTCCCGCTCAGTCTCGCGGTAGCGGCCATCTGCGGTTGGTTTGCTCTCACCGCCCCGCATCCTGCACCCGGCACCGACCTGGCGACGCTGCTTGCTGGCAACCCCGAGCTCTACAACCTCTCCCTTGGCCATATCTTCGATCTCACCGGCGCGGCCATGGGATTGTTCCGCGCGCCGCTGGCCGTCGTTGCCTTAGGAATGATTACCCTCGGCCCGGGCAGCTATCTTCTCCGCCGCGCCGGACGCTCGTACGCCGCAAACCTTACCCTCGCCGCCGCCATGATCGTCATCCTGTCCGCCGCGCACGAAGGCCTCCGCCGCTTCTATCCCATACTCGGCTCGAAGGAGCTTGCCCTCGCCATTAACCGCGTCCGGCAGCCCGGCGACCTGATCCTGCTCGACGGCGAGCTGACCTCCGGCTCCAGCCTGATCTTCTATACCCGCCAACCCGTGCATCTGGTCAACGGCCGCATCAACGGTCCATGGTTCGGTTCGTTCTGGCTCGACGCTCCGCCCATCTTTGAGGATGAAGCTTCACTCCGCGCGCTATGGACCAGCCCGCGACGTATCTTTCTGCTCACCTACCACGAAGACGTCCGCAGCCACGATCTTCCAGCCGCGCACGTCCTCGCCCGCTCCGGCGGCAAGACCATCCTCACCAACCACTAATCAACTGTAAAACTGTCATCCTGAGCGAAGCAGATCACAGTTTCATTGTGATCTGCGGAGTCGAAGGACCTGCGGTTTCCCCGCGCGCCAGGAACTACTCCGTAGCCTCCACTGTCCCCCCATCTTTCAACTTATAAACCTTGCCCCGATAATAAAATCGGTCGCCGCCATAACTCCCCACCCACAAAATACTCCCCAATAAATCCCGCAGCGGATAGATCAGCGCATGGCGCAGCCACTCCCCGTCGCCCATGACGACTAAGATCGACCCAGCCTGTAACCAACGGTTCACCACCGCAATACCCAGCCATCCCAGACCGATTAGAGCATGTCCACTTAGCAGCCCCCACAATAATCCCAACAATCCAAACGGCATCGCAAAGGTAAGCCCCGTCCCAAAGTGCCCCCATGGCCGCGATCGCCGTGTGCTCTGCATCCACCGCAGCTGGTTGCGGGAGGACAGCGCGAACGGTGCGTCCTGCACCATCAGCCGGATGACGTGCGTCGCCAGCAGGACCCCGGTGCCCTGCTTCGCCAGCCGGTTGCCCAGCACGAAGTCGTCCGCATAAAATTGTCCTAGTTCGCCGAAGCCGCCTACATCCTGGAACGACTTCTTCCGCACCGCCATGGTCGCGCCGAGAGCGAACTTCGTTCCTTCGATCATGTCCGCCACTAACACGCCGGAGGTCATCTCGACGCTCTTGCCTACCGCGTCCAGCTGCGCCGCGAAGCCGCCCGTGGTCGTCCCCAGGTACACGCACGAGGCCAGCCCTACGCGTGGGTCCTTCAGGTTCTGCGCCATGCGCCGCAGGTAGTCGCGCTCTACCCGCACGTCCGCGTCGCTCGTGATGTAGAGCTCATGCTTGGCCACCGAGTCCAGCTTTTCGAGCGAGTACACCTTCGCGTTGTGGAACTTCGGCATCGGCTCGCCGCACGTCACATACTTGGCGTCGACGCCCGGATACCGCGCCCCGACCCGCCGCGCCAGCCGCAGCCCCTCGTCCGTCTCCTGTCGCGCACAGAACAGCAGCTCGAACTCCGGATACTCCTGCTCGAAGAACGTCTCAAGGTTCCGCTCCATCCCCAACTCAGTCCCATGCAGCGGCTTCAACACGCTCAGCGGCGGCAGAAACTCCGCCGGAGCGCGGTCCTCGCGACGCTTGCGCGCGCCGAAACGGGCAGCGGCCGCAACCACCATCAGGCAGTAGATGGACGAAGTGACTGTACCGACTGCCGCAACTCCGAAAACGACACGAAAACCTAAATGCATTTAAATCCTTGCGCATTGACGATCGTCAGAGGCCCACTATCTCAGCATATTCCCCGTAAACCGCAACGTCTAACCGTTAACTACTCGGATGCGGCGGTCGCGGTCGCGGCCTCATTTGCTACAGTTGTGATTATGGCCGTACAGTATGACGAGATCGGAATATGGTCTGAAGTGAAACTTGCCATCATTAAGGAGTATGCGTCTGCTTACGCAAAAATTCTGGATAAGAGCCGAAAAGAGTCGATCTCCAGCCTCCGGTGGCATTATATCGACGCGTTTGCCGGACCTGGGGTTCATCTTTCTAAAACCAGTGGTGAGATGGTCGAAGGCAGCCCACTCATTGCTCTAAATACGGTACCGTCGTTCTCGGCGTACCACTTCATCGATGCAGACCCAGACCGTGCCAAACAACTCCGAGTTCTCTCAGGAGAGCGGAAAGACGTTACCATCTACAGCGCAGACTGCAACGATGTTCTACTGAAGAAGGTGTTTCCACTAGCGAAGTATAGCGACTATCAGCGTGCATTATGTTTGCTTGACCCCTACAACATTAATCTCAAGTGGGAGGTTATTGAGACGGCGGGGCAGATGGGTTCCGTTGAGGTGTTCCTCAACTTCATGATAATGGATGTAAACCGGAACGCGTTGCGGAAGAATAGGGACCTTTCGATTGCAAGTAAGGTTGAGCAACTGACTCAGCTGTGGGGCGACAACACGTGGGAAGAGGCCGCGTATAGCAACGAAGGTAGATTGTTCGACGATCCACAAAAGGTGTCAAACGCTCGCTTTGAAGAGGCGTTTAGGGAACGTCTTAAGAAGAAAGCTGGATTCAAGTATGTGTCTGCTCCAATGCCGATGAAAACAAAGACAAACTCGATTATCTACTATCTGTACTTTGCCTCTCAAAAGCCGGTAGCAGCGAATATTGTTGATTCAATCTTCAACAAGTACCGGCAGCGACAAGGACTCTAACATGGCGACAAGCACTCAAATTGAATGGACAGATGCGACCTGGAATCCCGTCACTGGCTGTACCAAGGTTAGTCCCGGCTGCAAAAACTGCTATGCGGCACGAATGGCAAGTCGTCTCCAAGCCATGAGACAGGCTAATTACGTCAACGGATTCCAACTCACGCTTCAGCCCAAGATGCTTGAGCTTCCATGCCAATGGAAAACACCAAAGCGCATATTCGTAAACTCGATGAGTGATCTGTTCCATCCTGACGTCCCGCTTGCGTATATTAAGCAAGTTTTCGATGTGATGCACAACGCGCCATGGCACCAGTACCAGATACTTACCAAGAGATCACAGAGGCTTGTGGAACTCAGCAAATCTCTTCAATGGGAGCCTCAAATATGGATGGGCGTAAGTGTCGAGAGCGCAAAGTACGTCCATCGTGTAGATGAACTTCGAAGGACTGACGCTCATGTTAGATTCCTTTCACTGGAGCCTCTTCTTGGGCCACTCGAAAACCTGAATCTCAACGAAATAGATTGGGTTATCGTCGGAGGAGAATCTGGGCCTTATTCGCGAACTATTGAAACCACATGGGTTAAGGATATTAGAGACCAGTGTGTCCAAGCAGCAGTGCCTTTCTTCTTCAAGCAGTGGGGAGGTGTACGCAAGAAGAGCACTGGGCGAATGCTAGATGGCCGGACCTGGGACGCCCTGCCAACTAGTAATCTTGTGATGCCTAGCGGTTGCAGATAAAGCAGTCCGGCAGAAAACAGCTCACACCCGCTTCTTCGCCGGTCGTACCGCCTTCACCGTAACCACCTTCTTCACCGGCACGATTGCAGGCCTTCGGATCGGCACCAACCCAGCCTCGGGTTGCTGCGCCTGCATTCGAGACAGCATCTCCGTCCGCACGTAGTCGACGAAACCCTGCATCTGCCGGTTCATCTCCTCCATGCGCTCGCGCATCTGGAGCACGATGGCGATGCCGGCGATGTTCACGCCCAGGTCGCGCGCGAGATTCAGGATGAACTCCAGCCGCTCCAGGTCCTCGTCGGTGTACATGCGGGTGTTGCCGTCGGAACGGGAGGGACGAAGGAGGCCCTCGCGCTCATACAGGCGCAGCGTCTGCGGATGGATCTCATACATCTCCGCCACCGCCGAGATCATGTACGCGCCCTTCGACTTACGCCTCGTCGTCATCGCCTAGCTCGCCTCCCGCATCTTCAACGAAGCTTTGTCTCGACTTTGACGACCCGCTCGTGAAGCTGAACCAACTCGGTGTAGATCTCACGCCGAAAAGCCGTAAACTCCGCCGCCATATCGCGTCTAAGCGCCATCATCTCCGTCCGCAAAGCCGCATTGTCCGAACGATTCGACAGCCACGCGATGAGGACCAGGATCAAGGTAAGCAAGCTCGATAGAGTCGGCAGACCGATCGCGAGATAGAGCTGCATGTTGGTCATGAGAGTCTCCAGGATCGAAGCAATGTACAGATGATACGCGACTGCGGGACCTTAATCCTGCTGCCGCGCATCTCACGGCTAGCCATGAAGAAATCCACCAACATCGCCCTCCAGATCGCCGCCGCCACCTTGACCTGCGCAGCCGCCTACATCCTCCGCACCCGCCGCGCTAGCTCCATCGAGCCCGGCCAGGTAGTCGTCATCACCGGGGGCTCACGAGGCCTCGGCTTTGCCATCGCGCAGCGCTTCGCCGCCGCCGGGTCCAAGCTCGTCCTGGCTGCCCGCAACGACGACGAGCTGCACGACGCCCGCGCGAAGCTCCTCGCCGCAAACCCAACGATGCACGAGGACGACATCCTCCTCATCTCCGCCGATCTTACCGACCAGGAGCAGGCGGCCGGTCTGATCGATCACGCCATCGCCGCGTTCGGCCGCGTGGACATCCTGGTCAACAACGCCGGCATTATCGAGGTCGGTCCAGTCGAGGTGCAGCCGCTCGATGCCTACGAGCGCGCCATGGCGATCAACTACTTTGGCGCGCTCTACACCACGCACGCCGCGCTGCCCGGGATGCTCGCGCGCCGCGCCGGAGCGATTGTCAACATCGCCTCCATCGGTGGCAAGGTGGCCGTACCCCATATGCTTCCCTACTCCGCCAGCAAGTTCGCCTTGGTCGGCTTCTCTGAGGGCCTCCACGCCGAGCTGCGTCACAAAGGAATCTGCGTCACCACCGTCTGCCCCGGCCTGATGCGCACCGGCGGCGAGGAGCACGCGCACTTCCTCGGCGATGTGGAGAAGGAGCAGGCCTGGTTCAAGACCAGTGCGAAGACTCCCCTGATTGCCGCTACAGTGGAGCATGCCGCTGAGGTGATCTTCGACGCCGTTGCCGATGGACGCGCCGAGGTGACGATCACACCGCAGGCTTGGCTGGCCGCCCGCACCGCCGGACTCGCGCCCGCGTTCACACAATGGGCTGCGAGTGTAGCCAACGAATACATCCTTCCCGACGCGCCGAGCGACTCTGCCGAAGAGGAGATGCACGCGCCGATCTGGGCCTCCGCCTTACAGCCCAATGTTAACGAGGACTAGACGTTACAGCTCGGCGAACAAAGCCTCGCGTGGATCGTCGGAATTCAACTTTGCCAGTTCGCGTAGAATCTCCTTCGATCGCTCATCCTGCACCTTAGGCACCACGACGCGCACTTCAACAATCTCGTCGCCGCGCTTTCCTTCTTGCGCAGCGGAGACGACCCCTTTTTCCCGCAGGCGTAGCTTCTGCCCCGTTTGGGTACCCGGTGGGATCTTAAGCTGCGTCCGGCCACCGCCATCCTGTGTGTCGATGGTGGGAACGTCGATCTTCGCGCCGAGAGCGGCTTCCATCATCGTCACTGGCACCGTCACGAAGATATCGTCTCCCGTCCGGCGAAAGACGGGGTGCGTGCCAACCTTGATGATGAGAAAGAGATCGCCCGCCGCTCCGCCATCGACACCCGCGTTT
This sequence comes from Acidobacteriaceae bacterium, assembly GCA_965277085.1. Taxonomy (GTDB): domain Bacteria; phylum Acidobacteriota; class Terriglobia; order Terriglobales; family Acidobacteriaceae; genus Edaphobacter. The sequence goes on from OZ255708.1 coordinate 193,218, forward strand.
CCCTTTCCGGCGAGCCGAATCCTTTGCCCATCGCGCGTCCCGGCCTTAACGCGGAACTCCAACGGCTCTCGCCGCGTAACCACGCCTTCCCCGTCGCACGTGGGACAGGCGTTCTGGATCTTGCCGCTGCCGCCGCAGCGTGGACACTGGATGTTAAACTTCATCCGTCCGCCCATCTGCGTCACCTGGCCGGAGCCATGGCATTCTGGGCACTCCGTGCTGCCGCCGGTGGTGGTCTTGCCCTTGCAAGTGGGGCAGACCTCCTGCCGCTGAATCTCTAGCCGTGCCACACCGCCGCGCACCGCGGTCCAAAAGTCGACCTCCACCTGATATTCAAGGTCAGTCCCCGGCTGAGGACCACGTGTCTGCGCGCCCTTTGCGCCCCCAAAGATACCGCCGAAGATGTCCTTGAAGCTGCCGGTAAATCCACTCTCGGCCTGCGGCTGCCCGGCCCGGCCACGTTCTTGAAAGTCGGAGAAGTCGAAGCCGTCGAAGTCGAACGGCACTTCCTGCGCCCCGCGTCCGCCGGTCTGACTGCGACCTGGTCCGTATCCGCCAGACGATCCACCCGGTCGGCCGCCCCGAGCCGCCGCTTCCGCTGCCGCCGGATCGATGTTGTCGGAGTAGAAGCCGAACTGGTCGAACACCTTGCGCTTTTTCTCGTCACTTAAGACATCGTTCGCTTCGGAGATCTCTTTGAACTTTTCTTCAGCCTTCTTATCGCCCGGGTTCACGTCTGGATGGAACTTCCGCGCCAGCTTGCGGAATGCCTTACGAATCTCGTCGGGCGTTGCTGTCTTTTTTACGCCAAGAGTACTGTAGTAATCTTTCGTCTGCGTCGCCATAGTCTTTCATTATCCACCCAGAACCAGTGTGCCTCGTCTTCGTGAGCTTCGCAAGACAGAGGCGGCGCCATCGCGGTCTTAATGAACAACTTAGGCCCGCTTAGTTCCAGATCTGCCGCACGTCCATCGGCTCGATCGAAAACATCTGATCCGGCTCCATCTGCTGCATTCGCTGCACGAACTCGAGCGCTTCCTGCTTGGTGTTGAAGATCATGCGGTTATACAACTGCCCCGCCCGAACCTGATCGCATTGCCAGATCATCTCCATCATCGCCGTGTTCCTCCAGTGTGTGAGTTCTCGAATGCTCGTCGTCCTGTATAAGCGACTTCTAAACTTCCATATCGGTTAGCAAGCGTTTGTTAACCGGGTATGATTCACATTCTCTAACTCAAGCCGTATTGGAAGACCCTGTCTCCTAAGGAACCTGGCACGTTTGGCAGTAAAACAGGTTACGCGCGGCCATCTCCACGCGTATTACCTTCGTTCCACACAGCACACATGGCTGTCCATTTTTGCGATACACATAGTGCGCCTCCTCCTTTTCAGCTCGTAGTCGGTCGGACGCGCGGTCCTCCGCCTTCGTCGTGACGATCCGCCGGTCGATCATGCCGGCCCTCATGAGCGGAACCGCGTCCGCCCAAATCGCGTGCAGCGTCTCCTCCGGAACGTCCTTGCCCGGCTTGAACGGGCTTAGCCGTGCACGAAACAACAGCTCCGCACGGTAGATGTTGCCGATGCCCGCCGCAACACTTTGGTCCATCAACAGTTCCCCGATAGGTCGCTTGCTCTTGCCGACAGCGTCAATCATCTTCTCTGGTCCGTCGCCATTCAGCGGGTCTGGCCCCAGTCGCGCCATCAACCGTGCCCAATCCTCTTCGCTGTAGAGCGTGCAGTCCGCCGGTCCGCGCAGCTCTATCCACGCCAGCTTCTTCGCTGAGATGTCGTTTGTCCCATCATCCTCGGAGTACCACGCGTGCTTCAGGCTGACACCCTTCGCGATCGGCTTCTTGACGGCGGCTGGATTCCACATCCGCAATCGCAGAGCGCCGCGCACTGGCAGCAGTGGTCCTGTCCCATCGGTAAAGTCTCCACGCAAGCCAAGATGCACATGCACGATGCGGTCCTTGCCGAAGTCGTAGCCGAGGTGCTTCCCATGCGCCCGCACAGCCTTCAACTTGCGTCCATTGATAGCCGGCACATCCGCGAACCGCCCTTGCGGCCCCTCTACGCGAAGGGTCTTGCCCGCGAACGCCGCCGTGTGACGCTCCGCCCAGCGATGGATCTCATTGCCCTCAGGCATCTATATCTCCCCTACAATACTGTCATCCTGAGCGAAGTCAAAGGACCTGCGGTTGCTCTCAACCCTTCAGGTGCGTCGCTGTCACCGTAGTCTCGTTCTTGCGCCGCAAACGCCGCGGTCGCCCGCCGGCCTCCATCTCGTACTTGTAATGCTCGATTATGCGGTCCGGCGTCCAGAGCGCCCAGTGATTTGCATTTTGCTTGTGCATCCGTTTAATCTGAATTTCATCCATGCGCCGCATCAACCGCTGTAAGTCGCGGTAGTGATCCACATAACTCGACTCCGAATTTTCGATCAGCTGTTGCATATCCACATACACCGGCTGTGCCCACTCATAAAACGTGTGCCACACGTCGTAAATGTTCAGGTGACCCTTCTTCACCAGCAGCGATAAGTGCTCATAGAAATCAAGCACCTCAATCGCGCTGACCGGCGGCGATTCCAGATCCCACTGAACCAACTCATCCCCGTCCAGCCGAGCGGTAGCCAACCGGCGCCGCGTCGCCACAAAGCTCTCCGATAAAAAAAACTGTAACTGCTTCTCCAGGTTGGCTACCGCGCGGTACTCCCGTTCATGTTTCAGTTGCAGACCGGCATAACCAATCGCCCCAGCGCTCGTCAGCACCAGGATCGATGTAGCTACTCCTTGCACCATCATCCAATCGATTGCCATGGCTTGTTAAATACCGATCAGGCTACAGAAGCCATGCGTGGCTGAACTTCTTTCCAAATTTCAGCTTTGGCTTGCTTGTAAGCGATAGCCAGCTCATACTTGCTCTGCAAGTCCATCCAAAACTGCGCAGGCATGCCAAAATATCGAGCAAGTCGGTACGCTGTATCCGCCGAGATCCTACGTCGTTCCGCGACTATCTCGCTGATGCGGGTAGAAGGCACACGCAGGGCCATAGCCAAGGCGTTGGCACTTAGATTGAGCGGCACCATAAACTCCTCGCGCAACATCTCGCCGGGATGAAGCGGAGCTCCGGGATGGTTCATATCTCTGGGAATCGACATAAGCACCTCAATGGTAGTCCACGATCTCCACGTCTTCCGGTCCCAGCTTCGTCCATCGAAAACAAATACGGTATTGATCATTTACACGAACGCTATACTGACCGGCTCTGCTCCCTTTTAGAAGGGACAAACGATTACCCGGCGGTATTCGCATGGACTGCAGTTCCCGTACCGTGTCAAGCTGCTGCAGTTTGCGAAAAGCCGCTGCGGAAGTCATGCCGAACGCTCTAGACTTCTCCTGTTCAAACAACTCCCGCGTAGCTTTTGAACCGAAGGAGCGGATCACGGCTTAATCGTACCACGTACAACGCGCAACGTTGAACGCAACTCAGTTCCAGACATGCTGAATCGGCATCGCTTCAACCTTCAACACTAAATCCGGCGCAACCCCACTCAGCTTCCGCGCAAATTCACGCGCCCGCGCCTCGGACAGAAACATCTGCTGCTCCTGCATCTCTCCGGCAAACCACTGCTCGCACTTCCAAACCACTTGCTCGTTCGCCTGCGTCATACTCCACCTCACTCTTACAATTGGATGCTTGATGCGGAAGAGCGCTCCACAACCTTCAGGAGCGCCCTTCACCCAACTACAGCTTTGTGCTAGTTTTTACTTCTCGACGTCCACATACTCCGCATCGATGACACCTTCATCTTTCTTGGCCTCTTCATGCGGTGTACCGGTGCCATTCGCGCCGTCCGCCGGAGGAGTGGCCGCGGCGGCCTTGTACATCGCCTCCGCCAGCTTATGGCTTACAGTGGTCAGCTTCTCCTTCGCCGCGTTCAGCTCCGACGCGCTCGGCGTCCCTGCCAGCGTAGACTTAGCGTCTGCAAGCGCAGACTCGACCTCCGTCTTATCGCCCTCCGCCACCTTGTCGCCCGAATCCTTCAGCATCTTTTCGATGTTATAGACCAGGCTGTCCAGGCCGTTGCGCGCCTCGACCGCATCGCGCTGCTCCTTGTCCTCGGCCGCATGCGCTTCGGCGTCCTTCGCCATCCGCTCGACCTCATCCTTGCTTAGACCCGAAGAGCTCGTGATCGTGATCTTCTGGTCCTTGCCCGTGGCGTTGTCTTTCGCGGTCACGTTCAGGATGCCGTTCGCGTCGATGTCAAAGGTCACCTCAATCTGCGGCACACCGCGTGGTGCTGTCGGAATACCACTGAGCTTGAACTTGCCCAACGTCCGGTTCTGCGCCGCCATCGGACGCTCGCCTTGGAGCACATGGACCTCAACCTCGGTCTGCGAGTCCGCCGCCGTTGAAAACGTCTCCGTCTTCTTCGTCGGAATGGTCGTGTTGCGCGCGATCATGCTCGTGGCCACGCCTCCCATCGTCTCGATCGAGAGCGTCAGCGGAGTCACGTCAAGCAGCAAGAGGTCCTTGACCTCTCCCGCCAGTACGCCGGCCTGCACCGCCGCGCCGATCGCGACGACTTCGTCCGGGTTCACGCCCTTGTTCGGCTCCTTGCCGAAGAGCTCCTTGACTAGCTGCTGGATCTTCGGCATACGCGTCTGCCCGCCGACCAGCACCACCTCGTCGATCTTCGACGCATCCACGCCTGCATCGCGCATCGCCTGCTTGCAAGGGCCAACCGACTTCTGGAGCAGATCGTCGACCAGCGACTCAAGCTTCGCCCGTGTCAGGTTCACTACCAGGTGCTTCGGTCCAGTCGCGTCCGCCGTGATGAACGGCAGATTGATCTCCGACTCCTGCGCCGTCGACAGCTCGATCTTGGCCTTCTCCGCCGCGTCCTTCAGCCGCTGAAGCGCCATCTCGTTGCCCTTCGCTGTCAGGTCGAGGCCGGTGTCCTTCTTGAACTCGGCAATCAGCCACTCGACGATCCGCTGGTCGAGATTGTCGCCGCCCAGGTGCGTGTCGCCGTTGGTCGACTTCACTTCGATCACGCCGTCGCCGACCTCCAGAATCGAGACGTCGAACGTTCCGCCGCCAAAGTCGTAGACGGCGATCGTCTCATCCTTTTTTTTGTCAAGGCCGTAGGCCAAAGCGGCGGCCGTCGGCTCGTTGACGATGCGCTTTACATCCAGACCGGCGATCTTGCCCGCGTCCTTGGTCGCCTGTCGCTGCGCGTCGTTGAAATATGCCGGAACCGTAATGACCGCTTCGCTCACCGACGTGCCAAGGTAATCCTCGGCCGCCTTCTTCAGCTTCTGAAGGATCATCGCCGAAATCTCAGGCGCGGTATATTCCTTGCCCTGCGCAATCACCGCGATGTTGTCGCCCTTGGCCACAACCTTATACGGCACCATCTTCATCTCGTCGCCAACTTCGTTCAGGCGCCGCCCCATAAACCGCTTGATCGAAAAGATCGTGTTTTCAGGATTGGTGATCGCCTGCCGCTTAGCCACCTGGCCTACCAGCCGCTCGCCACTTTTTGTAAACGCTACAATCGACGGCGTCGTCCGGCCACCCTCTTCATTCGGGATCACCTTCGGTTCGCCACCCTCCATCACCGCCACGCACGAGTTGGTCGTGCCGAGGTCAATGCCTATGATCTTGCCCATCGCTGTCTCTCCCTTGTACAAACTTCCGACTCACTTATCATCGCACCTTGAGTGACTTACTGTCAAGCAATATGATGCGATATCTTACGCGTGCGCCGTTCGTCTTCATAAACCTGCTTGCGATTGCCCTTTCACCGACTTCAGTTGTGACGCGATCCTACCAACCGTAGCGGTAATCTTAGCCCGATGACAGGTAACACAATTACTGACACTATGGTCACGTTCCGTGCTAGCCTCTAATTACCTGCCATGAACGCGACAGCACGAAATCGATCTGTCGCCACCCCACCTCGTCCTCAACTTGTCACGACTTCGCCGCGCCCTCTCGTCAAAACGGAAGCCTCGGTCCTGCTCGACCTCGTCCGTGGACTTGCCGCCCTGATCGTCCTCGTCTCTCATTGGCGCAACTATCTATTCCAGGATTACCCGCAACTTAGCGCTCACCCGCCAGCCGTCAAGCTCTTCTACCTGTTGACCTCCGCCGGACACCAGGCAGTTGTTATCTTCTTCGTTCTCAGCGGATACCTCATCAGCGGCAGCATCTTCCGCATGATCGACCGCGGCACCTGGAGCTGGTCCGCCTATTTGCTTCACCGATTCGTTCGCCTCTGGATCGTCCTGATCCCAGGGTTGCTCCTTTGTGTGCTTTGGGATTGCCTTGGTCTGCACTTCCACCTTGCACCGGCGCTCTACGGTGGCGCATATTACAACCACATGACCCGGGACATCCCCACACTGCTCAGCCTCCGCATCTTTGCCGAAAATCTCTTCTTTCTTCAGGGAGTGCGTGGGCTTCCCATGCTCGGCTCCGACGGCGCGCTTTGGAGTCTCGCCAACGAGTTCTGGTACTACATCCTCTTCCCACTCGGCCTCATCGCTGCCTGGAGACCCAACCGTCCCCTCGTATCCACACCGACCCGCATCGCCTGCGCCGTCTTCTTCGGGCTGATCGCCTGGTTCGTCCGCGGAGGCATCCTTTGGATGTTTCCCGTCTGGCTCTCTGGCACCGTCCTTTGCCTGCTTCCTACGTTGCGACTAAGCCCACAAACGCGACTCCTGGCCGGCGCTCTGTATTTGCCCATCCTCTACGCTCTGTCCAAATGGCAGACCCTTTCGGTCATGTCCGCCGATTATCTCCTGACCGCTGCCACCTGCGCTCTCCTCTATATTCTTCTCTCGGCGACCGGACCCTGCCGTCCTTCCACCGGAGAGCGCGCCAGCCGCAAACTCGCCAGCTTCTCCTATACCCTCTACGTCGTCCACATGCCCTTCCTGCTGTTCCTCACAGCGATCGTCGCGCGCGATAGCCGCTGGCAAGTGGACCCCCGCCACCTCCTGTACGCCGCCGAACTCCTCCTCCTTACGCTCGTCTACGCCTACAGTGTCGCCTCCGTAACCGAGTTCCACACCGACACCGTGCGCCGCTGGGTGGAGCGAGGGCTGCGTCTCAGCCGCTAAACCCCGCGCCACATCAAAGCATCCCCTCGCCGCCAGCCTCATCCAACCACTATCTCCGTGTGCTCAGCCCGCGCTGCGCCTGGCGAAAGGCCCGCCGATGCCCGCAACTGAAACCGCGCCTGCGAAAAACAAGAAAGACCAGCAGGGCCAGCAGGACTCTCCCGCCCCTCCCGGCGTAAACCCGTGGCTGATCGCCGCCTCTGTCATGCTCGCCACCTTTATGGAGGTCCTCGACACTTCCATCGCGGCCGTCGCGCTTCCCTACATCGCCGGTTCGCTCTCCGCCTCCAACGACGAAGCCACCTGGGTCCTCACCTCCTACCTCGTCTCCAACGCCATCGTCCTCCCGATGTCGAACTGGATGGGCCTTCGCTTCGGGCGCAAAAAGTACCTGATGAGCTGTGTCGCCATCTTCACCGTCTCCTCCTTCGCCTGCGGAGCCGCCCCTACGCTTGGCCTGATGCTGCTCGCCCGCGTCATCCAAGGCGCAGGCGGCGGCGCGCTCCAGCCGCTCTCGCAAGCCATCCTCATCGAATCCTTCCCACCCGCCAAACGCGGAGCTGCCATGGCCGTCTTCGCCCTCGGCGTTGTCGTCGCCCCCGTCCTCGGCCCCACGCTCGGCGGCTATCTCACCGACACCTACTCCTGGCGCTACGCCTTCTATATCAACATTCCCATCGGCATCGCCGCGCTCCTGATGATCAATACCTTCATCAAGGACCCCGCCTACATCAAGAACGCCAAGGTGCCGAAGTTCGACAACATCGGCCTCGGTACCCTCGTCGTCTGGACAGGCACCCTCCAGATCGTGCTCGACAAAGGTCAGGAAGACGACTGGTTCGGAGCCACCTGGATCTGCTGGGCTACCTTCTTCATGGTCACCAGCTTCATCTGGTTCTGCTATCACTCGTGGACCAAGAAAGATCCGCTCGTCGACCTCAAAGTCTTCAAAGATCGCAACTTCCTCGTCGGGGCGGCCCTCATCTTCCTCTTCGGCGTCGCCATCTACTCTACTACCACTGTCCTTCCCCTCTTCTACCAGGAGCTGCTGGGCTACACCGCCTTTACCGCCGGCATCGCCGTCGCCCCCCGCGGCCTCGGAGCCGTTATGGGTGCCCCCGTCGTCGGCTTCCTCTCAAACAAAATCGACCCCCGCTATCTGCTCACCTTCGGCTTCGGCGTCTTCGGCTTCAGCACCCTTTATTTCGGCAACGTCACGCTCGACATCTCCCCCACCACATTGCTTCTCCCCATCCTCATCGCGGGCTTCGCCTTATCGTTCGTCTTCGTCCCCATCTCCACCGCCGCCTACGGCACGCTCCCCAAGGAGTCGGTCGGCAACGCCTCGGGCGTCTTCAATCTCATGCGTAACGTCGGCGGCTCCATCGGCATCTCGCTCGCCACCACGCTCCTCACCCGCCGCACCGCCGTCCACCAGAACGAAATCATCAACTACGTTCCCGTCGCTGGCCAGAACTTCCAGAACGCCCTCAACGCCACTAACCAGTTCCTGACCGGCTACTTCGGCAAAGCCAACAGCATGGTCGCCGCGCGGAGTTCCCTCTACCAGCAGCTGGGCCTGCAGGCCACCAACTGGGCCTTTGTCGATGTCTTCCGCTGGCTCGCTCTGCTCTGCTTCTTCTGCGTCGCCGTCGTCTGGACCTTCAAAAGAGTCAAGCCCGGCAAAGCCCCCGAGGGTGCCCACTAAGTTTTTCTTGCTTCTCTCGGACGGCGCGGTTATCGTTTCGTGGACAGCAAGGAGGAACGATGAACCAGCCCTTCGTCCACATGGAACTTAACACCACTGACGTTCCCGCCGCTAAATCCTTCTACACCGCCCTCTTCGGCTGGCCAACCGAGGACATGGACATGGGCCCCGCGGGCACCTACGTCCTCTTCAAGCCCGGCTCCGGCCCCGGCGGCGGCATGATGAAACACCCCGTCCCCGGCGCGCCCTCCCTCTGGCTCCCCTACATCGGCGTCGACGACATCCACAGCGCCAGCGAGGAGGCTCACAAACTCGGCGCGCGCATCCTCTCTGGCATCAAGGAAGTTCCAAACCGCGGCTGGTTCAACATCCTCGAAGACCCCACTGGCGCAGCCTTCGCCATCTGGCAGGACACCGCTAAGTAGCCGCCACCAAGCTGTCATCCTGAGCGGAGTCGAAGGGACCCGCCATCCACGGCGCTTAGCTAACCATCCGGCTCCTACAAACGCCAAATCCCGACAACACACCCGGGTGCCATATCCTCACGGCAGCTTCATCGCCGTAGGGTGGGGTGCTCTCCAACGTCTACCCGGTTGCCCCATGTCTCGCTTCTGAGACATGGTTCGACACTCCGCTAAACTAACCCCACCATGCGCCTCCTGCTTCTAGCCCTCCTTCTAACCACCGCCGCATCCGCCCAATGGGACCTCCAGACCTCCCACACCACCGCCTCGCTCCGCGGCATCCACGCCCTCGGCGGAGGCGTCGCCTGGGCCAGCGGCACCGAAGGCACCGTCCTCCGCACCACCGACGACGGCCTCTCCTGGCAGCGCTGCTCCACCCCGCCCGCCGCCGAACACCTCGACTTCCGCGGCATCCAGGCCTTCGACGCGAGCACCGCCCTCGTCATGTCCTCCGGCAAGGGCGACCTCTCCCGCCTCTACAAAACCACCGACAGCTGCCAAACCTGGAAGCTCGTCTTTACCAACCCCGACAAGGAAGGATTCTGGGACGCGATTAGCATAGTGGCACCGAATGTTGACCTGTTGAGTCACCCCCTCGACCACTCGCACGCATGGGGCTACCTACTCGGAGATCCCGTGGACGGAGTATTCGCGCTGTTCTCAACTGAAAGTGGAGGAGATAGTTGGTCGCGCATCGTTGCGAGTAAGAGGGACACAACTGGCGGAGGTTGCAAGGTCGATACGTTTGCTCCAAAGCACGATGAGGCTGTATTCGCGGCAAGCAATGAGTCGTTGCTCACGCTCTCAAGTGGTTATTTGATTTTTGTAACCGGCGGCCCAGTTGCTCGTTTGGGGTCCACAGATAGCTTCTCACTCGATGGTGCATTCTGCCACCAGTCTGCTCACTTTCGAACTATACCAATCGCGCACAGCAACGCATCTTCTGGAGCATTTGCATTCGCTGTTTATCCTAAAGTCCCTGATAGCGCGAATTTTCCAAACAAGATCATGATTGTGGGTGGTGACTATAAGCACCCTGACTCGACCGACCACAATGCTGTTTTCGGATCGGGAGAAGTGGGTGCCTTTTGGCAGACTTTTCGAGAACCGAAGATCCCACCCCACGGCTACCGCTCCGCCGTGGCCTATTCCCCCGAAACGAAAGCCTGGATCACCGTAGGCCCGAACGGCACCGACCTCTCCACCGACGACGGCCGCCACTGGCGCGCCCTCAAACCCGGCGCCACCGAACCCGCCGACGCGGACAGGAACTGGAACGCCCTCTTCCTTCCCTTCGCCGTAGGCCCCCAAGGCCGCATCGGCCACCTCCGCCCCGACGCCCTCCCCAAGCCAACGAAGTAGCCGCCTTTGCCCTTGCTTCTCTTGTTTGTCGTTCCCGAAGGGAATCTGTTTTTCGCGGTGCTCACACAGCCAAAGGCCACTCCCAATAAAGGCCAGAGACTTGACAAAAGGACGCCCCAAACACCCCTCCAGCCGCTTAAAGCACGCTACCCGCGTGGACACCAAACAAGTGATCCCCGCTAAGTCCTTTATTTTGTTAGACCACCTACCAAAAAACAAAAAAATGCCGCGAGCGCAATCCACTCAGCCCCATCTGCTTGCGACCGAGCCTCACTGCGGCGGAGTCGAACTCGGCGCTGTTGTGGGAGGCGTCGACGTATTCGGCGAGCCGGAGCTACTCCCCGGAGCGGTCGTCCCATTCACCCCAGCCCCCGGCGTCCCAAAGCCCGATCCAGACCCAAAACTCGAAGCGGGTGTCCCCGTAGACCCCCCGCCCAGCAAGCTCGCCTTTGCCTTCATCTGCTCGATGCGCGGGTCGTAGAGGAACTCCCAGGTCGCATAGGTCGTCTGCTCGTTCAGCACGGTGATGGAGTTGCCGCCCGCCATGCTGCTGACCCCCACAATGGGCGCACCACCGCCGCTGAACGTCGAAGCCGACTGACTGCCGATCCCCGTAGTTCCCGGCGTCGCGCTCCCCACTGTCGCGGTTCCCGTCGCCCCAGCCGGACTGGACGGGTCCGCCGACGCTCCCGCCGGTTGAGAGCCGAAGGACGATCCACTCGCCGGCGGGGTCGAGTTCGCGCCACCCGCGCTGCCGAACGAGGACGACCCAAACGAAGACGTGGGCGCGGTCGAAGGTGTTCCGCTACCGCCCGCCCCTACGCTCTGCCCTGGCGTCGACGAGCCGCCAATCCCGCCCGCGCCTGGAAGCCCCGACAGCGGCTTGCCGAAGAAGCCCTTCACCGTCGTCTTCGCCTCGCCTAGATGGATCAGCCGCCAGTCCGGCTTACCCGTCATCGGATCGACATACCGCTGCCGCAGGAACCGGATGTTGTTGGTCTTCTCCAGCTGGTCGATGGAGCCCGGATAGTGCCCTGTCTTCCGGTAGTAGAGCTGCACCGCCCGCACATACTGGTTGCCGCGATGGATTGCTTCTACCTCTTTGTCGCGCCGCAGCGCCTTGGCCACGGTCGGCGCAGCAATGGCAAGGACCAGCAGAATGATGAAGATGGCGACGATCAGCCCCACCAGCATAAAGCCGTCTTCACCGCGTTCATGGCGCTTCGTCATGGCTCAGTTCGTTAGCAGCGGCAGCGTCTGTTGGTCGTTGTTGGCGATGTCTTCCATCAGGATGGAGCGCGCGTCGATCCGCACCACGCGATACCGACGCTGGACGATGTCACCCGCCGAGACGAAAAAGACATCCTCGCCATGCAGCAGAAACGCCCGCCGCGCTCCGCCTGTCGCCATCTCGGTGCCGAAGAATTTGAGGTCGATGGGCGGTGGTCCAGAGGCGACCGGCGTAACCGGGCGCACCGGCGCAATCGGCTGCGGGATCCCAACCGGCTTGACGATGCTGAGGCGCAAATCTCTCGGTCCAGGCCCAGCCGAGAAGATGTTGCGTCCGTTGCCGGAGTAGACCAGCGACTCCGTGACCAGCATAGCCTCCATATGCAGCGTAGGGTCGAGCTGCGTGGCTGGCCTGGTCTTGACCGCTGTGGCTGTCGCCGCTGGCCTGACGACCTGGGTGACCGGCACCACCGCAGCGCTCGGCGCGGCCGGAGGATGCACGTCAGGAACACTCAGATAGGAGTACAAAAACCAAGCCGCGCCGACCAGAAAGACGGCGAGGATGGCGTAGTTGCGCTGGTCGGTCTTGGTCATCGCGCCGCCTCGTATCCGTCAGCGTTTGCTTGCAGATAGCTGACGAGCTTGATCCGCAGGTTGACCGTCCCGCTCTGCTGCCCGGTCAGCGTGACGCCGGTAATCATGAAGAAGAGACGGTCACGTTCGAGCGAGTTGAGGAAGAGCATAAGCGGACGATAGTCGCCGCTGAGGGTGGCGTCGATGCGAACGGTGGTAAGCGCGCCAACGCCGCCCTGGAGCACCGGCTCGTAGGCGAAGCTGTCGCGGGTCAGCTTGACGCCCTGCCGCTTGGCCAGCGCGCCCAGCTCGGCCACGATCTGCGAGTCGGCGTAGGGCAGCCGCTCGCGGTAGAACGCGTCCGCCTCGCTCGTGGCCGCGACGAGCTTGCGGTCGAGTCCACGCAAAGGAGCGGCGGCCTGTTGTGCAGCCTGCATCCGGGCCGTCTCAGTGGCCATCGCCGCTGCATCCTGGCTGTTTGCGGTGTTCCAAGCGACGGCGATATGGATCAGCAGATAGAGGTTGAGCAGCGCAAGCAACGCTACTCCGGCGATATGGAGGTTCAGCTTGGTTACGAGACGGCGGCTTCGGGCGGCAAACTCGCGGGTGGAGAGGGGAGCCGGACTCATCGCAAGCCTCCCTTCCGGCTTACGGGTACCGTCGGCAGCGGATTGTAGCCGCTCAGGATGTCGAACTCGACGCCGCCGGGCGTTGCGGGCGTAGCTGTAGTGGTAAAGCCCGTGCCGCGCGGCGCACCCGCCAGACCGCCGCCCGAATCCGCCGTCTGCGCCGACTCGTTGCTGAGGCGGGGCAAGAGAAAGCGCTGCGAGCCTTCGAGGTTGCGGACGAGCTGCACAGCGCGGTCGCGATTGCCGCTGACCCGGAGGCGAATCTGCACCAAGCCTTCCTTGGTAATCTGCGGGTCGATGCTGGTGACCTGCACACCCTCAGGCAGCACCCGTTCGAGATCCATCATGACAGCGGTCCAGCTAAAGCTCTTCTGCGCGAAGAGGTTGTTGAGGAACTCCGACCGTTCCAGCACAGCCATGTTCATGGGCTGGTGCATGCGCGCTTCGTTGTTGCGGCGCTCCTGCTCGTACTGCGCGGTCTGCTGCTTGAGCGCATCCATCTGCGCCGCCGCGACCGCCGCGCGCTGGTTCAGCATATGCAGGCCAAAGAGCAGCAGGACGGCGAGCAGCGCCAAACCGCCTATGGCCCATCGCAGCCGGGCGAAGACGGGCCGCAGCTCGATGAAGGGGCGTGTAGCGAGATTGATCGTGATCCGCATCAGCTTCGCATTAGCTCCTTAGGGCTCCCCGGACGCCGGCCAACCAGCATGGCGATACGTTCGCCGTAGCTGTAGACGCGATCATGCCGCTCTCCACCATCTCATGCACACGCAGCTCCGCACCGCCAAAGTCGGCTTCGCGCAAGAGGCTCTTGAGGCGCTCGGCACCGGTCGAGCCAGCGGAGAGGATCGTACCTGGCGGCATGCCGAGCGTGTCTTCAAAGTAAGCCGCCGCGACACTGACCGCCTGCGCGACTTCGCGTGAACCGGAGGTCTGGGCTAGCTCACGCAGCTCTTCGCGCACACCTTCGAGCACGGCGCTTGGCTCGGCCATCGCCGCCTCGCGAGCCGCTTCAGCCTCAGCCGTTACGCCCACAGGCAAGGGCTGCTGCCGCGCCCACTCAGCGTGGGAGTCGTCGACATCGACCAGCGGCAGCGAGACTGCGGGCTCGACGTAAGGCTCTTCGGTCGTCATGTCGACCGAGCGATGGAGCAGCAAGACGCCCGCTCGGACGATGGCGGTCGTAACACCTTTCGGTCCGGCGTTGACGACGAGCACGGCGGAATCCGTCACGTCCAATCCGGCGAGCGCGGCCAAGGTGCTCGGCAGCACTGCGCCCGGCTCGTACCCTGCTTCGCGTACGACGCTCTCATACTCTGCAAGCACATCGCGCGGGATGGCCACGGCGAGAACACGCACCAGACCCTTGGTGGACGACATGGTCTGATAGCTGATAGCCGCCTCTTCGCTTTCAAAAGGGATGAGCTTCTTGAGGCGGAAGCGTACCAGCGGCAGGGCTTCCGCTGCTTTGCTCGTCAACGAGTCGAAATCGAGGAAGATGACGCGAACGGCGGCATCGGGAACGACGAGCGTAACGACGCGCCCCTGAGTCTTGTCGGCCACGGCGTCTAGAACTTTGCGAACGGCCGCAATGACAGAGGTACGGTCGGCGACATTACCCAGCTTCAATCCGCCATGCACCGCACCCTCCGGCAGGCTCGTCCGCGAGATGGCGGCTAACGGGGCTGCCGGGTCGATGGCCCGGGCGGCGATCACGCCCTCCGGCCGGAGTTCCACGGCGACACGCGGCCGCGTTCCCAATGTTGTCGGCAGAAACTCCATGCGTCCTTAGCTTACCTGTAGTGTGTGGTCCGGCGGGCAGGAGCCCGTCGAATATGGACTTAGCGGCCCGCTTCGATAAAGGTGACCTTGTTGATCTCCTTCAGTGTGGTCACTCCCTCGCGGACGCGGTCAATGGCCGAATCGCGGAGGAAGGCCATGCCCTTCTCTTTGGCTTTCTTGCGAATCTCCGAACCGGGCTTTTTGGCGAGCAGCATCTCGCGAATTTCGTCGTCGAGCTCCAGCAGCTCGTGGATGGCGGAGCGGCCGCGGAAGCCGGTGCCGCCGCACTCCATGCAGCCGGTGCCCTCGCGAAAGGCGAAGCCCTGCCACTCTGCCGGGTTGAGGCCGTTCAGTTCCAATTCGGCATCGGTATAACAGACGGTCGTGGCACAGAAGTCGCAGACGGTACGGACGAGGCGTTGGGCGAGGATACAGTTCAGCGCGGAGACGAAGTTGTACGGCTCGACGCCCATGTTCAGAAAGCGGCCGAGCACATCAACGACATTGTTGGCGTGAACCGTGGTGAAGACGAGGTGGCCAGTGAGGGCGGAGTTGATGGCGATCTGGGCGGTTTCGGCGTCGCGGATTTCGCCGACGAGGATCTTGTCGGGGTCATGACGCAAGATGCTGCGGAGACCGCGGGCGAAGGTGAGGCCCTTCTTTTCGTTCACGGGAATCTGCGTGATTCCGCGAATCTGGTACTCGACCGGATCTTCGATGGTGATGATCTTGTCCTCTTCAGACTTGATCTCGTTGAGCGCGGCGTAGAGCGTGGTCGTCTTGCCGGAGCCGGTGGGACCGGTGACGAGCACCATGCCATACGGTTCCTTAATGTAACGGCGGAAGCGGGTCAGGTCCTTTTCAGCGAAACCCACCACATCGAGCGAGAGTTTGGTGAACTTCTCCGACATCGACTCTTTGTCGAGCACGCGAAGCACGGCGTTTTCGCCATGCACGGTCGGCATAATGGAGACACGGAAGTCGATCAGGCGCCCCTTGTAGCGGACGCGAAAACGGCCATCCTGCGGGACGCGGCGTTCGGCGATGTCGAGCTCGGACATGACCTTGATGCGGGAGAGGATGGTCTGGTGGTGCTCGCGGGCGATGGGAGCCATGGCCTGTTGGAGAACACCGTCGATGCGGTACTTCACCATCAGGCAATCGTCGAAGGTCTCGAGATGGATGTCGGAGGCGCGGCGTTCGAGCGCGGTGAAGATGGTGGTGTCGACGAGGCGGATGATGGGCGAGATGTCGTCTTCGCCGGTCAGCCGCTCGATGGAGATGTTCTCGTCGGGGTTGTCTTCGGACGAGAGCACGTCGAAGGCGAGGCCTTCGGAGGCTTCGTCGAGGACACGCTGCGACTGCTCCGTCTTCTTGAGCAGGTCGGTGATCTGCGAGAGGGTGGCGACGCGGGTGACCAATCTTTGTCCCAAAAGCCCGGAGATCTCGTCGAGGACCATCAGCTTCGAGGGATCGGAGACGGCAATGGCGAGGCGGCCCTCCGCTTGCTCCAGCGGAACGAAGTTGTAGCGGAACATCATATCGACCGGCACGGACTTGAAGAGATCGTGCTGGATTTTGAAGTTTTTCAGGTCGACGAACTCGGCATGGTAGCGGCGGGCAAGGGCCTGGGATCGGTCCACCTCATCCATCGTGAGGTCGGCCAGCGGAAGTGCAAGGGGCGTTGCCATGGTTGGTAAGACTCCGTTCCGTTCAACTCGTCATCGTGCTACCAAAGGCAATCTACTTCGCCGGAGCGGCGGATTCCCACGTCCTTGGTTATCAGTTGTAGCCCGTGCACAATCGCGGTGGCACCGATAATCTGATCGGCGGGATCTTCCGGATAGGTGCTTGTAAAACGAAGCGAGCGGTCTGCAACACGACCGTTAGTTGGCAGAACGTGAAAGATCGACCCAACAAACTTTAAGTACACATCAAGCGGCTTGCTGATTGAAATGCGCCCTCGAACAACCAGGAACGCGATTTCGCGGAAGGTGATGTCGGCGATAGCAATTCCACCTTCCTCTCGCGATAAGCCAATGTGCGAGCAGCGACGGGGGAGAGAAGAGCGGGCTCGTGTGTTGCCCACACTACGACATGAGTATCGACCAAGATCATCGGTTTCGTTCGAGCGATTCTTGATAAAACTGCTTGTACTCTTCATCGGTGCACATGGGAGACATAATGTCGCCATGGATTGTAATCACGCCCGGGAAGCGAAACGCCTCTAGCGGGTCGACCTCATCGGCAAGCTCCAACGGTACCATCTTCGCTACCGGCTTACCGTGCTTGGTCACGAGAACCGGCTCTCGCTTCTTTTCCACCTCATCGATCACGGAAGGCAGGTAGCTTTGAACTTCGCCGCAGCTATGGTCCTCATCGCGACACCTCTAATGTGACCACTTTAGCATGGTCATTTGGTGGATGAATGATCGTGCTGAAAGAAAGGCCGGTATCGACGCGTTCGATGCGCGACGATACTGGCCTTTCTTGGTAATTCAATTCGAGTTTACAGCTGATGCTTCTCGCACCCCGGGTGACCGCAGTCGCATTCCAATGTGGTCAGGTCCTTGGAATCCTCGCAGAACGTGGAACAGAACTTCGATCCTTCTTTAGCCATACAGCTGCATGTTTCGTGCGCACACTTCTTCACATCTGCCATCGCGGTGCCTCCTGTCCTTCATGGAGTGCGATGCCGTCGGTAGGTATTTAGATGCCGCCGCTCGCCGCCATCAGGCTGTCGGCGTGACGAAGGCTGGTTTCGGTCACTGCAGTGCCACTCAGCATTCGGGCGATTTCTTGCCGCCGCTCATCGATCTCCATGTGGCGAACCTCGGTCTGGATGCGGCCGCTCTTTTCGGATTTAGCAATCAGGAAGTGCTGGTCGCCGAAGGCGGCGATCTGCGGCAGATGCGTGATACAGAGCACCTGCTGCGTGCGGGAGAGGGTCTTCAGCTTGCGGCCGACTGCCTCCGCCGCGCGTCCGCCGATGCCGATGTCGATCTCGTCGAAGACCAGGGTACGCGGCAGCACCGTCTTCTTTTTGCGCCCACCAGTAACGCCTTCTTCCACGGTTACCTTGAGCGCGAGCATCACGCGGGACATTTCACCACCAGAGGCGATCTCATCGAGCGGCTTGAGCGGCTCGCCCGCATTGGTGGCGATCCGGCACTGCACGTGGTCCCAGCCTTGCGCGGTCCAGCGGCCTGGCGCATCCTCGTTCTCCACATGGACCTGGAAGCGCACACGCATCGCAAGGTCGTTGATCTGGGCTTCGGCCAGCTTCTCCAGCCGCCCGGCCGCATCCCGCCGAGTGGCCGTAAGCCGCCCAGCCGCCGCGCGATAGGCCTCGGCCTGCGTCGCCTCTTGCGCTTTCAACTCCACGAGCAGCGCGTCGCGGTTCTCGACCTCAGCCAGCTGCCGCGCCGCTTCCTGGCCGAAGGCGATCACCTCGGCGAGCGTCTGGCCGTACTTGCGCTTGAGCCGGTCGAGCGCGGCCAGCCGGTCTTCAATCTCCTCCAGGCGTCCCGGTGAGGCGTTCATCTTCTCCGCGAAATCGCGCACGCCCGCCGAAACATCCTCCACCGTCGCCTTCGCCGTCGCGAGCTCCCGGGCAGGCTCGACAAATCGTGCATCGTAGCGGGCGAGTTCGTCCAGATGCTTCAACGCCGCACCCAGCGTCGTCTCTGCTGAGCCTTCGCTCTCATACAAAAGTTCATGAGCCTGCATGGCCGCGCCGTAGAGTCGCTCGGAGTTGCCGAGGACGCGCTTCTCCGCCTCAAGCACCGCGTCCTCGTCCGATGGCCCAAGCCCCGCGCCTTCAATTTCGGTGCTTTGAAAACGCCAGAGATCGGCCATGCGCAGCCGCTCCTGCTCGGCGGACTCGAGCACCTCCAACCGCTCCCGCGTCGCTCTCCAAGCCGCGAAGGCAGCGCTGCTCTCCTCCGTGCTGATGCCGCCGAAACGATCCAGCAATAAACGCTGCTGCCCCTCGTCGAACGCGCCCATCGTCTCGCCCTGCGCATGAACCAGGGCCAACTCGGGCGCAAGCTGACGCAACACGCTCACGGTGGTGGCCTGATTGTTGACGAAGACGCGGCCTTTGCCACCCACTGCAATCTCGCGGCGTAACAGAATATCGTCTGATTCCGCGTCGATGCCGTGCGCCTCCAGCACTTCAAGAGCGCCGGGAGTCGCCTCAAAGACGCAGCCTACGACGGCCTTGTCCGCCCCATGCCGAACAACGTCGGGCGAGCCTTTGCCTCCAAGCAGCAGCGCCAATGCATCGATCAGGATCGACTTCCCCGCCCCGGTCTCGCCGGTCAGCAGGTTCAGCCCCGGTCCAAACCGGACCACCGCCCGGTCGATCACCGCATAGTTCTCCACCCGCAGCTCCAGCAGCATCCCCCGCCTCGCAACACAAACCTAACCGGAGCATAGCAAACGATGCACCCGCACAGGTTCATGCTACCGTTTCGGCCACTCACAGGCTTTAGACTGACAAGAGATGATGCCTCTTTTCTCCATCCTGCTCTTGCAAGACGACCCCTCTGCCGCCGCCGCGCCCGCCAGTGCCTCCGCATTGGGCGAGATGCTCCATAACTCCGGCCCTGTGGCGTTTGCGGTGTTGATCCTACTGCTGCTGTGCTCTATCCTGTCGTGGTCGATCATGCTGTCCAAGTGGGCTTCGTTCTCGAAGGCGGAGTCTCAATCCAAGCGCTTTCTTTACGCCTTTCGAAAATCCGGCCGCTTTGGGGAGATCGCCACGGTCTCGGGGCAGTTCAAACCGAGTCCCCTGGTCGCCGTCTTCAACGAGATTTACGACGAGTACCAGCGGCAGACCGGCGGCCGGGGATTGCCGCGCAACCCTGTCGCACTGGACCGGGCCGCACAGACCGCGTCGTCGGAAGCGCTTACGCTGATGGAGTCGCGAATGACGTGGCTGGCGACCATCGCGGCGATTGCGCCATTTATCGGTTTGCTGGGAACGGTGATGGGCATTATCGACGCCTTCCACGGGCTTGGAGCTTCAGGCGCGGCGACGCTGCGAGCGGTTGCGCCGGGTATTTCCGAGGCGCTGATTACGACGGCGGCCGGGCTGGTAGTGGCGATTCCTGCCGTCGTCGGCTATAACCAGCTCACCGCGCGGCTCCGCACCTTTGCCTCGCGTATGGATGACTTCGGTCGCGAGTTGCTGAACGCTATTGAGAACGCGGCGATGATGACCCAAACAACGCAGCAGGAAGAACCCGCCCGCCGGAGAGAGTACTAGCATGGCCTTCTCCGTGCAGTCCGGCGGCCGCGCCCGCACCCAGACGGCGCTGGCCGAGATCAATATCACGCCGCTGGTCGATGTGGTGCTGGTGCTGCTATTGATCTTCATGCTGACCGCGCCGGTGCTCCAGTCAGGCATCGAGGTCGCCGTTCCGCATACTCGTTCGGTCAACCAGCTGACCGAAGAGCGCATGGTCATCACCATCGACAAGGACCAGAGCGTCTTTCTGCAGGACAAGCCGGTCAACGTGAACGAGCTTCCGACCCGCCTCCGCACCGGAACTAAGGTGGACGCCAAGCGCATTGTTTATATCCGGTCGGACGAGCGCGTGCCGTTCGGGGCGTTTGCGTCCGTAATGGACGCTGTGAAGCAGGCGGGGATTACCAACATCAGCATCGTCACGCAGCCTTTGGATAAATGATGCGCACCTTCTATCCAATTCGCTATCTCGGTCGGAGCTCAGCAGTAAAGCTTGTTCTCACAGCTTTGTGCCTTCAAAGTGCTGCGTGTAAGCGCGATGATGGAAGAGTCGTTTGGTCGGCAGAGTCGCGTTCACCAAAGGGTGTTTTTCTTGCAACTGCGAGTTCCCGAGTTTGGGAGGGTGGACTTGGAACCGCATATGCTGCAACCTCGGTTTATCTCAAACAGATGAAGCAGGCTCCAGTGGAAGTTCTGGAGTTCGAAGACAATGCGGACACACGCCCTAAAATGACGTGGATCAGTCCTACACGCCTAGATGTCGCTTACAGAGGTCATGCCAAAGTCAACTTCCAAGCTGTAAAGTGCGCGGGAGTGGACATATCTCTGCGCGATGTTTCTGATGAAACGAGCAGCGCTGCTAAGTAGTCACTGCACTTATTGCATTCGGAGACACCATCCCCACGCAACTTCAATCTGAAGAGAAGACCTCCACCGGAAGAGACCTCCTCGTCTCAGTGGCGCTTCATGCTGTCCTATTCGGCTCACTCTTAGCCTTCGCTCACCTGCACCCGCCCGCCAGGCCCTGGGGCCAGGACCAGGCGACCGCCGGGGCGATTCAGGCGACCATGGTCAACGCGCTGCCGCTTCCACCGAGGCAGCACACGCTTGAGAACGCCGTACTTCCATCCGAGAAGCCGAGCCCCGCTCCCATTGTCGTCAAGGAGAAGACGGAGCCGCCGCCAAAGCCGAACGAAGTTGCCATCCCCAAGAAGATCGTCAAGCCGGTCAAGGTAGCTGAAAAGCCCACGCCCGAGCCGCCCAAGCATCCCCAGCCCGCACCGCCGCAGCCGACCAAAGCCGCCACGGGCGAGACGGCCGGCATTCGCATTGCCATGGCTACCATGCAGCTCAAAAATGGTACGGCGAGCGTGAACGTCGAAGACAAGACCTTTGGCGCGCGCTTCGCCTATTACATCAACATCGTCAATCGCAAGGTTGCTGAGCAGTGGTTTCCGCAGGAGGCTGACCCGCGCGCCTCGAACGGTAGGAAGGTCGTACTGGTCTTCGATATAGACCGGAGCGGCACTCCGTCGAACCCCCGTGTCGCCTCCCGAAGCGGCTCGCCTTCGCTGGACCTCTCGGCCATCCGCGCCGTACAGCGCGTCGACGGCTTTGGGCCGCTGCCCGCAGGCGACCACATCACGGTGGAGTACACGTTCGATTACAAGTTGCCGTAGGGTCAGCGGTTGCCAACCAGGTTGCTCGGAGAAGGACACCAGAGAGCAGGGCCGTCCGCACACTCCGTTACGGTTCCGCAACCAGCATCGATTCCCCGTCCGTGTCGGGAATAAAGAGGGTGAAAATCGCACCGCCACGGCAATCCTCTGTGCGTGGACGGCTGCGCACACGGAGGGAGCCGCCGTGCTTGCCCATGATCTCCCTGGACACCCAGAGTCCCAGGCCCGCGCCGGTGATGCCTTTGGTTGAAAAGAACGGCTCGAAGATGCGCGAGCGGGTTGCGGCATCCATGCCGATGCCATCGTCCGCCACCGTAACGCGGAGCCCTCGGCGGCCTTCACGCGGCTCGGTCGCGACGGACGTGCGGACCAAGATGCGTCCGCCCTGGACGAGCGCGTCGATCGCGTTGCTGACGAGGTTGACGATGACCTGCCGGATCTCGCCGTCGTGCGCGAAGACGAGCAGATTGGCTTTGAAGGCTCGCTCGACGGTGATATTTGCCGCCACGATGCGCGAGTGAAAGAGGGCGAGAACACCTTCGATCAGCTCGTGCACATCCATTGGCGCTGGACGGGAGGAGCGGCGATAGAACCGCAACGTCTGAACGGTAATTTGGGTGACGCGATTCAGTTCGCCCTGCGCCATCTCGACATAGCTGCGGCAGTCGTTAGGCAACTCGCTCGTGGAGATAAGATACAAGCAATTGGTGATGGCTTCGAGCGGATTGTTGATCTCGTGCGCGATGGAGGCGGCCAGGCGACCCGCGACGGCCAGCTTCTCGGTCTGGCGCAGCATCTCTTCGCTTTTCTTCTGGAGCGTGA
Organism: Acidobacteriaceae bacterium; assembly: GCA_965277085.1. Taxonomy (GTDB): domain Bacteria; phylum Acidobacteriota; class Terriglobia; order Terriglobales; family Acidobacteriaceae; genus Edaphobacter. The sequence continues at coordinate 215,857 of OZ255708.1, forward strand.
GGTCAGCGAGGAAGGCCGCGTATTGTTGCTCTTCTCCCGTCTGATCCGGCGTGAGCAGCGCGACGCCAATCAACACCTCGACGGTTTGCCCGGATTTGGTGCTGCAGACCGACTCAAACGGTGCCAACGTCGTGGCCAGGTTTGCAGCCCTGTAGGTCGCGCGTAAGGTGGGGCAGATCGTATCGATCGTAACCATGTGGGAGCCGAGTTCCTCCGGCGTATATCCAAGCAGCCTCTCGGCCGCTCCGTTCGCATAGACGATGCGGCCAGCCTTACCGATGATGAGCAGACTGAGTGGCATAGCTTCGACGAGACGATGAAAGCGCGCCTCGCTTGCCCGCAAGGCCTGCTCCGCTGCGACGCGCTTGCGCCGGGCTGCGGCTTCCTTCAGCTCACGTTCGAGCGCCGGAATAAGGCGCGTGAGGTTTCCTTTGCCCACATAGTCCTGAGCACCGGCGCGCATGGACTCGACCGCTGTCTCCTCGGAGACCGCGCCTGACATCATGATGAACGGAATGTCGACGCCGCTCGCGCGGAGAAGCTGGAGAGCTGCCGGCCCGCTGAAGTGAGGCAGGTTATAGTCGGCAAGGATCACGTCCGGCAGCGTTGTCTCGCCGAGGGCCTCGCGCATCTCGTCCTGGCGCTCGACACGCGTCATGGAGGGAGCGAATCCGCTGCGACGGAGATAACGCTCCAACAGAAAAGCGTCGTCCGCGCTGTCCTCGACCAGCAGGACGTTCAATGGCCGCGCGGTTAGCTCTTCGGCGGGCATTCGTTGAGTACCAGCCAGTACATTCCGAGCTGCCGGGTGGCCTCGGCGAACTCGCTGAAGTTAACGGGCTTGCGGATATAGCTGTTGACGCCGATCTGGTAGCTGCGAACCAGGTCGCGCTCTTCATCGGACGAGGTGAGCACCACGACCGGGAGCATGCGGGTGCTATCGCTCTCGCGAATGCGGCGCAATACCTCCAGACCATCTACCTTGGGCAGCTTGAGGTCCAACAGAATGACCTGCGGACTGATCGCTTCTTCGCCAAAGAGCAGGTTGAGCGCTTCTTCGCCATCGCGGGCTACGCGCACGTCGTTGGCGATGTTGGATTTGTTCAACGCGCGGATGGTCAGCAGTTCGTGGTCCGGATCGTCTTCCACCAATAAGATCAAGCGTCGCCCCTCGGCCATGGGAGCTATCCTAACGTAAACCGGAAGGTCGCGCCATGGCCAACGACGCTGTCGGCCCAGATCGTCCCATGATGGCGCCGGATCACGCGGGCCACAGTCGCGAGGCCAATGCCAGAACCCTTGAAATCTTTATCGCCATGGAGGCGATTGAAAGCATTGAAGAGCTTTTCAGCATAGTACATATCGAAGCCCGCGCCGTTATCCCGGATGAACCAGGCGTTCTGCTCGCCGTCCCAGCCAAACTCGACGACGGAGCGTGGCACTTTCGCGGAGAACTTGACGGCGTTGCCGAAGAGGTTTTCAAGCGCGACACGCAGCAGCGCCGGGTCTGCATCGCACTCCAAGCCATCCTGAATCCTGAAGTCGATCTCACGGTCGGGGTTTTGATCGCGGAGATCGTTGGCGATCATGTTCGCGAGCGCGCTCAGGTCGACGTGCTCGCGCTGGATGGCGGCGCGGGTGATGCGCGAAAGCTGGAGCAGTGCGTCGATCAGCTCGCCCATGCGCTGCACGCCCGTGCGCACCCGCTTGATATAGTCCTTGCCCGCCGCGCCGACCGCCTCGGCGTAGTCCTCTTCGAGCGCAAGGGAGAACCCGTCGATTGTGCGGAGCGGAGCGCGGAGATCGTGGGAGACGGAGTAGCTAAACGCTTCGAGCTCGCGATTCGTGGTTTCGAGCTCGGCTGTGCGCTGCCGGACGCGCTCCTCCAGGGTGCGATTCAACACTTGAAGTTCAAGAGCGTTCGCCTCCACCTGCGCGCGCGAGATGGCGAGGTTCGCCGCAACTTCCTCGGTAGCTAAGCGCAACGTGCGCTCGCGTGTAAAGTAGCGCAGCATGAAGACGATCAGCATCAAGTCGAGAAAGCTGGCAAGACCGATGGTGCGCCGGGTACGCGTGCTGTTGGTTTTCGTATCGGCGAGACGAATTGCAAGCAGACGACGCTCCTCGGCCTCCATTCCGTTGGCGATCGTGCGCAGATGATCCATCTGGAGCTTGCCTGTTCCGCTGATGACCATGGCGTGCAGACCGTCTGCGGCTGCAGCCCGGCGCAAGTTGATGCCTTGTTGCAGAAGCGAGAGCCGCTGGTCGAGTACACTTCGCATCTCCACCAAGCGGGTGTGCTGCGATGGATTGTCGGCGGTCAATTTTGCGAACTCGTCAAGCTCGCCCGGAAGCTGTTGCAGCGCGTCGTTGTAGGGCGTGAGATAGCTTTCGTCGCCCGTCAGGAGAAAGCCCCGGTTGCCCGTTTCGGCATCCTTGACCGAGCCCATGACGTCTTCCACCTGAGCGATCACCTGGTAGGTGTGCTGGACCCAATCTTCGCCGTGCAGCAGGACATCGACCGACCGCAAGGCGTACCAGGCGTTGAACGAGACCACCACGATGGCCGCGAGCAGCAAGGCTGGGATCAGGATCGATTGGAGCGGCCTCTTCATGCCGGCAGGTCGTTCCCCGTTGTCCGTACATCGCTCATTTCACTATTAGAACTCATGTGAGAGGCGAACTGAATTGACGCAGGTCGTACGTGGAACGAATAAGCCCAACTCGGCATGAGCTTCGTCACTTCTGCCAGCAACATCTGCCGTGCGAACTGCTGATCATCACGACGCTTGTGCTAGATGCCCGTTGCGTTCCATACATTCAGGACACGAGCCGACACATACCGTTCAACCGGCTTATAGCCCGCGAGTCGAGCCTGCTTGAAGTTTTCCTGCGCCGCGCGGCTTCTGGCACCGCGATGCGCGTTGTCTTCTAGCAATGCCAAAGTAGCTTCGGTCGCGCCTAGATAGAAGTAGGCTGCGCCCTTCTTCTTTGCCTTATCGGCACCAAGATAGCGATTGAAGCGCGATTCTGCGTCTTCAAAGTGTGAGTCGTAAAAGGCGACGATCGCCTCGCGCAAGGTCGTTTCCAGCCTGACCGGATCGCGGTTCAACGCTTCCGAAATGTGGGTGAGACCTAGCTTGGCGTCAGTGTTGTTGGGGTCGATGTCGAGGATTTGCTTGTACTTCCGCGCCGCAGTGTCCAAGTCGTTCCGTGCCATCGCCACCGTAACGTCCTCGAAGAGACGCCGCTTCTTCTCTTCGGGCGTGATCTCCGTCCCATGCATCGCCACTTTGATCTGGTCGTTTGCCGGCTGCCTTGGATGGTTGTCTACCTGGGCGCTTGTGGGCTGCGACGAAAGCTGCTTCATTTTTTGAATGCGACTGGAGAGATCGTCCGACGCCACGTGACCGTTCAGATCGAACGCGGAGTGGAAAGACTTTTCGGCTTCGGCGTACTCCTTTGCCGATTCATGGCGTTGTCCCGCGCTTACAAAGTTGCTGTAACGTTCGATCTCGGTCAGCAGACGCGCGGCGGCCGGCTTCAACGAAGCGTCCGTAATGGTTTGCGCGTCAGTCCTCGCGGCCGGGAGGTTACCCGCGTCATAGGCAGCGAGCGCCCGCGCCAGCACAACGCTTTGGCTGGGTCCCGTCGGCTGCGTCACCGGGATCGTGCCGCCGCCGGTGGGCGCGTCGGGCGCATTCAGCTTAGCCAACAACTGTTCGGCCTGCCGGTGAAGGTCGGGATCGAGCGAGCTGACGTACTTGGCATACCGCTTGGCGGTGGCGATCTTGCCCGCGTCGCTCGCGTCCTGGGCGGTCTTGAGCATCGTCTTGTCGCTACTGATCAACGCCGTGCGGCCCACATCGCAGTCTTTGCGGTAGTCCTTGTTCTTCGGCTCCATGTCCGCCGCTTTGCAAAGCAACTGAACGACCTTCTCCTGGTTACTCTCCGCATTGGCCTGCGCGCGCAGAGCCTTTGCATCCTGAGCCGATGCCGGAAGAGCGGCGAGCAACGCCATGACGATGAATATGCCAGAAAGTATCCGCATCACTTCGTTCCCATCAGGATTTCGTCTATCTGCGATTCGTTAAGTGCGCCCAGGTCGGCTACGCAGAGATGATCGTCCGCCGGATTGCAGCTCTTCGCATGGGTGCGTCCATCCGCTCCCTTGAAGACGACCGTGTAGCCGCCTTCGGGTAGATCGTCCAGGCGTAGCGGCGTGGTGTGTTCGCCCTTAGGAAGAGCGACGGTCTTGCCATTGCTACCGGTCACGCTCACGACTTCGGCAAACGGCTCCGCATTGAGTTGAAGGAAGGTAAGCGAGCCCGCAGCCATCCCGGCGTGTGAGCCTCGCGACAAGAGCCATCCGGCGATGCCCGCAATAGCCAACACAGCAGCCGCAACTCCAGCGATCAGCTTGGTATTGAAACTCTTACCGCCAACCATCGTGGGAAGCGTTGCGGTACTGGGTGTCTTAGCGGGTTGAGTGCGGGAGGCCTCTGTGCCCAGGCGGTTCCAATCCGCCTGAAGCGCAGGCTCGGCGAACTCAAGCACGTCGGCCGATTTCCGGAGTTCATCCAGCGCCAGCGGTCCGTTGGCGTTGAGAATCGCTTGCCGCGCCTCGGCAATTGTCTCTCGCACCTTATCCGAAGCAATGCGCTCGCGCCGCTGACGGTACCCTGCTATAGCAGCCGTCAACTCAGGCGAACTGCCGTATGCGCGTTGGACGGATTCGAGCGCCTCCATGCCTCCACGCAAGTTTCCGTTTGCTTCGAAGCTCTTGGACTGCTCGATGGCGGCGTGGATGGCCTTCTGCCGTTCTACTTGAGCGTCGAGCTTGGCGCGCAACGCACGAAGCTGTGAGTGCTGCTGTACGGCTGTGGTCTGGCTCGAAAGGAGCTGCAAGGCTTGCGCAGGCTCGGTCTCGCTGAGGCTCTGCACGCGGGCAACCACCGCTTCCAGCCGCCGAGCCGTCTCCTCAAGCCGTTCGCGGGTCTGCCGCAGCAGCTGTTCGACGGCGGCATCCCCTGTGCGCTCGGAAGCGGGTGTGAGCACCGCAATTGCGCCTTCCAGGTCTTCCTTAGCGAGCAGATGACGCGCTTGTTCAAGAGCCGCCATTGCGGCTGCGCTTTTCTCGCTGTTCGCTTTCTCCGTGCGCGCGTATTCCGCTAGATACGCAATCTCAGGCGACTCGCCGCAATCGAGCGCGGCCGTCTCCAAGGTGGAAATCGCCTGATCGAATTGCCCTTTGTCGATGGCGTCCTGCGCGTGTTTCAGATATTGCGCGTGCAGACCGGCGAGGTTCGCCTTCTTGAGCTGCTCGACCACGCGTTCTTGCAAGGCCAGCAGCCGCGGCTCGCCTGGAAGCTGCGTAAGCGCTTTTTGTACGCACCAGAGAGCCTCTTGCGGATCGCTGAAGAGCTGCGTCTGTACGGTCAGCGAGGTGGATTCAACTAGGCGGCGCGCAGTCTCCTCGCGAAGTTTCTTTTCCGTCTCGCCTTTCAACCGGAGCAGAACTGTCTCGGCAGGCAGGCGATCGAGCGCGCGTTGAATGAGATCCAAGCTGTGCTGCAACTCGCCGCGATAGATGCACTCCTGAATCTCCGCGACGATCTGCTCGATGACTTTGCGGCGGCGTTCCTCCTCCTGTCGCGCGAGCGCTTCCTGGAACATGGTTTGGGCTTCAGGATCGGTTGGGTCGATCTCCAATGCCTGCCGCAGCGATTGAACGGCCTCGGTAAACGCACGTCCGGAGAGGCTCTCACGCCCGTTCTCCTTTAGTTTGCGCCGCAGGCCTTCCTTGGCGGCACGCTCCTGTTCCTGAAGTAGCCCGGCTTTCTCGTTGCGAAGATCGGTGTTGCGTTCGTCCAGCTGCAGGGCTTGATCGATGAGCAGCGAGGCCGCGGTGAAGTCGTTCCGGTGTCGCGCTTCGCGCGCTTGCTGCTGAAGCGAGGCGATGCGGTCGACCTTCTCCTTCAACCCGCGGACGTGCTCCATCTTCTCGGTCAAACCCTTGATCGCGGGATCGATCTTCGCGGCCTGCTTGTAGAGGTCGAACGCCTCCACGTACCGCTGCGCCAGTACAGCCTCTTCGGCAAGGTTGAGGGTTTGGCGCACCTGCTCCGATCGCTGCTGCCGCGACATCCGGTCCTGAACTTCGCGCAGCAGCCGCTTGATCTCAATGTTCTGCGGATCGAGCCGCTGCAACTCCAGCAAGACGGGGCGTGCGGCGGTGAGTTGCTCATTGTCTAAAAAGCCGCGCACGTGCGCGAGCATCTCGCCTACACGCGCACGCTTCAGCACATCGTTCACGCCCTCGATGTCGGACGCCATCTCCTCGGCCGCAGCGTAGCGATCGTCGGGATGCTTGGCGAGCGCCCGCTCCATGATCTGGTCGAGCGCCGCCGGGTAGTCCGTCAGGTGATTGGCCAGGGGCGGGTAGGGCTCGTTGACTACTTTGTGCAGGGCGGAGACATCCTCGCCGGCGAAGGGCAGCACGCCGGTCAGCATCTGGTAGAGCATGATGCCGACGGCCCAGATGTCGGCGCGGCCATCCGAGGGATCGCCTTTGAGGCGCTCGGGAGAGATGTAATGGAACGTGCCGATAACCGCGCCGGTTTTGGTCTGACCGCCGGAGCTTTCCAGCCGAGCGATGCCGAAATCTACGATCTTGATCTGGCCGCCGGACAACACCATGATGTTCGCGGGTTTGATGTCGCGATGCACCACGCCTTTTGAGTGCGCGTATCCAAGACCTTCGCAGACCTGGCGCACAATCTCAAGCTTTTCCACCAAAGACAGCGGCTTGGCCCCGCGCAGCACCTTTTCGAGCGTTTCGCCCTGGAGGTACTCCATGACCATGTACGGGTTGCCGTCCTGCTCTCCGAAGTCGTAGACGGTGACGATGTTCTGGTGGTTTAGAACGCCCGAGCGGGCTTCCACCAGAAAGCGCTGGCGCAACTCGGGGGTCGCTTCGGTAAGCGTCTTGATCGCCACCTCACGGCCAATGTTCTTGTCTTCCGCGCGGTAAACGACACCCATGCCGCCGCGACCCAGCTCGGCAAGGATCTCGTACTTCCCGATGCGGCTGACCGATGTAGGGGTGTCCGGCGTCACTGCTTCAACTTTCTCCTAAAACCTGGCGCTGCCGCAAGGGGCGATGCCCGCATTCTACAATGCGTACCCCTCCATAAGGAACGCCTTTGTTGCGATACGACTACACCGTCGTCACATCACAAGAAGCGTGCTCTGGGTGCTCGACGGCTGGAGGTGGCAAGATAATGCTTCCTCGACCCGGCTGTAAGTGGAGTCGATTGCAACGGAAGACTGCTCGAACGAACGAGCATCCGAAGGACGCAGCACACCACTTAGCGCCAAGCCAGCCATCACACCGCTCCATCCCGACATCGTCCCCATCCCTCTACCAGGTAATCCGCTAGGCACATTCATCATTTGCATCAATTCTCTCCCGGTGTGCGCCTCATTGTTCTGTCGGCTCTGGAGGCATAATTCGAAGGCCCTTCACGAACGCTTCGTAGTCCGCACGCACACTTTGGAGTTGTGACTCGGGCACCGTCAACGTTACAATCCCCACCCAAAGGCCGGACCGTGCGTATCGTTGGGCGTGAAGCATCGGACAAGGATCACGCGCGGGTTGATTGGGAGTATGTCTGATGAAGAACAGATAGGCCTCATCCGCCCCAGCGAACGGCATGGATTGTGGGCCAGCCATCTTGGCCGCAACCAGATGATGTTGCATCAGTGAGCTTTGTGCGGCGATATAAGCCTGCAGGCCAGTCGTTGAACTCAACACATCCTCGCCAAGCGAGACGTTTGCGGGTACGGCCTGCTGATCCATCAGCATCTGCTTGATGCCGAAGTTCGCCACATACATCCATCCGCCCGGAAGCGCGGTCACGCGCCACCGTCCCACTCTGGGGAAGCTGCGCTCCGCCGCGGATTGATTTTGTGGTTCTGTCAACTCACCCTCATCAGCCCTTCTCGCAAGCGCGAGGTTTACATCTTGCCGCCCTTGGTTCCATCGTCCGCCTGGTCGGGCGCGGTTGGGGCTCCGGGATCGGTCAACTGCGCCGGACTACCCGCAACCGCCGCGCCGCCGCTATTGATCATCACAGTCGTGCCCGAGATCATGACTCCTGACGGTCCGATGGTGATGAAGCCGCCGGCACCCTTGAGGCATAGCTCGACACCAGCTTCGACGACGACCGTCATGCCGGCCTTGAGAAAGACCTCCATGCCAGCGTCGACCGCATAGTTCATGCCCACCTTCTCGCCGTGATTCTGGCCGACCTTGAGCGAGTAGTTCGATCCGATCTTGTGGTTCATGTCGGTGCCGACATCCAGGTCGGACTTCTCGGCAATCTTCTGCACCAGATTGGCCTTCATGTTGCTATGACGATCGCCCGTGATCTCGTCGTATTGCACACCCTTCACCATGAGCGAGTCTTTGCCGCCGACAAACCGCCGATGATCGTTCTCGGTGCGGTGGTCCATATCCATCTCGGCGTTGATAAAGACCTGCTCGCTTCCCTTCTTGTCCTCGAAACGCAACTCGTTGGCGTTGGCCGCGCCCCCCTCCTTGCTGCTGCGCGTGACCAGACCGGAGCGCGTCGACATATCCGGCAGGGCGTACTTTGGCATGTTGACGCCGTTGTACACGGACCCCACCACGATGGGGTTATCCGGATCGCCATTTAGAAATTGCACGATCACCTCATCGCCGACGCGCGGCCAGAAGAACGTTCCCCAGCCGCTGCCAGCCCATGGCTGCGCCACACGAACCCAGGTGTTGTCGACCGTGTTGGCCGCCCTAGTGCGGTCCCAGAAGAACTGCACACAGACCCGGCCGTACTTGTCAAGGTGTATTTCTTCGCCCGAAGCGACGACGACCATCGCCGTCTGCGGTCCGTGCACCATGGGCTTAATGGCCTTTGCCCGCGGTCGAAACAACGCGTCGCTGGAAATCGCCGAAAATCGGTTGCGATAGCCGCTACGCTCATCGCCGCCGCCCGCGGTCCGGTACGGAGGCACCTGATCGACCTGATGCGCGACCTCGGTCAGCAGATAGGTACGGTTCCAAGCGTCGCGTGGATGGTCTTCCAGGTCGAAGGTGTAGCCGCTAACGAGGGTTCTCGCTCCCGACACACCGCTGTAGACCTCCGCAGCCGCATCGTGAGCACCCGCGCGCGCATCATTGAAACCTTTAGCATGAGCCGGAGTCGTGAGCTGCTTGGCCGTCTCTTTGACGTAGCCCTCCTCGCCACCGGGATAGACGTATCGTTCATACGCGTTATTGGCGAAAGGGCTCGCGGTATCCCGCGGGTCGCCTTTGTTGGCCTGGTAGCTGCGAAAGTCGTAATCCCAGACCGTATGTTTGCCCACCACCATGGCCGCTCGGGAGCGAAACTCATCGATCGTCGACTCGTAGCGGTCCTGCGCCGTGTCCGCGTTTGGGGCGTAGCTGATAGTGCTCACGAGAGGACAATCCGTGTACGGCGTGCGGCTGTTGCCGAAGTTTACCTTATTGTCCGAGTCCGTGTGCTCGAACCAATAAAAGATGCCGTGCTGCTCGGCCAAACGGGAGATAAAGTGGAAATCCGTCTCCTGGTATTGTGTGCAGTAATCGAGTTGCTGGAGCGTTCCTTCAGTTTTATCGGCCATACTGATGCCGTAAGTTTGGATCACTTCTTTAATGATGTCCATGACCGTCTTGCCCTGGAACACGCGGGTATTCGTGCCAAGATCGAGTTGCCAGAGCGAGGGAACGATGTGCACACGATATACGTCAAATTCATCGTCGCCGGCGGCCTGGTCGAAGGCCGCGACGATGCCGTTGATATAGCGGCTGCCCTGTACGTCCAGAAGCGCCAGCTCGATCGTGACCTTTTGCCCGATCAGGTCGGCCGGGTCGATGGTCGTTCCCGCGTCCGCCAGCAATTCACCCGTAAAGTTGAAAAGATGCGAAAGCGCGTCAGAACCAGCGAACGTCTCGATCAGCAAGACATCCTCTCCCAGCGGACTCGTAAATTTCATCAGCCTGTCGGCTTGTGTGTGCGACCCCATGGTCTACCTGCTTGATCTCTTTCTGTTGAGCCGTGCGCTCGATTACGCCACAGCAACCTGATTGTCTTGCCGCGCCGTAGACGCGTCTGTTCCGTTGGATACGGCAACGTCCTCGGACAGGTCACGCGAGGCAGCCTGCGAAACTGATTGCCACTCATAGGTCATCTTGCCATCACGCACCGAGATCGCTACGTTCTCGATGGCCGTACCCTCCGACAGCCGGCCAAGGATCTGCCGCGAAAGCTCAGGCAACAGTGTGTTGGACAGGATATTGTCCACGTTGCGCGCGCCACTCTCGACCTCCGTGCAGCGCGAAGCGATCTCGTTCAGCAGGGCGTCGTCATAGATCATCTCTACCTTATGCGTTTCGCGGAGCCGCCGCACGATCTTTCCGAGCTTCAGCCGGATGATCTTCTTCAGGTTCTCATCGCGCACCGGGTAGAAGGGCACGATTAGCATGCGTCCCAGGAAAGCCGGCTTGAAGATCTTGTTCAGCTCGGGCTTCATCGCCGCAAGCAGCCCATCCTCAAACGGCATGGTCTCAGGGTCGGCGCAGAGCTTCATCAGCGTCTCGGTCGCGGCGTTGCTGGTCAGGATGATAATGGAGTTGCGGAAATCGATCTCGCGACCCTCCCCGTCTTCCATCCGCCCTTTATCGAAGACCTGAAAGAACAGCTCGAGCACGTCCGGATGTGCCTTCTCGACCTCATCGAGCAGCACCACCGAGTAGGGCCGACGGCGAACAGCTTCGGTTAGCACGCCGCCCTCGCCGTAGCCCACGTATCCCGGAGGCGAGCCCTTGAGCGTCGAGACCGTATGCGCCTCCTGGAACTCTGACATGTTGATGGTGATCATGTTCTTCTCGCCGCCATACAGCAGATCGGCCAGCGCGATGGCCGTCTCCGTCTTGCCCACGCCGCTCGGCCCCACGAGCATGAAGACGCCGACGGGCTTGACCGGATCGTCCATGTTTGCGCGCGAGGTCATGATCCGCTGTGCAATCGCCGAGAGCGCGTGGTCCTGTCCGATGACCCGCTTCTTCAGGTGCGTGTCGAGCGTCAAAACGGTCGAGATCTCGTCCTTCATCATCTTGCCCAGCGGAATGCCCGTCCACGCCGAAATGACCGCGCCGCAGATTTGCGCGTCGACCGACACGCTCATAAGTCCGTGCTCGCCTTGCAATGCGCTCAGTTCAGCCTCAAGATCGGCCAGCCTTCGCCGAGCCGCCGCGCCCACGACCATGTCTTCCTTTGCGCCCGCTTCCAGCTCGACCTGCAACTTGCGTATTTCGGAGACGATGCCCTTCTCCTTCTCCCAGCGCGCCTGCAACTCGGCGAGCGCTGCCTTCTCCGCCGCGGTTTTCTCCTCGATCTCCTTCAACTGCTCCGAATGGTCCGCGCCGACAACGTTCTCGCGTTCGAGTACACGCTTTCGCACCTCCAGCGCGTCGATCTGCCGCACGGTATCTTCGAGCTGCGGCGGCATGGAGCTATGCCCGAGCGCCAACCTCGCGCACGCGGTATCGAGGACACTCACGGCCTTGTCCGGCAGCTGCCGTCCAGCGATATACCGGTGCGAAAGCTTCACCGTGGCCGTGATTGCCTCATCCAGAATACGAAGGCCGTGGTGCTTTTCGAGCGACGCGACGATACCGCGCAGCATGGTCGCACAGACCTCCTCGCTTGGCTCCTCTACCTTGACCACCTGGAAGCGTCGCGCTAGCGCCGGGTCCTTCTCGAAATATTTCTTATACTCCGACCAGGTGGTGGCGGCGATCGTCCGTAACTCCCCGCGAGCCAGCGCGGGCTTCAGCAGGTTTGCGGCGTCGTTCTGTCCCGCCGTCCCGCCCGCGCCAATCATCGTGTGCGCCTCGTCGATGAACAGGATGATCTTCTCCGTCGAAGACTTGATCTCGTTGATGAGCCCCTTCAGCCGGTTTTCGAACTCGCCCTTGACGCTCGCGCCCGCCTGCAGCAGAGCCAGATCCAGGCTATGCAGATGCACGCCGATCAGCGCCGGCGGCACATCGCCCTGCACGATCCGATTAGCTAGACCCTCCACCACCGCCGTCTTGCCGACGCCCGCTTCCCCCGTCAGGATTGGGTTGTTCTGCCGACGCCGCATCAGGATATCGATCATCTGCCGCACCTCGGCGTCGCGCCCCAGCACGGGATCAATCTTGCCCGCCTTCGCATTGGCCGTCATATTCACGGTGTAGGCATCGAGATTCGGCGTCTTGCCTCCCGCCGCCGGTCCTTCCTTGGTCGTCGCGTCTCCCGCGCCGCCAGTCGGCTTCAACGACGCTTGCACCTCGCGCGAGTTCGCCACGACGGTGTAGAAGTCCTTGCGCAGGCCCTCCGCTTCCACGCGCTTGAACTCCCGCGTCGTCTCGTTGATCAGCCGCGCAAGCTCCTCGTTCGTCAACAGAGCCAGCAACGTGAAGCCGGTGCGCACGCTGCCCGCGTCGTATTCGATGGAGCCGAGCGCCCACGCCTCCGCCAGCATTCTCACCAGCGTCGGGCTGAATGAAGGAGGTCGCGCGTTCCCCGTCTTCAGGTTGTCGAGAGCGCGTTGCAGGTCCGCCGTCAGCCGAGATTTATCGACGCCATAGTGCTTCAGGATGGCGGCCAAATCGTTGTCGCTGCTCTCAAGCGCCTTAAGCAGATAGTGCTCAATCTCAATGTCGTAGTGCGTACGCGACATGCACAGCCCCGCCGCGTTGTTTAGCGTGTCGCGCGTCGTATCGTTCAGTTTTCCAATCAGCGACTTCAGATTCAAGCTCACGTTCTCGCCTCTTTCTCTTTGCCTAGCTCTACGTCAACAGATACGTCGCCTCACGCGCGTCGACCGCCTTTGGCTTTGTCTTCAACCAACTCACCAATCCCAGCCTCGGCCTTGCCGCGCCTTGGCCTCCCATCTCGCACGCGGGGACCTCCTCGCGCTTCAGGATCAACTGCACCTCGGTCTCGTACGCTCCGTCCGAGTAAAACTGCACCCAACCCGCCAGATCACGATACCCCGATTCACCAGGTAAAAAATATCCATATTGTTCAAAATCTAGTGGACCGAGCGAAATTCGTATGCGTCCATGGTGATCCCACACCTCTTCCCCCGCCACGACGCCGAATCCCAGGCGCTCACTCGCTTGATTGCTCCCTGTCAGGAACGTGCGATTTTGTTTAGGCAGGGTACGCCACGTGCCCGCAAATTGGTTCACCTCTACCGGCACGCCGAAGTAGTCCTCCAGGATCTGCCGCAGCGAATCTGCCGTGCGCACCTGCCGTCCGAGTAGACCCGCGTAGTAGACGCACGTCCGGTCCGAGATGCCCGCACGGTTCCGCATGTCCTCCGTACCAAGGCCCAGCACATCCAGCAGCCGCAAACTCAGCGCGTCGTCCTTTCCCGCCTCTAGTCCAACAAAGAAATGGTTCTTTTCCCACGCTCGGTAAAAGAAGGAAATCAGACGGTGATTGAAGAGATCGAAGAACTCGGCCATGGCACCGTCTTTTTCACGCAGCCGCACCATAACCGCCTCCGTATAGACGGAAGGCAACGCCGACAGCGCGGCGCAAAGCCCCATGAACTGCACCGTCATCTTCAACTGCCCATTTGGCATCCGCTCCAGGTCGTACAGCTCACTTGGCGGGAACGAGAGGGACGGTTGTGTCGCGAACCGGATGGTCTCATCCCGCGGCTGCGCAAAATATCCTACCTCGCCGCGCGTCTTTTCCATCCGCTCCAGCAGGCGCACGGCCTGGAAGAAACGAACGCGAAACGGCTCATCCTCGAGCATCTCCCGCAACATCCGGAATGCCTGGCCGTCACTCTCGAGCCCAATTCCCTGCTCTACAACAGCACCTTCGTGCCCGCCCGTGGTGGCCATCGCCGCATCGTCTCCTTTCTCAGGTTCGTCCGCGCCGTCAGCTGCGAAAAGCTGTTCATCGACGCGTAGCCCGCCAGAAACCGGTCCAGCACGGCTGCAAACAGATACACTCCGCCGCCCGCAAACTGCTGCTCGTCGAACTCCATCGAGACCTGGGTTCCGCGCGCAGGAACCAATCCGTAGTCGGACTCCACTAGCGCGAAACAGGGGGACGACTTCACGTCGAGGATACTGCCCACATGGTTCTCCAAATGGCCGGAGTCGGTGAAGTTATGCAAACGCAAAATCTCCTGAAGCGCCGTTTTTCCTTCTTCTGTTAGAGACAGGTAGTTGAGCGAGAGCAGAGAGATCAACCGCCAGATCTGTCCCTTGCCGCTGGGTGGATCGAAGCTGGGTGTGGGCCGGCGCAGGACATTCACCGTCTTGGCCGCCGCAAATCCCGGAACCTCCAGATCGCCATCGCCGGTGCCGAACGTAAACCGTGACGGCAGATCGAAGTTGCTACACAGACAGCGTACCGTCAGCACATCCGCCTCCGGGTCACGCATTTGTCCTTCCAGGTCGACGATCGACACGGTGAGGGTCGATGGCTCCCGCTCACCGAGCTGATTCATATGCCGCGACGCCGACCAGAACGCCTTCTCCGCGCGCTCCACCCGCGTCTGATGACGGTGGGCGTAGACCGGCTCCAGCGCCACGGATTGCCGCAGCTTCGGATTGGCCGCGATCACCTCCACGATAGAGAACACCTCCATCATCGCCGTGTGCTTGCCATCGGGAATCACGGCGTAGGCGTGTTTCGTCTGCGTCAACAGGATGGGTTCAGCTGTCTGCGAAAACAGATTGATCACGGGTGTACATCCCAGGCGGAACGTTCGCGCGCTCACACCTAGTTCCATGACCTGCTGTCGCTCCGGACGTTCGAAGCGGGAAAAAAGCAGTAAGATCTCAGCTTCGTCGCCAAAGCCGCTCTGAGTCAGCAATTCCAGTCCGCTCAGGTCGAAGAAGAGAAACTTCTCCGGCAAGGCAAAGTACTCCTGAAGCAAACGGTGCCCCTCCGCCGAACGCCGTTCATGCGGAATCACGCTTTCGTCTTTACCGAACCCCGCCATCGCGATGTGCTCACAGCCTAACGAGATCACCCGCGCCCGGTCCTTCGGATCGCGCAACTGCACCTCAACACAGTTGGCCGAAATCATTTCGTAGAGGTTGTACACCACGCTTGGATCGCCCGATAGATAGAACCGCAGTGTTTCAAGCGGAAGCCCCTCGAAGATTACATCGGGAAAGCACTTCAATCGCATCCGGGCCACGGCCACCGCCTGGGTCTCGCTCGTCGACCGCGCGGCATGCTGGAGGCGCTCCGGCTGCCGCCACTCCGCCTCAGCCACCGAGAATGGCCACAAGTCCACGTCGTAGGCCGTCTGAAAGCGGCACGGCAGTCCATCCACCGTGTTGCGCGTGACCATCGCCGTGCCGCGCGGCACTCGCGCACCAGCCGTCTTTTTACCCTGCGCCGGATCGGATAAGCACTCCACGATCGTCATCGCGGGGATGGGGCGAAGGTACGCGGGATAGATCATGTTCAGCAGCGCTTCGCTGGTCTCCGGCAAATCGTCGTCCAGTCGCCGGTGCACACGGGCCGCCATCAGCGCGAAGCCTTCAAGCAGCCGCTCCACGTGCGGATCTTCACAGGAGTCGCCATCAAGCAGAAGCCGCCCCGCCACCCGGGGGTACTTGCGCGCGAATTCTCCACCCATCTGCCGTAGATAGGTTAGTTCGCGCTCGTAGTACTCCAGCAGCTCCTCAGACATTCGCTATTTCACCTCGTACTCGCCGCGCGTCACTTCAAGCACGGTATCGAACTGGATGTCTTCCACGGTCGTGTCGAACCTCAATTTCCCCTCCACATGGAAGCGGAGGTTGCGCGTCAGCGTGTCTTGACGCACCATGTAAACCTTTACATTCTGAATGCGTGGTTCAAAGTTTCGCAGGGTTTGCAGAATCGCCAAAACTAAGGCGTTCTGGTCGGCGCTGGAACCACCGAATGAGTTCATGTCAGGAAGCCCGAAGTTCATGACCGACCCGGCCGCCAGCGGATAACGCGAGAGCTGCGAGATAGGAGACCGGCGTGAGTTCAGCAGCAGTTCCACATCGCGCTTCACCGACTCGCGATAAACTCGCATTGAGTGCTGGCGCGTCGTCGGCCAGTCGTCCACGTCGCACAACCGGTCGAACAGCGATTGCGTTACCAGATGCTCCGCCTTGCTCTTTGCCAAACCTCCCTCTCTTTCATGTTGCTAGCGGCGAACCGCCATGGCGGCTTGCGGATCGAGACGGCACAGCCGCTCGAACACCGCCTCCTTATGCTCGGCCGATCCCTTTCGGCGCTCCAGGCACGTCAGCAACAAACTTAGCGGGTGCGCCAGCATCTCCCCGGACTCCCAAGTCTCCAGATTGCGCCGTTCGATCTCCTGCAACAACTCCATCAGCACGGGGTAAGCTACCGGATCTTGGTCCGCCACAAGGCACAACTGGGCCACCTGCACACGCCGATTAAACCGGCTTCGTCCGCTCGGCTGCAACTCCGCGTCGCGGACGAGAAGGGTGATAGCCTCGCGCGCCTTGCCTCGCTTCAACATCTCGACCGCCGTGTCGTACAACTCGGGCGCCACAGGCGCTTCGGAGCCGTGGCCGTTGGAGGAACTTGGTACGGGAAGCACGTTGATCGGCTCCTCGACGGGTACGGTTTCGGCTTCAATTACGGGTGGAGGAGGAGGAAACACTTCCGTATCGATCCACGCCAGCGTTTCGGCGTTCGCCACCGGCGTATCGTCATCGAGCATCCAGCCGCGTACCTCAGGCACATCCTGCAAAAGCCCACGAACGGTGCTGACCACTGCTGTCCCCACTGCGGGAGCGTTCGTTTCCCGTGCGGCCTTCCATATGTAACGGTGCAGATCTAGCCAGGCTCTGCCGCTGGGCTGAGTGAGCGTCTTCAAACATTGCTTTGTCAACTCCGCCCAGTTCGCCTCCGTCGCCAACTTACGCAAGGTCTGACGAATTTCAGTCGTGGGGGCTATCGCGAAGTCCGCTCCCGGCGAAGCTCCCTTGCGGCGCGTCTCCCCAAGCCGAGCTCCCGCGCATACGAGATAGGCCACAGGAGACTGGGCGTCCTCTTGCAGCAGATATAAAGCGCCAGCGAGCACGGCGGCACACGCCTGTTCCACGCTCTCCGGCTCACTGGAGGAACAAACCTCTGACGGGGCTGGCGGTAAAGAGACCGCAGCTACAGGAGCCGGCGTGGCGATGACTACCGGAGGTGGTTCAGTCGCCACAGGTGTAGGAACCGTCTGAACTGGAGGGGCAATCACGACCGGCTCCGGCTCGGGTTCCGGCTCCGGAGGTTCCTCGACCACATCGGGTTCCGTTTTGCGTTTCTCGTTCAGCAGGCTGGAGACAACCTGCTTGACCTCGTTGATCGCCGTTGCCAGCTTGTTCAGCCCCGGATAATCGTCCCCATACTTATCTTCGTCAAAGCGATCCAGTTCGTCGAGCGTAGTCTGCGCGACAGTCAGCGATTCTTCCGTTGCGACGTAAAAGGTCTTCGGAGTCGCCGCAAAGCTGGCATCGAAGTCCTCCGGACTGGTTTGCCCCTGATCGATGCAGTCTTGACGGGCGGCTTTCTTTTCTTTAGTGTCCGCAGCTTTTTCGTAACCCATCCGCTGCGATTCGCTGTACTGCGCAAGACCATGTCCGGCTTTGTTGATCGGCGCATTGCGCAGCAGCGTCGCCAAGCGATTAATCGTTCCCTCGATCGACGTGACCCGAAGGCCAAGGTCGCCGTCTTCGTCAATTTCGGGATAAAGGGTATCCCAGAAGTTCTCTTGCAGCTTCCACAATAGGTCGAGACCGGGTGCGAGGACAGCGATACCTTCGCGCTTTATTTGTGATTCAAGCAACCAGCCCGCTAGGCGAAGGTCCTTGCTTCGCTTCGCCAGCGCGTCGCCCGTCAACTTGATGACCAGAATGTGGTCAGCCTTCTTCGGCGCACGCTCCCATGCGCCCGCCGATCCGGACTCTACCTCTTCAGTACGAGCCTCTTTGATCTGATCGAAGAGCTTGTCGTAGTAGAGATTTGCTCCCGACGGATTTTCACCCGCGATCGGCTCCAGCAAGTCCTCACGAAGAGGCATGGCCGGCTTCCTCGATGACCTCGGACGCTACCGGAATGTTCCACGTCAGATTGCTTAGTTCGAGCAAAGGGATCTCCTCGCCATCAATCAGCATCATGCGTTGTCCCAGCGGTACCTCGGTTCCCTCGTCGTCCCGTTCCCAGATCGTTGCCCGTCCTAGCCGGACATCGGGGTCCGCGCTTTGCGAAGAAAAAGGCGCAAGCACCGGAATGAGCACTTCGCCTAAATCTTGCAATCGGAACGCTGGACTTGTCTGGACGCGGGCCCTCGCCCAGAGCAGGTCGCGCAGCGCCACCGGCTTTTCTATTTCGATTGCCTCCATATACTTCATGGGAATCCAGGTATAACTACCGGCGATATACACCTCAAGATTGGCGCCGACTCGTGGATCGGCGTCGCGAAACTCCGTAAATTGCTGTCCGTTCCATTCCCCAGACGGCGGATTATTCTCTTCACGCCTTCCGGGATATTGCTTGGACCGAAAGAGGTCCTGGCGCGTTCGCTCGGCGTGCAGCGCGCTGCGATACATCAGCGTTCCCGCTGCGGCTTGACCGCCACCGCCCGCTAGCAAATCAAGTTGTTTTTCCGCACGGTCGTAATTGCCCGCGAAGCAGAGCAACTCAAATAAAAAAGTGCGGCGCTTGGTGTCGAGTGGAGAAGATCTCAACTCGTCACCAAGCACCTGGATCGCTGCGTTAAGATCGCCTTCGCGGTATAGCTCCAACGCAGTCATGCAGCCTAGCCCTTCACATTTGTCTTTAGATCGTAAGAGGCGGAGCCAGCCGACGTGAGAACACCCTTGTCGTCTTGCGTGAAGTACTCGACCTTGATCTCGTTGTAGCTAAAAGAGACGCTCTCCATGGGAACTTCGCTCGATCCGCTGGTCTGAATGGAAGTGACGAAAAGCTCTTTGAGGTCCACCTGAATAAAGGGCCCATCGGCACCGGCCTTGATCGCAGTCAACGTACCGGTAGCAACGTGCGTTCCGGCCAGCAACGCCTTGAACAGCGGAGTCGTGGCTGTGTCCACGTACTTCATAATGCTCAGGTCAGCAAGGTTGGCCTTGCCGGCTCCCGATCCGCCCGTACCCGCAACCGAACTCATCTGCGATGCTCCCCAGCTCCACGACATCAGCTGGATCTCGTCTTTATGCTTCGAATCTTCCGACTCGCCCTTGATACCGTCCAACTTCAGAAAAAAATCGACTGCCATAACACTCTCCTATAAACGTGAACCTGCGAAATGGTGGAAGACTTCCGTGACGATCCGCGCCCGCGGATTACTTGGCCGGGGCGGGAAGATCGGCGACAAGCCTCAGGGAAACGGTCAACTCATCCAATTGGAAGTGGGGCCGCATAAACGCAACCGCGCGCAATGCGCCCGCATTTCCTGGAACTGTGACGACTTCAATGCGCGCCTCGCGGAGTGGCCGTTGCGACTTGGCCGCCGCCGATGCATTGTCGTCCTTCAGCACATACTGCGCCACCCACCGGTTCAGGAAGTCCTCCGCCTGCCCACGGCTCATGGTGCTGCCGATCTTATCCCGCATCATGGCCTTCAAGTAGTGTGCAAAACGTGACATCGCCATGATGTAAGGCAGCTGCGCAGACAAACGCGCATTCGCGTTAGCCTCCGGCTTGTCGTACAGCTTCGGTTTGTTCACTGTCTGGACGCTGAAGAACGCTGCCTTGTCGGTACCTTTGCAATGCACCAGCGGCACAAAGCCCTGATCCGCCAACTCCTTCTCGCGCCGGTCGGTGATCGAGACTTCTGTGGGGCATTTTAAGGCCACGTCTCCTTCGTCCGTGCGGAAGTTGTGCGCCGTCAGACCCTCGACTAGACCGCCATTCTCTACGCCACGGATAGAGGCGCACCAGCCAGACTTCGCGAAGGAATTCGTCATCCGCGCCGCCAGTCCAAACGCCGCGTTACCCCACAAATATTTCGAGTGATCGCGGCCGTCGACGCCCTCTTCGTATGCAAAGGCCTCAATCTGCTTGGTCTCCTGTCCGTATGGCTGGCGCATGAGGATATGCGGTAAGGTCAGTGCCACATAGCGCGAGTCCTCCGACTGCCGGAACGACTTCCACTTGGCGTATTCCGTGCTGTCGAAGATCTTCGACATATCGCGGGGCGCGCCCAACTGAGTAAAGTCGTTCAGGTTCATTAACTGCGGAGAGGCGGCCGACAGGAAAGGCGCATGGGCGGCGGATGCGACCTGCCCGATCTTCTCCAGCAACTCCAAGTCCTCCGGTCCACGTCCAAACTCGAAGTCGCCCACCATCGCAGCAAACGGGGCACCACCGAAGACGCCGAACTCCTCTTCGTATACCTTTTTGAATAGCGCGCTTTGATCGAACTCCGGTGCGCGCTGTAGATCGCGCAACAGATCCTTCTTCGAAACGTTCAGCACCTTGATCTTCAGCTGATCGTTCGTTTCGCTCTGATCCATCAGGTACTTGATCCCGCGCCAGCTCGCTTCCAGCTTCTGAAAGGAAGGATGATGCAGCACCTCATTGAGCTGGATCGAGATCAACCGGTCGATTTGTGCCAAGCGCGCGCTGATCGTCGCCTCGGCGTCCTTGCTCAAGGTCATCTGTCCATCAAGCACCTGCTTGACGAACTCTTTGACCATATCCTTGCCGCGCTCCACCGCACCCGCTTCGCTGCTGAAGCGGCCCTGCGCGACGATCTGGTCGAGAAGCGATACCTCGCCCGTCTGTTCCTGTGCCGTTGCGGTGCTCGCCACCGCGCTCGCTGCACTACTCATTGCCGCCTCCTGGAGTTGCCGTCACTTCCGCGCGAAGCTTGTCGCGTTCTTCCGTGCTCGACACGGCGTCGAACAGCATTTGGTCGAGCTTGTCGTTGCCCTGCAAGGTGCCGCGCAAATCGGCCAGCCGCGTTCGCAGATCGAGTAGTTCCTTGAGCGGCTTTACCTGCTTGGCAACGTTCTCCGGAGAGAAGTCGTCCATGCTCTCAAAGTGCAGATCGACTTTGACCTGTCCGGCATTGGGATCGTCAGAAAGCTTATTGTCCACCGAGTATGCCAGATGCGGAGCCATACCCTTCAAGACGGTATCGAAATTGTCGGGGTTGATCTCTACGAACTTGCGGTCCTTCAACGCGGCAAGTGGCTTCTCAGGCTGTCCGGTCAGGTCGCCCAGCACACCCATGACAAATGGCAGTTCCTTCAATTCGATCGCGTTGCCCACTTCGACGTCGTAGGTGATGTGAACGCGTGGCGACCGTACCCGGTCGAGTTTATGCTGCGTACTTTCGGCCATGATGCTCCCTATTTTGCAAAGTTGCGGTGCCACTAAGAAAACACAACATCCCGTTCAAGTCCAGCCCACGATCGAAATAACCTAATGCTGGCAATCATCAGAGCGGGCGCGGAGAGTTGTGCAACGAGCCTGCAATGCGTTACAACCCACGAATTGACGATCCGGGTTTGGGAATACTGTATATATGCTCTGCCGAGAAATGCGTGGCGGGTGCCTGCTCCCGCTTTACGCGACGGAAAAGATCGAAAAGCTCTACGGTTACGGACTGTATCGCATTGTCGCGCTTCGCCACAAGTAAATTGTTCGCACGTTTTCCAGAACCCCTCACGGCCCCTCTGGTGACGGCGCGCACACGGCATGCGGTAAGCTTGCTTCACCCAAGAACGGAGCTTCCCCATGCGCCAACTGCAACCCGTCATCTGGTCCAAGGGGACCTTCCTCTCGCCTCAGCATCTCCAATCGCAGGAGCGCTTCGTCGAGGATACGGTTCGCTTCTATCTCGACGCGCTAGCCTCGAAGTCCTGGGGATTTCTGCGGCTCCAAATCGACGCCAAGGCGCTGACCGAAGGCACGCTCGCCGTCTCCACCGCGACCGGCATCTTTCCCGACGCGCTCCCGATCGAGATTCCCGCCTCCGATTCAGCTCCACCCTCGCGGGTGCTGGAAGAGTGCTTCCGCGATCGCCGCGACGGCTGCGTCTTCTATCTCGCCATCCCGCAATATCTGCATGGCGGCATGAACGTCTCGCTGGCACGGGGCCGTGTCTCCACCCGTTACCTCGCCCACCTCCAGATGACCCGCGACGAGAACTCCGGCTCTGGCGAGAAACCCGTCCAGATCGCCCGCAAGAACCTCCAGATCCTCGCGGAAGGGGAAAACCTCGAAGGCTCCGTCCTCCTTCCTTTCGCCCGCGTTGTTAAGTCTGAAACCGGGATGTACCAGCTCGATCCACGTTTCATTCCGCCGCTGCTTGACGCGCACGGCTCCGAGATCCTCGCCGGCCTTGTGCGAGGCATCGTTGAGTTGCTCGTCACCCGCTCCAGTCAGCTCGCCGGTGGCCGACGCCAAAAGAACCAGTCGCTTGCGGACTTTTCCGCCGCCGATGTTGCCAACTTTTGGCTGCTCTACACCATCAACACGCATCTGCCGGGCTTGCGCCATTTTCTCGAGTCCGACAACGTACAGCCTGAGACGCTCTTCGGCGACCTGTCCGACCTTGCTGGAGCCCTTACCGCCTTCTCGACCAAGATCGATCCGCGCGATCTCCCGCGTTATGAGCACAATCAGCTCGGCTCCTGCTTCTTTGAGCTTGACCGCCTCATCCGCCTGATGCTCGAGACAGTCGTCCCCACCAACATCGTCTCCATCCCGTTGAAGCTCCTGCGCGAGACCATCTACGCCGGATCGATCGACAAGGACTCCTGGTTCGAGAACTCCCGTTTCTATCTTGCGGTCTCGGCCGATATGCGCGACGCCGATCTGATCGACCGCATTCCCAAGCTCACCAAAGCCTGCTCCGCCACCCACATCGAAACCCTTGTTCGTCAGGCGCTTCCCGGCATCAAGCTCACCCACGTCGCCACGCCCCCGCGCGCCATCCCGGTCAAGCTCCGCCACCAATACTTCGCCATCGAACGGAGCGGCTCGGCATGGGAGGCCGTTCAGCGCGCCCGTAACTTCGCCGTCTACGCTCCGTCAGACCTGCTCAACCCTTCCATGGAGCTCATCATCCTTCTGCCGCAAGCTAACTGACTGAAGCTGGTTTGCGTACTGTAGCTCCGTCTTGTTCCAGAGGATAGTATCGTAAGGTCGCGCTCACACTCGTCAGAGGTACGGTCGCGCAAATTAATGTACAAGTCATCAGGAGAACCATGCCCCTCGTATCCCGCCGTAGTTTTGCCCAGTTCGCCGCCGCTGCCGCCAGCCTCCTTTCCTTGCCGAAAGGTGAAGCAGTGGCCCAGACCTCCACGCATACCGCCGGTTCGCTAAGCTTTCCTCAAGGCTTCCTGTGGGGATCGGCCACGGCTTCCTACCAGGTCGAGGGTGCGGTGCGCGAGGATGGACGGGGCGTCTCCATCTGGGATACCTTCTCCCACACGCCGGGTAAGACGAACAAGGGTCAGACGGGTGACGTGGCCGATGACAGCTTCCACCGGTACAAGGAAGACATCGCATTGATGAAGGCGCTGGGGCTAAAGACCTGCCGGTTCTCCGTGGCGTGGCCTCGTATCTACCCGACCGGCTCGGGTGCACTCAATCCAAAAGGCTTCGATTACTACGACCGCTTTCTCGATGAACTGCACCGGAACGGAATCGAGCCGTACTGCACCCTCTACCACTGGGACCTGCCGCAGCCGCTGCAAGACAAAGGTGGATGGCAGAACCGCGAGACGGCGCAGCGATTTGCCGACTATGCCGGTTATGCCGCCGGCAAGCTCTCCGACCGGGTTAGGCACTTTATGACCATGAACGAGATTGAGGTCTTCATCGGCAACGGGTACGGCAGCGGCGATCACGCGCCGGGATTGAAGTTGGAGCGCAAGGCCCTCGCGCAGACCAGTCATCACGCCATCCTGGGACATGGCTTGGCGGTGCTGGCCATCCGGGCGAGCGCGCGTCCAGGCACGAAGATCGGCTTGGCGAGCAACGTGAGAGCCTGTGTGCCGGTTGTCGACAGCCCGGAGCACGTGGCCGCGACGCGTACCGGCTTGCGCGAGGAAAACGGCAGATTCCTGACGCCCATTATGGAAGGCCGCTACACGGACCTCTACCTGAAGACAATGGGAGTCGACGCGCCGCACTTCACGCCCGACGAGATGAAGGCGATCGGCTCACCACTGGACTTCGTCGGGCTCAACATCTACGGCCCCGAATACATACGCGCCGACAGCTCGGCCAAAGGATACGAGAGTGTTCCGATGCCTTCCTCCTTTCCAAGCATGCTAAGCCCGTGGCTTAAGGTAGGCCCAGAGTCGCTGTACTGGACACCTAAACTGGCGGCGGAAGTTTGGGGCGTCAAGGAGATTTACATCACTGAAAATGGCTGCTCCGCGATCGACATCCCGAACGCCAAAGGCGAGATCCTGGACATTGATCGGATCATGTATCTGCGCAACTACCTAACACAGCTTCAGCGAGGCACGGCCGAGGGTGTTCCGGTGAAGGGCTACTTCTGCTGGAGCCTGCTGGATAACTACGAATGGGCCGACGGATACGACAAGCGCTTCGGGCTGACGTATGTCGACTTCGCAACGCAGAAGCGAACGCCAAAACTCTCCAGTTCCTTCTACCGGCGGGTAATCGAGACGAACAGAATCGCCTAATCCATTCCGGTCGCGTCACCCTAATTAGCCAGGAACCTCGATCAATTCCATCTTGCCGTCGCGCTTGCGGTGAAGTATGAGCACTTGCATCTGGTGGTCGCGAAAGACGAACACGTCGCGGTCGCGGGTAGCCGCCTCTTTTACCGCCTCCTCGAACGTCATGGGGCGCATCGCCGCCGAATCGATAGAACGAACGACGTGCGGCTCCACTACCGGAGCCTTGCCGTTCCTCGCCGCCGGAAACGAGTGGACGACCATGGCGTCGGCCTGCCGGGCAGCGCTAGCCTTGGCCGCGACCTTCTTCACCGTGGCGCGCTTGGCCAGCTTCACCGGTTTGGCCGCCGCGCTCTCGGCCTCGGCTGCCGCGAGGTTGGTGTCGTTCTTATCGTCTTTCGGGTGCCGCCTGCGTGTGGTGGACTTTCCCTTGAGCCGAATGGCCTGCTGCTCGATCTTGGCCAGTGCGTCGTGGAGGGCGGTTGTCATCTCCGCCGATTCGCACCGTGCCACCAGGTCGCGTCCCGCCGCCGAAACGGTTACCTCCGCGATCATGCGGTACTTGTCTTCCGTCAGGATCACGTGCGCCGACGACGCCCGGTCCAGGATCGTTGCAATGCGTGCTAAGCCTTCCTCGGCCTGCGCTTTGAGGTTCTTGTGGATTGTCGTGTGGCGCCCAGTGTACTCAATCTTCATGCGGTGTTCACCTCAGATACAAAGTTCTACACCCCCAAGCGTCTCCGTGCACATCCACGACCGGCTAACGCACACGCCTCTGGTGCGTACTGGGAATTTGCAGGTCCTCACGGTACTTGGCCACCGTGCGCCGTGTGACCTGAATGCCTTGCCGTTGCAGCTCTGCGGCAAGGAAATCGTCCGTCAGCGGCTTACGTGGATCTTCTTCTTCAATCAGCTTTTTCACCTTCCGCTTCAGCAGAACTAACGGGAGGTCCGCGCCTTCTGGTCCGCCGACGCCTTCGGTAAAGAAGAACCGCAGCTCATAAACGCCTTGGGGCGTGTGGACATACTTGTTTGCCACGGCGCGGCTGACGGTAGAAGGGTGAACACCGATCTCCTCGGCCACATCCTTGATCATCATGGGCTTCAGCGACTGCTCCCCATGCTCCAGGAACTCGCCCTGTCGCCGGACGATCACTTCGCAGGTCCGTACGATAGTGTTCTTGCGCTGCTCGATATTACGCAGCAGCTGGATCGCGGACTTGTAGCGCTCCTTGACGTATTCCTTCACGTCTTTTTCCGTCTGCTTTTCGCGAAGCATCTTCCGGTATCCCTGATTGAGACGAAGAACGGGGAGGTCCTCTTCATTCATGAGAACCACGTACTCCGCATCACGCTTGACGAAAGCGACGTCGGGCTCGATCAGGCGGGTCTCGGACAAGTTGTAGCGTTGTCCGGGTCGCGGGTCCAGAGTACGGATAAGGTCGACGGCGGCCTGCACCTCCTCGGCGGAACGAGCGCAGCCTTTGGTCAGCTCGCGCATGTCCTTCTTCTGAAGAAGCTGCAGATGGTTTGCGACGATGTGCGTAGCAATCTCAAAGAGGTCCGTAGGGCGAAGCGGAGCATCTGCGAGTGTCGCAACCACCTCGCATACTTCTCCATCCTCTGGCTCGCGAATAGGCACCATCTTCTCGCGCCGGTTGAGGACGAGCTGGGCCTCTCGCTTGTGGGCGCAGATTTGGATGAGGAGGCACTCGCGAAGGTCGCGAGCTCCAACGCCTAACGGATCAAGCTGATGGATGATCGTCCGGGCTTCGTGAACAATCTCAAAACAAAGACCAAAGGCATCGCGGTTCTCAGTGTGGACTGCGGCGGCGGCCAACTGCACCAGCTTGGAATGAAGATGGTTGCCGGCGCGCTCTCCAGCGTTCCTCTGGGCGAGCTGCTCGATCCAAAGCGGAGCGGGGCGGCTCTTGCCTCCACGCTCAAATGGGATGGGAGCACCGTCCTCGCTCAATATTTGAAGGAGCGCTTCGGTCAGCTCCTCGTCTGTCGCAGTCAGATAGCCGTTCTCATCCAGATTGCCGACAATCAGCTCGGTGGCGGTCCGCACCGGTTGCGGCAGGGTCATCGAACCGAGCTGCCACTCCAGATGATCGCTGAGCCGTCCGGGCTGTGAAAGGAAGTGCTCGAACGAGGGCTTGTCCGATTCTTCGAAATTGGAGGCCGTCCGAAAGCCCGGATCGAGGTAATCCTGAAAGTAGCTGCCAAAGTCGATCTCGTCGAAGGGGTCCTTTTCAGCGCGGGTCTCTGCGGCGAGGTCTTCTGCCGAACGCTCCCGTTCACCCTCGATGCCCGAACGCTCTTCAAGCGATAGAGCCGACTCCTCCAACTCTTCGAGAACGGGGTTCTCCACCATTTCGGCGTTGATCATGTCCTTGAGCTCAAGCTTGTTCAATGCGAGAACACTGACCATCTGGACCAGACCGGGGGTCAGCACCTGGCGTTGGGACAGCCTCATATTGAGCTTGGGTTGCAGGTACACTTCAGGGCCCCTTTACTGACTTTATGGCCACAACGGCTGTTTGGCTAACGACGTGCTAGGCTGCTTGGATTCAGTCTATACGCTCAAGCGCCTGTGCGAACCGAATGGTCATCAAAGGCACGTTACCAAAATGGGATTACCTGCTCTTGTCCCTCAATCCATGGAGAACCCTTCGCCTAGGTAAAGTCGCTTCACGTCGGGATCATTCGCCAGCAAACGTGGCGTCCCCGTCTTGAAGATCTTCCCCTCGGCGATGATGTAGGCCCGGTCGGTCACCGACAACGTCTCCCGTACGTTGTGGTCGGTGATGAGAACACCGATGCCGCCAGCCTTCAAGGCGAAGATGATCTCCTGAAGTTCCAGCACAGCGATAGGATCGATGCCCGAAAAGGGTTCATCGAGCAGGATAAAGGCTGGCTGGATAGCCAAACAGCGGGCGATCTCGACCCGCCGCCGCTCGCCGCCCGACAGCGCGTATCCACGCGTCTTCCGGACGTGCCCAAGACTGAGCTGCTCGATCAGGTTCTCCGTGCGCGTGCGGCGGCTCTCCCAGCTAAGCTGCTGCGCCTCCAGCACCGCAAGGATATTCTCTTCCACGGTTAATTTGCGAAAGACGGAAGGCTCCTGTGGCAGATAGCTGATGCCGTAGTCGCGCGCGCGTAGGTACATCGGCAACGTCGTAATGTCTTTGCCGTCGGCGAGGATGCGCCCCGCGTCGGGCCGCACCAAACCGACAATCATGTAGAAGCTTGACGTCTTTCCGGCCCCGTTCGGACCCAGGAGACCGACCACCTCGCCCTGCGCGATCTCGATCGAAACGCCGCGCACCACCTGGCGGCCGCCGTAAGCCTTGCTGATCTCTTGCGTGGCCAGTGTTCGTGTGCCTTTTAGGATTTCGCTCAACGTTGCTTCACTCGTGTCACCGTCTGCACTCGTTCGCCCGCTCCTCCGGTCACGGCCACGGTCTTGTCGCCGCTATGGAAGCTGAGCGATTGCCCTGTCACCGTTCCTTGTGTCTCATCCATCAGACGCGGCCGGACGGCTGGAGTTCCAGTGAGAACGAACAAACCATCTGCCGCGGTATAGACAAGCTGCTCTCCGTTCGCGTGACGGCCCGGCTGCTCGATGACGACATTTCCCTTTGCGACGATGCGTTCGACGCCTCCACTTAGGAAGTTGCCTTGCTCCGCCGTGCCCGCGGGCTGTAGATAGGCGGTAGCTTCGGACGCCCGCGCTGTGCCGGCCGCGTCTTCCACCAGCACGTTTCCTGCAAAGTCCACGCGCCGTGCCGCATCGCGATAGACCATAGTCTGACTTGCAATTCGAACCATAGAAGACTTGCCGTCGCTGGGCGCGCTCGCCAGCACAGCATGGACGGGGGCTCCCGTACTCGAACGCTCTCCATGGGCCGTGAGCTTGGCCGCCTGTTGTTCCAGCTCAAGTACGGGAGCCTCGACCTCCGATCCAGCTTGCCACATCCGCGCTGGCCGGGCACCTCCGTGAAAGATCGCGCGCTGCGCTTCGTGTTGCAGCTCCGCCCTCTCGGCGACTACATGGACCGGCTCCTTGCCGTTGCTTTGCAGATACGTCGCCTTCACTGCACCGGCAGCCGCGGCGTCGCCATTCACACGTTCCAGCACGATACGGTTCGCCGCCAGCCGTCCCGTATCGTCAATAACCTCCGCTTCCCCGGTCAAGGTAACATGATCGGTCGCGCCCTCATATACGGCAAGCGAAGCCACAGCCCGGCTCGTCACTACGGGAGCCATCGAAGCTGGCTTCAGAGCCGCTTTGCTCGTCAGGACGACATGCCCCGTCTGTGTGGCGCGTTCGATGGCCTGCGCCGGATCACCCTTCCCGCCGTTTGCCGCACCTGAACGCATCTGCACCGCAAGCGCATCGCCTGTGCTCGTCTGCTCCGCACCATCGGCGAGTACCCGATGCAAGGCCGTATGTCCCACAGCATGAACGTCCGTCAGCTGCGCCAGCTTTCCTTTGCCGGTAAAGTGCCCCTGAATCGCATCCCCCGCGAGCTCACTCGATCCAGCCACCTCGCGCAGCGTGACACGCGCCGCGTCGTTCGCCTCCAATTCGCGCAGGACGCCCTTAGCCAAAGTAAGGTTCATCCGCCCAGCCACCCCCTCTCGCTCGCTCCATGCGGCGTTTGCCGAAGTCCGCGTTCGCTCCGCAAGGCGCACCTTTCCCGTCAGCAACGCCGTCTGCGCCTTGCCGTCGGCGTCGAAAGCTACCCGTGCGTCCTCGCCCTGCGACTTCACCTCGCGCAGAACGGTTGTCTCGACGTACCCTGCACCTCCGAAGAGATGCGCACTCCGTGCCTTGCCTGCCTCGTTCAGCAGCACATCCGCATGAGGGGTCGTGATGGTTCCGCCAGCCTCACCGGTAAGCTCCACATGACCGTCGGCCTCAATGCGTTCGGGGGTGCTGTCGCCGCGCAGATGGAAGACCGCCCGGTCACTCCGCGCCGTCTGCGACGGTGAACCATAGCGGGCGTCCGCCACCGTGATTAGCAGCCCCGGCCGGTCGAGCTCTGCGTGCGTGGCCTTGAGCGTCACAGGCGCGCCATGCTCCTCGCCGCGCGCTTCCACATCCGATTGCAGGATCACCATGCCGGTGTCGGAGTTGTACTCCGCACCGTGCGCCCGCCCCGTCATCTTGCCAAAGCGAAACTCGATTGGCTGATCCGTTGCAGCCACGCCCAACTTTTGGAGAAAGACCAGACCGCTCGTCCTGACGTGAACGATGCCTTGATCCTCGTGACCGGCCACCGCTAAAGGCATACCCGGCTGTCCGTGAGCAGGAGCTTGAAGGTCGATTCGAACCTCGCCCATCGCGCGCACCACACCGGTCGCCTGGTCGTACTCGAACTCCGCGCCGGAGATGCGGTCCTGACGGTCCTGCTTGCGCCCGTAAAGCACCATGCTCACGTCATGGAGCGTCAGCTTCCCATCTTTGTGCTCGACCGCCTTGGAGGCATGAAGCGTCATGGTCGTATTTGGACCGACAGACTTCGAGATGGTGTACCCGTCGGTTTCTCGGCGGATGTCGACCCCCAGCTTACCCGGCAGCCCCGCCAGGAACCGATGCGTCCGATAGCGTGCGTAGCCAAGGAACCCGGCGATTACAAGCACCAGCGACACGGCACCCACTACCAGACCCGCCCGCAGCCGCACCATCGAGATCGCCATCCCTTCCATCTTCTCATCTGTAAACTGGAGCGATGGCCGACCAACTCTACCTTAGCCTCTGGTTTCCCAACTTTCGCTTCAACGATCTCCCCGCCAAGCTCATCGGTGTCATGCGCCAGTTTGCGCTCATCAGCAAAGACAAACGCGTCGCGGCGGCTTCGGTATATCCCATCGGCTTTACCGAGTCGCCCACCTACCAGCGCATCTACGTCCTCGACAGCCGGGCGGAAGAGAGCGCGTCCTCCGCCATCGAGAACGCCGTCGCCGAGGCCACCGAGCAGCTCCACGAAGACATGGCCTACGAGTTCGAGATGCGTTGGAAGCTCTGGGCACCCACCCTCGTCGACAGCGAGGACGGTCTGGAAACCACCTGGGCGCTCGAACCCGCCACCGTCCGCATCTTCGGCTTCGGCCCAGAGTTCGACGACGCCTCCTTCGACCAGAACGGCCATATCCGCGTCGACTTCGGCCACGACACCCCGTGGGTGCTCGAAGACGCAGACCTCGACGAACTCGCCGCCAAACACATCCAGCAAAATATCGAGATGCTCCTCGCCTTCACCCTCTCGGTCGAAAAACACTGCGGCATCTCCAGCCGCCTCCTCTGGACCGAATCCGGCGAACCACTCGCCGAGAAACTCATCGCCCGTCTGCAACGCCTGCACTAACCAGGAGTAACGATCTCCGAAAAGTCGGCCACACGCCGGAAGGTTTTTACAAGGTAATCCAGTGTCCCTAATCGATGAGCGCGTACATCTTCATCGTCGACCATCACCATCGTGCTAAGAAAATAATCGTCAACTACCGGTCGTAGAGCGGCAAGCTTGATGAGCGCTTCCTTGTAGTTGCCAGTGTCGCAATCTACCGAAAAGCCTCTGCCAGTTGTGTTGATGGCTTCCCAGAAACGCGCCTCTAACTCAGTCGCAAATATCGGAAGGAACGAGCCGACTGTCAACGACTTCTCCGTCGCCTGAGCGAGAATATTCTTCATCCTCTTATAGGCAACACAGACTGCGATGAAATCTTCCGACCCGCGCGACGTCGTAACAGCCTCAGAACGCAGCACAGCATCGCGAACATCGTCGGCACCTTCGGCAAGAACAGACTGCACTACGTCGGAAGTGTGCCCGCGTGTCTCGCGCAAGTAGAAAGCCAGTCTCTCTGTCAAGAAGGCGACCATCTTGCCGTCGTAAGACTCCGCCATACGCGCTATTTCGGTCAGCCTAAGTGGAACGTCGCTCTCCGCAAGAGTCTTTACAACGCCGTTGGCCGCGCGCCGTAAAGCAAACGGATCTTTTGAGCCCGTCGGCTCAAGTCCTAATGAGAACATGCCGCTGATCGTATCCGCCTTATCCGCAATCGCCAGAAGTTGCCCTTCGTGCGTCCTTGCGATCGGAGCATCCATGGATACGGGCTTATATTGGTCATAGATCGCATCTGCGGCCTTCTCACTCACACCTTGTGATCTTGCGTACAAACCGCCGACCATACCTTGTAACTCTGTAAATTCCTTCACCAACTCGGTAGTCAAATCGGTTTTAGCCAGCGCAGCCGCGTCAAGTAGCGCATTGAAGTCGACTTGAAAACCTCGGGTGTAAGCCATATCGGAAAGCCGCCGGCATAGCTCGCGCACTCGCGCCGACTTAGCTTCATAGGTACCTAAATCTTTCTGGAAGGTAATAGTTCCTAGCAGTGCGGCACGATCTAGCAGCGAAATCCGATGATCGAACTGCCAGAAGAAACGCGCATCATTGAACCGCGCCCGCAGCACCCGCTCATTGCCGTGCCGGATCACCGACTCGCCCGCCGCATCGGCTTGCGTATTCAGCACCGCAAGAAAATGCGGCGCAAGCTTGCCCTGCTTGTCTTCCACCGCAAAATAGCTCTGATGATCCCGCATCACGGTCACCAACACTTCTTCCGGCAACGCAAGGTATTCCGGCTCGAAACTGCCAGCGATCACCGTCGGCCACTCCGTCAGGTGCGTCAGCTTATCGACCAGCGCGTGGTCCTCACGCCACCGTTTGTCAGGTAATGCTCGGCAGACGCGATCCAGCGCCTTACGGATCGTATGCCGCCGCGCCTCCACATCCGCCTCTACGAACGCCGCCCGCAGAACCTCCGCATACTCACCCGGCTGGTTCACCACAATCGGCGCGCCCCTATGCAACACCCGGTGCCCGAACGTCTCCCGCCCCGCCGTGTACCCGGCAAACTCCACCGGCACCACATCGCCTCCGAGCAGCGCCAGCAGCCATCGCACCGGGCGCACAAACCGCTCTGGCTTGCCCGCACGCCAATACATGTTCTTCGCCCAATAGATGCCCGCAAGCTCTTTTGGCAGCTCCGCCGCGATCACCTCCGCCGCGCCGCGCCCTGTCTTGACGCTCGTCGCCTGAAGATACTCGCCCTTCGGCGTGCTCACCGTCTTCAGCTTTTCCACAGCCACGCCAGCCTTCTTTGCAAAAGCCACGGCTGCCGGGGTTGGCACACCCTCCTTGTAAGCGATCTTCGCCGAAGGCCCGAGCATCTCCTCCGCCACATCTTCCTGCCGTGCGGCTACCTCACCGACCCACACCGCCAGACGTCGAGGCGTCGAATAACTCTTCACCGCCATGCCGGGTGTCGCCAACCTCTCTCGCTCCAACATAGCCACTACACGCCGCGCAAGCTCTGCCTCCGCCCCCGCGATCATTCGCGCTGGAACCTCCTCCAGCCCAATCTCAAATAGAAACTCAGCCATTACGCGACCACGCTTTCGTGCTCCAACGTACTCAGGGCCACACTCTGCGCCGCATACGCCTTTGCCACACCAACCACCAGCGTCCGTATCCGCGCCATCACGCCCACTCGCTCCGTCACCGAGATCGCCCCGCGCGCGTCCAACAGGTTGAACAGGTGCGAACACTTCAGCGCCAACTCATACCCGCCCAGCACTGGGAATCGCTTCAAGTTCTGCGCGTCCATGCCATCGAAGCCCTTCGCCTGATCCAGAAGTCCCAGGCACTCCGCCTCATACGAGTTCAGATGCTCCCACAACCTGGGCACCTCCGCATAGTCGAAGCTATAAGCCGAAAACTGCTCCTCCTCGGCTAACCGCATCTCGCCGTAAGTCGTTTTCTTTCCAGTATCCGGTTCAACCGCCCACACGATGTCGTAGATCGAATCCACATCCTGCAAGAACCCGGCGATCCGCTCCAGCCCATACGTGATCTCGCCCGCGATCGGATCGAGATCCATCCCGCCGCACTGCTGGAAGTAAGTGAACTGCGTGATCTCCAACCCATCCAGCATCACCTGCCACCCGACACCCCACGCCCCACCCACCGGCCACTCCCAGTTGTCCTCCTCGAACTTCAGGTCGTGCTCCCGCAGATCGATCCCAATGGCCTCCAGGCTTTCGAGATACATCTCCTGAATCCGCACGGGCGGCGGCTTCAACACGACCTGAAATTGCGTATGCCGAAAGAGCCGATTCGGATTCTCGCCATACCTTCCGTCCGCCGGTCGCCGAGACGGCTGCGCATATGCGATCCGCACCGGCTTCGGCCCCAACACCCGCAGAAACGTGTCCGGCGACATCGTTCCCGCCCCGACTTCAACGTCATACGGCTGCTGCAACACACAGCCCCGCTCCGCCCAGAAGGTCTGTAGCCGGAACAACAACTCTTGAAAGGTTAGTGCCTTCTTCTTTTCCGCAATCACGGTCATACCGTCTCTCATGTTCAGCAATTGCTTCATTCTAACTGGGCAGGACCCTTCCAAAGACCCGCGCGCTCGCGAGCCGCCGCTCAAGGTGCCGCTCTAACGTCTCAAGCGCAAACCGCCGCAGGTCCGCCGCACGACTCCTAGGCCACGCCTCCTTGGCCAGCCCCTTTACCGTGCCGCGAAACACACGCTCCACCTCAACGATTGCTGCGACGGAGAGCATCGCACTCGCCACACGCCGGTCATCCGCGCACGTAACACCATCGCTTGTGGCCGTCCACCACACCGGCTGCCCGCGCAGGTCCAACCCGCAAACGACACAATGCCCCAGCTCTGGCATCCACCCCATCAACCGGTTCATCCACAGCGCAAAGTAGGTTAGCGGCAGCCAGATGCGCCCCACCTGCAGCTCATCCAACACCGCCAACGTCAGCCGAAAGACGGCATCGTCCACCGCGCCTTCTGGCAGCTCCTCCAGCACTTCGGCCACCAACTGCAGCGCCGCAGTCCGCGCATAATCGACCGGCCGTGCCAACGGCGACGACACAATCTCAAACGCGTCCAGCCGCGCCAACTCCTGTCGGGGCCGCTCCGCCCAGGTCGCCCGCACATGGGTCATCGGCTCCAACGCGCCGCCAAACCGCCGCCTGGACCGCATGGCATGGCGCGCAATTCCCTTGATGCGCCCATGCTCCCGTGTAAACAGACTGACCAACAAGTCCGCCTCGTGAAAAGGCCACGTACGCAGAACAATGGCTTCGCCCGCGTGCACGATCATCGCGTACTCCAAGCAAAAGGCGCGCAGCCGAAGCCACGCGCCCTTCCAAACTCAAAGCACAAAAGCCTACCGCCCGAAGTGCGCCGCGTTCAGCTCCTGAAAGCTTGCCCACTTCTCCGGCAGATCGTCGCCCGCATAGATCGCCGATACCGGACACACCGGAACGCACGCGCCGCAGTCGATGCATTCGACCGGATCGATAAAGAGCTGCTCCGACTCGCCATACCCGTTCTCGTCCTTCTTGGGGTGGATGCAGTCCACCGGGCAGGCGTCCACGCACGCCGAATCCTTCGTTCCAATACACGGTTCTGCGATTACATAAGCCATTGCGAAATCTCCTGAAGATGTGTTGCCGCGCTCTCAGATTCTAGCAGCAGTTCCAATCTCATTGTGCCATGGTGGGTCGTCGGCGGCTCGGTTCGCAGGATCGACGCCTGCACTATCATCAAAACATGACTCTTCCAGCATGGCTGCCGGTCACGGTCTCATCCCTTGGCATCATCGTCGCTCTGTGTGCGTTCATCTGGCAGGTGCGGCGAACGCGCTTCAACCAATCCATCGATCTGCTTTTCCGGCTCGAAAATGACTTCTTCGGTTCTGCCAAAAAGCGGCAACGGGTCAAAGCGGCTAGCGGTTTGCTTTCCGGCAGTACGCTCGAGGCAGAGCCAATCCTGGACTTCTTCGAGACGATGGCCTTACTGCTGCGCAAGGGAGCTCTCAACAAGGAGATGGTTTGGCACACCTTCTTCTATTGGATTGACCATTATTTTCAAGCGTCGGAAAACGCTATCGCCGCTCGACAGCAGATCGATCCTCTAGATTGGAAAGACTTTACTCTCTTTGTGGCTAAACTGCGAAAGTATCAGGCATCACGGGCCGGGGCAATCCCATACCATCCTCCTTCGCCGGAGGAGGTGAGGCGCTTCCTCGAAGAAGAGCTGACCGAAACTACTTAGCCGCAGCCCGCTTGGCTGCAAACTCAGCCGGCGTAGGTATCCGGCTCAGCTCCCTGCCAGCAAACATCTCCGAAAAGATGTGCTGCAATTCTCCATGGATCAGCCCGTTCGTCGCAAAGACCTCGCGGCTGTCCAGCGTGAACGTACCCCCATCGAAGTGCGTCACCTTCCCTCCCGCCTCCTCCACCAGCAGCACACCCGCCGCCGTATCCCACGGATTCAAACTGAACTCCCAATAGCCGTCGAGCCGACCCGCTGCCACATACGCCAGGTCGAGCGCCGCCGACCCAGCCCGCCGCACCCCGTGCGACCGCAGCGTAATTTCCTGGTAGAAATGCACGTTCGGGTTTCCATGCCGCTTCTGACTGGGAAAGCCCGTAGCCGTCAATGCCTCGCCCAGTTGCGCAGTCTTCGACACATGGAGCCGACGCCCGTTCAGCCAAGCCCCGCGCCCCCGCTCAGCCGAAAACATCTCGTCGCGCAGCGGATCGTAGATCACCCCCGCTACAATCTCCCCGTCTTCGTTCGCCGCCAGCCCAGCCGGCCGCCGCTCCAGCCCCATGCTCACGCAAAACGCCGGAAACCCATGCGCGAAGTTCGTCGTCCCATCCAGCGGATCGATGTACCACCGGTACTCGCTTTCGAGCCGGTCCCGCGTCCCCTCTTCGCCATAGATGCCGTGCGTCGGGAAGGCCGCCAGCAGCTTCTCGCCGATCAGCTTCTCGCTGGCCCGATCGGCCTCCGTCACCAGATCGACATCGCCCTTGTACTCCGTGGCGACACCCTTCTCATAGAACCCCCGCAGCAAGCCACCCGCCTGCCGCGCAATACCCTCTGCGATGTGCGCGATCTCGAACTTCTTCATGCGCCCAGTCTATCTGTTCGCGCTACGGCGTGTCCGGATAGTACCCCGTGCGGTAGCGGAGATCGTACTTGCCCCGCACCGCCGCATCCTTCATCCTGATCCTGATCTTTCGAAACGTCCCGTCCCGATCCTCCTGCGGCGCATAATAGCCCAGCAGATACTGCGTCCGCAGATCGTCCGAAACATGCTGGAACGCCGGCTCCAGATCCTGCTTGTCCTCTACATAGTAATACTTGCCGCCCGTATCCTCAGCCATCTGGATCAGCGCGTGCTCCCCGCCCGTATTGCGCCCCGCATCCGCGTACACCGGCACAATGATGATGGAGTACACCATCGCCCCCGCCCGCTGTGCCTGCTCCACCGCCTGCTCATAGCGCGAGCCCTTGGTCGTATCCGCGCCGTCCGTAATCAGCACGATCACCCGCCGCCGTCCGTTGGCCTCGCTCGTGCTCTGCAATCGCTGACCCGCCAGATAAATCGTGTCGTAAAGCGCCGTCGCATCCCCATGTTGCAGCCGATTCAACCCCCCGTCGATCAGCTTCGGCTGGTTGGTAAACGGAACAATCTCCCGCACCGTGTCCGAGAAATCCATCAAGTCGAGTTCGTCCTGCTCGCGCAGCAGCGCCTTCACAAACTTCCGCGCCGCCGATTTGATCAGCCCCTCATTCCGCAGAACGCTCTCGCTCGCGTCTACCGCCAGCACAATCGACAGCGGCGTCGAAGACTCCCGCTCAAACACTGCGATCTTCTGCGGCTTGCCGTTCTCCGCGATCTCGAAGTCGTCGCGTCCCAGCCCGCCCACTGGCGCGCCCTTAGCGTCCACCACGTTCAACGCGACGTTCACCAGCCGCGTCTCCACCTTAATCGTCGGCACCGGCTCCTGAGTAGGAGCGGGTCTGCGCTCAATAGGAGCCTGCATCGCCAGCATCGCCGCAACTAAAAGGACCGTCTTCATACCCCCGCTGCCAGCTCTTCAGGGAACGGCTCGCCGTCCGCCCAAACCGCCCCATCCACAAAGTGCTCCTTCTTCCAGATCGGCACCGTCTTCTTCAGCGTGTCGATCACCCACCGGCACGCGTCGAACGCCACCCCGCGATGCGCCGACGCCACCGCCACCAGCACGCTCGTCTCCCCCACCTCAAGCCGTCCCAGCCGATGCACCAGCACCACCTCGCGCACCCCGAACTTCGTCACCGCTTCCGCCGCCAGCCCGCGCATCTGCTCCAGCGCCATCTCCTCATACGCCTCGTAGACCAGATACAGCGTTTCCCGTCCGCGCGTATTATTCCGCACAATGCCGTCGAAGACGCATACCGCGCCATCCGCCCCCGCTTTGATCTCCGCCAGCACAGCCGCGCTGTCGATCACATCCCGCACAATCTCAACGCGCATCGCGGCCCCCACTCACCGGCGGCAGCAGCGCCACCTCGTCGCCATCACGCAACACGGTCGCCGAGCGCACATATTCGCGATTGACCCCAACCGCGACCCTGCTCCACACCGCCGACGATGCCTCCCGGCCCAACGCCGCGAGCAGCTCCCCGACCGTGCCGCCCTCCGCCATCTCCCGCTCCTCGCGATCCCGCTTGACCACGTCCTTCAACACTCCGAAATACAGAACCCGCACGCGCATATCGACCCAGAATACGTTGCTCCAGATGTTAGACGACGGCACCACCCAGAGAGCACCGCTTCTTGCTATCCTGTGGCCATGCTCGAGCCCGAGATCGCCCCCGGAGTTCTCCACCAATACCTCCAGCAGCCAGTCGAGCCCGAGATGCCCGCTCTGGTCCTGATCGACGTGCGTGAACCCTGGGAGGTGGAGACCGCCAGCCTACGCGGTGCCGTCTCCATGCCCATGGGCGACGTGCCCGCCCGCGCCCACCAGGAACTCGACCCCGACGACCACATCGTCGTCCTGTGCCATCACGGCGCGCGTTCGCTCAACGTCACCATGTGGCTGCGCAATCAGGGCTTTGATCGCGCTCAATCGCTGGCAGGCGGCATCGACGCCTGGTCGCGCACTATCGACTCAGCCGTCCCGCGCTACTGATCCCCGCGTGTCTGGTTGTCATTCCCGTAGGGAATCCGCGTTTACGTCATCCCTACATCTGCACCGGCTCTTGTTCCAAAACAATCCCGAAACGAGCCTGAACCTCGCCCCGAATCATCTCGCGCAAACACACCACATCCGCAAAGGTCGCGCCGCCACGATTGATCAGCGCGAGCGTATGGCGAGACGAGATGCCCGCCGCGCCAAGCCTATACCCCTTGTGGAATCCAGCGCGTTCCGCCAGCCAGGCGGCGGCCAGTTTCACACTTCCCGGCCCGGCTGGCCAATGAGGAATCGCGGCCGCGTCGAGATGGAGAACACCGGCCAGAGCCGCCAGCGTCGCGTCCGGAACGATCGGGTTCTTGAAGAAGGAACCCGCGCTGCGGCTGTCCGGATCGCCTTCCGCGAGGAGCATCCCTTTTGCTTGTCGGATGGCGCGAACGGCATGGTATACCTCCATCGGCGTCGGCGAGGGCTGACCCGCAAAGTGGCACCGGAGGTCGGCGTAGCTGAGGTTCGGCTGAGCGTCCGTATCGAAGCGGAACGTGACGGCGGTGACGATATAGCGGTTGCGCCGTGATGTATTGAACATACTGGTGCG
This sequence comes from Acidobacteriaceae bacterium, assembly GCA_965277085.1. Lineage (GTDB taxonomy): Bacteria > Acidobacteriota > Terriglobia > Terriglobales > Acidobacteriaceae > Edaphobacter. Next base: position 255,293 of record OZ255708.1, read on the forward strand.
GTAGCCGAAGCCGCAAGTAGATCTCGGTAAATCGACGGTTTTGAGTGTGGTGAGATCGAACGCATGAACGGTGTCGATGGTGCTCGCAGCCTCCTGACCGTAAGCTCCAATGTTCTGGATAGGACAGCCACCGATGAGGCCGGGAATCCCAGCAAGGCACTCGACGCCGCTCATTTCCTGCTCACAAATCTCGCGCACAAAGCTGTCCCAGTCGGTTCCGGCCGCCGCACGGAAGAGGTTGCCGTCACGCTCCGTCGGCGCGTTTATGCCGATGTGCAGTACTAGGCCGGGAAAGCCTTCATCACTGACAAGAAGGTTGCTGCCTCCGCCAAGGGTAAAGATCGGGAGATCGCGGGTGCGTGCAAAGTTTACGGCCTCAAGGAGTTCGTCCGCGTCCGTCACACGGACAAAGAAGCGCGCTGGGCCGCCGACGCCCAGCGTAGTGTATGGGGCGAGGGGGACCTGCTCCTGGATCACAAGCGGGATCGTAAGAGACGCCACCGCTTGAGGGTACAATGAAATAGAAGTGGAGGAGCACACCATGTACCCAGAGATTATGTTGATTCCGATGCGTGAGGAGCTGACGCGGGCCGGCTTGCAGGAGGCGCGCGATGCGTCTGAGGTCGATGCCGCCGTGGCGCAGCCAGGGACGACCATGCTGGTCGTGAACTCGATCTGCGGCTGCGCGGCGGGCAAGATGCGTCCAGGCGTTCGTCTGGCCATGCAGAACCAGACCAAGCCCGATCATGCCGTCACCGTCTTCGCCGGCCAGGACCGTGATGCCACCGAGCGCGCGCGGAGCTACTTCGGTGGACATCCGCCCACCTCGCCGGCGATTGCGATCCTGCGTGACGGCAAGCTGGTCTACCTGATGCAGCGTTCGGCGATCGAAACCTCGACCGCACCAGCGATTGCCCAGGAGCTACAGCGCGCGTTCGACACCTACTGCGCCACCACAAACGCATAATCCTTGCGTAAGTAGCACAGAGATCAGGCCCGTATACCCCTTATCTACGACCAAGGCATCTCAACGCGCCCTGCTGGTGAATCTCATCTTTGCTACTGGGCGCATCCCAATCGGATGATCGCGTACTGTACAGCGACCTTCTTGCTTCCACGTACGCTGCTCCCCGATAGAGGGCACGACAGCTCTAGCAATCACTCTGAGGCGGAGGCTGTACGGTCGGGCACCAGAAAGTAGCCTCGGAACCGGATTTTACATAGTTATTTCTTCGTTCTGATGGTGGGCACAGCAGGATTCGAACCTACGACTTCCACCGTGTGAAGGTGGCACTCTACCGCTGAGTTATGCGCCCTCTTGTTTCGCCGGACTACGTACAACATCCCGCGATCACAGCTACGAGCATACCATCGCGTCCAAAGGATCTCCAACAGCGGCAGTACAATAGCAGAGTACGATGCCTCCTTTGCCTCCGACACGCCGCGCTGTTCCATCGCAAGCAGAGCCGTTGGCGAATACCGAAATTGCGGAAATAGCTTCTCCCGCGCAACCTGAAGCCGCAAATGGGGTCATAGAAGATATGGCCACGCTGGCGATCAATCCGACCCATCCTCAGTTCGGCGACTCGGCTCCTCAAACGGCAGTCTTCCACGCGCCCGGCGACTTCACCCATATGGAAGACTCCGATATCATGCTCGCCCTGCGCGCGGGTGATATGGCAGGTTTCGACCATCTGATCGCCAAATATCGCAAGCCCATCATCAATTTCATGTATCGCATGGTGCATAACCAGGCTGTCGCCGAAGAGCTCGCGCAGGAGGTCTTTCTTCGCGTCTACCGGTCGCGGGAGACCTACCGCGCCGAGGCTCGCTTCTCCACATGGCTTTATCGGATCGCTACCAATCTGGGGGTCAATTATGCACGCGACAACCGCCACGAACGTGCTGCCTCCACCATCTACCTGGACGAGACCGATAGCGAAACCGGAACCACCCCGGATGTAGCCGACAGCACTCCGGGAGCGGAATCCACCATGCTCCGCCGGGAACGCCTGAACGCTATTCGCCAGCACGTCCTTGCGCTGCCCGAGCGTCAACGAAGCGCCGTTCTCATGCACAAATATGAAGGAATGGACTACCGCCAGATTGGCGATGTGCTGAAACTCTCCGAATCTGCTACTAAATCGCTCCTGTTCCGCGCTTACCAAACACTACGAGAGAAGTTAAAAGAGTTCGTCTAATCGAAAAACGCGCACTGCCTCCATACGACGCGTTCGCAACACAGAAAGGTCCATCATGAACTGCACCGATTTCCGCAAATCGCTTCCCGATCTTCTGCTTGATACGGAGTCGCAACATGGCGACGCCCGCATACACCTCCAGAACTGCACACCTTGTGGACAGGAGTATGCCGCGTTTAAATCAACTTTCTCGCTGCTCGATACATGGCAGGCTCCTCAGCCGTCGTCCTACTTTGATCAGAAGCTCGCCGCCCGCCTGCGTGAGGAGGCTGCCGCCGCACCTGCCGGTTGGTTCGAGCGGCTGCGTGCCCAATGGCTCTTCAACACCGGCGCGCAGTTTCGGCCCATCTTAGCCGGTGCCTTGGCCGCTGTACTTCTCGTCGGTGGCGGGACGTATGCCGGTCTATCCACTCTTTCGGGCTCCCCGCGGAACGCACAAGTCTCGGCAGCCGTAAGCGATCTCCAGATTCTCGACAAGAACGATCAGGCGCTTCAACAGATGGATCAGCTTCTGCAAGACGATCAGACCTCCGACGACGATAGTTCGATCGCGCCAAAGAGCTAGCTCTATCCGCACAAACGAAAGGAGTTCCTTGCAGTAAGCTGGTCACATTATTCAAACAGCGTGGTTCATCCTGTCTCTCTATGCCCACCTTCGGTCCATATCGGCGTTGTGTTAGCGTGGCCCGCTTATCTGCGTTGGCTACCTGCTGGCTTATGTATTCCATCGCTCCCGCTCAACCAATACGTAACGTCCCGTCAGTCAAGCCACCCGTCGCCAAACCCGCCAAGCCCCAGCAGGAACATCTTGCGCAATGGATGGACCATCATCGCAACCTCCCTTTGGAGCAACAGAAAAGTGCGCTAGAACACGAACCCGGTTTCCAAAGCCTGCCGGCCGAAACGCAGCAGCGCATGCGGGATCGGCTAGCGCAGCTTAATGCCATGCCGGCTGAGCAGCGTCAGCGTCTGCTCGAACGCACCGAAGCCATAGAGCAGCTCTCCCCTGCGCAGCGTCAGCAGGTACGCGGAGCCATGCAGCAGCTCAGCAACCTGGCACCTGATCGTCGTCGTCTCGTCGCGCGTGCCTTCCGCGATATACGGGAGATGCCCGTTTCGCAGCGACAAGCCGTTCTCGCCTCCGACCGCCTGCGCACCGAGTTCTCCGACAGCGAACGTGCTACCCTTTCCAATCTGCTCACCGTCGAACCTTATCTTCCGCCAAAACAACCCGAAGAAACTCCTGAGCGGTGAACTTCCTAGCTCTCGACCGTTTGACCGCTATTCGAAACCGCACTATAGTCGTTTCATGTTCGTTCTGACAACGCTGTGTTGTTGCGGCTCCCGTTAGCCCCTTCGCGCCTGTCGTTCTAGAGCATCCCTCCTGCTGTTTCAACTTAGAAATGAGCCGCTCATGAAGATCCTTGTCATCCTTCTGCTGCTTTTCACCCCCTCGTTTGCGCAAACAAATGCGAGTTCTATTGCCGGTGTCTGGCAAGGTACTGCTGAAGTTAAAGGCCAGCAGGTGCCTGTCACGCTCGAACTTTCTGGCAGCGGCGCCGCTCTCAAGGCGGCGTTTCGCAATGGTCCCGAGTCCAGCCCCGCGAGCAGTGCAAGCCTCACCGGCGATCACCTCGTACTCGCCTTCAACTACTTCGCCCGTACCCTGGATGCGACGGTGGCGGGCAATACTCTAACGGGTACATTTACGATCGGTGCAAACAAACTTCCCTTCACCCTACATCGCGAGGCTGCACATTCTGAGGCCCCGCTGCCTGCAAACTTCAACGGTGATTGGGAGGTTGCCGTCCACAGTGCTAAGGGTGAGTCCGCCTGGCAGCTACGCATCGATGGCACACAAGCCGTCATCCAGCGCATCGACGGGGACACCGGCTCCTTGTATGGCCGCTTCGACGCTCGAGGAGACACTGCGTACTTCTCGCACTTCACCCCTGCCGGTCCCGCTCTCTACAGCCTCAAGCCGCAGCCGGACGGTACCGTGCTCGTAAGCAATCTGCTGAGCGATACCCAGCGCGACCTGGTCGCCCGACGGCCCGTAGAGGCCCGCAAGCAGCAGCTTGCCGCTCCGACCGATCCGACACAACAGACCACCCTCAAAGACCCCGCCGCGACTCTTCGCTTCTCCGCCCTCGATCTCTCCGGCAAGCTCGTCTCCAGCACCGATCCGCAGTTTGTGGGCAAAGTTGTTTTGGTGGCGATCGGTGGCTCCTGGTGCCCGAACTGCCACGACGAAGCACCTCTGCTTGAAAGCCTCTATACTCGCTTTCACGCACGCGGATTGGAAATCGTCGACCTATCCTTCGAAGAAGCTGGCCAGCTTAAAGACCCTACGCGACTCCGCGCCTTTGTCGCACGCTATGGCATCACCTACCAGGTTCTCCTGGCCGGAGAACCCGACCAGCTCAACGAAAAGATCACCATCGCCAACAATCTGAACTGCTGGCCTACATCTTTCTTCGTTGGGCGCGATGGTCGCATCAAGGAGATCCATGCGGGCTTCGCTGGTCCAGCAAACGCACCCGCCCATGAGCAGCTTATAAAGCAGGTGATCGCCCTGGTAGAGCGGCTACTCGCCGAGCCCACATCCACTCAAAGTGCCACCCGCTAGCACCACTAATCCCTGTCATCCTGAGCGAAGCAGATCACGGTCTTATCGTGATCCGCAGAGTCGGTTTGTCGGAGTAATAAGCACTCAGTTCTTCAAAAGGTTCTTCGCCAGAAACAACACGTTTGCCGGCCGCTCCGCCAGACGCCTCATAAAGTACGGATACCACTCTGTTCCAAACGGGATGTAAACCCGCACTCCATAGCCCTGAGCGGCAAGCTTTCGTTGCAGGTCGCGCCGCACACCATAGAGCATCTGGAACTCAAACGCACTCTTGTGGATGCCTCGCTCCCCTACAAACCGGCAAATCGCTTCGATCATCGTCTCATCGTGCGTGGCCATGCCGCAGAACACCGGCGACGCAACCATCCGCTTCGCCAGCTTTACATAGTTTGCGTCCACATCGTTCTTGGCGGGAAACGCGATGCTGGCCGGTTCTTGATAAGCGCCTTTGCAGAGCCGTATCCGAATCCCTTGCGCCAGCATGCGCTCCGTGTCCGCCTCCGTACGTAACAGATAGGACTGCAACACCGCTCCAACGCGCCCTGGCCATCGTGCATTTAGCCGCTCGACCACGCCTAAGGTCGCTTCCGTCAGCTCGCTGCCCTCCATGTCGACGCGAAGAAAGCTCCCGGCCGCGTCCGCATGGGCGACGATCTCACCGGTGATACGCTCGGCAAGTTCCGGGTCGAAGTCCATCCCCATCTGTGTCAGCTTCGCGCTTACGTTCGCGTTGAGACCCTTCGCGGCGATCGCGTCCAGCAGCCGGTGGTAGACCTCCGCCGAAGCGCGTGCTTGCGCCTCAACTGCCACACTTTCTCCTAGTGAATCGAGAGAAACCGCAATACCTTCCCGGTTCACGGCCTCACATGCCGCAAGCGCTTCCTCGACCGTCATTCCCGCCACAAACCTGCCGGAGAGCTTTCGGCCCAGCGTGGACCGCTCCGAAAACGACCGCAATCCGCGGTGGCGCGAGAGCGCAATGAAAGCCGAACGTAGCAAACAATCTCCTCAAATCAAAGATTACACGGCAAGTAAAGTGCGGCTTACCGCCAACTCACAGCGAGGTGCCAGCGATCCTCCGCCTGTGCGGCCTTCTTTAGCACTCGCGCGTACTCTTCCAACTCCGCAACGACGTTGGTGCCGTCTGTGCCAAGCTGCTGCGGATCATCCCGTAGCGCCATCAGCATCGTCTCCACGGCCACCAGTCCATCCTCCGCGCCATACCACTGCGGCGGAGGCAGCCGCTTGATTAGATCGGGATTCCCCGCGCCCTCTTCAATCAGCAGCGACATCGAATTCTCATCCGCTGAAAAGAACTCAATAAGTGGCCTTACGCCCAGTCGCAGGGCGAGCCGCTCCAGCGCGTCCTCATTTCGCGCCAAAGCCCTTCCATTGACAAAGATGTCGTATCCAGGATCTTCGCCCTCCACGACGATGTACATCGAAGCTGCCATGTTTCTCCAGTGTAAAGCCAGCTAGAGCCATGGAAGAAGAGCGAACCTACTGCGTCACCTTCGGAAAAGCTATGAAAGCTGAAAGGAAGTAGGAGTGTCTCGCTCAGCGTAAAGCAGCGAGCTTGCGCCAAAGAGCAGCAGCAGGATGCCGATAGCCATACGAACATCCGACGATCCTCGCAGCAGAATTGCGCCTTCAACAATGGTGACAAACGGCACCAGTAAGAAGCGGGCAGCAAACCGGCTCGGCTCCAACTCACTGAGCAGCCATACAAAAAGAAACATCTGTGCCGATTCAAATACGAGGGCTACAGAGTCACCGCTTGTCCAAGCTACAAACCGCGGGCCGTGAATGGCACCAGCGAGGCCAAGTAGTGCCGCGCTCGGAAGCGCGATCACGGCCACTACCTGCATCAGCGATCTGCCTCCTATCAAGGTATGCGCCCAAAGGCTCCCAACCGCCGTGAGCCATACTCCGATCACGACCAGGCCAAAAGCGATCGCCTCTACCGCTGTCGAGGGCGGCCGCCAAGGCAGAAGCAGCAGCACGCCCGCGAAGCCAGCAAGCGCAGGCAGCATCATCGCGCGGCTGGCATCGCTGTGCATCGACGCCCTCCCAAGAACGATCCAGAGCGGTGTCATGCCGTACAACGCCACACTCGTTTCCGGACGAACGACCGATGCACCCTGCTGGAGCACAAGAGGTATACCCAGAAGCAGCAGGCCCGCGAAGGCCGTACGCCACAAGCTCAGCCTCGCTTTCTGCTGATCCGAGCAAAATTGCTGGAGGAGCAGAGCCACGGCACCCATAGCCGCGTAGTGCAAGCTCTGCCTAAGCAGTGAAGGCGACATCTGCGGCCATGCCTGTTCGACCAGCCATCGGCTACCGGCTACGAGGCAGAAGGCCGCCAAACCAATAATGTGACGAAGCCGCATCTCCCTCCGAACAAAAAGAGGCCGCGTTGTTCACGCGGCCTCCGTTCTTCAGCAACTCCGCTTACACGCTGCGCGGACCGCCGCCGCCCTGAGGCGCACCGCCGCCCTGCCCGGGACGACGGCCACCACGGCGGCGACGCCCACCGGGACGGCCTCCGCGATCTCCAGCCGGACGCGGAGCACTACCCGGAGCACCCTGCGCAGCGCCCACTGGAACACCGTCGGCGCGGTTGAAATTGGGCTCGTCCAATGCCTCTTCGCCGTCAAAACCCTCATCGTCGTCGCCATCGAGTTCCACCTCGTCATTCGGCTCGAAAGCCGGAGCGGAGGGAGCATTGGCCGCAACCGCAATTTCCTGCTGCCCTTCGCCACCCGGCTCCGGCAGGCCGAGCTTAGCCCGCTGTTCGCGGAGGACGGCCTTGCGGGAGAGCTTGATGCGCGTGCCTTCCATGGAGAGCACTTTGACTAGGATCTGATCGCCTTCGCGTAGCTCGTCCTTTACTTCCTTGACTCGGTGCTCCGCAATCTCCGAGACGTGCAGCAAGCCATCCGTGCCAGGGAAGATCTCGACAAAAGCACCAAACTCCGCAATGCGCACCACCTTGCCCAGATAGGTCTTGCCGATCTCTGGCACGGCGGTCAGGTCACTAATCATCTGGATCGCCTTGGCCAAGCCATCCGCGTCGCTCGAAGCCACATTGACGCGGCCCGTGTCGTCCACATCAATCTTGACGCCGGTCGCGTCGATGATGCCGCGGATGACCTTACCGCCCGGCCCGATGAGATCACGGATCTTGTCGGTCGGGATCATGATCGTGTGGATACGCGGCGCGAACTGCGACTTCTCCTCGTTCGCGGCCGAGATCGTCGCATCCATCGTGTCCAAAAGGTTCAGCCGATTGACGCGCGCCTGCTCCAACGCCTCGCGCATGATCTGCGGCGTAATGCCCATGATCTTGATGTCCATCTGCAATGCCGTAATGCCCTTGCGCGTCCCAGCCACCTTGAAGTCCATATCGCCGTAGTGGTCCTCCGCGCCCGCGATGTCGGTCAGGATGGCGTACTTGTCACCCTCCTTCACCAGACCCATCGCTACACCGGCGACCGAACCCTTGAGCGCGATGCCAGCCTGCATCAGCGCTAGTGACGCGCCGCAGACCGTCGCCATCGACGACGAACCGTTCGACTCGAGAATGTCCGAGACGACCCGCAGCGTATAAGGCGACTCATCCTCGGCGGGGAGGACGGCTTCAATGGCGCGATAAGCGAGTGCGCCATGACCGATCTCGCGCCGTCCAACGCCCGTCATGCGTCCCACCTCACCGACCGAGAACGGCGGGAAGTTGTAATGGAGCATAAAGCGGCGCTTCTGCTCGCCCTCATAGCTTTCAAGCCGCTGCGCATCGTCGGTCGTGCCCAGCGTGGCCGACACCAGCGCCTGCGTCTCACCACGCGTGAACAGCGCAGAGCCATGCACGCGAGGCAGCACGCCCACTTCGACCGTGACCTCGCGGATCTGATCGAAGGCGCGATGATCCGGGCGAACGCGGTCGTTGAGGACCTGCTCGCGAAAGATATTCTCGCGCAGCAGCTCGTAGTACTTGCTGAGCTTCTTTGAGGCTGAAGCGTCGCCCTCCGGCAGATCTTTCTTCAGCTCATCCTTGATCGTCTTGACCAGCGCGTAGCTGTCGAACTTGGGGTGCTTCTGCGTGTCGAGCGCGTCTTTCAGGCGGTCGCCGACCTTAGCCGTCAGCTCGGAAAGGTAAGCCTGATCGGCCTCAATCGCGTTCACCGTCCGCTTGGTCTTACCCGCGCGCCCAACCAGGTCCTCAATGGCCGCGCAAATCTTCTTGATCTCTTCATGCGCAAACTCGATGGCTCCCACCACCGACTCCTCGGAAGTCTCTTTCGCGCCCGACTCCACCATCACGATGCCGTCTCTTGTGCCGACGACCATGATGTTCAGCGTGCTTGCGGCGCGCTCCGTGTAAGTCGGATTGACGATGTACTGCCCTTCGATGTACCCGACACGCACCGCGCCCACAGGACCATGGAAAGGAATGTCCGACAGCGCCAGCGCGCAGCTTGCGCCGTTGATGCCGAGCACGTCGGGATCGTTCTCTTTATCCGCCGAGTAAACGAACGCGACGACCTGCGTTTCATTGCGAAAAGCCTCTGGAAAGAGCGGACGGATAGGCCGGTCGATCTGGCGGCTGGTCAGCACTTCCTTTTCGGACGGCCGCCCCTCGCGTTTGATAAAGCCACCAGGGATACGCCCACCGGCATAGGTGAACTCACGGTATTCGACCGTGAGCGGAAAGAAGTCGATGCCTTCCTTCGGGTCGGGCGAGGCCACGGCGGTCGCCAGAATGACATTGTCGCCGCTCGATGTGAGGGCCGCGCCGGAGGCTTGTTTGGCCATGCGCCCGGTCTCGAATTTGATCTGCTTGCCACCGGCAAGCTCTACGGTTACGTCCTGCTTCATATGCGTTCTCTCTTCTTCTGTCGTTTAGGGGAACTTGGGTGCGCCGGTATGATCACAGACGCAAGAATGCGGCCTGACCGAAGCTATCGCTTCAAGGTCGAAGGCCGCACATGGGCATCAAGACGCACAGCGCTTCTCAACTTCGGCGTGAGGCTGCCCATGGACACCGGGGTCCATGCGCTGTCGCTGGGGTCGAAGGAAGTGGGGCCATGCTGGCTTGCCATGATGTAGGAGACTCTGCTTATTTGCGGATGCCGAGCTTGGTAATGACCTCGCGGTAGCGGTCCGCGTCGCACTTCTTAAGGTAATCGAGCAAACGGCGGCGCTTGCTGACAAGCATCAGCAGACCACGGCGCGATCCATGATCCTTCTTGTGGGTCTTGAAGTGCTCGGTCAGCTGCCCAATGCGCTCGGAAAGGATCGCGATCTGGACCTCGGGGCTCCCGGTGTCGGAATCGTGCGTTCGGAACTTCTCAATGATGTCAGTCTTCTGTGCGGATGCCAACACGGCGGTGGGTTACTCCTGATCGTCTCTAGTTCACTCTTCGTAAGTGTCTCTATTAAGATAACACCGCTTCCCACGCCCGACAATCGCATCGAGCATGGGAAGCGTGTGGAAGAACGAATCGGGCTTACTGATACTTCTCGATGTTGTCCGTGCGGCCCTCAAGCTTGCCGGTCAGGTGATAGAACTGGCGGAGGTCGGCGTCGATACGCGCCAGATGCGCGTCGGTCTGATCGAAGCGCTTCTGCATCTCCGCGCGCAGATCCTTCATTTCCGCGCGAAGCTCCTTCGTGTCGGCGCGATTCAACAGAATGCCCGCCAGAATGATAATCAGTGGAACGGAGACGATAAACACATCGTGCATGGCACCTCGCGTTTCTAGTTCTTAGGATAAATGAGTGGCCAGAAACTCCAGCGTTCGCCCCCGGGCCAACGCCGCCGCCTCCGGATTGTAGCTCGCGCGCGCATCGCAGTTGAATCCATGCTCGGCATCCGGATACACAAAGATCGTCACCTCCGGATGCGCCGCCCGGACCGCCTCCACTTGTTCCAGCCCAATGTGCGTGTCCTTGCCGCCAAAGTGCAGCATCACCGGACAGCTCGGCTCCTCCGCTGCCACCTTGCCGATGTCCCCGGCATAGTACCCAACTGCGCACGCCGGCCGCACCTTCACCGTTTCCCCGCGCGTCGCCGTCAACCAGCTCATCAGACCACCGTAGCAGTAGCCCACCACCCCCACATCCTTGCCCGACTCCACCCTGGCCTTCTCAAACGCCGCCGCCACATCCAGCAGCACCGTCACCGGATCGAGCTTCTGCATCAGAGCATAACCCTTCTGCCCGTCATCGCCGTCATACCGCAACTCGACGCCACGCTCCACTCGATCAAAGATGACAGGAGCCACGGCGAGGAAGCCCTCCCTGGCAAAATCCTCCACAACGCCACGTATATGAGCGTTGACGCCGAAGATCTCTTGAACAATCACCAAACCACCGATCGGCGCACCCTCCGGTACAGCTACGTAGGCTTGCAGCTCATGACCATCCGACGCCTTTAATGTAATAAAACTTCCCACGCAACTACCTCCTGGACCAGGTGTTCGGACTTACCGTTTGGCCACACTGGTCCTATAAGGAAGATGCGAGATGACAGCGCGATGGCTAGGCGGCTGGTCTATGGTTGTTGATTCTCCGCAAAGCTCTTCATCTCGCCAATCCACCTAAGGAATCGCAGGAACTGACTGCGTTCGCTTAACGCCAAGTGCCAGAAGTCGCCGAGCCTTACCTCTCTGGCGGGTTTGCCGGTGTAGGTCTCAAAACGCCACCGAAGATAAGGACTGCGCCACGGTCGCAGCCGACACCCGCGCGTGGCTGTCCAAAAGAATTGCAGAACCGCCAACGCAGATCGCATTCCAGCCCCTTACCTCCAGTATAGAAGGGTGGACGCCAGAAGCCCCACCCTCAACGACTATGTGCTGTCGCGAGGATGGGGCAGGCGGGTGTACCAGACTTACTGTATGTAGCTGAAGAGACTGCTGTTCTTGCCCAGTGCGGCAATCACGCTAATCAACGCCTGGTTCTGCGTCTCAGCCTGGGTCAGACTGGTGGCCACCTGCGCTGTATCCGCCGACACCAGCGAACTCTGCGTAACCTTCAGGTTCGCTTCCTGGTTCTGGGCGTACCTGCCTGTATCGGAGAGACGCGCGAGCGAGTTGCTGATGATGGTGCGCTGGCTGGAGAGCTGAGTCAGCGCCGAGCTGATCGCCGCTCCATCGTGTGCTACGTTTGCCGTGCTGCCCGCGTTCAGATTGGAGATGAACGAGTTCAGCGCCGTCAGCGCGGAACCGAAAAGTGAGGTTCCCGAAACACCGATAGCGATCGACTGTCCTCCGGGGGTGACGATCGATTGCAGGTTGGCGTCGCCGTTGTAGGTGAACGTGGCCGGATCGGTGGCGGTGTTCAACGTAAAGGGCTGCGTCGTGCCCTTGCTGCCGCTGAAGAGGTACGTCCCGGTATAAGTAGTATTGGCGAGAGAAAGCACCGTGTCCCGGATGCCCGAGATCTGCTGCTTCACCGCGTTCAGGTTGGCCGCGTTTAACGTGCCGTTCGCCGCTTGCGCCGCCAGGCTGATGGCGGACGTAAGCTGCGTGACCGCCTCACTCAGCGTCGAGTCGGCAACCTGTAGTCTTCCCGTCTCGGTCGCCGCTAGCTGGACATACGTGTCCTGCTGGCTGATGTCGGTGTTGAGCAAGCTGCTTTGCGCAGTGATGGTCGGATCGACCGAGAGCGACGAAACGCGCAAACCGCTTGACAATTCTGCGGTCAGCTCGGCCTCTTTCGCGGTGGATTGACTAAGCGACGAGGAAAGCTTGGAAAGGTAGGTGGGATCGACGCGCACGGGAATCTCCTTGAGAGTTGTAGCGGGAAAGCGACGGTTTAGAAGCTGGTCTGGGTACCGAGGTTGAGCGCGGCAGCGAAGAGCTTGTCGACGATGGTGAAGATCTTGGCCGCAGCCTCGTAGGAACGCTCATACTGCGTGAGGTTGGCGGCCTCTTCGTTGAGGGAAACGGCAGAAAGCGAATCACGCTGCGACTGTAGCTGTGTGAGCGCTGCCTGCTGCACGGAGTCGTCGGAAGTAGCCTTCGAGACCGCCGAGCCGATGGTCGCCAGATACGAAGCGTAGAAGCCGGAAGCCGACTGCGTTCCAACGTTGTTTTGGGTCGCAAGCGCGGCCAAAGCAACCGCATTGCCGCTTCCCGTCGCGCCTTCGCTCGTCGTCGCCGCGGCAATGCTTGCTGTTGTCACGCCCGTGGCCAACGCGATCTGCGAAGCGGCATCTGCCGATGTGGCTGGAAAGGTAAACAGCGCAGCGCCCGCATTGCCGTTGCCGTCCAAGCCCGCCGCGTTCTGCGTGTTGATCGCGACGCCGATTCCATACGCGAGCTGGTCGAGGCTGGTCTGAAAGGAAGGAAGCTGCACATCGCGCGCCTGAAGCAAACCGCCCAGACTGCCGCCGCTGATGCTCGCCGTAATGTCCGTGCCGTTGAAGCCCGCGATCAGGTGCGTCGTTCCACTCACCTGTGAGGTCTGCATAGGAAACGTGTTGCCTTCGCTGACCAGGACCGCGCCGCCCGTCGTGGTCAGCGTGATGCTGTTTGAGTTGGTCGTGATCTGGTCCAGCCCGATCAGCTGTGACAGCTTGGTAATCGCAGTCTGCCGCTGATCTTCCAGAGGACCGGCGTCCCCCGAAGGGGAGACCAAAGCAATTTTCTTGTTCAGATCGGCCACGTTCGACAGCAACGAGTTAACCTGTACCACTGTGTCGTTTACCTGATTGTCCAAGGAGGTCACGGTGCTCTTAAGCTGCGCCGAAGCTGATCCGAGCGCGTCCACCAGGCTGCTCGCCGCCGTCAACACCGTCGAGCGGCTAGCAGGGCTCGACGCATTTCCTTCAAGCGCCGTGAACGAGTTGTAGAAGGAGTCGATGGCGGAGCCGAGCGTTGTGGTCGCCGCCGACGTGGAGGACGCCTTCACCCCAAAGATGTTCTGCACCAACCCGAGCGTCGATACAAGATTGCCGCTCTGTCCGGCCGTCTGCGTCTGCTGCTGTAAGCGCTGTTCCAGTACGCGGTCGCGCACCGAAGATACGGTCACGTTGACGCCCTCGCCCATGCGAAGACCTCCAATCGTCACCGAGTCGTTGCTTTGAAAGCTGGCCACCTGACGCGCGTACCCCGCCGTGTTCTGGTTGGCAACGTTGTTTGAAGTAACGTTCAGCGCGATCTGCGCGGCGTCGAGCGCGTTCTTTGAGAAATTGAGCAGCGAGGTTAGCGTGGCCATGATACGAGTTTGCTCCTGTCGTGAGTTGCGCCCTGGGTGGTGAATCCGGCTGAGGCGCGTTTAGCTTCCATTACGGCGGCCACGACGCGCAGATTGGCCGTGGTGGCGTTCAACATCTCTCGGAGCAGAGTGTGCTTGCGAAGCAGCTCCGGCATCGCTTCACGGCTCTCGGTCAGCTCCCGCGCCAAGGACGTTGTGGTCAACGCGCCAACCTGCATTTGAAGCGTCTCCAGCCTGTCCGCGTCGAACGTCGCAAGAGAGTGGATCGTCTCGTCAAGCGTCTCGCCCAGCGTGGACGAAGCGGAAGGTGTGGCAACAAGGTCGAGTTGGAGGGGCTGCGTCATAAGTATCTAGGCGATCTGCTTTCACTCTTCTGTTTGTCATTCCCGTAGGAAATCTGTGTTGCATCGGCCGACGCTTAGCTAAGCAACGACTTCAGCAGCTTGCCCGCAACATCGTGCGAAGAAACGTTGTAGGTGCCCGCGGCGATGGCCTTCTGGAGCCCGGCAACTTTCTCGTGGCGAACATCGGGGAGTGAAAGTGCCTTGGTGATCAGACCACTGGCCAGCGAAAGGCTTGTCTGGTCGGCTTTGACGACGGGGCTACCGGCGGTGACGTCGTGGGTCGAGGCATTCAGTGCGGCGACCTGCTTCAGGGCTGCGGGAGAGGCGGTGGTGGAGAGAGTTGAGAGAGAGGGCGAGTAGTTTACGGTCGTGTTGTTCATAATCAGAAAATCGGCCCCCGTTCTGAAAACTTCAGTACCATTACGAATTTTTAACTACTTGCGGCTAAACGCTCGTGAGTCTCCTTAGTAACCTTAGCGATTACTTGTTTTGCGATCCCAATCCCGCCCGCATGAGTGATCGCTGTGGCGACCGCTTCGGTCCCGTAGCTCCGCAGCGTGTCGGTGGAAGGATCGCCGTTCTCCCCGTCGCCCATAAACTCATCCTTGCCGCTGCCCATCGACTTCAGCATCTCCTGTAGCAAAATGCCTTCGAACTGATGAGCGGCGTTTTCCAGCTTGGCCTGTTTAGCGGCTGCCGGATCGGTGGCGATGGCGGGGGTAAGCGCTTGTAAACCTTGGATCGTCGTCATAGAACCTCAATTTCGGCTTCGAGCGCGCCCGCCGACCTCATCGCCTGAAGGATGGAGATGACGTCGCGAGCGGTTGCGCCGATCTGTTGAAGGCTGCGAACAAGGTCGTCCACGGTCGAGCCCTGCTTGAGCTCGATGCGGTTGACCGGCCTGTCCTTGGCCGTAACTTGGGTCTGCTGAACGGGAACTGTGGTGCCGCCCGCAAAGGTATTAGGCTGCGAAACCTGGAACTGGCTGACAATGTTGACCGTCAGCCCCCCGTGGAGGATGGAAACCGGTTGAAGGATGACCATACCCCCGATCACCACTGTGCCCGTGCGCTCGTTGACGATCACCTTGGCCCGCGGATAAAACGGCACCTGGATCGCCTCCACCCTGCCTAGCAGAGCGGGAATCTCTTCTCCGTTCGCCACCGCAAGCGTGACCCGACGACTATCAACTGCATGCGCGACGGTGCGGCCCAGCTCTTTGTTGATGGCCTGGGCCATGCATTCAGCACTGCGGAAGTCGGCCTGATCGAGAAGGATGGAGAACTCGTTTCGCCCAACGAGATCAAGCGGAACGCCGCGTTCCACCATCGCTCCACCCGGAATGCGGGCGGTGGTCGGGAAGTTCACCTGCTTTGTGTTTCCGTTCGCGCTCACCGAGTAGCCGCCTACCACCAATGGCCCTTGCGCCTGCGCGTAGATCTTGCCATCGGGGCCATACAGCGGCGTCATCAGAAGAAGGCCGCCTTCAAGGCTCTTCGCATCGCCCGCCGAAGACGCGGTAATGTCCAGCTTCGTTCCCGGCCGCGCAAACGGCGGCAGCGTCGCCGCGATAAAGACCGCCGCCAGGTTCTGCACACGAATCGAACCGGCAGGAACGCTCACGCCCATTCTCAACAAAGTAGCCGCCAGCGTCTGGATCGGAAAGCTCGTCTGCTGCGAGTCGCCCGTGTTCTGCAATCCCACCACAATCCCATATCCGACAAGCTGGTTGTCGCGAATCCCTTCGATCGACGCAATGTCCTTGATGCGCGCCTCGCGGGGAGGAGCGGTCGGATTGCCGGAGATGGCGGCAATGGGGCGCGAAGGCGCTTCGGCGTAGGCGTTGGCAATGGGTTGAACCGGGGGGGCATCGGGAGCCTGCGCCTGCGTCTGGATCGGATCGTTGGGTGGGATGGAAACACCGGAGTTGACGAGGACGACGGGACGGCCAGCATTCGTACGGGCCGGGACGGCGGTTCCGGTTTGGGCCCCGGCGCTCATACCGTAAAGCAGCATCAGGCCGGCTGCCTTGCGGTGACACGCTGATGTTGTTCTGCGTTTGTTCTTCTTTGCCGTTGCTGCGTGGGGTGACGACATGGCTGCTCCCTAAAAGATGATGATGCGTTCGAGCAGCCGCACCAGCGGGTTCTGCCGGTAAGTGGCGTCGTTGACGATCCCCTTGCCCTTCACCTCAAGTTCAAGGCTGGCGATGGCGGTCGAAAGGACCTGGTTCTGCTGTGAAATATCCTCGGGCCGCACCAACCCGCGCAGCACAATAGTTTGTGTCTGCTGTGAAAATTCCACCTGCCGCTCAGCCTCGATCACCAGCGTCCCATTCGCCAGCACCTCGATCACCTGGCCGCCGATCGTGGTGGTCAGGCTGGAGTTGGTGGCGCTGGTACCCTGCGCGTTCAGGCCGGACGATGAGGTCTGCGCAACAAGGTTCTGGAGAGCGTTGCCCGCCTTCAGCAGACCGAACAGGCTCGTCACACTGGACTTCGCGTTCGACGCGCGCGAGTTCTTGACCGTGCCGTCCGTCGATGCGTTCAGGTTCTCCGACACCACCACGGAAATCAGATCGTTCGGCCGCATGGCCCGCACGTCGGTGTTCATCCGCGTCAGCCGTCCACTATCCAGCCAGATCGACCCAGGCGTCGGCTGGACGCTGAAGTTCTCCGCCCGCACACGTGCCAGATACGCATTCAGTGAACTCGAAGCAATCCCCGGCTTCACCAGATCGAGCTTCTGTCCGAGGGACGTTCTAGGCTCAAGTCTCGGCAGAGGCGCAGGATTGCCCTCCGATCCGGGCTGATTGCTCATCGGGGGCATCGTCTGCGCGTTGAGCGAGGTGAGCGCGACCAGAAGATAAAGCACCATCGCCGTCACCAAGGCGAACATCCAGAAGTCCTTGTGCTCGGCCTCAAAACTCGCTTGCGAGTGTCGTTTCATTGCTCCATCTCCACATCCGCCGGTCCACGCACGATGCCGGCTAAGTACCTGGGCGGCGCATATTGGCCGTCCGCATCTTTGGGCGTCATCAGACGCAGGCGCACCTTCGCGCCGACCACGCCGTTCTCTTCCGCCGTGGCGACCAGCTCGATGTGCGCCTGGGTGTCTGCCCGCCACAGCCGCACCACCTCGCCCGCATGCACCACCGCAACCGCCGTGTTTGACTGCGCGATCTGTGCTGAAAGCGGCAACGCGGCACTGCCCGGCTGCGCAACAGAAGCTCCGTGCGGCAGGTCCGCCAGCATCACCAACGCGGGCCGCTCCGCATGATCGCAGCTCCGGATCACCGCCCAGGTCTGCCGCTGCGCCGCGTCCCAGCGCACCGACTCCACGCGAAATCCCGTACCCTGCGAAGCTGCGATCAGACCCGCGCGAGCCGCTTCAATAGCCGCTGCTGGAGTGCTCGCACATCCCGTCTGCGGAACGACCTGCCCCCAACCAGCGCCCGCTGGCACGGCTGACACAATACCGATAGCTGCCCAGCGCTTCCAGTGCATCACGGCTCCCTGAGAAAAGAAGTACGGCTAGTGCAAACCGCTGTGTCTCTGTTTGTTATTCCCGTAGGGAATCTGCGTTCCGCCTACCGAATAAGGCTATTTACCTGCGAATACATATCGTCCGCCGTCTTGGCTACCTTGGAGTTGCTCTCATACGCGCGCTGCGCCAGAATCATCTGCACAAACTCACTCACCACGTCGACGTTCGAGTTCTCAAGGTATCCCTGCTGCAGCGTCCCCATGCCACTGTTGCCGCCCGGAACGTCCGTGATCGCGTTGCCTGACGACCCCGTCGGCTGAAACAGATTGCCGCCGATCGAGCTCAACCCGCCTGGATTGGCAAAGGTCGCCAGCTGGATCGTGCCCACCTGCGCTGGAAGGTTCTGCCCCGGAATCGTCGCCGACACCACGCCGTACTGCGAGATCGTCACCGCCGTCGCGTTCGAGGGGATGGTCACGTTCGGCGTCAGCAGCTCGCCATTCGCCGTCACCAGCGTCCCCTGGTTGTTCATGTGAAAACTCCCATCGCGGGTGTACGCGATCGTCCCGTCCGGCCGCGTCACCTGAAAGAAGCCCGAACCCTGAATCGCCAGGTCCATCGGGTTCGAGGTTTGGTTGAAGTCGCCCTGGGTCATAATGACTTCGCTCGCCGCAGTCTTCGTCCCCAGCCCGATCTGCAATCCGGCCGCTACGGTAGACGTGCTCTGCGCCGTGCCCGGCGTGATCAGATTCTGGTAGATCATGTCCTGAAACTGAAGCCGCCGTTGCCGAAATCCCGTCGTGGCCGAGTTCGCCAAATTGTTCGCCACCGTGTCCAGGTTCGCCTGCTGCGCGCTCATTCCGCTCGCCGCCGTATAAAGTGCTCGAATCATCTCAATCTCCTTAGTCCAACTTGTTTGTCATTCCCGAAGGGAATCCGCTTCTGGTCTTGCTTTTCTGGTTGTGATTCTTAAAGGAAATCTGCTTCTCCAGCTCTAAACCCGCGACAACTCCTCCGCCGCCACCTTGTCCATATCGTTGTTGAACGCGCTCAACGCCTTCTGCATCATCTCCGCCTGGCGCTGCACAAGGATCAGCTGCATCGACCCATGCACCGAGTCGAGGTTCGCTCCTTCAAGCGACCCCTGCTGCACACTTGCGTCCCCGGCAATCGGCGGATTGTCGGCGTCGGTCGTAAACCGGTTTACCCCTTCGGCCTTCAGCACGCCAGGGTTAGCAAAGGTAAACACTCCCACCTGGCCCACCACGTTCGCCGTGCCGTCCGAGTTCGTCACCGAAACTGTGCCGCTCGATGAGATCTGAATCGGCCCTGAAGGCACCGTGATCGGCTGCTGCGCCGCATCCAGCACCGGCTCGCCCATCGAAGTCTGCAACACCCCCGCCGCCGACTTGGTAAACGAGCCATCGCGCGTATAGCGCACACCTTGCGCCGTCTGCACCGCGAAGAAACCTTCGCCGTTCAACGCCAGGTCAAGCGGATTGCCCGTGGGCGCGATCTGACCCTGCCCGAGGTCGAGCCGGTTGCCGCCCAGCACGCCAAACCCGTTGACCGCCGAGCCGACCTGCGAGCTCTCCTGCCCGGTAATGTTGTCCGTCAGCACGCTGCGAAAGTAATCCCGCTGCGCCCGAAAGCCATTCGTGCCCGCGTTCGCGAGATTGTTGGCCGCCGTGTCGAGAGCCTGGGTCCGTGCCAGTAGACCCGCATATGCCGCATAGATTCCGCTATCCATGCCGGAGATGAATGCACGGATGTGGCCGAAATCTACATGAGGGGAGTTAGAGCGTTATAAGAACGAAAGTTCAGCTTATTTATCTGTCATTCCGTGACGAAGCGAAGGAATCTGCTTTGCTTTTCTGTTTGTCATTCCCGGAGGGAATCTGCATTTGCGTTGCCTACCGCACCACCTGTTGGAACAGCGGCGACCCCAACAAACTCGCAAACTGACTATCCGAAGAACTGTAATTCACCGACAACACACCCGAGTTCGAATCGATTGTCGTCTGGTCGAGTGCCGACTTCTCCATCGGAGATCCCGTGCTCTTCTTCAGCAGCGCCGCGCCCTTCATCAACGTGGCCACCGTAGCGGCGGTCACCGTGTCTGACATCACCACGGCCATCTCGAACTTTACCCCGTTTTGAAAATCCATCGTATAGCGCGAGCTCTTGAAGCGGCTCTTCACCGTGTCGTAGTCCGCCAGCTGCGCCGCATCGCCCAGCACACTGCGCATCATCGTCTGTGTGCCCTTCTGATCGAGCAGGCTCCACACCGCGCGCGTGTCGACCGAAACCATCTCGTTGGTCAGTTCACCATTTGAAAGGAAGTTCGGCGTCATTCCGTCCCGCGCGTCGAGCGCCCCACGCACCGCGTCTCTCTCTCCGAACACCATCGTCGTCTGGTTTAAGAACGCCACCACATTCCCGCCCGCCATCGGATACACGCTGTTGTTCCGCACCAGCACCGGCTTTACCTTAGTCTTAGCGAAGTTTGCGATGATCGCTCGTGTCTGGAACTGTCCCTGCGCAATTCCGACCGTCCGCGTGCCATCGCCCGCCCGAAACGCCGCGAAGGCCAGCACATCCGCGTCCTGATCCACTTTCAGACCGGAAGTCTTCAACGCCGTCTCCAGCCGCTTCAACTCCGGCGGCAGCACGCGGTCCTTCAGACTCATTGCCGCGGGCGAGTTCTGCATCGCGCGGTAGTCAACGACGATAAGCTGCTGCACATCCTTGGGAATGGCCGTCTTACCGTCGCTGCTGAGTTGCGCGGCGAACGACGCTGACGTTGCAAGTACCAGAGTGCTCGATACTAGGACCGTACGAAAGAAACTGTGCAAGGTATCTCCAAACAGGCCGTCGCGCTGCGCGGCACTCTCTATTGTTTCGCCAAATCAGGGACGCGGCAAGTAGCCCGCCGGATGTTGGACGTGTAGCAGAACCGAAAGTGGCGAGCTTAGACGATAGCGCGTCCGCTATGCCGTCTCAAATTGAATCGAAAGCCCGTCACTCTCCACCTCAACCTTCACCGTCTCCAGCGACGGCGTCACCCAATCCGCCTCCGCCTCCTGCAATTCGGCAATCGGATGCGTCCCAAGCACTCCCAGCACCCGGCACCCAGCCGCCTTCCCCGCCCCTACACCCGGGGGCGCATCTTCCACCACCACGCACTCCTCCGGCCGGCACCCCAGGAGCGCTGCCCCGCGCATATACGGCTCCGGATGCGGTTTGCCGTTCACCACTGTGTCCGCCGAGATCAACCGCTCCGGTACCGGAAGCCCCGCCACCGCAAGCCGCGCCAGCAGCAGGCGGCTGGTCGCCGAGGTCACAATCGCCCATCGTTCCGGCGGCAACGAAGCCAGTAACGCCCGCACGCCAGGCAGCACCTGGAGGTCGGCCGTATCCGCGATCTCCATATCCTCGATCACCCGCAGCCCCTCGACCGCGTCGATGTCCGGCCGCAGCTCACGAATAATATCGATCGCCCGCTTGCCGTGCGGCACGTTGAAGCTCTCCGCCCCCGGCACCTCATACAGCGCGCACCATTGCCGCCAGCACCGCACCACCGACCCGATAGAGCTGATCAGCACCCCATCCATGTCGAACAACATCCCTTTTGTCTCAATCCTCACGCAACCCCCACATGGATCGTCACGACGCCATCCGTCCCATAGTGGTCGAAATCGGCCTCGTAGCTGCGGTCAAGCGGAGTCGCCCATACCTCTGACCAGGCATTGAAGACCGCCTGCGGCATCTCGCCCTCAGCTTTGAGGACCGCGAACTTACCCGGCGGAACACTGACGATGGTCAACCCTTCAGCAACGGCGGTAAGCGGATCGACCGCGCACCCAATCACCACGGTATAAGGTTTGGTGTAATCCCTTTCGTACTCGCAGTAGACGCTATAGACCACGTCGTCTAGGCGGCCTGGAACGCCTTGAACACCGCCAGCGCTATAGAATCTTCCCCAAACTTCGCCAATAGCCCGCGGCTCCGCTGGATCGACTCGGGCCGATACGCCAGCAATCGTAAATCCTTCATCGAAATGCACTTCGTAGCTCAAGCCGCACCCGCCAGCACAAATGCCTTCGCTGCTAGGAGCACCCGCTTTACCGATTCCACCGAGCAGCTCTCGCAGTACACCCGCAACAGCGGCTCCGTCCCCGAAGCCCGCAGCAGAAGCCACGTCTCGGCCGCATTTTCTTTGCCCACGCATTTGGGGTTATCGAGGAAAAACTTGATCCCGTCCAGCGTCTCTATCCTACGCACCTTCAACCCCGCCATCTCCGCACCGGCCTGCAACGCCCGCGCTCGCAAAATGGCCGACTGCTTTAGCCCCTCGTTGATGTGCATATCGATCCGTCCATACTGGTGCTCTCCGAACTCCGCCTGCAACGAAGCCACCAGTTCGCCCAGTGTCTTCCGCTCGTCCGCCATCACGTTCGCCAGCAGCAGCGAGTTCAGCAAGCCATCCCGCTCCGGCAGATGGCGGCTGATCCCCACCCCGCCCGACTCCTCCCCGCCGATCAGGATGTCCTTTTCGAGCATCAAGTCGCACACATACTTGAACCCGATCCCATGCTCATGCAATGTCCGCCCGTGCTTCGCCGCGATCCGGTCCAGCATCTTCGTCGTGTTGAACGCCCGCGTCACATCTCCCGGCCAGCCCTTCCGCTCCAGCAGCCACTTCAGCAGGATCGCGAAGATCTTGTGCGCGTCCACCACATTGCCGTGCTCGTCTACCGCCCCAATCCGGTCGGCGTCCCCGTCGGTGATAAAGCCCGCGTCGCACCCCTGCTCCACGACGACCAACTGCGTCTCCGCAATGTGCGGCAGAATCGGCTCTGGGTTGATCCCCGGAAATGCCGGATTGATCTCGCTCCGCATCTCTACAAACGGCACACCGGCCCGCGCAAAGATCCCCGCCAGCACCCCCCGCCCCGCTCCGTACATGCAGTCGATCAGAAACTTATACCCCGAAGCCTTGATCGCCGGCAGATCGACAAACCGCGTAATCGCCGCAATGTAATCCGTGTTGAAGTCCGCCTCAACGATCGCCGCCGGCACGACCGCCGCCAGCAGATCGCGCCCCAGATACGTCTCAATGGCCGCAATGATCGAAGGGCTACCCGAGCCGCCATAGCTTGCCTTGTACTTCACGCCGTTCCATTCCGGCGGATTATGGCTTGAGGTGATCATCACCCCGCCCGCCGCCTTGTGCTCCCGCACCGCGAACGACAGGGCCGGAGTAGGCGTAATCTCCGCCGCCAGCATCACCGGAATCCCCGCCTTGGCCAGCACCTCCGCCACCACCCGCGCGAAGCTCTTCGACCCAAACCGCGTATCGTACCCGATGCAGACGCCCCGCTCCGCCGCCTCATTCTCCAGCACATAGTGCGCGATCGCGGCCGCTGCCACCCGCACATTGGCAAAGGTAAAGTCGTCCGCGATGATCCCGCGCCATCCATCCGTCCCGAACTTCACCGCCGTCGTATTCATGCTCCCTCAGTCTACCCGCGTCTTGTCTTTGTCTGTCATTCCGCAGCGAAGCGGAGGAATCTGCTGTGGCCGTTGCTTTCTGTTTGTGATTCCCGTAGGGAATCCGCGTTCCGCCCTACAACAACTCCTCCCGCCCAGCCGCCGCCAACGCCTTCACCACGTTCCCCACCTCCTGCGACCGGTCCCGCGTCGTAATCAGCAGCGAATCCTCCGTCTCCACCACCACCAGATCGCTTACCCCCAGCAGAACCACTGCCTTCCCCGGCGCAAACACATAATTCCGGTGCGACTCCAAAGCCAAGCTCTTGCCCGCGTCCACCACGTTCGCCCCGCCGCACCCGGTCAGCTCCGGCAGCTCCACCTGATGCTCGTGCAGCGCCGCCCATGACCCTATATCCGTCCACTCAAAATCCGCTGGCAGGCAATAAATCTCGGACAGCAACTCCCCCTTGCCTGACCGAGGCTCGAGCACTGCATAGTCGATCGAAATGCTCTCGCAACGCGGATACACCTCGCAAAACACCCGCTCGAACTCCGCCGTCCCCCACGCCGCCGCAATCTCTTCCAGCAGCGGAGCCATCGCCGGACAATGCTCCCGGATCGCCCTCGTCAGCGTCCGCGCGCTCCACAGGAAAATCCCCGCGTTCCACGCGTAGTTCCCCGTCGCAAGAAACTCCTCCGCCGTCGCCAAGTCCGGCTTTTCCGTAAACCGCTTCACCCGACGGGCCGGTATTTTGCCCGCGCCCGTGACATCGCCACCCTGCTCGATATATCCATACCCCGTCTCGGGCCGCGTCGGCGGAACCCCCAGCACAACGATCCGTTCCCCACCCGCGGCCAGCTCCGCTCCGGCCCGCACCACCTCCGCGAACCGTGCCGGGTTCTTCACAATATGGTCCGAAGGAAAGATCCCAATCACCGTCTGCGATGCCAGTTGGGGTGCGCTCTTCTCCAACAAAAACGCCGCCAGCGCACAAGCCGGAGCAGTATTCCGCGCCGTCGGCTCACAAAGCAGCTGCGCCGAAGGCACCTGCGGCAGTTGTTCCCCAATCGTCTCGCGAAGCAAGCCGTTCGTCATCACCCAAACGTCTCCGGCCTCGCCCACCAGCAGCAACCGGTCGAGCGTCTGCTGAATCATGGTCCGCTCGCCGTCGAGCGCCAGTACCTGCTTCGCCTTCGCCTTCCGGCTTCTCGGCCAAAATCGCGTCCCACTACCACCCGCCAAAATCACAGGAGCAAACCGCATCGTGTCCCCTCGCGTTCCAATACCCTTCATCGGCGCGATGGCGATCCTCTCCACTATGCCCCGAGCCCGGCGAAGAACGTCCGCATCCGCTTCACGCCCTCGTCCACCACCTCGTGCGAGACCGCATACGACAGCCGGATATGCTCCGCCGTCCCAAACGCCTCACCCGGCACAACCACCACATGTGCCTCGCTCAGCAGCTTCGCCGCCAGATCGGACGCCGACTTGATCCCGCCCCGCCCGATAAACGCGTTCACATTCGGATACACATAGAACGCCCCCTGCGGCACCGTGCACCGCAGCCCCGGAATTGTCTTGAATCCCTCCAGCACCTGGTCCCGCAGCTTAATATAGTCGGCTCGCATCTCGCCCACGCACTCCTGCGATCCCGTCAACGCCGCAATCGATGCCTTCTGCACAATGCTTGACGTGTTCGATGTGCTCTGCGATTGCAGCTTGCTCATCGCCGCGATCACCGCCTTCGGCCCCAGCGCAAACCCCGCCCGCCAGCCCGTCATCGCATACGTCTTCGAAAGCGACCCGCAGACCAGGATGTGCTCCTTGCAATCCGTAAACGACCCGCCGCTCACCACCTCGCCGGTAAACGTCAGGTACACATAACACTCATCCAGCAACACATAAACGCCACGCTGATGCGCCAGCCGCACAATCGCCTCAAGATCCTCCGGCGACACTACCGCCCCGGAAGGATTCGACGGCGTATTCAAAACGATCGCCTTCGTCCGCGGCGTAATGGCCGCCTCAATCATCTTCGCCGTAATGCGAAAATCCTCATCCTCGCGGCTCTCCACATACACCGGCACCCCACCCGCGTACTGGATCATGTCCTTGAACGAGACCCAATACGGCACCGGCAGGATCACCTCGTCGCCATGGTCCACCAGCACCTGCAACGCGTTGAACAGCGCCAGCTTGCCGCCCGTCGTAAACACGCACTCGTCCGGCGTATAGTTCGACCCGAAGTCGCAGGCATGCCGGTCCACCACTGCGCGCCGCACCTCTGGCACCCCGGCCACGTTCGTGTAGCGCGTAAAGTTCTGCTCAATCGCTTGGATCGCCGCGTCCTTGATATGTCGCGGCGTAGCAAAATGCGGCTCCCCCGCTCCAAAGTCCGCCAGGTCCACGCCCTCAGACTTCAGTTTCAACGCCGCCGCCGTGATCGCCATCGTCGCCGATACTTCAATCCGCCCAATGCGGTCCGACAACACCCTCGTCGCTGTAAGAGTCATGCAAACAGTGTTGCAGATTTAGTTCCCGAGAGAAAGCGTAGCGCACATTTTGCGGGGTGGCGAACTCAGAATTGCATTGATACTGCCCATGCGTGGCTTGGATTTGCCCACCACTGCGCAGTCCGCCCGCCCAAAGGCCAGCGACTCGGCCGCCAGGCACGGCTTCCACGGGGACCACGCCCCACACGCTCCACCCCTCATCTTTCCCTCCCAAACAAAGAAGTCCTTCGCCTTTTTGGTTGTCATTCCGGAAGGGAATCTGCTGGTGCCCTTCTGTTTGTCAAATCCTCCGCCGCCCCTACCCGATCTCGCCATCGATCTACTCTCCTGTCGCCAAGGCCACCGCGGAGACAGCGGCAATGTTCTAATAAGAACACGAGCGCGCTTCCACCAGGTGCGCCCGATGTCATGGAGATCACCGCAAGTCGTCGCAGACTGTGTGCAGGGGAAAATAGTTGATGTTTGAAAGCAAGCGCCCAACGGCGGGAACGCCTTCCAATCTGAAGTGGATCGCCTTCGCGTCTCTCTTCCTCACCCTCGCCGCTCCAGCCCAGACCCGCCGCCCGCGCCGCGAATCGAGCGCCAATCGCAGAGCGCGTGTCGAACGCATCATCCAGGACACCTACAGCCACCGCTGGGAGGCGGCGGGAGGCGGCGGTTATCTCCGCTGGCGCTCCGGCCCCTCTCTCCAAAAGAACAACGAAGTCACCTTCTGGACCTCGGCGACCTACTTTCTTAACCCCAAGCTGGGCATCACCGGCGGCATCGACGGCGCATACGGCCGAGCTAAAATTGGCAACACCATCTACAACATCCCCAACCCGCAGATTTCTGAATACACCTTCATGGCCGGGCCAGAGTATCGGGTCTACGCCCGGCAAAGGTCCGCGGTCAGCGTCTTCGCCACCGGCGGCGTCGCACTCGGCAAGTTCGGCGGCGGCTCCAAAGGCATCCCCGACGTCAACCTCGGTCTCTGGCCCTCTTCAAACGCCCGCGCCGCCTTCTCCGTCGGCGCAAACCTCGACTACAACTTCTTCCCCAACCTCGCCGCCCGCGTCACCCCCACCTATCTCGGCACCACCTTTGGTGGCACAGTTCAGAACAACATAGGCGTGAAGGTCGGCTTCGTCTACCGTTTCGGACGTATAGGTACGGATAGGTAGTCGTATAGGTAATAGATAATCGAAGAACGAGGTGCGCCATGGCAACCGCCAACCTGCCCCACATCCTCACCGTCGAGCAATACCTGAACACCACCTACCGCCCCGACGTCGACTACGTAGACGGCGAGATCGAGGAGCGCAACTTGGGAGAGTTCGACCACGGCGACATCCAGGCCGCGCTAGCCGTACTTCTACGAAACAGGCAGCAGGAATGGTTCGTCCGCGCAGTCGGCCCAGTCCGCATCCACGTCGCGCCAACCCGCTTCCGCGTCCCCGATGTCTGCGTCACCTCCGCCCTTCTGCCCCGCGAACGCATGATCCGCACTCCGCCCGTTCTCTGCATCGAAGTTCTCTCCCCGCGCGATACCCTAAAAGCCATGCGCAAGCGCGTGCAAGACTTCCTCGACATGGGCGTCCCCACCGTCTGGATACTCGATCCCGAAACCCGCACCGCCCACACCGTCACCGCCACAACGACGACCGAGCAAACCATCGGCACCCTCCGCGCCGAGGGCACTTCCATCGAGATCTCCATAGCCGAAATTTTCAGCACGCTGGATGCTTAGCCTTATGTTGTGCGGCTTGGCTCAAGATGATTTCTTACCGATGAGGTCATCGTGTTCTCGGTCTCGTTGTAGGTAAGAATTAGTTCCAGATCGCCAAGCTTTGCATCCGCGGATGAGTGCTGCAAAAGCCATTCACGAACATTCGGTAAAGTCTTATTCAGTGATTCTCTTACCATGTGCTTGACGTTGCGGAATACCGGATACACGTCGATTCTCTATTTTTGCTTCAACATCTCCGGGCCGCATACCATACTCCCATTGCGCGCCTAATGATGCTCCTCTCCGTCGATAACTCACTTTCAGAACCGTGCAGACCGCATGGCCAGCGTCGTTGGACCGATGCGCCCACGGCCCAGTGAAATTGAAAAATCTACCCGCAGAAAATGCAAGCTGGAACTCACGAACTTGCGGAACGTCCGCGAAGGCTTTCGAAAGAGCCTCGGCTCCAATAGGGTACGTATGCGTATGAGCGACTTTGTCCCGTGAGGCTGTCGAGATTACATAAAGGACGTCTTCGTCCATGGCCATGCTCGGTCTCCGTACATGAATGATAGCCATTCATCGGCTTAGAATCACGTTAGCTTACCTTCTAGGAATATACGTATGGCCACCATCCCCCAAAACGACTTCATCCAATCCGTAGCCGACGCCCTCCAGTACATCTCCTTCTTTCACCCGGTCGACTACATCACAAACCTCGCCCGCGCCTACGAGCTCGAACAATCTCCCGCCGCCAAAGACGCCATCGCCCAGATCCTCATCAACTCGCGGATGTGCGCCGAGGGCCACCGCCCCATCTGCCAGGACACCGGCATCGTCACCGCTTTCGTCAAAGTTGGCATGGAGACGCAATGGGCACCCTCCTCCGCCGGGATGCTCACCATGCAGCAGATGGTCGACGCCGGCGTCCGCCAGGCCTGGCTCAACCCCGACAACCCCCTCCGCCCCTCCATCCTCCGCGACCCCGCCTTCACCCGCAAAAACACCGGCGACAATACCCCCGCCATGGTCGTCGTCGAACTCGTCTCCGGCGGCAACGTCGATGTAACCGTCGCGGCCAAAGGCGGCGGCTCCGAAGCCAAATCCCGCTTCGCCATGCTCAACCCGTCCGACTCCATCGTCGATTGGGTACTCAAAACCCTCCCCGGCATGGGCGCGGGCTGGTGCCCCCCGGGAATGCTCGGCATCGGCATCGGCGGCACTGCCGAGAAGGCCATGGTCCTCGCTAAAGAGTCCCTCATGGACCCCATCGATATGCAAGAGCTCATCGCC
The DNA here is from genome assembly GCA_965277085.1 of Acidobacteriaceae bacterium. Lineage (GTDB taxonomy): Bacteria > Acidobacteriota > Terriglobia > Terriglobales > Acidobacteriaceae > Edaphobacter. Next base: position 284,183 of record OZ255708.1, read on the forward strand.
CGGGGCCCACGGTCGAAAATCGAAGAACTCCGCATCGAGCTCTACACCAAAGTCAACCAGCTCGGCATCGGCGCGCAGGGCCTCGGGGGACTCACCACCGTCCTCGATGTCAAAATACTCGACTTTCCCACCCACGCGGCTAACCTGCCTGTGGCCATGATCCCCAACTGTGCCGCCACCCGCCACCTTCACTTCACCCTCACCGGCGACGGCCCCGTCATGATCGCGCCCCCCTCGCTCGACGCTTGGCCCGTCCTCCACATGGACACCCACAGCGCCCGCCGCGTCAATCTGGACACCCTCACGCGCGACGACATCCGCGCCTGGAAACCGGGCGAGGTCGTCCTCCTCTCCGGCCGCCTGCTCACCGGCCGCGACGCCGCCCACAAGCGCATGACCGACATGCTCTCCCGCGGCGAGCGCCTGCCTGTGGACTTCAAGGATCGCTTCATCTATTACGTTGGCCCCGTCGACGCCGTCCGCGACGAAGCCGTCGGCCCCGCCGGCCCCACCACCGCCACGCGCATGGACAAGTTCACCCGCCAAATGCTCGCCGAGACCGGCCTCCTCGGCATGATCGGCAAGGCCGAACGTGGCCCCGCCGCCATCGACGCCATCCGGGAGTTCGAAGCCGTCTACCTGATCGCCATCGGCGGGGCAGCCTACCTCGTCTCGAAAGCCATCAAGTCCGCCCGCGTACTTGCCTTTGAAGACCTCGGCATGGAGGCCATCTACGAGTTCGAAGTGGCTGACGTGCCCGTCACCGTCGCCGTCAACACCGAAGGCCACTCCATCCACCAGACCGGCCCCGCCGAGTGGCAAGCCCGCATCGCCGCCGCGAACCTGGGCGGCGTGGCCATCCTACAGCCGGACCAAGCGTCACTTTAAGCAACGTCGACAAGTTGTTCCTGCGTAGGCTGCTCGGCATCGTCCAATGTCCCCTGAACATGGGGATGATTCAGCCGTGACGCACCCCGGCCGCATAAGTGAAGCAGGGGCACCCATGCCGCCAACGCTCCAAGAATAAGGACAGTAATGAGAAATGCGAGGACTGTTTCGGACATGATCTTCTCCTGAATTACAGGATGGTGACCTGGTCTAAGTTTTCGTTTCGCTTACCAAACCTTACTGGTCGGCCGAACGATCTTTGTAAGCTCTATCTCGTGGCTGAATCTTTGCGTGTGCTCCCCAGAACTGCCGCGAGTAGACCCGGAAAGACCTCTTCCAATTCGCGCTGCTGAAGGGAAAGGATCAGGTACCGCCCCTCGCGTGTCGAAGTAATCAGTCCGGCCTCCCGCAGACGTTTGAAGTGGTAGGTGAGCCGGGTCTTGGGCCCAAGTTCCTCGAATGAACCGCAACAGAAGTCTTTCCGCGAAAGTTGCAGGACGATCTGCCTTCGCGTTTCGTCGCTCAGCGCCTCCAGCACGGTGGAGAGGTCAAGCGAAACTTTGTCCGTGCGTGTCTGAACCAAGGACATACCCTCAGCATACGATAGTTCAATGAACGATGGACTATTAGCCTCTGTTCATTTACTGTTCAATCATCGTTGAACATTTACAACAACGTGGAGACCCGCACTCATGATCTTGAAGACCTACTCGCGCATCTTTACAGACAACCTCGAAGCCACGCTGGCGGTGTTGAAACCCGCCGTTGGTCGAGAACCTGAGCTGCGCTTCCCTTTTCTGGACATGGAAGTCCTGACTCTCGGCGACTTCTGCATTCTGGCGGGACCTTCCGCTTCGATCAAGCCATACCTTGGCGCAGTCGGTCCCATCATCGTAGACAACCTCCAAGCCACTAAAGCAATGCTGGAGGCGGCTGGAGCTGAGATCGTATCGCCCTTTCAAGAGGTGGCTACGGGATTCAACCTGTTCTCTCGTAATGCGGGAGGTGTAGTCATGGAGTGGGTACAGTGGACGCCCGAGATCTGGGACCGCGTCAACACTGCGTCAAGAGTTTAGAGACGCTTAGAAGCTCATGGAGGTGAAGACGATGATTCTCAAGACGTACGCCCGTGTCGTGACGGATAACGTAGAAAGCACACTCGCGCTCCTACTTGTTTTGACCGGTAAAGAGCCGGATGTGCGATTTACCTTTGGCGACACGGAGATCGTGGCGATTGGAGATTTTTGCATCATTTCCGCACCTCCGGAGAAGATGGCCGCACTGCGAGAGATCGCCGGTCCCGTGCTGGTCGACAACCTGGAGCAGACGCAGGTTCTCTTGCTGCAGCAAGGCGCAACAATCACGGTGCCTCCGAAGCAAGCTCCTACAGGCAGCATCATGTACGCGCAGAGCCGGGAAGGCATCCTTTTCGAGTTCCTGCAGTACACGACCGAGTTGATGCGGCGTGTCGTTCCGTCACTCTAAAACCGCCCCAACGGCCACATATTAAACGATCCGTGAGGGCTGCTCCCGCCCCGGCCGCTTCCGGCTCAGCACCGAGCCCGGCTCTACCCGATGAACCTTCGATGCATGGTCGATCTTTCGCCAGAACGCCACAAAGTAGTCCACGGCCGAGATGATCGACACCACAATCATCCAGTAGAGCGCCGTCAGCGCGATAAACCGCACCCCCACGATGTACCCGAACCAGTCCCAATAGACCCACCGGTGCGCCAGGATGGACGCCACGACCGACACGATCTGGAGCACCGTCTTCAGCTTGCCGATATCGCTGGCCTCAATGGTGAAGCCCTCTGCCGCCGCGATCGACCGCAGCCCCGACACCAGAAACTCCCGCCCAATCACCACAATGGCGATCCAGGGCGCGACGATGTTCGGCGTGTAGGCGACAAGAATGATGAAGGCCGCTGACACCATCAGCTTATCCGCCAACGGATCAAGCAGGATGCCCATCGTCGTAATCTGCCCACGCCGCCGCGCCAGATACCCGTCCATCCCATCCGTAATGCTCGCCGCAATGAACAGCAGCGAGGCGATCACCTCCTGCTCTCCACCCAGCAGCCCCACTGCCCCATGCCCGCCCCGCCACGGAAACGCTGCCGACAGCACCCACACCAGCAAAGGGATGCTCGCAATCCGGCTCAGCGTAATGGAGTTCGGCAGATTCATGGCAATCTGCCCTCATTCTCCCACACCACCCTCAGGATCGGCATGGCGGCTATGGTAAGTGTTGTGGCGCATTTCCAAAGAAAACATCGTTTTCCGGAACTCATCTAACAAAACAAAAGAGTTAGGAGGTAATGACAAACTAATTAACAGCAGACCTTCACTTTTATTTGGGTCTAAGGAGCGCCTTTTCAGCGTACCCTTTACGCATAAATCCCCCGCTGCTTCGTCGTATACGCCACCCGGTCCACCGCCAGCATATACGCCGCAATCCGGTTGTTCACCCCATGCGACTCCGCATACCGGATCACGTCCGTAAAGCTCTCCATCATGATCGTGTCCAGCCGCTGATTCACCTCGGCCTCGGTCCAGAAGTAGCCCATCCGGTCCTGCACCCACTCGAAGTAACTCGTCGTCACCCCGCCCGCGTTCGCCAGGATGTCCGGCACCACGAACACCCCATTCGCTTCCAGGATGTCGTCCGCCAGGATCGTCGTGGGTCCATTCGCTCCTTCGCACAAGATGCAGCAGCGCAGTGCCCCCGCGTTCCGGCTCGTAATCACGTTCTCTGTCGCCGCCGGGATCAGAATCTCGCACTCCCGCGCAATTAACTCCGCCGGGTCAGCTGCGGAAGCCCCCGCAAACCCGTTGATCGTCCGTGCGCTCTTACGATGCGAGATCAGCGCGGCAATATCGATCCCCCCCTCGTTGTACAGCCCGCCATCGTACTCAGCGATCCCAACGATCGTATACCCCTTCTCCTGCAACAACTTGGCCGCGTTCGACCCTACATTCCCAAACCCCTGCACGATCACCCGGCATCCTTCGACCGGCATTCCGAGATACCGCAGCGCCTGGTCGCACACCACCGAAATCCCCCGTCCGGTCGCCGCTGTCCGCCCGCGCGACCCGCCGATGTTCACCGGCTTACCCGTCACCACGCTCGTCACCGTCTGCCGCATGTGCATGGAGTAGGTGTCCATGATCCACGCCATGGTCTGCTCGTCGGTACCCATGTCCGGCGCGGGCACGTCCTTCTCCGGCCCCAGAAACTCCATCAGCTCCGCCGTATACCGCCGCGTCATCCGCTCTAGCTCGCCCTGCGACATCATCTTCGGGTCGCAGATCACACCGCCCTTCGCCCCACCGAAGGGGATATTGACCACCGCGCACTTCCATGTCATCCAACTCGCCAGCGCCCGCACCTCGTCCAGCGACACGTCCGGCGAGTACCGTATCCCACCCTTCCCCGGCCCCCGCGCCACCGAGTGCTGGACGCGATAGCCGGTAAACACCTCGACCGAACCGTCATCCATCGACACCGGAATGTGCACGATGATCTCCCGCGTCGGCAGGCTCAATACCTTCCAGATACCCTTGTCCAGGTTCAACTTGTTTGCCGCAATCTCAAACCGCGCCGCCTGCGCCAGCCACGGGTTTGTCTCCTCCGCGAACGTCATCTCGCGTATCTCTTCGTCCGCACTCACCGCCGTCATCGTTGCCATCGTCTTCCATTCCTTCGCCAAGTCTTTTGGTTTCAGCGTCTCTTGCGCCATTGTCGTGCCTCGTTCCAGTCGTGCGCAGTCCGCGCGCAAACCTTCTAACGATAGGCCTCACAACGCTCATCGGCAACCCGCGCCGCCTCGGCTATGCCCACCTTTAAACTAGATGCCCGACTCGCAAGTTCGAAACGGCTCATCTTCGTTAATCTTCGCCCCATAGCCCTCGACAAAACCCGCTGCACCATTTACTGTGCACACGCAGATCGGCACGGTGATCTACCTCTAACTCCTTTGTTTTGTTAGATCACTTGATCAAAACTGTAAAAACCACAAGCGCCACAGGGCCCGGGTGCCCCACCTTCGCGACAGTCTTACCGTCGCTAAGGTGGGCCGCCGCCAACCCTGCCCTCGTGCCGTACCATACTCATTAGCCCCATGCCCACCTCCACCCGCACCACCCCCACCCCCCGCGACTTCGCCAAGCTCGCCCGCACCCACACCCTCGTCCCCGTCTTCCGTACCGTCACCGCCGACCTCGAAACCCCCGTCTCCGCCTTCCTCCGCATCGCCGACCGTGAGCCCGAGGCCTTCCTCCTCGAGTCCGTCGAAGGCGGCGAGCACGTCGGCCGCTACACCTTCATCGGCATCCAGCCGTACAAGAAGCTTGTCTCCCGAGGCCGCGACATTACCCTCACCGAAGGCAAACGCACCCGCACCTTTGAGGGCGACATCTTCGACGAGCTCAAGCAAGCTCTCGCCGGCCACACCCCCGCCCGCCTCCCCGGCCTTCCCCCTTTTACCGCCGGAGCCGTCGGCTTCTTCGCCTACGATGTCGTTCGCCAGATCGAGCGCCTTCCGTCAACCGCCAAAGACGAACTCGGCGTTCCCGACGCCTGCCTCATGTTCTTCGACCAGGTCCTCGCCTTCGACCACGTCAAGAAGGAGATCCACCTCATCGTCACCGCCGACCTTACCCGCGGCGGCGCCTACGACGACGCCGTCCGCCGCCTCGACAAGCTCGAAAGACGCCTCGCCCAGGCCCTCCCCAAACCAACCCCCCGCGTCGAACACGGCAAGCTCAAGCTCACCCCCCGCACCTCTAAAGCCGCCTTCCTCAAGGCCGTCGCCCGCACCAAGGACTACATCGCCTCAGGCGACGTCTTCCAGTGCGTCCTCTCCCAACGCTTCGACTGCACCCCGGGCGTCCCCGCCTTTGACATCTACCGCGCCCTCCGCATCGTCAATCCCAGCCCGTATATGTACTTCCTCCGCTTCGGAATGGGTTCAGGCCCGGAACACGGTCACATCGTAGGCTCCTCCCCTGAACTCTTAGTTCGCGTCCATGACGCCAAAGTCGAGTACCGCCCCATCGCCGGAACCCGTCCCCGAGGCACAGACGAAGCCGCCGACCGCGCGCTCGAAGCCGACCTACGCGCCGACGAGAAGGAGGTCGCCGAGCACATCATGCTCGTCGACCTCGGCCGCAACGACGTCGGTCGCGTCTCCGAATACGGCAGCGTGGAGGTGAAGGACCTGATGTTCGTCGAGCGCTATTCTCACGTCATGCATCTCGTCTCCTCGCTTGAAGGCGCGCTCAAGGCTGGTCTGAACGCCATTGACGCCTTCAAGTCCTGCTTCCCCGCCGGCACCCTCTCCGGCGCGCCCAAGATTCGCGCCATGGAGATCATCGAAGAGATGGAACCAGCCCGCCGCGGCGTCTATGGCGGCAGCATCCTCTACGCCGACTTCTCCGGCAACCTAGACTCCTGCATCGCCATCCGCACCCTGTTCATGCACGGCGAACACGGTCACATCCAAGCCGGAGCTGGCATAGTCGCCGACTCCATACCCGAAAACGAGTTCGCCGAGTGTGCCAACAAGGCAAGGGCGGTGATCCGCGCCATCGAGCGGGCGCATTCAAGCTAGCTCCCACTTTAGCCTTTAGTGTGCACACAAAGTTTGGGTCAAAGCCCTACCTGACTTTAGCCGTCAAGATGGGAGTCGATCAGCCCTCAGCTTTATCCTGCTGCAGAGCCCAGACGACGCCACAGACTATCTGACCCACACCGATGGCCCGTGTAAGAGCCGGACGCTCATGGAGCACATGCATCAGCTTCTTCCACGGTTCAGGTCCTTGCTTCCACGCCATCGCATCGTGTTCCGGCCGGACCAACGCCATTACCCCGTCGCCGATCAAGGCCATTGCCGCAAAGTGTTTCCATCGCTTCTGCGTTCCGAACATAAGGTCACCTGGGTATAGGAATCATCATTCTGGTTCGCCGTTGCCTAAGCGCGGGAACCGCCACCGCGTTATAACCGTACACACATCACACTCAACTCACCGCGTGGGAGATGACATGACATTGAGCATTGTATGGATGGTTCTGTTCTGGGGCTGGGTCGCCTCCGAAGCCGCGCTCGCCTTCGCCACCTTTACCAGGCGGAGCGGCGGCGACCTCCGGGACCGCGGCTCTCTGCTTATCCTGTGGCTCGTCATCGGAGCCTCCATCACAAACGGTACATGGTACGGCGACTCTCACGCCCACACCATTTTCCACGGCGCTCCCGCCGTCCGCTTCTCCGCCATAGCCCTTATGCTGATGGGCCTTCTCCTCCGCTGGATGGCCATCTATCAACTCGGCCACTCCTTCAGCGTCAACGTCGCCATCCATGCCACCCAAACCGTGCACAAAACCGGCCTCTTCCGCCTTGTGCGGCACCCTTCTTACACCGGCATCCTGATGATCTTCTTTGCCATCGGCCTGTTTACCCGCAACTGGCTCGGCCTCGCTATCCTGTTCCTGCCGACCACAGCCGCGCTACTTTACCGCATCCACGTCGAGGAAGCTGCCCTCCGCCATGCGTTCGGAACCGAGTACATCGCGTATAGCCGTACCACCAGCCGCCTTCTTCCCGGCATCTACTGACGCCTTCCGCTAAACTAAGCACAGCGCGCACGCTATGATCTTCGTTCTCGACAACTACGACTCTTTCACCTACAACCTGGTCCAGTATCTGGGCGAACTTGGCGCGGAGCTCGCCATACGCCGCAACGACGAGCTCACCCCCGCCGAGGTCGAGGCGTTGCACCCCAGCCACATCCTCATCTCCCCCGGCCCGTGCACACCACAGGACGCTGGCATCTCCATCGCCCTCATTCAACACTTCGCCGCCCTCGGAACATCGGGCGGCGTGAAGGTCCCGATCCTCGGCGTCTGCCTTGGCCACCAAGCGCTAGGCGCGGCCTTTGGGGCCAATGTCACCCGCGCACCGAAGCTCATGCACGGCAAGACCAGCGAAGTCACCCACGATGGCCGGACGCTCTTCGCCGGTCTGCCTGAGACGATCACCTGCACCCGCTACCACTCCCTGATCGTCGAAGACCGCGACCTGCCCGCCGAGCTCGAAGTCTCCGCCCGCACCGCTGACGGAGAAACGATCATGGCTCTCCGCCACCGCGACTTGCCCATCGAAGGCGTCCAATTTCACCCGGAAAGCGTCCTTACCACGCACGGCAAGCAGATCGTGGCCAACTTCGTGCGCCAGCCGTTGTAGGCTGATCCTGTGAAACCTCTCCGTCTAACACCGATCCTGTTCGTCTGCGCCTTCGCACAAGCCCAGCAGCCTATCGGCACCATCCTGCTCGAAGACGCCACCCTCACCGGCGATCTCTCCATTACCAACGGCCGTGCCGTCCTCGTAGGCAGCAGCAGCATCACCGCACGCGACCACACTGCGCAGCTAATCCTCAGCCGCGGAGGAGCCGTCAGCGTCTGCGCCACCAGCGGCCTCCATGTCATGCAGTCGCAGGCTTCGCCTCCGTTCCTGGTCCTGGCGCTGGACCGAGGCGCCATCGAACTCCACGCCAACGCGCTGGCCAACGACCTTATCCTCACCCCCGATCTCCGCTTCACCGTCAAGTCCGGGGGGCCCCTCGACCTCCGCCTCCGCGTCACCCGTAACGGCGACACCTGCGTCGAGAACCGCGGCACCACTGCTCCCTTGCTCTCCATTACTGACGCTTTCTCGGACGCCTCTTACGAACTGCATCGCGGTCAGCACGTTCTCTTCGAGCACGGCAGCCTCAAAGAGGTCGTCGATAATGAGAGCTCGCCCTGCGGCTGCCCCGCTCCGCCACCATCTCCCGCCGCCGGCGTGTCTGTCGCCGAAGCCCTGCTCACCCCCGGCATCCCTTCCCTCCCCAAGACCGCAGCCGAGCAACATCCCTTCCCCGCCGCCGTGAGTCAAGGTCTCGCCGCGCCGCCGCCCGTTCCGCAAGCGGTTACTGGAGCCGCCAACGCGCAGGTCAGTACCCAGCTAGGCTTCTCCGGCGACGGCACGGGCACCATCGCTGGCACGCCCGCTAACCTAGCTCAACCCGAGTCCGCCGCCGCGCCACCGCCACCTGTCCTACCCCACCCCAGCTTCGGCCGTCGCGTTGGACACTTCTTCAAGCGCCTCTTCGGCGGCTAGGCTTCCGCAAGCTACAATCGGAGGGTTGAAGCCGCGCCCGCCAATGTGCCAGCGCTCGCATTCGCACTACTCAGATTAGAGGAACGTATGTCTATACCAGCAACCCAGATGCGCCCCGGCATGATCATCAAGCACAACAACGACCTCCACCTCGTTTTCTCGGTCGAGCACAGGACCCCCGGCAACCTCCGCGCCTTCATCCAGGCTAAGCTCCGCAACGTCCGTACCGGCGCCATGTTCATCGAGCGTTTCCGCTCCCCCGATCCCATCGACCGCATCCGCGTCGACGAAGTCAAGATGGAATACCTCTACAACGACGGCGACGACTACTACTTCATGGACGATAGCTATGAGCAGACTATGCTCAAGCGCGAGACGCTCGGCGACGCCGTCGAGTTCCTTACGCCAAACCTTTCTATTAACGTCTCGTTCCACGACGGCAAGGCGGTCGGCATCGAGCTTCCCGGGGTAGTCGAGATGACCGTCGTCGAGACCGAGCCCGGCATCAAGTCCGCCACCGCCAGCTCCGTCACCAAGCCTGCCAAGACCGAGACGGGCCTGATGGTCCAGGTGCCTCCATTCATCAACGAAGGCGAGAAGATCCGCGTCGACACCGCCGAAGGTGCCTATATGAGCCGCGCTTAAACTCAGCCGGTGGACACGTGTGCTGAATCCGTGCGACTTGGACGCTCAGGCAAGTTCGCTGCGTGCTTCACACTTAGCATTGAGGTTTTGGAACGTCAGAGTGCAACCATGGGAACGTTGAAGTGCCCTTATCAACACAACACGGATTAAGGTCTTTCTCATTCCAAAGCCATACGCTCTAATAGGAACCGACACGTGTCAGCTATGGCGACTCACATCCTTCCCATAACGCCAGACCCCGAGGCCGCGCCCGCTTCTGTTAGGCCGTCAGCCGCCGAGCTATCCGAGCACCAGCAGTACCGTCTACTCGCCGATTCAATCCCCAACCTGGCTTGGATCGCCCATGCGGACGGCTCCATCTTCTGGTACAACCGGCGCTGGTACGAGTACACCGGCACCACGTGGAGCGACATGCAGGGGTGGGGGTGGCAATCCGTCCACGATCCTGTAAAACTTCCCGGCGTACTGCGTCGCTGGAAGGCCTCCATCCACAGCGGTCAACCCTTTGAAATGACCTTTCCTCTTCGCGCCGCTGACGGCTCCTTCCGTCCTTTCCTGACGCGCGTTGTGCCCCATAAAGACACGGACGGTACCATCACTCGTTGGTTCGGCACCAACACCGATCTTGGGGAAGAACATCGCGCGGCGGCAGCCCTCCGCGACAGCGAACAACGCTTCCGCATTGCCACCAAAGCCGTGGACGGCATCCTCTGGACCAATACCGCCGAAGGCGAAATGCAGGGTGAGCAGCCCGCCTGGTCCGCTTTCACCGGCCAGACGCCCGAGCAGTACCGCGGCTACGGTTGGGCATCCGCCGTTCACCCCGACGATGCCCAACCATCCATCGATGCCTGGCGTCTGGCCGTCTCCGAGGGCCGCCTTTTTTCTTTCGAGCACCGCGTCCGCCGCCACGACGGCATGTATCGCCTCTGCTCTATCCGCGCGCTCCCCGTCCCCAACGATGACGGCTCCCTCCGCGAGTGGGTCGGCGTCCACACAGACATCACCGAGGACCGCGAGCGCCAGCGTGCCCTGCGCGACACCATCGCCGCTCTCCGACGCCAGGAAGAACTTGTCGAGACTGCTCAGATCGCTAACAACGTAGGCTTCTGGCGCTTTCAGCCAGCCCATGAAGCTCTTTTTTTGAGTACGGGTACGCGGCAACTCATGGGTCTGCCGCTTGAAGGGGCACTCTCCCTTGAGGCCACCTTGGCCCGCATCCATCCCGAGGACCTGCCGCGCGTCACAAAATCTCTCGAGCAAGCCATGGAGTCGGGCCACTACCGTGAAGAAGTCCGCACCGCAACCAACAACCCGGGCGAGTACCGATGGAACTTAAGCGTTGGGCACGTCATTCATGCTCCCGACGAACCGCCCTATCTCGTGGGTATGAATCTCGACATCACGCAGCAGAAACAAAGCGCGGAAGCGCTCATCCGCACGGAAAAACTTGCCGCCGTCGGTCGCCTGGCGTCTTCCATCGCCCATGAGATCAATAACCCGCTCGAAGCCGTCACCAACCTCCTCTACCTCCTGCTCCAGTCTCCGCTCGATGAAGAGCAACAATCATTCTGTGCCATCATGATGGAGGAACTTCGGCGCATCTCGGAGATAGCCACTCATACCTTGCGCTTTCATCGGCAGTCCACCAATGCCTCGCGCACGCGCCTGGACATCCTCGTGGAGTCGGTTCTCACTCTCTTTGAAGGCAAGATACGCAACGCCGGGATCGTCGTCCGCTGCCAACTCTCCCCTGAGCACGTGGTCATCGGCTTTGACGGCGAACTGCGGCAGGTCCTCGCCAACCTCGTCGGCAACGCCATCGACGCCATGACAGCTCTTGGTGCCATCCCCCGTACCCTTATGATCCGCACCCGTTGCGGGCACCATTACAGTTCAGGTCTGCCCGGCGTTACCGTAACGATCGCCGACACGGGTGCCGGCATCTCCGCCTCTACCCTCACCCGCATCTTCGACCCTTTCTTCACTACAAAGGGCGATACCGGCACGGGGCTTGGGCTTTGGGTATCGACCGAAATCGTCCGAAAGCACCATGGCAGCATTCAGGTGCGCAGCCGGGAAACGCCACACGCCCACGGTACCGTCTTTCGCGTATTTCTACCAGCTTAGCAGCGCAGCGGAGCGTCCAAATGTTAGTGTTTGTCCGCCGCCTTACTTTCCCCGCTGGCTACAAACAGATCAAGCGCGACGATGTCGCCCGCCGCGCCCGCGTCCGCCGGCGGTCCAGACCACACAATACCAAAATCACTCTCACCCGCGCGTCCATGCAGCCATAACGAATCGGCGTTCCGCTCCAGAAATGCCCGGACATCCTTCGGCGGCTTGCCCGCGTAGAGATACGCTAGATTACGGGCGAAGATTCCCTTGAACTGCACGCCATCCTCTCCGCACTGCGGCTCGCAGACATCGCGCAAGATGCCATCCGGCGCACTCAACGTTGCAATGGCCGCGTGCGCGATCTGCCCCGCCGTATCCCGCAGACCGGAGTTCCCGCGCAAGTCGCTAAGGTCCGCAAGCCCACTCAACAGAACGCCTTGGTTGTAACTCCATTCCGTCCTTCCATTGTTCTTGCACGCAGCATCGAGCCCATCGTTCACAAGATGCCGTGCGTTGATCATGCCGGAGCCTTGAAACCAGGTCCACTCATCCGCGGCCCACTTCAAATATTGTTTCTTCCGCTCTCCGGTCGACCGCTGCGCCAGCTTGGCCGCCACCGAAAGAAACAGTTCGTTCGCAATGGCGTTCTTGTAATGATGGTCCTTCTTCCACCAGATGCCGCCTCCACACGTCGTATCCCACGCGGCTGTCATATCCGCAAAGATCGACGCAGCCATTTGCAGCCGCTCCGGCTTATGGTCCAGATCGTAGACCGCGATCCAGGCCAGCGCCCACCATCCTTCATCGTCCAGGTATTCGTTCAGAAAGCCCGGGAACTTCGTTTGCGCCTGAAGGAACGTGTTGTCGAAGGTGCTTTCCGCCTCTTCGCTCTTCCCCAGCCATGACGCCTCATCCGCAAGCGCCGTCATCCCATTCGCGGAGTTCCACCAGCCCGTGGTGTCGAACAGACCCGTACTCTTGTTGTAATGCTTCAGAAGAAGGGTCGACGCCTGCTTGGCTCGCGTGGCATCAGACGCCGACGCCACTTCCCGCGCTCCTAAGCGGCCGGTTCCGAGGATCGTTCCAAGAACAATGAAGGTCCAGACACATCGATAACTCATCACTCACCTCATCGCCGTCTGCGATCCATCTCGTGCGGATTGTAGCAACTTCGCTCTATCTCTACTTCTCTCATTACGGCACTCGCGATCCACACCGGCTTTTCACATCGGTTGAAGCCTCACTGAGCCGTTCCGTGCATCCTAAGTCCATGGCTACTGTTTACGATGCAATCGTCATAGGAACCGGCGCTGGTGGCGGCACCCTCGCTCTGCACCTCGCGCAAGCCGGAAAGAACATCCTCATTCTGGAACGCGGCTCTTTCCTTCCCCAGGAAAAGCTCAATTGGGACACCTCCGCGGTCTTCCTAGACAACCGCTATCACACCAAAGAAACTTGGCAAGATAAGGACGGCAAGGACCTCCATCCGCAGCAGGCCTACTATGTCGGGGGACAGACTAAGGTCTACGGCGCGGCGATGTTCCGTATGCGCTCCCAGGATTTCGGTGTCATTCAGCACAAGGGCGGTATCTCCCCCGCCTGGCCCATCTCTTACGCCGACCTGGAGCCGTATTACACCCGCGCTGAAGAACTCTTCCACGTTCACGGCAACCTGGGCAGTGCTCCGCCCGTACCGGGAGGCTTTGGCAGCAGCTTCGATCCCACTGAGCCCTTTCATTCCAAGGCCTACCCGTTCCCCGCCCTCGCCAACGAGCCTGGCATGCAGGCCATTGAGGACGACGTCCGTAAGCTGGGCATCCATACTTTTCCCATTCCACTCGGCCTCAAGCGCGATGCGGCCGATCCGCTCGCCAGCAAATGTATACGCTGTGACACCTGCGACGGCTACCCGTGTCTCGTCCACGCGAAATCAGACGCGGACATCAACTGCATCCGCGAGATCATGCATCTGCCCAATGTCACGTTGCTGACCAACGCGCGTGTCGTCCGACTGACTACCAACGCTACGGGGACAGCGATAGCCGCGGTCGAGGTGGAGCACCTTGGAGGCGAGAAAGCGAGCTACACCGCGGGATTCTTTGCAGTTTGCGCGGGTGCGATCAATTCAGCTGTTATTTTGCTCGCCTCCGCTAACGACGCGCATCCGCGCGGTCTCGCGAACAGCTCCGACCAGGTGGGCCGCAATTTTATGTATCACCAGGCCGATGCGCTCCTGGCGCTCACCCTGACGCGAACGACCGATAGCTACACAAAGACATGGGGGACGAACGACTTCTACCTGCGCGATCCAGACCCAAGTTACCCCTTTCCGCTGGGCCAGGTACAGCCGATAGGCAGCTTCCATCACGAGATGATGAAGGGGGACGCGCCCCCACTTACACCCGGCTTCATTCTCACCGAGATGAAGCAGCACGCAGTCCCTTGGTGGCTCACCACAGAGGACCTTCCCGAGCCTGAAAACCGCGTGACGCTTCACAACGCCACACCGGCCTCCATGCCCAGCCAAGAGCCCGGCCTAAGTGGTCCTCACGGATCGGGAGACACTGGCGTCGTCAACGAAGACGCTACCGTAATGATCGCCGGGCCACATCGCATCCAGCTCTCCTACACGCCTAACAACGTCGAGAGTTTCAATCGCCTGAAGGACCGCTGGGTGGACACCCTCAAGAAAGCGGGTCACGCGGCAACTTCCATCCCGCTCCACGTTTACTTCAAGAAGCGCATCCCACTTGAAGGCATAGGCCACCAGAACGGCACCTGTCGCATGGGCCACGACCCTCAAACCAGCGTCCTCGACCCTAACTGCAAAGCTCATGATCTCGACAATCTCTACGTCGTCGATGCTAGCTGCTTTGTCTCAGCGAGCGCGGTCAACCCTTCCCTCACCATCATCGCCAATGCGATCCGTGTGGCCGATCATCTGCTCGCCGAACGGCTATAGTCGCTTGCACGAACAACAACAGGATCGCATCTATCCGCGCTGGTCTGTCTACTGTCCAACGATACGGAGTCTAACAAAGATGCCCGCCCGCCTCATCCTGTCCCTCCTGCTATCGATCTTGCTGGTCGCCCAGGTGCCCGCCCAGCGCTCGAAGCAAGACAAAGCCTCTGGCTACGACCGCTCCGCCCGCGCCACCGTCCTCCACGAGGCCAACGTCTACATCGCGCCCGACGCCGACGCCCAGAAGATATCCCTCGTCACTCCCGGCCACGAGGTCGTCATTGTGGAGCGCAACGGGCCTTGGGTCCGCGTCTTCGCTAACACCGACGTCGAGACTCGCTCCGACGCCGCCGACCACCCCGAATCCGTGGACATTGACCCCACCCACAACGAAGACAACGTCACCCCCGCCTCCGGCTGGATACGCGATAAAGGCATCGTCAACCCCAGCACACTGAATGGGGCGGCCATTCTCTACGGTGCCGCCGCCACGCTCGAAGAAGAGGCCTCCGAACCCGCCGCCCCTAAGAACGCCGCTCTGCAAGCCCACCTCCTCTATGCCCGCGTCCCCGACTATTTCCCCGCTTCCCCGCTCTCCCCGGAGGCCGCATGGCGCGCCGCCGATGTCCGCTGGCAGCTGGAGAAACACGACGTGAGCTCACTTCCGTCGGCGAAAGAGCAGGAAGCCTATCTCCGCCCGCAGATTTACGAAGCCGAGATGAAGAAGCTCATCAAAACCTATCCCGGCACGCAGTACGCCGCTCGCGCCGCCTACGCCCTGCTCGACAACAAGCTATGCGGCGACTGGCAAGGCCTTCCCAAATGCCCCGAGATGGAATCCGGCCTCTACGAAAAGTACGCCGCCCAGTTCCCCGATGGTCCCCGCACCGCCCAAGCCCTCTACAACGCCACGTACCGCCAGGGCGTCCTCGTCACCATGTACACCGTCGAAGAAAACCGCAAACGCGCCGAACAAGCCGCCGCCCGCACCCAGGCCCTCGCCGCCCAGTTGGCGCAGAAGTTCCCCAACTCAGACTACGCCGCCCGCGCCGCCAGCCTCGCCTTCCGCGTAGCCCAGGGCATCCCCATCACGGGAAATGATCGTGACTGAAGAAAAAACACCTCTGCCGACCATCCGCGTGCTGCAGCCTGAAGATGCTCCGGCGGTGGCGGAGCTGAGCGGTCAGCTCGGCTATGAATCGTCCGCGCCCGAAATCGCCGAGCGCATCCGCGCGCTGCTGGCTAACCCGGAGCAAGTAGCGCTTGCGGCTTGCCTCAAGTACGAATTGGTGGGCTGGATTGAGGCTGCCGTTGTGCGCCATCTTCAATCTCCAGCTCATACATTGATCGGCGGACTCGTTGTAAGAGAAAATCTGCGCGGTTTGGGTGTAGGCAGGCGCCTCTGCGAAGAAGTGGAACGGTGGACACGGCAAAGAGACATTGCCGTAGTGCGTGTCACCTCACGCAGCACGCGAGAGGCAGCACATCGGTTCTACCTGCGCGATGGATACCGACAGACGAAGACCTCGGCTGTTTTCGAGAAGGTCGTCGGCTAGCAAGACAACTCTGGCAATTCATCCACCAGCATTTACGATTGACTTATGCCGATCTCGCAAGTCATCATCCTGGCCATCATTCAAGGCCTCGCCGAGCTGCTTCCCGTTTCCAGCTCCGCCCACGTTGTCGTCGCCGAAAAGCTGATGGGCCTCGACCCCTCCTCGCCCGCCATGACGCTGCTGCTCGTCATGCTCCACACCGGCACCATGTTCGCCGTCATCGCCTTCTTCTGGAAGACGTGGCGCTTCACCTACTTCAAGTCCGCCGACTCCTTCAAGCGCTTCGCCCTCCGCGCCATTTGGGCCACGCTCCTTACCGGCGTCCTCGGCGAAATCATCGTCAAGATCATCGAGCACACCGTTTTCAAGAACGCTCCGAAGGCCGAGATCGAACTCCTCTTCTCGCATCTGGAATGGATTGCCCCCGCCCTCTTCGCCGCCGGTGTCCTGATCGTCATCGCCGGCCTCTACGAACGCCGGCACCTCGGCGACCTCCGCCCCGTAGTCGGCGACTCCGTCACCATGCGTCAGGCCGGGATCATGGGCCTCGTCCAGGGGCTCTGCCTCCCCTTCCGCGGCTTCTCCCGCTCCGGTGCCACCATCTCGACCGGGATGCTAACCGGCACAACCAAAGAACGCGCCGAGCGATTCTCCTTCGCCCTCGCCGTCATCCTTACACCGCCCGTCGTTCTCCGCGAGATCTCCCGCCTGCTGAAGGCCACCCACGCCTCCTCCACCGGCACCGCCGACCTCCACGCCGCCTTTCTCACTAGCCTCCTGGGCATGGTCTTCGCCTTCCTCGCTGGCCTGGTTGCGCTCCGCTGGCTCTCCAGCTGGCTTGAATCGGGCAAATGGTATCTCTTCGGCGTCTACTGCATCGTCGCGTCGGGCTTCGTCTTCTATCTTCACACCGCAGGCTACTAGCCGCCGGCAGAGCCGGCTGCCCCACGTCTCGCCTCTGAGAACGTAGGTCGTCCGCACCACCACGCCCAAACCATCAATGGAACTTGCAAGGGCACGCGCACCCACTGTGCCCAGCTCTCCCCCAGTATCCCGGGCGTGGGCAGATGCGCGACAGCCATCCAGATATTGGCTGGCCACACCGCGATCAGCAAGGCCACCAGCCCCCAACTCGCGGCGCGCCGCAGGCAGGGCACAAACAGCCCCACACCGCCCAACACCTCCGCCGCTCCACTGACATACACCAGCGGCAAATGCCAAGGGAGATAAGAAGGCATAATCCTCAGGTAAATCCCAGGCACCACAAAGTGCAGCACCCCCGCCACCACAAACAGAAGGCCAAGCAACCCACGCGACAGCGCAAGCCCCTTGGCCTTTAATTTACGATCCACAATCCAGCCTCAACTAGACACTTTGCGAAAACAGCCGTTTGCGGGCCGCGCCTACCGCAGCCAGCAGACCCGTACCCAACAACACCACAGAAGACGGTTCAGGAGTCTGAGCAAGCAAGCCCGCCGACGCCGCGTAGTCCGTCACTCCGTCCGGCAGGCCAAAATACCCGGCAAAGACATTGCCCTGTCCGTCGCCGCAAAGATTGTTGAACGTGCAAAGTGAGCCACCGGTGTACCCCACGAGGGAGTTGACGGGAAGATCGAACAGCAGGATGTCCCCCAGGGCGTCGTAGCTGTACTCATCGTATTGCGTGTTGTTCCCAAACGGTCCCTGATCGGACGGAGAGCCGCTAAAGATGTAGTCCACTCCATTCTCGGTCACCGTGACGTTGACGGAATCCACCTTGCCCAGGACCGTATCGATATTAAGGGTTCCCACGGCCGAACCATTCACGGCGATCGAAGAACCATCGGGCGATATGGTCCCGTACGTGTTGCCTACGAGGTAAAACGTAGTATCGGCACGTCCTACCACCGATACACCGAGACACAAGGCAGATAATAAAATAAGCTTTCGCATAGACTCCTCAGTGATGCTGTCCACCACTATAGTGTCTACACCCACAACTTTAGCAACATAAAAATGGGCCTACAGACCAAAGTACCGGTCAAAGGCCCATTTTGAACTTAGCGGAACTTTACTGCCATCTATCCAACCTGGGATAGACGACGCCGTGCCGCACCGAAGGCGCCTAGAATCCCCGTGCCCAACAGAATCACGGACGAGGGCTCCGGAGTTGCCGCAGTGGCCGCTACAAGTGACCCCGTTGAAAAGGTATAGGCGTTCGCCGTATTCACGCCGGTCGGTACGGCATAGGCACCGGACAGGCCATTGCACAGATTGCTCGTCGAGCACAACGTGCCGCCAGCATATCCCATCAGAGACGCGCCCGGGACATCAAGCACCAACTCGTCGCCCGCCGCATCGAACGATTGCTCAAAATACTGCGTGTTGTTGCCCGCCGTCGCTTGGCCGCCGGGTGCGCCGCTGAACACGTAGCTTGTACCTCCCGACATCACCTTGACATCCACGGAATCAAATACCCCGGTTGTCGTGTCGACGCTGACTGTACCGGTCGCAACCGCTCCGTTCGAAAATGTCGCGTTACTTAGGTTGAAGATCGTGTCTGCATAGATGGGGGCCGTGGTAGCCGTCAGGAGAGCCGAGAACAACAAAATATTGCGCATATGGAAGATTCCCTCAGTACATCGCTTGACCACCAGTCTATCGTGAACCCGTGCCACATGAGGCCTAAATGGACGGTAATGGGTACTAAAGATTATCTTGTCTTTCTTTGAGACAACCACGATATTTAGTTCGATTTATGCCTCGTCTCGCTACACTGCCTCTATGCTCCGCGTCCCCTTCTCCGATCTGCACGCCGCTTTACGCCACGCCATGATTGCTCTTGGCCTGGAAGGCGATCGAGCCTCCCTTTGCGCTCGTCTCTTTGCCGAAACCACCCGCGACGGCGTCTACACCCACGGTCTCAACCGTTTTCCCCGCTTCCAAAGCATGGTAGCCAACGGCAGCGTCGATCCTCGCGCTACGCCAACCCATGTCGCTGGGTTCGGCGCGCTCGAACGTTGGGACGGGCACCTCGGCCCTGGAAATCTCGCCGCCCACGCCGCCATGTCGCGCGCCATCGAACTCGCCCGCACCCACGGGCTGGGTGCCGTCGCCCTTGCCAACACCACCCACTGGATGCGCGGCGGCACGTACGGCTGGCTGGCGGCCGAGGCTGGCGTCTTCGGCGTCTGCTGGACCAATACCATGCCCAACCTTCCCGCCTGGGGTACAGCCACGCCAGTCATCGGCAACAACCCACTTGTCCTCGCAGTTCCCAGAGAAGCCGGGCCGGTCGTTCTCGACATGGCCATGAGCCAGTTCTCCTACGGCACCCTCTCGGCCTACGCGCAACGCGGGGATCCCCTGCCCGTCTCCGGCGGCTACGACATCTCAGGCATCCTGACCACCGATCCCGCTGCCATCGGAGCCTCCCAGCGCGCCCTTCCGATCGGCTTCTGGAAAGGTTCCGGCCTCTCCATCCTGCTCGACCTCTTCGCTGCCATGCTCTCCGGCGGCCAGGCCACGCACCAGATCCCCACCGATCCGGCTCGCGAGTCCGGCGTCTCACAATTCTTCCTGGCTATCGATCCGGGCACGTTTGCCGCACCCGGGGAACTGGAACACATCGCCGACGCCGTCCTGAACTCCCTCAGTACGGCAGAGGCCCTCGACCCGGCCAAGCCCGTGCGCTATCCCGGCCAACAAACTCTCCGTCTGCGCGAAGAAAACCTCCGCCTTGGCGTTCCGGTAGACCTCGACATCTGGCTTTCGCTCACGGTCCAAGGATGATGCTCCACCACTCGCCGGACGATAAGCGGATCATGAGCGCCGACCAGATCCAGGCTCCTTCCGAGATCCGCACCTTCAATTTATCCCTCGCCCACAGCCGCTACATCGATGGCCTGCTCGAATCGGGCGCTTACCTCTCCGCCAGCGAAGTGCTTCGTGCCGGTCTCCGCGCTCTCCAAGAGCGCGACGAGGCGGTCGATCGCTGGCTCTCTGAAGATGTAGCCTCAGTTCTCGACGCCGTCCAAGCCGAGCAGCACCGCCCTGTTCCCGCCGCGACCATCTTCGCCGCCGCCCGGGCCCGCTATGCCGACCGGCGCAAGAAGAACCGCTAGGCTCTCTTCTAAACCTCAGCGTTGATCGCCCCGTAGTCGTCGTACCGCGATGTCACCTTGATCGCGTCGGCGTACTGCATCAGGTCCGCCGTGCCCACCATGCAGTCTCCGTTCCGATGCAAAGGGCAGTTTGGCTTCTTCGCGAACGCCTTGAAGTTGCTCCAGAACGCCGTGCCCACCAGTTGGGCCCGCATCGGCAGCTTCACCAAAATCGGTTTAGCGGAGTTGTTCTTGTTGCACTTGAACGTCACGACGGGAGAAGGACTCCGGTTGACCACCACCTCCACACCCTCATAGAAACGGTCAGCCAGACGCTGGAAGAACGCCAGGTTTGCCCCGATGACCGCGTAAAAGTCATCCGAAACATGCTGGCTCCGCACACTGTCCTGCTGCAACATTTGGAGCGGATTGGTCGGCACCTTGAGGTTGATCTTGGGCAGATTGCGCTCCGGCCCGGTTGGCTCCACCAGGTAGCAGGGCCAGCCTGCCTCGTGCATGGTGTGAAAGGAGAACTGGTAGTCCAGCCGCGGGCTCTGCCACGTCGTCACTGTGTTGATCTCATGCGGCGTCAGGTGCTGCGTGACGTAAGGGTCCGTCCGCGTAAACTCAAAATGTTGGGGCATGGCAATCCTCGTTCTCGGCTGGAATAGGTATGGTTCACAACGGGCGCGCACCGCACCCTCGCAACGCGGACCCAGCATACAGCACCGCCTTGTGCAGAACTCTGCGAATGTGACCTTTCACCTTCCGTCACATCTAAGTACAAAGAGGTTTATCCCTATGCCAAGGCTGAATGCAACGCTTCTTACGCTCACCCTGGCGACTCTGTCTGCGCCCTTCGCCCTGAGCCAAAACGCAGTCTCCGCTCGCCCGGGAACCATCAACTACATCGAGGGTCAGGCCTCGCTCGAAGGTCAACAGCTCTCGCCGAAATCGGTAGGCCACGCCGAGCTCGCGCAAGGCCAATATCTCGCCACCGGCAACGGCAAGGCCGAGTTGCTCCTGACGCCCGGCGTCTTCCTCCGGCTCGACAACAACTCGACCGTCAAGATGGTCACGCCCGATCTAACCCACACCGAAGTCCAGCTCACCGAGGGCCGCGCCACCGTCGAGGTCGATCAGCTCTACAAGCAGAACGACATCCTCGTCGATCTCAGCAACGGTCAGATACAGCTGCTCAAGAACGGCCTGTATGAGTTCGACGCCACGGGCAACACCGTTCGCGTCTTCAACGGGGAGGCAGCGGCGTTTCGCTCCTTGACTCCGCAGCCCAACGAGCACGCCGTCAAGGTCAAGGAAGGCAAGCAGTTCGCCTTCGCCGACACAACGGGTAAGACCACCGGCTTCGACCGCAGCCACACCGAGGCGACCGATCCGCTCTATAAATGGAGCAGCCTCCGCTCCGGCTATCTGGGCGAAGCCAACCTGAACCTGGCTAGCAGCTACGCTGGCAACTCTGCGTATTACGGCGGCGGCTATGGTGGCGGCTGGTTCTGGAGCCCGTCCATCTATAGCTACACCTGGCTGCCCGGCAACGGCCTTTTCTGGAGTCCGTTCGGTTACGGCTTCTACTCGCCCTTCTACCTCTACGGTGGAGGCCCGATCTACGGCGGCTATGGTGGCTACGGCGGGTATGGATTCGGCGGATATGGCTCCCGCGGCTACGTCAATCGGGGGTGGCGTCCAGGTGAGGGTCCCAAGCCCACCTCGCCTGCTACGAGCGCGGCCATCCGCTCCGGCACCATCAGCAGCGGGAGCTCCCACGGCTCCGCTGGCGGCGGCGGCTCACACGGTGGCGGGGGCGGCGGCGGTCACCGCTAAACCAATTGCAAACACACCAAGAGACACGGTTCAGGGTGCCCGCATCTTAGCTCCCTGAGCCGTTTTCTTTACAATCATGCCCATGGAACTCGCCCGCAAACTCGCGCTGCTCGACACGTCCCTTCGCGACCTCGGCTCCGTCCTCGTCGCCTACTCCGGTGGAACCGACTCCGCCTTCCTCGCCTACGCCGCCCATCAGGTATTGGGAGACAAGATGCTCGCAGTCATCGCCGATTCAGCCTCGCTTCCGCGTACTGAGCTGGCGGCCGCCTTGGCGTTTACGTCCGAGCATGGCATCCCGACGCACATCCTTTCCACGGACGAGCTAAGCAATCCCGCGTATCAACGCAACGACGCCCAGCGCTGCTTCCACTGCAAAGACGAGCTCTTCCTCCAGATGGAATCCTTTCGAGCCGCCCACAACTTCCAGCACTTGGCCTACGGGATGAATCTGGACGACCGGGGAGAGTTCCGCCCCGGCCAGCAAGCCGCCGCCCTACACCGCGCGATCGCTCCCTTGGTCACCGCGCAACTCACCAAAGCAGAGATCCGCACCCTCGCTCGCGAAGCCAAGCTCCGCATCTGGGACAAGCCCGCCTCCGCCTGCCTCGCCTCACGCGTCGAGTATGGCCGCCCCGTCACCCGCGAAACACTCTCGCAGGTCGAGCAGGCCGAAGAGGCGCTTCATGCCCTCGGCTTTCGCCAGGTCCGCGTGCGCCACCACGGTGACCTGGCCCGTATTGAAGTCAGCCGCAACGAGCTCCCTTTAGTCCTATCGATAGCTATGCTCGATCAGATCACCGCCGCCCTAAAACCGGCCGGCTTCCTTTACATCACACTTGACACCCAAGGTTACCGCTCCGGCTCAATGAACGACAGCCTGCCGACGCTACTCGTCTCTTCCATCGCCGCCGCCCACTAAGGACACAGCATGCGCATCGCCTATCTCGATTGTTTCGCCGGTATCAGCGGCGATATGTTCCTCGCCGCTCTGATCGGCGCGGGCGTCGATCCCCAGGTCTTACACGATGCCACCGCCGCTCTCCATCTCAACGCCTCCCTCCGCATCGACACCGTCGACCGCAGCGGCATCTCCTCGATCAAGGTGGATGTTCTCGAAGGATTTCAGCTAGCCGAACCCGCGCCAATTGTCCACGAACACGGCGGGTCTGGAACCAACGGCCACACCCACCAGCACCATCCCCGCACCCAGCATCAGCACAAGACCGGCCATCCGCACACGAATGAAGCCTTGGGGTCGATTGAACCACACGCCCACACGCACGGCCGTTCACTCACCGTGATCCGCGAACTCATCCAGTCTGCTCCGCTCGCCAATCCGATCAAGCAGACGGCCATCCGCGCCTTTGAGCTGCTCGGAGCCTCCGAAGCCAAGATCCACAACGTACCCGTCGATCAGATCCACTTCCACGAGGTCGGGGCGGTCGACGCCATCGTCGACATCGTTGCCGCCTCCGCCGGAATCCACGCGCTGGGCGTAGACAGATGGTATTGCTCGCCCGTCAACGTAGGCGGCGGTATGGTCGACTGCGCTCACGGACGCTTTCCCGTTCCCGCGCCCGCCACCGCAGACCTGCTCCGTGACGTTCCGACTTACTCCGCCTCCATCCAAATGGAGCTTGTCACGCCCACCGGAGCCGCCCTGCTCCGTGCGCTCGACTGCACCTTCGGCCCGCAGCCCGCGATGCGCGTGAGCAACATTGGATACGGCGCGGGCACACGCAACCCGACATCCTTTCCCAACGTCCTCCGCCTCTCCGTCGGTGAATCGGGTGCCCCGCGCTCCGACTCTGAGACGTGGGTCACCACAGGTCAAGACACCACCACCATCACAGTCCTTGAAACCGCACTCGACGACCTCTCCCCTCAAATCCTCGCCTACGTCACGGAACAAGCCCTCGCCCTCGGCGCGCACGACGTCATGTGTACCCCCGTGCAGATGAAGAAGGGCCGCCTCGGTACCCTCCTCACCGTCCTCGCCGATGACGCCCATGCTCCCGCCTTACAGCGCCTTCTCCTCACAGAAACTAGCACCCTCGGCATCCGCATCCGCCGCGAGCAGCGCGCCTGCCTCGACCGCACCCACGTCCCCGTCGCCACACCCTACGGCGACGTCCGCATTAAGGTAGGCTCCCTCGCGGGCGAAGAGCTCAACGCCCAGCCCGAGTTCGAAGACTGCCGCCGCGCCGCAACCGCCCACAACATCCCAGTCAAGCAGGTCCTTCAGGCCGCCATCGCCGCCTACATCCACAGCAAAGCGCAATGACCCCCAACGCCCTCCTCGAACTCCTCGCCGAAGTCCAGCGCGGCTCCGTCACGCCCGCCGAGGCCTCTGCCCAACTCGCCTCGCTGCCATACGAAGAGCTCGGCTATGCCAAGATCGATCATCACCGCAGCCTTCGCCTTGGCCTGCCCGAGGTTATCTACGCCGCCGGAAAAACGCCTTCGCAAACCGCCGAAATCTTCGCTCATATGGCCACCACCGGGGTCGCTGTCCTTGCCACCCGCGCCACACCCGAGACCGCCGCTGCCATCCAGGCACTCGTCCCCACCGCCATCCACCACGAAACAGCCCGCATCATCGCCCTCCAACCCGCCGCCCCTGCCGAGCCCAAAGGCCATATCGCCGTCCTCTGCGCTGGCACCAGCGACCTCCCCGTCGCCGAAGAAGCCGCCGTGACTGCGGAGCTCTTCGGCTCCCGCGTCACCCGGCTCTACGATGTGGGCGTCGCCGGCCTTCACCGCCTCCTAGCCCAGCGCGAGCACCTCGTCCAAGCCGACGCCGTCATCGTCTGCGCCGGCATGGAAGGCGCTCTGCCATCTGTGGTCGGCGGCCTCGTCGGCGTGCCCGTTATCGCCGTGCCCACCAGCGTCGGCTACGGTGCTTCCTTCGCCGGAGCCACGGCCCTGCTCGGCATGCTCAACTCCTGCTCCCCTAACGTCACCGTCGTCAACATCGACAATGGCTTCGGCGCGGCCTACACCGCTACCCTGATCGCTCGCGCTGCGCACAAGTAGCCAGAACGGACCGCCCGCGCATCACACGCCAAGGAGAATCCTAACCATGGAACGCAGAGACTTCCTCAAAGCCGCCGCAGCCAGCGTCGCCGTCGCCACCGGAGCGGCTACGGCTGAAGCCCAGGCACCCAGCTCCTCCCCAGTCAAGCGCCCCCAATCTCCCGACATGATCTATCGCCAGCTCGGCACCACCGGTGAATCCGTCTCCGCCATCGGCATGGGCGGCTTCCACATCGGCAAGCAGGAAGACCCAAAGGACTCCATCAAGCTCATCCACGCGGCCATGGATGGCGGCATCACCTTCATGGACAATTGCTGGGATTACAACGACGGCATCTCCGAAGTCCGTATGGGGGAAGCCCTCCGCAACGGGCGGCGCGACAAGGTCTTCCTGATGACCAAAATCGATGGCCGCACGAGCAATGCACTCTTCACTCTTCCTTTCAAGGGGTCGCGCTGGAAGGAAGGATACTCGCTCACTGCCATCGAAACTATGCATTCAGGCACGCCGTTCAGCGCCTATGACGGCATCGACAGGCTAACGTCGGTCAGGCGAATGTTGCTGCAAACGCGGAACGTTCCAACCTCGTTCCCGGCCGCAGCGCCAATCCGATCGGGAAGCGCATCGTAAACGGCGTCACCTACGGTTTCGATCCAACCGCGTTCACGCTACAGACGCCGGCGTCTTCGGTAATCTTTCACGAAATACGCTGACTGCTTTCGGCGTACGTGAACTGGATATGGACTCGCAAAGAGTACGCGGATCACCGAGCGTACGAACCTGCTCCTGCGTGCCGAGGATTCAACATTACGAATCACACCAGCCTGGGCTTTCCCAGCGCTAACCCATACGGAGCGGCCAACGCCGGTGCGATTACTTCTACCTCTACCTCCGCGCGGCAAATTCAGTTCAGCGCCAAATACTCCTTTTGATTTACTAAAGTCTAAACCAAGGATATGCCATGTCAGTCTGGACCTTATCGCAGTAGGTGGCGAAAGTGCTGGTGGGGGACAAGCCGCAACGCTTGCCATCCACGCCCGCGACAAAGGCGAAGTTCCTATCTGCTTCCAGTTGCTGATCTACCCCATGCTCGACGACCGTACGGGCAGCACGCGGTCTGTGCCACCTTCCCTTGGCAAATGCATCTGGACCGCGGAAAATAACCGCTTTGGTTGGAGCGCACTGCTCGGAACACCAGCAGGTTCAGCAACGGTTCCAGTAAACGCCGTTCCGTCCCGCGTGACCGACCTATCAGGGCTTCCGCCGACCTGGATTGGGGTGGGCTCCCTCGATCTCTTCGTCGATGAAGATATCGAGTACGCGCGTAGGCTAATCGACGCCAAAGTTTCAACTCAGCTCGAGATTTATCCTGGGGGCTACCACGCCTTCGATCTGCTTGTTCCGAGCGCGGCCGTTTCTAAATGTTTTGCCGCATCGTGGACAGCAGCGGTTCGCCGAGCTTTCTTGGCTGCCAGCACCAAGGCTTAGTACCGTAACTTTCGTGAACAGCGTCGAAGGGGCTTAGTAGATTGGTTCAATCTTAGCTAGTTGCCTTTGTGGACGTAACAAGCGCAAGCGATTTTGTGCCCTTTCGCTAGCACCGGTTGGTTTAAAATTTCTGTATCGATAGCGCAAGAGGTTCATAATCATGATTCGCATCTTCAACGTATCCTTTCTGGTCTCTGCCGTCGTTTTGTTAATGCCCGCGATGCTTTTCGGTCAGAAGGACTGCGCATCCCTCCGATCGGTCGCGCTGCCGCATGCCTCTGTCCTCGCCGCCGATCTGGTTCCCGCTGTAGCTGCGACAGGGGCAACTCCGCAGACGCCGGCCTATTGCCGCGTCAAGGTTAGTGCTACACCCACAGCAGATTCCAACATCGGTATCGAGATCTGGATGCCGGCTACAGACTGGAATGGAGAATTGCTCCAACTTGGAAACGGCGGGTTAGCCGGGTCCATCAACTATCCGCCCATGCTCCAGCAAATTGCTCTGCACTACGCAGTTGCAGCCACCGATGATGGTCACACAGGAGCCGCGACCGACGGCACTTGGGCCATGGGCCATCCTGAAAAGGTCACCGACTTCGGCTACCGCGCCGTCCACGATGCGAACGTCGACGCCAAACTGCTCATCGCTGCCTTCTACGGCCACTCTCAACGGTTCGCATACTTCAATGGGTGCTCCGAAGGCGGACGTGAGGCCCTAATGGAGGCCGAACGCTTCCCTAATGACTTCGACGGCATCCTTGCAGGCGCACCGCGGCCGACTGGACCGGCCTCATGGAGGGGTTTGCCTGGAACGCGCAAGCCCTCCTCAAAGATCCCGCAAGCTATATTCCGGAGAAGAAACGACCAGCTATTGAAGCCGCCGCGCTCAAGGCCTGCGGCACAGATGGTAGCGTCAGCGATGCTTTCATCAATGATCCTCTGAGTTGTCACTGCGATCCCTCGCCGCTACTTTGTACCGCGGTCGACTCCGATTCGTGCCTAAGCGCCGCACAGCTAACCGCAGTAAAAAGGATCTATGCGGGTGCCCGAAACTCAACGACTGGAAAGTCTCTTTACCCCGGCTACGAACCTGGGCTTGAAGCGGAACCCGGCCTCGCCGGGCTAAGCTATAGCAGCTATATTTACGGGCCGGTCGCGCCGATGACCCTGGACTTCATCTTCTCAAGCACCTTCCTTGGCAACGCCGTTTTCCAGAAGCCTGGTTACAGCTCTCTCACTTTCGACTTCGATAAAGATGCAACGATAGTCGGTGCGGCAGTCGGAAGCAAGCTAAACGCCAACAACCCGGATCTGAAATCCTTCAAGGCACATGGCGGAAAAATGCTGCATTACCATGGCTGGTACGATGGCTCGCCGTCGCCGCTAGCCTCAGTCGCTTATTACCGCTCAGTCATCGCGCGCATGGGTGGTCTGGAATCCACCCAGGACTTTTACCGGCTCTACATAGTCTCAGGAATGATGCGCTGCGGCACTGGCCCAGGACCAAACAGCTTCGGAAATCCAACTGACACGTCGGGCACTATGGACCCCCGCCACAACATCTTTTCAGCGCCGCGTGACTGGGTGGAAGCGGGGAAGGTTCCAGCCACGGTCGTCGCTACCAAGTACCCCGGCGATGACTCCACCAAACCGCCGAGCATGACTCGCCCGCTTTGTCCGTTCTTCAAATGGCCGTTTGTGACGGCAAAGGGAACGCCTCTTCCGCCAGCAGCTTTAGCTGTCGCGCTCCCGCCGATAAGGCTAACAGGAGCTAGCAACTCGCCGGTATTGGCTTTGGCTTAGCTCACCCATCGAAAAAATCATCCTAGCCGGCCTTACTTTCTGCTGTCTTTTATGAGTCTCAATAGGTTGAGTGGTCTGTGTTCCATCCTCCATCTCAATGCGTATGCTTCGGCGGATAGGTCATTATGAAGCAGCTTACACACTTCGTCGCAGGCAAGCACCTCCAGGGAAGATCGGGGCGGTTTGCTGATGTTTTCGACCCGAATACAGGTCAAGTTCAGGCACAGGTGCCGCTGGCTTCTCGATCTGAGGTGGAGAACGCGATTACGCTTGCCGCAGCCGCACAGCCTGCCTGGGCCGCCATGAATCCGCAGCGTCGCGCTCGTGTGTTCATGAAGTCTGTAGATTTGGTCAACCGCGACATGAGCTCGCTCGCGAAGCTGCTCTCCCAGGAACACGGTAAGACCTTCAACGATGCTAAAGGGGACATTCAGCGTGGGCTCGAAATCTCTGAATTCGTTACCGGGATTCCACTTGCTCAAGGGTGAGCACAGCGGCGAAGGACTCGCCACGGGCTGTCCGTCGACTGCTGCTTTTATATCGATCCATAACATGGTGGCTTGGGTAATCAACAGCTACGGAAGCGAGGAACAACGTAAGACTCTCTTGCCGCGGCTGTGTTCGATGGAAGTATTTGGCGGCTACGCGTTGACCGGGCCTTCGGCCGGTTCAGACGCCGCGGCGCTGACCAGCAGAGCCGTCCGCGACGGTGAGCACTTCGTTTTGAACGGAGTGAAGCAGTTCATCTCGGGTGCGGGTACGCCAGGCAATATCTACGTTGTGATGGCGCGCACCGCAGACAGCGGCGCGAAGGGGATCTCGGCTTTCCTTGTCAGTGGCGATACAGCAGGCTTGTCATTCGGTCCTAATGAGAAGAAGATGGGCTGGAAGAGTCAACCCACGAGACAGCTCATCATGGACGATGTTCGCATCCCAGCCATTAATCTACTCGGCGTGGAAGGTCAAGGTTTCCGCATCGCCATGTCGGGTTTAGACGGGGGCAGGCTCAACATTGGGGCTTGTTCTCTGGGTGGTGCCGCCGATGTTCTCAACCGAACGCGCCGATGTATGCAGGAGCGGCACGCATTTGGAAAACGCTTGGCGGAGTTCCAGGCCCTCCGATTTACGCTTACGGATATGGTGACCGAACTCGAAGTCGCCAGGACCTTCCTGTGGCGCGCGGCATCTGCCCTTGACGCTAGAGCCAAAGACGCTACCACACTATGTGCCATGGCTAAGCGCTTTGCCACTGATGTCGGCTTCAAAGTCGCGGATGATGCGTTACAACTGCATGGCGGCTACGGCTATCTTGCAGACTACGGGCTGGAGAAGATCGTTCGTGATCTGCGCGTTCACCGCATCTTAGAGGGGACCAACGAGATCATGCGCGTGATCATTTCACGGAATCTGCTGGACCTCGACCGATGAGCGACGTTATCGTCTTGGGTAAAGGGCCGCTGCGGACGGCTCACATTGAATCGACCTAAGGCACTGAACGCCCTTACGCTTGATATGGTGCAAACCATAACAAACGCCCTACAGACATGGAAATCTAGTTCCGAAGTTGCTTTTGTATTGCTGGACGGCGCTAGCGAACGAGGGTTGTGTGCGGGCGGCGATATCCGGGCTTTGTACGAGGCCGCTCGCTCACATCGACTTCATGAGGCTGCGACATTTTTTCGCGAAGAGTACGCGCTGAATAGCTTGATTGCTTCCTATCCCAAGCATTATATTGCCCTGATGGATGGCGTGGTGATGGGTGGGGGAATCGGCATCTCCGCTCACGGCTCTCGCCGAATCGTGACCGAACGCTCAGCGCTCGCCATGCCGGAGACTGGCATCGGGTTCATTCCGGATGTCGGGGGCACGTATCTCCTCGGAACAGCTCCCGACGAGCTAGGCGTCTACCTGGCACTTACAACAGACCGGGTTAGTGCGGCCGATGTTATCGCAATACATCTAGCGGACCTGTTTGTTCCGTCGAGCGAGCTTGCAACGCTGGTGGCACAAGTGGAAGACGCCGTGTCAGGTACCGAGGTTGACGATCGCTTACGATCGTTCAGCCAGCCAGCGCCCGCGGGGGTACTTGCAGGAAGGCGCCGGTGGATAGCCGAATGTTTTGCGGCCTCTAGTGTTGAGGCGATCATGACCAAACTTCGGGAATCCGATAAAGTCGAAGCACATGCCGCTGCGGATGAGATGGAGAAAAAATCTCCGACCGCGTTGAAAGTGACCTTGCAAGCATTACGCGAGGCTCGCTCCTCCAAGGATCTCACCGACAGCCTTCGCAGGGAGTACTGTATGGTCATGGCGTGCTTACGTCATCCCGATTTTGTCGAAGGCGTTCTCGCCGCGATCATTGACAAAGATCGTAGTCCAAAATGGAATCCGAGCAGCCTAGCGGAGGTTAAGCCGTCCGAGGTTGCAGACTTTTTCACACCGTCCGTATACCCGGAGCTGAAATTGTTCGAAGCCGGTGAGCAGGAGAAGGTCGCGGCATGGCAGTGATTGAATTTTTCGGGTTAGGTCACATGGGTATCCCTATGGCTGCCAATCTCGTTCGTGCAGGCTACAAAGTTTACGGCTTCGATCTCGTTGCAGAGGCGTTGGCCGCCGCGAGATGCCATGGCGTTAAGACCGCAGAGAGTGCCGGGGAGGCCGTTGCAGACGCTGACATCGTCATAACGATGCTTCCGACCGGCAAGCACGTCAACGACCTATACGAAGAGACGCTTGCAGGTGCAGCCCGGCCTGGAACACTTTTCATCGATTGCTCTACCATTGACGTTGCAAGTTCCCGTCGAGCTCACATGCTGATGCAACGCGCTGGTATGTCATCCGTAGATGCTCCCGTATCCGGTGGTGTCACCGGAGCTACAAAAGGTACGCTCACGTTCATGGTGGGTGGAGAGGAACAATCCGTAGAGCGAGCAAGTGCCGTTTTAGAAGCAATGGGCCAGAAGGTTGTTCGATGCGGTGCCGCCGGCAACGGACAAGCGGCCAAGATATGCAACAACCTAATTCTGGGCATCTCAATGATCGCAACCTGCGAGGCATTTGGCCTCGGTGAAAAGCTTGGCCTCTCCGCACAAGGCTTGTTTGATGTCGTTTCTACATCTTCCGGACAGTATTGGTCTGTGACCTCCCATTGTCCTGTGGCCAGGCCAGTTCCATCCAGTCCCGCGAACCATAAGTACAAGCCTGGGTTCACCGCGCAATTGATGCTCAAAGATCTTGAGTTAGCTAGAAACGAGGCGGCCACGGCTGGAGCTCCTCTGCCCTTGGGCACTCACGCTTCGGAGTTGTATGCGGTTTTCAACGCCACTGGACAGGGCGGATTAGATTTCTCTGCAATCATCAACTATTCCATACGGAGGAACAGTATGGCTGATACGGCGGCG
This sequence comes from Acidobacteriaceae bacterium, assembly GCA_965277085.1. Classification (GTDB taxonomy): domain Bacteria; phylum Acidobacteriota; class Terriglobia; order Terriglobales; family Acidobacteriaceae; genus Edaphobacter. The sequence continues at coordinate 316,170 of OZ255708.1, forward strand.
CAGGCTCCGGAGATGCTGCTCATCGAGCAGCGCGGACGTGTGTGTCTCATCACGCTAAATCGACCGAAGGTCCTCAACGCGCTCAACTTGCATGTCATGCAGGAGTTGACTGCCGCTTTGGCCAGGATTGATCGCGACCCTGAGATCGGCTGCGTTGTTCTGACCGGCTCAGAGAAAGCTTTCGCTGCGGGGGCCGACATCAAGGAAATGCAAACGCAGGGATTCATGGACGTTTACATGTCCGACTGGTTCGCGGGATGGGAAGCCATGGGACGCGCTCGCAAGCCTATCATCGCTGCCGTTTCAGGGTATGCGCTTGGGGGCGGCTGTGAACTGGCAATGATGTGCGACTTTATCTACGCTGCCGAAAGCGCTAAATTCGGTCAGCCGGAGATCAAGCTGGGAGTTATGCCCGGGATGGGCGGCTCTCAGCGTCTGACCCGCGCGATCGGGAAGTCCAAAGCAATGGAGATGTGTTTGACCGGACGCATGATGGACGCGGCCGAAGCAGAGAGATCGGGGCTGGTTGCGAAGGTGGTTCGTGGAACCGGTGTGCTTGAAGAGGCTATGGCCGTCGCACACACTATCGCATCTATGTCCCTTCCAGCCTCGATGATGGTGAAGGAGTCCATCAATCGCTCGTATGAGGTCTCCCTTGCTGAGGGAATCCTCTTTGAGCGCCGCGTGTTCCATTCCACGTTCGCGACGCAGGATAAGGGCGAAGGCATGGGTGCGTTCGTTGAAAAGCGCGCACCATCCTTTTCTCACCGGTGACGAGAAACACCTTAAAAACCTTTCTCTAGAAACCGTACGGCTTGGAGGCGTCAAATGCGCATTCTCACTCTTGTTGCTCAAGTACCAGGACCGGAAGAACGCCTGACTATTACTGATGGCAGGGTCGACTTGGCAAATTGCAAGCTTGTGATGGACACGATGGATGAGTATGGAGTGGAAGAGGCGTTGCGGCTACGGGAGGCGGGTGGAGCGACTGAAGTTGTCGCAGTCGCAGTCGGACCGGCTCGAGTACAAGAGACACTTCGGGCCGCCCTCGCCCTGGGAGCCGACCGTGCTATACACGTTCACTCAGAGATGGCTCCGGACGTCATCGCGCAGAGCGCCATTCTGGCTACGATCGCCCGCGAGGAGAATGCCGAATTGATCCTCTGTGGCGGCCAGCAGGCCGATTCTGACAGTCAGGCCCTTGGCGCGGCGATAGCGGAACGGCTGAGTTGGCCGCAGCTCACGTGGACGAACTCCCTTATAATCGAAGGTCGTATACTGATGGGCCGGCACGACATTGATGACGGAGTTGAGTCATTCTCGGTCAGCCTCCCGGCTGTCGTTACGGCGCAGCAAGGTCTGAACGAGCCTCGTTACCCGACGCTGCCCAGCATCATGAAATCGAAAAAGAAAGAAATTCGCCTTGAGTCAGTAGAACGGTTCGGCGTGGCCTCGAAGCTGAGAATCGTCAGGGCCGAAATACAAACTCGACCAAGATTGAATCGTGTGCTGGACGGCAAGGATGCCGTGGCAGCGGCTGCCCAGTTAGTTCAGCTGCTCCGAAATGAAGCAAAGGTGATCCAATGATTCTAATTGTTGCTGAACACGCGGACGGTAAGCTCAATAAGGGCACGCTCGAGCTTATCGCGTCTGCTCGCAATTCCGGACGGCCTGGCCCAGTGACAGTGTTGGTGTTGGGAGATCAAGTTGCGTCAGTCTCAACCGACGCCGCTCGATACGCCGATCAGATTCTAGTTGCAGATGATCCAAGGCTCCACGCGTACACACCAGAACTCTGGGCTTCAGCGGTGGCGCAGATAGCTGAAGAAGGTGAAGCGAACCTGATCCTCATCAGCGGAGCCCGCAGCGGCCGGGAGTATAGTCCCCGTGTCGCCGTCAAACTGAATGCTGCGCTAATCGAAGACGCGACCTCCATCAAGGACAATGAGGGCGTTTTGCAAGCGGTGCACTATACCTTTTTGAGCCGGGTGACTGAGACTGTCGAAGCTGAGGGGGTAGTTGTAGTGACGATAAAGCCGGGGGCTGTTGATCCGGCGTCCTTAGCCTCGACTCCAGCCGAACAATATGACGTCGACTTAGATCTGCCATCAAGCCGTGTGCAAGTCACGGGAGCCACCTCCGAAAAGAGCACGCGCATAGCGCTGACCGAGGCGGATATTGTGGTTGCGGGAGGACGCGGTCTTGGAACTCCTAAAGATTTCGAGTTACTTATTGAGGGCTTGGCCGACCACCTGCACGCCGCTGTAGGCGCCACGAGGGCTGTCGTCGACGCAGGCTGGCGTCCCTACGCAGAGCAGGTCGGACAGACCGGTAAGACGGTTCAGCCAAAGGTGTACGTGGCAGTAGGGATCTCCGGGGCGGTGCAGCATCTCTCCGGGATGAACAAGAGCAACTACATCGTTGCCATTAACAAGGACGCTGAGGCACCCATCTTTGCCATCGCTGATTATGGCATTGTTGGTGACATCAAGCTCATCATCCCCGCTCTCCTCGACGAATTGCGCCGTTAGACGCTTATTCGGAGCCAACTCCTGGAGTTCAATCAATGCTGCCACTGATCCACCGTGTAATTTTCCTCGTGTTCGCCTGCGCGTGTCTCACGCTCGGTGCGTATGCATTTAGACGTGTCCTGAACCGCATTCGTGCAGGCCGTGCGGATACCGACTTACGCACTGACCGAATCCTGCAACGGATCTGGTACGCGGTCGTAACGACCCTCACTCAAAGTCGAACATTTCGGAAACGACCGGTTATATCGTTCTTCCATTCGCTCATCTTCTATGGCTTTGTCTTTTACCTCTTAGTGAACGTGGTTGACGCTGTTGATGGGTTCTATGCGCTACAGCTCACGTCTCGAAGTCCGATCATGGCAACATATCTCCTTGTTGCGGACCTGTTGAGCGCATGCGTGCTCATCGGCGTATTTACGCTGGTATTGCGTCGCTTTTTCCTTCCGAGCCGCAGGGATTTCAAGTTCAACGACAATACTCTTCTTCACGAGGATGTACGAGCTTCTTATATTGCTCGTGATTCGGTCATCGTATCCATCTTCATCATGTTTCATGTGGGAAGTCGTGCGATTGAGATGGGCGCGAAGCTCGCCATGGAAGGTTCGGATCGATTCCAGCCGTTTGCTTCCCTTTTGTCGCATCTGTTCTCTACCGGAAACGCAGAGGCATGGAGGATTTTTGGGTTCTGGGGTGCGCTTGGCAGCGTTCTTGCTTTCCTAGCCTACTTTCCTTATTCAAAACACATCCACATTTTTATGGCTCCAGCCAAATATACGGTTGCACGTCGTTCATCTTCTGGCGTGCTCCCTTTGCTTGATCTGAACATTGAGAACGAAAAACAAACGCTCGGTGCGAACAAGCTCGAAGAACTGGCTTGGCCGCGATTGCTGGATGCGTATGCCTGTATTCAGTGCAACCGCTGTCAAGATGTTTGCCCCGCTACGGCCACGGGTAAGTCCCTCAGTCCCTCCGCCCTGGAAATAAACAAGCGCATGGAACTCAATGCGTTGTCGCGCTTGGCGCCCGACTTTAAAAGTGGCGATCCGAGCCCGCGAACACTGCTACAGTTTGCGCTCACGCCTGAAGCTGCTTGGGCCTGTACCACTTGCGGTGCCTGCATGCAGGTATGTCCCGTGCAAGATGAGCCTATGCTCGATATTATCGATATTCGGCGGCAGCAGGTGATGATGGAGGGCGAATTTCCAGCGCAACTTCAAACGGCCTTCCGAGGTATGGAACGTGCGAAAAATCCCTGGGGGATTTCGCAGGACGCCCGCTTAGCATGGGCCGAGGGTCTGAACCTCAAGACCATGCAGGAGAATCCAGATCCCGAAGTATTGTATTGGGTAGGGTGTGCCGCGACCTATGACCCGCAAGCCCAAAAAACCGCGCGCGCGTTTGTCCAGCTGTTGCAACATGCTGGCGTGAACGTTTCCGTACTTGGTAAACAGGAGTGCTGTACAGGAGACAGTGCCCGCCGCGCGGGAAATGAATACCTCTATCGTCAGTTGGCAGACGAAAATGTAGACATCCTGAATGGTTTCCACCCCAAGTTGATCGTCGCAACTTGCCCCCACTGCATGAATGCAATTGGAAAGGAGTACCGGCAGCTTGGCGGCAACTTTAAGGTGATGCACCACACCGAATATCTTGAACAGCTTGTGAACCAGGGCAAGCTTAGCCCACCACATTCTTCCAGCAGTATTGCGTTTCATGACCCTTGTTACCTCGGGCGCCACAATGATGTCTACGACGCACCCCGCAAGCTGCTAAAAATCCTTAGCAGTGATGTACGACCTCTTGAACGGGAGCGAGAGGGATCCTTTTGCTGCGGCGCTGGCGGCGCTCAGTTTTGGAAAGAAGAAGAAAATGGTTCAGAAAAAATTGCGGACAACAGGCTTCGCGAAGTGACAAGGGTCCTCGAATCCGGATCTGAGGAGAAGATTCTCGCGGTTGGATGTCCTTTCTGCAAGAGCATGTTGAAGAGTTCTTCCGTCAACAGCGATGGCAGTTCCTTCGTTGTCAGAGACATTGCCGAGATACTCTGGGAGAGCATCGAGAGGATGCACCAGAGTGACGTCGTATCCTCCCTCATTAACGTAGATTATGACTCTGCCTCCACAACAATCGAGGCACCTCCGGTTGTAGAGCGGCAGCCATCGCCTCCTGTTTACCCAACCCCTGTCACTTCTCAGATCATGGAATCCACAACAAATCCAGGACCATCAGAGGTAAAAGAGCTGGAGCTAGGCAAGGCGGCGGCCAGCTCACGTCCAAAGTGGTCCCCGAGCAAGCGAGTAAACGTTGAGTCGACAAAGGAAGAGACTGATTCACCGGTGTTGCCGGAGAGTGAATCTACCCTAGCCATCACCTCTCCAATAGCTTCATCGCAGCCAGTTTCCACCGACCAGCAAGTGGAATTGACCACAAGGCAGAAGCGGGTGCCAAAAGCGGAGGTCAACCTGCCAATGACTTATGTGGGCCCTTCCCCGAGTGATGAAGCTCCAGTTTTGCGTGAGCCTATGCTCCCGGATGATCCTCTGAATGAGACACCCGCCACGCCCATCGGTCGCAAGAAATGGACTCCACGGAAGTAGATGTTCCAGGATTGTCCGCGATCCGAGATGACGCCACTCTACGAGGAGGGTGCATACCGGGCTAGATTACATATAGATCCATATAGCGATGCACTGGAAGGCTCTCGAGTAATTTTTGGTCCAGGGACACGGACAAATACTGTTCTGTTGCTTCCCAGGAAAGCGACGCGCCAGATTCGTCCTGAACTTTGCTTCAAGTAAAGGAATGCCTTCAGCGCGCCGCTGACGGTGTCCGATCGGATATTCGACCGTTTCACGCAAGACTGTACCGTCGGAAAGCTCGATTTCAAGTGAGTTGGCTATCGCTCTCTTTTCTGGGGCGTGGTAGTCGGGATCTTCCGTATGTCTGAGGCATTCTTGCCAACCTCTTCCAATTGCCGATGCAACGTCATTGCGGCTTCAACCGCGGTTTGGGAGTGGAACTCAGCGGGAAAACCAATCTTGAAGAGCACATTTTCCATAACGTAGGACCCATACGGTCGCCTGGAATCGAAACTCTTGTCCGCGAAATGACACATCATAGAAACCCCAGGTCCTTGCAGTGAGAGCTGTAGGGTAGCCAATCTCGCCGGTTTGGGCCATCAATGCCAAACGGACGGCGCGGCTCGTCGCATCTCCAGCAGCCCAACTCTTTCGGGAGCCCGTGTTAGGAAAGTGCCGGTACGTTCGCAAACTTTGCCCATTTACCCAGGCGAGCGAAACAGCTGCCAGTGCTTCCTCCCGAGTCAATTCCAATATCTCGCTGAATACCGCGGTAGACGCAACTTCACGAGAACGACGTGGTCTAGCCCAACCCGATTGAACGAGTTCTCCAAGGCAAGGCACCCTTGGATCTCGTGGGCCTTGATCATAGACGTGAGTACCTGCTTCATCACTAGCGGTGACTGTCCGTTCGCCAGCGCAGTTCTGGAGACCCAGTCTGCGACCGCTAAGATACCGCCTAGATTGTCGGAAGGGTGTCCCCACTCGGCGGCTAGCCAAGTGTTATAAAATCGAGCCAACGAACTAGTACACCAATATTGAACGCAGCCAAGACTGGGTCCAACTGAAATTGAGTACCGGGAACTCTCGTCCCGTTGGGTACTATCGTGCCTCGCACAACGGGCCGAGCAGCTTCGTACAGGCGGGATATTCGAGAGCTTCGAGACCACAACCCAAGGTATACAAGAGGCACAAGCGCGATGTTGTGTACGCGAGATCACTCTCAACGCTATACGTATAGACATAGTCGACGATGTCGGTGATTACTTGATCGTAGTTCTGTACTGGTCGCGTGGTTCCGGCAGACATAGCAATTGCGTCCTTAGATATGTTGGATCGCCCGTCAGGAACGAGCACTGAGCGGGATGTACGGAACATCCTCGGGTCCGATGTAGTTTGCCGAGGGACGAATGATCTTACCATCCGCACGCTGCTCCATCACATGCGCGCTCCATCCGGAAGTGCGCGCGATCACGAATAAGGGAGTAAACATAGATGTCGGGATGCGCATTATATGGTAACTCACCGCACTGAACCAGTCTAGATTGGGGAACATCTTCTTCGTATCCCACATCACGGACTCCAGTCGTTCAGCGATATTTAACATCTTGATATCTCCGGCTTCATTGGCCAGTAACCGCGCCACCTCCTTGATTACCCTGTTTCGAGGATCGGAAATTATGTAAACGGGATGCCCAAAGCCAATTATTACTTCTTTGGCCTCAAGCCGGTGTCTTATGTCTCCTTCAGCTTTATCGGGTGAAGCATAGCGCTTCTGGATGTCGAAGGCAGCCTCATTCGCGCCACCGTCTTTGGGTCCCCGTAGTGCACCAATCGCGCCTACTATACAAGAGAATATGTCCGAACCAGTGCCGGCAATGACACGTGCCAAAATGTCGAAGCGTTGAATTCATGTTCGGCGTAAAGGATGAGACTCGTATGCATCGCTCGCACCCAGGACGCACTGGGCAATTCATCATGGAGCAGATGCAGAAATGAGCCGCGATCGAGTCGTCATCCGTTTCAGTCGCTATACGCTTGCCATTAATTTTATAACGATACCAGTACAAAAGCATGGACCCAAGACTGGCCATCAGTCGATCGGCGATGTCAGATGCGCCAGGAGCCGAGTAGTCGTCTTTTCCGGCAAAGCGCAACCGAAGATAGAGGCACTCGTCCTCATAACGTCCGTAGGATGCGTGGATGAAGGAAGCGTTTCGAGCGCACGTTTAACGTCAGCCGGTAGGCCGCGGTATTCCCGCAATTTACTTTTGTAAGCTTTTAGTTCGGCAGCATTGGGAAGGGTTCCATGCACAAGGAGATGAGCGATCTCCTCGAATTCCGCCGTGTCTGCGAACTCCAGGATGTCGTAGCCGCGGTAGTGAAGGTCTTTCCCGTCCTTTCTACCGTGCAGAGTGCTGTGCTGCCGGCAACAGTGCCGGAAAGCGCGACAGATTTCTTTGGCTTGAAGGTGGGCACGATTGGGGTCGTATCCGTCATGAAGCACTGCGGTGAGTGGAAGATTGTACGGCGGGTGCCGGAAGGCTATTGTTTCGACTTGGCGAAGAGTTCGTCGAGCTTATTCTCGCAGTTGTGATAATCGAGATACCTGTAAAGATCAGCGCGGGTTTGCATGAGGGGTCTCGAGCTCTGTTGGGTTCCTTCGGCGCGGATGGTCTCATAAACTTTCAGCACAGCTGCGTTCATCGCCCGATAAGCAGAACAACAGTACAGGACGATGTCAACACCCACCGCTCCCAATTGTTCTGTTGTGTATAGGGGCGTCTGGCCGAACTCTGTAACGTTAGCGGGTATAGGTACATGAATCGCTTGCTTGAACTTTGAGTACATACCTAGCTCAGTGATCGCTTCAGCAAAGATCATGTCCGCTCTCGCATCAACATAGGCGGCGCACCGGTCAATACCCGCCTGCAATCCTTCGCTTGCTACGGCATCCGTGCGCGCCATGATGACGAACTGATCGTTGGTTCTCGCATCGCAAGCTGACTTGATCCTGTCCACCATCTCCTCGACGGGAACAACCTCTTTTCCCGGTCTGTGACCACATCGCTTTGCACTCACCTGGTCTTCGAGATGAACGGCTGCAACACCCGCCTTGATCATAGATCGGATAGTTCGCGCAATACTGAACGCTCCACCCCCACCCGGTATCAATATCGACGAGGAGGGGGAGCGACGTTGCGTCCGTAATGCGGTGAGCATCCACGAGAACGTCATCCATGGTGCTGATTCCAAGATCAGGGATGCCAAGTGAATTAGCGGCCACTCCTCCGCCTGAAAGGTAAAGTGCGCGGAACCCAGTAACCTCAGCTAAGCGCGCAGCGTACGCTGTAATGGCACCAACGACCTGAAGGGTCTTTCTTCAGCTACTGCCGCGCGGAAAGCACCTCCCGGGGAGGAACTTGGATTCTGATAAGCCATCGTCTTTGCGCACTTTCTTGTACGACATGGAATGTACGAGAGAACAACATGAATGATCACGATGTTGCTAGATTAGTTGCGCGAAATGCAGCATTGGCATGAGCTTCGTGGTCGAGTTTCTCTGCGCCAACGAGAACTGAAACCCCATGCTACGGAAACCTGGCGAGAGTCCGATGCTACTCGCCATTACGCGGCAATTTGATCGATTCTCCAGCTACCAGTCGCATTGAGATCTCTTTCGCGATCCGAGTCACGTAGGGGATCACGTCGCCAGCGCTATGTTGCCCGGCGTTGCTGGTCGCACTTACTGCTGCGCGAACCTGCCCAAGGCTGTCGAAAATAGGAGCCGCGACTACCCGCACCCCAACAAACAATCCACCAACACTCATTGCATACCCCTGCTTTTTGCAGGTCGCAAGTTTCACTCGGAATCCAGTCAATTGCGAATCAGCTTGTCCGGCTCCCTTCGATAGCGCATTCTTCTCAAAAAGATCGGTCAGTTCTTTGTCCGGAAGGTTTGCCAAAAGCACTTTTTCCAAGGCAGTCGAGTGCGCTGGATAGCGGACCCCAATTTCAAGGTCCCATTGGTGAGGCCTGGCTGCTCCACCTTGTCGACAATCATAACAAGCCCACGTTCGAGGGCGCCGATCAAGCCAGAGCATTTGGTGTCTACAGCTAAGCGGTGCAGAATGGGCTCGGCGCCCGACGCAGGCCCATCTCACGGAGCGCTCCATGAGCCAGTGCCACAACTTTGAGGCTCATCTCATAACGTCCCCGTTTACAACTTCGTTTGATGTAGCCTTCTTATTCGAGCTTTCCCAGAATGTAGGAAGTCGTGCTTGTGGCAATTTTCAGACGGCGGCTAATCCAAACGTCCGAGAATCCACCTGGCTTATGCGCAATCATCTCCAGGATGGCCAGGGCGCGCAGGAGGGAAGTCGTTCCGTGTGTTTGAGTACTCATATGGCGCTCAGATGTGAACCTCATACCGTATGCGCGTATTGAGGTGCAAACCTCTACCATACTCACATCAGATGTAGAGAAGACAATGGTGAGAGCGGGCAGTCCACCGCGGCAGGTCCGAGACCCCGCACATGTACAGGGGCACACGTAAAGCAGTTAAGATCGCTCCACGTACTGGCAACCATGAGAGCCTTTCTCAAGCTGCGATTAGTATGCGAGCAGACTCCTCAGCTCACGCATCAGTTTTTCTGTCGTTGGAAGATGAGCCTTCTCCAGCTCCGGAGCAAAGGGAACCGGTGTGTCTTCTGCTGCCACGAGGCGAACCGGCGCATCAAGATAGTCAAAACTGCTCGCAATCACCTCCGTCACAATGGTTGCTCCAAAACATCCCGTACGAGGTGCTTCACATGTTACCAGGACTTTACTCGTTTTTCTGGCGGTAGTTTCAATGGCTTCTCTGTCCAGCGGTACAAGGCTCCGCAGATCGAGAACTTCGATAGAGACGCCATCCTCCTTCTCCAGCAACAGAGCGGCTTCCAGGGCGCGGTGGACCTGAGAACCATACGTAATGATTGAAAGATCGCGCCCCGGGTGGACTACTCGCGCTTTCCCAATCGGCACAACGTAGTCCTCTTCAGGCACGGGCAAGTTCAGTTCTGCTGGCAGGTGGTCGGGACGTTATACGATACATGCCCTTGTATTCTAAGAAAATACGACGGGGTTTCCGTCGCGGATCGCTGCCTTAAGGAGACCCTTAGCGTCGAACGCTGTGCTGGGCGCAACAATCTTAAGGCCAGGGCTGGAGGCGTACCATGATTCGGCGTTTACCGAGTGATAGATCGATGTGCTTTTAGCCCAACCTGAAGGCATGCGGAAAACGATCGGTAGCGGACCCATCCCTCTAGCGGTTTCCGTGGCGACGTAGTTGACAGCATCTTGATGCTTCCGAGGAGAAGTCCGCATACTGGAACTCTACGACCGCACGCAATCCGGCTGTAACGGCTCCAATAGCCAAACCTGTGAAGCCGGCCTCCGCAATCGGCGCATCGATCACACGTCGTTGCTGAAAATGCAAGTCACTCTTCCAGGCGTCATTCCAGTCCAGGCCGTCAAACGTTTTTGAGAAACCTTCAGTAATCTTGAATGCGCCATCGGAGATGCAATGTCTTCTCCAATGATGAAGAGAGAATCATCCGCTTCCATCTCTTCCTGAAGGGCTTCCCGAATTGCCTGATGATACGTGATGTGAACACCGTGGCCCGACGGCTCGGATAGAGCGTTTGATGATCGGGTGAAGGAGTAAATACGTTTACCGTCAGATTCTCACCGCTCGGATGGGCGGATTGTTCAGCCTGGATACTCGCCGCCAACACCTCTTCCCTCACCTCTTGGTCGAGCAGCGTCAGATCGTTATCCGATAGAATCTTGCTATCAAGGACGGCTCGCCGAAAGTTTTCGAGTGGGTCCTTCAGTTCCCATGTCGCAAGCTGCTCCGACGGTACATACCTTTTAAGGGGATCTGCAACGGAGTGGCCGTCCATCCGCATGGTCATGGTTTCCACGAGCGTGATTGTGCGATGTGAGCGCGCCCGATCAAGAGCCTCAGACACTGCCTCGTACACAGCGAGGACATCAGTGCCATCAACCACTATGCCTTCCACATGAGCCCCGTAGCCAAGCGCGCGCAACGCAAGCGTGGATACAGAGTACTGTTGGCGTCCGGGTGTGCCGAATGCCCACTGATTGTTTTCAATTATTACCACCAATGGCAGATGCAGTACGGACGCGATATTGAGAGCCTCATGAAAATCGCCCGTACTGGTCGATTCATCGCCAATAAAAGCCAATGCTGCTTTTCCAATTCCACTGTAGATCTCTTTGAACGCGCACCCCGCTGCCGTGCACATCAGCGTACCTAGATGACTGACCAGTGTGGAGAGATGGTCTTCCCTTGAGGGCAGATGTAGGCTGCCGTCCCACCCCCGGGTTGGACCATCGACGCGGCCACACGCCTGAGCGAGGATGGCGCTCGTCGGAATGCCGCGTACCAGAAACGCACCCAGATCCCGGATGGCGGTGGTAACCCACTCGTCCTGCTTCAAAGCGAGCGTCGCTCCAATCGCAGACGCTTCATTGCCAAGGCATCTTAGTTGCTTTCCTAAGGCCAAACCTTTACGGTTAAGCCTAACCAATTCCAAGTCAACAGCCCGAGTCAGAGTCAAATAGTAGTAGAACCGGAGCAGCTCATCCTTGGAATAGCCGCTAATTTGCGGACCGTCCTCCCACTTCACACCAGAGAGCGTGATCTTGAGGCGACGCCCTTTCAGATCATGGGTTCGGTCCAGAGAGGCGAGGATCTCAAATGGTTGGACTGCTTCAGCGATCATGAGTAGAAATCCTGAGGTCTAACGTGCGAACCGATTTTGGACTGAGCTTGGCTGGTGGACGCCTTGTGGCAAAGGCTCTAGTGTTAGCCTTTAGGCTGTAACCTGGAAACACACCTTACGTGTCCGTCCCAATATATGTCCATGACTTGCCCAATGTATTGAGGGACCACTTCTACCTGCAGCCGCTCTCGCACCAGGATGATTCCGTAACTAATTGAGTTGCGCCTTGACACGTGACCTCGACTGGAAGCACCTTCACTAATGCCCGCAGCGCCCGTGTCAAAGGTTTGGGCGAGTCACCAAGCGACACCGTCTTGCGTTCGTCGAATCCGAGAATTGTAATGTCCCTATTGAAAAACACAGCACGTATCGTTGGGGTCCAAGAGGTCGTTGATGCCCTCGTGGCTCTTTTGGGTGATCGCGCAACCACCTCGACGAGTCAACGCGAACACCACAGCAGTGGCGAGTCTTACCATCCTGCAGCATTGCCTGACGTAGTTTGCTTCCCGATGAGCACGGAAGAGGTCAGTGCGATCATGCGGATCAGCGCCAGATATCAGGTTCCGGTGATTGCATACGGGGCGGGCACATCGGTAGAAGGGCAAATTAACGCAATCCACCATGGGATCACCGTGGATATGCGCGAGATGAACAAAATTTTGCGTGTCAGTGTCGAAGATCTCGATGCCACTGTGCAGGCCGGAGTCACCCGCCTTCAGCTTGGAAAAGCGATTCGCAGAGAAGGTGTTACTTTTTTCATTGATCCAGGTGCGGATGCAACCTTGGGTGGGATGGTCTCCACCCGTGCCTCAGGCACAACAGCGGTGCGCTATGGGACGATGCGCGAAAATGTTCTGGGCTTGACGGTTGTATTGGCCGATGGACGCGTAATACACACGGGTAGCCGCGCACGAAAGTCGGCTGCTGGGTACGATTTAACCCATCTCTTCGTTGGAGCCGAGGGAACACTTGGAATAATCACAGAGATCATCGTTCGGCTCCACATATTGCCCGGAGCGATCTCGGCAGCCGTATGCGCTTTTCCATCCGTCGATGCCGCAGTGCAGACTGCCATCCAAACCATTCAGGTGGGCTTGTCTGTTGCGAGGCTGGAGTTCCTTGATGATGCCCAGATTCGTGCCATTAACCAGTTCTCTAAGACAGACCTGCCGGAGTTACCAACACTCTTTTGTGAGTTTCATGGACGCGATAGTAACGATGTCTCCGAGCAAGCCAACATACTCGAAAGCATTGCGGAAGAGCATGGGGGCCTTGGCTTTCAATGGCGCAAGACACCGGAAGACCGCGAGATTCTGTGGAGAGCGCGTCACGATGCCTACTATGCTGCTCAGGCTCTCCGCCCCGGCTCCAAGGTCTGGACCACGGATGTGTGCGTACCGATCTCCAGACTGGCGGAATGCATCGCAGATACTCGTAAAGATCTGTTGTCGGTCTCCTTTCCTGCAACCATCCTGGGGCACGTGGGGGATGGCAATTTTCATGTGCTTTGTGTACTTGACACGACAGACACTGCTCAGATGCGCGAAGCGGTCGATTTCTCCGCCAGCCTCGTACATCGTGCACAGCAACTCGCGGGAACATGCACTGGGGAACACGGTGTCGGATACGGCAAGCTGAAGTATCTGGAGGCGGAGCATGGGGAAGCTTTGTGGGCTCTGCGGGCCATCAAAACGGCTTTTGACCCGGACAACCGCCTAAATCCTGGAAAATTGATTGTATCGGCCGAACAGCTCGTGCAAGAGATGTCACGCGCGGCGGATGCTAAATCTCCTTCTGACGACCGTTCGCCGGATGAGCAAAAAGGCGATCTCGCCGCAAAATACCGAGATGGTCCAGAGGGCGTTTATTGATGCCACCGGAAGTACATCATGGTGAAAGAAAAAGAGACGCGGTGATGGAGGGAGCAATAAGCCGTACGGTCGACTTCCGGTGAACTTGTCAGGCGGTCCAAGGCAAGGAGCATCCTCTGGAATCAAGAGGTGTTCTGCTCATTGTAGTTATCCCGCTGCTAGTGCCCGCAACGCGCTTACATTCCGCATTACGTCTATAGGCTCGTCCACCGGGGTCTCCGCTACGAACGCCGCGTGCCAAACCGCCCACGCCGCTGCTGCCATGTCACCACAGTCGCGTTAAGGATGTTGCGCTGCTTGATCTCTAACGTCAAGGCACCGCAGAAGCAACGCACAGCCGTCGCACAAAGTAGCTTGCACTTCGAGCTGGCCCCTTTATCGTTCATGTGACACATGCCATCTGTGACCGACGAACTTTGCTCCCGTGAAAAGTCCGCTTTGCACCTTGCGTCACGGCCAACCTATCTCTATGCATACGCCTCCTAACGCCCGAGACTGCGCGTTTGTCTCAAGTCAACGGCGGTCTTCTGCCCACACCTAAACTTAGGAGCACTGATGTTTTATACCGATAAGAAATTGCAGTTCCCTGTGCGCGTCGAAACGCCGGACCCCCTCTTTGCCCGTATGCTTCAGCAGGCCATTGGCGGCGTCGAAGGTGAAATTCGCGTCTGCTTCCAGTACTTCTTCCAGGCCTGGGGCTCGCATGGTCCGGCTAAGTACCGCGATATGCTCCTCAACACCGCCACGGAAGAGATCGGCCACATCGAGATGCTCGCCACCGCAGTCGCCTTGAACTTGGATAAGGCCCCGGTCGAGCTTCAGGAGCAGGGCGCGTCCGACCCGTTCGTCAACGCAATCATGGGCGGCATGGACGCCCGCCATATCCTCTCCACTGGCCTCTCCGCCTACCCCGGCAACTCCAACGGCGTTCCCTTCGACATGTCCCACATCTATGCCAGCGGCAACATTGCCGGCGATATGTACTGCAACGTCGCCGCCGAGGCCACCGGCCGCACTCTCGCCTGCCGCCTCTACAACATGACCAACGACCCCGGCATGAAGGAGATGCTCGCGTTTATGATCGCCCGCGACACCATGCACCAGGAGCAGTGGCTCGCCGTGCTGGAAGAGCTTGGCCCCTCGCACCTACCCGTTCCCAATAGCTTTCCGCAGGCAAAGGAAAACAGTGACTACGCTTACAACTTCTTCATCAGCACAGTCGACAAGCAGCCCGGTAACCAGGAAGGCCAGCCCTGGACCTCTGGCCCGGCGGTAGACGGCAAGGGCGAGCACTCAATTTTCATCAATCATCCGCTAGGCGAAGAGCCCAACCTCGGCTTTGGCCGTCCCGACACCTTCGGCCAAAAGGAGCAGTCCGCAGGCACGCCGTCCGGCATCCTCAACAAAGGCAAGGACCTTATCTCCCGCGCCGTCCACAATGTAACGCAAAACGACTAGCTCTATGGGAAGACCGAAATGGCTTCGGTCTTCCCGTTGACACTCTAAGCCGCCAGCGCTCGCAGCACACCGACGTTTCGCGCCTCATCGCCCGGCGTGTCCACCGGCGTCTCCGCAATAAATACGTTGTGGGCAAACCGCTCATCCCGCAGCAGCCGCTGGAACGCCGCCGCGCCAATAGTTCCCTCACCGATGTGCTCGTGCCGGTCGAGCTTCGATCCCCGCGCCGCCTTCGCGTCATTGCAATGCCATACCCGCACCGCCTCGAAGCCGACCGTCGCGCCGATCAACTCCATTGTCTCGGCATACCCTTCAGGCGTCACAAGGTCATAGCCGGCCACGTGAAGATGGCACGTGTCGAGACAGACGCCCACTGGCGCGCAAGCCTCTAACCTCGATACCAGCTCCGCCACCTGCTCCAGGCTGCCGCCCAACGAGAACTCCGCCCCCGCCGTGTTCTCGATCAGGATGCGTAAGTTGGCGTTCCGCCATGCCAGACCATCGATCGCCCGCTCAATGCCAACCACCGCGAGCCGTAATCCCTCCTCCCGCGTCAGTCCTTTCCAACTTCCCGGATGCAGCACCAGAAACTCCGCTCCAAGCGCCAGTGCCCGCTCCACCTCGCCGCGAAAGGCCGCGATGCCGTTCGCCCGCACGCTCTCCGTTTGGCTGCACAGGTTGATCAAATAGCTTGCGTGGATCGATACTGGCCCGACATCGTGCGTCGCCCGCAGCTCCCGCATCTTCGCCGCGTCTTCCGGCTTCACCGGATGGCCTTCCACATTCGCGGGCTGGAGCTGAAGATCTGGAACGTGTTCGCCCCCGCCTCGACCGCCCGCTGGACCGCCTTCCAGCATCCGCCCGCCGTCCCCAGATGCACCCCAATCCGCTTCGTCGCCATGCTTTGAGGGTAAACGCAGTACACTCATCCCACACCTCAGGAGCCTTTATGCCCGCCGCCGTTCAATCCGCCAAGAGCCACGCCGCCGTCGACCCGATCTTCCACTATGTCATCCTCCCGCTCGTCACGCTCAACTTCGCCTTCTCCTTCGTGCTCAGCCACAACCACCGCGCCGAGCACCCACACATCACCGTCTGGTGGATCGTCCTCTCCGCCGTTTTCATGCTGATGGCCTTCAAGACGCGCATCTACGCTCTGCGCAACCAAGACCGTCTCATCCGCCTCGAAGAACGCCTCCGCCTTACCGCGCTTTTACCCTTGGCCGAACACGCTTCGATTCACAGTTTCTCCACATCGCAGCTGATCGCCCTCCGCTTTGCCTCGGATGCCGAACTTCCGTCGCTCGCCCGGCGTTCGTTCGCCGAGCAGCTGACGGCCAAGCAGATCAAGGAAGCAATCACGACCTGGCGCCCGGATCATCAACGCATCTAATTGGAGGGTAGGGCATCTAAGAAAGTTCTTTCCTTCCAAATCGGAACGCTTTCGTCTAGCATTGTGGAATACGCATGACACCTCTAACGTCTGTCCAGGAACCCGTCGAGCAGGAAGTCTACCAGGCTCAAGAACTTAACGAGTCGAAGCTCTTCCCCTCATCCTCCGGGCACATGTTCGGGGACTACTTTACCCCCGGTCGCACCTGGAGCTTTAAGAAGAACACACTGCTGGACGCCCGCGCCCGCCGCATCTTCGAGACCACGGCCATGGGTTGCGCGCATGACGCCTACCCCTTCCATATGCCGCTCGAAGCCAAGGCCGGTCCTTGCGTTCAGGCAGACGGCCACCAGATGCTGATGATGTCGTCCTATGACTATCTCGGCCTTATCGGTCACCCGCGCATCGACGCCGCCGCCAAGGCCGCGATTGGCCGGTACGGCACCAGCACCTCCGGCGCGCGCCTGCTTACCGGCACGCTCGACATCCACAACACCGTCGAGCGCGATCTCGCCGAGTTCAAGGGCACCGAAGCCGCGTTGACCTTCTCCTCCGGCTACATGGCCAATCTTGGCCTCATCACCGGTCTTTTCGGCCCCTCCGATCGCATCATCATCGATAACCTCTGCCATCGGAGTCTGCTGGACGCCTGCAAAATGGCCGGCGTTCAGGTCCAGCGGTTCCGGCACAACGACCCCGAAAGCCTCCGCGACGAGATTCGCAAAGGACCGGCAGCCAATCGCACCGTCATCATCTCCGACGGCGTTTTTTCCATGGACGGTGACATCTGTTGTCTCCACGACCTGATCGCCATCAAGAAAGAGTTTGGCTGCTTCCTCTTCATTGACGAGGCCCATGCTTCGGGCGTGCTCGGCGCGACCGGCCGCGGCACCGATGAGCACTTCGGCATCGACACCTCGGAGGTCGATCTCTGGTCCGGTTCCCTCGCCAAGTCCATCCCCTCGGTCGGCGGCTTCGTCGCCTGCTCACAGGAGGTCGCGATCTTCCTCCAGCACGCCTCCAGCCCCTATATCTTCTCCGCCGCAATGGCCGCCTCTGCCGTTGCTGCCATCTCCGAAGGCCTCGCGATCTTGCGCGAAGAGCCCCGGCGCGTCGCCTGCCTGAAGAGCAACGGTGACTACCTCCGCTCCGGTCTCCAGGCCCTCGGCTACGACACCGGCCTGTCTGAAACCGCCATCATTCCGGTCGTCCTGAACGACGAAATCACCACCGGGCTGTTTGCAAGGAAGCTTCGCGACTACGGCATCATCGCCGCCCCGGTCATGTTCCCGGCCGTCGCCCAGGGCGTCGCCCGGCTCCGCCTCTGCGTCACCGCCGCGCATACCATGGAGCAGCTCGACTTCGTGCTGGACGTATTTCGCCAACTCGCGGCTTAGCTGCGATGCCTGAAGTCTTTCGCCATCGAGGCTTCAAGTTTTACTTCTACTCAGCCGAGGGAGACCCGCGTGAGCCGGTCCACATCCACATCTCGACTTGAGAAGTCAAAGTCAAGTTCTGGCTGTATCAAAGCGTCGCCGTCGCTTACAATCGAGGGTGTAGTCCGCGAACGGTCACCCAATTGGAAGCAGTCGTTGAACGGGACAGATCGCGAATCGAGGATTTCTGGAATGAATACCTCCGTTGACACTACCCCGTCCGTCGATCCTAAAGGTGTCCACTTCGACGAAGAACGTTTCTGGGTGGAGATGACCGACAGTCGCACTCTTGGCGTTCCCCTCGCCTGGTACCCGCGCCTCCTGCACGCCACGCCAGCTCAGCGGGAGAAGTTTTGGCTCTCTCCTTGCGGTCTCCATTGGGATGAGATCGACGAAGACATCTCCCTCGAAGGCCTGATCGCCGGACGCCGCGACCAAACCAAGAAGCGCACTGTTGCCGCGTAACCTTTCCGCGCAATGACCACCCTCATCACCGGAGCCAGCGGCTTCCTGGGCGGCCGTCTCGCCCAAATCCTAGCCGCGCAAGGCGAAGCGCCCCTCATCCTGGCCCGCCCCTCCTCCAACCTCATTCACCTCGCCCACTCGCTCCACCGCATAGCCCTTGGCGACCTGACTGATCCCGCGAGCCTCCGCGTCGCCGTCCAAAACGCCACGCGCATCATCCACTGCGCCGCCTGCTCCACCGACTGGGCGCCCTACGCCACCTACTACGCAGCCAACGTCACCGGTACGCAAAACCTCCTTGCCGCCGCCCTTGCCGCCCCCAGGCTCGAGCGCTTCGTCCACATTTCCACCACAGACGTCTACGGCTATCCCGCCATCCCATGCGATGAGACCACGCCCACCCGCGACGCCGGCCTCCCCTACAACCAGACCAAGCGCCTCGGCGAAGAGGCCGTCTGGCAGGCCCACCGCGACCATGGCCTTCCGGTCACCATACTCCGTCCCGCAACCATTTACGGCCCACGTGGCAAAGACTTCACGGTTGAAATTGCAACGCTCCTCCGCCAACGCCTAATGGCTACCATCGACGGCGGTCGAGCTCCGGGTGGCTTTTCCTATGTCGACAACGTGGCCGAAGCCATCCTCCAGGCCAGCACCCACCCCGACACCATTGGCCACGCCTTCAACCTCTCCGACGGCACAAACGCCACCTGGGCCACCTACCTCCGCCTCTTCGCCGAAGCACTCGGGACCAAGCCGCAGTGGATCGATCTAAGCCTATCCACCGGCACTGCTCTCGCACGCGCCTTTGAAGCGCCGTGGCGCTTGCTCCACCTCAAAAGCCGTCCCCTACTCACCCGCCATGCCGTCCTTCTCCTTGGCCTCAACCAGGAGTTCCCCACACACAAGGCCCGCTCCACGTTTTGCTTCTATCCCGCGATTTCTCTCGAAGAAGGAATACGGCGTTCCACCACTTGGCTAACAAAAGCGGCCAAGAGCCCGGGGCTGACCATATAGCTTGGTACCTTTCTACTCTGAGGTAACCTACGGCAGAGTATCGCGTGATTTCCCGTTATTTCATGAAACGTTCGGCGCATTTGTTTGTACTATAGCTCTGTCACCGGGCCGCCCATTTCGGGCAATTTCAAAAATTGAATCGAGGTTGTATGAAACTCCTCAAGTTTGCGGTTATCGCTCTCTCATGCCTGTTCGCTCCCCTCGCCGCCCACGCCGCGCCCGTATGCCCCGCGCTTAGCGGGGCCTCAAGCGCCTACACCGCCGCCATTCCCGCCGCTGGCGACAACTGCAACACCATCATCACCATCAACCCGAACGGTACGCTAAGTTTCGCCCTTCCCAACACCCATCCGTATGACGGGAACGACGACAACTATGTAGGCGTGATCAACAACTACGGTGCCTCGGTCAGTGCCCTTACGCTTACGGGCAACACGGACCTCTTCGGCTTTGATGGTGACGGCATCGACGGCTTCGGGATCGCCGGCAATTCCATCGATACGACGAAGTATGGAGCAAAAGCATACGGTGGTGCGGACGCCTATTTCACGAATATCAGCGCTAACGGATATAACGGCACAGTTAACTTCATCGGCGGCATCACCGCTGGCGGCACCGGATACTTCTCTCTTGAGGAAGCGCCCTCAGCCGGTTCCTTCAGTGGTGGCACGGTCGGAGTCACACCGGAGCCAAGTTCGCTCATTCTGCTCGGTACCGGAGCGCTTTCGGTTGCCGGTGTCATCCGACGCAGGCTGAAGGCCTAACTTGGTCTACAGTGCAGCCAGGCTCTCCCTTAGGGTCTGGCTGCTTTACGACTAATCTTGCGCTGTTTTCTTTTCCACCAGCAGCGCAATCCCATCGATCATCTGCTGTAAGGTCGTCACTTGTTTCGCCTGCTCGTCGTCGATCTCAATGTCGAACTCACCTTCAAGCTCAAACAAAATATTGATGCGGTCCAGCGAGTCGATCCCTAGCTCTTCGAATGTACTATCCGCGCGCACCGTGTCAAGCGGCACCCGCCGCGTCGTCGCGATGACGCGTAGAACCCGCTGCTCGATCGTCTCCCCCGCCGTCTCGCCCATCTAGTACACGTCTCGCTGGTACCGCTTCTGCTTCTTCATATTCGCAAGATACTCCGCCGCGTGGTCGAGCGTCCCGTTCGATCCCCTGGCGATTACATCCAAAAGAGCCGTTTCTACATCCTTCGCCATACGCGTCGCATCCCCGCAGACGTAAAAATACGCCCCGCGCTCCAACCACGCAAATAGCTCTGCCGCCCGCTCCTGCATACGGTCCTGCACATAGACCTTCTTCGCTTGGTCGCGTGAGAACGCCGTGTCCAGATGTGTCAGGAATCGGCTCGCATGCATCGCCTCTAGCTGCTCCTTATATAGGAAATCCAACTGCCGCCGCTGTTCCCCAAAGAAAAGCCAGTTGTCACCGGTGGAACCCAGCGCCTGCCGCTCCTCCAGAAATGCCCGGAACGGCGCAATCCCCGTCCCCGGCCCGATCATGATCACCGGCGCGCTCGTGTCCTCCGGCAGCCGGAAATTCCCGTTCGCGTGGAGGAAGATCGGGATCGTCGCTCCCACCTCCGCCCGCTCGCCCAGATGCCCTGACGCCAGACCCTGCCGCGATCGCCCATGCGCGTCGTACCGCACTACCCGCACTGTCGTTTGCACATTGTCGTGCAGCTTTTGGCTTGACGCGATCGAATACATACGCGGCGTAAGACGCTGTAGCACGTTGAACAGCTGCTGAGGCTCCGTAACCACACCCGGAAAGTCCGTCGCCAGGTCGATAAACTCACGCCCGTAGCAGTACTCCTCCGCCCGCGCCTTGTTCTCCGGCCCCACCATCTCCTTCAACCCGGGCAAACCAGGAGCCAACTTCGCAAACTGCGTTACGCTGCCACGCGCCAGCTTTCCAATTCCTAGCCGCGTCCGCACCGCCTGTTCCAGCGTAATGTCCACCTTATAGTGGTCCAGCACCCGCTCGTCGCCGGTAAACTTCAGCGCGCGCAGCACTTCATCCACCGCCGTGCGGCGATTCTCGGGAAGAATACCTACCGCGTCCCCCGGAAGATACTCCATCCCCTCGTCAATCGAGAGCTCTACATGCCGCGTCTCTTTCTCCGAGCCCGCGCCAGTCAACAGGTAATTCTCCAGCACCACCGCGTGGAAAGGATGATTGCGCGTGTATCTCTGGGCGTGCCCTGCCCCGCTTGCCTCTTGCAACTCTTCGGTGGTCGTTGTCATAGTTCGTTGTTAAACGGTAGCACGCAAGCAGGCGCATCGCACGTCTTCTTCGCTTCACCTCCCTGCTACGAGCGAGAGTGCCTCGCAACTTGCCTATTCCCAAAGAGGGACATCTTCATTACAGTTAGATCAATCACCCAACACCCGGGACGGTGCAGTCCGCCGATCCCTGCACGCCGCCGTTGCAGCGTCTTCGCCGCCTTCTTTCCGGACATACTCGGTAAGCATCGCGTGCCTCTGCCCACGGCGCTTCGAAAGGACCTTCATGCGGTCGCAGTGTCTCCGGTTGTGTCTGTATAGCTTGCTTGCCGGCGGTGTGCTGCACGCGCAAGTGCCGGCTCCCGCATCGGTCCTCGGCCATACACCCGGCGACGACTTCTATCTCGCCACCTATGAAGAATCCGTCAAGTACTTCCACACCCTCGCCGCCGCGTCCGACCGCATGAAGATGGTAACGGTGGGCAAGACAACACAGGGCCGCGACATCGAAGTCGGCGTCATCTCTTCCCCCGCCAACCTTGCCCATCTTGACGAGTACAAGGCGAACGCCCGCCGTCTCGCCTCAGCCGCAAACCTCGATGACGCTCAGGCGCGTGACCTCGCCCGCTCTACCAAGGTGATCGTCCACATCGACGGTGGCCTCCACTCCGCCGAAGTCGCGGGTGGACAGCACTCCATTGCGCTTGCCTACAAGCTGCTCTCCGCCAAAAACGATCCGGAAATCGACGCCATCCTCGACAACGTCATCCTCGTCCTTTGGCCGACGCTCAACCCCGACGGTCAGGACATGATCGTCAACTGGTATCGCGGCAACGTCGGGACGAAGTACGAGGTCAGCCCGCTTCCCTTCCTCTACCAGGAGTACGTTGGCCACGACAACAATCGCGACGGCTTCATGCTCAACATGAAAGAGGAGCAGGTCGTCACTCATGCCGAGCTCGACTTCGCCCCCGTCATCTTCTACTGCCAGCACCAGACCGCTCCCTTCCCGGCGCGCATCTGGATTCCGCCGTTCGCCGACCCCATCTCGTCGAACGTCAGCCCCTACGTCCGCTCCTGGCTCAACGTCGTCGGCACCAACATGGCCGCGTATCTCGACCAGCGCCATATGCCCGGAGCCATCCACGAGTCGCGCTTCGACAACTGGTACGCCGGCTTTACCGACTGGGCGGGTGTCTTTCGCGGCGAGATCTCTTTCTTCACCGAGACAGCGCTCTATCGCTATGCCACGCCACGCTTCTACACCGTCGACGAGTTCCCCAAGGTGTACCAGGACCTCCGCTCACTGACCATGTACACGACTCCATGGGAGGGGGGTTGGTGGCGCTTGAAGGACGCGGTCGACTACATGGTCGCGGGCTCCATGTCCGTTCTCGATCTGGCTGCCAAGAACCACGAAGCGCTGCTCTACAACCGTTACCAGACCGCGCGAGACAATATCCACCGCACCGAACCACCGTTCGCGTACGTCATCCCCAGCCGTCAAGCCGACGTGCCCGAAGCCGGTCTCCTCGCCCAGAAGATGCTCGACAACGGCCTCGATGTCTACGCCTCCAAGGCGGGGTTTAAGGCCAATGGCATCGACTATCCCGTAGGCTCATGGGTCATCCCGATGGACCAGCCTTTTTCGCCTATGGCCAAGGAGCTGATGGAGCGCCAGGTCTACCCCGCCGCGGCCAGCGGAGACACGGCCGTCGGCGCGCACCTCCCCTACGACATCACCGGCTGGACTCTTCCTCTACAGATGGGCGTCGTGGTCGATACCGTCAGCGATCCCATGACCCAGGACCAGCGCGCCGGACTTACCAAGATTGCGGCGGTCAAGCTGCCCGCCGCTGAAGTCTCCGGCGACGGCGGTAGCTTTATCCTCTCTCACAAGCCCAACGCCGCCTTTCAAGTGGTCAACGCCATCCTCGCGCAAGGCGGTAGCGTCAGCCTCGTGCCCGACACGATCAAGACCGCCGAAGGCCCGGAAAACGGTGCCTTTGCCGTCTCGGGCCTCTCGCGCACCGCCCTCAACACGCTTACAGGCAATCTTGCCATCAGCGCCGTCGCCAGCCCCGCGCCAGTCCATACCATTCCGCTCAAGCAAGCACGCATCGGCCTCTATCGCCCCTGGAACCCCTCTATCGACGAAGGCTGGACCCGCTGGATTCTCGAGAACTACCACTTTCCCTTCAAGTCCCTCTACAACGCCGAAATCCGTTCCGCCAACCTCCGCAGCCGCTACGATGTCATTATCCTGCCCGACATCCGCTCCAACCAGCTCATGGACGGCTTCTCCATCGGCTCCGTGCCCGGCCAGTACGCCGGAGGCATCGAGCAGGACGGCCTCAACAATCTACGCGATTTCGTCCAATCTGGCGGCACGCTCATCGCCTTTAACCAAGCCGCTTCAGCCATAATCCCGCTGATGTCACTGCCAGTCAAAAACGTCCTCGGCGGTCTACCCAACGATAAGTTCTTCTGTGCCGGTGCCCTCCTTCGCGTCCAGACCGAACACCCCGAACTCCCCGCCAACTTCGGCCTGCCCGCCGCGCCCGTCGTGATGTTCGAGCGCGGCCCCGCCTTCGAGACCCTCCCCGGCTTTAAGGGCGCGGTCCTCGCGCGCTATGCCAAACAGGCCGATCCGCTCGAATCCGGCATGATCCTCCATAGCGACGTGCTCGCCGATAGGGCCGCCGCCCTCCAGGTTTCCTACGGCCGGGGCCGCATCCTCCTCTTCGGCTTCAAACCACAGCATCGCGGTCAAGCCCACGGCACCTACCGCTACCTCTTCAACGCTCTCTACCAATACGACGATCCGCCGCAGACCGCAGAGTCGCCCGTCACGACAGCCGTCGCCATAACGCCCGAACGACCGACATCTACAAAGCGCACGAAACCATAACGAAATCGGAACCACGATCCCGCGCCTACGCACCACACCCACTTTTGGAGGATCACCCATGACCCGCAAGCTGCTCGCACTCACCCTATGCCTCTTCGCCAGCCTGTCCGCCCTGGCCCAGAACGCCACCACCTCCGTGCGCGGCATCGTCAAAGACCCACAAGGCGCGGTCATTTCCGGAGCCTCCATCGCACTGGTCAACCAGGCCACGGGACAGACGCTTACGGCGACCTCCGGAAACGGAGGCGAGTACCAGCTCCAGCAAATCCTTCCCGCAAAGTACACCATTACCGTCACGGCACCTGGCTTCGGCAACCAATCTCAGCAAGCGGAGCTACTCGTTAACCAGCCCGCCACCATCAACTTCGCCCTCACGCTCCAAGGCAGCAACGAGGTGATCGATGTGACCGCCGCCGCTCAGACCCTCAACGTGACCGATGCAACACTTGGCAACTCCACCAACAATCAAACGATTCAGGCACTGCCCAGCGAGACGCGCAATGTTCCCGACCTGCTTTCGCTTCAGCCCGGCGTGCTCTTCATCCCCAACACCAACCCAAATCCCGCACTGCAAGACTCTCGCAGCGGCACCGTCAATGGCGGCCGCTCCGACCAAGGCAACGTGACGCTCGACGGTGTGGACGACAACGACCAGGTGCGCGGCCTCGCGTTCACCGGTGTTCTCCGTGAGACGCAAGACTCGATCGAAGAGTTCCGCGTCGTCACAGGCGGGGCTAACGCCGACTCGGGCCGCTCCTCCGGTGCCCAGGTCTCGCTCGTCACCAAATCCGGCACCAACAAGTTTCACGGCGCGGCCTACGAATATTTCCGCCCCTCCAACACAGTCGCCAACGACTACTTCAACAAGCAGGGCCAGCTCGCAAGCGACCTCGAAAACCGCCCGCCCAAGCTCATCCGCAACATCTTTGGCGGCGATCTCGGCGGTCCCATCAAGAAGGACAAACTCTTCTTCTTCGGCAACTATGAGGGCGAACGCCTCGCCGAAAGCCAAATCGTAACCCGCACGACCCCGACCGCAAGCTACCAGCAAGGTGTCATTCTGTACCAAGCGAAGGACGGCAGCACACAATCCATCTCACCCGCGCAGGTTGCCCTGCTCGATTCCGGCTGCCAGGTCTGCAACACCGCCGCCTACCGTCCCGGCCCCGGCGTCAATCCCAACGCTCTCGCGTTGTTCAAGTCTCTGCCGGCCGCTAATGGGAGCGGCTTGGGCGACGGCGGCTTCAACTCCGGCTCCTACACCTTCTCCTCGCCACGGCCTCAGACGCTTAACACCTCCATCGTGCGCCTCGACTACGTGCCATCGACCAAGCACCGCATCTTCGCACGTGGCAACCTCCAGAAAGACACGACCGGCAACGTCGCGCAATTTCCCGGTCAAGGCCCATCGTCGGTCCTGATCGACAACACCAAGGGCATGACCTTCGGCGACACATGGACCATCTCCCCCACTATCGTCAACGATGCGCGCTACGGCTACATCCGCCAGGGATACGGCACTAGCGGCGTAGGCAAGGGCGATTACGTCTCCTTCCGCTTCCTAGACACGCCCACTGCGCAGACACGAAGCACCATCATCAGTGTCCCAGTGAACAACGTGGTCGACAACCTGAGCTGGTCAAAAGGTAATCACAATTTTCAGTTCGGCGGGAACTGGCGGCTTGTTCATCAGAATCGGTCCTCCGATGTTAACTCTTACAATTCGGCTTCCACCAATCCGTTCTGGCTGGGTGGAAATCCTCCCGATCCCGCCAGCATTGGCCTGCCCGCCGTAGACGGTGGCTTCGGCCAGTCGTATCAGATCGCCTATGCAAACCTCATCGGCGTCGTGCCCTCCGTCACCCAAGTTTCCAACTACAAGGTAACCAGTGTCTCTGGGGGCAGCCTATTAGCGGATGGAGCACCCATCGACCGGCATTTCAAAGCGAACGAGTACGAGGTCTACGCGCAGGATCAATGGCGCATTCGTTCCAATCTCACCGTCACGGCGGGAGTCCGATGGACTATCCTCCAAACACCCTATGAAACTACCGGCCAGCAGGTCGCGCCCACCATCGATACGCATGCTTGGTTCACCCAACGCGAGACGGCTGCCCTGCAAGGGCAGATCTACGAACCTGACCTTCAGTTTGCTCCCTCCGGCCCGTACTACAACAAGCCCGGCTTCTGGCCCAAGGCAAAGAACAACGTGGCTCCGCGTCTCGCGCTGGCATATTCGCCCGATTCCCGTACTTCCATCCGCGCGGGTGCCGGCATCTACTACGACCACTACGGCCAAAGCCTAATCAACACCTTTGACCAGAATGGATCTTTCGGGCTTTCCACCGCTGTTCGCAACCCAGCCAATGTCCAAACTTATAGCGGGTCTCCCCGCTTCACGGGTCGTAACAACATCCCGTCGAGCTTGAGTCCGCCTTCCGCACCCTCTTCGCAGACCTTTCCTTTTACCGCGCCGATCAACAACTTCGCCATCACCTGGGGACTCGACAGCAAGCTAAAGACCCCTTACACGGAGGCGTTCGACTTTTCGGTCCAGCATGAGTTTCCCGGCGGCTTTACCTTCGAACTAGCCTATGTGGGTCGCTATGGACAGCACCTCCTCCAAAGCCTCGACCTTGCGGAGCCTACGGACTTCGTCGACCCTCAGGGAGGCGGGGATTATTACAGCGCCGCCACTGCACTCTCAAAGTTGGTGGACGCTAACGGCGGCGACAGTACAGCTTCAGTGTCCGCAATTCCCTACTTTGAACACTTATATCCTTGGATGGCTAACTATGACTATCCGGGCCAGACTGCAACACAGACTATCTACTCCGATGAGTGGTCCGCCTTTCGAGCCGGTCTAGGAGCAACGACCGCGTTAGCCGACATTGATTTCTTTTGCGCCAGTGGAACAGAGACAATCGTTAACGCTCAAGGCCAGACTGTTCCGCGGCCTTATGCTTGCCCAGGAAATTTTCAATCCCGCTTCTGGCAGGACCAGTTCTCCTCCCTCTATGCGCTTTCGACCATCGGCAAAAGCTACTACAACGCCGCACAGTTTACCCTTCGCCACGCCTACAGCCACGGACTTCAGTTCGATGTGAACTACACCTTTTCGAAGTCCATCGACTGGGGTTCGGACGCCGAGCGCAGCACGCTTTACACCAACGGCGCGGCCGCCGGCGCTTCCAGCAACATCGAGAATACCTGGAAGCCTTACCTTAATCGCGCCGTATCGGACTTCGACACCCGCAGCGTCGTCACCATCGACTGGCTCTACCAGCTTCCTTTCGGCAAAGGCAAAGCCTACTTCGGCTCCACCAGCCATCTCGTCGATGCGGTAATCGGCGGCTGGCAGTCGTCAGGCATCTTCCGCGCCACCAGTGGCCTGCCCTTCTCACTCAGTGAACCCGGCTACACCACTAACTGGGAGATTGGTGCCTACGGCGTAGTCACCGATCCCACTCTCCGCACGCACAAGCATTTTGACTCCGCGGGCAATCCGCTCTACTTCGACAATGCTAATGCCATCAACAACGGCCTTGCGACTGGCAGCCCTGTAAGACTTCCATATCCGGGTGAAGCGGGAGAGCGCAATAACTTTCGCGGGGATGGCTACCTCGGCCTAGACTCCGGTCTCTCCAAAGCATTGGCGCTTCAAGAGTATGGTTCGCTCAAGTTCGCTTGGGAGGTCTACAACATCACCAACTCCACGCGCTTCGATCCATTCCAGATCGGCGCGCAGCTCACACAAGGCAACTTAGGATCTGCTAGTTCTCCTACCCTCACTCAGCCTCGCCGTATGCAGTTTTCCCTGCGCTACGACTTTTAGCGTGTTCGTCGAAACGTCCCCTCGCGTGCGCTTGTTTGCGCGAGGGAACTCGATCCAGGGAAGGTCGATGTGGAGATGATCGAATGCAAACCGTACGCTTGATCACGCTATGCTGTACCGCCTTATCTTTAGAAAGCGCCGCTCAACAGCACCTTCCCTCAAATGACGACCTGCGCCACCTGCGCGCCATTGGCAGTCCAGCGCTCGCCCCCGATAGCAAGCACGTCGTCGTCACCCTCACCGACAGCACCGCCGACGGCGGCAAGACGCACCTTTGGCTGCTCTCCACCACCCCCGGTGCGCCCTTCCGCCAACTCACCTTCGACCGCCCCGACTCTACCGGCGAGCGAGCACCCGAGTTCCTCCCCGACAACTCCGCCATCCTCTTCACCTCTCGCGGCGAGGGCAAATCCGGGCTCTACCGCCTTCCGCTAGACGGTGGCGAATCCATTGCGGTCAAGCTTGAACGCACGCCAACTGGCGACGACAAACCTGTCGCAGTCGATGTCTCCTCTTACAGCGTTTCGCCCGACGGCAGCCGCATCGCCGTCATCGCGCAAGACCCCGAACCCGCCGCGCGCACCAAGGACCACAAAGACAAGAAAGATGTGATCTGGGTCGAGCACGAAGAGCAGAAGAACCATCTTTATCTGCTCGACACCAAAACCTGGAAGTCCACGGACGTTCCCAGCCTTACCCGCATCGACGGCGTCGCCTGGTCTTCGGACGCCGCTCGCCTGCTTGTCCTTACTCATCTTCACCCATCCGACCTCGGGCCAAGCAGCGCAGCCACAATCCTTGACGCCGCCGAGCCTTCCCGGCAAACGCCCGTCGCCAGTCTCCCTATCACCACCCACCGAGCGGCATTCTTCCATCACAGCGACACGCTCCTGCTGGCCGCGCAGTGCCAGCACGACGCGCCTGAGGGCTGCTCCGACCTCTACACCTTCGATCTCGGCACCGGCAAGGCAAAGAACCTGACCGCCGCTACCCTCAAAGATTCGACCCTCAACGCACAAACGCTCCTCATCGCCGAAGACGACCGCACGGTTCTGGTTCCCCTTGCCCACGGATTCAACACGACGATGAGCAGGGTCGATCTCGCTACGGGTGCGTCCTCCCCGCTCGACTTTGGTCAGCCGGTCATCAACGCCTACAAGCAGCAAGCCCATCTTGGAGACCAAACCGGAGCCGCCGTCTTCCTCGCCAACTCCAGCACCGCCGCTCCGGCCGTCTACTTCACGGCGTCTCCCGGAGCATCCGCCGTTCGTCTCAACCAACCCATAACTGCCCCCGAGGACTGGACCGCCCTTCCCTCCAGACTAATCACGTGGAAGCGAGCCGGGTTCACCATCGAAGGCCTCCTCTACCTTCCGCCACAAGCCTCCGCGACCACCAAAGTTCCCCTCATCGTCAATGTCCACGGCGGTCCCACGGGCCAATTCACCGACAGCTACTCGCCCCTCACCAACCTCTTGCTCGACCAGGGCTGGGCCGTCCTCATCACCAATCCGCGCGGCAGCACCGGGCGCGGCGTCGCCTTTGAGGCCGCCAACAAGGACGACTTGGGCAATGGCGATTACCTCGACATCATGGCCGGAGTCGACGAGGTCCTGAAGACGCAGCCACTCGATCCCGCCAAGATGGCCCTCATCGGCTACTCCTACGGCGGCGAGATGGCCGGCTTCGTCGCCGGGAAGACCACCCGCTTCAAGGCCATCGTTTCCGGTGCGCCCGTGATCGATCAGTTCTCCGAGTACGGCACCGAGTCCGACTCCTTCGGCGACCGCTGGTTCACCGGCATGCCCTGGCGCAACTTTGAGTCCTCGTGGCGTCAGTCGCCTCTTGCCTACGCCAGCAAAGCCAAAACACCCTTCCTTCTTCTGCAAGGCCAGGCCGACACCACCGATCCTGAAGGCCAGTCGCAAGAGATGTACCGGGCACTGCGCCAGGAGGGGGTCCCCGTTCAGCTCCTCCTCTTTCCGCGCGAAGACCACGGCGCGCTCGGCGGGAACTTCTCCGGCGCTCCCTCTACGGAACCCTGGCACGGGGAGATCGCCCGCGACCACATGCTCCGCTTCATTGCGGACGCCTTCGCCGGCAAAGTCGAACTCACACCACCAAACTGACTCCTTATGCGCATCGATAACCCCGCCTTGCTCTTGCCTTTCTTGTTGTCATTCCCGAAGGGAATCCGCGTTCCCACCCCATCGTTCCCTTCCCTTCAAGCCACGAATCCACCCTATCCAGAAAAGTGGCTGCACCATTTCCGGTGCAGTCACTGAAACAGTCGATCTACCCCTAACCCCTTTATTTTGTTAGATCACCCGATCAAAATCACAAAAAAGAGCATTTCGTATTAGAGTGATCTCTACCCAACAAGCACCCGGAAAGGCCTCATGAACCTCCGCGCCGCCGCTCTTCTGCTCCTCGCCGCCACAGCCGCAGCCCAAGCCCCGCTGAACCCCACCTTTGCCCGCGACCCCAAGCAGCCGGTCGACCAGCCCTACACCGACGCCATCCACAAGTACACCACCGACCCAAAGTTCCTCTCTCCGCTGGTTGACTACCTCCCCGCCTCGAAGACCGTCCCCACCCCGGCCAAGACCCTCGGCGACGTTGCTGGCGCACCCAATATGCTCCCCTACGCCGAGGACGTCTACGCTTACTTCCGCCTGCTCGAGAAGTCCTCCCCCCGCGTCAAGGTCGTCTCCATCGGCAAGACCGAAGAAGGCCGCGAGATGATCGCCGCCGCCATCGCCGACGAGTCCCTCCTCGCCCGCCAGAAGGAGAACGACGCCCGCCTCGCCAAGCTGGCCGATCCCCGCATGATCGGGCTCGACGACAAGGCCGCCCAGCCGCTGATCGACGCCTCCTTCCCTGTCTACTACATCACCGGCACCATCCACTCCCCTGAGACCGGCGCGCCCACCGCGCTGATGGAACTGGCCTACCGCCTCGCCGTTGACGACTCGCCTTACATCAAGAACATCCGCTCGCACATGATCGTCCTCATCACGCCGGTAGTCGAGGTCGACGGCCGCGACCGCATGGTCGACCTCTACAAGTGGCACAAGGCGCACCCCAAGGAGAACTGGCCGCGCCTAACGTACTGGGGCCACTACGTGGCCCACGACAACAACCGCGACGCCATGGGCATGACGCTAAACCTCACCAACAACGTCCTCTCCACCTTCCTCTCGAACCACGCCCAAGTGCTGCACGACCTTCATGAGTCGGTTCCCTTCCTCTACGACAACACCGTCGGCGACGGCCCCTACAACGCCTGGATCGACCCGCTGCTCGCCGACGAATGGGCCGAGCTTGGCTGGAACAACGTCGCCCAGATGCAGAGCTTTGGCATGCCCGGCGTCTTCACTCACGGCGACTTCGACACCTGGTCGCCCGGCTACCTTATGTTCCTCGCCGGGCTGCACAACGGCATCTCCCGCCTCTACGAAACCTTCGGCAATGGCGGGGCGGACACCGAAAAGCGCATCCTCCGTCCCGAGGAGTACTCCCGCACCTGGTACCGCCAGAACCCGCCGCTCCCCACCGTTCTCTGGTCGCAGCGCGACAACAACAACTACGAGCAGTCGGCCCTGCTCACCACCCTTAGCTACTTCGCTCACAACACGCACCACTTCCTGGAGAACTACTACGCGAAGAGCAAGCGCTCCATCCTCAAGGCCGCGACGGAAGGGCCCGCAGCCTACGTCCTCCCCGCCGATCCCGCCGAGCTGAACCGCCAGCTCCAGCTGCTCAACGTTCTCAAGCTCCAGCACGTCGAGATCAGCCAAGTCACAGCCGCCGCCACAAGCGCCGTTCCCGCTGCCAAGCGCGGCGATACTCCCACCAACGAGACCCTCCCCGCTGGCAGCTTCGTCATCCGCCTCGACCAGCCCTTCTCCCGCATCGCCGACGCCCTGCTTGACCGCCAGTACTGGGCACCAGACGATCCACAGAAGCATCCTTACGACGACACGGGCTGGTCCTTCCCGCAGCTCTTCAACGTCAAAGCCATTCGCGTCACCGACCCGGCCATCCTCAAAGCCGCGATGATCCCAACCGCCGACTTGGCGAACCTAAGCGGTAAAGTGACCGGCGCAGGTAACACCTACGCCATCACCAATACTGGCCAGACCTCCCTATTAGCTCTTCTCTACCAGCTCAAATCCGCTCAAGTCGCAGTCACTGAGAAGCCGTTCGACGCCGAAGGCCACCACTTCGCCCCCGGCTCCCTGCTTATCTCCGGCACGGACGACGCCACGCTCACCCCAGCCCTGGCCAAGCTCTCACTAGATGCCAGCAAGCTAACCGCCGCTCCAACAGTCGCAACCCATCCGGCGACCGCGCCCCGCATCGCCTTCATGCACTCCTGGCTGGGCACGCAGACGGAGGGCTGGTGGCGGCTTGCCTTCGACAAGGCAGGCATTCCCTTCACCTACATCTCCACCCAGACCGCCGCGTCTGAAGCCGACCTGAAAACCAAGTACGACGTGATCGTGTTCGCGCCCGTCGCTCGGGCCTCAACCGCCGACATCCTCAACGGCATGCCCATGTACCAGAACGCCATGCCTTGGCAGAAAACCGATCTCACCCCCAACCTCGGCTTGCTCGACCAAACCGCCGACACCCGCCCCGGCCTTGGTTACGACGGTCTCGCCCGTCTCAAGGCTTTCGTCGAAAGCGGCGGGCTGCTGATCACCTGCGAAGACACGGCTCAGTTCGCCATCGAGACCGGCCTCGCCCCCGGCGTCTCCGTGGCTCCCGGCACGGGTGATAGCCGCGTCACAGGCTCCATTCTTTCCACCGTCTTCGTTGCCCGGAACAGCCCCATCACCAATGGCTATGGCCTCAATCTACCAGTGATTTCCGCGAACGGTATGGCCTTCAACGTGTCCAGCACCCTCGGCCGCAACGGAGGCCGGGCCCTCATGGACCCTTACGCCAGCCGTCCCACTGGCCGCGGCACCGTTGAAGACGCCGACATCCCCCAGGGCCGCGCTATCGCCGAGCCGGAGCCGCTCAAGAAGCAGCTTCCCTGGCAGCCGGCCGCCCTGAACGAGGAACAAATCCGCAACAACCCGAATGTCATTCCCGCCGCTCTGCGCCCTGAGGTCATTCTCCGGTTCAACGACGCCAAATCATTGCTCATTGCCGGACTCCTCGACAAGCCAGCACCTATCGCCGAGCGCGCCATCGTCGTGGACGCTCATCTGGGCCAGGGCAACGTACTTCTCTTCGCCAACAATCCCGTCTACCGCGGCGAAACTATCGGCAGCTATAACCTAGTGTTCAACGCCATTATGAATTACAACCATCTGGCAAGCGCCCCGGAAACCGCCCCTTCCAAGCCGGCAGAAGGGAACTAGAACCAGGTGCCCACGTCTCAAACCTGAGACTTGGGCACCCTCAGTTAAGCCCGCGCGGCCAACTTGGCGGCCGCACTACCCGCGAATACTCGTTGCGGCGACTTACCTTCAGTCGCCTCGATCGACACGCACTCTTTCTCCAACTGCTCCGCCACTTCTCGCGAATAAATGAGGAAATGATTCGCCGACAATAGGATATTGAACCCAAGCCATAGCTTCGCTGGTTTTCGCGCGAACCGGCTGACGATCTGGTATAGAAACTTCCAATATTCCAACTTATACGGGGACAGCACGCCCTGGTGCCACATCGACGACGCAAGCACCCGCAGGTTATAGCCCATCGAAAGCTCGGGCGGCACCTGGCTGGCTTGTGGCTGCCAGACATCGAGCGACCGCAGTGCCCGCTTGAAGAACGGCTTAGCCTCATACAGGCTGGATAGCAGCGTGCTCAAGCCCCGCAGCAGTACCGGGAACGAAAGCACGGTATGGAAGTTCGGCGGGCTGAAGTTCGTCGTCGCTTCACTGTTCTCGATCAGCCGCCCCTCACGCTTCATCCTGTCATAGAGGGCCGTAGTGGGCGGTGCCTGCAATACTCCCGCCATAGCCCATGTAATCGTGGTAAGTTCAATAAATTCGCGCTGCCTCTCAAAGATCGTCGCGTCGTCCGAATCGAACCCCACAATAAATCCGGCGAGCACCCACAGGCCTGCCTCTTGAATCACCCGCACTTGCTCTACATTGTTTTTACGCAGATTCTGGAACTTACGCGACTCTTTCAAGGCCTCCGACGATGGAGTCTCAATTCCGATAAACACGTACATGAAGTTGGCCGCAACCATGGCTGAGAGTAGCTCAGTTTTGTCCGCCAGATCGATCGATGCTTCGGTGTAGAACGAGAACGGATGCTTGTGCTCCATCTGCCAATCCGCTAACTCTTTCGACAGGGCCAAGGCCTTATGGTGATTGCCGATAAAGTTATCGTCGACAATAAACACCTCATTCTTCCAGCCCAGTCCGCGCAGCGTGTCCAGTTCCGCAATTAGCTGAGTTGGCGTCTTTGCGCGGGGCTTTCGCCCATAGATCGTAATGATGTCGCAGAACTCGCACTGGAACGGGCATCCGCGAGAAAATTGCACCGGCATGGACGTGTACTTATCCATCTTCAACAAATCGAAGCGCGGCACGGGACTTCCCGTCAAATCCGGCTTGTCTGTAATGGTGTAAAGCCGTTCCGCCGTTCCATTCTCCAGCGCCGCCGCGATGTCCGCAAAGGCCTCTTCCGCCTCACCGACGATTACGTGGTCCGCGTCGAGCAGCACCACGTCCGGCTCCGTGCTTGCCCACGGACCGCCCACAAACGTCCGCCGCCCCAATGCCCGCGCCTGGCGCAGGATCGCCTGCGCGTCCAGCCGCTGCGCATGCATCGCGCTGATCATCACCAAGTCCGCCCATAGCAGGTCCGCCTCGCGTACCTCCTCGAAGTTGTGATCGAGCAGCCGTATCTCCCAGGAAGCCGGACAGAGTGCCGCCACCGTCACTAGCCCTAGCGGAGGCGTCATCGCCTTCTCCGGGATGATGTCCAGAACGCCCTCAAACCCCCAGAACGACGGCGGAAACCGCGGCCACACCATGAGGACCTTGATCCCACCGCCCAGCGGAGGCAAACGCGTTTTGATCACCAGACTCAGCCCAACGGTCGCGTTCTGTGTGCCGGTTTCCTCATTTGACTGGAGCATGCATTGCCTCTGCGGACAGACCTTCGTCCACTCTCATCCATCGTGTCGTGCCGTGTGGCCATCATAGTCCCTGTGTGTGACCGGCGACGTTCAATCACGCACATTTCCCCGCGGCAAAGCATCCGGCTCTCTTCCACCATCGTTCCCGTACACTAAACCCATGAGCCTGATGGACGAAGCCACCTTTCGCCGCGAGTCCGACCGCGCCCTTGAAGCCCTCAAGCAATCGCTTATCACCGCTGGTGACGACTCCGGTGCATTTGAGTTCGAAGACAATAATGGCGTGATGAACATTCTCTTCGAGGACGGCTCCAGCAAGTTCGTCGTGACACCCAACACACCCGTCCGGCAACTGTGGATCTCCGCCCAAGCCACCAGCTACAAGCTCGAATGGACCGCCGAAGCTGCCGACTTCACCCTTCCAAAGACCGGCGAAGCCCTCAAACCGCTCGTGCAGCGCCTGCTTCAAGAGCATCTCTCCGATCCAGGAATCGTTCTTCCCTGAAACTAGCAAGCATCCTCGCCCGTCTTCTAAAAACGCCTGGAATCCAGCAATCTTCTTAAGGTAGAAACCGTGCCGCCCCTGCTCTCTGTCGCCATCATTACGAAAAACGAAGAGGCAAACCTCGGCCGCACTCTCGAGAGCGTACGCTTCGCGGATGAGATCGTCATCATCGACTCGGCCTCGGCCGACCGCACGCAGGACATCGCACGGTCCTTCGGCGCACAGGTCTTCGACGAGCCATGGCGGGGCTTCGCCGCGCAAAAGAACATGGCCATCGGCCGCTGCACCGGCACCTGGGTCCTGTCGCTTGATGCCGATGAAGAGCTTTCCCCCGAACTTCAGCGTCAGATTCGCACCCTTCTGCCTTCGAACCCGCCGCACGACGCCTACTTCCTCAAGCGGCGCAACCTGTTTCTCGGCCGGTGGATGAAACACGGCGGCTATTATCCCGACGCCAAGCTCCGCCTGTTTCGCCGCGATACCGCTAATTTCTCCTCCTCGCCTCGCTTCGCCGACCGCCCCGTTCACGAGACCATCGCTTTCGACGGTGAGGCCGTTACGCTCGACTACGATCTGGTCCACCACGCTTATCCCACACTCGAGAATTACCTCGAACACATGGACCGCTATAGTACGCTCGGAGCGCAACTGCTTATCGCCGGCGGCCACACCAGTCGCGGCCTGTTGAGCTTCTACGGCAACGTCCTTCTGGTTCCCATCTTCACCTTTGTTTGGAACTACATCTTTCGTCTAGGCTTGCTCGACGGCCGCGAAGGCTTGCTGCTGCACCTCTACCACGCCGCTTACACGAGCTGGAAGTACGCCAAGGCCTGGCATACCGTCCGCACAACGCCGTTGCGCACATAGCTCTCAATTAAGAGCGCTCGACGGGCTTGCGTATGCTAAAAAGACTCATGTCCGCCAAGCTTCCGCTTCTTCTGCTTCTCGCAACCGCTCCCTCGTTCGCTCAGAAGACCGATACAGTCGCCGCGATACCCACCATCGCCGCCAAGACAGCTGGCATGAAGCACATGGATGGCCTGCTTCCGCTCGATTGGGACGCCAAAACGGGCAAGCTCTACCTCGAAGTCCCACATCGCGACGTTGATCTCCTCTGGACC
Organism: Acidobacteriaceae bacterium; assembly: GCA_965277085.1. Classification (GTDB taxonomy): domain Bacteria; phylum Acidobacteriota; class Terriglobia; order Terriglobales; family Acidobacteriaceae; genus Edaphobacter. The sequence goes on from OZ255708.1 coordinate 353,431, forward strand.
AACTCGCTCCCGTACGGCACGGGCTCCAACGACTTGGGCCTTGATCGCGGCCAAACCGCGCCCGGCCGCGTCGTCCGCTTCGAGCGGCACGGCCCTAAGCTCCTGCTCGTCGCACCGAACGAGCACTTCCGCTCCTCTTCCACTGAGGCGGCAGAGCGCCTCACTGTTCACGAATCCTTCCCGGAATCGGTCCTCTGGGGCTTCAAGATTGAGGCCGAAGATCCCAGCGAAGCCGTCCTGGTCGACGCGACTGACTTCTTCCTACGCGATGTCCACAACGTCACAGAAGCGCTCGCCCGCACCCAGCAGGGCGTCTACAAGGTCGACCCCACCCGCTCGGCCATCGCCATGGAGTCCACCCGCGCCTTCCCCAAGAACACCGACGTAGAGGCGATCCTGACCTTCACCACTGACGGTCCGGCGCGCGGCGAGTTCGTCCGCGATGTGACTCCCGATCCCCACGCGCTCACGCTTCGCGAGCACCAGACCTTCCTTGAACTTCCCGGTCTTGGTTTCACGCCGCGCCGCTTCGATCCTCGCGCGGGCTACTTCCCCTCCACATACCGCGACTACAACGCCGCACTCGGCGAACCGCTCGACCAGCAGTTCATCCTCCGGCATCGCTTGCTCAAGAAGGACCCGAACTGCAAAACCGCTTGCGAGGCGCAGGCACCCATCCAGTACTACATCGATAACGGCGCGCCCGAACCCATTCGTTCGGCTCTGCTGGAAGGCGCTCGCTGGTGGGACCAAGCCTTCCAGGCAGCGGGCTGGGCTAAAGGCACCTTCAAGGTCGACATTCTTCCCGACGGCGCGGACGTGATGGACGTCCGCTACAACACCATCCAATGGGTCCACCGCTACACACGCGGCTGGAGCTACGGCGCTACCATCGCCGACCCGCGCACGGGCGAGATCATCAAGGGCAATGTGACGCTCGGCTCCCTGCGTGGACGGCAAGACTACCTCATCGCCGAAGCCCTGCTCTCTCCGTACGTCACTGGCCGGAAGATCGTTCCGGCGAACGATCCGATGCTCGCCATGGTCCTCCAGCGCGTTCGCCAACTCTCCGCGCACGAGACCGGCCACACCCTCGGCCTCGCCCACAACTTTGCCGCCAGCGCTTTTCCCCACACCAACCCGGACGAGACGATCTCGGTCATGGACTACCCGCATCCCTACGTGTTCCTCAACAAGGAGGGTGTGCCGGACCTCTCCCACGCCTACCCAGTGAACATCGGTATTTGGGACAAGGCCGCCATCGATTACGGCTATCACGAGTTTGCCACAAAGCAGGACGAGCACGCCGCCCTGAACGCCATCCTCGCCGATTCCGAGAAGACTGGCCTGATCTACATCACGGACGAGGACGCGCGTCCCCTGGGCGGCGCTCACCCACACGCGCACCTATGGGATAACGGCTCCAATCCCGCCGACGAACTCAACCGCATCCTCGACGTTCGCGCTGTGGCCCTCAAGCGGTTCGGCGAGAACGCGATTAAGCCCGGCACCCCGCTAGCACAGCTCGAAGACACTCTCGTCCCGCTCTATCTCCTTCACCGTTACCAGACCGAAGCTGCCGTCAAAGAGATCGGTGGCCTCGACTACCGCTACAACCTGCGCGGTGATGGGCAAGCCATGCCGCAGATCGTCTCCCCGGCAGACCAGAAGAAGGCCCTTGCCGCCGTCCTCAAAACCCTCTCGCCCGAAACCCTCACCCTTCCCGAGTCGCTTCTGAGCATTCTGCCGCCCCGCACCCCCGGCCTCGAACGCACCCGCGAGTCCTTCCCCTCCCACACTGGCCTCACCTTCGACCCTATCGCCGCAGCCGAGTCCTCCGCCGATCTGACGCTTGCCCTGCTCTTCCATCCTGAACGCGCCAGCCGCCTGGTCGAGTACCACGCCCGCAACCCCGAAGAGCCCTCGCTCAACGACGTGATGGACGCCGTCCTCGCTGCTTCCTACCCCGCCAATGCCTCCGAAGCCGCACTCGCGCACAGCGTCCGAGACGCCGTCTATCTCCGCACCGTCGAGGCCCTACTTACCCTTGCCGCCAATCTACAGGCTGCCGCTCCCGCCCGCGCCCTTGTCGTCGCGCGGCTTGACCAACTCAAGCAGGTGCACACCGCCCCGGCGCTCGACGCCTACGTCACTCGCCGCGTCGAAGAGTTCGAGCGCGATCCCGCCAAGTTCATCCCCGCCAAGCCCATTGACGCCCCACCCGGTATGCCCATCGGCGACGACGAAGTCTTCTGATCACTTGCTCCTGGGCGGCACTATGCGCATAATCAGAGCAGAGGTCACCCATGGCCACCGCAACCCAGCTCGCACCCGTGGTCCTCACGATTGAAGAGTACCTATGCACTCCGTACCACCCCGACTGTGAGTTCGTGGACGGCCATCTTGAGGAGCGTACCTTGGGAGAACGAGAGCACAGCGTCCTGCAGATTGCCTTAGGCGCGTGGTTCTTTAATCGGCGCGCCGAATGGAAGATCGTCGTCATGTCGGAGCAGCGAACCCGCGTCTCCGCAAATCGTATTCGGCTCCCGGATGTTTGCTTGGTTTCCAGCGACGCGCCCTTTGAGAAAGTGACGCTCGCTCCCCCGCTGCTTGCAATCGAACTTCTTTCGCCCGAAGATCGCATGAACCGCGTGATCGTTCGCCTGAAAGACTTCCTTACCATGGGCATCCCGAATATCTGGTTACTTGACCCAATCGAGCGTGTCGGATTCACATTCACCGCCGCGGGTCTCCAGCTCGCCGAAAGCCCTCGTCTTACCCTACCCAACTCTCCCATCTATCTGGACTTGCCGGAGCTCTTCGCCGCTCTCGACTGATCAGGTGCCCGTGTCGTAATTCTGCGGTGTGGAGTCCGCCAGCACCTGGACAACCTACCAGGGGATCGCCTTCCCCCTATGCACGAACGTGCCCGTAGGCCCATCCTCCGGCAGCGTCGCCAGCTCCACGCTCGTCTTTGCGCCGTCTTCCAACTCCAGCGTCGCGCCTTCGCCGCCCATGTCTGTCTTCACCCAGCCCGGATGGGCCGAGTTCACCTTGATCTTCGTGTCCTTCAGCTCATGCGCCAGGTGGATCGTAAACGAGTTCAGCGCCGCCTTCGACGCATCATAGGCGAACGTCTTCGCGTTCCACACATACGATCCCGGCGTCGCATGGAGAGTGTTCGACCCCAGTATGCTGGACAGATTCACGATCCGTCCGGCCTCGCTCTTCCGCAGCAACGGCAGCAGAGCCTGCGTCAGCCCAACCACCGCAAACACGTTCGTCTCAAACGTCTTCCGCAGGTCCTCCATGGGCAGCGTGCTTGTCTCGTTTGCCGTGCGGCTATCCAGAAAGATCCCCGCGTTGTTCACCAGGATATCCAGCCGCCCAAACTCCGTCGCGATCTGGTCGGCGACAATCGCATAATCCTCGGGCTCATCGACGTCCAGTTTCACCGGCCGCGCATCCACGCCAGCCTCCTTTAACTCCTCCGCGGCAGCCTCGCCTTTCGCCAGGTCGCGCGCGCCCAGCAACACCGTGATCCCCAACGCCCCAAGCTGCCGGGCTGTCTCGAGCCCCAAGCCCTTGTTTGCTCCCGTAATCAACGCAACTTTGCTCATAGATCCTCCGCTCATCAGATGAGCCAGGCCCCGAAACGTTCCGCCACCTTCTGTGGAAGCCGCGCCCGCTTCATCTCGCGGTCCACCACCACATGCACTGTGTGCCCCTCGCACAGCAGCGTGCCATCCATCGGCCGCACCACTCGGTACTCAAACCGGATCACCGACCCGCGCGACGCCGCTAGCCGTGTCTCCACCACCAGATCGTCGTCATATCGCGCCGGAGCACGATAGCGCGCCGTCGCCTCCACGACCGCGATCATGCAGCCAGCCTCTTCAATCTGCTTGTAACTCAACCCCATGGCGCGGATCAGCTCTACCCGCCCCACCTCAAACCAGACCAGGTAGTTCGCGTGATACACCACGCCCATCTGGTCAGTTTCCGCATAGCGGACCCGTACCCGCGCCTCTACCGTTCTTTCCTCGGAAGCCATCTCCTCAGTCTAAGGGGAAACAAGCGTCATCTAACGCCCATGCGCCTCCTCCCTACCGACGTTCTCCTCGTCATCGACCTCCAGAACGACTTCTGCCCAGGCGGCGCGCTCGCGGTTGGCGATGGCGACGCAATTATTCCAACCATCAACGCGCTCGCCAGCCGCTTCGACCACGTTCTCCTCACGCAGGACTGGCACCCGGAGGGCCACATCTCGTTCGCGTCGAGCCATGCCGAGAAGCGGCCGTTCGGAAGCATGGACACCCCTTACGGGCCGCAGACGCTCTGGCCCGACCATTGTCTCCAGCACAGCGAAGGAGCGGCCTTCCAGCCGGCGCTCGACGTTCCTCACGCCGAACTCATCCTCCGCAAAGGCTTCCGCCGCGAGATCGACTCCTATTCGGCGTTCATGGAAAACGACCACACGACGCCCACCGGCCTAGCCGGATACCTGCGCGAACGCAGCCTCACTCGGCTCTTTTTCTGCGGTCTGGCCTACGACTTCTGCGTCCGCTTCTCCGCCCTCGACGGCAAAGCCCTTGGCTTCGAAACGATCGTCCTTGAAGACGCCACTCGCGCTGTCGATCTGCCGGGCTGCGTCGAGGGGACACATCTTGAGCTTGCAGCCGCTGGCGTGCCCCGCACCTATTCGCATCTTTATGACAGAGACTATGACCGACACTGAAGCTTGGATCAGCACCGAAGCGACCGTCACCTCCTGCCGCTTCCAATTCGCCCGCCTGAACACCTTCACCCTCGGCTTTCAGACCGGCGAGAAGTTCCGCATCACCTTCGACTACTACGCCCACGGCCGCCTCTACTCCGACGAGTTTCAATCGCCCGTGGCCATCCCGCAGAACGAGCGCATTCCGCTCACCTACAACCCGCTCCACCCTGAGCAGAACAGCCGCTCGTCGGGGCCTAGAGGCAGACCCGGTCGAAGTCCGCTGATCGCCATTGGCATCGCCGGAAGTATCCTGCTGTCGCTGCTTTGGTTGGCCATTTTGCGCGGCTGTAGCTAGCTGCGCGATGATTAAGTACGGCTCAGGACCAGCCAAGACTTCTTAATAGCAATTACGCAAGCCCCAGCTCCTCCGCCCGCGTTTGCATTGCCTCCAAACTGTTCGCGACATGCTCCTCCAGGCTTATCTCCAGCAATCGAGCGCCATCCGCCATGCCCTCCCGCGACACCGCCCGCGCAAACGCTTTGTCCTTCATCTTCTTCAGCACACCCTTTACCTCGACATCCATGATGGACTTTGTCGGCTTGACCAGCGCGCATGCTGTTAAGAAGCCTGCCAGCTCGTCGCAGGCGAACAGCGCCCGATCCAGATGCGATTCACGTGCAACACCTGAGTAATCTGCATGGGCCAGGATGGCGTGGAGCACCGCCTCTGGCCAGCCCCAGCATCCGTAGCGCGGCCACGCCCACAAAGGGTGCTCGTCGAGCGAAGGGTGCCGCTCGTAGTCCATATCGTGCAGCAGCCCAGCGCAGGCATACGGCTCGGTGAACGCGTCAGCCTCCGTTCCCACCAGCTCGAGCCGCGCCGCCTCCAGCCGCCCATACGCCTCCGTGCAGATCGCCACGGCAAGACCGTGCTTCCGCAAGCTCTCACCCGTTGTCCACTCCTCCAGCAGTACTCGCGCCCGCTCTCTTCCAGACTTATTCGTCTGTTAACTCCTCTGGTTCCCACTTAGGGTTATCTTCGGCATTTGTAGGCAATGTCCGGTTTTCTCCTTGACGTGCCGCACTCGTCACTGGCATCCTTGGTTCAACGCACGAGCCGTTATCGGACGCGCGCCGGGGTCCTTGCTCTGGGTCCTCCCGCTACATACAACTATGGCAACCATGATGGCCTCGGTCGAACAGCGCGAGGTCTTGCGCTGCGATAAGTGCAACCTGGTGCAATTCCGCACAGCCAGCGCCGCCTGCCGCCGCTGCCACAAGTCTCTGGTCATCGAGCAAGCCGCCCCCGTAGCCCCCGCACTTACCCTGGTTCCTTCTCCTCCCGCACCCGAGGGAGGGTTACAGGTAGCGACTGCCGTGCGCGATCTTCGCCACGTCCGCAATCTGTCGCAGCGCCAGCTCGCCGCGCGCATGGGCGTTCCGCGCACTTATATTTCCAAAATCGAGAATGGCAAGGCCATGCCTACACTATCCTCGCTTGATCGCCTCGCGCGCGCGCTCCAAGTCGACATCTCGTGCCTGCTGCGCGATGCGAACAACCGGCATACCCAAGAGACCGCCGTTCTCATGGCCGATCCCTTCCTGGCCGAGATCGCACACTATACGGCACAATTAGATGACCTACAGAAGTCCATCTTCCTGAACCACGTCCGCGAGCTCGCCTCGGGCCATCGCCGCACCGCATAAATATCGCGGTGCGACCCGCACCTCAGCGGCTACTTGTGCTGCTTGCCGACCCTCTGAACAACCATGGGCGGCTCACGCAGCGCGCCGGGGTGCGATCCTTGCCGCAGGTTGCCGGCTGGCTTGGTATGCTCCTTGCCACCAATCTCCAGGTGTGCGGCGGGCGAGTGAGCGTGGCTGCCATTCTCCGCTGGAGGAACGGGATCGACGTGTTCAGGGTCGACCGCGTGCGAGTCGGCTCCGTGCATCGCAGAGTCCAGCGGATCGCCATGTTTCTTGCCGGACTCATGCTCCGGATGTGCCTTGGTCTGCGACATAGTTCCTCCTTGTGCTGAGTCCTTCGCTACTTGCCGGTGTGTTCATTTTCGTTGACGACCTTAGCCTGTCGCGCACTTTCTTCATCCGGACGGTTGGTAATGCCCTGCTGGCCCTGCTCGATGTGTGTCCCGAGCACACTGCCGGAATGATCGTGGTTCGTTTTGTTCAACTGCTCTTTCAGTGTTTCCGCCATGTGTCTTCTCCTCTTCGGTAAGACGCCGTCACGCCAGCGAGCGTTGGACGCTTTCTACGCTTGCACCACTTCTCGCTCGCGTTCATCAGCCATCGGGATGCCGTCCGCGTCGGCAAATGCCGCATCCTCACCCTCCTCTTTACACGAGGGATCGAAGGTAAACCGGTCCGATTGCGTCCACCAGCCGCGCCTATCCCAGGCGAGTTCTCCGGTTCGCGTAATCTGCCGGACCGCGCGCGTAAGCGGTGTTGCCATAAGTCGTCCGGACCGAACATCAAAGACCCCCGGTTCGTAGATACCCGCATTTCGCGTGACCAGCGTGCACCAATCGTACGATCCAAGCAGCGCCCAAGCCGTGACTGCCCGGACGTCGACGCCCGCCGCCTTTGCCGCCTTAGCTTCGTTCCAGAGGCAGGCCAGCCAGCGCACTTGCTCATCCGGAGGACCTCCTAGGTGCGCCTCCGTGATGGCAACGGGAATCCGGTACCGCTCCCAAGCCTCTCGCAGGATCGTACCCGCACCCGCGATTCCTTCCGCGCGAACCCGTACCGCCTCGATGTCGGCGAGCGGCTCGCCGCCCGAGTCACCGCCCACAAGCCAGGCCGGATACATCCACGTCCGGTCGTCGAGGTACCGATCGCTGGTCACGTAATAATTCAGCCCGATTACATCTGGTGGGCACGGATCCTCCGCAAACCAGAAGATCTCCCGCTCCGTCAGCCCATGCTCCAGGAGGAATCCAAAGAGCGGATGATACCGATCGACGAAGCCGCAGAGCAAATCGACGCCCAGCCAGCGCCGGTGTTCACGCGATTCCACAATGCTCATTAGGGAGGCTCCTCCCCATGTCTTTCCACCGTCTTCGGTGTGGACGAACTCAGCATCTGGACGCACCGTGCGCACCGCCCGCATGGCCAGCACCGACCCGCGCAGTTGATTGACCAGAGCCTGGACATAGCTCCGTACGCTGCGGTGATGCGGATACCAATGGCCATACAAGCCGCAGAAGCGCGCGGTGGTTTGCGGCTCGTTGACCGGTGTATAGCTGCAAACCTCCGGATAACGCTGCGCCAGCTTCAACGCATAAGCGGCCAACTTTTCGCCAAACTCGGGATCAAGCAAGCTAGTCCCGGCGGGGCCGCTGCCGTGATGCACGAGTCCCGCGATCGGCGTCATGCCAAGCTGCTTCATCTCTTCAAGCTGCGGCGCGAAAATTTCCAGCGTACCCGCCTTTACGTACTGTTCCCACTGCAGACCGTAGCGCAGCTTCCGGATGCCGAGCCCGCAGATCGCCTGGAGGTCGCCCCCCCGCCGCTGGTGTCCCAGGCGCTCCATCTGGTCGAACCAGACATCATGAACCCGGTTGATCGTGCATTCGATTCCGCCCCAGAACTCCATCTCGCGTCCTGCGGTCGAACGCACCGTATGCGGCTCTAGCCGCAGTGGAGTGCTTTGTTTCGCCATGGCGCTCAAATCCTCGATTCCCGCTTGCGTTCTAGTGAGAGGGAGGATGTGGCTCATGTGTTGTTCCATCTACTCAAAATCTAGGGTACAGCCCTCAGCGCTCCAGGTACCACGGAATGTTGATGACGATGATCCGCTGGTTACCGCGAAGCAGTAATAACAGTTTTAGCAGCTGCGAACGCTGGTTATGCAGCAGGTTCTGCCACCACGCATACACCACCATCTCCGGCACAAGCACGGCGATCTGCCGGTCCGGATGCTCTTTTTCGAGCCGAAGAATATGGTCGACCAACGGTGTAACAACGAACCGGAAGGGCGATTCGAGGATCACAAACTCCGGAGCCGCTTTGCCCAGCAAAGTAAGCGGGTGGGCAACGTTCGTTTGCCACACCTCCTCGATGCGGCTGCGATCTTCATCCGCACCCAACACATGAACACCCTGCACCTGCGCTCAGCTTCAGCGCGAAGCGGATGGCCTTCTCCTCGATGCGCGTCCATCCATCCATCGGCACCACGACAAACGGCGCGTTCAGCGTGCTGAGGGTCAGGGGCGCGCACTCAGCGATCTGCGCCCGCACCCTCCGGTAATGCTTGCGGACGCCGACCATCATCAGCATCACCACCGGCACCAACAGCGCCGTGACCCACGCGCCGTCTGTGAACTTGGCCACCAGCACCACCACAACCGTAATGCCGGTGGCGATCCCTCCTAGCGCATTGACGAACATCCGCCAACCCGCGCCTGGTCCGCCCTGCCGCTTCCAATGCATCACCATGCCGGCCTGCGACAGTGTGAACGCCAAAAAAGCGCCGATGGCGAACAAGGGGATCAGCCGGTCGGTCACGCCGCGGAAGATCACCAGCAACAAGCCCGTCAGCAGCACCAGTACCGCAATGCCATGGGAATACAGCAGCCGCCGACCCCGCAGCTTGAAGACGTGCGGCAGAAAGTCCTTTTCCGCGATCGCCCGCGTCAACCGTGGGAAGTCCGCATAGGCCGTATTCGCCGAAAGCGCCAGCACCGCCAGCACTGAAGCCAGCGTGATGTAGTAAAACCATCCTCGCCCCATCACAGCGCCCACCAGCAGCGAAAGCACACTCTGGTATCCGGCGCTGCCTGGGTCCGTCGCCCCAATGCCATAGGCGCGGCACAGTACCGCGATACCCGCCAGCAGCATCATCAGGATAGCGATGATGATCGTCAGGGTTCGCTTAGCCGTTTTCTGTGTCGGCTCGCGGAAGGCCATCACTCCATTACTCACAGCCTCGACACCGGTCATCGCCGTGCATCCGCTGGCGAACACCTTCAGCAGGAGCCAAATCGTCAGCGCCGAAGTCGCTACGGGTAGAGCCGGCGGGGCCACAACCGGCACCGGGTGTCCACCGGAGGTAATCATCTTCGCCACGCCCACACCCACAACGAGCAACAGCGTCACTACAAACACATAGGTTGGGATCATAAACACCGTACCCGTATCCCGAACTCCACGCATGTTCACCAGCGTCAAAAGAACGAGGATGCCGAGGCAAAGCCCGAGCGTATGCGGTTGCAGCGACGGCACGGCCGACACTAACGCCCCTACGCCCGCAGATATGCCGACGGCCGCGGTAAGGATGTAGTCGATCATCAACGCCGCCGCCGCTAGCAGCCCCGCCCCGTCCCCAAGGTTCTCTGACGCCACCGTGTAGCTTCCACCACCGTGCGGGTACGCGTCGATCGTCTGCCGGTACGACAGATACACGATCGCCAACAATCCGATGATTGCCAGGCTGATGGGGACGATCAGGTGTACGCCGCCAAGGCCCAGCGGAATCAACAGGGTCAACGCCGCCTCTGGACCGTAAGCGGTCGATCCCAGCGCGTCCAGACCAAAGACCGGTACCCCCGCCAGTGGGCCAATCTGCTCGCCACGCTCTTCCGAGGTCGCCAGCGGCTTGCCCAGCATCAGGTTGATCAACGACATGGCGCTACATCCTTACGTACGCAAATCACATGGCAGGCGTAACGTCGGCGTCAAATGCGCCCGTCTCCACCACTCCGCCATGCTTCATCTGTACAAGGATGCGATATCTGCCTGCCGTGGGGAATCCATATGGAAAATCGACGGCGTTGGACACCGGTCTTCCTTCGTCCATGGTCATGCCGCCGTTTGCCAGCATCATCGAAGCCATGGCCGCCGATCCCTCGGGATGCGTATGCGCAAACACTGTCCCATCTGTCTTCACAAACGCCGCGTGTCCGGCCATGCCAAGATACGGCTGCATATCGGCGGCTGGCTTTCCATCCGGGCCAACTAGGCTGAAGTGAAACGCATAAGCCTGCCCCGCCGTCAAAGTAGCCGGACGATCCCAAAGCATGCGATACCCATCCGGCAGCACATACGTCGCGCTCCGCTGTCCCTGGCTCACCGGCGGCGGTGTACTCTCGGCGTCATCAGCCGCCAACGTTACACCACGCATTCCCGCGGGTACCGTCATCGTCGTCACCAATGTCTCGGGAAATCCGTTCGCGTGAACCACATCGCCATACAGCCGATATATCCCCGGCGGCACAGCCGGAAGCTCCATCGAAAACTTCCCGTGTCCATCGAACGCTGGATGCAGGTGAAAGACCGCGTCCATCTCCGGCTGGCGGATCGCGTAGAGATGGATCAGCTTTCCATGGTCCGGCAGAAAGTCATCGTTCGCCCGCGAGCGGAACTTGTTTTCCGCCGTGTAGCTACTTACCGTCAACTCCAGGTGGTCGCCTGAAACATTCGCGTTTGCGTGGAGCGGATGGTAGATGTCGTTTGCATAGCTGGCCGCGTCCACGCGCCACCACGCCGCGCCGCCCCAAAGAACCAGCGCCATCGCGGCCAGACTTCCACCCATCGCAAACAATCCACGCCGCCGCAGCCCCAGAGTGGGCGACTCCCCCGCCGGTAGCCGCGCCTCGCGAACCGCCGCAGCCACGATACCCGCCATTGTGATGACAAGAAACAACCCTAGAGCCGCAAGCGTCCATCCCAGACCCCGCTGCATCCCCAACGTTTGGATAGCCACCGCCGGCACAGGTACCGAAGCAACGCCTTTCCCCGCTTCCCCCGTGGCCGCCAGGCGCACTTGCCATGAGCCTGGCGACATCATCCACACACCGCCAGTAAACAACGCCGGGTCGTCCGATCCCGAAGCACGCTTCATCGCGTCCGCCGCCGGTGGGTGCTTCGACGCTTCGCCCGTCAGCGGCAGCGGCGTAATTTCCAGCGACGACACCGGCGCACCGCTTACCCGCGCCTCTACCGTCGCAACACCCGGGATCACATTCGGCATCCTCACAGTGACAAGCAGCTTGTAGGGCCCCGCCGTCACCTGCTCAAACACATCCTTGCTTCCCACATGCGCATACGCGGTCAGCGTCAGCCAAAGCAGCGGAAGCCAGCGCAGACATCTCACCGCTGCACCGTCCGCATCCATCCGCCGAAGCGCATCCCGATCCACGTGCCGACAGCACTATAGATTGCCGCTCGTCCCAGCCCACCCGCCAATGCGAAACCGGTATCTGGCCGGAACCACTCGCGCAGCCGATCGACCCCGTCTGGCCGCGAGTTGTAGTTAAAGTAGATCGTTCCGAAGAAGCGGTTCTCCGAAGCCTTCGACAGCAGAAAGCTTGCAAACGGCCACTCCACCGCCACCAGCACCGCCGTAAACAGCACGCCTGAGACCACCGCCACCTGCCACAATTTCCATCCCCGCGTCCGCTGCCAAAGCAGATCGAGCGCAAGCGCGGGGAACACGATCAAGATAGGGAACTTCGCCGGAACCAGGTGCGTCACCGGAAAGAAAACGGGACCAAGCTTGGGCGATGCCGGAGCCAACGGGAAGACCAAAATCTCCGCGATGGCGATAACCATGTAAATCGCCGCGGTTGTCGTCGCTGCCCACCGGTACCCCGACGCTCGCCACAGGATCGCGAACACCAACGGCACCGCAATGCCCATCGCCACATACGCCGCAGCCATATGCAGCTTCACATCCCAGGTGTACTCCAGCAGAAAGAACATCTGGCCGCCCACCATCAGGCCGCCAAGATAAAGAAACAATCGCCGCAACGTTGTCTCTGCGCCCGCACCCGCCTCAGCCGCCCGATTCATCGCCGCCAGGATCAGAAACATCGCGCCCACCGCGACCGCCCGTATCCCCAGGATCAGAATCGTATGCGGTGGACTCACGATCTTCACATCCAGCCCATAGGCCGCATGCCACCAATTATCGAACGGCGCGGACGCCATCATTGCGATGCCGCCCCAGGCTGCGACAAACGCTCCCAGCGGCGCGCGGAACCCCAGCACATTCACAGATACAGCGCGCAACTCAGCCGCCCCCGCAGACCGGCCAAAGGTAGTCCGGAACATCAAATAGCCACACACAACCGCGGCCAGCAGACCGCACGCGTAGATCGCCATATGCGCGGGCGTCCAGAAGCTGTCGCGCCCGATCGACCGGTGCCAGGCCACATCCCACGCCCCGCCGATCGTGGACGAGGTCACCGCCAGCACACCGCACCAGATGTACCAGGGCGCACCTTGCACCCGCGCTTTGCTCGCGGCACTGGCAACCGGTGTCGTACGGGAAGCCCCAACCTGGGGCAACGCTCCAGCAGATGTAGCCATTCACTCCTCCTCGACCGATGCTTCCTATCATAGAACCTGTAAACTACTTCCGGCACGTTCGCTCGCCGCAGCCGCTCATAGACCGGACAAAAGGTCTATGCTAGCGTTCAGTCTCCAAGCCGAGGGTGCATTGCCCGCAGCGTCTACAATTCGTCAGCCATCCCGCATTCACCAGCTCTCCCCCGAGGAGCGCGCCGTCTACGACCAGCTCAACCCCGAGCGCATGCCGGAGCACGTCGCCATCATCATGGACGGCAACGGCCGCTGGGCCGGCAAGCGCATGCTCAAACGCTTTCTCGGCCATCAGCAGGGCGCGGAATCCGTCCAGTTCGTCGTCGAGACCGCCTCCCGCATCGACCTTCCTTGGCTCACCCTCTACGCCTTCTCGCTCGAAAATAACCTCCGCCGCCCGCGATCCGAGGTCAGCTTCCTCATGAAGCTCCTCCGCAACTACCTCACCGGCAACGTCGAGCGCATGAACGACAACAACGTGCGCATGAGCTACATTGGCCGCATCCACGAGCTGCCCGCCGAGGTCCAGGACACCATGCAGTGGGCCTCCGAAGCGACGTCCAAAAACACCGGCACCACCCTCACGCTCGCCCTCAACTACGGCTCCCGCTCCGAGATCGTCGACTCCACCCGCGCCCTGCTCACCGGCCTGATCGCCGAGGCCCACCAGCGCGGCTGCTCCCTCGAAGACCTCCTCCAGGTCGACGGCCTCGAAGAGCGAATAGACGAGCGCCACCTCACCCAGGGTCTCTACACCTCCCATATGCCCGACCCCGACCTCGTCATCCGCACCTCCGGCGAGCAGCGCATCTCGAACTTCCTCCTTTGGCAGATCGCCTACTCCGAGATCTTCATCACCGACCGCCTCTGGCCCGACTTCCGCGGCCTCCATCTGCTCGAAGCCATCGCCGCCTTCCAGCGCCGCGAACGCCGCTTCGGCGGCCTCGGCGAGTCCTTCACCGACGAAGACCTTGACAACCTCGAACCCGCCGAGGAAGTCGCCCGCGAAATCGCCTCCGAACTCAGCCGCAAATAGAGGCGGCAGCCTTACACCGCTTCCCACGCAAGACGATGCGGTCCACTTGCTAAACCGGTTCGTCGATGTTTCAATCGGACCATTGCGTAAGCTCTTCTCCATCCTGTTGCTGGCCATCTTCGGCCTTCCATCGGTCGCTTCGCTCTTTGCTCTAGGAGCGCCCGAAGACGCCGGTGTGCCCGCTTGCTGCCGGCGCAACGGACAGCACCACTGTCTGATGGCCATGGGTAGTAGCGATGGTCTTCCAGATCACGTAGCGCATCTTCGGCTACGAACGGAGAAGTGCCCCTACTCTCCAAGTACGGGGGCCGTGACGCATTCCAACCACATCTTTGCGCCTTCGGCCTCCGCCGTTCTCGTGACCCTGACAGCCCATCCGACGGGCGTGCCGCAGACCGAATCCCGCCGGCGCATTGCGTGCGACCGCTCTCGGCAAAAACGCGGTCCCCCGCCCTCCCACTCCCTCTAGCTCTCGGCATACCTCTTCTCGCCCGTCTACGCAGGCGCGGCTGAGAAGACACCCCCACTGCCCCAAGAGACAGCCCTCCTCGTGTTCACCGGGAAGCGGCTCGTCTGGCGAGCACGGCCCAGAGCGTCACCCCTCTGGGAGGCGAGGCACCATGATGGATCGCAATCTCCTCCGCGCAAGGAACACGCTCGCGCTGCTTTTATTTCTTCTATCGTTCGTCACACAGGGCGCGGCCCAGGCAACGCTCACTACGAGTTCAATGACCGGCAGAGTGACCGACGCGACCGGAGCTGTTCTGCCCGGAGCGGAGGTGACCGCATCGCAGCTGGCTACCCATCAGACGCAGGTGGCGCTTACCGATGCGCAAGGACGCTTCCGCATTCCCTATCTCGCGGTCGGACACTACGAAGTAACCGCGCGGGAGCCCGGATTCGCCGATACCAGCCAGCAGGTCCAACTCACGGTCGGCTCCGCGTTCGATCTCTCGTTTGCGCTCCAAGTGGGTGCGGCGACGACGACGATCCACGTCTCGGCTACCCCTGTGGTGATCGAGCGGAACACGAGCGAAATCGCCCAAACGGTCGGAGAGCTCGAGGCCGCCAACCTTCCTTTCAGCGGGCGGAACTACCTCGATCTCGCGCTTCTTCTGCCAGGTGTGTCACCCACCAACACCAACAGCGTCCAGACCTTTGCCGAGACTTCCCCGGTTCTGGGCCAAGGGTACTCCATCAACAGCCAGCGCAACTTCTCGAACGGCTTTATCGTGGACGGTCTGTCGGCCAACGACGACGCCGCCGGACTTGCCGGGAACGTCTATGGCATGGACGTGATCGAAGAGTTTCAGGTCGTCACCTCCGGCGGTCAGGCTGAGTTTGGACGGGCACTTGGCGGCTACTTCAACATCGTCACCAGGAGCGGCGGAAATACGACGCACGGCGATCTGTACGGCTTCCTGCGCAACCAACGGCTGAACGCCACCAACGCGCTCTCTCAGAACAAACTTCCTCTTACCCAAGCGCAGTACGGTGGAAGCCTCTCCGGCGCTCTCCGGCCGGATCGTACCTTCCTCTATACCAACTTCGAACAGCGGCGACTCAACACCGACGGTATTATCACCATCGCTCCTGTAAACGCCGCCGTCATCAACACACGCCTGCGAGCCGTTGGGTACCAGGCTCCGTTGCTTGCGGTTGGAACAGGACCCACAACCCTCTATCCGACTACAGTCCACACGACCAATGGCTTCGCCCGTGCCGACCACCAATTTACCGGGCGTGACCGCTTCAATCTTCGCTACAGCCTGTACCGTCTGGACAGCATCAACGCACGCGGGGTCGGAAGCCTTGCTGCCGTCAGCAATGGAACCGCCGTCCAAGACGTCAACCACACGGTTGCCATGAGCAACATCGCCATGCTGACGCCGCACGTCTTCAACGAAACACGCGGTCAGTTCACCTACGACAGCCTGAACGCTCCGCCAAACGATGAGATAGGCCCGACGGTCACGATCTCCGGCGTCGCGACGCTGGGGCGCTTCTCCAGTTCGCCTACGGCAAGATTGAATTTCCTCTACGAAGGTGTGGACAACTTCGTCGCGCAACGTGGAGCCCACACGTGGAAGACCGGTGTTGACTTCCTCTACAACCGGGACACCATCACCTTTCCTCAGTCATTGCGCGGCGCGTACACCTTTTCCTCGCTGACCAACTTTCTCAGCGGCATCTACAACACCCAAGGCTATACGCAATCCTTCGGTGTTCCGTCGATCGCCCAGAACAATCCGAACATTGGCTTGTATGTGCAGGATGAATGGAAGGCCTCTTCCCGGCTCACGGTCAACGCCGGTCTGCGCTATGACCTTCAGTTTCTGCGAACCATCCAGACCGACACCAACAATGTTTCCCCGCGTGTAGGTTTTGCCTGGGCTCCCCGGCGAGACGATCGGCTGGTGGTCCGGGGGAGCTATGGCCTCTTCTACGATCGTGTTCCGCTCCGCGCCCTGGCGAACGCTCTGCTCTCCGCTTCAAATACGACCGACCCGGCACAGGCGAGGCTCCTCAGCTATACCTTTACACCGGGCCAAGTCGGAGCACCCACCTTTCCCCACGTCACGGCCGCGCCTCCGTCCGGCGCTCAGCTCAACTACACTCTAATGGATCGCCGGCTCGAAAACGCCTATGCGCAACAGGCGAGCCTGGAGGTCGAGCAGCAGCTCACCGGCACAATGAGCCTTGCACTTAGCTACCAGCATGTGCGCGGTCTTCATCTGCTGACCTCCGTAAACACCAACATCAACGTGGATGGGAGCCGTCCCAACCCGGCCTTTGCCAACAGCAAGGCCTACGATGCAAAGGCCGATTCTTACTATGACAGCCTTGCAATCGCTCTCGTGCAAAGGCCAACCACGTGGTCAAGTGGCCGCCTCTCCTACACCTGGTCAAAGGCCATCGACGACGTCGGCGAGTTCTTCTTCAGCGGGCCAGTCAACAACTTCTATGTGGGCGAGGACCGCAGCCGCTCTGACGACGATCAGAGGCATCGGCTCGTCTTCGAGGAGACACTCCACTCCTCAAACGGCGATGCGTCAGGATGGAAAGGACATCTGACCCATGGATGGCAGCTTGGCGGCGTTCTTCAGTACTACTCCCGCTTGCCTTTCAACGTGGTGACAGGCGGAACGACGAAGCAAGGAACGACTCAGCGGCCTTGTGCGCCCGGCTTCACGCTATCTGCGAACGGCGGACAGAACCCCTGTACCCAAGCGCTTGCCGGGGCGCTCATCGGGAGGAATGCGGGCGTCGGCTTCGCTTTCTTTAGCTTGAACGCTCGGCTAAGCCGCACGTTCGCGCTCACTGAAAAGCTCCGTCTCGAAGGGATCGCGGAAGCTTTCAACGTACTCAATCACCGGAACGACATGATTCCCAACAACACCTTCGGCACCGGAGCGTACCCCTCAGCGGGACTCCCGTCGTTCGGTCAGGCGACCGCTGTAGGCGATCCAAGGAGCGTACAGCTCGCCGGGCGATTGCGCTTCTAAAAACCGTGGCCAACGTTCGACCATTACAGTGTTGCGGGCGTTTGTGAGACAAGCGCCCGCAACCCTGCGCCATCTCAACCCAGACCCGCCGCAGCGCGACACGGGGTATCCTTGGGGCAGTACGATGAAACGCATCCTTACCGCCTTCTTCTTGATCCTCGTCGTCTTCGCGCTCATCTTCTTCGGCAGGCTATGGATGATCACCCTCGCCGCCGCTGCCGTCGCCGAGCTGGCCGCTTTCGAGTACCTCCAGCTTGCCGCCGTCGGCGCGACCGTCAACAACGCCCGCCTTCGTATCCCAGCATGGTGGATGGCCCTCGGCACCGCGCTTGCCTTCGTCGTCACTCTTCCAAACTTCCCGGTCGAGGCCCAGCTTCCCGTCCTCAGCGCCCTTACCCTCGCGCTCTTCGCCTGGAACGGCCTTCGCGCTCCCCTCATCCAGGTCTTGCCCGATACGGCCCAAGGCCTCTTCGGCCTCATCTACATCGCCTATCCGCTCACCCTCATCCCGCTGATGTGGAAAGGAGAAGACGGTCCCGCGCTGCTTCTCTTTCTGATGGTATGCGTCTGGGCAGGCGACATCGCCGCACTCTATGTAGGTCGCGCCTTCGGCAAACGCAAGCTCGCCCCACGCCTCAGCCCCGGCAAAACGGTCGAAGGGGCCATCGCCTCGGTCGTGGGGAGCGTCCTCGCCGCGCTTGCCGTGGTCCTCGTCTCGGACGCCCTCACCGCCCGCGGCAACCTCCTCCTCCACATCGCACAGCCACTCTGGCAGTCCCTTCTTCTCGCCATCGTCCTGAACGTAGCCGCCCAGGCCGGAGACTTGCTCGAATCGGCCATCAAACGCGGCGCGGGCGTCAAAGACTCCGGCACCATGCTCCCCGGCCACGGCGGCATCCTCGACCGCATCGATGCTCTGCTGCTGGCTGCCCCTGTCCTTTGGTACATCCTTCTCGTTAAGGAATACTTTGGCTTGGGACGCTTCTAAACGAAGCCGCGCCAGCGTTTACACGCACTGCTACGATTACTCATGCTCCGCTTCACCGCTCTCCTGTTCCTCACCCTGCACGCCGCAGCTCAGTTCGGTCCTTCGCGAACCACGCCGCTCGATTCACTCGCGCAACAGCCGAAGGCCATCACGCCGCTTACCCAGCCGACGCTCTCGCCCGGCGTCCTGCTCCTGCTCGACTTGGACCAGCGATTCTCAAAGGATGTCGAGACCCGCGGTGGCGTAGCCTTCCACGACTGGTTTGCGCTCGACGGAGTCACGTTAAACAATGGCAAGGCCGCCATCGCCGGCTTCACCGCCGTGACCGCGCAAGCGACCTGGAGTCCCAAAGATTACCAGCTGAACTGGGTGACCGAGGGCGCCCAGATGGATCCCTCGAATGACATGGGCTTTACCTGGGGCCGCTACACTGGCCACTCCAAAGATGCACATGGCGAGCCCATCGAGACCGCCGGTCGCTACATCACCATCTGGAAGAAGATCGAAGGTGGCAAGTGGAAGGTAGCCCTAGAAGCCAGCGCGAACGACGCGCCGCCTATCGGCTCCTGCTGTTCTCTGCCCACGCCGTAATGCTTACCCTTAGCTTGGGACGTGCTCGGGCGTCGACTTGGTTGGCGCGCTTGCCAGACTGCCCGCCGCTTGTTGCGCAGCTCTACGGGCTTGTCTTCCGACTGTTCCCTCGCCCGAACGCCCTGCGCGGGAAGCCAAGTCAGCCCCGATCTCATCTCGATGTTCATACCACCACCGCGCTTCCTCGTCTTCGTTCTCGAACCTCGGTATCACGGTCGCCATGAAGTTCACCTCGTCCTAAGATACTCTTTCACCACGTGAGCGGACGCGTCATAGGCGGTCACCACTCTCGTTCGGTTGGCGCGTTCCGTAGTGACTACCTGAGGGATACGGCCCAATACAGTTGCCCCAGCTTCGGCGAACCGCTCCTCGCCCCGCCAAACGTTGTAGCCGAGATCGAGCGTGGGTTGCGATAACACGTACTCCACCTCTTCAACGCTCACGCTATGTTCGGCGATGTGACGGATATTCGCCTCGTTCCACTCGAAGCTGTTGAACTCCATCACTACTCCTCATTCTCCCGCAGCTTCGCGATCACGCCGAAGTCTTCCAGCGTAGTCGTGTCCCCCTTCACCTCGCCGGTCTCGGCCAATTCGCGCAGCAACCGCCGCATGATCTTGCCGGAGCGCGTCTTCGGCAGTGTCTCCGTAAAGCGCAGATTGTCCGGCCGGGCGAGCGCGCCGATCTCCTTGGACACCCATTGGCGCAGCTCCTGCTTAAGCTCTTCGCTCGGCTCGTTCCCGCCTTCAAGCGTGACGAAGGCCGCGATTGCCTGCCCCTTCATCTCGTCCGACCGTCCGACGACCGCCGCCTCGGCGACCTTCGGGTGCGCAACCAGCGCCGACTCGATCTCCATCGTCCCCAACCGGTGCCCGCTGACGTTGATGACATCGTCGACCCGACCCATCAGCCAGAAGTATCCATCTTCATCCCGCCGCGCGCCGTCACCAGTGAAGTAGCAGCCCGGCACCTCGCTGAAGTATGCCTGTAGGTAGCGCTCGTGATCGCCATAGATGGTGCGCGCCATCGAGGGCCACGGCTTGCGGAAGACCAGCAGACCCCCCTGGCCGTCCGGCACCGGCTGACCTTCTTTCGTAACCACCTCTGGCACAATCCCAAAGAACGGCAGAGTCGCCGAGCCCGGCTTCGTCGCCACCGCACCCGGCACAGGGGCCAACATATGCGCGCCTGTCTCGGTCTGCCAGTAGGTGTCCACAATCGGGCAACGCTCCTTGCCGATCACGCGGTGGAACCACATCCAACTCTCCGGGTTGATCGGCTCGCCCACCGTTCCCAGCAGCCGCAGCGAGGCGAGCGAGTATTTTTCAACCCACTGCGCGCCCCACTTCGTAAACGCGCGGATTGCCGTCGGAGCCGTGTAGAAGATGGAGACTTTGTGCGCGTCGACGATCTTCCAAAAGCGGTCCGGCTCCGGCCAGTTGGGCGCGCCCTCGTACATCAGCACCGTCGCACCGTTCGCCAGTGGACCGTAGACAACGTAGCTGTGCCCGGTGACCCAGCCGATGTCCGCCGTGCACCAGTAGACATCCTCCTCGCGCAGGTCAAAGACGTACTTGCTCGTCAGATAGGTGCCGACCGCATAGCCGCCCGTCGTGTGGACGAGACCCTTCGGCTTGCCGGTCGTGCCGGAGGTGTAAAGGATGTAGAGCGGGTCTTCGGAATCCATCCACTCCGCCGGACACTCGGGCGCAGCGGCGGCCATGGCCTCGTGCCACCACACGTCGCGACCGGTCTGCAACGTCACGGTGGCGGAAGGAGCGCGCTGATAGACGATGACGTTCCTCACCGTCGGGCACTTGGCGAGCGCCTCGTCAACAATGCTTTTCAGCTTGATCTCCGCTCCGCGCCGATAGCTGATGTCCTGCGTAATGACCGCAACGCAAGCCGAATCGTTCACACGGTCGGCGATGGCATGCGCGGCAAAACCGCCGAAGATGACCGAGTGCACCGCGCCGATCCGCGCGCAGGCGAGCAGCGCGATAGCCAGTTCAGGGCACATACCCATGTAGATCGCAACGCGGTCGCCCTTGACGATCCCCAGCCCTTTGAGCACATTCGCAAAACGCTGCACCTGCTCGTGCAATTCCCCATAGGTCAGCTTGCGCACCTCGCCCGGCTCCCCTTCCCACAGCAACGCAATCTTGTCCTTGCGCGCACCTAGCGCATGGCGATCCACACAGTTTTGGCAGAGGTTCAGCTTGCCTCCAACGAACCACTTCGCCTCGGAGATCGCCCCTTGCTGCACCGCGGTCCAGGGCGCGAACCAGTCGAGCTCCGCCGCCGCCTCGCCCCAGAACGCCTCTGACTGCTCGACGCTGCGCTTGTACATCGCGTCGTACTCGGCACGGCTGCCGACGTGCGCCTTGGCCGCGAAGTCGGCCGCAGGCTCAAAGACGCGGTTCTCGCGCAGCAGCGAGTTCATGTTGGTTCCCACACTCTCATTTCCCGTCAATGCCATCGCGTCTTGTCTCCCATGCCCGCACGTAAAAGAGCGGCTGGCATCGTTCTACCAGCCGCTCCGTCGCCTGTCCATCCGCCGCTACTTTGCCGCGTCGTACTCCGCCCAGATCAGCGTGCCGCGCGTCTCCTTGAGAAAGAGGCTGCCGATCACGAAAGTCGCGCCCGCCACAATGATCGGGTAGTAAAGCCCCGCCAATATGTTCCCCGTTGAGGCACATAAACTCAGACCGATCAGCGGCAGCATACCGCCGAAGACACCGTTGCCGATGTGGTACGGCAGCGACATCGCCGTATAGCGGATCTTCGCCGGAAAGGCCTCTACCAGATACGCCGCGATGGGACCGTAGATCATGCCGTTGATCACGACTTGTACCCAGATCAGGAAGATCAGCATCGGAATGTTCGGGGCGGCAGCCTCCTTCGCCGGGACCATCGCGCCCGTGGCGTCTTTAGTCAACGGGGTCAAGCTAACGGCTCCGGTCACCTTGCTCCGCGTCGACTTCACGCTCACGACGTTGTTGCCCGCAGCCACTTCCATTGCCTTGTAGATCGGCACATAGCAAACGACCGCAAGCAGGCACGCCGACATCATCAGTTTCTTGCGTCCGATGCGGTCGCTCAGCGTCCCAAACAGCGTGTACAGGGGCATAGCTAACAAGAGCGCCACCGCAACGACAATATTTGCCGTCTTGGTGTTCACCTTGAGCACCGTTTGCAGATAGAACAGCGCATAGAACTGGCCCGTGTAGAAGATGACACCCTGCCCCGCCGTCGCGCCGAAGAGCGAGATGAGCACTCGTTTCAGGTTGGCCCAGTTGGTAAACGCCTCCTTCAGAGGGCTGGCCGAGGTCATCCCCGCGCTCTTCATCTGCGCATAGATCGGCGATTCTTTCATCTTCGACCGCACGTACAAGCTGACCGCGACCAGCAGGATCGACGCCAGAAACGGCACACGCCATCCCCAAGCCGAAAACGCCTCTTTGCTCATCCCCTGCTGGGTCAGCAAGATAACGATCAGCGAGACAAACAGCCCCAGCGTCGCCGTGATCTGAATGAAGCTGGTGTAGTAGCCACGCTTGCGATCGGGCACGTTCTCGGCGACATAGATCGCCGCGCCGCCATACTCACCGCCGAGCGCCAGCCCTTGCAGGATGCGAATCAGGATCAGCAGAATGGGTGACAACCAGCCGACCTTCGAGTAAGTCGGCAGCAATCCAATAACCGCCGTCGCTCCGCCCATGATCGTCAACGTAACAATGAAAGCATACTTGCGACCGACTCTGTCTCCGATCGAGCCGAAGAACAGCGCGCCGAACGGACGCACCACAAAGCCGACCGCGAAGGTCGCCAAGTAGGCGATGTAGGCAAAGGTCTCATTCCCCGGCGGATAGAACTTCAGCGCCAGCACCGCCGCCAGGCTGCCAAAGATGTAGAAGTCGTACCACTCGATCATCGTCCCCACAGCCGAGGCGAGGATGACCTTGGTGATGCTCTTGTTGTGACGAAGCGCGCTTGAGTCCATCGCCGTCGATGCCATGCCGATCCCCCGCACCCCCGTGGCGCGTCTTCCACCGTGAAGCGGCGCGCCGGCGAGCAGTGGTTTGTCTGAACGCATCAAGCATCGTGTTCCCAAGCGCCATTGTCAACCTCGTCCGAACAAATTAACAATCGCTCCGCGTTCACCAGGCGCACCAAATGACCATCGGGTGGCGTTGTGCGATAACGGGACAGCGCGAACCGTTCAGGATGTGTAGTATTCGTATCGCTGCGCTTGTGTGCTGGAAACGCGGCAAATCCAAGAAGCCGCCCCTAAAGCGGCCAGGTATCAAGGGCCCATGGCACTCTCCTTTCTCGACCGCGACCGCTCCGTCGCGCACCCTGGTTATAGCCGCTGGCTGGTTCCGCCGGCTGCGCTCGCTATCCATCTCTCCATCGGGCAGGTGTATGCGTTCTCCGTCTTCAAGAACCCGCTGCTTGCCCTCCGTAGCGCGGACGGCTCCGCCTGGAGCCTGGAGCAAGTCGGCTTTATCTTCTCGATCGCCATCGCCTTCCTCGGCATCTCCGCGGCCATCTTCGGGGCATGGTTGGAGCGCGCAGGGCCTCGCCGGGCAATGTTCTACGCCGCGTGCTGCTTCGGCGCGGGCTTCTACATCGCGTCGTTTGGCGCAAAGCTGCACTCGCTTCCGCTGATCTATCTCGGCTACGGCGTGGTTGGCGGAATTGGCCTGGGCCTCGGGTACATCTCGCCCGTCTCGACACTCATCAAGTGGTTCCCCGACCGCCCCGGCCTCGCCACCGGCTTGGCCATCATGGGCTTTGGCGGAGGCGCGATGATCGGCGGCCCGCTTGCCAATCAGCTTATGGCCCACTTCAAGGCCGCCGGGCAGCCCTCCATCCCCTACACCATGCTCACGATGGGCACGCTCTATTTTCTATTCATGATGTATGGCGTTTTCACCATCCGTGTCCCCGGCAAAGACTGGAAGCCATTCGGCTGGACCGCTCCTGTTAAGCAGGCCGCGCTCATCTCCACTCACAACGTCGCCGTGGCGCAGGCGTGGCGCACCCCGCAGTTCTGGATGCTTTGGGTCATCCTGTTTTGCAACGTCACCGCCGGCATCGGCATCCTGGAGCAGGCTGCGCCGATGATCCAGGACCTCTTCAAGGGTCACATCACGACCATAGCCGCGGTGGGTTTCGTTGGCATTCTGAGCATCTTCAACATGGCGGGCCGCTTCCTCTGGGCGTCGGTCTCAGACTTCGTTGGTCGCAAGAACACCTACTTCATCTTCTTTACCCTGGGCGCGGTGCTCTACTTCTTCCTTCCGTTTACCCGGTTGGCGGCCCTCAACTCCGTTCCGCTCTTTGTGCTCACCGCAGCAGTCCTGCTCAGCATGTACGGCGGCGGCTTTGCGACCATCCCCGCCTACTTAAAAGACCTCTTCGGCGGCTACAACGTTTCAGCCATTCACGGCCGCCTGCTGACCGCTTGGTCGACCGCCGGCATCGTCGGCCCGCTCATCGTCAACGGCATCCTCGACCATTACGTCAAGAACCACGTTCCCAAGGAACAGGCCTACCCGACCATCCTGCACATCATGTCGGGTCTCCTGGTCGTCGGCTTCCTGGCCAACCTAATGGTGCGTCCTGTGGCCGAGAGGTTCTGGATCACCGACAAGAACATCGTCGTGCCCGAAGGCGCGGCTCACTAACGACGAACCGCATTAGGAGAACTCATCATGTCCGACACACGCTCCTCATCGCCCCTCCTCATTGCCGCGGCCTGGGCCATTGTCGTGTTACCCACCGCCTGGGGGCTTAACTACACCGTGCAGAACGCGCTCAAAATCTTCACCAAGGCTCCGGCCGCCGTCGTTGCACCCGCAAAATGAACACAATAAGGGAACACAATGTTGCCGAGATGAAGGAAGGGTTGTATGGAGGTTGCCAAGAATCATGAATTTCTGCTCTTATAGGTGACGTTGCGCGAGCGGCTGCACTTGACCGCTTAGCAGCGTGAGGTCTTCCATGTTCACTGCCGCACTCATCTGCTCTGCCTTTATTGCCTTTGTGGTGGCTCCCTGCGCCATCGGCCTCCACATCCGTGCTTCGCTGCATCAAGCCGACCGCCGTCCTGAACAGACTCTCCATCTATAGCCGTGCCGTATGCTGGCGATTGAATGGACATTCTCTGGTCGTCGGCCATCGGCTTCTTTCTTGGCTTCGTCTTCGGCGTGGGCTGCGCGCTTGCGGTGATGTACTCCATCTATCGCGGCGGCTACAGAGCGGGGCTGCGCGACGCCCGAGCCGCCGCTGCTGACAAGCACCCAGCTTCCTAGTCTTTCGAGCTGCCATCCCCGTGAGGTCATTCAGGTCTTCGCGGTCTCGCTCTTCTGTTTGCCATCCCTTTGTGATTTCCCGATGCGTTCCGCATCGGCCTTGCCCTTGCTTTTCTGTTTGTCATTACCGAAGGAAATCTGCTTTTCGAACCCGCTAGCCCCGAGCGACCGGCTCCAGCGCATCCAGCAGCGCCCGCGTCTCCGCCAATACCTCCTCCGCCTTCGCCGAGCCCAGCGGCCACCGCAACACCCCCTGCGGGGTAAACTGCGCACCCTTCTTGGCGTTCCGGCTCACCAGCCGCATCAACACGCCCGCATCCACCGTCTTCTGCCGAGCGGGAGCCTCCCCAGGAGCCGTCGCCGCCGCCCCACCCTCCTTCGGCTCCGCGAACTTGATATGCAGCATCTCTACAAATATCTTTGCCTTGCCCTGCTCCACCTGTGTCCGCTTCCTGTCCATCTGCGCGATGCCGAGCTGCTCGCAGCGCAGCCGTATCTCGCCCGCCGCCAGCAGGTTCAGCACGGCTTCGGGCGGTGTGCCGTAGCGATCTTGCAGCTCCGCCCGCACATCGGCCAGCGTGGCGTAGTCCTCCGCACCGGCGATGCGCTTGTACATCCGCAGCCGCTGGTTCTCCTCCGGGATGTACTCCGAATCGATCCGCAGCGAGATGCCGAGGTTCAGCACCGTTCCCGCGTGGGCGGGCTTGTCGTCCTCGCCCTTCATTTTGCGCACGGCCTCTTCAAGCATCGTCGTATACATCTCAAAGCCGATCGCCTCGATGTGCCCCGACTGCTCCCCGCCCAGCATATTGCCCGCGCCGCGCAGCTCCAGATCGAGCGCGGCGATCTTGAAGCCGGCGCCCAGGTCCGAGAACTCCTTCAACGCCGCCAGCCGCCGCCGCGCGATCTCCGTCAGCTCCTTCTCCGGCGGAATCAGCAGATACGCATAGGCCCGCCGGTTCGACCGTCCTACCCGCCCACGCAGCTGGTATAGCTCGCTTAGGCCATGCCGATCCGCGCGGTTGATGACGATCGTGTTCGCCAGCGGAATATCCAGGCCGTTTTCGATGATCGAAGTCGCGCAAAGCACGTCGTACTCATGGTTCATAAATGCCAGCATCACGCGCTCAAGCTCGGCTTCGGGAAGCTGCCCGTGTCCGACGACCACGCGCGCTGACGGCACCTGCTCCCGGATCATCGTCGCCATGTCGTAAATCGTCTCCACGCGGTTGTTGACGAAGTAGATCTGTCCGCCGCGCTCCAACTCCATCTCAATGGCCGTCCGCACCAGCTTCTCGTCATACTTAGCAACAATCGTCTGGATAGCCATTCGATCCTTCGGCGGCGTCTCGATCACGCTCATGTCGCGCATCCCGATCAGCGACATATGCAGCGTCCGCGGGATCGGCGTGGCCGACATCGAGAGCACATCGATGGCTGCGCGCATCTGCTTCAGCCGCTCTTTATGGCGCACGCCGAAGCGTTGCTCCTCATCCACCACAAGCAGGCCAAGGTCCTGAAACTTCAAATCCTTCGACAGCACCCGATGTGTCCCGATAAGGATGTCGACCTTGCCCGCCTCGACCTTTTCCAGAATGATCTTCTGCTCCTTCGCCGTGCGAAAGCGCGAGATCATCTCGATATTCACGGGAAAATTGGCGAAACGTCGCTTGAACGACTCGTAATGCTGGAAGCTCAGCACCGTTGTCGGTGTCAGCACCGCGACCTGCTTCGAATCCTGCACCGCTTTGAATGCCGCCCGCATGGCGACCTCGGTCTTGCCGTAGCCCACGTCGCCGCATAGCAGCCGGTCCATGGGCTGGGTCGACTCCATATCCTGCTTGATGTCGGCGATGGCTGTCAGCTGGTCGTCCGTCTCGTTGAAGTCGAAGGCATCCTCGAACTCGCGCTGCATATTCGTGTCTGGCGAGAACGGCGTCCCCTGCGCCGCCTTACGCTGCGCGTACAGCTTCAGCAGCTCGCCCGTCATGTCCTGCATGGCTTTCTTGACGCGCGCCTTGGTCTTCTGCCAGGCCTGCGTGCCGAGCTTGTTCAGCGCGGGCGCGGGGCCGGTGTCGGCGGTGCGGTACTTCTGGATTAGGTCGAGCCGGGTCAGCGGAACGTACAGCTTGGCTTGATCCGCAAACTCCAGAATCATCAATTCCAACGGCGGCTGATCGTTCTCTTCGATCACCCGCAGTCCGCAATACTGCGCGATCCCATGCTCCACATGGACCACGTAATCGCCCACCGTCAGGTCGCGGAAGTCCGAGATGAACGCCGCCGTCTTCGATTTCGACCGCCTTGCTACAGGCCTGGCTGCAACATCGGCATCGTCAGAAAGATCCTGCGCCCCGAACATCACGATCTGCCGCGCCGAGGTGCGGTCGAGATCCATCACCTGCACGCCCGCCGCCATCGCCGTCTTCACGATCACCGGCGTCCGCAGATCGCCCGCCAAGTAGCTCGACTCTGAGTAGACCGTCGTCGATCCCGGCGCATCGTTGCGCGACCCCAGCCGGTACGGCACCTGATACTCCTGCAACAAGCCCGCTAGCCGCTCCACCTCGCCATGGTTCGGCGCGGTCAGCAGGATGCGCGCGTCCTGCGTCATCAGAAGTTTGATCGCGTCGATCAGCGCGGGGATCGATCCGTGAAACCGCTGCGTCGGGCGCGTCGAAAAGTCCACCTCCGACAGGTCGCTCCGGTCGGCATCGAGCACATCCACCAGCCCAAGCTGATCCAGCTCGCACCCGCAGAACTTTCGCATCCGATCATCCAGATCCCACGGCGAAAGGTAGATGTCCTCGGGCCGCACCAGGCTGCCAATCCCCGACCGCTCGTGCCGCTGCTCGACCTTGTTCCACCAGCGCTCGCCCTGGTTCTTCACCATGCTCGGCTCTTCGATAAACACGCGCGGCGCAGCTCCCGATGCTGCCAGCAGATCGAGCAGCGTTCCCTTCGCCCCGGCCACCGGCGCGAAGAACTCCCACCCCGGAAAGATCGTCGCGTCGCTCGTACGCCCGGCAACGTGTCCAGTCACGTGCGTCTGCAACTCGACTGGCGTCTCGCCACCCTCCAACGCCGCGCCCGCACTGCCCGCCCGCGTAAGCCGTGCGTTGATGGCCTCCAACAGCTTCTCCGTCGCCGGCGTCTCGGTTAGCGGCAGCAGCAGCGCATGCTTCAGCGTGGAGCTCGACCGCTGCGTCTCCGGATCGAACTTGCGGATGGACTCGATCTCATCGCCGAAGAAGTCGATCCGCGCCGGCCGCTCTCGCTCCGGCGAGTAAACATCGATGATCCCGCCGCGGATCGTCACCTGCCCCGGCATCTCGACCACATCCACCCGCGTATACCCCACCGAGAGCAGATGGTCGACCACCATCTCCGGCAGGTACTCCTCGCCTACGCGCAGATCCAGCGCCAGCGCCTTGTAATAGTCGCGCCCGAAAAGCTTCATGCACGCGGCCTCAAGCGGCGCGATCACCAGCTTCGCCTGCCCCGTGGCGATTTTCCATAGCGTCGCCGCGCGCTGCTCTTGAATCTCCGAATGCGGCGATAGGTTCTCAAACGGCAGCACATCATGCCCCGGCAATCGCAGCACGGACTCGGCATCAAGCGCCCCCGTCAGCTCGCAGGCGCTCAACACCGCCGCATGAAGACTCTCCGCGGCCTTGTTGTCCGCCACCACCATCACCGCCGGCGCGCCCGACGCCCGCACAAACATCGGCAGATACATTGCCCTTGCCGTCGCGGTCAGCCCAGAGACGCGCCTGCGC
The DNA here is from genome assembly GCA_965277085.1 of Acidobacteriaceae bacterium. Taxonomy (GTDB): domain Bacteria; phylum Acidobacteriota; class Terriglobia; order Terriglobales; family Acidobacteriaceae; genus Edaphobacter. Next base: position 382,711 of record OZ255708.1, read on the forward strand.
CCCGTGCCCCCGCTCAGATGCCGCCGGACACGCTCAAACGCCTCAGAATGCTCAAGGTCCGCCAAAAGCTCGCGGACGAAAGGAAGGACCATGCTCCTTCAAGTTTAGCCGATCAGGCCAGCTTCTCTTGCGATGCTGTGAAGCGCCTCGTGAACTCGTTCGGCAAAACACGCTCCGGGAACCACCGGAGACGAGAGCTGCTCAGCACGTCGGCCAGGAAATTGCCGCGCGTCGCCAAGGAAGGCGAAAGCCGGTACAGCACTGGAATCAGCCGCACAATGGCCGCCGCCGAGAGCCCTTGCCGCCGCGCCAGAAGGTCTACGACCGGCTCCTCTGGGAAGGCATGGCTCATGGAGTGCGATGTGCCTCCATGAAAGGCCAGCTTCTTCGCCCCTCGCGCGACCTCCCGCTCGATCAGGAACGCCCGCAGTACCGTGCTTAGGGAATACTCCTCATAGCCACACCGATTGCTCTGCCACTGCACCCATGTGGTGTTGCCTTGTCTCCATCCACCGGCAAGCGCCAGCCAAACTCCGTCCTTTCCGCGAAGCCCGCAGAGAAAACCCCCGGGCAAAGACGCCGCCGTGCGCAACTGCAGATTGAACGTAGCCTGCACGATAGGCTTGAGCGACCGCCGGTTTAGTTCTGCAAGCACGGCATCGTTCGTCGCTTCGATCAACGCACCAGCATCGGCGTGAAACTCGCACGGCACAGCATTCTCCAGCCGCTTCCTGTAGTACCGCAGATGGTTCCGCGTACGCTTTCCCATTCGCGCCAGAGTAGCGTCGTAAGTCTCCGCCAAAGGCAGATGGTCCCGCACGGTACGTGTCTGCATGGCCCATAGGCAATCGGTCGTCGCGCTCGCCACAGTCAGGTGCGTTCCGCCCGCTTCATGCTGCTTAAAGGAGGCAAGCACAAGGTTCGCTCCCCGCGCCAGCACAGCCGAGCAGGCCTCAACGGCAATCTGCGGACGCAACGGCTCCGGTCCAATCACCGTTCGTACACCAAAGCTGTCGCCGGTGGCCATCATGCCCGTCTTCCATCCCGCCAGACGATACTCAAGCAAGAGGACCGCTCCGACCAAGCCTCCGTTCGCAGAGTGGAGCCGTACCAGGTGCGGGGTTTTCCGAGCGGCGTACTCCTGATCCAGCAGAAAACCAAGGCCATGCATCGCCCCCGATTGCCCACAATGCCCGGCCAGCTTTTGCAGCATCGCCGCTTGCGCCAGTACAGCCGTTCGGCCCGTATGGATCGTGGTCTTCGCTGGACAAAGCACAGCGCCGGACGCACCTGTCGGACGCACAATCTCATCGGCTTGGATCGTGATGGACATGGGAGAAGACGACAGGTAAACGCTTAGGTGAGGAGATAATGGTGGCCATCTCTCCTTCTTTCCTCAGCCTACCTGTTTTATCGTCTCTCGTTGATTAAACCGTGACCACAATTTTCCCGATCTGCGCATTCGACTCCATATAGCGATGCGCGGCGACGATCTCCGCTAACGGAAACGTCTTGTCGATCCGCGGCTTGAAGTCGCCCGCCGCAAGATGATCGTAGACGTACTTCTTGCCCTTGGCGAACTCCTCGGCGTTCATAATCACCTCAAACAAGGTATAGCCCTTGATCGTCAGGTGCTTGCTCAACGCCGTAAACAGCGGGAACGGCGTCGGCTCGGTCGCCAGCGCGCCATACTCGAAGATAGTCCCACTGGCCGCTGTCGCCGCCGCCAGCGTCTCCAGCCCCTTGCCGCCCACGGGATCGAAGACGATCCGCGCGCCTTTGCCGCCGGTGATCTCCATTACCCGCGCCACTAGGTCCTCTTCTTCGGTAGCAATCACATGGTCTGCGCCCGCCGCTAGCAGTTCCGCTTTCTTCGCCGAAGTGCGGGTTGTCGCGATGCTCACCGCGCCCTGCACCCTGGCGATCTCGATGGCCGCCAGGCCGACGCTGCTGCTCGCCGCGGTAATCAGCGCAAAGTCGCCCGGCCCGAGCTTGCCATACATCACCAGCGCGCCATAAGCCGTCAGGTATTGCATCCAAATACTCGTACCCTCTTCGAACGAAAGCTGCTTCGGGTATTCAGCCAGCGCGGAGACCGGCACCACAGCGACCTCGCCGTACACTCCGTACTTGTCCGCCGGAAACGCGGGCACCGTACTCGCCACCTTGCCAACCCACGCCGGGTCAACACCCTCACCCGCCGCCTCGACTGTTCCTGAAGCCTCATACCCGATCTTCGACGGCAACACCGGCTGCGCCAGATACCGCCCCATGCGGAACAGTACCTCGGCACGGTTCAAACCGATGGCTTTCACGCGCAGCCGTACCTCGCCCGGGCCCGGCTCCGGCAACGGCAGCTCGTCCACCTGAAGAACTTCGGCTCCACCCAGCTGGTGGAAGCGCACAATCTTTGCTGTCTCTGACGACATCGATACACCTCACATAATGGGATGTTCGAGCCTCCCATACGGAGCAAACCCTTTAGGCTGCCTTCTCTTCAGTCTTCGGCTCGGGCGCGGCGATAGCTTCCGCTTCCGCATCATTGCCATAAATCACCTGGCCATATTCGAGTAGCGTCACCATACCGACGCCGCCGCAGATGTTCCCGGCCACCGCCGGCAGAAACCAGCGTGGAAACGCCAGCCATGGCAGTTGGCCCGTAAGCACAGCCGCAAACACCTCGCCGCTCGCCGCAATACAGTGCGCGAAGTTCCCCAAACCTACCACAAACGCCAGCAGCCAGATAATCAGCACCGACCCAGTAATCGAGTGCGACCCCGACACCAGCCATGCCACCGTCGCGATGATCCACCCGCCCATCACACCGCTCCAGAAGATCGTCGCCGGCGAATGCCCGGTAGCCTCCATGCCGAGATGCGCGAGGGACTTCACGATCTCCGGACTTATCGCCCCCGTCAGCGTTGCCAGTGCGGCAAACGCCAGCGCCCCCAGAACGTTCGACGGCAGCACCGCCGCCCACAAGCGCATGGTGTGCCAGAAGTGCTTCTTCTCCGCCAACACCAGCGCCACCGGGTAGAGCGTGTTCTCCGTAAATAACTGCGACCGGCCCAGGATCACCACAATGAATCCAATGGGATAGAACATCTTCGCCACAAACTCCGCCGGTTTGGCCGTGCCTAGCATCGACAACGCGATGGCCGTACCCAGCGCCGAAAGCCCCATAAAGATGCCTCCCGCCAGCCCGGAGATCATGAGCGAAATGGTCGACCGGCCGAGCTCCTGCCGCGCATTGTTCGCCACCTGCTCGTAGATCTCCTGCGCGCTCGGGCGTTCCAGATGCTTCTGCGCGGTAGGCGCGGGCGTTTCGGCGGGTTTGCGGCGGCGGAGACGGAAGGGCATAGCCGCTAAGATGCTGCTTTGCGGAAATGCGCGTTCGGTATACTGAAAGGAAGGTGATTGTTATGGGTGAAAGCAGTATTCGGAAGACAGCGGCCGCATACGAGAACGAAGAACGTTCGGGCTACAAACCGTCACCGCCTCCAGGCTGGCGTCCCCCTTCTCCCGTAAAGGTCCCTTCTCCTTCAAAACGAGCCAAATAGACGCGTATGCCACAAGGCCTGCAAGCCGTCTTTGCCTTGGTGGTCCTTCTACCCGGCTTTGTAAGTGCGCGCATCGTCCGCATGATGTCCGCGAAAACTCAGCAGACTGAGTTGGAACGAATTATTGAAGCGTTGATCTTTAGCTTCTTTACGTACGTTAGCTACGTCGCCATCTTTGGCGCGCTCCTCCCGTTTGAGTGGACCTCCTCACTGCAATCTCCCGAGCACTATAACGTTCATGTGGAACGATGGCGACTGATTACTATAGCGGCGATTGCCGTTGTGATCGGCTTTGCGTGGGGTTACGTTCGCGAACACGATCTTCTGCTCAGGCATCTCCGGCGCTGGAAGCTCACACGGCGCAGCAGCAACGAGTCCGTATGGAACGACGTGTTTCTTACCTCGGGCGGAACGGTGCAGGTAGGTCTAGGTGATGGGCAAAGTGTGATCGGCTGGCTCAAGCGTTACGCTGAAGCCGGTAATGAGCGAACCCTGTTTTTAGAAAAAGCGCGCTGGATCGTCGAAGACGATGAGAACGCCGACGCATCTTCCGGTGAAGTCGAGGAAAACACCTCGATCCCCGGCCTCCTGCTTACGGAGAAAGCTGAAATAAAATACGTCATGTTCCTGGACAAAGATCAATCATGAGCTCGACACTCTTAGCCCCTCTCTCCCCCGACATCCTCGCCCGCTACCAGCCCGTCATCGGCCTGGAAGTCCACGTCCAGCTCCTCACCGAGACCAAGGCCTTCTGCGGCTGCGTCAATCGCTACGGCGGCGAGCCCAACACCCACGTCTGCCCGACCTGCCTCGGCCTGCCCGGTGCGCTGCCTGTGCTCAACCGCCGCGCGGTGGAGTTCGCCGTCCTCGCCGCCAAGGCCATCCACTGCGACATCCGCGAGAGGAGCGTCTTCTCGCGCAAGAACTACTTCTACCCCGACTCGCCCAAGGGCTACCAGATCTCGCAGTTCGACAAGCCCATCGCCGAGAACGGCTGGCTGGAGGTCGCCGGACCGGACGGCGCGCCCAAGCGCATCGGCATCACCCGCCTGCATATGGAAGAAGACGCCGGCAAGAGCCTCCACGACGGCTTTGCTGACTCCGCCACCCGCACCTACATCGACCTCAACCGCTGCGGCACCCCGCTGGTCGAGATCGTCAGCGAACCCGATCTCCGCTCCGCCGACGAGGTCTTCGAGTACCTCACCAAGCTCAAGGAGATCCTCCTCTACACCGGCGTCAGCGACTGCAACATGGAGGAAGGCTCGCTCCGCTGCGACGCCAACGTCTCCGTCATGCTCAAGGGCGCGGCGCAGTTCGGCACCAAGGCCGAGGTCAAAAACGTCAACAGCTTCCGCTACATCCGGGCCGCCGTCGAGTACGAGATCGAGCGCCAGATCGGCGTGCTCGAAGACGGCGGCCGTGTCGTGCAGGAGTCCCGCCTTTGGAACTCTGCCGAGGGCCGCACCTTCTCCATGCGCTCGAAGGAGCAGGCCCACGACTACCGCTACTTCCCGGAGCCCGACTTGCCGCCGTTGGTCGTCGGCGCGGAGTGGCAAGCGGCGATCCTGGCCAACCTGCCCGAGCTGCCCGAAGCCCGCCGCGCCCGCATGATTGCCGAATACGAGATCAGCCCGCAGGACGCCGCCACCTTTACGGCCACACGTGACTTCGCCGACCGCTTCGAGGCCGCCGCGCGCAAGGCCAAGAGCCCCCGCCGCGTCGCTTCGCTGCTGACCAGCGAGCTGACCATGCGCCTTCGCCTCGCCGGGTTGGAGCTGGAGCAGTCTCCCGTTTCGCTGGACGGCATCGTCCTCGCCGCCGATCTGGCAGAATCTGGCGAGCTTTCGAGCAAGATGCTGAAGCAGCTTCTCGACGCCTGCTTCGCCGAGTGCAAGGACTTCCCCGCAGTCTACGAGCGCGACAAACCCCAGCAGATCTCCGACGCCTCCGCGCTTGAAACCATGATCGACGAGATCATCGCCGCCAATCCCAAACAGGTTGAGCAGTATCGCGGCGGCAAGAAGACCGTAGCCGCCTTCTTCGTCGGCCAGGTCATGCGCCTCTCCAAAGGCCAGGCCAACCCCACTCTCTTGAATGAACTAGTGACAAAGAAACTCGGCAGCTAAACGTAATAGGCCCTTGTTTTCTAGTGTCATTCCCGAAGGGAATCTGCTTTCTTTATCGCGGCGGAACCGTTCCATCACGACGGGTGCAACGAGAATGGTGCGGTCACCACTCTTACCACCAAACGGAGGCAAATCTCATGCCCACAAAGAAAGCCGCAAGCAAGAAAACAGTCGCAAAGAAAGCGGCCTCGAAAGCTGTAGCCAAAAAGACAGCCCGCAAGTACAGCCCGGCCGCAAGTGAAAGCGTCGAGCGCGAGATGAAAGCCATGAAAGAGGGCAAGCTGAAGAGCGGCAGCGGCCAGAAGGTCACCAATCCCAAACAGGCCATCGCTATCGGCTTGTCGGAAGCGCGCAAAGCTGGCAAGAAAGTCCCGCCCCCACCCGAAAAGTAGAGCTACTTTGAGCCGGGGGAAGAAGCGGCGGGCGTGGCCGCCGGGGCCGGTGTGGCCGCTGGAGCAGGCGCAGAGCTGGCTTCGGCACCGCCGCTATGTTTGCTCTCACTTTTCGTCTCCGAAGAAGCCGGAGCCCCACCCTCAGCCTTGCTCTCGCCCTTTGTCTCAGACTTGGTGTCGGAACCTGCAGGCTTTGCGTTCCCATACCCATCCGCATACCAGCCGCCGCCTTTGAACGCGATAGCCGGAGCGGTAATCACACGCTCCAGAACCCCTCCGCACTTCGGACAAACAGTAATCTCAGGGTCGGAGAACTTCTGGATCTTCTCCGTGTGACGCTTGCATTCCAAACATTTGTACTCGTAAAGCGGCATTGCGTCGGTTCATCCTGTCCGGTCGATCTTCCACTAGTCTACCGCGCTTTCACTTGTACCCGGCGGCGTCTGGGTTCTCCCTCTTCCAGCGCATCGCGTCGAGGATGCGCGTGTGCCCGCTCGGATGGTCGAAGAAGATCGCCTCCTCCACCGGCCCCGGCGCGAGCTTGCGGTACTGCCCCAGCTTCAACATCGACTGCGCAAACCCGTCCGGCTGCCGGCTGGCGTTCAGGCCGAACATATCCGCCTCGTGCTCCTGCAGCCGCGTCATCGTATTCGTCACCGGCGTGAACAGAAAACTCAGCACGCCGAAGATCAGGAACACCGCGGGCAGCAGCGCCGGATCGTAGATCGACGTGGTTCCCCAGCGCTTGCCATGCCGCCGCTGCATACTCTCCAGCCACGCTCGCAGTAGAAAGAACAGCAGGATGAATTGGACCAGCGTCTCAATCAGACTATGCAAGACGTGATGCAGCACGTAGTGCCCCATCTCGTGCCCCGTCACGGCTTCGATCTCCTCGATGCTCGCTGACCGCAGCAAGTTGTCGTTCAGCGTGATGCGCGTCGTGTTGAACAAGCCGCTGACGTTCGCGCTTACCCGCGTGGTCTGCTTCGAGGCGTCCACCTGATAGAGGTCGCTCACCGGGATGCCGTTCGCCGCCGCCATCTTCAGGATCGGCACCGTCACCGTGCGATCTTCGATGCGGGTATAGGTGTTGAAGAGCGGCGCGATGAAGACTGGAAAGGTCAGCACGATCATCCCGCTAAACAGCCACAGCGTAGCCGCTCCCCAAAGATGCCAGGTGCGCGGCAGCCGTCGCGCAATGGCGTACAGCACGGACACGATCAGCGCGCCGAACACCACAGACAGGGCAAGGCCAATCCCCTGGTCCTTTAGCCATCCACCGATTGCTTGATGCGACTGCTGGTACAGGTGCTCACGGTAAAACCCCTCGTACCACGTCAAAGGAGCCTCCAACAACGTGTAGAGCAGCAGAAACGGCACGACATACAGCACATTTTGCAGGAAGAGCCGCGAGGTGCGCGCCACGGCAAAATCCCGCAGCCGCGCCGAAATCCCGCTGTACAGCAGGAAGAGCAGCACCGCGACGCTGTAGAGCGTGTCCCATAGCAAAAACCAGTAGCCGCCTTCGAAGTATTTGTTTGAGGCGGCGCGCTTCTCCGGCGCGAAGGTGTCGAGATACGCCTGCGTGGCCAGCTCGGGATTGAGGTGCCCCGTCGCGTCGAACTGCGCCGCAGCCGGGATAGGCCCAAGCGCGGGATGCGGTAGAACTTCCGCCGTGGGGACTGGCTTCGGTTCTGCGGCGAACGCCGTCGCGGTAAGTCCTGCAAGAAGGACAAAGAGAAGAAGACGGCGACCGAACGGAACCATACTGCACCTCAGCCATTTACGTTGCTATGACGTGCAGCGAGCATAGCACGGCGCTTGTTACGCAACTAGAGCCGTCCCAGTTCCACCAGCCGCACACTCGTGATCGCCTCAATCTGCCGCAGCGACACCACCGCCGCGTTCGCCGAGACCGTCTCCTCCACATCGATCTGCACTACGGCCAACGCCTGTCCTGCCGGTACGCCTTTCGCCCGCCCAGAACGTCCAGACTCCGACGCCCGGCCCAGCGCAAAGTTGGCGATATTCAACGAGTGCTCGCCCAGAATCGTTCCGATGCGCCCAATCACACCCGGCACATCGTGGTTGCGAATCGCAATCAGCGTTCCCGTAAGCGGAGCCTCGATGTCGATGCCGTCGAAGCTCAGCAGACGCGGCGAGGTCCCATGCAGCACCGTGGCCGACGCGCTTGTCTCCGCACCGCCCGCCATGCGCAGCACCAGCTTCAGCACCGAGCCCGTACCCCCCGCCACAAACTCCTTCTTATCTTCCTGGATACGAATGCCCCGCTCCGCCGCAATGGCTGCCGCGTTGATCCGATTGACCTCGGACGTGCCCTCGGACGCCGCAAAGATACCGGCAATGGCCGCGTTCCGAATGAGGTCCGTCTTACCCGTAGCCAGCCGCCCCGTATAGGAAACGTGTATCTCCTCGACGTTGCCCGGTGCCGCGTGAGCCAGAAAACGCCCCAGCCGCTCCGCCATTTCGATATACGGCGCGACTTCGATGTACTCCTCGTGCGACAGGCTCGGCAGATTTACCGCGTTCTGCACCACGCCCAGCTTCAGGTAATCGCGCACCTGCTTCGCTAACTGGATGCCGATGGCCTCCTGCGCCTCGTCCGTCGCCCCCGCGATGTGCGGCGACAGAATGACGTTGTCGAGTCCATGGAAGGGCGACTCCTTCAGCGGCTCCCGGCGGAACACATCGAGCGCCGCGCCCGCGACCTGCCCCAACTTGATTGCCTCCGCCAAGGCCGCCTCGACGATCAATTCGCCGCGCGCGCAATTGATGATCCGTACCCCGCGCTTCATGATCGCGAGTGACGTCGCGTTGATCAGCCCTTCGGTCTGCGTCGTCAAGCCAACGTGCAGAGTGAGGTAGTCCGACGCGTTGAAGATCTCATCGATCGGTACCAGCGTCACGGAGTTCTCCCGCGCGATCACCGGCGCGACAAACGGATCGTACCCGATAATCTCCATGCCGAAGTTCAGCGCCCGCCGTGCCACCTCCAGCCCAATCCGGCCCAGCCCGACGATGCCGAGCGTCTTACCACGCAGCTCCGAGCCCTGCAACGTCTTCTTGTCCCACTTGCCCGCATGCATCGTTGCATTCGCGCGCGGAATCGACCGCGCCAGCGCGATCATCAGTCCCAGCGTCAACTCCGCAACCGCAACCGCGTTCGCACCCGGCGTGTTCATCACGACGATGCCCTGATGCGTAGCCGCGGCGGTATCGATGTTGTCCACACCGACGCCCGCACGCCCAATCACTCGCAACTTGGGAGCCGCCGCCAGCAACGCCGCATCCACCTGCACCGCCGACCGCACCACCAGCGCGTCCGCGTCCGCCAGCTCCGCCGCCAGCCCATTCTTGATCTGGTCCGGCGTCACAATCTGCCATCCAGTCTCCTGTTGAAAGATAGCTAATGTGGCGGGGGATACCTTCTCGGCAAGAACAATCTTCATGGGTCTATCTTACCGTCTTGCTACGGTGACGCAGAGAATAGGTTATCGGTGCAGCGCATCCTCATAGTTCTTGTTGAGCTCTTCGATGAGCTGCTGCAACACCGTTAGCCGGATCGACGCCACGGCGCATCCATGCACCAGGCTTTGCACATCCTCAGCACGCAGCAATGCAGAATCTTTCTCGATCAGCGAAGGAGCGGCCAGCTCCGTCTGATAGCTGAAGACCGCGATCGCCTGCTGGTTGATAAACTCCTGTTGCTTGTAGCCATCGGCATATGACTGCACTTCTGATGTAGGCATATACGTCAAAGCGCCCGAGTCACGCGCGGAAGTCCAGGCGGAATCACTAAAGGAAGACCAGGTGAACGTGAATTGCAACTTCTTGTGGTCCATTGCATGAGAGTCCGCGCGCAGATCGCGCGCCCATTCCATGTTCTGTTTCATGCGTGCGGCATCGCTCTGCACGTACTCGATGTTCTCTTTAGCCTGCTTTTCATTCTGCTCGATCTCACGCCGGATGTTCTCGCGCGCTTCACGCACGATGTGCCAATGGTGGGCAGCCTCAACCATCCCTTCCAGCGAAATCGCGATCAGCAACCCGATTGTGATCGTCGCGATGTGGATGAAGAAGTCGCGCCAGCTGTGGACGGAGCCATGTGGGGGATGAACGTCGATCATCGAGGCCCCTCCCACAGCCGCATAGCCCGCAGTGCAAACCCCGTGACCGGCCCGCTTCCCACGACAATCTCCGGCCGCTCCAGCACCTCGGGCTCTTCACCCGCGGCATAGATCACCACACTGCCCGCGATCGGATCGATCAGGCACGCCAACTCCGCCCCGTTCTCCAGCCAAAGCTCCATTTTCTCTTCGACCGTGGATCGCGGGTCGCTGCGCGAACGCACCTCAATCACGAACTCCGGGCACAAGGGGGGGAAAGCCCGCCTGCTCCTTGGGACTTAATGCGTTCCATCGCTCCAACGACAGCCACGCCGCGTCCGGTGACAGACAGGAACCGTCCGGGAGGTTGAAGCCCGTGTTGGAATCGAAGCCAATGCCTCGACCGTCCTGTTCAGCCCAATTGAACATCACCGACGCGACATAAATCTCATGCGTTCCGCCGATCCCGCCCACCGGTGTCATCACAACGATCTCTCCCTTGCGGTTGCGCTCGATCTTGCACGGCTTGTTCGCCTCGGAAAAGCGGATCAGTTCGTCGTCCGACAGCGGATCCGCCGGAATGATCGTAATGGGGAAAGGAAGCCCCAGAAAGCAGGAAGACATGAACCCTCCGTCACACCATCCTACATTCCGTCACGTGGACCTTACACAAACCAGTGCGGCACAAACGAACTCAGATTTCCCGTCACCGGCCCCGCCGACTCCCGTACCCCCATCCCGCAGCACTCCTGGTCCACCATCCACAAGCCGAGCACCGGATGCCGTCCATTGAACTCAGCCGAAGGAGCCAGCGCCTGCACGATGCGTGGACCGGTGTACGGTCCGTCCGTCCGCATCAACTCGGCCCCGCTCCGCACTACCGTCACATTCGCTCCTTCGCGCGAGAACAGCGGCTTCGAGACATACTCCCGCATCCCATGCGCCGAGCCATCGGAACTCTCAAAGTGCGCCTCCAGCAGCAGCTCATGCCCCGGATACAGCTCCCACAGTACCGCCAGAATGCCCTTATTGGACAGCAGCAGCTTCCAAATAGGCTCGATCCAGCGCATCTCCGTATACGTCGCCAATGCGTGGACGCCAAACTCCTCCCCGAGCATGATCTCCCATGGGTACAGCTTGAAGACCGAGTGCATCGCCTCTTCGTTCGGGTCGACGAATGCCCGCCGCTCCTCGTTCCAACCGATCTCCTCCATGTACATCTGGAGCGTCTTCAATCCGGCTTGCTCAGCGGTGTCGCGCAGGTACGCAAGCGTCAACTGGTCCTCCGGCGAGGCGACCCCGGCAAAGTAGACAGGCTGTTGCAGGTACGCCATCACGTCCTTCCACTTGGCGATCAGCTTGTCGTGGATCGAGTTGAACTGGTCGGCATCGCCGCCGCCCGTGCCCTGCGGAGGCCGCAGCGTCATCTCCTTCAGCCAGTCCCACTGCACCACCGCCGCCTCCAGCAACGAGGTCGGCGTGTCGGCGTTGTACTCGAGCAGCTTCGGCGCGCCTGTCCCATTCCACATCACGTCGAAGCGGCCATAAAGCGCGGGCGGCTCGTTCTCCCACGCCCACTCAATGGCCGGAATGGCGGCCTCGGGAATGCCCATCTCCGCGTACCGCTTGCGATCGATGACGTGCTGCGCCGCCGCCAGACACATCTCCTGCAACGTGTTGCCCGCCGCCTCCAGCCGGTCGATCTCCCCGGCGGAGAACTCATAGGCCGCCGACTCGTCCCAGTAGGGCGTGCCGTCCTCAAGCGTATGGAAGGTCAGCCCGACGGCCTCGACCTTCCGCTGCCAGTCTTCGCGTGGAGTCATCGCAACGCGCCGCATCACTCCCCCGCTCCGCCGCCATGGGCACCGCCGCCGTGACTGAAGAACCCGCCAAAGCCGCCGCGCGTTGACGGACTCGCATAGCTTCGCCCCGGCGTGGGCGCGTACCCTCCACCACCCACAACCGAACCCGCGCCGTATCCGCCATATCCGCCGTAGTAGAAGCGGTACGGCATCGGCACAAAGAAGAATCCGCCATGCCCATCGGGCCTCTGCTGCTGGACGCCGGTCTGCTTGCATAGGCTGTCGTCGACCACCTTGTTGTTCTCGTCCACGCACCGCTGCATCTCCGGCCTGCGGCAGCCATCAGTAATGGCCAGCGCGGCAGCGGCAAGCAAGGGAGCGGCGATTTGGGCGGAGCGTCTCATATACGAAGTTATGGAGCGGTATCAACGGTTAGTGAGTTGACGACGGCCGTGAAGTCCTTCAATGCATTAGGGTAAATGCTCTCGTTGGCATCTAGTGCAAGGAACGTATATAACATTCCTGGATAGCGGGCGACGTAGTCGTTAGGCCGGAAGAACGAATTACGGTCGGCTCTTGGAAGCGGCTGAGGTGATTCAAACAGTAAGCCTGAATACTTAGGTTCATCGCTCTGAAAGAAAACAGCCAACAGATGGGCTCCACCCTCCGCACCGTACATCTGGTTCGTCTTTGTCTCGTAAGACAAACAATGCTTGCCTGGACATGGAAGACCTTCGATTGGGGTTCGATTAGAGTAGCGGGCATCCTTCAGCAGACGCTCGGAGAAGCTCTCCAGTGATTCTCCGTTTCGCGGAGCTTGCGTTAGTACCAGCACAGTTCCAGAGGCTTTTCCGTGCTTAGAAGAATATTGCGGTGTTTCGATTGTAGCCGAGCAACTTCCCCGTGCTGCTTCAGCAAATCTGACCGGCGCGGTGGAAGAAAGGTCGAACGATTCCCCACAGATTGTGTTGGTGAATCGTACGAAGTTTTCGTGCTTCTCCGCGTAAACCACTTGTTCCGCCTTGTAGGATGCCGTAAGGTCGCCTGCTTTTACATGGTTGCGAGCGATCTGCTCCAACTGAGGATCAACCGTGGTGCCATCCGGAACCGCATGGGCTAGGTCGTAAGCCCTCACGGCATGAACTGGCATGTTGGTTACACTCGCACAGTTGGCGTAGTCCTGCCAAAAAGCGCTCGGAGGTTTAGCATTCGAAGCTTCTACGGCCAAGAGCTCCTGCATCCCTTCAACCGTCTTTCTCGATTGACACATATGGATGCCGAGAAACCACTTCGCACGCCAATCGTCCTTGGCTTGCTCCTGAAGTAACCTCATTGTTACTTGAAAGGCTTGATCATCTTCAAGATTGTAGGCAAAATGCGCCACAAGGCCCGTAAGGATCTGTAGCTCTGTGTTCGTCGGAAATACCTGCTGCTGCCTTTCCAAAACACCTAGATCCTTACTAAGCTTAGACGCAAGTGCGGCCTTTGATACAGGGAACCGCCACTTAGCCTCATAGGTACGCGCATACTGTTCAACAGGAAGTAGATCGTCATACGCCTGTTGTATTTCAGGTGTCTGAGGAAGTTTAGCTCTGTCAATCTGCCGTAATTGAGCCGACGCGCAGGTGCTTGCGAGGCTAGCCGCGATAAGCCACTTAGCAAATCCTGTCATTCTTCTCTCCTACTTCGCCCCGAACCCGGCATTCACCACCGAACAGCAAGCATCCGTCCGCCCACAAACACACTTCGCGTCCGCAGCCGCCGTGGCGGACCGCTCCGCATACACCTTCTGCGCGGCGATCAAGCCCTGTCCCCACGCGAACCCCGCCGGGGGAAAGCTCTTCGCCACCACCTGCTCCAGCGCGCCGATCAGCGCGATGGTGTCCATATAGTCGAAAAAGCCGAGGTGCGCGATGCGGAAGATCTGCCCCTTCATCTCGCCCTGGCCGTTGGTGATGATCGCGCCGAAGCGGCTCTTCAGCTCCTTCACGATCACGCCCGAATCCACCCCCGCCGGAGGCAGCACCGCCGTCGCCGCCGTGCCGGGAGCGTCCGGCGCGAACAGCGTCATGCCCAAGGCCTGCACCGCCGCCCGCGTCATGGCTGAGATCGTCTCGGCATTCTCCACCAGCTTCTTGCGCCCTTCAACCAAGCTGCCGCCGCCCTGCGCGGCAATATAGTCCAGCGCCGCGCCCAGCGCCGCGATCAGCGCGACCGCCGGAGTATAGGCCGATTCACCGTTCTTCGCGTTCTTCCGCTCCTTACGCAGATCGAAGTAGTAGCGCGGGTTATAGCTCGCTTCCATCCGGTCCCACGCCGCCTCGCTTACCGCCAGGTAGCTCAGCCCCGGCGGGATCATCACCGACTTCTGCGACCCGCCGATCAGCACATCCACGCCCCAGCCGTCCATGTCGAGGTGCGACGTGCCCAATCCAGTGATGGCGTCGACCACCAGCAGCGCCTCGTGCCCCGCGTCCTTCAACAGCTTGGCGATTGCCGGGACACAGTGCCGCACACCGGTCGAGGTCTCGGTCGCCTGCATGAACACCACGCGCGTCTCAAGCTTCAACGCCGCCTTCACCGCGTCGACCGAAAATGTCTGCCCATAGGGCGCGCTCACCACGTCCACCGCGCAGCCGAACGCCTTCGCCAACGCCGTCCACCGTTCGCCGAACTTGCCAGCCGTCAGCACCAGCACGCGGTCGCCCGGCGAGGTCAGGTTCGACACCGCCGCCTCCATCGCGCCCGTCCCCGAACTCGATAGGATGATGACATCGTTCTTGGTGCCGACGAACTCTTTCAGCTGCGTCAACACACGGGTATACAGTGCTCGAAACTCGGCCGTGCGGTGATGAATATCGGCGGCCGCCATAGCAAACTGTGCGGCGGGAAGCAGAGGGGTCGGTCCAGGAGTAAAGAGGCGTGTTTTGACGATCATGCATCCATTGTATCGAGACGAACGCAAAGAGAACGGAGCCCCAAGGGCTCCGTTCTCGCATCTTTATCTCGCTTGCACCTATTTGATGTTGCCGTTGAGCCCGTTTGGAAAGAACGCGCCACTCGTCGTTCCGCCCGCATAAACGATCTTCAGCACCTGACCGCCCGAGCGCGAGAAGGTCGTCGAGTTGGACGTACCCGCCGCGGTCGCCGCTGGGTAGAGAGAACCGGTTGTGGTTGCGTTGACCAGCGTCGTCGCCTGGAAGCTGTTCGAGCCGCCACCCAGTGCGACCATCTGATAGCCTAGACCTACATCGTCGCCTTGAGGATTGGCCGAGGTGATCGAGTTGGATCCGTCCGCCGTAGCCCGCAGATGCGAGATCGCCGAGCAGACCGCGCTTGCCGTGCCCGCCGCGCCAAGCGTTGTCGGAGCCTGATCCAGCGCAAAGATCGTGGTGCGGATCAGCCCGGCGTGGTAAGCTTCTACGGCTTGGATACCGGCCGCGGCATCCAAGTTGCTGGATGAAGTCAAGAGCGGAGCCGCACCCGTATACGCTGTTACGCCTACATCCTCGAAGATGTACGCGCCAATGAGGAAGTGGATGTCGTCGAGGAAAGGATCGAACGATGTCAATCCGAGCCCGAGCAAGCCAGCCAGCGTGTTGAAGCTGTCGACCAGATTGAGGTTGGGTTGAGCGACCGCGGCGGTACCCAAAACGCCTTGAAGATCCGTGACGTGATTCCGCTCCTCGATGGCCGTCTCTTTGGCATACGCCTTTACCAGGCTGTTGGTAAACGGCACAAGGCAGGTCGCATAGCCATTGTTGTTCTTGACGGTGACTGTTCCGCCAGAAGCCGGGGTCGACGCTCCGCTGGTGATCTTGATGTTGAAGTTGTCGATCGTCACGCCGGAGGACGCGAGTGTGTAGAACTGCGCCTCAAGATACTCGAGGTTGAGCGCGAAGTTGAGATAGTCGTTGTCGCCATAGGCGGTCGCCGTCTGCGCCTTTGCCACCGAGTTGAAGGCCAGGCCAGCCAGAGCCGCGCCGCCCATTGTCATCATCTTGCGCCGGGTGCTTACGATGATTTCGTCAAGTACCTGTGTTTCTAAAGTTGCCATGGGTCTCCGTCCTTACGAGAGCGTGATCTTGATGTTGCCGTTGAGGCCCGAGGGAAAGAAGCCGCCCTTGGGAATGCCTGCGCCGCCAGCCTGACCGTACACGATGTGCAGCACCTGGTCCGGCGTGCGCTTGAAAGCGATCGAAGTCTTTGCGTCCGCCGCCACAATGCTCATAGGGCTGAGCGCCGTCTCGTTGCCGCCGCCAAGCGATCCACGCAGCGCGGAAACCTGGTTGGCAATGTCGGTCAACATCGTGTTGCCCGCAAGGAAGTCCGTCGCAACGATCTGTGTACGGATCGACCCGGCATGATAGGCTTCGACCGCCTGGATCTCCGCGGCCGCCGCCAGATGTTTCTTGTCGGTCAACAACGGTGCCGCACCGTGGTACGCCGTAACGCCTACATCCTCAAATATGAACGCGCCAATGAGGTAGTTGGCGTAGCTGGTGAACGGGCTGAACGTGTTGCTGGTGGTAATCTTCGCCGCTGTGGCCAAAGGACCGAAAAAGGTCAGGTCGATGGCCGGCCTGGCCACCGCTCCCGAACCCAGAGCCGCCCGGAGAAAGCGCACGTGATCCAACTCGTTCTGAGCGATTTCATTGAGGTATCCGCTTTGCAGTGGGGTAAGGCCGGTCAGCTGTGTCGTGCTGGGGGCCGTCACCGCGCCCGCGCCCGAACCCGCGTCCGTCGAGGAAAGGCCCGCGCCTGTCGCCGCGTGCAGGTAGAACTCAGCTTCCAGGTACTCCAGATTCAACGCGAAGTTGAGGTAATCGGCGTCGTTAAGCGCGGCGGGAGCCGGTGCGGGATTCGGGATATCAGAGGGATGGTTCGTGTCGCTGCAACCGGCCATCAACGCTCCGGCCGCGACCGTGCCCGCACCCGCCATAAAGCTGCGTCGCGATAAGGCCTTATCTACGAGATCGTTCAATTTCTTTTCCACGTGGTGCTCTCCTTGGGTATGACTGCTGCAAACAAACCCTACGTGAGACAGAACGCGCCAGTCTACAGGCTGGATGTCCCCAGCGAAAATTAACTGCGCCCCATGCACAATACGGGAACGCCGACGAATCCGTCGAGCGCATATGATCTTTTGAGAACACCCAATCGGAGCCCCCATGGAGATCGCCAACAAAGTGCAAGCCGCCATCGTCACCGCGATGAAGCAACGCGAGGAGCACCGCCTTACCACCTTGCGCATGGTCAAGTCCGCGCTTCGCAACAAAGAGATCGACAAGCGCGAACCGCTTTCGGACGCCGAAGAGACGCGAATCCTCTCCACGCTCATCAAACAACGCCGCGAATCGATCGAGTCCTTTACCAAAGGCGATCGCCCGGAACTCGCCGCGAAAGAAGCCGCCGAAATCGCCATGATCGAAGAATTTTTGCCTCAGGCCGCCGGGGAAGAAGAAATCCTTGCGGTCGTCCGCGGAGCCATCGCGCACCTTGCCGAAGGCGGCACAAAGCCCGGCCCAAAAGACATCGGCCCAGCCATGCGCGTCGTGCAACAGCGCATCCTTGCCAGCGGTCTCCGCGCCGATGGAAAAACCGTCTCTGAGCTCGTCAAAGCAGAGCTTGCGAAGTAGAGCCTAGTCCTGCGGTCCCGTCTTCGCATGAAAGAGGTGGTGATTGATGTCCGGCCAGAACTCTTTGAACATAAATGTAGCCGCGTCGATCCCAACGCTTTGCCCCCACTTGCCCGCCGTGTTGCCAAATGTCCGCTCCCGCGAAGGATAATAAAGGTTCGAAACACCCGCCGCCGCGCCCGCGCCCAGAACCTCCGACGCGTTGAAGACGTTCTTTCCCTCATCATTGCGCGTGATGACGGCGCGCGTCAGCGAATAGATCGCGCGCTTCCGAAACCCACCCTTGCCCAGGGTGTAGTAGCGGCTGTCTTGCTTGAAAATCACCGGCCCGATGAACTCGACAAAATAGTTTTCACTCGTCTGGTCCACATACGAATGCCAGAAATAGCGGGCGTATCCCGCAGCGCCCTGGTGAAACTCCGGCGTCGCGTTCGTAAGCTGGCTATACCCGGCAAGTACAGCCGGCAAGAAGATCGTCGAGTAGTCGAATGAATCCTTCGTCGCGGTCATGAACTTCTCTTTGACCGACTGCGGAGGCAGCTTTACGTCCGCACTCACCGCGCGAAAATTCGGGATGATGCCGAGAATGCGCTTGGTCTGCCCTTCCTGATGTGGCGCGGTCGTCGCGGCCTGCTCTGGCGTCTGCTTCTGATCCTGTGGAGCATCGGGCAACTCCGGGTGCGCGCTCGACGAAGAATCGTCGCTCATCATCAGCGTCTGTTCGACCAACGGCGAGGCAGTGACTTGTCCATAGCTCCCGCGACACACGCAGACCATGCAAGCACCCGCAACGGACAACAGGAAGGATCGTTTCATACTCAACATCCATGCTTAGACGCAACGCATCCCGGCACGGATTCCACATTTCGCCAAGAGAAGCCGCTACTCGGGAATAATCTTCACGAAAACACCGTCCGGCAGCGTCGCCCCACCAAGAAGATGCACCGTGCCGCCACGTGTAAATCCCCGCAGCATCGTTCCCGGCGCGATCGGAGCCGCCGACTTGACGGGCACCCGTGGAGTGGGCGAGATCGGCACAGGCGCAGCCTCCTCCTTGCGCGGATACGGCGTCGCCGCAATTTGTGCGAGAGCCGCCCGCTTCATCCCTCGATCCATCGCTTCATTCGCCAACCGGTCAGCGTCCTTGTTCTTGTGCCGCAACGCATGCTCGATCTGAAAGGCATCCAGTTTGCCGATACGCCGCTTCGCCTCGACGTATAGCGGCTTTAAATCAGGACTCTTCACCTGGTATTTGCCTTGGATCTGCTTCACCATCAGCTCCGAGTCCGACACCACCCGCAACTGCCCACGCCCATGGTCGAGCGCGTACTGCAAACACCCCAGCAGGCCGCTGTACTCCGCGTAGTTATTGGTCCGCATGCCTAAAAACTCCGACAGCTCCGCCACCACCGTTCCGTCGGCCTCCGCCAGCAGCGCCCCGTACCCCGCCGGTCCGGGATTGCCCCGCGCCCCGCCATCGCAATGGGCCTGGAGCCAGCTCTCCCCGGCCGTCGTTTTTGGAAGCGCCTCGGCGGAAAACAAATCAGTATCGGAGCGGCGGATCGGCATACCTCAGTCTATCCAACCCGCTCACGTTTGCCCCTGCGGACGGTCTACTCAAGTGCATCTATCCTGACTCCGGAGTCGGATCAAGCATGAACGCTGAAGCATTAGGAATACCTACCGGGATGCGTGCGGTTACACCCGCCACCCCCGTCCTTGTCCGCTCCGCTGTAGAATCGCTCCCAGCGATGGCAAAGGCGGCGACCCAGACCGGCACCCGCGGCGGCAAGCTCACCCCCGCGCAACTCGAAGCCCGCGCCTTGCAACGCAGCGAGGATGACGAGCTTATCCGCGAGGCCCAGGCCGGCGACCGCACCTCCTTCGACGCCCTGGTACGCCGCTACGACCAATCCGTCCTCCGGCTCGCGCTCCATATGCTCGGCAACGAGCAGGACGCCCAAGACGTCCACCAGGAAGCCTTCATCAAGGCGTACCGCCACCTCGGCAACTTCCGCTTCGAGTGCTCGTTCTACACCTGGCTCTACCGGATCGTCACGAATCTTTGTCTTGACCAACTGCGCCGCCGCAAAAGCCGCCGCGAAGACCCCGCCACCGTTCTCGATTCAAGCGGCGACGAGATGGACCTGATGGCCAACGTCTCCGACGATCGCGCCATGGCCAATCCCGGACGAGAACTCGACCGCAAGGTCATGGCCGAACAGATCGCCGCCGCGCTCGACAAGCTGACACCGCGCGAACGCACCGTCTTTGAACTGAAACACTATCAAGGGCTCAAGCTCCGCACCATCGGCGAGATGCTCTCCACCACGGAAGAGACCGCGAAGAACACCCTCTTTCGCGCCACTCGCAAGCTGCGCGAACAGCTAAAGACCGTACGTGCGCACTAAACGCTGGACGGGGCACAGACCCCGCCGCTGATACCAAATTTTTTTGAGGCTGGACGAGGAAATCTGCAATGAAGTGTGAGATCGCGCAACAAAGTGTCGTGTTGGCATTGTACGGAGAGCTTCCCGACGAACTTGGAGGCGCGCTCGACCGTCACCTCTCCTCCTGTGAGGAGTGCCGCCGCGAACTCAACGCCCTCCGCGCCTTGGACGAGCACCTCGCCCTCCACCCCGTTGCCGAGCCCTCTCCCAACCTCCTCGCCCAGAGCCGCCTCCGGCTCGACGACGCCCTCGACCACCTTCCGGCACACGGCTTCCTGACTCATCTACGTGTCAGCTTCTATAACTGGATGGGTCATCTTCAGGGCGCACCCGCTTTGGCGACCCTGCTCGTCGGCCTGGGGTTCCTCGGCGGCAACTTCCTCCACCGCTACCAGGACGCCCACGCGCCGCGTCCCGCCACCCCCGTCACCACCACCGACGCGCTTCAGGGTTCCATCGCAAACGTAACCGGCATCGTCCAGACCGCCGACCCTGAGACCGTGCAGGTCCGCTATAACCGCGTCGTTCCCGAGACGATTGAAGGTTCGCTCGACAGTAAAGAAATTCGCCAGCTCCTGATGGTCGGCATGAGAGAGGCCGCCACCCCCGAGGTCCATGAAAGCTCTGTCAATCTGCTTTCGAACGAGTGCAAAGCGGGCCACGCCTGCCTCTCTGAAGCCGATGGCAACGGAATTCGCGGCGCGCTGCTCGTCTCTCTTCGCTACGATCACAACGCCGGCGTCCGCATGAAGGCGCTCGAAGGCCTGCAGCCCTACGTCGCCAAGGACCAACACGTCCGCGACGCCATCCTCGAAGCGCTTCTCCACGACAAGAGCGCCGGCGTCCGCACCGCCGCCATCAATCTCCTCAGCCCCGTCCAGTCCGACTCGAGCGTCCGGGAGGTCCTGCGCACCGTCTCCACGCGGGATGAGAACCCGAACATCCGCAACGCCTCCTTCCAGGCCCTGCAAACCGCCGCGGAGATCCAGTAATGTCGCGCCTCCTCCTCCAGCTCGCCACGCTCACGCTACTGTTCGTTCCCTACGCCCACGCCCGTGAACATAAGCAGCCGCTCGGCTACCTCGGCATCAACTTCCGCGAGATACCCGACGACCAGCTCAGCGCCTTCAAAATACGGGATGGCCGTGGTGAAGAGATCATTCTCGTCGACCACGACGGTCCAGCCTGCGCCGCCGGGATTAAGGAGCACGACGTCCTCCTTCAGCTCAACGGGCAGCCCATCGAGAGCGAAGACCAGCTCCGCCGTGCCCTCCGCGAGATGCCCGCCGGCAAACGCGTCTCCTTTCTCATCAGCCGCGATGGCCAGCAACAAACCCTCATGATCGAGCTAGCCAATCGCGACACCGTCGGCCAGCAGGCCTGGGACCGGCACCTCAAAGTTCCCGAGCCAGCCGCCCATACGACCGCCCTCTTTCCAGAAGGCGTGGCCAACATCGAGGATCTTCCGCGCCGGGGCGGCTCCCCGATGTTCAACTCCGCCTATACCGGGGCCACGCTCGAACTGATGAGCCCACAGCTCGCCGACTTCTTCGGCACACAAACCGGTTTGCTCGTGCGCTCGGTCGATCCCGACAGCCCCGCCGCCACCGCCGGTTTGCGGGCGGGCGACGTCGTAACGCACGTCAATACCACGCCCCTCCTCAGCAGCAACGACTGGCTGCGCGCCGTCCAAACCAGCAAGGGCAGGCCTCTCGCCGTCGTCGTCCGACGCGACAGAAAAGATCAGACTCTCACCCTGATCCCTGACCCAAAACGCCGCGCTGTCCTCATCATGCCTTCCGCGCCTAACGATGACCCAGAACCTCAACTCGCCATCGGCCCCTTCCTGGTCACCGGCCTCCCGCGCTAGTCCCCACCCGCTCTGTCATCCTGAGCGAAGCCGGTCAAGGCCTCACCGAGACCGGCGGAGTCGAAGGACCTGCGGTTATCCCCGCCGCGAAACCCAAACCCTCGCATCCCCACGCCGCTTGTGGTTCAATTAACCCATGCCGTCCCCCGCCACCTTCGTCCCTCCCCCCATCGCGCCCGCCAAGCCCCTCCCCCTTAAGCGGCGCTGGAAGAAGGTCACCCTCAAAGTCCGCGAACTCGCCTCCATCGGCTCTGCCCTCGCCTCCACCTCGCACCCCTACATGGCGCACATCGTCCCCATGCGCCGCTGCAATCTCGCCTGCACCTATTGCAATGAGTTCGACGAGACCTCCGACCCCGTTCCCCTCGCCGAAATGCTCGCCCGCATCGATCACCTCGGCCGCCTCGGCACCTCCGTCATTACCATCTCGGGCGGCGAGCCGCTCCTCCACCCCGAACTCGACCAGGTCATCGCCCGCATCCGTCGCACCGGAGCCATCGCCGGCATGATCACCAACGGCTACCTCCTCATGCCCGATCGCATCGAGCGTCTCAATCGAGCCGGCCTCGACCACATGCAGATTTCGATCGATAACGTCATGCCCGACGATGTCTCGAAGAAGTCCCTTAAGGTCCTCGACGCCAAGCTCCGCATGCTCCGCGACCACGCCGACTTCCACGTCAACATCAACTCCGTCGTCGGCGGCGGCATCGCCAACCCCACCGACGCCCTCACCGTCTCCGAGCGTGCCCTCGCCCTCGGCTTCTCGTCGACCATCGGCATCATCCACGACGGTTCCGGCCAGCTCAAGCCGCTCGGCAACGAAGAGCGCACCGTCTGGGACCGTGTCCGCAAGCTCACCCGCCGCTCCTACTCGCGTTTCAACCACTTTCAGGAGGCCATCGCCAACGGCGAGCCCAACCACTGGCGTTGCCGCGCCGGCTCCCGCTACCTCTACATCTGCGAGTTCGGCCTCGTCCACTACTGCTCCCAGCAGCGCGGCTACCCCGGCGTCCCCCTCGCCTCTTACCGCAAGGCCGACCTCCAGCGCGAGTTCCTCACCGAAAAGGGCTGCTCCCCCAACTGCACCATCTCCTGCGTTCACCAGGTCAGCTACATCGACCACTGGCGCGCCCCCCAGCACCCCGACGCCGGCCCAAGCCCTAAAGCCCCCGAAGCCGAACTCGTCCAAATCCGCTAGCGCAAAGCTCCGCCTTTGCTTTCTCGTTGTCATTCCCGAAGGGAATCCGCGTTTCCTAAGCCCCGCCTCGCCCAGCGCTCGCTACACTCATACAATCATTCCAATGCCCGGTCTCTCCTGGAACGAAATCCGCGCCCGCGCCACCGCCTTCTCGCGCGAGTGGGCTAGCGCCTCCCGCGAACAAGCCGACAAGCAGACCTTCTGGAACGAGTTCTTCGAAGTCTTCGGCATCCCGCGCCGCACCGTCGCCTCGTTTGAAGAGCCCGTGCGCCGTCTCCGGGGTACCTACGGCTTCATCGATCTCCTATGGAAGGGCAAGCTCCTCATCGAGCACAAGACCGCCGGAGCCAGCCTCGAAGCCGCCGAGACCCAGGCCTTCGACTACATCCAGGACTTGCAGACCGTCAGCCGCGGCGACGAAATCCCGCGCTACATCCTCCTCTCCGACTTTCAGCGCTTTGCCCTCTACGACCTCGAACCGGACGAGCAGCTGGACCTTCCACTCTTCCGCAACCGTCGCTTCCACCGCACCGAGTTCCCGCTCGCCGATCTGCAGCACCACATCCGCGACTTCGCCTTCATCCCCGGCTATCAGGTGGCCAGCCGCAAACCTCACGATCAGCTCAACCTCAAGGCGGTCGCCATCATGGCCGGCGTACACGATACGCTGAAGCACGGTGGCTACTCCGGCCACGACCTCGAGCGCTTCCTGGTCCGCATCCTGTTCTGCCTCTTCGCGCAGAGCACCGGCATCTTTGAACCGGAATCCTTCCGCCTGTACATCGAAAACCGTACGCACCCGGACGGAAACGACCTGGGCGCACGCCTCGCCGAGTTGTTCAGCGTGCTAGATACTCCCAGAGACCGGCGGCAGCGCAACCTCGACGAAACCCTGCAATCGTTCGAATACATCAATGGCGAGCTCTTCCGTGAGCGTCTCGACTTTGCCGCTTTTGACGGTCCCATGCGCAAGGCCTTGCTCGACGCCGCCAACTTCGACTGGTCGCGCATCTCGCCCGCCATCTTCGGCGCACTCTTTCAAGAGGTCATGCAGCCAAAGGAGCGTCGCAAGATCGGCGCGCACTACACGTCCGAGCGGGACATCCTCAAAGTCATTCACCCGCTGTTTCTCGACGCGCTCCGGGCCGAGTTCGACTCCATCCAAAAGGACCGCTCCGGCCGCCGCGCCACCCGTCTGGAGCAGTTCCGCCTCCGCCTCACTCAACTCAAGTTCCTCGATCCGGCCTGCGGCTGCGGCAACTTCCTCGTCATCGCCTACCGCGAACTCCGCGCCCTCGAACTCGATGTCCTCAAGGCCCAGCATAGCGGCCAGCAAGCCTTTACCCTCGACGAGGTCAACCGCCTCTCCCAGGTCGACGTCCACCAGTTCTACGGCATCGAGATCGAGGAGTGGCCCGTCCGCATCGCCGAGGTCGCCCTTTGGCTCATGGACCACCAGTCCAACCTCCTCATCCTCGAAGCCTTCTCCCAACCCTTCGTCCGCCTGCCCCTCCGCAACTCCCCGCACATCCACCACGGCAACGCCCTCCGCATGGACTGGAACGACCTCCTGCCAGCCGCCGAATGCTCCTACATCCTCGGCAACCCACCGTTCGTGGGGCACCAGTGGAGAAGCAAAGTACAGGTGGAAGATATGCGGATAGTCTGGGGCGACTCAGGACGGTTTGGACGCCTCGATTACGTTACATGCTGGTATCGGACGGCAGCTATCTACATGCACAAACACCCCGCTATCCGCAGCGCGTTTGTGTCTACGAATTCCATCTCTCAAGGAGAACAAGTTGGGATTCTGTGGGCTGATCTCCTGAACAAAGGCGTAGGAATAACATTCGCTTACCGCACTTTCCGCTGGGAGTCGGAAGCCCGTGGAAAAGCGCACGTGCACTGCATCATCATCGGGTTCAGTTTGCAACCTGAGCTGAACAAAGTTCTCTTCTACTATGAAGCGCCCACTATTGAACCCCGCAGTGTCCCGGCGCAAAACATTAACCCTTACCTGGTTGACGCTCCGAGTGTCATACTTCCCTCCCGCACCAAACCTTTAGCCGGCATTCCCCAAATTAAGAAGGGAAGTCAGCCAACTGACGGTGGTTACCTTACTCTCGATCAGGCTGAGCGAACAGAGTTACTCGCCCTTCAGCCCAATGCCGCTCCGTTCATCAGGCTGTATATCGGTGGAGAAGAACTGCTCAACGGAACGGCACGTTATTGCCTGTGGCTAAAGGGAGCCGACCCAGGTGTGCTTCGAAAATGACACATGTGGTCAAGCGGGTCAAAGCTGTAAGAGAAACGAGATTGGAAAGCCCTACGAAAAGCGTCCGCGATGCCGCTAGTCTTCCATACCTTTTTAGCCAAGACCGACAACCGGCGACCCGCTATCTCGCCGTGCCAGAGGTTTCCTCCCAAGCACGGCGCTATATTCCCGCAACCTTCCTGGAACCGGATGTCATCGCTAGCAACAAGCTACAAATTGTGGTGGGTGCCACCACCTATCACTTTGCAATTATTTCTTCCGAGATGCACATGGCGTGGGTTCGTGAAGTGAGTGGCCGTCTAAAAAGTGACTACAGCTACTCTCCGGCGGTTTATAACAATTACCCGTGGCCTTCGCCCAAGCCGGACCACCGTAAGACGATTGAAGAACTTGGTCAGGCCGTCCTCGATGCACGCGCCAGCCATCCCGCGAGCTCTCTCGGCCATCTTTACGATCCAACTTTCATGCCCGCCGACCTGCTAGATGCACACCAAAGACTCGACCGCGCCGTCGAACGCTGCTACCGCCCAGAACCCTTCACCTCCGACCGCGAACGCGTCGAGTTCCTCTTCACCCTCTACGAGCAGCTCACCGCCCAACTTACGGCTCCGCTGCTCCCCGCGCCAACGCCCCGCCGCCGTCGCCGCGCCGTATAGATCGACAACTCACTCGGCCACTCGCAATTTATAGTGGAACCATGACGCACCGGGCCAAACTCCTCCTCGCCCTCACCCTGGCCTTCCCGCTCTCGGCCCAGCAGCCCCGCCCCACCAGCACACCCTACGCCGGAGACCTCTCCATCTTCGAGACGCCCGGTCGCGAGCAGCGCCTCCAGATTGACCGCGTCATGGACCTCCTCCACATCGCGCCCGGCAAAAACGTTGCCGACATCGGCGCAGGCTCGGGCTGGTTCACCATCCGTGCCGGACGCCGCGTCTCCCCGTCCGGTACCGTCTTCGCCGAAGATATCAACCCTGACGCCATCCGCTACATCGACAAGCGTGCCGCTACGGAAAAGCTCCCCAACATCAAGACCATCGTCGGCACCCCGGACGATCTAAAACTGCCACCCGCCAGCGTTGACGCCGTCCTTCTGCTCAAGGTTTACCACGAGATCGCCCACCCCATCCCCGTCATGCAACAGCTCCGCGCCGCCCTCCGGCCCGACGCCCGCGTCGGCATCATCGACCGCAATGGCAAGGGCGACGACCACGGCCTCGACGAGAAAATCCTCCGCCGCGAGATGGCCGATGCCGGCTATAAGCTCGAGGCCCGCTACGACTTCACCAAAGCCGATGGCCAGGACTACTTCCTGATCTTCACCGCCAAATGATCCCGCGTTTGCCTTTGCCTTTTTGGTTGTCATTCCCGAAGGAAATCCGCGTTTGGACCCGCCGATTGATCTGGGTACC
This sequence comes from Acidobacteriaceae bacterium, assembly GCA_965277085.1. Taxonomy (GTDB): domain Bacteria; phylum Acidobacteriota; class Terriglobia; order Terriglobales; family Acidobacteriaceae; genus Edaphobacter. Next base: position 409,568 of record OZ255708.1, read on the forward strand.
CCACCTTCGCGACAATCTCACAGTCGCTAAGGTGGGCTCTTCCTACCTTGCGCCCCTTTGTTTGTCATTTCCGAAGGGTATCCGCTTCTGTTCTTCATGGAGCGTAGCCCTGCTTACCACCGTTGCACTCTCTGCGGGCACGATGCAACCCGCCCAAACCCCACCCAAACGTAAGCTCTTCCTCAACCGCGAAGACGGCGTCACCTTCTCCTACCCCGCCGCCTGGCTCCTCAACGCCGACGACGACGCAGCCACCGCCAAACTCCGCCTCGCCGACCTCGCCCCGCCCCACGCCGTCATCCAGCTCGAAGGCAACTTCGCCGGAGAAGGCCCCTACGCCGGAACCGACTTCGAAGCCGGAGCCTTCGCCTACACCACCTTCAACAGCCCGCCGGACGCTTGCCTAAGCACACTCAATCCCATCGCCACTGGCCTGGACCAACCCTCCACTATCACGTGGCGCGGCCTCCCCGCCCGCCGCCTGGAAGCCACCTTCACCGTAGCCGGAACCGACGACCTCCACACCCTGATCGCGGCCGCCCAACCCACCCGCTGCCTGCTCTTCGAGACCGTTCTTATCCGCAAGAGCACCGGCCCCGACATTGCCCCGCTCTCTCCTGAACGCTGGTCCACCCTCCGCGCTCAATTCGCTTCCATCCTCAGTTCGGTCCGGTTTGCCCGTCCTAGCGCTTCGTCCGCGTCGCCGCAGCCGAAGCCCGCGTCCCCGTAGGTGCGGTTCCCGCCTGCGCCAACGCGGCGTCGATCGTCGCGTAGAGGTAGTTCACGTCCGTCACCTGAGTCCATCCCTTCTGTGTGACCACAAAAATCGTCGGCGTGTGGATCAGGCCAATCCGCTCCGCCAGCGTGGCGTCCGACTTCACCTCCTGCGTGAAGAGGCCGCTGGGGTCGATCACAAAAGGCATCGTCCGCCCATGCGACTGGAAGTATTTCTGCGTAAACGCCTGCAGGTCTTCCTTGCTGGCGATCGATGCCTGGTTGGCGAAGACCGCGCGCCGGTACTCCTCCGCCGCCTGGGGCGAGATCTTGTCCTGGATATAGCGCGCGATCACCGCCGCGTCGAAGCTCCAGATATGCATCGGCAACGGCCAGTCGTGGCGCACCAGCGGAATCTTGTACCGCTCTACCGCGTTGTGCACAATGGGAAAGGCATGGGAGCAGGCCGGGCATTCCAGGTCCTCAAACTCGTAGATCGCCACCTTCGCTCCGGCCGGCGGCTTGACCATCGACGTATCGCGCATCGGATCGCCCGTATTCGGCGGCGCGGAAGCCTGGGCGTGTGCGCGCGGCGCAAGGAACGCGGCGGAGAAGAGGGCGGCGGCGATAAAGCGATTCATAGAAGATAGACGCATCGAAGTCACACTCCGTATCCTAAACGATCCCGACATGGAGCAGACGACTCGGGTGCCCCACCTTCGCGACAGTCTCACCGTCGCGAAGGTGGGTTCTCTGCCCGCACTTCTATTTGTCGTTCCCGAAGGGAATCCGCTTCTGCTCTTGCTCCTCCGTTTGTCATTCCCAAAGGGAATCTGCTTTGCCCTTGCTCTTTTATTTGTCATTCACAAAGAGAATCCGCGTTGCAGCCTCTACCCTCAGCCATCCAGGAAACTTTCGCAACCCGGCACCCGCGGCCACACTCTAACTCTCAGTCCATGCCCGCCCACTCTCACATCCGGCTAGCCGCCTTTGCGCTCCTCTGCGTAGCGGCCCGTGCCCAAACGCCCCTCCCGCCAGCCCCCACACCCACCGCCGAGGTCCTTACCGCCTCCACCCCGCTGCCACTCTCGATCGACGATGCCATCGCGCGCGGCCTCCAGCACAACCTCCAGATCGAACTCAGCCGGCAGAACGAGCGACGCGTCCAGGGCGAGGTCCTTACCGTCGAAAACGCGCTCTTACCCACCGTCTCGGCGGAGGGCAGTATCACGGCCAAGGAACTTAACCTCGCCGCCATGGGCTTCAAACCCGGTACCTTAAGCTCCTTCGGCACCACGAACTTCAGCCCCCTTGTTAAGGTCAACTCCGCCGCCGCGCAACTCAATATCTCGCAGCAGCTCTTCAATGTTCCGGCTTACTATCTATACCGCGCCGCCCAGAAAGCCACGGGCGCGGCCAACTTCGCCACCCTCAACGTGCGGGGAGGCATCACCCTTCAGGTCGCCACCTACTATCTCCGAGCGCTGGCCGACGACGCGCAAATCGCGAACGCCCGCGCTCTGCTCAAAGCCGATCAGGTCGTGCTCGATCAGGCCACCGCCTCCCACGAAGCCGGGGTCGGCACCAACCTCGATGTCCTCCGCGCCCGCGTCCAGCTCCAGCAACAGCAGCAAACGATCATCAGCGCCGAGAACACCTTTGCCAAGGACAAGATCGCGCTCAATCGCCTCATCGGCCTCTCCGCCGGACAGGAACTCACCCTCACCGATCCCGTTCCCTTCGAAGAGCTCACCACCCTGCCGCTGCCCGAAGCTCGCGATCTCGCCTACACCCGCCGCAAAGACCTCCTGCAACTTCAGGCCGAGCTCGACGTAGCCCAGCGCGCGGCGAAAGCCGTCCGCTACGAGTACATGCCCACAGTGGCGTTTGGTGGCTACTACGGCGTGAACGGTGTCATCGGCGGCCTCTTTCATGGCAACTTCGTCGCGCAGGGCGGTATCAACATCCCCGTCTTCCACGAGGCCGAGTTCCGTGGCGAACGCGAAGTAGCCGCCGCCCAGACCACGGGCCTCCGCCAACAGATCGCCAGCCTCCACGACACCATCGACGCCCAGCTCCGCGATTCCATGCTCGACGTCGAATCCTCTCGCGACCTCGTCCGCGTCGCCCGCTCGAACGTCACGCTAGCCGACGAGGTCCTCAAAGACGCCACCGAACGCTTTGCTGCGGGCGTCGACGACAACCTTCCCGTCGTCCAGGCCCAGGCCACCCTCTCCGGTGCCCAAACCCGCCTCGTCCAAACCCTCTACCAATACAACACCGCCAAGCTCCAACTAGCCCGCAACACCGGCGTCATCGAGTCCCGCTACCGCGACTACCTCGGCCGCTAAGCCATCCCTATTTCGTACTTCATAGCTGCCAGGTTGGTAGCTTCAATACCTGTCGGTGTTTTTCTTGGCAAGATAGGCCCGCATTTTTCATTAATAGCCGCGCCTTTGCTCACACCCTATTCGACTTTGAGTCGAAGACGCACGGCAGTTTACCGGCCTGCAAATTGAACGCACGACATAGGAGATATTCATGTCCACAAAGAAGTTGGCAATTGCTTTCGTGCTCGGAACAGCGGCTGCTTGCGTAGCGCAAACCTCCACCAACGCTCCGGGAAGACAGATCAAGCACTATCGTTTGACCTTTGTGGTTACGGGCACACAGGATCGATCAACGCCCCAAACCTTCTCCCTTGATGTGCCCGTGGTTAACGGCCAAGATGGTATCGCCCGCATCAGTATGGTTTCCGGCATCACCGGCGATGCGCAAAGCGGTGTCCAGCAAACCTTTGAATGCAGCGGGGTCCATACGTCCGCAACGGGTCTTGCCGTCACCATCGCCATGGACTCCGAGCGCGAGGCCATCGTCAGCGGCAGTCTTCCCACAAGACATCAACATGGCCGCTTCCAGCGTAACGTTGATCTCATCCTCGGCACGCCCACCGTCGTAACAAATGAAATGCACGTGATTCCGCTCGGCAAGACCGATTACGCAACCGCCGTAGCCAACCTTCCGCCAGCCCCGCAGATTACTGTGACGGCGGTGGAACTATAAACGGAGAGTAACCGGGTGCCCCACCTTCGCGACAGCCTTACCGTCGCTAAGGTGGGTTTCTCCGGGCCTAAATAAGCCTTGCCCTCACGCCCCCACATCCCATACTCTTCTCCCCTGAGAAGGGTTAAAGCATGAGCAAGGTACGTCTCCTCGTAGGCACCCGCAAAGGCGCATTCATCCTCACCGCCGACGGCACCCGCAAAGACTGGCGCATCGACGGCCCCCACTTCGCCGGATGGGAGCTTTACCACCTCAAAGGCTCCCCCGCCGACCCCAACCGCCTCTACGCCTCGCAGTCCTCCGGCTGGTTCGGCCAGGTCGTCCAGCGCTCCGACGACGGCGGCCAAACCTGGGCGCCCGTCGGCAACAAGTTCCTCTACGACGGCGTCCCCGGCACCCACCAGTGGTACGACGGCACCCCACACCCGTGGGAGTTCAAGCGCGTCTGGCACCTCGAACCCTCCCTCACCGACCCCGACAGCCTCTACGCCGGAGCCGAAGACGCCGCTCTCTTCCACTCCACCGACGGCGGCCACACCTGGACCGAGCTCTCCGGCCTGCGCGGTCACGGCACCGGTGCGGCCTGGATGCCCGGCGCGGGCGGCATGTGCCTCCACACCATCCTGCTCGACCCCTCCAACCCCAGCCGCCTCTACATCGCCATCTCCGCCGCCGGGGCCTTCCGCTCCGACGACGCCGGCCAAACCTGGAAGCCCATCAACCGCGGGCTCCGTTCCAACCACATCCCTGACCCCACCGCCGAAGTCGGCCACTGCGTCCACCACATGGCCCTCCATCCCGCCCGTCCCGACACCCTCTTCATGCAGAAACACTGGGACGTCATGCGCACCGACGACGCGGGCGACAATTGGCGGCGCATCTCCGGCGACCTTCCCACCGACTTCGGCTTCGTCATCGACGTCCACGCCCACGAGCCCGAGACCCTCTTCGTCGTCCCCATCAAGAGCGATTCCGAGCACTTCCCCATGGACGGCCAGCTCAAGGTCTTCCGCAGTCGCACCGGGGGCAACGAGTGGGAACCCCTCACTCGCGGCCTCCCGCAGAGCAACTGCTACGTCAACGTCCTCCGCGACGCCATGGCCGTCGACACCCTCGACACCTGCGGCGTCTACTTCGGCACCACCGGCGGCCAGGTCTACGCCTCCCCAGACGCGGGCGACACCTGGCAGGCCATCGTCCATGACCTTCCCGCCGTCCTTTCGGTCGAAGTCCAGACGCTCCCGTGACCGCGATAGTCCGCGTAGAACTCCCCGCCCACATCGCCCGCCTCGCCGGAACCACCCACACCGTCGAGCTTGCCCTCTCCGGCCCGGTCACCCAGCGCACGATCCTCGACGCCCTCGAAGCCCACTACCCCCAGCTCCGAGGTACCCTCCGCGACCACACCACCAAGCTCCGTCGCCCCTTTATTCGCTTCTTCGCCTGCCGCGAAGACCTCTCGCACCTCGCCCCCGACGATCCACTGCCCAGGGCAGTCGCAGGGAATCGAGAGCCGTTCCTCATTGTGGGCGCAATTTCTGGTGGCTAAAATGGAGAGGGCTAAGTACAATCTAGCCATGGCCGCCGCAAAGGGGAATCCGAAGCGTCTCGCGCTATGGGCAGTTGCCGGGGCCACACTGGTGGCATGCGCCTTCTTCATCTCCTTACTTCCTTTTCCACACCCAAAGCCCGTCGACGGGTTCTGGGCGAAACAATGGGAGAACCGGCTTCACCTGCTCGCGTTGTTCGCACCGGTGTGCGTCGGCGGAACCATCTGGTTCCTGGCGGACAAACGTCTTAAACGCGGGTACGCGGACGGTCTTTGGAGCGATGCGGAACTGGCCCCCGCCCGCGATCTACTGGCCGAAGAGTACTGGACCTGGACGAGCGTCGCGCTCTTCGTCGTGGCCGTACCCGCCGTGGCCTTCATTCCACACGGCGGCGGTCTGATCTATCTAGTCACATGCCCTGCCAGTGCGGCGTCCAGCCTGAGGCGGCTTCTTGCGCCACCCATCGAACGCACCGGTGACCTCATCGACTGGAAGAACTTCAAGCCCCTCCACTCCGATCATTGGGGCGAAGCTCCCCGCGCTTACAACGACGCCCTTCCCTCCTAGCTGCGTCGTTGCCTTTCTGTTTGTCATTCCCGAAGGGAATCTGCGTTCGCAGGCCCACACTATCGGGCAGAAGTGAGTGAGCCGCCACGAAGTATGAAACCATAACAGGATGGCAGCAGGGAGCACCTCCACGACAGCGGAACCCACAGCGGAACCGGAGCAAGCCACCGGCAGTGCCTTCCAATCCCGCGACTTCCGCCTCTACCAGACCGCCCGCCTGCTCGTCATCCTCGGTGCCGAGGCCCAGTCCGTCGCCGTCGCCTGGCAGGTCTACCAGATCACCCACTCCGCCCTTTCGCTCGGCTATACCGGCCTCGCGCTCTTCCTCCCCGGCCTCTTCTGCGTCCTGCCCGCCGGACACGCCGCCGACCGCTACGACCGCCGCCTCATCATCATGATGTGCTACACGCTCCAGCTCGTCTGCACCGCCGCCCTTCTCTACTTCGCACTGCACGGAACGCAACGCATCTGGCCGATTTACACCGTGCTGATCGGCATCGGCATGGGACGCGCCTTCTCCGGCCCAGCCGCCTCCGCCATGCTCCCTTCGCTCGTCCCGAAGGAGCACTTCGTCAACGCCATCACCTGGGGCGCGTCCATCTACCAGATCGCCAACATCGCCGGTCCAGCCGTCGGCGGCCTGCTCTTTACCCTTCCGCTCGCAGGCTTTCTAAGCAGATGGGACGGAGCCGCCGTCGTCTATGCCTTCACCATCCTGATGCTCGCCGGCTTCCTTGTCCTCGTCGGCCTCATCCGCACCCGCGTCACCCTCGCCGACAAGAAGGCCTTCGACGTCCGCACCATGCTTGCCGGGCTCGAATACGTCTGGCGCTCCAAGCTCCTGCTCGGCTCCATCTCGCTCGACCTCTTCGCCGTGCTGCTCGGCGGCGCGGTCGCCCTCTTGCCCATCTTCGCCACGGACATCCTCCACGCCGGTCCACGCGGCCTGGGTCTGCTGCGCGCCATGCCCTCGCTTGGCGCGCTCGTCGTCTCCGTCACCATGCTCTTTCGCCCCATCAAGCGTCGCGCCGGCAAGATCATGCTCGTCTCCGTCGGCATCTTCGGGGCGGCCACCGTCGTCTTCGGCCTCTCGCGCAGCGTCTGGATCAGCCTCGTCGCCCTCGTCTTCATCGGCGCAAGCGACATGGTCTCGGTGGTGGTCCGTTCGAGCATCCTCCAGCTCGCCACGCCCAACGAGATGCGCGGCCGCGTCTCCGCCGTCAACTGGCTCTTCATCGGAGCCTCCAACGAGTTCGGCGAGTTCGAGAGCGGCCTCACCGCCCACTGGTGGGGAGCCGTCCGCGCCGTCGTCATCGGCGGCATCGGCTCGCTCCTCGTCACCGGCACCGCCGCCGCCATCTTCCCCCGCCTCCGCCACGCCAACTCCCTCACCGCCGCATCCCTCATGGAAGCCGACTGGCAACAATCCATCGCCGAACCCGTCGACTAGGCCTCTGCCTTCTGCTTGTCATTCCCAAAGGGAATCTGCGTTGCTTTCTAGTTGTCCTTCCCCAAGGGAATCCGCGTTTGCCTTTTGTTTGTCATTCCCGAAGGGAATCTGCGTTTGCCTTTGTTTGTCATTCCCGAAGGGAATCTGCTTTTGTGGCCGCTGCGAAACCAGCCGAATGTCATACACTGCCTGTACCCATCCGGAGCCTCCGCACCATGCAGCAGAATAAGAAGATCGCCCTCGGAGTCACCGTTCTCGCCTTACTGATCGTCGGCATCCGCGTTGGCATGATCTACCGCGAACGCCACGCCCCCGAGAAGCCAGCAGCCGCCCAGCCCACCTACAAAGTAGACGCCGACGACCTCGTCTTCCTCAAGAAGAAGCGCCAGTCGTCGCTCAAAGATGCCAAAGAGCTCATCGGCTCCACCCTCTGGGTCTCCGCCGGCGGCCAGATGGATTACTACCCTTACGCCAACCACCACGCCGACTACGCGCACCCCCAGGGCATCCTCCTCGCCGCTACGCCCCTGCTCGTCAAAGACGCCTTCGAGCAGGTCGCCTCCAAGACCGGAGCCTTCCGCATCCCCGCTGGCGACCGCCACGTCCTCCTTGTCTTCACCTTGCCCAAGTCCGACGCGCCCACAAAGGAGTACGCCGTCCCCGTCGGCTACCGCGAAGGCGGCAACTACACCTTCTACATCGACGAGATCTTCTTCTACGACGACCCGCACCAGCTTTATGCCCACTGGTCGCCGGAGATCTGGAAGGCCATCGACGAGCATCGCGTCATCCTCGGCATGAACGAGCGGCAAGTCCAGCTCGCCCTGGGCCAGGTCTCTAAGAGCACCAGCAACGACTACGGCGACCGCATGGTCGTCTTCTCCAACCTCGGCAAGCCCTTCGCCGTCACCTTCAGCAAGAACAAGGTTACGGCCTTCCGCCCCGACCAGGGCTTCTAACGCCGCTTTTGTCATCCTGAGCGAAGCGGATCGCAGCTTCATCGCGATCCGTGAAGTCGAAGGACCTGCGGTCGCCCTTAAGCCGCGAGCACCGGATGGTAGCCTCACCACAGGAGCACGCCGATGACCACCCAATACAGCTCCGGACGCAGCTCCTCCGGCGGCTTCTTCGTCTTCCTCCTCGCGCTGATCCTCGGCGGAGCAATCGTCATCGTGTTCCTCCATCAAGCCACCACCGGATTCACGGCGCGTCTCGCTACTCTAATCACGGGTCGAACCACCACCCTCGAAGCCACCGTTCCAACGGTCGTCGAAAAGATCCAACGCCTCAACCGCCTCGAAACCGTCGTCTATTCGCTCGACACTGTCGTCGAGGGTGCAAAGTCGAGCGTCGTGCTGCCCGACCTGATCGCCGGCGACCGCATCCTCCTGATCGTTCACGGCCAAGCCATCGGCGGCATCGATCTTTCGGAGCTGAAGCCTGAAGATGTCCGCATCACCGAAACTGGTTCCGGGCGTGCCATCCACGTCACCCTTCCCGCCTCGAAGCTCTTCGTCACCACGCTCGATAACCAGCACACCCGCGTCTACGCCCGCTCCACCGGCATCCTCGTCCCGGCCGACAAGGATCTCGAATCCGACACGCGCGCCAAAGCGCAGCAGCAACTCCAAGCCACCGCTCTTGCCGACGGCATCCTCGACGCCGCCCGCAAGAACGCCCGCGCCACCGTTTCCGCCCTCCTCTATAGCCTTGGTTTTCAAACCGTCGACGTCACCTAAGCCGCAAAGTGACCGCAGTGTACCGTAACGGTATATTTACCGGCCCACGCAAGCACATTCATGCGGACACACCCCCGGCTGCGCTATCATCCAGACCATGACGTTTCCGTTCACGCTGCGGTGGTTACGCCGGGAGGTCGAATCCTCCCTGTCGCCTCTCCTCTCCGAGGAATCTCTCGTGGAGAGCACCTCGCCCATCCTCAAGACGGTGGGTTGGATGTCTGCGGGTGCCGGCGCGCTTGTGCTCGGCCTGGTGGTAGGGCTTGAACTCAGGCAACGTTATATGTTCCATCGCCGCACGCCCTACGACCGTTACGCGCACGCCGGTGCTTCACTCGGCGACGACTTCGGTCTCGGCATCTAGCCGCTCTTTAGAAGCGGTGCGGAAAGCCCGTAAGGCCATGGAACAGGCCGCCGAAGAGCAGCGCGAATAGCATCCCAATCAATCCCAGCAGCACCCAAAGAATGATGGCCGCCGGGATCGCGGCGATCACCCACTTGACCATAAAGCGGCACATAGCCCCGATGCTCATGTCGATGTCCGTGACCACCACGGACTGACGGTAAACGGGCGACGGCGGATACGCGGTAGGCGGAAGCGGCGGAGTAGACATGGCGGGAGTATAGGCGAGCCGTCCATCCGGTCCAACTAAAATCTACGCACCCTCCTATAATCAACGTGATGAGCACCCCTACCCTCGCCTTCCTCTTCCCCGGCCAAGGCTCCCAATCCGTCGGCATGGGCCGCGACCTCTACGATCGCTTCCCAGCCGCCCGTGCCGTCTTCGACGAGGCCGACGAAGCGCTCGGCTTCCCCCTTTCGAAGCTTATCTTCGAAGGCCCCGAAGAAGACCTCAAGCTCACCGAGCACACCCAGCCCGCCATCCTCACCGTCTCCGTCGCCGCCGCCCGCGTCCTGACGCCAGCCCTGGCCGAGCGCGGCATCGCCCCCTCCTTCGCCGCCGGCCACTCCCTCGGCGAGTACAGCGCCCACGTAATAGCCGGCACCTTTCCCTTCGCCGACGCCGTCCGCACCGTCCGCAACCGCGGCCGCTACATGCAGGAGGCTGTCCCCCCCGGCGAAGGCGCCATGGCTGCCATCCTCGGCCTCCCCGCCGCCCGCGTCAACGATCTCTGCGCCCAGGTCTCGGACGAACTCACCCGCCCCGCCGCCGTCGACCCCACCGACACCATCGCCCAGGCGGAGTCGCCCAACTCCGTCGTCGTCTCCCCCGCCAACTACAACTCCCCCGACCAGACCGTCATCTCCGGCGCGACCCGCGCAGTCGAGCGCGCCGCCCAACTTTGCAAAGACGCCGGAGCCAAGCGTACCGTCATGCTCCCCGTATCCGCTCCCTTCCATTGCGCGCTCATGCAGCCCGCCGAAGCCAAGCTCTCGACCGACCTCGAAGCCCTCAAGTTCTGCGACCCCACCATCCCCGTTGTCTGCAACGTCGACGCCCGCGCCCTTACCCGCGACATGGACGCCCGCGACTGCCTCATCCGCCAGGTCACCAGCTCCGTCCGCTGGACCGAATGCGTCGAGCTCCTCATCCGCGAAGGCGTCACCCACTTCGTTGAGGTAGGCCCCGGCCGCGTCCTCTCCGGCCTCCTGCGCCAAATCGACCGCACCCAAACCGCCCTTAACGTCGAAGATTCAGTCTCCCTCGAAAAGACCCTCGCCGCCCTAAGCACCACCTAGCTTCGCATTTTTGTTGTCATTCCCCAAGGCAATCCGCGTTTGCCTACGTCGTATCGACGTGTTAAACGCAAAAAATGCGTTTGGGAGAGCACTTCTTCAGCCGTGCCGAAATCCATACACGTATCGACGCGTTAGAAGCAACAGGCATGCGTTTGGAAGGGCACGGCTTTAGCCGTGCCGAAATCCTAACCACCTCTCCCACTTGAGTCTCCTCTTTTAGCCATCGGCGAAAAGAGGAGACTCAAGCCACAGAAACTCTCCCGGCGACACCGGAAAGCCTAGGCTGGAAAGTTGTCAAGCCCTCTTTCGACAAATACTTTATAAGCACCGTGGAATGAATCACTTACAAGTAACCCGTTGTGTGCAATAGATGCATCCGATTCGTTATAATTGATATATAGAACAAAATCTTCAGACACCCAAGGTAGCCCTGTTAACTACTTTGTACCTAAACCATACAAGTACGGCTCTAACTCCTTTAGACTCATCACTTCGTACTAAACTACGGGGGTGGGGGGTACCCGCCAGACGCGCACCACGGGCGCGAACGTGTTGTCCGCCACCAACTAGGATAGGAGCACCATGCAGCCCAACGACCTCGTCGAAGACTTCGCCCTCCAAAACCAAGACGGCAAGACCGTCCACCTCACCGACTTCGTAGGCTCCCCCGTCGTCCTCTTCTTTTACCCCCGCGCCGACACCCCAGGCTGCACCATCGAGTCCTGCGGCTTCCGCGACGCCTTCGAGCAGTTCCAGGCCGCCGGCATCGTCGTCCTCGGCATCTCGCGCGACACGGTCAAAGACCAGAAGAAGTTCAAAGACAAGTACGCGCTCCCCTACGACCTGCTCGCCGACCCCGACATGGTCCTCATCGACCGCCTCGACCTGGTCAAGCCCAAAAATATGTACGGCAAGCTCGTCAAAGGCGTCAAACGCACCACCTTCCTCATCGCCCCCGACAAAGGCGAAGGCCAGCGCCTCCTCCACGTCTTCGACGAAGTCAAGCCGGAAGGCCACGCGGAAGAAGTGCTGGCGCTACTCTAGCCTCTGACCTGGACATTGTCAGCTTCCTGCAGTAGATGCTGGTGGATGATCATCTTCAAATAGGTCTGGTAGCGCAGACCGCGTTTCTGTGCGAGAGCCTTCGCCATCTCAATATCAGCCGTATCGAGCCGGATGGAGGTCGCGGCGGTTTGAGCGCGGCGGGCAAGGGTGCCACGGCCCAGAGTGCCGTCTTTCGCCGCCTCCTCGAAGATCGCGAGTGTCTCGTCCGGGTGGCTGTCCCACCATGCCGCTTCTTCGGCATCGGTCTGGAACTCAGGTGTCTGTAGACTCTTGCTCATCGATTGCCGCCTTGTTAATTACGTAAAACGCGCGTTCCTTCCGGTCGGCGGGTCGCGCGGTGACGACGCGGTGCAGTCCATTGCGTTCGGTCACGACAACGACGAGTACGCGATTAGCATCCGTTTCGCCCAAATGGACGGTGCGCGTCTCTCCATTGCGGAACACAACTCCAGCGTCTAGAGGATCGTTCTCAATTACCTGTTCCGCTTCTTGCGGGATGACTTCATGACGCGCGATGTGCTCTATATTGCCATTGTCCCAGTAGAAGCGCATTGAACGATTTCCTTCAGTTAAAAGATGTGCTACGGCTTCTCATTTGCAAGGCCTCCCAACCCGTATATACAATGTACGTGCATTGTCATTACAAGTCAAGCCTCGTTTATGCTGATGGCATGGTCGCGCTATTCGACGCACCGGTGATCGACTGGACGGATTGGCCCTTCGTGGAGATTAATCCGCGCAAGGTCAGCGGAACGCCCGTCCCGAAAGGTTTCCGTATGCCAGCCGACGGCATCGTAGAAAACTACCTTAGCGGCTCACCCATCGACGAGATCGCGGACAACTTCGAGATTCCAGAAAAGGGCGTACGCAATCTGTTGCTCTTCGCCTCGAAACAGAATCCAGCCATCGAGCCTTGAAAGCAAACTCTCGGAATGCGGCACTCGGCCTCGGCGCCGCTGCAATCGCCGCCGCAGGCACCCTCACCCACGCCGCGCTTTCCGCAGGTTCGCAGCTCTTCGGCCCTACCCTCATCGCCGGGCCCAACCCTGACCATCTCGCCCTCACCTTCGATGACGGGCCCAATCCCGCAGCCACGCCCCAGCTGCTCGACCTGCTTGCCGAGGCGGAAGTGCGCGCCACCTTCTTCCTCATCGGCAACTTTGTCCGCCGGGAACCCGCGCTTGCCCGCCGCATCGCCGCCGCCGGACACCTCGTCGGCAACCACACCATGACGCACCCGTGGCTCGCCTGGCAGAGTGCCGCTCGCATCCGGGAAGAGATCGCCGGCTGCAACGCGCTGCTCGAAGACACTCTCGGCGCGCCCGTCCGCTTCTTCCGCCCGCCCCACGGAGCGCGCCGCCCCTATGTCCTCTCGCTCGCCCGCGACCTTGGCCTCACCACCGTCCAGTGGAACGTGATGCCGAAAGACTGGCAACTCCCCATCGCGCCAGAGACCATCGTCGCCCGCGTTAGACGCGGCATCGTCCCCAACCAGCGCCGTGGCCGTGCCTCCACCATTCTTCTCCACGACGGCGACGGCGCAGACACCACGCAACCACCCAACTCCAACCGTCTCCCCACCCTGGAAGCCATCCGCCAGCTGCTTGCCCTATATCCTCACGCCAGCTTCGTCACTCCCGACCTGTGGCTTCCAGCCAGCATCGGAGGTGCTGCCCAGTGAGCAACATCGTCTTTGAACTTTGCGCTGAAAGCATCGATGCCTGCCTCGTCGCAGCACCCGGCGGTGCCGACCGCATTGAGCTCTGCTCCGCGCTCTCTGAAGGCGGCGTCACGCCGAGCCACGGTCTCATACGCGAGGCCGTACGCCGCTCCGGCCTTCCCGTTCATGTCCTGCTCCGCCCGCGCGGCGGCAACTTCGTCTACACCGAAGCCGAGTTTGCCGTCATGCGCGACGACCTCCAGCACCTGCGCGAACTTGGGGCGGCAGGCGTCGTCCTCGGCATCCTGACGCCTGAACATACCGTAGACCTCCCCCGCACCCGCGAACTCGTCGCCTTGGCTGGCTCACTTGAAGTCACCTTCCACCGCGCCTTCGACGAAACCGTATGTCTCGACGCCGCTCTCGAGGACGTCATCGCCACAGCCTGCCGCCGCATTCTCACCTCTGGCGGCGCGCCCGATGTCGCAGCCGGTGCGGCCTTTCTCCGGCGGCTTGTGCAACAGGCCGGCAAGCGGATCGACATTGCCGCCGGGGGTGGCCTCCGCTTACAAAATGCGGCCTCCGTCGCTCGGATAACTGGCGCAATCCACTTTCATGGCTCCCTCCGCTACAGCAACGCCGACGCTCCCGCATCGCCAACCATCAGCCCCCAGAACATCCGCGCCATCGTTGATCGCCTCACCCAAGAGGTCACGCTCACTGGTTACGGCTCCTAAGCCCAGAACGACACAGGCTCATCCGGAACCACTTCCTCCGCTCGCACCGGCCGCTCTGTGCGCTTCGGCTCGCGTCCCGGCTGACGCCGTGCATCGCCGTCCCATTGTCCGGCCATCGATCCGTCGCCGCCCAGCCGATGCAGTTCGAACGCCGTCCGCACCAGGGTGCGACGCACCGCAGCCGCGCGCTGAGCCGTCTCGTTTTGCTCCACTGGCAGACGCTGCTGAATCCGCTCCAGAATGTTCATTGAGTTCGCGTATAGGTGCATGGAAGATGCCCTCCTGACACAATAAGCAATCACTTAGGGAGCCAAACTGTCGATCAACAGATGAGAGATCTCTCATCTTTAGCCAGTTCTTGAAATCGGACACACCTTGAGCACTCGAAGGTCACGTCTGCCGCGTCACTTTTCGCACTGCATACAATAGACCACACGTCATGACATCCGCCACACCTATTTCGGTCAACGCGCCGCCCGAGCCACTCGGCATGGCTGCCGTCCTCCGCATCCCGGTCATGCGCCGCCTCTGGTACGCGCAGATCATCTCCGTCTTCGGCGACTTCGTAGCCCTGTTCGCCGTCATCAGCATCCTCACCTTCCGCCTCCAGGGCACCCCGCGGCAGATCACCGGTGTCCAGATCGCCGCCATGCTGCCCATCGCCGTCCTCGGCATCCTCGCCGGCGTCTTCGTCGACCGCTGGCCGCTCAAGCCTACGATGGTCGCGAGCGACGTCCTCCGCGCCCTACTCGTGCTCGCACTCCTCGTCAGCAGCCGCCCGTGGCACTTCTACGCCGTGCTCGCGGGCATCAGCGTGGTGTCGAGCTTCTTCGGCCCCGCGCAAGGGGTGGCCATCCGCGCGGCCGTCCCGCTGCACGGCCTTCGCTCGGCGAATGCCCTCATCCAGCAAGTGATGTTCGGCATGAGGATCATCGGCCCCGCAGCGGCGGCCTTCCTTGTCGCTACCGTAGGCCCTGTCAGCTGTTATCTGCTCGATGCTGGGAGCTTCGTCGCCTCTGCCGCGCTCATCGCCTCCACCGCCCTCGCCCGCCCCGAAGCCGCCACGCCTGCGATAGCACCCGAACACACCGGCATCCGCCGCGTCTGGATCGACATGAAGCAAGGCATCGGCTTCATCGTCCACCATGCCGCCCTGCTCTTCACCATTCTTGCGCTCGCGTCCGGCATGTTCGTCGTCGGCTGCTTCGGTCCGCTCATCGCCGTCTACGTCCGCGACAACGTCCACGCCTCCACCCGCTTCTTTGGCGTGTCAAGCGCCATGATCGGCCTCGGCATGATGGGCGGCGTCAACGTCCTCAATCGCGCCGCTAAGAACGCGAAGAACACGACACTCGTCTACTCCGGCCTGGGCGGCATCGCGTTAGGCCTTTGCTTGCTCACGGCGTTCCCGCTGCTTTCCACCACCATCCTCGCCAACCTGGTCATCGGATTCAGCGTCGCCGGCATCATCATACCCGCCCAGACCATGATCCAGCAGGAGACCCCGCAAGCCCTGCTGGGCCGCGTCGGGTCGACCGTCATGTCGACCATCTTCGCCGCGCAGATCACCGGGCTCGTCCTCTCCGGTCTGCTGACCCAATATATGGGCGTCCGCCGCGTCTTCGCCCTCTGCGCCGGTCTGCTCATCGTGCTGATCGCAGCTGGCAAGCTCTTCATGGAGCCGAAGGAGCAAGCCGCCACACAGTCGTGACACAATCATCATGGGAGATTGCAATGAAAACGCAGATCGCAAACGTGGTTCTCCCCCAAGACCTCGTCGCCGAGATCGACGCCATTGTAGGCGCTCGCGATCGCGATACCTTCGTCGCCAATCTGACTCGCGCCGAGCTCACCCGCCGCAAGCTCCTCGCCTTCCTCGAAAGCAAAGGGCCCGTGATGAAGGACGAAGATCATCCCGAGTTTGCCGAGGGCACAGTAGCTTGGGTCAAAAAAAATCGCCTTGAAGATGAGTCTCGTATGTCGGTCTTCGAGAGTGATACGGCCTGCCGATGATCCTCCTGCTGGACACATCTGTGCTTATTGATGTGCTCAGGGACCGTAACGACCGCCGAACCCTGCTGGCAAAGTTGACCAAAGAAGGTCACCAGCTAGCAACTTCCTCCGTGAACATCGGCGAAGTGTACGCCGGCTTGCGAGGTCACGAACAGCCCGAAGCCAAACCTTTTCTCACCAGCTTAATTCTGCTATCCAGTCACCTGCGAAATCGGTCGGCGTGCCGGAGAGAGTAAACGCTTCTACGCGTCGAGAGGGCAGACTTTTGGAATCGTTGACATGATCGTGGCGGCGACGGCTCTGGAGCACGGCCTCACCTTGATGACGGATAACGTAAAAGACTTTGTTCATCCCAATCTGGTTCTGTATCCGCTACCGTAGCACCGCCCTTGCCGCCTCCAGCGCTCCCTCCACTTCGTCTGCCCCGTGCCGCATCCCCACAAACGCCGCCTCATACTGGCTTGGCGGCAGCCAGACCCCTGCGTCGAGCATCCCGCGATGAAACCGCGCGAACGCCGCTGTATCGCTCGTGGCCGCATCCTCAAAGTTCGCCACCACCCGATCCGTAAAGAACCACGTAAACATCGACCCCACCCGGTTCATCGTCATCGGCACATCTTTCTCTCGCGCGATCCCCAACACCCCCTCCGCAGTTGCCGCCGTCGTCGTCTCCAAGTCCTCGTACACCGAAGGATGCTCCAGCAGATACCCCACCGTCGCGATTCCCGCCGCCATCGCCAACGGATTGCCGCTCAGTGTGCCGGCCTGGTACACCGGCCCCAGCGGTGCAAGAAACTCCATTACCTCCGCACGGCCGCCAAATGCTCCGCACGGCAAGCCGCCGCCGATAATCTTGCCCAGCGTCGTCAGGTCAGGCCGCACCCCGTATAGCTCCTGCGCCCCGCCCAGCGACAGCCGGAACCCCGTCATCACCTCATCCAGAATCAGCAGCGCGCCATGTGCCGTGCACAACGCCCGCAGCCTCGCCAGATACCCTGCATGCGGCACGATCGTCCCGGCGTTCCCCACTACCGGCTCGACGATCACGCACGCGACTTGCTCCGGGTGCGTCACGAACGCCGCCTCCACCGCCGCTAAGTCGTTATAAGGCAGCGCCAGCGTATGCATCGCCGTCTCCTCCGGCACCCCCGCCGACCCCGGAATCCCAAACGTCGCCACGCCCGAGCCCGCCTTCACCAGCATCGCGTCCGAGTGCCCGTGGTAGCACCCCTCGAACTTGATCACGAACTTTCGCCCGGTAAACCCGCGCGCCAGCCGGATTGCCGACATACAGGCCTCCGTGCCCGAGCTGACAAACCGCAGCCGCTCCACCGACGGAAAACACCGCGTCACCAGCTCCGCCAGATCCGCCTCCGCCGCCGTCGACGCGCCGAAGCTCGTCCCCTTCCCCGCCGCCTCGCGCACCGCCTCCACCACCGGCGGAAACGCATGGCCCAGAATCATCGGCCCCCACGAGCCGAAGAAATCCAGATAGCGGTTCCCATCCGCGTCCCACAGATACGCCCCCTCCGCCCGCGTCACAAACGGTGGATCGCCCCCCACCGCGCGAAACGCCCGCACCGGCGAGTCCACGCCCCCCGGCAGAAATCCTTCAGCACGACGCTGCAACTCACGGGAGCGGTTCAAAACACGGGGCATCCCCCAAGTATAGAAGTCCGCGCAGGCCTACACTTGCAGCAGATGAACGCGCCTCTAAAGGAGCAAATGACCGAAGCCGACCGCACCGCCATCACCGGCCGCTCTATCGTCCTCTACGATGGCGTCTGCGGCCTCTGCAATCGCGTCGTCCGCCTCCTGCTACGCCTCGACACCGCCGGCCATCTCCGCTACACCCCCCTCGAAACCCCCCTCGCCGCCGAACTGCTCGCCGCATTCACCGCCGCCCCCGGCGAGCCCGAAGGCGTCATCCTCATCGCCAACGCCCTCACCCCCGCCGCCACCCTCCACCGCCGCTTGGACGCCGTCGCCGAAGCCCTCCGCCAACTCCGTGGCCCCCTCGCCCCTTTCGGCGCCGTCCTCCGCCTCATCCCGCGCCCCCTGCGCGAGGGGGGCTACGGCCTCATCGCCCGCCACCGCTATCAGATCTTCGGCAAGTTCGACACCTGCCCCCTCCCCACCCCCGCCCAGCGCTCCCGCATCCTCGGCTTGTAGATAGCGGTACTTCCACGAAGAGCATTCATCGGAACTCACGTTCTGAAAACCGGTTCCTACTCTTCCTAGACAAGTGCATAGTCCTGAGATCCGAATCGAGTATAGAACTTGCCGACGAGGTATTCGCAGGAAGCGCGGATATAGTTATTGCCGCACCTTGAGGTTGGCCTCAAGCCTTTTTACATTCTTCGCGTGACGTGCCTTGAGGTGGAAAGCTTCAACAGCTTTCAAGGTCGATTTACTCCAGTCGGCTACGACTATAGGGGCGTTTGGGTTGTGCGTACAAGCTAGGGCATAAAACTCTTGCTGCGGATGATTGATTCCAACACGCAAAACGACTCCACAGATCTGCATTTCGAAGGGCGTGTCAGTCTCTTCGCCACCTACGAGGAACGGCCCGAGGATGTGTACTTGGGAAGCGAAGTCAAGACAAACGATCACGAGTAGCCCAATCTCGACGGGCAGCGCAGTTTGGCCCATGAGAAATCTGCGCATATCCTCCAGATGAGCTGGAACGGTGAGTTGACTGGTTTGCCGATCGACAGTATTCCAAGCGTGTATGGCTCCGCGCCAGACCATGCTCACTGCGAAGTAGGCAAGCTTTTGAACGTCTACCCCAATCTGTTTGCCCGAATAGCATAGGAACGGACCTAGAGGTAACGGAGTGCCGTTCGACAGCATGTTCCGAAGTGGAAAGCGGCTGCCCTCAGCGGAAACATCGGCGATGTACTTCTCGCCGCCGACGTTCAGACGTTGTTCGCAATCGGCACAGAGCACATGGTCATGGATCTGCCGCGAGGAAGACATCACTAATTTTGGCGTCATAATTATGGGATCAGCGCCAGCCATCTTCCTTATACGGCGATAGAGAGACGCCGGTATGTAGTGACTGTCGCGGAGATCGCGTTCTGTGAGACAGAGCTTACAGATTGCCACGGGCACCTCATTCTCCCAAACAAATACTCAGTCCCCGCTTTTCAACCTCTTGCTGATTTTCAAGAAGTTTCTTTGACTTCCGCGCGTTTGCGCTTTGAATGCGGGACGTATTCCTCATCAACTTTGAAAGCTCTTCGACCATAATAGGGTGGTCAGGATTTCCATTGAGGCACTGCGCCATATATGCCTGCTGCGCGCCCGCGCCGGTATGAAGGTTTACGACCATGCCCGGGACGAAGAAGCAGTACCCATTCAATAGCTGCGTTTGAACTCGATACGGTTCGATGAAGCCGATGAGCCGTTTCGGAGCATCGTCGAGCGACACCAAGACAGCCACTTCGTCCGGCAAACCAGCATCGCCGTGCAGGAATAGCCGCAAGCACTCGGCGTATTCGCCGAGGTTGAGTACCGGCGGTCCACCCGCACCCTTCCACGAATGTACGGCAGCCTTCCAAAAGATGCCGCAAGCGAAATGAAGAAGCTTGTGACTATCCACTTCAGTGTTAAGCGAGGTTCCGTAAAGCTGCTTATTACCGTCGTCATAAAGAGGCGCTTGCTTCCTCACACGGTCAAGCAACGGAAAACCAGTATCAACGTGAGGCAAGAGAGGCAGTACCCAATCTTCTCCGTTCTTTGAGAGCTTCTGTTCGCAATCATTGCAGAGCAAATGATCTTTCGTCTGCTTTGATGTGGGATACATTGCCGTCTTTGAAATGCGAACGGGTTCAGACCCAGGTGGCGTACAGATCCCGTAAAGCGAGCGAGGCATAAAGTGACTATTGCAAAGCTTTTTTTCGCTCTGGCACATCGGGCAGATTCCGAACAGCATGCGCGTCCTCATTGGATTGACTCTTTCACTGCCTCAACTGCATTTAGCTCAATCAGCTACTAATCTTCGGAAGGCCGCTCCAGGATCGACAACCGTATCAGTCCTCACAAGTCGGCTTCTGGTAAGTGGTCCCATCCCTAATTAAAACTACGGGCCTACGAGGCGCACCCAGAGATGCCGAAGCGTCATCCACTGACATCGCGGCCACCTAGCGATCAACCCGCAACGCTCCCCCTCGATAAACTAAACCTTTTCCAAGGGAGCCTCCCCGCGTGTCCGACGAAGCACCCCTTCGGCATTGGCGGAGGTTTGTACCCGCAGCATCATGGCGTTTGAACGAGCGGCTCTTCCTGTAGGGCGATTTTGTACTCTTTGCAAAGGCCGTTCACAGCCGCATTTACAATCAAGCCACGACTTCCAAGCCCTTCTTCTCCACAAGCGAAAGCAGCTTGAGAGACGCCCCCTGGGGATGCTTTTCCCCACGCTCCCATTTGCTGACCAGGCCGGGAGTGACGTTCAGGTAGGCGGCAAAGACCGTCTGACTGGCCTTCTCCCGGGTTCGCAGAGCGCGAATCTTCTCAGGCGTCATCTCCTGGATGGGCGTGAGACACAGCGCGTCGAACTTGCGCATCGTCGTTTGATCCATCCCGCCGACGCGGTGCAGATCGGCCGCCGTCTCGTGAATGGCGGCCAAAGCGTCGCTCCGATGTTTAGCTGGCATTGTCTTCTCCCGGCTGTTCCACGTGGAAGAGCGCTCCATCGTTCACTCGTTGTTCGATCTCGGCATCCGTGTAGCCGAGGATCACGTCCGCAAGCTCTCGAAACGCTTCCAGTTCCCGACTGCCGATATTGGCGGCATCCTTCTTTTCGAACCCGTAGACGTACACGGCGCGGTTGTTCTTTTTGAAGAGAATGATGGACCGCGAACCCCCGGACTTGCCTTCGCCCGCCCGAGCGATACGCTGCTTGATTACCCCTCCACCAAGATCGGCGTCCACCAGGCCATCATTCGCCCGCTGTGCCGCCCGCCAAAGATCGGCGTCGGCAATACGAGCTTTCCTGGCAAAGCGGACGAACGCCTTGCCCTTGTAGACCAACAGCGGTCCAGAGTGTGCCGCTCTCATCTTCACAACTATAGCACTCGGTGTCATAGGCCGCACAATGCCATTCCTCGGCGGAAACCCACCCCCTGATAAACTGAACCTCTTTCCAAGGGAGCCTCTCCGCGTGTCCGACGACCAAACCCTTTCCCCCAAAAAGTCTCCCAAGAAGCCCTCCCTCACCTACGCCGACGCCGGCGTCGACATCACCTCCGGCGACCGCGCCAAGCAGCGCATCAAGATGCTCGCCCGCAAGACCTTCAACAAGAACGTCCTCTCCGAGATCGGCGGCTTCGGCGGCCTCTTCGCCCTCGATCTCGCGAAGTTCCCCAACCCCGTCCTCGTCTCCTCGGCGGATGGCGTCGGCACCAAGCTCAAAGTCGCCTTCGAGCTCGGCATCCACCATACCGTCGGGGCCGACCTCGTCAACCACTGCGTCAACGACATCGCCGTCCAGGGCGCGACCCCGCTCTTCTTCCTCGATTACCTCGCCACCGGCGCTCTCGAAGACGGCATCGTCGAGAACGTCGTCGGGGGCATCGCCGAGGCCTGCCGCGCCAACGGCTGCGCCCTTATCGGCGGGGAGACCGCCCAGATGCCCGGCTTCTACGCCCCCGGCGAATACGACCTCGCCGGCACCATCGTCGGCGCCGTCAACCGCGACCAGATCCTCACCGGGGCCAACATCCAGATCGGCGACGTCCTCCTCGGCCTCCCCTCGAACGGCCTCCACACCAACGGCTACTCGCTCGCCCGCAAACTCCTCTTCGAAGTCGCCAAATACGACCCCGAGCACTACGTCAACGAGCTCAAGGACAAGGCCGGCGCGGCCCTCATGCGCACCCACCGCAGTTATCTCTCCATCATCAAGAAACTCACCGCCGCCGAAGTTACCACCGGCATGGCCCACATTACCGGCGGCGGCATCACGGAGAACCTTCCACGCATCCTCCCCAAAGGCATGGGCGCGACCATCGACCTCGCCTCCTGGACACCCCCGCCCCTGTTCGAACACCTCCAGCACCTCGGCAACGTTGCCGAGGAAGAGATGCTCCGCACCTTCAACATGGGCATTGGCCTCATCGCCGCCATCCCCGCCGAAAAGCTCCTCAAAGCCAAAGCCATCCTCAACCGCGCCAACGAACGCCACTGCATCCTAGGCAAGATCACCCGCGGCGACAGAAAAGTGACCTATAACTGATCGAGCGAATAGGTCGAAATCTCGAGCGAGCCGACAACCGAAGCAAAATCTTCCTAGGGTAATATTCCTCAAAGCGTACTCTTGGGCTTGCACACTATGCGAACGATCATGCACGGCTGGTCCCTGGCTCTCTTGCTCTGCGTCAGCTTATACGCCCAACGGCCAAGCCGAACCCAGACGCAGATCCGTTCACCGCAGAGCTTGCCGACAAGCGCGGCACTCCCAAACCCCGTGCTCGTCTATGGGACTACCCGCTACTTCAATCAACTCAGTTCCCTGTCTGACTTCACTCTTGCGGATGTCAACCGAGACGGAGTGCTCGATCTAATTGCGGCGGAATCGGGGACCGCCAACATAGCGGTCTCTCTCGGAGACCCCGCGCATCCTGGAACATTTCTGCCGCCCACCTTTCTGCCCGTTCAGACCCTGCTAGTCCAGTCGGTCTCAGCCGTGGACCTAAACGCGGACGGCCTAGTTGATATTGTGTACGGCTACTACGGCGATTCCACCGCATTTACAGGGATTCTCTTTCAGGACCCGCAGCATCCAGGATCCTTCCTCCCGAGCATTCGATTGGGTGCTCCTTACATCAAGCCTCTAATCGCCGACATGAACCATGACGGTTTGCCCGACATTGTGCTCTTTGAAGGGTATGAAGGCAATGGTCCGGCCATTCTCTTCAACGATCCGCAGAATCCAGGTTCATTCCGGCGCACACTTCCCACTTCGTTCCCACAGGCCGGAACGTCGGCGGCGATCGTCGCCGATATGAACGGTGATGGTCTGCCCGACATTGTGATCAGTGACGACTCGATGTACAAGAGCGTTACGGTGATGCTGAACGATCCCGCACATCCAGGAAGCCTGCTCGCGCCGCGGGAATACCCAGCCGGTGGGCCAACCTACTTTGATCTTGCTGCCGGCGATCTAAACGGCGATGGCCTGCCCGATGTGGTGGTGGGAGACCTGGTCGCTGGAATCAGCGTTCTTCTCAATGATCCCGCGCATCCTGGAACACTGCTGCCGCCTCACATCTATCCTGTGACTACGGTGCCTGTGGGAACTGAGTCCATCGGGATCGCATTGGGCGATGTCAACGGGGATGGAAAATTGGATGTCGCGGTGGGAAACTATGGTTCCGCGTTCAGCCTCCTGCTGGGAAACGGTGACGGCACATTGGCGGCTTCCACATCGTACCCCACTGGGCCGATCCAGAAGACTTTTTTCGAAACGTCCCTCGCCATCGCGGATGTCGACGGAGACGGGTTGCAGGATGTTGTGGTTGGACAACTCTTTCAAAACAGCGTTCAAATATTCGCGCATCGGATGCCAGCTCCTTCCCTTGCGATCTCAGCGACAGACCAGATCCTGAGTGCTACCTCGGTGCGACCCGGCGACCCCGTTTCCCTCACCATCAAGGTCAGCGCCTTCCAAGGTGTCCCTTCCGGAGCCGTGACCGTCTACAGCATTTCGAGTCTTGGAGGGACTTCTCAGAGCACAGGCACGTACACCCCACTTGCCGCCCTTCCGCTCGACAGTACGGGCACTGCGACCTATTCGGACCATCTCCAGAGCGGCTCGTACAACTACCGTTCTTTTTACCCGGGAGACGGGACGTATGCGCCGTCCACATCGCTCTTCGACACCGCCACTGTAACGGCCAAATCGGTCGTGATTCTTTCGATAGCAGCGTCACCCAATCCAGCAGCTCCTGGTCAAAACGTCGTCCTTACCGCTACAGTAGCCTCAATGAGCTCCGTCCCAACCGGAACCATCGTCTTTTCAGATAACGGAGTCACAATCGGCTCCGCCACACTAAACGCCGCCGGTACCGCAATTCTGAACACAAATTCCCTGATCCTTGGCACGCATACTATCACCGCGGCCTATGGCGGTGATACCCAATACGCCCCCCAGCAAGCCACAACCACGGAACTCATCGCCAATCCGGCCTCCCAGTTTACCCTCGTCTCCTCCCTCAATCCCGCTCCCGTCGGCCAAGCGATTACTTTCAGCGCGCAGATTTCAAGCGCTGGACCTTCTCCTGGCGGCAGCGTCCTCTTCTCGGCCGCGGACAATGGAATCTCCTTTCATCTGGTTCCTCTCGCCGCCGACGGCACCGCCAGCTACACCACAAGCAGCCTCACCGCCGGCTCTCACCTGATCCATGCCACCTATTCGGGAGACGCCAACTACGGCCCGCAGTCGAACACTCTGAACGAGGTGATCGTAGCCCCACTCCCCTCTCCACCGGCTCCCCTCGCACCCGGCGACTTCGCCCTCACGATCGACGCTCCGCTTCACCTCGGCGCTAAACGCAACGGAAGCTCCGTACTTACGATCGCGTCGCTCAACGGCCTGGCAGACACTGTGGCGCTGAGCTGCGGAGCCTTGCCCCTTTATGTCGTCTGCAAGATCGCACCGTCGCCCGTCACCATCGGCGGGTCGACCGCGCAGCAAGCCGCCATCCAGATCACCCTCGATCAAGGGCCTTCCCAGGTCGGATCGATACGGCGCGCCAGCCTCCTCCTCGCTGCCGCGCTGCCCTTTTTCTTCCTCTACCTGCCGCGAGGGCGCGCCCAGAACCTGCTGGCAGCCGGCCTCCTTCTCCTCATGCCACTCCTCAGCATTGGCTGCGGCTATAGCAAATCCCCCCTTGCCACCCCACCCGGAACCTACACCCTCACCATCAGCGGCCACGGCACAACCTCCCATCTTGACCACTCGGTGCCCCTCACCCTAACCGTACAGTAACCTCGTACGCCTAAACTGGTAACCTGTAGCTCAATTAACCGAAAACATACCCGCCCCGCGCCCGTAAAGTGCTGTAATACAGCTATCGTGCAAATGTCTGGCCCCCGTTGCTCCCCCTGCGCGTTCGCCGCATGGTTCTTCGCCTGCCTTCTGCTTGCCGGATGCGGCCTCTCGCGCTCACCAGGTACGGAGCCACCCGCCACGCCCCAACCCATCGTCATCCCTTCCATCTGGATCGGCACCTGGGGCGACGCCATCACCAACTCCGCTCCCGTTGCCGACAACAAAGGCGGCACCGACCGCTCTTTCCGCTTCCTCGTCACGCCCACGATTGACGGTACCCGCGAGCGGGTCCGCTTCTCTAATGAGTTTGGCACCTCGCCCGTCACCATCGGAGCCGCGCGTCTTGCCGTGGGTGCTGACGGCTCCCCCGCCATCGACCCCACCCACGATGTTCCGCTCAGCTTTAACGGCCAGCCCTCAGTCGTCCTCGCGCCAGGAGAAGACGTCACCTCCGACCCCGTCGACCTCACCTTTACCCTCGGACAGGTGCTCGACCTCTCTGTCTTCCTGAAAGGAACCTTCGGCCCAGTTGCCCGGCACAACGCCAACTTCATCACCAACTATGCCACCCCCAACGCCGCCGGAGACAAGACCGCCGACACCACCGGCGCTGCCTACACCTCCACACTCGAAGATTGGCTCGTCGTCAACGGCGTCGACGTCTATGGCCCCTACCAGGGAACCCTCGCCCTCTTCGGCAGCTCCACCACCGATGGTTTCAAGTCTAATTACAGCTCCGACGAGATCTATCCCGTGCCCAACACGCCCGTCCCGGGTCAGCACACCAGCCGCCTCTCGGATTGGATGGCACGGCGCCTCAACGCCGCCGGCTATCGGATCGGCGTCGTCAACCTCGGCATTCCCGGCGACACCGTCACCGCTAGCTCATCCAACACCGTCCAGAACGCCAATGAGCGCATCGCGCACGATGTTCTCACGCTTCCGAACCTCCTCGCCGTCTTCACCTACTTCGGCTCCATCGATCTCCGCTCTGCCGATTGCGTCTCCGCCCCCGCGATGGAAGTCGCCACCCAACAGATGATCGCCACCGCTGCGGCCGCGAAGCTCCCCGTTATCCTGGCCACGCTCCCTCCCTCAGCCTTCTGCACTAACCGCGCACAATCCAACTTCGGCCCTAGCCCCACGGCCGCCGATCCCTACGCCGGCGGTCTTTCGTCCGCCTCGTCCGACGGTCCCGCAAACGGAGCGGAAATCCAGCGCGCCGCCTTCAACCAGTGGGTGCGCTCCACCGCCAGCACACTTCCCGGGGTCGCCGCCATCGCCGACCTCGACAAAGCTCTCGCCGACCCCGCACATCCCAGCTTTATGCTTCCGTTGTACAACTCCGGCGACAATTACCATCCCAACGGTGCCGGGTACCAGGCGCAAGCCAACGCCATTCCGCTCACCACGCTACCTCTGCCCCCGCCGAAATAAGTGTGCTGGCCTCTCCCGTTCCCGCAACTTTATAAACCTCAAGTGTGTCTCTATGATATGCAGACCGCGATCTCTCCAGTGCATCGTCTTCTATCGTTCCTGCTGCTCGGTTGCGCTGTATTTTTGGCGAGCTGCACCAGCAGTTCGGACGTGATCGCGACCACTGCGTCGTCAACTCCCTCACAATGGATCGTCGCCTGGGGCGCTCCGCCGGAAAATGCTCTTCCGTCCAGCATGAACGCCGGTGGCACGGAACAGAGCTTCCGCTTCTTCTTTCTCCCCACCATCGACGGCACTCAGGAGCGCGTCCATCTCTCCAATCTTTTTGGCACGTCTCCAATAACCATCGGCGCGGCGCGCATCGCTGTGGCCGGAGCCGCGGCCCCGGCGATCGATCCTGCGCACGATGCACCCCTCACCTTTAGCGGAGCGACCAGCGTGACTCTGCAGGCTGGGCAGGAGATCGTCTCGGACCCGGTCAACATCGCCTACACCTTTGGCCAGAAGCTTGCCGTCTCCATGTACGTTAAGGGTACTTTTCCTCCGCTCACCCAGCATAATTCCCAGGTTAATGTAAGCTACGCCTCCACTCGCGGTGCCGGAGACACGACCACCGACTCCGCCGGTTCAGCCTTTTCAGCCACTGTCCTGGAGTGGTATCTCCTGACCGGCGTGGACGTGTATGGCACCTATCAAGGCACGGTCGCCTTGTTTGGCAGCTCGTCCATCGAT
Source organism: Acidobacteriaceae bacterium (assembly GCA_965277085.1). GTDB lineage: Bacteria > Acidobacteriota > Terriglobia > Terriglobales > Acidobacteriaceae > Edaphobacter. The sequence goes on from OZ255708.1 coordinate 437,052, forward strand.
GGCCACGGATCAAACTACGGGAATACCAACCTATATCCCGTGGCAAACGCCGCCATCGCGTCCCAGGATAACGACCGTCCTTCAGACTGGCTGGCTCGTTCCTTGAATGCCGCCGGTTACCGGCTCGGCGTCCTCAACGCCGGCACCATCGGCGATCCCGCCGGGGAAGACAGCATCACCGCATCTGGTTCGTCGATCGCGGGTGTGGACCGCATGAAGCACGACGTCCTTCAGCAACCGGGAATCAAAGCCGTCGTCATTTACTTTGGAGGCATCGATCTCCGCATCGATTGCGTCAGTGCCACCAATGTTGAGGCCACCCTGAGCAGCATGGTCGCTCAGGCGTATGCGGCGAATGTGCGCGTCATCCTTGCCACTCTGCCGCCCTCGGAGTACTGCCTCAGTTCCAGCCCGAACCTGTTGCCCTCCGCCGCCAATCCCTACCAGGGAGACCTGTACCCAGGCCCCGAAAACCCCGGCTCGACCCAGCGCCGCGCTCTCAACGATTGGATCAGGACCACAGGCCTGACCCTGCCCGGCGTCGTCGCCATCGCCGATTACGATGCGGCGATCCGTTACCCCGCCCATCCCGACTTCTTTCAGCCTAACTTCTACTCGGCCGATAACAACCATCCCAACGGCGTCGGCTACGGTGTACAAACGGCGGCTACTCCGCTGCGCGCCCTGCTTGGCCCATAAGCTTGACTTGCGGCAGCTCGCTACCGCGTCGTGCTCCACTTGCGGCCTCCGCGGCAAGCTGCCAAACTAGATACCTATGGACAAGGAGCGCATCCTCGCCGCGTTACGCGAGCACGAGACGGAGCTTCGCGCCGCCGGCCTGCTTCATTTGCGCCTCTTCGGCTCGGTTGCGCGTGGTGAAAGCACTCCCGCCTCCGATGTCGACCTGCTCGCGGACTATGACGAAACCAAGAATCTCAGCCTGCTGGGCGTGGTCAGGATTCAACATCAGCTAGAAGAGATTCTCGGCAAGGAAGTACACCTCGCCTCCGAAATTGGTCTTCGTCCGAGAATTCGTAATCGCGTCTTGCAGGAGCAAGTCATTGCCTTTTAGAGACGATCAGACTTACCTCGAAGACATACTTACATCGATTGAGGCCATCTACGAATTTGTCCGAGATATGGATCAAAACTCCTACAGTAAAGACATAAAAACGAGGTCTGCGGTCGAACGACAGCTTCAAATTCTGACCGAAGCTGGTTTCCGGCTGGGCAATGATGCGGAACGACTCTGTCCAGGAATCGACTGGCCTAACCTGCGAGGCATGGGGAACCGGCTCAGGCATGCCTACGATCTTACCGAAGACGCTCAAATTTGGAGAGTAATCTGTCAAGATCTGCCGTTCCTTAAACTCTCGGCGGAGCAGGCGCTTGCCCGGCTAGAGAGTTCTCAGCCATCAGATCTCCCATGACTCGTCTAGCCGTTCTCCTCTCCGGCCGCGGCTCAAACTTCCTCGCCATTGCTGAAGCCATCCGCAACGGCGCGCTCCCCGATACCGATATAGTCCTCGTCCTCTCCAACATCCTCGACGCCCCAGGTATCGCCGCCGCACGAGATCATGGTTTCCCCACCTTGGCCATCCCCTCCAAAGGTCGGGCCCGTGCAGAGCATGACCGCCTCGTCATCGAAGCTCTCCGCATGTACCACGTGGATTTAGTCTGCCTCGCTGGCTATATGCGGATCATCTCCCCCGCCTTCGTCGCCGCCTTTCCGAACCGCATCCTCAACATCCACCCCTCGCTTCTGCCCGCCTTTCCCGGCCTCGACGCTCAGCGGCAGGCCTTCGATCACGGCGCAAAGATCACCGGCTGCACCGTCCACTTCGTCGACGAACAGGTCGACCACGGCATCATCATCCACCAGCGCGCTGTCTCAATAGAAGATACCGATACCGCCGAAACGCTCAGCGCCCGTATTCTCGTCGAAGAGCACCGCGCCTACCCTGAAGCCATCGCCCGCGTCCTGTCCAACAATTTTTCCATCCAGGACCGCCGTTTTTTGCCCAAAAACCGCGTGTCAGGCGCCCGTGTATCTTAGGCGCTTTCCTCTGAGCTTCGGCGTTCTGATCCAGTGAGTCGATCCCAGTTACCATGGGCGAACAATTCCTTCTGCTCCGGAGACAGGGCCGCTTCCTCAAGAAAGGACCGACCCAGTCGGCCGGGACGATACTGGTAAGGGTAATCTGTAGAAAATAAGATGCGCTCGGGTCCAACGAGTTCAAGGGTACGCTGGAGATAGGAGTGACTCCACATGCCACTGGATGTTACATAGAGGTTTTGGCGGAAGTACTCAGCGATCGGCCGCTGTAGCTGTGCGACGCGCCCCAAGGAACTGAGCCTGTCCAGATAAAAGAGGACGACTTCGCCCCAGTGGCCCAGAACGATCTGTAGATCAGGATATTTATCGAGGACACCGGCTAGAATTAAACGCACAAACTGGATGCCAGCTTCATAGTGCCACCCCAGCCCGAACGTGGCAAAGGCGGTATCGATCTGGTCGTTGAAACCCGAATAGTAAACCTCCCTGACAGCGCGTTGCGGAATCTGCGGGTGAATGAACACAAGAACGCCAAGCCTTGCGGCAGTCTCAAACATCGGCAGAAAGTCCGGATGATCCAGATTCTTGTCGCGTGTGCGACCGCAGAGCATCGTTCCTACGAAACCAAGGTCAGTCACACCGCGCTCCAATTCAACCGCCGCTTCTTCCGGCGCGGCTGTCGGCAATGTAGCAAAGCCTTGAAAGCGTGTGGGGTACTTCGCTACGGTAGCGGCAACCAGATCGTTCGTCTGCCGTGCCAGAGCCACGCTCTCGGAAGGTTCAAGATTGTGCAAGGCCGGCGTGGTGACGGAGAGCACCTGGACATCGATTCCGCTCTCGTCCATGAGCGCCAGCCGAGACTGCCCCAGATCGTCGAGCCGCTCCTCAATCTCGCCTCGATCGAACCCACCAGTACCTTCCTGCCCGATAGCAGATGCCGCCCAGGCGGCACGGATCTCGGCCGTGACAAAATGCTCTTCGATCGCAATCAACTTCGTCATTCCCGTGTCACCTGTCTTTTTCGGATCACTTGTCGCGAGGGTATCTCTACCAACTCGATAGTAGTTTAGGCGTTGGATCGCAACGCGGGATTCAAGAAAGAGTCTCAACTCAAAAGCCTCGTCCAGGCTGCATCGGAATCAGCTTCAACAGCGCACCCAAACAGAACAGCAGCCCCATATAGAAGACCATTGTCCGGGTGCTCGGCTCGGGCGGATCATCCCGGGTAAATAGCCGGTAGAGCATACCAGCGGCGACGAACAGGAAAACGCCTTGCTCCGTGAGCGCATAGAACACAACGCAGGCCACCAGCAGTAATCCGCGTTGCAGCTTCGTCAACGCGTGGGCCGCTTGCCCGCCGTCCAGCATCCACACCGGCACCATGTTGACTAGGTTCAGCCACGCTCCTGCATGGGCCAGCGCGGCGAACACCGGCATCTTCGTGTAGGCGAAGATGCCCTGACACCCTAGCGCACCCAGCAGACCGAAAAACGGACCGGCAAGAGCAATCTCCGCTCGAACAGTCTCCGGGATGTCGAATCCCTGCCAGCGCACATACGCGCCAAAGCCGGGCAGGAAGACAGGCAGGTCCGCCTTCAAGCCGCGGCGCCTCACGGCAAATACGTGCCCCAGCTCATGGATCATGATCTGCACGGCAAACCCAACGCCAAACCACGGCCCAAACAGCGTCCAGTACACGCCCAAAAACAGCGCGAAGCTGAGCAGAAATTTGAGCTTCAGCAGGACGAAGAAGAACGTCTTCAGTTTCGCCAGTAGGAACGCCAGCGGCGCGAGCGGGCCCAGCCGCTTCGTCCAACTCGGCTTCGGCGGCGGTGGTCCGGGGTCCAGACCACGTTCATTCTGAGCGTCTTGGAAGCTGGGAGGCGAGGCCACTAAATCTCCTGCCCGCGTCCGCGCGTGGTGTCCTTGGCGTCGCCCAGCGTCACCTTCACGTCCATCTTCTTACGTCCGCGAAACACCGTCACCGTCACCGCCTCGCCAGCGCGGTGGGCGTTCATCGCCGCCGACAGGTCCTGAGCGCTCGCGATCTCCTGCCCATCAAGCGCGACGATCAGGTCGCCGCCCAGCATCACTGGCGTATTGCCCTGGTACATCCGCTGATTGCCACCTTTGAGCCCCGCCCGCTCCGCCGCGCCGCCAGGCAGCACCCGCTCGATCAGGATGCCGTAGTCCGCCGGCAGCCCGATCTCCTGCGCGATGTCCGGGCTGATCGGCAGCGTCACCACGTCGAGAGATGGCCGCCGGACCCGGCCGTACTTCGAGAAGTCGTCCAGGACAGCCTTCGCCGTGTTGATCGGGATCGCAAACCCGATGCCCGACGACTGATTCGCCCCATTCGACGCGATCATCGTCGTGATCCCGATCACCTCGCCCTTGGAGTTCAGCAGCGGGCCGCCGGAGTTCCCCGGGTTCACCGCGGCATCGGTCTGGATCGCGTCCTCGATCGGGTTGTTCTCCTCGCCCCGGATCGACCGGATTGCCGACACGATCCCCCGCGTCATCGTCCCCGAAAGGCCGAACGGGTTGCCGATGGCGTACACCCGCTGCCCCACCATCAGCCCATTCGACTCCGACAACGTCGCTGGCACCAGATCGGGCACGTTGTTGATCTTGATCAGAGCCAGATCGTGCCCCTTGTCCGTCGTCAGCACCACAGCCTTGTACTTCTTCTTGTTAGAGAGTGTCACCTCCACCCGCTGCGCGTTATCGATCACATGGTTGTTCGTCAAGATCAGCCCATCCTTGTTCAGGATGAACCCCGACCCCTGCCCTTGCTGCGGCACCGGCCCATAGAAGAAGTCGAACTGGACAGCGGTGGAGGTGATGTTCACGACCGAAGGAAGCGCCTTCTTGTAGACGGCGATGTTCTGCTGCTCCTCCGTATCAAACGCCGGAGCCGCCGCCGCTGTCGTCAACTCAAGCGGGCCAGTTGCCTTTGCCTCGTCGGAGAACGCTCCACCGGGCAGCACACGATGCGCCAGCCCACCCAGCGCGCCGGTGGCTGAGCCGCGCGTCGTCACGTAGTAGAAACCCGAAAGGAGCAAGAGAACCAGCAGGACAGGGCGCAGCTTCATCGACAGACATTCCCTCAAAAGCGGCAACCTTCGCCATCTTCAACTATTTTACCCGTTGCCGCGATCCGCCATCACCCGAAGAGCCAACGCCCTAATCCGCACCATCGCCTCAAGCCGTGTCGCTCCGTACGCCATCAAACCTGGCAACGCGCCGATCTCCGCGATCCACCGCCCATCCTCTTCCAGTCGAACTCGACCACAAAGTTCACGGCATCTGCTCAATGTCTTCGGAGATCAACAAGAACAGTTACATACTCAACCACCATTGTTAGCCTAAGGCACTATTTTTATCTGGTGGTGGTTTCGGTCTTCGTCTTCCTTGTTTGCCTTCTCCAAACCTTCTCCCCTGAGAAGCGGGCAAGACTGGAACACAGGGTTCTGGTGAGTCCAAGCGAAACAAAACCTTAGAACATCATTTTTTCCGAAACCGGTTTGATAGGTCGCATCTCCACGAAAATAGATGAGTCTTAGATTCTTTTCTATGCTTATCCGATCTTTCTCGCTTATTAAGCTAATAGGAAAAGCTATGTCGTAGTACCCCCCAGGAGGAATGCTAGTTCCTCCACCACCAAACCCAACGGTGTGTTCCGCTGCCTCAAAAGGCGTGTCCTTGGTTAATACAAAATTTGCAACAATCAAATCAACATTAGCCCTGAAGTTTGCGGCCACCCTGCCTGTGTTAGTTATTCGTGCAACAATGTGATCGTTGTTCATGGCTACGCCAGTGATGCCGAGCCAGGCCCGCTGCTCTTGATGAAAAGTGTCAATGGTCGCCTGCAAAGATTTTTTAGAGTTCTCCTCGGTTGATGTACGGGCAGAGTCCATCTTTTCAGTCTGAGTTTGAAGTTTTTGAACAGCGCTCGCTATGCCGCCGTTGATGGCCGCCGCGCTACGGGAAAAGCTGTCAGCAGCATCATCTATCCGATTGGCTGCATCAATTACCCTACCCATTTGCTCGGTACCGCTCTTGGAGTTCTGCCACGCGATCGTGGCCTGTCCGATGGCTACAAGAGTGAGGACACCAGTGAACGCAACCATAATCCAATCGTGCAGCCCAGTCTTCCTTTCTTTGACGGCGCACCAATGAAGTATTCTCTTTAAAACGTTTGTTTGGCCGCTATTGGGGTCGTAGGACTTAGGTGCCTCCAGTTTTGACTGTTCTTCGCTTTGAAGCGGCGTAGTTGGCCCAACGCATTTGGGAGTGTTCTCAGCGGTATTTCCCTTTTGACCATCGCTTTCTACGTTATTCATGAAGCGATATACCTCCCTCCTAGTTGAGGAGCACAGAAGCTATGAAACCCAAATACCACAAAGGTCCGGAAGCTGCTCTCAATTCAACTCGCCGTTCGCCTTTCGTCACATCTTCCATAAGCTGTATATACGGTTGGAACAACACTAGACGGGCGAGCCGATGCGCACCGGCAGAGCTTTGCGCGATGCTCGCGACCGCTTCTTCGCGGTAGCTTGCACGGCTCTCAAGTACGCCGCGCACCGCTGCCAGCGCGATCAGGATCACCACCGTAAGCACCGAGACCCCCAGCATCTTCAGAAAAACTACTTTCAATGGGGCCTCTCATGCTTTTGTTTGTGTGGCGCTCTTCTTGTAGGCTATTCCATAAAGCGTCTACTTGAGCCCGCAACGCGGTGTGAGAGCTGTTGTTGACTATGACATAGTCGCAGAGCGTCACTTTCTCCGCATCCGGCATCTGTGCCGCGAGCCGTCTCCGCGCCTCGGCCTCAAGCGCGGTCCGCGTCTCTGGCGTTCCGCCGGCTCGCTCTACGAACCGGGCGATCTTGACCTCGTCAGGCGCGGTCACCAGCACGATGCGGTCGAATCGGGTGCGCCAACCCTTGGGGCCACCGTGCCTTGTCTCGAAGAGCAGCGCCGACTCGACCACTACGACCGCGTCCTCTGGCATCATCAGCATCAGCTCCTCCTGCCGCGCGATCACCGCCGGATGCACAAGGGCGTTCAGCTCCTCCAATCTTCCCTCGTCGAACGCAAGCCGAGCCAGCGCCGCCCGGTCGAGCGTCTCGTCCGCCCGCACCACCTCCGGCCCAAACCGCTGGACGATTGCGGCGTAGACCGCTTGACCCGGCTGCATCAGCTCACGCCCAATCTCGTCCGACGACAGCACCACCGCGCCCCGCTCGGTTAGCATCCGCGCCACGGTGGACTTCCCCGCCCCCAGCCCGCCCGTCAGCCCGACGCGCAACATCGCTAGGCTGCGATCCCGCGGCGAAGCTTCGCCGCCGCCACTGTGTTCGACATCAGCATCGCAATCGTCAGCGCACCAACTCCTCCTGGCACCGGCGTATACGCGCTCGAAGTAGCGAACGCATTGGGATCGATGTCCCCCACTACTACGGAGCCCCGCTTTGCAAACGTCGCCGCCCGGACCGCATCGCCCGGAAACAGCCGCTCCACCTCAGCCGCATCCGTCACACGGTTGATCCCGACATCGATCAGCACTGCTCCCGGCTTCAGCATCTCCGCCGACATATATCCTGGCCGTCCGATGGCCACCACCAGCACGTCCGCCTCGCGCGTGTAGCGGGCCAGATCGACCGTTAGGTGATGGCACACCGTCACCGTCGCCGACGAGTTCAAGAGCATCGCCGCCATCGGCTTGCCCACGATGTCTGATCGTCCCACCATCACCGCGTACTTTCCCTCAAGCGACAGGCCGCTGCGCTTCAGAATCTCCATGATGCCCGCCGGTGTGCACGGCGCGAGCCCAGGCCGCCCGCTCAGCAATCGCCCCGCGTTCACCGGATGGAAGCCATCCACATCTTTGTTCGGATCGACCGCCTCCAACAGACGCCGCGTGTCGACATGCGCGGGCAGCGGCAACTGGATCAGGATGCCGTCGATATCGTCCCGCGCGTTCAGCTCGGCCACCAGCGCCAACATCTCGTCCGTCGTAATCGTCTCCGGCGGCGTCAGCATCTCCGAATAAATACCGAGCTCGCCGCAGGTCTTCACCTTGCTCCCAACGTAAATCTCGGACGCCGGAACGTGTCCCACCAGGATCACCGCCAGCCCCGGCACAATCCCCAGCGTTTTCAGCGCCTCTACCTCAAGTGCGACCTCCGCCTTGATGGTCGCGGCGATCGCCACGCCGTCTAATATCCGTGGAGCTTTACTCATAGCTTCATGGTATCGCTAGACCGGTCTTCCATAGACTGGAGTGGTATGCCCATCCACGCTCTCACGCAGGACGATCTTCGCTGGCTGGTCTGCCCCGTATGCCACGCAGCACTCTGGCTGGAGTCGCCGGCGATTCGCTGCGAAGGATGCGCCCGGCTCTACCCCATCGTCGACGGCCTGCCCGTCCTGCTCGCCGCCCGCGCGTCGTTTGCAGGCTGAGGCATAATCAGCTATGCCTTCGCTCTGGACTCCCACCAACTGGACCGACCGCCTCGCCGAGCTGCAAGCCCGCACCCCGGAGCAGAAGGAAGCGCCGCTGCGCCGCGACGTGCGCTCGCTGGGGATGCTCCTGGGTGACGTGCTGCGCGAACAGGCCGGCGACGCTCTCTTCGATGCGGTCGAATCGCTGCGCCGCACCAGCATCGCCCGGCGTGAGGAGGAGGACCAGACCGCATCGCGGCAGAAGCTCGAGCAGGCCCTCGCCGCCGTGCATCTGCTGCCCAATGACGCGGGCAAGATCTACCAGCTTGCCCGCGCCTTCTCCTTTTACTTCGAGCTCATCAACCTTGCCGAGACCAACCATCGCAAGCGCCGCCGTCTTTCCACCACGCTTGATCAAGCCAGCAAGCCGCAACGCGGCAGCCTGCGTGGGGCGTTGCGGCAGCTAAAACTCGCCGGTATCAGCGGTCCCGAAGCGCTCGCGCTGCTTAGCAAGGTCTGCATTACGCCCGTCTTCACCGCGCACCCTACTGAGGTCGCCCGCCGCAGCGTCATGTTCAAACGACGGCGCATCTCCGATCTGTTGGAGCAGCTCGACCGCATTCCTCTACCAACCGCCGAACTCGACGCGCTCGAACACGATTTGCTCGCCGAAATCACGGCACTGTGGCAAACCGACGATGTCCGCTCCGAGCGGCCCACCGTGCGCGACGAGATCCGCATGGCGCTCGACTACTACGAGTCGTCGCTCTTCGACACACTGCCCGTACTCTACGGCGAGGTTGCACAGGCGCTTCAGGCCGAATACCCCCAGCCGTCGCCACCGTCGCTCGCAGACCTGCCGCAGCTCGTCTCCTTTGGTTCATGGATCGGCGGCGACCGCGACGGCAACCCCTTCGTCACCCCCGAAGCCACGCGCGACGCCCTCAGCATGGCGCACACGCTGCTGATGACGCACTATCGCAGGCGCTTGCAGAACATCTTCGAGCAGCTTGGCAGCTCCACAGAACAGGTCCCCATCACACCGGAGCTGCAGAGCCTGCTTGACGGCTATCTCGCCAAGCTTCGTTCCGCTGGAGAGACCGGTCCCGCCGCAGAGTACACGGAACGCTTCCGCAACGAGCCTGTCCGTCTCCTTATCGCCTGCATGATCATCCGGTTAGGAGCCACGCCCCAGACCAGCGTCAGCTCCTCGATCACGCTGCCGCCAGCTTATCCGCTTGCTCCCTACACCCGCGCCGTCGACCTCCTCGCCGACCTCGCCGTTCTTCGCGACTGCCTTCTCGCCAACCGTGGCCGTCGTCTCAGCGAGATGTTGATCGACCCCCTGCTGATCGAGGTTCGCACCTACGGCTTGCACCTCCAGACACTGGATATTCGTCAGCACGCGAAGGTTCACAGCGCGGCGATTGCGGAGCTTTCCGCCGTGGTCGATACCCACGCGGCGAACCTTGCGGCACCCCTCACAGCACCAACCGCGGAGGTCGTCGATACCTTTCGCGCTATCGCCGAACTCAAGCAGAGCCATGAGCCGGACGCCGTTCGTCACTACGTTATCAGCGGCGCGACAGGAGTCGAGGACATCCTGAACGTGATCCGCCTCGCGCGTCTCGGAGGCGTAGCGGTCGAAGCGAACGGCGACGATCCGGGTCTCCAGCCCGTTCCTCTCTTCGAGTCCATCGAAGATCTGCAAAACGCCCCTGCGATCATGCGTCAGCTCTGGACGAGCGAGGCGTACCAGCCGCTGCTCGCCTCCTGGGGATACCGGCAGGAGATCATGCTCGGCTACTCCGACTCCAACAAAGACGGCGGCATGATCGCTAGCACGTGGGAGATCTACCAGGCCCACCAGGCCCTGCACCAGGTTGCGCGTGAGTGCGGCGTTACCTTGCGGCTCTTCCACGGGCGCGGCGGCACGGTCGGACGCGGTGGCGGTCCCACCCACCGGGCCATCTTCGCCCAGCCGATGGACTCCTTCAATGGGGAGCTGCGTCTGACCGAACAAGGCGAAGTGCTCAATTGGAAGTACTCCGACGTCGTACTCGCTGAGCGCAATTTGGAACTCATGATCGCCGCCGCGCTCGACACTGTAGCTCGACCGGATGCGCGACTTCAGAAAGGTGCCGCAGCCCCCCACCTTACAGGCGAGATCCTTCCCGAGTGGGAGGCCGCCATGAGCCAGCTGTCGGCAACCTCCTACACCTTCTACCGCGCGAACATCCTCGACAAACCGGACACCTTCACCTACTTTGAGCAGGCGACGCCGGTCGGTGAGCTCGAACATGCCCGCATCGGCTCCCGCCCCGCGCGCCGCGCCAACAAGGACCACAAGCGCTCCTTCGCCGACCTCCGCGCCATCCCGTGGGTCTTCGGCTGGATGCAGTCGCGGCAGCTGGTGCCCGCGTTCTTCGGCGTCGGACACGCGCTGTCGTCCTTCGCCGAGAGCACCCCTGATGGCCTTGCCCAGCTTCAGACCATGGCTCGCGACTTTCCCCTCTTCATCGACATCATTCGCAATGTCGAGATGGCGCTTGCCAAGGCCGACTTCGGCATCGCAAAGCTCTACGCCTCGCTCGTCGATGACGCCGCCCTGCGCGACCGTGTCTTCTCCACCCTCGAAGCCGAGTTCCACCTTACCCGCCGCATGATCCTCGCCGTCACCGGCCAGACCGCGCTGCTTGAAAAAAACCCCGTGCTCGAACAGTCCATCCGTCTTCGCAATCCCTATGTCGATCCAATGTCCCTCATTCAGGTCGAGCTGATTCGCCGCAAGCGTGCCGCCCAGGCCGCGGGCGAAGACACCGCCGACCTTGACCGGGCTATCACGGCGACGATCAACGGCATCAGCGCGGGGCTGAGAAATACGGGCTGATCGATTTAGAAACAGCCATAAATATGGTAAAATTTGCCGATGAGAACTACGGTCGACATCCCCGACGATCTGTATCGCGAACTCAAGAGCCGAGCGGCGGTTGACAGCACCACGATAAAACAGCTCCTTCTACGCGGAGCCGAGTCCGTCCTGCAAGAACCTATCGAAAAGCCTGTACGTCGACGCCTCAAACTTCCCCTAATTAACAGCGGCGAGCCCGGCTCGTTGAAGATCGACAACGAACGCATCTATGACCTCATCGGTTTTCCCTGATCTCAACGTTTGGCTTGCCCTGTCTATACTGACTCACGAGCATCATGCACCGGCATGGAATTGGTACCAAGGTGTGTCCGATGAGACGCGGTTTATCTTCTGTCGGCAAACGCAGTTGGGGTTCCTTCGCCTAATGACCACAGCTGCCGTCGCGCAGGATGAAACGCTCACACAGCGTCAGGCATGGTCCGCCTATGACACCTGGATCACGGATGGTGGCGCAATCTTCCATCCAGAACCGGCTGGTCTGGAAGCGTTCTTTCGAGAGTTTGCGGATCGCTCACAGTCTTCACCCAAAACATGGGCGGACGCCTATCTCGCCGCCTTCGCGGAGACCGCCAGCCTCCGCCTCGTAACCTTCGACAAAGCCCTCGCCGCAAAGACCAAGCGCGCCATCCTCCTCAAACCGTAGCATCCGCATACACCGAAACATTTGCATCCCGCCGCACTCGTCTCGTCGTATAGGAAGGTGAGCGGCTGAATGCGCATGGCACAGGACGAGTTTCGTGGCGTAATCGAGGCGCACCAGAGCATGGTGTTTTCGATCGCGCTGCGGCTGACCGGCGATCATGGTGCCGCGGAGGAGGTGGCGCAGGATGTCTTCCTCGAACTGCACCATTCGCACGAGCGGCTCGAAGGAGACGACCACCTCCGTTTCTGGCTGCGGCGCGTCAGTGTTCACCGCGCCACAGACTGGCTTCGCCGCAAGACGCGTCAGCCCGAAGCGCGGGCCGAAGAGTGGATCGAAGAGGAGCACAGCGGCGCGGTTCACGAACAAACCGGAGCTGGGATGCAGGCCCGTCTCGAAGACCTGCTACGAACTCTGCCTGAGGCTATGCGCGTGGCCGTCGTCATGCGCTACCAGGAAGAGATGTCCCCGGATGAGATCGCCGCGCTGCTCAGCCGGCCGGTCGCGACGGTCAAGAGCAATCTTCGGCGCGGTTTGGAGCTGCTCCGCCGCAAAGCTGAAATCACCATGAAGGAGTATGTCCGATGAGCGACATGGACCCATTTGAACAAGAGTTGAGCAAACGGCTGCGACGCGTCCACGCGCCCGTCTCGCTCGCAGAAGCCGTGATGAGCCGGACCGCCGAAGAGCCACGCCAAGTTCTTCGCTTTCCCCGGCGTTACTCCCAACTGGAACGTTTGGCCGCGCTCCTTCTGCTGACGGCGTTACTCCTTGGAGCAGGTGCGGCGCGTGTTCACCATCATCGCGCCGCCGAACAAGCCAAGGCGGAACGAGACTTTGCCCGCTCCCAGGAACTGACCAGCCGCGCGCTCGAACCCGTCCGCAGACATCTTCGCCGCGCGGGTATCGCCCTCGACGAGTAGTCCCCATACGTTCAACCCACAAGGAGCAGATCATGACATCCAAACAGCAAGCCGCTCTCGCGATCCTTCTAAGCTGCACACTGACCGCAGCCGCCCAAACCAGCGCCCCTCCGGTCAAGGACGACCTCTTCGCCGGAACCGAAAAGTTCGCCCAGGGCGCAAGCTCCGTCACCCAGATCGACATGGACCCTGAATCGCTCGGCAAGGTCGAAGGCAAAGATGGCCTGAAGGCACGCCGGATGGTCCTCTCCATCGTCCACGTCTACGAGTACGATAAGCCCGGCATGTACAAGATCGAGGATGTGGAAGCCTTCCGCAGGAAGCTAGAAACTGGCGACTGGCACTGCTCCGTGCACATTCGCGACAACAAGAAAGGCGAATCTGTCGACGTTTGCAACAAGAGGCGCACCGATGAGCTCACAGAGCAAGCCACCATTACGGTGGATGCAAAATCGCTTACCTTCATTCACACCATTGGACGCGGAGGCAACTGGCGCGGATCGAGCGAAGTTTCCTTGCCTGTCGATATGCGCATCCTTGGCCCAGAGATGCGAGCCGAGATGGCTGTCATGGAAGCCGAGATGAAGGCTGACATGGCCACGATGCGCCCGCAGATGGAAGGGCTAGCCATCGAGATGAAGAACTTCAAAGGTCCAGACCCAGAACAGATGCGGCACTTGCAAGAGAACCTGAAGGGTCTCGAGTTGCAAACGCCGACCGTTCCCGCTCCGCCTCAGCAGCCCTAGTCGAAGACCAGCGTTGCCTTCTCCGCCGTCGAAAGTGCCATCCGATGTCGATAGGACGCCGCCACAAACTCCCGGAACAGAGGATGCGGCTCCAGCGGCTTGGACTTGAACTCCGGATGAAACTGGCAGCCGAGGAAGAACGGGTGCCCCGGAATCTCGACGATCTCGACATAGGTTGCGTCGGGCGTCGTGCCCGTTAGGCGTAGTCCCCCGCCGGTCAGCACCGCCTCATACTCGCGGTTGAACTCGTACCGGTGCCGGTGCCGTTCGCTGATCTCCGTCGTGCCGTACGCCTTCGCGGCCAGTGAGTCCGCCTCCATGGTGCAGGCCCACGCGCCCAGCCGCATCGTGCCGCCCATCTCTTCCACGCCTGTCAGCTCACGCAGCTTGTAGATGATGCGGTGCGGCGTCGCCGGATCGAACTCGCCGGAGTTCGCGTCCTTCAGCCCGCACACATTCCGCGCGTACTCGATGCACGCCGTTTGCATCCCCAGGCAGATCCCGAAGTAAGGCACATTGTTCTCACGAGCGTACCGAATCGCGTTCAGCATTCCCTCAATGCCACGCTTGCCGAAACCGCCCGGCACCAGGATGCCGTCGAACCCTTCAAGCTGCGAACGATAGTCCTCCACCTCCAGGCCCTCCGCCTCGATCCAGGTCACGCACAGCTTCAGATTGTGTGCCAGCGCCCCATGCACCAGCGCCTCTTTCAGCGATTTATAACTATCCTCGTACTCCACATACTTGCCGACGATGCCGATCGAGACCTCATCTTTGGGGTTCTGCGCGCGATGGACGAGGTCCCGCCACTTGCTCAGGTCGGCTTCCTTTGTTTCCAGCCGCAGATACTTCAGCGCAAGCGCGTCCACTCCCTGCTCGGCAAAGTTCAGCGGCACCTCGTAGATCGACGGCACGTCCCGAGCCACAATGACAGCCTTCTCCTCCACGTTGCAGAACGCCGCAATCTTCGACCGCATCTCGCGCGGCACCACGCGGTCCGCCCGGCACAACAAGATGTCCGGCTGAATGCCGATCGACAGCATCTCCTTGACCGAGTGCTGCGTCGGCTTGGTCTTCAGCTCCTGTGCCGCCGCGATCCACGGCACCAGCGTCATGTGGACGAAGCAGGTGTTGTCCCGGCCAAGCTCCTGCCGCATCTGCCGAATGGCTTCCAGAAATGGCAGCGACTCAATGTCGCCGACCGTACCGCCAATCTCGACCAAAAGCACTTCACAGTCCGCCGCCACCTTGCGCATGGCGTTCTTGATCTCGTTCGTCACATGCGGAATCACCTGCACCGTCTTGCCCAGATAGTCGCCGCGCCGTTCCTTGGTGATGATCTGCTCGTAGATCCGACCCGTGGTCAGGTTGTTGTCGCGCGTCAGCTTGGCATGGGTAAACCGTTCATAATGCCCGAGATCGAGGTCCGTCTCCGCCCCATCGTCGGTCACAAAGACCTCGCCATGCTGAAAGGGCGACATCGTCCCCGGGTCGACGTTGAGGTACGGATCGAACTTCATCAGGTTGACTCGGACGCCGCGCGCTTCAAGCAGGCAGCCGATCGATGCCGCCGCCAGACCTTTTCCAAGCGACGACACGACCCCGCCCGTTACAAAGATGTACTTTGCAGACATTTCCGCGACCTCTTCAGTTGTGGGGAAAGTTTGTGCGTGGTGGGCACTCCTAAGTATGACAGCGCAGGGCCGGGGAGGCAATGCCCTTGCGCCCGGACGGTGTATCCGGGATCATCGGGTAATGCACACCTCAGCCCTCGCACGTGGTTGGCTGGACCTCCAGGAGTGGGGGCTTGATCGCCTTGCCAGCTTCGGGAAGAAGGCTCCGGCTCATCTCCAAACCGGCCTTCGTGGCGAGCAAGCCGCGCTCTTCCACCTTCGCCGGCTTGGGTACACCATCGTCGCCCAGCGCTGGACCAGCGCCAAAATGCGCGGCGACGTGGATCTGATTGGTTGGCAAGGTGCCGGCGAAGACGCCTGGCTGTGCTTCATCGAAGTCAAAACCCGCACCGCGCGCGACCTTTCCCCCGCCGAGTCGGCCGTCGACGCCGACAAACAGCAGATGCTGCGTCGTCTTGCCAGCGCCTACGTCAAAGCGTTCCAAGAAGCGCAACGCCGCCGCATCCCGGTTCGCTTCGATGTAGTCTCGGTGTATCTCCTCGACACAGGCACGGAGTTCGAGGTCTTTCCAGGAGCCTTCGCATGGCGGTGATCTACGCGCAAGAGACACCCCTCGACCGGCTCGACCCCGTCGAGCTAGGCATCGAACTGGACGAAGCCATCGCCGAAGCGATCCCGTGGCTCTCCGCTCTCTCCAACGAGCGCGCCGGCCTCCCTCCTGCCGAAGGCATGTGGTGCCCCAAAGAAGTCATCGGCCATCTCATCGACTCGGCCGTCAACAACCTCAACCGCATCATCCGGCTTGAAACCGTTCTCGACATCGAACCTGAGGTCCGCTCCTCCGGCTACGAGCAGGAGGCCTGGGTCGACGCCCAGCGCTATGCCGACAAAGACTGGGCCACCATCCTCGAACTCTGGCGCGCGCTCAACGAACACATCGCCTGGACCATGCGCCACGTCTCGCGCCATAAGCTCGCACGGATCTGCGTCTTCCCCGATCACCAGATGACGTTTGGTTTCGTCATGGAGGATTACATTGGCCACCTGCGCCACCATCTTACGGCCTTGCACGCGCAAGCAGTCAACACTGCCCCGTCTGGTGTCTAATCTCTGTGAGGCCACACGATGACGCTGCTGAACGCCCCCACCTTCGACGCCCGCCGGGAGAACCTACGGCGCAACCTCCTCATTGGCGGAATTGCATTCGTTTTCATCATGGCTCTGCTCACCGTTGGGGGTTATCTTCTCGGCCATGGCTGGTTCTTCCAGAACCTCCCCGCCGAGCACACTGTGGGCAAGTTCTTGTCGGACCTCGAAGCAAAGGACTACAACGCGGCCTATGGCGTCTGGATGCACGATCCCGACTGGCAGCAGCACCCGCAGAAGTACGACTACACCCTCAAACGCTTCACCGAAGACTGGACCACCGAAAGCGACTGGGGGCCTATCAAGACCCACCACGTCGACATCTCCAAGCGCACCGGCACCGGCATCATTGTCGCCTGCGCGATCAATGGCAGCCCTAAGAAAATGTTCATGTGGTACGAGCGTTCAAACGGCACGCTCAGCTTCCCCGCACCGTATCATCTCGAATACTGATCTTGCGTGGCCTTCGATCAGCTTCCGTGTAGAGCAAGAGCCGCCTTTCGCTCGCGTAAAAATACCTGCTTGAGCACGGTACGGAGCACAAATATTACGGTAAACGTCCGTATTTGCGTCCAGTTGCCCAAGCCAATCACATTCAGCAGGGTAGCTGCCAAAAAGAATCCCAGCGCGGAGAGCACACCCTCGGCGAGCAGAAGACGCGCATGGTCGATCCCCTTGCCTCGCGCAAGCGCCACGAGAGCACGTCCCGCATGAACCAGGACTGCCACAGTCGCGAGCAGTTGGATCGACGTGCTGATCACCGGGATCAGGCGGTTGAGGTTCATAGGCCAGGATGAACCGAGGCGGCAACGCTCGCCTTGGGGCCCGTGGTAATACGTTCCGCAGCTTGCTGCATGGGTTGCGCCTCTTGCTGCAACTCACGTTCCAGAAAGTAATTGAGCGCAGTTCGCAGGGTGGCAATCGCCGCAAGCTTTTCGATATCGCTCCACGTCGGCGTCACCGCCGTGTTCAGAATGTCCGCGGCCAGTTCAAACTCCAACGCTAGAGCAAGCCACCGGGCTAGCGTCAGACGAACCTCGTTCTTCTCCTTTGGACTGGCCGCGGGCTTGAAGAACAGCAGTATAGCTTTCAACGTGGCCTGGAGAGCCGCGATGGAGATGATGACCGCAGCCGCAAACTCCACCGCGCGCGCCGCATACTCGATCAGCATCTTCGATTCGGCAAGGATAGTGTCCATTTGCCCGTTGGATGCGCTCACAGGGCGGACGGTTCCATCGATGCGCGTCTAGTCGGCCCTACCTACTGTTTTATCTTTATAGGCCTTCTGTAGCACGAAGAATGCCTTCTTCTTTTCGCCTTGGTCCGAAATCAATCCCTTACGGTTGAAGTTGTCCTGCACCCCGGGCCGCAACCGCACCGGCGACCGGAAATCCATCAGAAGCCACGGGCTGATCCCCCGCAACTGCGGGATCTTATTGAGCATGACTAACTGATTGCGGAAGATGTTCGCCTGGTACTCCTCTGTCCAACGGTCGTGGTCGCCTCCATGCAGCCCGGCCTTCGCGTCGCCGCCGAACTCGCTCATGATGAGCGGCTTATCGTAGGCAATGGACCAGGTATAACTCGCCGCATCCTCCGGCGTCTTCTCGTACCAGCCGATGTACTCGTTCGTTCCGATCACATCGAGCGCCTTACCCAGCGGATCGTCCACGACCTTGGTATTGTTCGGGCCGCCCCGCACCAGCAGCGCAGCCGTCACCAGCCGTGTGGGATCGTAGCTGCGCGCGCTGTTGGCCAAGCTCGTCAGAAAGGAGGTGCGCGCTTCCGTGTTCGGCGTCTCGTTGGCGACCGACCACAGGATCACAGAAGCTTTGTTGCGATCGCGCCGCTGTTCATCATGCAGTTGCTGCTGCGCCTTGGTGAGCACCGCCGGGTCTTCAAAGCGGAGCGCCCAGTACGTCGGGATCTCGCTCCACACCAGGATGCCCATCCGGTCCGCCGCCCGCGTCATCTTCTCGTCATGCGGGTAATGCGCCAACCGCACAAAGTTCGCACCGAGCTCCCGCGTCCAACCCAGCAGCGTGGTCGCGTCCTCCTCCGTGTTGGCGCGGCCCGTCCGGTAAGGAGCCTCCGCGTGGATGCAGATGCCGCGCAAGAAGATCGGCTTGCCGTTCAAGAGAATCTCCGTCCCGCGCACCTCGACCGTGCGAAAGCCCATCTCGTCCATCAACGTGTCAGCGCCGCTTGCGATGGACACGTTGTAGAGCTTCGGCGTTTCCGGCGACCACATCTCCAAACCCTTTGGCGTCATCGACACAGCCGCGCGACCCGACGCGTCCTCCTCCGCATCCACCTCGGCCTTCAACTCCGGAATACTGACATGGACCTTCGCCCCGGCCGCTCCATGATCCACATGGACATACCCTTCAATGGTCTTATGGTCGGCGCGGCTCAGGTGCAGATCGTAATCGTCGATAAAGCTCTCAGGAACGCGGATCAGCGACACGTCGCGCGTCAAACCGCCGTAGTTCCACCAATCGGTGTTCAGCGTCGGCACTCCGTCCTCGATCCGCGTGTTGTCCACATTGATGACGGCCGAGTTCTGCCCCGCCTTCAGAACGGAGGTCACCTCGCAGTCAAACGGTGTAAACCCGCCTTCGTGGTCGCAGATATGCTGCCCGTTCACCCATAGCTTCGCCCGGTAGTTTGCCGCGCCCACATGGAAGAAAACGCGTGTGCCCGGCGCTGGCGCGGCGTCGAACTTGCGCTCATACCAGAGCGGACCTTCGTAGTAGAAGAGCTGGTCGCGCTGCGTGTTCCAATCGCCCGGCACCTTCTGCGTCGGTGACTTGGCGAAGTCATACTCGATTGGCTGACTGGTCGCAGCGTTCGAGTCGGCATCCATGAAGTAGCCATTCGTTCTGATCTCGCGATGCATGCTGTACAGACCGCCGAAGTAAGGGTCGACGATGTAGTGCCAGTCTCCGTTGAGGCTCACAGTGTCACGATGATCGACATCGACCAGCACCGTGGCCTGGGTGAGCGTCTGGGCCAAGAGAGTTGAAGCGGAGGCAAGCACTAGAAGGAGAGCGGAACGCAGAAGACTCATAGGAGCAACAGTCTAGCCTCCAGTTACGTCCATCGTCGAACCGGCCTTACCGGACGGCCACCAGGTAGATCGCCATGCCTACACCGACCGCCGCCAAGAGAAGCGCCAGCGCGACCGCCAATCGCGACACCTTCCCCGGCACCCAGCTCCCCGAACGCAACTCCCGCACGAGCTGTATATGCTGCACCACAGCGGAGATGTTGATCAGCACGCCTAGGCAGACGAGCGCCACGCCCGACCACACCGAAACGCCCGTCGTGTGCGGATTGAGATGGGTGGCGCTCGCTCGAAGTTCGCGAAGAAATAGCCCGAAGCGGCTTACCGCGAAGCCAATGCCCATCAGTCCCAACCCGGTGCGTATCCACGCCAGGAATGTCCGCTCGGCGGCAAAGTACGTGCGCGGGTCTTTCTCGGGCGTGCCATCCATGCTTCGATTGTAGCGGGCGGGTACCGTTTAGAACGAGAGCCGGCCTCCGAACTGGAACTGCCGCGGATCGGACGATGCCGTCGGCGTTCCGGCCGAGGTGTAGAGCAGATTCACGTCGAACACGTTGTTCTTGTTGAGCAAGTTGAAGCCGTCCGCCGTCACTTGCAGCGCGAATTTATCGGCAACCGCAAAGGTTCGCGCCAGCCTCAGATCGGTGAACACAACGAACGGCTTGATCCCCGCGTTGCGGCCCAGCGATCCATTGAAGTAGCTGCTATTCACGGGCGCGCCGGTGGGAGCGTCGATGTAGCACGGCAGGTTGAAGGCTCCCGTAGGGGAGTACTTCGAGGCGACCGGGGCCGTTCCGCAGCCCGTCGTGCCCGACCCCACCGCGACCGCGTTCGGACGGTCGGTCAGCGGGTCGAAATCGAAGTTCGTATCCGTGCCGGTGACGACGTTGAATGGCCGTCCCGAAGCGATCTCGATGATCGGCGCGACGGTCCAGCCGGAGACTGCCCGGTCCATGAAGCCGCTTCCTTTGCCCTTACGTACGTTGTAAACGCCGCTCAGGACTAGCCGGTGTCGCTGGTCGAAGGTGGAGGTCGACCGCTCAGCGTTGGGGTTAAAGTTATTCTGCGGCGCGTCCGAGGTCGAGACCACATCAGTGGAATCGTCGATGGCATGCGACCACGTGTAGCTGATCAAAAACTCAAAGCCGGCTGCATAGCGCTTCCGCAGGTTGACGCTCAGCGCGTTGTAGTCCGACGTGCCCGTGGTGAGATTGGGCGTCATATCGCCAAAGGGAACGCTCTGGCCTACTCCGATACCATCAGCCGACGCGATCTGGCTGGCGAGCGCCACGCACTGTCCGGCCCCCTGGGAAACAAGAAAGTTCGCCAGTGACGTGTTGAGCGCGGAGCGGCGGAAGAAGTTGAGCAGCGGCGGCGTGACGTAGGGGCCTTTTGGACCATTGCCGCACGGGATGTCACCGCTCGCCGTGGCCACCGTCAGCGGATTTGAGGTGGGTCCGGCGACGGTGGATCGCGAGGTACCCGGCAAGACGCCAGCGGTGCCCGCGTTCACTGCGGCGACCGCGTTTTGCCAGTTCGCCACCAGCAGTGCGGGATTGACCGGGTTGACGTTGACGGGACGATTCAGGTGCCGCCCTCCAGTCAGGTTATACGCCACGTTGATCGAGAGATCGTGCCCGAGATCGCGCTCGATGCCGAACGAGATCTGCTGCACGTAGGGCGTGTGATAGTTGAGGTCGGCGGGCAGACCGGACGGGAGGATTACCAGAGGAAAGCCGGAGCTGAGGAAGTTCTGGTTGGTGAACAGCGAGGCGGAGTTGTTGGGATCGAAGCGCTGCTGACTGGGCTGGTAGTTCAAGCTGGCGAGCGGCAGGCAGTTCGGGTTCGTTAGCGACCCCTGGAAGGTGTTGGTCGCGTTGAGATTCAGCGGGCTGGCTGTACTCGCAGCCGTGCAGGGCGAACCACCGGCGAGAATCACCAGGGGCACCTTGGTCGAGTTGTATGTGTTCGACTGCGATTCCAAATTGCCCGGCGCGCGATCGTAAAAAAGTCCGTAGTTGGCGCGGATCACCGTCTGGCCGCGTCCATTCACGTCATACGCAACGCCTACGCGCGGCGCAACATCGCCCGCCTGCAGCCGGATTCCCTCGCGAATGCCGTAGAGCCGCTCCGCCGCCTGCGTCGTGGCGTTCAGCGCGCCCTGGGTAGGGAACGCCTCGATGTCATAACGGATGCCGTAGTTGAGCGTCACGCGCGGCACGATACGCCAGCTATCCTCTGCGAACGCCCCAAGCGTCTTGAGCGTATAGCGGTACTTCGTCACGCCGATGCCCTGCGCGAATGACTGCGGCAAGCCCAGCCCATACGCCTGGACCGGCGAAAACCCGGGAAGTCCGGCAAGCAGCGGGGAGATGTCGGTCGCGTTCAGAGCGGCAAAGGTATAGTCTCCCCCGCCGTAGAGTTGCCCCTGCTTCAGGTTGATTGGGATGTAGCGTAGATCGACGCCCGTCTTGGCGGTGTGCTTACCGCGTGTATAGGTGAAGTTGTCCTGAAACTGACTCTGGTCCTCGACCCGGTCGACCGAAGTAAACGGCGTCTTGCCGAAGTACGCGAAACCAGGGATATTGACCGCTGTGGCCGCGCTTCCGGCAGTCCGCGCGGGCGCAAATAGCACCGGATGACGGCTGAACTGCGCGCGCAGCTCATTCACCTTATTGCTGCCAATCAACAAGGTGTGCTGACCGGCTACAGCCCAGTCGTGGAAGGTCTGCGTCGCGGTGCGCGAGTACGAATTTTCGCCAAGGTTCTGGTTGGCCGCGCTCTCCTGAATGCCCGAGACGAAGCTCGGACTGGCGCTGCCGCGAACAAGCAGTTGCTGATTGGCCGTCAGCTTGTGATCGAGACGCAGGCTGTAGATCTCCGTCTTCTCAGAGATGGGGAAGTTGCCGATCAGCGAGCTAAGCGGAGCGAACGATGCGGGCGTCGCCTGGCCCGACGTGACGAAGTTGCTCGGTCCGATGGCGGATTGCAGAAACGCCGGATTCTTCCCCGTCAACGCGAGCGACGAACTGGATCCAACCAACGCCACGTAAGACCGTATGCCGGGTGTGGTCGCGGGGACCCCGGCCAGAAATGCTCCTTGTTGCGCCGTTCCCTGCACCGACAACGAGCCATTGGGCAGCCCGTAGAACTTGCTCACGTCGATGCTCGCCAATCCAAAGTTGCCCGCGCCGATGTCCGAGAAGCCGGTCTCCTGTCGCCGTGTGATTTCGGTGGCGAAGAAATAGAAGGTCTTATCCGGCACGATCGCGCCGCCCACGGTAAAGCCCGCCTGCACCCGCGTATACGCCGGCTGGTAGACGGTCGAGAACGGGTTGGTTGCCTGGATGTAGCGGTTGCGCAGAAAGCCGAACGCGCTGGCGTGCGTGGCGTTCGTGCCGGATTTCGTGACGATGTTGACCACGCCACCCGACGCCCGCCCATACTCCGCCGCGAAGCCGTTGGTGATGATTTGGAACTCTTGCACCGCATCCTGCGAGACCGTCGTCCGCGTACCGCCGGAGATGTAGTCGCCCGCGTCCGCCCCGTCCACGTTGATCGAATTCGAGCGTGCCCGCACCCCGCCGAAGTTCAACCCGGAGGTCGGAATCGCCCCAACCGACGGCGCGGCGTCGCGCGCAATCTGCGAGTTCGTCAGCGTGAAGTTGATGTAGTTGCGCCCGTTGGTCGGCAAGTTGTCGATGCGCAGTTGATCCACAGTCGTCGATTGGGAGCTGCTCTGCGTTTCGATCACCTCCGCGTTCGAGCTCACGTCCACCGTTGCCGTGCTGCCGATGGTCAGCGTAAGCGGCAGCTCCGCCTCCTCTCCGGTGGTCAGCACGACGTTGCGGTCGATCAGCTCGCTAAAGCCGGTCGCCCGCACCGTCACGGTGTAGCTGCCTGGCGGTAGCTGCAGCGCCTGATAGCTTCCTCGCGCGTCCGCCTGCACCGTGCGCGAGAAGCCCTTCGACGCATCTGCGATCACCACCGTGGCTCCGGCCACCAACGCGCCCGAAGGATCGCGAACCATCCCGCTAAGCTGCGCGGTCGAAACGTTTTGCGCCGTCCCCGCGCCAGCAGCCGCCAGCAGCCAGCTGAACATCACGCAACGCGCCACAAGGCAGGGTCTTCCGGCAACTTTCTTCTGGTTCATGGATCTCCTCGAGCCCGCTGGTGCCGCTCTCCCGGCGAATGAATGGTGGATCAGTGTACGCGAACGTTTCTACAGGATCGACGATTGCACATGCAACAGTAACCCGTGCCTTCCCCGGCACTGAGTTTGCATCCAAGGCTCAAGGTACACGCCGTCCCTCATCGGGAATCAGGGAATCAGGAGCAAAGTATGGTGGAAGCAATCCTCTGCGACATTGACGGCACGCTGGTGGACAGCAATCACCTGCACGCGAAAGCCTGGCAGGACGCCTTTGCTGGCATGGGCATCGAAGTTGGATTTGAAGACGCGCTCTGCCAGATCGGCAAGGGCGGCGATCAGCTCATGCCCGTCTTCGTGCCTGACTGGAGGCTCGCCGCCGTCGAGAAGCCGCTCGAAACCTACCGCAAGTTCATCTTCCAGACCGACTACCTCAAAGAGGTCAAGCCGTTCCCGCGCGTCCGCGAGTTCCTCCTTCACCTGAAAGAGCGGGACATTCGCCTCTCGCTCGCATCTTCGGCCAGCAAGGAAGACCTTGAGGTCTATAAGAAGATCGCCCACATGGACGACCTGATTGAAGAGAGCTCCTCCTCGGACGACGCCGAGCGCAGCAAGCCCCACGGCGACATATTCGCCGCTACCCTCAAGAAGCTCGGCGTCTCCGCCGACCGCGCCATCGCTCTTGGCGATACCCCCTACGACGCCCAAGCCGCGGGCAAGTGCGGCCTGCGGACCATCGGCGTCACCTGCGGCGGGTGGTCCGAAGCCGATCTCCGTCAGGCCGGTTGCGTCGCCGTCTACCGCGACGTTGCCGACCTGCTCGACCACTTCGACAGCTCGCTACTGGCCGAACGCTAACCTGGCCCTTTGCTCACAACCGCGTCGGCCTCTTCACGGGGTCGCCACGCCTCGCGCAGCACCCCAAGGGTTTGAGCGATTCGCTCCGCATCGGCCGCAATGGTCTCTGCGTGCTCCCGCACCCGTACCTCGTTGGTCGTCCCAGCGATCAGCTCGGCTCGGTCAAGCATCGTGCGCAGAGGCTCAATCAGCGACTCCGCCACACCCGCCGCCAGTTGCGCCGCCCCGGCGAGCCGCTCCACCTGGATCAGACGGTCCATCAGCATCGCGCGCTCCAGTGTCCTCGCCAGCTTGGCCGCCAGCAACTCCAGCGGAGCGACCGCTTCCTCGCTGCGTTCCGCGCTCAACCGCCGTACCCGGCTGCCGCAAACCGCCAGCAGACCGACCAGGCGACCGCGCTGAAGACGGATCGGGATCATTGTCGCGGTCGTGCATACCCCGCTGGCCAGGCCCCCGCTCTCCTCCATGGAGGCCATAGGCACGGTAAAACTCCGGCGCACTGCGACGCTAAGCCGCTCTTTGCCGTGCTGGGGGGCTGCGCTCTCCTCCAGCAAACAGCGTTCGCACCAGGCGTCGAGCGTCCCGAGCGATACATCGTTCATGCCGCAACTGCCCACGCAGATCAGTCTGCCCGCCTCGTCAGGCAGAAAAACGGCCGAGCGCGCGAACACACTCCGGTCCGTCACCAGCCGCGCCACCCGCTTGGCCCGCTCTGTGCGCTTGCGCGGATCGCCGTGCGTTGGCAGCGTCATCTCTAGCGTGCAGTAGGCTTCCAGCTCACGCCGCCGGGCGCGCTCCCAGCGACCCCATCGTCGGTGCGTCGCAAGCCTCCACAGAAGCAGACCGCCTATTGCAACTGTCGTCAATACAAGGGCCCAGAAAACCATACGTATGCACCTAAACACGGGTACTCAAGGAAAGATGATCCTATGCTGCTTTCTTTGCCCCTGCTCCCCGCACAGCGGTTGCCGCGTCTATGCTGAAGGGATCGGTCGTCGCCCGCATGAATTGCCCCATGCGCGTTCACTGTTCAGCATGACTGGGAGTTCTTACAATGAAGCCGCGTTCCGTCGTCTCAACTCGCGCTCTAGTATGGCTATCGGCGTCAGTCATGATAGCTTGCGCCGGTGTCTCATATGTGTACGCCGCCGCGCCCGCCGCCGTCCACACTGAAATTGTGGCCGCCATGCAGGACGGCTCAGGCTTCGGCACGCTGGACCCCACGCCGCCTACCGGCATGACGGCACAGGAGATCGTCGCCAAAATGGCCGCGCGTGAGTCAGCCTTCAACCAGGCGCGCCAGAACTACACCTTCCGCCAATCGGTGAAAGTCGACACGCTCGCCGAAGACACCAACAAGGTGGATGGCGAGTACCAGCAGATCACCGACATCACCTTCAATGTTGCGGGCAAGCGCGAGGAGCACGTCGTCTTCGCTCCGCAGAACACCCTCGAACGCATCCTGATGACCCCGGCAGACTTCGAGGAGATCGAGCACCGCCTGCCCTTCGTCCTTACCGCCGAAGATCTGCCGCAGTACGATGTGACGTACCTCGGCCGTCAGAAGGTGGACGAGCTCGACACCTATGTCTTCCAGGCCGGACCGAAGACGATGGAGAAGAGCAAGCGGTACTTCCAGGGCAAGGTTTGGGTCGATCAGCAGGACCTTCAAATCGTCCTTGTCAACGGTATGACCGTCCCGCAGGATAAGCGCAAGGGCCATGAAGACCTCTCCCCGCCCTTCACCACCTACTACGAGCAAGTTGACGGCAAATACTGGTTCCCCACCTACACCAAAGCGGAGGGCACACTGCACTTTCCCGCCCAGCAGGGCGCAATGAGCCAGGACGTGCACGTCCGCAACATCGTCAAGTACACGGATTACAAACAGTTCAAAGCCACCAGCAAGATCATCTTCAATGGCGAGGACATCACCGGCGACACCAAGCCGAAGACAGTCCCGCCGCCAAGAAAATAGAGCGGACGTCTCTGAAACGATCTTGCCTTCCACTCGACGATAAAGAAGTGCTTGCCTTCCATCGCCGCCGCTCGTAGCATCGACGTGTTGCCGTTCACCGTGCGAAGTACGGATCGCCACGATTGGGAAAGAGCAGGCAATCTTTAGGAGCAACGCATGAATTCGAAGTCGATATTGAAACTTGCCGCCGCCACAGCTCTCGCCCTCGTTCCCCTCACCGCCGCCGCACAAGCGACCGCTCCCGCAGACGGCATCACGATGGACATGATGCCCATTACGCAAGAGCAGCTCACCGCCTGCCGCTCCCAAGCGACCGGCCAATTGACCGATGAGCAAAAGACCCTGCACGACCGCGAGCACGGCCAGGACAAGGACAAGATGTCACAGGGCGTAATCAGCGGAGCGGCCGGTGCCGCGTCCACCGCCTTGACGCGCGCTCGTGGCGGCTGGTGGGGCTACGGGAATAACAATGGAGCGGGTGTGGCGGGCGCGACCGGAGCCACCCAGCGCACCGACCGCAACAGTCAGGCAGTGGCCAGCACCACTGACGTGGGACAGAAGGTCGGCGTAGACGCCTACCAGCAGTGCGTCAACGGCATCAAGGGACCGGAGTACGTGCGCTTCCGTCAGACCGGTCAGATCGGCGGGGCCGCCGCCGCCGCAACTCCGGCGCCGGCCGCGGCAGCAATGGCCACCCCGGTCTCGACTCCGGCACCGCTCCCCACCAAATCTCCCGTGCAGGACGAGGGCGACGGCAAACACTTCATCCTCACCGCGCCGGGCCAGACCGAGGCTCGTGAGGTCACGCTGATGCCGGGAACCAAGAACCGTTACATCGAGGAAACAACCGGCGATAAGTACGTAGTGATGCCGAACGGTGGGGTAACGCGCATCGCCGGAATGAAAAAAGCAGCGAAGTAAGCGCACTGCTCAACACCAAGAACCCAAGAACGCAGCAGATGCCTCGTTAAGTGTCGCAAGGCATCTGCGGGTTCTCGTGCTGCTCGGTCATCCAGCGGTCGAGCAGCGTCCCCACGCAACGCGCGCCGCAAAGATGCTTCACGTCGTCTTCGTGCGCTTGCCTCAGCTCCCATCGCGTGACCTTCATCAAGGGCTGCGTCGCTCCCGCTGCAGCCAAAGGGAAGCAGTCGATCCAGGCCATCCACCACATCTCCTGCTCGCCCTTGGAGTTTCCACACACATCGCACTCATAGTTCTCACTGCGGGCCATCTGGAGGTTTCTCCTGAGGCCCAACCTACCACATAGTCGCCTCAGGCCAGCGTCAGTTCTTCCTTTTCCGCGGCCTTGGCGGCGAAGAACGCCTCCACCGCGTCCAGCACCTGCGGTCCCTTTTTCGCCTCGAAGATCTGCTTGCGCAGCGCACCGCCGCCGGGCACCCCATGGGTGAACCAGGCCGCGAACTGTTTCATCTTACCGACACAATCCCTGTGCCGCTGCTCGCGCGCCGTCTGGCCGGAGGCGGTGATCGCCGCTGCCCGCGCCGCTTCTGCGGCCTCTTCGATGGCGAGCTCGTCCACAAGCATTGCAAAATACGTTCGGATCATGCGATAGCGATCCTCATCCGTCGGCTGGCCGTACTCGCCCGTCGCTGTGTACTGCGCGATCTGCCGGAAGATCCACGGGTTCGACGGTGCCGCTCGCCCGATCATTACCGCGTCGCACCCTGTCGCATCGACTATCGCGGCGGCGTCTTCCGGCGTCCTCACATCGCCGTTGCCGATCACAGGGATACGCACCGCGTCCTTCACCGCCGCGATGTACTCCCAGCGCGCCTGCCCGGTGTAGCCGTCCTCCCGTGTTCGGGCATGGAGCGCGACCGCGTTCAGCCCGCACTCTTCCGCCAGCTTCGCCAACTCGACACAAACGATGTGCTTATCGTTCCAGCCCATGCGGAACTTGACCGTAAATGGGATCGTGACTGCCGCCCGCACCGCCTGGAAGATCGTTCCGATCAGTGGAAGATCGCGCAGTAGCCCCGACCCGCCATTGCACGCCACTACCCGCTTCGCCGGACAGCCGAGGTTCAGGTCGACCAGATCGAAGCCCGCGTCCTGGACGATTCGCGCCGACTCCGCCAGCGTAATCGGATTCGACCCAAACAGCTGCGCCGAGATGGGATGCTCATCGTCGTAGTACGTCAGATACCGCTTGCGCTTCGTCTCCCGCATCCGGGAGAGACCGTCGGCGGAGGTGAACTCCGTCATAATCAGCCCGCAGCCGGAGCGCTGGTTCGTCTCCGTCGCTTCCACATTCGGACTCGCAGATGCCGCCGTGAACTGACTGGCGTTCTTGATGAACCGCCGGAATACCGTATCCGTCACCCCCGCCATCGGCGCGAGCACGGTCGCGGGAGCGATCTCCACGCCGCCGACGTTGAAACTCGCGGGCACGCGCGTCCGCTCCGGCATGGCGTAGGCCACCGGGTCGTCCCACCGCTTCTGTTCGAGCGTGTATCGCTTCTTCATAGAATCAGGCGCGAATCTCCCAGTCCGCCTCATGATGCTGAACATACTCATCAGCCAGTTTGGCGATCTTCGCTCGAAACCGCTCCGGCTTGAACTGAATACGGGCTTCCGGATCGCCGTTTGTTGGAGCGTCAATGGTGAGAAAGCCAATCCTTCCAAGCCCATCCGGAGCAAACGAACGGTCCACCATCGAATGCGGTAGCCCTAACAGCACACTTCTACGATCCACGCTCAGATCGACCGCTCCGATGTACTTGTACTGGGCTGGAATCTTTTCCAACCGGTCGATCAGGCCACCAAGGGATCGTTCCAGTTCATAGACGTCCATTCTGTCGTCAGCGTCGAATCGGAGCGCAAACAGCAGCACGACATGCACATCGCCATATCCGTCCCGGTCGATGGCGAGCACATCGACCGCATTTCCGTCCCACTGCGCGTCGATATAGATCTTGGGAATCGACAAGCGGCGTTCAAAAAGCGCCATCGTAGCGTTCTTCGCCCGCCCTAGCTGCCGCGTCTCGTCAGTCGTCATGTCGCCATCCTTCCATTCTCAATTGCTTGGCGATACCCGTGGCCCACTTCGCAAACATCTCGGCCTTGATCACCAAACGGCTAAGTTCGGTCTCGGTGAGCCTTCGATCCCCATAAGCAATCACGCTTTTGCGGCTTACCAAATAGTGCAGGTGAATCAATCCTTCGCTGCCTGCGATGCGTTCGGTGTTGAGCAGGCCTCGAAGCGCATCCACCGCCTGACCGTGATTGTCGCCCGCGAGCTTTTCATCTCCGAGGCCGACCCGAAGCGCGTCCGTATAGGAGATCGCCGAGTGGATCGCAAGCAGAGCCGTTGAGCTTGCGAACGTCACCTCGTCATGCATCAACTGCATTCCTCGTAGGAAGTCATCTGCGCGTTTGACGTAATGCTGCGTCTGCATGAAGCCATTCTTCCACAAGCAAAAGGCCCCCGCGTAAGCGGAGGCCCTTCGGTTGATCTTACCTCCGATTTACTTCGCGTCAGCCGTAGCGGTCGTCGCCTTGCCCGCATCGGATTTGGCGAACTTGCGGCGGAACCGCTCCACGCGGCCAGCCGTATCGATCAATTTCTGCTTGCCCGTGAAAAATGGGTGGCAGGCGGAGCAGATTTCGAGCACGATGTCGCCCTTATGCGTCGAGCGCGTCTTGAAGTTCGAGCCGCACGCGCACTTAACGGTGATCTCGTTGTACGACGGGTGAATTCCCTCTTTTGGCATAATGTCTTCCTTATCCTGATCTCTGCCCTACGGCCTTCGCCTCATCCTTCCGCCCGCTTGCAAACGGTGCCCTCACGTCCACATCGAACGGCCTGCCGCGCCGCCGTCCGCGCCTTTTGGAGCGCCGGACAGTCTTTCCAGTATATCCAGATTCGCACAAGGGCGCTTCGATTCATCCGCACCGCCGGAACGCCGCCCGCGCTGCCATACTGGAGAGACGTATGCCCCCCGTCTGTACCCTCTGCCATGGCCTCGGCCTCACCGTCATCCAGCGCCCCGACGGCACCCAGTTCGCCCAGGACTGCGCCTGCCGCATCGAGCTCCGCGCCGCCCGCCTGCTCAAGAACGCCCGCATTCCCCGCCGCTACGAGCTCTGCTCGCTCGACAGCTACGAGACGCTGCACAGCTCCGCCACCAAAAGCATCAAGAAGGCCCTCTCCGTCGCCCGCAAGTTCGCCTCCGGGTTCCCCATCGAAACCGCCGGCAAGGGCCTGCTCTTCACCGGCTCGCGCGGCCTCGGAAAGACGCACCTTTCTATCGGCATCCTTAAAAGCGTCATCGCCGACCGGGGCGCGACTGGCGTCTTCTGGGAACACAAGGAGCTGCTCGACCACCTCCGCTCCATCTACAGCCTCCGCACCGCCGGTGCCGAGGCGGCCATCCTCAACGCGGTCATTAAGTGCGACCTCCTGGTGCTGGACGACCTCGGCGACATCACCCCTACCGATTGGACCTGGGACACCACCTCCTACATCCTCAGCAGCCGCTACAACGAGGACAGGTCCACCATCGTCACCTCAAACCTTCCCAACGAGCCCTCCTCCGTCACCTTCGCAGAACCCGTAGACAAATTCGCCGAAACCTCCACCCAGGAAGTCAAGCGCGCCATGACCCAGCTCACCCTCGGCGACCGCGTCGGAGAACGCATCTGGTCGCGCCTCCAAGAGATGTGTGTGCCCGTCGAGATGAAAGGCGAAGACTTCCGGCAAAAGGTAAAGCGCGCCAGCTTCGGTTAGAGATCGCAATTGGGCTGCGCTCGTTGCGTTGCCATGGGCCGTACTTGCCATTAGACTGAAGAAGTCCCGCCCGCTCGATTCGGAGAGGTGGCAGAGCCCGGTTGAATGCACCTGACTCGAAATCAGACATAGGCGTAAGTCTATCGGGGGTTCGAATCCCCCCCTCTCCGCCACTCCCTACCCAGTCATCTGCTCATCCACGTAGCACCAAAGCCAGCGCTCGCCAGGTTGTGCCGACGCAATCACCGGATGCTCGCTCGTCTTGTAGTGCTTGGTGGCGTGCTTGTTCTTGGACGAGTCGCAGCAGCCGACATGCCCGCACTCAAGACACGTGCGCAGATGCACCCATTGGTCGCCAAGCGCGACGCACTCTTCGCAGACGTGGACCTTGGGCGCGTGATATTTGCTGTGGGCAAGGTGTTCGCAGAGCGGCATCATGGGTCTCCCTCACGCAAGAGGATACTGGCAAGATAGATGCGCCTGGTGACGCGAAGGCCGCGTGTCGAGGGTTGCGCCTCGATAATCGAGAGATGCGACCCGGCCCGGAGACCTCCGCCAATCTGCCGCTGATGCGGGAGTACCAGGCGTATCTACGCGTAGAAAAGGGTATGCGGCCAGCATCGTGCGAGGCGTATGCCAGCGATCTGGCACAGTTTGCCGAACATCTGGAGAATCGCGACGGTTTATTGGCTGGCGCAACCCAGGTGGATGTCGGCGAGTTCATGCAGGGGCTGCGGAGCCATGGGGTCGAGTCGCGTTCGATCGCCCGAAAGCTGAGCTGCCTGCGCGGTTTTTACCGCTGGATGCTGCTCGACAAGCGCATCGCGCACGACCCCACGGTTAACACGGAAAGTCCGGCGAGTTGGAAGGTGCTGCCAAAGTCGCTCGCCGAAAGCGAAGTGGTGGAGATGCTGGAGCGTTCGGAAGCCGCGGCGCGGGCCGCCGATGCCGACGGTCTGGCGTTGCGGGATCACGCAATCTTGGAGTTGCTCTATGCCGGCGGTCTGCGCGTGGGTGAGATCTGCGCGCTGGGTGTGGAGGATCTGCACCTCGACCAGGCCCGTGCGCAGGTGCGCGGCAAGGGCGATAAGGAGCGAATCGTGCCCTTGGGCGAGCGCGCCGTAAGGTCGTTGGAGCGGTATCTGGCCATGGGCAGGCCGGGGCTGGTGCGCGGCGGTGGAGTGGAGCGCAGCCTCTTCCTTAGCGTGCGTGGCTGTCGTCTGACGCGCAACTGGGTGTGGGAGATGGTGCGCGGCGCGGCAAAGCTGGGCGGCGTCAAAGCCAGCCCACACACGCTGCGGCATAGCTGCGCGACACACATGGTGGAGCATGGAGCCGATCTGCGGAGCGTCCAAACGCTGCTCGGTCATGCCGACATTGCGACCACCCAGGTGTACACGCACGTTGCGCTGGGCCACCTTAAGGCCGTACATCGGCTGCATCATCCGCGCGGGAGAAGCAGGGAGACTGCGCTGTGAGTCAGGCAGGGGAGTTGGCCGAGGAGTTTCTGCGGATGCTGGCGGTGGAGCGCGGCGCTTCCGGGCATACGGTGCGCGCCTATGCTCGCGAGGTGCGCGGATTTGCCGAGTATCTCGAGAACTCACTCGGCAAAGAGGCTGGAGTGACTACAGTGGAGCATCTGCACATCCGCGCGTATCTTGGCCTGTTGTATGAGCGCGGATTGTCCAAGGCAAGCGCGGCGCGGGCCTTGGCGGCGGTGCGGAGCTGGTTCAAGTGGCTGGCCAAAGAAGGCCACGTTGCGAAGAATCCGGCGGTACTCGTGTCAACGCCAAAGCGCCCGCTGCATCTGCCGCGCGTACCGAGCATGGAGGAGGTCAACCGTGTCCTCGACTCACTCGAAAGCGGCGCGCGCAAGGAGGAGACCGCCGCGTGGCCGGAGCGAGAGAGGGTCATCTTCGAGCTGCTCTACGGCTGCGGCATACGCAATTCGGAGCTGGTGGGGCTCGACATCGCCAGTCTACGGCTGCGCGACGACGTAGTCCTGGTGCGAGGCAAGGGCAAGAAGGAGCGGCTGGTTCCATTAGGAGAGATGGCGGCGGTCGCGGTGCGCGAGTATCTACCGCTACGCGAGGCCAAGCTGCTGGCGGCGGGCAAAGGCGGCCTGGTGCACACCGGACCGTTGCTGCTCAATCTTCGCCTGCGCGGAGATTGCCGGCTAACGACACGTAGCGTGGGCCGCATCGTGAAGGCCGTCGCCGAATCGCGCGGGCTGACGGCGGACGTGCATCCCCACACACTGCGTCATGCGTTCGGAACACACATGCTCGAAGAGGGAGCCGATCTGCGAGCCATCCAGGAGATGCTTGGCCACGAACGTCTCTCGACCACACAGCGCTACACGCAATTGACCGTGGGGCAGGTGCAGCGAGTCTACGACGAGACGCACCCGCGGGCGCGGTAGGTCACCGTACCGGCGTGGCGGAGAGCCGAGGCGCGCGGCCGTCGGTGGCTAGCTGGAAGTGGAGGCCGCTGGGGCAGAACTCCGAGTCCGATTTCACTTTGTGCTTCATGTGCCGGATAGCTTCGTCCGCGACGGTGCGGACGTTGAGCTTGACGGCACCGAAGCAATCTTTGCAGCGGAACTCAGTATCGGAATCCGCTAGTGCGTCAGCCACGGTTTTGAGCTTCCAGAAAGGCTCATAGCCGCCTGTGGCGCGGACGCGGCGGCGTTTTACCTGGCACTCGTGGATCATCTCGCGTTCAGCGGTTGGCATGGGGATCACCTCGAAAAGCATGGACTCAAGTGGTGCGTGGATGCTTCTTTCCGGTGCGGAGGCGAGTGAGCGTCTACTCGACGGGATGTTCAGAGAGCTTGGATTCGCGACCGTCAGTAGCTTTCTTAAAAAGCATCCCGCCCGCGCAATATTCGCTGTCGACTGGCAGCTTGTGCTCGGCGTAGGCGATCGTCTCAGCCTTGCCGTTACGGCCAAGGAGCTTAACCGCGCCATGGCAGTCCTTGCAGCGGAACTCCGTATCGCTGTCGACCAGCGCCACGGCGACCTTCTTGACTTTCCAATACGGCTCGTACCCTCCGCCTTCTTTCAAGCGGCGGCGCCGGACTTCACACTCGTACATCTTTTCGCGTTCAGGTGCCATGGTCTTACTGTCCTGTTCCCCCGACCGTCATGCGGTCGAGCTTTACTGTGGGCATGCCGACGCCAACCGGGACACTCTGTCCGGCCTTGCCGCAGGTGCCGATACCTTCGTCGAGCGCGAGATCGTTCCCGACCATGGAGACGAACTTGAGGGCTTCCGGGCCGTTGCCGATAAGGGTCGCGCCCTTGACCGGGCGTGTCACCTTGCCGTCTTCGATCAGGTAGGCCTCCGAAGCCGAAAAGACGAACTTACCGTTGGTGATGTCCACCTGTCCGCCGCCAAAGTTCACCGCGTAGAGACCGCGCTGGACGCTCTTGATAATGTCTTCAGGCTGGTCGTCTCCGTTCAGCATATAGGTGTTCGTCATGCGCGGCATCGGGATGTGATGGTAGCTCTCGCGGCGGCCGGACCCGGTGTTCGGCATCACCATCAGGCGCGAGTTCAGCTTGTCCGAAAGAAAGCCTTTCAGGACGCCGTTCTCGATCAGCACGGTCTCCTGCGTGGGATGCCCCTCATCGTCCATGTTAATGGAGCCGCGCCGGTTCGGCATCAAGCCGTTATCGACGACAGTGACCTTGGTGCTCGCGACCTGCTGCCCAATAAGACCGGCAAAGGCAGAGGTCTTCTTGCGGTTGAAATCGGCCTCCAACCCGTGGCCGACGGCTTCATGGAGCAGCACACCCGGCCACCCAGGCCCAAGCACGACTGGCATCTCCCCGGCGGGAGCGTCCACCGCGCCCAGCTGGAGGATGGCGGTGCGGGCAGCCTCTCGCGCAAAGTGCTCGGGCGACTTTTCCGCCTCGAAAAAGTCCAGCGTCACACGCCCGCCACCGCCCGAGGTGCCGCGCGCGGTGTTGACGCCGTCCTTGGCGATGACGAAGACGTTGAGCCGCGCGAGCGGCTGCGTATCCGAAGCAAAGGTCCCATCCGAAGCCGCAACCAGGATGCGCCGCAGCTCGTCATTGAACCCGGCGCGCACCTGCGTGATGCGCGAATCGTAGGCGCGGGCGGCGTGGTCGGCGCGCTGAATCAGGTGCAGCTTTGCCGCGATCTCCGCGTCTGCGGTCGCTCCAGCCACGGGATACAAAGAGGGTGTCTCGGTATGCCGGAAGCCGGACATCTGCTGCTTGGCGGGTCCGCTGGCAATCAGCGCGGCCGTGCGTGCAGCCTTCAACAGGCGGTCTGAGGAGAGATCGTCGGTATAGGCGTAGCCTGTCCGCTCCCCTGAGACAACGCGGATACCGCAGCCCACGCTGATCCCCTGGCTGGCGGATTTGACCAGCGACTCGTCTATCCCCAAGGACGTAGAGGTGACGGATTCGAAGTACAAATCCGCATAGTCGCCCCCGGCCGAGAGCGCTTCGCCCAGACAACGCTCCATCAGCCGTTCTGACAATCCGAGTTTTTCAATGAAATAGAGCTTGTGGTCCGCGTACGGGAGGGTCATCTGTAATCGATTCTAGGCTTCGCAGAGGTTCCCAGCAAATAAGAGCGAAACTAACGGCCATGCGACGGATCGGGCGAGTCCGCCACGCTCAGATCGTAGGTCACTTTGGTGGAAGCCTCGCCCGCATAGCAGTTGCCGTCCGGAGCATACGTCTTGGCGCAGGAAGCGGTGATCGCCGGACGCCGCGGCGACTGCGCATACTGCCAGGCGATGGCTCCCGGTGTGCCGCTCAGCGAAAGCGCCGGAGGCTGAAGTGTGCAGCCGGGCGCGGGCGGGCAGGCATCCTGATAGACCCACATCGCAACCTCGTGCAAATGCCGCCCGGCGATCTCGTCGCGGACGTTCTGGGCCGTGGTCAGGGTATGACCGGGACCATCCGGCACAGGCTGGCCGCTAATGTAAACGCCCGGTCGAAAGCCCGACTTCGCCACGGCCTCTGTCCAGCCAAGCAGATAGCTCATCTGTTCAGGGAGCAGACGGCCACCCTCTTCCTGATCGAGAAAGACGATCGTGTGCGCGGGAAAATGCTCACGCGTCGCGGCGGCGGCGGCGGCCTTCCCATCGCGGTCGCCCAGGGCGGCCGGCGCAAGGTGCGCGGCCTTGATCTCCTTGTCGAGCTTGCCGTTAGCCAGCACCAGAAAGCCGAAGCCCGCGCGAACGACCTCCTCGCGCTTGCCCAGCCAATCGTTGCGCCGCGCGCCCGGAGGATTGTTCAGCCAGTAGCCGATAAAGTCGAAGCGCCGCTTAAGCGAGACGAGCGCGTCGTTACCGGGGTACTCATTGCTGTCGATGCCGATGTATGTTTTCGCCACCGGCTGGGCCAATGCGCGAGACACTGGAGAAGCGGAGACACACGCCAGAAGCAGGATGGAACAGATGGGCTGGAATCGTTTTCTTATCACCCACAAAGAATATACGGAGGCTGTGCTACCTTCCTTGCAAGGACGACCGGAGCTATGGATGGAACGACGCGCAAGCCCGCTCAGTGACCCTTCCGAGCTGGACAACACCTATGGTGAGGAGAAGAGAATGGAGAACGACGCGCGGTATCCCATAGGAACGTTTACCAAGCCCGGCTACGTGTCCCCAGAGGAGCTGAAGGATGCGATCATGGCCATCGCGGGTCTGCCGGGACAGCTGCGGAACGCCGTCGAGGGCCTGGACCCCGACCGGCTGATGACGCCCTACCGCAAGGATGGATGGACGGTGCAGCAGCTCGTGCATCACATCGCCGACAGCCACATGAACGCGTTCGTCCGCACCCGGCTGGCGCTCACCGAGGAGTGGCCCGTCATTACGCCCTATGACGAGAAGGCATGGGCGAACCTTCATGATTCACTGGCACCGGTGCAATGGTCGCTGGAGCTGATCGAGGCCCTCCACGCGCGCTGGGTCATGCTCTTGTTCTCGCTCAAAGACGAGCAGTGGAAGCGCGGCTATACGCATCCGGTGAACGGGCGGACATCCATCGAAACAGCGACCATGCTCTACGCGTGGCACTCGCGGCACCACCTCGCCCACATCACCCAACTCAGGCTGGCGGAGGGCTGGTGATCGCGCTTGCCGAAGATGCAGCGGCGATCAGACGATGCTTTGCGGTCATGTCGGCGCTTCGGCCTGCCCTGATAGAGAGCGAGTTCGTGCCGCGCATCGAGGCGCAGCAGACGGAGGGCTACCGGCTCGCCTATCTGGAGCATGCGGGCGCGGTCGTCACCGTAGCGGGATTTCGCATCTACGGGATGCTCCACAGCGGGCGAACGCTCTACGTCGACGATCTGGTGACCAATGCCGCGCACCGCTCCAAGGGTCACGGCGAGGCCATGCTCCATTGGCTGATCGAGTACGCGCGGACGGCGGGCTGCACCAGCTTTTCGCTCGACTCCGGCACGCAGCGGCAGGGTGCCCACGCCTTTTATTTCCGCGAAGGGATGCGGATTTCCAGCTTCCACTTCCATCTGCCGTTGTAGCATCCTCTCCATGCCGCCACGCAGTGCTTCTTCAGCGGAGATCGCCGAATCGCCCGAGATCGTCGCGCGCGCCTTTGAAGATTTCCTCGCGCAGCACCCCCGCGCCGTAGTGCTGGAGGACGGCAAAGCCATCTTCTCAATGGATAGCGCAAAGTACACCCTGAGCACCGAGCATGGGCGATGCTCGCTGCATCTGTGGAGCGAAGAGCGCAACCTCGTCCGCCGGGTCTCCGCCACGGCCATGCGCAACGGGGTGTTGCGGCTAAGCACGCTTCGGTTTGGACAGAGCAAGCCGCAGATGCTGGAGTTCGCGCCTGACCGCGACCGCCGTACGCCGTCGACGCGCGAGGCCACGCGGCTACGCTACTTGAAGACGCTCGAACGGGTGCTGCTGCGGACGTTTCCCGAGTGGAAGGCCGAGAGCTTCCGCACGGCCATGGATCTCGAAAAGAGCTTCGGTCCGGCCTACGCGCGTGGCGTGCTGGTGAAGGGCAATCAGGCTTGGGCCGTTATCGCGGTCAACGAAGAAGAGACGCAGGCAACCGTCGACGGCATCCTGACGCTGGGCATCCTTTGGCTGCATGACTGCCGCGAGCGAGCAGGCGGCCGGCGGCTCTTCCAGGGTTTGCGCGCCATCGTGCCGCGAGGCATGGGCACGCTCAGCGTCTCGCGGCTGGCATGGCTGAACGCGGACGCGGCCAAATGGGAGCTGTGGGAGCTCGACGAGGCCTCCGAGGAGATGGAGGAGCGCGACGCCGCCGACCACGGCAATCTGGCCACAAGGCTGGTGCGCGCGCCCAACGAACAAGCCGGCCGCGACCGATTCTCCGACGCGGCGGCCAAGGTCATGGCGTTGGTGCCACAAAGTGCACGCGCCGAGGTGGAGCAGCGGCTGCGGAGCGGCACGGAGCTGGCGTTTCTGTTGCATGGGCTGGAGTTTGCCCGTGTCCGCATGGCCGTCACGGCACAGTCCTTCAACCGTTCACTCGATATCACCTTCGGCGCGGGCGCGAACGAAACAACCCTGACCGACGAAAATGCGGACGAGTTGCGAGAGATGACGGCGCGCCTCTTTGCCCGGCGACGGCTTGCCGGCGAACAGCGCGATCCGCTCTTCCGGATGCAGCCGGAGCGCTGGCTCGAAAGCGTCCTTCGCCGCAACCTGGAACCGCTCGATCCGCATCTCGATCCAGCGCACGTCTACACGCAAGTCCCGGCGTTCGCGGCGGCGGATCGTGGGATGCTCGATCTGCTCGGCGTCGGCACGGATGGGCGGCTGGCGGTCATCGAGTTGAAGGCGGAAGAGGACCTGCACCTCGCCTTGCAGGGCCTGGATTACTGGGTGCGTGTGCGCTGGCACCATTTGCAGCATCCCGACCCCGCGACCGGCCTCGGTGAGTTTCAGCGCCTCGGCTACTTCGGCGGCATGGTGCTGTCGGCGGAGGCTCCGCGCCTGTATCTGGCCGCGCCGGCGCTGCGGATTCATCCCGCAACCGAGATCGTCCTGAAGTATTTGTCACCCCGCGTAGACTGGACCTTGCTGGCGCTCGACGAGCGTTGGCGAAAGCAGGTGAAGGTAGTGTGGCGAAAGCGGGCCGGGGACAAGGCGCGTGGCGAGTACTCCCTATCAGGATAAGACCGCAAGGTCCTTCGACTCAACTCAGAATGACAGAACTGAAGATTATGCGGCGGTCTGCGTGTCATTCTCAAAATACAGATAACGCCGCCAGCTTGGATCGGCCGAGCCAATCATCCGCATGATGTGCCGCGAAGTATGGAGAGAAAACGGGCGCGGCTCCCGCATCAACTTCATGTCCGTTAGCTCATGCAAGAGCTGGTTGCCCTTGCGGCGGTTGCAGTCATGGCAGCAGGCGACGAGGTTCTCCCAGGTCGAAAGGCCCCCGCGCGACCGTGGAAGCACATGGTCAAGCGTCAGCTCCCCAGCCGTCAGGATGACGCCGCAATACTGACAGCAGTTCCGGTCGCGCAGCAGGATGTTCTTGCGGCTGAGCGCGCGAGTCTGGTGCGGGATACGCCGATAGTCAAGCAGACGAATGACCGACGGCATCGCCACCTGGAACCGCGCGGCATGGAGGATCGTGCCCTGCTCTTCTTCGGTGCGCGCGACCCCCTTGAGCACCAAGACCAGCGCCCGCCGAGCCCCGCAGATGTTGATGGGCTCGTAGCTCGCGTTCAGCACCAGCACCGGCGTCTGCATGGCCGGCTGGCGGAAGACCCCGACACGGACGTCGAGCTCGGTCATCACACGGCCGCTGCTGTGCGTGTGCGCGGCGTGTAGACGTTGGCCGGCTCGCTGCTTCCCTTTGCGTGTTTTGCCCGACTGCATGATTACTGCCCTCCAAAGGTGTGGACTGTGCCTGTTGTGGTGGCGTCCCAGAGCTCTACGTCTTGATCCTGGGCGCGCGAGACGGTGGCGACAAAGACGCGGGCGGCTCCGGCTTTGCGGAGGACACGAGCGCACTCGCGGGTCGTCGCGCCGGTGGTAAAGACGTCGTCGACCAGCAGCGCGGTGCGGCCCGCGATGGGCATGGCGGCGTTGACCTCGAAGGCCCCCTTCACATTGGTACGGCGGCTTTTCCAGCTAAGCGAGAACTGACTCTCCGTATCCCGGATGCGGCGGAGCAGACGATGCTGCGGCTGCAACCTGAGCGCCGGATGCAACTTCTTGAGCAGCGACGCCGCTTCATTGGCGAGCAGAACTGATTGATTGAAGCCGCGTTGCCGCTGCCGTGTGGAGAACAGAGGAACAGCGACGAGAGCCACATCTTCTGTGAGTTCAAGCGATGCAATGGCTTGTGCCAGCATTGCGCTCATCGGTTTAGCGATGGCGCGAATGCGGTCGTATTTCAGGGAATGGATCAGTTCGCGAAGCTCGCCCTCATGGACACCGTAGGCGACAGCCCGCTCGAATGGCGGCGGAACGAAACGACACACAGTACACAGGACACCTTCGGCGGGGTACTGCCCTGCGAACCGGTCGCTCTCCATTCCAATCGCCTCACCGCAAATACGGCAGAGGGTGGATGTCTGTGGCGCAATGCGAGCCACGCACCGATCACACACGGGAGAAAACCCGGCGCGCAGTAACGCGGCGCGACATATCTTGCAATCGGAAGGGAAGACCGTCGCGACAAGATCGTCGAGCACGGCGCGTGCCCAGAGGCCAGGGAACGAATACCCGCGCAGAGGCGTAGCCACTCCGACGGGACGTTCGAGCGTTTGAACCGTCAAGCTTTCGCTGAAGGCAGACCTCACTCGCGGGCGCTCCAGGTCGGTCCGACCGCGCCTTGACCGGAGTATAAGCCGAGACGGGCCGGAAAGCCACTGCGATGCGTGATTGTTTTAGAAGGTGTGCGAGACGCCAAGGATGACGGCGTAATCGGCGAACGCCGCGTCCCCGTGCGTATGGTTGGCCAGATCGTAGACCGACGCGCGCCGATTGCGCTGCACGGCCCACGGCGCGGTCAGCGAGATCATGTCGCGGTGGCGCTGATACTGAAGCGCCGGTTCGACCGAGATGATATAACCCGGGCGGCGGAACCCATCGCTCTTGCCGAAGGCGTCGCGGACGGGGATACCTTCCATGCGGCCGCCGAAGCTGCCCGCCAAACCACGTACATGGGGAACGTGACGGGACAGACCGGCGCGAAAGAGGTACTGGTCGGTGGCCGACATGGTGGACTGGATTCCGATGCGGTAGGTCGGCACGCCGTTCGTGTCCGCCGGGTTGAAGAGCCACGAACCCTGGAAGTAGCCCACGGTATGAAAGAGGGTCTGCTTATAGGCCTGCGAGCCAAGGGTGAAGCCCCACGTGCCGTCGCCCGGCTGAAGCGACTGGTCGGCCACAAACTTCCCCACCGTCCCATTCGAGGCCCGTGCCGTGCCCATCCCATTGTTCAAACCCGTTGGCAACTTCAATCCCATGCTGAAGGCGATATTGCCGCCGTTCTCGGCCGGAGGACGCAGCACCCAGGCCTGCGCACCCAAGATCATGTCACCCACTCCCGCAATGTCATACACACCGACAGGGGAATACTTCTGGTTGCGCGATCCTTGCAGCACCGGCACAAAGGCGTTGACCGACCACCGCGGAGTAAGCTGCATTTCTGCCGCGATGTTGTAGATGTTCTGATGGTTCTTGATCTGGTTGCCGAGGACGGCGCGCTGCGTCTGCTCGACCGTGCCGACGAAGTGGCGGAAGGAACTGAACGATCGCCAGTCAACCTCGACGGTCAGCGGATGGTGGCGCAGGAAGTTTGGACCACCGCTCTCGGCGATACCGTTGGGCGAGGTGATGCAGCTTTGGATGGTGCTGCTGGTGTGCGCGGCGAGGCAGCCTTGCGCGTGGAGGGTGGCGGCAAACGGAATCGTGGCAAGCACGCCCGCAAGGCAGAGAGAAAACAAGGGAGTGTTTTTCATGGCCCACTCACTGTAGGAGCGGCGGTGTAGAAGGCGCATCGCCCGGAAGATGGATGTCTTCTCCACCAAAGGATGGGTGTGCGGAAGGATGCACGACGCGTAGAGTGACACGATGCGACGATGGGCAGTTTTTGTGGCGTTGGCGGCTTCGCTCCTAGCGGGGGCTCAGACCGGCAGCGAGGCGATGAGCTTTCACGATCTGGCTGGAGCGACTCATCGTTTGAGCGAACTCCGCGGACACCCTGCGGTGGTGAACTTCTGGGCGACGTGGTGCGGGCCGTGCCGGGACGAAATGCCGCGTCTGGAGAAGCTGAGCGAAGATTATGCGGCACACGAGGTACGCTTTGTAGCCGTGTCGCTGGACGCGCTGGAGACCCAAAGCAAGATCGACGCCGCGCTGCGCAAAAGCGGGCTGCGCTTCCCCGTGTGGACCGGCGCGACCGACCGGACGCTGGCCGGCCTGAAGCTGGGCGTACTGGTTCCGGCGACGCTGATCCTCGACGCCGACGGGCAGGTGATCGGCAAGATCGAGGGCGAGGCGCGGGAGAAAGACATCCGGTCGCGGCTGGACTGGCTGCTCGGCGGCAGACAAGGCAAGCAGCCGAAGGTGGAGCAAAAGAACGACTGGTAGGCGCGCTGGTACACTCCGATGCATCGCCTTGCACCCGGAGGAAACACCATGGCCACCCCCGTCTTTCAGCCTTTTGTCCCAGCCACCGACCGGCGGCCAGAGTTCACCCCGCGCGCGCTGATCTTGGGCGCGCTGTTTGGCATACTCTTCGGCGCGGTAACGGTGTATGTGGGGCTCCGGGCGGGGCTTACCGTCGCGGCGAGCATCCCCATCTCCGTGTTGTCGATCTCCATCCTCCGTGCATTTGGGCGTTCGAGCATCCTTGAAAACAACATCGTGCAGACGACCGGGAACGCCGGGCAGTCCATCGCCTCGGGCGTCATCTTTACCCTGCCCGCATTGATCTTCCTCGGTTTCGATCTGGAGAGCACGCGCATCTTCGCGCTTGCGCTATTCGGCGGATGGCTTGGTGTGCTGTTCATGATCCCGCTGCGGCGGCAGCTCATCGTGGAGGAACACGAAACCTTAATCTATCCCGAAGGCACGGCCTGCGCGGACGTCCTCATGGCGGGCGAGCGCGGCGGCAGCTTCGCGTCGCGGGTGTTCCTGGGGCTGGGCCTGGGTGCGGTCTACACGCTCTTCCAGAACGACAACCTGTTCGCGCTGTGGCCGAGCACACCGAACTATCAGCCCGATATGGGTGGCGCGCAGCACA
Organism: Acidobacteriaceae bacterium; assembly: GCA_965277085.1. Taxonomy (GTDB): domain Bacteria; phylum Acidobacteriota; class Terriglobia; order Terriglobales; family Acidobacteriaceae; genus Edaphobacter. The sequence continues at coordinate 480,636 of OZ255708.1, forward strand.
TCCTGAAGGGCGCCGCGATCCGGGCGGATGTGACGCCGGAATATCTCGGCGTCGGCTACATCATCGGCATTCGCGTGGCGGCAGTGATGTTGGCCGGCGGCGTCTTTTCGTGGCTGGTGCTGATGCCGGCCATCTACTTCTTCGGCTCGCACGTGGCGGGGCCGCTCTATCCGGGCACGGTGCCCATCCACGACATGAGCCCGTCTGACCTGTGGAAGACCTATGTGCGGCCGATGGGCGCGGGCGCGGTGGCGACGGCGGGGCTGATTACGCTGCTGCGAACGCTGCCGACCATCGTGAGCGCGCTGGCGGAAGGGCTCCGGGGCATGGGAGCCAAGGGTTCAATCGCAAAGCGGAAAACCCGGACGGAGCATGATCTGCCCATGTCGGTGGTGCTGGGCGGCTCGGTAGTGCTCGTGCTGCTGATGTTCCTCTTCCTCCAGTTTCATCCCGTGCCGGGAGCGCAGGTGGGAGCGCTGGCGAACCTTGCGGCATCGCTGCTGGTGGTGGTGTTCGGGTTTCTATTCGTCACGGTGAGCGCGCGCATCGTGGGCATCGTCGGCAGCTCGGCGTCGCCGGTCTCGGGGATGACGATCGCCACGCTGATGGCGACCTCGGCCGTGTTTCTGGTGCGCGGCTGGACGGCTCCGGCGTTCGGCGCGCTGGCCATCACCATCGGCGGCATCGTGTGCATCGCGGCGTCGAACGCGGGCGACACCAGCCAAGATCTAAAGACCGGCTACCTGATCGGCGCAACGCCCTGGAAGCAGCAGATGGCGGTGATGGCCGGGGTGGTGATCAGCGTCTTCTCAATCGGCACGACGTTGAACGCGATGAACACCGGCTTCGAACAGTTTCAGCGCCTGCCGAAGCCGATTGCGTTCAACCCGGCGGCCCCGCCAGACGGGGTCGAGGACAAGGGGAACTTTACACGCGACCACATCACGCTCAGCGGTAAGGGCGGCGCGGCAAAGGAGGAGGTCACGGGCACGCGGCACCTGATCCTGCTGAACGCCATCGGCTCCACCACCCTCGAAGACGGCAAGTACCTGTATAACCCCGCGACTGGGCGAATCGAGATCCAGTGGGTGCAAGGGATCGGCTCGGAGCAGGCGGCCGCGCCACAGGGGCGACTGATGGCCACGGTCATCAACGGCATCCTGACGCGCCGGCTGGCGTGGGGGCTGGTGCTGCTCGGCGTGTTTCTAGTGGTCGGGGTCGAGTTGTTGGGCATTCGATCGCTGACCTTCGCGGTGGGGGCGTACCTCTCCATCGCGACGACGCTGGCGATCTTTGCCGGTGGTCTGATGCGCTGGATGGTCGACCGCGCGATGAAGCAACACGCCGCACGGCAGACAGCGGCGGAGTACACGCAGTCGGTCGCCCTGTGGCACACGAACCGTCCGGCGTGGATGGCGGCCAACCCCCACTTTGACGAGACGAACCCGGACCACCTCGACCCCGCGACGGGGCTGCCGGTGCCGACCAGCGTCACGCCTTCGCTCGACCTGGAGTCGGAGATCAGCCCGGGGTCGCTGTACGCGTCGGGGCTGATCGCCGCCGGTGGAATCGTTGGGCTGCTCGGCGTGTGCGTCAAGCTGTACGAAGCCGCCACGGAACGCAGCATCCCGAGATTCTCGGAGGGCAATCCGCTGCATCACGACTGGGTAAGCGTAGCCATGTTCGGAATGCTGGCGGGAAGCTTGTACTACTTCGCAAGAAAGCCGCTGTCTCCCGAAAGGCTAGAGCGATGAGCATGGATCACTGGACGGTTTTCAAGGACTGCGTCAATGGGCTAATCGCGATAGCTGCGGCTTCCGTCGCGCTATGGAACTACAGGAAGAATGCAAACACCCGTCGTGCCGAGTTCCTCGTCGCTCTCCATCAAGCATTCTTCGTAGATAATCAATACAAGCAGATGAGACGCTTGCTCGATTCCGATGAGGACGAGCAAGCGGCGAAGTTGGGTGCTCAAATTCTTGCGGAATCCGAGCAACTTACCGACTTCCTCAACTTTTTCGAACTCGTTGCTTACCTCCGAAAGACTGGGAACCTTTCACAAGGCGATCTAAACGCCCTTCTCGGTTACTACCTTCGTCGGCTTGACCGTCATCCAGAGCTTCGCCGTTACGTCTCAAATCAAGAAAAGAGCTTTGAACATCTGTCGGCTTTGCTTGCTAAACTAAGTTGAGGGCTCATTATGGCTGACGGTCTCTTTGTCTACGGCACACTCCGCCCGGAGCACGCTCCCAGGGAGATCGCACACGTCGTCAAGAAGCTGCGGCCGATGGGTCAAGGGACGATAAGGGGCCGACTTTTTAACCTCGGCGAGTATCCAGCTGTAGTGACCGGCGGAGAGAACAACGAGCGCATTCCGGGAGCCGTATTTGCTCTTCCGGAAGACGCCGACACGCTCACCAGTCTCGACCAATACGAGGAGTTTCATCCCGAAGATCCCGCCAAGAGCCTGTTTATCCGGGTAAAGCGCCTTGTTACCTTTGCCGATGGAACTCGCCGCCGCTGCTGGGTTTACCTCTACAACCAGCCGCTCCCTCTGGCTGGCTAGTCTTAGGCGAAGTTCGCCCGCTTTATCTTCTGCCAAAATCCGCCGCCAGCATCTCCAGGTGACCGGATGCGGTGGCCGATGCAGTTGGCGAGGGTGAGGCCGGTCATGAACCGCCCGGCGTCTTTGCCCCGCTCGTTGGGAGAAACGATCCATGCAGGCGGTTACGATGAAGAATCGACCGTAAATGCAGCAAAGCTTCTTTACCCTGATGGAAGAGAGTGACAACACGTCAGGCACACCCCACGCACACTGGACGCCTGAGCTTCGCATGCTCCTCGACGCGTTCGCCGTCGCCCAGGGATTTGCGGTGACCGGCGTCTCCCCCGCTTCCCCGCAGCCTGCAACCGTTACCCACCTTGAAGGCTGGATCGCCGACGGCTACGCGGGCGAAATGGACTATCTCAAACGCTGCAACGCCGAGGGAACCCTTCTCCGCAGCGCAATCACGGTCGCCCTCCCGTGGGCGCGCTCCGTTCTCGTGTGCGCCCTTAACTACAACGCCGCCGCTCCTCGTTCCATCGACCCAGCTCCCACGAACACCGGCTGGATCGCTCGCTACGCCTGGAACGGTCGTCAACAAAACGACACACTCGCCCCCGCGGACTACCACGACGATCTGCTCGGACGGCTGCGGGCGCTTGAAGCCGGCCTCCACACTCATATCTCCTGCACGACACGCTGCTACGTCGACACCGGGCCCATCCTCGAACGTGACATCGCCGCCCGCGCGGGCATCGGCTGGATCGGCAAGAACACCTGCGTGCTCAATCAACAACTCGGCTCCTGGCTCCTGCTGGGCGTTATCGTCACGTCGCTGGAGCTTCCCGCCGAGCAGGCCCCACTCGCCGCGCCCGACCGCTGCGGCTCCTGCACCCGCTGCATCGACGCCTGCCCCACGGACGCCCTGCTCGACACCGGAACCGCGCCGCGCGCCATGAACGCCTCCCTCTGCATCAGCTATCTCACCATTGAAAAGAAGGGCACCATCCCTGAGGACCTGCGCGCACCCATGGGACGCCAGGTCTTCGGCTGCGACATCTGCCAGGACGTCTGCCCCTGGAACCGCAAAGCTCCCATCGCACAGGTCGAGGGCCTCGCCACGCGCCCCGAGCTGGTCAATCCGCCACTCGACTGGCTGGCGAACCTAACCCCCGCCACCTTCAAGCAACACTTCAAAGGCTCGCCGCTTGAACGCACCAAGCTCAAGCGGCTCCACCGCAACACGGCCATCGCTATAGGTAACTCCGGCGACCTCATCTTCCTGCCTCAACTCGAAGCCTGGGCCGCCGGAGATGACCCCATTCTCGCCGAAGCGGCGGCATGGGCCATCGGCCGCCTCGAAGCCGCCGTTACCTCACCAGCCGCAGCACCTTCGCCTCCGGATACCGCGCGGTAGGCCTTGTTTTACCGGCCACCTCGAACTCAATCGTGCCATCCACTGAAGCCGCCCAATCGATCGAAGGCAGCGCAAGGAGCTTGTCCCGCAGCAGGCCATCCGCCACGCCGTTCAACGCAAAGAAATACGCATCGCCCGTCTGCGAAGTAATAAATCCATGGTCTTTTGTGCGGTAGTACGCGTTGATAAACCCTTGCAGCTTGGGCCGCTCCACCGGCTTCGTACTATCCTGCAATGCAGTTTTGATCTCCCTTGCCGCGTCGGATAGGTCGGCAACCGCAACCGGCGCGCTCCGCACCACGGCCGCCGCCGCGGAAGCAGAGCTGGACGCGCTCGAAGCTGCCCCGTTCGTAGCCGCCGTAACCGCTCTTCCCTGCATCTCTCCTTGCGCCAGGCTCGAAAGCATGGCCGAGACGTCATACAGGGTATAAGTCATATCCCGATTGATCTTGATGCCCGCAATGGTTTCACTTAGCCGTGCCGAATTGAACTGAAAATCCGAAAGCGCCGCCGAGATCAGATGACCGACACCTTTTTCAAAATCCAGCGCACCATCCACCTCCAAGTAAACGGCTTTGTCCACTACCTTGTATTCGCTTGCATGAACGGAGACAAACTCCTGTAGCTTCTGCATATTACCCGTCATCGTGGTCACCTGCACGCCCATAGAATGAAACTTAGGATTATTCGGAAATCTACGAATGACGAAATCGATCTTGTAATCGTGGTCTAAGGTCCGGTCTCGGACTACTTCATACTGTTGGCTGTTGAGATAGGCGATCAATCGATCTTCAAAGGCGAATCCTGCTCTTGGTGTACTCAAGCGTTCCTCCACGCGGGGCTGCCGCATACTCTATGGTATCCCCAGATAAGCCTCCTCCCTGCCCCGCACATCGCCTGCTAGCATCGTGAGGAACCGTTTTCGCCGATGTCCGACGCCCCCAAACCCGAACCAGCCGCGCTCCCCTCTAGCCTCTGGCCCGAGGTCCTGGCGCTCCTCCGCTACATGACCACCACGGCGGTCCATACCTACGCCTTTTCAGTCGCCGCCAACGTCATTCTGTCTCTCTTCCCATTCATCGTCCTGCTTCTGACGCTTTCCCGTCAGCTCTTCCACTCCCTGACCATGGAACTCGTCGTCGCCGACCTGATGAAGAGCTTCCTTCCCGTCGGGCAGGACTTCGTCATGCGGAATATGCAGACCCTCGCCCATCCGCGGCACGGCACACAGGTCTTCTCGCTCATTATGCTGCTCGTCACCTCAACCGGCGTCTTCCTCCCGCTCGAAGTCGCGTTGAATAGCGTTTGGGGCGTAGGCAAGGACCGCTCCTACCTGCACAACCAGGCCGTCTCGCTGGGACTGGCCTTCGCCGTTGGCGCGCTCGCCATAACCTCGGTCGCCTTAACCGCCGGCAATCGCATGCTCTTCACCTGGATCTTTTTCGGCCACACCGACAACTTCGTCTTCAACTCCATCGCCTTCGTGGTCCTGAAGGTCTGCGCTGTTCTCGCCAGCATCCTGATCTTCTTCCTGATCTATTGGATACTCCCAAACCGCTCCATCCCCCCGCGCGCCGTGCTGCCAACAGCGATCGTCGTCGGGCTAAGCTGGGAGCTCGCCAAGTACCTCTACATCCTCGCTCTTCCCCTGCTCGACTTCCAGGCCGTTTATGGGCCGTTCTACATCTCCGTCAGCCTGATGATGTGGGCCTTCCTCTCCGGCCTGCTGCTACTCGGCGGCGCGCACTTCTCCGCGACACGCTACACAAAGCGGCTGGCCCGCGAGGCCGAGTTGGAAGCGGAAACCGAAGCCACGACGGAGGCCTGACCGATGCCTCGCCCGCCCGCCCGCCACCCCGCTCCCGGCCTCCCCGCCGCCACCTTCTGGCTCATGGCCTCCTATCTGCTCCTCGCGGCGGTTGCCCTCTTCGCGTCGAGCACTCTGCTGGACGTCCTCGAAGTCCTCCTCGCCATCGCCATCTTTTCCATCGTAGCCATCCTCCTCATCCGTTTCATCCGCACCCGGATGCTCTGGAGTCTCCGCAACAAGCTGATCGTCACCTATGTCCTCATCGGTGCCGCGCCCTTCATCCTCTTCCTGACGCTCGTTCTCATCTCGACCTACATCGCCGCCGGGCAGTTCGCCATCCATCTGGTCGACACACGCATGCAGTCCGAGCTCAACCGGATGAACATCGGCAACTCCGTCCGCACCGCCCGTGTCGTCCAAATCCTCAACACCGAAAAGAACCGCCCCGAGATCGACCTCCGTCTCGGTGAGATCGGTGCGACCGAGCGGGCAGCCGCCGCGGCAGCCCCACGGCGCGTCCAGCAGGAACACGTCGAAGCGTTCATCGACGGTGCGCCGGTCCCCGAGCACACCGCCGAACTTACCCATCAATCGCCGCTCGGCCTGCCTGCCTGGGCCGTCGACCTTCCGCAGCACAACTTCCGTAGCCTAGTCCTCGACTCTGGCAACCTGTATCTCGTCGCCGCGCAGCAGAACCGCCTCCAAAATGGCCATCTCTTTACCTTGCTGGACTGGCTGCCGGTAGACTCCGCGTTTATAGAGAACGTTGCTGAGGACCTGGGCCGCGCCCGCATCTTCGCCCAAACCACCAACCGCCCCGAAGACGCTTCCGCGCAAACACGCCGCCGCCCTTCTCTTTCCACCTCCATCTCCGGCGGCACCGAACCCACCCCGCTCTCCTTCGCCGACATTCGCGTTCGCTTCTTCTCCACCACCGCCGTCACCGACTGGGGGACCGGCAAGCTCGACAATGTCCCCATCGAGGTCTACTCCCGCCCGTCGGTGCTTTACCTTCAGCTCTTCGGCGCATCGCTGGCCGGCGTCGTCACCTCGGCCATCCGCATCGGCCTGATCGTCCTCTGCCTGCTCTTCGCGCTCATCGAAACGCTCGCCCTCTATCTCGCCACCCGCCTCACTCGCACCATGACAGCCTCAATCGCCGACCTCTACCAGGCCACACTCCACGTCGACCAGGGCCAGCTGCAACATCGCATCGCCGTCTCCCGCACCGACCAGCTCGCCGAACTCTCCCGCTCCTTCAACCGCATGACCGGCTCGCTCCAGCGTCTGCTCGCCGAGCAGAAAGAAAAGGAACGCCTACAAAACGAGCTTTCGATCGCGCAGGAGGTCCAGGCCAACCTGTTCCCCACCGCCATCCGCAACCTTCCAACCCTGGAACTCCACGGCATCTGCCGCCCGGCGCGCTCCGTCTCCGGCGACTACTACGACTTCCTCGTCTTCTATAACGAGAGCTTCGCCGGCGCAAAACGCACCGAGTCCGGTGTCGGCATAGCACTCGGCGACATCTCCGGCAAGGGCATCTCCGCCGCGCTCCTCATGGCGACCCTCCATTCCGCCGTTCGCGCCTACCAGTTTGCCAGCGAGGCCGCCACTTCTACAGCACTCTCAGCCGCCGAGCTCTTCTCCTCCCCCGGCCGCATCATGGAACTGCTCAACCGCCATCTCTACCGCAGCACCCAGCCCGAAAAATACGCCACGCTCTTCCTCGCCCACTACGACGCCGCCACCGCGTGGCTTACCTACTCCACCGCCGGACAGCCTCCACCCCTGCTGCTTGGCCGCGACAACAGCGTCCGCCGCCTCGACTGCGGCGGCACCGTCGTCGGCCTGCTGGACGGCATGAAGTATGAGGAAGGCCGCTTCCCCATGTACGCTGGCGACATCCTCGTCGCCTACTCCGACGGCGTCACCGAGCCCGAAAACGACTTCGGCGACTTTGGCGAAGAGCGCCTGATGGAGGTCGTCCGCCGTTACCGCGACCAACCCCTCCACGTCATCTCCCGCGAAGTCATGCAGGCCCTCGACGCCTGGATCGGGGCCGAAGAGCAGCCCGACGACATCACCCTCGTCCTCGCCAGGCAAGCCTGACAGATCGTCATCCGTCTTGCCCTCTGTGTGCATCCTCTAAGGTAGCCCGTCTTTCTCCCTGTCATTCTCAAAAGAATCCCTTTTGTCCCTTTCCTTTCTGTTTGTCATTCCCGAAGGGAATCTGCGTTTGCCTCGCTGACGCCATACAGCCGCACTTCCACAAACTCTCCTAAGAAGTTAGTTGACAAACCCCAACGCGGAGCCTAATGTCCTAATCAGTTAGGAGCAGCATGACAAAAAGTATCCAGACTGGTCTGACAAAGCTCGAGCTCCAGGTCATGCAGGTGATCTGGCGGCAAGGCACAAGCACCGTCGGTGAGGTGCGGGAAGCCCTTGCGCAGGATCTCGCCTACACCACTGTCCAGACGATGCTCAACATCCTCGAACGCAAAGGCAAGCTCACCCGCGAACTGCAAGGCCGTGCCTTCGCCTACAGCGCCGCCGTCACCGAAGCCCACGCCGTACACCACGCCGTCCGCGACCTTGTCGACCGGATGTTTGGCGGCTCCAGCGAAGAACTCGTCATGAACCTCATCCGCTCGAAAGACATCGACGCCGAGCGCATCGCCAAGTTGAGCAAGAAGCTGCGCAAGGAAGGCGAGCCTGTATGAGAGAGTTTGAGGCTTGGACGCTCGGCTATCTAGTGAACGCGCTGTGGCAAGCGCCGGTCGTCTTCTGCGCGGCATGGACCGTGGCGCGGCTGGCGCACCGAGCTGGTCCCGCGATGTGCCATAAGATTTGGGTGGCAGCCCTGCTGACTGAAGCGGCCCTCCCGGCTAGCCCTGTTCGATTCGCACAAGCCGCGCGAGCGCTGTACAGCGGGCTCTTGGCGTGGCCAGCTAACTCAACGGGCGGCATCCGGATCGACTTCGGTCCCGCCTTGGCTAGTGGAACGGGCTTTCGCCAGCTACCGGCCACCCTGCTCGCCATACTCCTCGCCGCGTATGGATTGAGCGTCGCCTACTTCGCGGCACGACTCGTCTTCGGCCTGTGGCAAACCCATAATATGTACCAACGCGCCGAGCCGTCACAGCCAAGCACCTTCACCAATCAAAGCGTTGAAGTTCGCTTCTCGCGCGAGATAGCCGGTCCGGTAACGGTGGGGCTGTGGCGCGGCGCGGTGCTGCTGCCAATAGGGTTTTTAGATCACGTTGCGGACGAAGACCTCCGTGCCGTTTTGGCCCATGAAGGCGCGCACGTCCAACGGCGTGACTTCGGGAAGAACGCACTCTACGGGTTGGCGACGCTGCCCATCGCGTTCCACCCTGTTCTTTGGCTCACACGGCGGCGCGTCGCCGAGAGCCGCGAAATGGTATGCGACGCCATCGCCGCTCAGGCAGCATCGGGCGTGGAGCGGTATACGGAGTCGTTGCTCAGGCTGGCGTCCCTGCAGATCCAACGGACGCCAAACAAGATGCTCCACGCCATCGGGATCTTCGGACGCTACGATGCCAACAGCTTTGAAAGGAGAATTATGTACCTGACAGCAAATCGCAAGGAGATGAAGGGCGTTCGGCGAATCTTGACGACCGTCACGTGCGGTGTATTGGGATTGGGAACGTGCGCCACGGCACTGGCGTTGCGGGTCGGCGTTCCCATGCAAAGCGTCTCAGACCAGAGCGCGGCAGGGTCACCCGCCGCAAAAGTATCTGGCGGCGTCATGGCCGGACAGGTTTTAACAAAGGTCAACCCAGTCTATCCGCCAGATGCAAAGGAAGCGAAGATCTCTGGCGCGGTAGTGCTGCGCGCGATCATCAGCAGGGATGGATCGATCGAAAATCTACAGGTGGTCTCCGGACCCGAGAAGCTACGGGCCTCGGCACTCGACGCCGTTCACCAATGGACCTACAAGCCCTATCTGCTCAACGGCGTTGCTGTATCGGTTGAAACGACCATTACAGTGACATACTCGTTTGACTGATTGTCACCATGAACGCTCTAGGCCCCTGCCTCAAGGTGAGCAGGGGCTTACCTGCACGCACTTTAGTAAAGCACCTTCAATCCAAACTGAATGATGCGCGGCTCAAACGTGCTCGTAATCTGCCCGCCCCCCGTCGCGACGGCACCGACAGTTCCGGTGACGGTGCCGGGAAGATACAGATTGGTGTGATTGAGGATATTGTAGAACTCCGTCCGAAACTCCACCTTCAGGCTTTCGATCGGCGTGGAGAACTTCTTGTTGAGCGCAAGATCGGTCTGATAAAACGGCGTGTTTCGCAGAGGATTGCGCGAGGCGTTCCCGAACGGGCTGAGCAAGTTGCCGCCCGCGTCCCGTGTAGCCGGAAAGCTAAAGGCCGCCGGATTGACATAGTTGATAAAGCCATTCGGCGCCTGAGTACGGAGCAGCTTCGGTACCCCGGGAACGACATTAGGCCGGTACAGATTGGCCCCGCGATAACTCGCCGTAATCTGCTGCGAAACCTGGTTGGCCGATGCTGGACCGTACGTCAGATTGAACGGCGTCCCCGATTGCATCGTGTTGATCGTCGAGAGCTGCCATCCGCCGATCACCGCGTCCACAAACCCGTTGTCCGTATTCGCGAAGCGCCGCCCACGGCCCACCGGCAGCTCATACACAATGCTGGTTACATCCGCGACCGGCAAGTTGTAGTCCGACTGGCCATAGTCGGCGCTTGGATGGTAAAAATCCTGTAGCGACGGCGTGTTGCCCTCAAGCGACGCGCTCGCGTTATCGAGCGAGTGCGACCACGTAAACGAGTTCAGCAGTGTCAGCCCAGCCACAAACCGCTGCTCGTACTTCACCTGTAGAGAGTCGTAGTGTGAGTAGAACTCGTTGACCGCGCCGGTAATGTCTGAAGGCCAATTCGCATACGGCCGGGCAAACGTGCCATCGGCGTTGCGGATGCTGGGATTCTTCTGATTCGCGTTGACAAAACCCTGCAACTTCACGCCATGGTTGCCGACATAAGCGATGTCGAGCAGCGTGTTCTTCGCTAATTGCCGCTGCACGGAGAGAAAGTAGCTCTCCACGTAGCTGTCGCGCGTGTTGCGGGGGATGTAGGTAATGTTGTCCGTCGCGGGATTGAAGGTTGTGACAAGGCCCGAGGGGAAGCCCTGATCGGCGGTGACGTAACAGCTGGGCTTAGTGGCTCCGACGACGATGATCTGCGCGGGCACCGGGTTGCAATGATTGGTCAGGCTGGGCGCGGGCTGGATCACCGAGGCGAACTGGGCCTGTGGCGCGTTGATCGCCAGGATGTCGCCCGACCCGGCCCGCGTGTAATGCACGAAGCTCAAGCCAAAGCCACCGCGAACCGCCGTCTTACCGTCCGGAGCCACCGCAAACCCCACACGCGGCGCAAAGTCGGCGTAATCGGGATTGACCAGCGTCTTGCCATACGTGCCACCGGCTGAGATGGGCGTAATGCCGTTACCCGCCACCGCTCCCGGCGTCGTCGTCAACACCGTCTGTGAGATCGGGTCGAAGTTCGAGATATTGTTGTACAACTCGGCGTAGGGCGAACCGTACTCCCACCGCAGCCCCAGATTCAGCGTCAACTTTTGATTGACCTTCCAGTCGTCCTGCGCGTAAGCGCTATGCAGGTTCTGCGTCAAATGCGCCTCAAAGTAGTTGGCCAGCGAGTACGCCGAAGTCGTGCCAAACAAAAAGTCGGCCCAGTACGTGTCCGAAACCGCCTTTGTGCCGGCGCACTGGAGCGCATCGGTCGCGTTGCAAAGACTGAAGCCGCCGCTGTAGGTATACGAGCCATAAAGCGGATTGTTGTCGTTCACGCCCTCCCAAAGCCGCGTGTACTCGTACCCGAACTTCATCGAGTGACGCCCCTTTACATACGTGAAGTTCACCTTAGGATCGAGCAGCGCCGGGTTCTGCCACTGTGGATTAGTCGACTGACGCCCAAACGAGCTAAAAGTGTTGATGCTCGTAGTCGGAAGGCCGCCCGCAAGATTGGCGGGCACCGTGGTAAGGCCGGGAATCGTCACGGAATTGTTACCGATGGAAAGCGAGTACTTCCCCGCCTTCGTGCGCGAAAGCCCAAGCCGCGCATCCAGCACCTTGCTCGCTCCAAAAAGATGGGTGTATCCCAGCGCGATCTGCTGGTCCAGCACGCGGATCGCCCCATTGCTCTGGCTGTCGAGCGGAATCGGTAGCGCCGGGTAGTTCACCCCATTCTCCTTCCGGTCGGACACGCGCAGGAACCAGGAACTGGTCGCGTTCTGCTGCCAATCGAACCGGAGATCGCCCTTATCGGCATGATCGGTAAACGGCACCTGAACCGCGTAGTCATTCGAGTTTAGACCGGTCGTGCCCAGACCGCTGACCGGCAGGCTGCCCGCGAGCGGCTTATAAAACGAGAGGATCTTCTGCGACAGCGGATTGATGTCGCCCTGCGGAATAGGCTGGCCAGCCGCGTAAACCTTTCCGGTCAAAGCGTTCTTCACCGGAACCACCAGAATGCCGTTCAGCTCATTCTGCGTCGGCAGCGTCAGCACCGTCAAAGGCTTCAGCGTCTGCCGAAATCCCTCGTAGTCCAGAAAGAAGAACAGCTTATTCTTGACGATCGGCCCGCCCAGGTTCATCCCAAACTGATTGCGGTTGAACGTGGGCTTCTTGAAGGGTGTCGTCGCGCCAGTGTTCGAAGCCACCGTCGGCTTGAAGAACCCCGCCGCGTTCAGATCGGTGTTGCGGATGAACTCATAGACCGTCGCATGGAACTTGTTCGTTCCGCTCAGCGTCGCCACGTTGATCGTCGCACCCGAAGACCGTCCATACTCCGCCGACTCGTTGTTCGTCACCACCTGAAACTGAGCCACCGAGTCCGGCGGCACCGCGATAATCTGGTTGTCGAAGCCCTGGTTCGACTCCCCATAGGAGTTGTTGTCCAGCCCATCCAGCAGGAAGTTATTGAACATCGAGCGTTGCCCATTGATGTTGTACGCCCCCGCGCGCACCAGCGAGTTGATCGAGCTCGTCGTCGCCGCCGACGGTGCCTGCCGCGATCCCGCCACCAGCCCCAGCAGGTCCGAGTAGTTGCGGCTCACCAGCGGCAACGCCTCCGACTGATAGTTCGTGATCGTCTGCCCGCGCTCGCTCGTCTCCGTCTCCACCTGCAGCGATACGCCCGACACCTCCACCGATGTGCTCGCCGACCCCACCGGCAGCGACAGATCGATACGCTGCCGCCCGCCCACCGCCACCGCAATGTTCTCTGCAATCGCGTCCGCAAACCCCGGTGCCGTCGCGTCCACCGTATAGGTGCCCACGCGCAGCGACGACGCGTCGTAATCCCCCGTGTCGTTGGTGGTCGTCGTGGTCGTAATCGCCGTCGCCGTGTTTGTGATCTTTACCGAAGCGTGGGCGATCGGCGCACCGGACGGATCGCGAATCGTACCCACCAGGCTGCCGTTGTCGTACTGGGCACGCAACGAGGCGGAGTTGGCGAGGAGCAGGCTCAGGGCTGAGCCCTGAAGAGCGCGGCGCAAAGATATTGTCATGCCCGCAGCCTAACGAAACCGTGTGAAAGCCGGATGAACGCCTGTCCTGCTCACCATCCCAGATGGAGCAGCGAGATCGCCTGACGCGGCAACGTCGTGGTCACCGTAGCACGCCCATTCGTCACCTCAAGCCACTGCGGCGAAGTGAGCAGTTGAAGCTGACCCGCAGCCTGTAGAAGCGCGTACTGAGCAGGTGTAGGGTGCTGCGGTGAACCGAGCGACCGCCAAACCGTATAGGCATTCGAAAGCGTATCGTCAATACGGAAGTGCGTCAGCAGCACGCGATGAAGCGTAAGCGGCAAGCCGGTGATGATAACCGTGGCGGGCACCTCTGGCCCAACACCATCGGCGTCGTGGTAGTTCCAGAGCAAAACTGCGGCTTCCTGCGAGGCCACAGTGGCGAGCGCGTCCACGTCGGAAGCTTCGCGAACGCCCGTCGAGAGGAGTGTATCCAGCGGGACAGCTCCCGTGCTGCTGGTCGCCACCCGGTTTCCGGACATCAGCGCCGTCATACGAAACAGATTCAAAATCGGCTTGTCGACCCCATTCGTGGCGAGCGACCGAAACCCCTCAAAGAAATCCTTGCCCTCAAACTCAAACGACCAGCTCAGCATCGAGATCAAATTCACCTGATGACGATCGGCCAGCTCAAACAAAGCCTTGTACGCCGCCGCGGTATAAGCCGGGTAGAGCGTGCCGTTGCGATAATTGTTGGCCGGGTTGACCTTCGACGAACAGGCCGCGCAGCCCTCCGGATCAGCCTCGGACAGGATGATCGGGAGCCGCCGAAATCGGGGAATACTCGCAACAACCGCAAAGCCACGATCCGCGTCCGTCAACTCGCGGTTGAGCCCCATCGTAACTCGCCCATCCGCAATCTTCGGCGACCCTTTCGCATGGAAGGAGATGAAGTCCAGTGGGATCGCCTTCCCGTTCGCCGCGCTGCGCCCCGTATCCACATGCCCCAGAAAATTGCGCAGAAACTCCTCGGCATGGGGATTGCCCGGGCTGGTCGTCGCCGGCCCGCCGACACGCGCCCCGGGCAGCCCCGCCCGCACCCCCGCCACGGCAAAGTCATACAGCCGCCAATACTCTTCCGGCGTTGCATGCCAGTAGTCGATGTCCGGCTCGTTCCAAACCTCGAAGTACCAGCGCAGCACTTCCTCTTTCCCGTATCGTTCCACCAAATGCGCCGTGACGACGCGGGCCAGCTCGCCCCACTTCGCGTAGTCCTTCGGAGGATTGTTCGATTTGCCTGAGATCGTGCTCTGCGGATAATGCACCTGATACGGCTCATGCCGGTTCGGCAGATCGGCCGCCAGCGCCTCCGGCATAAACCCAAGCTCCACCATCGGCCGCACGCCAGCCGCTTTGTAAGCGTCGAAGATGCCATCCAGAATGGCGAAATTGTAGACTGGCTCCCCGGCAGTATCCTCGCTGTAGACACCCGTCGAAGACCACTTTAACTCCGGCACCCCATCGCCCGAAGTAAGCAGATGATGCGCGCGAATGTACACCGGCACCGGGCTTAGGTCGTGCAGCTCGCGAAGGAGCTCCTTGCCATGAGACATCGTGGTGTAGTTCGCCTCGTCATAGCCGAACCAGCTATAGATCGGCGTGTAGGGCCCAACCGGTTTTGCCAGGTCTACAGTGATCGTGGTCTGAGCGGACGCAGGAGAAAGCACAGCGGCCATCAGCAGAGTTCGCAAGCGCATAAGGAGCCCTTCCGTGTTCCTTGCGAGTGTAGAGGAGCACCCCGTAGCGCGCCAATCTACCAGCTGCCATCATGCAATGACCTAGAATCGGGATCATGGGTCTCTTCACCAAAAAGCTGAAGCAGGAACATAAGGTCATGCGCCAGGCCGCCCGCGCCGCCGGTGCCCTGCTCCCTGAATACCACCGCCCCACCCCCGAGTGCCCCCATCCCGAGCGCTGGCACATGTTCGACTCCATGACCGCCGAGGCCGAGGTCCTTGAGTTCCTCCGCACACTCGTCACCACGATTAAGCCAGAGCTGGTCGTGGAAACCGGCTCCTTCCTTGGCGTCTCCACCCTCTGGATCGCCGAAGGCCTCAAAGCCAACGGTTTTGGCAGGATCGTCTCCTGCGAGTTCGATCCCGTCGTCTTCGCCGAAGCGCAAAAGAAAGTCGCCACCTCCGGTCTGGCCGAGTGGATCGACCTTCGCAACGAATCGTCTCTGGAGATGCGCGTCGAAGGCACCATCGACCTCTTCTTCTCCGACTCCGATATGCCCATCCGCGCCGCCGAGGTCAAGCGCTTCCTCCCGCAGATCTCCGCGCACGGCGTCATTCTCATCCACGACGCCAGTTCGCATCTCGCCGTCGTCCGCGACGCCGCCCACGCCCTCGAAGCCGAAGGGCTGCTCTCCTGTGTCTTCCTCCCCACGCCGCGCGGCCTCGTCATCGCCCAAAAGCGCGAAGGCCGCGTCTGATGCCGCCAAGCCGCCTTTAGCTTTCTATTTGTCATTCCCGTAGGGAATCTGCTTTTCGAGTCGCCACATCATGAAGCAGCCTTCTTCAAAAGAAAACTTCCGCGCCCCGCAAGCCATCTTCTGGACAGGCTTCCTCCTCCGCGTCCTTTACATCACCCTCGCCCACACCTACCGCATCAAGCCCGTCGACGACCACTTCCAGTTCGGTTGGGAGATGGGCCGCATCGCCCGCGCCCTCGTCCATGGCTATGGCTTCGCCGACCCCTTCACCGGCCACACTGGTCCCACCGCCTGGTGCCCGCCGCTCTTCCCGTTTCTAATCGCCGCCGTCTTCAAGCTCTTCGGCGTCTACACCGCGCTCTCCGCCTGGGTCATTCTCGCGCTCGACAGCCTCTTTTCCGCCGCCACATCGATAGCCGTCTATGAGATTGCCCTCCGCTGCTATCGAGACCGCAAACTTGCGCTCTGGGCCGCCTGGCTCTGGGCCCTCTATCCCGCCACCATGCAATACGCCGTCCGCTGGATATGGGAGACTACCTTCACTACGCTGCTGTTCGCCGTGGTGCTCGTCCTCGCCCTACGGACCGCCAGCGTGGGCAGCCCGCGCCGCCATCCCACGCGCCTCTGGATCGCCTTCGGCCTGCTTTGGGGAGCCATCGCCCTCACCAACACCACGCTCCTCCTCTTCCTTCCTGTCTGCGGTCTCTGGATGCTGCTGCAAGCCGTCCGCAACAACGCGCTTCTCCCCGCGGAGCTAGGCCGCGCCGCCGCCGCGGCCGTGCTTTTCATCGCCTGCATCACGCCCTGGTTAGTCCGCGACTATACCGCCTTTCACGCCCTCATCCCCATCCGCGGCAACTTCGGCGCGGAGCTCTACTCCTCTCTGCTCGAAGGCAACAACGGCTTCGTCTGGGGACCCACCGTCCCGCTCGCGGACCACGCTCCGGCCTATCTCGAATACAAGCGGCTCGGTGAACACCTCTTCGTCCAGCAGCATGGCGCGATCGCCAACACCTATGTCCGCACCCACAAGAAGCTCTTCGTCGAACTCGCCATCAAGCGCGTTTACTTCTTTTGGGTCAGCGTCCCGCACCCCACTGACGCCCATCCCGCAGCTGAGTTCGCCCGCGTCCTGCTCTTCTCGTTTGGGAGCCTCTCCGGCCTGCTTGGACTCGCGCTTTCCTTGCGCCACCGCATCCCCGCCGCCGGTCTCTTCGCCTGGGCATTCCTGCTGCTGCCCATTACGTACTACTTCATTCTTGCGCACGCGCGCTTCCGGCACCCTCTCGAGCCGCTCATCGTCATCTTCTCCGTCTATCTCTTCCGCTCGGCCACACCTCGGGGAGCCGCAGCGCGAACTGTATAGAGTTGCCTTTGCTCTTCTGGTTTGTCATTCCCGTACCGAATCTGCGTTTTCCCGCCGCCGGATAGTCCCTATCTCCATCGTCGGCCCAACCGCCAGCCTGCTGTAAACGAACTCGCCCGGCACCTCGGGCACCAGCTTCGTCTCCAGCAGAATCGTCACAGGACGATCGCCCATCGCCTCCTCAAGCGGCCACCGATCCAGCGTGTACCGCTCCCGCGCCGACGCCGGATCGATGCCAACTCCCACCTGCTCCACCACCCGGCGCGAGTAAAACACGCTCGTCGCCACCGACCGCCGCGGCTCCGTCCACCACGTAAGCACCGGACCATCGCCCTGCAGCCCGCGCAGCAAGCCAATCGCCTCCCGCTCCTCCGCCGCCGTCCATCCGCCCGTACCGGAAACGCTATGGAGCCGCTTGCGCCCCCCCGCCGTCAGCGCCAGGCCGCCTCCGCAAATCACCGCGATCGCCACCGCCACCGCGACACGCCGCCGCACCGGCATTCCTCGCAGCCACTCCACCTCGCCGCGCAGGAACACCGCCACCACAACCGCCATCGCGGGATAAACCGGCGCAACATAATGCGGCAGCCGCGTCCGTACCACGCTGAAAAAAACCAGCACGACCAGTGCAAACACCACCCAAACGCGCATCTCCGCCCGTCGCCAGCCCCGCCATGCAGCAAACGGAAACACCAGCACCCACGGCATCGCCGACACCAGCAAGACCCGCCCGTAATACCACCACGGCGTCTCATGCCCCTCGATCGCCCGCGTCGCCCGCGCCAGCACATGAAACCCAAAATACTCTCGAAGGAACGCCGCCCCGAAGCTATGCCACATCGCCAGATGCCAAGGCAGCACCAACACCGCAAACCCCAGCATCCCAAGCCAAAAATCCCGCCCAAACCGCCACTTCCCTCGCTCCACTACCCCAAGCACCAATACCGTCAGCAGAATGACGACGCTCGCAGACCCCTTCGTCATAGCCGCAACCGCAAACCCGACCCAAAACCCAAACCAACCCCGCGTTCTCCCCTCGGCAACCTCCACCAGTCCGATGAGCGACATGACGCACCCGAGCGACAGCAAAACATCCATCTCCCCCATCCGGCAGACATGAAGAAACCCCGTTGTGCTCAGCAACGCCACCGTTCCGATCCACGCCGCAACCGGCCCCTCACGCCGCGCCACCCATCCATGCAGCACCCCTACAATCGCCACACCGGACAGCGTCGACCCCGCCCGCGCCCAGAACTCCGTCATCCCAAACACCCGAAAGAACGCAGCCGTAATCCACAACATTAGCGGCGGCTTTTCAAACCACACCTGCCCATTCCAATGGGGAGTTATCCAAGCACGCCAGCCGCCGCCGAGCATCTCCCGCGAAATCTCCGCGTAGATCCCTTCGTCCCAGTCCGTCAGCAGCTTGTGGCCCAGCAAAGGCAACAAAACCAACGAGGCCAGCGCAAGCGCCAGCCCCGTCGACCAAACAGTCCCTCTACGCGATGCTCCGTCTATTTCTGCACCGAGAACGTGAACGTTGTTGAACTATGCAGCGTCTGCCCCGGCTTCAACTCCGTCGTCGGAAACGACGGATGATTCGGCGAATCGGGAAAGTGCTGCGTCTCGAGGCACAGCGCCGAGTTCTTCACATAGGTCCCGCCATCCTTGCCATGCAGCGGACCGGCGATCATGTTGCCCGAGTAAAACTGTACTCCCGGCTCGGTCGTCGTCACCGTCAGCACGCGCCCGGTCTTCGGATCGTACAGCTTCGCCGCCACCTTCTCCACGCCGTTCTTCCCGTTCAGCACCCAGTTATGGTCGTACCCGCCGCCCCGCTGCAGCTGCTCGTTAGGCTCGTTGATCCGCGCGCCAATCTTGGTAGACGTCCGGAAATCGAATGGCGTCCCCGCCACCCCCGGCAGCTCGCCCGTCGGAATCAACCCCGCGTCCACCGGCGTATATCGGTCCGCGTTCAGCATGATCTCTTCGCCCAGGATCAGATCGCCCGAACTCGCGCCCGAAAGGTTGAAGTACGAGTGGTTCGTCAGGTTCAGCACCGTATCCTTATCCGTCGTCGCCGTGTAGTCGAGCCGCAGCGCGTCGCCCTTCAGCGTGTACTTCACGTGCGCCGTCAGCGTCCCCGGATAACCCTGATCGCCATCTTTGCTGACCAGCGTCATCTCCACCCCATCTGGCACCTCCTTCGCTGTCCACACGTGCTTGTCGAAGCCCACCGTCCCGCCGTGCAGCGAGTTCGGACCATTATTCAGCGGCAACGTATACTCATGCCCGTCGAGCGAAAACTTTCCCTTCGCGATCCGGTTCCCATACCGCCCAACCACGGCCCCAAAGTACGTCTTGCCATCCCCCACATACCCCGCGACGCTGTCGTACCCCAGCACTACATCGTCCATCTTGCCAGCCCTGTCCGCCGTCTTGATCGACACGATGATGGCCCCATACGTCATAATGCGCGCCTCAACCGCCGCGCTCTTCAGCGTATAGATCTCGACAGCCTTTCCGTCGGGAGCCGTCCCAAACGAAGCCTTCGTCACAGCACCCTGTGCAGTTATCGCGGTAGCCATAGCCAGTAGAATCCCCTGTACCCATCTCATCGTAGCGTCCATCTCCCTTGATCGCGCCCGGCCGAAGCCAGCGTCCTGAACATCGCCACTATACGTCAATCCATACATCCCTGAGAAATGGCGATACCATAAGGGCGTCACCGTTGCGCCATTGAAGAGGCTCCATGCTCCTCCGTCTGTTCACCCTGCTGCTCCTCCTCGCCCCCGCCGCCTACGCCAAGCCTAAGCCCGTCGATCACTGGGTCGGTACCTGGGCCGCCGCTCCCATGGCCTTCCCCGCCACAGCCAATACGCTAGGTCCCGAAGGCACCACCTTCCGCGAGATCGTCCACGTCTCCGTCAGCGGTCCGCTCGTCCGCGTCGTCTTTACCAACGAGTTCGGCACCCAGCCCCTCACTATCGCCGCCGCCCACATCGCGCTTCCCGCCAAAGTCCCGGGCGACATCGTCCTCGCCTCCGCCCACGCCCTCACCTTCTCCGGCAGCCCCTCCGTCACCATTCCCGCCGGTGGTCTCGCCGCCAGCGACCCCGCCGCTCTCACCCTACCCGCGCTCTCGGACCTCGCCGTCTCCTTCTTCCTTCCCGCCCAACCCCTCTCCACGGTCAGCGCCCACGGCTTTGCGGACCAGACCGGCTACACCGCCCCCGGCAACGCCGTCAGGCTGAAGACACTCCCCTCCGCGACGACCATCACCTCCTGGCCCTTCCTCAAAGGCGTCGACGTCATGCTCCCCGCCACCGCCGCCTCCATCGTCACCTTCGGCGACAGCATCACCGACGGAGCTGCAAGCACCCAGGACGCCAACGCCCGCTGGCCCGACCTCCTCGCCCGCCGCCTCCACGCCGATAAGCACACCGCCAACCTTGGCGTCCTCAACGAAGGCATCGGCGGCAACCGCGTCCTCCACGACAACACCGGCCCCAGCGCCCTCGCCCGCTTCGACCGCGATGTGCTCGCTCAAGCTGGTGTGAAGTACGTCGTCATCATGGAGGGCATCAACGACATCGGTCAAGCCACCAACCCTACCGGCGCGCATGACCTCGTCTCTGCCCAGGAAATCATCGCCGGGCTGGGCCAACTCGCCGCCCGCGCCCACACCCAAGGCATCAAGGTCATCGGCGCGACCCTGACCCCCTTCGTCGGCGCGGGCTACCAATCCCCCGCCGGCGAAACCATGCGCGAGACCGTCAACAACTGGATTCGCACGACGCCCGACCTCGACGGCATCATCGACTTCGACCGAGCCACCCGCGACCCCGCCAACCCCACCGTCTTCCTCCCCACTAACGATTCCGGCGACCACCTCCACCCCAGCGACACGGGCTACAACACCATGGCTAATTCCATCGACCTCACCCTCTTCACTCAGAATAAGTAAGCCCTGGTAGCGTTTTGGCTGCGTTCCCAGTGGACCATACGCAACAACGGCGGAGCACTAAGCTCCGCCGCCGTTAGCAATCACATTCCGGTACGCCACAGGGAAAGCAGACCCGCAGCCTCTCAGCCGCGTCTATTGCAACTCGATCCCAGCAAAAAAATAACCGATCTCAAATGCAGCCGTCTCCTCCGCGTCCGACCCATGGATCGCGTTCTCCCCGATCGACGACGCGAACTGCTTACGGATGGTCCCGTCTTCCGCCTGAGCCGGGTTGGTCGCCCCCATCAGCTTGCGAAAATCGGCGATGGCGTTGTCCTTCTCCAAAACCATAGGAAAGATCGGCCCGCTGGACATAAACTCCGTCAGCTCCGCAAAGAACGACCGCTCCGCGTGAACGTAATAAAACCCCTCGGCCTGCGCTTGCGAGATCGACATCCGCTTGATCGACACGATCTTAAAGCCAGCCTTCTCTATGGCCGCCAGGATCGCTGCAGTGTGTCCCTTCCGGACTGCGTCCGGCTTAATGATGCTGAATGTGCGTTGTGACAACGTGAGTCTCCTTAGTGTTTGCCTGCACGTTCAGTCTAAAGCAAGGCCCTTTCAACAACGCTCTCGATAAGCTACGGTGCCGCCTCGCCAGTAAACCGCATCGCCACCTTATTCGGCAAAGTCGACGCGAAAGCCTGCAGCTCCCTCCGAATTTCGTCGTTCCGCGCTGGCGCCGTGCTGTAGTACACCATGCACGGCCTCGCCCGGCTAAGATGTCCCGCGATCCCGCCCGTCGGCTCCTCGCACATAGTCGCAAGCGGCGTCCAGCTATCAGGAAGCTTCTCGAACCAACTCGGATAAATCATCGCCAGATCTACTCCATGCTCTTCGGCAACTCGCTTCAGCCACGCGCTCGACTTATCCCCCTGCCGCGCCGACTCAAGCGATCCCAGCCCCACCAGATCAAGCACATACGTCCCCGGCCTACGCTCGAAACTAGCCAGTCCAAGGTCGTTCACCGCGTAATTCCCACTGTAATACTCCGTTACGAACCGATGCATCTGGTACTGCTGCCGATAAATCTTCGTCGCCGCAGTGACTGTCACTAGAGTCGCATACATATAAGTCAGCGAGAAACAAGCTAGACCCACGGCATACCAGCGGTAAGAGAGTTTCGTCGTCCTTACCATCCAACTGATAATAACCAGCGCCAAAAAAATCAGCGCATACACCTCATACCGGTGAAACCAGTTGAACCGTCCGATCGCCACCTGCAGCACCGCCAGCATAGCCGCGCCCGCGAGGATCGTCCGGCTTCCCCGCGTGCGCGCTCGCAGCGTCAACCAAACAATCACCAGGCAAAGCACCGTCGTCGGAATCCGTTCCGCGTCCAGGCTCCGCATGATGCCATGCCGCAACAACTCCAGCCCATGCGCCACCGGCCCAGCCTTCACATACGCGTCCGCCTTCAGCAGAACCGACAGCGGCAGCAGCGGCAGCCCGTCGCTCTTCAAGAACCAGGAAAACGCCGCCAGCGGAGCCACGGCAAGGCCCATCGTCGCCCACGCAACCGTCCATCGCTTCTGTGCCGCCAGCGCAAAACAAACCGCCAGCGTCAGAGACACATCCTCATACCGCACCCAGGGCGCAACCACCGCCGCCGCCACACACCACCACGGGATACCCCGCCCCGCCAACGCCTCCATCAAGGCGACAGCGCAACAGACCGCAAGCAAGACCTGTAGCACATGCTCCATCCCGACGATCGTCAAACTCGCCAGATTGGCCAGCGCAATCAGCAGAAATCCAAGAAGAAGCTGCTGGTACCACACCAGCCTCAGCCGCCCGCCCGAATCCCCCTGCCACCGGCAAATAATCCAGCCAAACAGCGCACTCGCCGCCAACCCCGAAACGACACACCAAAATAACGGCAGATACACATGAATCGCCGTGCCTGCAAACGGAACCAGCAGAAATGGCCACAAAAGACTCGACGAAGGCGAAGCGGCCTCCCCCGCGTTGATCCCGTAATGCCCATGCGCCACATTCTCAGCCAAAGCCAGGTGGATATACGGATCATCCAAGGCATACGCAAAATGCCCGCCCGTGCTGCTTCTGATCCCCACCAACAACCCCGCGACCAGCACCAGATACATCGCCGCGCAGCACACCATCACTTGTCGCGCGCTCAAGGTCCTCAATGCTCCAAGCATAGATGCTCGAAGCATACAGCCCACCCTACCCGCTCACAAGCTGAAAGCCAGGTCACGGTAAGCTCCATTCCCAAACTCAGGCCCGCCCCAGCACCCGCGCCATCGCCTCCCCGATCTCCGCTGGCGACTTCACCACCGTAATCCCCGCCGCCGCCATAGCCTTCATCTTCTCCGCCGCCGTCCCTTCGCCACCCGAGATGATCGCCCCCGCATGCCCCATCCGCCGTCCCGGAGGCGCCGTCTGCCCCGCGATAAACCCCACCACCGGCTTCTTCACGTGCTCGGCGATGTACTTCGCCGCCGCCTCTTCGGCCGAGCCGCCAATCTCCCCGATCATGATGATCGCCTCCGTCTCCGGGTCTTCGTTCAGCAGCTTCAGCGCGTCGATATGCGTGGTCCCAATGATCGGGTCGCCGCCGATACCGATCGCCGTCGACTGCCCGATCCCCCGCGTCGTCAGCTGGTACACCGCCTCGTACGTCAGCGTGCCCGACTTCGACACGATCCCCACCGAGCCCTCCTTGTGGATGCGCCCCGGCATGATCCCCACCTTCGCCTTGCCCGGCGAGATCACCCCCGGACAGTTCGGCCCGATCAGCCGCGACTTCGACCGCCGGACGACCTCCCACACCTTCACCATGTCCAGCGTCGGGATGCCCTCCGTGATGCAAATGACGAGCGGCAGCCCGGCAGCCGCCGCCTCCAGAATCCCGTCCGCCGCAAACGGGGGCGGCACGAAGATCACTGACACGTTCGCCCCCGTCTCGGCCACCGCCTCCTCCACCGTGTTGAAGACCGGCCAGCCTTCGTGCGTCGTCCCGCCCTTGCCCGGCGTCACCCCGCCAACCACCTTGGTTCCATACTCCGCGCAGCCCTTGGCGTGGAACGTGCCCTCGCGACCGGTGATGCCTTGAACGATGAGCCGCGTGTTTGTGTCGACCAGAACCGCCATTTAGTTCTCCAGTTGTTAGTTGTTAGTTGTTAGGTAGGCTGCCGCTGGATGTTGTTAGATATTTCGACAGACCGGCCAACATCTTGCCGACTTCGACCGAGAACGACTCGGTCTCATCTAGCTTCTGCAAAGTTCCGTATCCCAGCTTCCGAGCAATAACTATTTGCGTTTGCAGTTCGCAGTTGCTGCCGTGCGCAATGGCGACAAACTGCCTGAAATCTTTCTTTGTGCGTCTTCCAGAACCCTCGGCAATGTTGCTCGCGATAGATACCGCAGCGCGCTTCATCTGTGAACTCAATCCATATATCTCCGCTTTCGGAAAGTCGCCAGTCAGCGAATACACAAGGACGGTAAGCTCAATTGATCGTTCCCAAACCTTGAGCTTTCGGAATGAAGTCGCCATGCCACCTCGTTGAACCTGCTTTGTCTAACAACTAAGAACTAACAACTTACCCCTTAGCCGCCGCGACCGCCAAATCCGCTGCCTCCTTCATCGTCGCCCCAATCTGCACCTTCAGCCCCGACTCAGCAATAATCTTCCGACCTTCCTCCACATTCGTACCTTCCAGCCGAAGAATAATAGGCAGTTTCACATCCAACTTCCTCGCCGCCGCCACCACCGCCGTTGCCAGCACATCCACCCGCAAAATCCCCCCGAAGATATTGATGAAGATCGCCTTCACATTCGGGTCGCTCAGCAGAATCCCGAACGCATTCTCGATCTGCTCCTGGTTCGCGCCGCCGCCCACATCCAGGAAGTTCGCCGCCGACCCGCCCGCGTACTGGATGATGTCCATCGTCGCCATCGCCAGCCCCGCGCCGTTCACCATGCAGGCGATCGTCCCGTCGAGCTTGATGTAGTTCAGCGCGTACTTCGACGCCTCCACCTCCAGCGGGTCCTCCTCCGCCAGGTCGCGCAGCTCCTTCAGATTCTTGTGCCGGAACATCGCGTTGTCGTCGAAGTTGATCTTGCAGTCGAGCGCCAGCAGCTTGCCGTCCTTCGTCGTAATAAACGGGTTGATCTCCATCAGCGTTGCGTCGGTGTCGACAAACGCCCGGTACATCCCCGTCATAAACCGCACCGCCTCGGCGATCTGCGTGGAGGCCAACCCCAGCTTGAACGCTAGCTTGCGCGCCTGGTACGGCTGGAACCCCACCGCCGGCTCGATGTACTCCTTATAGATCAGCTCCGGCGTGGCGTGCGCCACCTCTTCGATCTCCATCCCGCCCGACTGCGACGCCATAAAGACGATCTTCCCCGACGCCCGGTCCAGCACCAGCCCCAAATACAGCTCGCGGTCGATCGCCGACCCCTCCTCCACCAGCAGCCGCTGCACCTTTTGCCCCGCCGGGCCTGTCTGGTGGGTCACCAACTGCATCCCCAGGATCGCCTTCGACGCCGCCACCGCAGCGTCCAGCGTCTTCACCACCTTCACGCCACCGCCCTTGCCCCGCCCCCCGGCATGGATCTGCGCCTTCACCACCACCGCGCCCACTCGCGTGAGCAGACCCTTCGCCGTCATCTCCGCCTGATCCAGTGTCGTCACCATCTCGCCGTCTGGCACCGGCACCCCGTACTCGCGCAAAATCTCTTTCGCCTGATACTCATGGATCTTCATTCGTCGCCCTCACCCGCACCCTGAGTGTAGAGGAGCGCTGTGAACGCGGCAAATCAAATGGTTTGGATACAAGCCCGTCTCATGTCAGTACAAATCATGAAGGACTGCTAATATGTTCTGGCACCCGTTGTTGCCAACGTTGTGCATTGGGGTTGTAGCTCAGCTGGATAGAGCGCCGGATTACTAATCTGGAGGTCGGAGGTTCGATTCCTCCCAGCCATTGTGGAACGCCGAGTGCACAAACCTCGGCGTTCTCTTCTGATCCAATGATTCAAAATCAAGACTGCCTTCTGCGAAGCGTGATTTGCTCCGCACCGCTGCTACCCTCAATTTAATGTCCCTCCAACTCACCCTCAAGCGCCTCATCGACCACCGCGAAACCCTCTCCCGCGAAGAAGCCCGCACCCTTCTGCACTCCATCCTCCAAGGCCAAGCGTCCGACATCGAGCTAGCCGCCCTCCTCTCCACCCTCGCCACCCGAGGCGAGACCCCCGCCGAGATCGCCGGCTTCGTCGACGCCGCCCGAGCCGCCGCCACCCCCATCCCCCTTACCGAAGACGAGCGAAGCCAGCTCGTGGACACCTGCGGCACCGGCGGCGACGGCGCAAATACCTTCAACATCTCCACCGCCGCTGCCCTGGTCGCCGCCGCTGCCGGGGCACACGTAGCCAAGCACGGCAACCGCGCCGTCACCTCCGCCTGCGGCTCGGCCGACGTCCTCGAAGCCCTCGACATCCCCACCCTGCTTTCCCCCGAAGCCGGAGCCGCCGCCCTCCGCGCACACCGCTTCGCCTTCTTCCACGCCCCCAGCCTTCACCCAGCGATGAAGGCCGTCATGCCCGTCCGCCGCGCCTTGGGCATCCGCACCATCTTCAACCTCGTCGGCCCGCTCGCCAACCCCGCCGGTGCCCGCGCCCAGGTCATGGGCGTGCACAGCGCGCACCTTGTCCCCGTCGTCGCCGAAGCCATGCTCCTCCTCGGCACCCGCCACGCCTTCGTCGTCCATGGCAGCGGCTTGGACGAACTGTCGATCTCCGGCCCAACCCACCTTGCCGAGGTCCGCGACGGCACCATCGCCTACACCACCCTCACCCCCGAAGACCTCAACCTCCCCCGCGCTCCCCTCTCAGCCCTGCAAGGCGGCGACGCCCAACAAAGCGCCGCCATCCTCCGCTCCATCTTCTCCGGCGAACCAGGCCCTCGCCGCGACATCGTCCTCCTCAACGCCGCCGCCGTCCTCGTCGCCGCCAGCCTCGCCCCCGACCTCCCCTCCGGCCTCGCCCTGGCAGCTAACGCGATAGACTCCCATGCCGTCGCCTCGCTCCTGTCGACGCTGAGCCGCCAAACTTGAGGCCAAAATACGTGTCAAGCCCAACGCGTCCTAACTTCAACAAAACAAAGGGAATAAGTTTGTTCATTAGTTTATCCAATCTGCTATTCTATTAATAGAGGACCAAAAAGCAAAAAGTCTGGCGACCAGCGGGTCATTTGCTGTTAACTACTCCGTACCTAGCATACCGAAGTACTCCTCTAAGCCTTTTCGAATCAACACTTCGTACTTGAAGTACCCGGGTGGGGGTACCCAGACGATCGGTTTCCGAGTTCACGATGTCCACATCGGCGAACGAAGAACGTACACCCTAAAACACGTTTTGAGGCGTAGACTACTCCCGTCCTCCGGAGTCCACTATGTCCACGCTTCCACCGCCTCGCGCTCTCCTCGACCCCTCCATGGTCACCACCGCGCTCGATCTGCCCGGCTTTCGCGTCGTCCGGAATCTTGGGGTCGTCCGAGGCATTGTCGTCCGCTCCCGCTCCGTCTTCGGCACCATCGGCGCGGGCCTGCAAACCATCGTCGGCGGCAACATCAGCATCCTCTCCTCTCTTTGCGAGAAGACCCGTCAGGACGCCTTCGCCATGATGATGCAGCACGCCGCCGAGCACGGAGCCAACGCCATCATCGCCGCCCGCTACGACGCCAACGAGCTCATGCAGGGCGTCACCGAAGTCCTCGCCTACGGCACAGCCGTAGTAGTTTCACCCATCAAGGAGGCTCTCTAATGGCCCGAGTCACTGGCATCGGCGGCATCTTCCTTCGCGCCCGCGACCCCAAAGCCCTCTCCGCCTGGTACGCCCAACACCTCGGCATCGAGCTCTCCGATTACGGCGGAGCCACCTTTCTCTGGACCGACGAAGTCCCCGCGACCACCGGCAGCACAACCTGGTCGCTCTTCCCCGAGGACACTCCTTACTTCGGTCCCGGCCCGCAACGCGCCATGGTCAACTACCGCGTCGACGACCTAGACGCCCTCATCGCCCAACTCACCGCTGCGGGCGTGACGATCGACCCGCACCGCGACGACGCTTCGTACGGCCGCTTCGCCTGGATCGTCGACCCCGAAGGCAATCGCCTCGAACTCTGGCAGCCGCTCGCCGACTGACCCTCGTGCAAGCAGCGCACGCACTTTGTTACAACACTGAAGGAGTCTTCTTTGACCGCCCCCCGCCTCAGCTCTTCGCTCATACTCGCTACGTTCGTGGCCGCCGCTTCCGCCCAGGTGGTCATCGCACCCGCCGTACCTCAGATTGGCTCTTCGAATCCCGTCTCGCCCGAGCCGCCCGTCGCCCGCCCGAAGGTCGGTGCCTGCGTCGTGCCACTGCTCTACCACCAGGCGTTCGGCGACTTCTCCGCCAAGCCCCTCGCCTACACGCCGCCCGCCGCCTGCCCCGGCCCCTGGGCCAAGGTCGTCCTCACCGCCGACTTCACCGTCACCGCCGGCCGACAGTACGACCGCACCGCCTCTTTCTTCCTCGGCAACGCCAACATCTTCTACGGCACCACCGCCGAACCGCGGAGGAGCCTCAGCCCATCCTGGCACATCGAGCGCGACCTGACGGATCTCTCCGCCCTCTTCAAGTCTCCCCAGACAGGCCTCGCACACATCGACAACCTCTACAACTCCACTTATAACGGCCTCATCTACGCCAACGCCACGCTCCTCTTTTACCCCGCGACGGCAAAATCTCCTGCACCCACAGTTCCCGACGTGGTCCTCCCCCTCACCACGGGCAACGGCGCGACTGGCCTCAACACCACCTCTGACAAACTCGCGGCCACCATCACCGCCCCGCGCAACGTCGAGCGCGCTTTCCTCGATGTCATCGCCCAAAGCCAGTCCGGCGACGAGTTCTGGTATCTCAACGCTCCAAACGACCAAGCGAACGCGCTCGAGACCGGCGGCAACACCGCTTTCCGCGAGACCGAGATCGCCATCGATGGCAAACCAGCCGGCGTAGCCCCCGTTTACCCGTGGATCTACACCGGCGGCATCGACCCTTACCTGTGGGAGCCGATCGTTGGCGTCCAGACCCTCAACTTCAAACCCTATCGCGTCGACCTGACCCCCTTCGCCGCTCTCCTCTCCAATGGCCACCCACACACGGTGAGCGTCAGCGTCCTTAATGCCGACAGCTACTTCCTTGCCACCGGCAATCTCCTCCTCTATACCGACAAGGGCCGAACGCAGATACAGGGCGGTCTCATCCGCAACACCCTTTCCGCCCCTGTGCCCACAGTCACTGAGAATCTAACCACCGACGCCTCTGGCACCACCACCGGAACAGTCGCCGTCGCTTCCAAACGCACCTTCGACATCGAAGGCTACGTGAATACCTCCCACGGTCAGGTCGTCACCACGCTCCACCAGACCGTCAACTTCTCCAACTCGCAGCAGGTAAACGTCAACGCGAACGTGGGCGTTCCCGATGTCCAGAACGTCACCCAAACCAGCATCGTCGACTCGCTGACCACGACGCAGACGGGTTCGACCATCGCTCTCGACTTGAAGCATGTCTCGTTCCCGCTCACCCTCAACTACAGCTTCCTCGGCAACTCCGACGGCACCTATACACAAACCGTCTCCTCCGACCAGAAGGACCTCCTCACCGAAGTGCAAACCACGAACGGCGCGCTCGCTTATCAACGGAACATTGCCGAAGAAGTGAACTCGGCGGATACCCTCCACTACAACGCGTCCTTCGGCCTCACCGCTCCTGGTACCGGCAGCGCAACC
Organism: Acidobacteriaceae bacterium; assembly: GCA_965277085.1. Lineage (GTDB taxonomy): Bacteria > Acidobacteriota > Terriglobia > Terriglobales > Acidobacteriaceae > Edaphobacter. The sequence goes on from OZ255708.1 coordinate 510,622, forward strand.
GCCTTCTACCACAGCTCCGATTCCAAAGGCGTTTGCTACAACAGCACCCTCGCCGCCGCCAACCAGCTCCTCACCGCGGCCTCCACCAGCACTACTTGCCAGTAGAGGATTCACTCGCCTGATGTATGCTGACGGTGCACCAGAACTTAGGAGAACGTTATGCGCCTCGCCCTTGTAGCTCTTAGTCTTTCGCTTGTCGCCATGCCCGCTTTCGCAAAAGCTAAAGAGGCGGTGGTCGTTCCGCTCAAGACCGCCACGGGCGAAGACGCCGGTACCGCAACCTTCAAGCAAGGCAAGGGTAAGCTCGACATCAAGCTCAACCTCAAGAACCTGCCTATCGGCGAACACGCCGTCCACATCCATCAGAATACCGTCTGCGACGCTCCCGACTTCAAGACTGCCGGTAGCCACCTGAACCCCGACACCAAGCAGCACGGCACCATGAATCCCGCAGGCCATCACGCGGGCGACCTCCCCCAGAATGTCGCTGTCGGGGAGCAGCACACCGTGCAGGTCTCCTTCAAAGTCGATTACCTTTCGCTTGATCCCGCCGCGCCGAACTCCGTCCTCGGTCACTCGATCATCGTCCACGAAAAGCCCGACGACATGAAGACCGATCCTACGGGCAACGCCGGCAACCGCATCGCCTGCGGCGTCATCTCGGCACCAACGCTCTAGTTTCTTTACGGCTGGTTGAACAAACCCGAACGCCCCTGCGTACATCCTGCGCATGGGCGTTCTGCACATGGCGATTCCCTCACCGTTCCCCAGCGGCCTTCCCGTAGCGGCCAAGATGCCCGTGCCCAAGCGGATCGCCTTGCCAGAGCCGCCGCGCGGTACACTGCAGCCTGTCCGCTCCCAAACAGCCGAGACCAAGGTGGCACGTACGCTCCGCACCCCCGAAGAGACTGCCGCGCACGAAATCGCGCAACTCGCCACCGCGAAGCTGGTCCGCCAGTGCATGGCCGGCGAGAGCAATGCCTGGCAGGAGCTCGTCGTCGCCCAGCACCGCCGCATCTACGGTATCTGTTTCCGCTTCACGGGCTCGGCCATTGACGCCGAAGATCTCACGCAGGACGTCTTCCTGAAGGTCTACCGCAACCTGCGGAGCTTCGACACGGCCAAGGGCAGCTTCACCACATGGATCACGACGCTTACCCGTAACCTGCTGGTCGACCACTTTCGCCGCACTCGCATGGAGCGCGCGACGGGATCACTCGACAGGAGCTTCGACGGCGAAGAGGACGGCCCCACCATGGCCGACCGCCTCGCCGACACACGGCCCTCGCAGCACCAGCACGTCGCGGGCATGGAGCTCAAGGTCCGCATCCAATCCGCACTCGCCGAGCTTTCTCCCGAGCTGCGTGAGGCCGTCATCCTCCGCGACCTGGAAGACATGGACTACAAAGAGATCGCCGAGGTTCTCCGCATCCCTGAGGGCACCGTCAAAAGCCGCATCAGCCGGGGTCGCGGGGAACTGGCAAGGCTGCTGAAACGTATAGAAGGGCAGGTGGTGTAACGTGTCAACTCTTCATCGAGATACTCCCGAATTCGGTAGCAGCAAGCCTGGTACTCCCGGCGATCCGACGCAATGTGCCGAGTGCGAACTCATGCTGTCCGACGCGCTGGACGGCACCCTCTCCCAAGAGGATCAGCAACACTTCGACAGCCATATGGCCAGCTGCACGAGCTGCGCCGAAGTGCTTGCCGATGCTCAGCGCGGGGCCGCGTGGCTTGAACTTCTCCGCGATCCTCGCCCGGAGCCGCCCGCATTGCTCGTCGAACGCATCCTCCAGCGCACCCAGGGAGAGACCGCGCAGCCGATCGCCCTGGTTCAGCCGATGCCGGTTGCCGGGATGCCCTATGCGCCTGCTCCGGTTCCGGCTTCCTCGAACCTCTATGCTTTTCCCACGCGCGGCAAGTCGATGCTTCGGTCGCTCCATCACACGTTGCTTCAACCGCGTCTCGCGATGACGGCAGCGATGGCCTTCTTCTCGATCGGCCTGACGCTGAACCTGACCGGCGTGCAGCTTAACCAGCTCAATACTCGCGAGCTGAAACCTTCGAGCCTGCGGCGCAGTTTCTATCAGGCGAACGCTTCGATCATCCGCTACTACGACAATTTACGCGTCGTGTATGAGCTCGAATCGCGCGTTCGCGAGCTTCAGCGGACCAGCGACACCGAGCCGGCCAAGCAGCCCGACGCTGGCCCGCAGGAGAAACGTCCCGCGCCTCGCCCCGGTACCGGGAGCAGCCACCGGCAGCTTCGTCCTACCGGCACAACACCTCAGAGCCTTGCTTCTCTAGCGAACGACCGCACCACCATCACCAGGAAAGGGGAACTCGCATGAACTGCGCCAACCATCCCGATCGCGAACGTATCTCCTTCTGCCAGAACTGCGGCAAACCCCTCTGCGCCGAGTGCTCCCGAGCCATTGGCACCGGCGTCTTCTGTGAGCCGTGCCTGACCGCGCGGCTTGCCGGTGTGGACGCCGCTGCTGGCGTTCCGCCGTTTGGCAGCCAAACCGTAGCCGGCATCCCTATACCTGCAAACTCGGGTGCACCCAACCCTGTGCTCGCCGCCTTTCTTGGCTTCATCCCCGGTGTCGGCGCGATGTACAACGGGCAGTACGCCAAAGGTGTCGTCCACCTCGTCGTCTTCGCCGTGCTAGTCAGCCTCGCGGATCATGCCGACGGCATCTTCGGCCTCTTCGTTGCGGGATGGGAGTTTTACATGGCCTTTGAGGCCTATCACACCGCCCGCGCTCGCCGCGACGGCACGCCTCTGCCGAACCCATTTGGACTGAACGACATCGGTGAACGATTCGGCTTTGGCAAAGGCTGGACTCCTGCTGTCGGCACTCCGGTGGCACCGATTACGGATTCCTTTACGCAACCGGCCAATCCGGCGCAAGCCTACACCGCGCCGCCTCCCTCCTGGAACGCGACACCTAACTACAGTCAGCCGTATACCTACGCTCCGCCGCCGGTGCAGCCTTACGCCCCAATCCCAACTGAGCCACCCTATGCAGCCGTGCCCCCGCAGGATCGCTTTCCTACCGGAGCGATCATCCTTATCGGTCTCGGCCTGCTCTTTTTCTTTGGCAGCACTGGCATCCTGCGCGGCTTTCCGATTCAACACCTTATCCCTTTCTTTCTGATTGGCTTTGGTGTCTGGCTCTTCATCCGCCGGATGACCGCAGACGGTCAGCCGCTCGATGACGACGGCTCTCCCTTTTACCGGCAGCGCGTCTTTGCCGCCCTCCGCGGCTCCGTCTGGGTCATCCTCGTCGGCATTCTCTTTCTGCTGGACACGTTCCACATTCTTTCCTGGGCACGGAGCTGGCCCCTCTTCATTATCGTTGCGGGGCTGATGACGATCGTTCAACGGTACAGTTACGCCACACCCGCAGCCGCCTTCCCGTACGCGCCATCGCCCGTGCAACCTGGGCCGGTAGCCCCCTCGACCACTTCCACTGAGATCGCCCCCACCCAGGAAGGGAGATAAGTTATGGCCAGCGTCCCTCCACCTTACTCACCGTATGGGCAAGACCCGCGTGTCCTGAAGTACCAGCGCCGGATGATGCGCGATCAAGCCCGAGCCCAGCGCGATCAACTTCGCGTCCGCGCGCGGGCTATGCGCCGCGGATCGCTCCTCGGCCCCACGCTCGCGATCATCGTCGGTGTCGTCTTCCTGCTCGTCGAAACCGGTCGGATCTCCAGCGGTCGCCTGTGGGACTTCTATGGGCGATGGTGGCCGCTTCTCCTCGTCTTGGCCGGAACGGTTCTTCTGCTGGAATGGGCTGCGGATCGATTTTTGCCGCAGGACCCGAGCCAGCCCTATGGCCGCCGTACTGCCGCCGGTGCCGTCACTCTCATCGTCATCCTCGCGCTCATTGGGGCGACTGCCAACGAATCTCGAAACTGGCCGCACTTTAGTAGCAACGGCTTCGTGATCAATCCCGACAATGTCGCCGAGTTCTTCGGCACTCGTCATGAGAGCGATGAGTCGAATGAAGTCGCCTTTCCACAAACAGGTACCCTGACCGTCGACAACCCGCACGGAGACATCACCGTTACAGGTACCAGCACCGACGGGCAGATACATCTTTCCATACACAAGCAGGTCTATTCAAATTCGGACTCAGGTGCCGAGCAGGAAGCGCGGGAGCTCTCACCTCACATCGCGATCCATGCGAACTCAGGTTCCATCACTGTACCCTCGCGGGGAGGAGCCTCGGCCGATCTTAATCTCACCGTCCCGCCTATGGCGTCGCTGATCCTGAATGCGAATCATGGCGATATGCATGTCGACAATCTCAACATCCCTTTGACGGTTACGGCCAATCACGGAGACATTGCGCTCTCTTCCATTACAGGAGCGGTGATCGCGCACATCAACAACAACGGCTCTTCGTTCTCCGCGCATCAGATCGTCGGCCAAGTGACGCTCGAAGGCCACGCCGACGATCTCACCGTTTCCGATGTTAAGGGGGCAATCAATCTATCTGGAGATTTCTACGGAGACACCCACATCGAGCACATTAGTGGTGCGGTGCGCTTCCATACCAGCCGCACAGACTTTCAGCTTGCCCGTCTCGACGGCCAAGTTGAGATCTCCTCCGAAGAGATTACGGCCGATCAGCTAGTAGGTCCTGTCGTGCTGACTACACGCAACCGGAACCTTCGTCTAGAGCGCTTCACTGGTCCTCTATCGGTCACCAATCGGAATGGTACCGTCGACCTTACTGCGGCTCAACCACTAGGAGCGGTGACCGTACAAAATCGAGACGGTGCGGTGACCTTGAACCTCCCTACCAACACCTCGTTCTCGTTGAATGCGACTACCGAAGATGGCTCTATCGAAAACGATTTCTCACTCGGCTCGGTTGACAAAGAGCGGAAATCCGCGCTGACCGGCACAGTGGGCCAAGGCGGTCCGCTCGTGCGCTTGGATAACAATCACGGGGATATCACCATACGCAAAGTGAATACTGGTCCCTTGACTCCGGCGCCTATCCAGCCCCGGCCGCCAACCCCGCCAGCACGTCCTGACAGTCCGCGCACCTCTGAGAAGAACTCCAGTATCACTCTCGGAAAGGATGGCGTTCATATCATTTCCGGTACGGATGGCAGCTCTGTCAGCGTCGGAAAAGAAGGTGTTCACATCTCTACCTCACCTATTCTTTAGCCACTTCCGAACTCCTAGCACCGAACGCCGATCGTTTACCTGCACCTATAACCGATGGAAGGTGCAGTTTTTGTACATAAACTCGTAAGCACGGATCGGTGAGTTGATGCTCATGCTGCCACGGTCAATCAACTCAGCCGTCTTCGCGCACGCCTTACGTCCGCAAATCGCTTCACGGTACGTTGATATATGACGCAAAGTAGATAACGTAACCATAAAGGCACCGTTTGCGACGCACACTACACGCCTACAATAGCAAATAGCCCCATCCAGTAGAGGATGGGGCTATTGAATTATGCCGGCGATCACCTAATCTCCCACACACTTACGCGTGCAGTACCATCGGCCCAACGAGGCTTAACTTCCGTGTTCGGGATGGGAACGGGTGTGACCCTCGCGGTAAACTCACCGGCAAACTTAAGAAAGAACTCGCTCTCGCGATCTTTCACAACTGAATAGATTGAGCAGACATTTACCAAAACGTATTAGTTATATCTCTATAACTACAAAGCTTGTATTGAATGACTCTAGAACAGTGGACTAACGTTTCACTGCGCAGAGTAAATTCTATGGACAAGCCGAACGGGCGATTAGTACTGGTAAGCTACACGCGTTACCGCGCTTCAACCTCCAGCCTATCAACCAGGTGGTCTTCCTGGGCCCTTCATTTCCCTTTTGGGTTGGGAGATCTCATCTTAGAGCGTGCTTCCCGCTTATATGCATTCAGCGGTTATCACAACCGAACTTCGCTACCCAGCCGTGCCCTTGGCAGGACAACTGGAACACAAGAGGTTCGTCCATCCCGGTCCTCTCGTACTAAGGACAGCCCTCTTCAAATCTCCTACGCCCACAGCAGATAGAGACCGAACTGTCTCGCGACGTTCTGAACCCAGCTCACGTACCACTTTAATAGGCGAACAGCCTAACCCTTGGAACCTTCTACAGCTCCAGGATGTGATGAGCCGACATCGAGGTGCCAAACCGAAGCGTCGATATGAACTCTTGGCTTCGATCAGCCTGTTATCCCCGGCGTACCTTTTATCCGTTGAGCGATGGCCATTCCATACAGAACCACCGGATCACTAAGGCCTGCTTTCGCATCTGCTCGACTTGTAGGTCTCGCAGTTAACCACACTTATGCCTTTGCACTCGACGGTCGATTTCCAAACGACCTGAGTGTAGCTTCGCGCGCCTCCGTTACAATTTAGGAGGCGACCGCCCCAGTCAAACTACCCGTCTTACTATGTCCCTCTCCCGGATTACGGGAGGAGGTTAGGATCACAACAATCGCAGGGTGGTATCTCACCGTTGGCTCCACCGAGCCCAAAAGCCCGGTCTCAAAGCCTCCCACCTATCCTGCGCAGCAATGGCCGTAACCCATAGTAAAAGTATAGTAAAGGTGCACGGGGTCTTTTCGTCTAGCTGCGGGTAACCGGCATCTTCACCGGTACTACAAGTTCGCCGAGCAACTCGTTAAGACAGTCGAACGATCGTTACTCCATTCGTGCAGGTCGGAACTTACCCGACAAGGAATTTCGCTACCTTAGGACCGTTATAGTTACGGCCGCCGTTCACCGGGGCTTCAATTCAAAGCTTCGCCTTGCGGCTAACCTCTCCTTTTAACCTTCCGGCACCGGGCAGGAGTCAGCCCCTATACGTCGTTTTTGACTTTGCAGAGACCTGTGTTTTTGTTAAACAGTCGCCGTTCGCGTTTCACTGCGGCCCACCCAGGCTTGCACCCAGGGGGCGACCCTTCTCCCGAAGTTACGGGTCTAATTTGCCGAGTTCCTTAACAAGCTTTCACTCGAGCGCCTTTGGATATTCTCCTCGTCTACCTGTGTCGGTTTGTGGTACGGTTCCCAATTCCCCTCCTTAGAGGTTTTTCTTGGCAGCATGAAATCGGCAGCTTTCAGCCATACGGCTTACTGCTTTGCGCCTCACTGTTAAGCCTCTCCGGATTTGCCTAAAGAGACCAGCTTACGCGCATCGAACCCCATAGCCATAGGAGGTCCTGCTTATCCTTCTGCGTCACCCCATCGTATAACGGAGTATTGGGAGGTCCGGAATATTAACCGGATTTCCATCGCTTACGCCTTTCGGCCTCAGCTTAGGGACCGCCTAACCCTGAGCGGATTAACCTTCCTCAGGAAACCTTAGACTTTCGGCGTGAAGGGTTCTCACCTTCATTATCGCTACTTATGCCGGCAGGGTCTCTTCTCTAACGTCCACGCATCTTCCCAGTTGCGCTTCATCCACGAGAGAATGCTCTCCTACCACGTCTCTTTCGAGACATCCGCAGCTTCGGTATACAGTTTTAGCCCCGTTGTATTGTCGGCACCGGACCTCTTGACCAGTGAGCTATTACGCTTTCTTTAAAGGATGGCTGCTTCTAAGCCAACCTCCTGGCTGTCTGAGAGTTCCGACTTCCTTTCCCACTTAACTGTAATTTTGGGACCTTAGCTGGCGGTCTGGACTGTTTTCCTTTCGACTGTGAAGCTTAGCCCCCACAGTCTGACTGCCGTACTGGTTGTGATCGGCATTCGAAGTTTGGTTGGATTCAGTAAGCCGGAAAGCCCCCTAGTCCATCCATGTCTCTACCACCGATCCAAATCATACGACGCTAGCCCTAAAGCTATTTCGGAGAGAACGAGCTATCACGGAATTTGATTAGCCTTTCACCCCTACCCTCAGCTCATCCGAGCTTTTTTCAACAAACACCGGTTCGGTCCTCCAATAGGTATTACCCTATCTTCAACCTGGCCAAGGGTAGATCATCCCGCTTCGCGTCTATTCCTGCCAACTTATCGCCCTATTCAGACTCGCTTTCGCTGCGGCTCGCTCACGCTTAACCTTGCTGACAAGAATAACTAGCCGGCTCATTATGCAATAGGCACGCGGTCAGACATTCCCTTGCGGGCATAGTCCTCCCACTGCTTGTAGGCACACGGTTTCAGGTACTTTTCACTCCCCTCAATGGGGTGCTTTTCGCCTTTCCCTCACGGTACTGGTTCACTATCGGTCAGAAACGAGTATTTAGCCTTACGGGATGGTCCCCGTGGATTCAAGCAGGGTTTCTCGTGCCCCGCCTTACTCAGGTACCCGCTTCGAGTCTGGATCGTTTTCGCCTACGGGTCTGTCACCCTCTTTGGATCTCCTTTCCAGAAGATTCAGCTAACAACCAGATTGGTAACTCTACTTGTGCGGGCCCTACAACCCCCGAGACACCGAAATGTCACGGGTTTGGGCTGTTCCGGTTTCGCTCGCCACTACTACCGGAATCGAGGTTTCTTTCTCCTCCTGGAGGTACTGAGATGGTTCACTTCCCTCCGTTCGCTTGTTCCTACCTATGTATTCAGTAGGACATGCCTAGGTTTTACCTAGGCGGGTTTCCCCATTCGGAAATCTCCGGATCAACGCGTGTGTGCCGCTCCCCGAAGCTTATCGCAGCTTGCCGCGTCCTTCATCGCCTGTTTCTGCCAAGGCATCCACCGTGCGCCCTTAGTAGCTTGACCATAGAATTTACTCACGCGCAGTAAAGAACAACCTTTACCCGCAGAGCAATCTACGTTTGATAATTAGTCCACGCCTGTGTCGTACAGCTTACAGCCTCAACGTGCGAGACGCAGCCGGTAACACGAAAATTATTCTAAAGACACTCAATACTGATTTACAGCCCTCGCGACCGGAAACAACCCGGCAGCTAGATGCTGCTCAGCCTTGTAGTTATATTTACCCAATCTATTCAGTTGTCAAAAATCGTCGAGCGGTAACGCATTGCTGCTATCGCTGATCGCGCCCTTAGGCGGCTTGAGCATTCCTGCCCAAGATTGAACCACGGCGAACACCGGGGCTCAATCTCAAGCAGACTTCGCTTGTACAAACCTCATTAAGAGTATTGGTGGAGCTGAACGGGATCGAACCGTTGACCCCCTGCTTGCAAAGCAGGTGCTCTCCCAACTGAGCTACAGCCCCGAAGTTCTGATTATATCAAAACGATGGAAGTGGTGGGCCTGGGTAGATTCGAACTACCGACCTCACCCTTATCAGGGGTGCGCTCTAACCAACTGAGCTACAGGCCCGACTCTACCATGCCGAACACCCAATCCAAAGATTAGGCGCCCGGCAAGCAGGCTGCTCTGTCGTCGACCATAGAGGTCAAGTCGAGAGCTCTCTCGAAAGGTTTCGAGGACACAGTTGAACGTGCATAGCAGCTACGCCGCTATTGACCATCGGTATTGACCGAAGAACGAAAAAGAGAAGGTTTAGTTCAGGCTCATCTCCACAGGCAGAAGCCGATGGAAATGGTACTCGGCAACATCACTGACAAGCTCGGATGGTCGTAAGACCAGAGCCGCCCGCAATCGCGGGGCGCTGCAGTGTGCCGAGACGTTCTCTCTTAGAAAGGAGGTGATCCAGCCGCAGGTTCTCCTACGGCTACCTTGTTACGACTTCACCCCAATCATGAATTACACCTTGGGCGGCTGCTCCCTTGCGGTTAGCGCACCGACTTCTAGTGCAACCCACTTTCGTGATGTGACGGGCGGTGTGTACAAGGCCCGGGAACGTATTCACCGTGGCATGCTGATCCACGATTACTAGCGATTCCAGCTTCATGGAGTCGAGTTGCAGACTCCAATCCGAACTGAGGCCGGCTTTTTCCGATTAGCTCACCCTCGCGGGGTTGCAGCGGTTTGTACCGGCCATTGTAGCACGTGTGTAGCCCTGGACATAAAGGCCATGAGGACTTGACGTCATCCCCACCTTCCTCCCCGTTATCCGAGGCGGTTTCGTCAGAGTGCTCAACTAAATGGTAGCAACTGAAGATAAGGGTTGCGCTCGTTGCGGGACTTAACCCAACATCTCACGACACGAGCTGACGACAGCCATGCAGCACCTATACTACGGTCTCTTGCGAGACGCCGACGTTTCTGCCGGATTCCATAGCATTTCGAGCCCAGGTAAGGTTCTTCGCGTTGCGTCGAATTAAACCACATGCTCCACCGCTTGTGCGGGCCCCCGTCAATTCCTTTGAGTTTCAGCCTTGCGACCGTACTCCCCAGGCGGATTGTTTATCGCGTTAGCTTCGGCACGGCAGGATTGGGTACCTGCCACACCAAACAATCATCGTTTAGGGCTAGGACTACCAGGGTATCTAATCCTGTTTGCTCCCCTAGCTTTCGTGCATCAGCGTCAGTTATGGTCCAGTGAGCCGCTTTCGCCACAGGTGTTCCTTCCGATATCTACGCATTTCACCGCTACACCGGAAATTCCACTCACCTCTCCCATACTCAAGCCCGACAGTTTCCCATGCAGACTCTGGGTTGAGCCCAGAGATTTCACATAAGACTTGTCAAACCGCCTACGCACCCTTTACGCCCAATAATTCCGAACAACGCTTGCCCCCCTCGTATTACCGCGGCTGCTGGCACGAAGTTAGCCGGGGCTTCTTCTATGGGTACCGTCATTATCTTCCCCATCGAAAGGAGTTTACATACCAAGATATTTCATCCTCCACGCGGCGTTGCTGCGTCAGGGTTTCCCCCATTGCGCAAAATTCCCCACTGCTGCCTCCCGTAGGAGTCTGGACCGTGTTTCAGTTCCAGTGTGTCCGTGCGCCCTCTCAGGCCGGATATCGATCATCGTCTTGGTGGGCCATTACCCCGCCAACTAACTAATCGACCGCGACCCCCTCTCCAAGCGCATTGCTGCTTTGACTCGTGAGTGTTATGCGGTATTAGCCCAGATTTCTCTAGGTTATTCCCCACTCGGAGGTAGGTTAGTCACGTGTTACTCACCCGTGCGCCACTTTACTCAAGGCCGAAGCCTCTTTCTCGTGCGACTTGCATGTGTTAGGCACGCCGCCAGCGTTGATTCTGAGCCAGGATCAAACTCTCGTTTAATCTTGGTGTGTCCGCCATCCAACGACAGGGGTCGGGATGGATCGAACGCCTCCGTTCGCTCGAAATGAGCGGAGGATATAACTAGTGAGAATGACTAAACCAGATTTCGTATCATCTCACGATTGGCACGTTCAACTATGTTGTCAAAGATCCAGACCGATGCCACCTAAGCGGACGGCTTTGGATCAAGGACCAACCGGGCAGTGCCACAGTACGTGTCCTCGAACTTGCGATGAATGTCGACTAAATCGACAATCATGGAAATATCATAACGACAGATTATCTGTCGCGGAGCACTTAGCTCCTTGCACATCAACTGCAGTGGCTTGGGTTTGGATCGGGTGGCGTTGGCTCTACCCTTTGATCAAACGCTTGGACTGCGCTCCACATCCTTCGTACCTGTTAGTGCTAAAAACAGAACAGAAGAGCGAAGCTTTATTTCTCTTACACACTTAGAGTAACTTGCTTTTCACATCTTTGCAAGCATGATTTGCTGCCCGGTTGCTTATTTCCGCTTTGGGCCGCGCCTCATTGCGACTTCCTGAGAATAGCAATGTTCGGACAGTCGTGCAAGCCTTACCTGTGGAAAACTTTCACTCCTATCGTCCGACGGTATACCTGACCGGCAGCAGATATAGGACTGCAGGGGGCTCGCTGCCAAACCTGATGACGCTTTTGGTCATGCGGTTCAGCGTTCCCGCATTGTTTGCGGAGAAATACCACACCAGCAGATGTTTGTTCCAGTTGGTTGCAAAGCCCATCGTGTACGTCAGCAAGGGATCGATCGGCACATCCGGGTCGACGGTAAACTTCGGCAGCCCCTGCGCTCCGGCCATGTAAATCTTCTGTTTGCCCACCAGATACATCGTCGGCTGTAGCGTCGCGTGCATCCCCGGAACCTTCGGCAGCAGCGACAGCATCTCCGTAACCGGATCGAGCGATTTCGCCTGCAACTCCGGCTTGAGACAGTCGAAATCGACCTCAGCCAGCAACAGCGACCCCAATAGCGCGGGCTTGATCGTATATGTCATGCTGCCGTCAGGATTTTTGTGCTCCGTCTTCGTGGCCAGACCGCCCGAAGTCGGCAGTTCGGCCGAGAGCATGGGTTTAAGACACGCGGTCGACACCGCCAGTCGCCGCACCTGTCCACCTGGTATGCCGTACACCATAAGGTGCTCGTCCTTCCACGCCTCCACCGGGTCCAAACGGATCAGATCGGCGGGATAGCGAAACTCGAGATCGAGAGCGTCGCTCTTCCAGGTGAGTTGCGCATCCTGCGGAGCAGGCGCTGTCTGAGCGCTGGCGACCAACCCGAGGCTCACCACAACCGTCACGCCGAGACGTGCTATTTTCGCTTCCATCGTACACCGTCCTTGCCGTCTTCGAGCACGATACCCTTCTCTAGCAGCTCTTTGCGAATAAAATCGGCGCGCCCGAAGTTGCGTGTCTTCTTGGCCTGTGTCCGCTCCGACACCATACGCTCGATCTCTGCGTCCGGCAACGCCAAAGTCGCCACTAGCGCTGGGTCCGCCTCTGCAAGCCGTCCTTCCGCCTCCGCCCAGGCCAGCGCCGCGCGCGTATGCTCCGCGTCCCGATCCTCCAGTACTGCGAACACTCCATCGAACAGCCTTAACACCTCCAAAATCTCCGCCACGTTTCCGGTCCGCAGCGTCCCCGCATCCGCTGCTGAGTTCACCACTCGTACCAAATCGAAGATCGCCGCACGCGCCTCCGCCGTGTTCAGATCGTTCGCCAGCGCTGCCGTGTACTCTGCGCGCGCCTTGGACGTCGCCTCGCTCACACCCGCATCCAGCCCATCCGCAAATCCGCCCTGCGCCATCCGCCGATGAAACGTCCGCAGCCGGTCGATCGCGTTGGTACTCTCCGTCAGCCCCTCAAAGGTAAAGTTCATCTGGTGCCGGTAAGGCACTGAGATCAGCAGAAACCGTATGGCCGACGCCCGGTACCCCTTCAACAGCAAGTCCCGAAGCGTGTAGAAGTTCCCTTCCGACTTCGACATCTTCCGCCCTTCCACCAGCAGGAAACGCACATGCATCCAGTGCCGCGCGAACGTCTTGCCCGTCGCCGACTCCGACTGTGCGATCTCGTTCTCATGGTGCGGAAACATCAGGTCTTCGCCCCCTGCATGGAGATCGAAGCTGTCGCCTAGAAACTTCTTCGCCATGGCCGAACACTCGATATGCCACCCCGGCCGCCCCGTCCCGATCGCAGTCTCCCAGCTCGGCTCCGCGCCTTTTACCGCCTTCCACAGCGCAAAGTCCCGCGCCGCATCCTTCTCATACTCGTCCACGTCCACCCGCGCCCCGTCCTCCATCTGGTCTAGGTCCTTCTTTGAGAGCTTCCCGTACTCCGGGAACCGTGCAATGCGGAAGTACCAACTTCCATCCTCCGCCTGGTACGCGATGTCTTTGGCCGCCAGCGCCTCAATCAGCGCAACCATCTCAGGGATCGCCTCCGTCGCGTGAGCAATATGCTCCGGCCGCTCCACCCCCAGCGCGTCCATATCCTCAAAGAACGCCCGCTCGAACTTCGCCGTATACTCCCCGATCCCCACGCCCACATTTCCTGCATTGCGGATGATCTTGTCGTCCACGTCCGTAACGTTCATCACGTGCTCGACACGCATCCCCTGTTGGCGCAAAAATCGCCGCAACACATCGACATGGAGGAACGTGCGGAAGTTCCCAATGTGCCCATAGTCGTAGACAGTCGGCCCACACGCATACATCCGCAGCACCGGCGAACCCACCGGCTCCAACGCTTCCACCACCCCGCTCAACGTATTGAAAAGCTCCATCACTGCCAACGCGCTCAAGCCCGCCGCAACCAACGCCAATCCTAAGGCGCGGTGCAGACTATTTCCTGTTGAAATTACCTCCCGATTCTAGCTGACGCGCTGTAGTAGTTCGCCCTCATCCCAGCCGCAGGCCCGGCACCGCCCCCATCCCCTCCCCCGCAAACTCCCCCGCCACGAACTTCGGCCACGCCGCCGCTGCAATCATCGCCGCATTGTCCGTCGACATCCCTACGCTCGGAAACGCCACCCCCAACCCGCGTCGCGCGCCTTCCGCTACAAACCGCGCCCGCAGCTCCCCGTTTGCCGCCACTCCGCCCGACACTACGATCCCACGCACCGCAAACGCCTCCGCCGCCCGAAAGCTCTGCCGCAATAGATTTCCCATCACCGCTCCCTGAAAGGATGCAATCAGATCCAGCGTCCCACCATCGCAAAGCTCCGCTACCTCCTCCGCGCTCATCCCCGGCTCAGCCGCCAACGCCTTCCTTCGAGCCTCCACACTCGCCCACATCCCACGCGTCTCCACATACCGCAGCACCGCCGTCTTGATCCCACTGAATGAAAAATCGAATCGTACCTCCGCACCCGGGTGCCCTTTTCCAAAGCCTCGCTTCTGAGACATGGTTTCTTTCAGCCCCAGATACGCAGACTTCTCCGCCCGCGTTCGTATCCCCCCAAACGTAAACGGAACCGCCTTGGCATCCCCAAACTTAGCCAGCCGATCGATCCACGGCCCGCCCGGATACCCTAGGCCCAGCAGCTTCGCCACCTTATCAAAAGCCTCCCCCGCCGCATCATCCACCGTCCGTCCCACGTTCCGATAACGCCACAAAACCGGGTGCCCCATCCTCATCGCGATCTCATCGCAATCGGGTGGGGTCCTCCCCGCTGGGTCTCCAACGCCGCGCCCTTGAAACGGGGGTTCGGCTTCCGATAGCTCCCGGTGCCCCACCTTCGCGACAGTCTCACCGTCGCTAAGGTGGGCTTCCACAGAACTCTCCGCCACATACAAATGCGTATGCCCCCCCGAAACCACCAACGCCAGCAACGGCCCCTCCATCTCCGCACCAGCCTCCATCAGCACCGCATGGATATGCCCCTCCAGATGATTGACGCCGATCAACGGCCGCCCACACCCAAACGCCAGCGCCTTCGCGAACGTAATGCCCACCAGCAGCGCTCCCGCCAGTCCCGGCCCTTCCGTTACCGCGATCGCGTCCAGATCCTCATATTGCACGCCAGCCCGCCCGATCGCCTCCCGCACCACCGGCACAATGTTCCGCAGGTGCTCCCGCGAAGCCAACTCCGGCACCACCCCGCCATACCGCGCATGCAGCGCCATCTGCGACGCCACCACATTCGACAACACCTCGCGGCCGCCCCGCACCACTGCCGCCGCCGTCTCGTCGCACGAGCTTTCAATGCCTAAAATCAAGCCGCTGCCCATCCGTCCATCATAAAGAGAAGAGTTCTCCTCCAATGACCGCATTGCCCCTTCCCATACGCACCGCAGAAGAAGCCCGGCAAGTCGCCCGCTTCAAGCACCTCACCGAGCACGCTCTCCCCGCCCTTGCCCGCGAGCACCGCTGGCCCATCCGCCTCGACCACTGCTTCAAACGCATCTGCCTCGACCACGCCTTCGAAGACGTTTGGCATCGCCACCTGCCCAGACCCGCCGAGCGCCATCTCACCGGAACGCCTCTCGCCCGCGCCCTCCATTGCGCCGAAGACCTCGCCACTAGCGACCTCGCCCTCCTCCGCTCCCGCAATGAAGAAAGCCTCCGCTACCGAGGCAAGCTCTAAGGGCACGCGGCCATACACCTGCCTTATTGGTTGTTATTCCCGAAGGGAATCTGCGTCGCCAGCCGCTACCCACCAACCAAGCCACACCCATAAACTAGACCTATGCCGCTCGAAACACCCGCCTACGCCGCCGCCCTCCACACCGCCCGCACCCTCCGCGAGCACGGCCACCAAGCCTTCTTCGCCGGAGGCTGCGTCCGCGACCTCCTCCTCGGCCTCACCCCCAAAGACTTCGACGTAGCCACCAGCGCACACCCCGACGCCGTCCAATCGCTCTTCCCCAAGACCCTCAGCGTAGGCGCACACTTCGGCGTCATCCTCGTCTGCGATCCAGCAAGCGGAACCCAAACCGAAGTCGCCACCTTCCGCCACGACGGCACCTACACCGACGGCCGCCGCCCCGACGCCGTCCGCTTCTCCTCTTACCCCGAAGAAGATGTCCTCCGCCGCGACTTTACCATCAACGGGATGCTCCTCGACCCACTCCTCTACGACCAGACCCACAACCCGGAAGCCGCCACCCTCGACTTCGTCCACGGCTGCGCCGACCTCACCGCCCGCACCCTCCGCGCCATCGGCGACCCCGCCCGCCGCTTCGCCGAAGACAAGCTCCGGATGCTCCGCGCCATCCGCTTCGCCGCCCGCCTCGGCTTCTCGATCGACCCCGCCACCATGCAGGCCATCCAGACGCAAGCCCCCACCATCCACCAGGTCTCCCCGGAGCGCATCCGCGACGAACTCACCAAGATGCTCACCGAAGGAGACGCCGGCCGCGCCTTCGAGCTCCTCGACGAGTCCGGCCTCTTAGGCGAAGTCCTCCCCGAGGCCGTCAAAATGCACGGTGTAGCCCAGCCGCCCGAGTTCCACCCCGAGGGCGACGTCTGGGTTCACACCATGCTCCTCCTCCAGAACCTGCCGCCAAACCCAGCTCCCACCCTCGCCTGGGGAGCCTTGCTCCACGACATCGGCAAGCCCGCCACCTTCCGCCCGCCCAACTCCGGTCAAAAGAGTGACCGCATCCGCTTCAACGGCCACGTAGAAGTCGGCGTCCGCATCGCCGAAGCCATCTTGGATCGTCTACGGTTCTCGAACGACGACAAGGCCCAGATCCTCGCCCTCGTCCAGCACCACATGCGCTTCGGCGACATCCTCCAGATGAAGCAATCCACCCTCAAGCGCTTCCTCCGCCTCCCGCGCTTCGACGAGCACCTCGCCCTCCACTGGCTCGACTGCACCGCATGCCACGGACGCCTTGGCCTCTACGACTTCGCCAAGCAACAGTACGAGGCCGAGCCACCCGCCGATACCCGCCCCCAGCTCCTCGTCACCGGCCGCGACCTCATTGCTGCCGGCTATCCGCCCAGCCCCCAATTCAAATCCATGCTGGAGTTAGCCGAAGACGCCCAGCTTGAAGGCCAGATCCACTCCACAGAAGAAGGCCTCGCCCTCATGGTCGAACACTTCGGCCCACCCCCAAACGCCGCGTATCCCGAGACAAACTGAGTCTCGGGCATATGCTGGCAATCGGTAAGCAAACACCTACGGCCTGGGCAGATTCCCACCCACTGCCAACGACACCGCGCCCTGGTTCGCAAGGGCATACGCCAACGAGTATCCAGGCCCTGTGGTTGGCGTCAGGAACGGCGTCAACGCCACAACCGCCGAGCTCGGCCCGTTGTAGACCGCCGTTAACCCGTCCGTCTGCTGATACATCAAGTTGTTCGCCGGATTGCTGTTGCTGATCACGCGTCCTAGTACCCGGTGCTCCGCCTCCACGCCCATGATTGACGCCGCCACTTTGGCGAAGTACGCCAGATCCGCTACCGTGTACTTCGCGTCCCCGATGTTGAGGAACAGCGGCAGTGCCCGTTGCGCCGCCTTCAACGCGAACTCCTGGATCGCGTTCAGGTACGCGCCGATGAATGCGTTCTCAAGCGCGTCCAGCAACCCGGTAAACGCCGCGAGTGTGTCGAACGCGCCCGCCGGAAAGTAAAACGTCTGCACCGGGTCCTTGGCTGCGCCGTTGATCCCCAGCAGGCTACGGAACAGGTTCGCGTGCGCGATCTCCTCATACAAGGCCGCCCGCACATACTCCACGTTGCCTTCGTTGCCCGACGCCGACACATTGGTCGCCGTTCCACCCTTGCCGGCCAGATTCGGGTCCTGAATCACGTTGCCCACCAGCACGTTGTAATAGAACGTCGTCGCCAGGTCTTCTGCGATCAACGCCGCCGTAAAGATCTCGGCCACCGTATCTTTGGCCTGCGGATTGGACAACGCCTGAGCAGCCATGACCTGTCGCTCGTTTTCCGCCACGGCGGGCGCGCTCAGCGTCAACCCGGCGGCGGCCGCCCCGACGCCGAAGATTCCGGCGTTCTTCAAAAATTCGCGCCGGCCAAGCCGCTCCTGCGCCATCGATGCCATCGCTTTGTTCATATCCTGATTTCGCACGGTAGATCTCCTTCACAAACGGGTTGGCAGCGGAAGGAAAAGACCCGCCGGACATGACCGGCGGATCATGGAAGAGTGGAACGGGGGGCCCACCGATAAAACGCCGCAGTTCCAGATCTGGATTGCGGCCACACCGATAAACTGTCGCCGCGTTGGCTGCAGCTCAGTTTGTCCCTATTCGCGCCCTCACCCGGTCCCGCAAACCCATCGCGTCGAACGGTGCCCTTACCTTCGCATCATTATCGAAGTACACATACACCTCCCGCGCCACCCCATCCGCGCAAGCCTCCCCCGCACATCGGCCCTCCGCCAGCCCGCCAGTTGCAAACGCCGCCACCCGGTCTGCCCACACGTCCAGTGCGTCCGCCTCGTACCCGCTCACATACAGCTGCTCGCTCCCATGCAGCCGCACATACACAAAGTCCGCCGTCACGTCCATCAGCAGCGGCCACTCCACCGTGTCCGCCACCACCAGCCCGATGTTCCACGCCTTCAGCAGCGCGGCAAACTCCGGCACGGCAAAGCTCTCATGCCGGATCTCCACGCAATGCCGCACCGGCATCTCCACCTCGGCTTCCAGCACCGACCGGGGCAGCATCTTGTCGTCGCACCCCTGTGCCAGCTCCGCCATCGCTCCCGTAGTCCGCGGCAGCTGGGCAAAGAAGTCCGCAAACCGCTCCACGTCGAACCGCAGTTGCGGCGGAAACTGCCACAGCACCGGCCCCATCTTCCGCCCCAGCGCCAGCATCCCGCTCGCAAAAAAGTTCGCCAGCGGCCGCTCGATGTTCCGGAGCTTCAACATATGCGTAATGTACCGGCTGCCCTTCAGCGCAAACACAAAATCCTCCGGCACCTCCGCCGCCCACCGCCGAAAGTACTCCGGCTTCTGCAACGAGTAGAAAGTCCCATTGATCTCTACCGAATCGAACGTCTTCGCCGCAAACTCCAGCTCCCGTCGCTGCGCAAGCCCTTTCGGATAGAAGACGCCGCGCCACCCCTTGTACCGCCACCCCGAGATGCCGATCCGCACCCGCCCCGCCATGCTGTTCACCTCACCGTAACCTCAGATGCCGGGGATACCGCCGCCATGTTCCAATGCATCTATGGGAACCATGGTCGTCACCAAATCGCTGCTCAACACCCCGCCCGACATCTCCCCGAACACCGAAATCTTGGTCAACGGCCAGCCGACTCCCGCCCATAACGGCGAACTCCTCATCGAAGCTCTCAACCGGCAGAAGAACAGCGGTCTTAGGGAGGTCCCCCAGGTCTGCTACCACCCGCAGATGGGCCCCATCCAGAGCTGCGACACCTGCCTCGTGGAAGTCAACGGAGAACTCAAGCGCGCATGCGCCATCCACGTACAGCCCGGCATCTCCGTCGCCACAGAAGGCTACCGGGTCGACGTCGCCCAACGCGAAGCCTTCGACCGCCTCCTCCAGAACCACATGCTCTACTGCACGGTCTGCGACAACAACAACCAGAACTGTACGGTGCACAACACGACCGCCCTCCTCGACGTCAAGCACCAGGCACGCCCCTACACGCCCAAGCCATACGAGAAGGACATGTCCAACCCCTTCTACCGCTACGATCCCGACCAGTGCATCCTCTGCGGCCGCTGTGTCGAGGCCTGTCAGAACGTACAAGTCAACGAGACCCTTACCATTGACTGGACCAACCCGCATCCCCGCGTTCTTTGGGATGGCGGCCACACCATCGACGGCTCTTCCTGCGTCTCTTGCGGCCACTGCGTCAACGTCTGCCCTTGCAACGCGCTCATGGAAAAGTCCATGATCGGCCACGCCGGCTATCTTACCAACATCCCCGCGCCCGTGCTCGACGACATGATCGACGTCGTCAAAGGCATCGAGCCTCCAATCGGTTACGGTCCCATCCTCGCCCTCTCCGAAATCGAAGCCGAGATGCGCCACAGCCGCGTCAAGCGCACCAAGACCGTCTGCACCTACTGCGCCGTCGGCTGCTCCTTTGAGGCCTGGACCCGCGACCGCCACATCCTCAAAATGGAGCCCACCCACGGCCCGGCCAACGGCATCTCCACCTGCATCAAGGGCAAGTTCGCCTGGGGCCACATCAACTCCGAAGACCGCCTCGTCAAGCCTCTCCTCCGCGACGGCGATACCTTCAAGGAGATCACCTGGGACGAAGCCCTCGACCTCGTCGAGAAGAAGTTCCGCACCATCAAAGCCGAGCACGGCCCCGACGCTCTCGCCTTCATCGCCTCCTCCAAGTGCACCAATGAGGAGAGCTACCTCATGCAAAAGCTCGCCCGCGCCGTCATCGGCACCAACAACGTCGATAACTGTGCCCGCTACTGCCAAAACCCCGCCACCACCGGCCTCCAGCGCACCGTCGGCTACGGCGGCGACTCCGGCTCCATCGCCGACATCGAGACCGCCGGCCTTGTCCTCATCATCGGGGCCAACCCCGCCGAGAACCACCCCGTCCTCGCCACCCGCATCAAGCGCTCCCACAAGTTCCGCGGCCAGCGCCTCATCGTCGCCGACCTCCGCAAGCACGAGATGGCCGAGCGCGCCGACCTCTTCATCCGCCCCAACCCCTCCACCGACACCGTCTGGCTCAACGCCGTCGCCAAGTACATCTTGGATCACAATCTCGCGAAGCACGACTTTATAGCTCAATGGGTCAACCACTTCGACGAGTACACCAAATCCCTCGAACCCTATACCCTCGAACACGCCGAGGAGGTCACCGGCATTCCCCCTGCCACGCTCGTCCAGGTCGCCAATGAGATCGCCACGGCCGACGGCGTCTGCATCCTCTTCGCCATGGGCGTCACCCAGCACTGCGGCGGCTCCGACACCGCCACCGCTCTCTCGAACCTCTTGCTCCTCACCGGCAACTACATGCGCCCTGGCGCCGGCTCCTATCCCCTCCGCGGCCACAACAATGTCCAGGGAGCCAGCGACCTCGGCTCCATGCCCAACGTCTACTCCGGCTACCAGAAGGTCGACGACGAGGAGATCCGCACCAAGTTCGAAGCCGCTTGGGGCGTCACGCTCCCCGTCAAAGACGGCAAAGACAATCACCAGATGATCGACGCCATCCTCGACGGCTCGCTCAAGGCCCTCTACATCAAAGGCGAAGACACCATCACCTCCGACTCCAACGCAAACTTCGTCGCCGAGGCCCTCCGCAAGCTCGAGTTCCTCATCGTTCAGGACATCAACTTCTCCGAAACGTGCCGCTACGCCGACCTCGTCCTTCCCGCCGCCACCTCACTTGAAAAGGACGGCACCTACACCTCCACCGAGCGCCGCATCCAGCGCATCTACAAGGCGATGGAGCCCCTCGGCGAATCCAAGCCCGACTGGGAGATCATCCAGCTCATCGCCAACCGCCTCGGCGCAAACTGGAACTACCGGCACCCCTCCGACATCATGGACGAAGTCGCCCGCCTTACTCCCCTCTTTGCCGGCGTCACTTACGAGCGGCTCGAAGGCTTCAACTCCCTCCAGTGGCCCGTCCACGCCGACGGCACCGATACCCCGCTCCTCTTCAAAGAGAAGTTTCACTTCCCCGACGGCAAAGCCCGCTTCTACCCCGTCGCCTACGTTCCACCTTCGGAAGAGATGAACGCCCAATTCGATCTACACCTCAACAATGGCCGTCTCCTTGAACATTTTGAGCAAGGCTCCATGACTCTCCGCACCCCCGGCATCAAGCTCATCACGCCCACCAACTTCGTCGAAGTCTCCCCCGCCCTCGCTCAGGAGCGCGGCATCGAGACCGGTCGGCACGTCCAACTCACCAGCGCCTACGGCCGCGTCCGCGTACAGGTCCTCGTCTCCGACCGCGTCGAAGGCAAGCAGCTCTACATGTCCCTCAACTCCGTCGAAGAGCCCGTAAACAAGCTCTCCTCCTCCCACACCGACCGCGTCACCCACACCCCCGCCTTCAAGGAGACCGCTGTCTCGATGACCCTCCTCCCCGAGCAAGGCGACAGCCCCCTCCCCCGCCGCAACTTCCGCTTCGGTCACCGTACCCCCACCGACGGCGTGGAGATCGAACACAAATGGGCCCGTCCCGACTACCACCTCCCCGGCACGGCGGAGAGTGACCAACTCGTCCAGATCAAATCCATCACCGTGTAGAAGTTGTTAGTTCCCCGTCGTAAGAGGCTAACTGGGAACTAACAACTGAAAACTTGCAATTTGCAACTTGCAACTAGGAGCCTCATGGCCAACCCGATCGCCTTCCGTCCTCTCCCCGTCGACCCACACCTTGAACTCGAACGCCGTCTCCGCGACGCTCCCCGCGAACACGCCGAAGCCCTCCTCGTCGCCTACGACCTCCTCCAGAGCGCCCACGACAAAGGTATCCTCGACACCCTCAACGGCCTCGTCGGTGCAAAAGACACCATCTTCGGCAAGCTCGCCGAGTACGCCAAGCTCCCCGAGGGCATCGCCGGCATCCGCAACCTGCTCTCAGCCCTCAAGATCTTCACCGCCATCGACCCCGAAACCCTCGACTGCATCGCCAACGCTGTTGCCGCAGCCTCGAAAGAGCACGCCGCTGAAATGAAACCACCTAGCTTCTTCGAGATCACCCGCCGCGCCACGGGCGAAGACAGCCGCCGCGCCCTCTCCTTCCTTACCCTCACCCTCACGTCCATTGGCCGCGCCCTGAGGCGTTGACAACTTAAAGCCGGCCCGATCGAAAAGGATGTCAAGCCCCCGCCTGAGAAACCTTTGACGCATCTCTTACATAGCAAAGCTGTTAGCAGACCAAAGAAGTTTGGTCGTTAGTTATGGCCAATTTGCTATGCTTATAACAGACCTATTAAAGTTTAGAAGACAACGGGGACATGGCTTCGCAAGTCAAGCCAACGAATCGGTTGGTCATGCTGGCAAGAGGATGGCCTAGTCACGCGCAGACCGCGCGCCTCGCTTGGGTCCTTTATCATTCCGAGGGGAATACGCTCCTGCTCTAGGCTCTTTAGGTGTCCGTTCCAAAGGGGAATCTTTTTTCTCTTCCGAAAGCAACCCGCATCTCATTCATTCCAGATACTTTGCGTATAAAGTATCTGGAATGAATACTTTAGTGTGGCGATTTTACACTAAGTCCTTTGTTTTGTTGACCCACGCACGAAAACTGTTACCTCGCCCAGCTTCTAAAGGCATACAGTTGCAAGGAAGCCGCCACCTGGAGGATTACCGTTTTGGTTCCTCATCCGGTCGGACGCAATCCACCATGCAATCCGGAGAGCATCTGCTGTACGTTCACCTATAGCAGTGCTTGTTGTACTTGCCAAAAAAACGGCCCCTCGCGTGAGGGGCCAATCTGCCTTACTTCTCTCCTCGTACGGAGAGCTTGGCGCGGGCGAGCTCTCGGGCTCCGCTCCGCAAACTTGCTCTACTGCTCACTCGGCGGGTTCGATGTCCCAACG
The DNA here is from genome assembly GCA_965277085.1 of Acidobacteriaceae bacterium. GTDB lineage: Bacteria > Acidobacteriota > Terriglobia > Terriglobales > Acidobacteriaceae > Edaphobacter. The sequence continues at coordinate 534,216 of OZ255708.1, forward strand.
GACGGGTGACCCGCTGGAGTGCTCTTGTCCAGACTCGCCAGACTGTTGTGCAGCAAAGTGATCCGCACCCCATTGATCAGCGGCTTCTCGCCCTGATCGGCAACTACGTCTTTCTGCTTGCCCAAACCAGTCTTGTAGATGCGGTAGAGCGGTACCTGATGCTGCGTGACAAGGTAACGCACCACAGAGTCAGCCATTGCCTGCGAGTTCTGTACGCCGGCGCGGCTGTAACCTTGCACCTCGACGATATAGCCCTTTTCGGCACCAAGCCGCTCGGCTAGCTCATCCAGTTCCGTCTTCGCTTTAGGCCCGAGTACTGTTCGGCCAGCCGGAAAGGCCACTGCCGAAGAGGTAACCTGCTGATACGTATCGAGGTTGCTCACCGTGCCGTGCAGCGCGTCGGTTCGTGTGCTTGCGCTGCCCGCCAGGCTGTTGGCTGAGTTTGCCCGGCTGGCCGCGTCTTGGGCGTGCTGGTCGGCGGTGTTGGCGGCGGCCATGGCCCTGCCAATGCCAGCCTGCGAACGGGAGTCCACATCGCGAATGTCGTTGGCGTTCTTCGCCTGGAGTTGGTCGAGTTCATTGACACGATCCTTAACCGGGTCAATCTGCCGTTTCACCCACTTCTTCCGAGCTAAGGGGTTCATGTGGCCCCAGAAGCCTTCTTTCGACTGCTGCTCAAGCGGCTTGCCTGTCGCGTAGCTTCCATGGTCGTCCACACTCATGGACTTCGCCGGAGGAGGTGCGTCCGTGGGGGTGCTCGACGCGGTGGATTGTGCAAAGCTGGCCGTACTCAACGCACCGCCCAGAACCAGAACTGAGAGAGTAAATCCTTTGGGGCAATCCTTGGTTAGTATTTGGATGAACTTTGCCATCTTGATCTCCTTTACGTCCCACACACAGGGAACGCGCTACAGTCTTCGCAAGATACATAGCAAGAGTCATGCCAAACTTACATCTCCTTTATTATGAGCAGCTTGTTCCGGTTTGGGCATTCACGGCTTCGTTGCGGAACAAGGTAATTTGTTCCCACGTTGCGCAACTTACCGCACCCGTACGATCCGTATCTCCGGTACTTGGGTGTTCCAGTTACCCGCGATCTTCTCGAAGATGAGGCGGAACTCCCGTTCCTCCCCCGGCTTGATCGGTGCCAGCGACACTGGCTCTGTATCGATGTACGGCTCGCGCACTCGGATCAGAGCCAGCGGCAATGTTTCGATCTGCGGCGGCATCCCTTCGTCATTTTTGAAGAGAACCTGGACCGTAATCGCTGAAATGGTCTTGGGCCCGGTATTGCGGATAACCCCGTCCACAAAAGTCGACTTGCCACCCGACAAGCTTGTCGATTCGCTCATAGTAAAGCCCGAAAGCGGCAGCTGCGCTGCATACGGGTCAGGTGGTAATATCCCGCCACCAAAGCCACCATGCCGGTGTCGCCCGAGCATCAGCATGGCCGAGATCGCCACAAGCACTACCAGGCCGGCGATCGCCCACGCGTTCACCGGCAGCGGATCGTCACTGCCCCGCTTTCGCCTCAGCAGACCACGGCTTGTCGCATCTTCATACTCTTCGTTCACGCCATGATCTTACAACGATGGCCTTACCTTAGCCGAATCGTTCCTGAAAAGGAACCGTAGTGCACCGCCAGTCGTACTTTGTCCTCATGTTGTAACGTCCACGTGCGATACATCACTAAGAAGCACTCGAGCCTCGCCCAGATCCCACTCACTACGGAGCAGTCCATGCCGCCCCTTTCAGACGCCCCCCCGCAGACGCGGCACACCGAACTCGTTTACGCCGCCTCCGTGCTTCTCGCCGGACTCCTTCTGCTGATTACGGCCGTCTAGCGCAACCTGGCCGCTGGCAGCTAAACGCCGTGAACTAATCCGCGCCAACGCCACTCCTCCCAACACACATAGCACTGGATCGATCACCAGCCGGTACCGAAACTCCGCGTGAGTAATGAGGTATGGCAGTGGAAAGATCAGGAGCACTACCAGGAAGTAAACCGCCTCTCGCTCGCGTCGCCTCATCAGCACACACAATCCAAGCCCCCCCAAGAGCGTTGTCAGCATGCCATGGAGCGCAAAAAACACTGATCCGCCACGGCTGCCAGTCCCGCTCCAGAACCGCCAAGCCCGTATGACCGTCAAGCGGGCAAACCGTGCCGGCTCGGACGCAATGGCCATCCGCGCCATCCGCGTCTTGCCCGCGTCATAGCCCACCTCGCCCGCTGCGCGGTACACCGCCAGTTCACCCGCGTTGAAGGTGGGAAACGCCGACTCGTTCAGGTATCCGTCCGCTCCTTCTCGATTGCCCACCCACAGGTTGAATCCCGCCACGCAGCGAGTCAGGATGGTCGCATGAAACACCCGCGCGTTCCGCATTGGCCAAGGCGCATAGATTCCAGCAAACACGACGCAAGCCAGCACCGCTTCACGCCACCGCCGGCCACGCCACGCCGCCACCGCTCCCAGAGCCCCCAGCGACGGCAACAGCGAAGGGTTCATCAGCCCCGCTACAGCGCACGCAGCTCCCCAGGCTAGCCAAAGCCCTTGAGTCGCCCGCTCGAGCTGCAGCGCGCACGTTACCGCAAGCAGGAGGAACAGCGCCGAAAAGCTCGTCTCCCACAAGATCGCCGGCATCCAGATCGTAGCCAGCGAGCACCCCCAAAGCAGCGCCATTGCCACCGACGCGCGTTCCCCGGCGAACCGCCGCCCCATCCACAGTATGGCCCACACCGTTAGCAGGTTGATTCCCGACTGGACCAGAAGCACCACGGCTGCCGAGGCCGTCGTCTCGACGCCGAACAACCGGAACACGCCCGCCAGCAGTAGCGGATACCCAGGTGCAACCGAGGCCGTCGGACCGGTCGGCACGCCATACGGATCGCTCAGGCCGCGCCCATGCACCACAGCCGCGGCCATCCACGTCATCTCCGTCCCGCGCGTCCACAGCCAGCCGCGCGGCATGGCCCGCAGCACATACAAGATCACGCACAAACGAGCCACCAACGCCACTCCTATGACCCAGCCCGTATGCCGCCGGCGCGCGCTCTGCTCCGCAGTCCTCACCTTGTGGTTATCGGCGATGCGCTCGAAGCCCGCTAGTGGATGAGCAGCCGAACGAGTGGCCACTCTCAGTTACGGAACTTTCGGACGCGCCTCACCCGCCGCCTTGATTGCCACAGCCTTAAAGAGCGAAACGGCACAGCCGGAGCCATGCCGTTACTTGTAGATTCCGTCCTGGCTAACTTGCCCAGGCTCCCGACATTCCGCCGACGCCTAAGAGAGCCGGTAAGAACGGCATCGCCACCTTAGGGGCACGTTGCGAACACCACGTGTCGTTGGCAATCACCTCGAGCACGTGCCCTACTTCGATGCGGCACTCCTCGATCTGACCGGCCGCCAATTCCAGCACGCTTCGCACCTTCATGTGCACTGACGACACGCGATTTGGCCGCATACCGGGCCAAAGCTTGACCACACGCATCTCGGCGTCGAGACCCACGGCGTCGATGGTGAACTTCATGCCCAGGGTATGGATACCGGAAGAAGGCTGTATCAACAGCCCGCCCCCCGTATCCAAACCCGTGCGGCCCAGCAAGCCTACTAGCCGCGTCAGCGAGCCGTCCGCACATCCGATGCAATGGCCGATCTTCAGGCCTACGGACTTATTGACGATCGTGATTGTCTTCATGTCTTTGTCTCTATCCGCATGATTGAAAACGTGAGAACAAGCTACGCTGAGGCCTTGGACTTGCGGCGATACATAATCAAGCCGAGTACGCTGACAGCCAAGGCGCTGGCAAGAATGCGAATGATGTCTGGATTCATGGCACTTCTCCTTTAAGTGGGAGTCACGTTCGCTCCCACACACCGTATCGGCACGCGCACTTATTACTTGAATGTTTCCGCCTGAGCGAGCCGTGTTTCCAGGTATCGCACGGAAGTACTCAACGGCGTTGGCCTTTCCTATTCCTCGGAGCAACCCCGCCGATAGGGTTCACAGGCAGAAGAAACACCTTCTGTTCGCGCCTTCCATCGTTTCGTCCGGCGGCTGGGTTCTTCGCAGTTGCCTCCACCAAAGCACTCCATCTGGTCTGTTGCCGGATGAATCGAATCACCTTCAAGGAGAATCAACCATGAACAAGCTCAACAAAACCTTCACCCATTTCCTGGCGGATGAGTCCGGTCAGGATCTCATCGAGTACGCCCTCGTCGCCGCTCTCATCGGGCTTGGTGCCGTTGCTTCCCTCACGACCCTGCGCGGTGCTATCACCAACGCATTCTCCTCCATCGGCACCACCATCACCAATGCAACCTAGTTTCCAGGCCGACGCTTACCGCGTCGGCCTTTCTTTTCATGAGGGTAACCAGATGGCCGCGCGTGTGCTCCTCTTCCTCAACGAAGATTCCGGTCAAGACCTTATAGAGTACGCTCTGATCGCTGGGGTGATTGCATTGGGTGCGATCGCTTCCGTGAATGGGCTTGCCAGTGTTGTGCGAAATCTGCTTACCTCCATTACCACTTCCTTCCAAACGGCCGTTTGAAGTTTCAGCGGGACACTCTTGCCAGCCACCATGCAGCAGGTTGTCGCCTAAACGTTGCAAGCTCACAGCCAATCCCAAACAAATACTCATCCTCCGACGCTTCTATCCGATAAGTCAGCTATTGGGCGTAACCTCCCATGACAGCGCCATGAACAGCGGAAGCCGAACGAAGCACACGGCTACCGCGATTCGCTTACCTGCTTGTACGGGGAACTCATGCACCATCCGCTCGCACAATTCGTCATTCCCGCCTCCGCTCTGCTTTGTGCCCTTGCAGCGGCCGTGTTCGATCTGAGGAGCCGGCGCATCCCTAACCTGCTGACCGGGCCAGCCATGCTCCTCGGGCTTGCTCTTCATTTCTGCTCCGGAGGATGGCGCGATTTCGTCACCTCACTTGGCGCGCTGCTGCTCTGCGGTCTGGTCTTTTTGGTCTTCCATCTTGCGGGCGGCATGGGGGCCGGAGACGTCAAGCTGATCGCCGCGCTGGGCTGTCTCCTTGGACTGTCCCATGCCGCCTCGCTCCTCATCCTGACCGCGCTTGCCGGCGGCGTCCTTGCTCTCGGGTATACGCTCTATCGCGGCCGCTTCCGGCAGACCTTTGGCAACGTTCTTACCCTGGCTGCCCACCATACCGAGCAGGGTCTTACGCCGCACCCTGACCTCAACGTCCAAAATGCCGCCACGTTGCGTCTTCCGTATGGGTTAGCCATCGCTGCGGGTTGCATCCTTACGCTTTCCCTTCAGTCCGCGCAGGTGATCCAATGAACGCCCGCCGCCTGTTACCAGCTCTGTTCGCCGCCCTCGTCGTCTCGGGCTTGTTGACCTGGTTCCTGAACCGCCGGCTTGCCAAGCCGGTCTCCGCCGCGCCTGTGCCCGTTCATCGCTTTGTCGCGGCCGCCAAGAACCTCGAAGCGGGCGAGCAGATTCAACCCGCCATGCTCACCCTGGCAGATTGGCCCGCCTCTCAGCCGCTCAAAGGCTCCTTCTCTAAGCCTGAAGAGCTTACCGGCCGGGTGCTGCTTTTCCCGGTCGCCGCCGGGGAACTGATCCTCGACCACCACCTCGCCGCGCCCGGTTCCGGCACCGGCCTCACCGCGCGCATTCCTGAGGGAATGCGGGCCATTGCCCTTCGGTCGGATGAGGTCGCCGGGGTTGCCGGTTTCCTTCTTCCCGGCACCTTTGTCGACGTGCTGGTCACCTATAACCGGGCTGCCTCCGCCCAAACTGAAGGGGGCGGTCTCGTCACAACCACTGTTCTCCAAAACGCCAAAGTGCTCGCGGCCGGTCAGAAGATGGAAGCCGATCCCGATGGAAAAGCCAATATGGCCTCGGTCGTGACCCTGCTGGTTACGCCGAAAGACGCCGAAAAGCTCACCCTCGCTTCATCCCTCGGCAAGATTCTCTTCGTACTCCGCAATGGAGCCGATCGCAAAGATGCAGCAGGGCTCACCCCAGCCGACTTCTCAGCATCGGCACCAATCAGCCACGCTTCCGCACCCTCCACCCAGCAACCGGCGCGCGCGCGTTCTCCCGCAAAAGCCGTCGCGCCAGCCGCCAAACCTTATTCCGTCCAGGTCATGGCCGGCAACAAGCTCTCTGAACAGACCTTCGAAAGGAAGGAGCCATGATTCCTCCTATGCTGCGCCGCTCCTCCTTCCGCAATCAGGCTACCGTCGTTCCAGCACTCGTCTTCGCGGCCACGGGGGCCTTTGCTCAGCATCCGGCGCTCCCCCAGGTCGCGCCGGTTCACTTCAGCCATCTAGCCTCCGTCAAGGCGGCCTTCACCGCGGCAACTGGACGCACCATCACCGAGCGTACGCCTGCCTCGCTCACATCTATGCCGGCGCATAAACATCCCGCCCTCGCGCCCACTCCACACAAGGCACCCGCGCGCCTGAGCGCCGCGATGGTTCCCATGCATCTCGACCCGTACCGTCCCGCCGCGACAGCCGCGCCCGCGCCGAGCCCCGCCGCCGCCGCTGCGTCCAACGCGTTTGCGTTCACCTCCACCGCCGCTACGGAGCGGACGATGCACCTCGCCGTGGGCCATGTAATGTTTCTCAACACACGCGCCCGCGTCAAACGCATCTACATCGCCAATCCGGCCGTCCTGGACTCCTACACCGTTTCGCCGAACCAGATCGTTGTTACCGCAAAGGCACCCGGCCTCTCCTCCGTCGTAGTTTGGGATGAGAACGACGAATCGCAAACCTATATGGTCTCCTCCGACGTGGACGTGGACGAGCTTCGCGCCTCGCTCCAACAGGCATTTCCCAACGAAGGCCTGGACGTTCAGGGACGCGAAGGGAAGGTCGTTCTCTCAGGGTCCGTCGGCACGGACGCGACCTCTGACGCCGCCGTAAAGCTCGCCACCCTCTACAGCAAAGACGTCTCCAACTCTCTCTTGGTCAACCCTGCGCGCATCAAGCAGGTACGCCTTAAAGTCCGCATTGTCGAGGTCGACCGCTCTAAACTCGAACAATTCGGCATCAACATCTTCAATCCGGGTGGCAGCATTATCGGTGGCGGCACCACCGGGCAGTTTGCCTCAGCACCCACCTACACTCCGCCCACCCCTACTACCCCCGCCACGCTTGCGCTCTCCGATCCGCTCAACTTCTTTCTGTACAGCTTCAAGAACAACATCGGCGCGTCGATCAAGGACCTCGAAAACCGCCAGATCCTCCAGATTCTCGCCGAGCCTAACATCACAACCATTTCCGGGCAGAAGGCAAGCTTTCTCGCGGGCGGCGAGTTCCCCTTTCCCGTCGTCTCCGGCGGCAACGGTGGTTTGCCCACCGTGTCCGTCCAGTTCCGTCCCTACGGCGTCAAGGTCGAGTTCACTCCAATCGTCAACACCGACGGCTCGATCGCCCTCAAGATCATGCCCGAGGTCAGCGCACTCGACTTCAGCAACTCCGTCACCATCTCCGGTTACACCATCCCCGCGCTCTCCACCAAGCGGGCCGACACCCAGGTTATTCTTCGCAGCGGCCAGAGCTTCGCCATCTCCGGCCTTCTCGACCGGCGCACCACCGACGCGTTCAGCAAAACACCGGGCATCGCCAGCGTTCCAATCCTTGGGCAGCTTTTCAGATCTAAAGGGATCAATCTCTCCACTTCGGAGCTGGTCATCATCGTCACTCCGACCGTGATCGATCCTCTTACCCAGACGGATGCTGTGAACGAACCTGATCCGGCCGTTCCGTACATGAGCAGCGAGAGGTATGACAAGGGGCTTCCCGCCTCTGCAAGAAAACCGTAATGCTTCACGTCTGCCACCTATTCAAAGGAAGGATCGCGACCCCATGACCACCGCCTACGGCACTCGCTCCATGAACGCCACTGTCCTCTCCGTCTGCGTAGACGCTGAGACCATGGGCCAGATCCTCGACGCCACCGAATACCGCAACTGGGCCGTGCACGATGCCGCCTTCGATACCTACATTTCGGCCAAACGCCGTCCCCATTTCGGCGAGCACCTGAAATCTACAGACGCCTGCGTGGCGATCGTCGACTTCGACCATGACGCCGAGCAGGCAGTCCAGTCCACGGCGTATCTTCAGCAGGTCTTCGCTGGCAAGATCGTCATCGTCGCGCTTTCGGCCTCGAGCGATCCCCAGTTGATGCTTCAAGCCATGCGGGCGGGCTGCACGGAGTTCCTCACCAAGCCCTTCGACGAGGCCATGTTCGACGCTGCCTGCTCCCGTTTTGAGCAGCAGTTCTCCACCCGTGGCGCAAAGCTGGGAGCGTCCGGCACCGTGGTCGCCTTCTTTGGCGCGAAAGGCGGTGTCGGAACCACTACGTTGGCCGTGCATCTCGCGGCTTATCTGGTCCAGAACAACAAGAAGAAGACGCTCCTGATCGACAAGCACAGCCAGTTCGGCCACGTCTGCGTCTACCTTGGCATCGATGGCACCGGCTTTCACTTCCAGGAACTCGTTCGGAATGTCAATCGCCTCGACTCCGAGCTGCTGACCGGCTTCGTCACCAAGACTCCTGGCGGCCTCGACGTCCTCTCGTCCCCCGACGTTGGCCACGATGCGCGCGCTATGATTGCCGACGACGTCGCCAGCACACTCGACTTCCTCCGCACTGAATACGACTACATCGTCGTCGATTGCGACCCGATCCTCACCGACACCAACCTTGCCGTGATCGCCGCCGCCTCCCAGGTCTATGTGGTGGCCACGCCGGAGATTTCGGCCATCCGCGATCTTTCCCGCTATTGCGACGATCTCGTCCGGCTCGACGACACTACAGACAAGATCAAGGTCGCGCTGAACCGCTACTCTTCCCAGTTCGCCGTCGGCCTGGAGCATATCGAAAAAGCGATCCGTCTCCCCGTAACCTTTACCATCCCGAACAGCTACGTGGAGCTCGTCCGCTCCGCCAACCTTGGTGTACCCGTCTCCTGCGAGCAGAAGTCCGTCTTCAGCGAAGAGATACGGAAGTGGTCCAATCTCCTGGTCGGCGTTCAGGAGCCGGCGGCTCAAAGCGTTTCCCAGGCTAAGACCAGCTCCAACTTCTTCAAGCGTATGGAATCAAAACTCGGCGGCCTTCTCGACCCCGGCATCCTCTCCGCAAAAAAGCGAGCCTCTTAAGCCATGCTGGAAACCCCCTCCTCCCTTTCGCGCAACGGCAGCCCCATCCCCAGCCCCCGTCTGGCGCGCGGTGTCGCCGAATCCGTCCAACAGCAGATCAAGTCCACCGTCCATAAAGAACTCATCAAGCGTCTCGACCTCGAGAAGCTGAACGACATCAAGTCCACGCGCGGCGGCCAGCAGCAGCTCTTCGCCACTATCCAGCAGCTTCTGGGCGAGCAGGATGTTCCTCTCTCCGCTGTCGAGCGCGACCGCTTGTCTCAGGAAGTTCTCAACGAGGTCTTCGGTCTCGGTCCGCTCGAGCCGCTGCTCAACGACTCCACCATCTCGGACATCCTTGTCAACAACTTTGACTCCGTTTACATCGAGCGGCGCGGCAAGCTCGAAAAGACTGATGTCACCTTCAAGGACAATCGCCACCTGCTCCAGATCATTGACAAGATCGTCTCCGGTGTCGGTCGCCGCATTGATGAGTCTTCCCCCATGGTGGACGCCCGCCTCCTCGATGGTTCGCGCGTCAACGTCATTATCCCGCCGCTCGCCGTCGACGGCCCCGTCCTCTCCATCCGCCGCTTTGGCCGCTCTCCACTTCAGGCCGAAGACCTCCTCCGCACCAAGATGCTGACCGCGCCTATGCTCGAAGTGCTCGCGGCCGCCGTCAAAGCACGCCTCAACATCGTTATTTCCGGTGGTACGGGTGCCGGTAAAACGACGGTCCTCAACATTCTCTCCGGCTTCATCTCCGAAGACGAGCGCATCGTCACCATTGAAGACTCCGCCGAGCTTCAGCTCAAACAGGACCACGTCGTCCGCCTGGAAACCCGGCCACCCAACGTGGAAGGCAAAGGAGCCATTAAGCAGCGCGAGCTCGTCATCAATGCACTCCGTATGCGGCCCGACCGCATCATCCTCGGCGAAGTCCGCGGTGAAGAGACCCTCGACATGCTTCAGGCCATGAACACCGGTCATGACGGCTCCATCACCACCATCCACTCCAACACGCCGCGCGACGCGATCGCCCGCATGGAGACCATGGCCATGATGGGTGAAGTTCGCCTAGCCGACAAAGCAATTCGCGCTCAGATCGCCTCTGCCGTCCACTTGATCGTGCAGGTCTCCCGCATGTCCGACGGCACACGCCGCATCACGCACGTCACCGAGCTTACCGGCGCCTTCTCCGATGTGGTCTCCATGCAGGACATTTATCTCTTCGAAAAGAAAGGCCTCGACACGCAAGGCAAGGTAAAGGGACGCTTCTTCGCCACCGGCGTGGTCCCCAAGTTCGCCGATAAACTCGCCAGCGCCGGCATCCCTCTTCCTGCCGGGCTGCTGGACCACTCCCTGGAAATCTAACGTTATTGCTGTCGCTCCTAAACGAAGAAAGGAGGGTTCATGCTGCTGACCATCTTGTTTCTCACCACCTTCTCGCTGTTCGCCGGCATTATCCTCCTGTTCTCGCGCACGGCCAAGGACGACCAGCGCCTTGCCGCCCGGTTCGCCTCCATCCGCTCGCTTTCGGTTGCCGAACTTGCCTCCGGCAAAACCAACGACCTCCTGAAAGCCGTCCAGGACACCGAACCCAATCTGCTTGAAAGGCTCCTCGCCCGCTTTTCGCTGGGCGCTAAGTTTCAGCGGCTCGTTCTTCAGGCGGAGTCGACTACCACGGCCCGCAAGCTTCTGGTCACGTGTCTGCTTTCCGCCAGCGTTACAGCGCTGCTTACCCTCTTCTTTCTTCCCAACCGGTTCGCCGTGCTTGCCGGTACCGCGCTGGGTGCCTACATCCCGCTCTTTCTGCTCCTCCGCCGTCGCAACAAACGAATCGGCGCGTTCAACAAAGCGCTTCCCGATTCAATTGAAACGATGTCCCGTTCACTTCGAGCCGGGTACTCGCTCGTCGCCGCGCTGGGCGTGGTGGCCGAAGGCGCGGCGGAACCCGCAAAATCCGAGTTTGCCGAAGTCTTCCGCAAGCAGAACTTCGGCTTGCCTCTTCGCGACTGTCTCTTCCAGCTACTCGACCGCGTTCCTTCGCCCGACCTCCGCGTCTTCGTCACCGGGGTCCTCGTCCAAAAAGATACCGGCGGCAATCTAGCCGAGATCCTCGATCGCATCACCGCCGTCATCCGAGAACGCCTCAAGATCCAAGGCGAGATCCGCACCCACACCGCGCAGGGACGCATGACGGGCTGGATACTTTGCGCCCTGCCCATCGTCATGCTCCTCGCCATCAACTGGATCAATCCTGGCTATTCCAAGCCTCTCACGGAGACGCCCCTGGGGAGAAAACTCCTCTACGCCGGCATCGGTCTGCTTGCCTTCGGTGCCTTTCTCATCCGCAACATCATTCGCTCGGTGGAGGTGTAGCCATGCTCGAATCTGTCGCCCTTTTTGTTCTTTGTTTCGCCGCATGCTGCGCGATCATCCTCTTTCTTCTACCCGCGATGGTCGGACCTTCGCGCGATGCTATCCGTCTCCTCGATGTTGTGCGGAGCACGCGCCAGGACAAGCGCACCATCGGCGCACGTGAACTCATTGTCAACCGCGCTCTTGGCTACACTCACAAGCTCCGATCCGCTCTACGGCTCAGTGACAATCCGGAGATCAAACGCCGTCTGGTCGAAGCAGGCATGCGTAGCTCCGACGCCACCGACTTCTTCTTCGGCGCACAAGGCACAGGACTCGTCGGCGGCGTTCTTGCCGCCTCCTTCATCCCAGTCAATACCATTTTCTGGGTGCTCACCCTGGGCGTCGTTGGCTTCATGGTGCCCGACTTCTGGCTCACGCGCGCCGCAAAGAAACGCAAAGAGCGCATCCGCAAGTCCATCCCCGACGCCGTGGACCTGCTGGTCATCTGCGTCGACGCCGGGCTTGGCCTCGACCAGGCCCTGCTGCGCGTCGGCGAAGAGCTCGACGTCTCCCATCCCGACATCAACGAGGAGTTTCGCCGCGTCAACCTCGAACAGCGTGCCGGCACCCCCCGCCTTGAAGCCTGGAAGGCCCTTGCCGAACGGACAAACATCGAGGAGTTCGCCGCCTTCGTCACCATGCTGACCCAAACCGACCGCTTCGGCACGCCCATCCTGAAGGCCCTCGCCTCGTTCGCCGAAGATCTACGCTCCAAACGCCGGCAGCTCGCCGAAGAGGCCGCTTCCAAGACCAAGATCAAAATCATCTTTCCTCTTGTCCTCTGCATCTTCCCCTGCATCTTCGTCGTGTTGCTCGCGCCCGCGCTGATCAGCATCGCGTCGGGCCTAAAAGCGATGGGTGGCCAGTAGCCCGAAACCTATACCGCCATCACATCTACTAATGCTGTGACCAGATCGCATAAGTCTGCGTTATGCTCGTCACAGCATGGCTCCTTCTAACCAAATCCTCTTCTTCGACACCACCCTTCGCGACGGCGAACAGTCCCCCGGCTGCACCATGCATCCCGCCGAGAAGCTCCGCATGGCCCACCAACTTGCCGCGCTCGGCGTCGACCTCATCGAGGCCGGCTTCGCCATCGCCTCCACCGGCGACGCGGAGAGCATCCGGCAGATCGCCCGCGAGGTCGGCACCGCCACCGGGCCGCGCATCGTCTCGCTCGCCCGCTGCACCCGCGGCGACATCGAGGCCGCAGCCCAGTCGATCGAACCGGCCCACCGCGCCCGCATCCACACCTTCCTCTCCACCTCCGACCTCCACATGACGGCCAAGCTCAAGATCACCCGCCCACAGGCGCTCGATCAGATCGCCGAGATGGTCGCCTACGCCCGCACCTTCGCCGACGACATCCAGTTCTCCCCTGAGGACGCCTCCCGCACCGACCCGGACTTCCTCGTCGAAATCTGCACGGTCGCGATCCAAGCCGGGGCCACTACCCTCAACCTGCCCGATACCGTCGGCTACTGCATCCCCGAGGACTACGCGGCCATGTTCCGCAACGTGCTCGCCCGCGTGCCCGGCATTGACGCCGTGACCCTCTCCGCCCACTGCCACGACGACCTTGGCCTCGCCGTCGCCAACACCCTCGCCGCGATCCAGGCGGGCGTCCGGCAGGTGGAGTGCGCCGTCAACGGCATCGGCGAGCGCGCCGGCAACGCCGCCCTCGAAGAGCTCGCCGCCATCCTCACCGTGCGGCATTCCGAAGATCGGCTGCCCTACACCCACAACATCGTGCTCAAGGAGCTGTTTCCCACCAGCCAGCTGCTCGCCGGCTGCATCTCCTTCGGCGTTGCGCCCAACAAGGCCATCGTCGGCGCAAACGCCTTCGCCCACGCCGCCGGCATCCACCAGCACGGCGTCATGGTCAACCCCCTCACCTACGAAATCATGACGCCCGAGTCGGTCGGCGTCGCCCATAACTCGCTCGTCCTCGGCAAACACTCCGGCCGCCGCGCCCTCGAACACCGCCTCGCCGAACTGGGCCATACGCTAGACCGTGCCGAACTTGATGAGGTCTACCACCGCTTCACCGACCTGACGGATCGCAAGAAGCTGATCTACGATCAGGATCTGCTTGGGCTCTTGCAGTCAGAGAAAGTCGCATGACGACTGAGCAGACAACTTTCTTGAGTAACGAGATTCATTCTCTTGATGATGTACCATCGGCAGCCCGCACAGCGCGCCATATTCGCTTTCTAAAGAGATGGTACAAGCCAGTCGCGTTAATACCCTTTGTTGTAGTGATTGTCTTGTCGGAAAGATTATTGCCTGACTCATTTCATAGGGAGTTCTATTGGCTTACCCTTGCGAGCTTAGCTTGGGCCCTGGTAGTTCCAGGGTATTCGTTCTATTTAGTCTTTCGGTTTAGATGTCCAAGATGCCACGGCAGGTTTGGCTTGAGCACAGCCTGTAAATACTGCCGACTCCCAACTTACGGCGAGGCAACGACGACAACAGATTTATGAGTCCTGCATCTCTTGGAATAGAGTACTGATCATCAGAATAATGATCAAAGGAATTAGCAATGAATATGAAACTAGCCATCCTAGCCGGAGACGGCATCGGCCCCGAAGTCACCAACGAACTAAGCGCCAAAGGCGTGACATATACCAGCCTAGGCCGGAGGCCTAGGTAATCAGAGTAGAAAGACCAGGGCTGAAGGCCCGACAGATAGTCCGTTCGCAAGATTCTAAGTGTGACGAACCAGCAAGAGGTGCATCGGCATGAACTCAGAGTCTTTGATCAAGAGACGGTTGTTCCAATTTGTAGGCGTTTACACTGTCGTTCTCCTCATAGTTGTTTACGAAATTGTTGTTAGAGGTATGCAGCCGATGGTATCGGCGACCGTTGCGGCTGGTTCCGCGATAGTTGGCTTTGTGTTCTTGCTTGTTAGCTTCAACAAAATAAAGCGTGAACATGGAACATCCGAAGTATCGAACGGCGCTCCAGGCCGCAAGAAAGTAACAAGGACGATCCGCAGCTTACAAGTGTGGCTGGGAATTTTGCTGCTTTCTTTCGTCAGCGGTCTTTGGGGAACTAGAGACGATCCGCTTCTACCGCGTGTAATAGGAGCAACTTTCAACGTACTAATTAGTTGGGCGCTTGTCGTAGCATTGAGGGCGCAAAGAAGGAATTCCAGCAATTCGACAACGATCCGATGAGCACAAGGCAACTAACATGAACCTAAAACTAGCCATCCTCGCCGGAGACGGCATCGGCCCCGAAGTCACCGACGAAGCCGTCTCGATCCTCAAGACCACCGCAGAGCATGGCGGCCACGAGTTCACCTTCGTTCCGCTGCTGATCGGCGGCGTGGCCATCACCGAGACCGGCTCGCCGCTGCCGCTCGAGACCCTCGAAGCCACCCTGACCTGCGACGCCGCCCTGCTCGGCGCGGTGGGCGACCATAAGTTCAACGCGCTCTCGCCCGACAAGCGCCCCGAGGCCGGCCTGCTCCAGATCCGCCAGGCCCTCGGCGGCTTCGCCAACCTCCGCCCGTCGATCGCCTACAAGGCCCTCGCCGCCAGCTCGCCGCTGCGGCCCGAGATCACCGAAGGCGTAGACATCCTCTTCGTCCGCGAGCTGCTCGGCGGACTCTACTTCGGCGAACCGCGCTGGTGGAACCGCGATGGCGGCCCCCAAGGAGACGGGGAAGCCATCAACACCATGCGCTACACCAAGGCCGAGGTTGTCCGCGTCGCCCGCGTCGCCTTTGAGCTGGCCGCCAAACGCAAGGGAAAGGTGACCAGCGTCGACAAGGCCAACGTCCTCGAGGTCTCCCAGCTGTGGCGCGCCACCGTCTCCGAGGTTGGCGCCGAGTTCCCCGGCGTCACGCTCGAACACCAGCTCGTCGACTCCATGGCCATGCACCTGATGAACCGCCCGCGCGACTTCGACGTCGTCCTGACCGAAAACCTGTTCGGCGACATCCTCTCGGACGAGGCCGGCGTCATCACCGGCTCGCTCGGGATGCTGCCGTCGGCCACGCTCGGCGGCCGGGTCAACCTCTACGAACCGGTCCACGGCTCCGCCCCGGACATCGCCGGCACCGGCAAGGCCAATCCCCTCGGCGCAATCCTTACGGCGGCGATGGTGCTGCGGCATTCGGCGGGGTTGGAGGCGGAGGCGAAGGCCGTCGAAGCCGCCGTACTCGCCGTGCTCAACGAGGGCTATCGGACTGCGGACGTTGCGCGCGGGTCATCGGCGCAGACTATTAGTACACAAGAGATGGGCAAACTTGTTCGCGATGCCCTCGAAAAGTCTTTCGTCTAGTCGTTGCACTTGCTTTTCTTGTTTGTCATTCCCGAAGGGAATCTGCTTTCCGCTTTCACAGTCGAAACCCATGCCCCGCCTCCTCCAACTCGCCCTCCTCCTCACCCTCGCCGCCCCCGCCGGCGCGCAGTTCCACCTGCCCGGCTCTAAACACACTGACCGGCCCGACCGCCCACGCAAATCCGACCTGGAATGGCTCTGGCAGTACGGCCCGTCTGACAGCGCCAAAGACGGCCGCGAGAACGACCTCGTCCAGGACCTCCGCTTCCGCCCCCTGCTCGCCCAGTACCTTACCGCGCCGCAGAGCTTCTGGGGCATGGCCACCAACGGCCACTACCGCGCGCTGGCGGACACCGCGCTCGACTACCTGTCTGTCCCTGACCGCGTGCTCGCAGACGACAACCGTTACCTTTCCATCTCCGGCTGCGTCGTCCACTTCTGCCCCGCCCGCGGCCTGCTCTGGGTCGACCTGAACGCGCCCCCGAACGGTCCCGCCCCGCTGCTCGCCTTCGCCGCCATCGACTGGATCAAGCAGGGCAAGACCACCTCCGAACCGGGAGCCGAATACACCCTCTGGCTCTTCCCCAACCAAGCGTTATCCATAGAAGCAGGCGCCCCGAACCGTCTTCCGCCAGCCCTCACCAAGAGCCTCACCCGGTGGGCCGCCGAGCCGATGAGCGGCTCCGGCATCGTCCAGAACATCACCCACGTCCTCCTCGTCGACCCCGACGGCACCCCGCACGAAGTCCCCCTCGCCGCCGTCGGCCTCAAGCCCATCACCCTAAAGGAAGCGCAACCATGAGCACCCCTACTACGCTGTTTGAGAAAGTCTGGCAGCAGCACCTCGTAGTGGAGCCTGCGGGCGAACCTGCCCTGCTCTACATCGACCTCCATCTCGTCCACGAGGTCACCAGCCCGCAGGCCTTCGAGGGGCTCCGTCTGGCTGGACGCACGCTCCGCCGCCCCGACCGCACCGTCGCGACGGTCGATCACAACGTCCCCACTACCAGCGTCCACGACCGCCTGCACATCCTCGACCCCATCTC
This sequence comes from Acidobacteriaceae bacterium, assembly GCA_965277085.1. Lineage (GTDB taxonomy): Bacteria > Acidobacteriota > Terriglobia > Terriglobales > Acidobacteriaceae > Edaphobacter. Next base: position 551,109 of record OZ255708.1, read on the forward strand.
GTCCAAGCAGATCGAGGCGCTCCGCACCAACTGCCGCGACTTCGGCGTTACCCTCTACGATGTGCAGGCCCCCGAGCAGGGCATCGTCCACATGATCGGCCCCGAACTCGGCCTGACCAAGCCCGGCATGACCATCGTCTGCGGCGACTCGCACACCTCCACCCACGGAGCCTTCGGCGCGCTCGCGTTCGGCATCGGCACGTCCGAAGTCGAGCACGTGATGGCCACCCAGACGCTGCCTCAGGACAAGCCTAAAACCTTCCGCATCAATATAGAGGGCGACCTGCCGCACGGCGTCACCGCCAAGGACATCATCCTCCACATCATCGGGCAGATCGGCACGGCGGGCGCCACCGGCTACGTCGTCGAGTACGCCGGCTCGGCCATCCGCGCCCTCTCGATGGAAGGCCGCATGACCGTCTGCAACATGAGCATCGAAGCCGGTGCCCGCGCCGGCATGATCGCGCCCGACGCCACCACCTTCGCCTACCTCAAGGGCCGCCGCTTCTCGCCTGCGTCGGAACACACCACAGAACCGGGTGCCCCAGGTTCGGCGGTCTCATCGCCAAACCTGGGTGGAAGCGCCACAGAAACCCCATGGGACGAAGCCGTCCAACACTGGTCCCACTTCGCCACGGATGAAGGCGCAACCTTCGACCGCGAACTCCACATCGACGCCGCCGCCATCACGCCCACCGTCTCCTGGGGGACCTCCCCCGGCATGGTCACCGGCATCACCTCCACCGTTCCCCTCGCCGACCCGCAAGCCTCCGAGGCCGACCAACGCAACTTCGAACGCGCGCTCGACTATATGGGGCTGGAGCCGGGAAAGCCGATCGAAGAGATCGCCGTCGACGCCGTCTTCCTCGGCTCCTGCACCAACGCCCGCATCGAGGACCTCCGCGCCGCCGCCCGCGTCGTCTCCGGCCACCACGTCGCCACCACCGTCCGCGCCATGGTCGTCCCCGGCTCGCAGGCCGTCAAAGCGCAGGCTGAGCGCGAAGGCCTCGACCTCATCTTCAAGACCGCTGGCTTCGAGTGGCGCGAGCCCGGCTGCTCCATGTGCCTCGGCATGAACCCCGACATCCTCGCTCCCGGCGAACGGTGCGCGAGCACCAGCAACCGCAACTTTGAAGGCCGCCAGGGCCGCGGAGGCCGCACCCACCTCGTCTCCCCCGCCATGGCCGCCGCCGCCGCCATCGCAGGGCACTTCACCGACATCCGCAACTGGCAGTTCAACGAAACAAGCATCGACCACGGATCGCACGGATAAGAACGGATCAGAGCGCCAAAGGCGCGACATATATCAGCCTAGGCCGAAGGCCTAGGTAAGCCGCAAGAGAAGAACCCAAGGGCTGAAGGCCCGTCATATAGTCATTCCAGGAGCACCATGCAGCCCATCAACACCCTCACGAGCACCGCCGTCCCGCTCGACATCTCGAACATCGACACCGACCAGATCATCCCGAAACAGTTTCTCAAACGGATCGAGCGCACCGGCTACGGTGAGTTCCTCTTCTTCGACTGGCGGCGCGACCCGGTCACGCAGGAGCAGAACTCCGCCTTCATCCTTAACAATCCCGCCTACGCCGGAGCCAAGATCCTCATCGCGGGCAAGAACTTCGGCTGCGGCTCGTCGCGCGAGCACGCGGCCTGGGCCTTAACGAACTTCGGCTTCCTCGCCGTCATCGCCCCCTCCTTCGCAGACATCTTTTTCTCAAACGCCGGCAAGAACGGCATGGTCCTCGTCCGCCTCCCCGAGACCGAGGTCAACCTGCTCACTCACCGGGCACTCGCCAATCCGAGCTACCAGATCACCATCTCGCTTGAAGCCCAGACCGTCACCGACACTGCAGGCTTTCACGCCCACTTCGATATAGACCCCTTCCGCAAATACTGCCTCCTCAACGGTCTCGACGACATCGGCCTCACCCTGCGCCACGAAGGGGAACTCGATGCGTTTGAGGGCAAACACGACGCAGCATTCTGGCTCGCCCCCAGAGGAAATGTGCCGGAATTGGAGGTGCACGGTGGCGATCTGTAAGCACTGTAACGGGGAGATGCACGATGTACCGGGTTGCCTTTTGGAACCAGTGCCAACGGTCGATGGTCCTATGAACCCACTTATGTTCGGTCAGGAGACCGACCTAATGAGAATCGCATTGACGACCTTCAAGGACGGCACCCCTCGTCGTTGCGGCGACTGTGCGGCTTTACCCGGCAACTACCATCACATCGGCTGCGACATCGAAGAATGCCCACGTTGTCATGGACAAATCATTTCTTGCGAGTGCGTTATCGACGAGCCTAAAGATAACGCAACTGTTCAATAAGGAAAACGAGAGAACAATGAGCATCAACCCGAAACAAAACTCCATCGCTCTCACCGAAGGCCCGTCCCGTTCCGCCGCCCGCGCCATGCTTCGCTCCGTCGGCTTTACCAAGGACGACCTCCACAAGCCCATCATCGGTGTGGCCAATACCTGGACCGAGATTGGCCCCTGCAACTTCCATCTCCGCGACGTGGCCGCCGCCGTCAAGCAGGGCATCCGCGACGCCGGGGGCACGCCCATGGAGTTCAACACCGTCACCATCTCCGACGGCATCACCATGGGCACCGAAGGCATGAAGGCCAGCCTGATCTCGCGCGAGGTCATCGCCGACTCCATCGAACTCGTCGCGCGCGGCAACCTCTTCGACGGCCTCGTCTGCATCGCCGGGTGCGACAAGAACATGCCCGGCACCATCATGGCGCTGGCCCGGCTCGACCTCCCCGGCATCATGCTCTACGGCGGGTCGATCGCCCCCGGCAAGCTGCCCCAGGCCGACGGCTCTCTGGTCGACATCACCATCATGAAGGTCTTCGAGGCCATGGGCGCGCACTCCGCCGGCAAGATCACCGACGCGCAGCTTGAAGAGATCGAGGCCACCGCCTGCCCCGGCCCCGGCGCCTGCGGGGGCCAGTTCACCGCCAACACCATGGCCATGGCGGGCGAGTTCCTCGGCATCTCCCCCTTCAATCTCACCGGCGTTCCGGCCATGTCCGCCGAAAAGGCCTCCGCCAGCCGCGAAGCCGGACGCATGATTATGGACCTTTGCCGCGCCGGCGTCCGCTCCTCACACATCCTTACCCGCGCCGCGCTCCGGAACGCCGTCACCGCCGTCTGCGCGTCGGGCGGCTCGACCAACGCCGTCCTCCACCTGGTCGCCATCGCCAGCGAGCTCGGCATCCCGCTCACCATGCAGGACTTCGACGACATCTCCGAGCGCACGCCGTTCATCTGCGACCTCTCGCCCGGCGGCAAGTACGTCGCCACGGACTACCAGGCGGCGGGTGGATCGCGGGTGCTCGCGCAGCGGCTGCTGGAGAAGGGCCTGATCGACGGCGCGCAGCCCACCGTCTCCGGCCTGACGCTGGCCGAGGAGGCGGAGAAGGCGGTCGAGACCCCCGGCCAGCCCGTCATCCGCACGTGGACGAACCCGCTGAAGCCTACAGGCGGCCTCGTCATCATGCGCGGCAATCTCGCCCCCGAAGGAGCCGTCATCAAGGTCGCTGGACACGAGCGCCTCCACCACACCGGCACGGCGCGCGTCTTCGACAACGAAGACCTTTGCCACGCAGCGGTCGAGGCGGGCAAGATCAACCCCGGCGATGTGCTCGTCATCCGCTACGAAGGCCCGCGCGGCGGCCCCGGCATGCGCGAGATGCTCGCCGTCACGGCCGCCATCAAGGGCATCCCGGAGCTTTCAGAGACTGTTGCGCTATTAACCGACGGCAGGTTCTCCGGCGCAACGCGGGGCCTGATGGCCGGACACGTCGCCCCGGAAGCCCAGCTCGGCGGCCCCATCGCCGCCGTGCAGGAGGGCGACACCATCACCTTCGACATCCCCGCCCGCACCCTCACCCTCAACGTCCCCGAAGCCGTCATCGCCGCCCGCCTCAGCGCCTGGAAGGCCCCGGAAGCACGGTACAAACGCGGCGTCATGGCGAAGTACGCCAACAGCGTGACGAGCGCGAGTCTGGGGGCGGTGACGACATGATCGTATTTTGGTTGTCATTCCGGAAGGGAATCCGCGTTTGGAACAGTCAAACCATGTACCCATCGTCTCGGCTCTAAGGGCCAAAGGCCCGCCCACATAAAAGCGTAGGCCGAAGGCCTAGGTAGAGTTCGACAACAATCCGAGGGCTGAAGGCCCGAAACATCAATCCCACACATACCGCTCATCGAACGCAATATGGTACTTCTCAAAAAACGCGCGCATCTCGTCCTGAAAACTCCGCTTCCGGTGATGTGCCTCCTGCCCGTCGATGTACTGCAACAACACGCCCAAATCCGCCGGACCGACGGAAAACAACCCATACCCACGCTGCCACGCGAAACTGGCTACACCCTGCTGCTTCATCCATGCGGACGATCCCGTCTTTGTCTCAGAAACGACCTTTGCCGCAGTCCGCGTCGTTGGCAATTTCAATGCGAGATGAACGTGATCGGCCACCCCGCCCACCCGGAAACAATCGCAATCCAATTTGCGCGCCGTCCCCGCAAGATAGGCATGAAGCTCCGTCATTGTCTCCGGCTTAATCAACGGGAGGCGGTTCTTCGTGCTGAACACGATATGCACCAGGTTGAAGCTCAGCGTCTGCGGCATTGCGGTGATTATATGCCGGGCCTACAGCCCTCATCGGAATTGGGAACCGCCTACCTAGGCCTTCGGCCTAGGCTGTTATGTCGTCGGGCCTTTGGCCCTCAGTACATCGCCTCGAAATCATCCGTCGTCACCATTCACCTTCCGAAGAGACAACCAGCGTCGCCCGGCAGACCGCCATACCCGTCACACTGTATCCGCACCAATCAACCTCTACAAAGCACCACGCATACATCGCACTGGAATCACCCAACATCATCACGTCAACAGCGCACAACGCCCAACCCGCCGACACCCTAAGCGCCAAAGGCGCGACAACATAACAGCCTAGGCCGAAGGCCTAGGTAAGCCAGCCTAACAAGAACCAAGGGCTGAAAGCCCGACATATAGGAGCACACGTGAATTCAACCAATCAATGGCACGAGTACAGGGTCATTAGGACCCGGCTCATCGCATTGTTTATGGGCTGGATGCCGTTCGGGATTCTCTTAGGTGTTGGTTCACCGATTATCTTCGGCTCTTACAAACCCGCATATGCCTTCGCTCTGGCATATATGCTCTTCATGGCTTACACCTGGATGATGTATGGATTTTATCCTTGTCCTACCTGTGGTAACGCCCTTCGAGGCCGACAACTGTATAGCTCGACGTGTCGTAATTGTGGCGCACCTATCAACCCGAAGTTTGTAACGAGGTAGTCATGGCAAACAATCACCACCCCCAACTCACCGGAGCCGAAATCCTCTGGGCCACCCTCGTCGGCGAAGGCACCACCACGATCTTCGGCTATCCAGGCGGAGCCATCCTCCCCATCTACGACGCGCTGCGCAAGTTCCCCATCCACCACGTCCTCGTCCGGCACGAGCAGTCGGCCGCGCACATGGCCGACGGCTACGCCCGCGCCTCCGGCCGCACCGGCGTCTGCATGGCTACCTCCGGGCCGGGCGCGACCAACCTCGTCACCGGCATCGCCACGGCCATGCTCGACTCCATCCCCATGGTCTGCATCACCGGCCAGGTGTCGTCCAAAGTGCTCGGTTCCGACGCCTTCCAGGAGATCGACATCACTGGCATCACCCTGCCGATCACCAAGCACAACTACCTTGTCACCCGCGCCGAAGACATCGCACCCACGGTCCGCGAGGCCTTCCAGGTAGCCCGGTCAGGCCGCCCCGGTCCGGTGTTGGTCGACATCACCAAGGACGCCCAGCAGGCCACCGCCCCGTTCTCCTTCGAAGCCGCCGCGCCCAGGCCGCCGCGTCCGCACCCCATGCTCCGGGCCACCTCCGGGTCGATCGACGACGCCATCGCGCTCATCTGCGCCGCCAAAAAGCCGATCATCCTTGCCGGGCACGGCATCGTCGAGTCCGGCGCGCGCGCAGAGGTCCTCGACTTCGCCGAGCGCCGCGGTATCCCCGTCGCCTCCACCCTGCTCGGCCTGGGGGCGTTCCCCACCTACCATCCCCTGTCGCTCGGCATGATGGGCATGCACGGCGAAAGCTGGGTGAACCAGGCCATCCAGCAGTCCGACCTCCTGCTCGCCTTCGGCATGCGCTTCGACGACCGCGTCACCGGCAACCTGACCAAGTACGCCCCCAACGCCAAGAAGGTCCACATCGACATCGACCCATCGGAGATCAACAAGAATGTCAAGGTGGACGTGGCGCTGATCGGCGACCTCAAATCCACCCTCACACAGATGTTGCCCTTACTTCCCTCTAACAACTCACAACTAACAACTCCCCCCTGGCTTACCGAAGTCAACGCCATGAAAGGCACCGCCGCCGTCCGCGACATCATCAACCTCCCCGACAACGGCCACCTCTACGCCGCGCACGTCATCCACGACATCTGGAAGGAGGCGCTAGCCGCCGGACGCCTGGCCCAGACGGTCATCGTCACCGACGTGGGCCAGCACCAGATGTGGGAGGCCCAATACTACAAGCACGACGCCCCGCGCTCGCTCATCACCTCCGGTGGCCTCGGCACCATGGGCTTCGCGCTCCCCGCCGCCATCGGCGCAAAGGCCGCCTGCCCGGAGAAAGACGTCTGGGTCATCGCTGGCGACGGCGGCTTCCAGATGACCGCCGCCGAGCTTTCCACCATCCAGCAGGAGGGCCTCGCCATCAACATCGCCGTCATCAACAACGGCTTCCTCGGCATGGTCCGCCAGTGGCAGGAGGCCTTCTACGACAAGAACTACGCCGCCAGCCCCATCCTCTCGCCCGACTTCGTCCTGCTCGCCGCCGCCCACGGCATCGCTGGAGCCCACGTCTCCCAACGCCAACACGTCACCCCCACCGTCACCGAGGCCCGCACCAGCGGCAAACCCTTTCTCATCGACTTCCAGGTGGAAAAAGAAGACGGCGTTTACCCCATGATCGCCCCGGGGGCGGCGTTGCATGAGATGGTGAGACGACCGCAGGCCAATCCTCTATTGGAGGCGGCGGAGGATGAATAATCGAAAGCCACAGGATAGTCTAGTTTAGCTTGGGAGATTGCCGTGGCATTTGCAAAGCTGAAGAAAGTCGGCCTCCGTGAGTGGTGGAAACATGAAGCCAACGATTATTGAGTGGTTATCGCGGAGGAAAACCTGCGTCTACTAAAAAATTAGTCAGGTTATGAAATCTAGCTTGTGCGTACGGAAGTATAGTAGACAAGGTTTGCGCTTCATCCCGCTTATTTGATGACTCACCCACAATTCGCTTGTTAGGCGTTACGCCAATTACGGTCCCACTACCCAGCAAATCACCGTAGAATCGGCGTTAGCATCTTCAACGTTCGCATCACTAGCTCATCCTCAACGCGTAACCCAACGTCGCACGACCGATCGGCAAGACCGGCATTACGATCCTTCTCGATCATACGACCTGAAAACAGCGATACTGCTCCGGCGACCTACTTCTCTTCACTGTTGCGTTCTACCAGGACGCGCCGCGAGTACGGCGGCAGCCAGGTTGTGTACGTCACATCCGGGAACTGGGATCGCTCTAGGCAGCTTAGAGGTTCGGCAACCACCACGTACCGCGCATGGACGGCCGGAACCCAAGGACCGAACCAGTAATGGCAGTTTTCAAGAGTAGGATGAAGCACGGCATGGTACGAACCTGGAGGATTAATCAGGTGCGGTTCATTAACGTGTCCCTCTGCTTCAATCTGGTTCCACGCATCGTAGACCCAGCCACCACTGATGGAAGTTGCGGGCACGTTCGTCGCCCGGACCTGCTGAACGGCCGAGGCTATGGCGCGATACTCCACGAACATATCGTGTGTTCCCGCAATGCTGAACAAGGTGAAAATCGACAGCGTAATAAAACAGATGGGTGGAAGAGTTCCTTGGGTTTCCGTCTCGTAAAGTCGCAGCAACAAAACGATTGCTGTCAATATGAGAGGAATGTAGTAACGGTCGTAGACCCCAGGGTAGGTAAAAGCTGCTCTGGGTAGAACAGCCGTGACATAGCTAAGAGAAAAAGGCACAAGCAACCATACTGTTTCGCGCCATGTAAGCGTCACTTCGTCGAGTTGTTCGGCACGTGCGGGACGCCTGTACGCCTGTACTCGGGAGATCAGGAAAGCGCAGACAGTCATACCCAGCACGACCGCCACAAGCGTGCAGAGGCCCGGACCGAGGACTACCTGCTTCGTTCCCAAGCTAGGCATGGACCAAAAAAGCCCATACTTTGAAACGACGTTCGGCGTCCAAGGAGGAAGATGGCTGCGGAGTTTGCCATGGCGATCCAGCCAGAGAAGCAATGGTCCAAGCAGCGCTAGAATAGTCGTCAACACGATACGACCCATCTTTCGTACCGCGAGCAAACTAGGCAGCCAGGCTACAAGGACCGGTAGCGTATAAAGCACCGTAGAAAGAACGATAAAAACTATCGCCCGGCGGACATTGCGCAAAGCCTCAGCCGAAATCGGACCTCCGAGAATGTGTTCGGCCAGGCTATAAGGCTGTTGCTGGTACCACCGGACGAAAAGGGCAATCCCGATAAAGCTGGCGATCCACGTCAAGACTCCGACAAGCACAAAGTGACGTCGCGTGCGGAGCAGCCAGAATGCGCATGGAACGATTACTAAGGCTCCCAGCCAGACAATCTGGCGAACCGTTCCATCGAGGACGTTCAGCGCCGCGGATGAGCATAACCATAGCATGGCGGTACGGTCCCTTGCGCTTCTTAGAGCACGCTGACATCCATAAATACACAGCAGCACACAGAAGACACACGGAATGTCGGTCATGAAACTAGCTGCCAGGGGAACGAACAGCGGGCTAAGCACAACCGTAAGCGTACCGAGTGCGGCATTGGCCGAACTTACTCCGAAGCGGAGTAGGACACGATGCAAAAGCAACGTCGTCAACGCGCCGATAGCTATGATGGAGACGCGTAAAGCCAGAAACGTTGAGCCTAACAATTTGATGAACAGCGTGCTCCACAGTGCTTGCCAGCCCAGCATCGGGTTTGCCCAACCGTTATAAGCGATGTGGCCCGTGCGAGCGAACGTCATCGCAGTTTGCCCATAAGACCAGTCGTCATTTGTGGCGAGCTCGACAAAAGGACGGGTTAGAGCGATCGCAACAAGAAAAACTATGCAGCAGAAAAAAGAAAAGGCTAGATGCTTCTTCCGAAATCTCCGGGTAGAGGTATTGCTGGTTACACCGTTCATAGTTATACCTTCGTTGCTCTCGCCGTAGCAGAGCTAAGTCGCATAGGAGTTACTGAGCAGAGAAAGCGGGCTTGCAAGCTGTAATTGCGGTTTAGCCGGTAGTGTATCAGCCGCCTGGCAGATTTTCGCGTCGTGTGCCGTTCCAACACAACGGGCGTCCAAACCGTGGTGTAATATTCGTGACAGCGATGACAAGAGGTAGTGGGGCAATGGTACGATCTTCGATCATTTCAAAAGCACTCAGATGGATGCTTGTCTTCACCGCTTTGCTCCTGTCGCTTTCTCCATGTGCCGCCCTCGCCCAGCAAAGCACCACCGCCCTCCGCATCCGCATCCTCAACGCGCGCACCAACCAGCCCATCACCGACGAGCGCCTCAACATTGCCCTCGCCGCCGACCAGATCGGCTCCGTCGCCCTGCCTACCGACAAGACCGGCACCATCGTCCTCGACCTCACCCGGCCCGAAAACCGAGCCCGCACCACTCTCCGCATCCTCAGCAACATGTACGCCGACTGCCGCCCTCGCGCCGAGCTCTACACCGACTACCCCATAGCCACCATCCTCCGCACCGGCATCACCACCGGCAACCTCTGCAGCAATGCCCGCCCCACGCCCACCCCCGGCCAGCTCCTCCTCTACGAGATCCCCAAAACCTATATCCGCACCTTCCCCAACGGAGTGAACACCACCCTTCCCCACTCCGACGAGAATCAAAATCCTCCTGCTCCACCGCCTCCCGGACCCGCTGCACCCGCTATCTCGCCCGCCCCGGCCGTGAATTCCGCCAACCCACCCAACTAGGCCGACACGCCGAAGTTTCAGAAAGGCCGGCCGCGTCGCCTCGCGATCCCTTGTAGACGACAGAGATGATTGTGACGAGCGAAGAAGGAGCCACCATGAGCCACGTGCGCGCGCCACCTTCCAGCCGGGTGCCCACATACCGATCCTCTTTTATTGTGCCGCTTACCTGGACTTCCAAGTTCTACCTCCTCGACGCCAGCCATCTTCCACAGATCCCGTAACACGCCCCATAGTGGTCGACGGCTGAAGCAACCTGTCCTCTGACTAGCTGCACTCCGCTTAACCCAAGATGTCCCACAATCCGGGCGGCTGTGCCCAGCATTCCCGCCGAGCGAACGCCACGCATGCTCCAGCTCCCGCCCCTCGGAACGCCCGCGGTCCACCCGCTGGCGCAGATAGTTCGCAAACACCATCTGCTTCGGTAGCACAAGATGCACCACCGGCGCGTCATGCACATACAGCAGCCGTCCCCCGTCCGCAAAGATGCGAATTTGCAGCTCGCACTCTTCCCCGCCTCCGCGGCTCTTGCCAAAGACGCCCAGCTCCTTGTTGAAGCCTCCGGCACGCAGCAGAACATCTTTTCGGACGACGAGATTTGGCCCCCACGCAATGCCCTTCTACAAGATGCGCGTGTCTCCGCCATAATCCGTCCGCGCTAAATACGCGCTAAACTGCCTGGCCTCCAGGTCGAACCACCACGGTACCGGCGTATCGGCGACCGGGACGATCGGCCCCGTTGCCACCTCCGGCATCCACTGCGGTAACGCGGATAAGTACGCCCGCAACGCTCCCGCACCCGGCAGCGAATCGTCGTCCAGGAACCAGACGTACTCGCCGCGCCTCATGCGCTCCACGGTTTCGCGCGAACGATGATCCCTGTTGCTGCTCAAGAACGTACCGAAACCCCCGCATACCCCCGCATACCCTTTCGAACTCCGCGCGCGTTCCGTCGGTCGAGTTGTTGTCCACATACACCACCTCGAACTCCTCCGAATTCGCTGCCTCCATAGCGCGGATCGTCGCGACCTGCGTCTCCAGCAGAGCCTTGCGATTGTAGGTACAGATAACGGCCGTGATCAGCATGATGTGGCCCGCTCATAACGTGACGCATCCTTTTTATGCATGGACTGAATATAGTATGGACACATCCATACGCGTAATGAAAAAGAGCGTCAGCCAAGACGCGCTGGATCAAAGATTGGATTAACCGAACCCATGCTCCACACCTTTGTTGCTCTCGTCTCCGACAAACCAGGCGTCCTCACCCGGGTCGCCTCGCTCTTCCGACGCCTGAACATCAACATCGTTTCGTTGACTGTAGGCGAATCGGAGCGCGCCGACACCTCCCGCATGACCATCGTCTGCGAGGCGCCCGAGACCGCCGCCCACCGCATCCGCGCTTCGCTCTACAAGCTGGAGATCACCGTGGATGTGGACGAAGTGGGACGCAGCGAAGCCGTCATTCGCGAGTTGTGTCTCATCAAGGTCGCCGCCGGACCGAAGACGCGCAGCGCTATTTTCGAGCTGTCGAACGTTTTTCGTGCCCGCGTCGTCGACCTCGCGCCCGAGTCCATCATGCTCGAAATGACCGGCGCGGCCAGCAAGATCGAAGGTCTCCTTCAGGTGCTCCGCGAATCCGCCTACGAGATCCTCGAAGTCTCCCGCACCGGCCGCATGGCGATGCGCCGGGGCCATCACACCTCCCGCGTGCTCAAAGCGCTGGGCACCCCCGATGCCGCTCCCGCGCTTGCCGAACCCGCCTTCCCTGACAAGCCCGAGCCCGATGAAATCCTTCCCAATGAGTTCGACGACGTCCACGAGGAAGAGGAAGACTAACCACGGATCGGCATGTGTAAACAGGGGAGCGAGCACGGCTTATCCGTGCAATCCGTGGTCGATCAGTGTTAAGTCTTCTGTTTCAGCTACCATCACCTAAAGGAAACCACGAACGCAATGGCAAAGACCTACCACGACGCAGACGCCGATCTCTCCCTCATCCAAGCCAAAAAGGTCGCCATCATCGGCTACGGCTCGCAGGGCCACGCCCACGCCCTCAACCTTAAGGACTCCGGCGTCGAAGTCCGCGTCGGCCTCCGCGCCGGTTCACCCAACGCCGACCGCGCCCGCAAGGCTGGCCTCGAAGTCGGCACCGTCGCTGAGGTCTCCGCCTGGGCCGACGTCATCATGAATCTTACCCCCGACCAGACCGCCGCCAAGGTCTACTACGCCGAGATCGCGCCCAACATGAAGCCGGACGCCACGCTGATGTTCGCGCACGGCTTCAACATCCGCTTCCGCACCATCACGCCCCCGGCGGGCGTCGATGTCTCGCTCGTCGCGCCCAAGGCCCCAGGACATCGCGTCCGTGAGGTCTTCACCGAAGGCGGCGGCGTCCCGGGCCTCGTCGCGGTCGAGCAAGACACCTCCGGCACGGCGCTCGCCCTGGCTCTCTCCTACGCCAAAGGCATCGGCTGCACCCGTGCGGGCGTCCTCCAAACCACCTTCACCGAGGAGACCGAGACCGACCTCTTCGGTGAACAGGCCGTCCTCTGCGGAGGCACCGCCGCCCTTGTCAAAGCCGGGTTCGAGACCCTTACCGAGGCGGGCTACCAGCCCGAACTCGCCTACTTCGAGGTCCTCCACGAGCTGAAGCTCATCGTCGACCTGATGTACCGCGGCGGCCTCGCCTATATGCGCCACTCCATCTCCGACACAGCCGAGTGGGGCGACTACGTGGCCGGTCCCCGCATCGTCACGCCCGAGGTGAAGGCCGCCATGAAGTCCCTGCTGACCGACATCCAAGACGGCACCTTCGCCAAGAAATTCATCGAAGAGAACGAGACCGGCCGCCACGAGTTCACCCGCATCCGCGCCGCCGAGGCCCAGCACCCCCTCGAAAAAGTGGGAGCCGACCTCCGCAAAGCCATGCCCTTCCTCGATCCCGTCAAGGTCGAAAACGGCGCGGTGGTGAAGGCGTAATCGATAGATCGTGTACCTCATGTCTCGCTTCTGAGACCTGGGGTTACACGGCATCCAACCTGGTATGAGCCACCTAACGCTCCCTCTCCTCTTCGCGCTCACACTTCCCGCACTCGCCCAACAACCGCATCTGCCGCGCACCGTTGCGGATATGCGCGATCGCTATCGCGTACTTCTAATCTTCGCGCCACAAGGCTTAGAAGATCGCTTTAGAACGCAATACGCCAACCTAGACGGCAAAACCATGGCGGAACGCGATCTCGTCGCCGTCGCTGTTCTCAGTAAGTGGCAAGATGGCGATGAGGACTTCAGCAACACGCGCGCTCCGTTGTCCGATCCTGGTGAGCAGCAGTCACTTCGCCGCCGCTTCCACATCCATCCCAGCGACTTCACCGTCATCCTCCTCGGCAAAGACGGCGGCGAGAAGTTCCGCTCCCACACGCCTGTCGCCATCGACCAGCTCACCCGCATCGTCGACGCCATGCCCATGCGCCAACAAGAGATGCGCGACCGGCCGCGCTAATACATGGCTGTTCGCCGTAAACCTTTAGGGCTTCGATTAGAACTTTCGCATCTTCCGTGCGCTACACCCCGGTAACGGCTCCCCAGCACTCGCCGATAGAAGGATTGTGGTCGCAAGCAGCAAGTCTTACCGGAGGGATACGATGCGCGAGACAAGGACACAGGAAGTCAAAGTGGATGTGATGCCGTGGTATATCCCCGCGGGAAACGACGGGCTGCAAAAGGACGCGATCCTGGTCGCCGTCATGGACGGCAAAGAGATGGTCAGCATCTCCCTCCACGTCGCGCACCACTGCGCCGGGGAAGCGGCCTAAGCCTTGGGCGTCCACTCAGGACGCCTTGAACATTGCCTTGATGCCACGCAACGCCTGTCGCGTCCGCTCCTCATTTTCAATCAGCGAAAACCGCACATGCCCGTCCCCATGGTCGCCGAAGCCGACCCCCGGGCTGACGGCGACCTTGGCGTCCAACAGCAGCTTCTTCGAGAACTCCACCGAGCCAAGCCCGCGAAACTGCTCCGGTATCCGCGCCCACACAAACATCGTCGCCTTCGGCAGAGCCACCGGCCAGCCGAGCTTGTTCAGCCCCGGCACCAGGCAGTCCCGCCTGCATTTGTAGTTCTCGCGGATGTCCGCCACGCAGCTCTGGTCGCCTTCGAGCGCCGAGATCGCCGCCACCTGGATCGGCGTAAACGTCCCATAGTCGAAGTAGCTCTTGATCCTTCCAAGCGCGCCCACCAGCTTCCGGTTGCCCACCATAAAGCCCACCCGCCAGCCCGGCATGTTGTAGCTCTTCGACAGCGTAAAGAACTCGACCGCGATCTCCTTCGCGCCCGGCACCTCAAGGATCGACGGCGCGCGATACCCGTCGAACACCAGATCCGCGTATGCCAGATCGTGGATGACGTAGATCCCCAGCTCCCGGCACAGCGGCACCAGCCGCTCAAAGAAGTTCAGGTCCACACACTGCGTCGTAGGATTCGCCGGGAAGTTCAGAATCAGCAACTTAGGCCTCGGCTCCATGCGCGGGAGATCGTGCTCCAGCTGCGCAATTAGAGCCTCCGACTCGCCCTCCTCGATGCGAATGCTCTGGACCTTCGACCCCGCGATCACTGGCCCGAAGATATGGATCGGATAGCTTGGGTTCGGCACCGCTACCGTATCCTCGTCATCCAGCACAGCCAGACACAGATGCGCGATCCCTTCCTTCGAGCCGATCGTGACAATGGCCTCTGCTTCGGGGTCAAGATCCACATCGAACTTCGTCTTGTACCAGTTGCAAATCGCCTTCCGCAGCCGCGGCACCCCGCGCGAAAGCGAGTACCGGTGCGTCGCCGTCCGCTGCGCCGCTTCGATCAGCTTGTCAACGATGGCCCTCGGCGTTGCCCCGTCGGGGTTCCCCATGCCGAAGTCGATGATGTCCTCGCCCCGCTTGCGAGCCGCCGCCTTCAACTCTCCAGTAATGTTGAACACATACGCGGGCAGCCGCGTCAGCCGTCTGAACTCTTCCATAAGTCTTCTATTTTGCCGTAAGCGGTATCTCTACGGCGAGTGTCTTCGGCGGGTAGCACGCCGCCTTATCGCAAGCCTGGTACCGAAGTGAACCTGCGATCGTATGCGCCCCCCACGCCGAGGTCACCGGCAGCTTCACCATGAAGTCCCCGGTATACACATCCAGCTTCTCCTCTGGGCTGAACGCAAAGCTGAACTCCCGCCCCGGCGCATACACCGGCACCCCCGCCTTGACGCCCTCAGCCGCCTTCGCCTCCAGCGTCGTAGGAATCAAGAACTCCGACTTCGGCGTATGCGAATTCACATGGTAGCCGTCCAGCACCTTGAAGTGAAGTTCCACCACGCTCTGCTTTCCCGCCGGAACATCGTGCGCCTCCGCCACATACACCACCGTCTGCTTAGGCCGAGCCGTTTCCTGCCCCAGCAGCGTCCCCGCCAGTGCCAGCACCAGCAACCCGCGCCTCACTGAAGCCCCGCCGTCGTCACTGGAGCACTCACCAGCTTCTTGATGTTCGCCTCCACCTCATCCTTCGAGCCCAGCCCAGCCGTCTGCTCCACAATGACGCCATTGCGATCCACATAGAACGATTCGGGCAGATAATCGATCCCCCCGTACAGTGGAGCCACCTTGCCATCCGTCAGCAGGATCGGATACGTCGTGCCCAGCTTCCTGGCCGACTTCGCAATCTCGTCCTTGCCTGCGTCGTCCTCCGCGATCCCTAAAATCTCAAAGCCCTGCGCCGCATACTTACCGCGAAACTCCTCAAACCACGGCATCTCGAGCTTGCACGGCGCGCACCACGTCGCCCAGAAGTTCACCAACACCGGCCGCCCTTTATAGTCCGCCAGCGACACCTTCTTGCCTTCAAGCGTCACCAGCGTAAAACCCGGCGCGCGCTTGCCCCGCATCTGCACCGGCGCATCCCCCTCGCCGCCCGCGTCCGCCTTTTCGCCCGGCTTCACCGGCGTCAGCACGATCCGGTTCTCATTCGCCTCCTGCAACGCCTGCCGCCGGTCCCGCATGTTGTGGATACCCGCCCACAACATCAACGAAATTCCCACCACCAACGCCAGCACCACCAAACCCGTTCGTCTCATCGCCAATCCTTGTAGGAGGCGTAAGCACAGCCTCAATACAAGTCTATTCCAAACGAGCCAGTAGGTCCGTGCCAACTAGCCATTCGCGGCCCTGGCATCTAGACGCAGCTCCATCACGATCCGAGAGTCGAAGGAACAGCGTCAGTAAGCTAGGAGATTAGCCTTCGACGCATTGCACCTACCACGCCTATGAGACCCGTTCCCAGGAGCACAAATGATCCCGGCTCAGGAGTAGCTGCGATAGACGGAGGCACTTCAGTAATCGTCACGTCCACAGACGCGATCTCTGAGCCATAGATTTCTGAGCCATAGAGGGTGCTGTATATAGAGTAGTTCAGGTATGCCAAATAGCCTGTGTCGAGCAAAAGGCTAGGCACATTGCCAAGACCTAAACCGATCTCCCATCCTTGAATAGCAAACCGACGCCATTAAGAGAAACGCCTCCATTGCTGGACAAGAGTGTGCCGTTAGCACCCGAAATCCCTGTTATCGCCTCGGTCCCGATCGGTAAGGAGCCCACGGTTCCTGTGGCTCCGACAATGGTGTAGATTCCCGGTGTGTTTGTCGTTACCGTATTAAATTGCCCCGATCCACCGTAACCGAATCCGGGCTGACCATGTACTCTCACGGTGTAGAAACTGAAGTCGAAGAGTGTGTCCGCGAACATCGGTGACGGTGCAAGCAGGACCGAAGCCACACCGCAAAGGGACCAAGCGAACTTTTTCATGGAATCTCCGTAGAGCCGATTAGAGGAAGCCGCCGATTGCAAATCTTGCTTTCAGAGTACCCCCCCCGGCACGTGGTCAACCATAAATCCTCTGGAACGCAATGCGCCCTCCGTAAACACAGATAAACTGAGCGTGTGTCTACAAGCTTCGTTGCCGACCTCCGCCCCATTCGCCGCGCCCTCCTCTCCGTCACCGACAAGACCGGCCTCGTCCCTTTCGCCCAGACCCTCGCGGCTCATGGCGTCGAACTCGTCTCCACAGGCGGCACAGCAAAGGCCCTCCGCGAAGCCGGCCTCCCCGTCCGCGACATCAGCGATCTTACCGGCTTCCCAGAGATGCTCGACGGCCGCGTCAAGACCCTCCACCCCAACGTCCACGGCGGCATCCTCCACATCCGCTCAAACCCCGAGCACCTCGCCGCCATCGCCGTCCACAGCATCCAGCCGATCGACATGGTCGTCGTCAATCTCTACCCCTTCGAAGCTACCGCCGCCAAGCCGGGCGTCCTGTTCGCCGACGTGATCGAAAACATCGACATCGGCGGCCCATCCATGGTGCGCTCCGCCGCCAAGAACTTCGCCGACGTGGCCATCGTCACCTCTCCCGCCGACTACCCCGCCCTCGCCGCCGAACTTGACGCCAACGCCGGAGCCCTAACTCACGCCACCCGCTGGCGTCTCGCCAAAGCCGCCTTCGCCTCCACCGCCGCCTACGACACCGCCATCGCCTCAGCCCTGGAGTCCATCGCAGAGCCGGAAGGCCCAGCCGCCTTCGATATTACCTGCTTCCCGCCCACCCTCCGCCTCTCCGCTCACCTTAAGGACACTCTCCGCTATGGCGAGAACCCCCACCAGAAAGCCGCTCTCTATATAGAGAGCTCCGGCAAGGGCGTGGCGGCAGGCCAGCAGCTTCAGGGCAAAGAGCTCTCCTACAACAACCTGGTCGACCTCGACGCCTGCTGGGAGCTGGTCTCCGACTTTCCGCCCGACACCGCCGCCGTCGCCATCATCAAGCACACCAACCCGTGCGGCGCGGCCACGGGCGCAACCGTCCTAGACGCGTTCCGCCGCGCGCTCGAAGCCGATCCCGTGTCGGCCTTCGGTGGCGTGATCGGCGTCAACCGCGAGGTCGATGGCCTTGCCGCCGAGGAGATCGCCAAGCTCTTCGTCGAAGCCATCGTCGCCCCGTCCTTCACCCCCGAGGCCCTGTCGCACTTCGCTAGAAAGAAGAACCTCCGCCTCCTTCAGATCACCCCTGCCGAACCTACCCGCGTCCTCAAACAAATCTCCGGCGGCTTCCTCTTGCAGGAGGCCGACACCCTCCGCCTCACCGCCGCCAACCTCAAGCACGTCACTGAACGCCAGCCCACCCCCGAAGAACTGAAAGCCCTCCTCTTTGCCTGGACGGTCACGAAGCACGTCAAATCGAACGCTATCGTCTACGCCCGCACTTCAGAGGGCCACGGCCAGACTGTAGGCATAGGTGCTGGCCAGATGTCCCGCGTCGACGCCGCCCGCTTCGGCGCGATGAAAGCCGTCCTTCCCCTCGCCGGGACTGTCGCCGCCTCTGACGCCTTCTTCCCCTTCCCCGATGGCCTCGAAACCGTCGCCGCTGCCGGAGCCACCGCCGTCATCCAGCCCGGCGGCTCCGTCCGCGACCCAGAGGTCATCGGCGCCGCCAACCGTCTCAATATGGCCATGGTCTTCACCGGCGTGCGCCATTTCCGTCACGGCTAATGCTCTGTACCACGCTATAATCACCCAACGGTTTTCACCCTTAGGCATCCCCGCAGCATCCATCGCCCACGCTCTACCGTCCAATGTCTGTGATCGTCCGCTCCAATCTCAGCCGGCCAAGGAAAGTACCCTCTATGACGTGGTTCCTCCGTACTTCCTCGACGCTGCCCCTCTTTGCCGCTCTCCTCGCCCCCAGCGTCCACGCGCAGGCAGCCAGCCAGACGCCCGACCACGCCGCCTCCTATTACCACTACTCCCTCGCCCACCTTTACGAGGAAATGGCTGTCAACGCTGGCCGGCCCGACTACGCCACCCAGGCCGTTGAAGAGTACAAGCTAGCCCTGAACGCCGACCCCGATTCCGTGGCCCTCCAGAACGGCCTCGCCGACCTCTACTTCAAGATAGGCCGCATCCGCGAGGCCGTCACCGCCGCCCAGGACCAGGTCAAGAAGAACCCTAACGATTTCGCCGCTCACACCCTGCTCGGCAAGGTCTACCTACGTTCCCTGGGCGATATGCAGGGCGCGCAATCCACCGAGATGCTTCAGCTAGCCATCGCCGAGTACGAAAAGCTCGCGCAGCTTGAGCCCGCAAAGGTTGAGAACCATCTCCTCCTCGGCCAGCTCTACGGCCTCAACCACGACTCTGCCAAAGCTGAGGCAGAATTCAAGGCCGCCCAGAAGCTTGACTCGAACTCCGAGGAAGTCGTCCTCAACATGGCCCGCCTCTACAGTGAGCAGGGCGAGCTTCAGCGCGCCGCCGACACCCTCGCCGCCGTGCCCGTGGACGACCGCACCCCCCGCACAGAGTTCGCTCTTGGCGGCATCTACGACCAGCTCCACAGGCCCAAAGAGGCTGCCGCCGCCTACCAGCGCGCACTCGACCTCGAGCCCGACAATCTGGACACCCAGCGCGGTCTCGCCTCCGCTCTGCTCGCCGACAACCAGCTCGATGCCGCTCTCAAGGTTCTACAGGGCATCGTCGCCACCGAGCCACAGGACGCTCAGTCGCAGATCCACATCTCGGAGATCGAGCGCCGCCAGGGCCACTACGACCAGGCCCTCGCCACCCTCAAAAAGGCTAAGCCACAGGCGCAAGATTCCATGGAGCTCAGCTATAACGAGGCTCTGATCTACGACTCGCTCGGCCGCTACAACGAAGCCGTTACTGTCCTGAATAAGCTGGTCGCTTCCCTCACCCATCCCGATGGCAAGTATAGCGACGCCGAAAAGGCCAACCGCGCCATCTTCCTGGAGCGCCTTGCTATCGTCTATCGCGAAGAGGGTAAGACGACCGAGTCCGTCAACGCCTTCAAGGACGTCACCGCGATGGGAGGCGAGTACGCCCGCGGTGGCTACCAGGGTCAGGTCGACGCCTATCGCGAAGCTCATCAGTGGAAGGAGGCCACCGCCGTCGCCGCTGAAGCCGCCAAAGCCTTCCCGAAGGAGCGTGCCGTCCAGCTGATGTACGCGGGCCAGCTCGCAGACACAGGCAAACCCGATGAAGCATTCGCGCTTGCTAAGGCCCAGCTTACCGGCACCCCCGACGACCGCGATGTGGAGATCGCACTCGCCAACATGGACATCCGCCTCAAGCGATGGGCCGACGCCGCAACCGCCCTCGACAAGGCCGAAGCCCTCTCCGACAAGCCCGACGAAAAGCTGTATATCTACTTCCTGCGCGGCACCCTGGCCGACCGTCAGAAGCTTTATGAGCAGGCCGAGGCCGAGTTCCGCCGCGCCCTCGTTATCGATCCTCAGAACTCCACCGTGCTCAACTATCTCGGCTATATGTTTGCCGATCGTGGCGTGAAGCTTCCTGAAGCCCTCACCCTCATCCGAAAGGCCGTCGAGCTCGACCCACAAAACTACGCCTACCTGGACTCCCTTGGCTGGGTCTACTACAAGTCCGGCCAGTACGCTCTAGCCGAAGAAAACCTGCGTAAGGCCAACGAACGCGGCAGCTCCGATCCTACCGTCCACGACCATCTCGCCGACGTATATGAAAAGACTGGCAAGCTCAAACTCGCTGTCACCCAATGGGAGCGCTCCATGACCGAGTACGCCCATTCACTACCCGCCGACGCCGACCCCGCTGATGTAGCAAAGGTGCAGCGCAAGCTCGAAAATGCCCGCGTCAAACTGGCCAAAGTGGGCAGCCTCACGCACGAAGCCAAACAATAGACCGTCTCCGCTACACTCAGAAGCGATGACCGACCACCTCCATCGCTGCGCCGTAACTGAGGAGACGGCTCCCAAACTCTACACTCGCGCTTTTCCAGCCCCTCCGCGCGCCTCACGCACCCCGTTCCAGCGCGACCGCGAACGCATCGTCCAGGCGCGTGCCTTTCGGCGTCTCGCCGGTAAGACCCAAGTCTTCACCTCACGCGCCTCCGACCACTTCCGCTCCCGCCTCACCCACACTATCGAAGTCGTCCAGATCGCCCGCGATGTCGCCGCCGCCCTCGGCCTGAACGAAGACCTTGCCGAAACCCTCGCCTTAGTTCACGACATCGGCCACCCTCCCTTCGGCCATGCTGGCGAGCGAGCCCTCGACCGCTGCCTCCAGCGCCACGGCCTCCGCTTCGACCACAACCTCCACGCCCTCCGCATTGTCGAGCATTTCGAGCTGCGCTACGCGGCGCATCGCGGCCTGAACCTCACGCTTGGTGTCCGCGAAGGCATCATCAAGCACTCCCGCGACTACACCGCTGCCCAGCACCCGCTCCTCACCGAATATTTCCTCGACCAACGCCCTCCCCTCGAAGCCCAGCTCATCGACCTGGCCGACGAGATCGCCTATCTTACCGCCGACCTCGACGACGGCGTCGAATCCGGCCACCTCGACATCCGACACATCGTCGATCACGTCGCACTCATCGGCCGCTGCTACGCTCAGGTCGAAAGGACCCACACCGCCGTCGAGCCCAAGTTCCTCTTCAACGAAGCGCTTCAATTGATGCAGAACGTTCTTACCAACGACCTTATCGCCAACACCCGCCGCAACGCGGAGGCCCTCGGCACACCCACACTCGACACCATTCGCAAACACCCTTCCCGTCTCGCAATCTTCTCTTCCGCCATCGAAACCGAGCGCCTCCAGGAAAAAAGCTACCTGCACGACGTCCTTTACAGCTGCCCAGCGCTCTCACTCGAGCACGACAAAGCCGAAGAGGTCGTCACGGAACTCTTCAACTATTGGATCGACGAACCGGCTGAGCTTCCCCCTACCCACTTCGACCAGATCGCCCTCGAAAGCCACCCCCGCGTCGTAGCCGACTACATCGCCGGCATGACGGATCAGTACATCCTTCTTCAATACGCCGCCGTAAAGCGCGCCATCCGCCGATAACGTCTTGCCCTCCCTTATTGCTCGAATGTATTCGCGTTTAGAACGCGGCTTACCTTAGTTTCTACTCTGGAGCGGCTTCGAAATCGATTCGAGCGATCTTCCAGCCGTCTCTACGCCAATCGTCCATTCACAGCCCGCGCCAAACAGCATCAACACGGACCCGAGCGCCCATCCCCACGCCACGTTGGCCATTGACCCAGTCGCGATCAACTCTCCAAAGAGCAATGGCGCGCCCACCCCGCCCACAAGCGTTCCGATCGCATAGAACATCGCGATCGCCAGCGCACGAATCTCCAGCGGGAAGATCTCGCTTACCGTAAGGTACGCCGCACTGGCCGCGCTAGACGCCACAAAGAAAATACCCGTAAAGCACCATTTCAACGCAACCGCGCCCAACATTCCATGTGCGAATGGGACACAAATACCGGCCAACATCAGCCCGGCAATGCCATACGTTGCCGTAATCATCGGCTTGCGTCCGACTTTGTCGAAGAGCGGTCCCAACACTAGCGGCCCCAGAAAACTTCCTAGCGCAAACGGCAGCAGTTGCATCGGCAATTGGTCGTCGCTCAGGTGAAAAAACTTCTTCACCACAAGACCATACGTGAAGAAGACCGCATTGAAGAAGAAAGATTGACTTACCATCAGCGCCAGCGACAAAAACGACCTCTGCCGATTCTCGACCAGCATTGCTTTGAAGATCTCGCCCCAGGGCGTGTGATCGCGCACCACTAGCTTTAGCTTCTCGCCCTCAATAGGAGGCAGCCTGCCGCCCTTTGCCACCTGGCGCTCGATGTCGCACACAATCCTTTCGGATTCCTTTTCTCGCCCGCGCAACATCAGCCAGCGCGGACTCTCCGGCACCTTGAGGCGCAGCAGCAAGACCAGCAAACCCAGCATGCCACCAATCCCGAACGCGTACCGCCAGCCCGTATGCGGCGCGAATCCATGGTGCCCAAGCAGCAGCCAAGCCGCAACGGAGCCCACTGACGCCCCCACCCAAAACGTCGCGTTGACAAGCAAATCCGTGGTCCCCCGCACCTTGCTTGGAATAAGCTCATCCACCGCCGAGTTGATGGCCGCATACTCCCCGCCAATGCCGAACCCCGTAAAGAACCGGCAGATCGAGAACGTGAGCATGCCCCCGGAGAACGCCGTACACACAGTGGCTACCGAGTACGTGGCCAAGGTCACAAGAAACAGCTTCTTACGTCCCAGCCGGTCTGTCAGATACCCAAAGAACAACGCACCCAACACGGCTCCCGCTAGATAGACCGTTGCCGCTCCGGTCACCTGGGGGTCTGTCAGTGAAAGCCCCTCCTTACTCTCCAGGACCCCCGACAACGAGCCAACCAGCGTGACCTCCAGCCCATCCAGCAGCCACGACGTCCCCAGCGCCGTGATAATCCTCGTATGCCAGCCGGCCCAAGGCAGCCGGTCCATCCGCGCCGGAAGATCCGTCTCGATTTCGCGATCTTGCCCTTGATCACTCATCGTCTTCAGCCTCGATGATGCTGATCGCTCCGTTGCGCTCCAGGATCGCGTACTTCACCTTGAAGATCGAATTCACACCCTTGGTGCGGGCCGCCGCCATCACGTCCTCGCGGTCCAGCCTTACATCCCGCATGGTCGCGTCCTGCCACTCGCCCTTCTTCAGTAACACCACCGGCGTTCCATCAATCACGGCACCGATCTTCGGCGAAAGCGACTTAAGCCACGCCACGATGCGGTGCATCAGCCCGACAGCAAGGATCGCCGTTCCGCAGTTCGTTACGCTGCGATCCTTACCCACGGTCGCCAGGATGATGACGCCGCCAATCAGAAACACGATCACGAATTCAAACAACGTCATCTGCGCTCCCGGCCGCCGCTTGAGCACGCGCACGGTCAGCAGCAGAAAGAAGTACCCGCATATCGCATGGACAATGGTGTTCATAGGCTAAGGGACCACCACCACGGTTGCACCCACCGGCGACTGCCCGGGAACCTGCATCAAGAACTTGAACTTGCCCGGTGCGGTTGGCTGCAACGACAACTCCACCTCCGCCGGCTGCCCGAGCGCCGGAAATGTGTACAGCAGTCCGCCGTTCCCTACCTCGGTGCTCAGCGGCGCGGGTATCACCCGTTGTGCGCCCAGCTCCTTTACCACGCTTTCACTCACAAATAGCTTGATCTGCCCGTCGTGCACGGCGTTCGGCCCAAAAACGATGCTTAGGAATGAAGGCGTACCCGTCCTTTCAATTCGTTCATATTTCACGTCCAGGCTGCCGTTCGCCGCTCGCTTTTCGGCCTTCGCCAGTGGTCCGCGCCCAAACGCGCCCGCCAGATCGAGCGCGAGGATGAGCCCAAACATCCACCACACCGCGTTCTCGAACCGCCACCACTTCCGCTGAAACGCGAGGTCCTCACCAACCGCGACCTCATCATCCACCTTTGACACCGAACTGTCCTCAACCGGAGCCGTTACCTGAGTCGCCATCTCTACTCCTCCTTTGGCACTATGCTGATTTCACCGTTTCGCTCAAGCACCGCCATGTCGATCTCCTCGGGTGACTTCGTTCCCTTGTCCCGCGCCATCGCCATGACATCGTCGTCGTAGATACGCATTTTCGCCATCGTCTCGCGATGCCACTGCCCTTCTTCCAGCAACAGCAGAGGCGTCCCGTCGAAGATGCGCGCGATCTTTGGCGATAACGTCCGGAGCCACACCACGGTAAAGTGCGCCATGCCGATCGCGACAATCGAGCAGAACGCGTTCGTCAACGAAGCGTCATCGCCTACGATGGCCGTCAACGCCAGCCCACCGATAAAGAAGATCAAAACGAATTCAAATGGTGTGAGCTGTTTTCCAGGCCGCCGTCCCACGATACGCACCACGAAGATGAGGAACAAATAGCCAAAATAGCCCCGGATTGCACCAAGCATGCGTGTCTCCCTCGTCGGTCCAGCGCCACGGTCAGGCTGGTACGAGAGTAGATTGCATCCGCTGTCTTCGGGTTTCCCGTCAGCATCGCCCGCACGTCAAACAGAACATGGGTGGAACCCACCGCCTGCACACCTCAGCCTTCAAGGTCTGCACGGTGGTGCTAACGGTGACGGCTGCTCGATCCGGCTACGCTTCGATCAGAAACTCCCCGTCACGCATGATCTGCTCTTCTCCAGCTGCGTTCCCTAGCCAGATATTGAAGCCCAGCCCCACCACATCGATATGCGTCGACGAGCGCCACGGCGCGCCCGTATGCGCTCCATACGGATCGCCAAAGGCAATGTGGACTCCTGGAAACTTCTCATCCTGCAAGATGTTGCCGATCACCCGTTCCACGCCGATGTTTGTGCCAATCGCAAACTCGCCCACCCGGTCGGAGTTCGCATCCGTATGCGTGTACGCCCAGAAGTCCTTCTCCAGCTCCTTGTTCGCGCACGCCACCTTGGTGATCCGATTTCCTTCGATGTTGATCGTCAGCGGCGTTTCACGCAGAATGCCATAGCGCGCGCAGAGAAAGTCCCCGACCACGCCATCCACCACAAACAATCCATTCACCTCCGCCGGAGCCGTAAAGCATTCCCCGCCCGGAAGGTTCCCCCACTTCTCCGTCGAGATGATCCCCGATGTCTTGAACCACTTGTACTCCGAGGTCAGCTCCGCGTGGATGTCCGTGCCCGCGGCCGTCGTCGCCCGCACATAGGTCGCCTGTCGCACCTTGTCGAGCACTGCCTGACTTAGCCGGTCGATAGCTTCAAAGTCCGCGCGCATCCCCTGCGTCATGATCTCGGCCGTGATGTTCACCATGTGCGCGTGGCGCATCCGCCGGCGATTTACCACGTCCGTCATCTGCATCCGGCTGCGCAGCTCGTTTGGCTGCACCACTACCGCAAAGATGCTGACCCGCGAGCTTTCCATGTCGTCCAACACCGCGCGCGGCATCTCCACCAGCGGGCGAGCCGCCTCCGCTTCCAGCACAAACCCGTTCCATGCGCAGCCAATCCGGTCGAGTTCGCTGCCCAAGGACGCCGCAATGGTCAAGCAGCTCTCGTCCGTAATCAGCGTGACCTTCTCCTCCGGCTGAATCCTCAAGCAGGTCGACACCGCATTGCGCGCGCCTGGGATGAACTCCTGGGGAAAGCTCGTCGTGCGCAGCATCTCCGTCCCAGCCTGCGCTGCGGCGTTCACGCTTCCCATCACCGTCCCACTCACCAGACCTGTCGTCATCGCTGTCCCTCAATTCCATCCTACAACCGCTATGTACAGGAGGTTACAAGTCGGCCCGCGTCTCCATCGCCATAAAATCCACAACGCTCTTGAGGCTTCCCGTATCGCGAAAGACGGCCAATTGCCGGTCCGCGCCCGAGCCCTGTTCCAACATGGTATGGATGTAGCCGATCTCCTCGCGGCTGCCCAATTCGTCCAGTACCTCATCGACAAACAGCAGGTACTCTAGAATGAGGTCCTTAACGGGAACTTCCGTCTCCTTGCCGAAGTCGATCAGCTTGCCTCCAAGCCCGTACCGCACCGCTCGAAACTTGTTCTCCATCAGCAGCGCCCGCGAATACTGCCGGTAATCGACGTTACGCTCGTGAAGCCGGTAGAGCTTCGCCGCCGTCGCTTGGATCAGTGCCGCGATGGCCACTGTCTCCTTCGCGCGCATAGGAATGTCGCAGATCCGCACCTCGACAGTGGAAAAATACGGATGCGGTCGCACGTCCCACCACAGCTTCTTGGCGTTGTCGATCGAGCCCGTCTTGACTAGCAGATTCACATAGCTCTCGTACTCGGAGTAACTCGCAAAGCTATCCGGAAGATTCGTCCGCGGGAAGTTCTCAAACACTTTTGCCCGATAACTCTTATACCCAGTCTCCAGTCCCATCCAAAACGGCGAGTTCGTGCTCAGAGCGAGAATATGAGGCAGAAAATACCGCAGCGAGTTCATGATCCGGATAGCCGCCTCGCGGTCCTCAATCCCCACATGGACGTGAAGCCCAAAGATCAAGTTGGCCCGCGCCACCAGCTGCAAATCCTCCACTACCTGCGCGTACCGTTCGTCGGGGTAGATCTCCTGGTGCTTCCAGTCGGCGAACGGATGCGTTCCACCCGCCACCAACATCAACCCATTCTCTTCCGCCAGCCGGATCATGTTGCGCCGCAGATCGAACAGGTCCTCCTTAGCCTCCTGGATGTTGCGACAGACCCGTGTGCCCACCTCAATCACGGACTGATGCAGCTCGGCTTTTACCCGTTCTTCCAGCCGCAGCTTGCCTTGCGACAGCATCTCCGTCGCAATATGCGACCGCAGATCCCGCGTCTCCGGGTCGACCGTCTGATATTCCTCTTCGATGCCCAACGAAAATGATGGCCGCATACAAACCTCACAAATGGATGCTGCCACTCTACCGCAAACCGGGTAAAACGTTCCTAGGCGTGTTGCGGCTCGGCCTTGCGCTCGCTCTCCAGACGAGTGAGGCGCTTCTCCATCTCCAAGGTGTTCATAATGTTCGCGTAGTTGGTGGCCATGGTGGCAAGCAACGTCTCGTGCCGTATGCTGGAGAGCCTGTCGGCGGCTGCAAACCGTTCCAAATTCATCTTGTCGGCATTCGCGAACTCCGCGCGCATGACCTTCTCCAACAGCTCCAATCGGACCGTCATCGCCTTCAGATCGGGAGCGATGAAATCCTGCATTGCTTTCCGCGTGTCGTCGATGCTTCCCATGCTCGCCTCCTTACCCAGATAGTACGCTGCAACACTGCGTATAAGCACATTATCCTGTCCGCGCGGACGACAGCATAACCACTACCCATTCCACCTGAATCAACCCGAAAACCACCAGCGCGATCGATCCCGCCCTATACGATCTCCCCACCCGTCCCCGTCCCAGGTAAGCCGCATACCCAAGCAACAATACCAACGGCAGCATCGGAAAGTGGTACGTCGGATGCGACATACTCAGCCAATACGGAGCCGCATACGCCAGCGCCGACGCCGCAATCAGCCGCACTTCGCCGCGCCGCCAGAACGCTCCGCCCGCCTCCGCCAACCAGAACACCGCAGCCCCGCACGAAACACAATACAGCCCAGCAGCCAGCAACAGCACCGGATAGAAAAAGCGTGGACGCAGCAGACGAACCTCCAGCGCGGTAAACGTGTCGAAACCCCAGAAGCAACGCGCCCGATTTACCGTTCGCAGCAAAAACGCACCCGGATGCGCAACCACATAGACGTCCGCCAAGCGCTGGAACTCGTGCGCACTCGCCACGGGAGGAAGCGCATTCGCCTCCGCATACCCCGGCGCGATGTCGGGATCGTCCTTATCGTGAGAGCCGAAATACCACGTCCGGTACAGCGGCGTGTTCTGGTTGTTGCCATACCAGAAGTTCCGGCTGTTCGCCGTGTTGATCACCCACGCCCCCGAAAGCTGATGAGCCCGCGTCAGCCACCCGCCGACCATCGCCAAGCTCAACACCAGCGGCACCGCAATCGCAAGCGGTCGACGACCCCGCCACACCACATACCCCGGCAGCAGTAACAACAGGATCGCCGAACTAGGGCGCGTGAGCACCATCCATCCAAGCGCCACCCCAAGCAGCAAGCCCTCGCCTATGCTCGCCCGCTTCGCCAACTTCAAAGCCGCGCTAAGAGCGACAACCAGCAGCGCCATTATCGGCAGCTGCGTTAACGGAACGACAGACAGATACACCGAGTCGGGCATTAGCCCTAACACCAACAGCGGCAACCAAACCTTCTCGGCAAAGCCCAGCTCGTCCGCCAGCCGGAACATCCCCCAACACGCCAGCAGCCAAAAGAGCAGCATGGAAGCGTCCACCAGACCATTGCCTAAACCCGCAGACTCCACCTCCATTAGATAAAACGGCAACCCCGGAGGCCAATACGGCACGAAGTGAACCCCGGCCCGCAGCTGCCCCGCCATCGCGACATACTCCACCGCATCGGACGGAATCGGTGTGCTCCACGTCACAATCAACAGCACAATCCGCAGCACCAGCAAAAAGCAGACGACAATCCACAATCGCCGCCTGCCCGCTGACTTCTCCGCCGTACCCACGCCTTCCCCCATCTCACCTCGGCTCTACGTCTCTGCTCATGCGCGAGTGTTTCGGCAGCCTAACTCGTCTTCGCGGGAACTTTCTTCGCCGCTTTTTTCGCCGTCTTTTTAGACGCCGCCTTTTTCGCGGGAACCTTGGCCGCGGCAGCCGCCGGAGACAGAAACTTGCTCCAATTCATCCCCGGATCGAACGTCTCCGACGCCTGCGCCTTCTTCACCGCCAGCTTCGCCACGCGATCCACAATCCACTCGAAGTTCTCCTTGCCTACCGAATGCAGATCGGCATCCGGCGCCGGATTCATGAAGTCGATGGCATACGGTACGCCGTCTTCCACCGCAAACTCAACTGTATTCAGGTCATATCCCAACGCGCGGCACAGCGTCAGCGCGTCCTTCCCTACGCGCGCCAGCAGCTGCGGGTCGTACACCGGCGGATCGAGCACATACCGCTCGTGGTGTGGCCGCTTCGGATCGTACGGCATGATCCGCACCTCCTCCTGCCCCACCACATAGCACCGAAAGTACTCCTGGAAGTTCACCGCTGCCTGCAAGGTCATGCACAGGTCGCGCGTCTGGTCGTAGGCGTGGAAGAACTCATGCGGATTATGCACATGGAAGACATCGCGCCACCCACCACCGTCATGCGGCTTCAAGAAGGCGGGAAAGCCAACGTATTCGAAGATTCCCTCCCAATCGAGCGGATACTCCAGGTTCCGCACCGAGCGCTCATTGATCTCCGTAGGAAAATGCTTATGCGGCAGAAGCACCGTCTTCGGCACCGCCACCCCCAGCTTCGCCGCCAACGCATAGTTGAAGAACTTGTCGTCCGCCGACCACCAGAACGGGTTATTGATCACCTGCGTCCCCGTCAGTACCGCGTTCTTCAGATAAGCCCGGTAGAACGGCATATCGTGCGAGATGCGGTCGACGATCACCGTATACCCCGACGGCACCGCCTCCTTCACGCCACCCAGCTGCACAAACTCCGCCGTGATCCCATCCAGCTCCATGGAGTTGATCCGCTCGACTAACGCTCCCGGAAACGTGTTCTCCATTCCAAACAACACACCAATCTTCTTCACCTGATCTCCTTAGCTGTAAGCTGCTCTTGCTCCTGGCTGTTCTTGCTCCTGGCTCCTAGCTGCTTTGCCCTTGCTTGTACTTGTTCCAAGCCCCTTCGCTTCCCGCTAGTTTATAGGTACGCCCGCACCATCTTCCGCCACTCCGGCCAGTCATGCAGCGAGCCATCGCCCCATACATCCAGCCGCACCGGGATGCCCTTCTGCCGCAGCAGATGCGCCATGTGCTCCGTCCGGCCCCGGCAGATGTCGTGCTCCCCGGTCGCCAGCACATAGGTGTTTCCACGGTAGCGGTCGAGATACCATCCATCCCACGTGTTTGGCAGATATTGCACCGGATTGTTGAAGTAGGTGTCATCATCACCGTACCCCCCTAGAAAGGCGGACATATCGAATGCGCCGCCCATGGACAGCACGGACCGGAAGACATCCGGCTGACGCAACGCGATGTTCAAGGCATGGAATCCACCAAAGCTCACCCCCACCGCTGCCAGAGGACCCCAGTTCATCCCGCGCACCAGCGGCACAACCTCTTCGAGCACATAGCTCTCGTACTGCACGTGCCGCGCAATCCTCCATCTAGGGCCCACGCTGCGGTTGTACCAGCTCTCCGCGTCTATCGAGTCCACACAGAACAGCTGCACCTCGCCGCGCTCGATCTGCCCTTCGAGCGCCCCAACCATACCAAACTCCTCAAACTCATAGAACCGCCCGCACGAACTTGGAAACACGATCGCCGGCAGCCCCGCGTGGCCGAAGATCAGCAGTTCCATTTCGCGCCCCAGCCGCGGTGAATACCACTTATGCCACTCCCGTTTCATCCCGCGCCCTCTGCTAGTCTTAAAGTCACACCAGTGTAACGGAGCCGTCTTCCATCCTTATCTTGACCGCCCCGGCACATCCCGAAAAGCACCTCCCCACCACCAACGCCGCAGCGGGTGAATGGCCGGAGAACCCGCTCTTCATCCCGCCGGACGCTGATTCCATCCTCCGTCTTGACACCTGGCACCTCCACTCCGAGATCCTTCCCGACCCCAATTACCGCGCCATCCTCGTCTATCTCCCGGAGTGCTACGAGCAGGAGCCCGACCGCCGCTTTCCCGTCTTTTATCTTCACGACGGGCAGAACCTCTTCGACGGCCGCACCTCCTACGTCGCCGGACGCACCTGGGAGGCTGGCAGCACCGCCGACCGCCTCACCACAGCGGGCGAGATCGAACCCGTCATCCTCGTCGGCATTGCGAATACGGGCCTCCGACGCATGGCGGAGTACACCCCCACCCGCGACCCTCGCATGGGCGGCGGCGAAGGCGCGCTCTATGGCCGCGTTCTGATCGAAGAACTCAAGCCCTTCATCGACGCGACCTACCGTACCCATCCCAACGCATCAGACACGGCCCTCGGTGGCTCCTCGCTCGGTGGGCTTATCTCACTCTACTTAGGCCTGGAACACCCTGACACCTTCGCCAAACTGGCCGTCATGTCCCCGTCCATCTGGTGGAATCACCGCTCCATCCTCTCCACCGTCAACCGTGCCATCCCCAAGCCCCCACTCAAAATCTGGCTCGACATGGGTACCGTAGAGGGCACACGCCACGTCCGCGACACCGATCACCTCCATCGCGTGCTTCTCCGCCTGGGCTGGCGCGACGGAGAGGACCTGACCTATTTCGAAGCGGAGAACGCCGTCCACGACGAAACCGCATGGGCTGCCCGGTTCGACAAAGTTCTCCGTTTCCTCTTTCCTTTTCGGTAGGTAGGTCATCTGAGCGCAGTCGAAGGACCTGCGGTTCGTCGCTTACAGCATCTTCCGCAATTGCTCAAACACCATATACCCGATCAAAGCCGAGACCATGCCGATGGAAAAATTTGCCCTCGTAAAGATGTCGTGAAGCGCAAACAAGAGATTTTTGCCCGCCCCTGCGGTGCGCGTAAACTCGCCCATCAACAGGTTCGCGTAGAACAAAAACAGGATGAACGCCACCTCCACTACCGCGCGCCAGAACAACATGGGCCGGCGCGGACGTTCCACTTGGGTGGGCATAGCCCGATCATACCGGAGCATCCTCTGCTCTCCGCTAATTGCGAAAACGCTCCATTTCCGCCATACTTAGGTGTTGGGTCCAGGCTGCGCTCCATCGTTCAGGTTCAAGCCTGACCAGCCCGCCCTCCCAGACATCTCGTTCCTCGAAAGGCATCCTCTGTGTTAATGATCCGTCTGGCGCGCGTCGGCGCCCGCAAGCAGCCCCACTACCGTGTCATCGTCATTGAAAAAGATCGCGCCCGCAACGGCCGCTCTATTGAAGTCGTCGGTACCTACAACCCGCGCACCAACCCCGCCACGGTCGACTTTA
Source organism: Acidobacteriaceae bacterium (assembly GCA_965277085.1). Taxonomy (GTDB): domain Bacteria; phylum Acidobacteriota; class Terriglobia; order Terriglobales; family Acidobacteriaceae; genus Edaphobacter. The sequence continues at coordinate 583,640 of OZ255708.1, forward strand.
AGCGGGACCGCATCGACTATTGGACCGGCAAGGGAGCGCAGCTCTCCGAGCGGGTAGGCAAGCTTTTAGCGCAGCCCGCATCCTCCGCGGAGCCGGTCCAAGCTGCCGCGTAACACACCTGTGGTATCTTTTGGACTTCCCCGCGATGCCCAAAGATCGCTTCACCGCACCGATTGTCCCGATGCAACAACTTTCTGCTCACGTACACTCTATCTAAAGGAAACGCGCATTTTATGGCGTTTTTGTAAAGCAAATCAGTAGAAACAACCGTCTACTGATCTGCTGTTTAGCTATCGTCAACCCGTTTACAGCTCTTCCCCAAGACCTCCCTTTCAGAGGAGGCGAACGGCGGAGCGAGGGCTTATGCGATGGGACTCTCCCAGAGGTGTGTGATGTCAGAGGCCGTTCACGAAGCAGAAGCGAGCACCATTGCCGGAATCTCCGGCCTCATCCTCGAGATTGCCAAGGCGCTCGTCGATTCTCCCAACGATGTCGCCGTCGAAACTATCTCCGACGGCGCGTCCACGACCTTACGTCTCCGTGTCGATCAGACCGACATCGGCAAGATCATCGGTAAGCAGGGCCGCACCGCGCGTTCGCTCCGCACCATCCTTGGCGCGGCCAGCATGAAGGCGCATCATCGCTATTCGCTCGACATTATCGACAATAGCCGTGTCGCCTCCTGACGTCTTAAACCAACCAACACCGGCCCCATGCCTCGCTTCGAGACATGGGGCTTTCGCCGTGGTATGAGGTTCCATGCGATACTCTTGAGCCATGGAATCTCCCGCAGTCTGGACCACGCTGGCCCATCTCCTCCGCCCTCAGGGCCGCAAGGGCGAGCTCCTCGCCGAGCTCCTTACCGACTTCCCCGAGCATTTCACCACCCGCTCCGGTCTGACACTCCGCTGTCCTGACGGAACCCTGCAGCCCACAGCCGTCGATGCCTATTGGCTCCCGGTAGGCCGCAACGCTGGGCGCGTCGTCCTCAAACTCCAGGGCATCAACACCATAGAAGCCGCCGAGCAGCTACAAGCCTGCCACCTCCTCGTCCCGGAAGACCAGCGCATCGAACTCGCCGAAGAAGACGCCCAGTACATCCCAGACCTCGTCGATTGCACCGTCCTCGATGGCGACCGCCCGATTGGGACCGTTCACGATGTTCAATTCCCCACAACCGCCACCGGCACCCGTGTTGAGGACGCCGCTCCGCTCCTGGTCGTTCACTCCCCTACCGGAAGCGAACTCCTCATCCCCTTTATCGCTGCGTGGATCGAAAAGGTCGACATCCCTGCCAAGACGCTCATCATGCGGCTTCCTGAAGGATTGCTCGACATCAACGCTTAGGAGTACGTCAAAACCGCCAGCTCACACCGGTCGACACAATCGGGTAGAACTGTAGCAGGCGGATGTCCCCGTTCAGCTCCTTCTGCTCCTCCACGATGTTGGCCTGGGTCCCGGGATCGACGCTCACGGGGTAGCACAGCCCGTCCGAATCGCATTCGCTTCCCGTCAGCCCCAACGTAATCCGTGGCCGCCCCACATACTCCACCCCGATTTCAAACGGAAAGCTTAGGTGCCGCCCCTCGCGCGGAATCATGTTCCCCCAGCCCACCGTCAGGCGCGGAGCCACCGCCTTACCCAGCTTCGTCTGCAAGGCCGCCCGGATCGGGTCGTTGGGATCGCTCACATACGTTCCGCTGCCCACATCGATGGACTGCCCGCCCTCGACTGTCGCCAGGATCGTCGCCCGATTGCCGTTGTACAGAGTCAGTCCAGGGCTCACGCGAAAGCCCCCGTATCGTGGAAACCAATCCGCGCTCACCATCGCGCTTTTAAAATGCGGTTGGAAGATCACGTCGATCGCATCGCTCGACAACGTCGCCCCAAAGCTGCTTGCGGCTCCCGAACTGCTTGTCTTGAACGAATACGATCCACCAAGAAAGCTCACACCCGCACGCAGATTCCACTTGTTCGACAACGGTGTCGCCGCTTCCACCCCAATCCCGTTCAGCCCTAAGTTCACTCCCAGCGCCAGATGCGAGAACCGCCGAATATTCGTTTGATACTCGACGCGCACTCCGCTTCGATCTCCGCGTCGCACCAGCACCATCTCGGGCGCGTCCGGCAACCCAGCACCCGCATCGCTCGACGAGCTCACACTTTTTGACGCTACCAAGTTTTGGCTGTGTCCTCCAGGCGCCCGTAAAAGCATCGTGCCCAACACGCCGACCCGCCACAACACACCTAGCCGCATGAGCCCCCAACAGACACAAACATCGATTTCGTAAGACAGAACCACAAGGAGCTAAGGATGACCGGTTGCGGCAACACTTGCTCGGTGCCGCTCTTCTGGGTCGCGGCGGCTGCTTAGCAAGGGGCCAGCTTTGGGTGAAGTTCCTCTGTTTTACCACAACTCCTGTACTCTTTTGACAACGGACCTACCCAGAACGACACTCATGCGCTTCGATATTCTTAGTATTTTTCCTGGTTTTTTTTCAGGATTCCTCACTCACGGCATCCTCACCCGCGCGCTCTCCTCCGGCGCGGCCAGTATTCACCTCCACGACCTCCGCGCCTTCACCCATGACCGCCACAAAACCGTCGACGACCGGCCCTTCGGCGGCGGCGAAGGCATGGTCCTCAAACCCGGCCCCATCTTCGACTGCCTCGAAACCCTCTCGCTCGCCCCCAAAGCCACCCGCGACCCCGCCCGCGAGACCGTCATCCTCCTCTCCGCCCAGGGCCGCCCGTACACCCAAGCCATCGCCCACGAACTCGCCGCGCTTGATCGGGTTGCTCTCCTCTGCGGCCGCTACGAGGGCATCGACGAGCGCGTCAACGAGCATCTCTGCGACCGCGAGCTCTCCATCGGCGACTACGTCCTCTCCGGCGGTGAACTCGCCGCCGCCATCATCATCGACAGCGTCGTCCGCCTCCTCCCCGGCGTCCTCGGCAATCCCGACTCCGCCCGCTTCGAGAGCTTCGGCGCGCACATCGCTCCCGCCGAGCACGTCCCCGGCACCCCACCTTCCGCCATCCACGCCTCGGGCGGCCTGCTCGACTACCCCCACTACACCCGCCCCGCCGACTTCCGCGGCCACCCCGTCCCCGAGGTGCTCACCGGCGGCAGCCACGAGGCCGTTCGCCGCTGGCGTCGCGAACAAGCCCTCGCCAAGACCCTTCGCAACCGTCCCGATCTCTTGGAGCGCGCCACCCTCACCGACGAAGACCGTCGCTTCCTCGCCCAGCTACAGAGTTAAAAAAGGAGAGGCACCGCGTGGGTGCCTCTGGGGAGAGTGATGCTTCACATGAGTGAGACTAGCCCTCCCCAGCATCGTTCTCCTGACCACAAAGGATGGTTGTTTCTCCACCCTTCGGTGGACTCACGGCCCCAGAGAATACGGCATCGCAAAACGGCCCAGTTGGATAACGCCATGATCCCCCGGAGGCCAGATGCGAAACGACTCCACACGCTTGATCGTTAGATCATGCTTTGCCTCTACTGTTCCGAGTTCCTTGCCCGTCCCCGCCTCATAAAAACGCACCGCAAGCGACTCCTCGCTGCGCGTCCATCCAAACACATACTGCCCCACCGGGAGCGCCAGCCCGCCGATCCGCACCGGCACCTGCGCGATCAGGAAGTTCGAGTACTTCCCCTCAGCCGAGTACCCAGCCGTAATCAGCACCACCCCCGCCACAAACTTTCCGCGCCCGTCTGTCACCCCCGAAGCCGTGCGAAACTCCGTCTCAATGCGCTCCGCAATCACCGGTGCCCGCGCCGGTATCAGCTTCCGCAACTCCGCGTCATTCGCCACCCGCCAAGCCGGGTGCCCCACGTCTCGACCCTGAGACGTGGGTTGCGCGACCGCCAAACCCGCCAACATCACCCAGACCCTAAGCAAGATGCACGATTCCCCGCTGCAACGCCGTCGTCGCCGCCTGCGTCCGGTCCGACACCCCCAGCTTTCCCAGCAAGCTGTTGATATGCGTCTTCACCGTCGCCTCTGAGATAAACAGCGCCGTTCCAATCTCCTTGTTGCTCCGCCCCAGCACGATCTGCTTCAACACATCCGTCTCCCGTTCCGTCAACGCCTGCCCGCTCAACCGTCCCGCCAGCCGCTCCGCTACCGGCCCAGGCACCCGCGACTTCCCCGCATGGACCGCCCGGATCGCCTCCATCAGTACCTCCGCGTCCATGCCCTTCAACAAATACCCCTTCGCCCCCGCCTGTAACGCCCGGTAGATGTCCTCATCCCCATCGAAGGTCGTCAACACAATGATCCGCGCCTCCGGGAACTCCTTCCGTATCCGCCCGATCGCCTCCACGCCACCCACCTTCGGCAGCCGCAAATCCATCAGTGTCACATCCGGCCGGTGCTCCCGGAACAGCGCCACCCCCTGCTCCCCATCCGACGCCTGCGCCACCACCGCAAACTCTGGCATCGTGTTCAGCAGAGCCACCAGCCCCTGCCGCACCACCGCATGGTCCTCCACAATCAAAATCCGAATCGCGTCCATTACCCACCTTTATACATCCCGCAAACCAGCGTTAGCATAGGACCTGTCATCCTGAGCGGAGCGGATCGCAGCTTCATCGCGATCCGCGCAGTCGAAGGACCTGCGGTTTCGCACCTCTACTTACAATCCCAACTCCACCCGCATCACCGTCCCCGCGCTGCCGCTCTCAACCCGAAACACCCCACCGATCTTCGCCGCCCGCTCTCGCATCCCTCTCACTCCAAACCGCCCTACCTCCGCACCTGCGTCGAACCCACGCCCATCGTCCCGCACCATCAACTCCAGCCGCCCCACCTCATACACCAGCCGCACCAACACCGCCGTACCGCCCGAATGCCGCACCGCGTTCGTTACCGCCTCTCCGGCGATCCGCAACAGCTCCTCCTCCATCCCTGCATCCAGCGCCCGATACGTCCCCGTCACCTCCAGCTGCCCCATCGCGCCCGCTACTCGGTGCACCATCGCCCCCATCCGCACCGGCAGCTCCCCACCATCCTCCCGCAGCTCCCAGATCGCGCTCCGAGCCTCCGCCAGACTCACCCGCACCATCCCCTTGGCCGCCTCTAGCTGCGTCCGCGCCGCCTCGACAGACGTCCCCATCAGCCGTCCCACCACCTCCAACTGCAACGAGATACTCACAATCCCCTGCGCTAGTCCATCATGGATCTCACGCGCAATCCGCCCCCGCTCCTCCATCACCCCCGCATACCGGGCCTCCACCCGCCGCACCCGCGCCGCATACACCGCATAAGCCGCGTCCGCCGCCACCAACACCAGCCCCAGATAGAACCAGACTGTCTCCCAGAAGAAAGGCTTCAGTCGCAGCCGCACCTCCGCCGCCCCCTCACTCCAAACCCCATCGTTGTTCGCCGCCATCACCCGAAACACATACCGCCCCGGCCGCAAGTTCGCATAGAAAGCCGTCCGCCGCCCGCCCGCCTCCACCCACTCCTTATCGAATCCCTCCAGCCGGTACTTGTACTTCACTTTGCCCGGAGCCACAAAGCTCAACCCCGCATACCCAAACTCCACCCGCCGCTGGCCAGCCGCCACAATCACTTCGCCCGTGCTGGCCGCCTCCCGATCGTTCACCAGAACCCGCTCCACAACCACCAGCGGAGCCACACGATTTTCATGCAGCCGCGCCGGGTCCACCACACTCACCCCGCGCAGCGTCGCAAACCACAACGTCCCATCCCGCGCCCGCATCGCTGCCGGATGCCCGCCGCGCGACCCCTCCCGCACCCGCAACCCATCCGCCGTGTCATACGCCGTCGCCCGCCCGCCATCCCACCGAAAGATCCCGTTGCGCGAACTCACCCACATCGCGCCGCCTCCGTCGCGCAGTATCCCAAACACCGTCCCCGGCAGCTTGCCCTCCCCGATCCGCCGGTCGCTTCCATCCGTCAGCAAACTCAGCCCTGCCCCATCGTGCCCCAGCCAAACGCTCCCTCTCTCCCCCGGCAGCATTGCTGTCACCACACCGCTCACTAATCCGTCCCTGATCGGAAGATTCGTAAACCGCTTCCCATCGAACCGCGTCAGACCCCCCGAAGTCCCAACCCACAGCACCCCATCTGTTCCCTCCACCATCTCCCCGACAAAGTCGCTCCCCAGCCCATCCATCGCCGTATACGTCCGCATCTCTCCCGAAGCCGCAATCCGCGTCAGCCCATGCCGCGTTCCCACCCAAACCGCGCCATCCCGCCCCACCAGCACCGACCGCACATAGTCGTCCGCCAGCCCATCCGCCGTCGTAAACACGCGTATGTTGCCATCCCGTATTCGATTCAACCCCGTAGGCGTCCCCGCCAAGATATCCCCGTTCGCCGCCCCCGCCAGCGCCGGCACCACGTTGCTCGATAGCCCCCGAACCCCCTCAAACCGCGCCCCTACTCGTTTGCTTAATCCCCCTCCATCGGTTCCCACCCATACCGTTCCACGCGCATCCTGCATCACCGCCCGCACCACATTTCCGCCCAGCCCCGCCTCCACTCCATAGGTCTGAAACGGCTGCTCATGAAGCTGCATCAGCCCCTCCGCCTCCGTTCCCACCCAAATGCTCCCCTCGCGGTCTTCCATCACCGCCAGCACCGCGCTTCCCCGCAGCACCTCCACGCGCCCCTCCACCGCTCGCGCGAGCCCCCCATCGCACCCCGCCCAGACCGCTCCCTCGCGGTCCTCAAACAACACCCGCACCGCCCCCATCTCCTCCGGCACAGCAACCGGGTGCCCCACGTCTCGACTCTGAGACGTGGGTTCATTCCCACTTACCCCCCGAAACTCCACCCCATCGAACCGCACCACCCCATCGTCCGTCCGCACCCACAAAAACCCATCCGTCGTCTGCACCACCGCCCGCACCGTATTCTGCGGCAACCCGTTCTCCGTCGTCCAAACCTGCCGCCCATACGCGCTAAGCGGCTGCCGGGGGTCCAGCCCCAGCGCTCCTTGCGCGCTCACAACCGCCAGCATCACCAGCCAAAATCGTACTGAATTCACCACTCTCGCAGTCTACTTCCCTTCATCTATTCCTACCGCCGCGTCCCTCCTGTACACTAAGGATTCGAGTTCTTGCACAGGAAAGCAGTCATCATGTCCATTCATCCCATCATGCAGAAGCTGGCCACCAAGTTCCAGCGCCCCGACGCCCTCCCCCACTTTGCCCCCGGCGACACCGTCCGCGTTCAGGTCAAGATCCGCGAGGGCGAGAAAGAGCGTCTCCAGGCCTTTGAAGGCATGGTCATCGCCGCCCGCAAGGGTCCGCAAGGCTCCTTCACCGTTCGCAAAATGAGCTTCGGCCAGGGCGTCGAGCGCATCTTCCCCTACAACTCCAAGGTCGTCGACACGGTTACCAAGGTCCGCTCCTACGAGGTCCGCCGCTCCAAGCTCTTCTACCTTCGCGCCCTCCGCGGCAAGGCAGCCCGCCTCACCGAAGTCGCCCGCGCCACTAAGTAATCTCCATCGATCCAAACCCTCACGTCTCGCCTCTGGGACGTGGGGATTTGGTATGTTCCTGCACCTGCGTTCGGCTATCACTTCCTTGTTTGTCATTCCCGAAGGGAATCTGCTTTCCGCTTCGGACTCCTACAATCGGTACGCCCTCTTCACCAACCCCACCGTCAACTCCCGCACCACCTCAAACGCCTCATCCACATCCAGCCGGTGCTCCGCCACCAGCTTGCCTAGAAACGCACAGTCCACCCGGCGCGCCACATCGTGCCGCGCCGGAATCGACAGAAACGCCCGTGTATCGTCGTTGAAGCCCACCGTGTTGTAAAAACCCGCCGTCTCCGTAGCCTGCTCCCGAAACCGCATCATCCCCTCTGGAGAATCGTGGAACCACCACGGCGGCCCCAGCTTCACCGCCGGATAGTGCCCCGCCAGCGGTGCCAACTCCCGCGAATACGTCGTCTCGTCCAGCGTAAACAGGATCAGCGTCAGCCGCCGGTCGTTGCCGAACTTATTGAGCAGCGGCCGCAGGCCCCGCACATACTCCGTCGGCGACGGAATGTCGGCCCCCTTGTCCCGCCCAAATAGGTGATACACCGCCGTATTGTGGTTTCGCACCGAGCCCGGATGCAGCTGCATTGTCATTCCGTCCTCGACGCTCATCCCAGCCATCTCCGTCAGCATCTGCGCTTGAAATAACTCGATCTGCCGCGCATCCGCCAGCCCCGTGTAGATGTCGGCGTACAAGTCCTCGGCCTCCCGCAGACTCAGGTCCGCCGTCAACGCCGTCAGATGCCCATGATCCGTCGCCGTCGCCCCCAGCGACTGGAAGAACTCCCGCCGCTGTCGCAATGCCGCCAGGTACCCCGCCCAACTGGACACATCCTCGCCCGTAATCTCCCCCAGTCGGTCCAGATTCTCCCGAAAACCCGCGTACTCCGCATCGATCACCGCATCTGGCCGAAACGTGGGCAGCACGCGCCCCTTCCATCCCGACTCCCGGATCGCCCGGTGCGCGTCCAGCGTGTCCAGCGGAGAATCTGTCGTCGCCAGCACCTCAATCCGAAACCGCTCGTATAGCGAACGCGGCAGAAACTCCGGCTGCCGCAGCTTCCGCGCAATCACCTCATAGAACGCATCCGCATTCTCCGCGCGTAGCCGTTCACTCAGCCCAAAGACGTTCTCAAACACATAATCCAGCCAAAGCCGCGTCGGCGTCCCGCGAAACAGGTAGTAGTTCCCTGCCAGTATCCGCCACACCTCGCGCGGGTCCGCCTCATGCCCGCCGATTCCCAGCGACTCGAGTGTGATCCCCTGCGAGTACAGCATCCGAAAGATGTAATGATCCGGCTGAATAAACAGCGCCGCCGGGTCGGGAAACGGCTTGTTCTCCGCAAACCATCGCGCATCCGTATGCCCATGCGGACTGATGATCGGCAGATCGCGCACCGTCTCATACAACCGAGCCGCCACCGCCCGCGCGGAACCCTCCGCCGGAAAAAGCCTATTCGCATCCAACATCGTCGCTGTACTCCGGCTGTCAGTCTATCGCGGCGGCTCAAAAGAAGAATGGCACCGCAAGGGTGCCATTCTCCCACACGTCGAGGGAAGCCGTTATGGGATGTAGTACCGCATGCCCACATGCACCATGCCGTTGGTCGCCCGGCCCGCGCCATACACGGCGGTCGGTGATCCATACGTTCCGCTCAACACGCCATTCCAGGTCTGCTTGGTCAGGTAGCTGTAGGTGGCCGAGTACTGCAACCGCCCGTAGCGAGGATTGTTGACCGCGCGATAGGTAAAGCCAGCCATTCCCTCCCCAATCAGCTTGGTGGGCGAAGCACAGATGTTGCCACCTGTAGAGCTCGTAACCGTGCCCGGAGCGCCATTCACGCCACCCGTACCACCCACACCCGTCGTAGCCGAACCAAGCGTGGTGGCATAGCAGCCCGTGTCATTCGCGTTCGGCACGCCGTACCCCGTCAACAGACCCGCCGTACTGACATACACCGTCCGCTGGTTGTACTCCGCTCCGTAGTACGCGAACAGATCCAGCTTCGGCGAAGCATGGCCTTCGAGCGAAAACATCCCATGGTAGTTGCGGATCGGCTCCAGCGTTCCATTCGGATGCACCGTCACATCGCCTAGTTGCGACGAGCCGTAACGCGCAGTGCCGTCGCCCGCCATGCCCTGCGCCGCCACATCCAGGTACTTGCCCGTTGTCACCCGTGCGCTGCCGAACACACCGCCGCCCACCTTGGTGTCCTTGTTGATGACTGTGTTGGAGTAGCCGGTCGTGACACCCGCCGCATTCACGATAAGTGGGTTATATTCGTCGCGGAAGAAGCGCGTCAGCCCGCCAAGCTCCAGGTGGGCCTTCGGCGCATCGAAGGCCGCTTTCACGATCACGTCCGGCGCGACGTTGTTCGCATAGGTTCCGTTGAACGCGTTCAGCAGACCGCCACCTGTGCCCGTGCCGCCGAAGATGAAGTTCGCCGGTGCGTTCGCCGTCGTCGCCAATTGCGTCTGCGCCTGCTCCACCGACATCGCCACTGTTACGCCGCCCTTGGTGTTCGGCGCACCGAACTTCTGCTGCAACCTGATCGTCGGCTGCCGCGCCCAGCTAAACCCGACCATATATTGAGGGTCGATCGTGTTCGGCAGCTTTTCCGTTCGCACATCCGTTGACTTGCCGTCCTCCGTCACCAGCGACCAGGTCTGACCGCCCGTTAGGCCGAAGCCTTTGTCCGTCTCCGCCTTGCCCCAGATCTGCCGGACGCGCAGCGTATAGCTGTTCGACTGATTCTCGTTTGAGGTGACGCCAGCGCTCAGGAAATCCGTCTCAAAGTAACCCGATAGCTTGAACTTGGCCGCCCGTCCCTCCAGCAATCCACCCAAACGGCTCTGCCGCGCCGAGAAGTTCAACTCACTGATGTGCCCTTCGTTCGATCCTGGAAACGGCGTCGTGTTGAACGGCGTGTTGATATCCGAGTTGATCGACCGCCCGCGGTATACCCCTTCAAACGCGAAGAAAGCAACCGGTGTGATGGTCATCCCCTTGTAGTGCATCGTCGAAGGGGACTCGATTGCCGCCGTTAGATCCCTTTTTGTGTCGCTCACCGTCTGCGCCAGTCCCGTGTTTGCCGCCCTTAGGTCGCTCACCGTCGAACTTACCGCGGTGATCGCATCGCTGTTCGCCTGCACGCTCGCGTTTACCGTCTGCGCCTGGGCCGTCGCGATGACCGCCGCCGCCGCTGCCGCCTGGGCATCTGCCGACGCCGTCGCGAGCCGCGCATCCTTATCGGCGTTGAGCTGCCTCAGCGCGTCGATCTGCGCCTGCTGCCCACGCAGTTCTTCGCGCATCTCCCGAAGCTCCCGTTCAGTTGCGCTTTCCACATGGGCCTTCGGTACTGCCTTCTTATGCGTCTTCGCCGTCTTCTTATGCGACGACGCGGTCTGCGCCGGTGCGGATGCCGATCCAGCGATCAACATCATTGCCACGGCGGCCATCAATTGCTTGGTCATGGAACCTCTCAAATGGAACAAGGCGACGGTACACACAGCGCGAGCCACGGCCATCGCCGGGAACGCCCTTCCGTCTGCTCTTTGTGTTCCCAGTCTCCCAAACTTAGATGAATAGACGGAGAATATGAGTCTGTGTTCATCGTCAATTGACCCAGGTTGAACCCCAACCCCTCCCTCTCGTTTCATTTACTTTGGGGTATGCGCCTTTGCCGCCTGTCCCTCGCCGCTGCCTTAGCCACGCTCCCCTTCGCCGCCCTCGCGCAATCCGCCCCCCACCTCATCCCCATCCCCCGCGAACTCCACGCCCTCCCCGACCAGCCCCTCGCCCACGGCTTCCGCATCCTCTGCCCGTCCTGCACGCAAGAAGACCAGTTCGCCGCCGACGACCTCGCCCGCACCCTCGCCGAGCGCGGCACCCCCACCAGCCCCTCCGGCTTTCCAATCACCCTCACCCGCACGGCCTCGCTCCCTCCCGAAATGCAAGCCGAGGGCTACACCATCACCTCCACCCCTGCCGACCTCACCGTCGCCGCCGCCACCTCCACCGGCCTCTTCTACGGAGCCCAAACCGTCAAGCAACTCGTCGAAAACACGAAGACCGGCAACACCCTCCACCCCGCCAACATCCGCGACTGGCCCGCCCTCAGATATAGAGGGCTCGACGACGACCTCTCCCGCGGCCCCGTCCCCACCCTCGACTTCCAGAAGAAGCAGATCCGCACCCTCGCCGCCTTCAAGATAAACGTCTACTCCCCCTACTTCGAGCACACCATGCAGTACCTCGCCCATCCCCTGATGGCCCCGCCCGGCGGCACCGTCACACAAGCTCAGGCCCGCGAGCTCGTCGCCTACGCCGCCCAGTACCACGTCACCATCATCCCCGAGCAGGAAGCCTTTGGCCACCTCCACTACCTCCTCAACTGGGAGGTGTACGCTCCCCTCTCCGAGACCCCCCACGGCCAGGTCCTCGCCCCCAATCAGCCCGACGCCATGAAGCTCACCCACGACATGTTTACGGAATTAGCAGCCGTCTATCCCGGCCCCTTCCTCCACCTCGGAGCCGACGAGACCGTCGAGCTCGGCAAAGGCCAGACCAAAGCCGCCGTCGACCGCGATGGCCTCGGCAAGGTCTATCTCGACACCATGGTCAAGATCGTCGCCGACCTCGCCCCCCTCCACCGCAAGCTCCTCTTTTGGGGCGACATCGCCATGCATGACCCCGACCTCGTCAAGCAGCTCCCCGCCTCCTTCAAACAGAACACCATCGCCGTCGCCTGGGAGTACAACCCTCAGCCCAAAGGCTTCAGCAAGTGGATCACCCCCTTCACCAACGCCGGCATGGAGACCTGGGTCGCCCCCGGCATCAATAACTGGTCCCGCGTCTACCCCAACTGGAACAACGCCCTCCCCAACATCCAGCAGTTCACCGCCCAGGGCCAGGCCGCCGGAGCCACCGGCCAGCTCAACACCATTTGGAACGACGACGGCGAGACCCTTGCCTCCAATGACTGGTACGGCATCCTCTTCGGAGCCGAAGCCGCCTGGCACAAGGGCGAAGCCTCCATCCCAGCCTTCCAAGCCTCCTACGGGGAGGTCTTCCACGGCGATTCCACCGGCAAGATCGACGCCGCCCAGCGCGAGCTCATGGCCGCCCACCAGCTTCTCCACGACTCCCCGCTCAAGACTGACGCCTCCGACCTCGTCTTCTGGATCGACCCCTGGTCCACCGACGGCCAGCGCGAACTCGGCCAGATCCGCCCCATCCTCGCCGAAGTCCGCCTTCACGCCGAACGCGCCATCACCCTCGTCGCCGAAGCCCGCAACGCCAATCCGAATCTACGCGAACAAGACGCGCTCGACGCCCTCGACCTCGGTGCCCGCCGCGTCGATCTCATCGGCCTCAAGTTCCAGATCACCGACGAGATCGCCGCCTCCTACGCCCACGCCTACGCCCTCCAGACCTCGAAAAACAAAGACGACCGCGCCGACGTCTCCCGCGAACTCGGCAACATCAACGCCGTCAATGGCAAACTCCAGGACCTCCGCAACAACTACGCCCTCCTCCGCGACCTCTACGAAAACCTCTGGCTACGCACCAACCGCCCCTACTTCCTCCGCAACAACCTCGCCCGCTACGACCTCACCCTCAACCTCTGGCTCACCCGCATCGACCGCGTCCGCGCCGCCCAGCGCCAATGGGCCAACACCCAAACCCTCCCCCCCGCCACCGACCTCGGCATACCCACACCGCCGAAATAGCGGGGTGCCCACCTTCGGCATGGTTTCATCATGCCTAAGGTGGGCTTGGCGGCAACACGCCTCCCGCCCGGAAGTACAATCCACCCCACGCCAACCGGCCTTCACCAATACCAACAAGAAGGCGACGACCACTTCATCACTTTAGCTGCTATCACCGGCCCCCATACCTCAGTACGCCGATCGCCCGCAACCGCTTCTTAACTTCCCTCGAAGCTACCCGTGGGCGATACCGCCTCGACGTACTCGGCTACGTTGTCATGCCGGAGCACGTCCACCTCCTTCTCGGCGAACCAGGAACCGAGCCACTCTCCAAAGCTCTGTAGGCCCTGAAAGTCTCAGTCTCCAAACTCTTGACACAAAGGCCGTTCTGGCAAGTTCGCTATCACGACTTCAACGTCCTCACTCACAATAAGCGTGGAGAAGCTCCACTATGTGCACCGGAACCCAGTCGCTCGCGGTCTCGTGTCCTCGCCAGAAGACTGGCCTTGGTCCTCCTACCCGCCACTACCATCTCGACGAGGCAAGTCCTGTGAAGATTACGCCTCCATAGAGTGTCGCCACCCCAAGCCCACCTTAGGCACAATGAAACCATGCCGAAGGTGTGGCACCCCGCACCCGGCTCTGCCTTTTATGCTTGTCATTCTCGAGAGAAATTGAAGTTGTCGCTTCCTGCGCTAAAGACGTTCGTCTTCGATATACCTTGCATTCCTCCCTGTTAAGCTCTACGCTCGGTGTACCTATGAGGTTCTTGATGCGAAGATTTATTTGTGCCCTCTTCGTCGCTTTTGCCCTTCCCGTCCTAGGCCACGCCGATATCATCCGCTATTTTGGCCTCACCGAATCTTTCTACAGCGGACGCAGCATCGATTTCGGAACAATCGGCATTGACACCACCACAGGAGTCTTCTACTTGAACGGCAGCTTCGGCCAGCCGCCACTCTTTCCGCCCTACTTACAAATCCTAGCCATCGACGATGACTCCTTCAAGGGCTTCTATGCAGTCGTTACCAGAGATTACATTCCGTTCTCGCTGTATCTTCCCGTGATGAGCCTCGTCGACTACGCGGGCGGCCCCATCTGTAGCGCCCCCCAACCATGCGAGAACCTGGCAGCTTTCGCCCCACACCAAGTCATCTCTGAGTACGGTGAGACAGCAGATGTCGGTTACGTAGAATCCGGCAGCCTCACCCCCGTCTCCGCTACTCCCGAGCCTTCTACCTTTCTTCTTCTTGCGACGGGCACGATTGTTATGTACGCAATCGGATATCAGAGAAACCGTGGCAAGTCCGCACACGCGCACACTCTGATCCCTGCGGATGCACCACTGTCTCACTAAACCGCTCTATTCTTTACATCTGCGGGTTGAACTGCAGCAGCGGGTGCCCCACCTTCGCGACGGCTCACGTTCGCGACAGTCGAATCGTTGCTTAGACCGAATTACGACCGCAATCTTGACACGGCTTAGCACTCCTTCTACGGTCAAAGTCAGGAGTCCGCATGAATGTCTCTCTAACACCTGAACTGGAAAACCTTGTGAGCGCCAAGGTCGAGTCCGGCCTCTACAGCTCCTCCACGGAAGTCTTCACCGAGGCCCTGCGTCTTCTAGAAGAGCACGACCAAGCCCGCTCTACCCAGCTAACCGACTTCAATCAGGAGCTGGGGCGCCGCCTTGAATCTCTCGACCAAGGTATCCACGTCTCTCCCTCAGCAGCTCGCGCTCGTCTCTCTCATAAGTCAGAGCAGCGCCGCCTAATCCAGGCGTGACGCCCTACATCCTCGGCGAAGAAGCATCCGACGATCTCGACGCCATCTGGGAGTACATCGCGCAAAACAGCTTTGATGCGGCGGATCGCTGGACAGTCAAGCTCTTCGCAGCGTTCGACCTGATCGCCACCAACCCTGCAATCGGCCATCGACGCGCTGACCTTACCGCCTACCCGATCCTCTTCTGGACAGTCGGCGCATACTTTATCCTCTACCGCATCGTGCCCGCCGCCGTCGAGATAGTCGCAGTCACGCAAGGCTCCCGCGACATCCCTTCGTTCCTCCAACAACGCCTAAACCCATGAACAATCGGGTGCCCCACCTTCGCGACAGTCTCATCGTCGCTAAGGTGGGCTTGGGGCGCCACCGTACCTCAAACGGACCTTAGTTCGCGGCCCCAACGTCGCGCAAGACCACGCTGATTACAAGGCCAGCGACTTGACAAACGTGCCCCAAAACACCCCCCACCCGCTTGCAAGCGCACCTCTCCAGACTAACTGCGAATAGGGGATCACCCACTAAGTCCTTTGTTTTGTTGGATCACCTATCAAAACACAAATTTCAATGCCGCCTACCCCACCAGCCCATTGAACATGAGCACCAGCGACAGCACGATCACGATCCCCGCCGTCCCCCACGCCACGACGTTGAACCAGTGCGAGTTCGTATGCTCGCCCATCAGCTCGTGCTTGTTGATCAGCCGGAGCATGAACACCAGCACCACCGGCAGCAGCACCCCGTTCAGCACCTGCGACAGGATCGCGATCTTCACCATCGGAAACCGCGGGATCAGCACCACCGCCGCCCCCAGCCCGATCAGCAGCGTGTAGAACCAGTAGAAGAACGGGGCCTCGCGCCAGCTCTTATCGAGCCCGCTTTCAAACCCCATGCCCTCGCACACCACATACGCCGTCGAGAGCGGCAGGATCGACGCCGCAAACAGCGACGCGTTGAACAACCCCGCCGCGAATAGCAGAAAGGCGTACTTACCCGCCAGCGGCATCATCGCCCGCGCCGCCGTCGCCGCGTCCGCGATGTCCCGGATGCCATGCGTATACAGGGTCGCCGCGCACGCCACGATGATGAACCATGCCACCACATCGGTAAAGATCGACCCGACGATCACGTCCACTCGCGACGCCTTCAACTGCCGCGCCGTCACGCCCTTGTCCACGATCGACGACTGCAGGTAGAACTGCATCCACGGCGCGATCGTCGTCCCAATCACGCCGACCACCATGTAGATGTAGTCCTTCTCACGCCACACTCCGCGCGGCGGCAGCTTCACCGTCTCGACTAGCGCCAAGTGCCAGTCTGGCCGGCTCAGCACCCCGGCGATGATGTATGCAATGTAGAAGACACTCGCCACCAGGAAGATCTTCTCAATGCTCTTGTAGTTGCCCTTCACCACCATCGCCCAGACCACCGCCGCGCCGATCGGCACGCTGAGGTACTTCGACACGCCGAACAGCCCCACGCTGCCCGCGATGCCCGAGAACTCCGTCACCACGTTGCCGAAGTTCACGATCACTAGCAACAGCAGCATGAAGAACGTCATTCGCAGCCCGAATTCCTCGCGGATCAGATCGCTCAGCCCCTTGCCGGTCACCGCGCCCATCCGCGCGCACATCTCCTGCACCACAATCAGCGCGAGCGTGATCGGGATCATCGTCCACAGCAGCGTATACCCGTACTGCGCACCCGCCTGCGAGTAGGTGTAGATGCCGCCCGCATCGTTGTCCACGTTGGCCGTGATAAATCCAGGTCCCAACACCGCAAGGAACAGGATGATGCGAATGCGCCAAGCCCGCCAACGCGTCATCGCTTGCCCCGCAGCAGCGCAATCACCTGCTCGGCGTGGATGACACCGGCCAGCCGCCGCTCGCCGTCCACCACCGGGAGCGAGCGCAGGTTGTACTTGTCGAACAACTCCGCCACCTTCTTGCCCGGCGCGTCTGTACGGCAGCAGACCACGTGGCTGTCTGACAGCTCCTTGAGGAGATCGCCGCCGCGTGCCAGCAGCAGCTTCACCAGCGGCACCACATGGGTGATCTTGCCTGCGGCGTCCGTCAGGTAGACGTCCGTCACCGTCTCCAGATCGCCCTCGAAGCCGCGCAGCGCGACAATCGCGTCCACGACCGCAGCTTCTGTCGGCAAAGCGACATACTCCGTCGTCATCCGTCCGGCAGCCGAGTCGCTTGGGAACTCGAGTAGTTCCTCGACCTCCTGCCGTTCCTCCTCGCCCATCTCGTCGAGGATGGCGTCCGATTGCTCGTCCGACAGCTCGCCCAGCAGGTCCGCCGCCGCGCCTGGGTCCATCTCTTCGACGATCCCGGCGATCTGCTCCGAGCCCATGGACGCGATCAGCGCCTGCTGCATCTTCGGATCGACCTCTTCGAGCGCCTCGGCCGCAACCTCTTCATCAAGCGAGTTGAACAATGCCTGCCGCTCTGCCGGAGCAAGGTCTTCAAGGATGTCGGCAATGTCCGACGGGTGCATCCGCGCCAACTTGTCCTGCTCGATCTTCAGCTTCACCCGCCGCGCCGGGTCGCGGTCGATCAGGTCGACGAACTCCCACGGGATGACGCTTGGCGGGAACCGGCTGGCCGCCCGCATGACCGCCGTCTTCGGCAGGCCCTTCAGCAACCGCCGCACCGCGCCGCGCGTCCCGACCTCCACCTCGGCGATCCGCAACGCCAACCTCGATTCGCTCGTCTCGCCCGCCGGAATCCAGACAAGGTCGACATCGTTGACCCGAACCACCTTGTGCCCGTGCACGTCGATGATCTGCTGATCGAGCAGATCGCGCTCCAGCAGCAAGTAGGTCTGGTCCTCCGCCAGCGGTCCGGCCATCTCGACCGGCATGGCGTTCGCACTTAGCTCAATGCGGCAGCAGGCGCTGTCGAGCTTCAGCTCCGCCACACGCACCAGCACCGGCAGCTTGCCGCCGCCCCATTTCCATTCCCATTCCGAAGCCCGGCGCACCACCAATGACTCCACTGTATGCACGTCGCCCAGCGGATCGACCGCGAACTCGCGCACACTGCCGAACGGCTTGCCCGCCGCGTCGAACACAGCCGCGCCCATCAGCATGGCGACACTGGTCCGTTCGTGGATGCGGTTGGTCATGGCTTGGCATAAGTAGGAGAGACGCGACGGGGCAGAATCTCCCCTTCATGCTAAACCTAAGGCTCCTCAATCCGCCCGCTCAGCGGCGTCAAGGCGTGAGAGAACCAGAGCCGCCAATGTTTCCCCAACATAAAAGCCCGATGACGGACAACATTACCCGTGCTTGGATCAGCCTTCTCAGCTACAGTAAAAGGAAACACACCAATTGTTCCACTTTGAAACAACTGCACGATTCCCTCGCCCTGCCGATTAGAGAAATCACAGACTCATGGGGGATTTTGATGTACTTTGCAGCCACACGCTCGCTTGCCGCACTCGTTCTTTGCCTGCTCGCCGCCCCTGTTCTTGCCGCTGAAACCCCGCGCATCCAACCCGCCGAAGAGCGGCCCGCGATCGTTCTGCTGCCGGATGCCGCCTCCGTCACGCGTCTCTCGTCCAGCGTTGCGGCCACCACTGCCGTGATCGTCGCGGCGGCCAAGGAACGTCCCTCCACCAGCACGTCCGTCGATGTTCACGCGCCCGGCTCACCCGTCGATCCGACCACCATCGTAGTCACCCCGGCCATGATCGAGCAGACTGCCGGCGCGCACGAAGATCCCAGCCGCTTCTTCCAGACCCTACCGGGTGTCGTCTCGGACTCGGACGCCCGCAACGACTTCCTTGTGCGTGGAGGCAACGCGTCCGAGAACCTCTTCGTCATTGACAACATCGACGTGCATTCCATCAGCCATCTCGCGCTGTCGAACTCCACCGGCGGCTTCGTCTCCATGATCGACAACGCCGCCGTGCAGAACATGACCCTGCACACCGCTTCCTACGACGCCAAGTTCGACGACCGTCTCTCCTCCGTGGTGGAGATTTCGACGATTCCAGACGGCGAAGCTGGCGCGCACCCTGGCGTCCGCCATCTCTTCGAGGCCGGGATCGCGGGCGTCGGCGGCATGGACTCCCGCACCCTCGGCCGGCACGGCTCGCTCTTCGTCTCCGGTCGCGAAGGCATTCTGCGCTTCTTCACCAACGACATCGGGATGAACGGCGTTCCGAGCTACGCCAACAACCTTGTCCGCGGCGACACCACCTTCAGCAACGGCGACAAGATCTGGGGCCTCTCGCTGACCGGCATGGATTCGATCGGCATCCATCCCGACCCAAACGATCCCGAGGAGACCAACCCGGTCGACGTGCGCTACAGTGGCTGGCGCAACACGACAGGCTTCAATTGGCAGCACCTTTTTTCGAGTAAAGCCTTCGGCCTCTTCACCTTGTCCAATTCCGAGCAAGCGCAGAGCGTGCTGGAAAACGATCAGGTCCAGGGCGGCCTCGCCATCTATAACGAGCAGACACATGACGGCAACACCTCGCTCAAATCGCAGTTCACCACCCAGCCGAATGCGCGTGTCACCTTCTCCTTTGGGTCGGCCGAGACGCTCAGCCGCCTACACTACGACATCGCCCAGCCCGACGGTCTCGCCACCAACCCCTACGACGCCAACCCTAACGCTAATAGCGCCACCAATGTTCACCGCAGCTTCGCGACGGGCGAGGACGCCGGCTATGTGCAGGCGAACATCCTCTTGCCCGGCAGCCTCCGCCTCACGCTAGCCGAGCGCGCCCATCACTGGGCCATGGGCGGCCACTACGCGCTCACCCCGAAGGCCTCGCTCTCCTTTCCGCTTGGCCGCGCGCGCACCTTCACCCTTGGATTCGCCGACTACGCTCAAATGCCTGCGTCGCTGTACTTGCTCTCGTTCCCCGGCAACCAAGCGCTCGACCCTATCCGCGCCCGCCACCTGACCGCCGCCATGACGCTGATCGACCGCAGCCACGTTCGCGTTTCGCTGGCCGGGTATCGCAAGACCTACCGCGACTATCCCGTCTCCACGCAGTTTCGTCAGCTATCGCTCGCCAACGTCTCCGACACCTTTGGCCAAGCCTTCCTGATGTTCCCCATGGCCAGCCAGGGCCTCGGCCGAGCCACTGGCGCGGAGCTCTCGCTCGACCTGCGCCCCTCCAACCGCCTGACGATCTCAAGCAATCTGGCCTACTCCAAAAACCAGTACAGCGGCCTTGACGGCGTCTTCCGCAACGGCAGCGCGGACATCCCACTCGTCGCCAACCTCGCGGCCGTCCTGCACATGGGCCATGGCTACACCACGTCCGCGCGCTATACCGCCGCCTCCGGCCGCCCCTACACGCCCGACGACATGGCCCTCAGCACGGAGCAGAACCGTGATGTCTACCAGCTTTCGCAGATCAACGCCGCGCGTTCCTCCGCCTACGGACGGCTGGACTTCCGCGTCGAGCGCGCGACACCCTTCCGCTCTGGCACTCTGCTCTGGCACATTGGCCTCGACAACGCGCTCAACCAGACGAACTTCTACTCTTATCAGTGGCAGCCAAATAAAGGATCGCCGGTCGTACAGACGCAGATGCCCATCTTTCCCGACGGCGGCGTAAAGTACAGCTTCTAGGAGGCACCCCTTGACTTCTCTCCATCACGCAAGCACACTGCGAACACCGCCGAAGCTATCGGCAGGACAGCGGCACGAGGGTTTCGCCTTGGCAGATTCGACCACCAGCCGCGTTACTCTTACACTCCCCTCTTCCCTTGCGACAGTCGACCAGGTCGAGCAAACCGCCGAGGAGTATGCGCAACTCGCCGGCTTCGACGAAGACACCGTGCCGCACGTCGCCATGGCCGTGCGTGAGGCCTGCGTCAACGCCGTGCTCCACGGCAACGCCTACAGTCCGCAAAAGCACGTCACCGCCGCGTTCGAAATCACCGGCGAGTCGCTCACCATCCGTGTCGCCGACGAGGGCCAAGGGCTCGATCCGGATACCATCCCCGACCCGCTTGCGCCAGAGAATATCCTTCGCGGCTCCGGGCGCGGCATCTTTCTGATCCGCGCCTTTATGGATGAGGTACACTTTCGCCAGCTACACCCAGGCACGGAACTGACACTTGTAAAACACCGTACACTAGCCCAAAAGAGTTAACCAGAAGAGCTAAGGAGATCCACCATGAGCATGAAAGTAAAGACCCGCCAGGTCGACGGCATCACCATTCTCGACCTCAGCGGACGCATCACTCTGGGCGAAGGCAGCGTTACCCTCCGCGACGCCGTGCGCGATGTCCTCGCCAAAGGCTCCAACAAAATTCTGCTGAATCTTGGCGACATCAGCTACATCGACAGCTCCGGCATCGGCGAGCTGGTCTCGGCCTTCACCACGATCAAGAACAGCGGCGGCGAGCTCAAGCTGCTGAACCTGACCAAGAAGGTTCACGACCTTTTGCAGATCACCAAGCTTTACACCGTGTTCGACGTCAAAGACGACGAAGCGTCGGCAATCGCCGCATTCGCCACCGCCTAGTCGCACTTTTGTTGTCATTCCCGTAGGGAATCTGCTTTTTCAATGCATAAGAAAGCCGTCGCATACCGCGACGGCTTTCTGCTCTTCCAACCTGTTACTTGCTGAAATCCACCTTTGGCGCAACGCTGTTCTCCGGATTGCCCTTGAAGTATTCATCCCGGTAGTGGAACCCGGCCATGTTCGCCCAGATGCTATTTGGAAACTGCCGCACATAGACGTTGTAGTCTTCGAGCGTCTTGTTGTAGCGCCCGCGCTCCGTGGCGATCCGATTCTCCGTGCCCGCCAACTCATCCTCCAGCCGCGTGAACTGTTCATTTCCCTTCAGGTTTGGGTACTGCTCCTGCAACCGGAAGAACGGTCCCAGTGCCACGTCCATCTTCGCGTTGGCCTGGATGCTGCTCGCGCGATCCGGTGCCGAGGTGATCGCCGCCCGTGCATTGGCGATGTTCGTCAGCACGGTACTCTCCTCACTCACGTACCCTTTCACCGACGCCACCAAGTTCGGGATCAGATCCAACCGCCGCTGCTGCACGATATTGACCTGCGAGTACGCCCGGTCCACATCTTCGTTCTTCTGCACCAGCGTGTTCTTCGCGCTGACATAGCTTCCGCCCACAAACAGCAGCAGGACCACAATCAGCCCCACCACGCCCAACACTGCCCACATCGATGACTTCATAATTCCCTCTTTTGCCGCAGTTCAAGTCTACCGCTAGAAGTCTCCACTCGCGCCGCCGCCACCCGAACTCCCCCCGTCAAAACCACCAAACCCTCCGCCGCCACGATCGTCATCCCGTCCTCCTCCACCACCCCCGCCGAAACCGCCGCCACCCATCAGATTGCCCAGGATGAAAAACAGAATACCCGTATTCCCCGTGCGAACCAGGATAAAGAGGATGAATAGCACCACCGCGCCCATCACAACCACACGACCCAGGCTGATCGGCGCGGCCGCAACATCCTCCCGGTGGTACTGGTGAACGATCGGCGTCAGCGTCACGCCAGCGTCCGCCGCAATCACGTTCGCGATCTTCTGCACACCAAGCGGAATTGCCTGATTGTAATCGCCTTGCTGCGCCTCCGGAGCCATCTCCCGTCCGATGTCGCCCACCTTGGCGTCATTCAGGATGCCCTCAAGCCCGTAGCCGACCTCGATCCTTCCGCGTGTCGGTGACATCACGAAGACCATCAACACGCCGCGGTCTGTGCCCTTGGTGCCCACCTTCCATTTGTCTTCGAGCTCGGTCGCAAACTCTTCGATCGACTGCCCATCGTCCAGCGTCTTGATCGTGACCACGGCGATCTGTGCGTGTGCCTGCCGGTCCACCTCCTGGCAGAGATCGTTCACCTTCTGAAGCGTCGAGGCGTCCAGTACGCCGGCAACATCGCTGACATAGGAGGTGGGCGCGGGAAGGTCGGCTACCTTCTCCGCGCGCAAGTATAAGGATGGAAGCAGCAGGACCAGACAGACAGCCCACCGCAAGAGAGCCTTCATACTGTCATCCTACGCCGCACCCACGCAAGAAGCGGAGAGCGCACAATTCGCTCTCCGCTTCACACTCCACAAACCATCTACTGCTGCGCGGACGGACCGGTAGCGCCGCCATGGCGTTCCGGCACCGGCAAGCCTTTATCCCTCGCCAGTTTGTCCACCATCCGCGTGTGTTCGCGAATCACCTGGTAGCCCTTGTCGACTGCCGCCTTCAGCGTAGGGTCCTGCACCGTGCTGTCTTCGGCGCGGAACTCCCGCAGATCTTCATGGTGGTCCTTCACCATATAGGTCAAATACTCATTGTCGAAGTCGTCGCCCGACATCCCGCTCAGCTTGTCGTACTCGGCCTGATCCGCTGGCTTGATCTTCTTCGGCAGCATCACCCCCATCTGCTCGGCAATCGGCTTCATATCGTTGTTGAGCGCGGTATGGTCGACCACCATCTTCTGTCCGAACGCCTTCACGTCTGGGCTGCCAGCCTTGTCCGCCGCGAGCCGCCCCAGCTGGACCTCGGCCATCCCACCGGCCGCCGCCTTCCGCAAGAACATCTTGTCCTTCATCGTCTGCGCGTCACCGGCTCCGGTGGAAGGCGACGCCGTCATCGCCCCCGCCATCCCTGCGCCTCCCTGGTTCGGCTGCATCGTCCCCGGTTGATTGGGCTGCGCCGGTTGCGTGGGATTGGCGTTCATCTGCCCATAGACGGCAAGGGGTGTAACCACTGCTCCGAACAAAACTGCCCGAGTCCAAACTGTCTTCATACGTTCCTCCCGGCGGTATGCCGTTGACGCCACCACCATACTCCTTTCGATGGAGTGTCGGGAAGCACGGCATGGTTGCCCACTGTATCCTAACCAACGGAGTACCCCTCACGATGACCCTCAGCCCTCCCGCAGCTCGCCGCGAACCCCTCTCCACCGCCCTGCACGGCATAACGCTCCAGGACGATTTTCACTGGATGCGCGACAAGTCCTCGCCCGAGGTCCTCGCCCACCTCGAAGCCGAGAACGCCTACACCGCAGAGGCGATGGCCGCGACCGAGCCGCTCCAGAAGGTGCTCTACGACGAGATGATCTCCCACATCAAGGAGACGGACGAGAGCGTACCGTATCGCCACAGCGGCTGGTGGTACTACGTCCGCACGGTGGAGGGCCTGCAATACCCCATCCATTGCCGCCGCCCGTCCGTGTCTGCCAGCTTCGACGAGACCCAGACCGAAGCCATCCTCCTCGACGTCAACCTTCTGGCTGAAGGGAAGCCCTTCATGTCCGTTGGCGCGATGGCGGTCAGCCCTGACGGCAATAAGCTCGCCTACTCCACCGACGAGACCGGCTTCCGCCAGTACACCCTCCACATCCGCGACCTCGCCACCGGCACCGATCTCCCCGACACCGCCCTTCGTACCGGCTCCTTCGCCTGGGCCTCAGACTCCGCCACGCTCTTTTACACCACGGAAGACGAGACCACAAAGCGTCAGGACCGCCTCTTCCGCCACCATCTCGGTGACGCCGTCGAACAGGACACGCTCATTCACGTCGAAGAAGACGAGCGGTTCAACCTCGGCGTAGGCCGCACCCGCGACGGCAAGTTCTTGATGATGGAGGCAGGCAGCCACACTACCAACGAATACCGCTCCCTCCCCACCGACCAGCCCGAAGCAGCCTTCCGCCTCATCGCGCCGCGCGTGGATGACCAGGAGTACTACCCCGAGCACCGGGACGGCTTGTTCTACATCCGCACCAACGACACAGGCAAGAACTTCCGCGTCGTCACCGCACCAGTCGACTCACCGGACCGCGCCTCGTGGACCGAGTTCCTCCCGCTCGACCCCAAATCGCCGCTCGAAGACATCGACCTCTTCCAGAGCTTCCTCGTCACCACCCGCCGCAACCTCGGCCTGCCCGTGCTCGACGTGTTCGACTTCACTGCCGTGGGCACCCTAAGCCCCGCCCGCTCCATCGCCTTCCCCGAACCCACCTACACCGCCGGTCCCCACGCCAACCGCGAGTTCGACGCCACCACCTTCCGCTACAGCTACACCTCACTCGTCTCCCCCGCCTCCGTCTACGAGTACGACATCGCCACCGGCACCTCCACCCTGCTCAAGCAGCAGGAGGTCCCCGGCGGCTTCGACCCCGCCCGGTACGCCTCCCAACGCGTCTGGATTACTGCGAATGACGGCGTCAAGATACCCGTCTCCCTCGTGTACCGGCGCGACACCTTCTCCCGCGATTCCACCAACCCCCTCTACGTCTACGGATACGGCTCCTACGGCTACGCGCTCCCGATTGGCTTCAGCCCCACGCGCCTGTCCTTGCTCGATCGCGGCGTCGTTCTCGCCTACGCTCACATTCGCGGCGGCGGCGAACTCGGCGACGTCTGGCACGACGCCGGCAAGATGGCCGCCAAGATGACTACCTTCACCGACTTCATCGCCGCCATAGAACAATTGACAGCGCAAGGCTACGGCGACCCGGCACGCGTCGCCATCGAAGGTGGAAGCGCCGGTGGCCTTCTTCTCGGCGCGGTCGTCAATCTCCGCCCAGAGCTCTTCCGCGCCGTCCTCTCCCACGTCCCCTTCGTCGACGTGATGAACACCATGCTCGACGCCAGCCTTCCGCTCACCGTCGCCGAGTACGAGGAGTGGGGCAATCCCAACGAGCCCGAATCGTTCCAAACGATGCTCGCCTACAGCCCCTACGACAATCTCCGCCAGGGCGATTACCCCGCCATGCTCGTCAAGACCAGCCTGAACGACTCGCAGGTCATGTACTGGGAGCCCGCCAAGTACGTCGCCAAGCTCCGCACCCTGAAGCGCAACGACACGCCGCTCCTCCTCCACATCAACATGGATGCGGGCCACGGCGGAGCCTCCGGCCGCTATGACTACCTAAAGGAAATTGCCTTCGACTACGCCTTCCTGTTAACGCAGCTCGGCGTCACATCATCGAACGCAAGCCGTCTGGGAGAATAGGCACCATGCCCCGTGTAGAACCAACGATGACGGCCGCGGCGAAGCGAGCGCAAAACCCGCTGCGCACCGAGGGCCTCATCGTCGCCCTTCGCGGAACGATCATCACGCTTCTCGGCGTCCTCTGCCTCGTTCAAGTCTCGTGGCTCGCCTCGGCCGCGCGGCACGTCGAAGGCACCGCCGACCTTGTCGCGGGCGTCCTCTTCCTCATCTGGGGCCTGGCCGCCGTGGCGCGGGGTCTGGTCCACGTCTTTCAATACGACGGCTTCCGCTACCTTCCCGCCAGCCTCTCCTTCAACCTGGCTGAAGGCCGCCGGGAACAGTTCTCCTCCTCTGCCGCCGACCTCCGCGAGTCGCTCCTCGGCCGACGGTACCTGTACACGCCGCAGACGCCCAACGTTCTTGTCCGAGTCCTTTACTCCTTCTTTCCCGGCCTCATCTTTCTCATTCCGCCTCTGCGCTCTGCCTTTGAAAACCTGATCGAAGTCACCGCTGGCACCCTTGTCGCCTTCTTCAGTTTCGCCCTCGCCTGGTTCTCCATCGCCGCCGGGGTCGCTCCGGCGGCCAAGCTCTTTTGGTTCCACCTGATGATGACCGGTCTGCTCGTCTACGTAGCCGTGCTCTGGATACGCGGCCAGACCCTACCCAAGTCGTATGCGTCCGCGCCAAGCGCCAGCACAAAACGCATCGCGCTGATACTCGGCATCTCCGCCGCCATCCCGCTGATCTTCTGGCTCATGCCCGTGTCATCCACACAGTACGACACGCTTCTTCCCATTGAACGTCTGTTCCCGCTCGCTGCGTTTCTCGCGGTGGCGAGCGCGGTCTTGGCAGCTTATATCATCCGCGCGCGCATCGACAACAATCCTCCCCCGCTCAACCCGACGCTGCTCAAGAAGACCTTCCACGAGGGCGTCCATCCATCTGACATCTTCACGCTGATACGGCGTCAGGACCCCGCCGGAACGTCCCTCCCCAACCGCCTCTACCAGAACACCGATGATGGCCTCTTCGAACAAGGCGGCTCCAACCGCGGCGTCTTCTCCGGCGATCTGCTCTTTGAGTCGGAGCCCACGCTCTGCGAGCTGCGGAGCCATGCCGAACTCGACCGCGCTCGTCTGATCGGAACCATCTCAGGCGAGTCTCTGATTGCCCTCGCCAGCATCCTCCTCTACTTCGGGGTCACGCGCATCGGCACCACGCCCCTTGAGGTCATCCTCAGCGAATACGCCTCCTATGCCTTCCTGCTGTGGGTCTTCGGGTCGCGACTGGCCGCCTTTGCCCATCACTTCTGGTCCGAGGTCTTCTTCAGCTCCTACCTCGTCTACTTCCACGCCGAAGGAAGCTATGAGCAGTCCAAGGTGGCCATCGGTGCCGCCTTTGCTGATACGTTGCGCTCCGAGAACAAAGTCGTTCGCTCGAAGATCGCCGCGACCTTGGTCTGCGGCCGCACCCATACCGCAACCCTCGCCCGCTACGGCACCGCGCCGCTTAACTACTTCCGCTTCATCACCGCGATCAACCCGGCACCCGAAGCAGTCGCCGGCATCACGTCTGATCTGGAGTCATTATTAGTGGCAAGCAAGAACGTCGCCGTCCACGGTCACGCGGATGTCGGCTCTATTCTCGGCATCCAGCAGTTCAACGAGGCGGCCGCACAGCGTAAAAATGTCGGGAGCGGTTCCGAAGCGCAACGTTTGAGAGACCGGCTCTGATTGGCAACAGAGGACTTCACGCAATCAGTAGATCGGTTTTGCTAAAGTCCTCGCCTTTGAGCAGCAATGGTTCACCGCTATGCTGAGCAAGGGCGTAGGTGAAGCAATCGCCAAAGTTCAAGTCAGCCTGATGGCGTCCCTTTCCAAACCTGCGGAACGCTTCGCCGGCAATCACCGCTTGATGTTGATCGAAGGCCACAACCTCTACATCGAAACGAAGCAGAAGCGTGACAGAAGATCGATGCCGTCTTGCTTCAACGCCCGTCTGAGAACGATCCGATCTCTACAAGAGTGGCGGCCGAGATAACAACATGGTCGGCCAGCTCCAGCTTTGACAGCAACTCGTCACGTTCAGGCTCGTTGAAAAAGATAGCTGCAACTGCGGACGAGTCGAGCACCATCAGCTTGGCAACCCGTTCTCATCGTAGCCAATGATTTCATCGGGAGTTCGATGGTCGAAACGTGGCAACGCATCCACCTCGCGAAGGATCTCGTAGATGTCCGCCATCAGCGTCGGATCACGTTTTGGAGAGATCGACCGAATTCGCTCCACAGCCGCCTTGTTAACCGCTTCGGCGATCGGCTCGCCAGTGATCGAAGCCAGCCTCCGCACGTTTCGTTCCGTCTCTGGATTCGTAATATGAAGCGCCATCTACAGAGTGTACATACGCGAATTACGCCTTCACCAGCAGCTCCGCACCCACGGACATCTTGTCCCCCTCGCCCGGTGCCAGAAACAGATTCCGCTCGATCCCATGCTGCCGGTCGTAGAGCTCCCGATACCTTCCACCCAGCGCGTACAGCACCTCATGCGTTCCGCGTTCGACGATGTGCCCGTGCTCGATCACCAGGATCTGGTCTGCCCGCCGGATCGTTGACAGCCGGTGCGCGATCACGAAGGTTGTGCGACCCTTCATCAGGAAGCTCAGCCCCTCCTGGATCAGCGCCTCTGACTCCGAATCGAGCGAGCTTGTCGCCTCGTCTAAGATGAGAATTCGCGGATCGGCCAGGATCGCCCGCGCGATCGAGATGCGCTGCCGCTGCCCGCCCGAAAGCTTCACGCCGCGCTCGCCAACGATCGTCTCGTACCCTTCATCGAACGCCTCGGCGAACTCGTCCACCCGCGCGATCCGGCAAGCCTCATACAGCTCCTCATGAGTCGCATCGGGTCGGCTGAAGCGCACATTCTCGCGAATCGTCCCGTCGAACAGAAACGTCTCCTGCAGCACGACGCCAAGCTGCGCGCGGTAGCTATCCAGCCGCACCGTCGCCAGGTCGATGCCATCCACCGTGATCCGCCCTCCACTCGCGTCGTGAAACGCGCAGATCAACGAAATCATCGTCGACTTGCCCGACCCAGACGAGCCCACCAGCGCCGTCACCGTCCCCGGTCGAGCCTCGAAGCTGATCCCGTGGAGCACATCCTTGCCCGCCTCATACGCAAACGTGACATTCTCAAACGCCACATTGCCGCGCAGCACCGGCAACGTCACGACCCGGCGCGGATCGGCATCCTCTTGCTTCTCGCTCAGAATCTCGTTCGTGCGATCAAGCCCCGCCATCGCCTCCGTCAACTGCGTTCCGATCGAGACAAACTGCACGATCGGCGCGATCATAAACGCCAGCAGCATCACGTAGGTCACATAATCGCCCTTCGTCAACGTATGCTGCACCACCTGGTGCGCCCCCAGATACATCACCAGTGCGCCCACAATGCCCAGAATCGCCGTTGAGGCCAGACTCATCAAGCTCTGCGCCGTCAACGACGAGATCACGTTCTGCAGCAGCCGGTCCACACCCTTCGCGAAGATACCCGACTCCGTCGCCTCGGCGTGGTACCCCTTCACCACCCGGATGCCCCCCAAAGACTCCGTCAACCGGCCCGTCACTTCGGCGTTAATCTTTGAGCGCTCGCGGAAGATCGGCCGAAT
This sequence comes from Acidobacteriaceae bacterium, assembly GCA_965277085.1. GTDB lineage: Bacteria > Acidobacteriota > Terriglobia > Terriglobales > Acidobacteriaceae > Edaphobacter. The sequence continues at coordinate 613,268 of OZ255708.1, forward strand.
CACCTTCAACGCCCGCGTCACAACGAACCCGAAGACCGCCAGAATGACGAACGTCAGCAGCGTCATGGTCGAGCTCGTCCGCATCAGGTAGATGAACGCAAACAACGCCGTCAGCAGGCCGCCAAAGAAATCGATGATCCCCGTGCCGATGATGTTGCGCACGCCCTCCACATCGGACATGATGCGCGCCACCAGCGTGCCCGTGCGGTTCTCGTCATAGAACGCCACCGGCAGCCGGCCTACGTGTGCCTGCACCTTGGTCCGCAGCTCCGCAATCAGCCGCTGGCCAGCCTTCGACAATATCTGCGTCAAGGTATACGAGGTCAGCCCCTGGATCAAGGTCGCCCCCACCACCACACCCACGATGATCGGCAGCAGGTTCAACTGCCCCTTGTCCATTACGTTGTCGATCAGATACTTCGACGACAGCGGCAACACCAGACCGCTCGCCCGATTGACGATCATAATCAGGAAGCTGCCGCTCAGCATCCAGACGCGCGGCTTCACAAGTGCCCAGACCTCGGGTAGCACCTTCTTCAACGGCGGCTTCGGCTTCTTCGCGTTCAGGTCCGCGACCGCCGCCTTACCCGCGCCGCCGCGTATCGGGCGGTCGCCGTTGGGCACTCCGGTGCCGCCATGCCGTGCATATCCAAGAGGGGTAGCCATATCTCAGTCTAATCCTTCGATCCTGCCTAGTCTCGCACCTGGGCGAGCAGCCGCTTCCAGTTCTTCTTGTTGCGCCCGTAGCTCTTCTTCAGGTCTTCAAGAATGCGCTCGAAATCTGCATGCCCCGACAACTTCTTCCACGCCGGATTGATTGAGAACCACGGGTAGTTCTCGTTGCCCAGGTAGATCGCTCGTCGCAGCCAATGTAGCGCCTCGGACTCATCGCCTTCCACGGCAAAGTACGTCGCCAGCCGGTAGGCCATCTCGCTGTCCGCCTCGGCCGCCGAAAGCGTCTCGTCCACGATGAACGTAGCCGCCTTGTCTCGTTCACCAAGCTGCACATAACAAAGCGCAATCGTCGGAAACACAATCCTGAGGCTCGACTCGTCCCGAATTACTTGCTCCAGCGTTTCGATCGCTTGCGGCAGATCACCCATCCGCATCTGTTGATAGCCTAACGAAATCCTCAGCAGCGGTTGCTTCGGCTCCAGCGTCAGCCCTTTCTCTAGCTCATCCGCCGCCAGCTCTAACTGGTTCTGATACTGATACACCCGCGCCCGGTTGTTATAGATCAACGCCGCGTTCGCCGGGTTCAGCCGCAGCGAAATGTTGAACTGGTCGAGCGCATCCTCATACATCCCGTCGATCCGCAGCGTCTGCCCCGCGACCAGATGCACGTTCCAATCGTTGCCCGCCGTCTGCAACAGATGCTCGATCCCATGCCGCGCCGACTCCTTCTCGCCGCGCGAGAGCAACATATACACGCGGTACAGGTTCGACTCCACCGATCCGGGGTCAAGCGACAAGGCCTTGTCGAACGCGCGCCGCGCCTCGAGCACATGCATTTGGCCGCCCAGCCCGTGCCGAGCATACTGAAGATGCGTAATCCCCAGGCCCGACCACCCCGGCGCATAATTTTGATCCTGTCTCGTCACGCGCTCGAATAGCTCCCGCGCCCGGTCCAGATCGTCCCGGCTTCCCGTGCGGGACATAAACGACGACAACACCGCGCGCGCCTGAAGGTACTCCTCCGACATGGTCTGCGTCAGCGACCCGCCACGCCCACTCTCGGCCCCCGATTGAAACCCGCCAAACCCCTGCAACGTGCTGAACACCTCGTTGCAGATCTCCGTTTGCACCGAAATCAGATCGAAGCTTGCGACATTGATGGACCCGCCCGCGCGCACGCTCTGCCCCGGCACATCCAGCAGCTGCCAGCTCAGGTCGAAGCCCTTCTCCGACCGCATAAAGTTCCCCGCCAGCACAAACTGCACCAGCAGCTTCTTTCCGATCGAGAGCGGATCAAGCTGCTGCGTCGGCACGGACATCAGCGAGCTCGACGGCCGCACCACAAGCGACGGCATCCTCGCCAGCCGCGCCGCCAACGCATCCGCCAGCGCATACCCATAGAGCGGTGTAGGGTTCGCAGTCCCCCCAAAGTTGGTGAATGGCAGCACCACAATGCTGTTCGGCTTGCTTGTAGTCGCCGCGTGGGCGCTTTCGCGAAACCGCTCCGCCAGCATCGAAAGGATGCCTGTCGACCGCTTCTCCTCCTCCGGCGTGTCGAGCGCCAGCCGCCCTTGCGCCATCAGGCTGTTGCTGCCATCACCCGGCAGCGAGATCGAATCCAGCTGCCGGTTATGCATGATCGTCCGCAGCCCCTCGCGCACATCCGCCGCCGAGGCGAACCGGCCCGAAGGCTGCTTCTCCAGACAGCGCAGCACCAGGCTTTCAAACTCCACTGGAAAATCAGGCGCCACCTCCCGCAGCGAGATCGGATCGGCATACTGGATGGCGCGGATGCTCTGAAACTCCGGCGCATCCGGCCGATGGAACGGGTGCCGTCCCGTGGCCAGCTCATACAGGATTACGCCCAGCGCGAAGATGTCCGACTGCACACTCGACTGCCCGGTCACGAACTGCTCCGGAGCCATATACGCGATCGTCCCGCCACGCGCCGTATAGGTGGCTCCGGGCACAGGCGCGCGCTTGTTGGCCGGCCCTGAGGGATCGAACTCGATCTGCTCCGGGTCGAGCCGTCGCGCCAGGCCGAAATCCAGAATCTTAATTAGTCCGCCGTCGGTCAGCATTACGTTCGCCGGCTTTAGATCGCGATGAAAAATCCCCAGCGAGTGCGCCGCCGACAAGCCATCCGAGATCTGAATCCCGCACGAGAGCACCAGCTGCAAGCTCGCCGGACCCGCGGCGATCAGCTTGTCCAGGGACTTACCCGGAATGTACTGCATCACGATGTACGCTTCGGGCTCGCCGTCTTCGCTCACCTCACCCACGTCGTAGATTGCGCAGACGTTAGGATGATCGATAGCCGAGGCTAGCCGCGCCTCGCGCAGCTGCGTCGTCCGCACCTGCTCCGCAGTCAGATTCCCGCGCTTCAGCAGCTTCAGCACCACCGGCCGCTGGAGCATCGTGTCCGTCGCCAGAAACACGACCCCGCTGCCCCCCGCGCCGATCTTCCGCACAAACTCGTAATGCCCGATGACGCGACGCTTCATCGCTCCATTATCGCAAGTATGGATTCGCGCACGATGACTGGGATTGTTGACGCGCTAACCGCATATCGGAATGAGAACTCAGTGGCCGCCCTTCCGCTCCCACGGCCTTGGTCCCACCGGATCGTCCTGCCACTTCTGCCGCCGTCCCACGAGATACATCACCAACCCAAACACGAACATGAGCCCGCCCCAGACGAGGTTCAGGTTTACCCCCATGGACACGGCATACACCGCCGCGTCGCTCCGCGTCCATAGCCCATACCCGGCCAAAATGCCACCGGTAATCAGAAACAGCAGCCCCAACGGTATCCGTATATCCAGTCCCATGCCGTCTCCTTACCGAAACACTAAGTTCAACGCCACGAGCATCACCAGCACCCCCACCGCCAGCGCAGACGGCTTTTGATACCAGCTTAAGTGCGTCTCGACCGGCTGTGGCGTCAGCGAGTACACAAGCCCCACGAGCCGCGCCTCGGGATACGGCGTTGTCATCAAGCTCACCACAACCGTCACCACCATATTGATCGAGAACGCAAAAATCGCCGTCCAGAAGTTCTGCGCCATGTCGCTTGGATAGTGGTGCAGCACCATAATCCAGCCGCCATGTATCCCCGGGCTGGCCGCCGCCGGAAGCGTCAGCCCATGATGCGCGAGCGCGCCAAGCGTTCCCGCCACCAGCCCTGCGAACGCCCCGTGTCCCGTGGTCCGCTTCCAGAACATTCCCAGCAAAAACGTCGCAAACAGCGGCGCGTTCACGATCGAAAAGACGAGCTGCAGCGCGTCCATGATGTTGTTGAAGTTCGTCACCAGGTAAGCCGCCCCAATTGACAGCACCACGCCGCCAACCGTCGCCATCCGCCCCATCCAAAGGTAATGTGCGTCCGTCCCCTTTTTGTGGATGTACGCCTGGTAGATGTCATAAGTCCATACCGTATTGAACGCCGTCACATTTCCCGCCATGCCGGACATGAAGCTAGCCAGCAACGCCGTCAGCCCCAGCCCCAGTATGCCCGTTGGAAAGAAGTGCAGCAGCATCACCGGAATCGCCAGATCGTAGTTGTAGACCGGGTTCCCATTCGCATCCATTACCGCCTTACCCGACAGCGGATCGGTCTTCTGCGGAATGATCCCATGCGGATGCGCCTCATCGAGCGGCACGGCGGCACCCGGCGTATTCTGCGCAACCGTAGCAGTGGGCGCGCCCATGTGGCTCGTCACTGACACCGCAATCAGCCCCGGCAGGATCACCAGAAACGGAAAGAACATCTTCGGGATCGCCGCGATCAACGGCACCCGCCGCGCCGACACTTCTGAATCAGCCGCCATCGCCCGCTGGATCACCAGAAAGTCCGTGCACCAATACCCGAAGCTCAGCACGAACCCAAGCCCCATCGTCAGTCCTACCCATTCCACGCCCAGCGTGTTGGTCGAGGCGTGAGTCAGCCCGCGCCACGAATGCGTCATCGTCGCCGGCAGCGTCTGCTTGATCCCCTGCCAGCCGCCCACGTTCCGCAGCCCGATCCACACCAGCGGCGCAAACCCCGCCACAATCAGAAAGAACTGCAACACCTCGTTGTAGATCGCGCTCGTCAGGCCGCCTAGAAAGATATACCCCAGCACGATCAGCCCCGACAGAATGATCGACACATGAAAGATGTAAGCGTCCGCAATAATCCCGTGGAACAGCCCCAGCGTCTGGATCAGCAGCGCCATCGCGTACATGCTGATGCCCGAACTCAGCACCGTCATAATCGCGAACGAAAACGCGTTCAGCGCCCGCGTCTTCTCGTCGAAGCGCAGCCGCAGAAACTCAGGTACCGAGCGCGCCTTCGACCCGTAATAGAACGGCATCATGAAGATACCTACGAACGCCATCGCCGGGATCGCCCCGATCCAGTAGAACTGACTCGTGATGATCCCGTACTTTGCGCCCGAGGCCCCCATCCCAATTACTTCCTGCGCGCCCAGATTGGCCGAGATAAACGCCAGCCCGCACACCCAGGCGGGGATCGAACGGCCTGCCAGGAAGAAATCGTTCGATGTGCGCATATACCGCTTCAGCGCGAAGCCGATGCCCAGCACAAAGATGAAATAGACCAGCATGATCAGCCAGTCGATGATGTGTAGATTCACGGGTCCCTTGCTTTTTCGATCTTCGACGCCTGAACGCACTCTATATGGTTGCGGTGCCCACCGTCCACAACGGCAAGCATGTTCGAGCGACTCACCGAGCAGCAGCTTTTCTGCATCCTATGACAATTACAGTAGTGCGCGGTTTCTCTGTCTCACTTCCAGCACCTCCTGCCGGACTTTCGGATCTAGATGACTCCAGCAATTCTTTTGATCGACGACAACGCGGTACAGGCCGCCACCCGGCAGACCATCCTCCGGCGCGCAGGGTTTTTCGTCATCGCCGCGCTCAACCCGCAGCGCGCTTTGGCGCAGATCCAATCGGGCGAACTCCAGGAAGAAATTGGCCTCGTCATCACGGATCACTTTATGCCCGGCATGAGCGGAGCCGAGTTTGTAGCAGCCCTTCGGCGGACCCATCCAACGCTGCCCGTCCTCGTAATCAGCGGCATGGAGGAGGCGGAAGACGAGTACGCCGAGCTTCACGTTACCTTTCGCCTCAAGCCTCTCCTTCCCGACGAGCTTCTCGCCAGCGTCCACCGCCTGCTGCAATCCCACGGTTGAAGTACCGTACCATCCATTCGGTCGATTGCTCTCCCTGTTCTACCCTGAGACAATCATTGCAGCGCCTATGATCTCCCATCCCATGCCGGAGTTTGGCAGCTTTACCCTCCTGCTCGCCCTCGCCCTGACGGCCTACACCCTCGTCATCGGAGCCGTCGCCCTCCGCCGCGCGGCAGTTGCGGGCCCCACTGCGGACGACACCTCCAGCAAACTCGGCGAAACCGCCCGCCGAGCCGGCCTGGCCAGCTTTATCGCGCTGACCTGCGCCGCCATCGCCCTCGTCTGGGCCGCCTTCACCAACGACTACAGCGTCTCCTACATCCTCCACCACACCAACCGCTCGCTCCCTACCGCCTACAAATTCTCCGCCCTCTGGTCCGGCCAGGAAGGCTCGCTCCTCCTCTGGGCCTGGCTCCTCTCCGCCTACGGCTTCGTCCTGCGCATCCGCCACCGCATCGACGTGCGCCTCTCCGCCTACGCCTCCACCATCCTTGCCGGCATCCAGGTCTTCTTCCTTCTTCTCCTCAACTTCGCCGCGCCCCCTTTCGCCATCCAGCCCGGTCCCCTCGCGCAGGACGGCTTCGGCCTCAACCCCCTCCTCCAGTACCCCGAGATGGTCATCCATCCCCCGATGCTCTATCTCGGCTACGTCGGCTTCTCCGTCCCCTTCGCCTTCGCCCTCGGCGCGCTGATGATGCGCTACCCCGGCGAGAAGTGGATCCACATCACCCGCCGCTGGACCATGGTCACCTGGCTCTTCCTCACCTGCGGCATCTTCCTCGGCGCGCACTGGGCCTATTCCGTGCTCGGCTGGGGCGGCTACTGGGGTTGGGACCCGGTCGAAAACGCCTCCCTCATGCCGTGGCTCACCGGCACCGCCTTCCTCCACTCCGTCATAATGCAGGAAAAGCGCGGCATGATGAAGTCCTGGAACGTCTGGCTCATCTTCTCCACCTTCATGCTCACGATCCTCGGCACGCTGCTCACCCGCTCCGGCATCGTCAGCAGCGTTCACGCCTTCGCGCAGTCGAACATCGGCTACTGGTTCTACGGCTTCATCCTCATCGTCTTCGCCGTCTGCCTGTTCACCTTCTTCAAGCAGCGCGACCACCTCCAATCCGAGCACAAGCTCGAATCCCTCGTCTCCCGCGAATCCTCCTTCCTCTTCAACAACCTCGTCCTGCTCGCCGCCTGCTTCACTGTCCTCTGGGGCACCCTCTTCCCCGTCCTCTCCGAGTACGTCACCGGCTCCAAAGTCACCGTAGGCGCGCCCTTCTACAACCGTGTCAACATCCCCGTCGGATTGTTCCTTCTTTTCTTGACCGGCATCGGCCCCCTGCTCGCCTGGCGCTCCACCTCCATCCGCTCCATCCGCAAGAACTTCGTCCTCCCCGGCATCGCCTTCGTCGCCACCCTCGCTTTGCTCTTAATCTTCGTAGACCAGCCCTGGAAAGACGGCGACGATAAGACCTCCACCATCTTCTCCCTGATGGCCTTCTCGCTCGCCGCCTGCGTCACTACCGCCATCACCGCCGAGTTCCTCCGCGGAGCGAACGTCGTCCGCACCCAGACAGGCCGCAACCTCGCCTCCGCTACCCTCCTCCTCATCCGCCGCAACACCCGCCGCTACGGTGGCTATCTCGTCCATTTCGGCATCGTCGTCATGTTCATCGGGATCGCTGGCGGCGCGTTCAACCAGTCCAAAGAGCAGGAAATGGGCTTCGGCGACACCCTCGCTCTCGGCCCCTATCGCCTCGTCTGCCAGTCCTACACCCAAGACTCGAACCCCAACTTCGACACCGAATACGCTCTTCTCGACGTCTACCGAGGCGGCAAGAAGCTTACCCAACTCGCTCCCGAGAAGCGCTTCTATCACGCCTCCGAGACCAACGCCACCATGGTCGCCAACCGCTCCACCCTCCAAAACGACCTCTACGTCATCTACGAAGGCAAAAACCCCGACACCGACAAACCCATCATCAAGGTCTTCATCAACCCGCTCATCGCCTGGATCTGGATCGGCGTCGGCATCGTCGTCCTCGGCACCTTCGTCGCCCTCGCGCCCAATCTCACCCGCACATCCCCCACCCCCACCCGCGTCATCCTCCCCGCCGCCGAGGCCGAAGTCCACCATGCGTAGGCGCACCGCAGAATCGGAAGGGCATGGCTTCAGCCATGCCGCCCAAGCCCTAAACAAAAAGAAGGCTGGCCTCACTCGCCTCCTTCAATCCGCCACTCTCGCCTGCATTCTCCTCCTCACCCTCGGCGCGACCGACCCCGCTCGCCGCTTCGAAAAGCTCGGTCACGAGATGATCTGCACCTGCGGCTGCGGTCAGATCCTGCTCGAATGCAACCACGTCGGCTGCGGCGTCTCAGCCCCCATGATCGCCGAGCTCCATGCCCAGCTCTCCGGCGGCGGCTCCAACACCTCCATCCTCAACTGGTTCGCCGCCAAGTACGGCGCGACCGTCTTCGCCTCCCCCATGCGCGGCGGCTTCGACAACCTCGCCTGGATCACCCCGTTCGCCGTCTTCTTCCTCGCCACCATCGGCACCGCCGTCGTCATCCGCACCTGGAAACTCCGCTCCGCCACCAACTCGAGTGCCCCAATCCAAAGCCTCGCCTCTGAAACATGGGTCTCCCCCGAAACCACCGCCCTCCGCAACCGCATCCGCCGCGAAACCGAATACTAGCTTCATCTAACAACTGGTAACTGACAACTCTATGGGCATCTCGTGGGAATAATAGCCGGCCTCCTCCTCACCCTCGCCCTCTTCGCCTTTATCTTCTGGCCCGAGCGAAACCCCTTCCGCCAGCGCGACAAGACCCGCCTCGACTATCTCCGCGAACGCAAAGACGTCATCTACGACAACCTCCGCGATCTCAACTTCGAATATCTCGCCGGCAAATACCCCGAGCAGGACTACGCCACCCAGCGCGCCGGCCTTGAAGACGAAGCCGCCATGGTCCTCGCTGAAATGGACACCCTCCAGCCACGCTAACGCCCTTGTTGTCATTCCCGAAGGGGAATCCGCTTCTGCCCTTGCTCTTGCCTTTCTGGTTGTCATTCCCGAAGGGAATCTGCGTTCTAAGCTTCCGGTCCAAGAAAGCGGACGCGCTGATCTAAGGCCTGGTGCGAGGTACCGACAATCTCTTCAACGACTCGCATCCCGTCTGACGCTGTAACTCCTCGATGGAAAGTGGTGGAGCACCGCTTCCACGTTTAACCCTAAGTTCAAACTTCTTGATTTGGGGATACTCGAAGACCTTGCACATATTAATGTCGAGCACTTGACCAGTATTCACGTTGATGGAGATGGCGTCGACGGTATTGCTGTTCCAGTAAAAGCCAATTGTGACATACCCGGGAAAAAGCGGCGCGCCCTTTTCTCCTGGAATAATGTCGAAGAAGTATTTCGTGCGGTCGGCGAGCGAGTAGCCCAGGCCTTCCGCAACCATGCGGGCCACGTCGACGGCGTCTGAAGTAGGTATGAAACCTTTCTCTTGATTCGGTGCCGCTTGCGCTACCAACAGCAACATCAGACCGATAGCTCCTAACATGCGGCCCTGCTCACCACCATATGGATGCCGGTTTGCGTATTTTCCACAAAATTGGGATTGCCTCCTGTCTTCGCATCGCCGCTGTTGAAGCCACTCTTAACAAGCGCATGAGCGAACGCAAGAGGAGTAGTCACTCCCCTCAGAAAAGACCCATACTGTGCAATGAACGACCGTCCACAATCGAGATAGGACGCAAATGTAGATAGTGAGACATAGGGCGGTAGCCTACCCTTGATGGAGCCGTTCGCGAACGGCGCGGTCGAACCTCCGTGCAGAGAGAAAAAAATGTTTCCCTCCTGTGCAAAGCGGTTAGCTCCCCAGGTGGACTCCCATCCCGACAATCCTAGAAAGTATTCCGGTGATACCTCTAGCTGCTTACCAAGCACGATCGCATCCGCTTGATGTGCGTGGATAAAGTCGATCACGTTGGAAGCTGTACAGCCTTTAGGAAGAGCCATGACCGCCATGGTACACCAGCGGCAAGTTCGTTTCGCGACGGGTAAAGCCTACGCCGCCCCACTCGGCAGCCTTACCAAAAACTCCGTCCGCCCCGGCACCGAACTAAACAAAATCCGCCCCCCAAACTGCTCCACAATCCGGTGCACAATCCCCAACCCCAGCCCCGTGCCCACCCCCGCCTGCTTCGTCGTAAAGAACGGATCAAAGACCTGCTTCTGGCACTCCGTCGGAATCCCCGCCCCATCGTCCACCACGCTCACACAAATCGAACCTCCCGAGCCACCCTTGCCGTCCGCGCCCGCCTCCGCCCACGTCTTGATCCTGACATGCCCCTTCACCCCCACCGCGTCGATCGCATTATCCAGCAGATTCGTCCATACCTGATTCAGCCCCGTTTGTGTCGTCTGCAATAGCGGAATGCCTTCGCCAAACTCCTTCTCCACAACAATCTGCTTCTCCCGAAATTTATGCCCCAAGATCACCAGCGTCGCATGCACACTCGCGTTTACATCGAGCGTCTGCTTCTGCCCCTTGCCCTCATAGGCGTAGCTCTTCACCGCCATTACTAAATCGCCCACCCGGCCAATACTCTCCTCGATCGTCCCCACCAGCTGCATCGACGAGACCATAGCCTCCATCCAGCTCAGCGCGTCCGAAAAGATCTCCGGCGGAAATTGCCGCCGCGCGCACTCCAGCTCGTCCGAATCGATGCCGATCGACACCAGCGTCGGCGCCAGCTTCCAAGGATTCTCAATCTGCGCCGCTTCCATCCACTCGATCAGCCGTTCTTCCGCGTCGCTCTGCTCGAGCGAGTTCATCCGCAGCGGCTCCTTGCGCGCCAGAGCATACTCCTGTAGTCCCAGGATGCACACCTTCTGCTCGCTCGTCATCTGCGTCTTGGTAAACCGCGCACCTAACTCATGCAGCCGCATCAGGTTCTCGCGCAACTGTGCCGCCGCCCGCCGAGCCGCCGCGCCCGGATTGTTCAACTCATGCATCAAACCCGCCGCCAGCGTGCCCAGCGACGCCATCTTCTCCTGATGCACCGCCACATTCTGCATCTTCTGGAAGCGCATCGCCATATCGCCTAGGATGGCCCGCCGCACCTCAGGGCAAACGGTCAACAAGTTCCAAAAGCCTTGCTCGTCCAGCCGCAACAGATGCGCCTCGTCGATGGCCCTGAAGTTCACTGCGCTCGGCACATTGGCCAGCAGAGAGACCTCGCCAAAAGCACTCCCCGGCTTCATCACGTGCATCGCCATCTCATGGCCGCTTGCCGTCGTCTGCGAAAGCCGCAATTCGCCGTCGAGCAATATCCAATAGTGCCGGTCGATCTCACCCTGCCGGATCACAATCTCGCCAGCATGGGCGCTCATCTCCTCCGCCGACTCCAGACACACCAACTGCTCGTCCGACAAGGACGCCAGAATCGGCGCGCGATGCAGCTTCTCCAGCATCGCCTCATCGATCTTCAAGGGCATTGCGAGGTCGAATTGTGGAACACTGCTCATAAGGTCGCCAGATACTGATGCACAAATTGGATCGCGATCGACCCTTCGCCGACAGCCGACGCACATCGTTTAACGGAATTGAAACGCACATCGCCAGCCACAAAAATCCCCGGCACACTCGTCTCCAGCAGATACGGATCGCGTTCGAGCGGCCAAGCCTTCGCGCTCTTGGCCTTCAGCTCCGGCCCAGCCAAAACAAATCCTTTCGCATCGCGGGCGATCGTGTGCGGCATCCAGTCCGTTCTAGGAGCTGCCCCGATAAATACAAAAAGCGAGTTCACTGACCGCCGTTCTTCCCCTCGCGGCGTCTTCAGCGTCATGCACTCCAAATGGCTATCGCCCGCCAGCCCGACCACTTCGGTGCCCGTCTCCACCTCAATAGTCGGCGTGGCCGCGATCTGGTCGATCAGATACTTCGACATACTCTTTTCCAGCCCCTCGCCGCGCACCAGCATCCGCACCTTAGCCGCATAGCGCGAGAAGTGCATCGCCGCCTGTCCGGCCGAGTTCGCCCCGCCAACGACATACACTTCCTCATCGGCGCAGCCCCGCGCCTCCGACAGCGCCGCGCCGTAGTACATCCCCGCACCCGAAAACTGCTCCTCCCCTGGGATCGCCAGCTTGCAGTACGACACCCCAGTCGCGATCAGGCACACGTGGCACGAGACCTCCCGTCCATCCTCCATCTCGAGAATGTGGTAGTTATTTTCGCAGCGAATCTTCACCACCCGCTGCAACAGAAACTCCGCTCCCAGCCGCTGCGCCTGCAGATAGGCGCGGCGCGCCAGCTCTTCCCCACTCAACCCCTGCGGAAACCCCAGATAGTTCTCAATCTTCGAGCTCGATCCCGCCTGCCCGCCGAGCGCGTCCGCCTCCACCACCAGCGTGCGCAATCCTTCCGACGCGCCATACACCCCCGCCGCCAGCCCCGCCGGTCCCGCCCCGATCACCACCACGTCATAGAATTCTTCCTTGGCCTGGAGCGGCAACCCTAACTTGCCCGCCAGCTCCTGCGCCGTCGGTTGCAACAGCACCGTGCCGTCGCCGAACAGCACCACCGGCATCTTCGCCTCGTCGACACCCTTCTTGCGCAGCAGATCGAGCGCGTCCGGCGTCGTCTCCGGATTCAACCACTTGTACTCCACATGGTGGCGGCCCAGAAAGTCGCGCACCTGAAAGTCCGCCGCCGTCCACCGCGTCCCTACCACCTTAATGCCCTCATACGGCGGCCGGTATCCCATCGTCCACGACGCCAGTAGATCGTCCAGCACCGGATAAAGCTTCTCCTCCGGCGGGTCCCACGGCTTGTTCAGGTAGTAGTGGATCTTCGCGCCGTTGATCGCCCGAACCGCCGCTTCCGTATCCGCGTACGCCGTCAGCAACACCCGCTTGGCGTCCGGGTACAGCACCATCGCCTGCTGCAAGAACTCCACGCCCGTCATGCCAGGCATCCGCTGGTCGGACAAGAACAGCGCCACCGCATCCCCGCGATCCAGCAACTGCCTGCACGTCTCCAACGCCGAATCACCCGACATCGCCCGCAAGATGCGATAGCTCTGCCCATAGTGACGGCGTAAATCCGCCACCACCGCTTCGAGCACGCTCGCGTCGTCGTCAATCGCAAACAGTATCGGCTTCGCCATCGAATCCTTCCTCAATTGGAGTACATCCGGACACCGCACGCTTCAGAAACATCTCATCCGCCGCACACCATGTTAGGAAACAAAAGCCTTGTACGAATTGTAGACATTACCGGCGTTCTCCACCCGGTCGCCGATGAGGTGACTGCGGATGGAAATCACGCATCCGCCGGAGAACCCCCATGAATCGTCTCATCCTGGCGGACAACCAAGCCATCTTTCGTTCCGGAGCAGCCCGCGTCCTGGCCATCGAGGACGACATGCGCATCATCGCGCAGTGCGAAGACTCCACCCGCCTCCTCGCCGCGCTCGACCAGTTCCGCGGCGTCCTCGCCATCTTCTCCACCTCCATGCAGCTCGACCTCGCCTCCGTCGTCGCCCGCGCCCACACCGGCGGCAGCCGCTGCATCCTCGTCACCGAAAACAACGAGCAGGTCCCCCAGGACGTCGCCGCCAAGATCGAAGGCGTCGTCTGCCGCAACATCTCCGGCACCGACATGGTCGACTGCATCCGCCGCGTCGCCCGCGGCCAACGCTACGTCCATCACGCCAACATCACCATGCTCGCCGCCGTCGACAGCGTCGGTGCCCGCGTCCGCGACCGCCTCACCCCCAAGGAAATGCAGATCGTCGCCCTCATCGTCCAGGGCTGCAAAAACAAAGAGATCGCCCTCCAGCTCAACACCAAAGAGCAGGTCATCAAAAACTACCTCCGCGGCATCTACGACAAAACCGGCGTCTCCGACCGCCTCGAACTCGCCCTCTTCACCCTCCACCACCGCATCCTCGCCGACGCCGCCGCCAAAGCCGGCGAACTCATCCACAAAAAGTCTGCCTGACGCCTCCGCCGTTGCCGTTGCACTTGTCCTTCTTGTTTGTCATTGCCGAAGGGAATCTGCTTCTGCCTTTGCTGTTGCACTTGCCCTTCTTGTTTGTCATTCCCGAAGGGAATCTGCTTTTCGCACCCACGTTACACTAACCCCCATGCCGCGGCGCGAGCACAACTACTACGTCTACATCCTCGCCAGCCGTTCCCGCACCCTCTACATTGGCGTCAGCAGCAATCTCGCCGTCCGCCTCACTCAGCACCGCCTGCAAACCCCCGGAACCCACACCGCCCGTTACAACATCCACCGTCTCGTCTATGTGGAACACCATCGCTACATCCTCAACGCCACAGCCCGCGAAAAGGAACTCAAACACTACACCCGGACCCAAAAGATCGCCCTCATCGAAGCCGCTAACCCTACATGGCAAGACCTGGCCCAAGACCTCCTCGAACCCTAAACCTCCTGCCTTTGTTTGTCATTTCCACCCTTTGTTGTCATTCCCGTAGAGAATCCGCTTTTGTCGATGTCCCTCTTGTTGTCAACCGCACCTTCGTCACCCGAAACACCCGCGATTTCTCCACGACAGCGTTCGAACTCTACATTCCCTACACACTGTAACCTGGCACCACCTTGCCCTCCTTGTTTGTCGTCCCCGAAGAGAAGTCGCGTTTGCATTTGCATTTGCTCTTGCCTTTCTTATTGTCATTCCCGTAGGAAATCTGCTTCTAACCCCGCAATATTGTCAAGCCCCTCCCACCTAAAATCCCCGCATCTTCCTCATTCCAAACCACATAAATTACAACAACTTTGTGCATGAGTTGTCCCCACTCTGCTATACTTGAGTTATAGCTGATAAATAAGGTCCGGCACACCCGCCGGGCCTTTCGCTTTTTAACTCAACTCACTCTAACAAGGAGACTAGAGAACGCCCCTCGCCCGGATCTTCCGGCCCCTGACGCCATCTCTTCACCGAGGTCCATCAGTGCGGCACCACAGCACCCGCCGCCTCAAGCCTCCAGGTCCTCCACAACCCACCTGAGCGCCCCATCCCGGGATTGCGAGCACGGTATTACAGCACCACTGTTGACTACTTCGTACCTAACCGTACAAGTACCCGCTTAACTCCTGTAGTTTGAATACTTTCGTACTTAAAGTACCCGGTGGGGGTACTAGGCGGAAGGTCTGAGTTCGTCATGAAGAGTTTGTCGCAAGACGCGCCTAAATGCCCATACCCTCCTCTTCTCTCGTCTCCGCCCTACCCATCTTCTCCGCCACCGACTTCCCCTGCGTAAACAACAGCAGATAATCCGGCCCGCCCGCCTTCGAATCCGTCCCGCTCATATTGAACCCGCCAAACGGATGCGCCCCCACCATCGCCCCCGTGCACTTGCGGTTCAGGTACAGATTGCCCACATGGAACTCATCGGCCGCCCGGTCCAGCGTCGCTCGCGAGCGCGAATAGATCGCCCCGGTCAACCCATACTCCGTCCCATTGGCGATCGCAAACGCCTCATCCAACGAGTGCGCCTTGATCACAGCCAGCACCGGCCCGAAGATCTCCTCCTGCGCGATCCTCGTGGTCGGCGCAACATCCACTACCACCGTAGGCTCGAAGTAGTACCCCTTGTCGGGTGTCTCAATAGCGTGACCCCCGCAGATCACCCGCCCTTCGCTCTTCGCGACTTCGAGGTATCCCGACACCCGGTCGAAGGCTTTGGTCGAAATCACAGGTCCGCCATAAAAATTGAGAGCCGGATCGCCGACCTCGATCGCGTCCACCCGCGCCTTCAGCTTCGCGACAAACACGTCGTACACCGAAGCATCCACAATCGCCCGCGAGCACGCCGAGCACTTCTGTCCGCTGAAGCCGAACGCGCTCGCCGCCACACCCTCCACCGCCGCGTCGAGATCAGCGTCGGCCGCCACAATGATCGCGTCCTTGCCGCCCATTTCAAGGATCGTTCGCTTGATGAACTTCGCCCCCGGCTGGGCCTTGGCCGCACTCTCGTGGATCTCTAGCCCCACCGCCTTCGATCCGGTAAACGCGATGAACCGCACCGCCGGATGCGCCACCACCGCCGCGCCAAACCCCGGCCCCTCGCCCGGACACAGGTTCACCACGCCCGGCGACAGCCCGGCCTCTTCGAGCAGCGCGAAGAACTCCGCCGCGATGGTCGGCGCGTCGACCGACGGCTTCAGCACCACCGTGTTCCCGCACACGATGGCCGCCGCTGTCATCCCCGCCATGATCGCCAGCGGGAAGTTCCAGGGCGGAATGACCGCGCCCACGCCCAGCGGAACGTAGCGCAGCCGGTTGCGCTCCCCCGGCATCTGGATCGGCGTCTCCGCCGCGTCCAGCCGTAGCGCCTCCCGCGCGTAGAACTCGAGAAAGTCGATGGTCTCGCCGACATCGGCGTCGGCTTCGGCCCAGTTCTTGCCGACCTCAAACGTCAGCCATGCGCAGAAGGTGAACTTCCGCTCCCGCACCAGCGCCGCCGCGCGCAGCAGCAGGCCCACCCGCTCCGCTACCGGCACCCGGCTCCACCGGGCGAACGCCGCCTCCGCCGCCCGCACCGCCCCGGCCGCGTGTTCCGCCTCCGCCGCCGCATGGACGCCGACAATCTGCGCGGGCCGCGCCGGGTTCACCGACACGATCTTCCCGGCGGTCGTCAGCCGCTCCACGCCGACCACCATCGGGTACTCGCGCCCCAGCCGCGCCCCGACATCGGCCAGCGCCGCCTCCATCGCGGAGCGGTTCGCGGCATCGTCGAAGTCAAGAAAAGCCTCGTTGGCGAACGGAGGCAACGAAGTTAGCAATGCTTTGGCGGCGATAGGCATGCACAGATTTTACAGTGAAGGCCCTACATAGGGGGCGGTACGCTAAGTATCTTCGTTGCTCAATAGTTCTTGATTAGCCCGCGGGAACCACCAGTATGCAGCCGCGCTAAAGTAGCCTAGCACCCATCCCGAAGCAAATAGTCGAAGTTCATAACTCTTCAAGCTAAAGTACTCGCTTGCCGACAGAACACCTTTCACACGACCATGATCGTTTAGCACGTAATTCCCGTTTACGATTGCCGGCGCAGCACCGTGGCTCAGTATCAAGAACAACATAAAGTTGGAGAAGTAGAACACGAATAACATCTGTATCGCGGGACCTATCAATTTTGGCCGTGCCTTTTTCAACGCGCCAATCAATGCTTTTTGATCGCGCAGGCCCTTAAACTCAAACGCACAAATCGGAATCAAAACAAGAAACATGCTCAAGTGAAGATCGAAAGGCCGGCCAGCAAGACTCTCCATCGCCATGCCCGTGAAACTACGTACGTAAACATAAATACTAATTATTAGAGCGATCGTAGACGCCGAAGCAAAGATCATACGTACGGCTCGGACCGCAACATAGCTTACATCTTTGTAACCGGTAATCATTGCATCATCGTCTCGGTGGCCTTCGACATCTTCGCCGTGCGGTCGAGCTTGTCCCAGGCGAAGGGCTTGCCGTCGATGGCGCGTTTGACCGTCTTCAGCAGCACCACCGAAAACACCTGGCGGTAGGTAAACCGCTGTATCCAGATATGGAAGAGCAGCCAGAAGTCGCCCTTGCTGGCCTTGTTCTTCCGCTCCAGCGCGAACGCCAGCGACGACGCCGTAAAGTCGATGATGAGGAACGCGAGGAAGAAGCCGAGCAGCTTATAGAAGCCGGCCGCCGGGGTAGTCTCCGGGTGAAAGTGCTTATCCAGAAAATAGTGGAAGACCCCGAAGACAAACATAAGATCGATCAGCGGCGAGACCAGCGGCAGCAGTATTTGGAAGATCAGGATATTCGGCAGCGCGAACAGGCCCATCGCACGATGCTTGGCAATGGCGCCTTTGTGCTTGTAGATGGCCTGCAAGATGCCGAAGGACCACCGGAAGCGCTGCCGCATCAACCCATCCATGTTGACCGGGGCCTCGGTAAAGGCCAGCGCGGAATCCTCATAGATGACGCTATAACCCTGCTCCAGCATATTCATAGTCAGGTCGGCGTCCTCGGCTACGGTGTTGGTGTGGTACCCGCCGCCCGCCTTCACGCCCGCCGTGCGCCACGCGCCGATGGCTCCCGGAACCACCATCACCACGTCGAAGAGATCCAGCGCCCGCCGCTCGAAGTTCTGGCTCGTGATGTATTCGAGCGCCTGCCACCGCGTCCATAGATTGACGCGATTGCCGACCTTCGCGTTCCCCGCCACCGCGCCAATCTTAGGATTGGCAAAGTGGCCGACCATATTCGCAATCGCTTCTTTGGCAATTACCCCATCCGCGTCGATCCCGACATAAATATCCTCATAGGTCGTCTCCAACGCATAGTTCAGTGCGTCCGCCTTACCACCGTTTGGCTTAGTCAACACGGTAAGCCGTCCCGACTCGATCTCCTTCGGATAGGCCTCACGAGCCACCGCGCTCGTCCGATCTTTCGACCCGTCATCTATGACAACAATGCGAATATTTTTATAGGTCGACATCATCACCGACCGGATCGTTCTTACAATGACCTTCTCTTCGTTGTAAGCCGGAATCAACACGGCCACACTCGGCTCGTAGCCCGGCGGAGCGAAGTTCTTCCGCACGCGGAAGCGGTCGATGATGGCCAGCACACCGATGATGATCAGGCGCGCGCTCATCAGGATGTCGCCCAGGAAGAAGACGGCGATCACCACATGGTTGAAGAAGCTAATGAAGAAGAACGCGACCGAATCCACCGCGGCTAGCCAGCGCTGCTTCACGGTCAAGGCGGGCATGACCTCCATGCGTGTCTTGCCCATCAGCCGCGACACCGGCACGATCTCGAAGCCCTTCGCGCGTAGCGTTTCTATCAGCATCGGAAGTGCCGCCACCGTCGCGGAGCGGTCACCACCGCCGTCATGCAGCAAAATGACCGACCCCTTCGTCCAGGGCTGGCTGTCCATAAGGGCGATAGCGTTCAAGACGCTGTCCGTAATCTCCTGGGGCGATTTCTTCGGGTGCTCGTCCCAGTCGTTGGTGTCGATCTTGTCGCCGACGATCACATACCCGAGGTTCTGAATACGGTCGATGGGCGCCGCCTGGTCGTTCGTATCGGGGTCCTGATCGACCGAATATGGTGGCCGAAAGTAGAGCGGCTGCACTCCCAGTTTCGACGCAAATAACCGTTCGGTTGAGTTCAGCTGCAGGTCTACCTGCCCGTTGGAGATTTCGCTGATGTCGGGGTGCGTAAAGGTGTGGTTGCCGATCTCATGGCCCTCGCGGTAAACCCGCTTCAACACCCCGACGTTATCCTGCGCCTCCTCGCCGATCATAAAAAACGTGCCGGTCACGCCATATTTCTTCAGCACATCCAGCACCTTCGGTGTCCACGTCGGGTCCGGCCCATCGTCGAAGCTCAGCGCCACTTGCTTCGGGTGATAGCCATATTGCTCAATGGTGTACGACAACGGATAGGAGTCCATCCGCTCCTGCGTCACCATGCGGAAGAGCAGCGGCACCGAGTCGTCGTCGTCCAGCGTCAACGTGCGATGCCCCGACTGAGGCTTGCGCGTCACGCGTAGAATGTCGCCGTTCCCTTCGGTATCGACGTCATAACCGGGATCGACATTTGCCAGCGCGGTCAGCGGATCGGAATGGCTCGGCTTATCCCAGATCTTCCACAGCGAGCTATCTTCTGAACCGAGCTGCCACAGCGCAAACGTTTGAATACCCAACGCCTGAGCCGCACGCATCTCATTGATGGTCGTCACGGCGTCGAGAAACCATACCTCATGACGCTGCTTGGTGTCGTCGTCGTCGTAAGCGAAGTGCGGGTTCAGCGAATCGTCGTCCAGATCGATCTGGGACTCCGAATCCGCCGCGGCCTGCCAAGCATCTTGCGTCGCCAGATTGCGCGAGTACAGCAGCTTGCCCGGCGGGGGTGCGACGGGCTTCTTTCTACCCTTAGTGGCCGGCACATCCGGCGGCAGCGTCGTCACCCAGTCGTACCCATAGCTGCCGATCGAGCAGATCAGCTTCTCCTTCGGCACCACCGCTACGATCCGCTTCAGGTTGCCGACGAACCAGTCCTGCGCCGCAATCGGCCCCGCCCCGCTCTCCGTTTGGTGCTGGTCGTAGTTCATCAGCAGCAAACCGTCGGAGTGGTCGGCCAGATACTTCAGGTCGTAATCCTCGTCGGCTACGGGCGTATTCACATAAAGTCGTAGATTGCGGGTATGGAAGTCCGCATAGAGCGCCGCCACCAGCGCCATGAACCCCGGCTGTGCTTCGGTCGGAATCTCCTCGAAGTCGAGCGACAGCCCGCGGTAGTTCGGGTTGCGCGCTAAGAACGTGTCTACCTGCGCAATAAAATGCGAGCGCGCCTGCGGATTTGTCAAAAAGCTACCGATGGACGGCAGAAATTTGTTCACCGTAGGGTCGTAATTGTTGACTAGAGGAAAGATTTCCGTGTCTTCATGGGCGTCCGCAATTACCCGCGCCACCCGATTCTCCCGGTCGACGGGATGCACGCCGCCCGCATCCACCACGGCGTATGGACGGTTGTCGATCGTGTACGAGGTCAGCGTTCCGTCGGGCGACACCATGTGCAGCCACTCGGGAAATAGGAGGTCGATCTGCTTGACGTGCTGCCGCAGGGAGGAGTAACTCGCCGGATCGTCCTCCACGTAGTACGCCGCGCGCAAACCTTCGCCCGTGTTCAAGGGAATGTCCGACGGCTTGCGATCCGTCTTCCGATGCGCCGCGCGATGCAGCCCGCTCCCCTTCAACGTCGGCGCGGGAGCATTCGCAAGCGCACGGTAGTTCCGCTTCACCGATGGCAGCAGCAACTCCGGCAGCGGTTTGATCCGCAGCAACCCAATCACAAAAAATATTCCTACCACCAGCCCCAGCAGCGCCAGCACGTCAAAGATCCGGCGAAGCCGCTTCCAGCGCTTGCGTTGTGGATCGTAAAAGACAGGGTTATTGGTCATCGAAGGTGTGGGCGTACCGTGGGCCTGTGGTCATCGTATGCACCTCCCCGTCCACAGTCAACGAACATTGCGCCGCCCGGAAACCTGGTTGTAGATATTCCCACATCCGTCGTCGCAACAGAGCACGCAGGCCCATGACCAGCGCCTTGCCGCGCGCCTCGGCTATCATTGCAGATCGATGAACCCACGTTTCCGCTCCTGGCTCTGGACCGCGCTTGCTCTGACCGCCGGCCTTGTGCTCCGCCTATGGTTCATTAAGCACGCGCAACGCCTCTCCGGCGACACGCTCGTCTACGGCGGCATCGCCCGCAACTGGATGCTCCACGGCGTTTACGGCTTCGTCGATGACGGTGGCACCCCGCAGCCCACCCTTATCCGCCTGCCTGGCTATCCTATTTTTCTTGTCGCCTGCTTCCGCCTCTTTGGCATGGCCCACTACACCGCCGTCATGTACGTACAAGCGGTGGTGGACCTCGCCTCCTGCCTCCTTATCGCTGCGCTCGCCGGACGCCTCTTCGGCCCGCGCGCCCGACTCATCAGCCTTTGGCTCGCCGCGCTCTGTCCCTTCACCGCCGCCTACACCGCCGCGCCCCTCACCGAAACCCTTACCCTCTTTTCGCTTAGCGCTGCGTTCTTCTGCTTCTATCGTTGGCAAGACGCCGGAGCCAGTCTCAACCCATGGCTTTGGCCGCTCAGTGTCGCCCTCAGCTACTCCCTCCTGCTGCGCCCTGAACAAGCGCTTCTCAGCGCAGCCACCCTTCCCGCCATGCTTTGGCTTCCGCGTGGGAAGCGGCGTAGTCGCATCCTTGCGCCCCTCACTGCCGCCCTCCTCATCGTTCTCCCCCTTATCCCCTGGACGATCCGCAACCATCGCACCTTCCACGTCTGGCAGCCCCTCGCTCCCCGCTACGCGACCGATCCAGGCGAGTTCGTTCCCTTGGGCTTCCAACGCTGGTTCCGCACCTGGGCTATCGACTACGCCTCCACCGAGGACGTCTATTGGAACTACGACGGCGCACAGATCGCGCTCGCCGACCTCCCTATGCGGGCCTTCGACTCTCCCCCGCAGCAGCCTGAGATCGCTGCTCTGCTCACCGATTACAACCAGACCACCACAGCCACGCCCGAGTTCGACGCCCGCTTCAACACCCTTGCCCAGGCTCGCATCGCCGCGCACTCCCTCCGCTACTTCATCGTGCTTCCCGCCGCGCGTCTGTTCAATATGCTCTTCCGCCCCCGCACCGAAACCCTGACCACCCATCTGGAATGGTGGCGCTACCACGAGCATCCCCGCGAATCGATCTTTGCGCTCACCTCCGCGCTACTCGACGCCGCTTACTTTGCCCTCGCCGCCTGGGGAGCCGTCCTCTGGTACCGCACCCGCACCCACCGCCCTCTGCTCTACGCCATGCTCGCCTTCATCGCCCTCCGCTGCGCCCTGCTCCTCACCCTCGATAACTCCGAACCGCGCTACACCCTGGAGTTCTTTCCGATCCTCTTCCTCCTCGCCGCCGTGTCGCTCGTACGCCAACAAACCCCCTAAGCGAAGCGCGCCTCAAAAACTCTGTCATCCTGAGCGACGCGCAGCGGAGTCGAAGGACCTGCGGTTCCGCGCACACCGGACTACCGGTTCGTCACCTGCGTCTTGCCATTCGGCTTGATCTCGTACCCCTTCTTGTCCACACGCGCGTTGTACCGGATCTTTGTATTGAACACCGTTCGCTTATCCTCCGACGGCGTATAGAACTCCTGCTTCAACGCAATCCCCCTCTGGAGGTCGATCCACACCACCACATGGGTGAACATCGCTTTTACGTTTGCATCCTTCGCCACGAGATCGAGCTTCTCCGTCCCCACTCCGTCCATCGTCTCCGCACCCCGATCCGTGATCGCCCATGCCCGCGCCAAATCTTTGCCGCTCGCCCCAAAGCCTAGCGTCAAAAATCCCTCATACTGTTGCTGATTGCCCCTGGCGGCGATGCGAATGAGCGTATTCGCCGCCGGATCGAAAACCTGCAAGACCCCATCCTTATAGCTCAGCAGCTTCACCGTGGGCGAGACGATCTTCGCCCCCATCTCCGTCGCGCCGTTCTTCTCGCGCTGGAAGAAATTCGTCCCCGTCTGGGACAAAGTCGACCGCGTCACCCGCTCAAAGAGGTCCCAGCGAAACTCCGCCTCCGCCGATTGGAACTTCGCGCTCGCCGCGTCCATCTGCGCCAGCACGGTATCCAGACGTCCCTGTGCCGGAGCGCCTTGCACGAGTACCGCAACTAACCCCGCAACTAGCCAACGTGAAAGTCTCATACGCCTCACCTACTAACAACTGAAAACTTTACACTTTGCCTACCGCAACACCCACGCGTTATATGCAATCACCCGCCCGCCATGATCGAACAGGGGCTCATACCGCTCCAGCGTCACCTCACCCGAAATCGGCTCGACCGCACGCAGAATCGCCAAGCGCCGCTCCTCTTCCGTCTTCGTGCGCGGCATATCCTCGGCGCGAATCTGGTACACAAAACGACTCCGGCTACCCAGGTTGCCCGCCTCCCGAACCAGCACCTCGCTGGCATGGGTCGCCGCCGTCTCTGCCGGTCGGTCTTTGAAGTCGATAAATCGAGGCGACACAAACAGGAACACGAGAATCGCCGTCACCATCACGTCGTAATGGAGGCTCCCGCGCTGTTCCGTCCACCAGAAGTACCGGCTCACCAGATTCATCGCTTGCCCGCCTGCTTTGTGATTACCGTGTTGCCGCCCATGTACGGCACCAACACCTCGGGTATCCGTACAGACCCGTCCGCCTGCTGATAATTTTCGAGGATCGCCAGATACGTCCGCCCAATCGCCAGCCCACTGCCGTTGATCGTATGGAGAAACTCGCTCTTCTTCGCGCCCGTCGGCTTGTACTTGATGTTCGCCCGCCGCGCCTGAAACGCCTCGAAGTTTGAGCACGAACTGATCTCCCGGTAGAGCCCCTGCCCCGGCAGCCACACCTCCAGGTCGAAGGTCTTCGCCGCCGCAAACCCCATGTCGCCCGTGCACAGCAGCATCCGCCGGTACGGAAGGCCGAGCTTCTCAAGGACGGTTTCCGCATGGCGTGTCAGCTTCTCATGCTCCGCGGCCGATTCCTCCGGACGGCAGAACTTTACCAGCTCCACCTTCTGGAACTGGTGCTGCCGGATCATTCCGCGCACGTCCTTACCGTAGCTCCCGGCCTCGCTGCGAAAGCACGGCGTATAGGCGCAGAAGCTCACCGGCAGCTCCGCCTCCGTCAACACCTCGTCGCGGAAGAGGTTCGTCACCGGCACCTCGGCCGTCGGGATCAGCCAGTGGTCGGCGTCCTGGTACTTGCCCGCCTCATAGGCTCCCTTGTCGTCGCAATGGAAGAGGTCCTCGGCAAACTTGGGCAACTGCCCCGTTCCAAACAAGCTCTTCGAGTTCACCACGCTCGGCGGCAGCACTTCGGTATAGCCATGCTCCGCTGTATGCAGGTCGAGCATGAAATTCGCAAGAGCGCGTTCGAGTCTGGCACCCTGGCCGAAGTGCACGACGAAGCGCGAGCCGGAGATCTTGGCCGCCCGCTCAAAGTCGAGGATGCCTAGGGCCTCACCGAGCTCCCAGTGTGCCTTCGGGGCGAAGTCTAGTTGAGGAGTAAGCCCCCATCGTTTGATTTCGACGTTATCTTGTTCAGATTTCCCAACTGGTACAGACTCGTTCGGAAGGTTAGGTAACCCCGTCAAAGAACGCCTAAGCTGTTCGTCTAACTTCTCGGCATGTGCTTCTGCTTCTGTTATTTGAGACTTGATTAAGCCAAGGTAAGCGACTTCCAGTTCAACACTGACCCCATGCTTCTTCTTTTGACCGATGTCGAGCGAACGAGCATTACGATCTGCTTGTAACCGCTCTAACGAAGTAATAGCTATTCGGCGCTGCTGATCAGCGAAGTTGAAACCTTCCAAGAGGACGCCGGGATCGACCCCTCTTGTAGCCAGTCGATGGCGGACCTCATCCAAATTCGCTCTGATATACGCCAGATCAAGCATCGCCTCTCATTCTACCGTCACCCGGCCACCGCGCATCTACACCCTCATGCCGCTCGAACAAGAAGCCGCCACTCACCTCGCCGCCTTCCTCGCCGAGCTCCCCTCCGGCAAGCAAACCCGTATCCACATCCTCACCGACTCCGACTGCGACGGCCTTCCCGCCGGTGCCCTCCTCGTCCGCGCCCTCACCCTCGCCGGCTACACCTCCGTCACCATCGAGCCCAAGCGCAAGGGCGAGTCCGCCTGGCTCCCCGAGGTCCTCGCCCGCCTCGCCGCGCGCCAACCGGAAGCGCTCTTCGTCCTCGACCTCGGCAGCCGCCCCGACGCGCTCCTCCCCGGCATTCCGACCATGCTGATCGACCACCATCTCCCCGGCGGCATACCGCCCGGCGCGGAGCTTCTCACCGGCTACGGCACCGACCCCGTGCCCACCACGGGCCTGCTCGTCTGGTGGGCCGTCCGCCCGCTGCTCACACCGGAGCAACACGCCGACCTCCTCTGGCTGGCCGCGCTCTCCATCCTGTCCGACATCGGCGACAAAGCTCCCTTCGCCGAGCTGGCCGAAGCCCGCAGACGCTGGCCCACCGGCCCCATGCGCGACGCCGTCGCCCTGCTCAACGCCCCGCGCCGCACCGCCACCGCCGACAGCACCCCCGCGCTCGACCTCCTGCTCATCGCCACCGGCCCGAAACAGATCGTCTCCGGCGAGCTCCCCCAAACCGCCCTATTACGCGCCGCCAAGGAAGAAGTCTCCGCCGCCCTCGCCCTCGCCAAGAAAGCCGCGCCCAAGTTCTCCCGCAAATATCGCGACACTCTCGGCGCAGACCTTGTCGCCCTCCGCATGGACACCCCCTGCCAGGTCCATCCGCTCGTCGCCCAGACCTGGCGCGGACGCTTCGCCGCGAGCATCGTCATGGGCGTCAACTTCGGCTTCCGCCCCGGCTACGTCCACTTCTCGGCGCGCGGTCCGAAAGGCGTCAACGTCATCCAGTTCCTTCGCGAACACGCCCCGCCCGGAGTCGACCAAGGCTACGGCAATGGCCACGACCAGGCCTCGGGAGGTGCCGTCCCCGCCGCGCACTGGAACGCCTTTGCCGAAGACCTCGGCTTCGGCCCTGAACTCTTCCTCGCCCCGTAGCATCACACCGGAATGCCCGACCTGTCTCCCAAGTCAAAGAAGTTAGCCAAGCGTAAAAAGCCCGCCGCCAAGAAGCTCCCCAGCAAGAAAGAAGCCGCCGAGGCCGACCTCGCCCGCCGTCTCGCTGACCCGCTCTTCCCCTGCGCTCCCCTCGCTGGCCAGCCCACCATCGCCTGGCCACCGGAAGCCATGCGCCTCGGCTTCGCCGTCAAGGTCATGGGCGCGCCCGGCCTGAAGTCGAACGACACGCGCCGCTGGCAGGCCAACCCGCACCTCCGCGTTTCGCTGGGCCACCTCTGCGAGATCGTCTCCTACCTCCGCAAGCACCACATCCCCATGTACCGGATGAGCTCCGACATCGCCCCCTACGCCACCCACCCCGATATGCCGCAGTTCCACACCATGGTCCGCGAGTCCGCCGCCGACCTCGCCGCTTTCGGCAAGATCGCCCGCAACGCCGGGGTCCGTCTTTCCTTCCACCCCTCGCAGTTCATCGTGCTCAATAGCGAGAATGACGACCTGACCCGCAAGTCCATGTGGGACCTCGACTCGCAGGCCGAGATGCTCGACCTAATGGAGTGCGGCCCCGAGGCCCGCATGGTCATCCACGTCGGCGGAGCCTACGGCGACCGCGTCTCCGGCTGCCAGCGCTGGTGCGCGACCTGGAAGCGGCTGAGCGAGCCAGTCCACCGCCGCCTCGTCCTCGAAAACGATGACATTCGCTATAGCGCCGCCGATGTCCTCGGCATCCATGAGCAGACCGGCGTCGCCCTCATCTTCGACTACCAGCACTTCTGGTGCTTCAACCCTGAAAAGCTCGAACTATTACCCACCCTCGAAAAGTTCCTCAAGAGCTGGCCCACCGGCGTCCGCCCGAAGATCCATTTCTCCTGCGCCCGCACCGAGCTCCGCGAGCTCAAGCGCCGCAACCGTAAAACCAAAAAGATCGAGACCGTCCTCCAGCCGCCCATCTGGACCGGGCACGCCGACTACAACAACCCCTTCGAAACCCTCACCTTTCTCCGCTCCATCGCGCATCTGGACACCGACATCATGCTCGAAGCCAAGGCAAAAGATCTTGCTCTTCTCCGGCTCCGCAACGACATCGCCCGCTACGCCCCGGAGCTCGCCCCACGCTATAACATCACCCTCGCCGACGCGCAGGAAGACGCCCCCGAGCTAATCTCCGAAGAAGAAGCTTCCGGCGAAGAGGCCGGATAACCCAACAAAGCTTCTCTGCCTCCTATGCCATGGAGTAAATCTCCAGAAAAGAGAATTACACATGGCAAAGCAAGCGCACGAAGAAGCAGCAAAGCACCACACCGAAGCCGCCGCCAAGCACACCACCGCCGCCGAGAAGCATGGCAAGGACAATCACGAAGAGGCGCACAAAGCCTCCGAGGAAGCCCACACGCACTCCACCAAAGCCCACGGCAAGTCGACGGACGCGCACTCCAAGTCGAAGGCTAAAACCGGAAAGTAGCAGCCGAGTATCTCCTCCCCATGAACATGGCCGCGACACTTGTCGCGGCCATGTTTGCTTTCATACGGAATGAGGTTAGACAGTCCCGCCCTCCGGCAGTTCCTGCTCGTCTTCTTGGAGCAACTCTTCTCCGTCTAGCCCTTCATCGTCCAAATCTTCATCGTCCGTCTGCTCGTCCAACTCCTGCGGCTCGACTTCATCGTCGGATTCCACAGCCGAATCCTCGTTCTCATTGCCTTCAATTACCCCTAAAGCCTCACTCCCCGCGTGCTCCGTCGGATTGCTGGGCCCGCTGTCGAAACCAGCTGTCGCGTCCGCACCGACCGTGCGGATTGGATCGTCGAAATCTTCATTTGGCCGTGTCATCGTAATCTCCTCCTGGCCTAGGATGCGGCTTCCCCCCTGTTTGGGTCAAAATGAAGTAATGTCCGTCGCACCCTCCAGCGTACGCATTGACAAATGGCTTTGGGCCGCACGCTTCTTCAAGACCCGCGCCCTTGCCTCCGACACCTGCGAGCTGGGACGCATCGAAGCCAATGCCATGCGTGCAAAGGCCTCACGCCTCGTCCACGTAGGCGACAAGCTACGCATCAAGAACGAAGCCGGTGAGTTCCTCGTAGAGGTCCTTGCCGTGAGCGACATGCGCGGTCCGGCAGCCGTCGCCCAGACCCTTTATCGTGAGACCGACGAGAGCCGCACACTTCGCCAACAAGCCGCCGCGGAGCGCAAGGTCCTTATGGACAACGGCATGATCACCGAAGGTCGCCCCTCTAAACAGGACCGCCGCAAAATCGCCAGCCTCCGTGGCCGTATCCACCGCTTCTAGGCATTGTTGCGGTGCTGTGGAGTCGCCTAACTTTCTGTTTGTCGTTTCCCGAAGGGAATCATTTCTTCATCAAAACCACCACCGCCACCAGAATCGCCAACAGCAGGAAAATCACCAGGATCAGCAACAGCGGCACATACTTCTGGATTCCCGCCGGGGCACCCGCCGCCTTCGGCATCCCTGGCAATTTCATCTGCGACGCGGAGGGAAGCTTCGGCGCAACCACCGACGCCTGCCCTCCACCCGCCGCGGATACCGTCGCATGGGCGCCTACCGGCCCCGTAATCGAAGCATGCGGCGCGGCGGGCCCAGAGAATGAGGCATGGGGCACCGCGGGCAACCCGCTCGGCATCGCAAAGCTCCCCCCGGCGGCAGGAGCGGCAGCAGGAGCTGGACTAGCCGGAGCTCCCGCCGCATCCCCGCCCCCACGCAGTGCCGCCTCCCGCATCGCGGACGCGTTGATAAGCCGCGTAAACTCGCTCGGACCCGCCGAAACCGGCGGCTGCGGAGCCGTCAACGGCGTGATCGGCGCAGCTACGGGTGCTGTCGGCGTTCCAAGCTCTCCGTACACGCCCGTGAACGATCCCGCGGCCGGAGCCGCCGCACCCGGCGACGGATAGCTCGGCGGAGCATACGGCTTCGGTGCCTGCGTAGGCTGATCCAGCGTTCGCAGCAGCTGCGTCAATCCTCCGCTCGGCGGTGTGGGACCGACTGGCGGCCTTCCTATTGGGGCAGCCTCCACCGGGGAAAATCCTGGTCCACGCTCCGCCAGTGGTTGGGGTTCCCGGTACGTGGCAAACATCTGCGACGCTCCACTGTCTTCCCTCCCCGGCTCGATCGCCGCAAACGTCCGCTCGGACGAACTCGGCGATGGCTGTACGCTTGGAGCCGACGGAGCCGCGCTCCCGAACAACTGCGTAAACGATCCCGGTCCAGCCTCTGGCTCCTTCGCCCTTTGCGGCTCTTCGCCCAGCGTCCGAAACATCTGCGTAAACGATCCGGGTGCACGAGCGGGAGCCGCTGGATGCTCTGGAGATGCAAGCGGTATTGGAACCTCCGGCTGAATAACCGGAGTGTGCACGGCATCGCCTGTCAACTGAGCTGAAGGATTGTCCAGCATCTGAAACATCTGCGTAAACGATCCTGGCGATGCCGCCGTAGCACTCGTTTCCACCGGAGTCGCCGTCGGTGTCGAAGCCCGTGCCGGAGCAGGCTCGGCCTCGTAAGCCACCGGCTCGGCCTGAGGGGTACGGAGCGTCTCAAACATCTGCGTGAACGAGCCAGGCGCGCTCACGGGAGCCGGCGCAGGCGCGGGGGGTTTCGCCGCCGGGACGGCCGCCTCTTCCATTACCGGCGCAGATGCGAACGCTGTCGTCTTCGCCGGTGTCACGCTGGCAAACATTTGCGTGAACGAAGGAGCTATAACTGCGGCGGGCTTCTCCAACTCGGCTTCTTCGACTGGCTCGGCCTCCAGCCTCTGAAACAATTGTGTGAACGATCCACCCGCCTGAGGGGCCGGTGCCGGAGCGGCGGCGGGAACAACCGGGATTACCGGCGCACTCTGCGGCAAGAAAGAAGTCACCTGCGACGAACCCGGCGGCACCGCTGGCTTCTCTGCCACGCTCACCTCTACGCTCGCTTCGACGGCAGGGCCGCCAATCGTCCGCAGCAACTGCGTCATCGGGCCGCCCGCACTCGACGGAGCCCCCAACGGCTCCTTGCTCGAAACCGCCGGAGCTTCCTTTATCGTGTCATAATTCAAAGCCCGCAGAAGCTGCGTAAATCCCCCGCTCGAAGCATTTGCAGCAGGCATGGGAGCCGGAGCTACCGACACGGCAGGCGCAACGGGAGAGGGCGCAACCCGCGTCGGCTCTTCCTTCACCGGCTCCTTTGGCACCGTCCCAAACACGTCCGTAGCGGACGCACCGGCCCCGCCCTTCAGCAGATCGTCTCCGTTCACTCGACACTCCATCGCAGCCCGTCGCGCGGCCTATGCGGTGCGGCCATGATAATTCAAAGTCGGTTCAGGGTCGGATCAACCCACCACTTAGCCTAAGCACTTCCACACGCCATCCACCCGCGCCCGCTGTATACTTGCCCGGCAACCCGCATCCATTCCGCGCGGCGGCTTACGACTCCGCAGACGCGCACCAAGAAAGAACGGAACGCCCCTATGAAGTTTCTCTCGCGCGTCGTCTGGTCGGAGGGCATGCACCTGGGCCCTCACCACTTTCAGACGCAGAGCCGTTACTTCGAAGACTCCCTCTGGTTCCTCTCTGCCCACCTGCGCCGCAACCCCTGGGGCCTCCTCGCGCTCGCCCTCGACACTGAGGCCATCCACAACGGCAGCGCCGTCCTCCGCTACGCCTCCGGTATCTTTCCGGACGGCCTCATCTTCGACATCCCCGACAGCGACCCCGCTCCGCCCGCCGTCGCCCTCCGCGACCTCTTCTCCCCCACCGACAGCGAGATCGTCCTCTACCTCGCCATCCCCAAGCGCTCCACCAACGGCCTCGATACCGATTTCTCCGGCAACAAGCCCACCCGCTATCACCCGGTCGAACGTTCCCTCACCGACGAAACCATCTCGCAAGACGAGTACACCGTCTCCTTTGGCAACAAGAACCTCGCCCTCGTCTCGCAGGCCCAACTCACCCCAGACAGCATCTCCTTTCCCCTCGCCCTCATTCATCGCGACGGCAAAGGCGGCTTCGCCGTCCAGCCTGACTTCATCCCGCCGTGCCTCCGCATCTCGGCCAACGAGAGCCTCCTGCTCCTCCTGAAACGCCTCATCGAGCACCTTCAAGAGCGCATCACCACTGTTACCCGGGGCAAGCGCCGCGAAGGACAGTTCGAAGTTGGCACCTCAGCCCTCGATGTCGCCAACTACTGGTTCCTCCACGCCCTTTGCTCGTCGCTGCCCTCGCTCCAGCAGCACCTCGACGCCAAAAACAGCCACCCCGAAGAGCTCTACCTCGATCTCGCCCGCCTCGCCGGTGCCCTCTGCACCTTCTCCACCGAATCCTCCCCCGACGAGATACCCGCCTACAACCACCTCCAACTCGCCTCCGTCTTTCACACGCTCGACCAACACATCCGCCGCCATCTCGAGATCGTCGTTCCCTCCAACACCCTCACCCTCAACTTCCAGAAGGCCGGTGCCTACATCCACGTCGCGCCGGTAGATGACGATCGCGCCTTCCGCCGTGCCCGTTGGGTCTTCGGCATCCGCTCCTCGCTGCCCGAGTCCGACCTCCTGCGCCTCACCCCGCAGCTCATCAAGTTATGCTCGGCCGAGGGCGTCCCCAAACTCGTCCAGCGCGCCCTGCCCGGCCTCGACCTGGCGCATCTGCCAGTCCCCCCCACCGCCATCTCCGCGGAGGCTGACATGCACTACTTCTCCATCTCCGCCGCCGGTGCCTGCTGGCAGCACATCCTCCAGACCAAACAGGTCGGCGTCTACATCCCGGGCGACATCCGTGACGCCGTCTTCGAACTCACCATCATTCTCGAGGCAAACGCATGACCTCTGCCCCACTTCAGGCTCAGCAGATAGCCCGCACCAACTCCCTCGCCCTCTGCTTTCAGGACGTCCTCACCGTTATCCTCCGTATGCGCTACGGCACCCAACGCGTGGCGGACGCGGCGGGCTTTCGCGCCAACATCCGCAAGATGATCTCCGCCGCCGTCCAGGACATCCGCTCCCTCGGCTACTCCGACGCCACCTCGCACATGGCCCTCTACGCCATCATCGGCTTCCTCGACGAGTCAGTCCTCAACTCCGGCGACCCCACCTTCGCCGACTGGTCACGCCGCCCCTTGCAGGAGGAGATGTTCGGCGGCCACTTTGCCGGCGAAGTCTTCTTCAAGCAGGTCGCCGACCTCCTCAACGCCCCTGAAACATCCGAGGTCGCCGACGCCCTCGAACTCCACGCCCTCTGCCTTCTGCTCGGCTACCGCGGCCGCTATGCCTTTGGCGACCACGGCGAGATTCACGGCATACTCGCCCGCATCCGCGACAAGATCCTCCGCATCCGAGGTCCTCTTGCTATTGCCCGCCTCAACGAAGCTCCCGAAGTCCGCATCGCCGCCCGCCGCGACCGTTGGCTTACCGGCCTTTACATCGCCGCCGCCACCCTCGCCGTCCTCACCCTCGTCCTGTTCGCCCTCTACACCATTACCCTCGGCTCCGGCGCAGCCATCATCCAGGCCGCTGCTTTGTGGATCGGGTGCCCCACCTTCGCGACAGCTTCATCGTCGCTAAGGTGGGCTGAAGCGCCACAGAACGTCATCCCCCGGAGGTTCGCATGAAACGCCTCCTCTACACCCTGCTTGGCTTCGTCCTCTACGTCGCCCTGATCGTCGGTCTCGCCTTCCTTCTCCATCTGGAGGGTCGAAAGTTCTGGCTCTTCATTCTCATCCTCGCCCTCCTCGGCGCGATCGCCTGCGCCGTTATTCTTTGGTATCTCAGAAAGATCAATCCGGACGAAGCCACCACAAACGAAACCGACCTCGGCAACCTGGATGCTCTCGTCCGCGATGCCGACGCCAAGCTCAAACTGGCCAACCGGGGCGCGAAGTCCCTTGCCGCCATGCCCCTGATCTACGTCATCGGCGACGAAAACTCCGCCAAAACCCAGACCATCCTCCAGTCCGGCCTCGACCCCGAACTGCTAGCCGGTCAGGTCTACCGCGACCAGGCCCTCCAGTCCACCCAAGCCGCCAACATCTGGCTCACCGGCCAGGCCGCTATTGTCGAAGCCGGTGGCACGCTCCTCCGCCAGCCCGCACTCTGGCAGCGCCTGGTCAAGCTCACCGCCCCCGGCAAGCTCGGCACCGCGCTCTCCAAGTCCGCCCTCCAGCCCACCCGCGCCGTCATCCTCTGCGTCTCCATCGAGCGCATCTTGGCTCCGAGTACTAGCGAACAAATACGTTCGCTAGCCCAGACCATGAACGAGCGCCTTCGCCAGCTTTCGCAAACCCTCGGCATCGCGCTTCCCATCTACGTCCTCTTCACCAAGCTCGACACCGTTCCCGCCTTCGCCGATTACGCCGCCAATCTCTCCGCCGACGAGGTCCGCACCCCCGTCGGCTCGCTCCTCGCCCGCCTCGACATCGGCGCGGGCCTCTACGCCGAGCAGGCAGCGACGGAGATCGGCGCCCGCTTCGACGAGGTCCTCTACCTTCTATCCGAGTTCCGTCTCGAACTCCTCGCTCGCGGCGGCGAAGCGCCCCTGCTCGCCCGCTCCTACGAGTTTCCCCGCGACCTCCGCAAGCTCCGTCCCGGCATCGTCGATCTTCTCGTCGAAGTCGCCCGCCCTTCGCAGATCGGCGTCAACCCCTACCTGCGCGGCTTCTTCTTCTCCGGCATGCGCGCCCATATCGTTGAGGACGTCCTCTCCGTCGGCGTAAAGGCGGCCGCGCCCACCCCGAGCTTCGACGCGGGAGCAACGCGCGCCTTCTCCTTCGCGGCCATGCAGCAGGCCGCTACACCCGAGCCGCTCCGCCGCGCCAACACCCGCAAAGTTCCCCAGTGGACCTTCCTGCCCTACTTCTTCTCGCACCTTGTCCTCGCGGACAAGACCGCTCTCGAAAGCTCCCGCTCCTCCACCAAAGTCTCCGGCGTCAAGCGCGTCCTCGCCGCCTGCCTCTGCGCTCTGCTCGCCCTCTATCTTGTCCTGCTCACGATTTCCTTCTTCCACAACCGAGCGCTCGAACAGCGCGCCGCCGCCAACACTCGCCCCGTCCCGATGGTCACCGGCAAAGACGCAGTAGCCAACATCTCCGACCTCCAGTCTCTCGACCAGCTCCGCCTCCTCCTTGTCCAGCTTGACGGCTACCACCGCGACGGCGCGCCCCTGAGCTATCGCTGGGGTCTCTATCACGGCGACCAGCTCCGCGCCTCGGTCTGCCGCGCCTACGGCACCCGCTTCAACCGCCTTCTGCTCGCCCAGACGCAAGGCAACATCACCACTAAACTCGCCGCCCTCCCCATCAAGGCCGCCCCCACCGACGAATACCGAGCCACCTACAAGCCCCTGAAGGCCTGGCTCATCACCACCTCCAATCCAGACAAATCCTCCGACTTCCTACCGCCGGTCCTTGAGCAAGAGTGGATCGCCGCCCGCACTAACATTCCCGAAGAGACGAAGCAGCTAGCCCAGAACCAGTTCGACTACTACGCTGCTGCGCTCCCTGAAAACCCGTCATGCCTCACCGCCCTCAACGGCTCCAGACCTGACGCCACCCTCCTCGCCAATATCCGCGGCTATCTCAACTCCTTCGCTGGCATCGACCACGTCTATCTCTCCATGAAGGCCGCCGCCGACCGCCGCTTCCCGCCGATCGAGTTCAAGAAGCTCTACCCCGCCTCAGTCGGCACCGTTACCGCCCCCACCATCGTCGACGGCGCGTTCTCGAAGGACGGCTTCACCTTCATGGAAGACGCCATCAAGCACCCCGACCAGTACCTCTCCGGGGAAGAGTGGGTCACCGGCCCCTCCACGCAGACGGTTGACCGCGCCAGCCTCGCCGCCCAGCTCGAAGCCCGTTACCAGACCGACTTCCTCGCCGCCTGGCGCACCTACCTCAAGACCGCACACATTACCGGCTTCGGCGCATTGCCCGACGCTGCCGCCCGCCTCCACACCCTCGACGGCCCCGCCTCGCCGCTGCTCGCCATCCTTAGCGTTGCCTCCAAAAACACCGCCGTCGCCAACCCGGCCTTCTCTCAACCCTTCCAGGCCCCGCAGTCCGTCACCCCGCCCGCCGGTCCGCCCGTCAACCCCGGCTACACCGAAAAGCTAGCGGGCATCGAACAAGCCATTCACCAGGCGCTCAGCACCACGCCACCGGCCAGCGACCTCACAGGTATCAACACCGCCGACGGGGCCGCCGACTCCACCGTAAGCGCCCTACGCGGAGGCTTCCAACCTCCCGACCCAGGCGGTGTAGCCGATACCTCCACCGAACGCCTCCTCCGCGAACCCATCCAGTTCGTCGCCGCCCTCGCCGGTAAAGCTCCCAAGAAGGCCGCCGACGGTGCCGGGGCCGACTTCTGCGCCAAAGCCAAAGGCGTCCTCGGCAAGTTCCCCTTCAACCCCGACGCCACCGCCGACGCGACCCCTGAGGAGGCAGCCACTTTCTTCGGTCCCACTGGCCCCATCGCCGCCTTCGCCACCGAGCAAGCAAAGCTGATCGCCTTCAACGGGACCCTCTACACCGCCGTTACCCCCGGCACCGTCAACCCCGCCCTGCTCACCTTCCTCAACGCCACCCACGCTGTCGGCACCACCCTCTTTCCTACACCCGGCGCTACCCAGCCTACCCTCACCTTCTCCATCGCCCAGCAGTCCACTCCTAACCTCGCCCCAGCCTCGCTTGAGATCGACGGCGCGACCTTCCTCAACGTCGGCGTCCCCAACCGCATTGTATGGGTGTACAAGCCGCAGGGCTCCGTCAAGCTGCTAGGTTCCGGTCAGACCAAGAACAACTTCGGCCCCTGGTCCATCTTCCACTTCGCCTATGCCGCCAAACACCCCGCGTCCAACCAGCTCGAATACATCTTCCAGAACAACGGCATCACCGAGAAAGCACCGAACGGCACGGAGATCATCTACCGCTTCGCCATCGAAGACGCCGGTGCCCGCCTCCTGAACCCCGCCTTCATGCGCAGCCAACTCCGCTGCGTCTCTAAGGTCGCCAAATGACGCTCAACCAACAATCTGTCATCCTGAGCGACGCCGAGGGACCTGCGTCGCCTTTTGCTTGTCATTCCGGAGCGAAGCGGAGGAATCTGCTGTTCGCTCCGCACAGACGCCCACCCGAAGGAGCCCTCATGCTCGCACAAACTAGCGTAGAAGTCGCCGCCCTCTCCGACCTCGGCTGCAAGCGCTCAAACAACGAGGACTCGTTCGGCTACGACCCCGCGCGCCAGGTCTACGTCGTCTGCGACGGCATGGGTGGCATGGCCGCAGGCGAGGTCGCCAGCCAGCTCGCCGTCGCCACGCTTCTGGAGGTCGTCGCCGCCAGCGACCCCTCCACACCCATTGAAAACACCCTCGCCCTCGCCATCGTCCAGGCCAACGACACCGTCCACAAAGCCGGACAGCAACCCGCCCACAAAGGCATGGGCACCACCCTCGTCGCCGCCGCCATCGAAGACGACGAACTCATCCTCGCCAACGTTGGCGACAGCCGCGCCTACCGTATCCGCGAAAGCGCCGCCGAGCAACTCACCGTCGATCACTCGTACCTCAACGAGCTCATCCGCTCCGGCACCATCCCCGTCGAAAACGCCAACAGGGTCGACCTTAAAGGCATGGAGTCCGTCATCACCCGCGCCATCGGCGTTGCCCCTACGGTCGAGCCCGACTTCTTCAACCACACCCTTGTCCCGGGCGACACCATCCTGCTCGCCTCTGATGGCCTCACACGCTACATCACCGAAATCGAGATCGCCCAGCTCGTCTCCGCCTTCCCACTTCAAACCGCCACCCAGCACCTGATCGCACTCGCCCGTGAACGCGGCGGAGCCGACAATATCACCGCCCTCCTCCTTCACCTGCCCGCCACGCCGGAGCCTTTCGTATGAAGATCCTCGCGCCCGCACCCAGTGCCGTCTTCACGATCGACGCCGACTCCAACTGGCCCTCCATCCCCGTCCAGACCGACGCCACCGGCCCTCATACCTGGACCTGGAAGATCGTCTGGAAGACCTTCACCCAATCTGGCGTGGCCAAGTCGCCCAACAACCAGTGGGACGCGCAATCTGCCGTAGTGAATCTCGGCGGCACCCTTACCGTCACCGCTCAATCCGGCAACGATACCGCCAGCGTCTCCGTCATCATCAAGGGCACCAACCCCACGGTCTCCGACGCCACCGCCTTCCTCGCCACGCAGGCTAACAGCGCCGGCTTTGACAAAATCCTCGAAAAAGAAGCGGGGTTCCGCAACTTCGATCACGCCACACTGGAGCCCATCAAGTCTTTCGACAATGGCTACGGCATGTGCCAGCTCACCACTCCGCCACCCACCTTCGCACAGGTTTGGCACTGGAAGCGGAACGTTCAGGCTGGCCTGCTCCTATTCGCCACTAAGCGCGCCGCCGCCGTCACCTACCTGACACAGAGCGGACGCACGGCTACCGACGACCAGATCAAATACGAAGCAGTTTGCCGCTGGAACGGCGGCCACTATCACACCTGGGACGCCAACGCAGGAGCGTGGGTCCGTAACCCCGACATCCTCTGCGACCCCGCCGCCGGCAACATGGGCTGGGACATGACCGACGCTGCAAACACGGGCAAGTCCCTCGCCGAGCTCCACAAACGCGACAGCGGCAGCTTCAACCACCCACCCGCCGCTGGCGCGCATTGGAAGTACTCCGGAGTCTGCTATGCCGATCGCCTCCTTGGCTAGCCGCAGCCTGCGGGTGCCCCACCCTCGCGACAGCCTCATTGTCGATAAGATGGTCGCGAGCGCAATCCTATTCGCGTCGCTGATCTCCCCTTGCCTGAAAGCTCAACAAACGCTGACACTGTCCTCCGGCGCACCCCTCACCGCCACCTCCACCCGAACCACCACCATTCTTCATCTCTTTGGCAAACGCATCCCGCTCAAGCGCGACAGCACCGTGGCTGCCGCACCAGAACCAATCCTCAAGCTGGTCGCAGAGCTCCCCGGCAAAGCCCTCCTCTTTACCGACACTTACCGCTCCCGCCCCATGGGTTTATCCCGCTGCCAGGCCGGCGAAGAACAATTCCTCCGTCTCATCACTCTTATACCGCGGCCCGCGGAAACCTTCCACTTCAAGCTTGCGAGCTGCCGCGACAATATCGAACTCGCCGACGACGGCCTGCAATGGTCGTCCTCCGCCCAAACCCTCACACTCCATTGGCTCACTCCCCCCGCAAGCAAAGCGGACACCGTCGCCCTCCACATCGCTCCAAACGGCCGCGCCATCCTGAACCCCTAAACGCCTGCGCCTTCTGTTTGCCATTCCGCGGGAATCAGCGTTTGGGGACCGCGCCCACGGAGCAACCGCCCATGCTACCGTCGAACCAACGTCATGCCCTTCACCCGCCGCCTCTTCCTCGCCACCGCCGCCGCCTACGCGACCCTCCCCGCCGCCGCCGAAACAGCACGACCCGATGTAGCTGTCATCGACCGCGACCGCATCCTGGCCGCCGCCAATCTCGCCCTCACCGCCAGCCCGACCCCCAGTCCCCTTCCGCTAAGCCGCAACGTCTCCGCCCTCGCCGCTGCCTTCCACCTCACCAAAGACACTCGCTACTCGGAAAAAGCTGCCACCCTTCTCCAGTCACTCACCTTCGATCCCACCACCGCCATCCGCTTTGAGAGCATCCTCGACACTGTCCCCCTCGTCGAAGTCGCACAATCCGTCCCCTTCCTCGCCCTTCCACCCGAAGCCCTCGCACCGCTGAAAGCCTCGTTCGCCACCTATCTCACCTGGCTCACCACCTCCCGCGCCGGCGGTCTTGCCCGCGACCAGAAAGACCACCACGGAGCCTCCTGGCTGTTCCAAGCCGCCGCCTACGCCCGCCTCACCGCCAACGAACCAACGCTCGCCGAACTCCGCCACCGCTTCAAAACTGTTACCATGCGCGCCCAGCTCGTCGCCGCGGGCACCTTCCCGCACGAGCTCTCCACCGCGTACCCGTACCGCAACTCCCTCTTCACCCTCGACCTTCTTGCCGCCGCCTGCCTGCTCCTCGCCACCCCGTTCGACAACCTCTGGGACTTCGAGTTGCAGGACGGTCCCGGCCTCCGCGTCGCGATCGCCCGCCACTTCCCCTATATCGCCAACCGCGCCGCCTGGCCCTACCGAGCGGACCTTGACCACTTCACTGATCTACCTGCCCGCCGGCCCGCACTCCTCTTTGCCGCCCGCGCTTATACCCGTCCCGAATACGCCACCCTCTGGCGCTCCCTCAACCCAGACCCCATCCCCGAACTCCAACCCACCTTCTCCATCAACCAACCCCTGCTCTGGGTAACTCACCCATAAAGCACAACGATGTTAGAGGTCTAAACGATGCCACCAACCTGTGGGCTGTTCCAGGAAAACTATAGGCCAATTAAAACGAACCTACTCACAAACAGGCCGGAACAGGCACCTGCTTGTGAGTAACATCTCTCCTCCATGTGGAATTGCGGAGAAGTATTTAGTTAGAAGAGGTCTTCCATCGCCGTCTAGCCGCGCCCAATACGCCCAGCACACCTGTGCCCATGAGGATCATCGACGAAGGCTCAGGCGTGGCGGCTGCCAAAGATCCAGTCGCTAAGGCGTAAGCGTTGGCCGTATCCGATCCCGTAGGGATGGCAAACGCGCTCGCATACCCATCGCATAAATTGCTGAGCGAACAAAGGTTACCGCCCATGTACCCAACCAGCGAGGCACCGGGAATATCGATCACCAACTCGTTTCCAGCGATGTCATAAGACTCTTCGAAATATTGTGTTCCATTATCGAAGGAACTTTGTGTCGTAGGCGCTCCCGCAAAGATATAGGACATACCTCCGGAAAGCACCGTTACATTCACCGTTGTAAACGTACCAGCGATCGTATCGATGTTCACGGTTCCGGTCGCAGTCGCCCCATTCGAAAACGTGTTGTCGACCAGGTTGAAGGTTGTGTCGGCATACATCGGCATTGTCATACCGACGATCAAAGCGGAAAGCAAGATCGCGTTTTTCACTTAGCTGGCCTCGTCAAAATCTATACTTATGTTATTGCGTGCCACATGGTTCCGCACAAAAACATAGACGAGGTTACTAAAGAATACAAACACTTACAGGCTAGGCGTATGCATGAGTTAGTTGATTAAGCCTCATACGCTCGTGTTTCTATGCAGCAACGAATGGACCGCCCTAACGGTACCTCATATGGTCAGCAAGCTACCCGA
Organism: Acidobacteriaceae bacterium; assembly: GCA_965277085.1. GTDB lineage: Bacteria > Acidobacteriota > Terriglobia > Terriglobales > Acidobacteriaceae > Edaphobacter. The sequence goes on from OZ255708.1 coordinate 653,539, forward strand.
GTTCTGAGGTACCGTCATCCTTGTTCATTGACGGCGAATAGCCTTGCTCCTACTTAGCAGCTAAAGCATCCCGTTGCGCCTTCACATAGTCGTGCGACATCAGAACGTGTTTCTGCTGATCGGCGATCAACTGATGAAGCGGCAGCGGCAATTCGGCTTTCAGCGCCTCTTCATAACCCTTCTTCGCGACGTCCTCGCCCTGCTCCGCCGTCTCCAGCAGAGTATGATCGCCACTGCTCACCTTAGCCTTCAGGTCGCCCCATACGCGATGAATCGTGCCGACCGTTGTGCCGGTCTCGTTTACGTCCTTTACGCCTTGACGGTGAAGCTCGTTCTCCAGCTCCGCCCGGAAGTTCGCCCGCTTCAACGATTCCGCTAGGAAATATCGCTTCAACGTTTCGTCCTTGAGGTGCTCGCCGATATCCGCAAAGCCCTTTTGACTATCCAGCAGGATGTTGATAAGTGCCTTTACTGCAGTTTTCAACTCGGTACTCTTCTGTGCGTCCGTTGTCATCAAAACTCCTGTTCTCGTTTCCGTCTCATGTTGTGTGTGCTGGCGGCGGCAAGGTCGATCGTCCTGCAGCGATTCTCCTTCGGCGATCGCAAGCGGGAGAAATCGCGAAAACCCCGCTCCCTGGCCGCCCTTCCAGCATCCCTTCAAGTAGCCGATGGCCATCTGCTACCAGGTCCATAGATGCCATCGCTCCGCTTCAAGTTGGTAAATCAACACAAGGATGAGCGGGATGCAAGTAGGAACAGCCGCGCGGATCGTGAGCATAGGCTAACGGCGCACCTGGTTACTCGGCGCGTTCGGATTGGCGGCGAGCCATTTATCAAAGGGGATGGTGAAGGCAAAAAGTTCGTGTTTGCCGTCGAGCGTGTGAATCTGTTTGAGGTAAAGCTCGGCGTGACGTAGGGCAGGATCGTCGAGCTGCTTGATATCGTAGAAAAGAAAGCCAGCCAGGGTGCTGTGCGCGTTGACAACAGTGCCCTGGAAGCCGAAGTCGGCACCGTCCTCGGTAATCTTCTTATCGATGGGTTTGTGGTGAATGGGGATGGACAAGGGAACGACGATGAGAGGGATTTGCGTGTCCCGGGTGTTGCGAGCGTTGAAGAGGCGGCGGTTGAGGTCCTCGTCCGTGGCGGCGGGAAGAGTGTCGCGATTGGACGAGATCAACTGTATCCGGGCATCGTCGAGCGATAATGCACGGTCGCCATCGTTCGTGATGACGACGCGGACGGGCAGCATCCCGTGGGCGAGATAGTTCAGGCGGAAGAACGCGCAGTCTTTGGGATCGTCGCAGGGCTCGGCCGCGATGGTGACGTGCTCGTTGACGTGCGTGTCGAATGCCGCGTACTCGGCGGCAGGCTTGGCGGGTGCGGGCTTGTGGTCAGCGGCGGGGGCAACCGAGGCGAGCAGAATAGCGGTTAATGGAAGTCGGAGGCGAGGCATGGATGCGATCATCTACTCATAGGCTCAAGGTTATAGCGTAAAGGCGGTGCGTGGGTTTGACGTTGCTGGTGTACAGTTCGCTGCTGCTGGGCGTGATGGTGTTGGGGCTGCCGTACTGGGCGGCGCGTATGCTCTTCAGCGGACGGTACCGGGCAGGCTTGGCGGAGCGGCTGGGGAGCGTTCCACAGGGCTTGCGCGAGACCTGCGCGGGCCGTGATGTGATTTGGCTCCACGCGGTGTCGGTGGGAGAAGTGCTGGCGGCAACGCGGCTGGTGGAGGAGTTGCGCGGTGCGCTTCCTGGATGGCTCATCGCGGTATCGACGACGACGGAGACCGGGCAGCGGCTGGCGCGGGAGCGGTTTGTGGGTAGTCCGGTGTTCTATCTGCCGCTGGACTTTGCGCTGCTGATGCGGCGGTACCTGGGGGTGTTGAGGCCTCGGCTCGTGGTGCTAATGGAGAGCGAGCTATGGCCGAACATGATCCACACGTGCCACGCGGAGGGGGTGCCGCTGGCGGTGGTGAACGCGCGGGTGTCGGACCGGTCGTTTCCTCGATATATGCCACTTAAGCGGCTCTGGGGACCGCTGCTGCGGGAGGTGACGGTGTTTCTGGCGCAGAGCGAGGAGACGGCGGGGAGACTGCGCTCTATGGGGGTGGCGGCGGAGCGAGTGAAGGTCGCGGGAAACTTGAAGTACGACGTGCGGGTGGGAGAACCTTCCGCCATGACGCGACGGATCGCTTCCCTGCTCTTGCAGACGCGCCTCCTTGTGGCTGGCAGCACTCTTCCAGGCGAGGAGGAGATGCTGCTGGCGGCATGGCCGGAGGTGCACAAAGCGCATCCCGACGTGGCGATGCTCATCGCTCCGAGGCATAAGGATCGATTCGACGAGGTGCTTGCGGCGATCCGAAAGAGTGGATTTCCGTTCTTCCGGTGCAGTCATTTGTTACTGGATACTGAGCCGATCTTCGGCGGGACGATTTTGTTGCTCGATACGATAGGGGACCTGGCGTCGATGTACTCGGCGGCCACACTCGCGTTTGTAGGAGGGAGTCTGGTGGCGAAGGGCGGGCACAATCCGCTCGAAGCGGCGCAGTTCGAGGTTCCGGTGATGATGGGCAAATCCTATGAGAACTTTCGAGAGATCGTGAAACGAATGCGTGCGGCGAATGCGATCAGGATCGTGGATCGAATGAACTTGGCTGGAAACACGATCGAATTGCTTCGGGACGCTGGCGACATGGGCGAGCGGGGCCGCCGCGTGTTTGAGCAGCAGCAGGGAGCGACGGCGCGGGTGGTGGCCGAGTTGGTGGAGTTGGTGCGATGAAGCGGCCGTGGCTGCTGCCGCTGGTTCCGGTGTATGGGGCGGGCTTGTGGATGAAGCGACGGTTCGAGGGCGAGCCGAAGCGGCTTCAGTGGCCGGTGATCAGCGTGGGAAGCCTGTCGGCGGGGGGCGCGGGGAAGACGCCCGTGGTGCTGGCGCTGGCAGAGCTGCTTGGACGGGCGGGGTACGGGGTCGACGTGCTGAGCCGGGGGTACGGGCGGAAGTCGAAAGTGGTGGGGCTGGCTGATCCATCGGGAACGGCGGCGGAGTTTGGCGATGAGCCGCTGCTGCTGGCTCGGGCTGGTTTGCGCGTCTGGGTGGGAGCGGACCGGTTTGCGGCGGGATCGCTCGCCGAAGAACCCACGTCTCAGAATCGAGACATGGGCCATCCGATGCCTAAGCTTCATTTGCTGGACGACGGCTTTCAGCACCGGCGGCTGGCGCGGGCGTTGGATGTTGTCCTGCTGACTGCGTTGGATGTGGAGGATTGTCTTCTACCAGCAGGAAATCTGCGGGAGCCTCTAGGACGACTACGCGCGGCGGGAGCAGTCGTGCTGCGCGAAGAAGAGTCCGAGCGATTGATGCCCGTGGTCCGGCGGCTGGCGGGGGAGGTGGCGGTCTGGGTGGTCCGGAGGCGGATCGCGGTTGAGGGAGCGAGTAAGAAGCCGTTGGCGTTTTCCGCAATTGCGCGACCCGAAGGGTTCGTTCAGATGTTGACCGCATCCGGGGTGGAATGGGTCGGCGGGATCAGATTCGCCGATCACCATCGGTATAACGAAGCCGATTCACAGTGGCTGCTCAAAGAAGCGACGCGTCTGCACGCGGACGGCTTTGTGACGACGGAGAAAGACGCAGTCAAGATGGATGCCGCTATGCGTACCCGTTTAGAGACAGTGGGGCCAGTCGCTGTGGCACGGTTGACGGCTTCATTCCTGGAGGAGGCAATGGTGCTGCGGCAGATCGTCGCAAGGGAACTCGGGACTGGAGACAGGGGCGCGTGAGAAAATGAAGGCTTGCCGCACCCACTCACATCCAGGTTTTCGGAGGAAGGGCCGCCGCGTGATTTGAGCGTGTTGATTGTCCGTACCGGAGCAATGGGCGATGTGCTTCACGCCATGCCCGCCGTTGCGGCGTTGCGTGTGCGGCATCCGGAGTGGACGATCGGATGGGCCATCGAGCCCCGCTGGCGGGCGTTGCTGCAAGACAGCGCTGGAGCGATGCCGCTGGTCGATCGCATCCATGAGGTCCCCACCCGAGAGTGGAACCGACGCCCGTTTACCGCCGCGACAGCCCGTTCGATCCTCCGAGTGCGCCGCGAATTGCGGCATGCCAGGTATAACGTCTGTGTGGATATGCAGGGACTGCTGCGGTCTGCGGTCATCGGCCAGTTTGCGCGGGCGCGGATCTACGCCGGCCCGGCCCGGCCACGCGAAGACGCGGCCAAGTGGTTCTATGGAGCGCGGGTGCGAACGGCCGCGGCGCATGTGGTAGATCGCGGATGCGAGTTGCTGGGCGGTGCCCTCGGGGAGACGCTTGCCGCGGCAGAGGTTCCGCTCCCTTTGGATGTAGCCGCGGAAAGGTGGTGCGAGACAATCCTTGCGAGTGTGGGACGGTTTGCCGTGCTTGCGCCGACCGCCGGGTGGGAGGCCAAGCAGTGGCCCGTCGAACGCTACGGTGCGTTAGCGGCCGCTTTGGCTGAACGAGGCATCGTGCCGCTGGTAAATGCCGCGCGGGAGAACGACGGTGTAGCAGAGGCGGTTCGGCTGGCTAGCGGGGGCGTGGCACGGCCCATAGTTTGCACTATCGCGCAACTGATCGCATTGATGCGAAGGGCTGCAGTGGTCATAGCTGGAGACACCGGGCCGTTGCATTTAGCGGCGGCCCTCAGACGTCCGGTCGTCGGGCTGTATGGTCCGACTGATCCGGCGCGGACCGGACCCTACGGCATGCGCGCAGAGGTGATCCGCCACGCGGCCAGCAGCGTCGACCACCGGAGACACACCGAGCCCGAGTTCGGGCTGTCGCAGATTACAGTGGAAGAGGTGGTGGAGGCGGTGGAGCGGGTGAGGGGACGTGCGCGTTGACGGAACGAACGCGATGGCAGCGTGTGGCGAAGCGGGTCCGCGTGCCGCTCGGCTTCGTCTTTGCGGCAGTGTTTTTAGTGCTGGCGCATCCCACTTGGCGAACGTTGGTTTGGAGCCTGCTGCTGGTGGCTCCGGGCGTTTGGCTACGGGGGTACGCGTCGGGCTATGTCAAGAAGAACGCGGAGCTTACGGTCACCGGGCCCTACGCATACACCCGTAATCCGCTCTATCTTGGATCGATGATGATCGCCTTCGGCTTTGCCGGGGCGGCGGCAAGCTGGATCGTTTTCGTGGCTCTGACAGGGCTGTTTGCGGCCATCTATCTCCCAACGATCCGCGGGGAAGAGGCGTACCTCCGAGAGCACTTCGCCGGGTTCGACGCGTACGCGAAGCGGGTGCCGCGGCTGCTGCCCCGCATCCGCATCAAACGGGAAGCCGGGGCCGGCGGAGGCTTTTCGCGGAGCTTCTATCTAAAACATCGCGAGTACAATTGTCTGATGGGCGCGATGGCGATCTATGCAGCGCTAGTGTTGCGTTTGTTGTATTGGCCCCACTGAGGATCGACCTGGATTGAGACATCCCTTACTGTCGCTTGCCGCCACGCTGCTCCTCTTCAGCGGGCATCGTTCCTCCAGAGCGCAGCTGTTTGCCCCTAAGCCACCGGCGCAGCCCATCCCGGTACTTCAACGACCGCTAAGCGGGTACAGCTTCCCAACGCACCAGACGCTCACCTTTACGGTCGACTGGCGGGTATTTACAGCGGGGACGGCCGTCTTCCATATCGACCAGCAGGGAGCACAGCAGAAGCTGACTGCCACGGCGGATACGGTTGGCGCGGTCCATATGCTGTTCCCCGTGGTGGACCGGTTTCAATCGTCCTTCGACCGGGCGACCGGCTGTTCGGCGGGGTTTTCGAAGCAGTTGCAGGAGGGTCCGCGCAAGGTAACCGGCGATCTTTCGTTCAACTACGCCCAGGGCAAGCAGACGCAGGTCGAGAAGAATCTCGTAAAAGGGACGGCCAAGACGCTGACCGCGTCCATCCCGGCGTGTGTGACCGATTCGCTTTCGGCAATCTTCTATGCGGCGTCGCAGCCCATGATTGTGGGGCAGAAGGTTCTATTTCCCCTGGCGGATTCGATGCGTACGGTGACCGTGGCGATGAAGGTGGAGGCGAAGGAAGAGGTAAAGACTCCGGCTGGGACGTTTCAGACGATCCGCGTGCAGCCTACCGCTGAAGAGGGGATCGTCAAGAATCGCGGCAACATCTGGATCTGGTACACGGACGACGCGCGACACCTGCCAGTTCAGATACGGGCGCGGCTCTTCTGGGGCACGATTACGTTCCATCTGCAATCGATAGAGACAAAGTAGGCATCGAAGCGAAGTATGGACATGATGGAAACGGAAGACCAGGCGGACGAGATGGTGACGGTGGCAAAGTTTCTCGAGCCCACCGAAGCGCAGATGGCAATGGGCATGCTCGAGTCAGCGGGCATCGAGTGCCTCTTAGCAGGGGAAAACGCGAACAACCTGCTGGCGCTGGCATTCCGTGTGCGGCTTCAGGTACGGCATGAGGATGAGGCGGCAGCGCGTGCCTTGCTCGACTCCGCGGGTGCGCCGGAGGAGAGTCCACAAGAGTGACTGCTGCTCTCCAGACACGCGCAAAGGCGGTGGTGTGCCTCTCAGGCGGACTCGACTCGTGTCTTTGCGCGACGCTAGCCGCCCAAGAGCACGACGTGTATGCGCTGCACTTCAGCTACGGACAGCGAACAGAGGCGCGGGAGCTCCAGGCGGCCCGTGGTGTCGCCGAAGCGGTAGGAGCAAAGGACTTTCTTCACCTGAGCATTGACTTGTTCCGGAAGATTGGCGGATCGGCGCTGACGGATCGAGACATCGCCGTCCCTGAGGCGGGCGCGGAGATGGGGAGCGTGGTACCGGTCACCTACGTGCCATTCCGCAACGCGCACTTCCTGTCGGCGGCGGTGAGTTGGGCCGAGGTGCTTGGCGCTTGGACGGTGATCATCGGCGCGGTGGAACAGGACAGCTCCGGGTATCCCGACTGCCGACCGGCGTACTATGCAGCCTTCAACCGACTGATCGCGGAAGGCACCAAAGAGGGCAACATTCGCGTCGAGACCCCTCTGATCGCCATGCGCAAACGGGAGATCGTTACGCGGGGAGTTGAACTTGGTGCGCCGTTCCATGTAAGTTGGTCATGCTATTCGGATGAGGACGCGGCGTGTGGCCGGTGCGAAAGCTGCGTTCTCCGGTTACGGGCGTTTGCCGAGGCGGGTATGATCGATCCGATTCAGTACGTGGCTGGAGCAAAGAATAGACTAGAGAACGAATGAACAACACGCAGCTGTACCTGAGTATCGGCATACCCTCATTCCTGGTGATCCTGGCCTGGCTGTCAAACCGCGCGGATATACAACGCATGGGAGACAGGTTGGACAAAGTGCAGGCGGAAATGAACAAGGGATTCGACCAGATGCGGCAGGAAATGATTGCGTTACGGCGCGAAATGCAAGACGACATAACTGAAGGTTTGGATGGTGTGCGGGGAGAGATGATCGCGTTTCGGCGTGAGATGCACTCAGACATGGTCCCGCTGCATGAGCGCGTGGCCGTGGTTGAGGCGCGAACACAACAAAAGTGAGTCAAAGAGCAAGTGCTCTTAATGCGGTACAGGAGAGATGAAGCGATGAAGCGATTTGGATGGAAGATCGGCAGCGGGTTGGCGGGGATCGTTTTAGGAGTGCTGACATTGGGTCAGCCCGTTGGATTGTTGGCGCAGGAGAATACGGCTTCCATACATGGGCGGGTCATCAATCCGGTGGGTGCGCCCTTGAACGGCGGCGAGATCCGCCTGACCACAGACAAGACGTCTGAGGCGAAGAACCGCAAGTTCGCCTACACCTTTCCCATCGACGCTACAGGCAACTACAAAGGCACGGGGATCAAGGCCGAAAACTACGTGGTCATTGTCTTTCAGCAGGATAAAAGCCTCGACTTTATCGACAACGTCGCCTTTAAGGCGGGCGAGGATAAAACCGTCGACTTCGACATGACCCGTAAGGAGTACGTCGACAAGATGACTCCAGAGGAGAAGAAGGCGCTCGAAGAGTATCGGAAGAAGAACGCCGAGGTGACGAACGCCAACAAAACGATCGCCAACCTGAACACTCTGCTGACCCAGGCCCGTGCCGACAACAAGGCTGGTAACTACGACGCAGCCATTACGGCGATGCAGCAGGCCACCACGCAGAAGCCGGATGAGGGCATCCTTTGGGTGACGTTGGGCGACGCGCAGCTTGGCTCGGCAGACGCGGCAGCCAAGGCTCTGAAGGCCTCGGGCAAGCCGGTCGCTGGCGATGCAACGGTGACGGGCAAGTACAACGACGCCATTGCCTCCTACAAGAAAGCGGTGGATCTGAACGCGGCGTCCAAGAAGCCAAGCCCGGAGACGGCGGCTGCGGCTTACAACCAGACTGGTCAGGCCTATGGCAAGATGGGCGACGCGAAGAACGCGTCGGACGCCTACGACGCGGCGGCCAAGGCGCTGCCCACTCAAGCTGGAATGTACTACTTCAACGAGGCGGCCACGCTTTACAACGCGGGTAAGACCGATGATGCTGGTGCGGCGGCGGACAAGGCTATCGCGGCAGATCCGAAGCGGGCCGACGCGTACTACATCAAAGGTCAATCGCTGATCCCCAAGGCCTCCGTCGATCCAAAGACGCAAAAGATCACCGCTCCTCCGGGCTGCGTCGAGGCCTATCAGCAGTACCTGGAGCTTGCCCCCGATGGCCAGCACGCGCAAGAGGTCAAGGACATTCTGACCGGTATCGGGGCGCAAGTGAAGTCCAGCTATAAGGCAGGCAAGAAGTAGGTTCAAGGCGGATACGAAGCCCCGGGGCGTTTGCCTCGGGGCTTCTTCTTTGGAGACGGCATGGTGCTGACGTTTGATGAAGCAATGGGTGTAGTGCTCCACCACGCGCGTCGCGTAAGTGCGCGAGCGACTGAAGAGGTTTTACTGCTTGAAGCGCGTGGCCGGGTGCTGGCGCAGGCGGTGGTAGCCGACCGCGATCAGCCACCTTTTGATCGCGCCACACGGGACGGGTTTGCCGTGGGAGCCGAGGAGTGGAACGCCGGCCTTCCGCTTCGTGTGATCGGCAGCGTGCGGGCCGGTGAACTCTGGACGGGAGCCACCCTTCGCAAGGAAGAGGCGATCGAGATCATGACCGGCGCATCCGTGCCCGCACTGGCGCTTGCGGTAGGGATGGTGGAACACGTCGAACGGAATGGCAATACCATCCGGGCAGTGCCGGGACGGAGGTTGGTTCCCAATGAAAACATCGTCTCCCGCGGTGCTGAAGCAAGAATCGGTGAGACATTACTTCCACCCGGTACCTTTATCGGACCGTCGGAGATTGCGCTTGCGGCGGCCTGTGGGCGTCCGCGGCTCGACGTGTTCAAGCGTCCCCGCGTAGCCCTTCTGTCGACGGGTGATGAGTTGGTGGAACTTGACGCCGAGCCACAGCCACAGCAAATCCGCAACTCCAACAGTTACACCCTGGCGGCAATGGTGGCGTCCACCGGAGGTGAAGCGGTGCGGCTGCCGATTGCACGCGACGACCGCGACGAACTGCTGCGATTAATCAAAGAGGGCCGCCACGCCGATCTGCTCGTACTCTCGGGTGGCGTATCGATGGGAACGTACGATCTGGTGGAAGAAGCGCTCGACGCGCTTGGAGCGGAGTTTTTCTTTACCGGTGTCAAGATGCAGCCGGGCAAACCGGTAGTCTTCGGACGGCTTCCCGCCACACAGGCGTATCCAGCAACGTTCTTCTTTGGGCTGCCGGGCAACCCCATCTCCACCCAGGTAACGTTTCAGGCGTTCGTTGCGCCTCTGCTCCGCGCCATGTGTGGAGCTGGCGCGTCGGAACCGCCATTTATGCTGGCGAATCTCGGAGAGGACGTGGCGGGCAAACCGGGCCTGACGCGTCTGCTTCCTGGACATCTTGCGGACACGCGAGTACGACTTATGGCGTGGCAGGGATCGGGTGACCTCGCCGCTAACGCGCGGGCAAACTGCTATGTGCTGTTGCCCGAGGATCGTACAGGGTTTGCCGCGGGTGAGATCGTCCGTGTGCTGTTGCAGTAGGCTTGGAGAATGACTGAGAAACTATCGCATTTCGATGAAGTCGGACAGGCGCATATGGTGGATGTAAGCGCCAAGGCGGCTACCCGGCGGGAAGCGGTAGCCAGTGCATTTGTGGAACTTTCGGCTGAGGTGCTTGCGGCGCTTCCGCAGAATCCCAAAGGCAATCCATTAGAAGTGGCGCGGTTCGCTGGCATACAGGCGGCGAAGCAGACTTCCATGCTCATTCCCATGTGTCATCCGCTTGCGCTTAGTTTTGTCGACGTCGAGGCGACGATCGTCGAGAACGGCGTAAGTATCGAGGCGACTGCGGCGACCTCCGCCGGCACGGGTGTCGAGATGGAAGCGATGGTTGCCGCCTCTGTTGCGGCGCTTACGGTCTACGACATGACCAAGGCGCTCGATAAAGGCATACGGATACGTGAGGTCGTGCTGCTTCGAAAGAGCGGAGGAAAGAGCGGAGACTACGTACGAGGACGTGAGTGACGCCTCGGCCAGTCACTCGGAGACATGGGCAAGCGTGACTGCGAAGAGCCCTTCGGCGTCTTGCCAGGTTTGGGTAGGTAAAAAGCTTGCATCTTCAAGTAGGGCACGGAGAGTACCCTCGGTGAACTTGTAGCTGTTTTCGGTATGGATCGTTTCACCGGCAGCGATGTGGACGACAAGGCCTGGCAGATGGACCGTCTGTGCGGTGAGAGCCTCCAGGTGCATCTCGATCCGCGACTCCGCCGCATTCCAGCGAGTCCGGTGAGCAAAGCACTCGGGCCGGAAGTCGGAGCCGAGGTCGGCATTCAGGTGGGTGAGGATGTTGCGGTTGAAGGCCGCGGTCACGCCCGTTGCATCGTCATAGGCCGTAACCAGAGTGGCAACTGACTTGTTGGGACCGGGAGCGAGATCGGTGCCAAGAAGGAGCGCGTCCCCAGGACGGAGTTGAGCGCGGAGATTGCCAAGGATGCCACGAGCCTCTTCAGGAGAAAAGTTGCCAATGCTGGAACCGATATAAAGCGCGAGAATGGCCGTTCCGGGCGAGCGATTCAGAAGAAGCGGATCTGTAATGTAGTTGGCGACGGTGGGTTTAACGCGCAAGCCGGGAATGTTGATTTCAAGAGCGCACGCCTCGTAGAGAGCGGAGGGGCTTACGTCGATGGGCTGGTAGAGAACGGCCGTCTGACGGCGGACAGCGGCGGCGAGGAGCAGGCCGGTCTTGGTGGCGGTGCCCGCGCCTAGCTCCACAATAGTGACCGGTTGCGAGCTGGCCGCGGCAAGGATCGCGTCTGCGTGATCAGCCAGCAGAGCACGCTCCGTTCGGGTCAGATAATACTCCGGAAGCGCCGTGATCTGCTCGAAGAGTTGCGATCCCCGCTCATCATAGAAGAGCCAGGGAGAGAGCGTCTTGGGAGTGGAGATAAGACCTTCCAGGGCAGCTTGGAGAACGGCTTCGTTGACGGCGATGTCGGTGGGCATCCAGTTCCTAAGGTGATTTCTGCGATATGCGAGGGCGATGGGCCTCGCATCGAAATGATGGTGGGGTTACGGTTAACTTCCATCCCTCGCCAAGCGAAGTCCGGAGAACTGCCAGCGCGTGGCCGGACCGAAGAAGTTGCGATAGGTGGCCCGAATGTGGCTCGCCGGCGTCACGCAGGAGCCACCGCGCAGCACGACCTGAGAGGACATGAACTTGCCGTTATACTCGCCGAGCGCACCCGGCAGTGGATGGTAGCCGGGATAGCCGGTATAGCCGGATTGGGTCCACTCCCATACATCGCCGAAGAGTTGCTGGAGGCCGGGAGCGGCACTTGAGGGTTCGGGATGGAAGACGTTCGATTCGACGAAGTTACCCTCCCTGGAAGACTGCTGCGATGAGGCGTGCTCCCATTCGAACTCAGTCGGCAGCCGGCAACCAGCCCAGCGTGCGTATGCGTCCGCTTCAAACAGCGAGAGATGGCAGACGGGTGTCTCGGAGAGCGCGGCGAGCGGCTGGAAGCCCTGCATGGTGTAAATCGACCAGTCACCATCCTTGCCGCGCCGCCAGTAGAGCGGAGCCTCCCATCCCTCAGCGCGCATGGTGGACCATCCCTCGGCAAGCCAAAGCTCGGGGCGCGTGTAGCCGCGATCCTCGATAAAGGCGAGGTACTCGGCGACGGTGACCAGGCGGTTGGCAAGCTGAAATGGCGCGAGGTAGACCGTGTGGCGGGGTGTCTCATTGTCGAAAGCGAAGGCGTCCAGATCGTTGGGGTTGGGTGTGATGCCGATCTCCGTCAGACCGGGCGCAAACCCCACCCAGCCCAGCGGCGGCGCCATAGCTTCTGAAGGCGATTGCGTGCTCTCGCTGTAGGCGGGATGAAGCGGGTTGGTGAAGAGCGCGTGCTTGATGTCGGTGGCGATCAGCTCCTGGTGCTGCTGCTCATGTTCGAGGCCAAGAACGATGCGGCGAATGGCCTCATCGTCGGGGGCATCGTCGAGCAGTCTTGCCACACCGGCGTCGATATGGGCTCGATAGGCAAGGATGCTATCGAGCGGTGGCCGGGAGAACGAGGCACGGAGCTTCTTCTCCGGCATCTCGCCCAGCGCGTTGTAGTAGCTGTTGAAGAGCCAGTGAAAGTCGGGATGGAAGCCATGATAACCGGGGGCAAAGTCCTTGAGAACAAAGGTCTCGAAGAACCAACTCGTGTGGGCGAGATGCCATTTTGCCGGGCTGGTGTCGGGCGAGGACTGGACCATAAGGTCCTCGGGCGAGAGCGGCGCAATCAATCGCATGGTGGCTTCCCGGACCGTTTGAAAGCGGAGGAGAAAGGTAGAAGCCGGGATGCTGGTTTCGATCGTCGTAGTCATAGCGTCGCTAAGATTCTATGGCTTCGATGCCTGTAGGGGCTACGAAGATCGAGAAATGCGCCGTTACGTTCGATAGGTGGATGGGACACACCTCTTGAGCGCAAAAGCGTGCTCTCGTCGCAAACGCGTGATTGTGAGAGGATTTGGTTATGAGTGAATCGAGCGAGTTTATCCCGAAAGCAGGCAAGGTCAAGATCGGCGGTCTAAGCCGTGCAGCGCAGAAGCTTCAGTCCGCACGTGAGAAGGAGGAGCGTGTCAAGAGTGGCGTGAAGCCAGCCCCCGGCGCGTCCGCGGCGGCCTTCAAGGCGAAAGATTCGTTCGCCGGGACCAAGAAGACAACGTTTCAGCGCAAAGCCGTATAACGGCTACTCCTAAACCAGTGAGCTTGGGGAGGCGATGGCCGGGCGTGCAGAGCCTGGCCGAACCAGGCTCCACTCGTGTTGCGGGCGGAAAAGCGCCAAACACAGCACAAAAATGAACCCGAAAAGGATGATCATCAGCGGCCACCAGCGGTCGAGCCAAGACTCATGGGGGGAACTCATCTCGTCATTTCCTCTCGTACTTTCAAGATCGTAACTCAAAACAAAGGTACTTGCTCAGCTATGTGCATTGAGCAGGCGGGCAAGCGTATACGCGGCAGCAGCGGCGGCTCCTCCGATCAGCGTGGTCTGGAGCGCGCTGCGGAGAGTCCCGGTCCCCACCAGCCGCCCCTTGAGAGCGCCAAATAGGGCGAGCGCAAAAAGCGTGATCGCGACCGAAAGCCGGAGCGAGGCTGTCGTATCCTTGATGAACATATAGGGCAGCAGCGGCACCAGACCGCCCGCGACATACGAGGCGGCGATCGTTACAGCGGAGCGATGCGCCCGATTGGCGGCTGGCGCTTCCAGGCCAAGCTCAAAGCGCATCATGAAGTCCACATAAGCAGGCAGGTTCGCTTGAAGTGCCTGGAGCACAGGGGTGGCGGCCTCGCGCGATACACCATACTGTGTAAAGATTTCGTAGATCTCTTCGGCCTCGTCGTCCGGGCGCGTGACCACTTCGGTCTGCTCGCGAAGCAGTTCGGAGGCATAATGCTCGGCATCGCCGCGCGCAGCCAGGTAACCACCAAGACCCATAGCTATAGACCCCGCGGCTATTTCCGCTAGACCGGCAAGCACCACGAGGTGAGCGGAGGCGACTACCCCCGAAAGGCCCGCCGCTAGCGCAAAGGGCACGGTGAGGCCATCGGACAGCCCGATCACCACGTCGCGAACGGTCTCCGACGACTCGAAATGGCCCTCTTCATGGAGGATGCCGTGAGGGGCGCGGGCGACATCGTGCATGGGCCGAGTGTATCGCGGCACAAGGGATTTGTTGGGCGCAGCGTCTTTCTACATCGCAAACCGTCTCCTTAAGCACGAGGAACGAACGATGCTACGGGCTGGCGTATGGTGTATGGCGGCATGGATGGCCATGACGAGTCTGCGCGCACAGGACGAACAAGCGCCCGGAGCGGCGTTTGCGGGCGGCCAGATGGTGCGTGGCACGGTAACAGCGGCGGCGGGCAATCGTCTCACGGTCAAGACAGATGCGGGCGATCTGTACCAAGTGACCGTGACCGACAACACGCGGATGGTAAAAGATCGCCAGCCAGCACGAATCGCCGAGGTGAAGGTGGGCGACGGTGTGGGCGCAATGGGGGTGCTGGACGCGCCCACGAAGACAGTCCACGCGATGTTCCTGACCGTGGTCGACGCCGAACAAGCGCGGAAGATGCGCGAAGGTTTGGGCAAGGTCTACATCATGGGCAAGGTGACGGCGATTGACGAGCTGAAGCTGACCATCCTGCGACCGGACGGGGTAAGCCAGGTGATCGCGGTGGATGAAGGCACCTCGTTCAAACGAGGCGGGCGCGGGATGCAAAGCATGATTTCCGGCGTGGGACCGGTGCCCGGTGGCAGCGTGCCGGACGGGCAGCCACGTAGAGCGGGCGTAAACGGTCCTCCAAATGGTGGAGGCGGCGAGAGCATCACGCTGGCAGACATTAAGGTGGGCGACTCGGTCGGCGGCAAGGGGGAGGTAAAGGGTGGGATGTTTGTGCCAACAGAACTGGCTGTAAGCGATCCAAACGCGCGTCGACGGCGGCGGCCAGAGAGCACGGATGCGACGCTCCCCACTCCGCCGCAATAACGGTACAGGAGACTTTGACGTGCGGGTACGAGCTAAACGACGGCTGGGATGGGCGGGAACGCTCCTAGCAGGCGTGTGCCTGGGCCAGACGCCCGTGCCCAACAATCAGGGGAACACCCCGTCACTGCCCGTCCGCGCCAGCCCATCCACTGCCCGGGCGTCAAGCGGGGTCGCGGCCGTCCAGGGCGGCACGATACGCGGCATCGTTAAAGCCGGAACCATTCCGCTGCCGGGCGTGTCGATGACCGCGACCAATACGCTGACCGGCAAGAAATACACGACGACCACGGACGTTACCGGCGCATTTGCTATGACCATCCCGCGCAACGGACGCTACGTGGTGAGGGCGGAGCTGGCGGCGTTCGCGAGCATAACGCAGGAGGTACTGCTCAACGCGGCGGGCGAGAACGGCGGCAAGCCGGAGCAAGTGGCCGAGTTTGGTCTGCAGCTGGCGTCCCGGGCGGTGGCGACAGAGGCGGCTGCCAACTCGACTGCCGCTGCCGTAACCAATGCGCTCGGTCGCGGCTTGCAGGCGTTGAGCGTCTCCGGCGAGGCAGGCCTCTCAGATGCGAGCGCGGGTGGCGGCAATGCGGGTACGCAGATGCCCACGCTTGGGGGCATGGGCGAGACTGCAGCCACTGAGTCGGTAGCGGTGAGCGGCCAAATAGGACAGACCAACGGCCTGGCCAACTTCAACGAGGACGATATCCGCCAGCGCATCCAGGAAGCCATCGGCCAGGCGCAGCGGCAAGGCGGCGCGGTCGGCGACATGGCAGGCGTCGTGGCAGGGATGCTCGGCGGCATGATAAGCGGACCTGGCGGTGGCGGCTTCGGCGGCCCAGGTGGAGGAGGTCGAGGAGGCCGCGGAGGGGGTGGGGGATTCCGAAACGTCAATCCCACGCAGCCGCATGGCGCTGTTTTCTATCAAGGCAGCAATGGTGCTCTCAACGCAACCACTTATTCTTTGACGGGCGCGCCGGAGATCAAGCCGGCATACAGTAACAATCGCTTCGGAGTTAGCTTCACCGGATCGCCGTCGATTCCCGGCCTGCTGAAGGCGAACACGAAGCAGTTCATCTTCCTCAACGTGACCGGGGCACGGAACACCAATCCGCAGAACTACTACGGGACAGTGCCGACGCTTGCGGAGCGGGCGGGCGACTTCTCCGGGTATACCCAGAACGTGAATGGCGTGCCCGCAGCGGTGCCAATCTACGATTCGGCCACTGGGCGGCAGTTTGCGGGCAATGTCATTCCCACGCAACGCCTCTCGCAGCAGGCCCTGTCGTTGCTGAACTACTATCCCGCTCCGAACATCCCGCTAATCGGCACACAAGGATATAACTACCAGACGATCACTACGGCGGGCTCGAACGCCTCGCAGGCGGCGCTACGCTATGTGCGGAACTTCGGCGCGACGCCACCGGGCGGAGGCTTCGGCGGTGGCCGTGGAGGAGGACGGCAGCAAGCGGCAAACGCTCCCAAGACGCTGCGGCAGAACATCAATTTCAATGGCAGCTACTCGCACAATGCGGCGGACAGCCGAAACATCTTTCTGCCGCTTGGTGGAAGCACGGCCTCGGATGGGTATGGGGTGACGATGGCCTATACGGTCGGCTACGGCCACCTGAATAACAACGCATCGATCAACTGGAACCGCTCCCACAGCATGACGCGCAATTACCATACGAACGGCTCGGTCAACCCGGCGCAGCAAGCCGGAGTCTTGGTCGGCAACAGCGCCATCCAAGGCAATCCGTTCAACTACGGCGTGCCCAGCCTCAGCTTCTCCGGCTTTACCGGGCTGAACGACGTTTCACCGAACGACGCGGTCAACCAGACGATCTCGGCCTCCGACTTTCTTAGTTGGAGCCATAAGAAGCACAATGCGCGGTTCGGCTTTGACATCCGGCGCGTCCATGCCGACTCCATAGGCTCACCGAACGTGCTGGGCGCGTTTACCTTTACCGGCTACGCGACACAAAGCCCGCAGGCGGCGAGCACGTCCACCACCAGCACGGTCCAGCAGGCGAGCGGAGCCGGGTTCGCCGACTTTCTGCTTGGGCTGCCGCAGCAGGCATCTATCCAAGCTGGACTCCAGAAGACGTACCTGCGGGCGAACGTCTGGGACTGGTTCGCGCAGGATGACTGGCGGATTTCGCCGAGCGTCACCCTGAACCTCGGCCTGCGCTACGAATACTTCTCGCCCTATGTGGAGAAGAACAACCGCCTCGTCAACCTTGATCACAACGCCGATTTCACGCGGGTAGCAGCGGTGCAGGCAGGCGGCACAGGTCCGTTCACCGGCGGCTTCTCACGCTCGCTGGTCAATCCCGACCGCGCACTGTATTCGCCGCGCTTCGGCTTTGCTTACCGCATCAAGGGCGTGAAGCAGGCTGTGCTGCGCGGCGGCTACGGCATCAACTACAACACCGGCCAGTACGCCTCCTTCGCCCGCCAACTCGCCTTCCAGCCACCCTTTGCGGTGACCCAGACCAACATTGTGAACCAGCAGGGCTGCGGCATCCTTACTCTGGCGGACAGCTTCAACTGCTCGACCTCGCCGGTGCAGAACAATTATGCCGTCAACCCCAACTACCGGCTCGGCCACGTGCAGGTGTGGAACCTCGACCTCCAGAAAACCTTCCCGCTCGGCATCGTGACCAACGTCGGCTTCAACGGCGCAAAGGGTGGTTCGCTCGACATTGTGCGCGCGCCCAATCGCACGGCGCTCGGTCTGCTGGACCCCTCGGCGCAGGCTTTCAACTATGAGGATTCGCTGGGCTACTCGCGCTTCGAGTCGCTGACGGTGAATGTCCGCAAGCGGATGCAGAAGGGCATCGCGCTGCGGGCCACCTACCAGTATGGCCACTCTATCGACGACGCCTCGTCCATCGGCGGTACGGCCGTCACCGTCGCGCAGAACGACCGCGACCTGAACGCCGAGGAGGGCAATAGCTCGTTCGACGTGCGCCACAAGGTCACCGGCGACTTTGTCTTCGAGCTGCCGTTCGGCCCCAACCGCGCCTTCTTCGCCAAGGGCGGCTTCTGGTCGAGCGCGCTTGATGCCTTCTCCGTCTCCGGCGACTACACTTTCGCCACCGGCACCTTCTACACGCCGCACTATGTCGCCACAGTAGCCGAGACGAACACCGGCTCCAACAATTCGCTGCGCCCGGACCGCAACTTCGCCGCGCCGATCGCGGGCGGGAGCACGATCACCAACTGGTTCAACAAAGCGGCGTTTACCGCCCCGGCCAGCGGCGCGTTCGGAACAGCGTCGCGCGGGTCCATCGAAGGCCCCGGCGTGGTGGGCATCGACGCCTCCCTGGCGCGCACCTTCTCCTTCGGCGAAACGCGCTCGCTTGAAACGCGCGTGACCGCCAACAACGTCTTCAACACAGTGCAGTATTCGGGGATCAACACGACACTCAACTCGCCCACGTTTGGGCAGGTCACCTCGACGGCGGCGCAGCGGAACCTGAACGTTCTGGCGAGGTATCGCTTTTGAGCACCCTTTATCGTGAGTTCCGTTCGGCTGGCGTAGTCTGGCAGCATCTCCACACTTGAAAGGTTGCCATGACGCTCCGCAGCATATGTTCTCTTGCTTTACCTCTTCTTGCCTTAACTTTCACCCGCTCCGCCCACGCGCAAACATCCGTCTACGGTTCCTTGATGTACAACGACTACGTCCTGTTCCTCAACGGGCAATCCAACAACTCGAACCGGACCGGTGGACTCATTGGCGGCGGATTCTACAACTTTCCGATTCAAAGCCGTCTTACAGCAGGTATTGATGGACGGTTCGCTTACGGTGTAGGCAAGCGGGGCGGAACGGCCGGCATTGGCGCGCTCCGCGTTGCATTCGTTCCGCATCAAGTGCCGCTGCGACCTTATTTTGAGCTTGGCGGCGGTGTGGTCAGCGCGACGTTCATCGATCCTCTAAGCGTTCGTCATACCAGCGGCGGTCTCGCGCTGATCGGCGGACTGGACGTTCGGCTGACCGACTCGCTGGATGTGCGCGCGTTTGAGTTGGGAGCTCTGGCGGGCGGCTCAACGCGGTCGGTAGGGACGGCCTTTCTGGATGCAGGGATCGTGTACCACTTGCAACCGCGTCACCCATAACCCTACAAGAGGATGCAATGACAAGAGCCGTACTGAAAACAAGGCGGGGCCGCGCTGCAATGCTGGGAGTGTTGCTGCTCGGCGTGTTGTCGGGACGGGCGCAGCAGGACAGCGCGCCCGTCCCCACGATCAAGGTCGAATCCAACATCGTGCTGACTAACGTCGTCGTCCGCGATAAGAAGACGGGCGACGTGGTAAAGGGCCTGAAAGCGTCGGACTTCACCATCTTGGAAAACGGCAAGCCGCAGCGCATCGCCAGCTTCGACTATCAGAACGTGGATCAGGCGGCGGTGTTGAACGAGAAAACAACGGTGACCGGCAAGAGCGTGGCCGATCTGCTGAACCCGCATCTGGCCGCTGAGACAGGCGCGCTGCGCGACCATCGCTTGATCGTCATGTTCTTCGACCTCAGCAGCATGCAGCCGGAGGATGTCGATCGTGCGGTCGACGCGGCGAAGGACTACATCAACAAGAAGATGCAGCCGGCGGATCTCGTCGCCGTCGTCAGCCTCGCGACGGCGCTGACGATGGATCGCGATTTTACGGCGGACAAGACTGCGCTGCTCGCGACCGTCGGCAAGTACAACGGCACCGAAGGCACAGGTTTTGCGAACGGGACCACCGGCACCTCCGACGGAACCGCCGACAACGCGTCCAGCTACACCGCCGACGACACCGAGTACAACGACCTCAACACCGACCGCGAGCTCTACGCCATCCGCACCATCGCCAAGTCACTCGAACGCGTCGATCAACGCAAGTCCATGCTCTATTTTTCCGGCGGCCTCACGCGCAACGGCATCGAAAATCAGGCCTCCATGCGCGCCGCAACAAACGAAGCGGTCAAGGCGAACATGGCCATCTACAGCGTCGATTCGCGCGGCCTCGAAGCTCTGCCGCCGCTCGGCAACGCTTCACAAGGCAGCCTGCGCGGCACGGCGGCCTACAGTGGCGCGGCCATGCAGGGCCAGCTCAACGCCAACTTTGGCTCGCAGGAGGTGCTGGGAACGCTCAGCGCCGACACCGGTGGTAAGGCCTTCTTCGACTCCAACGACTTCGCCCCCGCCTTCCAGGCCATCCAGCGCGACACCGAGGCCTACTACATCGTCGGCTTCCGCTCCACCAACCCGGCGCGCGACGGCAACTTCCGCAAGCTGACCGTCAAGCTGAACCGCGCCGACGCCAGGCTCGACTACCGTCCCGGCTACTACGCGCCCGCGGACTTCCAGCACGCGAAGACCGAAGATCGCGAGCTCCAGCTCTCCGAGCAACTCCGCAGCGGCCTGCCCGCGACCGACGTGGCGGTCTACCTCCAGGCGCTCTACTTCCGTCTGGAAGACAACCGCTTCTTCGTGCCCGTCTCGCTGATCGTGCCGGGTTCGCAGATTCCCTTCCTTCAGGTGAAAGATGTCAGCAAGGCGACCCTCGACGTCATCGGCCAGATCAAGAACGCGCAGAACATCCCCGTGGGCAACGTCCGCGAAACCGTAAAGCTTTCGCTCGACGCCGCCCAGCAGGTACAGCGCAAAAACATCCAGTACTCCACCGGCTTCACGCTTGCGCCCGGTAAGTATCACCTCAAGTTTGTCGTCCGCGAAAACCAGACCGGCAACATGGGCAGCTTCGAGACCGACCTCCAGGTGCCCGACCTGCGCAAGTCGCCGCTGAAGCTCAGCTCCATTGTCCTTGCCAGCCAGCGCGTGCCTGACACGGCGAAGAACGTCGTCAACCCGCTCGTTCGCGATGGTGTGGAGTGGATTCCCAACATCCCGCACGTCTTCCGGCAGGATCAGCACCTCTACTTTCTGTACGAAGTCTACGATCCGTCGCGCCAGAAGGATGCGCCTGCGCAGGCCGCCTCGCCCGGTCTCGGCCGCCGCCAATCCGGCCCCATCCGCGTCCTTACCAGCATTGAGTTCCTGAGCGGTGGCGCAAAGGTCTACGAGACGCCGCTCGTTGAAGCTACCGCCGTCAACGTACCCGAAAGAGGCGCTGTGGCTTTTCAGTTCGACATCCCGCTGACGCAGCTCAAACCGGGCACATATGTCTGCCAAATCAATGTGATTGACGACGCGGGCGGCAGTTTTAGTTTTCCACGCATGGCGATGATGGTGACCGCCGCTCCAGCGAGCGCGCCTGCCGCAGTTTCGGCGGGTAACGCCTTGCAGTAATCTGCCGATTGACAGCGACAGATGGGCGGCGCATGATGATGGCGTCTTGTTCGTTGTGCTGTTTAGGTGGTCGCCATGCGCGCTTCGTTCCTTCGCTTTACCCTTCCGCTCTTTTTCTTCCCTTCCCTGCTCGCCGCCCAAGGTCCGGTTGCACAAACACCGCTGCAAACCGCCAGCTATGGCCGTCACGACGATCCACAATGGAAGAGCATCCAGCAGCACCTGCCAGACCCCGACACCGCTACCCCCAAATCGTTAGAGATGCAGGCAGACCTGCTGCGCGTCCGGCGCTTTCCCGAAGATGCCTTGCTGTATTACAACTACGCCATCAAGCGCAGCGGCACCACAGCCGGTCTGCTCAATAAGATTGGGTTGACACAACTGGAGCTCCGCAACATGGTGCTCGCTCAGGGCAGCTTTCGGCAGGCGGTCAAGCTCGACCGCCGTAACGCCGAGGGCTGGAACAACCTGGCCGCCACCGAATACCTCGAACGGCAATACGCCAGCTCCGTCAGCGACTACAAGAAGGCAGTCAAACTGGCAAAGACGGTAGCCGTCTTCCATGCCAATCTGGGCACAGCCTACTTTGCCCTAAAAAACTACAAGGCGGCGCGAACAGAATCGGCCGAGGCTCTCAAGCTCGACCCTCTGGTCTTTCAGCACAACACGGGTTCTGGCGTTGCCGCGCATATTCTTTCCGTTGAGGACCGCGCACGTTTCAACTTCGAGATGGCCCGGCTCTACGCCGAGCAGGGGCAAGAGGAAGAGATGCTCCATGCGCTGGCCGTCGCGTGCGAGAACGGCTTCGACATTATGCACGCCATGCAGAAAGATCTCGCACTGGCAAAGTACGTCGCGGACGACCGGGTGAAGCTCATGGTTCTAAATGCCGCCGCCCTGCACGGCGACAACAAGGCAATCGGCAATCAAGCCGCAGCCAAGGTCGACGCGACGCTCGGTGGCAGGTAGTAGCTACCGGTACGGGCAATGACGGCAATCGGAGTTGCAGCAGTAACCGCGCTTCAGATGATACGCGGCGGTAAAGACCAGATACGGCCCTTCATAGTAGAAGTCTTCTGGCGCAAGCGCGTCAGACGCGGCTGCGGTTTGGGGCGACGGTGTATCAGACATCCTGAAACAATCCTAAGCCCCTCTTCGGTATAGAAAGAAGAGCTGGCGGAACGAGTTGCACTTCACGAACATGCTCTGCTGGAGGCACGGCTCCTGCCTCAGGCACGACCACACCGTTGAGAAAGCGTATACAACGGCCGGGAACGGCAGGTACGCGCTCGCCCGGCACCACAATCCCGGCAAGGTTCATAGCATCGGCGGCGGCCACTTGGATGATGTCGTGCGATTCCCGGCTGCGTGCGGCGCGAAGGCTTTCGACGGCCTCGGGCAACGCGAACTGCTCTCCGCCGAAGCCCGATACAAAGCGGCCTCCACGCACCTCGCCGCGCGCTTCCAACCGACGCAGAATGTTGAGCAGATCGCGCCACTTCGGCGCGTTCGATTCACGTTGAAGCAGATCGCGGAAGAGCACACCGTAACGCGCGAGCAGCATCTTCGCAGCGGATTCGTGCGCGGCGTCGGTACGGCGCGCCTGCTCAATGACCGTCGGCGCTGTATGGGTATCGGCGGTGAAGAGGCACCATCGTCCAGCGGTACTCCGTGGCTTCTTGTCGGGCTTACTCTGCGTAGGCTTGCGCCGCGGGTCCATCATCGCGCGCAGTGGATCGAAGCCATCGGCCGCAGCAAGGCCCGCCGTGGCGAGTTCCCAAAGTGCGTGCTGCGTTTGCTGCCGCGTGAGCATAAGAATCCGTTGGAGATCTGCGGCGAAGCAGGCACCACGCTGCTGAAGCAGGGTGCGTACCTGGAGAGCCTCCGCGCTGAGGGCCTGCTGGAGGCGAACCTCTTCCACCGATTGCTGCGCAAGCGCATGAGGAAGCCAGTCGGCAGTGTCCCGCAGAAAGAAGGTGATGGGTGCGGCATTGGTGGGGATGACGCGACGAGGCGCGCTTCCCTCTCCCACGGACCATGCCGGATGTGGCGAAACACGCCCCCAGCCTACAGCACCTGAAAGGCAAAGCGCATCGAGACACTGCGGATCGTAGCCGGCGACGCGCGCGGGAAGCAGCGTCCGCTCCCACTCCACCGCTGCTGCTTCAAATCCTTCGAGCTGCGTGAGTGCTTGCAGCACACCCTCTTCGCCCGCCAGCTGTGCTTGCGGGGCGAGATGCTGCCAACCCAACAGCCAGCGCATAAAGACGGCGGGCGCAACCGGTTCCACCTGCTTGCGGAGAGTCCCCAGCGTCAGCCGATGAATGCGCTGGAGAATGCGCCGTTCACACCATTCGATCCGGTGTGGATCGTCGGTAGGCGGATGCTCAAAGGCGCCTCGCATGAGGATGCCTTGCAGTTCCATGGCGAGGAACGCCTGATAAACAGGCGCTGGGTTGAGGCACAGCATCGTGGCAAGACACTCGGCCGTTACTGGTCCAAGTATTTGCAACCATCCTTGAACGCATTTGCCGTAAGCCTCTTCTTGTGCCACAGTTCCACTTACTTGTATACCGAAGTGCGGATCGAGAGCAGCTGCGTGTCCTAACCGTTCAGCGGCAACCCAGACGGAAGCATGGTTGCGCTCAACCAGGTGGGCACGACCGCCTTGTTCCAGGCGTTCAAGAAAACCCGCCCAATGCCGGCTACGGTCGTCCGCCGCGAAAACGTGATCTCCGGGAAGCACAACCAAGCTCTTCAAGAGGTCGTGCAGCTCGTGTTCGTCGCGGAGATCGGGCCAGAGCTCACGCCGTACGGTGGCGATTGCCTCGGATGAAAGGCGGCCGGGCTGTTGCAATACGCTGTCGGGCAGACTACGCGACGTAGAGGTGGCGCGTGCGCGACGCTCCTCCAGACCAGCCTCATCGAGGTAGGCAAAGGGGTTGGCATTCAGCAACTCATGCGCGAAGACCGACGGCACGGGCGTATCCACGGCGAGACATCGAATCGCGCCGCTCTCAATCCCGCGCAGAAGATCGATCAGACCGTTGAGATCCATCGCTTCATGCAGCACATCCTGCATCACCTCGCGCACCAGCGGGTGGTCGGGAATCTGAATGTCGCCAACGATGGTCTCAAAACACGCCGCCGCCTGCGGAAAGACGCTGGCCATCAGGTCGTCCGAGCGCGTGCGCTGAATCTGCGGCGCGATGCGCTTTCCCTTCGACATCCGCAATAGCTGTAGCGACCGTCCCGCCGCCCAGCGCCAGCGATTCTTGAAGATCGGCGAGGCGATCGCGGCCTGTTCGAGGAGTTCTTTCGCCGTGTGCTCGGAGAGAAACTGGAACACATCGGAAAGCGGAAAGCTGTGCTGCTCGGCGAGCGAGATGTTGATGCCGTTGTCGGTCGCGGCGGCCTGTAGCTCAAAGTTGAAGCCACGGCAGAAGCGCTTCCGAAGAGCGAGCCCCCAAGCCTTATTGAGCCGGCCGCCGAAAGGTGCGTGAAGAATGAGTTGTTGGCCGCCCCCATCGTCGAAGAACCGTTCCGCGATAATCGTCGTCTTCGACGGCACCGCTCCCAGCACCGCGCGTCCTGTCACAATGTACGTTACAAGCTGCAGCGCGCCCGATCCGCAAACGCCGCAGGTCTCCATCAACCAGGCGACTGCTGCGGCGACCTCCGGTTGCGTGGCGGAAAGGTACACCGGCGAAACGTTCGGCACGAGAGCTGCGATCTGCTCGCGCAACTCCCCTACGCCATCGCAGAGGATCGCCGTGCGCTGCGGGGCCTCGCCCTCCCAGAACGGCAGGCTGGGCGGCGCGCCGTGAGCATCTTCCACCAGCACACGGCCTGCGGCTTCGACACGCTGAATGCGCCAGCTCGTATTGCCGAGCAACACCACGTCGCCTGCCGAAGAGTCGGTGGCGAAGTGCTCGTCCAGCGTGGCGATCTGGACGCCTTCCGGCTGGAGAATGACGGCAAATGTCGCGATGTCCGGAATGGCACCACCGTTCGAGATGGCGATGCTGCGTGAACCGCGGCGCGGATGCAGCTGCCCGTGAACACCGTCGTGCAGCAGGTAAGCACCGTAACGGCCGCGGCTCGACTCAATTCCTTCGCTGAGCAGCGCGATCAGCTCGTCGAAGCACACGCGTGTCAGATCGCGGTACGAATACGCCCGCCGCAACACGTTGTAGAGAGCGTCTTGCTCACAGGGCTCTGCCCCGCAGGCCGCGACGATCTGCTGCATGAGCACGTCTGCCGGTTGCGGCGGGATTTCGAGGCGATCGAGTTCCCCGGCGCGCATCTTGTGAACGAGCGCGGCTTGTTCCAGCAAATCGTCGCGGGTTGTGGCGAAGAAACGACCTTTAGGGATGGCTCCGCGCCAATGCCCCGCTCTGCCCACCCGCTGCATGGCGACTGCGACGGCGCGAGTGCTATTGATTTGGCAGACAAGATCGATGTCTCCGATGTCGATGCCGAGTTCGAGTGACGCGGTGGCGATGAGGATCTTGATCTCGCCGCGTTTGAGGCGCTGTTCGGCGTCGAGGCGGAGGGTGCGCGAGAGCGAGCCGTGGTGTGCAGCGACGTGCTCCGGCCCGAGTCGAGAGCTGAGCTCAAAGGCGATCTTTTCGACCAGTCGTCGTGTGTTGACGAAGACTAACGTGGAGCGATGCAACTCGGCGTGCGCGGCCAGCTTATCGAAGATCTCCTGCCACATGCCGTTGGTGGCGACGGCGGAAAGCTCGTCCGAGGGAACTTCAATGGCAACGTCGAGCCGGCGCCGCTGTCCTACCTGGATGATGGTGGCGGCCTTTCGGCTTGGGTGCATGCCGGTGAGGAACTGGCCGACCAGTTCGATCGGGTTCTGCGTGGCGGAGAGTCCGATGCGCTGCGGCGGTTGCTCCAGGCCAGTGAGGAACGCTCCCGGCGCAAGGCGGTTCTCGCCGCAGACTAGAGCCTCAAGTCGTTCTAAAGACAAGGCCAGGTGTGCGCCGCGCTTAGTGGCGGCAACGGCGTGAATCTCGTCTACGATGACGGTGCGGACGCGGCGGAGGTGCTCACGACTCTTTCCGGCGGTGAGCAGGATGTAGAGCGATTCGGGCGTGGTGACCAGGATGTGCGGCGGGTGCCGGAGCATGGCCGCTCGCTCCCTGGGCAGCGTGTCACCGGTGCGGACGCCGGTACGGATGCCGGTCGAGAGGTAGCCGCGTTCCAAGGCGAGCTGTTGGATCTCGGCGAGCGGGCCTTCGAGGTTCTTTTGGATGTCGTTCGAGAGGGCCTTGAGCGGCGAGACGTAGACGACCTGGGTGCAGGGTGGGAGCGAGCCGTCGATGGACTGGCGAAGGAGCCGGTCGATGCAGACAAGGAAGGCGGCGAGGGTCTTGCCGGAGCCGGTAGGGGCGGAGATGAGGGTCGGATCGCCGGAGAGGATCGAAGGCCAGCCGTGAGTCTGCGGCTCGGTGGGGGTGCCGAACTTGGCCGTGAACCACTCGGCGGTGACCGGATGGGCCCAGGCGAGTTCGGCGGGGATGTCCATGCTTGACTGTAGCACGTCTTCGCCGTATCTTTGCTTACATGTTGCCGCTGCCTACGTCGGAGGCTGCGGCGGCGGGGTTGTCGGCTTCGAGGTACTCGGCTGTGACGCGGTCGAGCGAGCCTTGCGCGGCGAGGATAAACTCGATGGCGTCGCGGCCCGCGCCGTGGCCGCCGGGGTGCGGGGTGGTGTAGTGGCAGGCGGCTTTGACTTGGTCGCGGGCGTTTGCCGTGGCGATGGCCAGGCCGCAGACGCGGAGGATGGGCAGGTCGACGATGTCGTCGCCGACGTAGGCCAACTCGTCGAGCGCGATGCCCGCTTTGGCTACTATCTCGTTCATTGCAGACAGCTTATGGGCTTGGCCCTGATAGACGAACTCGAGCTTGAGGTCACGGGCGCGGATGGCCACGGTGGCCGACTGGCGCTTGGTGATGATGCCGACGCGCAGGCCACCGAGGCGCGCGAGCGAGATGCCGAGGCCGTCGTGGGCGGCGAAACCCTTGACCTCGATCCCCTTAGCGTCGGGGCCATCGTCCGAGGGGATGACGAAGAGCTGGCCGTCGGTGAGGACGCCGTCGACGTCGAAGATGAGGACCTTTATGCGGCAGGCGCGGTCTTGTGGAGTAAGAGCCATTGAACGATGATACGCGGGCGGCGGCAGAGTCAGCCGCCCGCATTTTGGGGCTTTAGAAAGTTTGCGCAAGTCTCAAAGTCTTCATTCTATTGAGCTTACGGCGACAAGCCACCGCAAAGTCTTCATTCCAGAGACTTTAGGTAAACATTGCGCCGTAAACGAGGGTTGGAACGTAGTTCCGGCGGGTGTCGTAGCTCTGACGGCCGACGCGCGGTGCCGGTTCCGGTTCCGGGGTGGGGCGCGGGAGATGGCGGGCGACGTTCTCGGCGTGGGCCTTCTGGAAGTGCCGCTGGAAGGTGGGCCGGGCGAAGAGGTCGGGGTTGACGACGGTTGGCATTTTGTCGGACATGGTGTTCTCCTGGGTGCGGTTGAGGGTTAAATGCGAAAGCCGCAGCGTGGCCTGTTAGCTCGCTTGCGGCTTTTTACTACTAATTACAGTATATCAAGCGTGTCAAGCATTATGGCTAAGCGTCAAGTGGAACGTTGCCTGAGCACACGACGGATATCGCGGGAGCCGTGAAGGACGCCGTGGGTCAAGACTGGATCGTGTGTAGGTTCGTAGGCAATGAGGAATGGCTTGCTCAGCAGAAACAGAAACGGCTTTCTAGTCAGATCAGGACGTATACGGCCCATGCCGGGAAAGTCGGCCAGCCGCTGAAAGGTGGCGAAAAGTACGGCCTCGATCTTGATGGCCTGTTCTTCGCCAAACTGCTCCATGGTGTAAGCGTCGATCTCGCGGAGATCATTGAGCGCGGCTGGCGTTAGCCGAAAGCGACTCACTGACGGCGGAGTGCCCGGTCTGCGGCGAGAATACGGCGGGCTTCGTCAGGTGAGTAGGTCTCGCCCCTGCGGCTTTGCTCGTAGCTAAGATCCAGACGCTCGCTGATCGCGTCTTTGTTGGCGGCGAGCCACGCTCCGAAGTCTTCTGTGAAGTCTTCTGTATCTTCGGCGGGGCTGGCGTAGTGGCCGCGCTCGACTTCGCGCTGGATGATCTGTTCGCTGGCGGGATCGAGGGGCAGGTTCATGGGATGAGTATAACTTCAGCCACGAAAGGCGGGGGAGTCGGGGTAGTTCTCGGCGCGGGCGGCGAGGCTGGCGTGGACGGGGTTCTGGTGGATGTAATGGCGGCGGGTTTCGAAGTCGGCGTCGTCGGCGTGGGAGAGGATGCGGTGGTCGGTGTAGCCGCGCTGCCAGACATCGCGTTTGGAGGCGAGGCGGTGGGAGAAGCCGCAGCGGATGTGTTGCATGGTCTTCGGGAGGTCGGGGGTGGAGAGGAGCAGGTGGACGTGGTCGGGCATGACGACGAAGGCGTGGAGTTTGTAGAGGCTCTGCGCGCGGTAGTGTTGGAGGATGTCGAGGAGCAGGCGGGCGTTGGTCTCGACCTGGAAGAGGCGGCGGCGGTTGGCGGCGATGGCGGTGAGGAAGAAGGTGCCTTCCGTGGCGGTTCGGGGCGGGACGGCCATGCCTCAAAGTTTAGTCTTCAGAGAATGGTCGTCAGGCGGGAAGATGGAAGGGCATGATTTCAACGGTACCGTAGGGTGAGGCGGAATGGAAGGCGTTAGCCAAGCCGGATGTGCGATGGTCCATGGAGGGCATGGTTTCAGCCATACTGTAACGAGCCTGAAGGCGTGCCCTTCCGATTGGCTCGTGCGCTGGGAATGGAAGGGCATGGCTTTAGCCATGCCGTAAAGAGCTGCACCCTCCCTCCGCCTTTGCCGCATGGGCGCAGCCGAGAAGGCGGGAGAGGCGAGCCTTCGGCAGAGCGGAAGCGCCTTCGGCGCGGCTGGTTTTTGGCACGCCTGAAGGCGTGCCCTTCCGAACTATCGGATGCTATTTCTTGTCTGATTTTTCATCAGGTCTTGGCCATTCTTGCACCGGCTGAACGCGTGAAGGAACGCTATCCCCAATCGAGCGGCTCTTACCCGAATCTTCCCATGTGTGGGTTGGAGGGCGTGAGGGGGCAGGAGGCTGCGGTGTTTGTTGCTCTTTTTCTCGGCTGTCGTTAGACATGTTCTTTACTCCTTTGGGAACCAGCATTTGTTGATGTTAATCTCTCGATTTACCTTCTCTTGCAGCCTGTGTACTTTTTTGTCGTCTTGTGGCGGCTCCTTACGCTCTAAGGCTTTAAAGCTGTCCCGGTAATGCTGAAAGAGTGAGTCGTGCTTACTACTGAGATCATTGGCAGCAGCAACATCCTCACATAAGCATTTGAGGTCCATGTACAGATCACAGTAATGCGTGTGGAGCTCTGAAAATAGAATGATCTTCTTTTCCCAACGAAGAATTGGCTTCAGAACCGCTGATAGGCCAGCGAGCAAAGTTAGATAAAACCAGAACTGTCCTAGAAGCGGATACGAAGAGCGTTGCCAAAACGCTATTGGCGAAGCGGCCCCGCTTAGTGCCACTAATACGTCATGCGCCTGAACCGCCCAGGTCCATTTACGGAGAGAAATTTCATAGTAAAGCACATTAAGACGTGCGGTTTTGTACCAGTTGTAAATCTGGAAAACTCGTTCAGATTTGTCAACGACCATCACCGCACTCTCTTTCTCTTAACGAGTAACGTTCAGGCGATCATACATGCCTCGATTAGATTCCGTTTATTAGGCTGATCCTGCTGCGCCTGCATTGACAAATCCCTAGCTGCAGCCGCTGGTGCTGCCGCAGGACATGCAGCGGTAGCAGGAGCCGGAGCGGGTCATGATGGCTCCGCAGGTGGCGCAGGAGGGGGAGTCGCCCATGTCGACGAGGGAGCGCATGGCGTCGGAGGGGTGAAAGATTCCCCTGTCGGGGAAGTTGTCAGTTGTTAGTTGGAAGTCGGTTAGGCCGGAGCGGGCCCGGAGGTCGGGGGCGATGCCGCCTTGGGGTGCGGTGCGGTCGTAGATGGAGTCGGGGTCGGGGGCAGGGTAGAACGCAGGTCCTTCGACTGCGGCTGCGCCTTCGCTCAGGATGACAGATTTAGGTTGAGAGACAACGGTGTTGGCGGGGCTGGTGATGTGGCCCTGGACGGGGACGTGGGCCTGGGGGCTGAGGCCGGCGAAGAGGTCGAGCTGAGTGCCGGAGAGGAAGCGGAGCTGAATCCAGCGGAAGATGTAGTCCATGATGGATTTGGCGAAGCCGATCTCGGGGTTGCCGGTCCAGCCGGAGGGCTCGAAGCGGGTGTGGGCGAACTTTTCGCAGAGCACGCGGAGGGGGACGCCGTGCTGGAGGGCGAGCGAGACGGCGGTGGCGAAGGAGTCCATCAGGCCGGAGACGGTGGAGCCTTCTTTGGCCATGCGGATAAAGATTTCGCCGGGCTGGCCGTTCGGATACAGCCCGACGGTGATGTAGCCCTCATGGCCGGAGAGGCCGAACTTGTGGGTGACGGAGGCGCGTTCGGCGGGGAGGCGGTGGCGGACGGCGCGCGGCGGGGCGGAGGCGTCGCGGGCGTCGGAGTTCTCCTTGGAGGCGGCAAGGATTTCGGCGAGCTGGGTTTCGAGCGTGGTGATGCGGGCGGTGGCGTCGGCGGCGGCCTTGGTGGTGGCGATGGTCTCGTCGATCTCGATGGTGCCGGCGGCTGCCGGAGCTATGTTCTTCGAGACGATGTCGCCGGCGGCCTTGGTGCCCTTTTTGTTGTCGTCGGTCTGGGCGGAGACGTTGAGGGGTTGGGTGCCTTTGGAGTTGTCGCGGTAGATGGCGACGGCCTTGATGCCGCGCTTCCAGCTCTCGATGTAGGCGTCGGCGATGTCCTGGACGGTGCAGTCCTGGGGGAGGTTGACGGTTTTGGAGATGGCGCCGGAGAGGAAGGGCTGGGCGGCGGCCATCATTTTGATGTGGCCCATGTAGTGGATGGAGCGGGTGCCTTTGGCGGGCTTGAAGGAGCAATCGAAGACGGGGAGGTGTTCGGGGCGGAGGCCGGGCGCGCCTTCGATGGTGCCGGTGGCGTCGATGTAGGAGACGATGGCGTTCATCTCGGCGTCGGTGTAGCCGAGCTTGATGAGGGCGGAGGGGACGGTGGAGTTGACGATCTTGATCATGCCGCCGCCGACGAGCTTTTTGTACTTGACGAGGGCCAGGTCGGGCTCGACGCCGGTGGTGTCGCAGTCCATCATGAAGCCGATGGTGCCGGTGGGGGCGAGGACGGTGACCTGGGAGTTGCGGAAGCCGTGCTTTTCGCCGTGGGCGAGCGCGCCGTCCCAGGAGTGCTTGGAGGCGGCGATGAGCTCGGTAAGGGCGGGGACGACGAAGGGCTCGGAGGAGGTGCGCGACTTGCCGATGTGGTTGACTTCGGCGCGGTGCATCCGGATGACGTCGAGGAAAGGCTCGCGGTTGATGTAGAAGCCGGGACAGGCACCGCCGGTGATCTCTGCGGATTTGGTGAGCGTGGTGGCTGCGCCGAGCGGGGCGCAGGTCTCGGCGATGCGGGCGGACTGCCAGTAGGCGTCGCCGCAGAGGATGGCGGTGAGGGTGCCGGCGAAGTCGCGGCCGGCATCGGAGTCGTAGGGGAGGCCGAAGGCCATCAGGAGCGCGCCGAGGTTTGCGTAGCCGAGGCCGAGCGGGCGGTAGTCGTGGGAGTTCTTGGCGATCATCTCGGTCGGGTAGCCGGCGGAGTCGACGATGATCTCCATCGCGGTGGTGACAATGGCGATGGCGTGGCGGTAGGAGGCGATGTCGAACTGGCCGCCGGGCGTGAGGAA
Organism: Acidobacteriaceae bacterium; assembly: GCA_965277085.1. GTDB lineage: Bacteria > Acidobacteriota > Terriglobia > Terriglobales > Acidobacteriaceae > Edaphobacter. The sequence goes on from OZ255708.1 coordinate 685,705, forward strand.
CTTGAGCAGGTTGAAGGAGGCGAGGTTGCAGGCCGAGTCGTCGAGGAACATGTACTCGGAGCAGGGGTTGGAGGCGTTGATCCGGGCGGTGTTTTTCGACGTGTGCCACTTGTTGATGGTGGTGTCGTACTGCATGCCGGGGTCGCCGCACTGCCAGGTGGCTTCGGCGAGGGTGTGCATCAGGTCGCGGGCTTTGAACTCCTTGACGGGGAGCTTGCCCTTGACGGTGCGGGTGGTGAAGGAGGCGTCGGCGTCGACCGCCTGCATAAACTCGTCGGTGACGCGGACGGAGTTGTTGGCGTTCTGGAAGAAGATGCTGCTGTAGGCCTCGCTATCGGGACCAGACCCGTCGTAGCCAGCCTGGACAAGGTGCCACGCCTTCTCTTCCTCTTTGACCTTGCACTGGATGAAGTCTTCGATGTCGGGATGGTCGATGTTGAGGACGACCATCTTGGCCGCGCGGCGGGTCTTGCCGCCGGACTTGATGACGCCGGCAAAGGCGTCGAAGCCGCGCATGAAGGAGAGCGGGCCGGAGGCGGTGCCGCCGCCGCTCAGCGTCTCCATCGAACCGCGGATGGTGGAGAGGTTGGAGCCCGCGCCCGATCCCCACTTGAAGAGCATGCCCTCGGTCTTGGCCAGGGTCAGGATGGAGTCGAGCGAGTCCTGCACGGAGTTGATGAAGCAGGCGGAACATTGCGGCTTGGAGTAGCCGGTGACGGAGAACTCGACCGCGCAGGTGTGGGGGTTCCAGTGCCAGTTCTGGGCGTCGGAGTTCGGCTCCAGCCGGTCGCAGCCGACGTTGAACCAGACGGGCGAGTTGAAGGCGACCTTCTGGTTGAGCAGCAGGTGCGCGAGCTCGGCGTAGAAGGTGTCGGCGTCGGCGGGCGTGGCGAAGTAGCCGTCGCGGACGCCCCAGTCGCGGATCGACTCGGCGACGCGGGTGATGAGGGCGCGGACGCCGTCTTCGCGCTCGGCGGTGCCGTTCAGGCCGTGGAGGTATTTGGACGCCACTATATTAGTGGCCGTGACGGACCAGTCCGCCGGGACCTCGACGTTCTTCTGCTCGAAGATGAGCTTGCCTTTCCAGTCCTGAATGACGGCGTCGCGGCGCTCCCACGTCACCTGGTCATACGGCGAGACGCCGGGGGTGGTGAAGTGGCGGGAGAAGGAGAGGCCGGTCGTCTGGTTCTGCTTGGGGGCGGAGGCGGTGGAGGACTGGGGGAGGGTCTGGGTCGACATGGCGGGTGGTGCTCCTTCTTTGGTAAGGCTAAGAGATTGGATGAATGGGACTTGAGCGGGGTGTGTGAGGGCCGGGGAGCGGCGATCAGGGGCCGATTTCGGGCGCGGCGAACAGGACGGACTGGCTATAAAGGCGCATCATAGGAGCTTTCGGGAGGCGGGCTGGCTCGGCTCTGAGGATGGAGAGGCCGTCTCTGTAGTGTCCCCTGAGTATAGAGCATCTATTACCGGGGGTGTCACTGTGAATATCGCGCAAGACGAGGAAGGAGGTGCCGGGGCGGGAACGGAGTGAATTTGATTGCCGCAGCGGAGACCCACGCCGTAGAATCATACGTGGGCACCCTGCGGCCTCTACCACGCCTCAGACGCTATCCGCTCCCTCGTCGAGATGGGCGACTCCCCTCGTGCGCCACTGGTGCAGCCATCATGATGTGCGCCGGCTTATGCTATCGCCGAAGGTCTTGCGGCAGCAGAAGCAACTGTGGCTAAGACAACACAGCCAACATATGTGAAACAAACGGCCTCTTTTGGTGCCGTTGCTTTTCTCTACTCTATCTTCGAAATTGACTCAAGTTCGTAACGTAGACGCTCTTCGCCCAGAATCGTCATCTCTATCGTTTCTCTGATGGTCAACGTATAGGCACGATTCATCGTTATGTTTGCGGCCGCCGACAAGGCAGATAGTAGGATCTTGCCTCGATACTCAGATTCATCAAAACTCGAAATAGCTAAGAAGGTCTTGCGGGGGATTTCAATTCCTAGAAAATAACCTTGCAAAACTCTTGTTTCTCCTATTTCTTGCGTAACCATTTCAGCAACTTTCAGTGCTCCTGCGGCAGCTATTAGACTAAGAGAGACATGCTTATTTTTGCTAGTGTCCGGAGACGCTCTTTCGAGACGAAGCGATGCCTGAGAACTTATCAGAGCTGTCAAGAACTTTTTGTATTTCGATGCAGCCCGCGGTGCGGCGTCAATCAAAAGAAGTCTTAGCTCTTCTGCGACGTCCCCCGCTTCTATTATCTGAACGAAGTTATCAATCGCCTCGGTTATCAATGACTTATTAAATAAATTGACAGCTGCGTTTGCGGAGATTTCAAGAGCAAAGGAACCTCCGGCAGCTTGTACAATTTGAGTGTTAGTCGCTTCCAAGATTTGAGGCTCAATGACACCCCGCAAAGTCGCTTTGCCCTCTATTTTCTGACCTAAGGCCTCCAGAGACTCTTGTAACCCGACTAGAATCTTTCCCAGTCCTCCCGTAGGAGCTTCCTCTCTTTTAGCACCTTGAAAATCGAGGTGAAGACCAATCACATCTCTTAGCGTAGCGGCTGCGCGTTGAGGCAAGTCAAGTTCTGCAAATCTTGTTGGAAGAGTCTCCGTGGCTAAATCCAGACGTTCGTTGGCATCTGGAAGAAGTTCGGCATCCAATTGCTCGCCGAGCAAAGGAACGACCTCGCTTCGGGCATCAGAGAAAAGGACCGAACACTTGAAAAGGTATCCCAGTTCGGGCTTCGCGAACGCGATTGCAAGGGTGAGTGCTCCTGAACGTACACTGAGAAAACGTGCTCTACTGCAGGGCACGATGAGATAGGTTTCGCTGAGCTCGTCCTCGCCGATCCAAAGACCTAGAAAAATCTGCCCAGCCGCGTTTTTACACGCAAAGAGCTTAGGTCCATCGAAGTATTCATACGCCTCTAACAGCTCAAGTTCACCAAGTGCGGAAGCAGTAGGAAGAATCGCGATCATGAAGATTCCTCCTGTACAAGAGTGAAGCTGGATAACATAGGATGACCATTAGCAGGCCACCATGTGTGGTGCTCAGGTGAATGCGTTTGCTTGGTGACCCCGGCCTTTCCGTCCAACAGAGCTACTGCGATCTGCTTTTTGGCCATGCCCCGTACTCGTGCCTTCATGCGATTTGCATCGTTCAAAGAAAAACATACCGACAGACCATGAGCCTCGCACAGTTGACTTCCCCACTCCTGGGTCGGCCAACGCTCGAAGTGAGTCCTAAAGTCCGAAGCGGTAAGGGAGCTTACAAAACGAAATACACTGCCAATACGCGGTATGGCGTCCGCAGGCGGGCAATTTTCTGGCAGGGTGAGCATGAAAGTGGTATCGCTCCGTCTGACGGAGTATAGCGTCAGATTGGCTAAAACGCTAATGTACGACTATGTACCGCCAAGGCCCGCCGACGCTTTTAAAAGCGATGGTCTACACTATGCCCATGAACCTGCCCTTAGATCCCGCTAGCGAACAGATCATCCAGCGCGAAGTCGAGCGCGGCCATTATGCCACTCCCGCCGAGGTCGTCGCGAACTCCCTGTCCCTCCTTGAAGATCAGGACCTCTGGCTGTCGGTGGACAAGGAGGCCCTCAACCGGCGTCTCGACGAAAGCCTTGCGCAGATCGAGCGCGGAGAAGGCATGACCGGCGAGCAGCTCAAGGCCTTTCTCAACGAGCGTAGAGCGACTTGGCATACGTAGCGCGCTACATCGTCTCTCCGAACGCCGCCCAGGACACAGAAAGCATTCTGCGCTATCTGACGCGTGAGGCCAGCGGCGATCTCGCGTTAGCGGTAGAAGACAAGCTGTTCAGCACCTATGAAAAGCTGGCGAGCGTTCATGTCCTCGGCCACCGTCGTTCCGATCTCACCGACCGTGAAGAGTTCCGCTTCTACCTTCTAAATCCTTACCTGATCGTCTTCCAGCGCGTTCCAGACATGGTCATCATCCACGCAGTTCTGCACGGTGCCCGTGATGTGAGGCGAACGCTGCGAGCGCGTGGAGTGAACTAGCGAGCTACACGCGACGTCGAACGCTGCCACTATGGCAGCCTAGCCAAGGTTGTCGCCTATGGGGCTGCCGGTCAGTCGATGGAGATTTTGCGCAGCAACTTGAAGTCGCTCAGCATCTTGCCGGTGCCGAGGACGACCGAGGCGAGCGGGTCGTCGGCGATGGAGACGGGGAGGCCGGTCTCTTCGCGGATGCGCTTGTCGAGGTTTTTGATGAGCGCGCCGCCGCCGGTGAGGACGATGCCGCGGTCGGAGATGTCGGCGGAGAGCTCGGGCGGGGTGCGTTCGAGCGCGACGCGGATGGCGTTGATGATGGTGGCGATGGACTCGCCGAGGGCCTCGCGGATCTCGGAGTCTTCGATGGTGATGGTCTTGGGGACGCCCTCGATGAGGTTGCGGCCCTTGACTTCCATGTGGATGGGCTTGTCGAGCGGGTAGGCGGAGCCGAGGACGATCTTGATCTGCTCGGCGGTGCGCTCGCCGATGAGGAGGTTGTATTTGCGCTTGAGGTACGTCATGACGGCCTCGTCCATCTGGTTGCCGGCCATGCGGACGGAGCGCGAGTAGACGATGCCGGCGAGCGAGATGACGGCGATGTCGGTCGTCCCGCCGCCGATGTCGACGACCATGTTGCCGCCAGGCTCGGTGATGGGCAGGCCAGCGCCGATGGCCGCGACCATGGCCTGTTCGACGAGGTGGACTTCGGACGCCTTGGCCCGATAGGCCGAGTCCATGACGGCGCGCTTCTCCACCTGCGTGATCTCGGACGGCACGCCGATGACAATGCGCGGGTGGACCATCATCTTGCGGTTATGCGCCTTCTGAATGAAGTAGTTCAGCATCTTCTCGGTGTGGCGGAAGTCGGCGATGACGCCGTCCTTCATCGGCTTGATGGCCACGATGTTGCCGGGAGTGCGGCCGAGCATCTCCTTGGCCTCTTTGCCGACGGCCTCGACCTCGTTCGTCACTTTATTGACGGCGATGATCGAGGGCTCGTTGACGATGATGCCCTTGCCGTGGGCGAAGACGAGCGTGTTGGCGGTGCCGAGGTCGATGGCGAGGTCGCTCGAAAAGAGCGAGAAGAGCGAGCGCATATTGTGGATGCGCGAGTACCGCATTTGAAACCCGTTCGATGACATTGGTGGCGGTTCAATTCCTGAAACGAGAATGAGAGTTCATTGTACGGCTTCATCTGGGGACCGCGCGGGCGCGTATCTACTCGGTACAATGGAGGCGCAAGGGTATAAGGAGAAACGATGATTATCGGCGTTCCCAAGGAAGTAAAGGACCACGAAAGCCGCGTCGGCGTGACTCCGGCTGGCGTGAAGGCGCTGGTCGAGGCGGGGCATACCGTGCTGGTGGAGCATGACGCCGGGGCGCTCTCAGCCATGCCGGACGACGACTACCAAGCCGCCGGAGGGGAGATCGTTGGCTCAGCCTATGACGTGTGGCGGCTGGCCGAGACGGTGGTCAAGGTCAAAGAGCCAGTCGAGAAGGAGTACCGCAACTTCCGCGAGGGATTGGTGCTGTTCACCTATCTGCACCTTGCCCCGATCGTCGGGCTGACGAACGCGCTGCTGGAGAAAAAGGTGACGGGCATCGCGTATGAGACGGTTCGCGACCGCACCGGCGCGCTGCCGCTGCTGACGCCGATGAGCGAGGTGGCCGGTCGGCTGAGTGTGCAGGTGGGCGCGGCGTATCTGGAGAAGGAGCACGGCGGGCGGGGCGTGCTGCTGGGCGGAGTTCCGGGAGTTGCGCCGGGGAATGTTTGCATTATCGGCGGCGGCATCGTTGGCACGAACGCGGCCAAGATCGCGCTGGGCATGGGTGCCAAAGTGACGCTGATCGACAACAACCTGAACCGGCTGCGCGAGCTGGACGACATCTTCTCCGGGCGGCTGTACACAGTGGCGAGCAATAGTCATAACGTCGAGATGGCGGTACGCGAGGCCGACCTGGTCATCGGCGGGGTGCTGATCCCCGGAGCGGCTGCTCCGAAGATTGTCACCAAGGCTATGGTCGCCAAGATGAAGAAGGGTGCTGTCATCGTGGACGTGGCCATCGACCAGGGCGGCTGCATCGAGACGGCGCGGCCAACGACGCACAGTGATCCGTCGTATGAGGTCAACGGCGTTGTCCACTACTGCGTTACCAACATGCCAGCGGCGGTGCCGAACACCTCCACGCTGGCGCTGACCAATGCGACTTTTCCTTATCTGCTGAAACTGGCGAAGCTGGGAGCCGAGGCCGCCATAGAGGACGACAAGGGCTTTGCCGAAGGCGTCAACACCTATAAGGGCATCCTTACCTATCCCGCCGTGGCCGAGGCGCAGCTACGTGAATGGACGCCCGTCGCCGAGTTGCTACCCGGCGAACTGGCCATCGCATGACCGAGAGCGCGCGCCGGCGAAAGGTGGTCAGCCTTGTGCTGGCGGCCTGCCTGCTCGCGCTTTTTCTTGTGCTCGGCGCAATGAACGCCTTCAAGAACTTTCTGACGCCCCAGACCGATGGTCAGGTCGCCATCTACACCGGTCTGTCCGCGCTGGCGTTCGTGCTGTTCGTCAGTGTGCTGGTGCTGCTCGTCCGCAATGTCCTGAAGCTGTACGCGGACCAGTCGAGCCGACTGATGGGACGCCGCCTACGGACGCGGATGCTGTGGGGCGCGGTGCTCGTCTCGCTCATCCCCATCGCGTTCATGTTCGCGTTCTCCTACGATTTGATGAACCGCGCCGTCGATCGCTGGTTTTCGCAGCCCGTCACGGAGATGCGCGACGACAGCAACCGCATGGCGCTTGAGCTCGCTCAATATACCGCCGCCAATGCCCGTGCCGAGGCCGCAGCCATCGCCGCCACGCTTCCCTCGGCGGTCGAAGCCTCCCGCTCGCCCGAGACGCTGGCCCGAGCTGCCGAGGTCCTTCGAAGGCATGAGATTACGCTTCAGGGAGGCTTCGCCGCTGTTTATCGCAACACGCGCGCTATCGCTGCCTTCAACCTTCCACGCCGGCCGGAGAGCGCCCCCCGCGTCAAAGCCTGGCTACCCGATCACCCTCCCGAGCCGCTGCGCGACCCGAACGATGAGACTGGTCCGGCTCAGCCTGAGGCGGGTGCCAGCGCCGAGCGCGTCTCTCTCGCCATCCCTCTCGATGTGGCTATTCTTGCCGCGGCACAGCGCACCGACCAGCCGATGTTCTCGCTTGGCCAAACTGATTATGCTCTTGGCGCGGCGGTGCTGAAAGGCGGCGGCACCGTCGTGGTCGGTCTGCCGATGCCCTACGGAATGTCGGCCACGATGGACCGCCTCCGCAAAGCCGCCGACGATTACTGGCGGCTCTTCCGCAGCCGCCGCGTGATCCGCAACACTTATATGTGGCTGCTCCTGATGATGACGTCGCTCGCGCTCTTCGCCACCAGCTGGCTCGCTCTGCATCTTTCGAAGCAGGTCACCCAGCCAGTAGAGGCGCTTGCCGACGCCATGGAAGCGATCGCCGCCGGGGATTACGCTCATCGCGTCAGCGAATCCGCCACGGTTGAACTGGAAGAGCTCGTCCGCAGCTTCAACCACATGGCCGCCGACCTGGAACATAGCCACCAGGCCGTCCGGGAGTCCACCATTCAGCTCAGTCGCGCCAACGCCACGCTCGAAGCCCGACGCGGAGAGCTCGACACCATGCTCCAGACCATCCCCAACGGCGTGGCCACGCTCGACCCGCAGCGCCGCATCGTCCTCGCAAACCGGGCCCTAAGCGAGATGCTCGACCCCGGCGGCCAGAAGCCCTTCCTCGGATTGACCCTGGAAGCCATCTTCCCCGCCGAGATCGCCGAGACGCTCGACCGCCTGCTCCGCCGCAGCCATCGCATGGGCTCCGCCTCGGGCGATTTGGAGATGGCGCGGCAAGGACCCCAAGCCAGGGGAACGCTCCATCTGCTCGCTACGGTCGCTCTGCTCGAAGCCGCCGACCGCACCCACCTCGGCTATGTCCTCGTCCTCGAAGACGCCACCGAACTCCTCCAAGCCCAGAAGCAGTCCGCCTGGAAGGAGGTCGCCCGCCGCGTTGCCCACGAGATCAAAAATCCCCTCACTCCTATCGCTCTCTCCGCCGAGCAGATCCATCGTCACACGGGGCGCCTCGAGGCCGCGGGCGTCGACTCTCCCTCTGTCGGCGTGATCCGGCGATCCAGCGAGGTGATCTCTTCTTCAGTTGAGAGCATGCGCGGTCTGGTCGACCAATTCTCCTCCCTGGCCGAGTTCCCTACCGCGAAGCCGCGCCCCGCCGACCTCAATACCATCGTCGAAAGCTCGCTCGCCATGTTCACCGGGCGGCTCGAATCCATCCGCCTCGTTCGACGCTTCGACCCTAACCTCCCGCTCGTCATGGCCGACCCCGAAGCCCTCAAACGTGCCCTCGGGAACCTGATCGACAACGCTGCCGAAGCCCTGCAAGGTTCGCTCCTTCGCGAAATGCGCCTCTCTACTTTTTTGCTCGACAGCGGAATGGTCGAGCTGATCGTCGCTGACACTGGACCGGGCCTGACCGACGAGATGCGCGAGCGGCTCTTTCTTCCCTATTTCTCCACTAAGCAGCGGGGCACCGGTCTGGGATTGGCCATCGCCTCCAAAATTATCCAGGAACACGACGGCACCATCCGCGCCGAGCAGAACGAACCCACCGGTGCAAAGTTCATCGTCGAGCTTCGTCCGGCTTCCATCTCCGACGCCGTAATGCCGGAAGCCCAGCCCACCTTCGCCGAAGCGGCCCGCGCATGAACCACGTCCTCATCGTCGACGACGAACCAGACATCCGCTCCACGCTCGACAGCATTCTGCGCGAAGAGGGTTACCTCGTAACCACCGCCGGCACAGCGGGCGAGGCCCTCGACCTCCTCCGCGATGCCGCCTACGATGTCGTCCTACTCGATATTTGGCTGCCCGACCGCGACGGCCTCGACGCCCTTGCCGAGATCCGCGAACTCGACCGAGCCAACGTCCCCGAGGTCATCATGATCTCCGGCCATGGCACGATCGAAGCGGCCGTACGCGCGACCAAGCTCGGGGCCTACGACTTCCTCGAAAAGCCGCTCTCGCTCGCCCGCACCCTGATCGTCCTCAAAAACGCAATGCAGGCGCGGCAGATGCGCGAGGACAACCAGGAGTTCGCCCGGCAGCTGGCGAATCGCGGGACGGTGACCGGCAACAGCGTCCCGCTCAAAGCGCTTCGCCAGCAGATCAAGCTGATGGCTCCCACCAACGGCCGCGTCCTCATCTTCGGCGAGTCCGGCACCGGCAAAGAGCTGATTGGCCGCGCCATCCACGCAGAAAGCCTTCGCAAAGACCGCGTGTTTCTGGAGCTGAACTGCGCCGCCATCCCCGAGGACTTCATCGAGACCGAGCTCTTCGGCTACCGCCACGGCGCGGGCCCCGCCGGTCCCGGAAGCCCCACCGAAAAGCGCGGGACCTTCGAGCGCGCCGATGGCGGCACCCTCTTTCTGGACGAGGTCGGCGACATGAGCCTCAAGACCCAGGCAAAAGTCCTCCGCGCGCTGGACGAGCAGCGCTTCCTGCCCGTCGGCGCAAGCCATCCCGTCCACGTCGATGTCCGCGTCATCGCCGCTACCAACAAGGACCTCGAAGAGGAGATCGCCCGCGGCAACTTCCGCGAGGACCTCTTCTATCGCCTCAACGTCATCCCCTTCTTTGTGCCTCCGCTGCGCGACCGCAAGGAAGACATCCCCTTATTGGTTAAGGATTTCCTCGCCGAGTTCGGCCAGCAGTACGGCCGCCCCCGCGTCGAGATGACCGACGACGCCCTCGTCGCGCTCCGCCAATACCATTGGCCCGGCAACGTCCGCGAGCTGCGCAACCTGGTCGAGCGTGTCCTCATCCTCAACCCGAAGGCCGCCCGCATCGAGCGCAAACACCTCCCCGCGCTCGTCTTCCGCGAACAAGCCTTCCGCGAGCACAGCAAACCCGCCGTACGCGGCGAAGAGTTCGAGACCCTCCTCCAAGCCCGCGAAGCCTACGAGCGCGACTACATCCTCAAAAAACTCGACGAGTGCCACGGCAACGTTAGCCGCGCCGCCGAAGCGCTGGGGCTGGAGCGCAGCCACCTCTATCGTAAAATGAAAGCTCTGGGCGTCTCCATTAAAGAACAGGGTTGACGCCTTAACTTCAGAACATATGAAGAACCGCGTAAGGTTTGCGGTGGTTCCAGGAGGTCGAGAGTAGCTTGGTTGATTGGCAACGACTTGGAAGTTCTTGGCAAGGGTTTGTAGCTTGGCTGATTCGACGTCTGGCGACCGAACAACAACGCCTCTTGGCTTTTACCGTGCTCGCAGGGGCATTGTGTGGGTTGGCGGCGGTAGCTTTTCACCTAAGCATCGGCCTCCTGGAGAGACTTCTCATCAATCGTGCCAATGCGGCTACAGGACATAGCTGGATATTCTGGACGATTGTCACACCAGGTTTAGGTGGGCTGGTAGTCGGTCTTGGGCTCACTTATTGGGTGCCGGCGGCTGCAGGCAGTGGCATACCACAGGTCAAGGTCGCTTTTGCTTTGCGATCTGGCTTAGTGACGGTCAAAGAAACCGTAGGCAAGTTCGTGCTTTGCGCTCTGCAAATAGGATCAGGGGCCTCTCTAGGATTGGAGGGACCAACCGTTCAGATTTGCGCGGGGGTGAGCAACATGCTTGCGCGAGCGGCGCGACTTAGCCCGGAGTTTACACGGCGTATGACTTCCGTGGGCATGGCGGCAGGCATCGCGGCTGCTTTCAACGCGCCTATTGCAGCGATCACCTTCACACTCGAAGAACTGATTGGAGATCTCGACCAGACGATGCTGTCGGGCGCGATCCTGGCAGCAGCTGTAGCTGCTGTCGTGGAGCACTCTATACTGGGTACAAGCCCCGTCTTCCACGTATCGCGGCCCTATGTCTTTGCGAACGCGTCGTCGCTACTCTGGTACGCGTTACTGGGCATTCTGGCGGCTGTCGTATCTGTTACGTTTACCGACTTGCTGCTTGGTCTTCGAGCGCGCTTTAAAGCATTTACCTCCTTTCCCAAATGGGCTCATCCCGCTTTGGGTGGATTGGCGACCGGCGCGTTGGCGGTAGTTGGATTTGAACTATTTCATCTAAACGGAATCGCCGGCGATCCTTACAGGACCTTGGAGTTGGCTCTTACTGGAACAATGCCAGTCGTTTTCATGGTCGCCTTCTGTGTGCTCAAACTTCTGGCAACTGTCTGCTCCTACTCAAGCGGAGGCTCGGGTGGTATTTTTGCGCCTGCGTTATTTATGGGAGCAATGCTGGGCGGTTCGGTAGGCTACCTTGACGTAACTGTCTTCCACCATTCGACTGACGCGATCGGTGCCTTCGCGGTGGTAGGCATGGGAGCTGTATTTGCCGGCATAGTCCGTGCGCCGATGACCTCTGTCCTAATAGTATTCGAAATGACAGGCGGGTACGGGCTGGTGCTCCCGCTGATGATCGCCAATATGACCGCTTTCGCACTGGCGCGACACTGGCGTGAGATACCTATATATGAAGCATTGCTGGCACAGGACGGAATTCATCTACCGCACCGGCTAAAGGTATTAAATGGAAGTGAGACAGCAGCTCTTGCGACGGGGCCGGATGGTAGTCCAACCGAAGACGCGATAGCTTAGTGACTTGGCGAATATGTGTTATGAATAGATGGGCCAAATTGGCTCGACCTGCCATACACTAAATAATTACCGCTTTTTTCTGGTGCTGCCGCCCCCGTTGAATTTTGTCTTTCGCCAAGTCTCCAGACTTGATGCAACGAGCAAGGCAACGAAGAACCCAAGTCCCAGGAGATAAATTGGTTCTCGCATAAATATCCAGCCAAGCGTGCGGAGGGAAACCCAAATGCGCCGGCTCTCCAGTACGGGTTCTTTGCCGCTATGTCGAAAAGCTCGCGAACACTTGTTCTTTCTTTATCGATGGAGGACTGCGTCATAGGTCCTATGTAGCTAGGGTTTCACTTCGATCTTTAAGGGTTTCGTACAACTTTTCGGTTGCGTTCTCATTTTCGAGAAATGCCCACCCGCGTGAAAGACTGGCAAGCAATCAGATGGCCGGCAGCCACGGCGAAAAGGCAAAGAACCACAGACAGAAAGATGTTTACGAGAGCCTTTCCCCAGACACCGGAACGAAGCAGTTCAAAGGTCTGCAAGCTGAACGAGGAGAAGGTCGTGAACCCGCCACAAAGTCCGACCATTACAAAAAGCCGCGGGTTTTCACTTATTCCAAAGCGGCCGCCAACTAGAGTAGAGCCGGCAAAGAAACCGATCACGAAAGCTCCAAGAACATTGATCAACAGAGTGCTCCACGGAAAGTTGCTGCTCCATCCCAAACCCAAAGTCCATCGCGTGAGACCGTAACGTGCCAGGCCGCCGACGGCGCTTCCGATCGCGACCCACAGGTATGTCATAAAGCTGTTTCCTCACGTCTTCCATCCCAATCTCGAACCAACGAAGATTCCTCGATGTCCACCATCCTTCACCCCACCCACATATGATGTCACACTGAGGTGACGCCATGGATAACCAACCGCACCCCGACAGCCGGACCGAGCCCCTCCGCATCCACTACGACGACGTGCCGCACGGCGCGCGCATCAAGGTCATCGGTGTGGGGGGCGGGGGCAACAACGCCGTCAACCGCATGATCGCCGCGCACGTCGAAGGCGTGGAGTTTATCGCCGCCAACACCGACGCGCAGGCCCTCGCGGCCTCGAACGCGTCGGTCAAATTGCAACTGGGCACCAAACTGACCAGCGGCCTCGGCGCGGGGTCGAACCCCGACATCGGCCGTCGCGCCGCGCTTGAAGACTCCGAGAAGATCATCGAGGCGCTCGAAGGCGCGGACATGGTCTTCGTCACCGCCGGCTTGGGCGGCGGCACAGGCACCGGCGCGGCTCCGGTTATCGCTTCGCTGGCCTCCGAGATGGGCGCGTTGACCGTCGCCGTCGTCACCCGCCCCTTCGGCTTTGAGGGCAAGCGCCGCATGATGCAGGCCGAGCGCGGCATGCAGGAGCTGCTCGAATCCGTCGACACCCTGATCGTCATCCCAAACGAGAAGCTGCTTGCCGTGGCCAAGGACGCGGGCTTCTTCGAGAGCTTCCGCATCGCCGACGACGTGCTCCGCCAGGGTGTCCAGGGCATCTCGGACATCATCACCATTCCCGGCGTGATCAACCGCGACTTCGCCGACGTCAAAACCACGATGGCTGGCATGGGCCACGCCGTCATGGGCACGGCCTCGCGTTCCGGGCCGACCCGCGCCGCCGACGCCGCCGTCGCCGCCATGGCCTCGCCGCTGCTCGAAGCCGGTGCAATCGACGGCGCGCGCGGCATCCTGATCAACATCACCGGCTCCTCCTCGCTCAAGCTCTCCGAGGTGAACGAGGCCTCCACCATCATCCAGAACGCCGCGCACGAGGACGCCAACATCATCTTCGGCGCGGTGCTGAACGAGGAGATGGGCGACGAGGTGAAGATCACCGTCATCGCCACCGGCTTCCGGCAGGAAGAAACAGCCGAGCTGACCCAGCAGCGCCGCGAACGGATGCTTGCCGAGCCCGCCCTCGCCAGCCGTCCGCCAAACAACTACGAAGTGCCGATCCATCGCTACGCGGTCAGTAAACCGGAACCGCAGGCCGCGCCCCCTTCGTCTCCCGTCCGTTTTACGGCCGAACCCGCCGTTCACCTTGACACGCCGCCGCCGGCTCGTCAGCCCGCATCCGAGCCGGCGGTACGCATCTATGCCGAGGCCGCAGGCGTTGCCGAAGCACCACGCGCCACGGAAGCTCCGCGCATGATCCGCGAAGAGGCTCACGCACCTGCCCGCCCCACTCCACCACCGTCGCCCAAATCCGTCTTCGACGACGACTTCTTCCGCAACTCCAAAGAGTCAACCCCCACCGCGCCAGAACCGCCGGCGCGCTCGTGGGAGCTTCCGCGGTCGCAGCACGACTTCCATCTCTCCGCCGATCCCATCCGCACGGAGGCCCCACGCACCGCCGCCGCGCCGCAAGCCGTTCCCGCCTGGCCCCCGCCCCGGGCGACAACGGCGGAAGAATCCATCCATCCGCCCACCCGTTCGCCCCAAATGCGCGTCCAATCCCATGAGGAAGACGCAAAAGAGGCCGAGGAGCTCGACATCCCCGCCTTTCTGCGCCGTCTCCAACGTTGATACAACCTTGTACAGCAGCCGATAGAAGACGAGAGAGACGCCAAGATTTCTCATCATCGGAGAGGAACCCGATCTCATGAAGCCCTTCCGCCATCTCCTCCGCCTCGTTCTCGCGCTGACGCTTCCGCTCGCCGCAGCCGCTGCCGCCAAGCCGCACGCCGCGAAAACCCATGCGGTCGCACATCCCGCCAAAGTCTCCGCTCACGCTAAGCCGCATGCGAGTGCTCGCAGCGCCAAGTCCGCCGCTCATACTAGCAAGACGGGCACCCGCGCCGCCAAAGCCGTTGCCGCGCGTCGAGGCGAAGCGCCCACCAGGCTCGTCCGCTTCCCCCGCACCGCCAAAGGCCGCCGCGCCGCTGCCCGTTCGCTCCGCCTCGCCCGCGTTCCCCGCTACTCCGAACGGTTCTCCGGCAACTCCTTTACGGAGAGCACCGCTGCCCTTACCCAGGGAGACCTCACCGCCGGGGAAGACCCGGTCGTCCGCGCAGCCGCCATCCAGGCCCTCGGCAATATGAACGGAACCGCCGTCGCGATCGACCCCTCCTCCGGCCGCATCCTTGCCATGGTCAACCAGAAGCTTGCGCTCTCCTCGGGGGCCGAACCCTGCTCCACGATCAAGATCGCCGTCGCCCTCGCCGCGCTCGACGAAGGCCTCATCAAGCGCGACACCCCGGTCAACCTCGGCCACGGCTACAAGGTCGACCTCACCTACGCCCTCGCGCGCTCCATTAACCCCTTTTTTGAGACGCTCGGGCGCACCATGGGCTTCGACCGCGTCAAGCACTACGCCAACCAATTCGGCCTGGGCGAGCTCGCCGGCTACGGCATCCAGGGCGAGCAGCTCGGCACCTACCCGGACACCGAGCTCCCCGCCAAGCTCGGCGGCGTCGGCCGGATGTGCTCCTTCGGCGAAAGCATCTCCATGACGCCGCTCCAACTTGGAGCCATCGTCTCGGCCATCGCCAACGGCGGGACGCTCTACTATCTCCAGCACCCCACCACGCCCGCCGAACTCGCCGCCTTCAACCCCAAGGTCAAGCGCATCCTCGACATCGCCCCCATCATTCCCGAGATCCTTCCCGGCATGTCCGGCGCGGTCAACAGCTCCTTCGGCACCGCACGCTCGCTCAAGAGCAACTTCCGCGAGTTCCCCGTCATGGGCAAGACCGGCACTTGCTCCAACAACGGCACCCGCTACGGCTGGTTCGGCTCCTACGCCGAGACGCCCACCGGCCGCATCGTCACCGTTATCTTCCTCGAAGGCGGCCGCCCCACCTACGGCCCCAAAGCCGCCGAACTCACCGGTCAGTTCTACCGCGCCCTCTACGACAGCCGTTACTTCTCACCAAAGACGGAAGCTGTCGCCAGCGCTGGTGGACGGTGATACGCCACGCGCTTGGCGCATCACCGCCTCGCTGATACCCTCAGCCTAAGCATGAAAATCCTCACCGCCGCCGAGATGGCAGCGACCGACCATCGGACCGTCGAAGACCACAGCATCCCGTTCAGCGCTCTGATGGAGAACGCCGGGCGCGCCGTCGCTGCCTTTTGCCTCCGGCAGTATCCCGTCGCCGAGCGCATCACTGTCCTCTGCGGCAAAGGAAACAACGGCGGCGACGGACTGGTCGCGGCGCGCTTCCTCGATGAAGCGGAGCGCACCGTCCGTGTCCTGCTCCTCGGCCGCGGAACCGAGCTCCAGAACGACGCCGCCCGCGCCTTTGCCCGGCTTCAGCGCACCACTAACGCCGAGATTGTCGAAATCTCGTACGAAGACACTCTGGCCGCCGAACTCGACGAGGCGAGCTTCGGCCCCGATCTGATCCCCGATCTCTACATCGACGCCATCGTGGGCACCGGCTTCCGTCCTCCTCTGCGCGGTCTCGCCGCCACCGCCCGGACCCTGCTCAACGCGTCCACCATCCCTGTGGTTGCCGTCGATCTCCCCTCCGGCTGGGACGCCGACTCGCTCGACCAAACGACCCCGGAAGCTATCCGCGCCGACGCCGTCGTGACCTTCACCGCGCCCAAGCTAGCCCACGTGTTCGGCCACCTCACCGAGAAGACCTTCGGCCCAGTCGTCGTCGCGCCCATCGGCTCGCCCGCCGACGCGATCCAATCCGACCAATACCTCACCTGGGGCGGCACCTCAAAGAAGATCGCCGAAGCCCCCCGCAACGTGAACTCCAACAAAGGCAAGTTCGGCCACGTCCTGCTGATTGGCGGCTCCCACGGCAAGGCGGGCGCGCCGTCTATGTCGTCACTCGCCGCTCTTCGCACCGGCGCGGGCCTGGTCACCGCCGCCGTGCCAGAGTCGATCCTCAACACCGTCGCGCTCATCACGCCGGAGCTGATGGTCACCCCGCTCACCGAGCAGGACGGCGCGGTCGCCCTCTCGAACCTTGACCCCGACAACCTCAAGAAGCTTCTGAAAGGCATCAAGGTCATCGCCTGCGGCCCCGCCCTCTCGACCGACGGCGAAGCCTCAGAATTTGCCCGTCAACTCGTCGCCCGCACCACGCTTCCCCTCGTTCTCGACGCCGACGCGCTGAACGCCTTCGATGGGCAGACCAAGCTACTCAACGGGCTGAATCCCGACGGCACGCTGCGCACGCTCGTCCTTACGCCCCACCCGGGCGAGATGGCTCGTCTGCTCGGCATACCCATCCCCGAACTCGAATCCTCACGGCTCGAGTACGCCCGGCTCTTCGCCACCGATCACCGCCTCACCCTTGTGCTCAAAGGCTGGCGCACCCTCATCGCCCACCCCGACGGCTGTGTTGCGGTCAACACCACCGGCAACCCCGCCATGGCCAAAGGCGGCAGCGGCGACATCCTCACCGGCATCGTCGCCGCCATGCTCGCGCAATTCCCAGACGATGTTTCCCGCGCCGTCGAGGCAGCCGTCTTCCTCCACGGCCTCGCCGCCGACTTCGCCGCACAAGCGATGGACGAGCATACTGTCCTCGCCACCGACACGCTCGCCCACCTCACGGACGCCTTCCGCTACCGCACCGAAGATGCCGACGGTTTTACGTGGCTGACGGGGATACATCGATGAAAGTTGTTAGTGCTCAGTTGTTAGTTCGTACGGATTTGTAGTTAGCACCTAGTTGGTTTCTCCTCGATTAATCATGTATCTGCTTCTTCTACTGACAACTAAGAACTGACAACTTCCATGCTCCTTCTACTAACAACTTGCAACTAACAACGCCATGCTCCAGCGCCGCCACAAAACCCGCTCCCCCGCCGGCACCCTCGCTCTCGCCGAGCTGATCGCCGAGCTGCTCCTCCCCGCGCCCAAACTCATCCTCTTGCGCGGCAATCTCGGTGCCGGTAAAACGACCCTCGTCAAAGGCATAGCCGCCGCCCTTGGCGCAGCCGCGCCCGAAGATGTCACCAGCCCCACCTTCACCCTGATCCACGAGTACCGAGGCCCCAAGGTCCGCCTCCTCCACCTCGACCTCTACCGCCTCGACACCGAGGCGCAGCTCCAGCCCCTCGGCTTGGATGAACTGGCCGCCGACCCAGATGCCCTCCTCTTAATAGAGTGGGGCGAAAAGTTCCACTCGCTCGTGGCCCGCGCCGACGGCGAAATCCTCATCGAGCAAGGTCCGGACGCCGAAGACGACCGCCTCTTCTTCATCAGCCTTCGCTGATATCTGAACGTCCCGTCCTCACAGCCCATTCTCTGTAAAGATGTCTTCACGCAGGTTGCTCCCACACACTTTCTGCGGTACTCTGCCGCAGAGGTGAATCATGAAGCCGATCCGCGTCGTTGCACTTGCTCTGTCGCTCTCAGTCTCCAGCTTGTCGGCCATCTCCCAACAAACCCCCACGGAATCCGCCAACCAGGCTGACCTTGCCTTCCTTACGCTTGTTGACTCCGCGCACTACGCGCAAAGCTGGCGTGCGACCGCCGCCGTCTTCCAGGCGCAAGTGACCGAAGCGCAATGGGAACAGGCCATGGCGTCCGCCCGCGCACCTCTTGGAAAGCTCCTTGAAAGGAAGCTACAAGATGCCACCTTTACAAAGACCCTGCCCGGTGCACCCGATGGCAGCTACGTGGTTGCCCACTTTCAAAGTAGCTTCGAACATAAGCAAAGCGCGATCGAGACGGTCGTTACCAGTATGGAAAAAGATGGTTCCTGGCACGTTTCAGGCTACTTCATCAAGTAAGTCACCTAGAACGCCCGCAACACCCGCACCGGCAGAAACATCACCGCAGCCACGAGCGACAACGCCCCGCCCACCGCTACCCCCACGATGCGGAACGGCAGCGTCAGCAGCCAAACCACCGGATACAACACCGCCGCCAGCAAAGCCACCGGCCAGCACACCACCAACAGCAAGCACCAAAGTAGAAACTTCATACGGCCTCCAAACACGGAGAGGTGTACGAAGTTAGGCAGGGTTTGGTTCCCAGGCGAAGGACCGGCGATAGGCCTAGAAACTGCCCACAAAGATCGCCTTCAACTTCGCTTTCAACCCCTGCTCTTCGCTCGCGCGACGGATCTGCGTCCGATGGGTGTAGAGGAGCATCCCGATGGCCACCGAAAACTCCGGCTTGGCAAGCTCCGGCGGCATCCGCGAGAGCGGCACCGGGTAGCCAATCCGCGCCGGAACGCGCAGAAGGCTCTCCGCGTTGTCGAGCAGCCCGACCAGATTCGCCCCGCCACCCGTCAGCACGCAACCCGCGCCCAAGGCCTCCAGCACGCCCCCGTCGCGCAAATTGTTCCGCAGCATGGTGAACAGTTCCCGCGCGCGCGGCTCCAGAATCTCCGCCAGAAACCGCTGCCGGATCATCCGTCCCGCCTGCCCGCCGGTGGTCAGGTCGCCGCCAATCTCGATCTCGTTCAACTGCGGCACAGACGTCACGACGCAATTGCCATACTCATGCTTCAACTGCTCAGCCTCTTCGACCGTCACGTGCAGACCAACGGCCAGATCGTTTGTAAAATGATCGCCGCCAATCGGCAACACCGCCGTGTGCGCGATCGACCCCTCGAAGAAGACCGCCAGCTCCGTCGTGCTCGCGCCGATGTCGAGCACACAGACACCCAGCTCGCGCTCGTCCGCCGAAAGCACCGCCTCCGCCGCCGCCAGGCCCTCGTACATCGTGTCCTCGACCTCGAGCCCGGCTCGGTTGGCGCAGGTAATCACGCTCTGCGCCATGCCGCCCGAGCACGTCGACAAGTGCAGATTCACTTCCAGCTTGTTGCCCACCATCCCCATCGGATCGTGGATGCCCGCCTGGTCGTCTACGATGAACTCCTGCGGTAGCAGATGCAGCACCTCGCGGTCCGCCGGTAGCGCCACGGAGCGCGCCCGGTCGATCGCCGCCTTCACCTCTTCGCGCGTGATCTCGCGCATCCGGCTGCCCATACTGATCCCGCCGCGGCTGTTCATTCCGCGCACGTGCGCCCCGCCGATGCCGACCACACAACGCTCGATCGAGTCTTTGGTCATCCGCTCGGCCGTCAGCGCAGCGCGGTTGATGGCTTCCGCCGCCGGTCCAAGCTCGGCGATCAAGCCTTTGCGCATCCCCAGCGACGGCTCAATCCCGTGCCCGCGGTAGCGCAACACGCCATCGTGCAGCTCGGCCACCAGCACCACGCTCTTTTGGCTCCCCGCGTCCAGCACGGTAATCAGGTTCGTCTGCTTCTGGGTCATCGCTGCGCCGCCTGCGGAGAAGAATTGGTCTCTGTCGATACAAGAGGCTTGGCCGCCGAAGGCTTCCCGCCCGAAACCTTCTTCGGTCCGGTCGCCGCAACCTTGGGAGCAGCCGTTGCGACTGGTCTAACCGGGGCGCTCACCGGAGCCCCAGGCGCAGCCTTAGGCCGAAGCTTAACCGGTATGTTGGCCGGCACCACCGTCACTGCTTTTGGTGCAGCCATCACTGACGGCTTGGTTGCGAAAGCAGAACGCGCCGCCGCACTCACCGAAGGCTGGGAATCCGCCGGAGTTGTCGCTTCAGGCTGCCAGGGCTTCACCACCGGCGGCGGCACAAAGGAGTGTGCCGCCACGACCGGCGTTTTTGCGTGCATCGCAAGCTTCACAGCAGAAGCAACTGGATGCACAACCGGCTTCGGTGCCACTTTGACAGGAACGGGAGTCGCCGCCAGCTTAGGCGCAGGAGCCGCCGCCGAGGCAGCTTTCGCCATCCCCAAGGGAATCTCGTGCTCGTACCGCATATCCGCAGATGCCAGATTCGGGTACTGCGCGCGCCACTGCGGCAGCAGCGCCTTCATCCGGTCGAACCGCTCACGGAAGTTTTCCTCGCCGAAATGCGCCAGCACCGTCGTTCCCTTCTCCTCGACCAGCGCCCGCACGTTCTCCGGGTTCGACAGATCCACCTCGCTCAGACTCTCCGTATTCTTCGCTCCGCCAGCGTCCAGCTCCGACGCAAATCGCGCAAACAGCCGCATCCGCGCCGCACGCACCGATGCCGGGTCACCCGCCGCGATCCCCGTCACCACCGGAAGCGCATAGTGTTCCGCGTTCGCCCCTGCGGGCATATCGAGCAGCACGCCATCTTGATCGACCAACCCAACCGACCCGCCTTGCCGCACAAACGCCACCGGCGTCCGCTCCACCACAGCCACGCGCAGCCGACCCGGCAGCAGCCGCATCACCGTCGCGCGCTCCACCCACGGCATCGCTTCGAGCTCCGCTTGCCGCTGATCCAGCGATACGCCGAAGATATTCCGCTCCAGATCGTCCGAGAACAGCGCCAGCAACTGCCCACGCCGCAGATGATGGTTCCCCACAGTCTCGATCGCCGACGCATTCGCAATCCGGAACCGCGCGTCATGCAGCAGAAACATCCGCGTCACCGCCAGCAGCCAAAACACACCCGCGAGCAGCAGCACCATCGCCAGCCCGGTCGCCACCATGCCCCAAACAGTCATCGGCAGCGGCAACCGGCTGCCCACCTTCAGCTTTACCGCCGGCCGAGCCGTCGCCGCTGGCTTTCGCTCCGGCTCATGATCGTACTCGTCCGCGAAGTCCTCCACCGGATCGCGGCGCAACCGCATACGGGACGCCGGAGCATACTCCCGCTCCGGCATCTCCAGCACCGCCGCTCCACGCTTCGCCATAGTTTGTCCCAATCGCCGCCCGAGCAGAGCCGCGAAGAATCGCCATCTCGACTATAACCCGCAGCCAACCCGCGCTCGCCGCCGATCGCCCGAGGGTATCGACTCAGGAACTCGCGTCCCGCAATGCCGCCAGCACCAGCCCGCCCGCATGCGAGACACTCCCCGCCCCCATCGTCAGGATCACGTCGCCGTCCCGCGCCTCCGCCGCCAACGCCGCCGCGCCCTCCGCCGGACTCGCGGCGTACCGCACCCTCGGTCCTGCCGTCTCTGCGATCTCCCGCACCAGCGCCGCTGCGTCGATCCCGGCAATGGGCTGCTCACTGGCCGCATAGATGTCCAGCACCTCGACCGTATCCGCATCCCGGAACGCCCTGGCAAACTCAGCCATCAAGTCGCGCGTCCGCGTGTACCGGTGCGGCTGGAAGAGCACATGCACCCGCCCATACCCGCATTCCTGCGCCGCTGCCAGCGTGGCCAGCACCTCCGTCGGATGATGCCCATAATCGTCCACCACCGTCACGCCGCGCTCCACACCCTTAATCTGAAAGCGCCGGTCGACCCCGCGAAACGTCTCCAGCCCAGCCGCGATCTGCTCCGACGCAACGCCCAATTGCACCCCAATGGCCACCGCCGCCGCCGCGTTCAGCACGTTATGCTTACCCGGCACATGGAGCGTAAACGGCCCCATCGTCAACCCGCTCGCGCTCACCTC
The DNA here is from genome assembly GCA_965277085.1 of Acidobacteriaceae bacterium. GTDB lineage: Bacteria > Acidobacteriota > Terriglobia > Terriglobales > Acidobacteriaceae > Edaphobacter. The sequence continues at coordinate 707,755 of OZ255708.1, forward strand.
AAACCGCGCATAGCCCGTCTCGCCGGACTCCCGCGCCACCATCCGCAGCCGGAAATCCGCGTCTTCAGCAAACCCATACGTATAGACCCGCCGCCGCACCCGCGCCAACACCGCCCGCAACAGAGCGTCGTCGACACACGCCGTCGTCGCTCCGTAGAACGGCACCTTGTCCATAAACTCGACGAACGCCGCCTCCACATCCGCCATGTCGCGGTAGCAGTCCATGTGCTCGCGGTCGAGGTTCGTCACCACGGCCAGGATCGGCGACAGCTTCAGAAAACTCCGATCGGACTCGTCCGCCTCCGCCACCAGGTACTGCGAGTTGCCGAGCCGCGCGTTCGATCCTAGCGCGTTCACCCGCCCCCCCACCACCACCGTCGGGTCCAGCCCGCCCCCGGCGAGCACCGCCGCAATCATTGACGTGGTCGTGGTCTTCCCGTGCATCCCCGCCACCGCGATGCCGTACTTCAGCCGCATCAGCTCGGCCAGCATCTCCGCCCGCTGGATCACGGGAATCTTCCGCCCGCGCGCCTCCACTACCTCGGGGTTATCCGCCGCCACCGCCGAACTCGTCACCACCACATCGCTCGCCGCCGCGTTCACCGCCGCGTGCCCTTCAAAGATGCGCGCGCCCATCGCCTCCAGCCGCTCCGTTACCACCGACCGCCGCAGGTCCGACCCCGACACGGGATACCCCATCGTCAGCAGGATCTCCGCAATCCCGCTCATCCCAATCCCGCCAATCCCAATAAAGTGGATGCGCTGGGTGGAGGCTAACAGTACATGGCCGGGCAGAAACATGGTGGTTCTCGCTTTCAGCACAATCGCTAGACAGGCCGCCCGAAGAGTGCAACGCCCTCCAGCGGAGCCGCTCGGAGGAGGTCCTTATCGAAGGTAGCAAGCGGAAGCCGTTTGCGTCGCGCCATTTCAAGGTAAGCCGCGTCATAGGCGGTCAAGCGATGCTTGCGGCACAGTTCGAGCAAAACAGACACGTCGCCTATATGCCACAGTGGTTCGACGCGAATGTCGGATATACCCAACATCAACTGAAATGCGACGGATTGTTCAACGGTAATGCGTCTACGGCGTTCACCCATGGCCAGGACGTTTGCAACCTCCATCGACCAGACCGCCGGAACCTCCGCATAGGTCGCACGAAGCTGTGTGAGAACGCTGCGGGTAAACGGCGTCCCTTCATCTGCAAAGCACCAGCTCATCGTCATGGAAGCGTCGAGCACAAACGCCATCAGTACTTATGTCCTTCATGCACCATGCTCTTCAGGTCGTCTCCGCCAAGCGACAGATGATGCTCTTCACCAAACCGCAGCATCGCATCTACAGCCTCCCGATGCCGCTCCGCGCGTAGACGTTCTTGCTCTTGCAAGGTCTCGTCCACAACTCGTTGAAGGTACGCTTCAACGGTCGTGCCGCGAGATCGTATCCCGGCAACCGCTTCATCAGGAACTGTGAGCGTGATCTGCATACAACAAGCATAGCAAAGCATACTGCTTAGTTCTTGTTGGTCATTGATCGCTTCAGCACCCTTCGAGCGTATCTCGTTGTTGCGGCACCGGCACATACGTCCGAGGCGTCCAAGACAAACGCCATCAGCGAGTGTGCCCTTCATGAAGCGTGCTCTTCAGGTCGCCCGTACCCAGCGTAAAGCCGTACTCGTCCGCAAAGCGCAGCATCGCCTCTACTGCCTCGCGCCGCTCCTCGGTCTTCGCCAACGCCGGGGAAACTGCCTGCTCCATCAGTTCTTTGGCGCAGGATTCAGCGTCCAAGCCGCGAAACTGAGCTTGGGCAACAAAAGCATCCGGGACGGTGACCGTGATCTGCATGGATACAGAATAACAAAGCAGTTGTCGTTCGCTTCGTGTTGCTCTTCGAAGCGTTCCTGAAGATAATCGACGCATTACGAATATCTCGAAGAGGCTCGGATGAGTTGGCGATTTCGGCAGTCCTTCACCGTTGTTCCCGGTCTACGTCTCAACCTCTCCAAGAATGGTCTCAGTGCGAGCATCGGAACGTCGCCATTCACCTTGAACGTCGGCCCTCATGGTGTGAGTGGCACGGCGTCGATTCCTGGAACTGGACTGTCATGGCATGAGCAAATTAGGCCGACTTCTCACTTGCCATCACCCTCCGAACACTTGCCCTTGGGAGAACAACGCCATCCTTTTGGTACACATACGACGTCTGAGACCGCAGTTGTGGAGCAGATCCATAGTGCAAGCACTGAATTGCTGACGAGCACAAGCCTCAAGCAGGTCAAGTCGATGATCCAGAACGCCTCTCAACAATATCAATCGATCAGCACAGAGCTTATCCGTTCTCGCACTATGAAAGTAGAAGCAGAAATCCGTTTTGACAAATGGAACAACGGATTTCTGCTCAAGCACCTCTTGAAGAACAATTTCGAAAAGCGAAAGGACTTCTTCGAAACGGAAACAGCGAAGGTAGCAGAGCTTGAAGAGCAACTTAAGCTGTCGAGCATCGCAACTATTATCGACATCGAGCGCGAGCAAGCAGAGCTTTATTACCGATTGCGCGATGAATTTGCCGGGTTGTGCGAATGTACGGCAATTTGGGACATCAAGACTCGCCAACCAACAGATATGTTTCACGAACGCACATCGGCTCACTCTCGGCTCTCAAGGGAAAGCGTTCAATTTGCTTTAGGGGCTTCCGATCTCATTCAGTGGGATCAGAAAGTCCCGAACTTGAAGAACGCCAAGGGCGGCGACTTCTTCCTTTATCCCGGGTTTATTTTGTATCGAACTGCGCGGGAAGCCTTCTCGCTGATTGAGTATCAAGACGTGAATGGTTTAGCCACAACGGTCTCGTTCATTGAAGAAGAAAGAATGCCTTCTGATTCCGTAGTCATTGGACAAACCTGGGCTAAATGCAATAAGGATGGAAGCCGCGATAAGCGCTTTGCAGAAAACCACCAATACCGGTAGTCCAGTATGGCAGCCTTTCACTCAAGAGTCAGAACGGTCTGTGGGAAGAGTTTCAGTTTTCGAATCCGCAGAAGATGGTGAACTTCCTGAGTGCGCTCAATCGGTTCACGGCCTCATTCCAACGCATCGGAGACTAGCACTAGCACGCCTCATCGCTCCGTATTCACCCCATGCGGAGGCTCCCCCAACCCCACCACCGCCCGCTTCCGCTTCTTCACCGGCGGAGCCGAGCTCGGCGGCCGGTTCTTCCCCGTCCCGTTCCGCCGCTTGCCGTTCGGCGTCTCGATCACGCTGCGCATCCAGTAGTTCCCCTCCGCGTCCACCTCGATGCCGTGCACCTCGCGCTCAAACCCCGGAAACCGCTTGCCGAACTCCTCCATTGCCAGGATCAGCTTGATGACCGGGCTATCCTCCCCGCCCAGCCGCTCGCCCGGCATGGACATCGGAATCCCAGGCGGATACGGGACTAACATGACGGCAGCGATCCGGCCCGCCATGTCGCGAAACCGGATTTTCTCCGTCTCGTTCCGCAGCAGCTTCTGATAGGTCTGCGACGGCGTCAGCACCGGATCGAAGTCCTCATCGCACGCCGCGTTCACCAGCCCCGACAAATCCAGTTGCACCATGGCCGCGTGCATCTCGTCGGATAAATCCTTGAGAGAAACATTTCTGTACCGCGCCGGATACCGCAGCACCAGCTCCGGCATCGCCTCCTCCAGCATCGCCTCCGAGTCGTACAGCCGCTTGAACTCGAAGAGATTCTCCAGCAGCGCTCCCCACTTGCCCTTCGACGTGCCCACCGAGAACAGCACCAGCACCGTATAGTCGCCCGTCCGCGCGATCTCCACCCTTCGCCCGTCCAGAAACTCCGTCAATATCGCCGCCGGAACCCCCGACTCACTCACCACGCCCTGCGCATTCACCCCAGGCGTCAGGATCGTCACCTTTGTCGGGTCCAACATGCAGTACCCGTCCGCAATGTCCTCGTCCTGAAACCCGTGCCACTCCTCGCCCGCCTTCAGCGTCCACGCAACGGCCTTGTTCGTCAGCAGCCCATCCGCTGCCTCCTCCAACAGATACGTCTTCCCGTCCAGCGGATCGAAAACCGTCTCCGGCTGATACAACCGGAAGAACCACCCCTGCTCCGCCTCCCGCAGCCGGTGCGCGATCGACGCCATCGCCTTCCGAAAGCTCACCGCGTCCTGCAACGTCTCGCTCATCAACGTCGGCCCGGCCGGCTCGTCCATCATCGCCGCCGCCACGTCCAGGCTCGCGATCAGCGGATAAAACGGCGAAGTCGTTCCGTGCATCATAAACGCCTCGTTGAACTGGTCGAAATCCAGCTGCGCCCGCGGACTCAGCTTCACATGGATCATCGACCCCATCGAAAACGCCGCCAGCATCTTATGCGTGCTCTGCACCGCGAAGATCGCCGGCCGGTCCGGCATATCGTCCGGCACCCCCATCGCAAACCGCCCCTGGTAGATCTCGTGGAACTTCGCATACGCGTACCACGCCTCGTCGAAGTGCACCCGCGGCACACTCTTCGCCAGCTCCGTCACCACCCGGTTTACGTCGTAGCACAGCCCGTCATACGTCGAGTTCGTCACCACCGCATACGTCGGCACCTGCGACCGCGCCCCCACCGTCAGCGGACTCTTCTCGATAATCCCCTTGATAAAGTCAGGATGAAACCGCTTCAGCGGCACCAGCCCAATCATCCCGTAGCCGTTTCGCGTCGGCTTCATATACACCGGCCGCGCCCCCGTCACCGTCAGCGAGTGGCAGATCGACTTATGGCAGTTCGCGTCCGCCAGCACTATGTCGTCCTGCGCGATCACCCCATGCCCAATGATCTGGTTCGACGTCGACGACCCGCCCAAAACGTAAAACGTCCAGTCCGCGCCGAAGATCCGCGCCGCGTTCCGCTCGCTCTCCCCCGGAGGCCCAATATGATCCAGCCACGACCCCAGCGGAGCCGTCGAAATCCCCAGGTCCGACCGCATAATGTTCTCGCCAAAGAACTTATGGAACTCCATCCCCACCGGGTGCTTCAAAAACGCCACCCCGCCCATATGCCCCGGCGCGTCCCACGAGTACGCCCCCTGGTCGTTATACTTCTTCAGCTCGCGAAAGTACGGCGGCAGCAGCTGCGCATGGTACCGTTCCACCGCGAAGTCCACCCGGTTCGCAATAAACGCCGGCGTGTCCCCAAACAGGTGGATGTACTCATGCACCTGCTTCACGACTTCCAAAGGAAGTTCACTGACTAAAGTCCGGTCCGCGATCAGGAAGATCGGAATCTTCTTGTTCCGCCGCCGCACCGCCCGCAGAATGTTGAACGCCGCGTTCTCCTCGAACTGGTTCTCCCCCTCCAGGTCCCAGTCCAGCAGGATCGCCGAGTACGACGGATCGCTCGTCACCAGCGACAGCCCGTCCTCCGGCGTCGAGGTGCGCACCACCTCATACCCCTCCTCCCCGATCGCGTCCACCAGACGCTCCATCGCCCGGTCCGAAACCGAATCCGTCCCCCCCACCTCACTCGCAATCAGCAAAACCCAACGCCCTTCGCTCATACACCTCTCACTTCTTTCTCAATCGTACAAGGATTAAGGGCGGGTGTATCGAAGGGGTGTGAACGGCATTGGTACGCGGAGTCCGTGGACTTACTGTCATCAAACGTGATTCGCTGGTGACATGGAGACCAAGCCGGGCGTTGTGCTCAAAACTAATTTTGGCAAGCGGGTAAGAGATCTCCGATCCCGACAAGATCTTTCGCAGGAAGTCTTGGCCGAGATGTGTGATCTTGACCGCAGCTACATTGGTGGAGTGGAACGTGGTGAGAGAAACATCAGTCTTTTAAACATCCACAAAATTGCGGATGCACTTGGCATTAGCCCAAGGGACCTATTCTAGTGGCGCGACGCTCCCTCCCAAAACTGCCGAAGCTCCTCGAAAGGAAGATCTACAAAACCGGTCAAACTCGCGGAGCGGACGATGACGAGATATTTCAAAATCGGGTCTCACGTTCGAGCACAGTGCTCATTCCATATCCGGTATGGATGAGACACTTTACTGCTATAGAATGGGCATCCGCATTCAAGAAAGGCTACATCGTCCTCATCTCGCCGGATGATTATTTTGGAGCACTCGACAATGGATTGAGACTCGCATCCCTTAGCTTGGCTCTGGGTGAGAACGCCTTGGTTTTCTATGAAACACGCTCACAATGGCTTGCTCATCCTCCAGCGGAACTCGGCTGGCAACCCGCAAAAAGCCGCCTGCCACCCCTGCTCGGACAGTTCGTCGCACGTATATCCGCAACGACTGCCATAGAACGGGGTGCAAAGCTTATTCAGGGATTCGCGACGACAGCAAACAAGGGAGCTGGAATACGAGTGTATGAATACGCCAGCGACGAAAGCATCGAAGCTTGCCGAGTGCAACTTGAGGCCTTGTTCTGGTTGTGCAACGATTCAGCCGAGGTTGCGAATGAAAATGGCATGACCTACCATGACGCACAATCGAGAAAGAGCGGTATTCTTTTGATCGCCGATAGACAAGGCTTGCTCGATTACAGTCGCCTGACATCATCACGAATCCTAAACAGGGAATATCGCACTACTTGCCCGCTTTGTCTGCAGGAACTGTCCAGTAAGGAATTCTTTAGCCGTCTGGAACAAGCGGAAGGGCGTGAAGTTCTCGACCTTACAGTGACCCAGATAAACTTGTTTCATATCGAGGAACTCAGGATGGGTGGTTTCAATCACCGGCCGTACAATTTAGGCTGGGGTCACCACCACTGCAATGTCGTTGTTAAAGATGCTGGGATAATGCCCACACTACGTTGGATGAGTGAGGTTATCAAGCGCAATATAGACCAAGGTCATCTACCTGCTACTGCAAACAACCCCATTTGAGTGCGTTCGTGAGCAGGATTTACTGACAACATAAAATTAGGGTTCTGAGACGAATGTTCATGTTCATAGACTTGTATCTGACAAGCGATGTTAGAGACCCACGTTGGATCGATTTCGATTGACAGAGTTCGCCGACCAAGCTTTAGAGCCGCCAAGGCAGTACTTCCCGAACCCGCAAAACAATCTAAAACTATGTCTCCTGGAAAAGTTGTAGCTTCGATTGCATGTTCAAGCATTGAACCAGGCTTTTCAGCCGGATGTTTTCCCTTGTATGGTCGCACGGAGGGAAACGTCCAGACATCCGTGAACTCCTTGCTTGAATCTACGTTGAATGGCCTTACAACGTCTTCATAGGGCGGCATAGGTTCGATTCTTCCTGTGCCTTCCAATGCAGCAGCCATCTTGTCGTATTGCTCCCGGCTAGGTATATTCCGGCCCGTCTCCCAATTGGAGACAGCACCGCCGTGATTTACCTTTCCATATGCTCCGATGACTTCAGTGAGACGGTTGGAGCTTATTCCGGCCTTCTTACGAGTTTGTCGAAGGAAGTGAGCGAAGGGAGAACGATGCAGGTTTCCTTCGCAGGCTGGCTCCGCAAAGATGATTCGTTCAGTGTGTGGGTACCATTGACGCAATGCTTCCTTTCTCATCTTTTGCTTCCATCCGTCGAAACCGGGTTCGTTCGGTTTTGTCCAAACAATTTGAGACAGTACATTAAAGTCCTTTGCAAAAAGGATTTCTAAGCGAGCGGCCATCTCGGAAGCGCAGTAACAAAATAAAGAACCATTCGATTTTAGTATGCGCTTCCACTCAACCGCGTACTCCGCCATCCAATTCAAGTAATGCTGGTCTTCTTCAAAAGCTGTATCACCAAAGATGTTGTCCTTCTTTGTCGAGTGATAAGGCGGATCGGTCAGTATAAGAGATACAGAACGGCTTGGTATCGTGCGGATCAACTCCAGCGAATTGCCCGCGGCAAGAGCGGCACGACCAGAAACCAGTTGGACGTGATCACTTAAGCTCGACGTGATAGCGTCGAAATCCCGCTGGCGCAACGACGTATGCGGTCTGCCGGAATTGACACTGCAAGTTGAAGGCCTTGTTTGAGGGAGCAAGTGTCTTATTCATCCGTTCAAGAGATGGTACACAAAGTCATCATCTCGCGTAAGATCGTACCTGTCAACCACTGAATCGGAGCACCGCCATGCACAACCCCGCACACCCCGGCGAAGTCCTCAAAGAGCTCATGGGCGACACCGAAGTGACCGCCTTCGCCGCCCGCCTCGGACAAGTCTGACAGCCCGGACGACCCTCTCCCGTCTCCTCAACAGCCGTGCCGGCATCTCCGCCTTCATGGCCCTCAAGCTCGAAGCCGCCCTCCACACCTCCGCCGAAATGTGGATGACCATGCAGGCCCACCACGACCTCTCCCAAGCCCGCCAGCTTACCCAAACCGGCTGAACCCGCTCATTTCACCGCTTGCTACAGCAAGGCGCGGCAATAAGTTTGGTGCCCACCTGTATAATAAAGTTATAGAAGCAAAATATAACTTCCGCCCGCGGGAGTGTTAACTACTCCGTACCGGGCCGTCCAAAGTACCAGCCTAAGGGTAATAATATACTTGACAGAAGTGCGGCGTTTCCGTAATCTGAATACATGGAAAGCCCGAAAACACTTCTCGAAGCGATCAACTTCTTCTCCGATGCGGAGAACTGCCGTCAGTTCATGATTGCGATCCGCTGGGCAGACGGCGTGGTGCGGTGTCCGACGTGCGATTCCTCGGCTGTCGCGTACATGGCGAACGCAAAGGTGTACTTCTGCAAAGCGAAACACCCTAAGCAGAAGTTCTCCCTAAAGGTCGGAACGATCTTCGAGGATTCCCCCATTGGATTAGAGAAGTGGCTTCCCGGCGCATGGCTCATCTCCAATTGCAAGAATGGCATTAGCAGCTACGAACTGGCCCGCGCATTGGGTGTGACGCAGAAATCGGCATGGCATATGCTCCACCGTTTGCGTGAGGCGATGACCGATAAAGGCGGGAAGCTGGGTGCGGATAACGTAGTGGAGATTGACGAGACGTTTGTGGGCGGCAAGGTTATCAATATGCACAAGCGCAAGCGCGTAGAGAGCACCGCTAAGGGCGGTAACAAAGCCGTCGTGTTCGGAATGCTTGAGCGCGGCGGCAATGTCAAAGCTCGCGTGATTGCAGATCGCAAGCGTCAGCAGATCGAACCGGCGATGGCTGAGGGAATCACACCGGGTGCGAACATCATCACGGATGAGTTCTCCACATACCAGTTCGCCTCAGACGCATACACCCGCGAGATCGTGAATCACGCGCTCGAATATGTCAATGGGCATATTCACACGAACGGCATTGAGAACTTCTGGTCGCTTCTCAAGCGCGGCCTCAAGGGGCGTACATCAGCGTAGAGCCGTTCCATCTTGACGCTTACGTGTCAGAGCAGGTGTTCCGCTACAACAATCGCAAGGATTCTGACGACTTCACCCGCTTTGCGACCTGCATCATGGGCATTCAGGGCAAGCGTCTGACATACAAGGCCCTTACGCAAAGGCCGGGTGTCAACTAAGAAGCGACAGGGCCGGGGGAAGCGGGTTTAGGTTTCTGAACTATCTTCCTCATCAGATCGGTAAACACCTTGAAATCTCCAGGGGTGTTCATCGTCTCTGGTTTAGGCGGCAGCTTTGCAGGACTTTGCCATTGGTTCTTCATGCGGATATATTACTCCACGGCTATACCCAGCCTAAAGGAATCTTGATCTCTCCATGCTCGTCTGTAAGGGTATGGGGAAACTGCGCCCGTGTCATGTGGCAATTGTTGCCGTCAGAACGTATGTCCTTGAATCTATCAGCGGCGTTTTTCAAATGGTAGCTAGGATGTGCTTTGTGGTTACCGCCATTCCGGGCGTTCTTTCTCGCAGCGGTATCGCTTGAGTGAGGGTTCAAAACAATTACCCTTTTGCTCAATTCCGAATTGATAATGCGGACTGGCTCGGCCAAATCAGAATCATTGGTAATTAGCACAAGCTGATCGCAGTCGTTCCTAAAAGCATCTGCGAGCATATATGTAGCGATGTTAACGTCCGAACCTTTCTCTTCTGTTTTATGTACAAGCACGGTATCTGGAGGAGGATTACAGCACTTGGCCCTCCCTTTGGTGTACTGATAGCGACCAAGGTGAACTGATAAGTTAGGTAGTGTTTCGAGCGCGCGTATATAAGTTTGCTGTCTTTGCGCCTGCTGGGGATCGTTTACTTCTGACTTTACTAAGGCAGTGAAGTATCTGGTTCGAGTGATCTGTATGCCTGGCAATACAGACTCTGCTAATGCCACCACATTCACCCATTTCAAACGGGTGTTCTTTGCAGCCCCATAGTACAGGTTGAAACCGTCAATGTAGAGGGTTGTACGCGGTGAACTCGACATGGCCTTGTACGCAAATGCGAAGCCCCCTTTCGGGGGCCTGCTACCCTGTCTCCGAAGAAATCAGGGGGGGTATGGATTTAGACTAGACGCAGAGAAAAATGTCGTCAATAGCTCGACAGGCCACTTCGCCGCGATTGAGCGTTTCACGGCTCCGGGACGCATGCAAGTAGCGTACCCGGAGCACCGAAAAATTGCAAGCTGTGGAAAACTTTTGGCCATGCCCGCTGGCTTTCAGTGGTGGCGGACGTTTCCGCCACCGATACCGGAAAAACACGCACTGCCCTGTCACGGCAAGTCAAGTATCACGCCACCCGTCACTTCTGTCAAGTATATTATTACCAGCCTAAGTACTTTGCTTTCAACACTTCGTACTTGAAGTACCCGGTGGGGGTACCCCGTCCCCTACAAAATTGGCTGGCGGCTCCCAGAGAGCGTAAGCAGCGGCTGTGCTATACACACTCATGCCCTTATTCCTGAGCCGCTTCACCTTGGCCCTGCTCGTCGCCCCATTGGCCGCCCAGACCACCCAAACCCTGCTCGCTACGCCCTCCACCGTCGCTTGGGGATACTACTGGGCACACGCCAAGCCCGCGCTCACCGTCCACACCGGCGACACCGTCGTCATGCAGACCCTCTCCACCTGCGGCTCCCCCGAGCGCCTCGAAGCTCTCGGCGTCAAGCCGGCCGACATCCCAGCCTACTCGGCCGCTATCTATAAGGAGGGAGCCGTCGCCGACAAAGGACCCGGAGGCCACATCCTTACCGGACCCGTCGGCATCGCCGAGGCCGAACCCGGCGACACGCTCGAGGTCCGCGTCCAGAAGATCGTCATCGACGCTCCCTTCGCCTGCAACTCCTTCGGCCCCGGCCGCGGCTTCCTTCCCGACGACTTCCCCTACGGCCGCACCAAGATCGTCCCCCTCGATCGCACGGCCATGACCGCCGCCTTCGCACCCGGCGTCACCATCCCGCTTCATCCCTTCTTCGGCAGCATGGGCATCGCGCCGCCCGAGGGCGCGGGCAAGTACAACTCCGCCCCACCCTGGATGCACGCCGGCAACATGGACAACCATGAGCTCGTCGCCGGGACCACCCTCTTCATCCCCGTCCACGCCAAGGGCGCGTTGTTCGAGGCGGGTGACGGCCACGCCAACCAAGGCAACGGCGAGGTCGACATCACCGCGCTTGAAACCTACCTGACCGGCACCTTCCAGTTCATCGTCCACAAGGGCAGCTTGAGCGATCCGCATCGCCTGCTCTGGCCACGCGCCGAGACCCCCACCCACTACATCGCCATGGGCTTCCACGAAGACCTGAAGACCGCCACCGAGATGGCCATCCGCAACATGATCGAGTTCCTGAGCGAGCAGAACCCCGCCCACCCGAAGCTCTCCCGCGAAGACAGCTACGCCCTCATCTCCATCGCCTGCGATGTGGACATCACGCAGCTCGTCGACACGAAGTCCGGCGTACACGTCATGTGCCCCAAGAACATCTTTACCCCAGTCGGCAAATAGTTCATTTGGTACCCATACGTGCACAATTCTGCACGGCGGCGTCAACCACGTAAATCTTTGCGAATGAACCATTTCCGCAACTTTCAGAAGGACCTCGTGTCTTATATGGTGTAAGCCGGATAGGGCAGAGCAAGCCCGGCACAAGGACCTCATCCTCCGCGCAGCCCGCAGCATCAAAGCGATAACGGGTAAGCGACAAAAGAGACGAGGCAAGGCCAATCGATGAATATCGCATCCACTCTCGGGAACACGATTCACACCACCGCAAAGAAAGCTCTCGGCGCGGCCTTGCTCGCCGGTACCCTCCTCCTCGCTCCCGGATTTCAGCCCGCGGCACAAGCCCGCGTCTTCTTCTCCGTCACCATCGCGCCGCCCGTCATCCCTGTCTATGAGCAGCCGCTCTGTCCCGGAGACGGCTACATCTGGACGCCCGGCTACTGGGCCTGGACCGACGACGGCTATCAATGGGTAGACGGTGCCTGGGTCACCGCGCCGTATGTCGGTGCGCTCTGGACGCCCGGCTACTGGGGCTACAACGACGGCGCATATCTCTGGAACGCCGGCTACTGGGGCCGTGAGGTCGGCTACTACGGCGGCATCAACTATGGCTACGGTTACTTTGGCACCGGCTTCTACGGTGGCTACTGGGGCGGCGACCGCTTCTTCTACAACCGCGCCTACAATCACTTCGATCGCGGCTTTCACGGCAGTCTCTACGACCGCCGCGTGAGCGGTTTCGACGGTCGTCCCGGCGGCGCAGCCTTCGCCCGCAACAATGGTGCCTTCCGCGACGAACGCCGCGGCAGCTTCTCCGGTGGCCGCGACTTCCACGACGATCATCGCGAAGCCTTCAACGGCGCTCGTCCGAATGGCGGCAACATCGACGGGCAGCGCGGCTTTGCCGGGCAGCAGAACAACGCCCGCCAGCAGTATAACGGCAACCAGAATCAGCAGAACGACTATCGTCGTGGTGGCTACCAGGGAGCGCAGGACAATCGCGTAGTCAACCAACCCCAGCAGATCTACAATCAGCCTCGGCAGATCTCCAACCAGCAGCCCAACCAAGGCTTCACAGGCAATCAGGGCTATAACGGCAATCGGAGCTACCAAAACGACGTAAACCGCCAACAGCCGCAGCAAGGTTTCTCCGGCAACCAGAACCCCAACATGAACCGCGGCGGAGGCTACAATCAGCAGCAGCAGAACCGCCCCGCTCCCAACCAGAACTTCGGCGGCAGGCAGGGCGGAGGGCAGAGCGGCAATCCGGGCGGCTTACAGAGTAACGCCATCCGCTCCAACAACGTTCCTGCGGTGACGAACAACGGCGGAGGACGTGGCTTTAGCGGCGGCAATCCAGCCCCCGCCGCGCCGCAACAAGGCGGAGGCAACTTCCACGGCGGCGCTCCCGCCAACGCACCGAGCGGTAACCAGAACGGAAACGCCCGTGGCGGCGACAATCATGGCGGCGGAGATCGCAGTCCCCGCCACTAACAGATAGAACTGGGTGCCCCATCCTCACGGCAGCATTATCGCCGTGAAGATGGGCCACCCGTCAGCGCTTCCTGTTTGTCATTCCCAAAGGGAATCTGCTTCTGTACGACGCTGAACCTACCAACCAGCCAACCCCACCACCATCGCCGCAATCTCCTGCACCGCGCGCGGATGCGCTAACTCCTTAGCTGCTAACCCTATAGCCGCACACCGCTCCGGCTCCCTCAGCAGGGCCATCAAGTCTCGCAACAACACCTCCGCCAACTCCGCATCGCTCCCCTGCACCCGCAACTCCGCCGCCCCCAACGCCGCAAACACTTCGGCATTCTTCGTCTGGTGATCGTCCGCCGCGCCCGGAAACGGAACCAGCACCGCCGCTCGTCCTGCTGCCGCCAACTCTGCCACAGTACTAGCGCCGCTCCGGCAGAGAATTAGCGTTGCCTCCTCAAACCGCGTGGGCATACCGTCCAGATACTCCTCCACTCGCCACCGAGAAGCCTGCGCGCCGCTCGCCTCGTAAGCCGCACGCGTCGCATTGGCATTTCGAGCCCCCGCCTGATGCAGCACAGTTAGTCCCGGTACCGCGGCGAGCAGTCTCGTGACAATCAGCGGCATAACCGCGTTGAAGACCCGTGCCCCCTGGCTCCCCCCAAACACGAGCAGCCTCGGCGTACCTGTTACCGCCGCCGGTGCAATCCCAAAGAATTCCGCCCGCACTGGAATCCCCGTCATCTTGCCCCGGCGAAAATATCGCAGCGTGGCCTCAAAGTTCACCGCCGCCGCGCTCACCCACTTACCCACCAGCCGGTTTGCCAGCCCCGGCACCGCGTTCGGCTCAAACGCCAGCGTAGGCACACGCAACAGGATCGCAGCCATCATCGCTGGCCCCGACGCGTATCCCCCAACCCCCACCACCACATCCGGACGAAAGCTCCGCAGCAACCGCAAACAGCGGAGCAAGCCCAGCGGCAGATCCAACACCGTCCGCGCCCGCGTCGCGAGTGAGACATTCTTTAACTGCCCCACCCGGATCAGTTCCAGCCCAAACCCCGCCTCCGGAACCAGCCGCGTCTCCAGTCCGCGCGCCGTCCCCACAAACCGCACCTCGGCCCCATGCCTGTCCCGCAGCTCCCGCGCAATCGCGAGCGCCGGGATTACATGGCCGCCCGTCCCACCGCCAGCTATCAAGACCTGCAACGCCACCTAGTCGATTTCCCTGGTCACGTTGAGCAGCACACCCATGCTCGCCAGCGTGATGAACACCGACGTTCCACCCGACGAAATAAACGGCAGCGGGATGCCCTTCGTCGGCAGCAGTGCCAGTACGACGCTCATGTTGAAAAATGCCTGAATCAGCACCGCAGTCGTCAGCCCAAACGCCAGAAACCGGGCAAACGGATCGGTTGAGAGAAACGCCGTTCGCAGCCCGCGATACCCCAGCGCCACGAATAGCCCCACCACGATCACCGCGCCGATCAGCCCCAGTTCCTCGCACACATTGGCGAAGATAAAGTCCGTATGCGGTTCCGGCAGATAGAACAGCTTCTGCCGTCCCTCCATCAGCCCCAGCCCGTGAAATCCGCCCGTCCCCACCGCGATCAGCGACTGCAAGATATGGAAGCCCGTCCCGCGCGGATCGGCTTCGGGATCGACAAACGCCAACATCCGTTTCCGTCGCCACTCCACATGGAACAGCAGAAAGTACAGCACCGGCGCAGCCACTGCCGCACCCATGGCGAAGTACCGCGTCTGCGCTCCCGCCAGATACAGCATCAGCGCCATCACCGACGCGCACACCAGCGCCGTTCCCAGGTCGGGCTCTTTAAGGATCAGGGCGACAAACAATAGCGGCGCGGCCACGGCGGGCAGGATCGTTCCCCGCCAATCTTCCATCTGATGAATCCGCGTCTGCAAAAAGTACGCGAGAAAGAGCACCATCACCGGCTTCGCGATCTCCGACGGCTGAAAGGTAAAGAACCCGCCAAAGTGGAACCACCGGTGCGTGTGGTGCGAATCGTGCATCGCAAACACGCCGAGCAGCAGAAGCATCGTCACCGCGACCGCCGGAAACACCACCCGCGGCGAGTTATACCGCCGGTAATCCACCTGCATCAGCGCAAACAGTGCGACCAGCCCCAGCACGGCCCACAGCGCCTGCTTCACCACAAACGTATATGGCGACCCATACTTCGCCTGCGCCATGACAGCCGACGCCGAAAACACCATCACCAGCCCAAAGAGCACCAGCAGCAGCACCACCCCGAACAGCCACTTATCGACGCCCACGCGCTTCGCCATCTACTCCCCTAACGCCTTTACTAATTCGCGGAAGACCCGCCCGCGATGCTCATAACTCTCAAACTGGTCGAAGCTCGAGCAGGCTGGAGCCAAGAGCACCACATCGCCCGCCTCCGCCGCCTCGCTCGCCACAGCAACGGCCTTATTTAAAGTTTCCGCAGATACCATCTTCACCATCCCGGCCAGAGCGCGCTCAATCTTCTCCGCCGCCGAACCAATGGTGTAAACAACCTTCACCCGTTCCCGCAGCAGCCCCGCCATCTGCCCATAGTCCGAGTCCTTATCTTTCCCCCCCAGAATCAGGTGTACCCAGCCATCAAACGACGCCACAGCCTTCATCGCCGCATCCACGTTCGTCGCCTTCGAGTCGTTGTAGTAGGCGACGCCCGCCACCTCCGCCACAAACTCCAGCCGATGCTCCACCGCCCGGAACGCCGCCACTGATCTGCGGATGTCTGCCGCCGTCACCCCCGCTAGTCGCGCCATCGCCACCGCCGCCAACACGTTCTCGACGTTGTGCGTCCCCTTCAGGCCAATCTCCGCCACCGGCATCACCGGCTCCGTCACCCCACCCTCCGTGCCCACCCAGCAGACTACGCCCTCCCGCACAAACGCTCCGCGCCGCACCACCTTGGTCGCCGAAAACCAGTACACCTCGCTTGCGGCCTTGCCCGCGCACATCTGCGCCGCCCGATCGTCGGCGTTCAGCACCAGCGCGTCGCCCGGGCCCTGACGCGCGAAGATCCGCTCCTTCGCCGCCACATAGCTCTCAAAGCTCCCATGCCGGTCCAGATGGTCGGGCGTCAGGTTCAGGATCGCTGCGATCTTCGGGTGGAAGTCGACCACCGTCTCCAGCTGAAAGCTCGACACCTCCAGCACGTCCCACGTCTCCGGCGTGTCCTTGGCGACCAACTCAATCACCGGCAGACCGATGTTGCCGCCGACCTGCGTCGGCAGCCCGGCGTTCTTGAGGATGGACCCCATCAGGCTCGTCGTCGTCGTCTTTCCGTTCGACCCGGTGATCGCCACCACGCGCCCCTTCAGGTAGCGCGACGCCAGCTCCAGCTCGCCGATCACCGGCATCCCCAGCGCGATCACCTGCTTCACCTCCGGCGTATCGAGCGGCACCCCCGGCGAAACGACGATCAGGTCCTGCCGCCGGAACGTCAGCAGCCCATGCCCACCGGCCTCGACCATGATCCCGGCCTCGAGCAGTGCCGGAATCTCCCCCGCCAGCGCCGCCGAGCTCCGCGTATCCGACACCGTCACCCGCGCCCCCAGCCCGCGCAAAAACAGCGCCGCCGCCAACCCCGACTTGCCCAACCCCACCACCAACACCCGCTTGCCCCGCAACTCCATCATCGCCATGCGTACAGCCTAAAGCATCGACGCAGCAATCCGTCGCCCGCACGCCTCGCTGTCTGTCATTCCGCAGCGAAGCGGACGAATCCGCTTCTCGCCTCGCTCTGATATATCGTTAGATCAGGCAAGGAGGCGAACCCAATGCGCAAGTCAATACAAGTTGAAATCGACAGCACAGGTCACATCCATCCTCTTGAGGGTACGGCAAGTATCCCTGAAGGCAGAGCAGTTTTATCTTGGCCTAGCCCCGACGATGCAGAAACTATGAGCCTTGCCGAACATTCGCTATCGGACTGGCTACGGCCGGAAGAGGACGCCGCATGGGCTTACTTACAGCAGGACAAGTAGTCACCCTGCCGTTTCCATTCTCAAACCTGAAGCGCAAGAAGCTGCGTCCCGTCTTGTTGGTCGCCGACGTTGGCCGATCTGATTGGATCGTCTGCCAAATCACAAGCAATCCCTACGCAGACCACTATGCAATCGTCTTGGGTGATGATGCGTTTGCATCAGGCGGGTTGCAGTACCCTAGCTTCGTGAGACCGAACAAGTTGTTTACCGCTAACGAGTCTCTCATCTTGACATCTCCCGGTTTACTGAACCCCTCTGCGCTCGAGCGAATTAGAGAGTCTCTCGTGGAAATGATCTTAGGGACTAAGTAAACGGTACTAGTCGTACTGCGGCAGCTTTGTCATTGCTACTTGTCCAATCTTCCACATCAGCCCTCCTACAAGACCAATCGTGGAGTAAAGAGCGGCGTTGGCGACCGCGATTAGAGCTATTCCTTCAAATAGAACAAGACCTTTAGCATGATCCATTCCCATACCAGCGATTGAAGGAGGACATAAGAACAGCACCCAGCTCGAATGCTGCGTAACGAAGTCCCACGAAGCAGGTGAAGCGGCTGCACCGAAAATCATCGCCGTCATTAGCAAACCAAGACCGCCACAACTCAGCGCAACCGCAGCAATAGAGTAAACAGGCTTCTGTTTGAAATCGAGCTTCCTCACGCCCTCACCTCAACTTCAACGTAGTCAATGCCAACAGCGCAAACACCAGCGCCAAAATCCAAAACCGCGCAATCACCTTCGACTCCGACCATCCCCCCAACTCAAAGTGATGGTGCAGGGGAGCCATCCGGAATATCCGCTTTTTCTTCCGCAGCTTATAACTCCCCACCTGCAGCATCACGCTGACCGCCTCCATAATAAAGACGCCCCCGATAAACGGCAGCAGCAGCTCCTGCTTGATGATGACCGCCACCGTCCCGATCGCGCCGCCCAGCGCCAGGCTGCCCACGTCGCCCATAAAGACTTCCGCCGGGTGCGCGTTGTACCAAAGGAAGCCGATGCTCGCCCCCACCATCGAGCCGCAGAAGACCGTCAACTCGCTCACCATCGGCATGCGCTGCAGCTCCAGGTAGTCCGAGAACACCACGTGCCCGCTGACATAGGTCAGCACCGTGAGCGCACCCGCCGCGATGATCGTGCAGCCGATCGCCAGGCCGTCGAGCCCGTCGGTGAGGTTGACGGCGTTCGACGAAAATGTAATCACGAGCATCACAAAAACGATGAACGGGATGAATGCCAGCCAGTGCATATGCGGAACGTGCCCCATCCACTCCCAGACCAGGTCAGGCCGCACGCGCTTCAGGAACGGCACCACCAGCCGCGTCGAATACTCCCCCTTCACCTCCATCAGCATCAGCGCCACGCCAATCAGGCCGCCCGCCACAAACTGCAGCCCCAGCTTCTGCCGCGCCGACAGGCCTTTGTTGTTCCGCCGCACCGTCTTCGTATAGTCGTCCGCAAACCCAATCGCCCCGAACGCCAGCGTCGCCAGCATAATCAACCAGACAAATGGGTTCGAGAGGTCACTCCATAACAGAGTCGGCACCAGGATCGAGATACAGATCAGTACCCCGCCCATCGTCGGCGTACCACCCTTCTTCAGGTGCGATTGCGGCCCGTCCTCCCGGATATATTGCCCGATCTGGAACTCGCGCAACCGCTCGATCACGAACGGCCCGATCAGCAGCCCGATCAGCAGCGCCGTCAGGCTCGCAAACACCGTCCTAAACGTCAGATAACGAAAAATCCGGAACATCCGGAAGTACGGAAACAGCTTCTGGTACAACAGCCAATAGAGCAAACGCGCGCCTCGAGGAACCCGGCTGGGTCACGGCTATCTTATCCCGACCTCCAGATGAGAAGATCAGCCATGGACGCCCGCACCATCGTCGTCATCCCCTGCTACAACGAAGCCGCGCGCCTCCGCGTCGAGGCGTTCGCCACCTTCCTTGAAGACCCGCAAAACGCCGCCATCGATCTCCTTTTCGTCAACGACGGCAGCCGCGACGCCACCCTGGTCGTTCTAGAGTCCATTCGCAGTCGCTTCCCCCTCCGAACCGCCATCCTGGACCAGCCTGCAAACCGCGGCAAGGCCGAAGCCGTCCGCGCCGGCATGCTCCACGCCCTCGCCCAGCACGGCTGCTCCATCACTGGCTTCTGGGATGCAGACCTTGCCACCCCGCTCACCCAAATCCACGATCTTGCCGCCGTCCTCGCCCTTTATCCTCACCTCACCATGGTCTTCGGCGCGCGCGTCCGCCTGCTCGGTCGCGACATCCACCGCCAGCCCTTGCGCCATTACCTGGGCCGCATCTTCGCCACCGCGGCGTCCAAGGTCCTGCGCCTTCCCATCTACGACACCCAATGCGGTGCCAAGCTCTTCCGCGCCACACCCGAACTCCGCGCCGTCCTCCTCGAACCCTTCCAATCCCGCTGGATCTTCGACGTCGAGCTCCTCGCCCGCTTCATGGCCCTGCACCGCGCCAGTCCCAACCGGATGCGCACCCTCATCTACGAGTACCCCTTGCCGAAATGGCGCGACATCGCCGGCTCCAAAGTCACGCCGCTCGACTTCTTCCGAGCCTTCGGTGAACTTGTCCACATCCGCCAACGCTACCTCAGTGGCAGGCACCCATAGCTACAACCCATTCTCCAGCGCAAAGCACAACGCGTCCGCCGCCATCATCAGCTCCCCGGCCAGATGCGGATCGCCCGCCGCCTCCAGCGCCCGACGCACCAGCTCCTCTGCAGCCGGCATCAAGTCCGTTCCCTTCCCTCGTTCCTTGTCCTCCACCCGCTTCAGCCGCCCACTTGTCTCAGCCGCAAAGCCCTCCAGCCACGGCCCGCGCGGTGGCTCCACCTTCTCACGATGCTTATGCCGGGCGTCGTACAGCCCCGCCAACGCGAGATGCTCCGCTGCCCGCAGCAGCCCAATCGACTTCAGGACCGTCGTCTCGCTGCCCTCGCCCTCAAGCGCCTTCTCATACAGCTTCGTCCCGCGCTTCAGCAACTCGCGCAAGTCCTCGCCAGAGCCCTTCTCCATCAGCGAGATCACCACCGCCGCTCGCTGCATATGGTGGAAGGCCGTCCGCAGCCCGCCCTGCGAAGCGGCCTCGTTCGTTCGCGCAGTCTTCTCACCGGCATGCTTCGTTGCCTTCTTCGCGTGCTTCTTCGCGGCCTTCTTTGCCGTCTTTACCAACGCGCCCGTAGTCTTGACCGCAACCGCCTTTGCGCCATTCCGTGCCAGCTCATCTACCATACCTGGTGAGATGCCCAGCCTACGCATCGGGTGCTTCATGTCTCGACTTTGAGACGAGGGTTATCCGCCAGCCAACCCCTCCAAAGCCCGCTCCAGCCGCACCCCTCGCGACCCCTTCACCAACACCACATCCCCCGCCCGCAGGTTCTCCTTCATCCAAACTCCAGCCTCCCCGGGCGTTTCCACAAACAACGCGCTGACCCCAACCGAAGCCGCCCCCTCCACCAACTCCCGCGCAAAGCCACGCACCCCCACCACCACATCGATCTCCGCCATCCCCCGCCCACACTCCGTGTGGAGCGTCCCCGCCTGCGGCCCCAGCTCGAGCATCTCTCCCGCCACTACGATCCGCCGCGCCGCCTCGGTCTTCCGCAACGCTTCCACCATCGAGTGGAGAGCCGCGGGATTGGAGTTATAGGTGTCGTTGACGATCTGTGCGCCGCGCCACTCGACCATGTTCCCGCGCTTCTCCGTGGGCCGCAGCTTCTCCAGCGCGCTGACCGCCTCCATCAACGAAACGCCGCTGCGCAGACCCACGGCAATCGCCGTCATCGCGTTCAGCACGTTGTGCCGCCCCGGCAGCCGCAGGACGATTGTCCACCGCACAGTGATGCCCGCATACCGTTCTGGAACCGCAACGTCGAAGTCCGTTCCATACAGTCCGCGCTCTTCGATCTCTGTGGCGCGCACGGTCGCAGACTCCACCGTCCCATAAAGCACCGCCCGCTCGCCCATGCTCTGGCCAAACTCCCGCACCCATCTATCGTCCGCGTTCAAGAAGGCCAGCCCATCCGCCGGCAGGGCTTCCACCAACTCCAGCTTCGCCGCCGCAATCCCGGCGATGCCCTCGGGAAAGTGCTCCAGATGGACCGCGGCCACGTTGCTCACGACCGCCCAGTCTGGCTCGGCGAGCTTGGCCAATGCGGCGATCTCCCCGGCGTGATTCATCCCCATCTCGATCACGGCGACTTCGTGCTCGGGCTCCAGACGCAGCAGTTGCAGCGGCACGCCAAAGCCGTTATTCAGGTTACCGGCCGACTTCAGCACGCGAAACTTCGACGCTAACACCGCCGCAACCATCTCCTTCGTGGTCGTTTTGCCCGCCGACCCGGTCACCCCGATCACCCGGCCGCCCCACATCCTTCGCACTGCATGAGCCAGCCGCTGAAGCGCGTCGAGCACCCCGGCCCCATCGTGGTCCGGCACGCGAAGCAGCTTGCATGAGTCGAGCTCCGGCGGTGCGAGCCAACGCATCGACACCACCGCCGCCGCAGCCCCATTCGCCAGCGCCGGCTCCACAAAGTCGTGTCCGTCTAGCCGCTCGCCCTTCACCGCAAAGTAAAGCTCTCCTGCCCCGATCGTCCGCGAGTCGATCGAGTACCTCGCGACCTCCGTCTTCGTCGTGAAGTCCCCCTCCGCATGGATCGCGTCCGCCACCTCCCCCAGCGTCAGCTTCATGCCAGCTCCTTCAACACAGCCGCCGCCACCGCCGCATCGTCGAACGGCACCGTCCCATCACGCAAAATCTGCACCTTCTCATGCCCTTTGCCCGCCAGCAGCACTACATCCCCCGCCCGTGCCGAGCGAATCGCTATCGCAATCGCCCCCGCCCGGTCCTCCTCCACAATGCAGTCCGTGGTCGTCTGCCTCACTCCCGCCAGCGCCTCTTCGATGATCGTCTTCGGCTCCTCGGTGCGCGGGTTGTCGCTCGTCAACACCACCAAATCGCTGCCCTCGCCAGCGGCGCGCCCCATCTTCGCCCGCTTCATCCGGTCCCGGTCCCCGCCGCACCCAAACAGCGTAATCACGTGTCCCGCACCGGCCAACTCCCGCGCCAGCGCGATCAGGTTACGCAGCGCATCGTCCGTATGGGCATAATCCACCACCACCGTAATGCCAGAATCACCAGAAGCCACCACCTGAAACCGCCCCGGCACCTGCCGCAACCCCTCCGCCGCAGCCGCAATCTCCTCCAGCGTCAACCCCCGCGCCAACGCCGCCCCACTCGCCCCCAGCAGGTTGTAGACATTCACCCGTCCCGTCAGCGGCGACCGTACCTCCACCGCCCCACCCGGCGTCACCATCCGAAACCGCGTCTCTCCCGCCCGCATCGTCATTGCCTCGGCCTGTATCTCCCCGAGGCCGTGGCATCCATACCCCACCACACTGCGGTCCCGAGCCAAGCGCCGCCCCCAGGCATCGTCCACATTTACCACGCTTACCCTCGGCGGCGGGGTCCCCACACCCTCGAAGAGACGCACCTTCGCCGCAAAGTAGTCCTCCATCGTCTTGTGATAATCCAGATGGTCCTGCGTCAGGTTCGTCCACACCGCCACATCGAACGGCAGCCCCCAGACCCGTTCCTGTTCGAGCGCATGGCTGGATACCTCCATCACCGCCTCGGTCGCCCTCGCCTTCACCCCATCCGCAAACAACTCCAGCAGATCCCGGATTTCTGGCGTCGTATGTGGCGACACCCGCACCTCCTCCCCCACATGGGTCTCGATCGTGCCGACAAAAACGCACCGGCGCCCCTTACTGCGCAGCATCGACTCCAGAATCCAAGCCGTTGTCGTCTTCCCGTTCGTGCCGGTGACTCCGGTCAGCGCCAGCTTTCGCTCTGGATGCCCAAACACGTTCGCCGCCACGCCTGACAACGCCCTGCGCCCATGCTCCACCAGCGTCATCGGCACCCGCCCGTCGCGCGCTTCCCAAACCGCCCGCGAATCGGTCACCACTGCCGCGGCACCCCGCCCCAGCGCATCGTTCACAAAGCGGTTCCCGTCCGTCACCCCGCCCCGCATCGCCACAAACACATCTCCCGGCCGCGCCCGCCGCGAGTCGTACTCGACGCCCATCACCTCCGCCGCGCCAACGCCGTCCTCCAGCACCACTACGCCGCACATCGCCTCTTCGAACCGCATAGCCGCCATTCTAGCGTTGATGCTCCATCGTCTTTTTAGTTGTCATTCCCGAAGGGAATCTGCGTTTCCACTCTTTACCGCAAAAACCGCACCACCACCTCAGACCCCGAAGGGACCATCGTCCCCGCCGCCGGCATCTGCTCCCGCGCCACACCACTCCCCAACGGTTGTACCCGCAGCCCCGCAGCCGCAGCCTGCATCACCACCGTCCGCAACCCCGCCCCCGCAAACGAAGGCACCGCCACCGGCTCGCCCACCTCTGCCACAATCACACCATCTCGCATTGGTGGCGCAATCGGCTTCTGCGGTAAACTCCCGCCCCCATCATGGAACGCTGTCAACACCTTCGCCGGCAACATCTTCAACACTCCCGTCGGCTTTACCACCGCAGGCCGCTCGACGCTCGCAACCACAACCGGAGCACGCAACGGATCATCCTCCGGCAACTCACTCACCCCAGCCAGCAGCGCCTCCGCATCCGCTCCACTCTCCGAAGGCCCCTCATCCTCCGCCTTCGCGACCAGCTTCTTTTCCACTAACGGCTGATCGTGCGGCACGCCCAGATATTCCAAGACCTGCTGCGCCACATCGGCAAACACCGGCGCACTCGTCGCTCCACCATAATGCGACACCTCACCGCCCGCGGTCGGATTGTCGATCACCACCGCAATCGAAATCGCCGGATTGCTGACCGGCGCAAACCCCGCAAAGCTCGCCACCAGCTTCGTATGCGAGTACGTGTGCGTCGCCGGATCGACCTTCTGCGCCGTCCCCGTCTTACCCCCCGCACTGTAGCCGTTCAGCGCCGCCTTTTTGCCTGTGCCCTCCACGATGATCCCTTGCATCATCGAGCGCATCTTCGCCGACGTGATCTCCGTAATCACCCGATGCGCCCCGTCCGGCAGCTTCTCCGGCAGCTGGTTCGACGGGCGGAACGCAATCGGCTTCAGCTTGCCATCGCCCTTCTGCCCATCCACGCTCGCCAGCAGCACGTGCGGCGGCATGTACACGCCTCCATTGGCGATCGCGCTCACCATGCTCACCAGCTGCACCGGCGTCACACCCACCTCCTGCCCAATCGCAATCGACAGGATGCTTGTCGCGCCCCACTTCTTCGGCGTCCGCAGCAGCCCGCGCGTCTCGCTTGGCAGTTCAATGCCGGACCGCTCTCCAAATCCGAACGCATGCACGTAGTCATAGAACTTCTGGTTCCCCAGCTTCAACGCCATCTTCGCCGCGCCCACATCGCTGGAGTGTTCGAGCGCCTGCTGTACCGTGATCCGTCCGTAGTGGTCGCTCTTGTCGTCATGCAGGGTCCGCCCGAACATCGTCATCGCCCCGCCCTGGCAGTCCACAATGTCCGTCGGCTGCACCCCAGCCCCATCGAGAGCCGCCGAGTACGTCACCAGCTTGAACGTCGACCCCGGCTCATACACATCACTCACCGCGAGGTTCTTCAACACGCTCGCATCCATGTGCCGCTGGTCGTTCGGGTTGAACCGCGGCGACACCGCCAGCGCTAGAATCTGCCCCGTATGCGGGTCCTGCACGACGACCGTACCGTGGAGCGCCTTCATCTTCTCCACCTGCGAGTCCAGCGCCTTCTCGGCAATATGCTGGATGTTCGCATCCACCGTCAGCATCAGGCTCTCGCCCGGCAACGGCTGTTGCTCGGCCGAATCCAACACATGCCGCTTGGCGTCGAGCGCCGTCAACATGTGTCCCGGCGCACCGTGCATCTCATCGTCAAACTGCTGCTCGATTCCGCCCAGCCCAATGTCGTCGGTACCAACATAGCCCAACACCTGCGCCGCCAGATCGCCGTTCGGATAGAACCGCTTGAACTCCTTCTGCGTGTACACCCCATTCAGGTTCAGGTCGCGCACTCGCTCCACCGTCGCCGCGTCCAGCTTGCGCGCCACCCACGCAAAGCCGTGCGACGCGTTGAACCGCGCCAGCATCTGCTTCTTCGTCGTAAAGTTGTCCAGCGGATCGTTGTGCACGATGCTCGACAACAGCTCCGCCGCCGTTTCCTTGTTGTCTCCCAGCTCCGATGGCACCGCATACACGCTGTCCACCGACACCGTCATCGCCATCTCGCGCAGGTTGCGGTCGTACAGCACCCCGCGGCGTGGCGCAACCTCAAACCCGCTCTGCTGCTGCAACGCCGCCGTATGCACGAAATGATTGTGCCGCACAATTTGTAACCAACTTAGTCGCAATCCAATCAAGCCCGCCCAGACGCAGAAAAAAATCGCCACGTAGGCAAAGCGGACTCTCCGAATCGGAGCGGTCATTAAACCGGTATTGCGTGTACCGGCTTGGCCCATCTGCTTTGACTGCCGTGGCGGCGCCTTGCTCATTGCAAACCCTCTACAAAACTCTTCGACCGGGTGCCCTACCCTCACGACAGTCTCACCGTCGTAGGGTGGGTTCATGCGACAAACCTAACTCAAACCAATCCAGCCCCGGGTGCCCCATCCTCACGACAGTCTCACCGTCGTAGGGTGGGTTCTACGCGTCACAACTAATTTGTGCCAACCACAGGCACAGAAGCTTGCGCCATCACCGCGCCATTTGCATCCGCTCCATCCGGCCGCACCATCTGCCCCGGCAGCGGAGCCTCCAGCCCCATCTTCCGCGCCAGCTGTTCGATCCGGTTGGGGTCCGTCAGCTGCGCCTCGCTCAACCGCAACTCACGATTCCGTTCCCGCAACTGCTCCACCTGCACCTTCTGCGACTCCACGTGGTACCCCACCTCGATCGCCGCGAAATGCTGCCAAACATACACCATCACCAGCAGAAACAGCACGCTCATCGCCACCGTAAACGAGCGCATCTCGCGCTGTCGCTCCGGATCGTTCGCCTTTACAATGCGGCTATTGTCCAGGTGCTTGGCGAAGAACACCTCAAGCGCCGGTCCCCGCCGAGCCCACCGCTGCTCCTCGTACAAGCGCCGGTTCCGCTCCGTCACCGTCTCCGTCCGCCGCCGCGCCGGCATCAACGCACGCTCATTCGCCACCCGCCCCGCCATCATCCCCGCGCCGATCGCCATCGTTGCCATAGTTCCGCTCCCGCTTCAGTTACAAATCTTTGCCGCTCCTCGCAAACGACCGGGCCGGGGTCGCTAATCGAGGAAGGGACTTGTGCTTCTGGGTTGTCTTTCGCCTGAAAGAAGGTGGGACAACCCCGGCCCGATCTTTTACTTCTAATCTCGCAATTGGGTCACGTTACCAAAGGGTGTGACCCTAACTCTTCTCTACCGCCCGCAGCTTCGCGCTGCGCGACCGGGGGTTCCTCATGGCTTCCTGCTCCGCTGCCACAACCGGCTTCTTCGTTAACACTTCAAATACCTTGTCCCGGCCCAAGTCACGGAACGCATCTTTTACCAGCCGGTCCTCCAACGAGTGGAAGCTGATCATCACCAACCGTCCGCCAGGCTTCAACAACTTCGGCGCAACTTCCAGCAGCCGCTTAATCTCCCCCAACTCGTCGTTGACTCGAATCCGGAGCGCTTGAAAGGTCTTCGTCGCCGGATGGATCTTCTCGCCTTTCATTGCTGGGGCCGCGGCCGCTATCACTCGAGCCAACTCCGCTGTCGTCGATAGTGGCCGGGCCCGCACAATGGCTCTGGCGATTCTCCGCGATCTCCTTTCATCTCCAAATTCGTAAATCAGGTCGGCGAGTTCATTTTCGTCTTCCTGATTTACCACTTGCTCGGCCGTCTCTCCACCGCGCGTATCCATCCGCATATCAAGTGGACCTTCGTGCCGAAAACTGAAACCTCTGTGCGCCTTATCCAGTTGCAGGCTGCTTACGCCGAAGTCCGCCAGCAGGCCGTCCAGGCTCCCTGCTGCAATCGTGTTGGCAGCCTCTGAAAATTCCCGCGGCTCGTATATCACCGTCGGCATCGCGTCTCCAACCTCCTCCGCAACCTCCGCCATCCGAGCCTTCGCAAACTCCATCGCCTCGGGGTCCCGGTCGAAGCAGATCAGCCTGCCCCCCGCGCCCAACCTCCGCGCAATTGCCGCGGAATGCCCAGCCAGACCCAGCGTCGCGTCCACATACACGCCGCCCGGCCGCACATTCAGATACTCCATCGCTTCTTCTAAAAGAACTGGCACATGCTGCTCTTTCCGCAGCTCGCGCTCTCCCTGGGGAGAAAACCTGGGACCTTCCAACTACAACCCAAACTCGGACAACGCCATCTGGTCTGCTTCGGTCAACGGTGCCAACTCCGCCTGGAACTGCGCACTGTTCGCCACTTCCAAGTACGTCTGCAACCCAAAGACTTCAACCTCTGCTACCGTCTGCGCCGCCTCACGCAACCGGGGATGAATCACCAAACGTCCCTGCCCATCCATCTCCGCCGCCTGGCCCCAGTAGCTCGTCAACTCCAGAAACCTCTTCCGGAGCGGGTTCATTGACGGGATCGCCGCAATCTTCGCTTCGATCTTTTCCCACTCGGCGATCGGGTAAATCTCGGCCCGCTTGCCGTCCTTGCTGGTGATAAAGAACTCGTTCGACTTGTAAACCTCATCCACACGGTGCTTGAACGCGGCCGGCAGCTTCAGCCGGCCCTTCTCGTCCACGCGCGCCGGATGATTGCCTCGAAACATTGCTGTCCTTTACCGCACTTGCTCTTGCTTTAGCTGTCTTGCTGTACTCTTGAGCAGCATTTGGAGCTTTTTAGTCCGCTTCGCTCCACTTTGCTCCACTTGCAAGATCAATACTCGCCTCCTCTTCGTCCCCTGTAAAGAGAAAAAGTCTGTGGAACGAAGAGGATTTCGTAATGGGAATGTGGAAAACTCAGCCCATAGATGTGGCCGCATCAAAACCGCAATACCTAGTGTTGCCTCCGTTGGCTACGGGCCTTGTGCCCAGCCTAGAAGTTCTGCTAAAGCAAATGAAAAGCGAAACCGCCTACACGGACGCGCGGGAAGAGGACACTGCAAGCAGCTTCTTCCGCTGCAACAACCACACCAAATACCCCAAAACCACCAGATTTATCACCAGCAGCCCGACGCGAAACCAACTAGGCCGCCGCGCCAACTCAAACAACTCCCAAGGCAGAAACGACGCTGTCAAAATCAGCGTTAAATACTCCGCCCACACCTTCTCCAGCAGCAGCCCAATCCCCTCGGTCAGCGCCAGTGCCGAGTAAGCCAGCGTCGCCATACTGATCTGCCGCAGCCGATGATGGTCGATTAGATCCACCTTGTCCAGCATCACCGCCACAAACCGGCTCTCCGGGTCGAACTTCAATGCCGTCGCCACCCGCACCACCTCGTCCGCTAAATCCTTGTGGATCAGGTGCAGCGCCCCTAGTCCGATGCAGAAGAAGAACACCGCCTTGCCCAGCTTGAACAGCCCGATCATCAGCAGCCCGTGATCGCGCGTGTGCGCCGCCGTCCCTGTCCCAGCCTCCGCCGGATGTGCCGTTACATTCACTGCTTTCAGTTGACGAGGAACCCGCCCGATTGTCAACGCATCCTCCTTCG
The DNA here is from genome assembly GCA_965277085.1 of Acidobacteriaceae bacterium. GTDB lineage: Bacteria > Acidobacteriota > Terriglobia > Terriglobales > Acidobacteriaceae > Edaphobacter. The sequence continues at coordinate 736,784 of OZ255708.1, forward strand.
GTTGTCCTATCAACAAACCGTTATCCCTTGTATCGGCCACCACCGTTTCAGCAATCGACGCGCAAATACCTCGGGCCGCATCGCCGATTCGCAATCTGCCTAACGCATACTCGCGTAGGTACACTGAACGCCTGAAAGCAGGGCGCAACCGTCAGTCCTATACACGTCCCACGAACCAAGCACGACAAGGAAGCCTCACATGAACGTCAAGCAAGCCCTTCTCGCCACCGCCGTAGCCGCCGTCCTCACCCTCTCCGCCACCGCCCAGAAGGCCGACCCCATGGTCGGCGGGGCCGCCATGTACCCCAACAAAACCGTCGTCGAGAACGCCTCCGCCGCCCCCAACCTCACCACCCTCGTCGCCGCCGTCAAAGCCGCCGGCCTGGTCGAAACCCTTTCCGGCCCCGGCCCCTTCACCGTCTTCGCCCCCACCAACGACGCCTTCAACAAGCTCCCCGCTGGCACCGTCGACACCCTCGTTAAGCCCGAAAGCCACGACACCCTCGTCAAAATCCTCACCTACCATGTCGTCCCCGGCAAGGTCGACTCCAAAGAACTCATCAAAATGATCAAGAAGGGCAAGGGCAAAGCCACCCTCACCACCGTCCAAGGCGAGCCGATCACCGCCTCCCTCATGGGCAAGATGATCATGCTCACCGACGCCAAGGGCGGCACCGCCACCGTCACCACCGCCGACGTCTTCCAATCGAACGGCGTCGCCCACGTCATCGACACCGTCCTCATGCCCTAACCGCATTCGCTACACACACAAGGCGTCTCCTCGGAGACGCCTTCTCTCTTGCCCCATCAACATCTCCGGCAGGGCATGGCTTTAGCCGTACCGCAAACGCCGTACCATCGAGACACCATGCGCCACCACTTCAAATCCGAACAATGGCTCCCCTACCCCGTCCCGCGCGTCTTCGCCTTCTTCTCCGATCCCGCCAACCTTCCCCGCCTCATGCCTCCCTGGCAGCACGCCCGCATCGACAAATCCACCCTCATCCGCCCCCTCGACCCCGCTGCCCCACCCAACGCCGCCGGAGCAGGCACCCGCCTCACCCTCTCCTTCCGCCCCGTCCCCTTCTCGCCCGTTCGTGTCACCTGGGACGCCGAGATCGACCAGTTCGTCCTGAACGACCACTTCTGCGACGCCCAGTTCCGCGGCCCCTTCGCGTACTGGCACCACTGTCACCGCGTCGCCCCCGAAATCCGCAACGGCACCCCCGGCACCCTCCTCACCGACGACCTCCACTACGAGATGCCCCTCGGCCCGCTCGGCGCATTCGCCAACTGGCTCGCGGTCTCCGGCCAGATCCGCTCCACCTTCGCCTTCCGCCACGCCCGCACCAAAGAGCTACTCGCCCAAAGCTGACCGGCGCTCCCAATCTCAGCGACAAACATAGTCCTTTACTTACCGCTCGTGGCGTGTTCAGCTTGGCGCGTTCCTCAGGTCCAAGTTTGTTCGGAGTAAAGCCCATGAAAAGCTCCAGCCTTGTCTTCGCGCTCTGCCTTGCGTCCGCCCTCCCCATCTACGCCGCCACCAATCCCTGGCTCGGCACGTGGAAACTCGATCCCGCCAAAAGCCACTTCACCGGCGCGACCTTCACCTACTCCAAGGCCGCCAACGGCATGATGCACTACGCCGACGGCAGCACCGCCTCCTACGACTTCAACATCGATGGCAAAGAGTACCCGACACAGTTTGGCCGCACCACCTCCTGGACCGCCGCCGGTCCCAACGCCTGGGACTCCGTCGCCAACTACAACGGCACCGTCCTCGAGAAGACTCACCGCTCCCTCTCCGCCGACGGCAAAAGCCTCACCATGGCCTCCAGCGGCACCCAACCCGACGGCCAGACCTTCAACGACGCATCCACATGGACCCGCGTTGCCGGCACCACCGGCCTCGAAGGCAAATGGAAGTCCACCAAGGTCACCATCTCCGCCCCCGACAGCTATGCCATCTCCGCCAAAGGCGACATGATGCACTGGGACGTCCCCGCCTACAAAGAATCGGCCGAAGGCAAGCCCGACGGATCGGACATGACCCTCACTGGCCCAACCATACCTCCCGGTGCGACCCTTGCCTATAAACCACCTCGCACAAGTCCATGTCCTACGTCGTAAAGGACAAGGGCAAGCCCGTCGGTTACGGCACTCAAACCCTCTCGGCGGACGGCAAATCCTTCACCGACACCTCGTGGAGCCCTGGCAAGGAATCCGAAAAGCAAACCGCCTTCTTCGTCAAGCAGTAACTCTGCTCCGGAGCCCCACCTTCACGACAGCTCTATCGTCGTTAAGGTGGGTTCTCCGCATACGTGCAAAGCTCGCAAGCTCCTCTAAACTGGACAGGTGAGAACCGTCCCCTGTGCCCTCGCGCTCCTGCTCCTCACCTTCGCCGTAGCGGCCGCGCAAACCTCCGCGCCTCCACCCGACCAGCCCTACACCCTCTCCGCCCGCTCCACCCTGGTGCTCGTCCCGACCCTCGTCAAGAGCGAGTCCGGTGAGCTCGTCTATACCCTCACCGCCAAGGACTTCACCCTCACCGACGACGGCGTCGAGCAGAAGCTCACCCTTGAAGCCGACAACGGAGCCGATCCCCTGGCTCTCGTCATCGTGGCGCAGATCGGGGCAACCGGCGTAGACCAGCTCGACAAGTACCGCGGCCTCGCCACTTCGCTCGAAGGTCTGATCGGGAACGTCCCGCACAAGGTCGCCGTCGTCGCCTTCGACACCGTCCCTTCCCTCGAACAGCCCTTCACCGAAGACATCGGTGCGGCCGCCAAGACCCTCGGCAATCTCGACCAGGGCGACGGCGGCTCCGCCATCCTCGACGCTCTCGGCTTCTCCGTCGACCTCCTCCGGCAGCAGCCCGTCCAGTACCGCCGCGCCATCCTTCTGCTCAGCGAAACGGTCGACCACGGCAGCAAGCTCGCGTTCGACGACGCCGTCCGCCAGCTCTCCGACACCAACACCTCCATCTACAGCATCGCCTTCTCCTCCTCCAAGTCCCGCATCCGCGACGAAGCCGCCAAGCTCAGCAACTCCAACCCCGGCCCTGCCAAAGGCTGCTTCAGCACTGACCCAAACGATCCAAACGTCCCGCCCGATGCCGCCCAGCACCGCTTCGCCCAGATCTGGGACTGCCTCAGCCAGCTCGCCCCGCCCCTCCGCGCCCTCACCATGGCCAAAATCCTCGGCGAAAACGGCCTACGCCGCAACGTCCCCGAAACCGTTGCCCACCTCACCGGCGGCGAATCCTTCAAGATGGGCGACACCCGAAGCATCCAGCGCAGCCTTCACACCCTCTCCAACCACCTCCCCAACCGCTACGTCCTCAGCTTCCACCCGCAGTCGCCCCACCCCGGCTTCCACTTCCTCACCGTCCGCCTCCGCGATTACGACCACCTCACCGTCCTCGCCCGCACCAGCTACTGGCAAGACACCCCCAACTGACCCTTGCCAGCCAGTCTCTTCCCTTACCTTTCTAGTTGTGATTCCCGAAAGGAATCTGCGTTCGCACTTGCCCTCGCTTTCTGTTTGTCATTCCCTGAAGGGAATCCGCGTCTGCGCCCTTACCGCGCCACCATCCGCCGCTCCATCATCCCCACCAGATAAGGCCGCACCCGCACCAGAGCCGCCTCCGCCGTCAGCCCATACTTAACCCGCAGATCCTCTACCTTGCCGTGCTCGATGAACTCATCCGGCCACCCCACCCGCACCACCGGCACCTCGATGCCGGCTTCATTCAACGCCTCCAGCACCGCCGACCCAAACCCCCCAGCCAGCACATGGTCCTCCAGCGTCACAATCAACTCGCACTCCCGCCCAAACCGCGCCACACACACCGCGTCCACCGGCTTCGCAAAGCGCGGATTCACCACCGCCGCCGCAATCCCCTCGCGCCCGAGCATCGCCGCCAACCGCACCGCCTCCGGCAACATCGCCCCCAATCCAAAGATCGCCACCTCAGCATGATCCGGCTCGGCAATCACCTCCGCCTTCCCAATCTCAATCGCAGAAGGCGAACCCTTCACCATCACCCCTGGCCCCACTCCACGCGGATATCGAATCGCGCTCGGCCCTTCATGCTCCAGCGCCGTCAACATCATGTCCGCCAGCTCATCCTCATCCTTCGGCACCATATGGATCAGGTTCGGCACGCTTCGCAGATAGCTGATGTCAAATAGTCCATGGTGCGTCGGCCCATCGTCCCCGCTTAGCCCGCCACGGTCCATGCAGAAGACCACCGGCAGGTTCTGCAAACACACATCGTGCACAATCTGATCGAACGCCCGCTGCAAAAATGTCGAGTAGATCGCGCAGAAGGGCCGGTACCCCTTCGTCGCCATCCCCGCCGCAAAGATTACCGCGTGCTCCTCCGCAATCCCCACATCAAAATACCGCTTCGGATGATGCGGCCTGAAGAGGTCCAACGCCGTCCCATTTGGCATCGCCGCCGTAATGGCAACCACCTTGTCGTTCCCATCCGCCAGCTTCGTCAACGTCTCCGCAAACACCTCCGAATACGTCTTCTGCCCCGCAGGCTTCGTCTCCCCCGTCTCCGCGTCGTATGGCCCCAGCCCGTGGAACTTCTTCTGCATCGTAATCGCCGGCTCAAACCCCCGCCCCTTCTGCGTAATCGCGTGGAGCACCACCGGCTTGTTCTGCATCTTCAAAAACTTGAAAGTCTCACCAACAGCGGCAGGTTATGCCCATCGATCGGCCCAAAGTAGCTCAGCCCAAACTCCTCAAACAGCATCCCCGCGCCGATCAGCCCCTTCGCCGCCTCCTCCGCCTTCTTCGCCATGTGCCGCGCCGTTTTGCCGCCAAACCGTTCGATCAGCCCCGCCGCCCGGTCATGCAAGCTGTTAACTGTCGGATTCGTCACGATCTTGTGGAAGTACTCCGCGATCGCCCCCACGTTCTTGTCGATCGACCACGCGTTATCGTTCAGCACCACAATCATCCGACGTGTCTGCGCGGCGATATTGTTCAGCGCCTCAAAACTGATCCCATTCGTGAACGCCGCGTCCCCCGCCAGCGCCACAATATGCTCCGTGCCGCCCGACATATCCCGCGCCACCGCCATCCCCAGCGCCGCGCTCAACGCCGTCCCCGCGTGCCCCGCCCCATAGCTGTCATGCGCCGATTCCGTCCGCAGCATAAACCCGTTCAGCCCACCCGGCTGCCGAATCGTATGAAACCCACTCTCCCGTCCCGTCAATAGCTTGTGCACATACGCCTGATGACTCACATCGAACACGAAGCTATCCCTTGGCGTATCAAACACATAGTGCATCGCAATGGTCAGCTCCACCACGCCCAGGTTCGGCCCGATGTGCCCCCCAGTCTTCGACACACTCGTAATCAGCCGCTCGCGAATCTCCGCCGCCAGCCCCTCCAGCTCCCCCATCGAGAGCCGCTTCACATCCTCCGGCGAATGAATCGAAGCCAGCAGACCGCCCATGCAACATCCAATCATCCACCATCAGGCAGCCGTCACCGATGGCAGAGAAGTCAATCCCTAAGTATATCTACCCTCTGCCGCCGCCCGCGTCTCTACTTCAAATCGCCGCCTGCTCTTCTCCCACGATAGAAACTGCCCTCATCCCTCCACGTCCGGCGTACACTCCAAATCAAAGCCGCTCCGTTAGTCTTTGCTCTGGCAACTTCCGTCTTCTAACTTTCCCCTCCCATGCTCCTCGACCTCGCCCAACCCGTAGCTCTCCTCCTTTCCATCCTGTCCCTCTATGCCACCTTCCACGCCGCCTTCCTCGCCACCGCCACCACCCCCACTGACCGCGCCCAACACGCTCTCGTCCGCCTCGCCTTCGCCGCCGCCATTTCGCTCCTCGCCGGCCTCCTCTTTCGCGAGCAAGCCCTCGACACCGAAGCCCGCTTCGACGCCGACTTCACCGCCTACTTCGGCCACGGCTTCACCGCCCGACCCACCCCCACGCCTCTCCGCTCCACCCTCCCCGTCCGCCTCTTCTGCTGGTCCACCGCCGCCATGTCCACCCTCTTCGCCCTCTCCTGGTATGTCGAGAGCTGCGGCTGAAAATGCCGTTATGGCGAGGACCATGCCTCCCGGTGCCACACTTTTCCTGTAAAACGTTTTACTATGACCCAACAAAAGCAAGCTTCATCACTGGCCGTCGAAGTGATCTTGGCGCAAATGGTCGACGCGCCCGTCCTGGCGAACCTTTTGGAGCTCTATGCGCACGATTTCAGCGAATTCCACCGTCTGGAGCTTAGTGCGGATGGGCGCTTCGGCTATCCGGCGCTTCCACTCTATTGGGCCGAAGCCGGGCGGCGCGCCTTCTTCATCAAGGTAAACGGCAAGCTGGCGGGGCTGATTTTTGTGAAGCAAGGATCGGAGGTCACTGGCGACGCTTCCGTCCAGGACATCGCCGAGTTCTTCGTAATGCGCGGTTACCGGACGCAAGGCATAGGCAAAGAGGCGGCGCGTCGGATTTGGGAACGTTTCCCGAATAAATGGGAGGTTCGTGTGATGCGGGCGAACGTTGGGGCTACGCGATTCTGGAAACGCGCAATTGCGGAATACCTGGGCGAGGAACGAATGCCTACACCTTTTGTGAAGAGGGCAGAACACTGGCTGCTGTTCGCGTTTGAGAGTCTTCGGCCGGACGCCCCATCATAGCGATAGCTCGCTTGCCGCTACGATCGGTTTCGCCTACTTTAACGTATGCGTCGCCAGATCGATCGTCACCACATCGTTCGGCGTCTTCACCGTCCCCCCGTCGCTCTGCGGATGGAACTCCACCGTCATTGTCGTCGCGTCCACAATCACCCGCAGATACCCGTAGTCCTGATCGTCGTAGTTCTCCAGCGTCAGCGTCGCGTCCACCACATACGGCGTCCGGTACGTCGCCCGCATCGCCGATAGCGGAGAATGCCCCCCACACCCCGCCACCAGATGAGCGATCTGCAGCCCGTGCACCGTCCGCGTAAACCGCTGATAATTGTGCGCGTGCCCAGAGAAGATCGCGTGCGGCCACACCCCCGCCGCCGTGCACGCCGCGTCGATATCCGCCAGCATCAGCGGACTTCCCCCATGCGTCGCCCCGCCCGTAATCGGCGGATGATGCACCGCAATCACCACCGCCCCGGTAAACTTCTCCGCCTTCACGCGCTTTAGCGCCGCTGTCAGATAAGCCACCTGCCGCCCGTCCAGCGCCTTCATCGTCCCGCCCTGGTCCGAGATCACGCCCGGGTCTTCCAGCACGTTGCTATACAGCGCCAGCACCCGCACAAACGGTGCCTCCAGCGTGTAGTACACCCCCGGCTGGATCATCGTCGACCGCAACAGCCCGCCCGCGTCCTGCGCCTGTCCTGGTGTCGCCGCGCAAAAGTTCTCCAGAAACCCCGTCAGCGTCGGCCACGGGTCCTTCGCATACACCACCCCATCGTGGTTCCCCGCCACCGCCAGAATCGGCGCCGGATAGTTCCGGTACGGCTCATAAAACTGGTCGTAGTAATACGTCGGTTCGCCGAAGTAATACACCACATCGCCCAGATGGAAGAAGAACGACGGCACATCCTCCGGCTTCGGCTCATGGAAGTCCGTCACCATCTTGTCCGCCACCAGCGACTGCGTCTGCGGCCCATGCACATCGCCCGTATCCCCCACGGAATGGAAGACAATCTGCCCCGCCTTCCCCAGCGCCGCCACCTTCGCCGCGCCTCCCGCACCGTACACCGCGGCCAATGTCAACACCGGCTCCACCGCGCCTCCCCTCGGCTCGGGCACCGCCCCTAACGTCTTCAGCCCAAACTCCTTCTGGTCCGTCACCGGCGTCCGAAACCCGGTCGGATCGGGCGAAGGCTTCGGCTCCGCAAAGATCGGCTGCCCAATCACAGGACCCGGTCCCGGCGGCGGTACGGGAGCAGGATTGGGGTTGGGCGTGGGCTTCTTCTTGCGCCCCGGCGTCGTCGCGGCATCGTGCTTCGTCATCGTGCTCTCCTGAAGTGCGCATCTCTCAAACTCGATTCCATGGTGCGCCCCAGCCTACATCCGTTTCCCCCGCCATATCATTAATTCCACTGCCACCACCACCCAAACCCTTAGGTCATCCTGAGCGTAGTCAAAGGATCTGCCGTCGCGGGTGTTCCATCCTCACGACGGTCCCATCGTCGTAGGGTGGGTTCGCGACGAGGTCAGTCCCGCATCCCCTCCGCCACCACCCCACTCGCCCCCTCCACCCCAAACTCACCCTCCCACTTCGCCACCACCGCGCTCGCCAGGCAATTACCCACCACATTCGCAGTCGTCCGCCCCATATCCATAATGGCGTCCACCCCTAGAATCACGAAGATCGGCTCCGCCGGCAACCGCAACGAAGCCGCCGCCGCCATCAACACCATCAGCGTCGCCCGTGGCACCCCGCTCACCCCCTTGCTTGCCAGCATCAGCATCAACACCATACCCACCTGCTCGCCCACACGCAGCTGCAGCCCCGCCGCCTGCGCCACAAACATCGCCGCCAGCGTCAGATACACCGCCGCCCCATCCATATTGAAGCTGTAACCCGCCGGAATCACAAACGCCACCACCCGCCGCGGCACCCCAAACGCTTCCATCGCCTCCATCGCCCGGGGCAGCGCCGCCTCGCTCGACGTCGTCGCAAACGCGATCCCCGCCGGCTCCGCCACCGCCCGGCAAAACCCCGCCACAGAAATCCCGCACCCCCACATCACCGGCACCATCACTCCGCCAAACAGCACCGCGAGCGCCCCATAGTACGTCAGCACCAGCTTGCCGAGATTCACCAACACTCCCGCCCCCACCGACCCCACCGTATACGCCAGCGCCGCCCCCACCGCCACCGGCGCAAAGTACATCACAATATTCGTAAACCCGAACATCACCTCGCTCAAACTCTCCGTCAGCCGCAGCATCGGCAGCCGCCGCTCCATGGGCAGCATCGCCAGCGCCACCCCAAACAGCACCGCAAACACCGATACCTGCAAAATTTGCCCCTCATAAATCGACTTTGCCAGGTTTTCCGGAAACACATGCAGCACAAAATCCTGCCAATGCTGCGGAGCCGCAACGGGCATCGCGACCGTTCCCACCGCCGCCGGCATCTTCAACCCCACCCCAGCCTTGGTCACATGGATCGCCACCAGCCCAATCACCAACGCCAGCGTCGTCACCACCTCGAAATAAACCAGGCTCTTCCACGCCATACGCCCCACGCTCTTCATATCCCCCTGGCCCGCGATTCCCGTAATCAGCGTCGCCAAAATCAGTGGAGCCACAATCGTCTTGATCAGCCGCAGAAACACATCGCTCAACACCCGCAGCTCCACCGCAAACTTGGGCGCGTCCAGCCCAATCTCCACCCCCGCCACCATCGCCACAAAGATCCATGGCGACAACTTCCTTCGCGCGATCGCAAATACAACCAGCAATCCCACCGCAATCCAGCGACACAACCTGGCTAACAGATAGACCCTCGAAATACCCCCGATGAAGAGGTGGTAAGGAAACGCGCTCAACAAACGTGGCATGCTCGATAAGCCGACACCCACCGCCAGCGACAGCAACGCTCCACCCACCAACCACCGCTCCCGCTTACCCATCCGCGAAGCATATCAGCACCCCAGAAGCGTGGGACAACCAGAGGTATGGTAAATTAGTTGAACTCTTTATCCTCGACCCGCATCCTAAAGTGGATAGATTTGTCCAGCAAGCCTGCGCCAGGACCGGTAACGATCCGCTCCTCCCGGCCACAATCCTGTGACCGACGCTCCGGCATCTGAGACGATTTTGCTCGGTGCGCCGTTTCATGGAGGTTCTATGGCATTGATCCAGTCCGTCACCTGCGATGTCTGTAGCATCCCCAAGCGCGAGGCAAACCACTGGTTTACCTACCTCGACGACGGCGGCGGCCAGATCACCTTCTTCCCCTGGTCCGAGCGTGACTTCCGCCAGCACGGCCACCTTTGCAGCGAACGCTGCTGCATGACCGTCCTCTCCCGCACCCTCACCCGCTGGAGCCACCGCGAAGCCGCCTAACCCGGCCTTCCAAGAAGCCTAGCCTACAGCCCTCCTGTCGGCCTCTGCTCTTGTCATTCCCGAAGGGATTCCGCGTCTGCGTCTGCCTTCTCTCTGTCATTCCGCAGCAAAGCGGAATAATCTAATTTGTCCTCGCCCTTCCCCTTCTTGTTTGTCATTCCCAAAGGGAATCTGCTTTTCCCCTTGCTTCTCATTCCCAATGGAAATCCGCCGTTCCCGGCCCCCGACATCATGTCAAGCCCCTACAGCTTTCAAAGCCCTCGCACCTCGTTCATTCGAATACAGATAAGCCAACAAAAAAGTTTGTGCATGAGTTATGGTCCACCTGCTACCACTAAATAGAAGACCCACACCCACAGAGGCCCGTCCCACAAGCCGGGCCTTCCGCCTTTAACCCGCACCCCACAACCCGGGTGCCCCATGTCTCGATTCTGAGACATGGGTTTCCACGCGCCAATCGCGCCCCGGGTGCCCCATCCTCACGACGGTCTTATCGTCGTAGGGTGGGGTGCTCTCCACGCACGCCGAAGCCGCCGAACAGATCGGGTTCAACCGCGGGGAACACCAACGCAGCGAAGAACGCCGGCAGCTCCGCGAGATCAGCCAACAGCTCATGTACCAACGCCTCTCCCCCGAAGCCCGCCTCCGCGAAGACGCCCGCCGCGCCGAGGAACTCGCCGCCTTCTAGGGCCACTCCGGCCCTTACCCCCGGACACGCGATCAACCTCTAACTCCTTTAGAATGTGCATCAACCCTGGAAAACGAAGAAATTACCCTAAACTCCCCTAACATCCTGAGCGCAGCGAAGTCGAAGGACCCGCGTTCGTCGCCCACTCGGTCATCTAGCTGGCCAAGCTCGCCAACCAGTCAGCCCAACAACGACCAACTGACACTATCAACTTGCCTCGCAGCGAATCCACTTCGGAGATACACTCTCGGTATCCACTTACCTTGAGGTCCCCCATGCGAAGCGCCGCTCTGCTCCTCGTCCTTGCCGCTGCCATGCACGCCCAGGCACCCAACTACAACGCCGAGGGCAAGCTCTGGTGGTCCCACATCCAATACCTCGCGGGAGACGAACTCCAGGGCCGTCAAACCGGCTCCCCCGGCTACAACCTGGGAGCCGACTATGTAGTCGCCCACTTCAAGCAGTACGGCCTCCAACCCGCCGGAACCGAAGGCTTCCTTCAACCCGTCCGCTTTGACGTGACCCGCACCCTGGCCGGCCAGTCATCCGCCGCGCTCGTCAGCAAAGGCAGTCAGGCACCTCTAGCCATCGGCCCCGACATCCTCCTCGGCTCCCGCATCACCGAGCCCGCCGTCGTCGATGCCCCCATGGTCTTCATCGGCTACGGCCTCCACATGCCCGACGCGAACTACGACGACTTCGCCCCACTCACCGGCCCTGACGGCAAGCCCGTCTCGCTCCGGGGCAAGGTCATCGTCTACCTCAACGGAGGCCCAGCCGACGTTCCCGCCGCGCTTAAGTCACACGCCCGCGCCGCCGAGTTCGCCAAATTCGCCGCCGCCGCCGGAGCCATCGCCGCCATCACCATCCCCATCCCGCGCGGCATGGACATCCCCTGGGACCGCCAGATCCTCCTCTCCACCCAGGACCGCATGCGCCTCGCCGACCCCGACATGCAGACCCCCGGCCCCATCGTCTCCGCCACCTTCAACCCCGCCGAGGCCGAGAAGCTCTTCGCCGGCTCCGGCAACACCTTCCGCGAGATCCTCGCCCTAGCCAACGACGGCAAGCCCCTCCCCCGCTTCCCCCTCGCCCTCAACTTCCGCGCCAAGGTCGTCACCGCCAACTCGAAGGCCGTCTCGCCCAACATCATCGCCAAACTCGAAGGCACCGACCCCGCCCTCAAAGGCCAGTACGTCCTAGTCTCCGCCCACCTCGACCACATCGGCGTCGGCGCACCCATCGGCGGCGACCCCATCTACCACGGAGCCATGGACGATGCCTCCGGCGTAGCCTCCGTTCTGGAGATAGCCCATAGCATCACCGCGTCCGGCTTCAAGCCCGCCCGCTCCATCCTCTTCGTCATCTTCACCGCCGAGGAGAAGGGCCTGCTCGGCTCCCACTTTTACGCCGAGCACCCCACCGTCCCCAAAACCGCCATAGCCGCCGATCTCAACATGGACATGTTCCTTCCGCTCTACCCCATGAAGTACGTCATGATCCAGGGCGTCAACGAGAGCACCCTCGGCGCGAACGCCCGCGCCGTCGCCGCCTCGCTCGGCTACCAGGTCACCACCGATCCCTACCCCGACCGCAACTCCTTCATCCGCACCGACCAGTACTCCTTCGTCCGCGCCGGCATCCCCGCCATCGCCATGAAAGTCGGCTTCGCGCTAGGATCGCCCGAGCAGGAGATGGAGAAGGCGTGGCGCACCAACCGCTACCACTCCCCCGCTGACAACCTACAACAACCCGTAGACCTCCACTCCGCCGCCCACTTCAACGAGTTCATGGTCAAGCTCACCGAATCCATAACCAACGACCCCACCCGCCCAACCTGGCAGCCCACCAGCTTCTTCCGCCGGTACGCTGCGAACTGAACGCGAGACGTAGTAGTAGTATTCTCTGAACAGTCAATCCCTACGTGATGGATGCCGCTTCGGGCACCAACATCGGTGTGCATAGATAGATGAGTGGTTCACCCGAAGATCGTAAACCCGGCAAAACCCGAGTAAGAGCGGCCATCCGCCTGATACCTCTGATCGGTCCATTGGCGAATTGCCGAGCGGCTGATCATATCGAAACCTTCAAACAGGTGTTTCTTACATTGTTGTTTGCAACTATGCCTTTCTGGTTAGGCGCACTAGTCATCAAGGGTATGAGTGAGGACCATTCGCTCTCCATCTCTAAAGCTTTTTGGAGTACGGTTTGGGACGGCGAACTATTCATGTGTGCAACTAGCTTACTTGCACCACTTTTTTCGATTGCGCTTGAAGATCCCAACGGTGTTCGAAAGTTTCCAGGTCGATATACTCATTTTGTTCTTGCCGTTGTAGTCATCCTTATAGCATCCGTGTTCTTTGCCTTAGGAGTTGCAAAAACTCGCTTGCAACAACCTTACACTTTTCACATTTCGGTATTTACGTTCTGGATTGCAGCGATTGTCTTCTACTTGAGTACGGTTTATCACACTAATCGTTCAAATGCCCCTCGGGCTTTTCGAGACCACGAAGAAGAGTTTACGAACTCCTATAAGAGGCATCGTCAATGAGTGCTATTCAAGAGGGAGCACGTTCTCTCACCATCCCCGTGATTACGATACAGCAGCCTATTGGTTCTTTTTTTATAGGCGTTATGCCTGCTGATCGACTTTGCGAAATTACGGATTTCGACGTTCGACGATTGCTGCGTGAACGCGAGTTCGAGACATATCTAGGAATTCAGCGCCCTCTCGATAAGAAGCGGGTCAAAGAAATCCAGAAATACGTGGAAACAGTAGACGCATGCTTTCCAGCCGGTGTCATTCTTTCCGTGACCGCTCGCTGTGTTTCATACGATGAAGAGAATCGAACGCTCGAGTTGCATAACTATTTAGACAGTGACAATCCCGAAGAAGACGTCCCCTACAGAGCGATTGCTAAGGTGATCGACGGTCAACATCGAATAGAGGGTTTGAAAAGCTTGAGCCATCCTGTTTTTCAGGTTGGTGTATCAATTTTCATAGGAATTGATGTCGCAGAGGAAGGCTATATCTTCTCGACCGTTAACCTTGCTCAGACTAAGGTTAACCGTAGCCTCGCAACTGACTTGTATGACTTAGCAATAACTAGGAGTCCGCAAAAGCTCTGTCACAATGTTGCAGTGACGTTAGACAAAGAAGAAGGCAGTCCGTTTTACCATCGAATTAAGCGTTAGGCGTGGCCACTGAAGGGCGCTTCGACGAGACGCTCACGCAAGCTACGATATACGACATGCTGATGCCGTATCTCTCTAATGATCCAGTCGGAGACCGCGATCTCTACCTTCGGAACAAGACACCCGTGAAAGCACCTACTCACGAGATGAGAAAGCTGCTCTTTCGTAATATGTTTATAGATGAGCAAGATTTAGAAATAGTTGACATCTTATGGAACTACTTTAATGCCGTTCGGCTTCGTTGGCCGGATGCATGGAACTCTAATCGGCGTGGGATGATCCTCAACAAGACAAATGGTTTTAGAGCACTAATGCGCTTTTTGCGACCTGCTTATCTAAAGACCGTTGTGAAGATAGGTGAAGTTCCAACAACGGAACAGTTCAAAGTTATCTTTGATTCAATGGAACTTGATACAGAAAGTTTTAACAGTGAGTCTTACCTGCCTGGCACAAGCGGAGAATCAAATCTCTTCAAGGCTCTCAAACAAGCTTCCGGTATCGAGCTCTAGATGAATGGACCCCCGTATGTCGCTGTTCAGTCTGTCTACACTAGAAGGCTGAGCTCGCAGCCCCTTAGACACTCAGACCCTTTCCTAAAGTGGGCCGGCGGCAAGCGCGCCCTCGCAGACCAGATCATGCCGTTCGTCACATCTGTAGAAGGCACATATTTTGAGCCATTTTTAGGTGGTGCGGCTATTTTCTTTGCAATACGCCCAAGTCGCGCTGTCCTTTCAGACGTCAATGCTGAGTTGATGGAATGCTATGCCGCTGTAAGAGATCAGCCAGAAGCTATCGCGGAGAAATTGGCGGAAATGCCAAATACTAAAGAAAATTATTACAAAGTACGTGCAAGCCAACCTGTCTTAAAGTTAGGTAGAGCGACCCGCTTGATCTATCTTACAACTCTATCTTTTAACGGTATATACCGGCAAAATCTTAGAGGATTTGTCAACGTGCCTTACGGTTATAAGCACACGAAGCGGATGCCCTCTTTGGGCGAGTTGGTCGTGGCTAGTGTTGCGTTGAAAAACGCCGATCTCCTGAACCTTGATTTTGAGGAAGCCACTGCTCTGGCTCGGGAAGGGGACACGGTCTACTTCGATCCGCCCTACACGGTAGCCCACAACAACAACGGCTTCGTGAAGTATAACTCCTCGATATTTTCGTGGCAGGACCAGCGACGTTTAGCAGCTCATGCTGCGATGCTGGCCTCTCGTGGCTGTCGTGTTGTTGTTAGCAACGCAGATCACTACTCATTACGCGACTTATATCCATTATTTCGTACAACTGTTGTTCATCGGCATTCCGTTATAGCGGCGAATAGTGCGAACAGAGTGCAGATAACAGAATGCCTCTTCACATCGCCCAACTTAGAGTTTTCGATCAGTCCATCCTCGGCGTAGGTTCGCCGTGTCTACTTTTGGCTGCAATTACTCTCCTTGCTCCTTCACAACCAACCGCCGCCACAGCGCGTCCAATCGAACAACGTGCTGGTGCGCGAATCGATCCGCGAGTTCTGCCGCTGCAAGGTGTTGCGGCCGCTGCTGCGCCAGTTGCGCGGTGGGGTGAGCCCTCGCCGGCTGGCGTGGAGTCTGGCGTTGGGAATCGTCATTGGGATCAACCCGTCAGTGGGGATCACCACGGTGCTGGTGGTCCTGCTGGCATGGGCGTTCGGCCTCAACCAGATCGCATCGCAGATCGGTGCGCAGGCGGTCGCGCCGTTCCATCTGCTGCTGTTTATCCCGTTCATCGAACTCGGCGTCCATCTCTTCCACACGCGCCGCCTTCCGATGGACCGGCGGCAGCTGGAGCACCTTAGCCATCATCCGTGGCGTCTGATCCGCGACATCTGGCAGTGGGAGTGGCATGCGCTCCTGGTGTGGGGCATTGTGGCCGCCATCGCGCTGCCCGTGCTGGCGCTGAACATCCGTCGGGGTTTGGTGGTGCTGATGCGCCGCCATCGAGCACTGATACGGTCGCGCCCCGCGCCGGACTAATCGACTCTGATAGCTGAAGCTTATGCCGTATACTAGCGCGACCATGACCGCTGCAAGTGCCGCCAAGAACGTTGTCGAGTCGTTCCGGGATGTCGTCCAAGATCTTCTCGTGCCCGAACTTAAGGCGGTTAAGGTTTCGCTCGAGTCCGTCCACACGGAAATGAGCTACCTACGAACCGAGATGAAGCTACGCGACGAGAAGATGGAGCAACTCATCCGACACATCGACGAGCGGAACGAGCGCTCGCTAGCCGGATTGGAGAGGAAGTTCGATGATGCGGTTGAGTTCAGAGAGCGTTTGGCTGCCATTGAAGCCCGCCTTCCGCGCCAATAAGCGCAAGAGTTTATAGTGCTTACCCTTGTTACACTTCCCGAGATCCGGGCCGCTCACCAACGCATCCATGGCGTAGCCGTCCGCACGTGCCTCTATCGCCTCGACCCCGACCGTCTCAGGCCCCTCAACATCCCCGCGCCCGCCTTCGACCTCTACATCAAGGCCGAGAGCGAACAGCCCATCGGCAGCTTCAAGCTGCGCGGCGCGTACAACATGGCCGCGCAGCTCGCGCCCGAAGTGTGGCGGCGTGGCCTCATCACCTACTCCTCCGGCAACCATGCCCAGGGCGTCGCCTACGCCGCGCGCGCGCTCGGCACCAAGGCCGTCATCGTGATGCCCTCGAACGCGCCCGAGATCAAGCTCCGCGCCACCGCCGCGCTCGGGGCTGAGATCGTCCTCGTCGGGCCTGCCTCCTCCGAACGCAAGCTGAAGGCCGAGGAGTTAGCCGCCGAGCACGGCTACGCCATCATCCCGCCATACGACCACCCGCACATCATCGCCGGGCAGGCCACGTGCGGCCTCGAGATCATGGAGGACCTGCCCGAAGCCGACCTCATCCTCTCGCCCGTCTCCGGCGGCGGTCTGCTCAGCGGCATCGCCACCGCTGTGAAGCTCAGCACATCGAAAGACGGGCCGCAGACGCAAGTTTGGGGGGCCGAGCCCGCGCTCGCCGCCGACGCGAAGGAGTCCTTCGACACCCGCACGCTGGTCGAGTGGCCCGCCGCCCTTACCTCGCGCACGCTGGGCGACGGGCTACGTACCCAAAGCCTTGGTGCGCTGAACTTCGAGCACATCCTTCAGTATGTCGACGGCATCGTCGCCGTTACGGAGGAGGAGATGCTCGCGGCCATGCGCGTCCTGCTCGCGGCCACGTCGCTTGTCCCCGAGCCGAGTGGAGCCTTTACGCTTGCCGCCGCGCTCTTCCACGCGCACGAGCTGCCCCCCGCTCGCACCGTGGTCGCCGTCCTGAGCGGGGGCAACGTCGACCCCGCACTCCATGCCCAACTACAGGCTGAACTCGCCGCAACCTAAAAGAGCGTAGCCGCGCTAAACTTACCGTTGACTATGAACCTCGCCGGATGCGGTACCGCGCTCATCACACCCTTTCGCGACGACGGCAGCGTCGACGAGCCAGCCCTTCATGCCCTGGTGCAATGGCAGATCGAGCAAGGCGTCGACTTCCTCGTCCCGTGCGGCACCACTGGCGAGGCCGCGACGCTTACCGAAGCGGAGACGCTTCGCGTGGTAGAGACCGTCGTCGCCGCAGCAGCCGGCCGTGTGCCAGTCTTTGCCGGATGCACCCATAACGCCACCCACGAGGCGATCAGTCGCGCCCGCAAGCTCGCGAGCGTCAGTGGACTGACCGGCATCCTGACCGCCAACCCGTACTACAACCGTCCCGGCCAGGAGGGGCAATACCTCCACTTCAAAGCGATTGCCGAGGCGGTTAACCTGCCTATCCTGCTCTACAACATCCCCCCCCGCACCGGAGCCAACCTGGAACCGGCCACCGTCCTCCGCCTTACTGAGGTGCCCAACATCATCGGCATCAAGGAATCGAGCGGGCACCTGGTCCAAATCACTGAACTGCTGACCACCGCGCCGCGCGCCTTTGCCGTCTTCTCTGGTGACGACTACCTGGCCCTTCCGACGCTTGCCCTGGGCGCGGCAGGTCTCATCTCCGTCGCCTCGAACGCGATCCCACGCGAGATGACTACCCTCGTCCAGGCCGCCCTCGACAGCGATTTCCGCACCGCGCGCCGCCTAAATCGCCACTTCTTCCGCCTCATCCAGATGCTCTTCGCCGAGCCAAGCCCTGCGCCCGTCAAGGCCGCGCTTGCTCTCCTCGGGCATGGAGACGACCACCTCCGCCTTCCCATGGTCCGCGTTACTCCCGGGACCCGCCGCGCGCTCGAACGTATGCTGGGCGAACTCGGCCTCTTCGCCACCTTGCCGCCCACCGGCGACAACCTGCGCATGTTCTAGGCTCCCCCGCCTTCGCAAGCAGACCAGTTCGTAAGAACTTGGCTTAAGCCACGTCAGCGTACGATCAGTGGTTCGCCGCTACCAAGGAAATTATGACTGAACAAGAAATGACCGCGCTTCAACAATCCATCGAACACCACTTCGCCCAAGGCGCAGCCGCTGTTGGCAACCCCGAGGCGGCTTTAGCCTTCCACGAACTGCGCGACCGCTTGGAATCGGGCGAGCTCCGTGCCGCCGCCCCTGACTCATCGAGTGCCTTCGGCTGGCGCGTCAACCCGTGGGTCAAGCGTGGCATTCTCCTTGGCTTCCGCATCGGCAATCTCGTCCACAGCGATGCGGGTCCACTTCACTTTGTGGACAAGCATACGTATCCCCCACGCGGCTTCTACCCAGAGCACGGCGTCCGCCTGGTGCCCGGCGGCTCGGCGGTCCGTGCAGGCGCCTATGTCGCTCCCGGCGTCGTCATCATGCCTCCCGCCTACATCAACGTCGGCGCTTACGTCGATGAAGGCACGATGGTTGACTCGCATGCGCTCGTCGGCTCCTGCGCGCAGATCGGTAAGCGCGTGCACCTTTCGGCCGCCGCACAGATCGGCGGTGTGCTCGAACCGGTAAACGCCTCGCCCGTCATCATCGAAGACGACTGCCTCATCGGCGGCAACACCGGTGTCTACGAGGGCACCGTCGTGCGCCGCCGCACCGTGCTCGCCGCCGGAACCGTCCTCACCCGCGGGACGCCGGTCTACGACCTCGTTCACGGCGTCATCCTCAAGGCCACCCCCGACACCCCGCTCATCATCCCCGAAGGGGCGGTCGTGGTGCCGGGCTCGCGCGCCATCCGTCAGGGCCACGGCGCGGAGTGGGGCCTCTCCGTCGCTACGCCGATCATCGTGAAATACCGCGACGAAAAGACCGAACTCTCCCTTGCCCTCGAAGATCTGCTGCGATGATCCGCTAGGTGATCCAAAGTAGTTACAATTGCGCGTGAACATGATTAGCATCGGCGGCAAAGCGCTCCGCCACTGATACGCTTTGTGTACGATGGTCGATTCCCAACGGACACCGAAGCTGACCGATGTAGCGCGGCTGGCCGGCGTGGGGAACGCCACCGTCTCGCGCGCGCTGAATGGGGGCAAAAACGTCAGCGCACCGGCGATGGAACGCATCCTCGACGCCATCCAGAAGCTCGATTACCACCCAAATCGCGTGGCGCAGAGTCTGAAGGGCGCGTCCTCCGGCGTCTTCGGCATGATCGTGCCAAGTATCGCCGATCACTTCTTCTCGCATTGCGCGGAGGCGGTGGAGGCGGTGGTGCGCGAACGCGGCGCGCTCCTGGTCGTGGCCTCTTCGCGCGATGATGACGACATTGCTCTCGATAGCGTCCGGCAGCTCCTGCGCCATAACATCGACGGTCTGATCGTCGCCGGCAGCAAGCCGCCCAGCCGCAAGCTGGTCCAACTGCTGCGCCGGGTGCGGCTGCCAGTGATTGGGATTGACGGCCCGCTGCTTGGAGTGGGCTGCCCGTCCGTCCTGTGCCAGAACTACGAAGGAGCCAAGCTGGCGACCGAGCATCTCCTAAGCCACGGCTACACGACCGTGCTCAGTGTGCAGGTCAAGCCGAACCTGTACACCATGCAGGAGCGTCTCCGAGGCTATCGACAAGCAATCGCGAAGGCCGGGCTCCAGCCCTTGGAGGAGGTCATCGGGAGCTGCAGCGACGCCTGCGCTGTGCTGTCACGCTATGTGCGCCGCGGCGGTCCGGCGATGGGCATCTTTGCCGGGAACAACCTGACGGCGCGGTATGTCTGCGAGGCCATGCACCAGCTCGGCCTATCGATACCCACGGAAGCGGCGGTGATCAGCTTCGATGACTTCGACCTGGCCGACACGCTGTCTCCGCCGATGAGCGTCGTCAAGCAGCCGTTGGTGGAGATGGGGCGGACCGCGGCCCGGCTGCTGTTTGAACAGGCGCGCGGTCGCGCCTCGACGCTCAGCAATGGCGAAAGCACGTCGGTGATGCTGGCACCTCATCTGATCGTCCGGCAATCGTGCGGCTGCGATGGACGGACCCGGGACACCCAGAGCCTGTTAGAAACCAACAGCCAGGTTGACATCCCACACCCGCCGGTATAGCTTACTGCGGTAGCTCAAACACAGGTAATTTCGTTGCGAATGGAATCGTTTCCATAGAAGGCCTCTCACCCGCTTGGCGCACGTCGCGGACGCCCCTTCAAGGATTCGATAGTCACAGAAACCACTACGGCATCGGCGCACGCAATCGCCGAGCACGAGCACCACGAACACGAACTTTGGGGAGGAACATGAAACTGAACGCGCAATTTCTCAGGGCAATTTCAACGACAATCGTAGGGGTGTCCCTATTCTCGAGTGGATCGGCGCTTCTCTTGCTCGCCGTAATCTCCGAGCCGAAGCTGCTCGCCCAAGCCAGCGCAGGCCTCACCGGGACCGTAACCGATGCTGGTGGATCGGTCATCTCCGGCGCCGCAGTCAAGATCGTAGCCCGAGGAACGGGTATAACGACGACGCGGGTCACCACCTCGGCGGGAACGTACTCCATCATCGGCCTCTTGCCGGACCGTTACGACGTGACCGTAGAGGCACCCGGCTTCAGTAAGAGCGTACAAAATAATGTCAACGTCGATGTGAGCACGACGGCGACTGTAAACTTTTCCCTGGTGGCCGGTGGCGCATCGGAGACGGTCGAGGTAACGGCCAACTCGATCGCGTTGAACACGACGCAGCCGCAACTGGGTACGACCATCGAGCCCATCGTCGTCGCCGCCTTGCCCAACGAGGTTTCGGGGCGCGGACGGCAGATCGATCAACTACAGTTTTTGGCACCCGGAACGACGGGCAATACCTTCTCCCACCGCATCAGCGGCGGCGTCGACTTCGAACAGGAGATTCTGTACAACGGAATCGCCTTTCCCCAGCCGGAAACGGAAGGCTATACGACAAACGTGAACCCTCCGTTTGAAATGGTCTCCGAGTTCCGTGTCGAGCGAACCACGTTTGCCGCGCAGTTCGGGTTGGGACAGGGCGTACTAACGTACCAGATGGCCACGGGAACCAATCGCTACCATGGCGATCTATTCGAAATCCTCAAGAACACCGCCTTTGACTCGGCCGGCTTCTTCCAGGGTAAGGTTTGGGGCCAGAACGGCAAGCCCCCGGTCGATAAGCAGAACAATTACGGCTTCACGGTAGGTGGTCCACTGTCCATACCCCATCTCTACGATGCCCGGGATAAGACGTTCTTTCATTACAGTCAGGAGTGGTTCAAGCTGGTCCGTGAAAATACGGGAATCTCGACCGTACCCACCGCGCTTCAGAAGACGGGAAACTTCACGGACTACGTCGATGGGACCGGTAAATTAATTCCCATCTTCGATCCGCTAACTGGACAACAGTTCGTGTGCAACGGCGTGCTGAACGTCATTTGCCCAAGCCGGTTTAGCGCAGCCTCGGTAGCGCTGCTACAGTACCTTCCGAATCCCGACAGACCCGGCACGAACGGCGGACTCGATCAGAACAAGAACTTTGCGCCGCTTCCACTCGACAACATTCAGCATGTGTTTGGATTTACCCTTGACCACACCCTGACCAAGAAGCAGAATATTCACTATAGTCAATGGCGGAACACGTACACCAACAGTGACTTCGATAACCCGCCCTTTGTTCTGGCACCCAACCCGCTGAGCAGTGAACGGTATTTCCCCACAATCGGCAGCGGCTTCTTGCTGAACTATTCAAATTCAGTCACGTCCAATTTGGTAACCACTGCGGGGGTAGGCTGGTTTGGCGAGATCAACAATCAGTTCAATCTGCTGAAATACTCTACGCCACT
The DNA here is from genome assembly GCA_965277085.1 of Acidobacteriaceae bacterium. Lineage (GTDB taxonomy): Bacteria > Acidobacteriota > Terriglobia > Terriglobales > Acidobacteriaceae > Edaphobacter. The sequence continues at coordinate 758,900 of OZ255708.1, forward strand.
TGTGGCTGGCAGCATCGTTCCTCCCAACATTACCTTCGGCGGCCAGCACGGGCCGACGCCATGGGGAACAAGCGGCGCGAACACAGGCTCTGTCAACCGCAAGCTGGGCATTACGGCCGTCAACAACTGGCTGTGGTCGAAGGGGCGGCAGACCTTCAACATTGGCGGCGAGTTCCGTCGGACCTACCAGGACGATAACGAAGAGCAGACCGCCGGAGGTCACTTCAACTTCAGCAATCATGAGACTTCGACTCCCGATTCCACCAACCCGAACTTTGGAAACTACGGAAGCGGCTTTGCGAGTTTCCTGCTTGGCCTTCCGGACTCCGCAAACCGTTCCAACTCGCAGGAACTACGGCTTCGCAACGTTTCTCTTTCTCCCTACGTGCAGGATGACATCAAGCTCAATCCGAAGCTAACGGTAAATATAGGCCTTCGTTGGGACATCCAGGTACCGTTCACCGAGAACAACAACCTAATCGTGTTCCTCAATCCCACAGCGCCTAACCCGCACGCGGACAATCTTCCTGGCGCGGCGACTCAGTTCGGGAACTGCACGGGCTGCGCCGGCTACACACGGGCGAACACGCACTTCACCCACTTCGGTCCGCGGCTAGGAGCGGCCTACCAACTCAACAATAAGACTGTGTTGCAGGGCGGCTTCAGCATTGCATTCCTGAACGGCGGAGCCTACGAATACGGAACAAGCAAGGTCGCCGTCAACTATGGGAATCTCCTAGTCGGTTCCTACACCCGCAACAGCACCGGAAGCAACCAATCAGCGTACGGCCAATGGGACAACAACCCCCTGCCGAATCCTCAACCTTCGGCGTTGAACCCGGCACTTGGCGTCGGTACACAGATCAATGCGTTCAGCCGCAACGATGGATACGCGCCGTATTCGCAACAATGGAGCTTCAATGTGCAACGCCAGTTGCCCAGGGATATCTTCTTCACTGCGGCTTGGGTGGGCAATCGCGTCATCCATCTTCCGAGCCAACTGAATAAGCCCAACCAACTCGACCCGAAGTATCTAGCTCTTACGAGCGACCTGACCTTGCGGTTCGACACAGGCAATGCCCAGGCTCACGGTTATAAGTTGCCGTATGCCAATTTCGTCAACGATTTCGGCGGGTCGGCCAACGTCGCTCAATCGCTCGCTCCTTTCCCGCAGTATTCGAATGTCTTCAACAACTTTGAGGCTTCGGGAACCTCCTACTATCAAGGGTTCCAGTTAGAGGCGGAGAAGCGTTATACCAATGGTCTGTCCTTCCTTCTGGGATATACGCTTTCCCGGAGCTATGACAACGCAAGCAGCGGCTTCTCCAGTTTCTCCAACGGAGCTCTGAATAAGTACAACCAGAAGGCGGAGTACACCATCTCCAGCGCGGATTCGCCCAACACCCTGAAAGCGAGCGGTGTCTACGACTTGCCGATTGGACCGGGGAAAAAATACCTGAACAATAAGGGACTGGTCGGGCAAGCCGTTGGTGGCTGGCAGATCGGCTTTATTCTGGACTATGAGCAGGGCACGCCCTTCGGTGTAGGCAGCAATGTTCCGGGCATACCTGGAAACGGCAATCGTCCAAACCGAGTGGCGTCCGTGCCACTGAAGACTGCTTCGTACCAGATTGAGCGGGACTTCTTCCTCGGCAAACGTTCCAACGCGCAGATCTATGATCCTGCGGCTTTTCAAAACACCCCTTCGTATGTGATCGGCAACGCGGTCCGCAACTATAGCGAGCTCCGTTACCCTAGTTACGCAAACGAGGACTTCGACCTGCATAAAAAGTTCTTCTTTGGGGAACGCTTCTCTGGAACCCTGAAATTCGATCTATTCAACGCGTTCAATCGAACGCAGTTCAATGGACCGGACAACAACTCCAATGACGCCAACTTCGGTCAAGCCGTTTTCACCGGACAGAATAACGGAAATCGAAGAGGCCAGTTGGAAATCCGACTGGAGTTCTAAGGGGACTTTGCGCAAGCCAGCCGGAGATTTCTCCGGCTGGCTTTTCCTTTTAAGATCATTCCTAGTTGCGGATCGTTTCCCCACTTGGCGGTTTATACTGGCCTCAGCATGAACGGCTTGAGACATCTTCGATGGGAACGGCTAGCCGCGATGCTGTTCATCCTATGCGGCACCTTCGCCAGTACTTCGGCAACGCCATGCCAGGAATCGAGCGAGATTACGCCCCGCGTGCAGGCGCTATACGCCGAAGCGAACGCGGCCCGTCAAGCGGGAGACGTGGCCGTCGCTATCACGAAGTATGAAGCTATTTTGAAGGCCGCGCCGCACTTAGCGCCGGCCTACAACAATCTTGGAGCGCTCTATTTCGATGCGGGTGAGTATGCCACCGCCGCGCGCACTCTGGAGCGTGGACTGGCTCTAGATCCAAAGATGACATCCGCATCCGGTGTGTTGGGAATGAGCTATCTGAAGTTGGGACGAGATCAAGAGGCAAAGACTCGCTTGCAGGCGGCGGTGACTGCGCATCCAGCGGACAACACGCTGCGGTTGAGCCTGGCGCAATCTTTGCTAAACCTGGGCGAGTATGACGAAGCGGCCGATCAGCTGCGGATTTACGTAGCGCGAAATCCAATGGATCAAGCGGCGCTCTACCTGCTTGGCAAAACTTACCTTCAGCTTTCAGAGACAGCACTGGGTAAGATACGGGAGATCGATCCGGACTCGGTGACAGCCCATGAGGTGGCCGGGGAAATCGACGAAAGCATGCACAATTACGACGGTGCTCTCGCGGAGTACAACAGGGCGGTGCAGCTTGCGCCCAACCAGCCCGGAACGCACTACAGGCTGGGGAATACTTACTGGGTCGAGGGTAAGTGGGAATCGGCACTCGGCGAATTCGAAGCCGACCTGCATAACGATCCACGGAACTGCAAGACAGAGTGGAAGCTGGGAAACACCCTTCTTGAGGCGAACCATCCTCCGGCCGAGGCACTTCCACACCTGAACAAAGCCGTCGAGCAATGCCCGAATCTTACTCAGGCTCATGTAGACCGCGCCAACGCGCTGTTGAAGCTCGATCAGCCGCAAAGCGCCAGCGAAGACTTGTTGTTGGCTGTGAAAGATAGTCCTAAGGAACCCAGCATCCATTTCCTGCTGTCGAAAGCTTACAAGTCACTTGGAAAGCCAGATGAAGCCCGCAAAGAACTTGAAACGTACGGTCGTTTGCAGCGAGAGGCGAGCGAGGCGACCGCGGCAAGGGCCGGCGATGTCATCCAGATTAAGAATGTGGCGCGGTAAGCTCGCGGGCCTGGCGGTAGCATGGCTGTGGCTTACGGCTTGCCTTGGCCAGACAGGCGGTATGGGGACGAACAAGCCAGGGACGGCACCTGGCAGCGTAAGTACGGACAAGGTCGGCGTCCGCAGTGTGCCGATTACGGCGAGTGGCTTTGTCGAGCACGGCACCATCGTCTTTGAGGACGTCACTAAGTTGGCAGGGCTCGCCAATTGGTCGCACCATGCAGGCGACGAACGTAAAGACTTCATTGTTGAGTCACTTGGCAGTGGCGTCGCTCTGCTCGACTACGATGGGGACGGCTGGATGGACATCTACCTCGTCAACAGTCTTACTTACAGTGCTCTCGCGGGCACAGGTCCGCCTCCACATGCAGCCCTGTTCCATAACAACCGCGACGGCACCTTTACCGAAGTTACGGCTAAAGCCGGCGTCGCGAATGATCGTTGGGGCGTTGGTGCTGTCGCCGCCGATTACGATAACGATGGTTGGCCCGACCTCTACGTAACGAACGTGGGCAAGAACCGTCTTTACCACAACAATCATGACGGAACGTTTACCGATGTCGCGGAGAAGGCTGGGGTCGCGCTTGGCGCCTGGTCGACGGGCGCAACTTTCGGCGACTTCAACGGGGACGGGTTGCTCGACCTCTTCGTCCCGGGCTATACCGCTTATGACTTCGCCCACCCTCCTTCGCCCGGCTCAGATAGTGTCGCCTCGAATACCTGCCAATTTCATGGCGTCACAACATTCTGTGGCCCGCGCGGCCTGCTCGGTGCCCCGGACCATCTCTTCCGCAACAACGGCGATGGAACCTTCACCGAGGTAAGCGCAAAGGCTGGAGTGGCTGATAAGGCAGGCTACTATGGCCTTGTCTCTCTCTTTGTCGACCTCGACGATGATGGCAGGCCGGACCTACTGGTCGGAAACGACTCAACGCCCAACTACCTCTACCGCAACAAAGGCGATGGCACCTTCCAGGATCTAAGTTTTGAGTCCGGCTATGCGGTGAACGGAGAAGGCCACGAAACCGCCACCATGGGCATCGCCGTAGGAGACTATACAAATTCGGGCCGCCTAAGCATCTTTAGCACCGACTTTTCTGACGATTACAAAGTGCTGTATCGCAACGACGGCAACCTCAACTTTACCGATGTAAGCAAGACGGCGGGTATCGACAAGCTCACTATGCCCTATCTTAGTTGGGGAACAGGATTCGTAGACTATGATCGCGACGGACGAAAAGATCTATTCTTTGTCAATGGCCATGTTTATCCCCAAACGAACCGGAACGACTGGGGTACAAGCTTCAGTGAAAAGCCGGTGCTCTTGCATAACGTGGACGGGGCGCACTTCGTACCCGTGGAGGCGGTCCGCGGTAGCGGTCTTGCCGTTGTTCTTACCTCTCGCGGCGCAGCCTTTGGTGATCTATTCAACGACGGGCGCGTCGACGTGGTGATCAACAATCAAGAGGGGGTGCCCACGTTACTCCGCAACGTATTTCCCAACCGAAATCATTGGATCGAATTCCGCCTCATTGGTGGCGCTAAATCCCCGAAAGATGCTGTTGGGGCGAAGGTGTTTGTGACGGCCAACGGCACCCGACAGCGCGGCGATGTGTTGAGCGGTGGCAGTTTTGCGTCGTCAAACGATCCGCGCGTCTTCTTCGGTTTGGGCGACTCGACCACCATTAGCTCGATTGAAATTGAGTGGCCGGACGGCATAAAACAAAAGCTCGTCCCACCCGTTCCCGACGCGATTTACACCGTAGATCAAGTACGGGGCATTACGCAAGTCTTACATCCTGAAGATCGCGCTCCCCGGCCCATTCCTGCTGGTGAAGGACGTAGGGCCAGTTGAGCGCAGGCGGCCTGCTTGTCGTTGGGCAAGCTCGACCGTATAGGTCGTTCCCTTCCGCATCGATTTCCGGTTTAGACAATCTGTTGAGAACGAGCAATGATTCTTGGTGAGGAGAATCCACAAGCGCCGCCCGTTGTAGGCGGCGTTTGCGGAAGAGCCGTGCGGTTCTAAAGCGCCTTACCCGGCTTGTACTCGATACGCACGGTCTGGATCTGGAACGGGGTGACCGGCACGGAGATGTGATCGCCCGCGACGCTTAGCGCGCCACCTTCGGGCTTCTCCATCAGGTTGGTGACGGTGGCCCCGGTCGCTCCGGCAGGCACGGTCAAGGTGACGTTGCCGCCCTTGCCCGCGTACTCGTAAAAGCGCACGATCAGGGCATCGTCGTTCTCGGCCTTCTTGACCGCCGTCACGACGACGTTGCCGATGTCGACGGAAGCGAAGGAATGCTCGGTCTTGCGTTCGCCGGGGTGAGCCTCCACCTGCATGGCCTTCAGCGCGTAGTTGAAGTTGTAGCCGTGCTGGACCGTGCCCGCGTCCTTCCAGCTGCCGGCGTGGGGATAGAGTGCGTAGCTGAAGCGGTGCTCCTCGCGGTCAGCGTCCGGATCGGGCCAGGTTGGCGAACGCAGCAGAGTCATCCGCAGCGTGTTGCCAGCCGCATCGTAGCCGTACTTCGAGTTGTTGATGAGCGAGAAGCCGTGAGCCTTGTCGCCGAGGTCGGCCCAACGCATGGCGGGTACCTCAAACATGGCCTTCTCGAAGCTGTTGTTGCGCGTGGTGGGCCGCTCAATCGAGCCATAAGGAATCTCGTACGTCGCCATGGCGCTGCTGTTGGCCAGCGGAAACGCGGCCTTGAGCAGAATGTGCGTCTCATGCCAGTCGATATCGTTGGTGACGACCGCGTGATCGGCACCGGAGTACAGGATGATGTCCTGAGTAAACTTCGAGCTCTGCCAGGTGCGCGCCACACGGATGACAGACCGCAGCGGCCCCTGGTCGGTTAGTTTGACTGAGTCGATCATGTGCAGCAACGTGGGCGCAACATCGTAGGTGCCCGGATCGATGTTCCACGCGTCGTAGTCCTTGGGCGTGTCTTTGAAGGCCTGCAACTCGTTACCGCAACCGCCCGCCGCCAGCGTCTCCACATTCGCTTTCTTGTCGAAGAGTGAGGTGATGCAGCCGGTCTGCAGATCGACCACGATGCGCAGCTTGCTGTTCTCGATCGTGGTGGCGGAACTCTTCAGGTCTGTCGGGAACGAGCGGCTGCCATCGACTGCGTGCAGCACTTCATAGCCCATGGACGGAACGGAGTCCGCATCGATCAGCAGCTTGAACGTGCGGGTATGCGGATCGTTGGAGAGGATCTGCGAAGGAACCACCTTGTTCTTGTCGTCGAGCACGGAGATGGCTTCACCCGAGCCAGATGGGAGCTGTACGGAAAGCTCCGTCAATCCGCCACGCTCCCAGGCCAGTGGGTTGACCACTAGCACGGGCACACCTTCCTTGGCGCGCGTGTCGATCGTAGCCGCCAGCGTCTTCAGCGAGTTGGCCTTGATCTCGTCTGTGGACCAGCGGACCTGATCGTAGTCCTTCTGAGCCTCTTTATAGATAATGCCGATCCCCGAGCCAGCGGCAAGATCGTGGAACTGGTTGAAGAGCACGTGCTTCCATCCATCGGTCAGGCGCGTGGCGGGGTAGCTTTGCCCGTCCAGCCAAGCTAGCGAAGCGTACTTCTCCGCATCGAGCAGCCACTCTTCGCTGTCGCGCATGTTGCGCTTGTGGTCGGCTTGTGTGGTAAAGACGCCGCGGTGATACTCAAAGTAGAGCTCGTCCTTCCACGTGGGAATGGAAATTTGCCCGGCGGCGGGCTCGGGCAGAGTACGGTCGCCCTTGGCCAATGACGCGTAGTTCCAGGTCGGCGAGTTGGCCGCCACCTGCGCCTCCACCTTTGTGAAGTATGGCTGCGCCGTGCCGAACTCTTCATGCGCGACGACCTTGTCGCCCTCCATCCACTGCAAACCCTGGTCAAGCATATTGCGTGTCGGGCCGCCGCCGTGATCGCCCACGCCATATAGGTCCATAATCTCCGTCATGCCTGGCGAGTAGACGCGTGCGGTCGCCAGATCACGCGAAAGCCGGACCGGGTCGAGGTGATCGTTCGCGTAGTCGTGCGGGAAATAGCTGAGCACCTTGCTGCCGTCCGGCGACTGCCAGTAGAACAGCTTGAACGGTAGCTGATTGGTGTCGTTCCACGTCATCTTCTGCGTGACGAAATAGTCCATGCCCGAGCGCTTATAAATCTGCGGCAGCTGCCAGTTGTAACCAAATGAATCCGGATTCCAGCCAATGCGCGTGGTCTTGCCGTACAGCTTCTGGAACGTCGCCTGACCCACCAGGATCTGGCGCACCAGCGACTCGCCGTCCGGCATATTCAGGTCCGGCTCAAGCCACATGCCGCCCACCAACTCCCATCGTCCCTCGCCGATGCGCTGCTTAATCTGCTCATTGAGCTGCGGGTATTTATCCGCCATCCATTGGCTGTAAACCGCCGCCGACTGCGTGTAGGTGTAGGTCGGATACTCGTTCAACAGCTGCGCGGCGGTGCCAAACGTGCGCTTCACCACGTCCACCGTCTCGGTCCACGGCCAGAGCCAGGCGGCATCGATGTGCGAGTTCCCTGTTAGGTGGAATGTCTCCTGCTGCAACTTCGGACGCAGCGCGGAGGCGATCGTCTGCGCCCGTACAAGCGACGCGTCGAAGCCCGCCTGATCGGCCTTATCGAGCGCCGGAAGGCTGATCGCGGCGATCGAGTCCGACAGCGTCTTGCTTTCAGGCGAAGCCCCCGGCGCGATCGAAGGAACTAGATACGCCGCGCTCGTCAACTCCTCGCGCACAATCTCCGGGTTCGGCCGCTTCGGGGAGAAGCCGATCTTCATCTCCACATGGTTGAAGTTTTTATCGTCCACCGTAGGCAGAAGCTTTACCGCCACCAGCACCTTGTCACCCGGCTTGGCATTCGCGAACAGCTGCACCTCTTCGAGGTCATCGCCGAGCGCCACCCGGCTGCCATTGAAGTAAAGGATCTCCGGCATCGGCCCATTTGCATAGGCGCGGAAGCGGAAGCTGATCGTCGTCCCCGTCAGGTCGTACCCGCCCAGCGTCTTCGGCACCTCGATCGTCCGGCGATACCACACCGCCTCTTTCGGAGCCTTCGATTTCGCGCTCACAAGCTGCCAGGAGCTATCGTCCAGCGTGACCGACTCTCCATGCGCGACATCGCCCGCGTGAAAACGCCAAGGGCCGTCGGGCAGGGTTTGCAGGGCTTCCAGGCGCTTCAGCACGGTCTCCTGCTTGGGCGAAAGCGCCGCCTGACCGGGCTTGACGTGCTGCGCCTCAAAGAGTTGCCCGACGACCGGCTGAGCCAGAACGCCCGCGAGAAGGGAGAGGGAGATGCGCGAAATGCTTTTGGAAGAAGTGGCGAACGGATACACAGCGTGCCTCAAAAATGGAATCGTTTCCAGCCGCTCCACTTTACACGGTCGCACGGCAAATGTCTCTCTCTTCTTCTCCCTGTTAGACTTGAGCTTGAATGGCACAAGATAAATTACGCATCGTCCCCTTGGGCGGCCTTGGCGAGTTCGGCATGAACTGCATGGCCCTCCGCTGGCAGGATGACATCATCGTCATCGACGCCGGCCTCATGTTCCCCGAAGAAGAACTCCTCGGCGTCGACATCGTCGTCCCCGACATCTCCTACCTCACCGAAAACCGCTCCAAAGTCAAGGCCATCGTCCTCACCCACGGCCACGAGGACCACATCGGCGGTCTGCCCTGGATACTCTCCGAACTCAACGTCCCCGTCTACGGCACCGAGTTCACCCTGGCCTACGTGGAAGGTAAGCTCGAAGAGCACCGCCTCCTCGACAGCGCCGAACTGCTTGAACTCGTTCCCGGCCAGCGCGTCACCATCGGGCCGTTCTCCATCATGCCCATCCGCGTGACGCACTCGCTGGTCGATTGTGTCGCCCTCGCCATCCACACCCCCGTCGGCGTCATCGTCCATACCGGCGACTTCAAAGTCGACCTCTCGCCCCCGGACGGCAAGGCCTTCGACCTCCAAGCCTTCGCCGACCTCGGCAAGCAGGGCGTCCTTGCCCTCTTTCAGGACTCCACCAATGTCGACCGCTTCGGCTACACGCCATCCGAGCGCGCCGTCCGTCCGCGCCTCGACGAGATCTTCGCCCAGACCAAAAAGAAGCTCTTCTTCTCCTGCTTCTCGTCGTCGATCCACCGCATCCGGCTTGCCATGGAGCTCGCCCACGCGCACGGCCGCAAGGTCGCCATCGTTGGCCGCTCGATGGACAACTCCACCGAAATCGCGCAGGACCTCGGCTATCTCGACCTTCCCCAGGGCCTCATCATCAACCCCGGCCAGGTCCGCGACATGCCGCCCCACAAGGTCTGCATCCTCATCACCGGCACCCAGGGCGAGCCCATGTCCGCGCTCTCCCGCGCCGCCGTCAACAACCACAAGTTCGCCCATATCGACGCCGGCGACACCGTCCTGCTCTCCTCCCGCGTCATCCCCGGCAACGAGAAGTCCATCTATCGCATGATCGACCACCTCGAACGCCGCGACGCCAAGGTCATCCACGACGACGGCACCGCCGGCCTCATCCACGTCTCCGGCCACGGCAGCCAGGAAGAGCTGCGGCTGATGATCAATCTCGTCCGCCCCAAGTTCTTCATCCCCATCCACGGCGACTATCGCCACCTCAAACGCCATGCCGAACTGGCAGCCGCGACCGGTGTCGTCGAAAAGGTCATCACGCTCGAAGACGGCGACGTGCTCGAACTCGACCGCACCTCCGCCAACAAGAACGGCAAGGTCACCGTCGGCCGCGTCTGCATCGACTCCGGTGGCGCAGCCTCGGACGTCGTCCAGGACCTCGTTATCCGCGACCGTAAGCACCTTTCGGAAGACGGCATCGTCCTCCCCATCATCGCCATCAACAAGAGCACCGGCCGCGTCGAAAACCCGCCCGAGATCGTCATGCGCGGCACCGCCATCGAAGACCCCGCCATGATCGCCGAGGCCCGCCAGATCGTCCTCCGTACCCTCGACTCCTCCAGCCCCGAAGAGAAGAAAGACCCCGGCCTGATCAAGGAAAAGATCCGCAACGACCTCAAACGCTACATCCAGAAAGCCACCAGCCGCCGTCCCCTCATCATGCCCGTCATCCTCGAAATCTGACGCTGACGGGCAACCAGCCTTGTGTCGTTGCTCTTTGCCTTTGCTCTTTTTGTTTGTCATTCCCGAAGGGAATCCGCGTTCCTCTTGGGTACCCCTCCTCACGGCGGCTTTATCGCCGTTAGGAGGGGCTCCCACGTCAAGATGCTACCCTAAACCCACATCATGCCCGACCCTGTCATCCTCGACGAAGACATCATCAACGCCCTCGCCTACGGCACTGTCGACAACGAGCCGGGATCGGTAGCCAAGCTCCAACAAGTTGCCGACTTCTTCAAAACCTCCCGCTGGCCAGCCGAATACGCGCGAACCACGCACACCCTCCATCCGGGCGATGCCCGCGATCTCTTCTGGGTCGCTGACAAGAGCGTCCACCTCATCGTTACCTCGCCGCCCTATTGGACGCTTAAAGAGTACGCGCTCCATGAGCACCAAATGGGTGCCATTGAGGACTATGAAGCTTTTCTCGTCGAGCTCGATAAGGTATGGGCGGAGTGCGCCCGTGTCCTCGTTCCTGGCGGTCGCGTCTGCTGCGTCGTGGGCGATGTGTGCATTCCCCGCAAGCGCGGCGGTCGCCACCACGTCATGCCGCTCCACGCCGATATCATGACGCGCACCCGCAAGCTCGGGCTCGACTGCCTTACCCCCATCCTTTGGAACAAAATAAGCAACGGAGCCACCGAGGCCGAAGGCAACGGCGCGGGTTTTTACGGCAAGCCCTACCAGCCTGGAGCCATTGTCAAGAACGACTTCGAGTACATACTCTTTCTTCGCAAAGGCGGGTCTTATCGCTCTCCGACACCCATGCAGCGTGCGCTTTCTGTTCTGACGAAGGCCGAGATGCAACAGTGGCTCAAAACCTCTTGGAGCGATATAAAAGGCGAGTCCACGCGTAATGGCCACCCTGCCCCTTATCCCGTGGAACTTGCTGAACGACTTATCCGTCTCTTTTCGTTCGTTGGAGACACCATCCTCGATCCGTTCGCCGGTACCGCCACCACCAGCGTTGCCGCCATGCACGCCGGACGCAACAGCATCGCAAATGAGCTTGAACCGCGCTACATTACGCTAGCCCGTGAGCGACTCTTTAGGACGCAAGTTGCTCGCCCGTTCACTGCTCCTTTCGACGTTGACATCGTCCTGGCCGACGCACACCGATGAACCCCGCCGACTACACACTGCTAGCAGAATTCCGCAAGCTCTTTGAAGGACGCGCCTACCTACATCGCAACTCGTCGCAAGGCGATAAGGCTGTGAGGTTTCTCTACGAGGACCTGCGTAAACTTAATCGTTCCACGATGCTTACTGGACGTATTGACGTAAAGAGTCGCGTCGTTAATACCGCCAACAAAACCGTCGGTATCAAGAGCCGTCGCGGCGACGGTGCGTTCGGTGAACTTGTGCCTATCGCGACCGCCATCACCGTGCCGGGCTTTCTGGTTGCACGCGGACCGATCAGCTCCATCGAGATTGGTGCCGAGACTAAAATTCTCGCAAAAGCCATGATCAAGCAGATTGACCGCGTCGTCAGCGACCTGCGCCGCCAAGTCGAAGAGTTCCAAAAGAATGCAAATCCCATCTGTGTCGCCGTCGTCGGCGTAAATCACGCTGCGGGCTATACGTCGTTTGAAGGCGACCGCAGCTTCGCCACAGATGGCACATCGAAAGCCAAACACCCTTCGCAAGAAGCCGCGGAAGCCATACGTCGGCTGGAGTCGTTCGCTAAGTCGGCCTTCGATGAGTTCCTCATCCTACGGTTTAGCGCCAGCAACATTACTCCATTTCCTTTCACGTGGATCGATGAGCAAGATACGTTCCTACAGTATTCAGCCCTGCTCAGCCGCGTCTCCCGACTCTATGATCAACGTTTTCCGAATTAGGTAACTAGAAGTACCATGGCGCGGAAACCAACCCTTGTTGATCGTTACATGAGCGAGATCATCTCCTACGGTGGAGAACTTTACAAGCGCGCCGACGTCATCCGTGACATGCGGACGAACGGAGCAACTCAGGGCATGATCGACCGTTGGTTCCAGGGCTACGAGCTCGGACAACGGCTTCGGGAACAGGACAAGGCAGAGCAAGCAGCAACCCAGTCCGCATCTGCGAAAATAGCCAAGTGAAGCATCTCGCCATCCTCGGCTCTACCGGCTCCATCGGCCAGTCCACCCTCTCCCTCTGCGAGTCCTTCCCGGACCGCTTCCGTCCCATCGCCCTCGCCGCCGGATCGAACCTCGACGCAGCCTTCGCCCAGTGCCAACGCTGGCGACCCGCCGTCATCTCGCTCGCCACTGAAGAGCTCGCCGCTAGCCTTGCCCTACGCCTGAAAGCCGCCGGAATCACCGGCATCGAGATCGTTCACAGCACCCCCGGCACCATCCGCGCCGCCACCCTCCCCAAGGTCGATTTCGTAGTCTCCGCCATCGTCGGTGTCGCTGGCCTCGAAGCCACCTACGCGGCCATCTGCGCGGGGAAGACCATCGGCCTCGCCAATAAAGAATGCCTCGTCGCCGCCGGGGAGCTCATCATCGCCGCCGCCCGCGCCCACAACGTCGCCCTCCTTCCCATCGACTCCGAGCACAATGCTGTCCACCAGGCCATGCGCGGCGGCACCTCCGCCGAAGTCCGCCAGATCTGGCTCACCGCCTCGGGCGGTCCCTTCCGCTCGACACCACTCGCCGACTTCGCCAACATTACTCCCGCGCAAGCCCTTAAACACCCCACCTGGGTGATGGGCCAGCGCATTACCATCGACTCCGCCACCATGATGAACAAAGGCTTTGAGGTCATCGAAGCCTGCCGCCTCTTCGACCTCCCTCCCGAGCGCGTCCGCGTCACCATCCACCCGCAGTCCACCGTCCACTCGCTGGTGGAGTTCATCGACGGCAGCATCCTCGCCCAAATATCGGTCACCGACATGCGCCTCCCCATCCTCTACGCCCTCACCTATCCCGACCGCATCCAGTCCGACCTTACCTTCGATCTCGCCACCCTCTCCCAGCTCGACTTTTCCCCGCCCGACCTTACCCGCTTCCCCTGCCTCCGCCTCGCCTCCGAGGCCGCCGCCCTCGGAGGCACCGCCTGCATCGCCCTCAACGCCGCCGACGAGATCGCCGTCGCCGCCTTTTTAGCCGGGTCAATCCCCTTCCTGGGCATCCCCCGTACAATCGAGGATGTGCTCGCGTTGACCCCCGCCGCCCGGCCCTCGTCTATACAGGAGGTCCTCGCCGCCGACCAAGCCGCCCGCATCCGCGCCCGCGAAGTCCTGAAGCTCTCCGAGCCAGCCACCAGCACCCCCGAGGTCTCCCCATAAATGTCGACCGTTATCCAGCTCGCTATCGTCCTCGGGATCATGGTCCTCGTGCATGAGTTTGGCCACTTCCTCGTCGCCAAGCTCTGCGGCATCCGCGTCGAGGTTTTCTCCGTGGGCATGGGCCGACGCCTCTTTGGCTTCCGCCGCGGCGACACCGACTACCGCCTATCCCTCCTGCCCATCGGCGGCTACGTCAAGATGGCCGGCGATACTCCCGGTGAAGCCCCCTCCGGCGACCCCGGCGAGTTTAACGCCCATCCCCGCTGGCAGCGCGTCCTGGTCGCCCTCGCCGGCCCCATCGCCAACATTCTATTGGCGTTCGTCCTGATGACCGTCGTCTCCATGCTCCACAACGAGGTACAGGAGTACATCAATGGGCCAGCCCTCACCGACTACATTGCCGTGAACTCCCCCGCAGCCGCCACCGGCATCCGCTCCGGCGACCTCGTCGTCCACTACGACACAGTCGAGAACCCCACCTGGGAGCAAGTCGCCATCCGTTCGCTGCTCAACATCAACCATTCCGTCGCCTTCTCGTACCTACACGACGGCCAACGCCGCGACACCACCCTCCAGGTCGACGCCAAAGGCTCAGCCGATAACTTCTCGCTCGACAAGCTCGGCCTAATCCCCAAGGAGCAGAACACCCCCGTCCAGATCGCCGAACTCGAACCCACCATGCCCGCCGCCAAGGCTGGCCTCCTTCCCCGCGACAAGATCGTCTCAGTCGACGGCCTCCAGTTCCACTCCGTCCCCGCACTCCTCAGCTACCTGCAAGACCAGGCTGGCAAGCCCGCCCACCTCTCCGTGCTCCGCGCCGGAACCTCGCTCCCCGTTGACCTCATTCCCGAGCTTGCCGACTCCGGCGTCGGCGGCAAGACTTACCGCCTCGGCTTCCGCCCCGTTCAGCCCCCCGTCAAGATCGAAAAGCTTCCTCTCGGCAAGGCCATGGCCGCCTCGTATCACGTCAACCTCAAGTACGCCTCGCTCATCGTCGAGGTCCTCAAAGGGATGTTTACCCGCCACGTCTCGATGCGCTCGCTCTCCGGGCCTATCGGTATCGGCCAACAGGTCCATCAGGCCGTCGAGATGCCCGGCTGGATGCCCATCGCCGGGCTGATGGCCTACATCTCCATCAACCTCGCCATCTTCAACCTGCTTCCCTTCCCCGTCCTCGACGGCGGCATGATCACCTTCCTCGGCATTGAAAGCATCCTCCGCCGCGACATCGACCAAACCATCAAAGAACGCGTCTACCAAGTCGCCTTCGTCTGCCTCCTCGTCTTTGGCGTCCTCGTCATCTTCAACGACCTCTCCAAACTTTCCTTATTTTCAAAGCTCAAACCCTAATAATAAGCAGAGGTACCTAAGATGCTGGATCATTCGAGGCCCGGTTTTCGGCAGTCACAATATGACCCACTACGGCATGTCAAGCAGGATTCAAGGGATCTCGCTAAACCGTGGCTGACGAATGGATATCTGCTGACGCCACTGCAAAGAATAGGTCACGTGGCAATATCCGTAGCCTTTATGTGAGTTGCGGTATAGGCGCAGGGATGGGTGCGGCTGCAAATCTACGCGAGCGCTCGTTCTTCTTTGCGATCTTGTTCTTAGCTGCGATGTCATTCTTCCTTTACTTCGGTCTACTTGGGTTGTGCAATGTGTTTCAACTTAGGCGCTCGACTAGGTAGTCCATGAGCTAGGCACAGCTTTATTGACCTTTACTGCTTATTCTGAGACACACCTCACGAATACACGCCTTCATCGACTTCCCAAAGCATAGACTCTAGTACGCACCTGCCAGACTCGGTTTGCAATAGACTTTCAGGCGTTCGTTCCCCGATCCGTTGATTAGCTGTACGCAACCATATCTGCGCCTTGCAAGAACTGCCAAATACCTTTCGGGCCAAGACTAACAGTTGCATTTCATCGTTCGAGGGTGATCCCGAAACTGAAACTTTAGCCATGAGTTCCTCGGTAAGTATGTTGTTCTGGCATCACCGTCGCAGCTCTCCCGCAATCACCCCCGCCGCCGCCCGTGCCTCCTCCTCCGCGCCCACCGGAAAGCTGATCGCCCCCACCCGCGCGTGCCCTCCGCCGCCATACCGCTCGCAAATCGCCGCCAGATTCACTAGCTCCGAAGCTGGCAGCCGCGTCCACGGATTTGTCCCCACCGAGATCTTCGTCCGAAAGCTTGACCGGCTCAGCCCTACCACATACGTCGCCTCCGGGTGCAGATAGTACGGGATGAACTTGCTGTACCCCTCCATCGCCTGGTCCATCAGGTCGAACGTAATCACACCGCCTTCCACCTTGGCCCGTTCGCCGATCAACCCGATTGCCGCGCGATGCCGCTCCAACAACGGCCCCGCAGCCGCTTGCACAAACGGCTGCAGGAGCACCTCACCGAGCGGCATCTCCGTCAGCAGCGGGATCATTCGCCGCCCCACCGTGTCATCACCTCCGCTTTCGAGCACCAGCGTCAACACCATCGCCGGCTCGCGCATCCCTACCGCCGCCTCCGCGCTCTCGTACTTCGCCCCATCCACAATGTCCGCCCAGCGTCGCAGCTCCGCCAGCGGCTTTGCATCGAACCCGAACTTCGCCGCCGCCACGTCCAGAATCAGCCCCGTGCACGAGGTATACGACGCGTCGAAGAACTTCCTTTGCGGCTCCATCGCCGCCTCTCGCCGGAACTCCGCCTCATCCTCCATCGACCCGAACGCGCTCAGATGGTGATCGAACCACCACGTCACCTTCGGCGAACGGAAGTACTTGAAGTCCACCACCGCGTTCTCATCCCCGGTAAACGCCGCCTCATCGAACAGCCCACCCGCGCGATGCACCAGCCCCTCGTACGAGAACGCCGCCGCCCCTATACACTCCCGGTAAAACCGCGTAAACACCGACGCCGAACACGCTCCGTCGAAGCACTTATCATGAAAGAAAACCTTGCAATTCAAACCGTTACCCTCCACGCCAGCATAGCAACCTGCGGGTGGCAAATCACCGTCGCCGCAGAACTGTTCTTGCCATTCTGGTTGTCATTCCCGAAGGGAATCTGCGTTTCGCTTCCACACCACCGGCTCACGCCTCTTCACGCCCTGAACTAAATCATTCGCCTGCCGTATACACTCGGCAAGAATGCGCGAGCCATCCGAACACAACATCTTCTTCGGTCCCGAAGGCCTTCGCGCCGGCTGGAGCCTCTTCCTCTTCATCCTCCTCTTCGCGCTGATCGTCGGCACCTTCAGCGCCATCGCCCACGCCCACCATCCAGCCGCGCATCGCACCGCACCGCACGACATCACCCTCCGCACCTTCTTCACCAACGAGAGCGTCCTCCTCTTTGCCATCGCGCTCCCCACGTGGATCATGTCCCGCATCGAGCACCGCCCCGCCACCGCCTACGGCCTCGCGGACATCCGCAAGCTCCCCCACTTCCTCGCCGGCCTCGCCTGGGGAGTCGCCTTCCTCTCCCTCCTCGTCCTGGCCCTCAAGTTCACCGGCCTCCTCGTCTTCGACCGCCGCCTCCTCTTCGGTCCCGCCGCGCTGCACTATGCCCTCCTCTGGTCGCTGGGCTTCCTTCTGGTTGCGCTCTTTGAAGAAGGCATGATGCGCGGCTTCCTCCAATACACCCTTGCGCGCGGCTGCTCCGCTCTTTACCGTCTCGTTTCCGCCACGCACAGCCAAACCCTCGGCTTCTGGACGGCCGCTCTCCTCCTCTCCATCCTCTTCGGTCTCGGCCACCGCTCCAATCCCGGCGAGTCCCCCATCGGTCTTCTCTCCGCCGCACTTGCCGCCCTCGTCTTCTGCCTTTCCCTTTGGCGCACTGGCTCCCTGTGGTGGGCGATCGGGTTTCACGCATCGTGGGATTGGGCACAATCCTTCCTCTACGGCGTCGCCGACTCCGGCACCATGGTCGAGCATCATCTCTTCGCCACCCACCCCACCGGTAGCCCACTCCTCAGCGGCGGAGCCACCGGCCCCGAAGGCAGCCTCTACATCCTCCCCGTCCTGTCACTCGCCGCCATCATCATCCTTCTCACCCTTCATCGCACCCGTCTGAGAACTGACAACTAACAACTGGCATATAAACTTCCCCTAGGCAATGAGCAACCATCCCTCTTCACCAAATCCCCCGCATCCCGGCGACGGTCGCGCCATCCCCCTCGACGACCTCCTCCGCGGCCGCAGCCGCCACCAGGGCCTCGAAGGCCACCAGATCGTCGCTCTCATCCTCGTCTCGCTCGTCCTGCTCGCCATCGCAGCCTTCTTCGGCGCGCGCCTCTGGATGCGTCACGCCGTCTACGCATCGCTGCCCCAGATCGATGGCTCTCTCTCGCTCCCCGCCCTCTCCGCACGAGTTACCGTCGCCCGCGACACCCACGGCGTCCCTCACATCCGCGCCGCTTCGGTCGACGATCTCCTCATCGCCCAAGGATTTGTAACCGCGCAAGACCGCCTCTGGCAGATGGAGACCCTTCGCCGACACGCCGCCGGCACCCTCGCCGAGGTCCTCGGCCCCAAGCTCCTCGCCCACGACACCACGCAGCGCTTCCTTCAGCTCCGCGCCTCCGCCGACCGCACCCTCACCGTCCTTCCACCCGATCAGCTCCATCAGCTCGAGCTCTACGCCAAGGGCGTCAACGCCTCCATGGCCATCCAGCAGACCCATCTGCCCATTGAGTTCCGTGTCCTCCGCTTTACCCCCGCTCCGTGGACGCCGCGCGACTCTCTTCTGGTCGGCCTCGCCATGTTCGAAGACCTCACCAACGTCTTCCCCGAAAAGCTGGCCCGCGAGACCATCGCCGCCAAGCTCCCGCCCGACCTCGTGGCCGATCTCTACCCCGTCGGCTCCTGGCGCGACCATCCCGTCGTCGACCCCACCCCCGACCTCACCCAGGAGCCGCCCGACACCCCCGAAGTTCCCCTCGACGAGTCCCAAACCCTCCTCACCACGCCCGAGCACATCCATAGTCTCCTCGCCGCCCAACCCACCCGCTCCTGCGAATCCTGCCTCCCCGGCTCCAACAACTGGGTCGTCGCCGGCTCCCGCACCGCCTCCGGCAAGCCCCTCCTGTCGAATGATATGCACCTTTCCCACGGCGTTCCAGGCATCTGGTACGAGGCCGACCTCGAAGCGCCCAACTTCCACGCCGCCGGAGTCACCCTCCCCGGCGCTCCCTTCGTCATCGTCGGCCACAACGACCACGTCGCCTGGGGCTTTACCAACCTCGGCGCGGACGTGCAAGACCTCACCATCGAACACACCCGCGGTTCCGGCCTCGGCGCTCAGTTCCAGGCCGCCGACGGCTCCTGGCACCGCCTCCTCTTTCGCGCCGAAACCATCCACGTCCACGGCGCGAAAGACATCATCCTCGAAGTTCCCGTCGTCGCGCACGGCAACATGGTCACCCCGATCATCACCCCGCTCTACCCCGGCGAAAAGCGTCCGATCTCTCTCTCCTGGACCGTCTACGACCCCGCCAACGTCTCCTCACCCTTCTTCAACGTCAACGCCGCGACCGACGGCACCAGCCTCGCCGCCGCCTTCTCCACCTTTGGCGGCCCCGCGCAAAACATGGTCTACGCCGACGATCAGGGCCACATCGGCTACCACGCCATTGGCCGCATTCCCATCCGGGGCGACGCAGCCCACCCCTCGCCGCTCCTTCCCGTCCCCGCCGCACCCTCCCCCGCCAACGAGTGGTCCGGCTACATCCCTTACGGGCAGATGCCAGAGGTCTACGACCCCACTGCCGGCCTCCTCGCCACCGCAAACTCCCGCGTCGTCCCCAACAGCTACCCCTATCCCATCACCCTCAACTGGGCCTCGCCCTATCGCAACGAGCGCATCTGGAAGGTCCTCTCGACCCGAACAAGCCTCACCCCCGCCGATATGCTCCACCTCCAGACCGACATCTACTCCGACCTCGATCACGCCATCGCACAGCGCCTCGCCTACGCCCTCGATCACGCCACCATCCCCGCCAACAAGCAAAAACGCCTTCACCAGGCCGCCGACCTCCTCCGCGACTGGAACGGTGAAGTGGACAGCAACGCCGCCGCACCCACCATCGTCGACGCCGCCCGCACTACCCTCTGGGATCTCCTCCTCACCCCCAAACTAGGCGACGCCGCCAAGCTCTACACCTGGGACGAGAAGCCCTACGCCGAAGAACAGCTCATCCTCCACACCCCTGCGCGTTGGCTCCCCTCCACCTACAAAACCTGGGACGATCTCCTCGCCGCCGCCGTCGACCAATCCCTCGACACAGCCAAAGCTCCCTCTGACCTAGCCACCTGGCGCTACGGCACCGTCCACCAGGTCGACATCGAGCACCCCGTCCTCTCCGGCTCCCCCATCCTCAAGTACCTCCTCGGCCTCCCGGTAGGCACCGGTCCGCTCCCGCAATCCGGCGACGGCTCCACCATCAAACAGGTAGGCCGCGCCTTCGGTCCCTCCGAACGCTTCACCGCCGACCTCAACGACCTCGACCACTCCACCCTGGATCTGGTCCTCGGCCAATCCGGCAACCCCGCCAGCCCCTGGTTCATGGACCAATGGCAAGCCTGGTACACCGGCACCACCTTTCCCTTCCCCTACAGCGCACCCGCCATCAAGGCAGCCACCACCCACACCCTCTCCCTAAACCCATGAGCCTTTGCCTTTTAGTTGTCATTCCCGAAGGGAATCCGCTTCTGCCCTTGCCGTTTTGTTTGTCATTCCCAAAGGGAATCTGCTTCTCCAACCCACCCTAAAGGTCCGCCACCTCCGCCTTCAACGTCGTCATCAACTGCCGCACGGCCTTCTGCACTCGCTGGATGGCCGAACACTCCGCCCGCGTCGGCGCACCGTCGCCCTCAGTCGCACTCAACACTTCAAACCGGGCCAAATTACCCTCGGCACCACTCAACATCTCACGCAAAAACTCGGCAGTCGGACTAGGCATATGCAAATTGTAGCCGTCCTTCTCAGCACGGCGACTCCAAACCATATTGCTTGGTCATCCAAGTCCCATCAAGGAACCAGGTGCCCCCAACAACATCCTGTCATCCTGAGCGAAGTCGAAGGACCTGCGGCTCAACGCCTCGCGTAAGCTGAACATCATGCCCGATCCCGCTCAAAAATCGGCCGCCCGCACCCACCTCTTCCTCCTTCCCCTAGTGGCCCTCCTCGCCACCGCCCCCCTCCTCGTCCACGGCCCCTCCTGCGGCCACGACTTCGACTTCCACCTCCTCTCCTGGTTCGAAGCCGCGACCCAGATCGCCCACGGCAACCTCCATCCCCACTGGGCCTTCACCCCCGCCTGGAACGCCGGAGAGCCGCGCTTCGTCTTCTATCCGCCCATCTCCTGGTACCTCGGCGCGTTGCTGGGCCTCATCCTCCCCTGGACCTGGACCCCCATCGTCTACACCTGGATCGCTCTCTCCGCAGCCGGCCTCGCCTGCCACCGCCTCCTCCGCCACTTCGCCCCACCTGCCACGGCCCTCTTCATCGCCGCCCTCTATATCGTCAACCCCTATATGCTCTTCACCGCGTACGAGCGCACCGCCTACGCCGAACTCCTCTGCGCCGCCTGGCTCCCCCTGCTCCTGCTCGGCATCCTCCGCCCCCGGCCTACCATCCCCGGCATCGCCCTTCCCCTTGCTCTCCTCTGGCTTACCAACGCTCCCGCCGCCGTCCTCGCCACCTACTCCCTCGCCCTTCTCGCCCTCGTTCAGCTAGCGACGAACCGGGTGCCCCACCTTCGGCACAGTCTCACCACGCCTAAGGTGGGCGGGACTACAGACAACACCCGGGTGCCCCATCTTTACAGTAGCCGGGTGCGCCACCTTCGCGACAGTCTCACCGTCGCTAAGGTGGGTCCGCCGCTAAATCTCACCCTCACCACCCTTGCCGGAACCACCCTCGGCTTCGGCCTCGCCGCCTTCTACATCGTCCCCGCTGCCCTCGAACGCAAATACGTTGAGATCGCTCTCGTCAAAGCCCAATCCCTCCTCATCACCGACAACTTCCTCTTTGCTCACACCGGCGACCCCGCCCACGACGCCGTCCTCCACACCGCCTCCGTCATCGCCTCCACCCTTCTCACCCTTACCGCCGCCGCCCTCCTCACCGCCTTCCTCCGCAACAAGCCTGCCCGCCCCACCCTCATCCCCTTGACGATCCTCACCGCCGCTATCGCCTTCCTCCTCACCGAGCCCTCTACCCCCATCTGGCTCCACGCTCCCCAACTCGCCTTCCTCCAATTTCCCTGGCGCTTCGTAGCCATCCTCACACCCACCCTCGCCCTCGCGTTGGCCTTGGCTATCGACCTGGGTGCCCCACGTCTCGACTCTGAGACGTGGGTTCCGCCGGGTACCCCACCCTTAACGGCGGCCATATCGCCGTTAAGGGTGGGCTTCGCGCGTCACACCACCCCTCTCACCCTCGTCCTCAGCTTCGCCCTCCTCGCCCCCGCCATCCACCTCTTCTTCCAGCGCTGCGACGATGAAGACACCCCCGCCGCCCGGCTCGCCCTCTTCCACTCCCCCGCCGGCACCGAGCCCACCGACGAATACACCCCCGACACCGACTCCGAAGACTCCCTCTCCCACACCAACCCACCCTATTGGCTAGCCACCGACGCCCAAGCCGCCCCACCCCCCGACAGCGCCCCCGGCCCTCTCCATTGGCCCCTCACCCTAACCACCCCCACCCCAGAGGTCCTCATCCTCAACCTGCGCAACTACCCCGCCTGGCACCTCTTCCTCAACGGCACCCCCATCGAAACCCGCCCCGAAGGAATGGAAGCCCGCCCCGACGGCCTCATCGCCCTTCCGCTCCCCGCCGGCCATTCCATCCTGACGCTCACCTACGCCCGCACCCCCGACCAAACTACCGGCGAGATCGTCTCCATCATCTCCCTCGCCGCCCTCCTCTTTCTCCTCTACCGCCGCCGACGCCGCTAGACCTCCCGTCGCCGGGAACACACTACGCCTTTGCTGTTCTGGTTTGTCATTCCCGAAGGGAATCTGCTTTGCTCTTTGTTTGTCATTCCGTAGTGAATCCGCTTTCCCAGCTGCACCACTCACCTGTCATCCTGAGCGAAGCCGTCACAGCCTCACCGTGACTGGCGGAGTCGAAGGACCTGCGGTTCCATCAGCTCCAAAGCCGCACTCAGTTATCATCAGAGCTTCATGCCGTACCCCATCCAAGCCCTCCTTACCACCGGCGCAGCCCTCACGGACGCCGCCCTCGAACGCCTCCTCCCCTCCCCCGACACCCTCCCCCACTCCATCCATCGCGCCATGCGCCACAGCACCTTCGCTGGCGGCAAGCGCATCCGCCCCATCCTTTGTATGGAGGCCGCCCGCATGGTCGCGGGCCCGCACGCCGCAGGCGAACAAGCGGCCATCCCCGAAGGCGCGGCCGATCTCGGCGCAGCCTTAGAGATGCTTCACACCTACTCGCTCATCCACGACGACCTCCCCGCCCTCGACAACGACGATCTCCGCCGCGGCCAGCCCACCTGCCACAAGGTCTTCGGCGAAGCCACCGCCATCCTAGCCGGGGATGCCCTCCAGACGCTCGCCTTCCAGACCATCGCCGCGCTCCCTTGCTCGCCTGCAACCACCGTCGCCATCCTCCGCGAAGTAGCCGTGGCAATTGCCACCGGTGTCGGTAGCGTAGGCGACATAGACTCAGGCTTACCCCCCGGCATGATTGGCGGCCAAGTCATGGACCTCGAAGCCGAGCACCAAACCCCCACCGCCCCCCTTGTCGAAGCCATCCACCGCGCCAAAACTGGTGCCCTCATCACCGTCTCCATCGTCGCGGGTGGCCTCTACGGCGCACCCCCATTCAAAGGACAGATGCGAGTAGGTGGCGGAGCAGGAAAGCTGGGACACAATCGCTTGGAAGCTGCAAGAGAACACTTTAAAGAGCGTCAGATTCTAGGCGAGAGACACAAAGCAGCCGTAGCCGACACCATCGCCCGCCTCCGCACCTTCGGCCAGAACGCTGGCCTAGCCTTCCAGATCGTCGACGACGTCCTCGACCTCACCCAAAGCTCCGCCGAACTCGGCAAGACCGCCGGCAAAGACACCGCCAGCACCAAAGCCACCTGGCCCGCCATCTTCGGTGTCGAGCAGTCCCTCCGGGACGCCGACCAACTCATCGCCGACGCCTTCGACGCCCTTGCCCCCTTCGGCCCTGCCGCCGACCCCCTCAAAGCCCTAGCCCACTTCCTCACCACCCGCAAACACTAGCGCACCTGCTTTTTTGGTTTGTCATTCCCGAAGGGAATCCGCGTTGGTCGCCCCCTTCCAGACACTCTGTCATCCCCCGGCAAAATTCAAGCAATCTGCACGCGCGGTCGCACACTGCACAGCCGGCACGTGCCATGGCCTGCTCCATATACTCTTGCTTGACAAATCCAGGCTCCATGAGCCCACACCTCCGGGCGCGGGGGCGGTGACCCAGCCATCCGGGTACACCCCTAACCATCCTGTTATGAATACTTTCGTACTTAAGTATGGGGGAGGGGGGGGTCAAGCATTCGGACCCTGGGCTGACGCGGAAACAAAGGCAAGGAGCCAAAAACGATCCATCAGGCCTGACGCAAACCGTCCTCGCCCATGTCTAGAGTGAACAGCCCGCTGTCGAGTAGCGGCTTCCGCGATACCCTAGGGTGTGACCGCCGACACCCTCCGAGCCGCCTTGCGCGACTGCTACGACCCCGATCTCCCATGCAACCTCATTGATCTCGGCCTGATCCGCCACATCGCCGTTGAACCTGATCCCGAAGCTCCCGGCTCCGGCATCCCCGGCGTCGCACCCCGCTTTCGCGCCTCTGTGACCTTCACGCCCGCCCACCCCAACGACGCAACCGAAGCCCACCTTGCCGCCCTCATCCGCAACCGCCTCGCTGGCCTCGAACTCCTCAGTCGCATTACCGTCACGGCCGAGACCACGCCCCCTTGGACGCCCGTCGACATTACTCCCGCTGGCCGTCGTCAACTCGGCCTCGACGGTAATCCCACACTCGTCCAGATCGGCAACCTCGCTCCCTGATGCGCTTCCCTGCGAGCTCAGGCACCCGTGGTAGCGTTATCTGTCGGAGCACGGAACCGCGATAGCGATGACGACACGCTTGCACAGGCAAACAAAGAGTTTCTGGAGATGGCTTGAAGACGCTGCTAAGGACGCTCAGTTCGATTCCCCTCTTTGTTCTGCCCGCGCTTCCGCTCCGGGCGCAGCAGAACCCCTGCCCGCCTCCGGTCTCGCATATCTCCATGGTGGCCGGAACGTACAGTTCACGGCCCGGGGTCACCTTCCACCTGCGCCACTTCGACGCGCTCCTCGTTCCTGTCGGCAAGAGTGCGCCCACCTGTTATCAGAAGACGACTGTCGTTGCGCACGCGGACATCTTTGTCAGCAACGACAGTTTGACTCACGTCTTCGCCGAGAAGCTCGGCGCTAGCGATAGCAAGATTAAGGACTTGAAGGTCGAGAACGGCGTTGGCAAAGTCACCCTGAGCGGTCGCATCACGAAGATCGTGCCCATTGAGTTTGCCATCGAGGGCACGGTCACCACCGACGGCACCTCCATCCTGCTCGACGCCAGCAAGATCAAGGCCGATGGCATACCCATCAAGCTCCTTCTTTCCATGATCGGCGAGCACCTCAACTCCATCATGAAAATGAAGAATGTCGCCGGCGTCTCCGTCACTGACAATCGCCTCTCGTTCTCGCCTGAGCAGCTAGCCCACCTTAAGGGCCATCTCGAATCCGTTGAAACCTCCGCCGAAGGTCTTACACTCCACTACACCAAAGGTCCGGCCAAAGCATCGAAGCCCACCACCACTCCGTCCCGGTAATGCCACAGCCCAAACGCCCTCGCGATCTCCTCCGCTCCACTGCGCACCCCATCCATCCCTTCGATGAAGCCCATGGCGTCGACACCTCCGGCCTCGTACCCGCCGCCGACCTCCTCACCGGCCACACCAACGACGTCTACGTCACTGCCTACTACGCCGTCGCGCCCAGCATCCTTCGCGCCGTGGTCGCCCGCTGGCGCGAGACCCCACCGCCCGAGCCCATCCATCGCTACACCTTTGTCGACATCGGCGCGGGCAAGGGTCGCGCCATGCTCGTGGCCAGTGAGCTGCCCTTCCACGCCGTCCTTGGTGTCGAACTCAATCCCACTCTCGCCGCAGTCGCCCGCGCCAATCTAGCCATCTGGCAGATCGCCCACGCAGCCGATCCAACCGCCAGCCCAATTGCCTCCGCAGAGCTCCTCGAAGCCGACGCTCTTGCCATCGATCTCCCCGCTACCCCCACCGTCCTCTTCCTCTTTCATCCCTTCGAGGCTCCCGTCATGAAGGCCCTGCTTCGCCGCATCGAGACGCAGTTCGCCACCCGCCCCGGCGAGCTCGACCTACTTTACGTCAACGCGGAATGCGCCAATGTCCTCGACAGCCACCCCGCGTTCACGCTCCTCTGGTCCGGCAAGCTCCCTATGTCGCCCGACGACCACATCGCCGATCTCGCCGCGATCGCCCAGCAAGCCGAGTACGGCTCCACAGGCGACGAGATCTGCGCCATTTACCGCTATACCGGTCGCTCCACCCGGCCATAGCTCAAACTTACGCCCCGGGCACCAACGACACGTCCTGCGTTCCAATCCGGCCCGTCGACGTTACCCGCACCACGATCCGCGCCTTAACCGCCTTCGCATCATGCTCGATTTTTACCGGCAGCTCCGTGCCCATCTCCAGCCGTCCGGTGGGCGCAACGGTCTTTGGAGCCGAAATCTTGATGCTCTTCGCCGAGCGGTTCAACTCCTTGCCCTTCTTATCGAACGTCGTCACCATCAGGATCAGCTCCGCGTGGCGTGGCTCCGTATCTGTCGCGTAGGTCCAGTTCAGCCCGCGCGCCTCGACCTTTGCCGTATAGCTGTACGTATCGCCTGCGACCGGAATGAGGGTAAACGGCACCCCGTCGTAGACCATCGAGCTGTTCTCCGCCGTCACCAGATCGAACGCCAGCCGCCGGGAAGGATTGCTGGGGTCCACGCGCGGCGGTCCGTAGGCCAGGTAGTAGCCCTCGCGTGTGGTCGCCGTCAGTCCGGGGCGATCGACCGTCACCGCGATCTTGCGAAACTTGCGCGGATCGGTCGAAGTGTTCCCCGGACGGTAAGTCAGCGTATAGAAACTCTTGCCGTCGCGGATGCCGGTCGCGATCTCCGCGTCCACATCGTTGCGGCCATAGAGCGCCTTGCCGCCCGTCGCCCGCGCGAGCTTGCTGAACGTGTAGTTCCCGCCGAACGGGTCGTTGAAGGCCGCCGCCTGCCCGTACACGCCGGGGTCGACCATGACGCCCGCGGGGTCGACCGAGTAGAGCGTCACCCGCGCGTCGCGCAACATGTTCACGCATTCCTGCACCGCCGAGTTCACACGCGACTCCGCATCCACAACCGCGTTGGCAAAGTTGACCGCTGGGAAGCCGCGCCCAATCCAGATCATGTTCTTATGGCCTTGATGACCCACCGTCGCCTGCGCCACCTGCATCAGCGCGCTGAACGCCGTCCCGAACCGCTCCGCCTTCCATTGCCCCTGCTGCGCCTGCCACGGATAGGCCGCGAAGTGGTGATCGAGCGCATCGATCAGCCCCTGTTTGTCCTGCGTGTAGTCGCGCAGCACGGTAAAGTGCTGAAGGTTGACCGCCACCAGCATCGTAGGCGTGTCGAGCTTCTCCGGCTGCTTCTCCAGAAATTTCTTCAGCGAGTAGCGCGCGAACGCCATGTCCTCGAAGCGCGTGTTGAACTCATCTAAGAGGATGATGTTCACCGGCGCGCGTGGAGCCTGCTGGTCGAGCTCGGCAGTTGAGTTGATCGTCAGCACCGGACTAAGCAGGTGTGATCCCGCCTCCTCAAAGTTCAGGATGGTCTGCGGCTCTTTCGCCTCGGTCACGCTGAAGTCGTCCTTCTTCAGGTCCGTGACGAGGTTGCCCTTTGCGTCCGTCACCACCACATCGAGCACCACAAGCCGCGACGACCGACGGATGGTGTACACGCCGTTCGCGTCTTTGACCGGCTGCCCATTGTTGGGAGCAGCTTGGCCACTCGCGGGCGGAGTTGTAGGAGAAGAGTTTGTCTGTGCGGAAGTAGGTTCAACCGGTACCAGCGCTGCGGTTTGGGCGACCGAGATCGATGCCACCAGCAGCGCGAAACCGAAGGACCAATTCATAGCTATCTCACTCTCCTTCAACCGCGCATAGCAGCTTAAGTTGCGGCTATTTCGTCGATTTACCCTTCAGCCGCTCCATGACGAGCGGCGGCACCAGCGCCGTCACATCGCCACCGAGGCGGAAAACCCCTTTAATCAGCCGGGAGCTAACATAGGTGTACTTCTCCGCCGGCATCATAAACAGCGTCTCGATGTCCGGGTTCAACTTGCGGTTCATCATGGCCATTTGAAACTCATACTCGTAGTCCGAGATCGCCCGGATGCCGCGCAACACCGCCGCTGCGCCCTGCTCATGAGCAAAGTCCACCAGCAGCCCGTCGAAGGTTGAGACCGAAACATTGTCAAAGTGCGCGGTGGCCTCGGCGATCATCTCGCGCCGCTCATCCACCGTGAAGAGCGGTTCGCCTTTTTCCGAGTTCCGCAGGATCGCCACAACAAGTTCGTCGACGATCTTCGCCCCGCGCGCGATCAGGTCCAGATGCCCGTTAGTGAGCGGGTCGAACGTCCCGGGATAGATCGCTTTGACGGTATGCATAGTCGAGAGCATCCCCGCGTGGAGGTTATTTTCTGCCGCCGACCTTGACTGCTTCCTGCGCCAACCCTGTCCCATTCACCGGCACCGGAGGAACATCCGCCGGCACAGCACCGCCGATCCCCAGCTTCTTGCGCAGCTCCGTATCGACGCGCCCAAAGATTTCCCGATTCTCCTTCAGGAAGTTGCGGACGTTCTCGCGCCCCTGGCCGATGCGCTCGCCCTGGTAGGAGTACCACGCGCCACTCTTGTCCACGATGTTGTGCAGCACCGCGAGGTCCAGCACGTCGCCCTCGCGCGAGATGCCCTCGCCATAAAGGATGTCGAACTCGGCGTCGCGGAACGGCGCGGCGACTTTGTTCTTGACGATCTTGACCTTGGTGCGCGAGCCGACGACGACATCGCCCTCTTTGACTGCGCCAATACGGCGAATATCGATGCGCATCGAGGAGTAGAACTTCAGCGCCTTGCCGCCGGTCGTCGTCTCCGGGTTGCCGAACATGACGCCGATCTTGTCACGTATCTGGTTAATGAAAATGAGACAGGTGCGGGATTTCGACACTGTTCCGGTCAGCTTTCGCAGAGCCTGCGACATCAGCCGCGCCTGCAAACCCATGTGCGAGTCGCCCATCTCGCCGTCGAGCTCGGCCTTCGGGACGAGAGCGGCGACAGAATCGACCACCAGCACATCGATCGCGCCCGAGCGCACCAGCGCCTCGACGATCTCAAGCGCCTGCTCACCGTAGTCCGGCTGCGAGACCAGCAGATTGTCCACATCGACGCCCAGCTTCTTGGCGTATTGCGGGTCGAGCGCGTGCTCGGCGTCGACGAACGCAGCCAACCCGCCAGCCTTCTGCGCCTCGGCGATGATCTGGAGCGTGATGGTCGTCTTGCCCGAAGACTCAGGCCCGAAGATCTCGATCACCCGTCCGCGCGGCACTCCGCCCACCCCCAGCGCCGCGTCGAACGAGATCGACCCGGTCGAGATCACCGAGATCGGCACAATGGCCTCTTTCGACCCCAGCCGCATGATGGAGCCCTTGCCGAACTGCTTCTCCAACTGCGCCATCGCCGCTTCTATCGCCTTGCCCCGCTCGTCCGCCACGTGAAATCTCCTCTGTGCCCGTCAACGGATTCTAGCACCAAATCGGGAAGAAGCAAACAAAGGGCGAAACTAAGGGCGGTATAGATCGTAAAGATTGCACGAGATCGCATCTGACCACAGATATGAGAAATTATCGTCCTTACCTTCTAAAAAGGTAGGACACTCTTGTGTTCCAAATTCAGCTATTTTCTTCATGCTGATACCCATGGAACTATGTATGTCTGCCCAATTCTTGTATGCTATATCTGCTCCAAGATCAAAACCTCCATAGTATGGAAGAAGATCGTTAGCTCGTCCAAAAGCTCCATTCTCCACGACGACATAATGTGCCCAAATGCTCTTTGTGTTCGCCACCCAAAACATGGAAGGCTTCATCATGCATGAAAGCTCAGAACCAACTCCTATCTTCAGATATTTGAGCGCTGCGCTTTGAATTAGCAAGGGTATTTCGTAAGGAGACTGGCAAGCTTCAAACTCGGCTGCCAGCTTGAAGATTCTCTCCGCCGCATTCGGGTTCACGAAAATCTTTTCACCCAAGCCGTGCTCGCGCGCGCTGTAATTACCGTGCTCGTTTCTTATTCCTAATGCCTCCTCAGCGAATTTCGTGGCAAGTCCGTCAGTATGGAATTGAGTGATCTGTTGGTGGGCTCTGACCCTGTCCTTATAGTGCTTCTTGATCCATTCCCAATCAAGCTTATCGAACGTCATCTAAGTCTCCATTTTGTTGGTCTACCTGCGCAGCAAATCCACCGGTTCCCGCACATCCTCCACCCGGAACAAGCCCGTCAGCGACGGGTGCCGCCGCGCGACGGCCTGGTACATCTCCCAGGCGACGCGGCGATAGCTGAAGTGACCGCCCGCGCCCGAGCGCAGCTCCGCGATGTAGAGGGCCTCGGCGAAGTCCATCTTGAACATCGCGCGGCATCGGGTGCCCAACGGCAGCGCGTACTGGGCCGACTGCGCGGCTTCGGGCACGCCGGAATCGCGCAGCGCGCGGTAGGCCTCCAGCCCCGCGTCCATGGCCTCGCGGTAAACGCCGTCGAGACCGGCCTCGGCGAGCGTCGGCTGGCCGGGGCACTCCGGCGTCTCATAGCCGTGCGCGTCCGTGTAGCCCTGCAGCAGCTGGACGCAGCGGCGATGGCGGTGCATGTCGCGGAAGCCGCCGATGTCCATCAGGATGTCGAAGCGCAGCGCTGAACCGGAGTGGAAGGGGCGCACGAGCTCGTCGTGCCGCCCCCGATGCGCCGCGCCGAGGCGGATGAGCTCGGTGCGCCGCGCTTCGCTGAGCGCCATCACCTGATTGCGGATTTGGCGGTAGGGAAAGTGGCAGTGCGGGTAGAGCAGCGAGGTGGGCAGCTCGATCTCGAGCACCTCGTCGCCGTCGACCATGTCGACCACGGGCGCGGGAAGGATGGTGTGGTTGGCCATCAACTCCGCCGCGGCCTGGGTCAGCTCGGCGCGCGTGGCGGCCTGGTACTCGCTGGCGGCCGCGTATTTCACCAGCGTCGGCGCGGCCTTCACAGGGCGCAACAGCATCTCCGCCGCGCGTTCGCCGAGCTCGGGGTCGAGCGAGCCGATCTCCTCACGCAACACCTCGGCGTCGCCGTGATGGACGTTCCAGGCCTCGCCCGCAGCGGCCGCGCGCAGCTTTTCGCCGAGCGAGCGAATCTCAGCAAACTCGCTCGTCAGCAGCCGCGAGACCTGCGTCTCGAGCGTCCGTGCGTTCACGATCTGGCCAAGCGAGGTGTTGGTCGCGAGTGGTAGCAGATAGCGCGCCACGTCGAAGGCGCGGGCCTTCAGCGTCCGCTCGTAGGCGTCAGGCTTCATCGTCTCCGGTCGCGGCACGGCGGCGTTGAGGGCAGCCAACATCCCTGCGCCCACGCGGTCGTACCCGGCGAAGAGCGCCTCGACCGCTGACGTAAAGCGATATGTCTCTGCTCCGAGCGCGGGCGTGAACCATCCCGACCGCCGGAAATCCTGATATCGTGTAGACCGCTCCTGCCCGTCCCAGCGCTGCTCATCCACCAGCGAGATCGCCGCCAAGAGGCTCAGCCGTTCGATGGCGAACGGAATGTGCGCCAGGTCGGCGATCGAGCGATGGCCGTACTGGAAGTAAAAGGTGTTAAGAAACTGCTCCGCCCGCTGCGCGCTGATCTCCCCCAGCGACTCTTTCATGGTCAGCGACGACCGCGAGTACTTCGCCATCGCATAGGCCAGCACTTCTGGGTCCGCGCCGTGGATGGCGTAGACGTCGGTCTCGCTGGCAAGCGGAATTGGCGGTAGCGTCGAAGTTCGATTGGCGGCGTCCATACAGAAGATCAGCATATGCCATCTGACTGTGAATGCCCGACATCCTCTCCACCATCGCGCACCGCCCGTACGATCTACCTGGCGGCCGCTGGCGAATGGCGCAGCGCTGGAACGATCTGCTCTTCGCGCACTGGCCCATTCCTTCGAATGCGATGGCTCGGCTGCTGCCGGCGGGCGTCGAGGTCGATACGTTCGACGGCTACGCCTGGGCGGGCGTCGTGCCGTTCTGGATGGATCAGGTCCGCACCCGCGTCGCCGGAGAGCGCACCTTCACCGTTCCTGGCACGCAGAGCTTCGCCGAATTGAACCTCCGCACCTACGTCCGCTCGCGGCTGACCGGGCTTGCCGGCGTCTTCTTCTTCTCGCTGGACGCGGCGAGTCTGCTGGCGGTCACCGGCGCACGCACGCTCTTCCATCTGCCGTACTTCTGGGCGGCCATGCGGCGTGAGGCCAACCCCGACGGCACCATCGTCTACAGCAGCCGCCGTCTGCTTACGCGCCAGTCCGTCCGCTTCGAAGCAGACTATAGAGGTACAGCCGTCACTGAGCCGAGCCTTCCCGGAACGCTCGAGCACTTCCTTACCGAGCGGTACTGCCTCTTCACCGCACATGGCGAGCGGCTCTCGGTCGGGCACATCCACCATCTGCCATGGCCGCTCGAACGCGCTGAAGCGGAGATCCGGGTCAACGAGCTGCCCGCAGCGCACGGCGTCGTCTTGCCGAACCGCCCGCCGGTGCTCCACTTCGCGCGTGAGCTGCACGTCTATATCTGGGGATTGGAGCAGGACCAAGCTCCCTTCGTATAATCCTTGTCTATGAATGAATTGCAAGGCCGTATCGCCTTGGTGACCGGGGCCTCGCAGGGCATCGGACGCGCCTGCGCCCTGGAACTCGCAAAGCGTGGCGCCACCGTAGCCCTTGCCGCGCGCAATGTAGAGAAGCTCGCCGAAGTCGCCACCGAGATTGCCGCAGCCGGAGGCAAGGCGCAGGCCTTCGCCCTGGATGTCGGGAGTGAGGAGTCGATCAAAGCGTGCGCCAAGGATGTCCTCAGCGCATTCGGCGGCGTCGGCATCCTCGTCAACAACGCCGGGATCACGCGCGACATCCTCGCCATGCGGATGAAGCGCAAGGACTGGGACGATGTGCTCGCGACCAACCTGACCGGTGCCTTCCTGATGACTCAGGCGCTGATGTCGCAGATGGTGAAGGCGCGCTGGGGCCGCGTCATCAATATCACCTCCGTGGTGGGCGAAACCGGACAGGCGGGACAGGCCAACTATGCCGCGTCAAAGGCCGGTTTGATCGGGCTGACGAAGGCCCTTGCCCGCGAACTCGCCAGCCGGACGATTACCGTCAACGCCGTCGCGCCTGGGTATATCGAGACCGCCATGACGGGCATCCTGAGCGACGAGCAACGCGCGGCCATGATGTCCGTCATCCCGCTCAACCGCGCTGGCACGGAGCAGGATGTCGCCCACGCGGTCGCCTTCCTCGCCTTGGACGAGGCCGCTTACATTACCGGCCACACGCTCGACGTAAACGGCGGGATGTACATGGGATGAGCGGCGCGGTCATCGTCGAGGCGCAAAGCGCCGCCGAGATCGACGCGGTCCGGGAGCTCTTCCGCGCTTATGGTGAGGATCTCGCGACAACAGCTTCCATCTGCATTGAAACTTTAGGCGAGGAGATCGCCTCCCTGCCCACGCCGTACTTTCTGCTTCTCCTCGCCAAGATCGACAGCCATCCGGCGGGCTGCATCGCCTTGAAGACTCTGGCCCGCGAGGGAGAACAAGCCTGCGAGCTGAAGCGGCTCTGGGTCTCCCCCGCTTTCCGCGGCTATCGCGTGGGCAAGCGGCTGATGGAGGCCGCCATCCATCACGCCACCGGGTCCGGGTTCACCGCGCTCTATCTCGACACCGTACCCGCCGCCATGCCCGAAGCCAATCACCTCTACAAAGCCCTCGGCTTTGAGCGTATCGGGCGTTACAACGACAATCCCGTGGCGGACGTCGCCTTCTTCCGCCTCGCGCTTCCATCCGCGTCCGTCCGCATCTAAAACGTAGAGAACCCCCAGAGGTTCGGAAATCGACCACAGGCTCCACTTTGCTCTTGCGCGACGTTCTGTGGCTCGGTACCGTTTGGCTCATGGCATCGCTTCAAACTCTTACTCCGGAATACGGCACCCCCGGATTCGCCTCTATGAACATTGGCACGACCATTCGCGGCTTCCGTCAGCAGAAAGGTCTATCGCAGGGCGACATCGAAAAGAAGACGGGTCTGCTGCGCTGCTATCTCTCGCGCGTGGAAAACGGCCATACGGTTCCGTCGCTCGATACGCTCAAAAAGATCGCCGGCGCGCTCGATCTCCAACTTTCGCAGTTCTTTGCCGAAGACGAGACGCCTAAGGAGATCATCGGCCTCAGCCTCAACGCGGAAGAGATTCAGTTCCTTACGCAGGTCCAGCGCTACTCGGCCAACCTGAACGACGCCGACCGGCGCTTGCTGCTCGCCATGGTGCGAAAGTTTGCGTCGACTACTTCCTGCTAGCGCAGACGCGTCAGCCAATATCCAAACAGCACCATCAGAAACGCCGCCCCCGCAAATGTCGTCTTCTGCCGCGAAAGATACCGCTCTCGTCCCTCCGTCATCCGCGGCACCAACGGCACCCCCAATGCAAGGCCGCATAGAAATCCACCGACATGCGCCGAGTTGTCGATGCGGATGATGTTCGTAAAGACCGTCGCTCCACCAATGATCAGGTTCAGCACGGCAAACTGGATCACCGACCGCCGCAGCCGCTGCAACTCCGGCCAAGGGATCGGCAGCTTACGGTTGCTCAACAGGACAATCAGTATTCCGGCGATGCCAAAGACCGCGCCCGAAGCCCCCGCGCCGACCGAATCGTCGCCCAACACGATGTTGACGAACATACTTAGGAGATTGCCCGCAATCCCGGTCAGCACATAGGTCGCTATCAGACCGTACGCGCCGAGCAGCGGTTCGCCCAACAGGCCCAGGTTCCACAGGCACCACATATTGGTCGCCAGATGGATGATGCCGATATGGACAAACGTCGCAGTCAGCAGCCGGTACCATTGACCAGCCAACACCAGCGATGTGCTATTCGCGCCAAAGTGCAGCAGCTGGCCGGGCGTAGGGCTGCTCGGAGAGACATGGTGCGCGATCATCCACAAAAAGACTGCACAGTTGATCGCCACCAGCGTGTAGGTTGCTGGTGAAGAGCGTGGAGTGAAGCTGCGCTTATCGCCGCGCCCCGACCCAGGCTGTCCGTACTCCGTAGGCTCATACTCCGGCACAGGCACGGGTCCACCCAACGGTGGAAGCACTTCGCCCTGCGGTTCGGTCGTAGACATGGCGCGCGCTACGCCGCATTCTTATGGAAGCGCTCGCGCATCTCGGCGGGCAAACGCTGCTGGATCACGGAGCTTAGGTAACTCGGAAGCGGCGTGGTAATGGCTACCAGCAGCCAGAGCAGCGTCGACACAATCACCCCCGCGATGGCAAACGCCTCAAGCGAGATAAACACGACCGAATGGTGGATATGGAGATGGACCTGCGCCATGTGCGTAATCGTCTCCACGCGATGCATGACCATCGCGGCCAGCAAAAAGGCGAAGATCGACAAGGTGCTCACGGTAATCAGCAGCACGTCGACGGTACGGTGGAGCCTTTGCTTGGAACGGCAATGGCGGCAATCTGCGAAGTGTTGCTCGTAGTCGGTCCGCATCTCGGGCGATAGGGCGGAGATGTCGTACCGCCAGCCGGACAGAATTGCCCCGATCACCGGATCGACGCACGGCGAAGAAGGCACGCGCGGCTTGTTGCGTAACGGAATGGCCGAAGAACTCATAGGCGTAGCATCCAGTCTATCGCGTTTGATACCGATCGAGATATGTCCGATTCACAGAGACGAACAGGGAACGCGTTCCAGGTAACGGCCGTTAGAGGCAGATCGGCTCTAAAGGCATCGTCTGGCGGGCCAGCATGATCCGGTTGCCGAGCAGCGTCATCCGGTCCCCGATCGCCTGCTCAGCCGAGAGCCGCGCCAGCTCCGGCGCGTTGTTCGACTCCGACAGATGCCCCAGCACGATGTACGCCGCGCCGCCGTCGTAATCCTTTTCGAGGAACTCGGCCGTCGCCAGGTTCGAGAGATGCCCTACCCGCGACAGCACCCGCTGTTTAACGGACCAAGGATACGGGCCATCGCGCAGCATCTCCAGATCGTGGTTCGATTCCAGCAGCAGCACATCGATGCACTTGAGCGCGGCCTTTACATTCGGGGGCATATAGCCGAGGTCGGTCGCGAGCGCCATGCGGATGCCTTCGGACTCGAAGACGAAGCCGCACGGATCGGCCGCGTCATGCGGGATGGTGAACGGCGTCACGCAGATGTCGCCGATGACGAACCGCGTTCCCGCTTTGAAGTATTCGACGGCGGGCAGATGCGCCGGATTGGCTTTTTCCTTAGCCGGCAGCGCTTGCTGGGCCTCGGCGTCGCACGGCTCTTCGTCCAGATCGGCGGGCAGTTCCATCTCCGCGTGCGGATCGCCCGCGCGGCTTGCCTCAGCGTGGAGTGTCACCGTCTTCGCCTCGCGCTCCTGCTGTAGATGGTCGAGCCACTTTGCGTACGACATCGTCGTGCGCGGCGTCAGCATCCGCACCCACGCGCGATGCGTCGGCTCGGTTAGGAAGACGGGGATGTTGAGTCTTCGCGCCAGGACGCCCAACCCGGCCACATGGTCGACATGCTCATGCGTAATCAGGATGGCGTCGAGCCGCCCCGGGTCCTCGCCCGCCACGGCCATGCGCTTCAGCAGCTCGCGGCAGGAAAGACCCGCGTCGACCAGTACCCGTGTCTTAGCGCTAGAGATGACGGTGCTGTTGCCCTTTGACCCCGACGCCAGCACCGTCATCCGCATTGAGAAAGGATACGCCGTTTCTTCGTGGATAAGCCGTCCAAAAAGGTGCCGCGCCGGATACCTCGGCTAAGGCTCCGGTACGGGAAGCACCGCCGCAATCTCCGAGAGCAGAGTGGAATGGCCGCTCTGACCCACAGGCAACAGGCTGCCGTCCCTGGTCCGCTGCATCTCCATATAGAAGACATCCGGCGTCTCGCCCTCATCGAAGACAAAGAGTACCTGCGCCAGCACCGTCTCCCCTGCGATACGCAACGCAACCACTTGATCGACGCTCTGCTTTAAGAGCACAAGCTCGGCACCGGTCATCGGCTACACCACACGCCGCAGACCGCGCCGCACTAGCTCCGTCGTCGCGCCGTAGACGAGGTGAGCGGCCCAATGGTCGGCCTGTGGACCGGCGGATTCTTCCAACGGCGACTTGCTCAATCCCAGGGATGGCAAGGTAAGCTCATCAGCCCCTAGAAACAGCGCGGAGCCGAAGACCGTACCGACTCCCAAAGCACTGAGCGGTGCATATTCAGCTAGACCACCATAGAGCGCGCCCATAACGGTGCCAAACAGATAATGAACGATCGGGCCAGCGGTCTTCTTCTGCTCCTGACTAAGCTCTTCGCCTGTTGCCTTTTGCGTAACCAGGTTCGCGACGATCTGCGTGGTGTCGTCCCCGGCAGAAGCCTGCTCTTGCCGCGCCTGCTCTTGTTCTTCCGGTGTCTTTAAGGCATCCTGTGCTTTGCTCGACGCGGCCTGAAAGCCATTCATCACAGCGGAGGCGATCAATCCACCTAGTGCACCGGCAAGGATGCCGCGGAATAGATGCGGTTCAGAACTCCGGTTCGACGTGCTCATGGTTGTACCCCTCCACCACAGGATGCCTGGGGAGGCGCTGGCGTTGGACGAGCTACGCGGATGTCTGTGGCCGCACCGGAGCCAGAAAGTTCACTGTAGACCGCAGGACCACCTGATCGCGCTGGTTGAAGGCCAGCGTCCGCGTGCGCACAATGCCAAACTCAGGCCGCGACGCCGAGTGCCGCACCCCCACCACCTCAATTTCTGTCCGTATCGTGTCGCCCGGACGCACCGGCTCGGTCCAGCGCATCTCTTCCACGCCCGCGCCGATCATCCCGCCCGCCACGATCACCGATTGCACTCGCAGCCGCATGACAATCGCAGCCGTCAGCCAGCCCGACGCCGCCAGCCCCTTGAAAAACGATCCCTCGCCCGCCGCCTCGTCCAAATGGAACGGCTGCGGATCGTACTTCTGCCCGAACTCCTTGATCTCCTCCGCGCTTACCTTTGCGGTCCCGGCAGAGTGAAAGGTTTGTCCGATGTAAAAGTCTTCAAAGTAAAGCTCTTGCGGCATGGATTCTCCTCTGTAGGAGTCAGTGTAAGCCAGACACGACTGGTCTCGTTCACGCCTCGACGCGGAGCAGAAGCACCGTGACGTTGTCGTGCCCACCGGCAGCGTTAGCCGCCTCAATCAGCGCGCGGCACACTTGATCCAAATCACCGTCTAGTGCCGCGCCAAGCAGAGCGGCGACCTCCGCCTCCGCCAGCTCACGCGTCAGCCCATCGGAAGCCAGCAGATAGAGGTCCCCGAGCTCAGGCCCAAGCCGCCGCACCTCCGCCCACACTGTAGGAGCGGCACCGATAGCGCGCGTGATGATGTTCCGCATGGGCGAGCGTTCCGCCTGCTCCGGTGTCATCCGACCAGACAACACCTGTTCTTCCACAAAGGAGTGGTCCCGCGTCAGTGGCAGCAGCTCGCCTCCTCGCAGCCGGTAGCAACGGCTATCGCCCACATGGGTCAACCACAGCGCGCCCTCGGGGAAGGCCGTCAGCGCCACCAGCGTTGTCCCCATGCCTCGCAGCCCCGGTCGCTTCGAGTACTCGTGGACCCGCGCGTTCGCCGCGTCGGCTGCCGACTGCAGCAAGGCTTCCGCATCCACGCGACGTGCGGCCTTCATATAGCCGATAAACTCTTCAACCGCCAACCGGCTCGCCACCTCACCCGCAGCCGCGCCGCCCATCCCATCGCAGACGATGAAGATGCCGTGCTCCGGCTCAGCCGCACAGCAATCCTCATTGCCGGAACGCACACGGCCCACATCCGAAAGCATCGCAAAGGTGTAGTTGAAGGTTGATGGGCTGTCGGACATCGCACCCTCACCATACATGGCGCACACGCCTCGGCGGGATGCGATCATGACTCATGCCGCCGCCTCCCACCCCCACGCTTCCGTTCCGGGAGAACCACGGCATAAACCGCATCCTTCACGGCGACAACCTTCCGCTGCTTCGCGATCTGCCCTCCGCGTCCATCCCGCTGATTTACATCGATCCGCCCTTCAACACGGGCCGCCGTCAGGTCCGCCCCACCCTGTCCACCGTGCGCGACGAAGCTGGCGACCGCACCGGCTTTGGCGGTCATCGCTACCGCACCGAAAGGTCTCTGGCTTCTCAGTCTGGTTACATCGATGCGTTCGACGACTTCCTCGGCTTCCTCCGCCCCCGCCTGGTCGAAGCGCACCGCCTGCTTACCCCCACCGGCAGCCTCTTCTTCCACATCGATTACCGCGAAGTCCACTACTGCAAGGTGCTGCTCGACGAGACCTTTGGGCGCGCCTGCTTTCAGAATGAAATCATCTGGGCTTACGACTACGGTGCGCGCGCCACCAAACGCTGGCCGGCCAAGCACGACAACATCCTCTGGTACACCCGCGACCCGGCGCTCTACACCTTTCATCTCGACGCCACCGATCGTATTCCCTACATGGCTCCAGGCCTGGTCGGTGCGGAGAAGGCCGAGCGCGGCAAGACGCCGACCGACGTCTGGTGGCACACCATCGTCTCACCCACCGGCAAAGAGAAGACCGGCTACGCGACCCAGAAGCCGCTTGGCATCTTGGAACGCATCATCCGCGTCCACTCCGACCCCGGCGACCTCGTGCTCGACTTCTTCGCGGGCAGCGGAACGACCGGCGAGGCCGCCGCGAAAAACGGCCGCCAGTTTCTGTTGATCGATGAAAGTCTCGAAGCCGTGGCCGTGATGCGCCGCCGTCTGGCCGTCTATCTGCCTGATGAAGCTCGTAAGATAGACCCATGAAGTATCTCCTCGCTTTGCTCGCCGTCGCGGGCATCTGGGTCTCCGTACTGGCTCTCAAGGTCCACAATCAGAATCCCGCGGATGCACCCCCTTGCGCCGTCACCGAAAAGTTCGACTGCGGCATCGTCAATCATGGCCGCTACGCCGTCTTTCCACCGCGCAGCTTCGACGAGCCTGCGGGTACACATCACCTGCCGATTGCCGTGATCGGCATCGTAGGCTATAGCCTGATGGCGCTCGCCGCGCTCTTCGGCCGCTTGTGGATACTGCTCCACCTTGCCGAGTTCGGCTTTATGGCCGCCGCCTTCCTGACCTACCTTGAGGCTTACGTCATCCAGAAATGGTGTATTTACTGCCTCTGGTCGCAAGGCATCGTAGCGGCGTTGCTTGTCCTGACCACGGCCACGCTCTTGGTTCGATGGCAGCGCCGTTCGCCAGCGCGAGAGGTGAACTATGTGGCCTAAGGTCTTTGCCCAGCTCGTCGAACTCCTTCCACACGTCTCCCGCCTGATCCCGATGGCGGATGTCTTCTTCGCGACCAAGACGGCGAATGAGAAAGCCACCGAGACCACGCTCGCCGCGTTGGCCAAGGATGTCCGTACGGACCTGAACGGCGTGGCCTCCGCGCACGACAGCTTATATCGTCAGCTTCAGGAGCAGAGCGGACGCCTAAGCGAGGTCGAGATCGATCTCCGACGCACCCGCATCGCCGTCGACGAGCAGCTCGTCCGCACCGCCGATACCAACAAGCAGGTCGCCGCGCTTGGCATCTGGGTCAAGGCTGCGGTGGTGCTGCTCATCCTCGTTGTGCTTCTCGTCATCGCGCTTCTGATCGTTCTGCTGCGGAGCCGCTGACCCATGTCCCTCACCCGCCAGCAAGCTCTCGACTGCTTCGCCTCCAACGATCTGATCGGCCTTGGCATGGAGGCCGACGCAGTCCGGCGCCGCCTGCACCCGGAAGGGGTCGTCACCTATGTCGTTGACTGTACCGTGAACGGAAGCGCGCCAGACCTGAATTTAAGGGTCGACGAAGCGGTCGATGCCGGAGCGACTGGCCTGACGCTGCTCGGTTCCCTGCCCACGCTCGCCGGCTGGGAGACGCTGCTCTCTGATCTTCGGCATCGCTTCCCTGCCCTCTGGCTGCACGGCTTGTCGGCCACAGAGGTCATTGCGTTGTCCGCGCAGTCCAGTGTGAAGAACACTCTCGAGCGCTTACAAGCCGCCGGTCTGCACTCCCTCTCCAGCTCCGACGCCGGCATCCTCCCGCGTGAAGGTCCAACCCGGTGCTCCATGCAAGATTGGCTAGCCGTCCATCGTACCGCCCATCTCCTCGGTATCCCCTCCACCGCAACGATGCGCTTCGGCGCGGACGAATCCGTCGAGGACCGCGTCGCTCACTTCGAAGCCCTTCGCCAGCTTCAAGAGGAGACCGGCGGCTTCATCGCCTTCCGGCCCGCTGCCACCCCACTGCCGAACTTTGCGGAGGCGACCGCCGTCGAATTCCTCAAGACGCTCGCCATCTCCCGCATGGTCCTCGACACCATCCCGCACCTCGAAGCTGACTGGCCCACGCAGGGCCTCAAAGTCCTCCAGATGGCTCTCCGCTTCGGAGCCAATGATGCCGGATCAACCTTTGCGGGAGAATCACTCCGAAACATCGGCGGCACTACGGAAGAGGACCTTCGCCGGGTGATTCGCGGTGCAGGCCTGCGGCCAGTGGAGCGCGACGCTCCCTTTCGGACCCTGTTCCTCGCTTAATGGAACCCACTGCTAGACTGTGACTAGGAGTAGCGGCATGGCGACTTCGCTCCATCTACCGTTAGCGGATTATCTACAAACCACCTATCATCCAGACCGCGAGTATCTGGACGGCGAGTTGCTGGAGCGAAACGTGGGCAAATGGGAACACTCCCGAATACAGGCTCTGCTCACAATCTGGTTCGGAGCGCACGAGCGGACATGGCAGGTCATGACGGCAACGGAAGCACGGATGCAGGTATCTGCCACCCGTATCCGCATCCCAGACATTATGGTCGTCAGCAACATCCCCCAGCCGGAAGTCGTTGTCGAACCGCCCGTCATCGCAATTGAAATCCTCTCTCCGGACGACACCTATGCCGACACGCAACGGCGCGCGGAAGATTATCGCAACATGGGCATTGAGACGATCTGGATCATCGATCCGGCGACGCGTACCGGCAAGGTATACGCGAGCGGAAGCTGGACAGAAACAAAGCGCTTAACAGTTGCCGGAACTTCCATTTACGTTGAGTTGGACGAGCTCTTCTCCTCGCTGCAAACGCCGTACTAACCTCCGCCTCCATTCACGTAGAATGCGACTTATACCCGTAGCCGGAGCCGCACCCTGCCGTCCTTTCTCCCACCCACCTCGATCCACGCGCCGCTCGCCCTGCTCTTCGCCACCAAGGGCTTCGGCCACTACTTCAAGGCGCACTACACCGACCGCATCTACAATTTCCACGGCCTCTACCGCTGGAACGCTTTCGATACGGCGATGCTGGTCCCGTACTTCATCGTCATGCTGATCCTGGCGTTCTACGGCATCCACCGCTATCAGCTCGTCTGGCTCTACTACCGCAACCGCAAAAGCGAA
The DNA here is from genome assembly GCA_965277085.1 of Acidobacteriaceae bacterium. Classification (GTDB taxonomy): domain Bacteria; phylum Acidobacteriota; class Terriglobia; order Terriglobales; family Acidobacteriaceae; genus Edaphobacter. Next base: position 801,429 of record OZ255708.1, read on the forward strand.
GCCAAATGGAACGAGCCACCGGCGCGCTTTGCCGAGGCCGAACTGCCCTTCGTCACCATTCAGCTGCCCATTTTCAACGAACAGTTTGTGATCGACCGCCTCATCGAAGCCATCTGCCGGCTCGACTATCCGCGCGACCGTTTCGAGATCCAGGTGCTCGACGACTCCACCGACGAGACCGTGCAGGTCGCCTCCGGGATCGTCGCCCGCTATGCCGCCGGGTTCCCCGGCATGACGCCGCAGCCCATCGTCTACATCCACCGCACCAACCGCTACGGATATAAAGCGGGCGCGCTCGATAACGGCCTCCACACCGCGCGCGGCGAGCTGATCGCCATCTTCGACGCCGATTTCGTCCCTCCGCCCGAATGGATTATGCAGGTCGTCCACCACTTCGCCCAGCCGACGATCGGCATGGTGCAGACCCGTTGGACGCACCTGAACCGAAACTATTCCTTCATGACGCAGGTCGAGGCCATCATGCTTGACGGCCACTTTGTGCTGGAGCACGGCGGCCGCTCGCGCGCGGGCGTCTTCTTCAACTTCAACGGCACCGCCGGGATGTGGCGTCGGCAAACCATCGCCGACGCGGGTGGTTGGCAGCACGACACCCTCACCGAAGACACAGACCTCAGCTACCGCGCGCAAATGTTCGGCTGGAAGTTCAAGTACCTCCAGGACGTCGAGTGCCCCGCCGAGCTGCCCATCGAAATGACCGCCTTCAAGACCCAGCAGGCGCGGTGGGCCAAAGGCCTCATCCAGACTGGCGTCAAGATCCTGCCGCGCGTGCTGAAGAGCGACATGCCGTGGCACACCAAGCTCGAAGCCTGGTACCACCTGACCGCCAATATCAGCTACCCCCTGATGATCGTCCTAAGCACGCTGCTCATGCCGGCGATGATTATCCGCTCCTGGCAGGGGCTGCCGCAGATGCTGCTCATCGACCTCCCGCTCTTTATCGCGAGCACCTGCTCCGTATCGAGCTTCTATCTCGTCAGCCAGAAAGAGCTCTTCCCGCGCACCTGGTACAAGACCTTCCTCTATCTTCCGTTCCTCATGGCCTTAGGCGTCGGCCTCACCATCACCAATACCAAGGCCGTGATGGAGGCGCTCTTCGGCATCAAGTCCGCCTTCGCCCGCACTCCAAAGTTCGCCGTCCAGAAGAAGGGCGAGAAGTCCCAGGCCAAGGTCTACCGCAAGCGCCTCGGCATTGTCCCGTGGATCGAGCTGGCCATCGGCACCTACTTCGCCGGAACCATCTGGTACGCCGTGACGACGGAGAACTTCTTCACCATCCCGTTCCTTCTGCTCTTCGTCTTCGGCTACTGGTACACCGGCCTGCTCTCGCTGCTGCAAGGCCGCTTCGAGCGCAACGCCAACCCCGGGCAGGAGTTCCACGAGAAACCGTACCCGTTGGGGATCTAGGTGCCCACTTAAGGGTAGGTCCTTGGTAGTGATGACCGCCGTAATTTCCCGCTGAACACACGAGACAACACGCAATCGACGGAGTGGCCTGGTTGGAGCGCTTGGTCACCCATACCCATAATCTAAACGCGGCCGCCGTCTCGAATTAGCCCTGAACGCCCCCGTCGGGTACAGTGGAGCTATCCAGTTCCCATGCTTCCGAAGGAGCCACAAGTGCCCCTATCCGTCCGCACCCAAGCCGTAGCCCTCCTCGCCGCCCTTTCTCTATCGATAGCCGCCCAAACCCCTCGTGCCAAGCCCATCCCCGCCGCCAAACTAGACGCCGAAGTCGCCCGCATCACCCGCGACGCCATCCTCATCGACACCCACAACGACATTACCTCCAAAACCGTCACCGGCTACGACATCGCGAAGCCCAACAAATCCGGCCAGACCGACCTTCCCCGCATGAAAGGCTTCCTCGGAGCCGAGTTCTTCGCCATCTACGTCGACGCCTCCTACACCACCGGCAACCACTCCGCCAACCGTGCTCTCGCCATGATCGACACCGTTCGCACCGACATCGTCGACGCCCACCCCAACGATTTCGTCTTCGCCACCACCGCCGCCGACATCCTTCGCGCCCACAAACAGCACAAGATCGCCGCGCTCATGGGCATCGAAGGCGGCCACGCCATCGAAGACTCCCTCCGCCCCCTCCGCGACTTCTACGCTCTCGGCGTCCGCTACATGACCCTCACCCACTTCAACACCAACTCCTGGGCCGACTCCCAGGGCGACATCGACGACCCCAAGATCACCCACCACAACGGCCTCACCCCCTTCGGCAAAGACGTCGTCCACGAGATGAACCGACTCGGCATGATGGTCGACATCTCCCACACCGCCGATAAAACCTTCTTCGACACCCTCGAAGTCTCGTCCGCCCCCATCATCGCCTCCCACTCCTCCTGCCGCGCCGTCTCCGACCACACCCGCAACATGACTGACGACATGATCCGCGCCCTCGCCGCCAAGGGAGGAACCATGCAGATCAACTTCGACTGCGCCTACCTCTCCCAGCGCTACTCCGACGCCTCCAAACCCCTCATGGTCGAACTCCGCCCCCGCTTCCGCGAAGCCATGAAGATCGAAGACCCAGCCGCTCGCGACGCCGCCATGGAAGCACTCGAAGCGGAAGCCAACGCCAAGCTCCCACCCGCCACCCTCGCCGATGTCGTCGCCCAGATCGACCACGCCGTGCAAATTGGCGGCATCGACCACGTCGGCATCGGCACCGACTTCGACGGCGTAGGCTGCGTCCCCGCCGAGCTCTCCTCCTACGACAAGTTCCCCGCCCTCACCCGCGCCCTGCTCGAAAAAGGCTATACCGCCACCGACATCGAGAAGATCTACGGCGGCAACCTCCTCCGGGTCATGCGCGCCGTAGAACAACGCGCCAAGGAACTCAAATCCACCCCTGCGATAGAAACGACCATTCCTACTCAAACTACCGCAAAGTGAATCTAGCGCGGAAAGCTGCGCGGCCATCTTTGCGCGCCGTGGTAAATGCCTAGTATTTGAATGGAGTCCGGCGCTATGCGATAAGCAATAATGTAGGGCGTGCGCGGAACAACAAGCTCTCGCGTGGCGCGAACGCGTCCGGTACGACCCATCTCCGGGTAGTCTGCAAGCTCGAGAACCGCTTTGCTGACGCGAAATACCTCCGAAAGAGCCGCAGTTTCATTGTCGCCGGCGATATATTTGTAAATTGCATCCAGTTGGCCGGAAGCCTGCGTGGTCCAGCGTATCTGCTTTCTACTCACGGCTGAAGGTTTGCCTTGTTGGCCCACCCAGCGATACGCGCCTCGATCTCGCTGTGCTCAACTAATTCGCCCGCATCCGCTTGACGCAAACCTTCTTCCACCATCGCCGTAAACTCGCGGTCGGACGCCAAATATTGCTCCAGCGCGTCCCGCAGTATGGCGTCGCGATCGCGATGCTGGAGCGAGGCCGCGCCGTCAAGTTGATGGAGAACGTCTTCCGGCGCTTCAAAGCTGATCGTCGCTGTGCTCATATCGTCAGTCTACTGAACTCCTCGCTATCCCGTAAACAGTTCCCATCCCTCTCCATCCGATTGCCTGTTTATCTTTGCGAAGCTGAACCATTCGGACCCACTGGGACTTATTTCGTGGTCCACGTGCTCTGCGACATGGCCGCTCTCAACCACAAGATACTCAGGCCTGTCGGCTCCTCTAACATTTACGAAAACATAGACATGGCTTGGGGATGCTAGCTTTGAACAATCCGCGCTTAGCAACCAAAAATTCGCGGGCCTTCGATTTGTCTTAACCTGCACGGACCAAGTTCTTGAACAATCCTTATTTGTTACAAGCAAATCGGCACCGGCGGCGCTCCTTGAAGTAAGTGCGACTATGAAGTCTTTGCTGGTCAACTCGGCGGCGACTAAGTAAACACCCAGCATGCCCGTCATCTGTCCTCTGCTTGCCACTCCATCCTCCAAGTCTCCGACGCTCACGGAGGCTTGCTTCTTCAACGCATAGTACCACTTAGGTATGTAGTGGCTCCTCATCGCTGCTAAGCTGGGCTCTCTCACCGAATCAGCGCATCCAGCGCTATCTTAGACCCATGCACTCGCTTCCCACCACCGAACCCGAACTCGACGCCTTCCTCCACGCCTTCGAGTCAGGCACCCTCGCCAAAGAACGCTGGACCTCAGGCCGCCCATCTTCTCACCGGAGCCTGCTACGTCCATCGCCTCGGCGAGACCGCCGCCATCGCCGGATGCGCCACCACGTCCGCCGCTACAACGAAGCCGTCGACGGCCAAAGCACCCCCACCTCCGGCGACCACGAGACCATCACCGTCTTCTGGATCAAAGCCGTCGACGCCCTCCTCCGCTAGACCCGCTCCATCACACGCGCCAGCTTCGCCGCCCCGCCGTTACCCGCTTCGAACCCCAGCGAACTTCCTGCCAAGCCTACGACTTCGACGTCCCCCTGCACAGAACCCAGCCACACCCGCCACAGCCCAATTCCATCATCCCGAGCCAAGCCGAACAAACCCTCACCCATTCTTGTCATCCCGAGTGGAGCCGGTCACAGCCTCACCGTGACAGGCGCAATTGAAGACCCGCCGTTTGGCCACCCATGACCCACTCACCGCTCCCGCCTTCTTGTTTGTCGTTCCCGAGGCGAATCCGCTTCTCGCCTTGATTCTTGTCAAGCCCCTCCCCCAAAATACTTCGCATCTCCCTCATCCCAAACCACATACACTTCACGAACTTTGCGCATGAGTTATGCCCACTCAGCTATAATTGAGTGATAGACACAAAACAAAGGCCCGGCCACCCGCCGGGCCTTTCGCTTCTAACCCAACTAGCAACTAAAAACTATCAACTCTCAAGGAGACCACCCATGCCCCTCGCCCGGACCGTCCGCCCCTGTCGCCATCTCTTCACCGATGGCCACCAGTGCGGCTCCCCCGCCCTCCGCGGCGAAGAGCTCTGCTTCTACCACCACAGCACCCGCCGCCCGCTCAAGCTCCAAGTCCTCCACGGCCGCACCTCGGCCGCCCTCCCCGAACCCCTCGACCTCCACGCCATCCAGCGCGGTCTCGCCGAGCTCCTCCGCCTCACCGCCGCCGAGCTCATCGACCTCCGCGTCGCCGCCCAGCTCCATCGCCAACTCTCGACCGCCAGCCAGAACCTCGCCCGCATCGAACGCTCGGAGGCCCGCGCAGACGCACGCGCCCAGGCCCTCCACCTCGACCGCACCCCCGTTACCGACTACACCAACCACCCCACCCTCGGCACCATCGCCCCCGCACCCGAACCCGCCGAAGCCGCTTTGGAAATCCAGACCCAACCCCAGACTTCCCAGATTGAACCCGTTCAGAATGAAGACTTTGAGACTTCCCAACAAACTTCCGCAGACACACGGGAACTCCCCACTAACAACTGGGAACTCCCAACTGAAAACTCAACCCCCCTCCCCGACCCCATCGCCCGCTTCACCCTAGCCCCCGAACCCGAATACCTCGCATCCAAAGCCAACGTCGCCGCTTCCGAAAAGGCCTGGGCCAACGCCATGAACACCCTCGCCCAAGGCATCCACGACCGCGCCCAAGCCCGCGCCCAGCTCCACAACAGCCTCTTCCCCCTCGACACCCTCGTCCGCGAACAAGACGAAGAAGACCGCGAATACGACCCGGAGGTAGCCTGGCGCGTCGACGCTCTCCAGTCACAACAAGAAGCCAGCACCGCCGCCTAGCCGCGCCGCGGATGCTCGTAAAAGCCAACGCCGTTCCAGGCGGCTTTCTTGAACACGCTCCACGCTCATCACTGCCGTCGCCAGGGTTGCCTCGAAGGGACTATGAGGCACCAGCGACGCACACAAAGGAAAGCGGCCAAGCCTGGAGCTTCGCCGCGTTTCAATTCATGAAAGGAGAACTTACTTCCCCCGCACCGCGATCACCTCAATCTCAACCAGCGCCCACGGAGCCGCCAGTGCCGCCACCTGGAAAGCGCTTCGGGCTACCTTATTCGGCTGCGCTTCCGTCCCGAAGTACTTCACGTACTCGGACTGCATCCCGGCAAAGTCCAGCTTGCCCGTCTTCGGGTCCGGTCCCAGGAAGACCGTCATCTTCACGACATCCTTCATGTCCAAACCCTGCTCCTTGAGCAGCGTCTGGATCTTCGCAAACACGCTGGCCGACTGAGCCTTAGTGTCGCCGTAGTCCGCCGCCGTGCCCTTGGCCGCATCAGCAGGAGTCACGGGCGAAGCTAGCTGGCCGCTCAGGTAATAGGTATCACCCGCCCAAACGCCGGTTGCAATCGGCGACTTTTCCGATTGAATATGCTTCACCGTCACCTGGGCCTGCCCCACGCCCAGACCCAATACCATCGCCGCCGCTAGTACCAAAACTCGCTTCATCGTATCTCCTCTATCACCTATCAACTTACCCCTTAGTCGCCTTCACCTTGTCCGAAATCATCCCGACGGCACGACGCGCGCTCAACGCCGCGCCCTCCTGCCAGCCAACGATATGGCTGATCGTATCGCCGGCAAAGTAGATCGGGCCGTCTGCCTGAATGACCACATCGTACCCCGGCAACCCACCGCCATAGCTCCGTATCCACGAGCCTTCGTTCCACTCCACATGCTTCCATCCGCAGAAGACCGGGTTCGTCAGTTCTATGCCATGGCCCGGATGCAGCTTCTCGATCGTGGCGCGGCTCATGGCAAACTTGCCCTTCATGTCGGCCTTGAGGAACGCCGGGTCCGACGCCTCATCCGTGTACCCCGCCACCACGATGCCGGTGTCGTGCATCAGCCGCGAGCTCGGGTACCAGACTGGGCTGGGCCCTTGTGCCGCAAATGACAGCCCACCGTAGATGTTGTAGTCCTGTTCCCAGAAGCGGCGGCTCTCCCACGCCACCTTGTAGCTCCCAGCCATCACCGACTCATCCACCACCTTGGCGAACGCCGGCGACAAGTCATGCGGAATCTTTTTTAACATCGAGAACGGCATCGCGCACACGCAGTACGCCGCCTCCATCTGCTTGGCCGCGCCGTTCTGCGTGTAGCTCACCTGTACACCGTTCGCCATCTTCTTGATCCCCGTCACGGGCGAGCTATACTCGACCACTGGTCCCAGCGCCTTGGCGAACGCGTACGGAATCTGATCCATGCCGCCGACCGGCTGCATCATCGTCGCCTGCCAGTCCCACGTCTCCTCATACAGCATCCCGGCCCAAAAGTTTTCATCGAGCAGCAGGTGCATGTCCATCGGCACCTCGACCACGGGCAGCTGCGTCCCCGCCCCCGGCGGCGTCTTCAGCCCCGCGCGGTCCGATCCCACATACTTCCCCGTCTTATCGAGCGGCCCATAGTAGGTCAGGAAGGTCTTCATGCGGTCGCGGTCTTCAGCCGTGATCTCCGCATCGAGCGCTCCTTGCGCGATACACTTTTGCAACAGCTCGCTCACATGCCCGCGTGTGTCGTTGATCGCTTTACGCTGTGGCACCGCCGCGCCGCCATTTGCCTTGTCGTTCTGCAACAGCGATGACCGCGTCGTGTTGATCTCGACCTCCATCGGCACCTTCAGCTCGCGCGCGTAGCCCAGCATGGTCCAGTGGGTGCTCGGCAGCCGCGCCGGACCGAGGTTCTGGTAGTTCCCCTCTTCCCACCCGATCTCCTGCACGGTGCCGTCGACGAACTTCACCTTCGTGCCCTTGCGGCCGGTCCAGTTGCGGCCGCCGGGCCGCTCCCGGGCTTCGAGCAGCGTCACGTCGTAGCCCAGCTTCTTCAGCTCATAGGCAGAGACCAGGCCGCCGATTCCCGCGCCCAGCACCACCACCTTCACGCCCTTGCCCACACCCGGAGCCGCCGTGATCGGCAACGTCTGCTGGCCCTTCATCGGCATCAGCCCCAGCGACTGCATCGTCGCAAACGCCGCCGCATACCCGCCCGCCTGCCCCACCCGTGTCAGAAAATCCCGCCGCGAAATCCCCATCAGACGTTCCCCTCGTACAGCAGATTCGGAAAGATGCACCGGCGGCCTCCCCGAGGGAGGGCACAGCCGCTGAACCAACCAGCCAGTATTAAGTAGCGATGAACGCAGTGTAGCGCAGAAACCGGCGCGCGGCATCCACAAAACAACCGTCCACGACAGCTATCTTCATGCGCAGGGCGGTGGGTGTTATGCTTCGTCACATCACAACACCATTAGGTGCGGAGGAGCACGGTGCATCGCAACAGTTTTACCGCATTGCCGATGATCCTGAGTCTGACCGCAGGTTTGGCCGCCGAGCAGGGCAAATTGATGCTGCATGTCTCGGACACAGATGGGCATCCGGTGGCGAATCTGTCCTTCTCGACTTTAGGAGCCGGAGGCAGTCCGCAGCGGACGGATCCCACAGGCAGAGCAATCCTATTGCTTACGCCAGGCACAAAAGAGAACAGCCTCGTTCAGCTGCAAATTGTGAAGTCCCCCAATGGACACGAATTTGTGTTGGTTGATCCATGGAAAGGGCGACCTGTACAAGTTCCATCCTTCGAAAACAATGCCATGAATGTTGTGATGATTACGGTCGCGGAACGAGGGGCATCATCGATTCTGCGATTCACCAAGCCTCTGGAGGCCCAGATTATCCAGGCGAATGCACCGAAGATCGCGGGCAAACGTGCTTTAAGCATGTCATCGAAAGAAGGTCTAGAAGTTGTCTCAAAGCAGTATGGACTTTCGCCTAAAGAAGTAGACGAGACGATCCGAACATCAGGAAAGAAGGCTACAAGCCCGTACGACAAAGGCCTAGCCGCTCTGTATGAGCAAAACTATACGGAAGCGACGAAGCAATTGACAACTTCGTTGCAGATTCTAGAGCAAACCGACAAGTCACAGAGCGTGGACGCAGCTTCTTTTTTGGGGGATTCACTGTTTGCTCAGGGGCGCTACCGCGAGGCGGCTGTGGCTCAGGACCGCGCCTTGAAGCTACAGCCTGATAACCCCAGTTTGATGAATGCAAAGGCTCTTAGCCTGTATCATGCGGGCGACTATATTGAAGCTGAGCCGCTCTATCGTAATGCGCTTTCAATTCGCGAGAAGACGCTTGGTGATGGCTATTCAGACACGGCAACAAGTCTTAACAATCTGGCTTTGCTGCTCAAGGCAAAGGGGGATTACGCGGGTGCCGAGACTCTGTATCGTCATGCTCTTGCTATTCATGAAAAGGTGCTTGGCAGTAACAATATTCGTACAGCGGTGAGTCTGAACAATCTTGCGCTAATATTAGTGACAAAAGGAGATTACGCGGGTGCTGAGCCTCTGTGCCGCCGCGCAATTGCGATCGATGAGGCGATGCTTGGTGCCTATGATCCGGCTACAGCGACCGATCTGAATAGTCTGGCATTGGTGCTTAAGTCGGAGGGAGATTATGCAGGTGCTGAGCCTGTTTACCGTCGTGTGCTCCAAATCAATGAGACAGCGCTTGGTCCCAATCATCCAAATACTGCTTCTAGTCTAGGCAACTTGGCCATAGTGCTTGTAGCGAAAGGCGATTACGCGGGTGCTGAGCCTCTTTATCGGCGTGCTATCCAAATCGATGAGACAGTACTTGGTACTGATCATCCAGATACGGCAATCGACTATAACAATCTAGCCCGCCTACTCGACAGGAAAGGCAGCTATGCGGATGCGGAGATTCTTTATCGTCGTGCTCTCAGTATAGATGAGAAGTCACTTGGGCCTGATCATCCCACGACTAAGATGGTTCGCAACAATCTTGCGCTGGCGAGGGCGAAGCTCAGATGAATTTTACAATGTTCGAAAAGGCTTTAGAGTTGGCAGCTAATATAAAAGACCCGGTGACGGCAGCGATCTTTGCCGCGGTGCTGGCATCTGGAGCGTTTTATATTGCGCTTAGAAAGAAGGACAAGAAGACCGTGCTTGTTCTAGGCATCGTCTTGGGTCTTGGCATTATTTTCCTGGGAGCGTTACCGCTGCTGGGAGGCGCGTACCTGAAGACCCACGGTGTGTATGAGATTACGGTGACAGTGCTCGGACAAGATGGTTCACCTGTAGATGATACCGAGATGGTGTGTGAGCCGCTTGGAGCAAAGAAGAAGATCGAGGGGGGATGGGAGTGCGATGTTTCGCCATCGAACCGACCGGCAGATGGGGTGTTTACCGCGTACGCGGCGGTTAAGAGCGCGTTCCTCGTAGGCAAGGGCAAACTTCGCCTTCAAGACAATTACCATCCTGTATTGCAGGTACAGCTTGTGCCGCAACGCTCCGCCGAGTTGCGTGGTGAGGTAGAGGGAAGCGACAAGCACGGACTGCCAGGTGTGTGGGTATCAATAGTTGGACATGAAGCCGAGCGCGTTGAGACTGGAGCGGGTGGCGGGTTCGTGCTGCCTACCCATGCGGCCAATGGACAGATGGTGACCCTGCACGCGGAGACGAACGGGTACGCGGTTTATGAGGCGTTGCAGCAGGCCGGAGATACGGCAGTCTCTATTCAGCTTATGCATTGACAGAAATGGGTGGGCTTACACCGTGCTTGTAATGCCTTGCGGCACCCGCACCCACTGCATCCCCGCCGCCTTGGCCGCCTCGATCCCCGCGTCCGCGTCCTCGAACACTAGACACGTCTCCGGCGCGACGCCCAGCAGCGCGGCCGCCTTCAGGAACGGCTCGGGCGCGGGCTTGCCGTGGACGACATCCTCCGCGCCGACGATCACGGGAAAGAAGTGCGCCATGCCGAGGATGTCCAGCGTCCTGGCGATGGAGGCGCGGCTCGAGCCCGACACGATGGCGAACGGCAGCTTGCCCGCGTACGCCTCGATGACCCGCAGCACCGACGGGACGGGGCGCATCCCGTCGAGCATGGCAAGAAACAGCGTCTCCTTGCGGTGTCCCACCACCTCCGGGATCATCGCCGTGCCGAAACGCTCGTTCAGCAGGTCCACCGTCCGCAGCAGCGGGATGCCGCCCATAGCGTAAAAGAGCGCCTCGGGGAACTGCCCGCCGTTCTCCTCGACCGCCTGCGTCCAGGCGGCGAAGTGCAGCGGCATCGAGTCCGCCACAGTGCCATCCAGATCGAAGAGAAACGCCTTATAGAGTCCGGCGGGTAGAACGAGATCGGTCTTCATCATCTGCCCAGCATATTCGAGCGTTTGGCGGCTTTCGATCGCCTCACAAATAGGCTACAGTTCTCCCATGCTCCTCCGCACGCTCACGCCGGCACTCCTCCTCGCCCTCGCCTCTTCGCTCGCCGCACAGACCCCGGCCCTCATCCCGGCTCCCCGCGAGATCCACGCCTCTACCCTTTCCCCGATCGCCTCCGCCACGGTCGTCGCCTCTGTTCCCGCTACGTCGGAGGACCTCTTCACCGCCCAGGATCTCACGCAAACCTTCAACGCCGAAGACATTCTGACGCCGGCCAGCGCACCGGCCATCACAGTCACCCTCCTCCACACGTCCGACCCCGGCGCACAATCCTTGCTGAAAGAAAACAAACTTATCGTCGACCCCGCCATGCACGACGAAGGCTACATCCTGATCTCGAAACCTGGTCAAGTATCCTTGGTGGCCGATACGAGCGCTGGCCTCTTCTACGCCGCGCAAACTTTGAAGCAGTTGATCGTCCACACATCGTCTGGCACCCAGATCTTCACTGCCACCATCCGCGATTGGCCGGCCATGAAGTACCGCGGCGTCCACGACGATCTCTCCCGCGGTCCCTTCCCCACGCTCGCCTTCCAGAAGCACCAGATCGCCACGCTCGCCGCCTTCAAGGTCAACCTCTACTCGCCTTACTTCGAGCACACCATGCAGTACGCCGCCGACCCGCTCGCCGCACCGCCGGGCAGTGCCCTGACCCGCGCTGAAGCGCAGGAGCTCGCCGCCTTCGCCGCTCGGTACCACATCACCATTGTCCCGGAGCAGGAAGCCTTCGGTCACCTCCACCATCTCCTCAAGTTCGAGAAATACAGCAGCCTCGCCGAGACCCCCCACGGCCACGTCCTCGCCCCCGGCGAACCCGGCACCCAGCCTCTGATCAAGTCCTGGTTTACGCAGCTCGCAGAGGATTTCCCCAGCCCCTTCCTCCATGTCGGCGCGGACGAGACGTTTGAGCTGGGCACCGGGCGCACTCGCCCCGATGTCGAAAAGCGCGGTCTGGGGCCCGTGTATGCCGACTTCCTCTCGCAGATCCACACCACGCTGGCCCCGCTTCACCGCCGTTTGCTGTTCTGGGGCGATGTCGCCGAGAGCGATCCCTCGGCCATCGATCACCTGCCAAAGGACATGATCGCCATCCCCTGGATTTACTGGCACAAGGACAGCTACGACGGCGACATCCTTCCCTTCAAGAAAGCCGGCATGGAGACCTGGGTCGCGCCGGGCGACGCCAACTGGCGCGTCGTCTATCCGCTGGGTAAGGTCGCACTCGATAACATCCGCGGCTTCGTCGAGTCCGGCCAGCGTCTCGGCAGCACTGGGATGCTACTCGCCCTCTGGAACGATGACGGCGAAGGCCTCTTCAATCAGGACTGGTTCGGCGTCCTCTTCGGAGCAGCCGCTGCCTGGCAGCCCGCCCCCGCTGACCCCGCCCCGTTCCAGCACGCCTTCGGCCACACCCTCTTCGGTGACGAGTCCGGCAAAATCGACCAAGCCCAACAAGAGCTGCTTGCCGCTGAAGACCTCGACGTCTCGGACGAAGCCTTTTGGACCGATCCCTGGTCTCCCGCTGGCCAGGCCATGAACGCCAAGCTCCGCCCGAAGATTCACGACGCCCGCCTCCACGCCGAGCGCGCCATCGAGCTCCTCCACGAAGTCCGCACCGCCAATCCAAGCCTCCGCGAACCCGACGCCATCGCCGCCATGGAGCTGGGCGCGCGCCGCATTGACTTTATCGGCCTCAAGTTCCAGCTCTCCGACGAGATGTCCTCCGCTTATGCCCGCGCCTATGCCATGAAGGACGACCCGAAAAAGCACGCCGCCGCCGCCGACCTGCTCTACTCCATCTCCAGCATGAACGGCCGCTGCCAGGACCTTCGCGACGGCTACTCCCAACTCAAGAATCTGTACGCGAAGAGTTGGCTCGCCGAAAACCGTCCCTACTGGCTGGATAACGTCCTCGTCCGCTACGATCTCCGCACTCAGCTCTGGCAGATCCGCGCCGACCAGATCGACACCTTCATCAATACCTGGGATTCGACTAAAACCCTTCCAACGCTACTTGAATCCGGCCTTCCCCCAGCACCTGTTCAACCTTAGTGCCATTGCGTTAAAGCCGTCAGACTCCGCACAGTTACATAGGTGGTCCTTGGTCACCGGTTGTCGCCCGCGATCCGGTCTTCCAAGAATGCTCCAATCCGATTGTTATCTGGACGGTGGTGGAATGAAGAATATGGGACTGCTCTTTGGACGATCCATCCGTCTAAGCATCCTGTTCGTAGCCGAAGAGGCTAAACTTGTCGGGCGGGGAGAACGACTTGAGTTCCGCCAAGGGATCGGCGATCGATCCGCAAGGCCAAGGGTGCGGTATGGGTATTACGGCGTTTAGATTGGGCGGGTGGAGACCGGCGGTGCTGGTCATTGCGCTGAGCTTAGGCGTGGGACTATGTCGCGCGCAGGAGAACCCTCTAGGCCAGGTGGAAACGCAGAAGCCAGCTCCGCCGCCGAAGACGCCGGAGGAGAAGAAGCCGCTTATCGAAGGTGCGGAGAATGCGGCGAAGCTGGCGACCTCGCGCAAGGACGCGCGGATACGCGTGGATGTGAACCTGGTGCTCGTGCCGGCGACCGTGACGGACGGGATGAATCGGCTGGTGACGGGTCTCGAGCGCGAGAACTTCTTCGTCTACGACAAGGACGTTTTACAGCAGATCAAGAGCTTTTCGACAGAGGATGCGCCGGTAACCATCGGCATCGTCTTCGACTTGAGCGGGAGCATGACATCGAAGTTCACGCGGGCGCGGAAGGCGTTGAGCGAGTTTCTGCGTACTTCGAATCCTCAGGATGAATTCTTCGTTATAGGGTTCAACGACCGGCCAGCGGTGATCGTCGACTATACGTCGGACATCGACGATGTCGAGGCACGGATGGTCATGCTGAAGCCGGAGAACCGCACGGCACTGATCGACGCAGTGTATCTAGGCGTGAACAAGCTGCGGCAAGCAAAGTATGAGCGCAAGGCGCTGCTGATTATCTCGGATGGCGGCGACAACCGCAGCCGGTATACGGAGAGCGAGTTGCGGCGGCTGGTGCGGGAGAGCGATGTGCAGATCTACTCGATTGGCATCTTCGACCAGTATGCGCCGACGAGCGAGGAGCAGCAGGGGCCGATCCTGCTGACGGATGTGTGCGAGATGACGGGAGGACGGTTGTTCCGGGTATCGGACCTGGGGGACCTGGGGGACATCGCGTCGCGAATTTCAGCCGAGCTGCGGAACGAGTATGTGATCGGCTTCCGGCCGTCGGAGGTGAAGACGGACGGGAACTGGCGTAAATTGAAGATACGTTTGGTGCCTCCGCCGGGCTTGCCTCCGCTCACGGTGCACAATCGCCAGGGGTACTATGCACCTTCGCAGTAGATGGATATGGGTGTGGGTGGTTCTGCTCGGGTGTGGGTTGGGGAAGGCTCAGCAGCCGGGGACTCCTATGCAGCGGCCGGACCTTACGGTGGACCGCGATCCGGTGCCTTCTCCCGATCCGGATGTGCCGGTGAAGGCGGGCTCGGAGGCGGGGCAGCCGACGGGGCCGTCGAGTGTGGGACGCGGGGCGAACGGGAAGTACACGCTGCGCGAGGACGCCTACGAGGTGCGCCTGGACGCGACAGTGCTCGATGGAAGTGGGCGGTCCATCCAGACGCTGACCAAGGACGACTTCCACGTGTATGAAGATGGCGTCCCGCAGGTCATTACTGGCTTCCGGCATGAGGACCTGCCGGTATCGCTGGGCATTTTGATTGACAGCTCGGGATCGATGTACGACAAGCGGGCGGCGGTGGACCAGGCGTCGCTCGACTTTGTGAAGCTGTCCAACCCGGCGGACGAGGCGTTTCTAGTGGACTTTAGCTGGGAGGCGTTCATCGATCAGGACTTTACGAACGACCCGAAGAAGCTGGCCGAGGGGTTGAGCTATATCAAGAGCTCGGGGGGAACGGCGATCTACGATGCGCTGGTAGCCTCGGCGGACTACCTTTCGAAGAACGCCAAGCACACGAAGCAGGTGCTGCTAATCGTGACGGATGGGGAGGACAACGCCTCAACGGCTTCGCTGGAGCAGGCGATCCGGCGGATTCAGGATCTGGACGGACCGGTGATTTACTGTGTGGGACTGCTGTTTGGGGCGGATGCCGACAAGCGCGAGTCGCGGCACGCGCGGCGGGTGCTCGAGACACTGTCGGAGCAGACCGGCGGGGCGGCGTATTTTCCACGTTCGCTCAAGGAAATCGACCCAATCGCGGCGCAGGTGGCGCAGGACATTCGAACGCAGTACACGATCGCTTATCGAAGTACGAAGTCGCCAACGCTGGGAGGATATCGGCAGGTACATGTAGAGGCGAAGGCGAAGGGATTTGGCCGGTTGACAGTCCGGACGCGGAGCGGGTACTTCCCGAAGGTGGGCGGTAGGGATACGGTCACGAGGCAGCCTTAGGCTGCTGAGATAAACGTCTGAGCCATGTCTACCCGCGAGACATGGCTCAAAGTTCACAAGCTACTTCTTTTCTTTATCCTGCTTTGGCGGGTAGTGTTCGAACATCTTTCCAATCGATTGCCAAACCTGTTTTTCATCTCCGTGCTGGCTGTTGGAGATGCTGTCCTCTGTGGCTTGACCGCGCCAGACGACCTGGTTGTTGCGGGTCTCAATCAGGTCGACGGTGAGAATGCCAATGGTGCGCGGGTGCTCCTGGGTGGTGGCCATTCCATCACCGAAGCCACCGCCACCCCAACCTCCCCATCCGCCCCAGCCTCCCCATCCACCCCACGGACCGCCACCCCAGCCGTAGCCGTCGCTCGTGGTGGTGGCGTCGACCACGTCCTGCGTCTTGAAGTGGAAGACGGCTTTCAAGTCCGGCTGCTGATTACCCGTGACTTGATTGAGTCCTTTGGACTGAAGCGCGCTGGTGAGGTACTTGGGGACGAACTGGGTATAAAAGCCCTCTTGCTCTTGAGAGGCCAACTGGAAGGTGCGGAAGTCGGAGAAGGGTGCCTTCTCGCGCCAATTCACCTTGATACTCTGCGCCTGAACGGCGGACGACAGGGTAATCACAGTAGCCGCTGCTACGGTAAGGAAAGAACGCATCTTGATCATTGTGAACTCCTTGGCGCGAGGACATCGCGGTCATCCTGCTTACATAGGATGCCGTAAAGCGGCAGACAAGATGCCGTCTAAGTAACTGGAGGCGGCTAGAGGGTTTGATCCAGTTGCAGCGCGGTGATCTTGGTGGCCAGATCAGACTGTGCGGCTTTCAGAGCGGCGGCGGCGGCGGCATAGTCCTTCTGGGTAGCGGCGATCTGATCCTCAGTCGCGTTCAGGTCGCGGACGAAGCGGTTGCGGGAGTTCTTGTCGGCGTCTTTGAGGGCGGTGATGTTCTGGCGCTGACGGTCTTCCTCGGCGCGGAGGATGGTGAGGCGCTCGTTGACGGCGTTGAGGGCGGTCTGAGCATCGGCCACGCGGCGACGCGCTTCGAGGATGGGCTGGAGGACGGCTTCGAGCTGCGGATTATGGTGCGACTCGTTGAGGATGTAGGTGAGCTGATTGTCGTCTGAGCGCAGGAGCTCGTAGCGGGTGGTGCCTAGACGCTTTTCGCCGACGTGGAGGCGGACGGTCTCGCCGGGGGCGGCCAGGACGCGGAAGCGGTAGACGGCGGGGGTGGTCTCTTCGGGCTTCGGCGCTGGATCGCCGTTGCCGCGGGCGCTATCGAGAGTGAAGCCTTGGCGGCGAGGGGTTTCGAGGATGAGGGTGCGGGGCTCGGCCGCCGAGTTATGGAGGAGGTATTCGAGCTCGGCGATCTCGGCCGTGCGGAAGGTGAGGACGCCCTTGCTGACGGTGACACTGGTCGCGCGGGAGGAGTCGAAGAGATTCTCGGTGGAGACGCGGACGGCGGTGTCGGCGGCGTAGGAGAGCAGGCGGCGTTCTTTGGGATGGATGGGGTCGAGCAAGCCTTCGCCGCCGAATGAGCCGTTTTCGACGATGGCGAAGGAACCGCGGTCGAGCGTCAGGTCTGAGGTGTTGGTGATCCAGAGAGCGCGGAGGGCTTGCCGTTGCGGGTCGATCAGGGTGACGCGCTCTGCGTCGAGTTTGGTCTGGAGGATGGGGACGAGGGCGGACTCGTTCTTGCGGATGGTAATGGGCTGGTCGAGAGTGTAGGCGAAGAAGTCGTCGAAGGCGGCGGTGGTAGTCTGGGGCGCGATGGAGTCGGTGGCGGCTTGCTCGTAGGCGATGGTGGGAGCGGCCGCGGGCAAGGGGCCTCCGATGCTTCCGCCATGAAAGTTATCGGCTTTGCGCATCGCGTACACTCCACCGCCAGTGTTGCCGCCCGAGCCTGGTCCAACTCCTATGCCGCCCATCACGCCACCTGGAACACCACCCGCCGCGCCTATGCCGGACATCCCCGCCAGGCCGGCGGATTGCGGCTCACCGCTGTCGTGCGTTTGCGGACTTAGCTGGGCCTCTTGCGGCAGTGGAATCTCAGGTCTCCGTGCGTAATACGGAACGCTGAGCGGCTGGATGAAGCTCTGCGGCGCACCAGCGATGAGCGAAAGCTGGACGTTGAGCCAGTCGGTGCCGGTGGTGTTGTCGACGACGGACCAGCCCTGCAATGTGGCGGTTTGCTTGGCCTGCGCGGTGGCGGGGCCGGAGAAGAGGATGCGGTAGGTGGACTTCCAGATCGGCACTTCGGAGATGTAGGAGACGCGGAGGTCACGCGTACCGGAGCCGTTATCTTGCAGCGTCAGGCGGCGGAGGCCCTGGTTGCGTGTGTCGGCGAGCAGTTGCAGATAACGGGTGACATCGGTGTGGAGCGCTGGGTCGAGCAGGCGGATCTCAGTGGTGGAGGTGAGCTCGATCGTGCGTACGGAGCCCGCATCGGAGACGACGGTGAGGAAGCGGCGTTCGGCTCCGGCTGGGTCGCCCTCCTTGACCGGCGTGGTGCGGATTTCGAGGTTGAGGAGGCGTCCGGTGATCGAGATCGCCGCACTGTGGACCTCGACCCGCGCACCGCGGATCGCGTTGTAGAAGGCCTGCGAGTCGGCGTCCTGGCCAAGGCCGAGAGGAAGAGCCTTGAGCTGCTGCTCGATAGGCGTGGTGGAGTTGTAGCCCGCCCCGGCGATGCGTCCGCCTGCGAGGTCGATGGCGGTGAGGGACTGGAGGACATCGTTGAGCTGCGCGGTGGTGAAGGCGATGGAGACCTGGGCATTGCCGGTGACCTTGCCCGAATGCTCGAAGAAGCCGACGCCGTTCTTGTAGAGGGAGACGTGGGTGACCGGGAGTGTCGTCTGGTTTTCAGAACGCGGCTGCTGGCTGTGGAGGGTAGCGGCGAGGAGCGTGACGGTGAGCAGGCGGTGCGGGGAGGAGGGCAAGGGAGGCCTTTCTGGATGTGCTGCAAGGATAGACCCCGGAGGGAGGGTAAATGTTCCCTTGGAGGTTCGAAGGCCGCGAAGGCCGGGCACCCGACGTCCATAACCGCGGTCCTTCGACTCCGCAGCAGTCCGCAGAGAATGGCCGTGTTTGAGATGGGCTAGAGAGCGGTTGGTGGGTCGCGGGTTGCAGGGTACGATGATCCGTGAGGAACGTGAGCGATGCGGATTGGTGTGGACGTGGGTGGGACAAAGATTGAGGCTCTGGCGATGGACGGTGAGGGCAGCGAGTTGGCACGGCACCGGGTGGATACACCGCGGGGAGATTACGCGGGCACGGTGGCGGCGGTTGTGGGGCTGGTCGACCGGCTGGAAGGGGAGACGGGGCAACGCGGAACGGTCGGTGTCGGGATTCCTGGGACGGTGGAGCGGTCGAACGGGCTCGTGAAGAATGCGAACTCGATTTGGCTAAATGGGATGGCGTTCGATCAGGATCTAAGCGCGGCAATGGCGCGCGAGGTGCGGATGGCGAACGACGCAAACTGCTTCGTGGTGTCGGAGGCGACGGACGGTGCAGCGGCGGGCGTTGATGTTGTGTTTGGCGTGATTTTGGGCACAGGATGCGGCGGTGGGATTGCCCTGCACGGACGGGTTCATGCGGGACGGGGCGGAGTGGGCGGCGAGTGGGGGCACAATCCGCTACCGTGGCCCAACGCGGAGGAGTTCCCCGGGCCGGTGTGCTACTGCGGGCGGCGGGGGTGTCTGGAGACGTGGATCTCGGGGACGGGATTGATGGCCGACTACGAGCGGCATACGGGAGTGCCGTTGAAGGGCGCGGAGATCGTACGGGCTAGCGAGGAAGGGGATTCCGAGGCCCTGGCGGCGCTGGAACGATTGGAGAATCGCATCGCACGCGGGATGGCGTCCATGATCAATGTGCTGGACCCGGATGCGATCGTGATAGGAGGCGGGGTGTCGCGGATTGAAAGGATCTATCCGGCGGTGATGCGGCAGCTGCCAGACTATGTGTTCGGTGGACGGTGCGATACGCCCGTCTTGCAAGCGGTGCATGGGGATTCGAGCGGTGTGCGAGGGGCTGCCTGGTTGTGGCCGAAGGTTTAGCCGCGGACAGAACACTGATTCTTGGGTAATGACCACAAGAACGATTAAGCAAAGAGAAGGCAGACGGGGCGATTGACCGCGTAGGACCTGCCGGTCGGCGTAAGTATGCCTGTTTGGGCGTTGCGGGCAAAGATCGCGATGTTGGCGGTGTCCTGGTTGGCTACCAGCAGCCAGCTGCCCGAGGGATTCAGTGTGAAGGAGCGTGGGACTTTGCCTCCGCAGGGGATGTCTTGTATCGAAGCGAGTGTGCCGTGATCGTGATCAACGCTGAAGACGGCGATGGAGTCGTGGAAGCGGTTCGA
Organism: Acidobacteriaceae bacterium; assembly: GCA_965277085.1. Classification (GTDB taxonomy): domain Bacteria; phylum Acidobacteriota; class Terriglobia; order Terriglobales; family Acidobacteriaceae; genus Edaphobacter. The sequence goes on from OZ255708.1 coordinate 821,365, forward strand.
GACATAGAGGAAGCGGCCGTCGGGCGAGAAGGCGAGCTCGGCGGTGCTGTTCTTTTTGCCCCGTGCTTCTTCAGGCAAGGTGGAGGCCGTGGCTTTGAAGGTGAGAGATCCGGTAGCCGCGGTCCACTCGAAGAGGTCCACGGTGGAGCTCAGCTCATTCAGCGAGTAGAGCCACTTGCCATTGGGGTGAAATAGAGTATGGCGAGGGCCGGAACCGGGGGTCACGGTGACCAAAGGTGTGGCGGCGGGGATGAGTTCGGCAGAAGCGGGGTCAAGATGGTAGGTGAGGAGGCGATCGGTGCCGAGATCGCTGACGACGAGGAAGCGGTTGTCCGGTGATACGTCGACACAGTGCGCATGAGGGGAGGCCTGCTCGGGCTTGGGGCCGCTGCCAGTGTATTGAATCGTGGCGACGGGCGAGCTGAGGCCTTCGGATGTGACCGTATAGGAGGAGATGCTGCCGCCAGGGTAGTTGGCGACGAAGACGGCGCGCCCAGTGTGTTCGGTGGCGACGTGGCAAGGGCCTTTGCCGCCGGCGGGAACAGTGTTGAGGGCGGTGAGCGCGCCGGTGGCGTCGTTGCGGGTGAAGGCAGTGACGGTTCCGGGCTTGCCGCCGCCAAGCTCGTTGACGGCGTAGAGTCGGGCAGGGGCGTTCGGGGATAAGGCAAGGAAGGTGGGATCGGGCGTAGCGGCGGCAAGCGTGGGCGGAGTGAGTTCGCCCGTGGCTGGATTGAAGGTCGCGGTGTAGATGCCTTCGCCTCCGGGGATGGCACCGGCGGGCGAGGTGTAGGTGCCAATGTAGAGGCGCTCGGCCTGCGGCTTGAGGGCGGCGTAAGCGCGCAGCGCGGCGGGGCCGGCGGCGAGAAGCGGGATAACGGAGCGGCGGGTCAGGTTCATGATGGTGTCTACACTATCGCGTTGGGGTGTAGATCGTCGAACCCACGTCTCAGAGGGGACGTGGGGCACCTGAGCAGTTGAGGCTTACTTGCGAATGATGGGTGGGATGGTCATGATGGGTGTAAGGGTGGGTTTGCGAAGGTGCCATTGCGTCGCTTGCTCGTAAGCATGAGCCAGGGCGAGGACACGGCCTTCGGAGAAGCGCGGACCGGCGATCATCAGGCCGATGGGCAAGCCGGTGCTCGAAAAGCCGCACGGAACGGAGATAGCGGGGATGCCCCAGATGTCGAAGGGGGTGCAGTTGCTGTCGACCTCGGGCTCGCGCGGTTTGGGGTCTTCTTCGCGGCTCAGCGACTCGTTGATGGTTGGGGCGACGAGGCGCATGGTGGGCAAGGCGACGAGATCGAAGTCCGTAAAGGCGTCGTCGATGGTGCGGCGCAGCTTGATGAGGTCCCAGTTGGAGAGGACGTAGTCGGTCACCTTTTCGGAGCAGGGCTCGTCGGAGACATCGTCGGTGGCCTTGAGGCCGGTTTCAAGGTTGCGGCGGATGGCGATGGAGTAGGCCTGGCGATTGCGGCGGAGAAGTTGCAGGTGGTAAGCCTGCGTTTCGGCGCTCAGCGAGAGCGCGGAGAAGCCGTGGGTTGAAGGAAGGGTCACGTCTTTAGTGGAGGCTACAAGCTTCGAGAGGACGGCGATTGCCGCATCCATGGCGGCGGCGGTGTCGGCATCGAGGCGGTCGAAGTAGGGTGCGCGCGGGATGCCGAGTCGGAGTTTAGCTACCGGCTGCTTCATGGACTGGACGTAGTCCTCGCGCGGGTGCTCGACGCTGGCCACGTCGAGTTTATCGTACCCGGCCATGGCGTTGAGCATGATGGCGGCATCTTCGACCGTCTTGCTCATCGGGCCGCAGTGGTCGAGCGAGTAGGTGAGTGGGACGATCCCCCGGATGGAGACGAGGCCATAGGTAGGCTTCAGACCGACCATGCTGCAATACGCGGCGGGCATGCGGACGGAGCCACCGGTGTCGGTACCGACGGCGGCGACGCACATGTCTGAGATCACGGCGACGGCGCAGCCACCGGACGAACCGGCGGGAGTGTGATCCGGTGCCCAGGGGTTGCGGACGGGGCCGAAGTATGTCGTCGAGGAAGTATGGCCCATGGCGAACTCGTGCATATTGGCTTTGCCTAAGATGACAGCGCCGGCTTGCTTCAGGCGCTCAGTAACGAAGGCGTCCTCAGTAGGCACGCGGTCGTCGAAGACGAGCGAGGCGGCGGTGGTGCGGGTACCGGCGGTGTCGATGTTGTCCTTGAGCACAATGGGGATGCCGTGGAGCGGACTGCGGAAGTGTCCGACCTGGGCCTCGCGGTCGAGCGCGAGGGCTTGAGCCAGGGCTTGGTCGCGCATGACGGTGATAAAGGCGTTGAGTTTGGGGTTGTAGACAGCGATGCGGGCTAAGAACGCCTCAGTCAATTCGACGGAGCTAAGACTACGGGCACGGAGGCGGCGGGAGGCTTCTACAAGGGTAAGTTCGATGAGAGGCGCGTCGGCAAGAGCAGCTTTGGGGAGGAGGGCGGCGGCGGCGCAGAGTTGCAGGAAGCGGCGGCGGGGGAGCTCGGCCATGCGAGGACCTCAATGGACAGATTGGGTGCGATGGCCTATCGTACCGCGAGATGAGGTTTGTAGCGAGGAAACCGCCGTGCGATACTTGGATGTTCCCAGCCTCGGGTGAGCGAGTGGGGACTTGCCGGGATGGCGGAATCGGCAGACGCAGCGGACTCAAAATCCGCCGAGGGCAACCTCGTGGGGGTTCGACCCCCCCTCCCGGCACCAATGAAGTTCATCAAACATAGCAATGATTTAGCCCACAACACTCTCGTTTACCCAACCCCGCCTGCGCGAATTTTTTACTTCTTAAAGTACACCTTGGTACGGCTAGGTCGTCGTGTCTCCTCTCAACTAGAAGATCGCCGGACAACGTACTATCTTCGTACTAGCCTGGCGCTCTCTGGGTCATAAGCCATACCCTCAATTGAGCCATCGCGGATACGCTGTACCGCCTCGTCAACCACTTGCAAGGGGACGAGAAACCATTCCTGTGGTCGCACGGGATGGCCAAAGCGATCTGGAATTGTAAGATCAAGCCGTCCCGGAGAGAAGATACGATGAAAAAGCCTTTCGAGCTTGGTCCGGTTTAGATCGGCGAGTTTGTAGGTTGCCACGATTTCAACCTCTGCCAGCAGGTAGGTGGGGTCTTGTGCCGCATCGCAGATGCGAGTTTCCACCTTTCCGCCAGTTACACCTATCTTGTGAACCAACTCGCGGTGCTGTGCAACAAAAGGGTGGTTCGATAGACTGCGCAAAACGTAAATGGTGCCACTCTCGATGTCGTCATCGCCCCATATCTCACTGAAGAGCGGGCCGGTATTCGGATCGGTCAGCCGGCGTCCCGCGTCATCTTTGTAGAGAGCACGTTGAAGGGACCTACGTAGCAGGTTGCTTTCCGTACCGTTCGAGTAGATAACCCGGAGACGCGCATCACTTTCACCATTTGGTGCCTTGATTGCCTCGCCCATCTCAGCCACATACACGACCTGGCCCCCCAGGATGAAGAAGTCACCCAGCGCTACGCTTGCGTCCCTCCCAAATGGCCGAGCCCTTCGTGTCCCTGCGGCGAGGTCGCTCTCAACCTGCTCGAACAAAGGCTTAAAACGCGCAAAGTCGGCGGCGGGTGCGCGATTCGCGATCTCCTCAGCTACCCGCCGCTCTTCGCGCGAGCTGACGTGCCGAAGAACGCTCATGTCTTCATTGGATGTCACACCAGTGTCCAGCTCAGCCAGCAGAGCTGCATCATCCAGCGCTTCGGGCGTGAATTCGTGTAGGTCGGTCGGCTCGGCAAGAAGCCCACCTCTGTCGAGAGTAGTGAGGAGTTCTCGAGCCTCCGGCATCGCGCGAATCCTGTCGAGTCGTTTTGCGTAGATCCGCTCGAAGATATCGCCGCCTTTCCCATGCACCGGCACTCGTCCATGTTCTAAGAAAAAACGTTGGATATCCTCAAAGCCTGCAAGGATGCGTTCTTCGCGCGGTGTATGGCCCGTAGCCGCCGGAAATGCCACGGGCACCCCAAGCTCGGCTAGCAGATCATCGTCGGACAATTGCGCCGTATCCGTTTTCCGCTTCATGCAGACCGTCCCGCACCGGAAACAGTCGATTGCTGAGCTCGGTGGCGCGCCAATGCCGCGACGCCCTCCGCCATACGCTTCTCCCAGGCATCGGAAGATGTGATGTCCGGCAACCGGCCGCGCTCACGCTTGAACTGCAAGGCGCGCTGCGACAACTCGCGCGCTTCTTCGTAAGACAGACTGATGCGCTTGCCAGCGATGTTGGCCTGCACCTGCCGGAGTGTCCTTTCGTCCATCGCCTTTGCCAGGACTGCATAGGCAGCGTCGAACGGATTGATACGATCGATCAGGTCGATGTCCAGGTCGCGCACGTCCATCGCAAATCTGCGGACACCCTGGATGAGCGAAAGGTTGGCCTTCGTCTCGATACCAGTTTCATCAACACAAGCGATTTGCTTGGCTTGTTGCGTAATGTTCAAGGCAGCGACGGCGTGTTGGCGTACGGCTTCCTGGTCCGCTTCACTTAAATCTGGGTAGCGATCGCGGACGATCTTGCCCATACGCAACTGCGTCAACTCTTCCGGCACGGTGTTCTCGCGGTCGAAGAGCCCGCGCTCCACAGCAACCTTGTCTTGCACGAAGGCTGTGATGACCTCATTCAAGTCTTCACGGCAGATGCGGCTGGCCTCCGGGCTCGTGGGCACGACCAAGCCATTCAGCTCGAAGTGAATCTGCCCGCTTTCGCCATGCACGCCGACGTTCGTTCCACCCTCCACGTAGCCTTCCGGTCCGTAGACAAAACCCTCCCTGGCTCCCGCATTCTTGGGGGTGAACTCAAAACGCGGAGCCAGCACCTGCTCCATCAGCAGGCTGGCGGCTATCGCTTTTAACGTGTCGTTGACGGCGTCCACCACCGCGCTCTCAGAGGCGTCCGGTTCGGCGATCAGGTTGGTGAAGCGGGTGCGTGTCTTTCCCGGAGCGTCTCGGGTGGCGCGGCCGATGATTTGCACCACCTCTGTCAGGCTGCTGCGGTACCCGATGGTCAGCGCATGCTCGCACCAGATCCAGTCGAAGCCCTCCTTCGCCATGCCAAGCGCGAGGATGATGTCGACGTGGTCGCGATCGTTGCGGTGGGCCGGGTCTTTTAGCGCGGAGAGCACGCGGGTGCGCTTGTTCGCATCGCGGTCGTCCACCAGATCGGCGACCTTGAGCATTCGGCCGGAAGGCTGTTCGATCAGGTGGAAGCCCGTCGCCGGATCGACCCCCTTCCACTCCCCCAGCGTGTGCATGATCTCCTCCACTTCCTTGATCTTGTCCTGGAGGCTCTCGCGCGCGTTCACATTGGGGATGTGCACGATCGTCTTCAGCGCCGGGTCGAGAACCTTTTCGATCGCGTCCACATACCGGTCCGTGTAGAAGAAGTATCCGATGTCTAGTGACTTCAGGAAATCGTAGCCGTTTAGCTGCTCATAGTACGTATAGGTGACGGTCTCAAAGCGGTTTTCATCCCGCGGCGCCAGCACAGCCTCCGCGTCCCCGCGAAAGTACGACCCCGTCATGGCGACGATGTGCACCTTGTCGCGCGCGATGAACTGCCCTAGCTGGCTGCCCAACCGGTTGTCCGGGTTGCTGCTGACGTGATGAAACTCGTCCACCGCGATCAGCCGGTCGTCGAATGCCTCCACGCCCAGCTCATCCACGGCGAAGCGGAAGGTCGCGTGTGTGCACACCAGCACCGTGTCGCTACCGGCCAGAAACTCGCCGACCGCTTTGACTTTCGACTTCGCGACGCGCGGATCGTCGATGCCTGGCGCGTTGCAGAGGTTCCATTGCGGCTTCACCGTCCAGTCGGCCCAGAAGCCGTAGGCGGAGAGCGGCTCATCCGCGAAGCTGCCGCCGATCGAGCGCTCCGGGACGAGGATGATGGCTTGCTTGATCCGCTGGTTGTGCAGCTTGTCGAGCGCGATAAACATCAGCGCGCGCGACTTGCCCGAGGCCGGCGGCGATTTGATGAGGAGGTACTGCTCGCCCCGGCGCGAGTAGGCGCGCTGCTGCATCGGCCGCATACCCAGCGAGTCCGCCTTGCTGGAGACGCCGGTGCGGGCGGTGGTAATCGAGACCGCCGGTATGGAAACGTTGTTTGCCGAGGTGCTGCCCGTCTCTGTCACGCGCTTGTTTTCCTCTGTATTTTCGCTGTCATTCCCGAAGGGAATCTGCTTTTGCCCTTGCTCTTCTTCAATGCGGGCTGTGCCGCCATCATCCGCGTATACATCGCGAACAATGTCTCCAGGCGCTCGGTGTCATTGCGGAAGCGGCGGCCAATGTAGATCCGCTCCAGCGTATCGTCGTTCCGCTCATGCGCCTCGCGGAGGTCGGTGGGCATGGCCTCCGGGTCGTAGAGGTCGGCGATGGTGGCGGGAAAGTGCGCCTCGCGAGCGAGCAGGATGTCTTCGGCGCGGCGGGTTAGCTCGGCCTTGTGCTCCTCGGTCAAGGGTGGGACGGGGAAGGTGTTCCAGCCGAGGGTGTTGGAATAGGAGAAATCCGTTCGCATACGAACGCAAACGGTGCCGATCCAAACCCAATGCAGGCGCGAGGCGATCAGGGCCATGTTCCAGAGAGGTGCGTCGTAGAGGGCGTAGACCTTGTTTGTCACCGTGGTGCGATTGTCCAGGAGACCGCATGGCAAGTAGTCGCGATTTTCAGAGGTAATCGCGGGGACGGCAATCGTGTGATGGCGTGCGATGTTCATTTCGCGCATTTGGTGAGCCCGCGAGGCCATCTCGTTCGCACCTAAATCGCGGCTTGCTAGTCTCATAGCCTGCACACCTTCAACGCGCTTGCGGATGCCGGGTATTTGCATCGCCTCCTCAAGGTCTTCGTTTGTGATCCAGAGGCAATATCGCTCAAGTCCACGAACAAATTCAGCGGAACCGTAGATGCGGCGTATAAAACGAGCTCGTTGTTCTAGGGAAAGTTCGAGATTAGTCAACTCGCTACTCGTCAGGAGTAAATGCCCTCCGTCGTAGGGCATATTGCCTCTGACCATTTCGGGCATGCCAGCCTGTGCTCGCATAGCCTTCTCTACGGCAATATCCTGCCCACTTATGAGATAGGCGTTGATATTAACAACTTCTTTGACGAGAGTGCCACCGTCTTCAGTGATGGACATTAAGCGACGTAACGCATTTGCGTGATTAGATATGCCGACTATTACAACTGTCACACCGGCATTGTGACTGGCAAGGTTGGCCCATTTGAATGAGGTATGAGCAAACATAATCTCGTGACCACTGCTAAGTATTTTTGGCCAAAGAAGCGGCACCTGCTGCCCTTGGCAAACTGAATTCGTTGAAACGAACGCTGCAGCAGATTTTGTTTGAGTGCCGTAGTCTGCCGCTTTCATAAACCATCCAGACACGTAATCAAGTGATTTCCAGCTACAAATGCGATTAGAGAATATTCCCTTTAGGTCATACTTTTGTGCTTCTGATTGCCATGTTGAACCGAGGTAAGGCGGGTTGCCGCAGATATACGTCTCGCCGCCTTCGTTCTCGAAGTCGATCTCGGATTGATCGAGCGGGGTGGAGAACAGGTCACCGCCGATGAGCTTAACGCCACTGCCCGTGGGGGGGCAGATGCTGAGCCAGTCGATGCGCAGCGCGTTACCGCAGGTGATCCAGTTCTCAGCGTTGAGCGGGAGGAACTCCGCGCGGGCGACCAGCGGGCCGCGGTAGAGGACATCGGCCTGGAACTCGGCGATGATGAGAGCGAGGCGGGCGATCTCGGCGGGAAAGTCGCGCAGCTCGATGCCGCGGAAGTTGGTGAGCGGAATCTCCGTGCGCGCCTGCTCCTCGCCCCGGCGGCGGTTGATCTCGGCCTCGATCTCACGCATCTTCTTGTAGGCGATGACGAGGAAGTTGCCCGAACCGCAGGCCGGATCGAAGACGCGGATGCGGGCCAGGCGTTTACGCAGGTTCAGCAGGGTGCGGGCGTTGTCGCCGGCCGCCGCGAGCTGCGCGCGCAGGTCGTCGAGGAAGAGCGGGTTCAGCACCTTCAGGATGTTGGGCACGCTGGTGTAGTGCATTCCCAGTGCGCCGCGCTCCTCGTCGTCGGCCACGGCTTGGATCATGGAGCCGAAGATGTCGGGGTTGATCTCACGCCAGCGCAGCTCCCCGGCGTGCAAGAGATAGGTGCGGGCCATGCGGGAGAACGTGGGAACGTCCATACTGCCCGAGAAGAGCCCGCCATTGACGTAGGGGAACTGGTCCGCCCAGAGGGGCAGCGTGGCGGCGGCGCGGGCGGCGATGGGGATGTTCATGGCGGCGAAGACGCGGCCGATCACCTCGTGGGTGTTGGCGGCGCTGCGATCGCTGATCTGGTCGACCGTCCGGGTGAAGAGGCCGGTGCCGTTGAAGATGTCGGTATCTTCGGCGAAGAAGCAGAAGATGAGCCGCGCCATGAAGTGGTTCATATCGTGGCGGCGTTCTGCCGTGGACCAGACGGGATTGTCTTTGAGCAGCTCGATGTAGAGCTTATTGAGGCGGCCGGTGGCGCGCACATCGATGGGATTGTCTTTGATCTCCTTGACCGTGGAGATGCCGGCCAAGGGGAGGAAGAAGCCAAAGTAACGGGCAAAGTCGCGGTAGGCGGACGCGATGGTCTCGCCGGTGAGGAGGTCTTCGGCTTCAAGCGTATCGCCGTCGGTAGCGAGGATGTACTTGGCTTTGGCAGCCGCAGTCTTGGAGCTAGCGCGCAGCGCCTGTAGCGTTTCGCCCACACGCCCCGGCTGGGAGACGGCAAGGTGGATGTTGTTGCGCTGCAGCACGCCGCCGGAGATGTCGGAGCCGTTCGACTCACCCTTGCGCAGGCGCTTGATCGTAGTGTCTTTATTGCCGAAGGCGGCGAGAAAGGCGAAGGGAAACTCAATCCCGTCGAAGGGCTGAGCGGCTAGCGCCGATACGGCAACCTCGATCTCTACGGCGTTCACGTGGGAGTTTTCTCCGGTGGAGACTCCTCCCGAACGAACGTCCGGCGTCCTGTTGAGTCATCCAGGATGATGATACCGAAATCGCGCGCAGCAAGAGCTCGGTGTATCCCAGCTTGGAAGTCTCCAACCGAAGGCAGAGAGAGCTGAAAGGGTGCACGTCTCTCGTTTAGAACTCGACGCGTGCGCCGAGCTGAATGGTGCGCGGCTGATAGTTACCGGTCGATCGGCCAAACGAGGCGGAGCTCAGGTCGCTGGCTACGCCGGTCAGGTTGGTGCGGTTTAGAACGTTGTAGAAGTCGCCTCGGACCTTCAGGGCAATGGCGTGATCGCGCACGCTACCGGAAAAGGCCTTGATGAGGCTGGCATCGATGTTCAGCAGCGCGGGATTCAGGTAGTGGTTGCGGGTCTCGGTGCCCTGGACGAAGACGCCGACCGGCGGTGCCGTGAACTCGGTGGCGGCAAAGAGGCCGTTGACATAGTTGGCTTTGGAGCGCGAGTTGTTGTAGATCTTGGAAGGCCGGTTGGGAAAAGCGTAGTTGTAACCTTGTGCCTGGTAGTCTCCGCCCACGTTGACGCCGTTCACTACTTTGTAGGCGGCGCTGTTGAAAACGCTGAACGGTTGGCCACTTTGGCCCACGGCGATGGTGCTGAGTTCGTAGTTGTCCAGCAGCTGCTTCCACGCGAAGCCCTGGTGCTTGTAGGGAGTTTTGACGTAGCCGGCGACGGTAAAGCGGTTGCGGGTGTCGAACGACGAGTTAGCGTAGTAGCGGTTGAGATTGGTGGGGTCGGGATAGTCGTCCTGGCCGATGCTTAGAGCGCTGCGCAGACCGGCGATGCCGGTATCCCGCGCATGGCTCCAGGTGTAGGAGGCTTCATACGAGAGCCATTCGCCGCGGCTCTGGCGGAGTGTCGCGATCAACGCGTCATAGTGGCCATAGCCGCCATTGATGACCAGATTGATCGCGCCGAAGCTGGTATTCGGTAGCGTTTTCAGACCGGTCGCGATATTCAGGTCGCCGGGAGCGCGGTTCAGGTTGGGTCCGATAAGCTGGTCATACAAGTACGCGCCGCTGTAGTTCAGGCCGATGACGGTCGACTTGCCGAGGCCTTGTTCCCCGCCGAAGACGTAGTTGATTGATTTTGGAAGCTTCAGATTGGGATCGATGGCGTTCACCGACGCGTTTGTTCCTGGAATGCCGCCCCTTGAATCCAGACCCGTTGCCGGAAAGACCGGCAGGGTAAAGCCGAACGGGTTGGCCGTCACCGTAGTCACGTCGACCGTCTTTACGGTGCCTATGGAGAAGAGCGGCTTCAAGGCGACACGTCGATCGAAGGTCGGCTGAATAAAGGTGGGTGGGTTGGTGTTGACGCGATCGACGACCTGGCCGACACCAATCTCGTCGAGATAAAGTCCAGCGCCACCACGGATCGAGAGCCCCGGACGCGGAGAATAGGCAAACGCGCCGCGCGGGGAGAAGTTGTCCGAACGCCGTCCGTTGTAGACACCGCCCGGCGAGACGACCGCGTGAGCTCCCGTGATCTGAGCGATGTAGCCGTTGCCCTTTCCGAGCACGATATTAGCGGTCTGATTGTAGCTGGCGAACCCATACGGGGAGACGTTTCCGAAATCGTCGTAGCGGAGGCCCAAGGTAAGCAGAAGGTGCGGCGTGATTTTATACTCGTCGCTCGCGAAGAAGCTGAAGAGCGTGTCCTGTCCGCCGAAACGGTCGAGCTTTTGCAAGCCGGTCAGCGGGTCGAAGGTCACGCCGTTCTCGGTGAGTGGATTGTCGGCAAGCAGCTCCTGCACGGTTTGAAAGGTAAAGGTCGGCCGGGCAAGGCGCGCGCCGAAGTCGGCCTTATCGTTCTCATGGCGCAACGCAGCGCCGAAACGGAAGCTGTGCCGCCCGCGGACATAGCTGGCCACATCGCGACCGGAATAATTGCGCTGTTCGAAGAAGCCAGGGCCGTTGAGGATGCCCAAGGGCGCGCTGATCTGGGTGATGTTGATGACGGGAATGTTGTAGTTGTTCGCACCCCGCGCCTGATAGCCGTCGATACCGTACCCGGCGTAGCTCGCTTGGTTCACGAGCCGCTCGCCAAAGGTATGCGTGTAGTTGGCGGAAAGAAAGTAGCTGGTTAAGGTCGTCGTCACATCGAAGCCAGGACGCGCCAGGATAACGCCCGCCGCGTTGGTAGTGTTGTAGTAGTTCACATAAACACGGTCTTTGCCGCTGGGGCGTGTGCCATCGATGCGGTAGTTATATTGCCGGCCATTGTCGGGAAGGGCGCGTGGATTCTGCCCGGAGACGATGAATGGGAGATTGCATCCTAGATTTCCTGAGTCGGTATTGACGCCGTTTGCGCATCCGAGCACCTGACCAGAGGTAAGCCGCGTCTGTGTATTGACCAGCGCGGCCGGATATTGCGTCAGCAGCTGCACGCCGAGGCCGTTCGGGTTGATTGCTTTACCGTAGGCTAGAAAAGCCGGAGTTTCGGCGGTGAGGTTGCCCGTGCTTGCGCCGACGAGGCGGCGTTTGATCTCCGTCGAGCCGAAGAAGAACAGGCGGTCCTTCCAGAGCGGGCCTCCAAGCGAAACCGAAACATCGTGCCGTCGAAACGGATTGTAGGTCTTCTGGAAATAGCCGAAGCGGGTAAGGTTCTCATCCGAGTACTGATAGTTGACAGCACCGTGGAAGGCGTTGGTGCCGGACCGCGTGGTCAATTCGACCTGAATCGAGCTGCCCTGGCCCTGATCGACCGAAAAGGTATTGGTCTGGAGCGCCGCCTCCTGGACCGAGTCCGGGTTGGGCGCAATATTGGCCGTGCCTCCGACAATGGAACTGGTGACAGAGAAGCCATCAAGCACATACTGATTGCCCGAGGCGTAATGCCCATTCGCGCTCGCCTGCACCCTGTTCTCGTTGGCGAAGTCGTCCGTGCTGCCGGAGTTCGCAAAGCCCGTCACGCCCGGAGCGATGGTCACAATGGAGTAGATGTTGCGGTTCTGCAACGGGAGCTCGTCCAATTGCTTCTGGTCCACGGTGACTTGCAGGCGGGTCTCGTCGGGGTTCAGCAGTGGACCGGAAGTGGCGCTTACGTCAACCGTTTCGTTCGCGGCACCGGGCGTGAGCTCGATGTTCACCCCAGCCGTTTGCTCGGTAGTCAGCACGGTCTCGATCGTCTTCGCGCCAAAGCCGGCGGCCGTGGCGGTGATGCGGAAGGTACCGGGCGCGAGGCTGTTGAAGCGATAGTTTCCGCTCGCGTCGGTGGCTCCGGCGAGCTTCACGCCGGTTCTCTCGTTTTCAAGCGTGATGGCTGCTTTGGGGATTGCGGCTCCTGTGGGATCGACGATGACGCCCTGTACATTCGCGGTGAACTGAGCGGATGAAGGAGGCGTCAACAGAAAGGCAAGGAGCAGCGCACCAGCCCATCGTTTGAGGTTGCCGGACGTAACAAGCGGATAGCCGCGAAACGACCCTAGCTGATGCCGGAATGGAGGGCGGATCGGATCGGTCGCATGATTGTCCGGCTTTGGCAGGCTCATTGGTTCCTCGCACACGTAAGATATGTCAGGAGTAACAGGCCACGGACGTAAGGCCAACGCATTTCACCGCTGCTCATCCGATACACTGAATAACTACCTCAAAATGAGTAGCTTACTCTACGTTCATGAGTCATGACTCAAGGCTGTCGAAGGTTTGTAGAAAGGTATTAACGCGCTCTTTACAGTAGCGGGTTAACCCGGCTGTAATCTGAAGGCATGATCGCCACACCTCCAAAGAGTGGAGCGGCGGACACCCTGTCCCGGCGTCCCGCTCCATCTCCATCTGTGGACCTGGAAGTTACCCGGCGCGAGCTGGTCAGCCGGGTGGCGCGATCCACGACGTTTGCTCGCAGCGAGCGTCTCAGCACCCCTCTTGACGTACATCTGCGACATGGCGTTGAAGGGCCGCGCGATCAACGAGCAAAAGATTGGACAGGCGGTCTTTGGCCGGTCTCAAGATTACGACTCGGCCGTCGATGGCATCGTCCGCAGCCAGGCAAGCCGGTTGCGTCAGCGCCTCGATCTTTACTTTGAACACGAAGGCGCGGACGAGCCGGTACGCATCGTAATTCCCCGCGGCCGCTACGTACCCGTATTTGAGCCGAGGACGGCTGAGCCGCCGCATAGGTTGACGTGCGAGCCCGCAGCGGAACCGCCAAACATGGGTGCGGCCTCTCCCCTGGAAAACGCAATCGTTCCTGTCCTTCCGTCTCCAACCCGCTGGCTGTCTTGGGCTGTAACGGCATTCTTGGCCTTGGCACTCATAGCTTTATGGGTACACGACCGCCGCCCGACGCACACAGCGTCCGTTGCGGCTCCAGTACAGCATCCCTTGTGGAGTCACCTATTTAGGAGAGACCGTCCAACGATTGTGGTCGCCCCGGACTCCGGCTTGATGATGTATCACGGCTTGTCGGGAAAAGACATCGGCCTGAAGGATTACCTGGATGCCGGTTACCGGTCTGGACAAAACGACTCTCGACCGACAGGTTCGGCGGCATCGCGCAAGGAATTGCTTCTGAGACTGGCGAACAGCCGGTATACCTCCATGGTGGATCTTCAGGCCATTTTGACGTTGAAAGATCTGGCGGGAGCCTTGGGAAGCGAAGTTTCGGTGCGCTATGCCCGCGACTTGCGGCCCAACGATTTAAAGACGGGTACGGTGGTTCTGCTGGGCGCTCCCTCGGCCAATCCATGGAATGAGCTGTTCGAACGCAACATGAACTTCGTGCTGACGGACGATTATTCGACCGTCATGACGGTCGTAAACCGAAGCCCCAAGGCTGGCGAGCCTGCAAAGTGGGAGTCTTTAAGGAGCGATCCGCAACGGCATGTCTATGGTCTGATTGCCTATATGCCGAGTCTATCGGGCGACGGCAATGCACTTCTTCTTGAAGGCACCTCCATGTCCGGCACGGAAGCTGCGATGGATTTTGCCAAAGACGACGCGCAGCTGCTGCCATTCCTGGATCGCATACGACGCTCGGACGGGACGCTTCCCCACTTCGAAGTAGTATTGGGCACACGAAACATGGGCGCAAGCGCGACCCAAATTGATATTCTTGCCTGGCGAATCATGGATTGAACTACCGTCCTAACCCCGGATCACGCCCTGCAACGTCTGCACTTATGGCACCTTTAGAGTGCCGCTAAGCAGAGTGCTCCTCCATCTATAGAGCTAACTTTGCGACATCCTGAATCGTGTCGATGTCGATCTCTCCACCGCTTAGCCCAACGCTGCGGGCTGATTTCAGAAGGGCGCGTGCGCCTTGGTCCCCATGCAGTTCCAGCAGATCGTCGAAGGCGGCCGCGGGGAAGAAGGCCGGAATGCCGCGGCGATCGGCGTATGCGGAGGCGGTCATTGAGCCGGTGGCTTGGAGAGCGCGCAAGTGGGCCGGGGTGACGGAGGGTTGGTCGCAGGCCATCAGGATGACACTGTCCACTTCGCCTTCGACGGCGGCGACACCGCAAGCGATGGAGGCGCTCATGCCCTCAGCCCAATCGGCATTGATGACGATGACTGCGTCGCCCAACGAGCAGGCTGCGAGGACGGCGGCGGCGTTTGCGCCGAGGACGACGACAACGGGCGCGCAGCCAGCCTCCCGCGCAATGCGGACGGCCCGCTCGAGCAGCGTCTCCGCGCCGAGGCGCACGAGCTGTTTCGGCGACCCGAGACGCGTGGAGGCACCCGCTGCGAGAACGATGGTGGCCGTCTTTGCTCCGGATTTCAAAGCGCGCACTGCGCTTGGAGGTAACGGCTTGCGCCTCCGCGTTCGATCTGCGCGGCGATGTCTTCGGGCGAGAGGCGGCGGGAGACACCGAGTTTGCCCATGACGCTGGCTTGGGCTTCGGCGAGGACGGCGAGGGCGATGGCTTCGGGCCCGTCGCCGCCGAGGTCGAGACCGACCGGCGCCCAAATGCGCTCGCAGCACGCGGCTACGGTCCAGCCGAGGATGGCGGCGGCTTCGGCTACCAGGAGGCTGCTGCGGTGCCGCGCGCCGAGCAGACCGAGGTATCGCGGGTTCAGAGGAAGGATACGGGTGAGCAGCTCGCGGTCTTGCTCGTAGCTGTGGGTCATCAGGACGACGGCGTCTTCTTCCGCGATGGGCAAAATGGCCGTGGAAAGCGCGCGCTCGGCTTCGGGAAAGCGATCGTGTCTGGCGAGTTGTGTGCGACCATCGGCAACGGTGACGTTCCAGCCGAGGAGGGCAGCCATGCTCACGAGCGGCTTGGCGTCGTCTCCCGCGCCGAGTACCCAGAAGCGCTGTGCGGGAACGAGTTGTTCGACGAAGCGGCCCTCATAGGTGAAGCCAGGTTCAAGGAGGGGGGCGCAGGCAAGGCGCTTCGCGGGGAGGCTCTCGCTGGCAAAGCGTACTGTGCCCGAATGCGTAAGGACCATGCGTTGAAGCGGTTTGCCGTCACCGGGCAGCCAGGTCACGACCTTGCACGTTTCTCCACGTAACGACGCTTCCATGGCGTGGAGCAGGGCCGCGCACTCAGGCGTGTCGACCGGCTCCATGAGGAGATCGACGGTGCCGCCGCAACCCAGGCCGAAGGGAATTTCTGCCGTGTCGTCGAAGAGGGTGGAGTAGCGCTCGACCGCCGCACCTTCGCGGACGCGCCATGCGGCCTTGCGGACGACCTCGGCCTCCAGGCAGCCGCCGCTGATGGTGCCGGCGTAGGTGCCGTCAGGACCGATCAGCAGCCTCGCGCCGGGCTGACGGTAGGTGGAACCTTCGGCTCGGACGAGCGTCACCAGGACCGAGGCCGCGCCGCGCCGCCAAAGCTCTACGATCTTCTGCCGCTCGCTCATCTCTCAAGCATATCTGCTAAACTAAGGCAGTTGAAGTGGTGGCCATTTGCCCGGCGACCCTCAGCATCCCGGTACGAGAAGATCGGAATGTAGCGCAGCCTGGTAGCGCACCTGCTTCGGGAGCAGGGGGTCGAGAGTTCGAATCTCTCCATTCCGACCATTCCTCCGCTCCTGATACGCTTGTCTTCTCAGCCAATCAGGAGTCTCCATGCCCATTATCTATCTCGCCGCCCTTGCGGCCTTGCTGTGCGTTGGCAGTGTGCGGGCGCAGCAGAAGCCATGGCCCATACGCGCCGTCATCGTGACGACCTTCGAAGTGGGTAACGACACCGGCGACGCTCCGGGCGAGTTTCAGTTCTGGGTGGAGCGCGAGCACCTCGATGAGACACTGGACTTCGCGGGGGGCGTTCGGCCTCTGCGCGCCAATAGAGACCATACGGTGCTGGGCATGGTCTCCGGTACGACGCTGGTCAACGCCACCGCGTCGATGATGGCGCTCGGCCTCGACCCGCGCTTCGACCTCACGCATGCCTACATCCTGATCAATGGCATCGCCGGAGTCGACCCCCATGTGGCGTCGGTGGGGTCCGCGGCCTGGGCGACCTATGTGCTCAATGATGGGGCGCGGTATATCGACGGCCGCGAGGCTCCGGCGGACTGGGCCTATGGGTTCTTTCCGCTTGGCTCGGAGAAGCCGAACCCGGACGCGCTGACTGAGGCGAGTTGGCGGCGCTCGCAGCTGTACACGCTGAACGGTAAGCTCGCGGCGTGGGCCTATGCGCAGACCAAGGACCTGAAGCTGGGCGACGATGCCAAGGTGGCCGAGTTCCGGGCAGGCTTCACCGGCTTTCCGATGGCTCAACGGCCTCCGTTCGTGCTCCAGGGTGACAGCTTCGCGTCGGACTACTTCTGGCACGGCGCGGTGATGACGAAGTTCGCGGAAGACTGGGTGAAGCTCTTCACTGGCGGTAAGGGCACGTTTGCGATGACGGAGATGGAGGACGCGGGCTTTGCCGAGGCGGCTGAGCGGCTGGGACGGATGGGACGCGTCGATCCACGGCGCGTGATGGTGCTCCGCACCGGGAGCAACTACACCATGCAGCGGCCGGGGCATACGGCGGTGGAGTCGGTGACCGCGCCATTTATCGGAGGGCGGCTGGCGTTTGAGTCGGCCTGGCTGTGTGGCTCGACCGTGCTGCATACGCTGTTGGCGCACTGGGACGTGAATTATGCTCGCGTGCCAGGCGATTAGTACGCGAGCCTGGACGCGGATTGCCTTGAAAGATGACAAACAGAGAGCGAGGTGACGCGGGCAGGCCGCAGGGTTCTGCGGCTCCCCAGCTTTGGCTATCTCGCGGGTTGCGCTTGCGGATGGATTGCGGCTCGGCTAGAGTGCAGAGGCTGATGCAATCGGAGGTTGAGTGTGCGCAAGATGGTGAAGAAGTTGCGATGGGTAGGCGGAACGATGCTGGCGTTGCTGTTGTGTGCGGGCGCGCGGGCGCAGAGCGGACTGGACGGCTACTGGGACTTGCGCGTGCCGGTGGGTGACGGCACGTTCCGCGACACCTTCTTCGAGCTGCACCAGAGCGGCGACGCCATTACGGGCCGCCTGCTGGGACGCGGACCGGACGGGCTTCCGGTTACCGGAACACTGAGCGGCGGTACGATCCATCTGGTCGCCACGCCGACGGCTGAAAGCAAACGTCCTCCCATCTCCTACGATGGCAGGTTTGCCGCGGGCAAGCTGACGCTCGAAAGCCGCAATGGACGCGACGAGGTGTCGCAGGGTGAGGCCGTGCGCACGACGCAAGAGGCCGCGCTGCCGCCCGCGCCGTTGCCCTTGCCCGCGCTGAAAGGGCTGCCGGACAACGGTTTAGTCCGCACGCCGCCGATGGGATGGAACAGCTGGAACAAGTTTGCCGGACGCATCACCGACGCCGATGTTCGCTCGATGGCCGACGCCATGGTGTCGAGCGGCATGAGCAAGCTAGGCTACGTCTATATCAACATCGACGACACCTGGGAGCTGGGGCGCGATGCTGCGGGCAATCCCACGACGAACACAAAGTTTCCCGACATGAAGGCGTTGGCGGACTACGTTCATTCGAAGGGATTGAAGATCGGCATCTACTCTTCGCCCGGGCCGAAGACATGCGCGGGGTACGAGGGCAGCTTCGGCCATGAAGCGCAGGATGCGAAGACCTACGCCGCATGGGGCATCGACTATCTGAAGTACGATCTGTGCAGCGCGGGCGGCATTTACCCGTCCAACCAGGCGACACAACAGGCGCTCTACCAGAAGATGGGCGAGGCGCTCCAGGCTACAGGAAGGCCCATTGTCTTTAGCCTCTGTCAATATGGGCAGCACGATCCTTGGATCTTTGGGCCGAAGGTGGGCGGCAATCTTTGGCGGACGACCGACGACATCTCAGACAGATGGATATCCATGGACGACATCGGCTTTCGCCAGCTTGCGATCGCGAAGTACACCACGCCGGGGCACTGGAACGATCCGGATATGCTCGAAATCGGCAACGGTGGCATGAACGCCGACGAGTATCGCAGCCACATGAGCCTTTGGTCGATGCTGTCCGCCCCGCTCATCGCCGGCAACGATCTCCGCACCATGACGGACGAGACCAAGTCGATCCTGATGAACGCGGAGGTGATCGCCGTCGATCAAGACCCGGCGGCCAAGCCGACACAGGAACTTGCCAAGGAAGGCATGCTCGAAGCCCTGTGGCGGCCGATGATGGATGGCTCGGTGGTTGTGGGCGTCTTCAACCGTGGTGAGGCGGCAGAACAGGCGAACGTTTCGTTGGCGGCTCTGCCCATGGCCCAGGCTAGCGTGGCGTGGCATGGGCGCGATCTGTGGAAGCATGCGGACGTGATCCTCCGTAGAAATGAGCTAACGGCATCGGTCCCGGCACACGGCGTTTACCTTGTCCGGCTGAGCGCGAAGTAGCCGATGCCGGTGGGCAAGCTGACCATCGAGGTATCGATTCCGCACGCGCAGTCGCTTAAGGACCGCCGGCAGGTGGTGCGTTCGCTGAAGGACAAGCTGCGAAATGGCTTCAATTGCTCGGTGGCGGAACTCGATGAGGCGCTGGTGTGGAACCGGGCGACGATCGGCATCGTCTGTATCTCGGGCTCCGGGAGCTATTTGCGGGGGCAGCTAGAGGAGATCGACAAAGCCGCGCTTCGCCTCGTGAGTGGCCTTGGTGGCGAGGTGCTCGATTCCTATGCGGAGATGCTGGAAGGTATGGACCTATAGACAGCGCGTTCCGCTTGCGCCTTGCAGTACCGACGTGTCGGGCGGGCCGGGATGCACTTTCGCTATCCAGTCGCTATACTGGTATGTTGGAAGAGACGGAACATGCCTGAACCACGAGCCAGAACCTATCACCGCAACCGAGTCGCCAGCACCTTCTCCGAAGAGATCGGAGCGATGCTTGAGGGAGAGCTCTCCGACCCGCGCATTGCACCCAGCTATGTGACGGAGGTGCTGCTCGCTCCCGGGGGCAAGACGGCCCGCATTTTCGTTGCCGTGCATGGCGATGCCGCCGAGGAAGAAGAGACGCTGGCCGGCCTGATGGCTGCCAGAGGGTACATCCGCTCTCGTCTGCGCGACAGCATGGGCGTGCGGCACATCCCGGAGTTGACCTTCGCCATCGACAGGTCGGAAAAGATGACCGGGCGTATGGATGAGCTGCTCGGACGGATGCGGAAGCGCGAGAAGAAGCGGGCGGATGGGCTTCCCACCGTCGCGGAGAGCGCACCTCAATGAGCGCAACCGCGACTATCACGGCCCTTACGGCTGAGCCGGTGCTTGCGCTCATGGAGTTCTTGCGCGGACGCAAGCGCGTGCTGGTGACCTCGCACGCGCGGCCCGACGGAGACGCGATCGGGTCTTCCCTGGCCATGGCAGGCATTCTGGAGCAACTCGGTCATACGGTCGAGGTGCTATTGGCCGATCCAGTTCCAGAAATCTACAAGACCATGCCGTGCGTGGAACGGATACGCCACGCCTCCGAACCGACAAGCGATCCAGATGCGATCGTCATCCTGGAGTGCGACAGCGTCGAGCGCACCGGGCTTCAGGGTCTGGACGGCCATTCGCTCATCAACATCGACCACCACGAGAGCGGCCGCGACTACGCCACCTTCAACTGGATCGACCCGAAGGCCTGCGCGGTCGCCGAGCTTGTTTACCGGTTTGCGGTGGCTTCGGGAGCGGAGATTACACCTTCGATCGCTGCCTGCCTTTACACCGCTCTACTCTCCGATACAGGCTCCTTCACATATCCGTTGACCACTTCGGACACCTTCGAGATGGCGCACGATCTGACCTTGAAGGGAGCGAATCCCAGCCAGATCGCACGCGACATCTTCTTTACCTCGCCACTCAGTAAGATCAAGCTGCTGGGCGCTGCACTTTCAAACATGGAATGCGACCGCCGGATCGCGTGGAGCTGGGTGACACAGGCGGATATGGACCGCGCACATGCCATCCCCGAGGACTGCGAGGGCGTGGTCAACCACCTCATCAGCATCGCCGGTGTAGAGTCGGCCGTTTTCTTCCGTGAGCTGCCGGGGGAGACGCAGTTTCGCCTCAGCATCCGCAGCAAGGGAGAGGTGAACGTCGCCGTCGTGGCGGAGGCTTTCGGCGGCGGTGGTCATCGCACGGCCAGCGGATGCACGATGGAAGGGCCGCTGCCGCTCGCTACCGACCGGGTGCTGGCGGAGCTGCGAAAGCAACTCTGATAGCCTAAGGTCGCTCTTGTTGTCGTCTGAAGAGGTTGCCAAAGATACGTGATTGTGACGGAACTTCCTCCATCGGCTGACAGCGGCCTCTCGAAAGGTCGTGCACACGAGCGGGGTCCCACTTTGCGGTTGCGCCGCCTTCTTCGTCGACCGGCCTCCGCTGCGCCACGCGAATTGGCGATTCTTTTTGCGGTCGCGGCATTTCTCTTGCTCTATGGGCTGATCCCCATCTTCGGCGGCGATCAACTAGGGTTGGTGGGCGCCGACGAGCCGCGTTACGCCCAGATCGCCCGCGAAATGCTCCAGGCGCACTCCACCGCCTGCCACGAGGCTCACAGTAAGGTCGTGCCGCGCGGTCTGCATCCACAGGACTTCGCCGACTCCTTGCATTGCCTTACGGGAGGAACGATCACGCCGGTGCTTTACGGCAAGCCGTGGCTTGAGAAGCCGGCGCTCTATTACTGGCGGGCGATGAGCTTCTTCAAGGAGTTCGGCGTCTCGGACTGGTCGGCGCGGCTGCCGTCCTCCTCCGGCGCGGCGTTTCTCATCCTGCTTGTGTTTCTCCACTTGCGGCGCTTCCGGCCGGGCGGTCATCTTGACGCCGCGTTGATCACCGCCTCCTGCGTGGGTATGGTCAGCTTCGCGCGAGGCGCTTCGACCGATATGCAGCTTGCAGCGCCCTTCTGCATCGGAATGCTTGGGTGGTACGCCTGGTATGAGACGGGCAAGAAGTTCTGGCTCTTCGACCTGTACTTCTTCGGTGCCGCGGCGACGCTGGCTAAGGGACCGGTCGCGCCTTTTCTGGTGCTCGCGATCATTGTCTGCTTCGCCGGTCTGCGGAAGGAATGGTCGGCGCTGCGGCGGACGATCTGGTGGCCGGGCATCGTGCTCTACCTCGCGATGGTGCTGCCCTGGTATATCGCCGTGCAGAAGCGGAACCCCACCTTCGTGCGCACCTTCTTCCTGGAACACAATCTGGAGCGGCTGACGACCAATCGCTACCAGCACCACCAGCCGTGGTGGTACTACATCGCCGTGCTCTTGCTGGCGCTGATGCCCTGGACGGTGCTTTCCCTTCGCGCGCTGGTCGATGCGGTTCAGGTGTCGGTGGCGGAGTGGAAGGTGCGTCGCAAACCTCTGCGCTATCTAGGCCATGGACGCGCCGGGGACGCTTTTCCCGAGTTTCTCGTTCTGTGGGCGCTCTTTCCCATCGTCTTCTTTTCATTCTCCAGCTCGAAGCTGCCGGGCTACATCCTGCCGTCGCTTCCGCCGCTCTGCATCCTTACGGGTGATTACCTGAACCGCATCCGCCGGTCCGGTCTGCCGCGTTGGCTGCTCTGGTCTCACGCGGCGCTCTCGGCGATGCTGGTCTTTGTACTGGTGCTCGCGCCACAACACATGAAGTACGAGACGCTCGTGCCCTCGGCACGCTGGCTCGCCATTGCGATGGCCGCGGCGCTTGCGGCCGGAACGCTGGTCTTCGTGCTTGTCCGGCGCGGCGGCATTGGCCAGGTCCTAGGCGCGACCCTGATACCCATCGTGGCGATGATGATCTTCCTGCTCGGCTTCCATGGCAAGGACTTGGACCTGAACTACTCCGCGCGTCCGCTGGCCAAGCGGATCGGCGCGCAGGCTCCCGGCGTGACGGAGATCGCCGCCTTGCACGTCAAGCGCGACATGGACTACGGTCTGGCATTTTATCGCGACCGGCCCGTGGTGCACTACGACGCGGATGGCGTCCCCCCAGGCGAGCATCTGCTGGTCACCCCGGCCAACAACACGACCGATCTCCAGCAATGGCTCGCTGGTCGCGTGTATGAACCGCTGTTTCTCTACGATCCGCAGGGGCTTGAGGTCTACAGGGTCTACGCGCGGTAAACCCTCTGTCCGCCAGCGATACGCCGCATACGCTAAGCTCATCCAAGCGCTATGGCCGTCGCCACCCAACTCGAGCTGCTGGACCTCCGGCATTTTTCCGCGCGGCAACTTCGTCCCCTGCTCGAACAGGAGGCCCGCGTCTGGCGGCAACGTCTGCGCTGGGACTATCGCGGCTCGACGGAGCTGCTGCTTCAATATCTCGACACGCGCGTGCTGGCGGGCTTTGTCGCGCTTGATCATGGACGCATCCGGGGCTTTACCTTCTACGTGCATGAGGGCAACAAGGCCGTGCTGGGCGATGCCTTTGCGCTTGGAGAGGAGTCCGGAGAAATGCTCGCCACCTCCCATCTGCTGCTTCAAAGCCTGCTCGACTTGCTGATGCACACGCCCGATGTCAGTCGCATCGAGTCGCAGCTGTTGCTCTATGAATCGGGCGAGATGGACACGATCTTCCGGCCGCTGGGATTTCAGCACTTCGGGCGGCGCTTTCTGGAGCTCGATCTGCGCGGCCTGTCCTGGCCGCTACGGCAGTTTCCCGCAGGCATCCGGCTGACGCGATGGACGGCGGCGGACTACAACCATGCGGCCGACCTGATCCATACCGCCTACCAAGGCCACATCGACGCGCAGATCAACGATCAATACCGCACGGTTGCCGGGTCGCTACGCTTTTTGCACAACATCGTGCGCTTTCCCGGCTGCGGTGTCTTCGACGCCAATACCTCGTGGGTGCTCCGCGACACGAATAGCGGCCTGATGGTGGGGGTTGCGCTCTGCTCGAACGTCGGCGATAGAGTGGCGCATCTCACGCAGCTCTGTCTCGCGCCCGCCTATCGACGCGGCGGCCTGGGGCGAGCCCTGATGCGCCATACTGCCGCGCAGCTTGCGGCGGCTGGGTTCGAAGGCATCACGCTAACGGTGACCGAAGCGAACACAGACGCCATGCGGCTTTACGATGAGCTTGGCTTCACCACGCGGCACCGGTTCGACGCGATGGTGCTCGACAAGCCGGGCCGTTAGCGACAAACACAAATTCCCTTCGGGAATGACAACCAAGAGATGCCTACTCCACGTGATAGTTCGGGGCCTCGCGCGTAATGACGACATCGTGCACGTGGCTCTCGCGCAGTCCAGCGTTCGAGATGCGGATGAAGCGCGATTTCGTCTGCAAGTCCGCGATCGTCTCGCAGCCGAGATAGCCCATGCCGGAGCGTAGGCCGCCGACGAGCTGGTAGACCATCGCCTCCAACGGTCCACGGTGCGGTACGCGGCCCTCGATCCCCTCGGGCACGAACTTAGCGAGCCGGTTCTGGCTGCTGCCTTCGCGGGCGGTCAGCGATGGACGCTCTCCGCTGGCGAAGTCGCTCATGTCGTCCTTGCCCTGGAAGTACCGATCACCCGAACCCTGGGCCATTGCCGACAGCGACCCCATGCCGCGATACGCCTTGAAGCTGCGACCCTGGTAGAGGATCGTCTCGCCCGGCGACTCGTCCACGCCCGCGAAGAGCGAGCCCATCATTACCACGCTGGCACCGGCGGCAATAGCTTTGGTCACGTCGCCCGAGTACTTGATACCACCGTCGGCAATGATCGGGATGCCCCGCTCTGCTCCCGCGCGATACGCCTCGGAGATCGCCGTGATCTGCGGCATGCCCGCGCCGGTGACCATGCGCGTCGTGCAGATCGACCCCGGACCAATGCCCACCTTGACTGCGTCCGCACCCGCGTCGATGAGCGCCATTGCGCCCTCATAGGTGGCCACGTTGCCGGCGAGCAGATCGACTTCGGGGAACGCTTTTTTGCACTCGCGCACGGCGTCCAGCACCCTTGACGAGTGCCCATGCGCAGAGTCGATAGCCAACGCGTCCACTCGGTTCGCCACCAGCTCCGCCGCGCGCTCCAGGAAATCGCCAGTAGCTCCGATGGCCGCCGCCACCCGTAGCCGCCCCTGCGAATCCTTCGACGCATGGGGATACTTCAACTTCTTCTGGATGTCCTTGACGGTGATGAGGCCCTTCAACTCGTACTCGTCATTGACGACTAAGAGCTTTTCGACGCGATGCTGATGCAGGATGTGCTCGGCTTCCTGCAACGTCGTTCCAACCGGCACGGTAATGAGATTTTCCTTGGTCATGACCGAATCGATGGGCACATCGGTCTGGGAGACGAAGCGGAGATCGCGATTGGTCAGGATGCCGACCAGCCGCTTGTTCTTCGTTACCGGTACGCCAGAGATCTTGTAGCGCCGCATGACGTCGAGCGCGTCCGAGATCGGCTGCTCGGGCGAGATCGTCACCGGATCTACGATCATGCCGCTCTCCGACCGCTTTACCTTGTCGATCTCGCCCGCCTGCTGCTCGATCGAGAGGTTGCGGTGGACAACGCCCATGCCGCCCTGCTGCGCCATCGCGATGGCGAGACGCGATTCGGTGACGGTGTCCATGGCCGCCGACATAAGCGGCGTGTTCAGCGTGATACGGCGCGTGACCTGCGTCTGCGTGCTGACCTGTGTGGGGACGATCTCGGAGAAGGCGGGGACGAGCAGGACATCGTCGAAGGTGAGAGCTTCAAGCAGCGGAAGAGAAACCATAGATAAGGATAGTCTGTCCTTAGCCCGGTGAACGATTGCAAATTGACCAATTCAGCGGTCAGGACAGGCTGAGGAGAAACTCTTCGAGCAGGTTGGCGGCCACGGCGCTCCGGTAATGGGCCGTGCTGCGGATGTCGTCGATTGGGCGGGTTTCGGCGAGGAGAGCGGTGCGGGCGGCTGCAACTGTTTCGTGCGTAAGCGTTTGCCCAACGAGCGCCTGCTCCGTCCCCGTCAGCCGCAGCGGTATGTCGCGCAGGCTGGCGGCGGCCAGGCGGATGTCGGCGATCCGGTCGTGGTCGATGCGGGCGAGTCCGGCGAGGGCCACCTTGGAGATCGCTTGCGCGTTGCGTGTACCGACTTTGCGGATGTAGCTCTGGTAGCCGCCATAGACGCGAGAGATGGCGACGCTATGGAGGAGTTCGTCCGGCTGGAGCGCGGTCCGTTTGTAGCCTAGATGAAAGTCGGTATACGGCACGGTGCGCTGGCCAGCGACCGAGATCAGAGTTAGCACGGCGTCGTAGCAGAGCAGCGCGGGGGGCGAGTCGGCGGCTGGGGAGGCATTGACGAGGTTTCCGCCCAGCGTACCGCGGTTCTGGTTAGCGATGGAGCCGGTCCAGCTAGCAGCCTTGGCGAGCAAAGGAAGGTCGCTCGCGATGACCGGATGCCGTCGGAGATCTGTAAAGGTTGTGCCGGAGCCGATAGTGATGGTGTTGGGCGTGACGTCGATGAACCGGAGCTCGCGCAGGTGTTGGATGGAGAGGAGCGGCCGTTTCGGCAGCCGTCCGGCGGCGAGGGCGACCATCAGCTCCGTCCCTCCGGCCATGGGCGAGTGAGTGCCTTCGCTCAGGATGACGAGAACACCGTCAAGTGACGGCGGCGCGATCAGCTCGTAGTCCACGGCGTTGGCACGCATCAGCCCACCTCCACGGCGGCTTGCACCGCGTGGACGATGCGCGTGTACCCCGTGCAGCGGCAGAGATTGCCGGCGAGGCCTTCCTGGATCTGTAAAAGAGTGGGGTGAGGTATCTTGCTAAGGAGATGATGCGTGGCCAGGATCATGCCGGGGGTGCAGATGCCGCACTGCGCTCCGCCTCGTTCCAGGAAGCATTGCTGGATGGGGTGGAGCTTGGCTTCAGGGCCGCAGAACGTGGCAAGGCCCTCGATGGTGACGATCTCGGTCCCGGCGGCCTGGAGTGCGGGCACTAGACAGGAGTTCACCAGATCGCTGTTCATCAGGACCGAGCAGGAGCCGCACTCGCCCTCGCCGCAGCCCTCCTTGGTGCCGGTCAGCCGGAGGTCTTCGCGCAAGAGGTCGAGCAGCCGCTTCATCGGCGGGGCGTCGACTGTGCGGAACTCGCGGTTGACGGTGAGGGCGATCTCCATGTGCGGACGCGGATTCCTTCGGGAATGACAACCAGAAAAGCAACAGCGGTATGGCGACAGTTTACAGCGCGGCGGCGAGGGCGGCCTTCTGGGCGGCGAGCAGGGTCTGGATGCCGGCGGT
The DNA here is from genome assembly GCA_965277085.1 of Acidobacteriaceae bacterium. GTDB lineage: Bacteria > Acidobacteriota > Terriglobia > Terriglobales > Acidobacteriaceae > Edaphobacter. The sequence goes on from OZ255708.1 coordinate 847,964, forward strand.
GGCGAGGTCCAGCATCGCGTTGAGCTGCTCCCGGGTGTAGGAGTCCTTCTCGGCGGTGGCCTGGGTCTCGATCAAGCCACCCGAGGCGAGCAGGACGACATTCATGTCGACGGTGGCGCGGGAGTCTTCTTCATAGCAAAGATCGAGCAAGATGTGACCGTCGACGATCCCGACCGAAGTCGCCGCAACCATTTGCGTGAGAGGGCTGGCCTTGAGCGTTCCGGCGGCGACCAGCTTGCCTAGGGCGATGGACAGCGCGACCGATGCCCCAGTAATGGCAGCGGTGCGGGTGCCGCCATCGGCCTGAAGCACGTCGCAATCGAGGATGACGGTGCGCTCGCCGAGAGCCTTCATGTCGACGACCGAGCGCAGGCTACGCCCGATGAGCCGCTGGATCTCGTGGGTGCGGCCGCCGACCTTACCCTTTTCAGCCTCGCGCGGGGAACGAGTGAGGGTGGCGCGGGGGAGCATCCCGTACTCGGCAGTGACCCAGCCACGGCCGGAGTTGCGGAGCCAGCCGGGAACGCCGGTTTCTACCGTGGCATTGCAGAGCACACGGGTATGTCCGCACTCGATCAGGACGGAGCCCTCGGGCGTGGAGACGTAACCGGGTGTGAGCTTTAGAGGACGTGGCTGATCGGCGGCGCGGGCGTCTGGGCGAAAGAGCGGAGAGGAGGGGGGCACGTCCAGATTATAGTTCTCCCATCCAGATGAGAGATGCGCCGCAGCGATGGTCGCTGAGCATTGCCATACTGGTAGGCGATGCCAGAACTATTCGGTTTAATGTACGTTAGCTCGTCCCTTTTCGGGAATTGCTCCCTTTTCGGGAATAAGCTTTAAATGCTCACATTTGCCCATTTATCGAACACTTCTCAATAAGGTACGCTGAGATTGTTCCAATATGGGACTTGTGTAGTTCTATGCACGTCACGGGGGCTTCTCCGATTAGCGCATTCTTTTGTGCAACTTGCACGGAGCTTCCCGCTTTGGCACGCAACGTGATTACAGGAATGGAACAGACGGCCAATTTTACGCAGCCGAACGCTAAACAAATCTCGATTTGGAGCATTCCACCATGCAGGCACCCCCGAGCCACACCGCCTCTGGAGAGCAACTCTTTTCCGGCCTAGCTTCCCCCCTCTCCATCCCGCCCACGCACGCCCCGTTTGTAGGCGGGACGGAGCTTCCAGTGGATCTGCGGACTGTCTGGCGTGCCGGAGCGATTGCGGACCATGCTCCAACCTATGGGCCAGCCCGGGAGGTCGCGGACGGCATCGGTCTGGCGCACGACGCGGGCAATCTGCTGGGAGCGATCCGGTTGTATTGCGACCTGCTGGCGCTTCCGGGCGTGTTGCGGAGTGAACACCGGCACTATGCGGAGGAGCTGCGCCAACTTACGGCGCGGAGCGGATCGCTGATCGACCGGCTGCTGCGCCCAGCGGAACCGGCATCCGGGATGGAGGGCGTGGCTCGGATTCGATTGGCCGAAGCCGTGCTCGCGTGCCGCGGGATGCTCGACGGAATTGCAGGTTCGGGATCGCTGCTGATCGCTGTGGAGGAGAGGGCAAAAGGAGAGGTTGCGCTGCCACAAGAAGCATTGGAGCGCATTCTTGTGAACCTGACCAAGAACGCCGCCGAAGCTTGCCGGGAGGAGCATGGTGGATCGAACGAGCATGGAACGATCACCGTACGCGTTCGTTCGGTTGTGGGATGGAGACCGGGCCGGGGGGATGGACTTGCTCTCAGCGTGGAGGATTGCGGCCGGGGCATGGATGACGCCGCCCTGTGCGCCGCATTGTCGGGCACATCGTCCGTAGCGGGGGAACGGCCGGGGCGCGGTATCGGGTTACGCGTGGTCCGCGAGCTTGCGGCGCGCACGGGCGGTGAGTTGCGGATGCGGAGCCGCGCCGGTCACGGCACGACCGTCGAGATCGTGTGGGCGGCGTTCCAGCCGCTTGATCGAACGGAGTCGGGATAACGGCGGCTGGAATCGCCTAACAGGCCAGGGTGATGTCCGCTCTGGAAACAAGTCACCAGTGTTCAAGGAAGATACAGGAGAAAGCAATGTTGAGCGCGACGGGATTCGGTATGGGACAGGGCGCAAGCGGAGGGCACGCGCAGAGCGGGCGGGAGTTGGGACGCGGTTTGCCCATGGGACATGAGCAACGAGGGATGCCGTTGGCTCCGGCACAAGGATGGGGCAACGGGCGTCAAGGGACGATGCTGCCGAGTTCACGGGGGGAACAATCCATAGCGGGTTACGTCACACGGCCCGAGATCGCCCCGGCGGCGATGGAAGCGACCGCGGCTTTGCAGGTGTTGGTCGTGGACGACGACGGTCCGGTGCGGCAGGCCTGCTGTGAAATCGCTATCAGCATGGGATATCAGGTGAGTTCGGCAGCCAGTGTGCCCGAAGCGCGGGCGGTGCTAAAGCGGCAATCGATCGATCTGCTGCTGCTCGATTTGAAGCTGCCGGATGGTACCAACGGCTCGTCACAGGGCGGTCTGCGGCTGCTGGAAGAGGTGAAGGCCTTGCACCCGGAGACCGGCGTCGTGGTAATGACGGCGTTTGCCACCGTGTCATCCGCCGTGGAAGCGATGCGCATCGGGGCAGGCGACTACCTAACGAAGCCGTTCGCGCTCGAAGAGCTGACGACGGTGCTCGACCGGGCGGGACAGCGGCGGCAGTTCGATGTGGAGAGCCGCCGCCTGCGGGAACGGCTGCGGACGACGACCGGCATGGGCAACCTGATCGGACGCTCGCCCGAGATGGAGAAGCTCTACCGCATCCTGTCGAAGGTGGCTAACTCGACCCATCCCGTGCTGATCCTGGGCGAGAGCGGAACGGGCAAGGAGCTGGTAGCGCGGTCGATCCACTTCAACGGACCGAACGCCGACAAGCCATTCATTCCCGTCGACTGCGGGTCGCTGGTGCCGACGCTGATCGAAAGCGAGCTCTTTGGCTATGTGAAGGGAGCGTTCACGGGCGCAAATAAGTCGAAGGAGGGGCTACTCTCAGCGGCCGACGGCGGGACGGTCTTTCTCGACGAAATTGGCGAATTGCCGCTCGACCTCCAGGCCAAGCTGCTCCGCGCGTTGCAGGAGAAGGAGGTGCGGCCGGTGGGCGCGACTCAAGCGGTGCCGATCTCGGCGCGGGTGCTGGCAGCGACCAACCGCGATCTGCTGGCAATGGTCGAACAGGGACGTTTTCGCAAGGACCTCTACTACCGGCTGAACGTGGTCAACATCCGCATACCAGCGTTGCGGGAGCGGCGGCCGGACATTGCGGTGCTGGCCGAGCACTTCCTCGAGCGGTTGAGCCGGGATTCCGGCGTCGCGCATACGTTTTCGGACGACGCGCTGCGAGTAATGACGGAGTACGACTGGCCGGGCAACGTCCGCGAGCTGGAACATGCGATCGAACGGGCCTGCGCGATGAGTTCGGGGCCGGTGCTCCACATGGGCGATCTGCCGACGCAGCTGCAGGACTTCCGGCTGCAAAGCGGAAGCCGGTTGCGGACGATTGCGCCTCCTGCGGCCGAAGGGGTGAGCGAGCTTGGCGCGGGCACGATGCCTTTGCAGGGCAATGGACCGGCGGGCATCGTCTCCATCGCCGAGATGGAGAAGCACGCCATTCTGGTGACCATCCGCCAGCTTAAGGGCGACAAGCTGATGGCGGCCAAGCTGCTGGGTATCGGCAAGACGACGCTCTACCGGAAGCTGAAGGAGTATGGGATCGCGGAAGAAAACGAACTTGTGGATTGAGCCTACAGATTTGATGTTCCGGTGGAGCATCGCCGGAGAGACATGCACGCGGGACCGAACAAAGGGAAAGAGATTGGGAGACGACGATGGATACCGTGTTGATGATTGCGACAAGCGATGGTGTGGAGCAGTGTGGGACGGAGCTGGCGCGGGAGCTGCACCTGACGGTGAGCCTGGCGACCAGCCGAAGGGCGGCGCTGGCGGCGGTGCGCCGCGAGCAGTTCAGCGTGATCGTGGTGGAGCAGGCGCTGGTCGAAAACGATCCCGAGTGGGCGGACCTGCTATGGCAGAACGCCGGGTTTGCTCTGCCGTTCGAGATCAACCTGGCCATCTCGGGCTGTGGGCGGCTGGTGCGCGAGGTGCGCTCTGTGCTCCAGCGGCGGGAGCATGAGATGGAAGCGGCACGGCGTGCGGCCACGACGGCGCTTGCGAACGAGCTGAAATCTTCGGTGACCGGGATGCTGCTGCAATCGGAGCTGGCGCTACGCGAGCCTTCGGTCCCGGCCGAGCTTGCGCCCAAGCTGAAGCATCTGGTCGAGCTGGCGTCGGCGATCCGGGCGCAGCTTCGACCGGTGGCGTAGCGCGGGTCAGCGCTGCTCGATACGAAGCTTGATCCCGTGCTTGGGCCGGAGACTAACGGCGGGGTTGAGCTTGAGTTCGCGGCGGGTACCTGGAGGTGGGCTGAGCCTCCAATCGCGCGCGATCACAGCGAGTGCGAGGGTGCCCTCCATCCAGGCCAGGCCTTCGGCGATGCACTGGCGGGAGCCTCCGGCAAAGGGGAAGTAGGCGTAGCGGGGGCGGCTCGTCTTCGCGTCCGAGGTGAAGCGGGATGGGTCGAAGCGGCCGGGATCGGGGAAGAAGCGCGGGTCGCGGTGAACGGCGTACTGCGGCGCGATCACCGTCGCGCCGACAGGAATGGTGTAGCCGGCGATGGTGTATTCCTCGGCGCAGGTGCGGGCGGTGACCCAGACGGGCGGGTAGAGGCGCAGGAGCTCGGCGAAGACTTGCGTGGCGAAGGGGAGGCGAGGGTAGTCGGCGGCTGTTGGACTGCGGTCGCCGAGCACGGCTTGGGCTTCTTCTGCTAGTTGCTGCTGAGCGTCAGTGTTCCAGGCAAGGAGATGGAGGGCGAAGGAAAGGGCATTGGCGGTGGTCTCGTGCCCGGCGAGGATGACGGTGACGCACTCGTCGTGGAGTTGATGATCCGACATGGCGTTGGGGGCTTCGCTGGCGGTCTGCCCTTCGGTGTCCGTCGCGTTGAGGAGCATGGAGAGGAGATCGCCGCGGTCCGTGGGGTCGGCGCGGCGCTCGGCGATCATTTCGTAGATGAGGGTGTCCAGGGTGGCTTTGCCGCGGGCGAGGCGGCGCATCGAGGGGATCGGCAGCTTCTGGATCTGGCGCGAGAAGGGCAGGAACGACAGTGGCACGAAGCTCATGAAGGCGTCGACGGCGGCGGCGATGGCGGCCACGTCGTCCAGCCGGTCGAGATCGAAGAGGCACTTGCCGACGATGCGGAGGGCAAGCTCGAGCATCTCGGGGTGGACGTCGATCTCGGTGCCGGTGCGCCAGGTAACAATCATGGCGGTGGTTTTCGACCCGATGACTTCGGCGTAGGCGGCGATACGATCGCGCAGGAAGGCAGGCTGAGCGAGGCGGCGCTGCCGCATGTGCAGCGGCTCTTCCGACGTGAGCAGGCCGTGGCCGAGCACATCGCGGCCGCGCTGCATGACCAGGTTGCGGTGGTGTTTGGGAGCATCCTTCAGGAAGAAGTCGGCGATCAGGTCGGGGTGGTTGAGCTGGTAGACGTGACGGCCGAGGGCTTTGTAGTGGTTCAGGTCGCCGAAACACTGGGCGGTGTCCAAAAGAAACTCGGCGGAGTTTCGACGCAGCGGGTTGCCGGAGACGATCATCTGCGCGAGCGATGGACCGGCGGGGAAGGCGGGGTTATTGCCGGGGCGGATGTCTGGCGGTGGAAACACAGGTCGAGTGTACGGGCGCGGCTTTGAGCGGGTGAACACGGCCTTGGCTTAGCCGCCGCGCTGGTAAACTTGAACTATGTTTGAGAATCTTAGCGACAAGCTGCAGCGCTCTTTCAAGAACCTTCGCGGTCAGGGCACTATCACCGACGAGAACATCACGGAGGCGATGCGGGAGATCCGTCTGGCGCTGCTTGAGGCCGACGTGAACCTTTCCGTGGTGACCGAGCTGGTCGAGCACATCCGCACACGCGCGCTAGGCAGCCAGGTGACGACGGCGCTCTCGCCCTCGGAGCAGATCGTGAAGATCGTCCACGACGAGCTGATCAACGTGCTGGGAAAGGATACGGCGCGCTTTCAGAAGAGCTCGCAGCCGCCCAGCGTGATCCTGATGGCGGGGCTGCAGGGGTCGGGTAAGACGACCACCTCGGGTAAGTTAGCCCAATGGCTGAAGAAGGCAGGACACCGCCCCATGCTGGTGTCGGTGGACGTGTACCGGCCGGCGGCGCGGGAGCAGCTGGCGATTGTCGCGCGGTCGACCGGATCGAACATCTATGAAGGGAAGATTGGGGAGGGCCAGCCCGACGGCGAGGTGGCGAACTCCGACCTGGTGCTGCGGCTGGCGCGCGAGGCCCGGCGCGAGGCGGCGAGCTTCGGCTGCGACATCCTGATCGTCGACACGGCGGGGCGCAACCAGATCGACGGGACGCTGATGGAGGAGATGGCGGCGCTCAAGAAGCTGCTGAACCCGTCGGAGATCCTGTTCGTCGCCGACGCGATGACCGGGCAGGACGCGGTAAATTCGGCCAAGGCCTTCAACGATCTGCTGACCATCACGGGCGCGGTGCTGACCAAGATGGACGGCGATGCGCGGGGCGGCGCGGCGCTCTCCATCCGCCACGTGACCGGCGCGCCGATCAAGTTTCTGGGCACGGGCGAAAAGCCGGACGCCTTCGAGCCGTTCCACCCGGACCGGATCGTCAGCCGCATCATGGGCATGGGCGACATTGCGACGCTGCTCGAACGGGCGGAGGAGAAGCTCGACCGGGGCAAGGCCGAGCAGTTTGCGCGCAAGGCGCTGTCGGGCGATGGGTTCTCGCTCGAGGACTTCCGCGACCAGCTGCGGCAGATCAAGAAGATGGGGTCGATGCAGTCGATCCTGAAGATGCTGCCCTCGGTGGGGCCGTTCGCGGGCATGGCGCAGGCGGCCGAGCACGTGGACGAGAAGCAGTTCACGCGCGTGGAGTCGATCATCAACTCCATGACGAACAAGGAGCGGCAGGACCACGAACTGATCAACGGCAGCCGCAGGAAGCGCATCGCCACCGGCTCCGGCACGACGGTGCAGGAGGTGAACAACCTGCTTCGCCAGTACGCGCAGATGCGGAAGATGTTCAAGACGATGGGCGGCGGCGGGGGGATGAAGGCGCAGCAGCGAATGATGAGCCAGATGCAGGGGAAACAGCGGTTTGGGCGCTAGAACACGTTTAGCAAATTACCAAACATGTCTAACCCCATTTGCCCACTTGAGAAGATGCAATCAATGTCGGAACGCAAAACGCAATCTAGAGAATAGGTAGCATTCTCATCGCTCTTTACCATATTTCTTTCAATCATTTCAGCGAGTATTCTTCGTGTTTGTTCTCGCCCTCTTTGCATACTAGATGCGATTTCATCAAGCGAGACAACCTGATGTGCAAACAGTATACGAAGAGCTACAATCTCCTCTAGCCGGGCTAAAGCTTGCCCGCGCTTCCTAATAAACTCTTTAAAGTTCAGGTTGCCTTTTGTCGGTATGATTACGTTGAAGCTCGACGTGTCGTTCTCGAATGATTGGAAAGTCGAATCCTTCTGTAAGCACCGCACGGTAGATCATATCAATTCCTTGGCCGATTTTGTCGCAGAGTCCAATAAATCTTGATCCCTCTGCGATAAGTAAATTTCGGTACACGGGAACGCAATTAATTAGATTGGTAACGTTGAGTCCGGCAGCCAAGCCTCCAGGACTCTGGATAGAAAATTCGTCTACGCTTGCTTGTATATTTACTCCGCTTGCGGTTCTGTAACAACGGTGAATGTACGCATTCATGATTAACTCCTTAAGAGTATCGACAGATATGCTTGGACATGCCGAAGGAATTAAAGACGACTTTGAAGAACAAAGCTCCCTAAATGATTCAACAACATTCTGCTTTAAGACCGTCGTTTTCATCGGTGTCTTTAAGATTGTTTCACAATGGCCAGCATATTTTCTCAAAGCTTCGTCTTTGCCAAAGAGAAGAATTGTTGCAAGAGGAATAAGATAGTTGACCTCATTACTTGATTCGCTAGAGTGTTCCATCAAAAGACCGGCTTGCAATAGGAACTCGGCATTGCTAGTCCAAGTAACTTGACTTCGGGAATATTGACGTCGGTGTGAAGAAATAGCCCACTGAACAGATTTTTCTAAAAGGTCATGTAGCGTAGCTCCAGGCACGATAACACGTGTCCTATCATCTTCTGCAGTAAAGTTTGGCCTGCATTCTTTTCCAACCCGAATTTTAGAAACGCCCTTTACGGTCATATGACCGGTAAACTTATCACTTTTAGGTATGCTAAGGGCAAACGCCTGGGCGCCAGAAATTCCGGTGATCTCAGAAACGATACCACTGATGTCGTGGGTAGCGCATTTGACTGGAGGAATTGTGAGGTCGTTAAGTTTTCTTGAAAGCATCTCGGCGTTCACCTCACGGTACGGGCAAGGTTTGAACCGATGGTTCTTATCGCCTTCTTCTGCGATTCCAAGAAGCAGCCAGCCTCCATTAGCATTCGCTAAACAAGCAGAGAACTCGCCTAATTTCTCGTAAAACTCCTTAGCATTTGAGCACCAACCTTTGATTTCGATAGACTCGCTTTCAACTCGATCAGCAGCTTGAACTGCAAGCTGTGTGATAATCGCACGTAGTGTTCTTTCTTCGGAATCAATCATGGTTAGACCCGTATGTGTAAACCGTTGATGGAGCGAAGTTTACCAGAATTGCTAACTCTAGCCAAGGGACTTTCAAATCTTAGAGTGCTAACCTAGACCCAGCATGATCCACCTCGATCTCCAACCCGAAATCGAAGCCCAACTGGCAGCGGAAGCGCAAGCTCGCGGTATCGCCCTTGACCGCCTCATTGAGGAGATGTCGCGAAGCCAGTTCGGAAGTAAGCCTAGGGAACGAGTCAAAAGCCGGACCGTAGCCGAGGCAGTCGACAGCATCCTGCGCCTTCGCGAGGAGACAAGCCTCGACGGTCTCAAGATCAAGGATCTCATCAGCGAAGGCCGCAAATACTGATGGCGACGTTCGTCATCGACGCCTCGGCAACGCTGCCCTGGTGCTTGAAGGACGAGGAGAGCGCCTGGACTGTGGACCTGCTGCGGCGTCTCACCACGGGAGACCAGATTGTCGTTCCCGCTCATTGGCCCGTTGAGGTCTCCAACGGTCTCCTTATGGCGACACGCCGCAAGCGTCTCCCTGAGGGTAGAGCCATCATGTTTCTCGATGAGCTTGCCGTTCTGCCGATCGCAAGTGAGGCACCCCTGTCGTTCGGGCAAGCTGCAGCTGTCTATGCGCTTTGTGAGCGGCACAACCTGACCTTCTACGACGGAGCCTACCTCGAACTGGCACTACGCCTGGTTCTCCCTTTGGCGACACTCGACACCGCACTCGTCAAGGCAGCTTCCTCAGAGTCTGTTCAACTGCTCCGCTGAACTCCACGCCGGATCGCTCTTATTTGTTACTCCACGTTGGCCAGCAAGAGGATGGATACGATCTTCTGGCTATGCCGTTTGGCCCGCATCTCGATTCCGACTTCCAGCTACGTACGCGGGCCAGCGGTTTAGTCTCTATCAATGAGCGCTATAAGGCATATGAAGGTCCCTTACAAGAGTCGTAATCCACAAGCCGGAGTGGTCAGTTACGAGATGGTGGGCGACTCCATGGTGATCGAGTTTGCCGATGGCAAGTACCGCTACGTGTATAACTCGGACGCTCCTGGTGTCGTCCATATGATGGCCATGAAGAGGCTGGCCGCGGAGGGCAATGGCCTAACGACTTATATCAGTCGGCATGTCGGGAAGAACTACGCGCGCAAGCTACCTTTGGAGGCATGAGAGATGGCTGTCACCACCCTGCTAGAACCACTTACACAGCTGCCAAGCTAGACTGGACTGATGTTTGCGACCTTGAAGATGTTAGCGGTGTATCTGACGCTGGGGCCTGTGGCGGGGATCATCGGCATTCCATACACGCTGGTGGTGGTGGACGTGAGCCGGCTGTACCGGGTGGCGATGTGGATCATGGCGGCGGGAGTATGGGCGGCCGGGATTGAGGTCGAAGTATCAGGGCGGGAGAATATTCCGGCGGGGCGGAGCTGCATCTTTATGAGCAACCACGTGTCGAACCTGGACCCGCCGGTGATGTTGCCGATGCTGCCGGGGCGGAGCTCGGTGCTGTTGAAGAAAGGGTTGATGGGCATCCCGATCCTGGGGACGGCCATGCGGCTGGCGATGTTTGTGCCGGTCGAGCGGGGGAACCGGCCCGAGACGGCGCAGGCAAGCGTGGCGGCGGCGGCGAAGGCTCTACAGGCGGGGCTGCATATACTCGTTTATCCCGAAGGGACACGGTCGCGCGATGGACGGCTGGCCGCGTTCAAGAAGGGACCGTTCTTTCTGGCCCAGCAGACGGACGCGCCCATCGTACCCATCGTGGTTACGGGGACGGAGCGAATGATGGTCAAGGGAAGCGCGGCGATTACGCCCGGAGTGGCGCGGGTGCGGTTTCTGGAGGCGATCATGCCGTCCGCCTATGCAGGCCGTGAAGAGATGCAGCGCGCGGTGCGTGCGGCAATTGCGGCGGCGCTGCCGGAAGAGATGAAGCCACTGGTTTGAAGAAAGCAAAGAGGCGGGACACTGTATCCCGCCTCTTTGCTGCTGCCGCCGATAATTAGACCGTTGCCGGAGCCATTACATTGACCTTGCTGGCGATCTGTGTGAGGAGAGCGTCGGCCTTGCCCTCTTCGGCTTCGATGGTCTTGATAATGCGGGCGTCCTCGGTGAGGTTGAGGATCTCGGCCCAGCGGCGGAGCGTGCCATAAACGGCAATCTCGTGGTGCTCGACCTGCTGCGCCGCGCCGATAAGCGCGATATCGCGGACTGCGGAGTTGGTGACGTCCTTGATGGTGTCGGCGGCTTCAGTGGTGAGGCCGTCGGCGACCTTGCAGGTCTCGGTGTCCGACTCGCCGGTGTTGCTGTTCAGCAGAGACTGGACGAGAGAGACGTGCAGCCGTGTCTCTTCAAGGTGAGTGCGTAAAGCGGCGTTCAACTCGGAGTCCGTCGCCGCGTCGATTAGGTCCGGTAGCGAGGCGGTGATCTTCTGCTCCATATCGAGCGCTTTCTTAAGATTGCTGATGTAGAGGGTGCGAAGATCTTCGATATTTGCGGAGAAGAGTTTCATAGGAGGTCCTTTGTGGTTCGAGGCAATAGCGCCTGTGTCCTCAGCGTTGCTTACTGTCGAAATTGGATGCAGGGTGGAGAGCAAGGTTTGCTGTAAGCCGCTTACTCCAATGGCAGAAATCCGGCGTTCCGCTGACGCAGTATAGGCGGGAACTCCTGTCTGCACTTTGTTACTCTCACATCGCCTCACCCCGTACAATCGCCACAGACACCTACGGAGACCCACACACCCGCATGGCCCGCATCTACCCCTTCCGCGCTCTCCGCTACGACCCTGCCCGCGTCGAGCTACCCGCCGTCGTCACGCAACCTTACGACAAGATCTCTCCCGAGATGCAGCAGCGTTACTATGATGCCAGCCCCTATAACCTCGTCCGCGTCATCCTCGGCAAACACTTTCCCGGGGACACCGAAGCCGAAAACGTCTATACCCGCGCCGCGGATACCCTTAATACCTGGCGCCGTGACCGCATCCTGAAAGAGGAGTCCGAGCCGGCCCTTTATGGCTACGCACAGACCTACACGGTCCCCGGAACGGAAGAGGTTCGGGAACGCCGCGGCTTCGTCGCCCTCGGTCACCTTTACGACTACGCCGAAAAGGTGGTTCACCGCCACGAGCAGACCTTCCCCAAGCACAAATCCGACCGTCTCGCGCTCTTCAAAGCCACACGCGCCTACTGCGAACAAATCTATATGCTCTACTCCGACCCGGCCTTTACCGCTGAAAAGTTAATCTTCAGCGCTAGCCCAGACGACGAAGCAAAGAACCCACCCGATCTCTCCATTACCGACGAGTACGGCGTCGTGCACAAGGTGTGGAAGCTTGCCGACCCCACCCTCATCAACCTCATCGTCACGGCTATGGCCGACAAGAAGCTCATCATCGCCGATGGCCATCACCGCTATGAGACCTCCGTCGCGTACGCGAAAGAGCGCTCCGCCCAGCTCAAGTTGCCTCTCAACCAGCCCCATGACGACGATGAAAAGCTCTCCCCCGGCAACCTTCCCGTACCGGCCTTCCCCGAGGCCGCTATGATGATGACCTTCGTTAACATGGACGCTCCCGGCATTACCATCCTCCCCACCCACCGTGTCGTCTCCGGTCTTCAGAACTTCTCTACCGAAGACTTCCTCACTCGCGCCGAGGAGTTTTTCGACATTGAGCCGCTCGTCTCCTTCCATCCAGGCACCGCCGACCTCAAGCCCCTCACCACCTTTCACGGCACTGCCTTCATCGTCGTAACGCAGGATGGCACCCACCTCCTCAAAGCCAAATCTACTGCCATCTCAGCGGCTCTTACCGACATCAGTCCTCGCCAGGCCCAACTGAACGTCGTCCAACTCCACCGCATCGTCCTCGACCGCCTGCTTGGCTTGGATCAAGACACTATAACCCGCCTCGGTAACGTCCGTTACATACGCGATGCAGCGGAAGCTACCGCCCTCGTCCACTCCGGCGAAGCAGACGTCGCCTTTCTCATCAAGCCCGTCACTTTAGACCAGCTCCGCGACATTTCCCTTTCGGGCGACGTCATGCCGCAGAAGTCCACCGACTTCTATCCCAAGCTCCTCTCGGGCCTCGCGATCTACGCTCTGGATTAAAAGGATTGGACCACTCTTTTCGTTTGTCGTTCCTGAAGTAAGTGCAATTGCGGACGCTCATCCTCACACGTGCTAGATACTTCACTCGATGTTGCTTCAGTTCGTAACCACTCTCCGATGTACCCAAAGCTCATCTTGACCTCCGTTCGACTCCATCTCGCCCTTTGCTTGTTCACCGTGAGCGCAGCGCTGCCCGCGCAGTCTTCAAACCACAACCTCATTCTTCTCGACCCCGCCCATGGTGGCTCCGACCTAGGTGCCACCTTCAACGGCACCGCAGAAAAAGGCCTTACCCTCGCCCTGGCCGCCAACCTTCGCGCGCTCCTCGCCGCCCGCAACTTCACCGTCGCGTTCACCCGCGACACCGATGTTGCCCTGCCCTCAGACCAGCGCGCCGCCACGGCCAACCATCTGCACCCCGCCGTCTGCCTGCTTCTCCACGCCACCGCCTCAGGCAACGGCATTCACCTCATTACCTCATCACTCGTCCCTTCGGACACACCCGCAACCCCGATCCCTTGGGACACCGCTCAGTCGGCCCATCTCTCCCAAAGCCGCAGCCTTGCCAATACCCTAGGCTTCACCATCCTCCACGCCAAGCTCCCCGTCACCCTCACACCCGCCGCTCTCCGGCCGCTCGACAACCTTACTTGTCCAGCCGTAGCTATCGAGATCGCGCCCCTTGCCAACGGTGCTCACCCTACTCCTCCCACTGACTCTGCCTACCAACGGCGAGTCGCCGAGGCCATCGCTTACGCCTTAACCGATTGGCTTAGCAAGCAGCCCCCCGGCTCTGCAAGCAGTGGTATGACGCCATGATCCCCCGCTACCAGCGTGTCCTCTTTTGGACCCTTTGCGCCCTCATCGTCCTGCTTGCTGCCTTTACCATCCGCGAGCGTCAAAAAGCACACGACCGCGTCCTTGCCTCTAACGATGACCTGCCCTACATCCAGCCTGTCGACGCTACCGGCGAGGCGGTCACCCTCCTCCTCGCCAACGACGCCGATAACACCCTCACTTCCGGCCTCCGCGACGCCGCCCTTCCCATCGAACCCTCCCTCCGCGCCCGCGCCCTGCTCGACCGTCTCTTCGTTGAGTACACCCTTCCCAACTCCCTCCATCCCCTAAAACCTGGCCCCGCTATTGACGAAGTCTTCATCCTCAATCCACCTTCGGCCACGCCCGGCACCGCACCCGGTGGTCTCTTGGCAGTTGTCAATCTTCGCTCCTCCTTCACAGACACCCACCCCTCCGGCATCGCTGTCGAGACGCTTACCCTTCTCTCCATAGTCGGCACTCTTCATGCCAACTTCCCAGACATCGCCCAGGTTCGCTTCCTTGTCGACGGCCAGCCCCGCGATACCCTTGCAGGCCATGCCGACCTATCCCACGCTTACCCCGCCACAGACCCCAGCCTCATCCGTACCCAGCCCGTAGAGGCTCGCGAATGATGACCTCCAGCCCACCCCACATCGCCGTCTTCGACTCAGGATTCGGCGGTCTCACCGTCCTCCGCGCGTTGATGCCTCTAATTCCCCATGCTCATTATGTCTATCTGGGTGACACCGCTCGTCTTCCTTATGGCTCCAAATCGCAGGAGACCATTGCCCGCTATGCCCTCTCCGCCGCACGCTTCCTTCTTGATCAGGGCGCTGATGTCCTGGTCGTTGCCTGCAACACCGCCACAGCCCTTGCTCTCCCTGATCTCCAAAGCGCACTTCCCATCCCGGTCATCGGCGTCATCCAACCCGGAGCCCAGGCAGCTTTGGCTCTCTCTTGCTCCACAGATAAGTCTGTCATCCTGGGCGAAAGCACACGCAGCCCCACCGCAGTCGCAATCAGAGGACCTGCGTTTTCGCCGAAGACCACAGTTCTTGTCCTAGCCACCGCAGCAACTGTCCAATCACACGCCTACACGACAGCCCTAAATACTCTTGGTCTCCACGCCTACGAAAAGGCCTGTCCCCTCCTTGTTCCTCTCGTCGAAGAGGGCTGGACCGATCACCCCGTCACCGCAGAAGTCCTCCGCATCTATCTCACCGAAGCTCTTGTCGAAGCTCCAGACGCTACTACTCTCGTACTAGGCTGTACTCATTACCCTCTTTTGCAATCTCTCATCGTTCGCACACTCAATGCATTGGGCCGCACCCTCCATATCGTCGACGCCGCCCAGGCCACAGCTCAGGTCACTGCGTCCCTCCTCTCCTTGCACCCGTCTCTTTCCTCTTCCCTGCTGCCGACCTGTAGCTTCTACGCTACAGATTCCATCGAGAAGTTCCAACGGCTCGGCTCCCGCTTCCTCGGCCAAACCCTTCCCGAGGTCCAGCTCGTAGACCTCGGCGGCTGACCCTGTACTATGATCGTGTTGAGGCGCATCGATGAGCGACAACATAGCCCAGACCGTTCAGAACGTCATCCAGGATTTAGTCGCGCCGCACTTGCGTGAACTCAAGGTCACCGTTGCCGCCAACCAGAAGCAGACTGATCTTCGCTTTAACTCACAAGATGAGAAGTCTGTGGGTCTTCAAAAGCAGATCGATCAGCGCTTCGACGCTCACGATCAGATCAACAATGCTCAATTCAAAGCGCTTATGGCAGCTATCGCTGGGGTCAAAGCTCAGAGCGAGCTCAATACCGTACAAGCAATCAGTGCCCTCAGCGAACGCGCCGCGATCCTCGAATCGCGCCATCAGTAGCCTTCTTCCCCAGTAGCTTCTCACTATCTCCGCGCTATGCCTTTCCTACTCAAGACCGAACCCACCAAGTACTCGTTCGACGACCTTCTCCGCGATGGTGGGACCGTGTGGGACGGCATCAGCAACAACCAGGCCCTTCTCTACCTGCGTGGCATGAAGAAGGACGAAAAGCTCGTCATCTACCACTCCAACGTAGGCAAAGCGGTCGTTGGTACGGCCAAAGTCGTCTCCGTCGATGACTCAGACCCTAGGAACCCTCAAGTTCGCATCAAGCCCGTAGCACGCCTCACAAACGAAAAGTCGCTAGCCGACCTGCGCGCCGCTTCGATCTTCCGCGATTCCATCCTCTTCCGCCAGTTCCGTCTCTCGGTCGTCCCTCTCACCGACGCCCAGTACGACTGGCTCATCGAGCCCTAGCAGGGGTTCTACATTCCTGGTGGCGGAGTTCCCGCGACCGGAGGCGCACTCTCCCCTTCGGGATTCACTGGCACGGGCGGTTTTGCGGGAACGTCGTCCGTGTCATCCGCATCATCGGCGTCTTTACCCGCTGGCTTTAGAGCGCGCGCGGCAGCCACCTGCAGCACTTTCTTCGGTGCGGTCGCAGCAGGGAATTCCTCTGCTGGAGCTTTCGCCGCCGCCGCTCGCATGAAGTCGATCCACATTGGCAAGGCGGCTTTCGCTCCGGTCTCTTTCTTGCCCAGCGACTCGCGGTTGTCGAACCCGATCCACGTCCCACAGGTCACGGACGGCGAAAAGCCGATAAACCACGCGTCCGTATAGTTGTTCGTTGTGCCCGTTTTCCCGCCCAAGGGATGATGCAACTGCGACGCAGAAGCTCCTGTTCCGTACTGGACTACCGCCTTCAGCAGTGTCATCATCGTCCGCGCCGTCTCAACTGAAAGTACCTCTGTCACGGTGGGCACCTTCTCCTTGACCGGCAATCCATCGGCCTGAGTCAGCTTGCGGATTAGGTGCGGCTCGATGCGTATGCCGTCATTTGGGAACACAGTATATGCGCCAACTTGTTCATACAACGTAAGATCAGCCGCCCCGATGGCCACCGGCAGAAAGTTCGGCAGAGGACTCGTCACCCCAAACCGCCGCGCCGTCTCGATCACTTTCGGCATCCCCACCTGGTTTGCCAGCTTTAGCGCCGGGATATTCCGACTGGTGGCGAAGGCTTGAGTCAGCGTCATCGCTCCGCCAAACTCCGTCTCGTAATTGTGAGGCGAGTACCATCCGCTCGCCGTCTTGAAGCTGGTCGCCGCGTCCACGACAATGTCCGACGGCTTCGCTCCGGCCTCGATCGCGGCGGTGTAGACATAAGGCTTGAACGACGACCCTACCTGCCGCAAGGACTGCGTCGCGCGATTGAACTGACTGACCGCATAGTCGCGCCCGCCTACCATGGCCAACACCTCACCGTTCGAGTTGTCTACCGCCATCAGCGACGCCTGCGCGCCCGAGTCCTGCTCGAGCGTCGCCTTGAAACCGCCACCAGCCGTCTCCTCGCCAACCTTAAGGTAGACGATGTCGCCGGCCTTTACGAGATTCGCGCCGCTCGCGACCTGCGTCCACGCCCAGTCCGCCTGCGTCAGGATTGCCTGTCGCGACCCGGCTTTCACGACGATGCTTCCCGGCGCTACGGAGACTACCACCCCATGCACGTAGCCACCCTTTTCAAGCTTCTGCGTCCAGTCGGGATGCCGGTAGCTCTCCACGTCGTCGCCCATGGCTGCGACGTTCTTCAGCTTTGCCTGCCATCCGCGCCGCCGCTCATAGGTCGCTACGCCATCGAGTACCGCTTGGTTAGCCGCGCGCTGCAATTCCAAGTCAAGCGTCGTATAAACCCGCAGCCCGGCCCCATGTACCACCTCGGCCCCGTATTGTTTTTCAAGCTGACGCCGCAGCTCCTCCACAAAGTAGGGAGCGACACTGTTAGGGGGCACCTCTACATTCAGCCCGAGCGGCGCGGCCTTGGCCGCTTCGTTCTGGGCCTTGGTCAACTTGCCGTCGCCTAACATTGCGTCGAGCACGAGGTTGCGGCGACGCAGCGCCTTATCCGGGTGCCGGATCGGTGAGTAAGCCTCCGGTCCTTTCGGCAGTCCGGCCAGCAAGGCTGCTTCCGGCAATGTCAGATCGCGGACGTGCTTCGAAAAGTAGAACTGCGATCCAGCCTCAAACCCATACGTCCCGTGCCCTAAATATATCTGGTTGGCATACAGCTGAAAGATCTGCGGCTTGGTGAACCGCCGCTCAATCTGCATCGACAGCAATACCTCCTGAAACTTGCGCCCGTACGTCTTCTCGGACGAAAGAAAGAGGTTGCGGGCCAGTTGCATGGTAAGCGTCGACGAGCCCTGCGCGCGCCTGTTCTCATGCAGATCGCGGTACGCCGCGCTTACGGCACGGAAGAGGTTGACTCCCCAGTTGCTCTCAAAACTCTTGTCTTCGATGGAGATGATGGCCTGCCGCAGCGCGGGCGGAAAATCCTCGTAGGGCACGACCACGCGCCGCTCCAGCGCGAACGAGCCGAAGATGTTGCCGTGGATGTCATAAAGCTCAGTCGTTGTGTTGGGCCGGTAGCGGACCAGGTCCTCCATCTGCTCGAGATCGACGGAGTACACCAGCATCATCCCGGAGATCACCCCCAGCAGCGCCGACAGCGCGAGCAACGCCACAAACGTACTTCGAACGGCCGTGCGCCGCGACGGGAACTCCGCATTCCGCAGGTTGAAGAGCTGCAATACCGCATAGACGAAGCCTTCTACCCACTCGCGCCACCGCGCGCGCCGCTGCACGGGAGGCCGGCTCATCTGCGGACTATAAGTCGGCATCGCTCCTCGTTTCGTTCCGGCCTAAACCGCCTTCGCCTTCAACAGATCCAGCGCCTTAGACAACTGCTCATCCACCTGTACACCCGGCTTCTTCGCGACTGGCGTTGCCGACGCATCGACTGCCGTTGTGGGAGCGTCCTCGTCCTCAGCGCCATCTTCATCGGGAATATTCCCGGCGACCAGCGTTCCAGGCGTCACACCCTCGTCCTCGATCTTCTTGCCTGAAGGTGATTCGTATTTGGCTACAGAGAGGATCAGTGCCGCGCCATCCGGCAGCTCAAAGGTCTTCTGCTGCGCGCCCTCGCCGAAGGTTCGCTCGCCGACAAGCTCGGCTCGCTTGTCGTCGAGCAGCGCACCGGCTACCAGCTCGCCCGGTCCCGCCGTTCCACGGTTGACGAGCACGACCATCGGAGCCGTGGGCTGTAGTGCCCTGGTCGGGTCGGCGGCAAAAGTCTGCTTGGCTACTTTTTGTCCTTCGAGCGTGGCGATCGTGCCTGTCTTCAGGAAGAAGTTCGCCAGCCGCGTTGCCTCAGCCATATCGCCCGCAGCCACGTCGCGCAAATCGAGCAGAATCTTCTTCGATCCATTCTTCTGCATCGCCTTCAGCTTGGCTTCAATCTGCTGCACATGATCGTGGTCAAGTGCGCCCGGCTTCAAATACTCGATGCTCGCACTCTCATACAGCGTCTCCGAAACCGGCGGCAGCGCCATCTCGACCCGTGTCATCGTAACTTTCTCAGGAGTCGCTTTGCGCGGCCGCACCACTGCTACCGTCAGTTCGCTGCCCGGCTTGCCTTCGAGCATGCGCTGGATCATCGCCAGCGACAGCTCCCGTGTATCGGTCGTGCCGATGGCCTCGATAAAGTCGCCATCGTTCAGGTTGGCTTTATCCGCCGGGCTGCCTGGAACCATCGAGATTACCGTCGCATACCCGCCGCGCTTCGAGATGTTGATGCCCACCTGAGCCTTACCACCCTTATCCGCCTTGTACGCCGCGTATTCGGCCGGAGTTAGGTAGCTCGAATCGGCGTCGAGCGACTCGAGGAGGCCACGCAGTGCCCCGTTCGTAACCGCTGGTATGTTAGGGTCGACCACGTAGTCGGACTGGATATGCCGCAGCACCTCGCTATACACGTTGATCTGCTTGTACGCGCCCTGCTGCGTATCGTCTGTGGAGGTCGCCGCGCTGACGCCCGTCGCGCTCGCCCCTAGAAACACCGTCAGCACCAAAGCAACGGAAACGGCAAGCAGCAGAATCTTGGAACTCTTGGGCATGGAGGGGCACCTTTCGCGTACACGGCTAGGCCGGAGCGTACTTCACTTGGACGAAGCGACTCTGCGATAGGATACTCTGGAATCCGATCCGCCAGCAGCAAGAATCAGAATCGTTTAGTGGCGGTGGACGGAATCGAACCGTCGACCTACGGGTTATGAGTCCGTCGCTCTAACCATCTGAGCTACACCGCCGTGGTGTTGTCGCCGCATCGGCCCGCGTATTCTCTACAATGTCCAAGAGGAACACGCGTATCGCCGCCCCACAGCCCTCTACGATCATACCCGACTCGCTCCCGTGCGAAAAGCCGCGTGTGCTTGGCGTCATCCCCGCTCGGCTCGCCTCCACCCGCCTCCCCCGCAAGGTTCTCCGTGAAATCGCTGGCCGCCCCATGCTTGCCTGGGTCGTCGAGGCCGCCCGCGCCTGCACGCAGCTCGACAAAGTTGTGGTCGCCACCGACTCGGACGAAGTCGCCGCTCTCTGTCACGCTCAGGGATGGCTGGTCGAGATGACCTCGCCCGCGCTGCCGAGCGGCTCTGACCGCGTCCATGCCATCTCGCTCCTCCATCAAGCCGAGATCTACGTCAACATTCAGGGCGACGAGCCTCTCCTCCGCCCGGAACACCTCACCACGCTCTTGCGTCCCTTTGCCCTCCCACACGTGGATGTCACCACGCTCAAGGTCCGCTGCACTCCGGAAAACATCGCAAACCCTAACGCCGTCAAGGTCGTCACCGCCACCGACGGACGCGCCCTCTTCTTCTCTCGCGCAACGATTCCCTACGATCGCGACGGCATCGGCACCGCCGTCTATTGGAAGCATCTTGGCCTCTACGCCTTTCGCAAGGCCGCCCTGGACCGCTTCACGGCTCTGCCTCCCAGCCCTCTCGAACAGACGGAGCGTCTCGAACAACTCCGTCTGCTCGAAAACGGCCTTAGCCTCTACGTCGAACCCACGAACTGCGACACCATCGGCGTCGACACCGAAGCCGACCTGCACCTCGTGGAAGCCGCTTTGCTGAGTCGATGAACAGTGTGGCCCCTTGTCTCGCTTCTGCGGCATGGGTTTAGCCCGCCTGGGGCCATACCATCGGCCGCGCCAGCCGGCGTTCCAACACCTTCTCCTCCGCCAAAAACCCCGGCACCTCGCCCACCCAGGCGGCCGCCGGATCGAACGCGGCGTCCGGGATCAGCCCGATCAACTCCCCGTCGGCGATCCTTACACCGTTTTGCGCCGCCAGTGTTCGGACCCGCTCATGGACAACCCGCACTGGAGTCTTCCAGAAATCCGTGATGTTCATCGACACCTGCGCCCTCCCATCCGCCAGCAAGCCAAGTGCCTTCACCCCGTGTAGTCCGCCATTCGCCGCCCGAATGTTCCGCGCAATCGACCGCGCCACCGCAATGTCTGCACGGTCCAAATAGATGTTGTAGGCGATCAGAAAGCTTCGCGCCCCCACCGCGCTCGCCCCGGCGGTAGCGTGGAGCTCGGGGCCGCCAATGTCCGGCTGCCGCGCCGCATCGCGTCCGGCAACCTCCCGCAAGCCTTCGAACTGGCCGCGCCGGACATCTTCGAGCAGCACACGGTCCGGCCTTGCCGCCGCCGCGCCGTAGAAGTATACCGGCACCCCATAACGCCGCCAGATCTGCAAGCCCGCCTGCCGCGCCAGCATCGCGCACTCCGCCAGCGTAACCCCGCGCACCGGGACGAACGGCACCACGTCCGCCGCGCCAATCCGCGGATGCACTCCGCTTTGCCGCGTGAGATCGATCAGCTCCGCCGCCGCGCCCGCCCCGCGCACCGCCGCTTCAACTACAGCCTCCGGCGAACCCGCCACCGTCACCACAGACCGGTTATGCGCCGCGTCCCGGGACCAGTCCAGCAGATGCACACCATCCACGCGCATCGCCGCGACGATCTTTGCGACGACGCCCTCGTCCGCACCCTCCGAAAAGTTGGGCACGCACTCGATCAGAGCATCGGGCGTCATCGCCTACTTCCACCAGCTATAGCCCAACGAAAACTGCACGCTCGCGTTCACGCCCGGATTGCGGTCTCCCAGCGACGCGCTTGAAATATGCACCGCATTCGCGCCCAGGTCGATCGAGCGGCGCGGCTTGACGAAGTAGTGTATTCCAATTCCGCCCTGCGGGGTAAAGTTCCACACGCTCGCGTCAGTGTTTGGTCCATCGTTGCCTAGGTTCAGCGTCCGCGATCCATACGCCGGATACTTGTGGTTGGTCCATAGCAGGCCGCCCGCGCCCTGAGCCCAGAAGCTCACGCGCCGCGTCCCGGCAAAGTTCCAACGTAGGATGATCGGCGTCACGGAAGCACCGGAGAACGTTCCGCCTACCGTATAGAGCGGAGTGCACTCGATCGTGTTCGGGCGGGCCGTCGCGATACAATTTGCCCGCTGGAACTTCGGCGTATACGACTGCCAAAAGGGAAACACCTCCGCTGCATATTCAAAGTTGCCGCGCAGCAGCCCCGAGCCGTGATTGCCCGTCAGCACCTTGCCGCCATGCACACCCGCCATTAGAAATTTGAAGTCATCGCGCTGGTCGGTCACACCCATGCCGCCCTGCACCATGCCGCCGATCTCCAGTGGCAGATGCGACGACGGCCCAAGCCCGCGCATCGGGTTCGTCTCCGTCTGCGCCCAAGCGGCAGTTCCGCACCATGAGGCCATCATGACCATAGCGCTTAGAAGTAGCCTCAATGCGCCGTCACCGCAGCCTCGTCCATGTCGAAGTTCGAATAGACGTTCTGTGCGTCATCCAGATCCTCAAGTGTCTCCAGCAGACGCATCATCTGGTTGGCCGGCGCGCCTTCAAGCTTTGTATACGTGGAGGAGATCATCGTCACCTCGGCGTGTTCGGGCGTGATCTTGGCGGCCTTCAGCGCGTTGGTGACGGCCTCGTAATCGGCGGGCGCGCACAGCACCTCCCACGTGTCGCCTTCGTCCGAGAGGTCCTCCGCACCGGCATCCAGCACGATCTCAGTCAACTTTTCTTCCGAGGCCGCCGACTTGGCGACCACGATGACGCCCTTCTTCGTGAACATCCATGAGACCGCACCTTCCGCCCCGAGATTGCCCCCGTTTTTCGAGAACGCGTGCCGTATTTCACTGACGGCGCGATTCTTGTTGTCCGTCAGCACATCGACGATGACGGCTACACCTCCCGGCCCGTAGCCCTCATAGGTGATCTCGTCGTAGCTCACGCCTTCGAGCTCCCCCGTGCCGCGCTGAATCGCCCGTTTGATGTTGTCGGCCGGCATGTTCTCCGCCTTGGCCGCCGCGATGGCCGTGCGCAGTCGCGGGTTGCCATCCGCATCGCCCCCGCCGAACTTCGACGCAATGGTGATCTCCTTGATGAGCCGCGTGAAGATCTTGCCGCGCTTGGCGTCGGTCGCGCCTTTCTTGTGCTTGATGGTGGCCCATTTTGAGTGACCGGACATTGGTGTTCCTCCTGCGATGATCTGGCGAGCGAGCACTGCGACCTGCGCGGCGGCCCGTGCCCGCAACCTTGCTACTTTAGCACGGAGGCGAGGGCATTTTCTCGGGGTGTCAGACCGTCTCCGGCCCCAGCAGATCGTCCATCGTCTCCCGCCGCCGGATGGTTCTGGCCGACGCGCCCTCGACCAGCATCTCCGCCGGCCGCCCGCGCGTGTTGTAGTTCGACGCCTGGCTCATCCCGTAGGCGCCCGCGTCGAGCACCGCCAGCAGATCGCCCGGCGCGACCGGAGGCATGGCACGGTCGTGCGCGAAAAAGTCTCCCGATTCGCACACCGGCCCCACCACGTCCACAACGCCCATCGTCTCCGCCACGGGCTGCCGCACTGGCACGATCTCATGGTGCGCCTGATACAGCGCGGGCCGGATGAGGTCGTTCATGCCTGCGTCGGTCACCACGAACGTCTTCACTCCATTAGCCTTCACGTAGAGCACCCGCGTCAGCAGCGCGCCCGCCTGGGCTACTAGAAACCGCCCCGGCTCCAGCAGCAGATGCATGTCCTCCGGCATCGCGCTCAGCGCCGCCGCATACGCCTTCACCTCGGCCGCCGCATCGAACGCCGCCGCTTTGTACTCAATCCCCAAGCCGCCCCCCGCGTCCACATATTGGATGTCGTGCCCATCTCCCTTCAGCTCCGCCACCAACCCGAGCACCCGGTCGAGCGACGCGCCAAACGGCTCCACACCGCGAATCTGCGAGCCGATATGGACGCTCACCCCTGCCGCATCGAGCCACTCGTTTGCCTGAGACTCGCGGTATATCGCCTTGGCCAGACCGATGTCGATGCCGAACTTGTGCTCCCGCAGCCCCGTCGAGATATAAGGATGCGTCTCCGCGAACACATCCGGGTTCACCCGCAACGCAAACCGCGCCCGCTTGCCCGCCACTCGCGCCCGCTCCCCCAGCAGCGCCAGCTCCGCTTCGCTCTCTACATTGAACAGCAGAATACCCGCCGCCAGCGCCGCGTCGATCTCCCACATCTGCTTGCCCACTCCCGAAAACACCACTCGTCCAAGCGCCCCGGGAGCCGCCCGCCGCACCCGCTCCAGCTCCCCGCCAGAGACGATGTCGAAACCCGCGCCGCGCTTCGCCAAGAGCTCTAAGATGGCGAGCGAGGAGTTTGCCTTTACCGCATAGCAGATCGTATGCGCTCGTCCGGCGAACGCCCCGGCAAACATTTCGTATCGTTCAGCGATCTGGCCGCCAGAGTAGACATAGAGGGGCGTGCCCTGTGCATCGGCTAGTTCAGCCAAACCGACGCCTTCGCACCGGAGCAGCCCGTCTTCGTACCTGAACGCGCGTCCGGAACCCGTCAAAAGGCAGTCCCCGCACTCCCCGGTGGCGGAGGCGGCGGCACAGGCGAGCCAAACGGCAGCGCATACTGCCCATCGGGGATCACAATCCACGCAATCACATACGCCACCAGGCCTACGCCCGAGAACAGCACACTGACCGCCGCGAGGATGCGGATCAAGCTCAGATCCCATCCATAATGCTCCGATAACCCGCCGCAGATGCCGGCGATCACCCGCCGCGATCGCGACCGAACAAGCTGCCCGGTTCTTCTACCGCTTATGGGAAGGGGCACGGCCGACTCCCGCACCATCCCGCACGAAGGGCAGAACCGCGCCCCTGTTTCAAGCTGCTTGCCACATTGTGTACAAAACATAGCGCTTACTCCCGGATGCCTCATCTTACAGCCAACACAGCCTACTACGCGCTTTGGACACGGCTGGTTCCCTACTTGCCTGCGTACGCCGTCTTCATCAGCTTGCGCGCCTCGTCCGCCTGGGTCTGGTCGCCTCCGCTTGCCGCGGCCAGTTGGTACTGCCGCACGGCCCCGGCATGGTCGTGCAGTAGGTCCAGCATCTTGCCCGCGTTCAGCCGTGCCCGCTTGCGCAGCCAATCACTCGAGTTCGGCTGCTCGGCCGCCTCCAGATAATGGTTCGCTGCATCCTCCACGTCGCCCTGCCCCCGCTCCGTATCCGCCAGTCCAAACCATGCCAGCTGCAGCCGCGGATCGACAAAGAATCCCGGCTTGCGCGCATCCGCCAGCACCGCCCGGTAGATGGCGATCGCTCCCGGCCCATCCCCCTTGTCTTTAGTCAGGTTCGCCTCCTCCAGCCGGAACAGATAGTCGTGCGGATACTCCGTCGCCAGCCCGTGCTCTACTGCCAACGCCTCCGGGTAGCGACCGTCGTGGCGCAGAAAGAGCGATAACGCCGTCCGCGACTCCACTCCCGTGACCGGCGCACCCGAGGCTTCGCGCAGCAGCTGCAAACCTTGCTCCTTGTTGCCGCCAACGCCCGCGATGCCCACCATGAGGCGCACAAAACGAGGCAGGCTGGCCACAGCAAACTGCTGAATCCCCACCGCCATCTTCGCGTCAGCATACTGGGGATCGAGCTTCAACACCTGTTCGCTGTCGTTGCGCGCCGCCAGTCCCTGCCGCGCCGAAGCCACAAAGCTATGCTCCGCCAGCGTCAAAAAGGCCGCGTGCATTCCGCGCGCATACCCACGCGCAAACAGGGCATCTTTGTCATTCGGATTGGCCTTGAGTCGCGGGTCAGACATCGCCAGCGCCTGATCGGTTGTCGCCTCAATGCGCCGTCGCACATCGTCCGCGATCGTCACAGTCCTCTTATTCGTCAGAAACGAATCATGCGCGTAATACGTTGTATCCAGCAGGTCCTGATGGTAAAGCTCGCGGAAGATGAGCACCATCAACACATAGTCGAGCGCCATCGCACTCTGAGGATGCGCCCGCTGCACCCCTTCGAACGCTGCAAGTGACCGGTCGTAGTCCAGGTTGTAGAACAGCGTATGCGCCCGACGCACCTCTGGATCGAGGTTGATCGGGTCGGTATGCTGATAGCCAGCTCCAGCAGAAGAGCCGGTCTGTGCCCCGTCCATGCCCACCAGCGTACAAAGAATGGTCGCTAAGCAAGCACAATCCTTCAGGCTAAGCACAACCTTCCATCTCGATTCATCTCTGTGCAAAGCATATCCTTCCCGCATCTCGTACACTAGCGTTTCACCGGGACATCTTTGTCCAGGCTTGCGTCTGTCGCACTCTCTGCCGAACGTTTTTACCAGCAGCGCCCCAGCAAGGCGAGTCATTTCAGAGCGTGTCCATGACCAGAGTTCAGCTGCTTCAGCTCCTTATCGCCCAGGCCCGCACGAACGGATTCGAGTTCCGTCGCTGGTACACCGCCCGATTGGGGCTTCCCTGGCAAAGCGCCACTGAAGCCGTGATGACTCTCTCCCAACATCACCATTATTACGCGCTGCTCTTCTCGAAGGAGTTCGCTTCGCATTTCTGGAAGCCCGGCACGCGCATCACCTTTCAGGTCGAGCCGCAAACCTTTACGCGCCGTATGGGCGACGGCACCATCGGCACAGTCCAGCGCAAAAGCTTTATGCGCCGCAGCGCGCGCGATAATGCCTGGGTCTATCACCTGAAGCAGATGGCCGCCGCCGAAGATCCGCTGCGCTATATGCGCCGCTATCTGCCAATCGCCGAAAACGTCGACCCAGAAGAGATGGCGGCCGACTAAGGTGTCTTCGCCTCTAAGATCGCGGCGATTTGCTTGAGGTGATGTTCGCCATGCCGCAGATGGAAGAGCCTCCAATTCTGTGCGCTCGTTGGACCCAGGATTGGGTGACTGATCGCACGCTGAGCGCCAAAAACTCGCTCGGCCTGATTGGCAAGCTCGTCGAAGTGCCGCAGCTCCACGCCAACCTGCTTGAGCATCTCGTCGCCGGAGATCGGCGTGAGGTCGGCGCTTGGCAGGACGATGGCCGGTGCCTGCCGCCCTTTCGGAAACATTCCCAGCGTGCACACTACGAGCTGACCTACACGCGCCTGCATGGTGACCGGGGCCTTCGTCCCGCTTCCCTTCTTCAGCCGCTCGCGGAAGTTCTCGTTGGTTGCCTTATACGTCAGCAGAAGGTGCTCGACGATCTGCTGCACACTCCACCGCCGCACGTCGCCACCGGTGCGAAGCTGCATGGGGCATGGACCAACCGCGGTAAGCTGGCTCTGGAGCCCGCCGTACAACCGATCGAGAGCTGGGTGCATAGACCATACGAGCATACACGTGGACTATCGCAGCTGTGAAAGCGCACGCTGCGCCGCTACAGTCTTTTGCCCCGTCGGATCGAGCTTCAGATACACCGCATATTCTATGGCAGCTTCGTCCTTACGCTTCAGCTTCTCCGCCGCCTGTGCCAACGCAAAATGCGCCTCCGCATCATCCGGCATCAACTTCGTCGCGTCCTTCGCCCGCAGATACGCCGCCTGGAAGTTGCCGCGGTCGCTGTAGAACTTCGCGACGTCCAAGTCCTCCGACACGCGGTCCTCCGGAGTGACCGCTGAAACTTTGGGTAGCTGTCTACGCCCATGCGCCCGCCCCGAGGCTGGATCGCCCGCCGCATCCACCGTGCTCGCAGGCAAAGGATCGCCTCCCGAGCCACTTGTCCCCGTGCCGCTCGAACTCGAACCGCTCGAGCTCGAACTGCTACTGGAACTCGATCCACTCTCACCATCCGGCGCAGTCTTCTCGCCGGGAGCGGTGGCATCCGGCACATAGCGCTTCGTGTCGTCCTCAGGCACTGCGTCCGGCGACTTGCTCGTCTCCCCTGGATAAGGAAACTGATCCGCCGCCTTGCCCGACCCCGGAGCAGGTGCTGTAATCGGCGGGGGCGGCGTGCTGCCCGGGTAAGGAAACTGCTCCGCCGTAGACTTGGGCGCGGGCGCAGCCTCACCCGGAAACGGAAACTGATCGGCGGTCGTAGTCCCCCCCGCCGTCGCAGGCTTCGCAGAAGCGGGAGGCGGACACACCGGCTGCGCCTTCGCCGCCGGGTCCTTTGGCAGCAGCGGATTGGCCACAGCCATGCACGGATCAACCGTCAGCTGAGGCGGAGGCGGCACATACTTCTGCGCAGCGCCTACTCCGGACGCGACCACCACCAGCCCTAACCTCACCGCCCAACGCGCCATATCCGCTTCCTCTGCTACCCTGCTCACACCATGCTTCCCAGTCTGATGATCCGTTCTTCCGCCATCCACGCCGCCGGTTGCTACACCACACGGCCCATCCGTAAAGGAGCCCGCGTCTGTGAGTATGACGGTCCGCGCATGACAAAGGCTGTCGCCGACCTTCGCTACGCCGACCGCCACGTCACGTATCTCTTCGGCTACGGCGACGGCGACATGGTGATCGACGGCTTCGGCACCGCTATGTTCATGAATCACTCCTGCGACCCCAACTGCGAGACCGAAGACGACAACGGCCACATCTATGTGCTCGCCCTGCGCGACATCGCCGCCGGCGAAGAGCTCGTCTACGAGTACAACCTCTACGACTCGGACGACGAGGAGGGCACCTGCCACTGCGGCGCGCCCCAATGCCGGGGAACGATGTTCTCAGACCGCGAACTGAAACGCCGCGCAAAAGTCAAGGCGGTCGCAGCGAAACGCGGTCCCCGCAAAGCCATCGCTCCATAAGCTGACCGGGATGATGCCACTGTTACCCGCAGCGTTGCCGTCTGTTTTTCATACACTTACAAGGTGGTATCCAAATTGGCACAGCAGAAAACACTAAGGTTCTCCTAATGATCGCCGATCTAAGGCTATACGTAAGGAGATACCACCATGAGCAACGTCAACAACATTAGCAACCTGCAATCGTCCTCCACCCAGGCCCTCACCCGTTCCACCGACAAGAGCGCCGCGGCTCCCACCCCTCACCTCAAGATCCAGCCCGCTTCTGCTCCACACCGCGACCAGGCCGACCTGAGCCCCGCCAGCGTCCTTCTCTCGCAAGCCCTCAGCCTGCCCGACGTTCGCGCCGACAAAGTCACCAAAATCCAGCAGGCCCTCGCCGACGGCACCTACCACGTCTCCTCCGCCGACCTCGCCGACAAGCTCATTACGATACTGCAACGATAATGCGGCAGATCGAATAAGGTTAAAGCGAGCCGACGTATGCCGGAGATGAACTTAACCCGTCCGCAGCCACGCAGTAAGTGAGCATTCGCAGCCAAGGGGAATAATCAACTCGACCTTCGAATCTCATCCGCTACAATCATGCCAGACGAAAGGAGCTTTGCTAATGGCTGACTTAGACTGGAATCTTTGTTCTGCCGTGGAGAGCATTCCCGGTAAGCTGAGCGGTGCATGGGTACTGCGTGGAACGCGTATGCCTGTTTCTTCCATCTTCGAAAACTTGGCTGCCGGAGCAAGCATCGACGACCTCGTGAACTGGTTCGATGGGCTTGATCGCGAGCAAGTCAGGTCCGTCATCGAGTTTGCCGCAAAGAGCCTCCATAGAGACCCAGCCTATGCGGCTTGAATGCTGATCCTCTTTGATGAGGCTACGCCGCTTCCATTGCGTCCCTTCCTCAAAGGACACCTCGTTCGCACTACCTTTCAACAAGGATGGGCGGGCCTTACGAACGGCTCATTGATTGAAGTCGCCGAGCAAGCAGGATTCCAGCTTTTGCTTACCACGATAGAAATCTCGGGTATCAACAAAATCTTACGACACGCCGGATCGCCATCGTCGTCCTCACTCGGCAACAATGGCCCGCGCTTCGTCCTTACGTCGACCAAGTTGTGCAGGCTGTGAACGATGCTTCGCCGGGGAGCTTCACCGAGGTGGAGTTCACGCCTTCTTAGCTTAGAGGGCAGCCGGTACAATCGAACCTGAGCACCGATGCCCTACCAGGTTCTAGCCCGCAAGTACCGCCCCCAGCGCTTCGCCGACGTCGCCGGTCAGGACCACGTCACCGTCACCCTGATGAACGCCCTGCGCCAGCAGCGCATCGCCCACGGCTACATCTTCTCCGGCCACCGCGGCATCGGCAAGACCACGATCGCCCGCATCCTCGCCATGGCACTCAACTGTCGAAATGCCATCGGCTCCGAACTACGCCCCAGCCCTGAGCCCTGCGAGATTTGCGAGTCCTGCACCGAGATCAAGGCCGGCAATGCCGTCGACGTCATCGAAATCGACGCCGCCACCAACCGCGGCATCGACGAGATCCGCGAGCTGCGTGACGCCGCCCGCTATCGCCCCTCCCGCGACAAGTACAAGATCTACATCCTCGACGAGGCCCACCAGATCACCGACGCGGCCTTCAATGCGCTGCTGAAAACCCTCGAAGAGCCGCCTGACCACATCGTCTTCATGATGGCCACCACCCAGCCCGAAGACATCCCCCAAACCGTCCGCTCGCGCTGCCAGCACTTCTCCTTCCACGCCGTCAAGCTGGCCGACATTCTCACCGAGCTGCGCGGCATCGCCACCAAGGAGGGCATCGACGCCGACGACGCGGCGCTTGGCCTGCTCGCCGAAGCGGGCGACGGCTCCATGCGCGACGCCCTGTCCATCATGGATCAGGCCATCGCGTCGGCACCGATGGAGCCCTCGGCCGATGGAACGGCCAGCCGTGCCCGCCTCGACGCCTCACAGATCCGCGAGCTGATGGGCACCGTGCCCAATGCCGTCTTCGAGCGCATCCTCATCGCCGTCGACGCCAACCAGTCCGCCGAGGTCATGACAGTCGCCAACGGACTGCTTGACTCCGGCAACTCTCCCGCGCAGCTCGCGCGCCAGGCCTGCCGCTATCTCCGTAACGCGCTGATCGCCAAGATTGCCGCTGTCCAGCCCGACGGCACTACCTCAAACGCCAATGCCGCCGAACTCCTTCAGATCTCCGCCGACGAGCAGCGCCGCGCCGCCCGCACCGCCGCTCTCTTCACCGAAGAAGAGCTGACGCGCTTCCTTCAGGTCATGCTCCGCACCTTCGACGAGCTCGGCTACCGGCAAGAGCAACGCTTCCACTTCGAGCTGGGCCTCCTCAAGCTGGTCCATCTCCGACGCCTTCTTCCGGTCGAGGAGCTCCTGAGCGCCATGCCGCTCCCCGCCGGAGGCGCAGCCACCCAGCGCGGCATCGCCGCACCCAAATCATCCGAGCCGCTCCAAAGCCAGGTGGCTCCTCTTGCAGCGGCCGCCCCGGTGTTCGCTCCTCTCATCGCCGCTCCGGCAAAGCCAGCCTTCTCGCCCTTCGAACAGAGCACCCAGCGCAAGCGCTTCGACGATCCCCCAGCTTCACCAGCGCCTCCTTTGCCGCAGACCCACACACCAGTCCCCCCTCCTGTTCCTCTTCCGTCCGAACTCATCACCCCGGCACCCGTCTTCGAACCTGAGGCCCCGCAACCCTCCATTCCCTCCCTGAACGCGTCCGCGCGCAACGTACCCAGTCAGGACGTCGCCATTTGGGATACCGCCGCCCTCCAGCAGACCGCTGTCGAAGCTCTCGCCTCCGCCAAGAACCAGCAATCCGCCGCCGACGCCCTTGACGAAGCCACATGGGCCCTGACTGGCAATGTCCTTACCATCCAGACCGCCGTGTCGAAATCCATGCTCGGACTCGTCCTTAATCCCGACGCCGAGCGCGTCCTACGCGGTACTCTGCCTCCCGGCATGAAGCTGGCCATTCTTCCCGGAACCGCCACCGATGCCCCCGAAAAGAAGAAGCGCCCCGCCCGCGCCGGTTCCGCCCAGGCCAAAGCCTCCGAGCATCCCATTGTCCAAGAGGCACAGCGCCTCTTCAACGCCGAAATCCGCAGCGTCATCGACCTGCGCGAAGGAGAGTAGCGTACTCTTTTTTGTTTGCCATTCCGCAGCGAAGCGAAGAATCTGCTTCTCGTACCGCCACCGCACCTTCAGGAGAAACGATCCATGGACCTATCCGATCTCAGTAAGCTCAAAGAAATGATGTCCCAGGCCAAGGACATGCAAGATCAGATGGAGCAGAAACTCGCCACCACCATCGTTGAAGCTACCTCCGGCGGAGGCGTCGTCACCGTCCGCATGAACGGCAAGAAAGAAGTCCTCAAGCTCAAGATCGACCCCGCCGTTATGGGCAGCTCCGCCGCCGACCTTGAACTCCTCGAAGATCTCATCATCGCCGCCGTTAACGAAGCCGGCCGCCGCGCCGACGACGCCATGAAGTCCAGCGTCCAGAACATGATGGGCGGCCTCGACTTACCCGGCCTAACCTCCTAACGCTTTTCCCCTACCCTGATTCGTCCTGGCTTTAGCCGCTCTTGCTTTTAGCTGTACTTGCCCTAAGCTCCCTGGCTCCTATGAATCGCTTCGCCGAACCCATGTCGCGCCTGATCGAAGAGCTTCGCAAGCTCCCCGGCGTCGGAACGCGCACCGCCCAGCGGCTCGCCTTCCACGTCCTCCGTTCGCCCGCCGCCGACGCTGAAGCCCTCGCCGACGCCATCCGCGAGCTCAAGCTACACCTTCGCCTCTGCTCCGTCTGCAACAACATCACCGATGTCGACCCTTGCGGCTACTGCACCAGCCCCACCCGCGACCAGCGCTTCATCTGCGTCCTCGAAGAGCCGACCAACATCGCCTCCATCGAGAAAACGCGCTCCTACAATGGCGTCTTTCACATCCTCCACGGCACCCTTTCGCCCATCGGCGGCGTCGGCCCCGAGCAGCTCCGCATCGCCAACCTCCTCACCCGCGCCGCCGACCCGGCCAACGCCCCGAACGAGATCATCCTCGCCCTCTCCCCCACCACCGAAGGTGAAGCCACTGCTCATTTCCTCTCCACCGAACTCCGCCGCGCCAACCCCAAGCTCAAGATCACTCGCATCGCCACGGGCGTCCCCGCCGGCTCCGATATCGAGTACGCCGACGAGATCACCATGACCCGCGCCATGGAAGGCCGCCGCGACTTCTAACACTTATGCCGTCCGCCCGCAGCTTCGACGCCGAACTCGCTGCCCTTGAAGCTCTTCGCGGTGCCGATCCCGCCACGACCGAAGCCGCGCTCCGCAGAGCGTTAGCTCACCGGAACAACTTCCTCGTGGCCAAAGCCGCAAAGCTCTGCGCTCTTCACAGCCACCGAACGCTCATCCCCGAACTCGTCACCGCCTTCACCCGTTTCCTCGCCAATCCTGCCTCCGACCCGCAATGCTGGGCGAAGAACGCCCTCGCCGAGACGCTCACCGCGTTCGACTACCAGGAGCCGGAGCTCTTCCTCTCGGGCATGAAGCATATCCAGCTCGAACCGGTGTGGGGCGGCACCTCCGACACTGCGGGAACGCTTCGCGGTCGCTGCGCCCTCGCGCTGGTCGCCTGTCGCGGCCTCCGCAACCATGCGGTCTTAGTTCATCTCACCCCGCTCTTCGCGGACAAGGAACTGTCCGTCCGCGTCAACGCCGCGCGCGCCGTGGAGCAGATCGGCTCGGAATCCGCCGCTCTTCTCCTCCGCCTCCGCGCCGAACTGGCCTCGGACGAACCCGAACTCCTCGGTGCCTGTTACACGGGCGTGCTCCGTTTGGAGGGACCATCCTCCATCCCGTGGGTCGCGCAGTTCCTTCGTAGCCATGCGCCGGACCACGCCTCCGCCGAGGCCGCCTTCGCCATCGCCGAGACCCGCACCGAAGAGGCGTTCACTCTGCTGCGGAAGCATTACGAACAAGCTCTCAATCCAGAGTTTCGCGGCAGCCTGCTGACCGCCATCGCCCTTACCCGCCAGGACGCCGCGATCGCATTTCTCTTCAGCCTTATCGAGGGTGGCAACCGCGTGGCGGCCGAGGCGCTTGAAGTCACCGGTTCCTCCCCCGCAATTCTGGAACGCCTTCACGGCTTAACCAAGCCGCGCAAGCAATAAATCTCCAGTGTCAGGCGAGAGCGTATCTAGTCATTCTTGCCATGCTACGGTCGCATTGTCGCTTTCCTGTGTACGTTTCGAGATCCTTTCCCGCACCGCCGCCACCTGCACCCGCAACGGCTGCGGCCCCGGCAAGGCAAGATACTGGTCGAACTGCTCCACCGCCTCGGGCCAACGTCCCGCCATCTGAAAGGCGTTCGCCCGCAGCAACGTGGTGTTTGGCATTGCCGATGGGGGGACGGCGGCCAACGCCAGCTTGCTCCATTGCAGTGCCGCGACCGCATCGCCGAGTCCTAGCACCGCGCGGGTCATCTCGTACTTCGCCTGCCACGTACCCATTTCGGTAGGCTTCAGCCCATCAAGCAGCGCAAACGCTTCGTCGAAGCGTCGTAACCCATTACACGCTTCGGCATGGACGATCGTCGCCCAGAAGATGCCGGGGTCCACCCGCTGCGCCGTCAAGGCATCTTCGATGCTTGCTTCGTATTGTTTGAGTATTACTTTGCGCGACGCTCGCAGCACATAGGCTTCGGCGAACCGGGGATCGATGGTTAACGCCGCGGCCAGTTCGCGCTCATACTCCACGTTCCGGCCCGCGACCGCCGCCGCCCGCGCTTTTTCGAAGTGTTGCCGCGCTTTCACCGGCACCCGCAACATGGCTACCGATACCGTAGCCGCCCCAGCCGGCAGGTTTTCTTGTCCGGCTGCGCGCGTATATCCAAAGATGGCGACCAACGCCAGAAAACCGGCGGTCAGCGATTTCATCCGGAATGACATCATGGGTGCGGACTCCCTTCGCCCGTCCGTGGAACGCATATCGGCGGCATACGAGCCGCCATGAGCATCCTCCCCACTTACAACCGGCAGTGCCGGGACAAAGCTCCCGTCCCGGTCCACAGAAGCCGCAGTTTGGTACCATCAGTCAGCGAACGGGAGGACAGCCCTGGTCCAACTCGAAATCTCAGCGGAACTCGAGGTTTAGCACCGATGCCTACCGACACACTCGCCTCCACCGACCTCCACCAACTCGCCGCTGACGTCCTTGCGAAGGCACTTCGCGCCGGTGCCTCCGACGCCGAAGCCGTCCTTTACGAAGGCAATGAGTTCGAGACCCGCGTCCGCTTCGGCGAGGTCGAGATGCTTAAGGAATCCACCTCCCGCGCCATCGGCCTCCGCGTCTTTCTCGGCCAGCGGACCGCCAGCACCTCCTCCTCCGACCTCTCGCCCGACTCGCTCGACCGGCTCGTCAGCGGTGCCGTCACCCTGGCAAAGATCACCAGCGAAGACCCGTTCGCCGGACTGCCCGAACCCGACGCCTTCGGCAAGCTCGACGCAGATCTCGCCCTCTACTTCGACGACGTGCCTGCCCAACCTCCAGCAGAACGCATCGAGATCGCCCGCCGCGTCGAGGCCGCCGCCCTCGCCTTCGACACCCGCATCCAGAACTCCAAGGGCGGCGACTTCGACACCTCCACCTCGCACAAGATCCTCGTCAACTCGCGCGGCTTCTCCGGCGAGACCCGCCGCTCCTACTGCGGCTTCTCCGCCTCGCCCATCGCGCAGGACGCCTCCGGCAAAATGCAGGGCAACTACTGGTACTCCTCCGCCCGCACCACGCGCCTGCTGGAAGGCCCCGAAGCCATCGGGGCGATCGCCGCCCAGCGCGCCCTCCGCCGCCTCGGCGCGCGCCAGGTGCCCACCCAGCGCGCCCCCGTCGTCTTCTCGCCCGAGATCGCCCGTTCCATCATTGGCAACATCTTCGACGCCGCCAACGGCGACAGCATCTATCGCCACGCCTCCTTCTTCGCCGGGATGCTCGGTGAGCAGATCGCCGGAGAAAACATCACCGTCGTCAACGACGGCACCCTCGTCTTCGAGCGCGACGGCATCCGCTACGGCGGCTTCGGCACCGCCGCGTTCGACGGCGAAGGCCTCCCCACCCGCCGGACCGTCCTTGTCGAAAATGGCATCCTCAAGAATTACGTGATGAACACCTACACCGCCCGCAAACTCGGCATGGCGTCGACCGGCAACGCCTCGCGCGGCCTTGCCGGCAACCCCGGCATCGGCGCGGGCAACTTCTTCCTCCAGCCCGGCACCCTCACCCCCGAAGCCCTCATCGCCGACGTGCCCTCTGGCCTCTACGTCACAGAGACGATGGGCTTCGGCGTCAACCTCGTCACCGGCGACTACTCCCAGGGCGCGGCCGGTCTCTGGATCGAAAACGGCGAACTCGCCTACCCGGTCGAAGAGATCACCATTGCCGGCAACCTGAAAGAGATGTACCGCAACATCTCCGCCATCGCCGACGACCTCGTCTTCCGTAGTGCCAGCGCCTCGCCTACGATCCGGGTGGAAGGCATGACCATCGCGGGGAGCTAACGAACGCTTCAGAGAGGTTCGCCATACTCGCGTCGTGTCTCTCTGGAACTCTGCCATGAAGCCCAGACCATGAGCGCTTTGTAGGTAAACCACAGCCACGAAGCCATGGCAATCATCAGCAGGTACTTGCCTATGCCTTCCCAATGAGCATGAAGTTGATGACCAGCAAGAAGGGGACGATACAGCAGAGGGTGGTGAACAGCAAGCCGCCAGCCTGAGCCGCACTGATCATCGTGGCCTTTAGCCTAGCCGCAGCGTGTTCCTCGAACTCCTCAGCTTCTGCTTTAGTCCACGTCTCTTGCGGTCCCGCGCCAAACATCGGTCCAGTTTAGACCATGGCAGCGAGGTTTATACTTCCATCATGGAACTGACCATCGACATCCCGGAACGAGTCGTCGAACGCGCCGCCGCCCTGGGACTTCCCGTTGGCACGCTCATCTCGCAAGCCCTCGACCAGATCGCCGAAGAGCCGATCCCCGAGGGTTTCGTTCGGCTGGGCAACTCACCCTCCACTCCTGAGGGGCGAGCCAGAGCAGCCGCATCCATACGGGAAATTGCGAGCCGCCACACGCTTGGAGGCCTCAAAGTTACAGATTTGATCAAAGAAGGTAGGCGCGGGTAAGTGGCCTTCGTTCTGGACGCTTGTGCAGCCTTGCCTTGGGCTTTCCGAGATGAAGCCACAGCAGATACCGATCGGCTCTTCCAGCTTGCCGAAGAAGGGGAACGCATCTACGTTCCCGCTCATTGGCCAGCCGAGATGTTGAGCGGCCTAACCCGCGCGGTTCGCCGGGGACGCCTGGACGACGCTTCGGTCGATCGCTTCCTTGTGCTTCTTCCGGAGTTCCGCTTCGTCGTGGACTCTCGCTCGATACATGACCAATGGACTGAAGCTCGCGCGCTCATCTTAAAACACCGCCTCAGCGGCTATGACGCTGCCTACCTTGCTTTAGCTAAACGCCAGGGCATCAGTCTAGCCACTCTCGATGCGAAGTTGCGACTCGCCACACAATCAGAAGGAGTTGCTCTAACGATCTAAAGAGGGGGGCCAAACTACGCGGAAGCCTTCTTCGCAGCCGACTTCTTTGCGGCATCCTTCTCCTTCACCGCATGGTACTTCTCCAACAGCTCCCGCCCCGTCTCGGCCAGCTTCTTCGCTTTCTCCTCCGTCTTCGGCACGGGCTCTCCCCACGCATGCGCGCTCAGCGCCAGCCGTGTCGGTTCACCTTCCTTCACCATCGGCCCGCGCGGATGCGTGAAGTGCCGGGTCAGGAACGACCCCTTCCGCTTCATCTTCTCCGGAGTATCCGCCGCTCCGATCACCCCCGGCTTCAGGTGCGATCCGTCACGCTCGTTGAAGAATTTCCGGCCCGCCGCCGTTAACCCACCCTTCGGGTCTTTTGCCTCTGCAGGGACACTTGCTGTCTTCTTGGCTGTCTTCTTGGCCGTCTTCTTTGCGGACGTCTTCTTAGCCGCCGTCTTCTTCGCCGTTGTCATTGCACACTCCTGACCGCATAAGAGTCTGCTTCAAGCAACCGGGTTGACTGGCTATCCAAGTCGGTAGGGAGCCGTGTAGTGTGTCGACCACTCCGGCCGGGCTCCATCCAGCCACTTCACCGTTCCCTGCTGCGGATCGGCCTCCATCAGCATGAAAGCATTTTGGTCATAGCGCGTCGAGCCCATGACTGTATGCTGCGCGCCGTAGGTATGCCCGAAGTCGATCCACTTATGCCAATGCCCGGAGATCACCACTGGGATCGTGTCCTTATACTTCCGCAGCAACGGATGCGCGCCGTAGTCCTTCACCTCCGTCGGCGCAACGATCCACAACGGATAATGGATGAACACCACGGTCGGCTTGCGCTCAGCCAACTGCGCCTCCGCCCAATTCAACTGCTCCTCGCCCAGCGTCCCATACTGCCGCAGCCGCGGATCGCCCTTCTCATCCCAGCTCGCGCCCAGGAAGTTATTCAGGTGCAAATAGCGAAATCCTTTGTAGTCCACCGCGTAGTAAGGCTTGGTCTTCAGCTTCGCCTCAAACAGACGGTGCGACATCTCGCGCGAGACTTTGCCGCTTCCGTCATAATCATGGTTCCCCCAGCCCATGTGTACCGGCATGGAAAATCCCGCTAAAAGGTCTGCCGAGTTGTCGATCCGCGTCTTGTTCTTGAAATAGAAATCGTAGTCGATGGACGGGTAATTATGGAATACATCGCCCACCAGAAACGCACGCTCCACCCTGCGTCCATCCGCCAGCTTGATCGCGTTGATCGTTCCGCGCGCAGCCACAAGATGATCCGTCGTCTGGAGGATCGTCGTATTGTCCTCGACTCCGTTCTCACTTCCTTTTACGTAGAACTCGTCGATAATATGCGTGTCCGCGATGATCGCGAATAAATACGGGTTTGCAACCGTGTTTTCCACCACCGCAGCACGTAGCAGAGGCGACGACGCCGCACCGAACGACGCCACTCCTAGTGCCGCAAACTTTCTACGATCCATCTTCATCATCCGCTCCCTTTAGAAAATCAACTTAGCCGCGAACTGGATCTGCCGCGCCGGAAACGCTGCGCTGATCTGCCCGTAGGTTCCGTTGCTCCGGTTTGTGTCGGGGTAGTAGAAGTTCGACTGGTTGAAGATGTTGAACGTCTCCGCCCGGAAGTCCAGCAGCTGCCCTTCGCGGAAGAAATGGAACCCCTTGTGCAGCCCCATGTCGGTCTGCGAAAAGGCCGGAGACCGGACCGAATTGCGCGCCGCGTTGCCAAAGGGATTGGAGCCAGTTGGAGCACTCACTCCCGCCGGGTCAAGATAGTTGATCGGTCCACCCGCCGACGCGCGTGTCCGCCGCGCCATAGGCAGCACAACGGTGCCCACCACATTCGGCCGATACGTATACAGCCCCGTGACAGTGTAGTTGGGGTTCACGTTGTAGTTCAGGTTCGCCGGCAGACCGCTCGTCAGCGACGTAATGTCCGTAAACTGCCAGCCGCCCGCAAACGTCTTCAGCAGGCCCTTGCTGTTGCGGAAGATCGGCAGGTCCCACACGATACTGGTTGTATTGTTCAACGGCTGGTCGTAACCCGACGCGCCATAGTCGCCGCGAATGTTCGCGAAGTTCACCCGCGAGTTGTCGCCGCCGCTCGTCTCCAGATGTCCGGAAGCATTGTCAAAGCCTCGGCTATACGTAAACGAATTCAAAAGGTATAGACCCTGGCTGTACCGCTTCTCAATCTTCGCCTGGATCGCGTTGTAGTTCGACCCGCCACCGCCAAACGCCTCCTCGATAGTCGTGAAGTTCGATACGGGACGCCGCGTCTGCAATGACGGACAGTTTGCCGCCGTCGCGCAGATCGAAGCCTGATTGTAGTCTGCCAACACCATCAGATGAACGCCATGGTTCCCCACGTAGGAGACGTCGAAGAGCATATCTCGTCCGATCTGCCGCTGCATCCCCACAAAATAGCTCTCAATGTAACCGGTAGGATTGTCGCGGGGAATGTACCGCGACTGCGCTTTGAGCGTATTGAAGGTCGAGGGAGCAACCAGGGTAGCCGAATACCCTTGCTGCGTCGGACGGAAGCACGCCGTTTGGTCCTGGATATCGTTCGTACACGTTGCAAACCCGCCCGCCACGCCCAGTGGCTTCTGGTCGATGCTCGCGTTCACGATGTAAGGCCCGTTGTAGGCCAGCAGATTCTCGCCGCCCTCGCGGTTGAACTGCGTATAGGTCATGCCGAAGCCGCTCCGCACCACCGTCTTCTCGTCCACGCTATATGCAAGACCGAATCTGGGAGCTACGTTGTTGTACTTCATATGCACCAGGCCGCGATTGTAAAAGCCGCCATCGGAGGCCTGTTGCAACGTGTTGGTCGAGGGATCGAAGTTCGCCAGGTGATTGCCGTCCACATACTGCGGACTCGCCAGCTCATACCGCACACCCGCGTTCACCGTCAGCTTCGGTGAGAACTTGATGTCGTCCTGCACATACATAAAGTTCATCCGCTGTTGCAAACCCACCACGCGGAAATTGTTCAGTTGATAGTTGCTGCGCAGGCCGAAGATAAAGTCCGCCGTGCTGTACGCCTGATTGGCCGCCGCTCCAACAACTGGAGCGCCCAGGGCGGAAAACTTGCCGTTATACGTGTCCTGCCCATAGCTCGGATTGAAGTCGTTGATCTGCGTCGAGATCGCCTGGTACTCATACCCAAATTTCAGGCTGTTAATCCCCTTGAGCAGCGTGTAGTTCACCTTGGGGTTGTAGACGGTCGGGTTCTGAAACTGGGGATTGCTGCCCTGATCGCCTAGCTGCGAAAAGCCGTTTAGGCTCTGCGCGTTCAGCGGGCGCACGATCGTCGGGTCGGTGGGCAGCCCATCCGTGATGCCAGCTTGCGTCAGGAAACTCATTCCGCCAGCGCCGATCGGCGACTTCGCGCCTTTGTTGTACCCGATGCCGAAGCGCGCATCCAGAATCGAGGATGGACTGATCGTGTACGTTACACCCATCGCAATATTCTTGTTCTGGATCGCCACGTTGCCGTTGTTGTTGCCGCCCGCCGCACCCGGAATGTTGCCCGGAACGAACAGGCTCGCCTGATGCTGGCTATACCGGCCAAAGACCACCAGCCGCGGATTGATCGTGTAATCGACGCGTCCATCGCCCTTCTTGTCGTCCGTCGTCGCGCGCGGCAGGCTCTGATAGTTCGCGGCGCTGCCTGGATTCGTCTCCGCCGGAAGCGCCGCAAACACAGCGAGCGCCAACGGCGAAAAGTCCGACTGCGGGATGACACCGTTCGCGTACACCTTGCCCGTCAATGGATTCTGCACGGGAGTACCCACATTGCCGCTTCGCTGCGCCGCGCTGGGGATCGAGGCCGTAGTATAGACCTTGTCGATCTCCTTCAGACCTTCAAAGTCGGCGAAGAAGAACGCTTTGTCCCTCAAAATCGGGCCGCCGAACGTGCCGCCGAACTGATTGCGAATCAGCACCGGCTTGATGCCGCCCGCTGGATTGAACGGCCCAATCGCGTTCAGCTTTGTGTTGCGAATGTACTCCCACGCCCTCCCATGAAACTGGTTCGTCCCCCGGCGAATAGTCGCGTTGATGACCCCGCCCGACGCCCGCCCATACTCAGCCGAGTAGTTGTCCGTCTCGATCCGAAACTCCTCCACCGCGTCCGGCGACGGAGGTATATTCTCGTTCGCAAACCCCTGGTTTGAGGTGCCATAAGTATTGTTGTCCAGCCCGTCCAGCAGAAAGTTATTGAACGCGCTCCGTTGCCCATTGATGTTGAAAGAAGCTTCCCGGCTAGTGTTGCTCTGGTTCTCCAGCACCGACTTCCGCACTCCCGGCGCAAGCAGTGCCAGATCCGCATACGATCGTCCGTTCAGTGGCAAATTCTCGATCTCCCGCGTCCCAATCACCTGCCCGCGCGAGCTCGTCTCCGTCTCCAGCAGCGTTGCCGCCGAAGACACCTCCACCGTCTCGCTCGCCGTCCCTATCTTCAAGGCCACGTCGATCCTCTGCCGCGCGTTCGTCGTCAGCGTAAACTCCGGCGTTTCGCTCGTATCGAACCCCGCCGCCTCGGCCGTCACCTTGTACGATCCCGGAGGCACGCTGACAAACGTATAGTTGCCCTCGCCATTCGACTTCGCCGTTTGCGCGACCGCCGTACGCTGATTCGTCAGCGTCACCGTGGCGTTCGGCAGCGTCGCGCCCGAGGCGTCCCGCACATACCCCAGTACCGACGCCGTCTCAAACTGTGCCCAGACCAAAGGAGCGCGCAGACCGAAGAGACCGGTCATCATCAACAAAACGAAAGCAAGACGCTTCAAAACACACTCCATCATTCGTAGGTTTTACCCGTGTTTCTTACCTTAGCGACGATGCCTTACTGGTTCGTGTATCCCGCGTGACAAACGTGTAAATTGGCGTAAATCGCCCACTTAAACGCGAAGGGGATGCGGCAGATCGCCACATCCCCCCTTCGTCACTCAATCTCTTCACCTAAAACGGATTGAGTTTATCCAGGCCCTTCTTCTTTTTGTGCTTGGACGACGACTCTTCGCCCTTATCGAACTCCGGTTTGGGGTTCTTCTTGCCGGTCTTTACCTGCGTAGCGGGCTGAGTCGCCGGGTTGACATCGTTGACGGCGTCAGGGGCGGCCGCAGCCTTTTCTACCGGAGGTAGCGCCGTAGTGTTGCCAGGACCGACCGCAGAGAAGCCGTTGTTGACCGCCGGCGTGGAGGAGCCCGGCTGGACGATTTCGATGCCCAGCCCTGTCGACCCCGCTCCACTCCCGGAGGAAGCTCCGGTGACGTTGGTCATCACGGCAGAGCTTGCGCCTGTGCCGGCATCCGCTGTCGGAACCTCCTGGAGTTGAAGAGGAGCGGCGGGTGTGGAAGGCGCGGCGGCGGTGTTGGCCGGTGCGGCGTCGGTATCGACCACCGCCGCTACAGGCTTGGGCGCGGGTGCAGCGGAAGGATTGAGCGCCGAGGTAAAGTCGCTGACCACCTGCCGGCTCACGGTGGGAGCGAGCGTCGGCTTAGGATCGGTCATCGTCGGCGTCCCCACACGCGAGGCGAGCACCACGTCCGGCTTGCGGAAGATGATAAGGCCGACACGGTCGGTCAACTTATAGGTGGCGCGGCTATTTTCTAGCGCGGTTGAGGCAGCCACCTGGTCTGCCGTCGGCGTGGGGATCGGAAGACCCATAGCCGCTAGCCGGTCCTTGGCGTCCTCCACGTGCGGAGCGGCGGAGTGCTCAAGCACCACCTTCTTATAAGCCGCGATCGCCTGGTCGTCGTAGATCTTTTCAAGGCGAGCTTTGGGCCCCTCGGGCAGCTTCAACGACCGAACGTAGCGGGCCTCGGAGGCGAACGCGTCGCCCAGGCCGATCAGCGCGTCGTCCATGTGGCTATACAGCGGATAGGTGTCGACCACCGTCTGATAGCGTGCGATCGTCGCGGGCCAGTTGCTGTGCGTGGCATAAAAGGCCGCAATGGCAACTTCGCGGGTGGCCATCACCTCCTGCACCTCGCGCAGGCGCTGCTGGGCAGCCGGCACCAGCGTCGACTCTGGAAACTGCTGGAGCATCAGCCGGTACTCTTCCTCGGCGTGGCGCGACTTCGCATAATCGCGGTCAGGCTTGTCCATCTGCCGGAAGTAGATGTCGCCCACGCGCATCTGAGCCTCGGCGGCCTCCGGCGCGTTCGGGAAGAAGGTGATGAAGTCCTTGTACTCGCTCTCGGCCTGGGTCAGCGAGGCCGTCCCGCCCTCCTTGTACCAGGAGTCGGCGATGGCGAGCTTGGCGCGCATCTGGTATTGCGTGTCCGGATACGTGTTCAAAAGATTCTGTAGCAGAAGACGGGACACATCGTAGTGCCCACGCTTGGCCGCAAACAGCGCCTTGTCGTAAAGCTGCTTGTCCGGGAGATTGGCGTCCTTGCCGGCAAGCGGGTCCGCCTTGGC
Source organism: Acidobacteriaceae bacterium (assembly GCA_965277085.1). Lineage (GTDB taxonomy): Bacteria > Acidobacteriota > Terriglobia > Terriglobales > Acidobacteriaceae > Edaphobacter. The sequence goes on from OZ255708.1 coordinate 891,653, forward strand.
GGTCTTCTTGTCCTTGCGAAGTTGCTTGACGGTGTCCTTCGACGGGACGACCTTGCTCTCCTTCTTCTCTTCCTGCTTCTCGGCCCTGGTCAGCTTCTCCTTCTTGGCAGGGACGAGGGCCGGATTGGTGTCAACCACCTGCCCATCCTGCGACGCGGCCGCGGGAGCAGGTGTAGCCGTTGGATTCGCCGGCTCCTGCGCATAGGCGGCGAGAGTGGCTCCGGCGAGAAGAGCGGCGCGGAGAGTAGGAAAGAACGTACGCTTAGCCAGTTTAACGATCAACGTGAGAAACCCCGTCGCCTCGCGTTCTTGGATCGACGCGAGGCTTGTTCTCTATTTTAGACGGAACCGGCCGCAAGGGGGTGCACTTCGTTCAGCCTGCTCGATCTCACCTGAACCCGGCAAGAGTTTCAGATTGCCGAGCAACGTGATGCTTAGCCAGCCGCTGGAGAGTACAAACGCAGCCACTCCAAGTGCCTGACCCCACAGCATCATGCGAGTGAGTGGAGAAGAAAGGAGAAGCACAAACAGGACAGCCGCCGGAAGCGACCGCAGCGTTTGCCTGCGATCGATGTCCCGTGCGAGATACGCCACGACCCCGGTCAGGAAGATCAGCCTGTAGTTGAAGCTCGACCCTCTCATAAAGGTGAAGCAAAAGACGGTCAGGCCAGCGGCGGCGATCCCTCCCCGAGCGGTTTGAAGGTCAAGAGGAGGAAGAAAGCGCCCAAGCTGCCGTCGGCGGAAGATCGCCAGCATAACGGAGGCAACAGCCAGCAGCGTCGCGGCAAAGGTAGCAAACGAGTGGTTTGTCTGCAATCGTTCCCGGAGCGCCGGGCCAGTGTGGGTGCTTATGTAAAAGAGAGCGGGGTATGCGCCATAGGACGCAAAGCTCTCCTGCGGCGTATTGGCCAGCACAAGCGGCAGAGTCCCATGACTTGTAGCGACTAATGCCACAAGGGACAGAAGGACGGTCCCTCCTGCCAGGATCAGCGATTTGCGCCTCTCCAGCAAGGAAGTCACCATAACAAAGGGATAGATCTTCAGCACAGTCAAGACGGCGATCACCAGACCACGCAGGAGGGGCTGCGCACGGGTACCAGCGCGCTCCGCGAGGAAGAATCCATAGACGAGCAGCGAGAACACGACAAGATCGCAGTTGCCGCGCTCCACGCCAAAAAGAACCGCGCTGGATACAACCGCGAAAAAGACAAGCAGAGCACTGGTAAAGGTTCTGACCTCAAAGATAAGAAGCATGGCAGCGATCGTCATCGCGGTTGCGATCGATCCGAGCAAATAGCTGGACTGTGAGGTGACACCAAGATAGCGCAAATCGAGCCATATCGGAGGGTAGTTGTACACGCGTCCCCACGGATCGAAGGACCGGACGAAAAATGGATTTTGCCCGCTCAGCAAACAATCGATAGAGTGCGTGATCGTCCGCGTGTCCGCAAACAGCGGCGTCAATGCAGGAATCCCAAAGAAGCGCCAGGCTTCTGTCAAGCTGCCACGGAGGTGCCTGATAACCGTGAGTGTCGCGGCCACCATGACAACAGCGGCCAGCACCGGCAATCGAGAGTAAAACAAACCTTTGAATCTCTGCATTACCGCCTTCTTCCGGCGATCAAAGCTGTATAGGTGCAGACGCACACCTTTACCCGTCAACTCACCGACAGGCGCGTTCTATGAAGTGGTTGCAACAAGTAGTGCTATTCCGCGAGAGTATCACCAACGACGCGGTGCGACGCGAATGTGGAAAGTGCCTTGACTTGCCTCGTCACCCGCAAACGGTATGCTCATGGTATGGCTTCAAGAAAAATCGTCGTCACGGGTGCCGCCGGCCTCGTTGGGCAGAACCTGCTCCCCCGCTTGAAAGCAAAGAACCTGGGCGAACTGGTCGCCATCGACAAGCACCCCACCAATGTCGAGGTGCTACGCAAGTTCCATCCCGACATCCGTGTCGTAACCGCCGATCTTGCGGAGCCGGGTGCGTGGGAGCGGGAACTCGAAGGCTGCACACACCTGGTCTGCGGACACGCTCAGATCGGCGGCCTGGTACACGAAGAGTTCGTGCGCAACAACATCACGGCATCCGAGCGGCTGCTGGAAGCGGCACAGCGGTACGGGGTCGGATACGTGGTGAGCATCTCGTCGTCTGTCGTGAACTCGATGGCCAAGGATGACTACACCGAAACCAAGAAGGCGCAGGAAGCGCTGGTCGCGGCGAGCGGCCTCAAACAGATCGTCCTGCGGCCCACGCTGATGTTCGGCTGGTTCGACCGCAAGCACGTGGGCTGGCTGGCCCGCTTTATGCAGAAGACACCGGTATTCCCCATTCCCGGCGATGGCCGCTTTCTGCGCCAGCCTCTCTTTTGCGGCGACTTCGCCGACATCATCATTGCGGCTCTGGAAACGGAGACTACAGGCGCGTACAACATCACCGGGCAGGAACGGATCGACTACATCGACCTGATCCGCGCCGTGAAGCAGGCCACCGGAGCGCGCGCCCGCATCGTTAAAATCCCGTACTCTCTCTTTGGTCTGCTGTTGAAGGCAAATGCTCTTGTGGACAAGAACCCTGCCTTCACCGCCAAACAACTCCAGGCACTGGTCACTCCCGACGTGTTCGAAGTCATCGACTGGCCGGGCATCTTCAACGTCAGATCGACGCCGCTGCAAGAAGCACTGGCGACCACATTCCAAGACCCGGTGTATTCCAAAGTGGCGCTGGACTTCTAAGGCGTCATAGGGCGGCTTTAGCCGCTTCGAGCAGCGTCCGTGCGTTCTCTTCCGTCTTCCCCGGGCTGAAGACGGCGGACCCGGCGACCAGCATATCCGCCCCGGCCTCCACGACCTGAGCCACAGTATCGTGTCCCACGCCGCCGTCCACTTCAATGCGGAAGTTGAGGCCCATGGCTTCGCGGAGTTCAGCAAGGTGGGCAATCTTATCGAGGGTGAAGGGAAGGAACTTCTGCCCGCCGAAGCCGGGGTTCACGCTCATCACCAGCACATGGTGGAGCATGGGCAGCACCTCGATCACGGTCTCGACCGGAGTGGCGGGGTTGAGTACGACGGCCGGCTTCATCCCGTGCTGCTCGATCAGTTGCAGGGTGCGGTGGAGGTGACGGCAGACCTCCTGGTGGACGCCGATCATGTCGGCCCCGGCGGCGGCGAAATCAGGGATAAAAGCGTCGGGGTTCTCGATCATGAGGTGGCAGTCGAGCGGCAGCTGCGTGATCGGCCGCAGCGCCTTGACCACAGGCGGCCCAAAGGTGATGTTAGGGACGAAGTGCCCGTCCATCACGTCGACGTGGACGATGGTGCCGCCGCCGCGAGTGGCTGCCGCAACCTCGTCGGCAAGGTGGGCGAAGTCAGAGGCAAGGATGGAGAAGGCGAGTTCGATCACAGGAGCGGGGCCTCGGGCGCGAGATGCGCGCTGGGGGAGAGTGTATCAGCGGGCGTTTGTTTCTTACGCCTGCTGGTGAAGACGGGTACAGCACGCTCGACATCCGGGCGGCCTTCGTGGAGGATCTTCGTCTTGACTGACTTCTGCGCCGCATCTTCCGAATTGCGGGTGACGAGATCGCGCTGAGTCTCGGCCATAGGCTTAGGATCGCCCAGTGCGAGGCGTGCGGCCGCACGAAGTATGCGGCGAAGCGGCCAGCTTCCGTCCGGGTTCGGCAGAAACAGCTCGCCGGTGCGCTGCTTCTCCGGCCGGTAGTACCAGCGGCGCAGGAGGGAGAGGTGATCAGAGATCGTCTCCGGAAGAGCGGCGTAGGCGGCTTGCCGCTCCAGGATGGCCAAAGCGGCGGCAGCTCGGGTCTCAGGAGATTCTGCGGGAGCGTCCCCCGCCAGCGGAACAGCCTGTAGCATCAGCGGCTGCGCAAACAGCGAAGAGCCCACGGAGGTCTGCTCCTTTACCGCCCGCACTCCCAGCGTGGAGAGCGGGGCCGGACCGTAGAGGCACCCAGCGTCGAGCAGGAAGACGGCGGCTTCTTGCGTATCTGCTTCGTTGTCGCCATCTCCTCTTCGGTTGGCGGCCGGTTGCACAATCACAGCGCGGAGCTGCGGAACGGGGCGGACCAGCTCGTCGGAGAGAGACGCTGCGGCTTTCACTTTCTGGTACTGGGCATGGAGGGCGGCTGCCTTCTCAAAGTCCATTTCGGCCGAAGCCTGGTCGCGCGCGACGGCAACTACGGCCAATAAGCTCTCGCCGCGCGTATCGAAGAACGCGCGAACGGCGGCTGCCTCAGCGGCGTATGCCTCCGGCGTGCAAGTCAGATTACAGGGCGCAAGGCATTTCTTCATCTCACCGTAAGCGCAGCCGGGGTGCTCCGGAAAGGGGTGCAGGTCCTCGTAACAGCGCCGCAGCTTGAACAGGTCCAGCACGGCGTCGCAATACCTTTCGGCGGCAGTGCGCGAAGGAAAAGGTCCATAGGTCTGAGCAAGCGAACGACGCCCAAGGCGGTTGGTGGCGTAAACGCGAGGATGGGCGTTCTCAACGGTGAAGCGGAGAAAATACGGTGTGTGCAGCTTCAGACGACGGCGCGCCTCTGCGGGGCCGTAATACGAAAACGCCGCGTCGTACAGAACAAGGTTCGACTCGAACTCCGAGCCGGTAACCGTGTAGCCAATTCGCGCCACGCGATCGCGCAGGTTCAGCCGCTTCGTCTGCCCATCCGGCGGCGCAAGGATGCGCGTGATGCGTCGGCGTAGATCGGCGGCCCGTGTGAGATATGGCTGAGCGGACTCGTCCGCACCCGAAAGCGCGAAGACCCCCGGCAGCGTAGGCAAGAGGCGCAGCGTGCTCTCGGCTTCTTCCGGCTCCGCAGCGGAGAACGCCAGCGTGTGCTCGAACTGAAACGGCGCGGCCACGGCTCGATTGTAGCCGGACACATCGGATGGCGGCTCCGGCCCAACCGCCTAGCCTTGCCGCAGCATCGGCCCCCGGTACCGTTGCCGCCGTACCATCCACACCACCAGCCAAACGATTCCGGCCAGAATGAGCAGGGGAGCAAGCGCTGCCAGCAGCAGCCACCCCATTCCCGGCAGCATTACCCTGTCTCCGCGAATCGAAGCACTGTCGGCCTCCTCCATCCGGCTTCCGAACACGACGGCACTCCCGCCCACGCTCGCGTCCTTGCCCAACGCGACCTCGCCCCCGAACGCGACTAGATCGCCATCAATCGTCCGGTTCGGATCGACATAAACCTTGCCGAAGAAGGCGACCACATCTCCGCTGGCATCGCCATGCAGCCGCACCGTGCAGAAGGCGCACACAATGTCTCCGACTCCTCCGCCTTCGTCCACCGTGATGTCGTCGCCGAAGCTGACGCGGTCGTGTCCGTCGCCACGATGCTCGGCGCTGGCGATCAGTGGCAAAGAGGCCGCGAGGCCCAGCAGAAGAAGAGCCTTCATCATAGGGAGCCTCAGAGATCGGCCAAGCCGCCGTTCCTTACCCGCAATGCTACGCTTAACTCCACATGAGTCACGAACTTCCAAAGGCATACGATCCCTCCGCCATCGAAGAGCGCTGGGCCGAATTCTGGGTCCGCGAGCGGCTCTTCGACACGCCCACTCCGTCGGATACGAAGCCGGATACCAAAAAGTTCACTCTCCTCCTTCCCCCACCCAACGTCACCGGCCGCCTCCACATGGGCCATATGCTCAACCAGACCGAGATGGACATCCTCACCCGCTGGCATCGCATGTCCGGTGACACCGCCGTCTGGGTTCCCGGCACCGACCACGCAGGTATCGCCACGCAGATGATGGTCGAGCGCCAGCTCACCGCCGAAGGCACCTGCCGCAAGCAGCTTGGCCGCGAAGCCTTCGTCGACCGGGTCTGGCAGTGGAAGCACCTCTACGGCAACGCCATCCTCGACCAGATGAAGCGCCTCGGTGCCTCCGTCGACTGGTCCCGCGAATACTTCACCATGGACGAGCGCCTCTCCCCCGCCGTCAAAGAGGCCTTCGTCCGCCTCTACGAGCAGGGCCTCATCTATCGCGGCGCGTACATCGTCAACTGGGACCCCCAGCTTCAAACCGCCGTCTCCGATCTCGAAGTCGACTCCGAAGAGCGCCCCGGCAAGCTCTTCCACGTCCATTACCCGCGCCCCGACGGCTCCCGCGGCATCGTCATCGCCACCACCCGCCCCGAAACCATGCTCGGCGACGTAGCCATCGCCGTCAACCCAGCCGACGAACGCTACCAGCACCTCATCGGACAGGAAGTCCTCGTCCCCCTCACACTCGACGCCACCGGCACCGCCCCCCGCCGCATAGCCATCCTCGCCGACGACTGGGCCAAACCCGAATTCGGCACCGGTGCCGTCAAAGTCACCCCCGCGCACGACCCCAACGACTTCGCCATCGGCCAGCGCCACAACCTCTCGCAGCTCTCCATCTTCGACGAGAGCGCGCGCGTCAGCTGCCCCGGTTCTCCCTACCAAGGCCTCGACCGATTCGCCGCCCGCGAGCGCATCGTTGAAGATCTCCAAACCGGCGGCTTCCTCGAAAAGGTCGAGGAGCACACCCACGCCATCCCCGTCTCGCAGCGTACCGGGGCCGTGATCGAACCGCGCCTCTCCATGCAGTGGTTCGTCGCCGTCAACAAAACACCCGCATCCGGCGGCAGCACCCTCGCCAGCAACGCCGCCGCCGCCGTCCGCGACGGCCACATCAAGTTCACTCCCGACCAGTACCGCAAGACCTACGAAGACTGGATGAGCAAGATCTATGACTGGTGCATCTCCCGCCAGCTCTGGTGGGGCCACCGCATCCCCGCCTGGCACTGCGCCGCATGCGCCGGAATCACCGTCGCCCGCGAAACCCCGGCCGCCTGCCAACACTGCGCCAGCACGGACATCACCCAGGAAACCGACGTCCTCGACACCTGGTTCTCCTCCGGCCTCCTCCCCTTTACCGTCTTCGGCTGGCCCGGAGAACAGGGGAAAGGAGAAAGTTCTCAGGGGCAAGATGTAAGTTCACAGAACAAAGAAAATTCCGTCTCTCCTCTTTCCTCTCTCGCTCCTCTTTCCTCTTTCGCTTCTGTCTTACCCCTTACTCCTGCCCTCGCCGCCTTCTACCCCACCGACCTCCTCGTCACCGGCTTCGACATCCTCTTCTTCTGGGTCGCCCGCATGATCATGCTCGGCACCCACTTCATGCTCGACGTCCCGATGCCCCACGGCTCCCCCCGCACCCTCGCCGACGCCGTCCCCTTCCGCGAGGTTTATATCCACGCCCTCGTCCGCGACGCCGACCGCCAGAAGATGTCGAAAACCAAGGGCAACGTCATCGATCCCATCGACATCATCGAGAGGTTCGGCACCGACGCCGTCCGCTTCACCCTCGCAAGCATGGCCTCCCCCGGCACCGACATCGCCTTCTCCGAGGCCCGCACCGAAGGCAACCGCGCCTTCGCCAACAAGATCTGGAACGCCGCCCGCTTCCTCTTCATGAACATCGACCGCGCCGCCGAAGCGGGCATTACCGTCGACCTCATGTCCCTCGGAGCCGCCCTAAACCCAGAAACGAACCCGGGTGCCCCATCTTCGCCGACAGCCTCATCGTCGGCTAAGGTGGGCCAGCCCATACTCCCTCTGGAATCCCGCTGGATTCTCTTTCGCCTCCACACCACCACCATCGCCGTCGACCACTCCCTCGCCGACTTCCGCTTCGACGAGGCGGCTAGCGCCGTCTACCAGTTTTTCTGGGGCGACCTCTGCGACTGGTACCTCGAGATCGTAAAGCTCCGCCTCAACTTCGACGAAGGCTCCGATCTCGCCGCCACCAAGGCCGCCCTCACCACCCTCGTCGCCGTCTTCGAAGCCGCCCTCCGCCTCCTCAGCCCCTTCATGCCCTTCATCACCGAGGAGATCTGGCACGCCCTCCACAACCAGGCCGCCCCCGCCAAGTCCATCGCCCTCACCCGCTTCCCTCAAGCCGCCGAGATCGCCGCTGACCCCGCCAGCGTCGTCGCCATGGAAATACTCCAGCAACTCATCGCCACCATCCGCGGCCTGCGCAAAGAAATGGCGGTCCCCGAAAAAGAGCCAGCCACCATCCGCCTTTTTGCCGCGGCCCACGTCACCGCGCTCGTTACAACTCACACGGACATACTCGCCAAGCTGGCCCGCGTCAGTAGCGTCGAAGTCGCCTCCCAGGCCCTCACCGGCGACAACGCCCGCCATACCCCCAACTTCGACGTAGCCATCCTCTACGAACGCCAAATCGACATACCCGCCGAGCGCGAGCGCCTCACCAAAGACATCGCCAAGTACGAGAAAGGCCTAGCCGCCGCCAACCGTCAGCTCGGGAACGACGCCTTCACCGCCAAAGCTCCCGCCCACATCATCGAAGGCCTCCGCAAACAAGCCGCCGAGACCCAGCTCCTCTACGACAAAGCCAAAACCGCTCTCGACGCCATTCCACCCGCATAGCCTCTCAGTCCTAATCCGTCATTCTGCGGCGAAGCGAATGAATCTACTTTGCCTTTGCCATTCTGTTTGTCATTCCCGAAGGGAATCTGCGTTCTATTTGCCGCCCGATAAAAACGCCTCCATTACAATTTCGTAAGTTCCTGCATCTATCGCAGAATGCAAAAGAAGGTCCAGGCTCCCTCCCCTGACACCCGCGTCACCGTCCTCGAACACCGCCGCCGCACCAAGATGGCCCGCTCCGCCCACGCCTATGTCCGCGGCAACACCCTCCAGTTCTACGAGTGGCTCCAGGCCGGCTCTGGCGACAAGCTCCCGCAAGGCCCCGCCGTTTGGATCTGCGGCGACTGCCACGCCGGCAATCTCGGCCCTGTCGCCAACGCCGAGGGCGCAGTCGAAATCCAGATCCGCGACCTAGACCAGACCGTCATCGGCAACCCCGCGCACGACCTCATCCGCCTCGGCCTTTCGCTCGCCACCGCCGCCCGCGGCTCTGACCTCCCCGGCGTCACCACCGCCCTGATGATGGAGCAAATGGTCATCGGCTACTGCAAGGCCATCGCCGCTCCCGGCCGCGCGCTGGTCGAGCATGAAGACGCCGAATCCGTCCGCGCCGTCCGCCGGACTTCCATGAGGCGTAGCTGGAGGCATCTGGCCGAAGAGCGCATCGAAGACGTCACTCCTCGGATTCCTCTCGGGCAACGATTCTGGGCCCTCTCAGATGAGGAGCGCGCCGCAATCGACGCCACCTTCGCCCAGGAAGATGTCCGCAAGCTCATGACCGGCCTCAAGCAGCGCCGGGACGACAGCAAAGTGCGTGTGCTCGATGCCGCCTACTGGATGAAGGGCTGCAGCTCGCTCGGCCGCCTGCGCTACGCCGTCCTGCTCGGCATCGGCCGCAAACGCGAACAGACGTTCTGCCTCGTCGACCTCAAGGAAGCCATCAAAGCCGCCGCGCCCGCCGCCCCGGACGCCAACATGCCCGACGACCACGCCAAACGAGTCGTTACCGGAGCCTGCAACCTCTCTCCCCATCTCGGCGAGCGCATGCTACCCGTCCGCTTCATGCGCCGGTCCGTCTTCCTCCGCGAGCTGATGCCGCAAGACCTGAAGCTGGAGATGGACCGCATCACGCGAGACGAAGCTATCGCCACGGCCCGTTATCTGGCCGGTGCTGTAGGCAAGGCGCACGGCCGCCAGATGGATCAGCCCACCCGCCGCGCCTGGGTCGCAGAGCTTGGCCGCAACCAGTCCAAGACTCTTGACGCTCCCGGATGGATGTGGCGCAGCGTCGTCGAACTCATCGCCAGCCACGAGACCGCTTACCTCGACCACTGCCGCCGCTACGCCATGGCTTGATCTGCACCTTGAGCAAAGCTGGCAAGCCCACAGTTGGCTGTCACAACCGCCCGATCTAACCCCTAATCCTCTGTTTGTTAGATGACATACTAAAAACGCAATCTTGAGGATTCTACGGCTTGCTGACAGAAGGTGTCTCGGCGGTAATCTGCGCGATCTCCACGTTCTCGTGCTTGATGTCCAGCCGCAGCCGGTTGAAAAAGCTCATGTAGACATTCGCCACCCACACCAGCGCGAACCACGCGATCAGATAGCCCTGCCAGCCTGAATACAGCAAGTGGAAACGCGTAATGACCAGGAAAAACAGCGTTACATAGTGGCTGAAGCAGTATTCGCAGGTAAACAGATAGAAAAACTTGCGCACTGGCAGCGGCTTGCAGTCCTGACTCTTCGACTTACACCACTCGCGCGGCTCGCGAAACACCTCTTCGTGGGTCACCGTCCACGACGCGCAGGCGATCGGCAGCGCCAGCAGAAAGAGGTACGCAAACTGGGTAGGCAAACTCATCAACATTGCGTGGGAGCTCCGCTGCTCCCAACTATAAGATGCAGGGCGGGTTTACGATGACACTATGGATTGGAAGAGCAAGCGAATCCGCGCCATTTTGGAAGCGGCTCTGATCGAAGACAAGGCCGCGCAAGACGTCACCACCGCCCTGACCGTCTCGCCCACGCTCCGCGCCACCGGCACCATCCTGGCCAAGCAGCCCTGCGTCGTCGCGGGCATCGGGTGCATTCCCGTCTTCCTCGACGCCTTCGCCAAGCTGAGCGGCACCACAGGCCGGTTCGAGGTCATCAGCCACCCGGAGATCTTCGACGGCGTCGAGGTCAAGAAGGGCCAGACCATCGCCGTCATTCGCTACAAGGCCGCCGCCCTGCTCTCGACCGAGCGCGTCATCCTCAACCTGATGCAGCGCATGAGCGGCATCGCCACGCTTACCAACGAGTTCGTCAAGGCGGTCGCGGGAACCCAGACCAAGGTTCTCGACACCCGCAAAACCATCCCCGGCCTCCGCGCGCTCGACAAATACGCGGTCTCCTGCGGGGGCGGCGTCAACCACCGGCTTGACCTCGCCGACGGCATCCTCATCAAGAACAACCACATCGCCCTCGGAGGCGGTCTAGCAACGGTGCTCGAAAGCGCTCTCAAGGGCCGTCGCAAGGGCCAGCAGGTGCAGATCGAAGTACGCAGCCAAGCCGAGCTCGACCAGGCCATCGCCGGCGAGGCAGAGTCCATCCTGCTCGACAACATGACGCCCGCCGCCGTCAAAAAGGCCGTCAAGCAGATCCGCGCCGCGCTCCCCGGCGTCCCTATCGAGGCCTCCGGCAGCATGAGCCTCAAGACCGTCCGCTCCTACGCCCGCACCGGCGTGGACTTCGTCTCCGTCGGCGCGCTCACCCACTCCGCCGTCGCCGTCGACCTCAGCATGAAGATCGCCGCGGATGCCAGCTAGCTTCAACCTCGCCGCCGTCGAAGCGGGTACAACCGGAACGATCTTCACCGGACATCTCCAACACTTCGCGTTCACCGCATCGACTAACACCCTTGCGCTCGAAGCCGCCCAAGCTGGCGCGGAGACCGGCGTCTGGATAGCGGACGAACAGACCGCTGGACGAGGACGCGGCGGTCGCACCTGGCACTCACAGGCGGGCGACGGCCTCTACGTCAGCGCCCTCATCCGCCCCAGCTTGCCAATCGAGCGAGCCCTTTGGCTCTCCCTCGCCACAGGACTCGCTACACAATCCGCCATCGCCAATATCTGCCAGGTAACACCTGACCTACGCTGGCCGAACGATCTGCTCGTGGGCGAACGGAAGCTCGGCGGCATCCTCGTCGAGACCGCCGTCACCCAAGCCAGCACGCTCCGCCACGTCGTCATCGGCATCGGCATCAACGTCAACCACGCCGCCTTCCCGCCCGAGCTCCGCGACGCCGCCACGTCGCTCCGGCTGGAGACAGGCACACCTTGGCCGCGCGAGCCGCTCCTCACCGCACTGCTCGCCGAACTCGACAAGGAGGTGAGGATGCTACAAAAACCGTCACCCACCATCCTCTGCCGCTTCGCCACCGCCTCCTCCTACATCCTCGGCAAACGCGTCCATGTGGCCGAGCAGGGCGGCTATTCTGGCCTCACCGCCGGTCTCAACGACGCCGGCTTCCTCCTCGTGGACAGCGATGACGGCACGCGCCGCACCGTCCTCTCCGGCGGCGTCCGTGCCCTCCCGTAGACTGTATTCACCATGCTGCTCGCCATCGATGTCGGCAACTCGAACACCGTCTTCGCGCTTTACGGACTGCCTGCTTCGTCTGAGGCTGCGGCGAACTGGCGCATCGTTACACTCTCCGGCCAGACCGCCGACGAGTTCGGCAGCACGCTCCGCAGCCTCTTTGCGCTGCATGGGTTCAGTCTGGAGGTGGTCACCGGCGTCGCCATCTCCTCCGTCGTCCCCACCCTTGAAAGGATGCTCCGGGAGGTCGCAGAGCTCTTCTTCCACCTCACGCCATTCTTCCTTGAAGCGGGCGTGGACACCGGTCTACCTCTGCTTGTCGATCATCCGGCGGAAGTAGGCGCGGACCGCATCGTCAACTGTATCGCCGCCTTTGCCAAATACGGCGGCCCCGCCATCGTGGTCGATATGGGCACCGCCACCACCTTCGACGCCATCTCGGCCCAAGGCGAGTTCCTCGGGGGAGCCATCGCACCGGGCTTGGCAATCTCCGCCGACGCGCTCTTCTCCCGCGCCGCCCTGTTGCCACGCATCGAAATCAAGCGCCCCGCCAAGATCATCGGCACCGGCACCGTCGACAACCTCCAGATCGGCCTCTACTACGGCTACATCGGCCTGGTCGACGGCATCCTCGAACGCATGATCGCCGAGCTCGGCCCTGAGACAAAGACCGTCGCCACAGGAGGTCTAGCTAGCCTGATCGCAGGTGGGTCGAAGTACCTCAAAGCGGTCGACGAGACGCTGACCCTCGATGGCCTGCGCATCGTCTACCATCGCAACCGTCCAACTTAGAGCGATCGGTCAAAGGTGCTGTTTTGGAAGGGCATGGCTTCAGCCATGCCGCTACGTGACTCAAACTCTCATTTGTCTCCGCTCTTCGCCTTCGACGAAGAGCGGAGACAAAACAACCAAACAGGATTTGTTCGGCATAGCTAAAGCTGTGCCCTTCCAAGCAACAGATTGACACCAGGCCATGCTGAACTACTTCAACTACTTCACCGAGATCGAAGAGCGCTTCCAGCAACGGCGCGGCTCTCTGCTCATGCTCTCGACGCTCGACTGGGCGCTCATCGAAACCTGGCGCGAGGCTGGCGTCCCGCTTGAAGCCGTGCTGCGCGGCATCGACGCGGCCTTCGACAAGCACGACGCGAAGGCCGCGCGTGGCAAGCGCACCCGCAAGGTCAACGGCCTCGCCTGGTGCGCCCAGGCCGTCATGGAGGCGGTCGAGCAGGCGCGCGAAGCGTCCGTCGGCGGCGATTCGCCGGAGACCGAAGAGCGCGAGAGCGGCTTCGAGGCCGAGCGGATCGCCACCTTCCTCCGCGTCAACGCCGCCCTCATCGAAGCGACAGACATCACTTCAGCAAGCGAGATTGCAACACGCCTCCGTACGCTGGCCGACGAAGCCGCCGCACCAGAAGACCTTGATCGTACCCTGGGCGTCCTTGAAGAGAAGCTCTTCGCCGCCCTGCTGACCGGCACCCCCGAGGCTGAGCTCGTAGCCCTCAAAGAGCAGGCCGCACGCGAACTCGCCCCCTACCGTGGCAAGATGCAAGCTGTGCAGATTCGCCAGGTCGAGCAGCAGTTCCTCCAGAAGCGGCTCTTCGAAGCGCGCAAACTGCCGCGCCTCAGCCTCTTCTACATGGGTCACGCGTGAAGGTTCGGATCAGCAAGTGGGCTTACGGCGGAGCGGGCGTAGGCACCGCGGACGATGGCAGCCCCGTCGCACTCCCCTTCACCCTTCCGGGAGAACTGGTCGAAACTGAACCCTTCACCATCCTCAAACCCGCCCCCGAACGCGTAGCTCCACGCTGCCCTCACTTCGGCAGCTGCGGCGGCTGCCAGTACCAGCACGCAAGCTACGAGACCCAGGCACACCATAAGCTCGGCATCCTCGGAGATACCCTCCAAGCGGCCGGTATCCTCAGTCTGCCCGAGGTACAACTCCATACCGCCGAGCCGTGGGGCTACCGCAACCGCATCCGGCTACGCGTCGCCAAGGTCGCGGGCGAACTGCGTATCGGCTACAACCGGCGTGGCGGGTACGAGTTCCTGCCTATACACGAGTGTCCGATCTCCGCGCCGTTGCTCCTCCGTGCCGCGAAAGCCCTACTCGCCGCGTTCGCCTCCAAACCTGATCTCGCCATTTGGGCTGACCAGCTCCGCGAAGTCGAGCTCTTCACCACACTGGATGAAACCACGCTTCAGATGACGCTCTTCGCCGCTTCTGAGAGACCCGGTCTCCTGACAAACCTTTGCCAAGACCTCACAACACGCATCCCCGAACTTGCGGGTGCAGGCGTCGTCCTCGTTGGAGCGTCCGGCAAACAGGAGCGCCCCGGCTCTACCTGGGGAGCCTCCGGCCTGAAGTATCCAGCCGCTGGACGAGAGTACTGGGTGAGCCGGGGCAGCTTCTTCCAGGTCAACCGCTTCCTGGTCGACGAGCTCGTTCGCCTTGTCACCCAGGGTCGCACGGGCAAGCTCGCTTGGGACCTCTACGCCGGGGTCGGCCTCTTCTCCCGCGCGCTCGTAGACTCCTACGCCGAGGTGACCGCGGTCGAGATGGCCGCTACCGATCTTTCATCGGTTCTTAGAGGTCCGGGCCGCCGTGCTGCCGCCTCGACTACGCTGGACTTCTTAAACCGCGCCGTGATCGAGCGCGACCGCCCGGACCTGATCGTCGCCGACCCGCCCCGCGCCGGTCTAGGCTTGGAGGTCTGCGCCCTCCTCGCCCGCATCGCCGCGCCGCAGCTCGTCTACGTCTCCTGCGATCCGGTCACCCTCGCCCGGGACCTGAAGGCGATGGTAGACTCCGGCTACACCCTCGGCGAGCTCCATTTGGTCGATCTCTTCCCGCAGACCTTCCACATGGAAACCGTCGCCGCCTTGAACCGCTGACCGCGCTTCACATAAGCGCGGCGTAGAGCATCAATAGCGGAGAACTGCATGCCCACAGAGCTTCATGGCATCCAACGCGAGCTTTGGCCCGAGCCGTCCGTAGAGCCCCTTCGCCTGCGCCGCGCTCCCCTGCTCGTCGCCGCGATCTGCTTTGCCCTGGGCATCGTCGCCGCCCATCGCTGGCAGCCGTCTGTTGTGTTGCTGTGCGCCCTCGTCCTCCTCGCCGTTCTGACTCTCCTTGGCCTTCGCGGCCGCGCTTGGTCCGCGGTCGTCGCCGTGGCCGCTCTCTGGTGCGTCACGGGCCTTTGGTGCGCCGAGCTCCAACCCGCGCCTCCGTCGCAGCAGCCGCTCTTCGCCTTCGCGGATGGCCTAAGCCGCACCGTCCGCGGACGCGTCATCCAGGTGCGCGCACTTCCAGGCCCCGCCGCCGAGAACGACGCGGATGTCGATCCGACGCTTTGGATCGAACGCCAGCCGGAAGCCCCGAGCGTCCTCTCGGTTGACCTCGCGATCGACACCGTCGAGCAGCTCACCCCGGACGTCTCCTGGATGCAGCCCGTCACCGGAGGCGTACGTATCACCATCATCGGCGATCTTCCGGCACCCACCTGCGGCGAAGTCCTCGAAGCGCCGCTCCGCCTCAAGGTCCCCGAGCGTTACCGCGATCCAGGTGCCTGGCAATACGCCGACTACCTTCTCGACCAAGGCATCGGCACCCACGCTAACGTGAAGGCGGCCCGCGTTCAGCGCCTCGGTTCACCTTTTGCAACATGGACCCACGCCGACCTCCTCTGCCGCATCCACGCCGCTCAGCGCTGGGCCTCCGGGCGCATGGAAGGCTACGTCCGCGCCCGCGCCAACCACCTGCTGCCAGCTGTCGCCCGCCTCTCCGCCGAAGACGCCGGGATGCTGAACGCGATGCTCTTCGGGGACCGCACGCTGCTGACCCACAACCTGCGCCTCGGCTTTGAGCGTACCGGCTCGTTTCACCTCTTTGTCGTCTCCGGGATGCACGTCGCGCTATTGGCGGGCGGCGTGTTCTGGATCGCCACGCGCCTGCGCCTGCGCGAGTGGCTGGCCACTGCCATTACTCTGCTGCTTACGGCTGCGTATGCCGTCTTCACCGGTTTCGGCGCACCCGTGCAGCGCGCCCTCGCCATGACGACGATCTTCTTGCTTGCTCGGCTGCTCTCCCGCGAACGCAGCGTCCTCAACGCGCTCGGAGCGGCCGCGCTCGGCGTGCTCGCCTGGTCGCCACGCAGCTTGTTCGAGGCCAGCTTCCAGATGACCTTCCTCGTCATCGTCGCCATTGGAGGCATCGCCGTACCGCTCGGCGAACGTAGCTTCCTTCCCTATGCCCACGCTGCTCGCAAGATCGGTGACCGCTGGCTGGACACCGCCATGCCACCTAGACTGGCGCAGCTTCGCGTCCTGCTGCGCCTCTGGGGCGACGCGCTCGCTGGAGCCGCAAGCCCGAGGGTCCGCAGCCTGCCCGCCGCGCTCCTTCGCTGGAGCCTCTGGGCGGTCGAACTCGCCCTCGTCGGCGTAGTCGCAGAGATGGTGATGATCCTCCCCATGGCCCTCTACTTTCATCGCGCCACGGTCTTCGCGCTGCCCGCTAATATGCTTAGCATTCCGTTGGTTGCCGTCCTCGCACCCATCGCGATCCTTACCTTTGTCACCGCTCTCATCAGCCCATGGCTCGCGCTCATTCCTGGCGGCATTACCGCGTTGCTGCTGCATGGGATCGTCGCCGTGATCGGCGGCATCAGCCACGTTCGCGCCGCCGATGCCCGCATCCCCGCGCCGGTTTGGTGGATCGCCCTGCTGGCGCTCGTGGCCTGGGCCTTCTGCTGTTGGGCGGTGCGCCGCTCGAGCCGCTGGGCATGGGCCGCGGCAGCCGTGTTGCCATTGGCCGCGCTGGCGATCCTCTGGCCGGAGCCGCCACGCCTCACTCCTAACGAACTGGAAGTCACCGCCATCGATGTCGGCCAGGGCGATTCGCTCCTCGTCTGCGGCCCCACCGGCGAGACCATGCTGCTCGACGCTGGTGGCCCGACCGGCGCGGTGAAAGAGACCGCCGACGCCACCAGCCGCTTCGACGTGGGCGAGGAGGTCGTTTCGCCCTTTCTCTGGTCGCGCCACATCCGGCGGCTCGATGTCCTCGCCCTCAGCCACGCGCACAGCGACCACATGGGCGGGATGGCGGCGGTGATGCGAAACTTTCGCCCGCGCGAGCTCTGGGTCTCGACCGATCCCGACTCCGCCGCCTTCCGCGCTCTACTCGATGAGGCAGCTGAGTTCGGCGTCACCGTGCGTCATCTGCACGCGGGCGACGCTCTCCCCTGGGCGGGCACCACAATCGACGTGCTCTCCCCGGACGCGGCCTACAAGAACGCCTTTGCGCCCGCCAATAACGACTCGCTCGTCCTGCGCCTGCAATACGGACAAGCCGCCGTGCTGCTTGAAGGCGACGCCGAAGCCGCCAGCGAACGCCTCATGCTCGAATCGGGGCAGATGCGGCCGGTCACGCTGCTCAAGGTGGGCCACCACGGCAGCCGCACTTCATCTACGGACGCCTTCGTGGAGGCCGCCGCCCCTCGTGACGCGGTCGTCTCCGTCGGTAAGGGCAACACCTTCGGCCATCCGCGCGGCGAGGTCATCCAGCGCTTCGCCGCCGCCGGAACGCATCTGTTCCGGACCGATGAGTTCGGCCTGGTGACGTTTCTGCTCAAGCGTGATGGCAGCATTCGTGAGGTGCTTGGAACCGCCGACTAGACCTATTTGCGCCCGGTCAATGGAAAATGAAACACGATCCCCGTACTAAGCGACTCGACTGGATACGTGTGCGAATGCCCCTGCACCGCGCCGTATCCCAGCTCCACGACGCGAAAGTCGATGAACGGCAGGATCGACAGGTCGGCTCCGGCAAACGCATCATATTCCACATGATTTGAGAGCAGGATGCCAGTGGTGTTGGACACACCCGAGGTCGCCAGCGAGCTGTTGTAGTCGGTGCCGAAATTCGTCCGCGCAAATCCAACCGAGCCCTGCACATACGGCTTCAACGGGACCAGCGGCACATGGAACGAAGCGCGCACCCCTCCGAGCACAGACGCCAGATGACCACCGGCCACCGTCGCCGTGTATGCTCCCTTGGTGCTGTTGGCGATGCTACCCCGCGCGTCCACACCCAGCCGGACAGGCCCAAACGTGCGCCAGTCGTAGTAAAGACCGAACGTGCCGCCTACCGGATCATAGCTGCCATTGGTGTAGCTCTGGGTTCCCTGCGTATACGGGATGCTCGTCATCCGGCGCACCGAGACGGTACCATAGGCGGCAAGTTGAGCATGGGCGGAGGGCGAAACGGCGGTAACGGTCAGCACGGCGGAGGCAAGGGCGAGAGCGAACTTCGGGGTAATCATCTCCTCCGATTTTACCCGCATAGACGGACGTGCCGATCAGCCGATCAGGCACCCGCACCGAAAGCCGTCCGAAAGCGTCTCATCATTCACGGAGGGCCAGCACATGGAGCAAAAAGTGATCAACGAAACCGACCGGGCGACAATCGCCCCGTCCACCCCTGAACGCGAACAGGAGCGCGTTGAAGAGCAGAAGCTGATCCGCCGTCTTCAGATGATGATGAACATGGTCATCCAGGTGATTGCGCAGGACTCGTCGCTCACCATCGATGAAGCCTCGCAGATGATCGCCGACAGCCGCAAGGCCGCGCTCGCCATGTTCCCCGGCAAAGAGCTCGCCTACGATTTGATCTGGCGGCCACGCTTCCAACGGCTCATGCGGGAACGGTTTCGGATCATGTAGCTCGACGCACGAACACCTTTACTGCGTTCCGGCCGGTTTGGCTGGCGACGCGGGGACCGCCACCGTTAGGCCGGTTACATCGTTCTGAACGATCAACGGTTGCGTCGCCGTACCGTACGTTCGAACTGTTGTCTCCTTCATCTGCCCCGGCATGGTGAAGGTGTTCGGTTTGGGTGCCTCAGGCTCCCGGACAACATCTTTCGCTTCGACCACCGCCAGAACGTACTCTCCCTCTGGAACGAAGTCGAAGTGGAAGGAGCTATCGTCGCCTCCGATTTTTGTTTTGATCAACTCCGTTCCATCACTAAAGTTCAGCGCAATCTCGCCCGCATTGATGACATGACCGCTGCGCTGTTCCGTCAAGGTTCCACTGACACTATGAAGTTTACTTACCGGTATGGTGATGTCGGTTCCGTCTCTTTGCTCTCCCGCGGCGAGTTTAATCGCTTTGCCTTTGTCTTTGCGTGGGACGTCGCCCGAGAAGAAACCAACGTTGTAGTGTGTATTCATCATCATGTTGCCTCCTGACTCCAGGAGGCTGCTCACGTAGCTATCGTTCAAGCTGAGACCTACTTGCAGCAAATACTCGCCCGCCGGCAGCCCCGCGATGCGAAAACGTCCGAGATCGTCCGTCGAGGTACCTACGGACTTTGAGATCCACTCGTTCTTACCATTTTTCGATTCCCTTTGGAGAACTGACACATAAGTTGCGCCAGCGGGCGCGCCATCATCGTAGCGGATCGTACCGGAGAGCTCCGCGCCCCGCTCTATGCGGGTTTCAATGGTTGCCGTCTGGTTTGCCTCAACCGTGATCGTCGGCACCACTTTCAGGATTCTCGCAAGTATCTCCGGTGTCGGCTGTTGCAGCTCTGTCTGAGTAAACTGCTTGATCGGAGAGATGTAACCGGGGTTTTGAATGACCAGGTAATATGTGCCGGGACTGACCTTGGGAATGGCAAAGCTGCCATCCAGCCCCGTTTGGTAGAGCTTGATCATTTTATCAATCGGAGTCGTCTCCGGCTGCTTTGTTGGCTCCGGCTTTACATTGATCGTTTGTAAGCCCACAGAAGCGAACCTGGCTGGTCCATTTGTATCCACGCACAAAATGCGTCCACTGACAGTACCGTAAATCGGCGGCGCAAGTGCCTTCGGCGTAGGTTGGCCGAGCATCGACGTACAGAGTATTAGGACCAAAATCGCGAAGCGCATAGAACCACAAGCCTAAAGTGTGCGGGCACCGTAGGCAAGGTGTTTCAATAGGAGAGACAGGAGGCCGGTTGCCCTATATCTACATCGACAAGGTGCTGAACGAGTTGCGGGACGATCTGCTCTCCGCGCTCCATGCGGCGGTGGAGCGCGAGATGCGCGGCGGCAAGGTCGATGTGGCCAAGCTCTACCGCTCGTTCAACCGCGCGGCGAGCGGCAAGGTCGCCAACCCCGTCTGGGTGTCGGACAAGTGCGTCTCCGAGACCGGCGGCGGAGGCAAGAAGCCGAGGCGCGGGCTCGGAAGCGACGAGTAGCCGTTAGCCAAGTAAAGGGATGTATTCTTCTTTTCTATGGCTGTTCATCAAACGTTAACATCCGCAGCTTCGGCCCAAGAGCGGTTTGCCGAAGGGCAGAAGCGCCGCAAGCGGTTGCCGCGCAAAGGCCACGCCGGTTGGAAAGTGACAAATCGCAAGGAAGACCCGCTTAAGCTGCTGCGGCACGCCGAAGAAGGCCGCATCCCGCACCTGATCGACCTCAAGCATGAGCGCATGGCCTGCTCCCCGTTCGGCTACTTTCGCGGCGCGGTGCCGGTGATGGCTTACGATCTGTCAACGATGAAGAACACGGGCATCGCGACGCAGCTCTGCGGCGACGCCCACGTCCGCAACCTGGGCGGATTCGCCGCGCCCGACGGCCGCCTGACCTTCGACATCAACGACTTCGACGAGACGATCCTCGGGCCGTTCGAGTGGGACGTGAAGCGCATGGCCACCAGCCTGGTGCTCGCCGGACGCGAAGCCGGAGCCAAAGACGCGCACTGCCGCGAAGCCGCCGAGACCTTTCTCGCGCGTTACGCGGGGATGATGCGGGCCTTCTGGAAGATGCCGGTGCTCGACGTGGCCAAGTTCCAGGTGCATCGGCTACAAAACATCGCGCCCGTCGAGCAGATCTTGCAACTGGCTCAGCGATCAACGCCGATGACGAGTCTGGAAGCACTCACAGTGACCATCTGCGAAAAGAAGCCGAAGAAGATGGCCGGAAAGCGCCCGTTCGCCTCGGGATTGTCCAAGGTCAGGCGGCGCGGCATTGAAGCGACAAGCACCGCCTCGCCCACGGGACGCATCTTCAAGACGCAGAAGCCCGTGCTCGAACGGCTGACCGGCGCGATCGCCCAGAACGTCGTCGATTCGCTCACTGACTACGCCAATACGTTGCAGGTGGAGCGGCAACGATTCCTCGCGCAATACCGCGTCGTCGATGTCGCCTTCAAGGTTGTCGGCACTGGCTCTGTTGGTCTGCGCGATTATTGCCTCTACATGGAGGGCAACGGACCGAAGGACCCGCTCTTCCTCCAGATCAAGGAAGAGGCGCACTCCGCCTACGCCCCTTATCTCTCCTCCAGCGCCGATACGCACACCCACCAGGGACGCCGCGTGGTCGACGGCGAACGCGCCATGCAGCTCCAGTCCGACCCATTCCTCGGCTGGACGAGCATCGAGGGCCGCGATTACCTCGTGCGCCAGCTCAACGACCATAAGGCGTCCATCGATCTGAGCGAACTAAAATCCGCCGGGCTGATCGAGTACGCCGATGTCTGCGGCGAACTGCTGGCGCGCGGTCACGCCCGGGGCGGCGACTGTGCCCTGCTGGCCGGATACATCGGCGGCGCGGGGAGGTTTGAAGAAGCGATCACGTCTTTCGCCATGGCGTACGCGGACCAGACCGAGAAGGACTGGAAGCAACTGGTCCGGTCGCGTAAAGGCGATTCGCGCAAGAAGTAGCTACTTCTGCGCGTCCAGCCACTGCTTGAGGTTCGGCTCCTGATCGGCGCGCAGTTGGATGCAGGCGTTGATACTGTCGACGGCTTTCGAGAGCGTCCGCTCACTGCCTTCCACATTGTGTGTGGCGAAGAAGGACGTGATCTGGTCACGCCGCTCCGCCGTGCAGAACGAACCCATGGAACCGACGAATCCGACGCCAGAGCTGGTCGTAAGCTGCGCGTGCACTTTTTCCCAATGTCCCTGCACGTAGCTCCACGCCTGATCCCGGGTCTCGCGCTGGCTGAGGAGAATCGCCAGCAGAATCCAGCTGCTCTGGTTTCGCACCTGCCCTGAGACCGCATAATCGAGCGTGCGGGCGACCAGTGCGGGATCGCTAAAGAAAGCGAGCGTACGGAGCGCGTCGTTCTGCGCCACCGGATCGCGCTCGTCTTTACTTTGCGCGAGGAACTTCTCGTAGAGCGCGACGTCGCCATGGTTGGCCGACGCATCGATGGCGGCATTCAGAAACACGGGATCGCCGCTAGTCTTCTTGTCTGTGAAGCTGCGATCCGTCAGCGCGCGCGCCTCAGACAGCACCGCCGGATCGCCCGCTTCTCCCAAAGTACGGAAGAGGATCGCCCGAAGCGCGGTACGGTCGTAGCTTTCGGAGGGTGAGGCCTTGCCCATTGCCGCATAGGTGGGGCCAAACTGCGCGCGCAGAATCGTGTTCAAGCGGGTGCGGTCGTCGTCGGTCGCAATGCGCGTGCCGACCGCGCCCACTTTGCCGAGGGCGTTTTGGAGCACGGAGGCATTCGGATCGTTCTTGAGCGCGAGCACAAGCGAAAGGAAGTCGCCCACCGAACCTTGCCCTGAGCGCATGAGCGCCCAGCGATCGCCGATCAGGCCGATCCGTTCCGGCGTCGAAAGACCAGTCTCGGCCGCGGCGGTAATGGCCGCGAGATTGGCCGGAGCATACGTGGAGCGGAAGTACCCGGTATCACCCGCATTGGCATAGACCAATCCTGGGGGTACGGGAACGGCTGTCGTTTCGGGTGTCAGCAACTGACAGCCGCCGCCCTTGAAGCAGACGGGAATCGTCCACTGCTGCGTCGTCTGGTTTTTTGCGTTCGCGGAGAGGAAGAAACGGCTCTGCATGACCGGCATCCCGTTGCCCGTCCGTGGACCGAAGGTCAGCAAGGGTACGCCTGGCTGCACGACGAAACTCTTCATAATCGTGTTCACCGGCTTGCCACTCGCCGCCGTCTGCGCGCCCCAGAAGTCCTCCGCCGTTGCGTTGCTGTAGAGATGCGCGGCCAGATAGTTATGCACGCCCTTGCGGAAGACCTCTTCACCAAGGTAGTTTTCGACCATGTCCAGCACCGCGCCCGCCTTGCCGTAGGCGATGCCGTCGAACATCTCGTTGATCTCGCCGGGGGTGTTGGCCGTCGCGCGGATGGTGCGTGTGGTCGGCTGCGAGTCGTAGTTCAGCGTGCCGTCGAGTGAGTTGGCGCGATCCTGATTGATATGCCATTCGGGACGCCACTTCTCCAACGGCTTGTTGGCCATCCAGGTGGCGAATCCCTCGTTCAGCCAGATGTTGTCCCACCACTGCATGGTCACCATGTCGCCGAACCACTGGTGCGCCATCTCGTGCGCCACCACGCTTGCGACCTCCTTTTTGGAGGCGACGGACCCGGTCTTCGAGTCGACCAGCATGTCCACGTCGCGGTAGGTGATGCAACCGAAGTTCTCCATCGCGCCCGCCTCGAAGTCCGGCAGCGCGATCATGTCTAGCTTGGGCATCGGGTACTTGATGCCGAAATAGGTGTCGTAATAATGGAGGATGAACTCGGCGGATTCGACCGCAAATTTGGTGTACTGGACCTTGTCCGGCACCGAGCATCCGCGGATCGGCACCCCGTCGGCCTTGCCGGAGGTGCACTGGAAATCGCCCACAAGGAAGGCCACCAGATAGGTCGACATCTTGGGCGTGGTTGCAAATCTAAGCGTATGCTTGCCCGGACCGGCGGGCGTGTCGGCGATCTGGTTGGTATTCGAGATGACAGTGTCGCCCGTATCGACCGTCAGCGCGATGTCGAAGGTCGCCTTCAACGCCGGCTCGTCGAAGCTGGGGAAGGCCCGCCGCGCGTCGGTCGACTCGAACTGCGTCACGGCGTAATTGCGCGCCTTGGTTTTTGAGAGATAGAACCCGCGCAGCTTGTCGTTGAGGATGCCCGTGTACTCGATTGCCAACTGCACTTTGCCCGCTGGCAACGGCTGAGCAAACGTAAAGGTCGCCTGCTGCTTGTCGGGATCGAGCGAGACTTGGGCGGTCTGCGATCCGGCGCGCACCGACGTGAACTGGATTTCTACGGCGTTCAGCGTAATGGTCGCGCTCGGCGCGTCCAGCGTCAAATCGATGGTCTCGACGCCCTTGAACGTCGCCGTCTTCAGGTCCGGCGTAAGCGCGAGGCTGTAGTGCTCGGGATGGACCCCGCCCGGCAAACGCTGAGCTTGAGCAAACGTGGACGTGAGCAGAATAAAGGAGGCGAGCAGAGTACGGCGCAGGGACATGAAGACCTCAGAGTGCAATCTCTTCAGCATACGAGAGATCGACCACTTTGGTTCCCAACGCGTTTAGAGCTTCGTGCGGCCTACACAAAGTCGTGCTGGCCGGTACGCGTCAATCCGCACATCGTTCGGCGAGAGACCCGATCGTACAACCAGCCGCTCCCAATCTTTGTGCAGAAAACTTCTCTGAATCGACACCAGCCCGTCGTGCCGAACGAATCGGTGTAGCGGCAGGACGTTGCCCAGCAAGGAGAAGGCCCTGTAAGGCATGATCTTACGGTGCAGATCGTTGACGAACCAGCCTTGCCGCGCCGTCACTTCCATCCATTGGAGAAAACGGACAATTTCGTCGTCTTCGAGATGATGCGTCAGCAGCGAACTAAGCACCACGTCGATATTCGTGATGTCGAGGGAGTATGCATCGCCATGGATAAAGCGTATGTCTCCGTGGTGCGTGGCAGCCCGCGCGGCGTGGATGGCACCGGCGTTCAGATCGACTCCCGTCAACGAAACCTCAAGCCCCCGACGTGATGCCCAGTGAGCGATTCGCCGCAAGCTATCTCCATATCCGCAGCCGACATCCACAATTCTGAGCGGTGAACTCTTCGCCGGAAGCCGCGCGATCAACGCACGGAGCCACAGAAGAGTGGGCCGGTAAGCCAATGTCCAGCGATTGATCTGCGCGATGCCCCGCAAACATTCCTGCATCTCGCCGGCGGAGCAAGGCGCGTCCATCAGTTCGGGAAGTTCGCAAGGTAATGCGCGGCGCGAGAGATCGATCGGCATCTCTATGATGCGGTCGACGCCACGCGCTCCGAGTGCCCGGAAAGCTCCGACGCGCGCGCTTCCGCATAGGCCGCCGCCCCCAGCAGCGCGCATGTATCGTCCAGAATCACGCGCACTGGTATTGCTTGGAGCAGAGGTGAGAGCCGCCCCTTATCGAGATATGCCTGCATAAACGCGCCATTGCGCAGCGTCTTCAGGATCTTGGGCGCAATACCGCCGCCTAGATACATCCCGCCGGTCGCAAGCACTTTAAGCGCGATGTTCCCGGTCTCCGCACCGTAAGCCGCGGCAAAGATACGCATCGCCTCGAAGCTGATCGAGCTTGATCCATCCTCCGCGCAGGTGCCGATCACAGCATTCGGATCTTCGGCGGCGAGCCGGTCGCGCAGCCACTGCGGCTCGTCCAGCTTCTCCACATCGCGCAGATAGGCGTAGACATTCTGGATGCCCAAACCCGAGACCACCCGCTCGAAGCTGACGCGCCCATTCAAAGAGCGGCGCAGATACTGCAGCAGCGCGATCTCGCGATCACTTCGCGCGGCAAAGTCGCAGTGGCCACCTTCAGAGGGTATCGGCATATGCTTTTTCCCATCCCAGATCAACACTGCCTCGCCAAGGCCAGTACCGGCCGCGATCAACCCGCGATGGCCGGTCGCTGAGGCGTCACCCTCATGAAGGGTGAATATCTTGTCCGCAGCAAGCTCCGGAATGCCGTAGCCATTCGCTTCAAGATCGTTGATGAGGAAGATATGGTCAATGCCAAGCGACTTCTGCAATTCTCGCGCGTCGAGCGTCCACGGCAGATTCGTAAGCTTGAGACGCCCGTCGCGTACCGGTCCCGGACAGCCAAAGCAGGCGGCGGCGATCGACTTGTCCGCCCGCTCTTGATCGGTCAAGAAGGTATGGACCACCTTGTCGAGGGAGGCGAACTGATGCGCGGGAAACTTCTGCTCACGCACCGCTTTGAGCTTGCCATCCGCAAACTCATACAGCGCTAGATGGACCTTCGTGCCCCCAACATCGCCGGCAAGAATCATCGGAGCTCCAGGGTGCCGGTCGCGCTGCCGGGGTTGACCGCCGGGAGCATGGCTGCGGCGGCGTTGTCCAATAGGAAGAGCAGCTTGCCGCCGGCGGGACGAATGAGTTGCGACGGCTTCGTCTCAGGATCGTAAGAGCCAACGAGCACGTCGTGCAAGACCTGCGTCTTAGCTGCGCCTTCTATCAGGAAGGCCACCTCGCGTCCCTGGTTGATGACTGGCCAGGTCAGCGTGATTCGCCAGGTATCTTTCTGCGGCACATGGTTCGCAACCACCAGGCGGCTCATCTCATCCAGCGCCGCCGTGTGCGGAAACAGCGAGGCCGTGTGGCCATCATCTCCCATGCCCAGCAGGATCAGGTCAAAGGTTGGCGTCTCGGCCCCTTCAAGTTTGAAAGCGTTCCGCAACTCAGATTCATACCGCGAGGCGGCGATTTCAGGATCGAGTTCGCCCTCCATGCGGTGCACCTGCGCGGCGGGCAGAGGTACCTTCGAGAGCATGGCTTCGCTTGTCATGCGAAAGTTCGACTCTGCATGATCCGGTGGAACGCAACGCTCATCCACCCAAAAGAGATCGAGCGAATCCCATGGAACTTGCCCGAGAAACGACTGCGACGGGTCGGCCAGAAGGGCGAACATAGCCTTAGGTGTGGAGCCGCCGGAGATGGCGATCCGCGCTCGTCCACGCGCCGTTACAGCGGCGGAGGCTGCTCCGGCAAACAGCTTAGCCGCAGCCTGCGCCACTGCGGCGGCACTTGAAGCGACCTGATATTCAACGGTGACGGCGCGCGGCATGGACGTTCTCCTTCTATCTACAGCTTCCGCCAGGCGTGGCCATCTTTGCTGAGCAGCTCGTCCGTGGATGCGGGCCCCCATGATCCGGCCGCATAGTTTGGAAAGTCGACCTTTTTCCCAGCCCACGCTTCCAGGATCGGCGTGAACAATGCCCAGGTCGCTTCCACGCCGTCGCGGTGAGCGAACAATGTCGCGTCGCCAAGCATAGCATCCAGCAGCAATCGCTCATAGCCGTTGGCCGAAGACTTGCCAAACGCGTCCGCATAGCTGAAATGCATCGTTACGGGACGAACGTTCGTCGTTGGGCCAGGCACCTTCGCGCCAAACTGCAACGAAATCCCTTCATCGGGCTGAATGCGCATGGACAGGACATTCGGTTGAATATCGTCCCCCGTAGCGTTGCCTTTGAATAAATGCAGCGGTGGCTGTTTGAAGACTACCGTCACCTCGGTCACGCGCTTCGCCAGCCGCTTGCCCGCTTGCAGATAGAACGGAACGCCAGCCCAGCGCCAGTTCTCGATCTCCAGCCTAACGGCGGCATATGTCTCAGTGTTGGAGTCCGGGCTGACGCGCTCTTCCTGCCGGTAGCCGATCACATCCTTGCCATCCACCTGTCCCGGACCATACTGCCCCCGTGCCGTATTCTCGACCGGAATGCCTTCAATCGCGCGCCAGACCTTCAGCTTCTCCGTCCGCACAGCTTCCGCCTGAAACGAGTCCGGCGGTTCCATCGCGACGAACGAGAGCACTTCCATCACATGATTCTGGAGCACATCACGCGCCGCGCCCGCCTTCTCATAGAATGGCCCGCGTCCTTCAATCCCGATCGACTCCGCCGCCGTAATCTCTACGTGGTCGATAAAGTTGCGATTCCACACCGGCTCAAAGATCCCATTGCCGAATCGGAAGACGAGGATGTTCTGCACCGTCTCTTTGCCCAAATAATGGTCGATGCGGAAGATCTGATCTTCGCTCAGAACGGCGTTCACCGCGTCGTTCAGCTCCCGCGCCGACTTCAGGTCGGTCCCGAACGGCTTCTCGATAATGACCCGTACCCAATGATTCTCGCCTTCCCCCGGCTTGGTCATGCCATGCGCGCCCAGGCGGTGCGTGATGTCGGCAAAAAACTCCGGCGCGACCGCAAGGTAGAACAGCCGGTTTCCCTTTGTGTTCAGCTTCGTATCTAGGTCGGCCAGATACGCCTTCAGCTTCTCGAAGCCCTCATCGTTGTCGAACTCAGTCGCGAAGTACTTCACCCGCTCCATAAACGGCTGTAGCTTCGGATCGTTCGCCTCGACCCCGCCACCTTTAATGATTCCGTCCTGCATATCGGGCCCAAAGGTTGCGCTGAGATCCCGCCGCGCTACGCCCACGACCGCAAAGTCCTTCGGCAGCAAACCTGATTGATCCAGATGGTACAGCGCGGGCAACAGCTTGCGCTTGGTGAGATCGCCCGAAGCTCCGAAGATCACAACGATACACGGCTCGGGCATGCGCTCACCCTTGTTACTGGCATCCGCTTGCGCCAACGATACACCGGGGGATAAAGACATAAATGGCTCCTGGAAAGATAGATGCAGCAAGCGCGGCAAAGACGTATCGGCGTGCGCCCCGATATGGAGCGCACGTCTGTGGACTAGGACTTCTTGATTGCGTGGCCGCCGAACTCATTCCGCATAATCGAAATCATGCGATCGGTAAAGTTGTTGGCCTCGCGCGAACGCAGCCGGCGAATCAGCGACTCGGTAATGACCGGTGCCGAAACATCGAGATCGATGGCCTCAAAGACCGTCCATCGGCCTTCGCCCGAATCCGGTACATAAGCCTCCATGCCGTCGAGCTCAGGATTCTTCTGGAGAGCATCCGCGGTGAGATCGAGCAGCCAGGAACGCACCACCGATCCCTTCTGCCAGACCTTCGAGATCTGCTGGAGATCCAGATTGAGTGGCGTCTTCGCTTTCATGATTGAGAAGCCCTCAGCGTAGGCCTGCATCAGGCCGTATTCGATGCCGTTGTGCACCATCTTTACGAAGTGGCCCGCACCCGATGGACCGACGTGTCCCCAACCCTCATTCTTCGCCGGAGCCAGCGTTTCGAAGATGGGCGTGAGCCGCTCGACCGGAGCCTTGTCGCCGCCGATCATCAGGCTGTAACCCTCTTTCAGGCCCCAGATGCCGCCCGAGGTGCCGCAATCCACGAACTCGAACCCTTTAGCGGCTGCTTGGGCGTGACGGCGCTGTGAGTCCTTATAGTTCGAATTGCCCCCATCGATAAAGGTGTCACCCTTCTCCATCAGCGGCTCGAGCTTAGCGATCGTTTGGTCGACCGGATCGCCCGCCGGCACCATCAACCATACGGCGCGTGGCGCGGAGAGATTCTTGATGAGATCTTCGAGTGAATCGACACCGACTGAACCGGCTCCGGTTAGCTTGGCCGTCGCCTCTTTGTTGAAGTCAAAGCCAACCACCTTATGCCCGGCAAGGCGCAACCGCTCCGCCATGTTGAAGCCCATCTTGCCTAAGCCAATAATTCCCAGTTCCATCGTGTTCCTCTCTATGCGGCAAGAATGCCGTAGTGCGCGAGTTCCTGTGTGAGTTGCGCGGGCGAAACAAAGCGTACCGCCCTCATTCCAAGTGAACGTGCCGTGTCGCAGTTCTCCTGCTTATCATCGATAAAAAGCGTCTGCTCGGCCGGAACGCCCGCTATCTCCACCGCCGCCCGGTAGATGTCGGGATGCGGCTTCATCTCGTGCACGTAGCCCGAGCAGATGAAGAAGTCGAAGCAGCCGCGCAGGCCAAAGGTATCGAGGCGATACTCGTTCAGCTCGCGCGACTCGTTGTTCAGCGTCGCCAGCCGGTACCTTCCGGCCAAGCCGCGCAATATATCAAGCGAGCCGGGGTGAAGCACCTTGCTCTCTGCGCAAACACGCTCCCACAGGTCGTCATAACTGAAACCGCGCACGGGCTGGTTCGGATGAAAGACGGTCTTGCGAAAGAACTCACGCGCCGTCGACAGCCCGCGCTCCCAAAAGAAGTTAGCCGCCTCGTGCCGCGCTTCATACTCCGGCAGATCGACGCCCAGGGCACCCAGCACACGGGCGCGCTGGTCCTTGTCCCACCCGTTGGTCAGCAACACACCGCCGATGTCCCAAAAGATCACCTTGATCTCGCTCAACGCGCCACAGCCTCCGCTTCCGGCTGTCCGACGGAAATCTGTTCAGCCTGCTCCGCGAAGTCCGCACCCAGAGTGGTGTCCTTCCATGCCTCAATCTCGTCGTGCCATTGATCCAGGCGCGTGTTCATCCGGTTGTAGGCCATTGCGCCGAGGAGAAGATGCTTTGGCGGATTGGGCGATTCGACTACCGCGATCATCGCCTCTACAGCTTTAGCCGGATCGCCCTTCTGCTTGCCCGCCTGGTCGTGAAAATACTCGCGCGTCTTACCGGCGGTCGCGTCGTAATCGGCGATGCGATTGGCCGCTTCCACCCCGGAGCGTCCCAGAAAGTCGGTGCGGAACGGCCCCGGCTCGACAATGGTCACCTTGATGCCGAGCGGTGCAAGCTCCCCAAACAACGCTTCCGAAAAACCGTTTACGGCGAACTTGCTGGCGTTGTAGTAACCCCACCCCGCCGAGCCGATCAGCCCGGCCACCGAAGAAAGGTTGAGGATGTGCCCCGAACCCTGCCTTCGCAGATGCGGCAGAAAAGCGCGCGTAACGCGCATCAGACCGAAGACGTTGGTCTCGAAGACCGGCATGAACTCCGCCTCGGTCGCCTCTTCAATCCCGCCGCAGAGGCCGTATCCGGCATTGTTGACCAGCACATCGATAGTTCCAAACTCGTCGAAAGCCGCCGCTACCGCCGACTCAACCTGAGCCGCATCCGTTACATCCAGCGGAACCGCCTTGGCCGACCCTGGATACTGCCGCTCCAGATCTTGGATCTGCTCGACCTTGCGCGCCGTCGCTACCACCTTGCCGCCCGCAGCAAGCACCGTCTCCGCCAACAGCCGCCCAAAGCCGGTCGAGGCTCCTGTAATAAACCATGTCCGTGTTGTAGTGTTTTGTGTCATGTCTTCCATGATGCTCCGGCATGGAGCAGATGCGGCACTCAGGAGGCGAGCGTTGTGCCTGAGGCCAATGGCATGTACTGCGCTTCGATTGCCTTCACCTTGTTGAGCCGCCGGACGAAGCGCGGCTCTTTACCGATGAACTCGGCCTTGAGATAAGCGTCGACACACTCGAACGCCAAAGCCGACCCGATGATGCGCGCGCCAAGCACCAAAGCATTCATCTGATCGTGCTCGACGCCCTGATGGGCCGAGTAGGTGTCGTGGCACATACTCGCGCGCACGCCCGGCATTTTGTTGGCTGCGATGCAGACGCCCACGCCCGAACCGCAGATCAGAATGCCGCGTTCAGCCGTTCCAGCCATCAACTCCTTGCCCACCAGAACGGCAAAGTCCGAGTAGTCCGAAGGCTCGGTGTTGAACGCTCCCAAGTCGTGTACCTCATGGCCCAATGCGCGCACATGATCCCGCACCTCTTCCTTCAAGGGAAAGCCCGCATGGTCGGCGGCGATGGCGATCTTCATTGGTCTTCCTCCAACTCCCAGTCACCCTCAGTTGCGGGAATGCTGTCCTCATACGTCGGCTGAAGCGAAGTCGAGCGTTCCGCTATCGGAACCTCGACCGGCTGCTTGACCATCTCGCGTTCACTCGTAACCACGTCGCGCCCCTACTTCTTCACCAGCTTCTTCGCCAATGCAACAATAGCGGGAACGCTGATGCCGTACTTTTCCATCACCAAAGGACCCGGAGCCGATGCGCCGAACTTGTCCACGCCGATGATCCCACCGTTGTGCCCGACATACTTCCACCAGCCCATCGTCGCGCCGGCTTCAACCGCCAGCTTCGGTATACTTTCTGGCATCAGCTCGGCCTTGTACGCTTCATCCTGCTCGTCGTAGATCGCAAAGCTCGGCATGGAAACAACCGAGGCAGCGATTC
Organism: Acidobacteriaceae bacterium; assembly: GCA_965277085.1. Lineage (GTDB taxonomy): Bacteria > Acidobacteriota > Terriglobia > Terriglobales > Acidobacteriaceae > Edaphobacter. The sequence continues at coordinate 923,559 of OZ255708.1, forward strand.
CCTCCGCCTTCAGCTTCTCGGCGGCTTCGAGGATGAGTGAAACCTCGGAACCGGTACCGATCAGGATAATGTCCTTGCCCGAGTCGTCGAGCGCGTATGCTCCGCGAGGAACACCCTCGGCGATCTTGTACTTCGCCGCGTCGAGTACGGGCAGGTCTTGCCGCGACAGAGCCATAAAGGAAGCCTTGTGCCGTTCGAGCGCCAACCGCCAGCAGGCCGCCGTCTCGTTCGCGTCGGCCGGACGGAAATCCGTAAGCTGCGGGATGGCGCGTAAAGCCATCAGGTGCTCGACGGGCTGGTGCGTCGGTCCGTCGGCACCAAGGCCAATCGAATCATGCGTAAAGATATAGAGCGAGTGCGAAGACTGCAACGCGCCCATGCGAAGAGCCGACCGGCAATAGTCCGAAAAGGTGAAGAACGTCGAACCAAAGGGAATGATTCCGCCATGAGCCGCCATGCCGTTCACCGCCGCCATCATCCCAAACTCGCGCACGCCAAAGAAAACGTTGCGGCCTTTTGGATCAAGATGGAAGTTCTCGGACTTGGCGAAGATCGTCTTGGTTGAGCTGGTGAGGTCGGCCGCGCCGCCGAAGAGCTCCGGCACCACATCGGCGATGGCGTTCATTACCTGCTGACCGGCGTTGCGCGTCGCGATCGGCTTGGCATCTGGCCCACCTGGAAAGACCGGCAGCTTCTTCTCCCAGCCTTCGGCCAGCTTCATCGCGGTGCGGCGATCGTACTCCGACGCCTGTTCCGGGTACGCTTTCGAGTACGCTTCGTACTTCGCCTGCCACTCGGCATGGAGCTTCTTGCCCTTTTCGACAAGAGAGCCCCAGTTCTTTCCAGCTTCCTCCGGCACGTAAAAGCTCTTGTCCTCCGGCCAGTTGAGATTGCGCTTGGTCGCCTTGGTCGCTTCAGGTCCGAGTGCCTCGCCATGGACGCCCTTCGTTCCCGCCTTCGGGCTGCCGTATCCAATCACCGTCCTTACCTTGATGAGCGACGGTCGCGTCGTCTCATCCTTGGCCGCCTGGATGGCGGCGGACAAAGCGGCAAGATCGTTGCCGTCGGCCACCGATTGCACATGCCAGTGGTACGCCTCGAAGCGCTCCACCTCATTCTCGGTGAACGACAGATCAGTCGGTCCGTCGAGAGAGATCAGATTGTCGTCATAAAGGACAATCAGCTTGCCCAGCTTCAGCGTCCCGGCTAACGATGAGGCCTCGTGGGAGATGCCTTCCATCAGGTCGCCGTCGCCACACAGTACATACGTATGGTGGTCGACCGGCATGTGGTTTTCATGGTTGAAGACCGCCGCGAGATGCTTCTCCGCAATGGCGAGGCCAACCGCCTCGGCAAATCCTTGCCCCAGAGGACCTGTGGTGACTTCCACGCCCGGCGTCTCACCGTACTCCGGGTGCCCTGGCGTGTGCGATCCCCACTCGCGAAACTGTTCCAACTGCGCCATCGGCAGGTCATAACCGGCCAGGTGCAGCACACCGTAGAGCAGCGCCGAGGCATGACCGTTCGACAGCACAAAGCGGTCGCGATCTGACCACTTGGGGTCCGACGGATCGTGCTTCATGAACTTGTGGAACAGGAGATACGCAATCGGCGCGCAGCCCAGCGGAGCCCCGGGATGGCCGTTCTTGGCCTTCTCCACCTGGTCCACAGCTAGAAAGCGGAGGGTATTGATTGAAAGTTGGTCGAGTTCATGCTGCTGCTGATCGCTCATCTGTTTCCTTTTTCGCACCGCGCGGACAGCGGCTGGCGCATCGTTTCTCAAGATTGGGTACTTACTTTAGTGCGATGCAAAACCTGAACCAGTGTACAAGGCCTTCTGTAATTAGTTGCAGAAACCGGCTCTATGGGAGTACGCGCTGATCGTTCAGTTCCGTTCAGCTCCCGTTCAAGGCAACCTCCACATTATGCCCCAGCCAGTGGTTGTCGTCAGGCCAATAAAGCGTGAAAATAAGCGGGCTAGTCTGGCCTTCGTCCGTAGGGATATCGGCGAACGATCCGGAATGCCCAACCTCCCGCGAATCCAGATGCTGTGTCGTCGCCCAGCCGTCCAGGGTGTACGTCACCTGGAAAGGCTTCAGGTCGGCGATCCGCAGCCGCATGCCCGTGATGATCTTGCACACTGGACGAGTGACCTGGTAGATCTCAATCTTGTTGGCGACTGCGCGCTCTTTTACGGGTTTTCCGTAGCGATCCTGCACCACAGATATCTGATCGAAGACCCGACCGTCTACCACCGACTTCAGCAGCTTAAGATACTCCGAGTGTGCCCACACCAGCGGCTGCGCAGAACCCGCCGACTTGCCGAAGAACATCCCTTTGGCCGGCAGATCGGCTTGGTCCCAGACCTGCTCAGGCAGCATTCCGCCCACAGAACTGAAACCCTCGAAAGAATTGATATAGGACGCTACATCGTGCCCGGCGGCGAGTTCGAAATGAGCACGCTCTCCACCTAACAGAGGCCATGCTCTTCCTTGCCCCCAATGCTCATAAGGTCCGCCGTCTTTCCGCTGCCCATAGCCGTCGTGATTGTAGCGCCGCCAGCAAGGGCCGTAGGGCGTCTCAATCTTGAGGATGTGGTCGACCACCTTCAGCGAATCCACGATCAGCGGATCGTCCGCGCGCCGAATCCCGTACCGCACCAGCTCCAGGAATCCCGCGTCGATCACCTCCCGCGCCTCAAACGCATACTGCTCATCCGGCGCGCGGTTCGCCAGATGGATATACCCCGGCTTGATCCCGGGATCATGGAACTGCTCCCCCACCGAGGGGGGACGAATCCGCATATAGTGCCTCTTCACATTGGGCAGCAGCACCCCGTCATCGGTCGTCGTCCAGGCGTCAAGATTGGCCTCGATCCAATCGGCGTAGCTTTCGAGAAACTCTGCCTGCTCGGGAGCGTTGTGTGCGCGCGCAATATCGCCGGCGCAAAGCAGACCGGAGATAACCACCGCCAGCGTAGAAGGTGAATACCCTGCGTTCTCCTCCCAGCGCTCCTGCTGCGTGACCGGTGCATACCGCACCAGAAATCCCGCCGCGGCCGCCACAAAAGGAAAAACATCGAATTCACCCAGTCCGTTCAGCTTCCAGAGCCGCCATGCCAGAATGATCGGAAACGCCACTTCGTCGAGCTGGATGCCCGTCCAGTAAGGTGTCCCATCCACCCAGAAGTTCTGCGCGAAGCTCCCGTCCGGCCGTTGCGTACAGGCGAGATACACCAGCGCCCGTCGCGCCGTCTCCGTCCGTCCGCAAGCCAGCAGCGCCGTAGCCGATTGCACCATGTCGCGCGTCCAGACCAGGTGGTAGCCACCCAGGTCGTCGTCCGACTTTGACGCTCCCCACGGGATCGAAGCCGACGCGATGAACGCGCCGGAGAACGTCTTGTCCTCGTGCGTTAGCACAATTCTGTGGCTGATTCGCATCAGGGTGCCCCCATCGGTTGCGGCCTTCGCCAACTCCTTCGGTGCGGGTGCGCGGTGCCATTGCGTGATGCACCGGGACAGATGCTCGGCATACGGCGTGGAAAGCGTCTGCATCATCCCAGCCAGCGCGGCGTGGTGCCCATTGCCCAGTGCGATGGCGATCGTGAACTCCCGGTTCTTCGCCACATCGATCTCGCCCATGATCGCGATGTTGCCGTCGAGCGCCTGCCCGAACTGCCAATCCATCTTCTTGTCGGAGGAGAGATCCTGATAGCCGTCGCTCGTTCCCACATATCCGCACGAGGAGCGCGTAAAGCCGCAGTCCGCTCCCAGCGCAAGCGAGGTGTTCCCTTTCCACGCCAGGATGGCCCGCTGCCCCGCTACCTCGATGGACCGCGCCGAGTTCCCCGCCCCCCCGCCGTCCAGATGCGGCGCCAATAGCGCATAACACTTCAGCCGCGAGAGCACCTCCTCGTCGCCCGTAATCTTCACGTTCATCAGCACCACAGGATGATGCGGATCGCTGATGAACTCCTTCGTCACCGTATATCTGCCGGAAGGGTCGGTCGCCGTCGCCCGCACGCACGGCGCGTCCGGGTCGATGTACTGAAAATCGTAGTCGAACGCCCGCTTCTCTTCCTGAAAGAACGTCTCTCCGTCCGAGAACAGCAGCTCCATGTCGCGCGTCTGTGGACGGTCGATAGTCGGGTAGTAGATCTCATTCAACGTGCCGTGCGAGAGGGTAAACCACACCCGGCTCGACGCGGCATAGGCCGTCGACACGGCATCTTTCCGGCTGGAGGTCCAGCGCGGTTCGAGACCAGGCGCGCCGAAGGCGGGACCCTGATCATTCAGCCAACGGTAAGAGGTAACGAGATCGCTCATCTGTCGTATTACACCCTAAGTGCGGCAAACGCGCATTCATTGAATTGAAATACCTGATGGCTGCCCGCCCTTACGATCATTTCTGGTATTGCACCGCTGGGCGCGCCGCCGCATCTTACTGCATGAGATACGTACTTCCACTTTCGCATCGAGGAGAATACCACGTGGCCTTCGAACTTCCTCCCCTTCCTTATGACTACGCTGCGCTCGAGCCCCACATCGACGAAGCGACCATGAAGCTCCACCACGACAAGCACCACCAGACCTACGTCACCAACCTGAACGGGGCCATTGAAAAGCACCCCGAGCTCGGCTCTAAAACTCCCGAAGACCTCATCAAGGACCTCGCCTCCATTCCCGAAGACATCCGCAAGGTCGTCCAGAACAACGGCGGCGGCCACGTCAATCACACCATGTTCTGGCAGATCATGAAGCCGAACGGCGGCGGCGAACCCGGCGGCAACATCGGCCTCCAGATTACGGCCGACTTCGGCTCGTTTGAGGCCTTCAAGAAGCTCTTCAACGAGACGACCGCCAAGCAGTTCGGCTCCGGCTGGGGCTGGTTGGTCTTCAAGGGCGGCAAACTGGAGATCGTGACCACCGCCAACCAGGACAATCCCCTTTCACAGGGCCTCTACCCCATCCTCGGCAACGATGTCTGGGAGCACGCCTACTACCTCAAGTACCAGAACAAGCGTCCAGACTACCTCGCCGCCTGGTGGAACACCGTCAACTGGGAAGAGGTCAACAAGCGCTTCGCAACCGCCCAGAAGTAAGCAGGCATACCGCACAATGACGGCTGGACCAACAAGTCCAGCCGTTCCACTTTTTACTTTGTTTGTCATTCCCGAAGGAATCTGCGTTTCGGCTAAATCTCACGATTATCTAGGCACAAGCACGGTAGCTCCGTTTACATCCAGCAATCGGGCTGATAAGCTCATCGGCAAAGTATAGTTCCGGAGGTTTGCGTGGGAAGATTTCGTCAGGTATGCGTTTTCGTGTTCGGATGTTTCATCTCAGTCGCTGTAAGCGGGCCTGGACAGACGAACAAAGCAACCTCCGAAATCCATAGCTGCTCCGAAACGTCTTGCCGCGCCCGACTTTACGATTACAGACGTGCAAGGAAAGCCGTTCACCCTGGCGGCGATGAAGGGCAAAGTCGTTCTCCTGGACTTCTGGGCGATCGCATGTGGCGGCTGCAAGCTGGAACTGCCCTGGTACGTGGGCTTCAATCAACAGTACAGAAGTAAAGGACTAGCGCTAGTTGGGTTGGATATGTATGGGGAGAAGCCGGAGGCGGTAAAGTCGTTCGCATCCGCACACAACATGCACTACCCGGTTGCAATTGGAACAGATGAGATCGGTGCCCGGTACAAACTGGCAGAGATGCCGCTGACCGTTCTAATCGACCGTAAGGGACGTATCGCTGTAAGCCATGCTGGTGTTGTTGATCCAAAGGTCTTCGAGTCCGACATCAAGGCGCTACTAGCCGAGTAATCGACGAGCTTGCGGAGCGACGACATACTTCCGACAGCGCGAACGTATTGGGTGCCCCATCTTAGGCACGGTCTCATCGTGCCTAAGGTGCGTGGGGCAGCGAGAACCCTGCCCTTGCCGTTCTGGTTTGTCATTCCCGAAGGGAATCTGCGTCTCTCTTTTTCTTGTCAAGCCTCTCTCCTAAAAATACTTCGCATCTCACTCATTCCAAACCACATACACTTCACGAACTTTGCGCATGAGTTATGCCCACTCAGCTATAATTGAGTGATAGACACAAAACAAAGGCCCGGCGGCCCGCCGGGCCTTCCGCTTTTAACCCAACCCACTCTAACAAGGAGACTAGAAAATGCCCCTCGCCCGGACCGTCCGCCCCTGCCGCCATCTCTTCACCGACGGCCACCAGTGCGGCTCCCCCGCGCTCCGCGGCGAAGAGCTCTGCTTCTACCACCACTCCACCCGCCGCCCCCTCAAGCCCCAGGTCCTCCACGGCCGCACCTCGGCCGTCCTCCCCGAACCCCTCGACCTCCACGCAGTCCAGCGCGGCCTCGCCGAGCTCCTCCGCCTCACCGCCGCCGAGCTCATCGCCCTCCCGCTCGCCGCCCAGCTCCACCGCCAACTCTCCTCTGCCAGCCAGAACCTCGCCCGCATCGAACGCGCCGAAGCCCGCGCCGACGCACGCGCCCAGGCCCTCCACCTCGACCGCACCCCCGTCACCGACTACACCAACCACCCCACCCTCGGCACCATCGCCCCCGCACCCGAACCCGCCGAAGCCCCTTTGGAAGTGGAGACCCAACCCCAGACTTCCCAGACTCAACCTGAACAGAATGAAGACTTTGAGACTTCACCACAAACTTCCGCCGAGACCCTGGAACAACAAACTAAGAACTGGGAACTCCCAACTGAAAACTCAACCCCCCTCCCCGACCCCATCGCCCGCTTCACCCTTCCCCCCGAACCCGAATACCTCGCGTCCAAAGCCAACGTCGCCGCCTCCGAACAGGCCTGGGCCAACGCCATGAACACCCTCGCCCAAGGCATCCACGACCGCGCCCAAGCCCGCGCCCAGCTCCACAACAGCCTCTTCCCCCTCGACACCCTCGTCCGCCAACAAGACGAAGAAGACCGCGAATACGACCCGGAGGTCAGCTGGCGCGTCGAAGCCCTCCAGTCACAACAAGAAGCCAGCACCGCCGCCTGAGGGCACTACTCCAGCGTCGACCCGCCCCGATTCCCCTTCGGCCGCCGGTTCGATGCCAGCACCTTCTTCCGCATCCGCAGCGACTTCGGCGTCACCTCGACAAGCTCGTCATCGGCGATAAACTCGATCGATTGCTCCAGCGTCAGCACCTTGAACGGCACCAGCCGCAGCGCGTCATCCGAGCCCGATGCCCGCATATTCGTCAGCTTCTTTTCGCGAACGGCGTTGACGTCGAGATCGTTGTCCCGCGAGTGCTCGCCAACCAGCATGCCCTCGTACACCTCAACACCGTCGCCGATAAACAGCACCCCGCGCTGCTGCACGCCATCGAGCGCATACGTGGTCGTGATGCCCTGCCGGTCGGAGATCAACGCCCCAGAAGGCCGCTGCGGAATCTCGCCCTGGTACGGGATGTATTCGCCGGCGATCGAGTTCATGACGATGGTCCCGCGCGTCTCCGTCAGCATCTCGTTGCGCAGCCCGATCAGCCCGCGCGACGGCACCTTGAACTCCATCCGCACGCGACCCGAGCCGTGATTGGCCATCTTCACCATCTCACCTTTTCTCGGCCCCAGACGCTCGATCACCGTGCCCACAAAGCTCTCCGGCACGTCGATGGTGAGGATCTCCGACGGCTCGAAGAGCGCACCATCAATCCGCTTGGTCACGATGGTAGGCCGCGACACCATCAACTCGAAGCCTTCACGACGCATCATCTCGATCAGCACCGAAAGCTGCAACTCGCCGCGCCCCAGCACCTTGAAGTTGTCCGGTGTACCCGTGTCTTCGAGGCGGATGGAGACGTTCGTCAGCAGCTCCTTTTCCAGCCGCTCCTTGATATTGCGGGATGTGACGAACTTGCCTTCGCGTCCAGCAAACGGCCCATTATTGACTGAAAACACGATGGCTATCGTCGGCTCGTCGATTTTGATCGGCGGCAGCGGCTTAGGATCTTCAAGCGCACAGAAGCTTTCCCCAATCGTGATCCCGGGGATGCCAGCCACAGCCACGATGTCGCCCACCGCCGTCTCAACCGTATCCTCGCGCTTCAACCCGTTGAAGGTAAACAGCTTCGTCACCTTGACCGGCACCAGCGTCCCATCCAGCTTCGACAGGTTGACCTCTTGGCCGATTCGGAGTGTGCCGTTGAAAACACGCGCAATCGCCAGCCGGCCCAGGTAATCCGAGTAGTCGAGGTTCGTCACCAGCACTTGCAGGTCGCCATCCGCAGTCCCCGTTGCCGCCGGAATCGTCTTGAAGATCAGCTCAAACAGCGGCTGGAGATCGGTTCCCGGAACCGCCAGGTCCATCGTCGCCGTGCCCGCCTTGCCGTTCGTGTAGATCACGGGAAAGTCGAGAATCGACTCGTCCGCATCCAGGTCGATGAACAGGTCATAGACTTCGTTCAGCACCTCCTGGCAACGCGCGTCCGGCCGGTCGATCTTGTTGATCACAATGATCGGCGTCAGCTTAGCCTCAAGCGCCTTGGAGAGCACATAGCGCGTCTGCGGCAGCGGCCCCTCGGACGCATCGACCAGCAGGACCACGCCGTCCACCATCTTCAGCGCGCGTTCCACCTCGCCGCCGAAGTCCGCGTGGCCCGGCGTATCGACGATGTTGATTTTGGAATCGTGATATTGGATCGCCGTATTTTTGGCCAAAATCGTGATGCCGCGCTCTTTTTCGAGGTCATTCGAGTCCATGACCCGCTCAGCAACAGCCTCATTTGAGCGGAACGTTCCGGATTGGCGTAGCATGGCATCCACAAGCGTGGTCTTGCCGTGGTCGACGTGCGCGATAATGGCGATGTTGCGAATGGCCTGAGCCGTGGAGGGGACAGCGGTCTGGGTGCTCACTTCTAGTGTTCGTCCTGTTCTGTGGAGAAGGGTGCGCGCTTCCGGGCTGATGCCGGAGTCAAAATGTGCGTCTCTTCTAGTCTATCGCAGATGGTCAATGCCTATCTCAACGTTCGACTACACAGCGATCCGCATCTCGAACCGCTCCGCCACCGGCTCGACGATCTGCACCACGCCATGTCCCGGGTTTACCTCCGCTCGCAACCGCACCAAACCGAACGCCTTCAGCTTATTCACATCCCGCGTCACCGACCCGCGATTGCGCCCTAGTTCCTCCGCCAGCGCTGAGATGCTTAAGCGCTTGGTCCGCACCACCTGGCAAAGCCGCACCCGCTGCGCCGTCAAGCATTCGATCATGTCGAGCGGATCGGCGAAGGTAATAATCTTCTCCGCAACAAGCCTCTCCCCTTGGTCACGCCGACCGGCCCGATCGAGCGAACGTCGCATATGCCCCTCAAATCCGTCTTGGAGCACCTTTGTCTTCATAGCTTCTCCTTAGAGCCTCCGCCTCCCGGTAAAACCGCTTCGCTGTCGCTAAATAACCGTGAAACTGCACTCCGCTTACCTCACCCATAGAGTGCCGTTCATGCACCCCATGTGCATTGTCGAAGCCAAGCACACGGCCATGGTCGACGGACGAAAGGTGCGGCACGATCAAGGCAAGGTTGTACTCCGCCGTATCGCCGCGGTCGCTAACCCAGACCTCTTCCCGGAGGATGCCGATCCCGCCAGCGCACCGGAACCGCGTCTCGTAGTCCGTCTCTTTGCGAAGACGCGCGCGCCCACCCATTACAAAGCGTACCACAGGTGATGCCCGTTACGAATCATCTGGTCCTCCACCCAGCTCGATTGCCGTTGGCTCCCCTCTCCGCACCCGCTATACTCAAGCATCTCCATGCAATCAGCCGCTTCCAATAAGCTCGACCACGCCGCGCTCCAGAACTATCTGCTGGACCACGCCTACGACGAGATGTTCAGCGGCCCCGAGCAGCTGCATGACCACTACGGCCCGCTGCTCGACCACTTCTCCGCCCTCTCCGGCGACGAGCTACAGCGCCGCAAGCAGGCCGCCGACCTCTCTTTCCTAAACCAGGGCATCACCTTCACCGTCTACGGCCGCTCCGAAGGCACCGAGAAGATCTTCCCCTACGATCTCCTTCCGCGCATCATCACCGCCGCCGAGTGGGAGAAGGTCGAGCGCGGCCTCACCCAGCGCATTACCGCCCTCAACCTCTTTCTGAAAGACATCTACAACGAAGGCCGCATCCTCAAGGACGGCATCGTCCCCCGCGATGTCGTCTATACCTGCAAGCAGTTCCGCCGCCAGATGGTTAGCCTCCAGGTGCCGCGCAACGTCTACATCGCCATCTGCGGCACGGACCTGATCCGGCTTGAAAACGGCGAGTTCGTCGTCCTCGAAGACAACCTCCGCGTCCCTTCCGGCGTGAGCTATATGCTCACCAACCGGCGCGTGATGAAGCGCATCTTCCCGCAGCTCTTCCGCTCCTACAACGTGCGGCCGATCGAGCAGTACACCCAGCTCCTGCTCGGGACGTTGCGGTCGTTAGCGCCCGAAGGCCGCCCGGAGCCGAACATCGTCCTGCTCTCTCCCGGGGTCTTCAACTCGGCATACTTCGAGCACGCCTACCTCGCGCGCCAGATGGGCATTGAGCTGGTCGAAGGCCGCGACATGGTCACGCACGACAACATCGTCTATATGCGGACCACCAGCGGGCTGCGCCGAGTGGACGTGATCTACCGCCGTGTTGACGACGACTTCATCGACCCCCTCTCCTTTCGCGGCGACTCCATCCTCGGCGCGGCCGGCCTCTTCAACGCCTACCGCGCCGGCAACGTCACCCTGGCCAACGCCTTCGGCACCGGCGTCGCCGACGACAAGGCCCTCTACGCCTACGTCCCCGACATCATCCGCTACTACCTTACCGAAGAGCCTATCCTCCACAACGTAGAAACCTACCTGATGTCGCGGCCCAAGGAGCGCGCCTACGCCCTGGCTAATCTCGACAAGCTCGTCGTCAAGGCCGTCGGCGAATCCGGCGGCTACGGCATGCTGATCGGCCCGCAATCCACCGCCGCCGAGCGCGCCGACTTCGCCGCCAAGATCGAAGCCGACCCCCGCAACTACATCGCCCAGCCCACCATCTCCTTCTCCCGCGCGCCCTGCCTCATCGGCGACACGCTCGAACCCCGCCACGTCGACCTCCGCCCCTACGTCCTCTACGGCGACAAGGTCACCATCGTCCCTGGCGGCCTGACGCGCGTAGCCCTCAAACGCGGCTCGCTGGTGGTGAACTCAAGCCAGGGCGGCGGCAGTAAAGACACCTGGGTGCTGAGCCAATGACCAGTAGCATGAGTCAGTTTACTTAAGGTCTTCACAACGGATCGGTTCTTCAAAGACGCCTGAAGATACATGATCAGGTAAAGTCACGACTTTAAAGTTTGCGTTCTCGACTTTTCCGGGAAGAAGTACTGCTTCGTTGTAAACCGTAAAGTAAGGATCTTCAATATATGAAAAGCGTTCAAGTAGTGCCACCTTATGTGAAACATTGCCCTTAATCTCCTTACGGCGAACATCCCGCGCATATAGCTGGAATACATTGTCCGTATTCTTGAATAAGAGCAAGTCGTCGTTATGTTCTAATATCCATCAACCACTCACTACTGTCTTATTGTCGATGGAATCATAAGAAAATGCCACTTGGACTCTGCGGTCGCATTCATTTTTTGCTTTAATGGAGACGGCACTGATTTTTGCCAATAACTTCTTTTCCTCTTCATTATGTTTGGCCATCAACATAGCCATTCTGCTCTTAAGCTGATCTGGAGATAGCTTGCCATCAGCGGCAGGCGTTGGCTCGACTCTAACGGACTGCACGGGTCTTGCCGGTTGAATTAACTTCCAGAAATCTGGACCATAGCGAATTGCAGTTCCCAAAAGCACCATTGCGCCTAAAGTCAAGGCGACGAAAGGCGGCTGCTTTGCTTCTTCTTTCTTCTCGGGGCCCTTTTGCTCATCCTGTGCAGCGGTTTCGGGCATAGCGCCTCGCAGAGTGACTGGTTTTGTTTGCGATCAGTGTACACGCGAATACGGTAGAGTAAAGACTTGCATAGCCAATGAGCCTCATCCACAGAAAGGTTCATCATCTTGCTGTCCCGCGTAGCCGATTCTCTCTATTGGATGTCCCGCTATCTCGAGCGCGCCGAGCACACCACGCGCCTACTCGAGGTCAACCTTAACCTTATGCTCGACGAGTCCGCCGCCAATGCCGAGCGCCGCTGGCAGCGCGTCCTCCTCGCCCTCGGCAGCCCCAAAAACGTCAAGTGGGAGGGCGATCCTTACGCGCTCGTCCGCACCCTTACCTTCGACACCGAGTACAAAGGCTCCATCCTCGCCTGCATCATCGGTGCGCGCGAAAACGCCCGCCATGTCCGCGAACAGATCTCCACCGAGCAGTGGGACCGCCTCAACCGTCTCTTCCTTCAGGTCACCCGTCCCAACCTCCAGGCCGACATGCGCGCGGAGGCCCAGATGACCGGGAACGACCAGCCCACTGAGTTCCTCGCTCAGGTGATGGAGGCCGTCCACCAGTTCCAGGGCGTCACCGATTCCACCATGAGCCACGGCGAGGGCTGGCAGTTCATCCAGGTAGGCCGCTACATCGAGCGCGCCTCCGCCACCGCCATGCTCCTTGAGGCTTACCACGAAGACCTCTGGTCCAATCCCGACCGCATTCCCGAGGCCAACGAATACCTTAGCTGGATGGGCCTACTGCGCTCCGCCACGGCCTTCGAGGCCTACTGCAAGGTCTATACCGCCGACCTTACGCCCGAGCAGATCCTCGAGTTCCTGCTCCTCGACCCTGACTTCCCCCACTCCCTCCGCTTCTCCATCGACGGCCTTCAGCACGCCCTCGAAGCCATTCACGGCGAAGCCGGCAAGAGTCGCGCCGAGCCTCTACGCCGTCTCGCCGGGCGCCTCCAGGCATCGCTCAGCTATTCGAGCGTCGACGACATCCTCAACGAAGACATCGTCGCGTACCTCCGAAGCATTCAGCACCAGTGCAAAGAGATCCACGACACGATCTACGAGCTCTACGTCGACTACTCCATTCAAACCGCCCTCGCCGGCTAAAACAGTTGCCAGTTGTTAGTCGTCGGTCCGCCATCTGTTTCTACTAGTTCTTACTTAGAACTAACAACTCCCAAGGAGCCCCATGTACTACTCCATCCGCCACTTGACTAAGTTCCTCTACAGCAACCCGGTGAGTGAGTCCATGATGGAGACGCGCATGCACCCGCGTAGCGACCAAAGCCAGCGCTGCCTCACCTTCCATCTCTCCGTCAGCCCACGCTGCCGCGTCTTCTCCTTCCGCGACCACCTCGCCAACCACGTCCATCACTTCGACATCCCCGGCCAGCACGGTCAGCTCGTGATCGTCGCCGAATCGCTCGTCGATATGCAGCCCTGGGCTGGCGTTCCCTCTTTCCTAGCGCCGGACGCCTGGGCGGAGCTCGACAGCTTCGTCGAACAAGGCGATTACTGGGAGATGCTCGCCCCCTCCGAGTTCGCCAAGGCCACCTCGCTCCTGGACGAGCTCGCCGCCAAACTAGACGTCCGCCGCCGTGACGATCCGCTCATGGTCCTCCACCAGCTCAACCAACAGATCTACGACTACTTCGATTACAAGCCCAAATCCACCAACGTCGACTCTCCCATCGACGTCGCCCTTGCCAGCCGCAACGGCGTCTGCCAGGACTTTTCCCACATTATGATCGCGCTCGTCCGCACCAAGCTGCGCATCCCCTGCCGCTACGTCTCGGGCTACCTCTATCACGGCGACCGCTTCAAAGACCGCTCCGCCAGCTCCGCCACCCATGCCTGGATCGAGGCCTTGCTGCCGCAACTCGGCTGGGTCGGCTTCGACCCCACCAACCTCCTTGTCGCCGGCGACCGCCACATCCGCACCGCCATCGGCCGCGACTACGACGACGTCCCCCCCACCCATGGTATGTTCCGTGGCCGCGCTCGCAGCGAGCTAACCGTCGCCGTCCGCGTCACCCCTAGCGAAGGCACCCCCTCTCTCGACCAGGAACTTCCCGTCCCCGAGGACTGGACCACCCTCGTCGAGAAAGCCACCCAACTCCCCGAGCCGCCGCCGCCCCCCACCCGCCTCCAGCAGCAGATGGCGCAGCAGCAGTAGTGTTAGAGGTTCAGTTTCTTAAAGATGCTTTCAGGTATGTTCCGGATCACGAACATGATCGGCTGCCACTGGAACGGCACATAGAGCGTATCCTTCCGCGCCGCCACCGCCGCCACAATGCTCTTCGCCACAGCGTTCACGTCCGCGAACTTCTCTGAGCCCTTCATCCCGCTCGTCATGGCCGTTTTTACCGGGCCCGGCTTAATCGTCAGTACCGTCACGCCCTCGCGGTCCACCCGGTTCCGCAACCCACCAAGAAACGCCGACAACCCAGCTTTCGACGATCCATACAGATAGTTCGACTTCCGTCCACGATCTCCTGCCACCGATGAAATCACCGCCAGCACCCCCGCATGACGCTGTACGCAGTAGTTCGCCAGCCACGTGAGCAGCGACACCGGCGCGACAAAGTTCGTATGCAGTATTTGCGCCGCATGAGCGAAGTCCGTCTCCGCCTGCGGCTGCTCGCCCAACACGCCATGGGCTAGATACGCCACATCCATCCCAGTCAGCGAGTTCACCGCATGGGCCAGCAACGACTGATGCTGCGAAGTGTCGTCGAGATCGGCTACGGCTATGTCCACATAGCTTGCTCCTCGCGTCCGCAGGTCGGCCGCCACCGCGCTCAGCTTGCTTTCATTGCGCGCCACAAGAAACAGGCGCGCGCCCTGAGCCGCCCAGATGCGGCACGTCGCCTCGGCAATTCCTGAGGTCGCGCCGAGCACTAGAATCTTCTTGGGGCCTGTTACCAATGCGGGTGAGGTGCTCATAATAGGGTCTTTTCTCCGGTGACGCGCTCCCAAAAGCTGGAGGTAAGCAGGGGATCACGATACCGCGCAAACTTTTCCCATTGCGGGTAAAAGGCCTGAAACTGCGGAGCCGTCATGGCCGCGTCCTTCGCCGGATACAGCCGGCCACCAAACTCGCGCGTCATATCGGCCAGACGCTCAAATAGGGGAAAGCTCTTGTCCGCCTTGATCGGGAAATCGAGCGCCAACGTCACGCCCGGCTGCGGAAAGCTCATCATTCCGGGCGAAGGCACGTCGCCAAAGACCTTGAGAACGGCCAGGAACGATGCCAGCCCTGATTTAGCCACTTCTTGCAAGATTGCGATCGTCCCTTCTCGCGCGTTCGCCCATGGAATCGCGTATTGAAACTGCAACAGACCATTGCGCCCATACATCCTGTTCCAATGCAGCACCTTGTCCAGCGGATAGAAGAACGGCTCGTAGTCCTGCAACTGCATCACGCGCGGTTTCATCTGCTTATGGAAGAACGCCGTGTTGAACAGATTCACAGTCGTGTGGTTCAGCGCGAATCCTGGCGCGTCGAACGGAAACACCAGCTTCGGCTCCGGTGATGGCTTCAGTTCCGCCGGTACCCGTGAGTGATCTCCCTGCATAAACACACCGCGTGCGAAGTTCTTCCCCGTCGACGCGCAATCGATCCAGCTCACCGTGTACTCAATATGCTGACTTTGCCGCGTCAGCTCGAAAAACTCGTCCACCCCGTGATATTGAATCCCCTCGTAATCGATCATGCGTGAAACGATCGGCTTCATCCGCAACTTGGCCCAGGTAATCACGCCCGTCAGCCCAAGCCCTCCGATCGTCGCGGCATACCAGTCGAGGTTCTCGGTCGGTGAGCAGATGCGCCGCGATCCATCCGACCGCACCAGCTCGAACTCCGTCACATGCGATCCGAACGTCCCCGCCACATGATGGTTCTTGCCGTGAATGTCGTTGGCGATCGCCCCGCCCAAGGTTACATACTTCGTCCCCGGCGAGACCGGTAAAAAAAAGCCGCGCGGCACGGCAAAGTCGAGGATCTGCGCCAGCGTCGCCCCAGCCTCGGCTGTCAGGATGCCCGTCTCCGCATCGAAGTGCAGCAGCCGGTTCATACCCGTGGTCACCAGCAGGTTGCCATCTTTCAGCAGGCACGAATCTCCGTAGCTGCGCCCCATGCCCACCGGCAGCGCGCCATTATGCACGCCGGCCGCGACGCCGGGAAAATCAGTCTGCCAGTTCAGTGGAATGATATTTGCGGGATAAGTTGGGTAGCGCCCCCACGACTCAAACGGTGCGTTGTCGCTTACCGTAGTCGCTTCGGGCGTTGCGGTTGCTGTAGCCATACTTACGAGGATACGTTATGCGCGCGGGAAGAGCCCCTCCGAAATCAAGAAAGGCATGACCTTTTGGTCATGCCTTTCAAAACTTGAACTCACGGCAACGTCTCACACAGCTGCTGTCCGTGCGACCGTAGGAGGTGCCGCCTTGGCCTGTGCGACGAGCGCCGCGAAACCAGCCGCGTCATTGGCCGCAATGTCGGCCAGGATCTTGCGGTCTAGCCCGTTGCCCGCACGCTTCAGCCCGTTGATGAAGGTCGAATAGCTCATCCCGTGTTGCCGGCTTGCGGCACCGATGCGCACGATCCACAGCGAACGAAATTGCCGCTTCTTCTGCTTACGGCCCGTATACGCGAACATCAGACCGCGCTCGACAGCCTCCTGCGCGGCTTGGTACAGCTTGGATTTAGTAAGAAAGTAGCCGCTTGCGCGCTTCAGGATCTTCTTGCGGCGATCGTTGCGCTTGGTACTCCGTTTGACACGGGGCATGGTGCATCTCCTTTTGCGTACATCGTTTAGCGGCTGGAGGTAAGGGTGGCCTCTTCACGCGCTCTTCCACTTCAAGTCTCGGTGGGCGCTTGCGCTTTCCCAGGGGCCGCGACGCGGTGCAGGCCCTTTGTTATTTTAAAACGGCTCGACTTGAAAACTCATCCCCGCACTCAGGCGTAAGGAAGCATCCGGGCGACCACGTGATGATCCGCATCCGAAATCATTGCCGATCCACCGAGCTTGCGCTTAGTCTTGGTCGCCTTTGAGGTCAAAATGTGGCGCATCTTCGACTGGCCGCGCTTGAACTTGCCCGTACCCGTCTTGTGAAAGCGCTTGGCTGCGCCGCTGTGTGTTTTAAGCTTTGGCATAGTTGTTCCTAACGGAGAGAAACCGCTCTCACTCGATCTTCCGAGGATACCAGATCCGCGGCTGTCCGTCGCGGCGACATCACTCGTAGATTCAGTGGGGGCTTCCGTTCTGGGTGGTAATGGAAGAACCGTTTCAGGCGCAGGAACGGCTTCTCATAAAAATGAAAGGACACCACAGCAGCCGCGATCGACAACAACAACGTTGAAAATCCGGCACCCGCCACTGCAAGCAGCTTGTTATGCGTAAGGTGTTCGATCGCCGCCCGCTGACGCCCCAGCAACACGGGTAAGAGCAGGACATGCAACACGTAGATCCCATAGCTGTACTTGCCGAAGAAGCGCATGGTTCGGCCTTCAAAAAAGCGTCTGCACGCGGAAGCGGGCCGAAGCGACCAGGCAATCAAGCACGTCGCGCCAAAGCCCACTACGGTGTACCGCGCGCCGTCCACCCAGAAGCGCATCGGCAACGAATAGGGCGGGAAAGGGAGAAACTCACGGTCAAAAAACTTGATGGACGCGCAAACCACAACGGCGGTGGCTAGAAAGCCGAAAGGAGCGATTTTCAGCACCCGGACCCACTGGTTCGACCGGTACAGCAGAGCGAGAGCGCCTCCAAGCAGCAACGAGTCGGCCCGCGTGATCGTTGCCATGTGGATCGCAACGCCCTCGACGCCAGCACCCACCAGAACTAACCGAAGTGCCAGAGCGAACGCCGAACATCCTAACGTCGTTAACAGCAACGCGCGCCGGTCGCGTACCCAGAACACCACCGCGGGCCACACCATATAAAACTGCTCTTCGATCGCCAGCGACCAAAAGTGGCTCAGACTGATCCCGCTACCCGGGCTGAACCTGCTCAATTCGGCGGGATGCAGTGTTTGGAGGTACAGCGCAAACAGCGCGGCCATGCCGTGCCACCGGAGAGCCAACAGGGGGGTTAGCGCGAAGAGAACAATCAGGACACTGTAATATAGAGGAAAAATGCGCAGCACGCGCCGGATGTAGAAGTTCTTGAAGAAATGAGGATCGTCGAGCCCGTCGACCAGCACACCCGTAATCAGAAAGCCCGAGAGTGCAAAGAAAAGGTCTACTCCGAGATGCCCGTAGCCCAGGAAATCGCCAACAAATCGGGTAACACGCCCGCTCATCGCAGAGTTTGAAGCGAATAGATGCGATCCAAGCACCATCAGGATGGCAAGGCCGCGTATCCCGTCCAAAGGAAAGAGGTGACCACTGTGCTTGCCGGGATCAGGTATAAACGTGCTGGTCATGTATAGATACCATTACGAACGTAACACGCATACGTTGTCAAGGGCCATCTGGATTCTCCAACGCCGGAACACTGAGCATCGCCGGCAAGATTCTGAGTGACCATGGGTTGCACCGCGCGTTAGTCTTCCCTATGCCCGCAAGCTCCTTCAATCCGGCGCTCACCGCCGCACTCGACTATGCGCTCGACCACCTCGCCTCGCTGGATCTCGCCTCCGTCGCCGCTACATCTTCACTCGCCGAACTTCGCGACCGCATCGACCTGCCACTCAACGAAGCCGGCATCGATCCCGTCCAGGTCGTCTCCGAGCTAGCCGCCGGAGTCGAAGGCGGTCTGCTCGGCTCGGCCGGTGGACGCTTCTTCGGTTGGGTAATTGGCGGCTCGCTTCCCGCTGCGCTCGCCGCCGACTGGCTCACCTCCGCCTGGGACCAGAACGCTGGTCTCTACGCCACCGCACCCGCCGCCGCCGTAGTGGAGGAGACCGCCGGCCGCTGGCTCAAGGAGCTGCTCCATCTACCAGCCACAGCCAGCTTTGCGCTCGTCACCGGCTGCCAGATGGCGCACGTCACCTGCCTCGCCGCCGCACGCCACGCCGTCCTGGCCCGCTGCGGGCTGGGATGTCGAGCAGGACGGCCTCGCTGGCTCACCCCCCATCCGCATCCTCACCAGCGTCGAGCGCCATAGTTCCCTTCCGCGCGCTGCACGCCTTCTCGGCATCGGCGAACGCAGCATCGTCGCCCTTCCCTCCGGCGAAGACGGCCGCCTGGCTCCCGAAATACTTGAGCAAGCCCTCGCCGCATCGGACGCTCCGACCATCGTCGTTCTCCAGGCCGGCGATCTCAACCTCGGAGCCTTCGACGACTTCGCCACCCTCATTCCCATAGCCCACCGCCACCACGCCTGGGTCCACGTCGACGGCGCATTCGGCCTCTGGGCCGCCACCAGCCCCGCCCATCGCCACCTCATGCGCGGCTGCGAGGACGCCGACTCCTGGAGCACCGACGGCCACAAGTGGCTCAACGTCCCCTACGACTCCGGCTACGCCTTCGTGGCCGACCCCGCAGCCCACCGCGCCGCCTTCGCCCAGCGCGCCTCCTACCTCACGCACGACGACCAGGCCCGCGACCAGATGGAGTACAACCCCGAGTGGTCACGCCGCGCCCGAGGCTTCGCCACCTACGCCGCCCTGCGCGAACTGGGGTCTGCAGGTGTCTCCGATCTCATAGCCCGCACCTGCGCCCACGCCCGCGCCCTCGTCACCCGCATCGGCGCTCTCCCCGGCGCACAAGCCCTCAACAATCCCCAGCTCAATCAGGGCATGATCCGCTTCTTCGATCCCGAGCCAACCGCCACCGAAGCCGATCACGACACCTTCACCGACCGCACCATCGCCCAAATCAACGCCTCGGGCGAAGCCTTCTTCACCGGCACCACCTGGCGCGGCAAGCGGGCCATGCGCGTCAGCGTCTGCAATTGGCAGACCTCCGCCGCCGACGTGGACCGCGTCGTCCAATGCGTCGCCACCATCCTCCGCCAAGCCGGTCATCCAGCCATAGAAGCCCTCCAGGAAGCCGGTCGCGCATGATACACTGAAAGGGTCAATTCAACGGCCAGCCACGCGCTAACCTGTTCATTTTTATAGCCTTCTGAACACCGAACGCGCCGAAAGACCAGGAACGCGACCGGCAGCCGCACGGAGACTCATGGCCACGATCGCCCCACCCTTCGAATCCGCTCTGCTCGACCTCGCCAACGATTCCGATGCCGCTCCCGTCACCATCGTTCCCGAAGGCGGCAACTACTCCGCCGAGAACATCACCATCCTCGAAGGCCTCGCCGCCGTCCGCCTCCGCCCCGCCATGTACATCGGCTCCACCGGCGAACAAGGCCTCCACCATCTCGTCTACGAGGTCGTCGACAACTCCGTCGACGAGGCCCTCGGCGGTCACGCCACCCGCATCGACGTCACCATCCACGTCGACAACTCCATCACCGTCGTCGACGACGGCCGCGGCATCCCCGTCGACAACAAGACCCTGAACACCGGCGAGGTCATGCCCGCCGTCCAGGTCGTCCTCACCATGCTCCACGCCGGCGGCAAGTTCGACGCCTCTAATTACAAAGTCTCCGGCGGCCTGCACGGCGTAGGCGTGTCCTGTGTCAACGCCCTCTCGGAGGCCTTCGACGTGGAGATCTGGCGCGACGGCCACGCCTGGGAGCAGGACTACAGCAAGGGCGCGCCCATCTCCACCCTCCGTAAGATGGGCCCCTCCAAGCGCAAGGGCACCAAGGTCCACTTCCTCCCCGACAAGTCCATCTTCACCGTCCACGAGTTCAGCTACGACACCCTCGCCCAGCGCCTCCGCGAGCTCGCCTTCCTCAACAAGGGCCTCGTCATCACCCTCACTGATGAGCGCACCACCGACTCCAAGACCGGCGAAGCCAAGCAGCAGGAATTCAAGTACATCGGCGGCATCGCCGAGTTCATCAAGCACCTCAACAAGGGCAAGCAGGTCCTCCACGAAAAGCCCATCTATATGGAGGCCGAGCGCGACAACGTCGCCATGGAGATCGCCCTCCAATATAACGACGCCTACTCCGAAACCGTCTTCACCTTCGCCAACAACATCAACACCGTCGACGGCGGCACCCACCTCTCCGGCTTCAAAACCGCGCTGACCCGCACCATCAACGCCGCCGGACAGTCCCTCGGCCTCTTCAAAGACGTGAAGGAAAACCTCTCCGGCGACGACGTTCGCGAAGGCCTCGTCGTCGTCATCTCCGTCAAGCTCTCGCAGCCCCAGTTCGAAGGCCAAACCAAAGGCAAGCTCAACTCCGACATCGCCGGCACCGTCCAGGCCTTCGTCAACGAGCGCCTTGGCGGCTTCCTCGAGCAAAATCCCCAGGTCGCCAAGAAGATCATCAACAAGGCCATTGACGCCGCACGAGCCCGCGAGGCCGCCCGCAAGGCCCGTGACCTCACCCGCCGCAAAGGCGCGCTCGACGGCGGCGGCCTTCCCGGCAAGCTCGCCGACTGCTCCGAGCGCCAGCCCGACCGCTGCGAACTCTACCTCGTCGAGGGTGAATCCGCCGGCGGCACCGCCAAGCAGGGCCGCGACCGACGCTTCCAGGCTATCCTCCCCCTCAAAGGCAAAATCCTCAACGTCGAAAAGGCCCGCTACGACAAGATGCTCGGCCACGAGGAGATCCGCGCCATGATCACCGCCCTCGGCTGCGGCATCGGCAAGGACGACTTCGACGCCACCAAGCTCCGCTACGGCAAGCTCATCCTCATGACCGACGCCGACGTCGACGGCTCGCACATCCGCACCCTCCTGCTCACCTTCTTCTTCCGCCACATGACGGAACTCATCAAGCGCGGCCACGTCTACATCGCCCAGCCCCCGCTCTTCCGCATCAAGAAGGGCAAGTTCGAGCAGTACATCAAGGACGAGCGCGAGTACGTCGACGTGATGGTCAAGCGCGCCTCCGACGGCATGGTCCTCACCTACGGGCCTGACAAAAAGCAGCTCCAAGGCCCCGCCCTCACCGCCTTCATGGGCAACCTCAACGACTACCTCGGCTTCTTCGACAAAGTCTCCAAGCGCCTCCGTAACGACACCGCCCTGCTCGCCTTCACGGAACTCTTCGCCCACGAAGGCAAGGACCCCGCCGTCCGCGCCGACTTCCAATCGCCGGAAAAACTGGCCGCCATGCAGGCCCGCCTCGAAGCCATCCGCAAGGACTTCCAGTTCCGCGGCGTCGACGCTCCCCTGCTCGACGAAGAGCACGGCACCTACTCCGTCTCCTTCATCGATGCGCAAGGCGCCATCCGCAAGATCGATTGGGCCCTCGCCAACGCCGCCGAAACCCGCCAGCTCCTCGGCAAATACGCCCAAATCGCCGAGCAGCTTCAGGGTCCGTTTCACATCTCCTACGCCACCAAAACTGCCGCCGCCGTTGCCCAGGAGGCCTTGGACGAAGCCGAAGAAGTAGCCTCGGAAGAGGGCGTCAACGACACCATCGCCGCCGCCCCCGGCACCGCCGCCGAGGCCAAACCCGCCAAGCGCTCCAACAAAATCAACCAGGACCCCGTCGAGAAAAAGACCCCCCGCGAGGTCTTCGACTACGTCATCGAACAGGGCCGTAAGGAGTACCAGGTCCAGCGCTACAAGGGTCTCGGCGAGATGACCGCCCCCCAGCTCTGGGAGACCACCATGGACCCCGAACGCCGCACCCTCATGCAGGTCAAGCTCGAAGACATCGCCGCCTGCGAAGAGATCTTCACTACCCTCATGGGCGAAGACGTCGAGTCCCGCCGCCGATTCATCGAAGAAAACGCTTTGGACGTCAAGAACCTCGACATTTAGTTCTGTAGCCTCCGCGGCGACGACGCCCCCAAATCCACCACCGACGAAGACGGCGCGCTCCAAAACGCCGGCGGCCCAGGCACCCCGGTCTCCCTCACCTTCCTCGGCGCCTGTACTCGGACGCCCGCCTCGCCGCCTCCGCCCACGCTTACCAGCAGCACACCGGCTTCCACAAACTCCACCCCAAGCTCGGCTAAGACCAAATGCATCGCTATGCCGTCGTGCGGTGCTGCTACCCTCTAAAGGTGCCCGATACACCCTCAAAGATTCTCTACTACGGCGACAATCTGCAGATCCTTCGCGAGCGCGTCGCCTCAGAGTCGGTGGATCTCTGCTATATCGACCCACCTTTCAATTCTCAGCGGAACTACAACCAGATTTACAGCACGGCAAAGCGCAGAGACACCGCACAAACGCAAGCATTTATGGATACGTGGACCTGGGACACACCAGCCCTTCTGGGAATGCAGGCAATCACCAGCAACGAAGGGGGTCGCTTCAAGGCCCAGACTATAGAACTCTTTCGCGGGTTCAAATCCGTGCTAAGAGATTCCAGTCTCCTTGCCTATCTGGTGAGTATGACCTTGCGTTTGGTCGAAATCCATCGTGTCCTAAAACCGGCCGGCAGCTTTTATTTGCATTGCGATCCCACAGCAAGTCACTATCTCAAGATCATCCTTGATTCATTGTTCGATCCCGGCAATTACCGCAGTGAGATCGTCTGGCTTCGCTCCCGGAATCCGAAAGGCTCCCAGCATCGCAATCTGCAATGGGGCGGTTCGACCGACACCATCCTCTTTTACGCGAAATCGCCCACGGCGAAGTTGCATATGGATCGCGCGAAGTCGATATCGAGCGCCTCTGAACTGGTCCAGCGGTTCCCCAATGTGGACGACAGAGGCAGATGGGACGATGGTCCGATACTCCGTTCTGGCAGTATGGGCGCTCGGCCAAGTTTAGTTTACGAATACAAAGGCTTCACTCCAGGTCCGTCAGGCTGGCGTGTGTCGAGAGCCAAGTTGGAAGAGATCGATCTAAGAGGCGATCTCTACTGGACGACCTCAAACCGTCCCAGGCGCAAGCTGCGTCCGGAAAGAAAAGAACTCAATCCCCTTGGAAACTGCTGGACCGACATAGCGCCTATCAACTCCCAAGCACAAGAAAGGCTCGGATACCCCACCCAAAAGCCGGAGTCTTTGATGGAGCGCATCATCAAAGCGTCGAGCGACGAAGGCGATCTTGTGCTCGACGCCTACTGTGGATGTGGTACAACCGTCGCCGTTGCCGAACGACTCAAGCGCAGATGGATTGGGATCGACATCACCTTTCAATCGATCTCCCTCATCTTCAAGCGCTTGGAAGATTCGTTCGGAGCGGAGGCGATGACATCCATTCACGTTGACGGCATTCCGCGCGATCTAGAATCCGCCGAGTCGCTCTCTCTTCGCAAAGACGACCGGACCCGCAAGGAGTTTGAGAAGTGGGCGGTTCTTACCTATACAAACAACCGGGCCGTCATCAATCAAAAGAAAAAAGCAGATCAGGGGATCGATGGCGTCGCCTTCTTCGCCACATCCAGGCAAGATACGGAGAAACTCGTGTTGCAAGCCAAGTCCGGCAACGTACAGCGTGCCGACGTGGCTACCTTGAACAACGATAGACAACGAGAAGGCGCCGAGTTAGCCATACTCATTACGCTGCATGAACCCACTAAACCGATGCGCGAGGAAGCCGCAAAGAGCGGGGTATACCATCATGCGCTCATGGGAAGGGATATGCCGCGTATTCAGATCGTAACCGTCGCCGAGCTGCTCGCCGGCAAGCGGATGAACTTGCCTCTGGCTTCCGATGTGCTCAAAGCCGCGACCCGAGTAGGCGACGGATTTGACCAGCAAGAAATCTTCTGAGTTCGCGCTTCATTCGGACGCCCGCCTCGCCGCCTTCGCCCACGCCTACCAGCAGCTCACCGGCTTCCACAAACTCCACCCGAAGCTGACCTAACACTGCCTTTCTGTTTGTCATCCCCGAAGGGGATCTGCGTTTTCAGCCGCCACCCATCAGCGCCTCACGAAACCCGCTCCGCACCATCACCCAGCCGCTCACCATCAGCAGGAGCCCTGCAGCAAGAAACACCATGTCCCACAACAAATGGCTGCCGTTCTGATACACATGATGCACCCGCAAAATTTCGTGGTCGATCGTTCCCTCCACCAAGTTGAACAAACCCGATCCCACGAGCATCGCGCCGGAAAGCGCCTTGCCGGAGAGCATCGCTCCCGTCCGCGTCAACGCCCTCCAAAGAAGGACGATCCCCAGCGCCACGCACAGCCACGTGAAAGTGTGGAACAGCCCATCCCAGAACATATTGATCTGCTCATTGACCAGGCTGTCGCGGGGCACCCGGTTCGAGAGCATATTGTGCAGCTGCAATATCTGGTGGAAGAGGATGCCATCCACAAACCCACCCATCCCCACCCCAAGCACCACCCCAGCCGTCACCAGGGGCTGCGTCCTGTTCCGCGCCGTCACAGGTCACGATCCAGCAAACGAGGCATCGCCCAGCGCACCGCCAACACCGCCGCGCTTAGCAAGGGAAACGGCGCGAGCACCAGCATCGCCGTTCCCACGAAGTGCCCGTTGAACAGCCCCGCGCGCACCTGATGCGCCGTCGTCGAATCGCACACCGTACACGCCCGCGCCACCGGCCCAAGGCCCATCGCCAAACCGATTCCGAGCCGCCACCCGCTCCATCCCTTCACCCGCTGTCTCCTTTACGTCCCGCAGAACGTCTCACGCACACACTCCTCGGGCCGTGCCGGAGCCGTATACCGCTCCAGTCCCGCCCTCTCCTCATAGGGTCGCGCCACCACCCCCAGCAGCGCCTCAAACGGCTCGAAGTCGCCGTGCTCCACCGCCGCGTCGATCACCTCCGCCACCCGATGATTGCGCGTAATATAGGCCGGGTTCTCCCTTCGCATCGCCGCCACCCGCTCCTCAGGCGAAACGTCCTCTTCCGCCAGACGCCGCCGCCATCTCACCGCCCACGCGTCGAAGGCTCCCGGATCGGCAAACAGCACCCGCACCCCCGCATCCTCCCCAGCCGCCGCGTCGCACAGCCGCCGAAACGTGAGCGTAAAGTCCGTCCGTCCCCCCTCCATTGCATCCAGCAGGCCCTCCGACAGCGCTGAGTCCCCCTCACGCTCCGTTATCAACCCGAGCTTCCGCCGCAAGCCCGTCAGCCGAGCAGCCTCATACACCGCAGCGAACCCCTCTAACGCCTCTTGCGCCGAAGCCACCGCAGCGTCCCGGCCACCCGCTTCGACTTCCAGCAACGGCAGCAGCGCCTCCGCCAGCCGCGTCAGGTTCCACAGCATAATCCCCGGCTGATTCCCATACGCATACCGCCCCTGCCGGTCGATCGAGCTGAACACCGTCGCCGGATCATACGCCTCCATAAACGCGCACGGCCCATAGTCGATCGTCTCGCCCGAGATCGACGTGTTGTCCGTATTCATCACCCCATGCACAAACCCTAGCAGCATCCACTGCGCCACCAGCGAAGCCTGCCGCGCCACCACGCCATCCAGAAACGCCCGATACGGTCGCTCGGCCGAAGCCGCCTCAGGGTAGTGACGCGCAGTCGCATAATCAGCCAACGTCCGCAACCCCTCCACATCGTTCCGCGCCGCAAAATACTGAAACGTCCCCACCCGCAAATGACTCGCCGCCACCCGCGTCAGCACCGCTCCGGGCAGCATCGTCTCCCGGACGACCTCTTCGCCCGTCAGCACCGCCGCCAACGCCCTCGTCGTCGGCACCCCAAGTGCCGCCATCGCTTCGCTCACGACGTACTCCCGTAGCACCGGCCCGAGCGCCGCCCGCCCATCCCCCCGGCGCGAGAACGGCGTCGGCCCCGATCCCTTCAGCTGCACGTCGTAGCCGCGCACCTCGCCCAGCAGACACGCTCGCCCATCCCCCAGCTGCGGTACGAAGTGCCCAAACTGATGCCCCGCATACGCCATCGCCAGCGGCTCCGACCCCTCCGCCACACGATTCCCCGCTAGCACCTCGACTCCCTCCGCACTCGCCAGTGCCTCGGGATCAAGCCCTAACTCC
Source organism: Acidobacteriaceae bacterium (assembly GCA_965277085.1). GTDB lineage: Bacteria > Acidobacteriota > Terriglobia > Terriglobales > Acidobacteriaceae > Edaphobacter. Next base: position 950,401 of record OZ255708.1, read on the forward strand.
CGCGCTAGCCCTTCATTCACCTTGATCAGACGCGGCGCTGCCACCCGCACCGGGTCCACCCGCGCAAAGAACCGCTCCGGCAGCCGCACATAGCTATTCTCGAACCCAAACCCTACCGCCTTCGTTGCTACGCTCATAGCCTTCTTCGATGCGTCCATCGCGGCTCGGGTACCATCCCCCTATGCCCGCCCCGCTCCTCGAAGCCACCAACCTCACCAAGGATTATCCCACCCCCACCGGCACAGCCCGCGTCGTCGACCACGTCTCCTTCACCATCGCTCCCGGTGAAACCCTCGGCCTGGTTGGCGAGTCTGGCTCCGGCAAATCCACTATCGCCCGCATGGTCCTCCGCCTCATCGAGCCCACCTCCGGCACCCTCCACTTCGCTGGCCCAAATGGAGTCGAAGACCTCCGCGCCGCCTCCCCCGCCCGCCTCCGCGCCCTCCGCCGGGAGATGCAGATCGTCTTCCAAGACCCCTACGCCGCCCTGAACCCCCGCATGACCGTCCGCCAAATCCTCGCGGAGCCCTTCGCCATCCACCGCGAACCTCTGCCTCCGACCCGCCTGGACGAGCTGCTGCATGAGGTCGGCCTCGACGCCTCCGCCCTCCCCCGCTTCCCGCACCAGTTCTCGGGAGGCCAGCGTCAGCGCGTCAACATCGCCCGCGCCCTCGCGCTCCGCCCACGCTTCCTTGTCCTCGACGAGCCCGTCAGCGCCCTCGACGTCTCCGTCGGCGCGCAGGTTATCAACCTCCTCCGCGACCTCCAGCGCGCCCACGGCCTCACCTTCCTCTTCATCTCACACTCCATGCCGCTCGTCCGCTATCTCTCGGACCGCATCGCCGTCCTCCACCGCGGCAAGCTCGTCGAGCTCGGCCCCACCGAACAACTCTGCGCCGCCCCCGCCAACCCCTATACCCAGCAACTCATCGCCGCCACCCCGGAACTGCCCGCCTAAACCCGTGTTTCTACCGAGTTGATTTGCGACTTTGAAATCAAGAAACGGAGTGTCTGCTTCAACAGTCTTGCTCATGCTGGATGGATGCACATCACGGTCGAACCCTCAATCCTCTATTTTGGTACTCCCGTAGTCCTGGTCAGTAGCCTGAATGAAGACGGATCGCCAAATCTAGCTCCCATGTCCTCCGCATGGTGGCTCGGATGGAACTGCATGCTCGGTCTCGGCGCGAAGGGGCACACGGCACAGAATCTCCTTCGCGAAGGAGAGTGCGTGCTCAACCTACCCAGCGTTAGTTTGGTTGAACAAGTTAACAGGCTAGCGCGGCTCACGGGGTCCAATCCAGTTCCGCCTCACAAACAGGCCATGGGCTACCGGCACGAGAAAGATAAGTTCGGTGTCGCGGGACTCTCTACAGCCCCGTCGGAGTCAGTGAAAGCTCCCAGGGTCCACGAGTGCCCGGTACAACTTGAAGCGGTCTTGGAAGCGACGCACCCGTTCGGCACAAGGCCCGACAAGCCAACCACCGCTTTAGCCTTCGAGATGAGAGTTGTGCGAACTCACATCGACGAATCCATTCTTGTTCCGGGACTCACCAATCATATCGATCCAGACAAGTGGCGCCCGTTGCTCATGAGCTTCTGCCAGTTCTACGGCCTTGGTCCGAAAGCAGGACACTCGACACTGTCCGAAATACCGGAGGAGGCCTATCGTCCCGTACCGCACATGATGCGCTGAGGCGAGCTCCTTCTTAGATGGAGAAACTACAATTGGACTCATGTTTCTCCGCCTCCTTCCCCACGGGCGATACCTCTGGCTGATCGCTGCCTCCTTTATCGCTGGCGGCATGAACGCCATGGCCGGTGGCGGCTCCTTCATCTCCTTTCCTGCCATGCTCTCGATGGGCGTTCTCCCCATCGCCGCCAACGCCACCAACACCGTCGCCCTCTGGCCCGGACAACTCACCTCCGTCGCCACCCTCCGCAACGATCTCCGCCGCGATCTACTTCCCGTCGTCATCGTCGCCTCGATCCTCGGCGGCGTCAGCGGAGCCGTCATCCTGCTCCGCACCGGGCAGATCACCTTCCTCCACATCCTCCCCTGGATGCTCCTCTCCGCCTCGCTGCTCTTCGGCGTCAGCGGCCCGGTCTCCCGCCGACTCCGCGCACGCGCCAAACACCCGCACGCGCAAGCCACGCCCGCCCTCATCCCGCTCTTCTGCGTCCTGCTGCCGGTTTGCTTCTATATCGGTTACTTCGGCGCGGGCGCGGGCTTCCTCATCATGTCCGCCCTTGCTCTCTTCGGCGTGGAGGAGATGCACCAGCTCAACTCCCTCAAAGTCCTCGCCGCCTGCCTGTCGAACCTTTGCGCCGTCCTAACCTTCATCGTCGGCGGAGCCGTCCTCTGGCATTATTGCCTAATATCTATGGCCTTCGCCGCGGCGGGCGGCTACCTCGGCGCGCTCTACGCCCGCAGGATCAACGGCGACGTGCTCCGCATCGTTGTCGTGGCCACCGGCTGCATCATGGCCGCCTACTTCTTCTGGCGCCAGCCATAAAAGTCTAACGAACCGGGTGCCCCATCCTCACGACAGTCTTATCGTCGTAGGGTGGGGTCATCTTCCGACGTGACAAGATAAAAGGATGTCCCACGAAGGAATCCGCATCGTCTCCGAAGCCGACGCCCGGCGCGAAGACCTCTTCCACCGCCCGCTCCCACCCGAAGCCGTCACCCCCGCCAAGGTCCGCGTCCACAAGACCGAAGGCACCGGCATGGAGATCGACTGGCGCGACGGCCACCGCAGCGCCTGGACCTTCGCCTTCCTCCGCGACGCCTGCCCCTGCGCCACCTGCCACGAGGAACGCGAGAAATCCGGCCGCGCACCCGGCATCCCCAAGCCCAAACCCACCACCCTTTTGCCCCTATACGAAGCCCCCGCCCGTCCCCTGGAGGCCACGCCAGTAGGCAAATACGCCCTCCGCTTCAAATGGACCGACGGCCACGAGAGCGGCATCTACTCATGGGACTACTTACGCAAAGTCTGCCCTTGCACGGAATGCACTGCCCACAACTCTGTCATTCCGTAGCGCAGCGAAGGAATCCGCTGCCTGCCCTTACTTTCTTGTTTGTCATTCCCGAAGGGAATCTGCTGTTCCGTCTTTATCGTTGCTCTTCTTATTTGTCATTCACGAAGGGAATCTGCCTTAGCTTCGCTTGACAGCCTTGTTATACTGAACTTATAGACGCAAAGATTCAATACACCTAAAGAACTCCGCATATGCCGAGCTATCTTCTTAGTTTTGAATACTTTGCCCGTAAACCTTTTAGATGGAATACTTTGCGGTACACCTTTTCGCTAAGTCTTGCAGAATGAACGATTTGTAAGTACGGTACCCCCGGGGGGGGTACCCCGAAAAGCTGATAAGCTATCTTCGATTTGTCTCGAAGCGGAACGGGGACAGCGCGATAAACTGGAAGAGTGCATCACCTTCTGGAAAATATGAACCCCCAGCAGCAGCAGGGCATCCAAGCCGTCGACGGCCCCGTCCTTCTGCTCGCCGGGGCTGGCTCAGGCAAGACACGCGTCATCACGCACCGCATCGCGTACCTGATTGAAGAGCGCGGCGTCCCGGCAGACGCCATCCTTGCGGTCACCTTCACCAACAAGGCCGCCAAAGAGATGGCCGAGCGCGTGGACAAAATCCTCGGCCATAGCTCGCTCGCCAAGCCGACGCTGTCGACCTTCCACAGCTTCTGCGTCAGGGTGCTGCGCCGCGACATCGAGGCGTTGCGGATTGGCACGACGGGATTGACGAAGAGCTTCGCGATCTACGACGAAACCGACCAGCAGGCCGTCGTCAAGGCCGCGCTCAAACGCCTCGCCATCGACGACAAGCAGCTCAAGCCGCGCGTCGCGCTCGGTCGCATCTCCTGGGCCAAGAACCACATGATCGACCCCCAGGAATACTTTCTCGCCTCCACCAACCCGATGGAAGAGAAGATCGCCCACATCTTCGAGATCTATCGCAAGGAGTTGTTCAAGGCGAACGCGCTCGACTTCGACGACCTCCTACTCGAAACCGTACGCCTGTTGAAATCGTCGAGCGAAGTGCGCGATCGCTACAACCGCCGCTTCCGCTACGTCATGATCGACGAGTACCAGGACACGAATCGCCCGCAGTACGAGCTGATGAAGCTGCTCGCCGGATCGCACGGTAACATCTGCGTCGTCGGCGACGAAGACCAGTCGATCTACAGCTGGCGCGGCGCGGACATCAAGAACATCCTGGAGTTCGAGAAGGACTTCCCCAAGGTTCAGACCATCCGCCTCGAACAGAACTACCGCTCCACCTCGACGATCCTCGAAGGCGCGTCCGCAGTCGTCGCCAACAACAAGCAGCGCAAGGGCAAGAACCTCTTCACAACCCGCGAGGGCGGCAGCCTACTCGGCTATTACGAAGCGCCCGACGGCGAGAATGAAGCCCTCTTCATCGCCGACCGCGTCAACAAGTATCTCCGCGCGGCCGGGCAGACCGAAGACCTGCCGCGCTGCGCCGTGCTCTACCGCACCAACTCGCAGTCGCGCCTCGTCGAAGAAGCTCTCCGCCGCTACCAGATCCAGTACCACATGGTTGGCGGCTTCTCGTTCTACGACCGCGCCGAGGTGAAGGACATCCTCAGCTACCTGAAGCTTGTCCAGAACCCGCACGACTCCATCGCCCTCGCGCGCACGGTGAACTCGCCGCCGCGCGGCATCGGCAAAACGACGATGGAGATTCTCGAACGGATCGCCCTCACCAGCGGAATGAGCACCTGGGACGCAATCGCCCGCGCCATCGCCGACCGGTTGTTGCCGCAACGCGCGCTCACGGCGCTCGAAGGCTTCCGCCGCCTGATCGAAGACGCCCGCGCCATGCTCGGCCCTGGCTTCGCGGAAAAGCTCTCCAGCGACATCCCCGCTTCCCCGCTGTCCTTCCGCGGCGAAGCGGAGGAATCTGCTTCTGACGCCGCCACAGACTTCGACCCCGAAGAGTTCGCCGCTCCTCAAGATCCGGCCTTCGACACCTCCTTCAACTTCGGCTTCGACTTCGGCCCGTCCGAAGAGATCTCCACCCTTGCAGCTGAAAACAGCGCCGACTCCGACGAAGCGCACGGCCTTAACGCCACAGACTTCAACCCGTTCGCTCCCGTCCTCCTCAAGAAGTCCGCCAACACCACGCCCGAACGAGCCGCCGAACTCGTGATGGAGTCCGACAAGCCCGCCTTCCGCAAACCCGGCGACGCCGCCACTCTTCCCGAGCTCATCAAGTTTCTCAACGACCGGAGTGGCTATATCCGCGCGCTCGAAGCCGAAGGAACCCCCGAGTCCTTCTCCCGCATCGAGAACCTGAAAGAGCTCGCCAACGCCGCCCAGGACGCCCAGGAGCGCGGCGAAACCCTGGCCGAGTTTCTCGACCACGCCGCCCTGGTCTCGGACGCCGACTCCTACTCCGCTGACGCGCGCGTTACCCTCATGACGCTCCACGCGGCAAAAGGTCTGGAGTTCCCGCTCGTCTTCCTCACCGGCATGGAAGAAGGCCTCTTTCCCAGCGCGCGCACCCTCGTCGAGCCGGCCGGTCTCGAAGAAGAGCGCCGCCTCTGCTACGTCGGCATGACCCGCGCGATGGACACGCTCGTCATCACGCGCGCCCGCCACCGCCGCCGCTACGGCTCCGATATGCCCGAGGCTAGCATCCCGTCGCGCTTCCTTGAAGAGATTCCTAGCCATCTGATCGAAGACCTCGGCAGTCCTCCCGCACGCCCGCAGTTTTCCAGCACCGCTTACTCCACTCCCTACCCGCGCCCCGGCCAGCGCAACGCTGAAGCGGGCGACAAACACTACAGCTATGAGGACGAAGATCAGACCGTTTCCACCTACGCTGCTTCCAACAATAAGTTCTCCACTACCGGCATCGCCTCGGCCTCGAAACCCGTCTCCGCCTCCGGCTCCATGGACAACATCGCCAGCTTCTTCGCGGCTCGCGGCCAGACGATGCCACGCCCCGGCCAGAAGTTTTCCCGACCCAAACTCGACATCCCCGAACCCACTGGCAAGACCGGCCTGAAGCAGGGCGCGCGCGTCCGCCATCCGAAATATGGGGAAGGCACCGTCTTTCGCAGCGAAGGCGACGGGGACGACGCTAAGATTACAGTACAATTTCAACAGCACGGCGTAAAGAAGCTGGTGGAGAAGTTCGCCCAGCTGGAACGCCTCTAAGACCTTTAAAATTCGCGGTACAGAAAGTTCAGGCACACCCATGGCAAACACCACCGGCATCACCGACAAGATTGAGCGGAAGAAGATCAAGCGCGCCGCCCGCAAGAAGGCCGCCCCCAAGGCTCCCCGTACCGGAGCGCGCGGCGAAAACAAGGCCAAGCTCAAGAAAGCCACACGCGGTCAAAGCAAGCGCTAGAGCGAACGGCTTCGTTTCGTTCCGCTGAGCTGCCCTCCGCTATGCTGTCATTCCGCAGCGTAGCGGAGGAATCTGCTTTTCGTCTTCAGGCCTCTCGACCTTCCGTCGAACAAAAAAGTTGTACCTTCCGCCCGCATCGGCGATAGTGGCAGTAACACTTCCTTAACTTCCCGTTTTAGGAGCCACCGCTGGTCAGGCAGATCTTTCGTACCAAGTCGATCGACAAGCTCATCCTTGCGTCCGAGCAGCCGGAACACGCCCTCAAAAAGACCCTTGGCCCCGTCTCGCTTACCGCCCTCGGCATCGGCGCGGTGATCGGCTCCGGCATCTTCACCGTGATCGGCACCGCCATCGCAGGCGAGAAGTTCGACACCACCTCCATCCTTCGCGCACCGGTCCTCGATTACCTCATCCACCACTCCGCGCTTGCCGGACGCCCCGGTGCTGGCCCCGCTCTAGCCTTGTCCCTCGTCCTCGTCGCGATGGTCTGTGGCCTCACCGGCCTGTGCTACGCCGAGCTCGCCTCGATGATCCCCATCGCCGGCTCCGCCTACACCTACACCTATGCCACCATGGGCGAGCTCGTCGCCTGGATCATCGGCTGGGACCTGATCCTCGAATACGCCGGCTCGAACATGGCAGTCTCCGTCGGGTTCGCCGCCCACATGGTCGACCTCCTGGACTGGTTCGGCCTCCACCCCGCACTCCGCTGGATCTCCCCTGCCTACCTGCCCGCCGGGCTACAGGACCTCCAAGGCCATGACCTCTACGCCCCTGGCTGGCACTTCGGCTTCGACTGGCCCGCCTTCCTCGTCGTCATGGTGTTAACTGTGGTCCTGGTCCGCGGCATCCGCGAGTCCGCAGAGACCAACAACATCATGGTGCTGCTTAAGCTCGCCGCCATTCTGCTCTTCATCGGGGCGGGCGCGCACTTCATCAAGCCGGTCTATTACCATCCCTTCTCGCCAAACGGCTGGTCAGGCATTCTTACCGGCGGCTCCATCATCTTCTTCACCTACATAGGCTTTGACTCCGTCTCGACCGCCGCCGAAGAGTGCAAAAACCCGCAGCGCGATGTCCCCATTGGCATTATCGCGACGCTCATCATCTGCACGGTCCTCTACATCGGTGTTGCTGTCACGCTCACCGGCCTCGTCCCTTGGCAGAGCATGGTCGACGACGCCGCCCCCGTCGTCAACGCTCTCAAAAAGCTCTCGCTCGAACCCGGCGGCCACGCCCTCCACTGGGTCCGCCTTGCCGTGCTCTTCGGCGCGATGCTCGGCATGATCTCGTCGATCTTGGTTTTCCAACTGGGGCAATCCCGGGTCTGGTTCGCCATGTCGCGCGACCGGCTTCTCCCTGCCATCTTCAGCCGCGTCCACAAGAAGTACCGTACCCCTGCTGTCGCCACCTGGGTCGCTGGTATCGTCGTCGGCATTCCCGCCGGTCTCTTCGACATCGGCACGCTCACCGACCTCTCGAACATCGGCACCCTCTTCGCCTTCGCCCTGGTGTCGATCGGCGTGCTCATCCTCCGCGTTCGCGACCCGGAGCGCCGCCGCGGTTTCCGCGTCCCCTTCGGCCCCGTCATCCCGGTGCTCTCGGTGCTCTTCTGCATCCTCCTGATGATGGGCCTGCCGATCATCACCTGGATGCGCTTCTTTATTTGGCTCGGGCTTGGCCTGCTGATCTACTTCTTCTATAGCCGCAAACGCAGCGAGTTCTACGCCGGATAAGTGTACAAGCCGCTATCGGTCCAGTTCTCCAACTTCAGCGATCTAATAGTCTTTCGGCAACAACCGCTCATACACCGCTCGTACCATTCCATAACACTCGCACGCCGCGCGCTCCAACCTCGGCCGATCCGTGATCCTGATCCGTCCACGGCTGTAATCGATCAATCCGGCCGCTTGCAACGCCCCTGCCGCCACGGTCACGGTCGACCGCCGCGACCCCAGCATCTGGCTCAGGAACTCCTGCGTCAGCTGTAGCGTCTCTTCTTGCATCCGGTCCGCCGACGTCAACAGCCATCGCGCCAGGCGCGCCTCCACCGGATGCATCCGATTGCACAGGATCGACTGCGACATCTGCACCATGGACATATACAGGAATGAATAGACCAGCTGTTGTAAGCTCCCGCCCTTCAAAAACTCTTCGCGGAACACCGACAGCCGTATCCGGTATCCCATACCCGACCCCTGCATCACCACCGTATGCGCCATCTGCGGATGCCCCAGCAACCCGTTCACCCCAGAGAAACCCTCCCGCCCGGTCACCCCCACCTCGACCGACTCGCCGCTCTCCGTAATTGCATCGGTCGAGATCAGCCCGCTTGTGGGGAAATACAGGTGCTCAATCGACTGGTTCGGCATCGATAGCTGCATATGCAGTGGCAACTCCACCGGCACCAGAAACCGCGCAATGTTCGCGTACTGCTCCGCCGGCATATGCGACAGAATGTAGTTCCGAGGACGCGCCGACGCGCCGTCCCGCTCCGCATCCGCCCGCTCGAACACCTGGTGCGGCACTGGCCCATGGGGACCATCCACCTCCCGCAAACGTGTCACGTCCTTTAGAGTTCCGCTTGGATCGTTCGGACGATGGTTTGGCAAGTCGATCTCTCCAGCCATACGCTTATAACCAAAGGTGCTTGGAACTTCGCTCACAGGTCGACTGCAATCAATTTACGGTACGCCCTACGTTCGCCTTAAGTCTGTCGTACAGCCAACATACCTAAGAAGATAGTGCTTTTCACGCATTCGGCCATCTCCGATCCTCGTTCGAAGCTGTACTATCCGTCACCTGCCCGACACTTACGACCGACGGCTAGAATAATGAAAGCTCGCCTCTCAAGGAATCCTATGCACCGCTGGTCCCAGCTCTTCATCCCCACCCTCCGCGAGGCTCCCGCCGACGCTGAGGTCGCCAGCCACAAGCTCCTCCTTCGCGCCGGATACGTCCGCCAGCTCGGCGCGGGCCTCTACAGCTATCTCTTCCTCGGCAACCGCTCCATGAAGAAGATCGAGGCTATCGTGCGCGAAGAGATGGACAAGATCGGCCAGGAGCTCTTCCTTCCCGCGCTGAACCCCAAAGAGCCGTGGGAGGCCAGCGGCCGCTGGTCCGCCATGGGCGACAATATGTTCCGGCTGAAGGATCGCAAAGGTGCCGAGCTCTGCCTCGCCATGACCCACGAGGAGATCGTCACTGGGATCGCCAAAAGCGAGCTCCGCTCCTACAAACAGCTTCCCCAGATTTGGTACCAGATCCAGACCAAGTTCCGCGACGAGCCCCGTCCCAAATCCGGCCTCCTGCGCGTCCGCCAGTTCCTGATGAAGGACGCCTACTCCTTCGACATCGACGAAGCCGGCCTCGACCTTAGCTATCAGAAACACGACGCCGCCTACCGCCGCATCTTCGACCGCTGCGGCCTCCAGTATGTCGCCGTCGAAGCCGACTCCGGCTCAATGGGCGGGTCGCAATCGCAGGAGTTCATGGTCTACACCGAAGCCGGCGAAGACCTGATCGCCTCCTGCCCCACCTGTAGCTATGCCGCCAACCTCGAAAAAGCCTCTAGCACCTTGGCCCTCGTCGAAGACCTTGCTCCTACCGCCGACAAGCCAGAAGAGCTTCATACTCCGGGCGCAAGGACTATCGACGACGTGGCAATCTACCTGAACACCCACTTCTCCTTTGGTTTGTCATACCGCAGCGAAGCGGAGGGATCTGCTGTCCTCCAGCGCCACCACCAAATCAAAACGAGGGCGTACCTGGCGACGTTTGGCACCAGGGACGACATAGCAATCCTCCCCGTTGCTGTTTTCCTCCTTGGCGATCATGAAGTCAATGAAACGAAACTCGCTGCGATCCTAGGAGCAACGAGTTTCAATCTAATGACAGAAGGAGAGATTGATAACACTTTCCACGCACCTCACGGATACTTGGGTCCCGTGTGCCCCGAGAATCCTGTCCATTGGTTCAATTTCATTCCTCCGTATGCACTAGAAAATCTTAAGAGGGACGGGATTTTGCCGGAGCCATTTGCGGGAAAGTACAACGGCGTTGAGTTAGACGGTGACAGCCATAAGCGCTACTACCCCCAGTCGATCATAGGCATCCTCGACACCGCCCTCGCAGATCGCCAGAACCTCGTCGCCGGAGCCAACCGCGCCGAATACCACCTCCGCAACGTCACCCCCGGACGCGACTTCACCCCCACCCTCACCGCCGACATCCGCAACATCAACGAAGGCGAACCCTGCCCCGTCGACGGCTCCCCCCTTCGCCTCGGTAAGGCCGTCGAGATCGGCCACATCTTCAAGCTGGGCCGCAAGTACACCGAAAGCATGGGAGCCTCCGTTCTCAACCGCGACGGCAAAGAAACCACTCCCATCATGGGCAGCTACGGCATCGGCCTCGAGCGCATCCTCACCGCCGCCATCGAAACCTCCGCTGCTAGCTTTTTAGAAAGAGGCGGCGAAGCCTATGCCCTTCCCCCCGCCATCGCCCCGTTCCAGGTCGTCGTCACTGTCACTAACATTAAGGACGCCGCCCTCCTCGCCGCCGGAGAAACCATCGCCCAGGACCTCACCGCCGCCGGCTTCGACACCCTCCTCGACGACCGCGACGAGCGCGCCGGCGTCAAGTTCAAAGACGCCGACCTTATCGGCATCCCCTTCCGCATCAACATAGGCCGCGGCGTCGCCGACGGCAAAGTAGAGTTCGTGAACCGTCTCTCCGGTACCACCCTCGACATCCCCTTATCTGAGGTAACCACCACGCTCACCGCCGCCCTCCCACGTCTATAGTTAGAGTCAGAGTGCCCGTCAAACTCCAGCTCGCCCCCAAACGCCGCGCCACGACCCGCTCCTCCTTCGGCTGGCGCTTTCTCAGCTTCGTCCTCGTCTGCACCCTCGCCGTCGCCCTCATCGCCGCCTGCATCTTCGCCTACTTCTACCACCACTATGAGGGCGTGGTCGACGACCGCCTCGCCGCCGGACCCCTCTTCGCCTCCGTCGCCCAGATCTACGCCGCGCCCCGCGAAGTCCGCCCCGGCCAGAAGCTCACCGCCGCTCAAATAGCCGCCGAACTCCGCCACGCCGGCTACAACCAGACCCCCGAGCTCGGCTCCTTCCAGCTCACCGGCGATACTATCCTCATCAAGCCCGGCCCCCAGAGCTTCCACTCCACCGACGGCGCATCCATCGACACCACCGGCGGCGCAGTCGTCTCCATCCTCGCCGAAAATGGTGCCGCCCTCCGCTCCTACGAACTCGAACCCCAGCTCATCACCGCCCTTTCGCAGGATAAAAACCGCGTCAAGCGCCGCCTCGTCTCCTACGCCGACATCCCCCCGCACCTCGTCCAGGCCGTCACCGCCATCGAAGACCGCGCCTTCTTCGAGCACGGCGGCGTCAACTATCCCCGCCTCCTCAAATGCGGCTTCACCGATCTCCTCACCGGCCACAAACGCTGCGGCGGCTCTACGCTCACTCAGCAGCTCGCCAAGAACATCTTTCTCACCCCCGAAAAGTCGATCAAGCGCAAGTTCGTCGAGCTCCTCATCACCTTCCAGCTCGAAGCCCGCTTCAACAAGCGCCAGCTCTTCGAGATGTACGCCAATGAGATGAACCTCGGCCATCGCGGCTCCTACGAGATCAACGGCGTGGGCGAGGCCGCCCAGGCCTTTTTCGGCAAGGACCTCAAGCAGCTCGACCTTGCCCAGTGCGCCACCCTCGCCGGAATGTTCCAGCGCCCCTCCTTCTACGATCCCTTCCGCCACCCCGAACGCCTCGTCGAACGCCGCAACATCGTCCTCGCCTCCATGGTCGAGACCGGGGCCGTTACCGAGTCCCAGGCCGAGCGCGCCAAGGCCGAACCCCTCCGCCTCGGCCCGGCGAGCGTCGATACCAACGAGGCCCCTTACTTCGTCGACCTCGTCCACGACCAGATCGCCCAGCGTCTCGGCGACCAGGGTCTCGCCCACCAGAACGTCCGCATCTACACCTCGCTCGACCCCGAACTCCAGAGCGCCGCGACCGAAGCCGTCGCCACCGGCATGAAAAATGTGGACGAGCTCCTCCGCAAGGCTCACGCCACCACCCTGCCGCAGGTCGCACTCGTCGCCCTCAACCCCCACACTGGCCAGGTCCTCGCCCTCGTCGGCGGTCGCAACTATGGTGCTTCCCAGCTCGATCACGCCACCAGCAAGCGTCCAACCGGCTCCATCTTCAAGCCCTTCGTCTACGCCGCCGCCTACAAAGCTGCCGTCGACGGCCAATCCCTCGGAGAAGGCGGGACCTTCACCGCCGTCACGCGCCTTCAGGATGTCGCCACCACCTTCACTTATGACAACGGCCGCTCCACCTACGCCCCTGGCAACTACAAAGACGAGTACCACGGCTCCGTAACCGCCATCTACGCCCTCGCTCACTCCCTCAACAATGCCACCATCTCGCTCGGCCAGGAAGTCGGCTTTGAGAACGTCGCCGCCCTCGCCCGCGCCTCTGGCATCGTCGAGGCCAAAGGTACCCCCTCCGTCGCCCTCGGCACCTATTCCGCCACCCCGCTCGACATGGCCGGAGCCTACACCGTCTTCGCAAACGGCGGCGTCCACCTCAATCCCTGGCTCCTCGCCTCGGTCCGCAACAAGGAGGGCGACATCGTCGCCGACTTCTCCCCCGAAGCACACCAGGTCCTCGATCCTCGCGCCGCCTATCTCACCCAGTCCCTCATGGAAGGCGTCATGAACTTCGGCTACGGCTACGCCGTCCGTCAACGCGGCTTCACCGCGCCCGCCGCCGGCAAAACCGGCACCTCCCACGACGCCTGGTTCGCCGCCTACTCCTCCAACCTCATCTGCGTCGTCTGGGTGGGCAACGACGACTACACCAACATTAACCTCACCGGAGCCGCCCTCGCCGCCCCCATCTGGGCAGAGTTCATGAACCGCGCCATCAAACTCCCCCAGTACTCCGACATGACCGCCTTCACCATCCCCTCCGGCGTCCAGAACCTCCGCATCGACAAGCTCACCAACCTCCCCGCCGACGCCTCCTGCCCCAACGACTACACCGCCGCGTTCCTCGACGGCACCGCCCCCCAGGGCACCTGTAGCAAGATGAACGAAAATACCCAAACCTTCATTCAGAAGATCTTCGGCACTGGCGATTCAGACCCTACACCCGTCACCCAGAAGCCCGACGCCCACGAACAGGACGCCCTCCCCGTCGATCCCAACGCCCCCAGGAAGAAGAACTTCCTCAAAAAACTCTTCACCGGCGGCGACAAACCTAATCCCAATCCCCAGCCAGCCGTCCCACCGCAATAAGCCAGCCGCCCCCGCAGAAGTTTGCTCATTGCTCACGATCTGTCTTCGGCAGCGAGGCGGAGGAATCTTCTTTTCGCATCCGAGCCCGCTTTCGCTGTTAGCTTGAAGAAGCACTCCGAGCTCAACATCCCACCCGCCGCCGCCCCATGACCTTCACCATCCCGCCTACCGGCGCGCTTCCCGATCCGATCCACGGCTGGCACTCCGGGCACCAGTAGGTCGATCGTGCCTGCTCCCCCTGCTTGCGCATCATCACCAGCGCCCCGCACCGCCGGCACTCCTGCCCTTGCCGCCCGTACACCCAAAGCCGTTCCTCGCGATTGGCCGCATGGGTCGTCCGCCGGTTGCCCGAGTAGGTCACGATGCCGTCTCCCGAACCGTCCAGCACATTGGCCTTCATATACCGCTGCGAGATGTCAGCCATCGTCTCCAGTTCTTTGTCCGTCAGCGTGCTCATCGCCCGGAACGGGTTTACCCCCGCGGTGAACGCCACCTCGCTCTTGTACACATTGCCCAGCCCCGCCAGCACCCGCTGGTTCAAGAGCACCACCGCCACCTCCGCCTCGGGATGCGCCTCGCCATACCCCCGCAGCCGGGCCACCCCGCCCTCCACCGTGTACTCATCCGAGAGCAGGTCAGGCCCCAGCTTCGGAATCTGGCTGTACCGTTCGAGCGTCCGCGCCGTATGGAACTCCGCGATCGGCACATTGAACGCCACCGCCTCCCACTCGCCCTGCTCGCCTTGAGTGCGGAGGACGACCCGCATCCGGTCCCGCCGGTTACGCCACCGCTCCCCGGCCCGGTACAAATGCCAGCTCCCCGACATCAACATATGCGTCACCAGGATCAGGTCGCCCGAAAACCAAACCAGCAGCCACTTCCCCCGAGACTCCACCTTCTCGACCACCCGCCCCGCCACCGGCGACTGGTCGTTCACCGAAGCCAACTTCGCCAACCCGGTCTCAAACCCGGTAACCGCCGCCCCGCCCAGCACCCGCTGCATGGCCCGCGCCGCCCGATAGATCGTGTCCCCTTCAGGCATGGGCCCTCGCCTCTCCAGTCCGCCCCGGCAGCACCGGCAGGTTGCGCCGGACGTTGAATCCCAGCGGGGCCGCCGAGAACCCCGCATCGAGCAACGCGCGGGCGAAGGGATGCTCGGCCACCGCCACCCCGTTGACGCCGGTAATCAGCATCCCCACACGCGACGCCGGATCGCCGCCCTCCGCCTGCACCCGCGCCACCAGGAACTCCGCCAGCGACCGCGCCACCTGCCCGCGAGCTGGCTCCTCCTCCGGCAAAAACACCTGGAGGTTCGGGTTGCCGCGCCGCAGATACGCTACTAATGCCCCGTCGCAGAGAACGACTCGCGCCCCCACGCTGCGGGTTAGCGAAGAGCCCGCATCAGGAGCCGCCGGCCAGCGCAGCAATGCGCCGTAGGGGTTGGCGGGGTCGGTCGCCGCCAACTGAACCATCTCGGCCCTCTCATCCTGCGGCGTCACCCGCAGACTCCGCAAGAGATCGACCGCCGCCGGCATGGCAAACTGCGTCGCGCCCAGGTCCGCCGCAAAGTACCCCCGCCGCACCTTGCCAGCCTCCTCCAACGCCTTCATCACGTCGTAGATCGCCGAGAATCCACCGGGCAGGTTCTCCGCATGGGCCGTTTCTCGGAACACCACGCCATACCGCGTCAGCAGTTGGTGCGCGATCGCATGGGACCAAGCCGTTGCGTTACGCTCGGTATCGAAGGCCGCGCCCTGGAGCGACCAGCGGCCTTGCGCCGTAGGCGGTGTGGTGCGGCGGCTGCGGAATCCGCTTTGCTGATGCACGCGGCGCATCGGCTTGCCGTTCTTCGGAATCGTCGATTGCTGCTTATCGCAGTAGGCCCGCAGCGACGCGAGGCCGTCGTTGCGCAGCTGCCCCTTCCACACCAGGCTCCACAGGGCTTCGAGCGTCTCACCGGGATAGCCGCCGCCGAGGCCTTCATGCAGGTCGCCGAAGAACGACGCGCCATGCCCGCGCAGGTAGGCGACAATCTCATCTTCCCGGCTGGCGACGGCAGCGAGCGCGGGGATCGGCACGCCCTCGGCGTCGCGCAAGACTCGCTCGGGCGCGGCGAGGGGAGCCACCGGCCAAAGCTCGTTGAGCCGTTCCGCCAGGTAGAGCCCGATGCGGCCGTCGCGCTCGCCGATTGGATCTAGGCCGCACCACACCACCTCGCCCGCCGCGATCAGTGTGTCGAGGTCGGCGGGCTTGTAGTTCGAGATGCGCGCAGGCAGAATCTCCGTCTCAAGAATGGACGCGGGCAGCGCCGCGCCTTGCAGATTTTCGATTACATCGAGCAGCGCGTCCAGTCCCCGCCGCGGCTGCACCACGCCCTGCCAGCGGGTGAAGAGCCGGGCCAGCGTCCGCTGCTCCACCGGCTCAATCTCTTTACGTAACCGTGCGAGTGACTTTCTTCGAATCGCCCTGAGAACTTCATGGTCGCACCACTCGCGATGCACTCCGCCGGGTCGAAATCCTCCCTCGACGACGCGCCCAGCCTGCACGAGCCGGTTCAGCGTCGCCTCCACACTCTCGACGGGCAAGGCAAATCGCCCCGCCGCCTCTTGCGTCGTAAACGGTCCATGTGTCCGCCCAAAACGCCGCAGCAGATCGACCATCGCATCCGTCGCCACATCGAGAAACGCCGTCGGCAGCCCCGGCGGCAGCGGCACACCCAGCGCATCCCGATACCGTGCGGCATCCTCCACCGCGATCAGCCGCTTCTCGCCCGCGACCGTCACCTCCAACACTCGCCGTGCCCGCATCAGCTTCGTGGCTGAGTCTGCAACCTCTTCGCTTACACATCGCCGCAGCAGTTCCGACCGCGTCAGATCGCCGAGGCGCAGCAGCAGATCGTGTACGCCGTCCATGGTGCGCGCGCGGTAAGTTTCAGCGGTACACTGCAGCTGCTCTTCCGTCTCTTCGATGGCGTTGAGATCGAGCAGCTCGCGGAGGTCGGCATCGCCCATCAGCTCGCGCAACTGATCCTGGTCGATCGACAGCGCCTGCGCCCGCCGTTCGGCCAATGGAGCATCGCCATCGTAGATATAGTTCGCCACGTAGCTGAACAACAGCGCCGATGCAAACGGCGACGGTGTCCGCGAGTCCACCGTATGCACACGCAAGCTGCGATTGGCGACGTTGCGCAGCGTCTCCATCAGGGCGGGCATATCAAACACATCGCGCAGACACTCGCGATACGCTTCCAGCAAGATTGGAAACGAGGCATAGCGCGACGCCACGCTCAGCAAGTCGTAACTGCGCTTCCGTTGCTGCCAAAGCGGCGTGCGCCCGTCCGCACGACGGCGGGGCAAGAGCAGTGCCCGCGCCGCGCTCTCGCGGAACTTCGCCGCAAAGAGCGCGGTCGAGCCTAGCTGGCGCAGCACCAGCTCCGCCGCCTCTTCCGGCTCAGGCAGCAATTGTTCCACTTCCGGCGGCTTATCCGTATCCGGGAAACGCAGCACGAAGCCGTCTTCGCTCCACATGGTCTCGACTTCGTTGCCATGGTTTGCTCGCAGCTTTGCGGTCACGGCCATCGCCCACGGCGCGTGAATGCGGCTGCCGAACGGCGTCAGCACGCACATCCGCCAATCGCCCAGCTCGTCCCGCACCCGCTCGACGACGATGTTGCGGTCGTCCGGCACCACGACGGACGCGATCTCCTGGTCGGCCAGGTAGCGCAGCAGATTCTCAGCGGCGCCAGTCTCGAGATCGTGCTCTCGCGTCAGCCTTGCCATAGCGACGGAGCGCGGCATCTCGCGCAGCTCCCGCACCAGCGCGCCGATACGCCGCCCAAACTCCAGCGGCCGTCCGGCTTGGTCGCCATGCCAAAACGGCATCTTACCCGCCTCCCCCGGAGCCGGCGTCACCAGCACGCGGTCGTGCGTAATCTCGTCTACCCGCCATGTTGATGCACCGAGGATGAAGGTGTCTCCGGTGCGCTGCTCGAAGACCATCTCTTCGTCAAGCTCACCTACGCGGATCGGCTTGCTATGCGCCCCGGCAAGGAAGACGCCATACGATCCGCGGTCTGGAATCGTGCCGCCGTTCAGGATGGCGATCATCTTCACGCCGCTGCGAGGAGTCAGCCAATCGCGCGTGCGGTCCCAGGTGATGCGCGGCCGCAACTCGGAGAACTCATCCGACGGGTATCGACCCGCCAGCATGTCCAGCACGCCATCGAAGACGCCCTGGCTCAGCCCCGCATAGGGTGCCGCGCTCCGCACCAACGCCAGCAAATCTGCATAGCTGATCCCTGGACTCTCCTCTTCCTCCGTCTTGTGCTTCGTGCGTTTCTTGGCATCCGCGATAGGCAACGGGGGGTGCGCAATCACCGCCACCATCTGCTGGGCTAGCACATCCAGCGGATTCCGCAGAAAGCGCGTCGACTCCACATGGCCCTCATGCATCGCTTTTGTAACCGCCGCGCAAGCAATTAGATCGGCACGATATTTAGGGAAGATAATCCCGGCGGAAGGCGCGCCCACCTGGTGTCCCGCCCGCCCGATGCGCTGCATTCCGCTTGCGACCGAGGGCGGCGCTTCGATCTGAATCACCAGATCGACCGCGCCCATGTCGATCCCCAACTCCAGCGATGAAGTCGCCACCAATGCCTTAATCTTGCCCGCCTTCAAAAGCTCCTCAATCTCACTTCGCTGCGCCGCTGCAAGCGAACCGTGATGCGCCCGCGCGATCTGCTCTCCGGCAAGTTCATTCAACGCACCCGCAAGCCGCTCTGCCACGCGCCGCGCGTTGACGAAGATCAGCGTCGACGTTCGCTCACGAATAATCTCCAGCAAACGCGGATGAATCGACTGCCAGATCGACGTGCGCTTCGGCCCCTGCGACGCCGGCCCGCTTAGCTGCGTATCGATCTCGCCCAACCGCGCCATGTCCTCGACCGGCACCTCGACCTTCAGCTCCAAAACCTTGCGCGCGCCCGCGTTCACGATCGTTACGGGACGGTAGCGTACCCCGCCGACCCCTTCCTCCACCCGCGCATCGTCCGCCTCCGTGCGCCCTCGCCCCGCGACTTCCATTAACACGCTCGACACTTCCGCATCAACCTCAACAGCCTGCGGCGTTTCTGTAACCGATTCCGTTACAGAGACGTTCCCACCCTCCGCGCCGCCTAAAAATCGCCCCACTTCCTCCAAGGGACGCTGCGTCGCCGACAACCCAATGCGCTGCAACCGCCGCCCACACAGCGCCTCCAACCGCTCCAACGACAACGCCATGTGCGCGCCGCGCTTAGAGGGCACCAGCGCGTGGATCTCATCGATAATCACCGTCTCGACAGTGCGCAGCGACTCGCCCGCCTCGCTCGTCAGCAGCAGATAAAGCGACTCCGGCGTTGTGATCAGGATGTCGCCGGGATGCCGCCGGAAGCGCGCCCGCTCCTTCTGCGGCGTGTCGCCCGTGCGGACGCTGATCTCCGGCATCCGCACCGGCACCCCCGCGCGCTTCGCCATGTTCGCGATACCGGCCAGCGGCGACCGCAGGTTCCGCTCCACATCCGACGCCAGCGCCTTCAGCGGCGACAGGTACACCACGCGGCAGCCCTCTTCCGCGCTCGGAGCCGTCCGCAGCATCAGCTTATCCAGACACCACAGAAACGCCGTCAGCGTCTTGCCCGTCCCGGTCGGCGCGAGGATCAGCGTCGACTCCCCACGCGCAATGGCCGGCCACCCTTCCACCTGCGGCGCGGTCGGCCCATCGAAGACAGCCCGAAACCATTCCGCCGTCAGTGGATGGAATAAAGCCAGCGCGGCGGCGGCGCCAAGCGTGGAATCGACAGGCACCGCTGCTGTTACGGCAGAGTTCGGAACCACCTTGTTTGCGGCCTTCTTCGGCTTGGAGGGGTTTCGCGGCATTGGGATCGACTCATAGCAGAATAGCCGCTATGCACCTCCTTCGATGCGCGAACCTACCCCTGCTCGATGCCATCGACAAACGCTTCTCAGAAGCGAAGCCGATACCGGATCGTCCCCGGCTCCTCTCCGTTGCCGTCCGGTGCCATGCCGCACTTTTCCATGACCCTTATCGACCCGACCAATCGCGGAAAGGTATGGGCAACCACACTCGTCAGCCGTCCCTCTCCGCGAAGATGGCTAATCAAGGCCTGTACCGCTTCCGTAGCCAAACCCCTTCTTTCATAGGGTGGCAAGATCGTGTACCCGATCTCGCACTCCGCCGGTGACGCATCCCGCCAAAACGCCCCAATCGATCCAATCAGCAACCGCGAGCCATCCGGCTGCATGAACCCGACGTACCGATGCCAGCCCACTTGCGCCGGATCGCGCTCGAACTGCGCCAGCAGCATCTCGAACACATGCGGCTCCCAATCCACGGGTGGCCAGTTTGCCGGTATGGCGCAGCGGATCAAGCCTCCGAGTTGGCCATCCGCAGCCCTTTCGAAGCGCAATGTCTCGGGCGTCACAGCAATCAACGCGAGACGCGCGGTCAGTATTTCTGAAACAGGGTGTGTCGTCATGAACGATCTCCTGAAAACTCCGGTTGCAGACACGAGATAAGAACCCGGTAGAACACCGGGCACACAGCATCGGGCGGAGGATCAAGCAGTCATAGGCGACACCCAGAATGTACCACACACTCGCGCAGCCGACTTGCCACCACGGATGCGACCCGCTACCCTCCAGACATCATGCCCGACACTCATCCCAGCGGCCTTTCCCCTGGCCAGATCAGCACGCTCTGCGATCTCGCCACGCAAGCGGCCCACAACGCCTACGCTCCCTACAGCCGCTTCCGGGTCGGCGCGGCCATCCTCCTCACCAGCGGCGAGACCGTCACCGGCTGCAACGTCGAGAACGCCTCGTACCGCCTGACCACCTGTGCCGAGCAGACCGCCATCGCCGCCGCCATCGCCCAATACGGCCCAGCAATTAAGCTGAGCGCCGTCGCCGTCGCCAACCTCAACGCCACCGCTAGTCAACCCTGCGGAGCCTGCCGCCAAACCATCCTGGAGTTCGCCACGCCCAAAACCTGGGTCTTCTACCCCGGAGTTGGCGGCGCAATCGCCAGCGCTCCATCAGCCGCCCTGCTTCCCGCCTCGTTCCACCTCGCCCTTGAATAAAGATCTGTCATTCTGACCGAAGCTCAGTCGAGGACCGCGGTTGCACGTTCACAGCCGTCAACCGGACTAAGATCATCCTGTGACCTTCCACCCCATGGCCGTCATCCAGCACAAGCGCGACGGCCTCGCCCTCTCCGACGCCGAGATCGAATCCTTCATCCAGGGCGTCGTTCAAAAGACTGTCTCGGACGCCCAGACCAGCGCGCTGCTGATGGCTATCCTGCTCCGCGGCCTCGACGCTCGCGAGCTCGCCACCCTTACTCGCGCCATGCGCTTCTCCGGCGAAGTCTTCGATCCGGCACCCCTCAACGCCTTCACGGTAGACAAGCATTCCACAGGCGGCGTCGGCGACAAGACCTCGCTCCTCATTGCTCCCATCGTCGCCGCCGCCGGATTTCCCAAGCTCGCCATTCCCATGATCTCCGGACGTTCCCTGGGCCACACCGGCGGCACGCTCGACAAGCTCGAAACCATTCCCGGCTTTCGCACCCAGCTCTCGCTCGCCGAGTTCGCCGCTGTTCTGACAGACTGCGGCGCATCCATCGTTGGCCAAACGCCCAATCTCGTTCCCGCCGACCGCATCCTGTACGCTCTCCGCGACCACACGGGAACGGTCGAATCGCCGGACCTCATCTGCGCCAGCATCATGAGCAAAAAGCTTGCCGCCGGGCTGAACGGCCTTGTCCTCGATGTCAAGACCGGCAGCGGCGCCTTTATGCGCCCCTATGAAGCCGCCGAGCACCTCGCCCGCTTGATGGTCGCCACAGGCGAGGCCTCCGGCACCCGCACTGTTGCGCTCCTTACCCGCATGGACGAGCCGCTCGGGCGCTTCTGCGGCAACTGGCTCGAAGTTTGGGAGTGCGTCGACATCCTCCAAGGCGTCCGCCACCCGATGTCGTCCGATCTGATTGAGCTCTCCCTCATCCTCAGCGGCTGGATGCTGCATCTCGCCGGTCTGGCCCACACACCGGAAGCAGGCGCAGTCTTGGCCAACAGCGTCTTAAAAAGCGGCGCAGCCTACCAGGCATGGCTCAAGATGGTCGCATTCCAGGGCGGCGACAACACTGTCTTCGACAACCCCGCCGCCCATCACAAACCAGCAGCTCAGCGCACCCTTTACGCGGACCGCGCCGGCTATCTCGCAGACATGAACTGCATGGACGTCGGCTGGGCCGTACAGCGTCTTGGCGCGGGCCGCACACGCCCCGGAGATCCCGTCTCCGCCCACGCCGGTCTCGCCATGCACGCCAAAATTGGCGACCGCCTCGAACCTGGCCAGCCGCTCTGCACCTTATTTTCGGAAGATCTCACCCTGCTCGACGAGCCCGAAGCCATGCTCCGCGCCACGCTGCACATAGCGGACGAGCCGCCCCCACCCAGGCCGCTGGTCCGCCGCATTCTTACCCGAGACGATCTCTAAGCGCCCACCGTCGGCGCGCTCACCGTAGCCGTCGTGTTCCCGCTCAGCGGAGCCGTGACCGGAGCGACCGTAAAGCTTTGCGCCACATGCGTATCGACGTGCAAATCGCGCAACACTTCTTTGGTCGGGAGACTCAGCTTGGCTGCAATCTGGAGCGCGCTCTCGCCCTCTTGCTGCAGCTTCAGCACCTTCTGGCTCGTTGATAGCGTGACCGTATCCACATGCGAGGCGTGCTTTGCGTCCACAACCTTTGTAAGCGGAGAGGCGAACTTGACCGGCGTCTTCGACGATCCCGACAGTTCGACATTCTTTTGAGTGTCCGGCGCAATCGGCGTCAGCGCCTGATGGCCGCCGGCAACGCTGTAGGCGTCGTTCGGTAGCGTCTGAATGGGAAACGAAATTGCCGCAACGCCAGTGACGGAATAGCTCATGGCCGGCCTCCTTTTTGCTGCTCAAACAGGCTATCGGCGCACTCTGCGCAACCTTGAGTCCGGTTCCACAAAGTCCCTTTCGCTCCAGTACACTGGCCTCATCCGTTCTCAGCGTTTCGCACAGGAGCAGCCTTGGCCCGTTTTACCGGTCTTCTCGGTCTTATCGTCTTCCTCCTCCTGGCCTACGCGCTCTCGTCCAACCGCCGCGCCATCCGCTGGCGCACTGTCCTGTGGGGACTCGGTCTCCAGATCGTCTTTGCCTTTGGCGTCATTAAGTGGAACGCCGGGCAGATCATCCTCCACAACGTCTCGGGCGTCATCACCTCGCTGCTCGCCCACTCCGTCGACGGCTCCTCGCTCGTCTTTGGCCGTCTCGGCACCCCCGGAGACCCCCTCGCCGTCCTCGCCTTCGCCGTCCTCCCCACCATCATCTTCATCTCGGCTTTCTTCGCCATCCTCTATCACATCGGCCTCATGCAGCAGGTCATCCGCGTCGTCGCCTGGATCATGCAGCGAACCATGGGCACGAGCGGCGCCGAGTCCACCAACGTCGCCGCCAGCATCTTTATGGGTCAGACGGAAGCCCCGCTCACCATCCGCCCCTTCCTCGCCGGCGCGACCAGATCGGAGCTGATGGTCATCATGACCTCCGGCATGGCCCACGTCTCCGGCGGCATCATGGCTGCCTACATCTCTTTCGGCATCAACGCGCAAGACCTCCTCTCCGCCGTCATCATGACCGCCCCGGGCACGATCCTGGTCGCCAAGATGCTCGTGCCTGAAACGGAAATTCCCGCCACCGCCGGCACCGTCCACATGCCGCCCAACGAGGAGCATAAGAACGAGAACTTCATCGCCGCCGTCGCCCGCGGCACCATCGACGGCGGCCAGCTCGCCTTCAATGTCGCCATCATGCTCATCTCGTTTGTTGCGCTAGTCGGCCTGTTCAATGCCATCATGCTCGGCATCTCGAACTTCGCCTGGGCGCACGGACATATCCCCTTCCCGCACTCCCTCAACGCCATCCTCGGCGTCGTCGGCGCGCCCGTCGCCTGGCTGATCGGCATCCCCTGGCACGACGCCCGCACCATCGGCAATCTGCTTGGCACCCGCACCATGATCAACGAGTTCGTCGCCTTCACCCAGCTTGGCGCGATCAAATCCACGCTCGCTCCACGCACCTTCTCGATCGCCACCTTCGCCCTCTGCGGCTTCGCCAACGTAGGCAGTATCGGCATGCAAATCGGCGGCATCGGCGCGCTCGTCCCCAACCGCCGCAACGACCTCGCCCAGCTAGGCCTCCGCGCCATGCTCGCGGGAACCATGGCCAACCTCATGTCCGCCAGCATCGTCTCCATGCTGCTTACGTAGACACGCTTATAATTTCGTCATGGAAACCCTCAGAGACCAGGATCAAGCCGAAAAAGCGAAAGCAGAAGAGTTCATAGCGGACACGCCTAGGCTTGAAGGCGTCGACAGCGTTACCGTAGAACTTGGGGAAGATCACACGGGCGATCCCGCCATGTGGCTCGTTTTCCATACTCATAAAGACGACGAGGTAGACTCGGCTTGGATTCGGCAGTTCATCGACTACGCTGCCATAATTCAAACAAAGATCTTACACAGCGGACTAACTCGGTTTCCTTACACACGTTTGGAGTAGGAGATTTGAGTCTTTCATTCGATTTGCTGAGTCATGCGGCGCATCTGCTCAACACGCTAACCCAGCCGCAAAGCGATGTCGCAAGAAGACGCGCCGTCTCCGCTTCTTACTATGCTCTGTTCCACCAAATAAACGGCGATGCAGTGCAGCTTATTGCTCCAAATGTCTCACCGGAGACGAACCATCGAATCCAACGCTGGTTCAATCATGGCGAGATGAAGCATGTATGCGGACGTTTTGCCGCAGCCAAACTGACTCAACCCCTACTCGGCCTGGTTGGTCCCGAACCCTCGTTGGCATTGCAGACTGTCGCTTCCTCCTTTATCCAGTTGCAGGAGGCACGGCACAGCGCAGACTACGATCTTGCATACCGCCTGACGGAACGACAAGCAAATCAATACCTGGAAATGGCCAAGATTGCAATCATCGGCTGGCGTAGCATCGCTGGCTCGGCTGAAGCCAATATCTTCATCCTCTCCCTGCTCATGTGGCGAAACTGGGAGAAGGAGCGACCATGACACCTTTGATAATGCCCGACCTCTACACCCGCGCCCAAACCGCCGCCACCCACATCCGCTCCCTCACGCCCCTCCCCCCCACCCTCGCCATCATTCTCGGCTCGGGCCTGGGGGACTTCGCAGCCCAAGTCCAATCCCCCACCACGATTTCTTACGCCGACATCCCTCACTTCCCCCAATCTACCGTCCAAGGGCACTCGGGCAAGCTCATTCTCGGTACGATCTCTGGTGTCCCCGTAGCTGTCATGCAGGGCCGCGTTCACGCCTACGAAGGCTACAGCATGGACGAAGTCACCTTCCCTATGCGCGTCCTCGCCCTACTCGGCATCCGCACCGTCATTGTCACCAACGCCGCCGGCGGCATCCGCTCCACCCTCACTCCCGGCGAGCTAGTCTGCATCGCCGACCACATCAATCTCACCGGCACCAACGCCGCCCTTGGACCCAACGAGCCACGTTTCGCCACCCGGCCCGGCACCGCCGAGCGCTTCTTCGACATGACCACCGCCTACACCCCGCGCCTACGTGCCCTCGCCCTCGCCGAGGCAGCCAGCCAGGGTTTCCTCCTCACTGAAGGCGTCTACCTCGCCGTCCTCGGCCCTTCCTTCGAGACCCCCGCCGAAATCCGCGCCTTCCGCACCCTCGGCGCAGACCTCGTCGGGATGTCCACCGTCCACGAAGTCATAGTTGCCCGGCACATGGGCCTAGACGTCATCGGCCTGTCGCTCGTCACCAACATGGCCGCCGGCGTAACCGGCGACCCCATCCGCCACGAGGAAGTCATGGAGATCGGCCGCCATTCGGCCGCCCGCTTTACCTCCCTCCTCACCGCCCTCATCCCGCAACTGCAAGCTGGGCGATGACCGCTCCGTCCCATCACGGTTGGCTCTACCGTCGCGCCGTGCTCCCGTTTCTGGCACTCCTGCGCTTAGGCACCACGCCCGAGCGCCTCGCCTGGAGCATCGCCGCCGGCCTCGTTATCGGCATTAACCCGCTGCTCGGCTCGACGACGCTCGTGTGTCTCGCCATCGCCTCGGCCTTCCGGCTCAACATCGCCGCCTCGCAACTCGCCAACCACATCGTCTATCCCCTTGAAGTGCTCCTCGTCATTCCTTTCATCCGGGCTGGCAGCCGCCTCTTCCATACCGCGCCCCTGCCGCTTTCCCCGGCAAGCCTCTTCCACGAAGCCCGCACCCGTCCCCTGGAGCTCACCCGTCAACTCTGGCTTTGGGAGTCCCACGCCCTCATTGTCTGGACATGTGCCGCAGTCGTCCTCGCGCCCATCCTCGCTCTTGCGCTCACCCCCATCCTGCGCCAGCTTCTAGGGCGCATCCAGCGCCACCAATATCCCGTCATTCCTCAGTTATAACCCGCCGCGTCCGTCATGCGATCGTACCGGCATGCGGCTGATTTCCATGCAAGTACTTCGCCGTAAACGTCTCCGCATCCACCGGTCTGCTATATAGGTATCCCTGCCCGCGTTTACATCCCAGGCTTCGCAGCAGAGCTTCCTGCTCCACCGTCTCGATCCCTTCGGCGATGCTCGACATTCCCAGCGATTTCGCCAGGCTCAGTATTCCGCGCACGATGTTCACCGCCTGCTCGTTGCCGATAATGCTCTGCAAAAACGACCGGTCGATCTTCAACACATCGAACGGCAGCTCATACAGCTGCTTGAAAGAGCTATACCCCGAGCCAAAGTCGTCCATGTGCAACCCTACGCCGATCGTCCGCAGCGCTTGCATTGCCAGCGCGCTTTCGGCCACATGCCGCATTAGGGCCGTCTCCGTGATCTCCATGCACAGCACCGAAGCCGGCAGTCCATGGCGAGCCAGCGTCTCTTGCACGTTCCGCAGCAGATCGACTGAAGGGAACTTCTCGGCCGAAATGTTCACGCTCATGTGCCAGTTCATCGCCACAGGAGAAGCCACCCGCCACGCCGCAATCTGCCGCGCCGCACTCTCCATCACCCAGCAATCGATCTCCGCAATCAGCCCCGTCTTCTCCGCCAGGGGGATGAAGTAATCCGGCGGCACCATGCCCAGCTCAGGATGCTGCCAGCGCACCAGCGCCTCGCACCCGATCACCGCTCCGGTTTCCAGATCGACCTGCGGCTGAAAAAACAAGCGCATCTCGCCCAACGCCACCGCCCGCCGCAGCTGCGACTCCGTCTTCACCCGGCGCAGGTTCTCCTCTTGCATCCGGTGATCGAAGACCGTAGCCGAGCCCCGGCCCGCGGCCTTTGCCTGATACATCGCCAGGTCCGCGCTATGCACAAAGCACTCCGGCGTATTCATCTGCGGTGCGGCCATCGCAATCCCGATGCTCACGCGCGCCTCAATCCGCTCACCGCCCTGGCCGCATTCGCCATCCATCTCGATCGGCGCGGAGATCGCTGCCTGGAGCCGCTTCGCCACGGACTCCGCCTGCGCCACGTTCCGCACCCCGTCCAGAAGCACCACAAACTCATCCCCGCTCAGCCGCGCCACCAGCGATTCCTTTCGCTGTCGCGTCCTGGCCACCAGCGCCGTGGCACGCTCCGCCAGCGAGACCAGCACTTGGTCCCCCGCCTGATGGCCGTGCTGATCGTTGATCGCTTTGAACTGATCGATGTCGATCAAAAAGACGGCAAATTGCCAACTCTTCAGCGTCTCGCTTCGTTCGATCAACCGCGTCAGTCGCTCATGGAGAATCAACCGGTTTGGCAACCGCGTTAGCGCATCCGAGGTCTTCTCCTGCGTCACGTCCATCAGCGATCCGGCCATCCGCGTCGGGCACCCATTTGCGTCCCGCTGCGTCAGCCCGCGCACCACCACCCACCGCCACGTGCCGTCGCCGTGCCGCACCCGATGCTCACTGCGGAAGGGAGCCGCCTCGCCCTCCATCTGCCGCTCAACAGCAGAAAGCACGCCGGCTTTGTCCTCCGGGTGAATACGCCCGGTCCAGTGCTCCACCGTTGCCGTACGATCACTTTCTTCCAGCCCCAGAATGCGTTGCCAACGCGGCGAATAAAACACCCGATCGTTGCGGATGTCCCAATCCCAAACTCCGTCGAGCGTCGCCCGCGCCACCAGGGCATACCGGTCCCGCGCTTCGCCTTCGCTTCCGCGCAGCTCGCGATTTTGGCGGAACTCCTCCGTCATCTCCGACGCCATCTCCGCCAGCGTGGCTAGCGACAGCTTGTCTTCGTCGCTGATCTCGGCGCGCGGCCTTGTGTCGCCGATGCAAAACGTTCCGATGTTGTACCCCTCCGCGCTCGTCACCGGCACACCCGCATAAAAGCGGAGGTACAACCCTCCCTTCACCAGAGGATTGTCTCGGAAGCGTACGTCCTCCAGCGTGTCGCACACCACCATTGCATCCCGATTCAGGATCGTATACGCGCAGAACGCGTCGGCCCGCGAGGTCTCCGGCGAATCAATTCCCTGAGCCGACTTGAACCACTGCCGGTCCGCATCCACAAAGGAGAGAAACGCATATCGCGTCCCGAACATCGACGCCGCCAGCCGTGTCAGCCGGTCGAAAGCCGGGTCCGGCGGTGTGTCCAAGATGCCGGTCTCATGCAGCGCGTCCAGCCGCTCAGCCTCGTTCAGGGGAACAGGCGGAACCCTGTGCGCCGTTGTTTGCTCTTGCAGCGCACGTGCGTTCATATCTTCCTTATCGACGAGAACCTTCACGCAATGAGCGGTGCCCCAGGGAGCGTCAGGCTTCGGCTCGATCTCCACCGATCGCTTCCGCATTATGCCTCGCATCAACATGACACCGCATCGACAGTCCGGTCCTGCGACACCAGATCCCCGTTCCTGTGCGAAGCGAACTCTACACGGTTGCGTCCGTTCTGCTTCGCCCGGTAGAGCGCGGCGTCAGCCATCTCCACCAGCGACTCGAGCGAACACCGCTCCCCACTCATCCACGCCACTCCAAAGCTACACGTCACCGTCAACCTCGTCGTCCCTTGCACCACAGGAGCCCCCGCGATCGCCACGCGCAGCTGTTCCATCCGTGCGGCGGCATGCTCGGGGTACAAGCCGGGCAGCAGAATCAGTAACTCTTCGCCGCCATAGCGTCCCACCGCGTCGCCGAGGCGCAACGCGCCCTCAATCCGCCGGGAGCACTCCCGCAGCACCGTGTCGCCCATCACGTGCCCGTACTGGTCGTTGATCCGCTTGAACGAATCCAGATCCGCCATGGCCAGCGCCAACGGCCTTCCACTCGCCAGCGCCGCCTCGCACAACGCTCCCATCTGCTCAAAGATCGCCGCCCGGTTCAGCAAACCTGTCAGCGAATCCCGCCGCGTCATCTCCAGCAACGCCGACCGCGCGCACAGCAGCTCGGCCTTTTCCCGCTCCAGTTCGCCCGTCCGCGACGTCACCAACCGCTCCAAATCCTGCTGTCGCTCCACCAAAAGATGCACGGTGTATCGCCAAATCGCAAACCCCGCCAACAATCCCAGCACCCCTTCCATACAGAAGAACCAGGGTCTCCGCCACCAAGGCTCCAGTACGGTAAACGCGAGCGAAACCGGTGCCGAGCCTTTCTGCAACCGCGTATCATAGGCGACCACGGTGAGCTTGTATTGCCCCGCATCGAGCGCCGGAAAACGCAGTTCTCCCGTCCGGTCCTCCTGCCACTCGTTCTCTTGGCCCTCCAGCCGGTAGCGATAAATCACAGCGCCTTCCCGGCTGTAGTTTGTGTTCAGCATGCTAACGCGTAGCACCGGGCGGCGCAGATCGAAGCTGGGACCGCTGCCATGCAGCTGGGCTTCTCCAACGCGAGCTTCACGTATGCGCACCGTTGGAGGCGTCGCCGAAAACAGCCGCTCCGGATGCACCAGATGCGACAACCCGCCACTGGTGCCGATCCGCACCGATCCATCCAGGTCTTCGGAGAAAGCATTGAAGTCGGTATCGTCCCAGATCAGCCCGTCTTCGCTGGTCGCCTGCACCCAACGCTCTCCGTTGTAGACATGGATGCCGTCATCGCTGCCCACCCACAGCCAGCCTCGCCGGTCCGTTGCCATAAAGGTGATATTGTCCGACCCAAAGCTCGCGCTCGGCACACGTTCGATCACCGTCGCGTGGGTTCCATCCACGCGAAGACGTGTGACCGGGAACGGCTGAATCCCTTGCGCCCACAGCGTTCCATCCGGCGCGGCGGCCACCATGAAGTTGTACTGCTTTCCGCCAGGGAACGGGAGCGCAATCGATACCCACGCCTGCGCGTCGAAGCGGAAGAGGCCCTGTCCATTGGTCACCCAAAGCAGCCCCGTCGGCCCCTCTGTAATGGACCAGGCATACCCTTCCGCGGGAAACCCATGCTCCGGCGCATGCGGCGAACGCCAGCCATCCTCTGGCGAGAAGAAGCGGAGACCCTGCTGGGAGCAGACCCAGACGCGCTTCTGCCGATCGATCAGCAGCTTGATGACATGCCCCAATCCATCAGCGGCAATGCGCGTCTTCCCGGTCGCAGGCTCGTATTCGATCACTTTGCCTCTGGCGTCCCCCAGCCACAGATGGTCTCGCGCATCCGCGACGGCCACTCTGAGGTGGTCCAGCGGAAGGGTCGACTTGGCCGGAACGAACTGCCTCGACGGAGAGTCCAAACGGTTCAGACGGTCCAGACCACGGTCGCTTAGACTCCACACGGTTCCGTCCGCGCTCTTGACCGACGCCCACACCACGTTGCTGCGCAGGCCCTCCGTTTTCGTCCATGCCGACCACGCGCCGTATCCCGCAAAACGCCCCACACCCAGTCCTTGCGGTCCAATCCACAACGCACCCGTCCGGTCGAAAAGCAGCACCTGCATCTCGCCATCCGGGAGCCCGTTATGGTGGTCGAAGATGCGCCAGCCATCATGCGAAGAGCGGGCTACACCCTCCTGGACGTTCAGCACGATCCGGCCGGACGGATCTTCCACAAGAAGCGGCGCGAGTACAGTCAGGCTCGTCATGGAAGGCAGCGGCGCGGCTGCTTCAAACCGTGCGCTCCCGGCTATCAACTGGAGCAGCGACTTTGCGCCGCGCGCCCATACATCGCCCTTTCGCGTTACCAGAAGCGCGCTCCACGCATCCGGAGCCACCCCTTGCCGCTCGCCAAAGTTATCCACTCTTCCCGAGGACAGATCCAAACGGCATAGCATGGTGCCGCACCCCGCCCAAATCGTGGAGTCTCCAGCGGCCCGGATGCTCGTAAGCTTTCGCAATTCGGAATGTCGCTCCAACTGTTCCGGCAACACCGCCAGCCGCGTCGTCCAGGAGCGCCCGCCATCGCCGCTCGAAACGCGGAGCAAGTCTCCCCCGCTTAGCAGAAAAACCGCATCGGGCTCTCCCAGTAACGCGATCAGGTCGCGCCGCTCGACCAGGCTCCTCAGGAGTTTCAATCCCTCGATCTGATGGACCGCCGATCCATCCCAGAAGAGCAGATGACGCTGGTCCATCACCCAGATGCGCCCCCTGCTGTCCTCGCGCATAGCCACGACCATATTGACGCCGGCTGCGGTAAACACCTCTTGCTTGAGAAAGCGCTCGCCGTCGGCAAGGTAGACGCCGTTCTCCGTGCCGACCCACACCGCGCCGGTATGGTCCTCCAACATCGCCGTCACATTCAGATTCGACAGCCCAGCTGCCATCCCCAACGACGCCACCTGAATATGTTGCCCGCGCAAGCCTGATCCAGGAGCCAGCAACAGCACCAGTGCAACGCAGCGCTCAAGCGCGACCATCCAACGCGCTCGCTCGCCGCTCCGCCATGCCTGCTTCTTGGCCAACTGTCACCGTCCGTGTGCGGTGTGCGCCCTGGGACCCAAACACACCCTGCTACATCATCTATCGGTGCAATGGGCAAAATAAACAGAGGATGAAACCATATTAGAGATGCCCGCCAGCTCTCCCCTCTCAATCAAACCGGCACGGAGAGTCGCGAAGGCATCCTGGAGCATCGACGAAACGAAGACGACAAGCCCGCGGAACCATGCGGGTAAGGTCACGCCGGAGTATCCGTCATAGAGGATGGACTAGATAGTTGGATGCAATGGTCGGGGCGGAGGGATTCGAACCCCCGACCCTCTGGTCCCAAACCAGATGCGCTACCAGACTGCGCTACGCCCCGACTTCCACTAGTTTATCCCACCCGCGGTTCTGTCTGTGCTCAGGACCGCGTGGGCAACTTGTACGGCGGTTAAAGATACACGCTCGCGCCGTCGATAAAGACTCACAGTGGTACCGCCTGATGCTCATTTACTTCGCCGTTAGCCTTATCGCCCTACTAGGATTCTGTGGACTGGCCCTCGACGTCGGCCGCATGGAGGTGCGCAGCCTCCAGCTCCAAACCGCCGCCGATAATGCCGCCATCAGCTACGCTTTGGAAGCCGGACGGCTCGGCAACGTATCTAGCTCAAACTTCGCCGCCGGAGCTAACGCTGAACTCGCCGCCTATGCTGCCGCCAACAGCATCCCCACGCCTACTGTAGCTCTCCAGAGCGGGGCATCGTCGGGTCCCTACACGGGCAACAACGGCGTTGTGCAGGCCACCGTCCAGCAGACCATGCCCACCATGATGCTCGGCGTCCTTTCCAGCGGAAGCACCTCCATCCAGCTTTCCCGGACCGCTGTAGCCACCATGCCCCCGTGTGCCACCTTCTACACAACCCTCTCCGTCTCCGCGAACTCGAACCTCAACCTTAAGTGCCCTGTCGCGGTCGGCACTTCGCTTACCGTCGATGCCTCGTCCAACATCACCGGCAGCACTCTTGTCGCCGCATCCGCGGGCGCATCCTCGATCGCGGGCCTCGTCAATCCCTCACCCCTCTTCAACTGGCCTTCTGAGACGCATCCCGACTCCTACGCAACCTACACCTTGAGCGGCGTTTGCCAGACCTTAAATATTAGCAATAATCCAGCGGCCGTCCTCTCTCCCGGCACGTATTGCGGCCCCAACACCATCAGTAGCAGCATAGTCACTCTGCAGCCCGGCTACTATATCATGATCGGCGGTCTGGCCATTACTAATGGTTCCACTATCAATGGCGGACCAGTTTCTATGGTCATAGAGAAAAACTCCTCCAATGTCGGACAATTTCTGCTTACCTCTTCCGTGTGGAACGTGAGCGCGCCCGCGACACCTTATGGCACCGGCTTAGGCGGCATCCTTGTCGCGTGTACCGTTCCCGTCGGCACACCTA
The DNA here is from genome assembly GCA_965277085.1 of Acidobacteriaceae bacterium. GTDB lineage: Bacteria > Acidobacteriota > Terriglobia > Terriglobales > Acidobacteriaceae > Edaphobacter. Next base: position 983,488 of record OZ255708.1, read on the forward strand.
ACACCTGGGGACCGAACGACGTGCAGATCAGCAATTCCACCATTACATCCGACGGCATCATCTCCTGCGGCCTCGTCGGGGCCACTTTCTCTAACTCCATCGTCGGTGACGCCGGTCACTTCTTCTCGGTAGTCTTCGCGAGCGGCTCCATTTCGAACACGACGTTTACGACCTCCAACGACTACTCGCAGCTGCCCGGCGGCAGTCCTCATGCCTACACGGTCAACGTTGTCCAATAGAGGCTAACCCATGAACCTTACTTCATCGGCATCCGTCCACGACGAGCAGGGCAGTTCCTTGATAGAGCTTAGCCTTATTCTGCCCATTCTCCTGCTAATGCTGTTAGGGGTCGTAGACTTCGGTCTTGTCTTTAGTCGATACATGATCGTCATCGATTCCACACGCGCCGCGGCCGAGCGCGCCACCATCTACGGCCAACAAATCAATACCAGTCAGGTGCAAACCTTTGCCAGACAGTTTGCCGCCGGCGTTCCCGGCTACTCCGCCTCCGCCGTGGTCGTCTGCACCTGCAATCCCGGCGGGAGCGCCATAAGCTGTACCTCAAGCTGCGGCGGTACGATCACCTCTCCCCTGCAATATATGCAGGTCACCGCCACCGCCTCCCTTCCCCTTGTCTTTGGTGTCACCGGACTTCCCACCAGCCTTCCAGTGAAGTCCGTCGCCACGATCCGTACGCCTTACACTCAGGGGCACTAACCTATGCGGTCGCTGAACTCTATGCGGCGTGCGCTCAAAGGGCACACCGTCACGAAGAAAGAAGACGGCCAAACGATCATCGAGCTCGCCCTCGGTCTACCCGTTCTCTGCCTGATGATGTTCGGCTTCGTCAACTTCGCTCTGGTGATGTATCAACTCTCCAACATCACCTACGGCGCACACGCCGCCGCCCGCTATGCCAGCGTTCATAGCGCAGCTACCCAAGTTCCCGCGACCACCGCTACGGTCACAAGCTTTCTCGCCCCGTTTGTTCCCAGTTATCCCACCAACACTGCTTCCGTCGCCGTCACTTATCCCGCCACAGGGACTAACACCGTCGGCGGCACGGTTCAAGTCGCCGTAACCCTCACCTATACAATCCAGCTACCCTTCTATACCCTAAACAACTTCAAGATAAGATCCTTCGCACTGGCCGCCATCACCGTCTAGCCGATCGGCGAGTCAAGGAACGGAACGAAATAATCCGAAATATGGCTTGATCGCCACAAATCAACGCCGCCAGTGGATGTCAATGCCCAGCGATCCAAGCAGCACACTGGTTACCCAACCCACCACCAGCAACGGCAACACCGTCAACACCAGCATAACCGCCGCCAGTCCGAACAAAAACGCCCAATCCCCCCACTCATTCTTTCGCGGCGCGTTCAGGCTCCGTTCCAGCAGAGCATAGTTCCGACGATTCGCCTTCCACGCGACGTCGAACCAATCCCCGAAGAACGGAACCAGGCCCACCGCCACCTCGATCGCCACATTCGCCACCATCCGCGCGATCGTCACATACGGCACCCCGCGAAACCACGCCGCCAGCACGATAATGCTCGACGCCAGCCCGCCCAAAATGTCGCCGATTCCCGGCACCAGCCCCACAATCCCATCAATCCCGAACCGGAAGCTCGTTCCTGGAATCCGAAACCAGTCGTCCAGCACATGCGACAGCAGATCGAGATTGTGGTCGTCGAACATTCGGGCGCCATGCCGCTGCCGACTCGCGGGAGGCAGAATCTCGGGCTGCACACTTATCGCCATGCCTTTAGGATGCGCCTTTCCCCGCCCCAATGCTACAATCATCACAATACGGCGGCTATAGTTCAGTGGCAGAACGCCGCTCTGTGGCAGCGGATGTCGTGGGTTCGAAACCCACTAGCCGCCCCAATTCTCTCCCTCGAATTTGTCGGAGAAGCGTAGCGCACCCTCCCCATGCCCGCTCCTCCTCATCTCTACGCCGGAACCTCCGGCTGGGCCTACCCATCCTGGAAGCCGGGCTTTTACCCCGAGAAGACCTCTCCCGCGAAGTTCCTCCCCTTCTACGCCACCCAGCTCTCCTCGGTTGAGGTCAACTACACCTTCCGCACCCTACCCACGCCCAAGCAGCTAGCCACCTGGCTCGCCGCCACACCCCCGCACTTTCGCTTCTCCTTCAAAGCCCCCCAGCGCATCACCCACTTCGCCCGCCTCCTCGATTGCGACACCCACCTCGCCGAGTTCCTCGCCGGCATCCAGCCCATCCGGGACGCCGGCAAGCTCGGCCTCCTCCTCTTCCAGCTTCCCCCCAACTTCAAAGCCACGGACGACACCCGCGCCCGCGTCGCCAGCTTCCTCGCCCTTCCCGCGCTCGCCGAGTACCAGATCGCCTTCGAGTTCCGCCACGAAAGCTGGTTCGCCGAGACCACCTATACCCTCCTCCGCGACCGCAACGCCGCCCTTTGTATCGCCGAATCCGACGATCTCGCCAGCCCCGAAGTCCACACCGCCGCCACCCACGCCTGCTTCCGCCTCCGCCGCAACGGTGCCTACCCCAAGCGCCAGCTCGCCGCCCTCGCCAAGCGCCTGGCAGCCCTCGCCCATACCTCCAATCAAGACCCCAATCAAGCCCGCGCCGTCTACGCCTACTTCAAGCACGAAGACGAACCCACCGGTGCCCTCAACGCCGTCGACTTCCTCAAAGCCGCCTCCTCCCCGAGGAGAGCCCGTTGACAAAAGCCTTCCAGCCGCTCCCCTTCCAGCCTCGCCTCATCCTCCGCAACGGCCACCTCCAAACCATCTTCGGCAACTATCTCCGCCGCCGCGACACCCTCCCCGAGCCTGACACCGAGTTCGTCGTCGTCTCCCCCGCCACGTCTACCCAACCCCTCGCCAGTCAGGTCAAGCTCCGCTGCCACTGGCAGCCCGAACCCGCCACCCACCCCGCAGCCATCCTCGTCCACGGCCTCGAAGGCTCCGACAACTCCCAGTACATCCGCGGCAACGCTCACAAGCTCTGGCTCGCCGGCTGGAACGTCGTCCGCATGAACATGCGCAACTGCGGCGGCACCGAGGCCCTCTCCTCCACCCTCTATCACTCCGGCCTCTCCGGCGATGTCGACCTCGTCATGCGCCACGTCCTCCACACCCGCGCCGTTGAATCCCTCGCGCTCGTCGGCTACTCGATGGGCGGCAACCTAGTTCTTAAACTCGCCGGCGAACTCGGCGCAGCCAACTCCGCTCCGCCTGAACTCCACTCCGTTGTCGGCGTCTCTCCCGCCGTCGACCTCGGCCCCTCCGCCGACGCCCTCCACCGCCCCGCCAATCGCATCTATGAGTGGAAGTTCCTCCGCGCCCTCCGCCGACGCTTCCGCCGCAAGGCCATGATCTTCCCCCAGGCCTTCGACATCACCCGCGCCGACTACCTCCATTCCCTCCGCGACTTCGACGACCGGATCACCGCCTTCTACTCCGGCTACACCGGCGCAGACGACTACTACCACCGCGCCGCCGCCGCCCGCGTCCTCGACACCATCCGCGTCCCCACCCTCATCCTCCACGCCCTCGACGACCCCTTCATCCGCTTCACCGCCAGCACCCGCGCCCTCATCGCCGCCAACCTCGACATCACCCTGCTCGAAACCAGCCACGGTGGCCACTGCGCCTTTCTCGGCAAACCCAACCCCGCAACCGATGACGACGGCTACTGGACCGAAACCACCCTCCGCCAATTCCTCCTCGTCCACGCCTAAGCACCTTCCACCCATACACTTTCATCCAACCGAATCTGTCATTCAAACCAACCATAGTCATCCAAACCCAGCATCTGTCATCCTGAGCGAAGCGGATCACAGTCTCACAGTGATCCGCGTAGTCGAAGGACCTGCGGTCTGCCCGCACCCACCTCTACCTTTTGTTTGTCATTCCCGAAAGGAATCTGCTTTTCCAGCCATCCCCCCACACAAACCCCACCCCTAAACTAAAATAGAACCCTCATGCTCGCCGACTGGACCGCCGAATGCGCCGCCGAAGACCCCGTGCTCGTCGTCCCCTGGAATGATCCAGACAGCCCTGCCCACTTCATAGACCTCCGCGAAAATCCCTACGACCTCGACCAGATCCTCGAGGCCGACCAGCACCCCCCGCTCATGCAGGCCCTCCGCTCTCTCAACGCGCCCCGCTCCCCCGTCTTCACCGCCAAGTGCGACATCTGGCCGCTCGCCCCCGACGATCTGGCCAGCCTCTGCCTTGAACTCGACCTCACGCCCGCCGACAACCCAACCGGCCTCGCCTCCTACATCGACCTGCTTCCCCGCGACCGAGCCCTCTTCGCCTCCATCCACCTCCAGCACCAATTCGCCGATCGCCTCGTCCGCCGCGCCTCCGCCCTCGACCATCCCCAGGCCGCTCTCGAATGCACCCTCCGCCCAGCCGTGGTCGATCTCACCGGCGCCCAGGAAGGCTTCGCAATCTCCCTCTACATCAAAGCCATCGCGCCTACTCCCGAGACCGCCGCCCAACATTGGGCCGCCGCCCTCGAAGCCATCGTAACGCTCCTTCGCGGCAAAGACTTCGCCACCGCCTAACCCTCGCAGTCTGGCATTCCGCAGCGCAGCGGAGAAATCCGCTTTTCGCCCCGCCAAGCCACTCCAGTCCGCTACACTTAAACAACGCGGGCGAGTAGCTCAATCGGATAGAGCACGAGCCTTCTAAGCTCGGGGTTGCAGGTTCGATCCCTGCCTCGCCTACCATCCCACCCGCGCGCCCCCAATTCTTGTCAAGCCCTCTGTTTGGTCCATTTGCGCAAGCCATTAGGCTAAAGTAAATGAAATGAACAACCTACGCACCGTCAACTATGTGCCAAAAGTTTGTTCATTAGTCACATTCAATCTTGTAAGATAGATATATAAGCTATTATCTGATAGGACGCTCCTTGGCCGTTGCCTTTCTGATTTGTCATTCCCGTAGGGAATCTGCTGTTCCTTCGCCAAGGCCGCCGTTACCTTTCTGATTTGTCATTTCCGTAGGGAATCCGCGTTTGCACCCTGCTCAACTCGAACGCCATAAACGCGAAAACAGATTATAGAGGCGGGGCCTTAGCCGCCGGGGAAACGCAACGTGACGCACCTGCTGACTAATGAGTCATCTACTCTAACTCCTTTGTTTTGTTAGATCGAAGCAAGAAACAACAAAGTTGTGCTAACGCGTCGCCACTCGACAGTAAGAACGCCATAGGCACAACACATAAAAGCCTCGGGTAGGCAGAGGATGGAACTATGAGGGATGAAGGCCCGGCACATACATCTCAACCCGACTAGCTCAAGACTTCCGGCCTTTACTTTGAATACTTAGGACCTTTACAGAAATTCCTACGAAGCCACCAGACACCCGCGCCGGCTCACGATCGTCAACCGCTCGCCGCTTAAGATTTTCCGAGCCTGCCCCTTGGCATGGTTCGCCCACGGTCCCACCGGGTCCAGCCGAACATACATCAGCCAATGGCGTAGAGCACGACGCCGCTCCCCTTGCCGCTCATACGCCAACGCCAGGTTGTAGTGAGCGTCAGCATACTCCGGCACCAGCTTGATCGCCCGCCGATACGCGCCGATGGCATCGTCCAGCCGCTTCATCTCGTCCAGGACGTTGCCCAGATCGAAGAACGCCAGCGCGTACTCCGGATCGGCCACCGTTGCCGCCCGGTATAGCCGCTCGGCCTCGCCAAAGTTCCGCTGCCCGTACCGGATCGTCCCCAGGTTGATTGCCGAAGCCGCATGGCCCGGCTGCCGGTCCAGGATCTCTTCATACAGCGCCGCCGCATCATCCCGCGTCCCCGCCGCCTCCTCCAGCCGCACCGCCCGGAGGAACATCTCCTGCACCGCGAAGCTGCGCTGAGGCGCTTCGGGAGTCGCATCCATCACGTGCAGCACCGGCCCGGCAGCTCCGCCCGGTCCAAAGTCGAAGGCCAGCTGCCGCGTCTTTGGATCGACCAGCGCGCCGCCCACCCGGAACAGCAGCCGCGACCCATGTCCAGCCACGCTCGCCGCGCCTGAACCGGGCTGCATCGCCTCCACGTGGTCCATGTGCTCGCGGATCGACCGCACCGAGAGCCGCCTCGCCCGAAGATCGCGCAGCGTCCGCAGCTGCCCAAGCTCCTTGAAGCTGTAGTGGTCACGGGCCGGCACCAGCCCGCCGCGCTCCCAGTGCGCCACTTGGCTGTGATTCAGATGGAGGATGCGCAGCGCGTCGCGTCGACTGTATCGCGTCGCGCTTGAGTCCCGTTGTAGCTGCGTGGTCGCGTCCATACCCTAGCCAGAGTATGCAGTGCACACCGGTCGCGTTCAAGCGGAGAGATGCCCTAAACGCAAGATTCCAGTGGATTACGCGTACCAATTGTGGTTCAGAGCGTTTCGGGAAACTGGAGCCGATGAGCGGAGTTGAACCGCTGACCTACTGATTACGAATCAGTTGCTCTACCAACTGAGCTACATCGGCCCACCCCTACAGTCTACCGGCTGCCAGCCCCAAACGCCAGTGGCCTTTGCCCTTGCTCCTCTGATTGTCATTCCCGAAGGGAATCCGCTTCTGCCTTTGCCTTTCTTGTTTGTCATTCCCGAAGGAAATCCGCTTCTCGTCTGTTACGACAGCGGCTTGCTCGGCCCACGCGGCAGGCCCAGGTTCAGGAACTCCCCCTCGGTCGCCGCTGGCTTGCCCAGCCACATGCGCACCGTCGCCCGGCCAAAGCCCAGAAAGAGCCCCAAGAGCACTGCCGCCGCCATCAGCACGCCTGACAGCACCGCGATGCTCGTCAACAGACTGTACGTCTTGCGCACCTCGGCGTGGAACTCCGGCGGCATCGGCTTCTCCCACGTCACCTCGCTCCGCAGATGGATGTTCTCGATCATCCGCTGGGCGTCGTCGGCGGGCATGGTCCCGTTCGCTAGCAGCACCAGCGGTCCCTCGCGGCGCAGCTTGATCGTACCCAACCCACCCGGATGCGCGTTCAGCCAGCCCTCGATGGCCCGCCCTCGGTCGCCCGCGATCTGCGGCGTCGGGTAGAGCAGCAGCGTCACCGTGTCCTTGCCCCCGGCCTGGGAGTAGGCGCCCGTCACCACCTCGGCCGCCTTCTCGAAGCCCAGGATGTCACCCGGCAGAAAGCCGCCCTCGGCCGCATACCCCGCCGGCCCAACTGAGTACCGCAGCGTCGCCGCCTCCAGCCCCTTGGGCGGCAGCAGCGTAGGCAGGAGCGGCGAAATCCCGCGCGGCCCGCCGATCTTCGGCAGCCCGTTGGCCAGCGGCTGCAACTCCCCCGCTGCCACCCGCCCCCGCGCGATGGCCACCGTATTCCCTTCGCGGAACACGACTTCCTCGCCCGACCCGGCCGCCTCCGCCCCTAGCTTCTGCGTTAAAGGCCGCAGACCCGGCTCACCCGCCCGGTACAAACTCAGCGCCGCCGAGGCCCCCGTCGCATCCACAAACTGCAACGCCCGCACCTCAAGCACCGCGCTTCCATGCGTGTAATGCGCCGTCGAGAACCGGCTCAGCCCGTCCTCCTTCAACACCGCCGTCCGCGCGGCATCCGTCTCGCCGGCCTGCGCCAACTCTGAACCGCCCGTGCCCGTAGTGGCCGCCCCGTCCATCGTCCATCCGCCAAACTGCCGCGGCAGCAGCGGAGCCGCCGGCTCCATCAACACCACCGAAGGCGTCTGCGCCGACACGCACGCCGCCGCCAACACCACTCCCAACACACCCGAACGCGCCACAAACCTCATAATCCGTCAGACTACACCAGGCAGGCACCCGTGAGCAGCCCATTGCGCCGCTGACCCTATAGCTCACGCGGATGTATCAAGCTTTACCCAAATGCTGTTTCACCAACTGATGAGCAGCGTTGATTTCCTTCATACGTTCCTCGGCCAGCTTCTGCAGTTCGGGACCTAGGCCTGCTGTCTTGTCAGGGTGGTACATCTGAGCCATATGTCGGTAAGCAACAGCTGCCTGCTCAAAGGTGGCTCCCGGCTTGACACCAAGCACAACCATTGCTTTCGCTACGTTCGGTGGACAAAATAGATTATCTTTTTGCTCTTGTGTCGACGTGCTCTTGTCATCTGTGTGTGGCACCTCGCCGAAGATGGATTGATCGCGCTTAGCTTGGAAGCTCCTAAATGAATCTGCGAAAGAGCTAGCTGTAAGTACGTTGCTCGTGTGCAATAGAAGGTTGAGCCCTCCAGAGGAAACTGCAGTTATAATGCCATAGAGCATTATGGGGAGTTGCCGGTTGTTGTTGAACCGTCGGTCCGGTCCTCCATCCTTCCTGACATAGCGCCATGTGGAACCAACCTGTTGCGAGTCAGATGCCTGAACCTGGTTTTCGATAAATCTGGTTGAAGCAGCCTGGAACTTAAGATCCTTGTACTCAATTGAGGCAAAAGTTCCGCGCTGCCGATACAACACCTGATCTGGAAGAAAGAACATCTTGAGTTTGCCTATATCGATACACATCGGGACAAGGTTGCTCTCGACACGCGGCGGTACCGCTTTGCTAACGCTGATCTGCTCACGTTCTACATTGTAGGATGCGCCAGCGTTTCGCTTCCAGTCCATGATTGCAGTTTGACTGTCAACTCTCCAGATCATTCTTGATCTGGTAAGTTGCTCTAATGTTGAATCAAGAGTTTGCTGTTGAGCATTTGCGATCCCAGACAAGTCGTAGACGAGTCGCGTCGTGCGCTTCTCGTTATTGTTGCGATGGACAATTACGCCCGATATAAGAAGCAGCAGTGCGCCAGCCAAAAATTCTGCTCCGGTCTTCACATCCTTCTTACTCGAAGCATCTAGGTTCGTTATCCGCTGCAGATCACTCTTTAGAGTTGCTTCATTATATTCAATGCTGAGAACATCAGATTTAGATTCTCGCTCATGTTTACCTGTGTGCAACACATCGGGTATTTTTATGATCGGCGGTACAGCCGTTCTTACGCCGATACCAGCTAAGTAGCTTTCGGCCGTCCTGTGATCAACTTCAGAACCGGACGCGGTGTTTCGATAACCGACTATCGTTGATGCTTTGTCTAATGGAGGTACGCATGGAGGCTGAACGGACGTTGTCGCATGATGCCGCCTAAAGCCCCGGCTAGGCGCTACGTCATTCTTATGAGCCTTGTAGTAATTGTACGAATCGACGCAACCTGCTGGAACAAAATCTATAGCTAAGTGAGGAGCCTCGTAGACCGAAGTCCGAAGAAGCACTGGACCTGCTTGCGTGATGCTCACCTTTGATGGTTGACCATAGCGAGAAAGGAGCAACGCGTACTCGTCCGTGCGATTTGCTTGTCGAGAGACATCAGGCGAAGCAGATGAGTCAGGCAATGCGGGCTGAATACCAGATGATGTTGCACCCGTGAGATAAACAAAGCTTACGACAGCACAGATCGCAGACAGCACATAGAGTAGCGTCGCCGGGTTAAACATCTGCGCTCGCTTGTTCAGGCTATCTACCAACTCGCCTTTTGAGCTCTGTAGAAGCTCCTTCACATCAGCGGTCTTTATTTCGTCTACAGACGGTTGTGCCTCAACCGTCTGGTACTGAGCCGAGGGCGATGAGCGGGTTTTGCCCGGTCCGAGATTCTGACGGTAGTAGAAACCGCCGCTGCCCACCGTTATGTAGGTTGACCCTTTAGGAGAAAGGGTGAGTCGCGCACCTTTTATGCCCACCGATGCCCCGACTCCTGAATTTGAGAAGTTGAAGCGGAACGGCCCAAAGCTCGAACTACGACGAAAGTAGAAGCCCATTCAGAGATACACCTTAGGTGTCTTCAGGAACACCAACATCCTAATTCATCCCTGAGATACCATCACGGCACCACGGCCTGCCCCGGTACGCTTCCCGCCGCCCGCTCCACTGGCAGCCGCGACGCGCCAAGCCCCGCCTCGTACTTCGCCACACCCTTGTACAGGCTCTCCGCGACGCGCTGCCGGTACTCCGGGCGCTGGAGCTGGCGGGCGTCGCGCGGGTTCGTCACAAACGAGATCTCGGCCAGCACCGACGGCATGTTCGCGCCGATCAGCACGACGAATGGGGCCTTCTTGACGCCCCGGTTCTTGAGCCCCGCGTTGCCCGCCTGCAGGCCACCGTAGAGGCCCTGCTCCACATCCCCGGCGAACTCGCGCGACTCCTCGATCTTGTTCTTGAGGGCGATCTTCTTCACCAGATCGCCGAGCTGATGGATCGACTGGTCTGACACCGCGTTCTCGCGCGAGGCCACCGCCAGCGCGCCCTGGTCGGTGGTGAAGTTGAGGTAGTAGGTCTCGACGCCACGCGCGCTCTCGTCGGGCGACGAGTTGGCGTGGATGGAGAGAAACAGGTCCGCCTGCGCCTTGTTGGCGATGGCCGTCCGGTCTTCGAGCGCGACGAAGGTGTCGTCCGAGCGGGTGTAGACGATCTCCGCGCCGAGCCGGTCGTGCAGCAGCTTGCCCAGCCGCAGCGCCACATCGAGCACCACATCCTTCTCCTCGATACCGTCCACGCCGAGTGTGCCGGAATCGTGCCCCCCATGGCCCGCGTCGATGACGATCCGCCCGATCTTCAGACCTAGCGCCCGCACCAGCGAGGTTTCCCCGTCAGCGGTAGGCACCGCCGCCCGCGCCGGAACCGCGTCGCCCACCGCAATTCCGTCGGCCGGCTTCGTCTTCAGCTTCGTCGTTGCCTTAGCTTGCTTTTCGCTCGTATTCTGCTTCGGCAAAGCCGGCTGCCTCTCCACCACCGCCGCGATCGGTTGCGAGGTGGGTTGCGAGGTCGCCTCCACGCGGTCGGTCTGCGTGCTGAGCGACGCGACCTCTTTCACGCTCTTCTGCTTGACGGCGGTCGTCTCCGGCACCGAGGCGGTGGAACCCGGTCGCATCACAGTAGCCTCCGGAGGCAACGCGCTCAACGCCACCCGCTTGCCGCCCGCCTTCGTCTTGCCGTGAATGTCGATGATGAGCCGGTACGGGTTCGGCAGCAGAAACGCCGAGTACTCTGTCACGTCGCCGATGTCGAGCACCACCCGCGTCATCTGGTTGCGAAACTGCGCCGCGCGAATACGCTTTAGAAAGCCGTCGTCGGTCACGGTGAAACTCCTGGCTGCCAGCTGCGGCACCAGCTGCGTGCCATGCAGGTCGAAGTAGATGCGATCAGGCTTGGGCACCCGCGCCGCCTCGTAGGTTACGTTATCGCCAAGGTCGATGACGACGCGGGTATAGCTCGGGGTGGACCAATGGCGGATGCCGGTGACCAGCGCCAGACCGCCGCTTTTGGCCGCGGTCCCAGCCGGCGATGGCGATGCGGGGGGAGCAACCGGCGCGGCCTCCACCTGCGGCACAACTGCGGCACTTACGACAGGAGACGCCTGCTCGCTTGCCGCCTGCTTCCCTCCTGGCCGCGCCATCTCACCCAGCGCCGCCCGCGCCTCCTCCGCCTGCCCGCTCTTCGGAGCCTCTTTCAGCAGCAGCCCGTATCGCTCCTTGGCGGCTTTGGTGTCGTGGAGATCGTTCTGGGCTACCTGCGCCTCGGCCAGCAGCGCCGCCGTTCGGAGCGAGCTCGCCGGATACTGCGTCCGCAGAAACTCATATTGGCTGATCGCCGCACGGAACCACGAAGGCTCTCGCAGGCTGCGGCCCTCATCCGTCAGCAGCTCCGCCACAGCGTAGATACTGGCGGGCGCATGGAGGTCGCTTGGATTACGGTGGTAGATCAACCGAAAGGCTTCGAGGACCGGATCGTAGTCAGCCTTGGTGCGCGTCGTGGCGGGAGTGGCTTCGAGCCTGACGCGCAGCCGTTCCGCCTCCACCCACGCCGAACCGGGCATCGGCTTCTTGCTCTCAGCCCCACCCGCCAGTGACAGCAGCAGGATCGTCGCGGCCAACCCGAAGGAGCCGACGACCGCCCGCGCCACGTGGCCTCTCCGCAAACCCCACACGTTCGCACACCCTCACGGTCAGTCTAAGAGCTTCCAACTCATCCGTCCGCTCAAATCGCCGCCGGTACTCTCCCCCGTCACCCTCGCGTATCGCTTGCGAGCGGAAGAACCGGGTTCCCCACCTTCGCGATGGTCTCATCGTCGCTAAGGTGGGTTCTTTCGAGGCGGCCGCTTATCCTAGCAAGCCACCCACCACTTCAGCCGCGCTCGCCAACGCCCCATCGAGTGCCCCCACATCGCTCCCGCCGGCTTCGGCGAGGTCGGGCCTTCCACCGCCCTTGCCGCCGACCTTCGCGGCCAGCAGCCCGACCACCTTTCCCGCCTGGACCTCGCCCGTCAGGTCTTTCGTCACGCCAACGATCAGCGAGACCTTCCCCTCCGAAGCCGCGCCGAGAACAACGACGCCCGAGCCGAGCTTCTGCCGCAGCCCGTCGATCAGCTCGCGCATCTGGCCCTTGTCCAGGCCGTCGACGCGCTGCGCCAGCACCTTCACGCCCTTCACCTCGACCGCACTTCCGGCCGAGTCTGCCACCGAAGCCGCAGCCGCCTTCATCCGCACCGCGTCAAGCTCTCGCCGCAGCCGCTTCATCTCATCGTCTTGCGCGGCCAGCTTCGCCCGCAAGCCTTCGGCGTCGGACGATCCCGTGAGCTGCCCGACCGCGCGGCTTAGCTCGAAATCACGCCGGAACTCGCCCAGCGCGCCCCTGCCAGAGATCGCCTCCACGCGCCGCACCCCGCTCGACACGCTCGACTCGCCCACCAGCTTCAGCAGGCCGATCTCACCCGTCGCGCGTGTATGCGTTCCGCCGCACAGCTCGGTCGAGAAGTCGCCGATCTTCACCACGCGCACCCGGTCGCCGTATTTTTCGCCGAAGAGCGCCATCGCGCCATAGTCGTTCACGGCTACGTCAATCGGTACATCGACCATCGTTTGTACGGCGGTGTTGCCGAGCACCTGCGCGTTCACGATCCCCTCGATCTCGCGCAGCTCTTCCTCGGCGACGCCGGTAAAGTGTGAGAAGTCGAAGCGCAGTCGCGTCGCGTCGACCAGGCTTCCGGCCTGCTTCACGTGCTTGCCCAGCACCTCGCGCAGCGCGGCATGGAGCAGATGCGTTCCGGTATGGTTGCGCTCGGTCGCGCGGCGGTTCTCCCCGTCGACGACGGTGTCGAGCGTGTCGCCGACGGCGATAGCCCGCTGCGCCCGCACCTTGTGCGCGAAGACGCCCTGCACCGGCTTGGTCGCCCCGCTCACCTCGGCCACGATGGAGTTATGATCGCCGGAATAGAGCCAGCCCACATCGCCCACCTGCCCGCCCGAGTCCGCATAGAAGCTCGTCGCATCAAGCACGACCTCGCCCGCCTCGCCCGCCTGCATGGTGGGCACACCGACGCCGTCCTTCACCAGCGCCAACACCCGCGCCCCATCCACCCGCAGCGCCGTGTAGCCCTCGAACTCAGTCTTCGGCAGCTCGCGGTAGACCGGCGCGGCGGATTTCTGGGAGCCGCCCTTCCAGGAGGCGCGGGCGCGCTGCTGCTCCTCTTCCTTGGCTCGCTCGAAACCTTCCATGTCGAAATCTATGCCCGCATCTCGGGCGGCATCGACCATAAAGTCTAGGGGCATGCCGAAGGTTTCGTACAGGCGAAATGCGGATGCGCCGTCAAGAACAGCTTGTTTGTTCAGAACTTCTAGGTAATCTCTATCTTTACTTCTAATCGGCACTACTAAAGAGAGTTTTGCGTAGGTTGCCTTGGCATCGAAATCGAAAATCACATCACGATCATGAAGCCTACTTTTACCAGTAAAAGCGATATTTCCATCACCGTAATTTTGGGCCAGCAGAGTAGCGCTCGCCGAAAGCCTGATGCCATGATTTGCATTTGATAGAGCGAGCAATTTGTTGAGTTCCCTCGAACCTAAGTCCAGGACTCGCGTGAATTGCTCTTCCTCGGCAAGTACTGTTTTGCTCACCCGCTCCTCAGTCTCCTTCAACTCGGGGTAGGCGACGAACATTTCTTGGCGGACGGCAAGGACCATCTGGTGCATGAAGGGTTTTTCCTGGCCGAGGAGGCGGCCGTGGCGGATGCCGCGACGGAGGATTTTGCGGAGGACGTAGCCGCGGCCTTCGTTGGCGGGGAGGACGCCGTCGGCGATGAGAAACGTTGCCGCCCGCGCATGGTCCGCGATGATCCGCAGCGAAGCGTTCTCCACCAGCGCGGCCTCGCCCGCACCGGCCTCCGCGCTCTTCTCTTCGGCGGACATTGGCGGCGGCACAGGATCGTTCGGCCCTGTTACGCACTCGACCACAGCCGCCTTATGCGAGAGCCCCGTCAACTCCGCCGCGCGGAGGATCAGCGGCACAAACAAGTCCGTCTCGAAGTTCGACAACACCCCTTGCAGCACCGCCGCCACCCGCTCCAACCCCATGCCCGTATCGATCGAAGGCTTTGGCAGCGGCGTCAGCGTTCCGTCCGAGCTCCGGTCGAACTGCATGAAGACCAGGTTCCAAATCTCAACGTACCGCTGCTCGTCTTCAGGAAAAGGCTTATCGACACCCATCTCATCCGAAGCCGCTAGCCCAAGATCGTAGTAGATCTCCGAGCAAGGCCCGCACGGCCCCGTGTCCCCCATCTGCCAGAAGTTGTCCTTACCCGACATCGCCACAATCCGCTCCGCCGGAACCCCAACCTCCCGCCAGTACCCGAACGCCTCATCATCCCGGGGCACCTTCGCATCGCCCTCAAAGATCGTGACGTACAGCTTCCCAGCATCGATCCCAAACCATTCAGGACTCGTCAGCAGCTCCCACGCATACGCGATGGCGTCCCGCTTGAAGTAGTCGCCAAAAGAGAAGTTCCCCAGCATCTCGAAGAAAGTATGGTGCCGCCGCGTAAACCCGACGTTCTCGAGATCGTTGTGCTTGCCGCCGGCCCGCACGCATTTCTGGCTGGACGCCGCGCGCGTGTACGGCCGCTGTTCCGCGCCCAAAAAGACATCCTTAAACTGATTCATGCCCGCATTGGTAAATAGCAGCGTAGGATCATTCGCAGGTACAAGCGACGACGAATGCACCCGGCGGTGCCCCTTGCTTTCAAAAAACCGCAGAAAATCTTCCCGAATCTGGCTGCCCGAACGATGGACCATAGGCAAGCAGTTTACCAGTGGCGGTGCTTTGTGTTCGACCGCGCTACGCACCTCTGTTGAAGCGGACCGTAAAGCCGCATCCATCCATGCCGATGAGGAAGAGATGCGTGGCAACTTCGAAGCGTGCCAGCCGAATTACTGGTTACAGCGCGGCGGGGACCACGCTTTGAGACGGCTTGATGCCCCTTGCGTTCCGCTTCCGAGCAAACGACGTGCCCATGCGTGCTAGACGCCGGGAAGCCGTGCTCCACCATGCCGGTAGCAGGCTGCTGTTTCTCCTATGCGCGGGAATCTGCATCTTCTTTCCCCTGGCGCTTGCGGCGCAGACCGCGACCACACCGGCCTTACTCACCACGACTCGGCAGATACATCAGCTCAGCGCCGAAGCCGCCGCAAGGCAACTTCCATTCCGGCTTCGCGGCGTCGTGACCTCCCTTACGGCGTGGCCTAACTCCTTTTTTCTCGAAGACGCCACCGGAGGCATCTACGTCAGAAACGATGAAGCCACGGGTGTCTACGAGGGAGCGGTGATCGAGCTCACAGGGACAACCCAGCCGGGTCAGTTTGCGCCCTCCGCTCACGGCCTCCATGTCCACATCCTTGGCCGCAGGCAGATGCCCCCCGCCCGCGAATTTACGTATCACGAGCTGATGCGCGGAACGCAGGACAGCAACTGGGTGGCTGTGCGCGGTGTGGTGCGTTCGGCCAGGCCTGAGGTGCAATGGGGAACTCCTGTACTGGCTTTGACTATCGAGGTCGATGGCGGTGTGATCTTAGGGCGGATGATGCGCTACGATGCCGGAGACCCGGCCCGGCTGGTGGACGCCGCGGTGCGCATACGCGGGGTGTGCGCCACCAAATTCAACGACAAGCGCCAATTTACAGGCGTGTTGATCAGTACTCCCGGCATGGCGTACGTGGACATCGAGGAGCCCGCTCCCGCTGACCCGTTCGCCTTACCCGCGCTGCCCGTTCATAGCCTCTTGCAGTACAAGCCCGGGCAACGGTTTAACCACCGCGTCGAGGTGATGGGAACGGTGACATACCAGGACCTGGGACGTTCCTTGTACCTCCAGGATGGGGATGACGGCGTTCTGGTGCAGACCACCCAGGAAACTCCGTTGCGCCTGGGCACAAAGATCGCCGTTATAGGCTTTGCAGGCTCCGGCACCTACTCTCCGATCCTGAGCGAAGCCGCGTTTCAGGTAATCCAACCGGGCCGCCCCGTGGAGCCTGTTTCCATCCGGGCGAACGAGTTCGTCCATCGCAGCACCTTCGTCGTATCCGCGCCCTATGACGCGCAAGTCGTTCGACTGCGGGGTCAACTGCTCGAAACAACCAACCAAACCGACAACACCTGGCTACTGCGCGATGGCGACACCGACTTTGTGGCCGTCCTTCAGCGGAAGGGCGGTGGAAGCCCGTTACACGGTATAGAAAATGGCAGCATCGTCTCCGTCACCGGCGTCCTTTCCGTGCAGGTGAACGCAAGTTTGGAGCCAACTTCGTTTCGCATTTTGCTGCGCGGTCCGGAAGATCTTGAAATCGTCAAAACCGCCTCGTGGTGGTCTCCTCTGCACGCCCTCTTCGCTCTGGCGGGTGTTCTGCTCGTTACGGTCGCGATGACGCTTTGGGGAGCCACGCTCCGCCGCACCGTTCGCCAGCAGACGCAGATGCTCCGCGAGAGTGAAGAGCGCTTCCGCAAACAGGCCCAGCAGGATGCGCTCACTGGGCTCGTCAGCCGTTTGTTCCTGCATGAACAGCTGAGAGAAGCGATCTCGCGCGCAAAGTGGGGTGGTGAGAAGATAGGCATCCTGATGATCGATCTCGACCACTTCAAGGAGGTCAACGACACCCTGGGACATCATGCTGGCGACGAGCTGCTCTGCCTGGTGGCCGACCGCCTTCGCGCCTCCGTCCGCAAAGCCGACACCGTAGCCAGAATGGGCGGTGATGAGTTTGTCGTCCTATTAGCGGATTTACCAGATGCGGCCGAGGCCGAGATGATCGGCGCAAAGATCGTAGCCAATGTCTCGGCATCCGCAGAAATCGCCGGCCGTCCCATGCCCATCTCCGCCAGCGTCGGCGTGTGTCTCTTTCCCGATGGCGGACAGGATGTAGACACCTTGCTCCAGAACGTGGACGCCGCCATGTACAAGGCCAAAGCCGCCGGACGCAACAAGTATGCGGTCTTCGGGAGGCCTTTGGTTGTCGCGTCGGTCGTAGCGCCTCAGCTCGCCGGCGCTCGCGCGTAACTCTCTCCATTCATCCCAGCACCCCCGGCCGCCACGTAATCCCTTCCAACCGAAGCTCCGGGTCATCGGTCTTTTTGAGGTCCGCAAACTGCTCGCGCCACCGCACCATCTCCAGCGCGCAGACCAGCGCGTCGAAGGCGTCTTCGCTCCCCAGCGCCTCCGTCAGCACAGAACGCGACAGGCCCGCATACGCCGCCTCTTCTTTGCGCCTTTTCGCCAGGTACGCCTTCCGCGCCACGGCGTTGCTCTTCGCTACCGGCCCGGTGAGCAGCCGCGTATACATCTCCACAACCAAAGGGCATTCCGCATCCGCATCTTCAAACGGCCATACGCGAAAGCCAGCCTCCCGCATATGCAGGAGAAACGGCATCGCGCGCAACGAACCGGTTCCCACGCTGCCCGATCCACCGATCTGGAACGGGGATTTCGGCGTAATCCCCTTCATCTTCGCCGCACGCGCCTCATCGCCGCCTTCGAGCCGCGGCGTCACTTTGTTGTCCATGTCGGTAAAGCGCATCATCCGCCCGAGCCCCGCGCCCGAAAACTCCGGCGGCCGCGCGTGCGGTTTGCCCCAGAAGCGATGATCCCGCGCCACGCCAGCCACCTCCCGGGCCAGCCATCGCTCGCCTTCCCCCGAGGCCACCTTGCTCCAGAAGTCGAAGACCGTCGCGCACCCGTGCTCCTCTAAAAACCACGCTGGATAGCTGAAGCAGCAATCAATCCCTACGACCATCCGCGGCGTCTCGCGGCTCATCGCGATCAGCCACGCCATCAGCTCCTCGCGCGTCCGCCCGCCTTCGAGCGCCACTTTGCCAGTCGCTTTTCCGGCCGAGCGTGTCCAAACCCCTGCCCAAATGTGCCGCCGCTGCCCCGCCGCGTCTATTCTTCCCGACCAATCCACCGCAACGACACGATCCATACCTACGACTTCCCCACTCACCCTTCAACCTCGTCAAGATCGATGTCGTCGCTTTCCTCAAGGTTTGCTCTTGCTGTTCTGTTTGTCATTCACGAAGGGAGTCTGCGTTTCTCATCGCTACATGAGAGGCCTGCTCACTCTTCCCCCGGCTCCTCCACGTCCCCCTCTTCGACCGGAACGCCCCACGCCCGCAGCACCTTGAAGATCGCGTTCGCCGAAAATCCCGCCCGCATCAGCCGGTTCATCGTCCGAGCCGTTTCCTTCTGCACCTCCGCGCCCGCAGGCTGCTTCATCCGCTTCCGCGCGATATACGCACGCGCCAACGCCACCTCGTCCACATCCTCATACGCCTTCGCCAGCGTCTCTGCGACCAGCTCTTTCCCGACGCCCTTCACTGCGAGGTCCTGCTGCACTCGCCGCTTGCCGAACTTCTCATTGTCCTTGCGCAGCCGCGTGTAGTCCGCCGCAAACCGCTCATCGGATAGATAATTCAGCTCCACCAGCCGCGCCACCACCGCATCCATCGCCCGCTCGCCGTCTTCGCCCGGCTCCGCCCGCAGCCGCATCAGCCGCCGCAGATCGCGCACCGTCCGCATCCGCCGCGCCAGCGCGCCCACCGCGTACTCGAACAGCGCCGCCTCGGCGAGCGGTTCGCGCGGCTTCTTTGGACGGAAACTCACTCCAGTTCGAGCGGCTCAACCGAGATCCGCGCCTCCATCGTATGCGTCTTCCCCGGCGCAAGCGTGACTGGCGACGCCGACGCATTCACCGTCTCCACACACAGCATCTTCGGCCACTCCGCTTCCGCTAGATCGGGCAGCGCCTTGCGTGGATTGAAGACCACGGTCGTCGCCGAGTTTAGCTTTTCCACTACGATCTTCCGAGCCAGCCCAGGATCGTGCACCACGCACGTCGCCGACGTGTGGTTATAGACCCGGTCCGTAAACCCGGCAAAGTCGAGCGGCCGCTCCTCCGCCGGCATCACCGCAAAGTTCGCCGTCTTGTCGATAAACCCCGTCGGCTCCAGCCCCGACACCGTTACCTGATGCACGTCAGAAACCGCAAGGTAGCTATGGAACGCCTCCTCGAACACCAGAGGCTCCTCAGCCTCATTGCCTACAGTCATCCGCATCGTCAGCGTTCGCCCGATGGTGAACTGCAACGCCACGCGGAAACGGTCGAAGCCCAAAGCCCGGCTGATCGCTGTGGGCCCCAGCGTCAACGTCAGCGACACATCCTCGCCCACCAGCGCCGCAAACAGGAGCGTCCACTCCTGTGTGCGCGCAAACCCATGCGCGGGTCCCGGGTTACCGTCGATCCGGTCCTGCTTCTGGTCCGTCGCGAACCACGGAAACACGATCGGCACCCCGCCGCGAATCACCTTTCCCGGCGCAAACTCGCTCTGCGGACTTAGAAACAACACAGGCTCCGCTCCCGCAGGCTCCCAATGCGTTAGGTGCGCTCCTTGCAGAAAAACCGCCGCCGTCGCCGCGTGTGTCGTGATCGACGCATAGACCAGCCCGGATGCAGTCTCTTCGAACTCCAGCACACCCGGAATGGCAAACTCCGCCAACTCCCGCCGTCTCTCCATCACACTCATGGCCGCTCCCCGTAACCACCAAAATCATAGCCTATGCTCTCAAGCTCTAAGCCGTATAAAGGAGCGACACGCGCCGCGCTTTCTTCTATCCTCCCTTCATGCGCTTTCCTTCTTGGCTCTCCGCCGCGTTCGTCCTCGCCAGCCTCGCTCCGGCACAGACACCGGAGATCCTCAAGTCCGACACCGGAACTGTTGAGGCCGGCACCCTCGACCATGCCTCCTACCGCATCGACATCCCCGCCAAATGGAACCATAAACTCGTCGTCTACTATCACGGCTACTCCGAGACACCCTTCACCTATCGCGCCGCCCAGCCGCTCACCGAGCAGACCAAGCCCCTCTTCGACCGGGGGTACGCCATCGCCGAGAGCGGCTACTCCGGCACCGGCTGGGCACTCGACGCCGCCCTCGCCGAGACCGAAGCGCTCCGCAAGTTCTTCGTCCGCAAATACGGCCAGCCCACGGAAACCATCGTCGCGGGCGGTTCCATGGGCGGCCTGCTGACGGACATCACCCTCGAACGCAACCCTCGTACCTACCTCGGCGGCCTCGACCTCTGCGGCGCGGTCGGCCCTACTTACGAGTCGTTCACCCGCCGCTTCGCCGCTCGCGCCGCCTTCGACAGCTACTTCCCCGGCCTGCTCCCGCCGCTCGTTCCGGCCTCGTTTCCCGCACCCGCGCCGGAGACTGACGCAAGCCGCAAGCGCATCGCCGACGCTCTCCACGACCATCCCGCCGCCGCGCTCGCCCTACGCAACCTCATGGCCCTTCATACGGACGCCGACGTGGCCCACATGATCAGCTACATCTCCTTCGTCGTCGCCGACATGCAGCACAAGGCGGGTGGCAATCCCTTCGACAACCGCAACTACCTCTACACCGGCACCAATCCCAACACCACCACCGAAGATAACAAGCTCAACGACCAGGTCCATCGCTACGCCGCCGACCCCGCCGCCCGCAAGTACCTCATCGCCCACTACACACCCACCGGCCGCCTGACCAAGCCGATGCTCGCGCTCCACACCACCTATGACCCGCTGATCCCCGGCACCACGCTCGCCCTCTACGGCCACCTGGTCGAACAGGCGGGCTTCGGCGACCACATCGTCCAGCAATACGTCCACCACGACGGCCACTGCAACTTCACCGCCGCCGAAGTCGGTACCGCCTTTGACGAACTCGTCGCCTGGCTGCACACCGGCAAGGCCCCCAAACCCGGCCTTCTGCCGTAAGCAAGTATGATTGTCTTTGCCTACCTGGTTGTCGTTCCCGAAGGTAATCTGCGTCTGCTATTCGCCTACAGCGCCACGCCCTTCAACCACTCCCGAAACGCTGGCCCCAGGTCCTCCCGCTTCAACGCCAACTCCACCGTCGCCCGCAGGAACCCCTGTTTGTCACCTGCGTCGTGCCGCTTGCCCTCATATACAAATCCATACACCTTCTCGTACTGAAGCAGTGCCTTGATCGCGTCCGTCAGCTGCAACTCCCCACCCGCGCCCGGTTTCAACGCCTCGATCAACCCAAAAATCCGCGGCGTCAGGATATATCGTCCAATAATCGCGTTCTGCGATGGAGCCTCCTCAAACTTCGGCTTCTCCACCATATCCCGCACGGCCAACAGACGCGGATGCCCTTCAACCGGCGAACAATCCAGACACCCATACGACGAGATCGCCGATCCCTCTACCACCTCCGAGCCCAGGATCGTCGATTGCATTTCTTCAAATGCCTCTACCATCTGCTTCATGCACGGCACAGCCGCGTCCACGATGTCGTCCGGCAGCAGCACCGCGAACGGCTCGTCGCCGATGATCTCCTTTGCCATCAGCACCGCATGGCCCAGGCCCAACGCCTCCGGCTGCCGCACGTACACGATCTTCGCCAGCTTCGACACCGACCGCGCCACTTCCAGCAGCGCCATCTTGTTCTTCGAGGCGAGCGACGCCTCCAGCTCCGGCGACTTGTCGAAGTGGTCCTCCATCGTCGTTTTGCCGCGTCCGGTTACGATGACGATCTCCGTACACCCGGCCGCGACCGCCTCCTCCACCCCGTACTGGATCAGCGGCTTGTCGACCAGGCACAACATCTCCTTGGGCGTGGCCTTGGTGGCGGGCAGAAAACGGGTCCCCATCCCGGCGGCGGGAAAGACAGCTTTGCGTATCTTCATTCGAGTCATAACCGTCAGATTCTATCGCGACCCGCACGTCGCCGCATCACTGCTCTCCATACAAGGATGGCGTTCCACGATGGAACCGCCCAATCAGGGCTGCATGATCCGTGGTGCCAGCTCCGGCGCGATCTGCTGGAAGTGCTTTACGTTGAACGTATAGATCATCTCCGCATCGACCTTGCGCGCGCAGGCTAGGATCAGAGCGTCGTAAACACGAGCTCCTCCGATGCTCCGAAGCGCTGCGTCTCCAATCACACCAACAAGATCATCTGCGGTCAAAGAGACGATTTGAAACTCCGCCGTCAGCTGGCTTAGGAGCCGCCACGCGTCGGAGGTAAGGATGCCGTAGCCTTTCGGATACCTTGTCAACGTGTTGAACGCTTCGGCAAGCGTATGTGCGGAACAGCTTCTGCGACTGCTTTTCAGGTGCACAAGCAACGCGCTCGACCTCTCATAATGAGGGTGCTCCAGTACCGACGCCGCAACTAGCACGTTTGTATCCAGGAAGGCTACTCCTCCCATGGACCCATGATCTCCTCCGCGCGGGCATCGCGTGCTTGTTCGACCCAATCCACGCAATTGGCCGGGAGGGGACCGCCCATGGAAAACACAGGCATGCCGTCTCGCATATACAGGCCGCGAGCTTTTGGATACGTGCGCAACATGATTCCGTCCGGGCGCTGATCGAACTCAACCTGCGTACCCGCCACCAGGTGCAGCGCGTCCCGCATCTTCTTCGGCACCACAATCCGTCCCGTTTTGTCGATCTCGGCAATGGCATTCATAACTGCCATTCTACCATTCTTGAATACCATTCATAGTACTAGTGAATCGTCTCGCAGCATCGCCTTCCGCACCACCTTGATCGGTGCAAACCCCTGCCGCATCAGGTCGTCGTGAAAGCTTTTCAGCCTGAACGCGCCACCCTGCTTCGCACGCACATCCGCCCGCAGCTTCAGAATCTCCAGCTTGCCCAGCGTGTAGTAAAGGTACGTCGCGTCCGACGTTCCCCGCTTCGTCTCCACCAGCCCGACCGAGCGCGACTGGAAGCCCTCTGTGGCAAAGAAGTCCACGGCCTGATCGAACGTCAACTGCCCGGTGTGCAGCTTGATGCCCGCCACAAACCGCGCGTCCCGCAGCAGCGCGTCCTGCAACTGTCCCAATCGGATCAGCTTGGCCTCCCGGCTCCCCGCCTCGACACCCGGCGGTAGATACCCCTCGTCGAGCATCATCTGCTCGGTATAGTGCGCCCAGCCCTCGATGTTCGTGTTTGCGCCGATCAGCTTGCGAATCTTCGACGAAAACTGCGGCATCCACAGGAACTGCTCGTAATGCCCGGGATACGCTTCATGCACCGCCGTCGACGTAATCGTCCCTATGTTGAAGGCCGCCATATGCTCGGCCACGTGCGCCGGAGTCCAGCTTTTCTCGGGCAGCGTGACGTTGAAGAACGCCGTCGTCGTATGCGTCTCGAACGGCCCCGGCGGGTCCATCGACGCAAACGTAGTCGCCCGCATAAATGGAGGCGTCTCCTCCAGAGTCGGCTCGACCTTCGAAGGAATCGTAATGATCTCTTTGGCGTTGAGGAAGGCAATCAGGCTGGCGAACTGGTCTTGAAACGCTTGCAGCAGCTTGTCCGGAGCCGGATGCACGGTCGCCAGCTCCGCCAGCACCTCCTGCGGCGTCTTCGCAGGATCCACTTCCTTGGCCACCCGCGCGAACTCCGCCTGGTTCTTGTGCAGGTCCGCCAGGCCAATCTCCAGCAACCGGTCGAGCGGCAGATCCACCATCTCGTCATACTGCAACTTTTTCGAGAATGTCTCACCGCCAAAGCGGAACTCGCCGTTCGAGCGCGGCAGCAAGTCCGTCTTCATCCACGCGCCATAGCTCTTCAGCGCCTCGATCACCGCCGCATTCGAGCGCGCGAACTCCGCCTTCGTTCCCGCGTCCGTCGCCCCTGCGAACGCCAACGGCACGTCCTTTTCAAAGAAGCTCACCAGCCCATCGATCTGTTCGAGCGCGATCTCCGTATAGATCCTCGGTGGGTTTTTGAGGTTCTTGCGCGCCTCTAACAGCGCCTGCGGCATCAGCTTCTCGCGCGCCACCACCGCCTTTAGCCGCGTGTTCACCGGCGCATAGTTTCGGCTCATAATCACGAATACCGAGCCGGTGATACCGCTTGAATACGTGTCCGCGTTCTTCTCCAACGGCCGAATCACTTCGAGCGTCAGCAGCGTCGAACGAATGCTATTGAGCAGCATCTCCCGGTCCGCCGCCACGCTCGCGTCCAGCGCGGAAGGGTCAATCACCGCAATCTTCTTGTCATACGCGTGGAGCGCAGCCACCTGCCGCCGAACGCCCTCCGCACTGTAGTCTTCGAGTTGCGTATCGTACTGGTGCAGCCCCGCCGCTGTACCCATCGTCGGGCCAAACTTGAAGTACACCTCGTCGAAGTATTGGTCCGACACAAAGGCGAACGTCTGCGGCGCGCCATCCGCTGAAATCCTTTGCGCCGAAGCGGCATGCACCATCAGCAAAACTCCCGTAAACCATCCCGACCATCGCAGCATCTTCATCGTCTCAGCAGTGTACGACGGCCGGGGACGATCTAAGAAGCCACCCCGCCCCGCGTCTGCGCCCGCAGCAGCGCTACCTCGCTCTTCAGCGCTCGAACCACGTCCAGAATCTCCCGCCGCTCCCGGTCGTCCGTTGACAGCTTCTTCGCCTCCACATAAAACGTCCCGTTCGGCTCCAGCACACATCGCTGCACATCCGCCAGATCGTCGAACCCTTGTTTATGTATGACGGAAAGCAGCTCGACCTCCGTCAGCGTCTCCTTCACCATTGCCTTGCGATCGATTTCGCCATCGCAAATCAGCACCGTCTCCGTACCCTCAAGCGCCTGATTGAGCTTCGGCATCTTGTACAGGAAGCGCACCAGCAGCCAGTTTGTCGCCAGCAGCGCAAACGCCCCCACCACGCCGCCCGAGACGGAATTGTCGTTGCCGATGATGGCGTTCTGCACCGTATTCGCCAGACACAGCAGCACCACCAAGTCGAACGGGTTGAGCTGCGCTAGCTCCCGCTTTCCGAACAGCCGCAGAAAGATAACCAGCACCACGTACACCATCACCGGCCGGACGATCTTTTCCAGCAGTGGCAACTCCATGTGGAACATGCTCTCGATCAAACCGCCTCCTCAGGTCGCTTGTCATGCTGCGGCGAAGCGGTGAGCCGCTTCTCGCCAATCTCACGCATACCGCTTCTGGTGCCACTCCCACGCGCTCTCAACGATGGCGTCCAGCTCGCCAAACTTTGGTGCCCACCCCAGTTCCGCCTTGATCTTCTCCGAGCTCGCCACGAGCACCGCCGGATCGCCCTCGCGCCGCGGGCACTCCTCCACCAGGATCGGCTTCCCCGTGACACGCCGCACCGACTCGATCACCTGCAACACGCTGAACCCCTGCCCATTGCCGATGTTGTAGATCAGCCGGCTTTCCCGCTCCAATGCCCGCAGCGCGAGCAGATGCGCGTCCGCCAGATCGCGCACATGGATATAGTCGCGGATGCACGTTCCATCTGGCGTCGGATAATCACGCCCGAAGATCTTGATATTCGCCCGCCGCCCCAGCGCCACATCCAGAATCAGCGGGATCAGGTGTGACTCCGGCTCATGCGCCTCTCCGTATCCTGGCTTGCCATCGATCGACCCGATCGCTCCCGCCACGTTGAAGTACCGAAGGCTGGCGTACCGGAAGCCATGGATCGCGTTCATCCACGTCAACATACGTTCCACCAGCAGCTTGCTCTCGCCGTAAGGATTGGTCGGCAGCAGCCGTGCATCTTCTCGAATCGGTGTGCTCAGCGGCTCCCCGTAACATGCGGCCGTCGAGGAGAACACCAGCTTGTTGTGCCCCGTCGCATGCATGGCCTCCAGCAGTGTCAGTGTTGTCGCCGTGTTCGCCCGGAAATACAGCTCCGGCCTCTTCATGCTCTCCCCCGCCTCAATCAGCGCCGCAAAGTGCATCACCCCGTCGAAGCGTCCCTCGGCCAGGGTCCGCTCCATCAGCACCCGGTCCGCCACGTCGCCCACCACCAACCGCGCATCCGTCGGCACCGCGTCCGGCTTGCTGTGAACGAAGTCGTCGAAGATCGTCACCTCGTCACCGCCCGACATCAGAATCCGTGCCACTGTCCCGCCGATGTACCCCGCGCCGCCTGTTATCAAAATCTTCATCGAATCTCCTCACCTTTTTCCCGCGTATACCGTTAAACCTACCAGCCGATCATTAACCAGTCTGGCTAGCGTAATCGACGCAAGGCGCGCCTATGGAAGATCAGCCCGGTTACAATGGAAGTACTGCCTTTGAGCAGAAATTGAGCGAAGCCAAGTGAAAGCAACCACTTAGCCACTGCACCACCCAGGAAACCGCCTCCACCGCGAACCATAAGCGACCTAAAAGCGACCGAAGAGCCGCTCATGCCGTCTAAAAAGAAATCGTCGATCCGCACCACTGATCGAGCTCGAGTCCCTACTTCCTCTGGCCTTTTCAGAGACCTTTAAGGATCGGACCCAATGCCCAAGCAGTATTCCACGCAGACCCTCCCTTCGCCGCAGAGCCTCCAGTTTTCACACTTCGGCATTCTCGACGACGGCAAGCAGAGCAAAGCATCCCTCTTTACCTCCCTTGTTGTCAATGGCATCATCGCCGCCCTGCTCGTGATGCTCGGCTTCGCGGCCAAAAAGGTGAGCGACAACCGCCCCCACGTCACCATGCTGGTCGCGCCGGTCGTCGTCAAACCCGCGCCTGAAATCATCAAGCCGCGCGTCATGCCGCCGCCTCCCGTTCTGCCCAAGGTTCAGGTCCAGCCGCCTAAGATCACCGTTCCCGTGGTTAAGGCTCCCGACGTACCTACACCGCCGGTCGTTCACATGAACCAGCCCGCGCCCGTCGTCACGCCGGCCGCCCCCAAGCGCGTCATCGCACCCGCGGCCCCGGCCGTGGTCAACCTAGCCCGCGCCGAAGCCGCCTCCGTCCCTAACAACAACCCTCACCCCTCCGCCGTTGCCCTTGGCCGCGCCGATAACCCCATCGCTCCTTCGAACGCCCCCGCAACCGCCTCCGTCAACCTCGGTCAGCGCGGTCTGGCCGGTATGCCCGCCTCTAATAGCGGCGGCGGTCCCGCAGCCTCCCACGTCAGTCTGGGTAGCGGCAGCCCAGGCAGCCAATCGCTCGCCGGCGGCGGCCCACGCGCCGTCCAAGGCATCAAGCTAGGCGTCTCCGGCGGCACCGGCCCCAACTCTGCGACAGGGCGCGTCGCCGGACCCGTGAACCTCGGTCAAGCCGTGACGCCCACCATGCCTAAGCCGGCCCAGCAGACCGCCGCCGCGGTCCATACAGGCCCTAAGGTCGTCTACAAGCCACGGCCCGAATACACTGCTGAAGCACGCGCTCTCCACCTTGAAGGTGTCGTCTCGGTCCGCCTCCGCGTCGCCGCGTCGGGAGCCGTCCAGGTGCTGGGCGTCACCAGCGGCCTCGGTCATGGACTCGACCAGTCCGCCGAAAACGCCGTCCGTAGCACCCGTTTTCAGCCCGCAGTCGACGCCTCCGGGCACCCTACGGATTGGGAAGGCGTGGTCAACGTAGCGTTTCAACTCGCCGGTTGACCCTCTTTCTCCAGACGCTTTCGTCTAAACTTGAACGGTATGTCCCAGCAACACGCGGCACCCAGGAGCAGTCCCACGATGAACTTTCGCCACACGTCCACTGCCGCTTTGCTGTTGGCCCTCGCCTCCGCAAGCGCTCTGCCCTCCGCCGGTGCCGTCCCCATCTTCGGCAAAAAGAAGCAAAAAGAGAAAGAAACACTCTCCTCCCAAAAGTTGACCGCCAGCCAGAACGCCCTCATCGATAAGTCCATCGTTCGCGAGAAAGAGATCATCAAGACCCTCAAAGAGCGCACCCCGCTCGTCGAGACCTACATCCAGAACATGAAGCCGGACAAGGTCCTCATCCAGGTGCCCGAGTCCGACCAGCACTTTCTCGGCCGCGTCGACTTCGACAAGGTGATCGACGATGACACCTACAAACCCGGTGCCCAGGCTGGCAAGAAAGGCCTCTTCAAGCAGAGTACATCCTTCCTCTCCGGCCTTTCTTCGGTCCTCCGCCTCTCCTTCCATGAGTCCGGCTTCGTCCAGATGGTCCTCATGGACTCGAACGGCTACGACCGCCAGCACTACCAGTTCGGCTTCGTTCGCAACGAGTTCCTCGGCAACGTTCCCACCGCCGTCTTCGATGTAACGCCCATCAACGGCAAGCGCAGCGTCGGCCGCTTCTTCGGCCGCATCTGGATCGAGCGCAACAACGGCAACGTCGTCCGCTTCAACGGTGACTTTGCCGGCTCTGAGCAGACCATCTCCGAGTACTACCATTTCGATAGCTGGCGCACCAACGTTCAGCCCAATCTCTGGCTTCCGACCTCCTTCTACGTCGAAGAGAGCGATCCCAAGAGCACGACCAAGACCCTCAAGTTCAAAGCAATCAACCACATCTGGGGCTATGTCCTCAAAGTCCCTAATCGAGATTCAGAGAACACCTCGCTCGATGTCGTCGGCGCGACCGACGTTTCGAACGATGCTCCTGACGTCAGCCCCCTCGGTGCCCAGCGCGAGTGGGTCAAGCAGGCCGAGGACAACGTCATCGAGCGCCTCTTTCAGGCTGGCCTCCTCGACGCTCCCTCCGACTTCGACAAGACCCTCGCCGATCTCGCCAACAACATCCTCATCTACAACGGTATCCAGCTCTCACGGCCCATCCGCGTTCGCACCCTGCTCACCGAGCCGCTCGAATCCGTCGCCATCGGTAACACCATCGTCCTTTCCAAAAGCCTGATCGACACCACCGCCGTCGTCACCCAGGACGGCGCCCAGCAGATGGGCAACCTCAACGCGATTCTCGCCTTTCAGCTCGCGCATATTATCCTCGGCCACCGCCTGGATACCAAATACGCCTTCTCCGACACCCTTCTCTTCCCCTCCACGTCCGTCTTCTCAAAGATCCCCATGCACCACACCGACGCCGACAACACCGCCGCCGCCAAGCGTGCGCTCGAACTCCTGAACGCAAAGGAACTCGTCGACGGCCAGCAGTACTTCGGCCTTTATCTTCAGCAGCTCAAAGATCGCGCCAAGCCCCTCAAGGCCCTCACTGAGCCCATGATCGGTGACGGTCTGATGAAGGAAGACAAGGAAGGCGGCTTCTGGATGCAGGCGCTTGTCGCCAAGGGAGGCAAGCTCGACCAGGCCAACCTCAAGCAGCAAGCCGCCGAGCCGCTCGCCGGCTTTCTCCGCCGCGATCCATGGACCGATCAGCTCATTACCCTTCACGCCGCCTACGAACCTATCCTCATGGCCGCCGACAAGATGCCGTTTGAGGTTGAGCCCGTCTACATCAAACTCAGCTACTATAAGGCTCCTGTAGATCCTACCGCCGTCCCTCCTGCTGGCACCGCACCTACACCCACCACCAGCGACGCCGCCCCTGCGCCTACAACCAGCACCCCTGCACCAGTGTCCGATCCTGCACCAACTCCTGCCGCAACGCAGCCCACGACTCCGCCCGTACGCTAGGAGTTCTCCTCTTCTGGAGAAGAGACGGGAGGTTACCTGAGAGTTCTTCCAGGTAGCCTCCGTTTATACCGTTACATGCGTCCTACATCATAGTAATAAGACGTAAATTGTCGCGCATGCGTGCGCCAGACGATCTCGTACTTAGAGAAGTGATCCGTATGTCACACGATAGGACCTCCCATGTTGAAGCTTTTCGCTGTTCTACTCATACTCTCGGGCACGTATACAGCAATTGGACAAGCTAAAGCCACAGCGACCCGCTTTGCCGAAGGGCAGGTAGGTGGAAGCTATCTCAATGGCTACGCCGACTATACCGTCAGCCGCTTCAACGGTCTCGGAGCCTACGCCGACCTGGATTTTCGTCACGGGATAGGAATCGAAGCAGAGTACCACTACATCACGGATATGGACTCAAACTACCTCATCTACGAGCGCAGCTACGAGATCGGCGCTCGTTACTCCCGGCACTACAAGCGCTTTCAGCCCTACGGCAAAATCATGGTTGGCCGTGGAACCTTCGATTATCTTAAGGACAACAATCCCTACAACCTCTATGCTTTTGGCTTTGGAACCGACATTCGCGTTTACAAGTCCATCAATGTCCGTGTAGAAGATGAGTTTCAGAAGTGGCTTGCTGGCAGCGGGCCAGGCGCTGCCGTGATTCCCAATGGCCTGAGTCCGAATATCCCGACAGTCGGCGTAGCGTACCACTTCCGCTAAATCACGTGAGCCTTAAGCATGAAAGCCCCAGCCTATGCTGGGGCTTTCATGCTATGCCTCGCCCTAGAAGTGATAAGCGATCCCAATAGCCGGCATCGAGATGACTTCGTAGCGGTTTGTCCTAATATCTGATATGCCGAAGTCCGGTGCCTTTACCAGAAACCCGCGATATTGTGCGCGAATATCGAAGCTGGGGCTAAGTTCATACGCTACGCCCGCGCCGAACAGCGCGCCGATATTCGTGTTTTGCTTGGCGTCCAGGTTGTTGGTGCCATAATCTTTGATAGGCGTAAAGATCAATGCGCCAACTCCGGCTTCGGCAAACGGATTGAAGCTCTTATAGGTCAGGTTATACACATAAGCCGCGGTAAGCTCTTGCTGCCGCGTATGCACACGTCCGTTGGGAATAAAACTCGTCGTATATTTGCTCGAGTTCTGCGCAAAACCGTAGTTTAGCTCCAACCCGCTGCGCGGTGTCAGCAAATAACGGTAGCTTCCAAGAAAGCCGATGGTCTCGGTCGTCTTCATGTGAACGGCGTTACCCGTCACGTCCGGTCCAAACAAACCAAAAGCGCTGACGCTTACGTCTTGCCGGCTCTCCTGCCCAAACGCCGTCACCGAAGCCAGCAGCAGCGCACACCAAATCGTCTTCTTCATTCTTCGTCGAACCCCTTAACATTTGCGACTCCACCCAGGCTTCGTTTCTGAGGAGCTTACGCACACTCGCCACGACGGGCACCGCCACTCCTTTCATTGTACCCGCAGCCACCCTGTCCGCAGAGCCGCCGCCAAAGAAGATGGCCGGAAGCGTTCCCCGCCTCCGGCCATCTGCACACATCGCTTCCATTTATTGCGGGGGAGCCGCAGGCTGTGAGGGCGGTCCACCCGCACCATTCGGCCGGTGTCCCCTATGCTCCCGCTGTCGCGCCAACATTGCGTCATATTGCGGCTTTTGATCCTCCGTCAGCACCGCGCGAATTTTTCCTTCGCTCTCCTGCCGCATCGTCGTCATCCTCGTCCGCTTGTCGTCCTCTTGCATCGTTGTGTCCTGCCGCAGCGCCATCCTCTGTGTCCGCTGGCTGTCCTCGATCGCTTTTACCTGTGTCACTTGATCCGGCGTAAGTTTCAGCCGCTCCGTCATCATGTGAAGCTGCCGCGCCTCCATCTGCGCCGGATCGCGATGCCCGTACTGCCCACCCGGACTCTGCTGTCCCACGGGTGGCGGCGCGGGAGCCGCCGTGCCCTGCGCCATCATCGGCAACGTGCTTGCCCCTAGCGTACAAACCGCCAACACCACCGTCCGCATTCCATTGGCGTTCATCTTCATATTGGGTCCTCGTCTACCTCATGCCGCCCGTCCTGCTGATCGGATGGTCATACCCGTACAAACTCGCTTCCGCGCCAGAAGTTCCGCCCTTCACCCGCCGCGTTCCGCCTCAAAGCAATACGGCCCGCCATGCCCCTCCGCGTACGCCTCCACCACCTTCAGAAACGCCACCGCCGCGTGCGACAGGTTCGCCTGCCGCCGGTACACTAACCGCAACTTGCGCTCGATCTGTAGCTCCGGCACCGCCACCCGCACCAGCGTCCCCGCCGCCAACTCCCGCTCCAGCGTCAACCCCGGCACCAGCGCTACCCCGTTTCCCATCTCCACAAACCGCTTGATCGCCTCGAGCGAAGGCAGCTCCACCCCCATCCGCAGCGGCGTCTTGTGCCGCTTGAAGATCTCCATCACCTTCTGCCGCTGTGGCGACGCGATATTGTGCGCCACGAAGTTCTGCGCCCCCAGCTCCTTGATCGACACCTTCTCCGCCTTAGCCAGTGGATGCCGCGGGTTCACCACAAACGCCAGAGCGTCCCGGTACACCACCACGGATTTCACCTGCGCGTCATCTGGCCGGAACGACAGCACTCCCAGATCGACCGCATGCATCAGCACCTCATCCGGTATCCGGCTCGCCAGTGCCCGCTGCACTGAGATCTTGATCTCCGGATGCCGCCGGCGGAACTCATGGAGCAGCGGCAACAGATACAGGCACGTGTACTCGTTCGCCGCCACCGTCAGCCGTCCGCGATGCAGCTCCCGCAACTCGCCTAGCGCACCCGAGGCCTCCGCCCGCAGGTTCAACAGCTTTTGCGCATACTCCCGCAACACCTCGCCCGCGTCCGTCAGCGTCCCGTCGCGCGACGTCCGCTCGAACAGCAGCTCCCCCAACTCTCCTTCCAGCTTCGAGATCGCCTGACTCACCGCCGGCTGCGTCCGATGGAGTCGCGCCGCCGCCCGCGAAAAGCTCCGCTCCTCCGCCACCGCGAGAAACGTCTCTAGCTGGAAGAGGTCCATTATCCGCCGCCGCGCACCGGTACCGGATCGCCCGACTTCACCCAAGCCGTATAGATCACATCCCGCAGCTCCGTCGCCCCCACCGCCATCTGCCGATCTACCAGAGCTTTACCCTCCGCCGTCCCCGCCCCGGCAAGCCCACCCGCCTTCTCCACCCGGTATAGCCGCTCCACCTGCTCGTGCGACCGCCGCAGATACGCCACATACTCTGCGAACACATCGTTCAGCACCACCGCCTTCGCCACAATCAGCGGCCGCACATCGTCGGGCTTCACGTTCGCCGTTACATACTCGCTCTCGAACAGCGCATGGATGTGGTGCTCCGTCGTATACCCGTTGGGATTCGCCCCCGTCCACCCGTTGTACTGGATCGTCGTATGCAGCGGCATCGCACCGTCCGCCACATAGTGCCCCAGCCATCCCGCCAGAAACACGATCTCGCACTCCACCGGCTTTGTATCGGCCTTCGCCGCAAGGAGCCCGCGATAGTCCCGCATCGCCGACTTAAGCCGCTCATACAGCTCCACCGTCTGCCACGGCTGCAGCCCAACCTTCTCCGGCGTTAGCGGCAAATCGGGATGCGCCGCCTGTGCCACCGCGAGTGCCCGCACGAAATCATACCGCCGACGCGGCAGCGTCCCCACCATGTCCGCATACTCCAGGTCGATAAAGTGCTCGGGAGCCTGCGCCGCGTTCAACTCCGGCTCACTCGGCGATCGCCACCGGTCCGGCTCCGGCCCGTAATACTCCGCAGCCGCCAGCGCCTCGGACGACCGCAGAAAAGCCGGCACATCTCCCGGCAGCGCCGCCAGCGCCAGTCGATTGATCATCCGATGACCATCATTACCCCACGCCAGCGCGGGTTGCGCCGTCATTAGCGGGAGAAGACAACAAGCCATCGTAAAGCGAAGAAGAGACGAAAGGCGTTCCATGCCGTCCAGTATACCCGTACCGCGTCAAACCACAACCGCCCGTTCCGCCATCTCCTCCCCAAACACCCGCCGGTACCGCGCAATCTCCTCGTTTGGCCCCGTCGACTTCCGCGGATTGTCTGACAACTTCACTACCGGCCGCTCCTCCACCATCATCAGCTTGCACACCAGGCTGATCGGATCGAGCGTCCGTTCCCCGCGCGGATGGCACCCCCGAAAGTCGTTCGTCAGCAGCGTCCCCCACCCCGCCGAAAATCGTATCCGCCCCGCAAAATACGCGTGCAGCCTGACGATCTCTTCCACATCCAACCCATCCGAAGCAATCAACAATTTCTTACGCGGATCGCGCCCCCGCCGCATCAGCCACGCAATGTACTCGTCCCCCGCCGCCTTCGGGTCCTTGCTGTCGATCCGCTGGCCCGTCCAGTCCGCCACCCACTCCGGCGCCTGATCGAGAAACTGCGTCGTCCCAAACGTGTCCGGGAGCAGGATCAGCAACGCCCCGCCATAGCTCTTCTGCCAAAGCTCCAGCACCCGGTACTGCGCTGCCCTTAGCTCCTCATCGTTCGTAGCCATCGCCGCTAGAGCCATCGGCAGCTCATGCGCGTTCGTTCCGATCGCCTCCAAATCGTGCTTATACGCCAGGAACGTGTTCGACGTCCCCGCGAAGCTCTCACCCAGCGCCCGCATCGCCTTCACCACATATTCTTGCCACAGAAAACTATGCCGCCGCCGCGTCCCAAAGTCCGACACCCGCACCCCCGGCACCCCGCGCAGCCGCTCGATCTTGTCCCACAGCTTCGTCTTCGCCCGCGCGTACAGCACGTCCAGCTCCAGCTCGCTCAACGACGCCAGCGCCCATCGCGTCCGCAGCTCATTGACAAGCGAGAGCGCGTAAATCTCCCACATCGTCACCTCGGTCCACAGCCCCGAAAACCTGATCCGCAACTCCCCACCCGCTTCGGCCACTTCATAGTCAGACAGCCGGAAATCTCGCTCCAGCCAGTCCAGAAACCCCGGCTCGAAGATGCTCCGCGCGCCGTAGAACGTATTACCCGCCAGCCAGATCAGCTCCGACCGTCGAAACCGGAGCCGCCGCACATGCTCCATCTGCCCGCGCAGCGCCTCGACATCCACCTGCTCCGCCAGCCGTACCGCCACCGTCCGATTCACAATCTCCGACGTGACGTGTACCCCGGCGAAGTTCTTCCAGATGAACTGCAGCATCAGCAGCTTATAAAAATCCGTATCCAGCAGCGACCGCACGATGGGGTCCAGCTTCCAATTATGGTTGTCCGCCCGCTCCGCAAAGTTCACCTGCACGTTCTCGTCACCCCGATTGAGCTAGCGTACCTTACACGCGTATCCCGATGAGAGAATGATGAAGTGACTTCCGTTGATTCAGTCCGCATGATTGCCGTCGATATGGATGGCACGCTGCTCAACGCTAAAGGCGAAGTCGGCCCCGCTAACCGCGCCGCCCTCCTCGCCGCCGAGCAGGCCGGCATCCGTATCGTCGTCGCCACCGGTCGTCGTCACAGCTACGCCATGCGCCAGCTCCGAGCCGCCGGTCTGGCCGATCACAGCGTCCTCGTCAGCTCCAACGGAGCAGTCACCCGTACCCTGGGTCCCGGTGCGCATCTCCTCCACCGGACGTTCCTTCCGACTGAGACCTCGCTCTGGCTCTGCGAACACCTCCGCGAGTTCCGCAACGCCCTGGTCATCACCTTCGACCGCGTCCGTGCAGACGGCGAAGATGAGCGTGGCGCTCTGGTGGTCGAACACCTAGATGACCTCCACAGCAGCATCGACCGCTGGATGATCGCCAACGCTCCGTACATCGAACACGTCGTTCCCCTCGAACGCGCCCTCATCGGCCCCACAGGCGAACCCCTCACGCCACCCATCCAGATGATGATCTGCGGCACGGTTGAGCGCATGCGCCGCGCCGAGGCCCGCCTCCTCGAAGATCCCGGCGTCTTTGCCGTCGGCGTGATGGCGGGCAGCGTCGTCGACGGCACCAGGCTCACCCTCAGCCGGACCGAGTACCCCGAGCGCGACCTTTCCATCGTCGACATCCTGCCCCCAGGCTGCGACAAGGGTACCGCCCTGCGCCGCCTCGCCAACAGCTGGGAGATCGACCCAGTAGACATCATGGCCATAGGCGACAACTGGAACGACACCTCCATGCTCGACCTCGCCGGCTCGCCCATCCTGATGAGCAACGCCCCGGAGGACCTCCTCGCGCTCGCACCTGAACGTGGCTGGCGCATCGGCGGCCACCACAACGAGGACGCCGTCGCCAAAGCCATCGACCAGGTGTTGGACCGGCA
Organism: Acidobacteriaceae bacterium; assembly: GCA_965277085.1. Lineage (GTDB taxonomy): Bacteria > Acidobacteriota > Terriglobia > Terriglobales > Acidobacteriaceae > Edaphobacter. The sequence goes on from OZ255708.1 coordinate 1,019,463, forward strand.
GTCCCATCTACTTACTCTGTCATCCTGAGCGAAGCCGGTCACAGCCTCACCGTGACCGGCGGAGTCGAAGGACCTGCGATTACCACCGCGCAACTATAGCCAAACCGTAACCACCCGATGATAGCCTTAGTCCAGACACGAGCATGACACTTCGCACTCCAACCCGGCTCCTGCTCCTTCTTGCCGTCATGGCTCCCGCCGCTCAGGCAGCCGAGCACATTACGCTCCGCAACGGCTTCGAGCTCGACTGCGCCCGCCGCGAGACCACCGGCGACAAGGTCCGCCTCTATATGAGGACAGCCGAACCAGCCAGCTTCCTCGAAGTCGCCGCCGACTCCATCCTCACCACCGAGCCCCTTCCCAACCTCGCACCCTCTCCCGTCATCCCAACTCAGCGAACCGCAGCGCCGCAACTGCACGATCTCCTCGCCCATGCCGGAGCCACCCACCGCATCGACGCCGACCTGCTCGCCTCCGTCGTTCAGGCCGAGAGCGGCGGCCATCCACGTGCCGTCTCCCGCACCGGCGCGCGCGGCCTCATGCAGCTCATGCCCGCCACAGCCGCGCACCTCGGCGTCGCAGACTCTTTCGAGCCAAGCCAGAACATCGCCGGCGGCTCCACCTACCTCGACCAGCTCCTCACCCGCTACCACGACGACGTCACCCTTGCCCTCGCCGCCTACAACGCCGGCCCCGGCGCGGTCGATCGCTTCCACGGCATCCCGCCTTACCGCGAGACCCGGCTCTACGTCGCACGCGTCATCAACGAGTTCAACCGCCGCAAACGCGCCACGCTCTTCATAGCCGGAGTTCTGCCGCAATGAACAAGCGCACCGCGGTCATCGTCCTCATCCTTGTCGCGCTCGGCGTGGCTGTCTTCCTCAACCGCGACCGCATCCACTTCGACTGGCACACGTTCCTGCTCCAGCTTCGCCACGTCAGCCTTGGCCGGTTCGCCCTTGCGCTCGTGCTCAACTTCGCCACCTTCTGGCTGCGCGCCGTCCGCTGGTCCGTCTTCCTTAAGCCTACGAAAAAGGTGCCTTCGAGCCGCCTCGTCGGATCGCAGTTCATCGGCTTCACCGCCGTAGCGCTGTTCGGACGCCTGGCCGATCTCACGCGCCCGTACCTCATCTCGAAGCGCGTCGACCTCTCCGTTTCCTCGCAGATCGCCGTCTACACCATCGAGCGGATGTTCGATCTTGGCGCGGCCGCCATCATCTTTTCGTGCGCTATGGCGGTCACCCCCAAGGGCCTGCCGCACCATGACCTCTTCGTCCGCGTCGGCGTCGTCAGCCTCGTCCTGACGGTTACCATCGCCCTCTTCGCCGTGGCGGTGCGCGTCGCCGGAGGCACAGTCGCCGCGCTCGCCCAGGGCACCATCGGCAAGCTCTCCAAAGCCGCCGGCGACAGCTTCTCGTCGAAGATCCTCGGCTTTCGCGACGGCCTGAACACGCTCGCCTCGGTAGGGGACTTTCTCCTGGTCCTCGCCATATCGCTCAGTATGTGGGGCATGATCGGCCTCGCTTACCTGCAAACCGTTCACGCCTTCGTTGATACGCCCGAGCTCGCCGACCTTACCTTCTCCCGTACCATGCTGCTGCTGGCGGCCTCAATCGGCGGCAGCCTGTTGACCCTCCCCGTCATCGGCTGGTTCACCCAGATCGCCGCGCTCGCCGCGGCGATGCAGGCCTTTTACGGAGCGCCCATTGAAGCAGCCACTGCTTGCGGCGCGCTCTTGCTCATCGTCTCCACGCTCGGTATCGTGCCGATCGGCCTCATCTTCGCACGCATCGAGCGCGTCAGCTTGAAACGAGTCGCCGAACAGAGCGCCGAAGAAGAGATCGCCATCGTCACCAGGTAGCGCGCTGCTAGAATCGACTGACGTTATGAAGTGTCCCTACTGCGCGTTCGCCGAAGACCGCGTCGTCGATTCGCGGGAGAGCAAAGAGGCCGATTCCATCCGCCGCCGCCGTGAGTGCGCCCGCTGCAACAAGCGCTTCACCACGTATGAGCGCATCGACGAGATTCCCTACATGGTCGTCAAGAAAGACGGCCGCCGCGAGAAGTTCGACCGCTCCAAGGTGCTCGACGGCCTGATGCACGCCTGCCTGAAGCGTCCCGTCGGCTCCTCGCGGCTGGAGCAGATCGTTGACGAGACCGAAAGCTTTGTCGTCGACTCGCCCGAGCGCGAACGCTCCACGTCCGAGATTGGCGAGCTCATCATGCTGCGCCTCAGGACCATCGACACCGTCGCCTACATCCGCTTCGCCAGTGTCTATCGCGACTTCAAGGACGTCAACGAGTTCAAGGCGGAGCTCGAAACTCTGCTCGGCAGCCGCACCAAAGAACCCGAAACTCCGGCCAAGAAACGCAAGTAAGGAGAGGCATGCCCACCACCCACAAGATCACCCTCATTCCCGGCGATGGCATCGGCCCTGAGGTCGCATCCGCCATGGTCGCCATCGTCGAAGCTGCAGGCAAGTACACCGGTCACACCTTCGAGTGGCACAGCTTCGAGTGCGGAGCGGAAGCCTACGCCAAGAGCGGCGACATCCTCCCGCAGGCCGCCCTCGACTCCATCACCGCCAACAAGGTGGCCATCAAAGGACCCACAGCCACCCCCATCGGCGGCGGCTTCAGCTCGATCAACGTGGCCCTCCGCAAGAAGTTCGACCTCTACTCCAACTTCCGTCCCGTCAAGAACCTGCCCGGCCTCAAGACCAACTATCCCGGCATCGATCTGGTCATCTTCCGCGAAAATACCGAAGACCTCTACGCCGGGCTGGAGGTGATGATCAACCCCGACATCGCTCAGTCGCTCAAGATCATTACCCGCAAGGGGAGCACCCGGATCGCCCGCTCCGCCTTTGAGTATGCCCGGAAGCATGGCCGCAAGAAGGTCCACGCGATCCATAAGGCGAACATCATGAAGCTGTCGGACGGCCTATTTCTCGAGTGCTGCAAGGAGGTTGCAGGCGAATACCCCGAGATCGCCTACGCCGAGCACATCGTCGACAACACCTGCATGCAGCTGGTGATGAATCCGTACCAATACGACGTCATCCTTACCGAGAATCTCTATGGCGACATCCTCTCCGACCTCTGCTCCGGTCTGATCGGCGGCCTCGGGCTGGTTCCCGGCGCGAACCTAGGCACCGAGTGCGCCATCTTCGAGGCGGTGCACGGTTCGGCTCCGGACATTGCCGGCCAGGACAAGGCCAACCCGACCGCGCTGCTGCAAAGCGCCGTGCTGATGCTCCACCACCTAGACGCGACCGCCACCGCCGGACGCGTCCAGAAGGGTATCGAAGCCGTCTACGCCGAAGGCAAAACCCTCACCCGCGATGTCGGCGGCACGGCGGGAACCACCGCCTTCGCCGACGCGGTGCTCGCCGCGATGGAGACCGCATGAAGAAGCTCCTGATCTTAATCGCCATGATCTGGCTAATCCAGGGCTGTAAGGCCAAGCCCGCGCTTTCCACCGGCAGCGACCCCTCGACCACCTCGAATAGCATCCCGGTCGATGCGCCACCCCCCGCCGATCCGGCCACCCTCGGCGCAGTGTCTGGCACGATCCGGCTCATCGGCAAACCTCCCGCTCCGGTCAAGATCGACACCAGCATGGACCCCGCCTGCGGCCTGGGGGGCACGCCCGACTTCAACTCTGAACAGTACGTCGTCGAGGACGGCAAGCTCGCCAACGTCTATATCTACATCAAGTCCGGTCCACCCGCTGCCATGTCCGTCCCCAGCTCTAGCTCCACGCCCGTGGTCCTCAATCAGAAGGGTTGCCGTTATACCCCGCACGTGATCGCAATCATGGCGGGTGACGCCGTCTCCTTCCAGAACTCCGACGTGACCATGCACAACATCCACACCATGCCCACCACCGTCGGCAATGAAGCCATCGACATCTCGCAAGGGCCCAAGGGCGCGCCTATCGTTAAGCAGTTCAAGGTTCCCGAGGTCATGCTCCCGGTCCGCTGCAACAACCATCCCTGGATGAACGCCTTCATCAATGTCTCGGCTACACCCTTCTTCGCCGTCACCGACTCCGCTGGACATTTTGACCTGCGCGGCCTGCCCGCGGGCGACTACGTCCTCGGCGCGGTGCATGAAAAGCTCGGCGAGCAGACCCTGAAGGTCACTGTCTCCGCAAAGGGCACCGCCAAAGCCGACCTTAGCTTTACGATCAAGTAGGTGCTCATGCAACTTAATCTAGCCGTCCACTTCCTCCCGCTCTGGTTCTTGATCTTCTCGCTCTTCCTGCCGCGTATCGCGCTGATCGTCGCCTGGTTCGACCGCGACCTGGCGCACTTCCATCTCGGCAACACGCTGATCCCGCCGATCCTGGCGCTGCTGGTCCCGCGCCTCCTGATCCTCTTCCTCATCTATCAGGATCAAGGCTTCAGCACGTGGTTCCTCATACACACTATCGCGCTGCTGCTGGCTTACGGTGGCGGCGGACATCGTGTGAGCACGTACCGCAGCCGCCGCTCCGACCGGTACGGTACCCGCTACGAGAACTGAAGATGACCACGGATAAACACGGATCAAAGCCGGAACAACATTCTCTTAGATCCTGTTTTTGATCCGTGGGGCTCCGCGCCAATCCGTGGTCGAAGCGTTATCCTAAAACGATATGGAACGGCGCAAAGTAGGCATTCTCGGGGCGACCGGCATGGTCGGTCAGCGGTTCATCCAGTTGCTCGATCATCACCCGTGGTTTGAGATCGCGTGGCTCGCGGCCAGCGACCGCAGCGCGGGCAAGCTCTTCGGCGAGGCCTGCAAGTGGAAGCTCGATACCCCCCTTCCCGCGAAGATCGCCGCCATGACAGTTCAGCCGAACGTGCCGGAGCTGGCCGTCGGCGAGCTGCCAAAGATCATCTTCGCCGCGCTCGACGCCGACATCGCCCGCGATCTGGAGCCGAAGTTTGCCGCCGCCGGGTGCGCCGTCATCTCGAACTCCAGCGCCTTCCGCATGACCGCGGACGTGCCGCTCGTGGTCCCGGAAGTGAACGTCGATCACCTCGCCCTGATCGAAGCCCAAAGCTGGCGCAAGGAGACGGGAGGCTACATCGTCACCAACCCGAACTGCTGTGCAATCGGCTTGGTGCTTGCGCTCAAGCCGCTGCATGAGCGCTTCGGGATCGAGAGCCTCTTTGTCTCAACTATGCAGGCGGTCAGCGGTGCGGGCTATCCGGGCGTCGCGTCGCTCGACATCCTCGGTAATGTTGTCCCGTATATCAAGAACGAGGAGGAGAAGCTGCAAGAAGAGGTTGGCAAGCTGCTCGGCGGCCTCTCTGGCACGCACATTGAAATGCTCGACGCCAAGCTGAGCGCGCACTGCAATCGCGTCGCGGTAGAGGACGGTCACACGGAGTGCGTCAGCATCAAGTTCAAGCAGAAAGCTAGCCGCGAAGAGATCCTCGCCGCCTGGGCGGAATTCGCTCCCTTAGACTCCGCGCACCTCCCCACAGCGCCTGACCAGCCGGTCCAGTACGACGCTAGCCCTGACCGGCCGCAGCCACGGCTCGACCGCATGCGCGCACAGGGCATGGCCACAACTGTCGGTCGGCTGCGCGAGTGCCCGCTGCTCGACTGGAAGTTCGTGCTGCTCTCGCACAATACCATTCGCGGTGCTGCTGGTGCGGCCCTGCTCAACGCCGAAGTCCTTGCGCTTCTAGGCAAGCTCGACCCGCCCAAGAAAGCTCACGCGTGACGACCTCCCCCCGCCCCCAGCTCGTCGTAATGAAGTTCGGGGGCACCTCGGTCGAGAACGCCCCCGCCATGCTCCGCACGGCTGCCATCGTCGAAGGTCGCCGCGCACGCGGGTTGCAGGCTGTGGTCGTCGTGTCGGCGATGGCAAAGGTGACTGATATGCTGCTCGCCGCCTCCGACGCCGCCGGGCGAGGAGACAAGGCCGGTGCCCTCGCCCTCTCCGCCCGCCTTCGTCATCGCCACGTCGACACCGCCGCCGAGCTCCTCGATCAGACTCGCTTTACCGCCATCCACCGCCTCCTGACCGCCGAGTTTGACGCCCTCGACGACCTCTTGCGCGGCATCTCCGCCGTCGGCGAACTCACCCCGCGCACCAGCGACAATGTCGTCAGCTTCGGCGAACGCCTATCGAGCCAGATGGTCGCCGCCGCCTTCGAGCAGCGCGGCCTCAACGGTGCCCACGTCGACGCCCGCACCTGCATTATCACCGACGACCACTACGGCAAGGCGGTTCCGCAAGAGGCCGCCATCGAAGCCAAGCTGATCGAGCACGTCCTGCCGCTGCTCGAAGCAGGCAAAACCCCGGTCATGGGCGGCTTCATCGGATCGAATGCGGCTGGCATCACCACTACGCTCGGCCGCGGCGGCAGCGACTATACCGCCGCGCTCGTCGGTGGCGGCCTGCATGCCGGGGCCATCGAGATCTGGACCGACGTAAACGGCATCATGACGACCGACCCGCGCATCTGCCCCGATGCGCTGCGCGTGAGAGCCATCAGCTTCGAGGAGGCCGCCGAACTCGCCTACTTCGGTGCCAAGGTGCTGCATCCGGCAACCATCCTGCCCGCCGTACAGAAGACTATCCCGGTCTGGGTGCTGAACTCGCGCAACGCCGAGAATGAAGGCACCAAGATCACCGCCGTCGCGCCGAAATGCGCCAGTCCGTTCAAGAGCATCGCGGCCAAAAAACGCCTCACCATCATCGACATTGTCGCAAGCCGGATGCTGATGTCGCACGGCTACCTCAAGGCCGTCTTCGATGTCTTTGACAAATACCAATGCGCGATCGACATGGTTTCGACCTCCGAGGTCAGTATCTCGCTCACCGTTGACTCCAACCAGAGGCTGCCGGAGATCTGCGCCGAGCTGGGCAAGATTGCCGACGTGAAGTACGAAGGGCGTAAGGCCCTCGTCTGCCTGGTGGGCGAGGACATTCGCGGCCACAACGGCATCGCCGGGCGGGTCTTTACGGCCATCAGCCACGTCAACGTGCGAATGATCTCGCAGGGCGCGAGCGAGATCAACATGAGCTTCATGATCGACGAGGAAGATGTCGAGGAGGCAATCCGCAGCCTCCATGCCATCTTCTTCGCCGAGCCGGACGAAACCGTCTTCGACACCGCCGCCCGACTTGCCGCCAGCCCCGCCGCCGCACAGGTTTAGACTGGAACTACGATGCGTATTCTGGTTCTGGGGCACGGAAAGACAGGCAGTCTGGTGGCGGATGTAGCGGCGGAGCACGGGCACAGCGTCAACGTGCTCGACGCCAAGGAAAACAAGGAGGCCTCCGCGCTGACGCCTCCCTTTGTCGCCGGTTTCGACGCCGTGATCGACTTTACCGCGCCCGACGCCGCCGTCCAGAACATGCGTGCCTGCCTGGCAACCGGCGCGAAGATGGTGGTCGGCACCACGGGCTGGTACGACAAGCTGAGCGACATGAAAGGACTGGCGGAGCGCCGTGGCGGAACGCTGCTCTACGGCACAAACTTCTCGCTCGGCGTGCAGGTGATGCTCCAGCTCGCCGCGCAGATGGGCACAGCATTTAAGGCTGCGGGTTATGAGTTTCGCATCCGCGAGACCCACCACGCTGGCAAGCTCGACGCCCCTTCGGGCACAGCCATCAGCCTCGGCGAGATGGTTGAAAGTAGCGCGGAGATCGAGAACGTGTCCATCGAATCTGTCCGTGAGGGTGACGTGATGGGCATCCACACGCTTGAGGCCCGCAGCCTCGCAGACGTTTTGACGCTGACGCATGAGTCTTTCTCTCGCCGCGGCTACGCCGAAGGAGCGGTTCGCGCTGCCGAATGGCTTGTCAAGCAGCGCGAAGGAAGCTACGACTTCCGTGAAGTCTGGACGAAGTTGTAGGCTAGGTGTGGCTATGGGCTCAAATACCGACGATTTAGGTGCGATCGACGTTTCTGCCCTGATCAAACAGGTAAGGCTAAGCGAACCGCTCGGCACCGTGACTGTACAAGGCACAGTGCAGGAGTTGCGGCAGTCACACATCAATCCCGCAGTCGTCTATGGCGACTTGCGCGGCCTCGACAAATCGACGATCTCGTTCGAATGTTCGATAGCTTCGGGCATTAGGACCGACGACCACGTTGTTCTTCGTGGAACTCTGTCCTTGAAACACTCTAAACCTCATCGCGGGTACAAACTTGAACTTACTGGCAGCAGAGTAGGCACGTGGACACCCCACGAAGCTCCTGTAATAAATCAAGTGGCACTAACGCGATCTCAGCGCAAGCTTTTGTTGGAACGCTTCATTGCGGAGGGTACGGAAAAGAAACTGGTTCTGATTGGAACGGACATCGGGGTAAAAGATGTGCTAGCCACCTTAAGCCTGAATGCCGGACAAATGCCCGAAACAATTGTTACAAAGCCCGGGCTTGCAAATCTTCAAGCGGCCATCGTTGCAGCTGCCAAGACTTGCGACGGCGTCTGCCTTGTACGCGGCGGAGGAGATCCAGACACATTTAGGACCTTGAACGACCGCCGCCTAATCGACATTCTCCTACGCTCCGGCAAGCACTTCTACACGGCTCTTGGTCACGCCGCCGATTTGACTTGGGCTGACATATATGCGGATGAGGTTTTTGTAGCTCCGTCGGATCTCAGCGGGGCCATTACGAATGCCTGGCGTGCACGTGCTGAGCAAAGGCAGAAAGATAAGCGTCTGAATGATCTCGACCAGGAAATCCGAAAGCTGAACGCGGAGAAAGCGTCCGCGAAACGAACAGAGTGGGATAGAAAGATGCTCTCGCTCCAAACTACGCTAGACCGGTTCAAGCAGCTGCCCTCCGTACTGCGCGCACAAACCGGACAGGCCGTGACCGCAGCGATCAAGACTTCGATGCAAGACGACTTCAAGCGACCGCTAGCGGACGCGATCCAAGGACCTATCGCCAACCTCACTTACGTTACCGAGCAAGCTCGTGGTGTCTTGGCCAAGACGATTAAGGAACTGCGTCTCCATGCATGGACTTGGCTTCTCTCGGTATTTCTTCTCGGTGCGTTTGTCGGCGCATACTGCTTCTACTCGCTTGAACGATCGACACTCTTTGAAACGCGCCACGAATCGCCAGGCTCGCAACAGGCAGTACCCTCAGAGGTCAAGCCACCCGAAGTAAAGGCGGGATCGGGTCGTCGCGGACATTGAAATGATAAAATTAGCTGCATTTAAATCATTCAGGCACCTGCCATATTGCCGGTCTTACATACTGTGCGCAAGTGTCGAGCCTTGCGTTTCGCGATTCATCCGCCTAGGCTAAAGATATGGCCACAGCTATCGCTTCCATCCCTACTGCCGTCTTCGATTTCGCCTCGCTCTCCTTTAAAGACAAGCTCGACCGCTTCGCCAAAGTCGCCGTTCACGTCGGGCTGAACCTCCAAGCCGGACAGGAGCTTCTCATCTCCGCATCCGTAGAGATGATGCCGCTGGTGCGGTGTATCACCGAGCACGCCTATCGGGCTGGAGCGTTGCTGGTTACGACCTTTTATGGTGACGATGAGGCGGTGCTGGCACGCTACAAGTACGCGCCGGACGCCTCGTTCGACCATGCCGCGCAGTGGATGGCCGACGGCATCGCTGCGGCGTTCGGCGGTGGCGCGGCGCGGCTTGCCCTTTCAGGTGCCAACCCGGCGCTGCTCGCTGGTCAGGACCCGGCGAAAGTCTCTCGAGCCAACATCGCTGGATCGAAGGCCAATAAACCGGCCATGGAGCTCATCACACGTCACGCGATCAACTGGTCCATTCTGGCGGCGGCCACACCGGCATGGGCGAAGCTGGTCTTCCCCGGTCAACCGGAAGAGCAGGCTGTCGCCAAGCTGTGGGACGCCATTTTTACCGCCTCCCGCGCGACCTCGGAAGACCCGGTTGCTGCTTGGAAGGCCCATAGCAAACACCTGCATGAGCGCGTTGCCTTCTTGAACGAGAAGAGATTCCATGCTCTCCGCTTTCATTCAGCGGATGGGGAAACCGACCTGACCGTGGGCTTGGCGGACGATCATCTCTGGGCTGGCGGCGGTGGCGTGTCGGGCAACGGCGTCTTCTGCAACGCAAACATCCCGACAGAAGAGTGTTTTACCACACCCCACATGGACCGCGTCGATGGGCGAGTCAGGGCGTCCAAACCGCTATCGCACCAAGGGACTTTGATCGAGAACATCGCCTGCACGTTCGAAGGCGGGCGGATCGTGAAGGCCACCGCGACGGCGGGGGAAGACGTACTAAACCGGCTGATCTCTACCGACGATGGTGCCCGGCGTCTAGGGGAGGTCGCCTTGGTGCCGCAGTCTTCGCCCATCGCGCAGAGTGGCATCCTGTTCTGGAACACTCTATTCGACGAGAACGCGGCCAGCCACATTGCGCTCGGTCAGGCTTACGCAACCTGTCTCAAGAATGGGGAGCACATGGATGAGGCTTCTCTCACCGCGAAGGGCGCGAACTCCAGCCTGATCCATGTCGATTGGATGATTGGCTCTGGCACAATGAACGTCGACGGCATACTTGCGGACGACACCCGACAGCCGCTCATGCGGCTGGGCGAATGGGCCTAGCTCAACCGTAAGGGCGTCGCCGGAAGAACCAGCCGCGAGTTCGGGTGCAGCTGGTTCGCCTTGGGAACATTCTTCGTGCCGCTCGCCCTGACCACGAAGTAGATCGCCACAATGATGACCAGGAGCGCCACAATCAACGAGGCCATGTAGACCTTCGTGTTGACTCCCTGCTCGAACCGGTTGACGCCTTTTTGGTCTGCCATAGTCATTAGGATGCGACTTTTGAGTAGATGGATACCATCTTCGTTGCGGCGGTCAAACTCGTTTACGCGTAAAGAGATGGTAGATCGCGAGCAGGATGAGCGCGCCGAGGAGCGACATCAGAAAGCCGGCGGATTGGTCCGGGCCATAATGGCCTACGAAACGGCCAAGGAACGTTCCGATGAACGAGCCCGCAATACCGATCAGAACAGTGGCGATGAAGCCGCCGGGATTGTCGCCCGGCAAGATGAACTTGGCAATCACGCCGACGATAAGGCCGATGATCACGACCCAAAGAAGGTGAAACATGGATGATCCGCTTTCTTGTATGCCGAGGCATACAGATAAGTGATTAGGTTGCTTTGCTTCCATCGTACGACGCCGAATCGGCCGGATGTGGGAAAAGATGAGAGATCGCAAATATTTCAGTGACGTGATTAGAGTACCCTTACGCCTGGCCGATAGATGCATTAGGAGGAACTCATCATGGCCAGCATCTCTACACTTCGCGCATTTCCCAACACTCAGGTAATCCTCCCCATTGAAGCCGCACCAGGAGTTGCGGGCATCTCAGGCTCGGGCGATCCGAACGGCTATGCCACCGAGAACCGGAAGCCCGTCGCAGCGCACGATCAGGCCGACTTGAGCGCTATGGGCACGTTGCTGGCGGGGACACTCAGCATCTCGGACGTTCGTTGGGACAAAGTGACGGCGCTCCGGCAGTCGATCGCCAACGGAACGTACAGGGTATCGGCGGACGTGTTGGCCGGAACGTTGATCGAGTCGCTTGCGGCGTAGCAACTCAACTACACTTCAGCCTTATGAAGTAGTGCTACTTCGGCGATCCGGCGGTAGGAAGAAAGTGACGTCCGCTAGGATCGAGGGTATAGAAGTGGGTGCCGCTACTTCCCTTTTCGTTGCGTTGACCGTGGATGATGAGAAGACGGCTGTCAGATTGCTGTTTTGGGCCGCGAACGCAAGTAAGACTTTACCGCCAAAGGATCGCGACATCATAAAGAGCAATCTCTTCGTCTTTCGTGACCAGTTCAAGGCCATATGCTTGAGCTTGTGCGATGAGCATACGATCAAAAGGATCGGCATGGTGGCGCGGTAGAGTGGATGCCGAAACGATGTCTTTCTGGCTGATGGGGAGGAACACAACACCCAACTCCTCAATCCGTTCGATCATACGCGGCACCGAAGAGCCTGCAAGTGGAAGGTGATGAGCGGCAGCTTTGTTGGCCAGCTCCCAGGAGGGTGGCAAGGCTTACGAAAAGCTCATTGTCTATGTCGGCAATGAGATTGGAGGCAATTGCTGTCAGCTTCTCGGGTTCATAGAGCGTCCTGAGCAGAACGTGGGCGTCGAGCAGGAGCCTCACACTTCGCCTGAGGTCATCAGGGGAGCGTTATTCATCTGCTGTTCAAGCTCTTTGTCCATCGCGCACCACTCTTCTTCGCTGGGGACGCGGAGTTCACCCCGGCCCGCGCCCAGGATGCGGCTGCCAGTCTGCGTGGGTGCGGTGGCGACGAGGGTGAGACGGAAAGCGGATTGGTCGGGACGGGCGATCTCGACCTCTTCCCCGCTCCCGGCGGCGGAGAGGAGGTCGTCGAAGTGCTCCTGAGCATACTGGGCGCTGACCCTCATAGGTTGAGGGTAGAGGATGGGGATGGTGGGGTCAATGCAATGCTTTTGGCAACTTTGGCAGAGCTTTAAGTGATCCGCTTGATGAGCAGCTCAGGATAAGCCCTGCGACAGCCTAGTCAACATCAACTTGTAGCCGGATGTCGTCGTACAGACTGGCCACATTGTCGGGCTGTAAGGCCCATCTGTAAGCGGGGTGTATCTCCCAGTCATAACCGAAGTCGGTCAATATCGACGAAAGATAACGATTCTCTTCAAAGTATTTACGATCAACGTATTCTCCTACGATCTCCTTCCGCGCTGTAAGGAAGTTTATCTTATACATGAATGCAGCAATTTCTCTGGGTGTGGCCTCTTGTCCGTTTGCGAAACGGAACTTGCCTTGTTCGGCTATTCTCTTTACCTTCTGCAAGAGCTTGTCCGTCGTAAACGAATACGAATCCAAAGAAAGGTACGAGCGTTTTGCAGGTTTCATGTTCATCAGCAATCGCTCGATATCGGGAAGCTCATTTCTGTGCTCATTCACTGTATCTTGAACACGAGCTTGAGAGTAGTTCTCAAATACGCTTTGGAAATCGTCAGTTATTATGATTTCTCTTTGAGAGAGATGGGCGTGCCTAGCCGCAGCAGTACAAAGCTTGACTAAATCCCTAGGACGTTTTCTAACAAGAGACATCAAAACTCGATGTATTGGCGCATTCTCCCATTTACCTTTTCCCATGAAGCGTGGAGTCATTACGGGAGCCAGGTACCTTGCTAGCACTTCTTGCTTCATGCGCATTAGCGACTTTTCGTCGGCTTCGCGACCGTAGAAAGTTTCTATCCTCTTCACAAGCAATGCTAAGATTTCGTGGTTGTTCCAGCTATACCATATGACCGAACCCTCGAGCTTGTCTGTAGACTCGTCAGAGGTTCTGACCGCATAATACACGTCGCTGCGAAGCGCAATCCGAAACCTAAGCTCTCCACTCGTATTACATAAATCGCGAACTGCATTCAACAGAGCGGATATTCTAGAAATATCAATCTTTCTGCCTTGCCAGCCCCTATCTAGGTCATCTATGTATACGTTCAGGTGGTTAGCTTCTAGGAAACGAGTGGCGAATGCTTGTTGAATTGGATTCAGATCAACCTTATCTTTGATGAGCGGTTGCACAGTCGCACGTATGAGCCCGAGCGCCTTTCCAGTCGCCGGTCCCAAGATCGGAAGAAACGTGTTTGTGATACCAAGATTCTCTACGACCTTCTTTTCTATTATTCTGAGAAGCCCTACCTTCCAACTCTTGATTTGCGCATTGAAATCAACCTGATCATCGCGAACCTCGGAGATGTCATCTGGGCGAAGTGAAACTGAAAGCAAGCCTTGCTTTTCGTCTTCTTGAATTGCGATTGAGAAAAGTGCAGACTTGCCAATGCCTTTGTGTCCTACGAGGATACGTAAAGGCAGCGGAGCTCGCATATTTAGATATGTCTGGTTCTTGAAATAGTACTCCACGAGGCGCTGTATGTCTTCATCTTCAGCCGCTTCGTGCCCGAAAATGCGTTGTATATTTTCTTCGGTAAATACCGGCATAGTGCCTCGCTCACGCCATCAAAACACGATGGTCGCATTTCTGCAATAGAAAACGGCAGAGCCTGAGCTCTGCCGTTGTCTGTTTATACGCGAAGCGTCCAAGACGGTAACCAAGTGCCTACTCGGCGGCCATCTCTTCCTGTTCGCCTTCCATGCGCATCTGTTCCAATTCGCGTTCTTCGGCTTCGATGGCGGCGGTGACCTCCTGCTGGACTTGGGCGGCCGCTTCTTCGAGCTCGGGGGAGAGCTGGACGTTGCGGTAGTACTCCATGCCGGTGCCGGCGGGGATGAGGCGGCCAACGATGACATTCTCCTTGAGACCGCGGAGGGTGTCGATCGAGCCGTTGATCGAGGCTTCAGTGAGGACGCGGGTGGTCTCCTGAAAGCTGGCGGCCGAGATGAAGCTGTCGGTCGAAAGCGACGCCTTGGTGATGCCGAGCAGGAGGCTGTGGCCGGTGGCGGGACGGCCGCCGGTCTTCAGCACGCGGTCGTTCTCCTCGTTGAAGCGGAAGCGGTCCGTCTGCTGGTCGATGAGGAAGTTGGTGTCGCCGACCTCGTCGACCTTCACCCAGCGAAGCATCTGCCGAACGATGGTTTCGATGTGCTTGTCGGAGATGGTGACGCCCTGGAGACGGTAGACCTCCTGGATCTCGTTGACAAGGTACATCTGGACGGCGCGTTCGCCGAGCACTTCGAGCACGTCATGCGGGCTGCGCGGACCGTCGATCAGAGGATCGCCGGCGCGGAGCCGCTCGCCCTCCTGGACGTTGACGTAGGTGCCGCGCGGAACCGAGTACTCTTCTTCCTGCCCGTTGTCGGCCGTGACGTAGACCTTGCGCTGACCCTTCGAGACATCGCCGAACCGTACGACGCCGTCGATCTTCGAGATGATCGCCGGATCGCGGGGCTTGCGGGCCTCGAACAACTCGACGACACGCGGCAGACCGCCGGTGATGTCCTTGGTGCGGGTGGTCTCGCGCGGAATCTTCGCCAGAATGTCTCCCGGGAAGATCTCATCGCCGTCGGCGACCATGAGGTGGGCGCGCGAAGGCATGAGATAGCGCTTGTTGCCGCTGGCCGACTTAATGAGGATCGCAGGCTGGCGCTTTTCGTCGGACGAGTCGGCGACCACAAGGCGGGAAAGCCCGGTAACCTCGTCGACTTCTTCGTTGAGGGTGACGCCCTCCTGGAGGTCCTTGAACTGGACGGTCCCGGCGATTTCGGTGAGCAGCGAGAAGGTGTAGGGGTCCCACTCGCCGAGCGTGTCGCCCTGTGCCACGGTTGCGCCGTCTTCCACGCGGAGCTTTGCGCCGTAGACCACGGCGTAACGCTCCTTTTCGCGGCCCTTCTCGTCGATGATGGCGAGCGAGCCGTTGCGGTTGAAGGCCACGAGCCCGCCTTCCTTGGCGCGGACGGTGACGAGGTTAATGAAGCGGACGGTGCCGGCATTCTTGGCCTCGAGGTGCGAGGCGTCCGAGACGCGGCTAGCCGTGCCGCCGATATGGAAGGTGCGCATGGTGAGCTGCGTGCCGGGCTCGCCGATGGACTGCGCCGCGATCACGCCGACGGCCTCGCCCATCTCGACCATCTTGCCGGAGCCGAGGTTACGGCCATAGCAGAGGATGCAGACGCCGCGCTTGGACTCGCAGGTGAGCACGGAACGGATTTTGACCTTCTCAATGCCGGCCGCCTGGATGGCAGAGGCGAGGTCTTCGTCGATCTCCTGGTTGACCTCGACGATGGTCTTGCCTTCGAAGTCCTTCAACTTCTCAAGCGAGACACGGCCGATGATCCGGTCGCGGAGCGGCTCGATAGTCTCGCCTGCTTCGATGATCGGGGTGACGTAGATGCCTTCGACCGTACCGCAGTCGTTGTGGGAGATGATGACGTCCTGGGCCACGTCGACGAGGCGGCGGGTCAGGTAGCCGGAATCGGCGGTCTTAAGGGCGGTATCCGCGAGACCCTTGCGCGCGCCGTGCGTGGAGATGAAGTACTGGAGTACGGTGAGGCCTTCACGGAAGTTCGCCGTGATGGGGGTCTCGATGATCTCGCCGGAGGGCTTGGCCATAAGGCCACGCATGCCGGAGAGCTGACGGATTTGCTGTTTGGAGCCTCGCGCACCGGAGTCGGCCATGATGTAGATCGGGTTCATGGCTCCTTCCTTGTCGGCCTTCTTCATGTTGCCGAACATCTCATCGGCAACGCGCTCGGTGACGCCGGACCACATCTGGATGACCTTGTTGGAGCGTTCGCCGTTGGTAATCGCGCCATCGAGATACTGCTGCTGCATTGCGAGCACGGTCTTTTCGGCTTCGCCCACGACGGTGTACTTGGAATCAGGGATGACCATGTCGTCGAGCCCGACCGAGAGGCCGGACTTGGTGGCATAAGTGAAACCGAGGTCCTTGACGCGGTCGAGGGTCTTGACGGTGATTTCCAAGCCAAGGTTGAGGTAGCAATAGTTGATGAGCTGGCCAATGCCCTTCTTCTTGAGCAGACCGTTGACGAAGGGCATCCCTTCGGGCAGGGCGTCGTTCAGGATGGCGCGGCCAACGGTCGTGTTGATGTACTGCTTGTTGAACTCGACCGGCTCGGTGTGGTTCAGGTCCTGATCGTCGTAGGCTGTGGTCATGTCAAGCACCATGCCGGTGTAGCGAAGACGGATCGGTGTAAGGGTCTCGACCTGCTTGGCCTCAAGCGCCATGTAGATCTCTTCGATGTTGGCAAAGACGCGGCCCTCGCCGATGGCGTTGACCTTCGACTTCGTCAGGTAGTAGATCCCGAGGACGAGGTCCTGCGTGGGAACGGTGATTGGCTGGCCGCTCGCGGGCGAAAGAATGTTGTGCGAGGCGAGCATCAGCACGGAGGCCTCAATCTGGGCCTCAGGCGACAGCGGGATGTGGACGGCCATCTGGTCGCCGTCGAAGTCCGCGTTGAAGGCGGTGCAGACGAGCGGATGGATCTTGATCGCCTTTCCTTCGACGAGCACCGGCTCAAACGCCTGAATGCCTAGCCGGTGGAGCGTCGGAGCGCGGTTCAGCAGAACAGGATGATCCTTGATGACCTCTTCGAGGATGTCCCAGACGATCGGCTCCTGCATCTCGACCATCTCTTTGGCCTGCTTGATGGTGGTGCAGTGGCCGGTCTGCTCAAGCCGGTGATAGATGAAGGGCTTGAAGAGCTCGAGCGCCATCTTCTTCGGCAAGCCGCACTGGTGCAGCTTTAGTTCGGGACCGACAACGATGACGGAGCGGCCGGAGTAATCCACACGCTTGCCGAGGAGGTTCTGACGGAAGCGGCCCTGCTTGCCCTTGAGGGTGTCGGAGAGCGACTTGAGCGGACGGTTGTTTGCGCCACGAAGGACGCGGCCACGGCGACCGTTGTCAAAGAGGGCGTCGACAGCCTCCTGCAACATGCGCTTTTCATTGCGGACGATGACCTCGGGAGCGTGAAGGTCCATCAGCTTCTTGAGGCGGTTGTTGCGGTTGATGACGCGGCGATAAAGGTCGTTGAGGTCGGAGGTGGCGAATCGGCCGCCGTCGAGCGGGACGAGGGGACGCAGCTCCGGCGGGATCACCGGGATCACGTCGAGAATCATCCACTGCGGAAGGTTATCGGACTTCTTGAAGGCCTCAACGATCTTGAGGCGCTTCGAGTATTTGAGCTTCTTCTGGAGCGAGGTCTCCGTCTTCATCCGCTCGCGGAGTTCGATCGAGAGCTCGGCGATTTCAACGCGCTTGAGCAGCTCCTTAATGGCTTCGGCTCCCATCATGGCCTTGAAGCCAGAGATACGATACTGCGTATCGAGTTCGCGGAAGCGCGTCTCGTCCTTGATAACCTCGCGCTCCTTGACCGGCGCATCGCCCGGATCGACGACGACATAGGACTCGAAGTAGAGGACGGCCTCAAGCTCGCGGAGGGAGATGTCGAGCAAGTGGCCGATGCGGGAGGGCAGGCCCTTGAAGAACCAGACGTGTGAGCAGGGGCTGGCGAGCTCGATGTGGCCGAGGCGCTCGCGGCGGACCTTCGAGAGGGTGACTTCAACGCCGCACTTGTCGCAGATGACGCCGCGATGCTTCATGCGCTTGTACTTGCCGCAGAGGCACTCCCAATCGGTGATGGGTCCGAAGATGCGGGCGCAGAACAGGCCGTCGCGTTCCGGCTTGAAGGTGCGGTAGTTGATGGTCTCGGGCTTGGTGACCTCGCCGTGGGACCAGGAGCGGATCTTCTCGGGCGAGGCGAGCTGGATCTGGATGGCGTCGAAGTCGGCGATGGGGCCAGTAAGTTCAAAAGGGCTGGAGCGGAACATAGATTTGCGTCTCCGGTGCGGTGTGGCCGCGGGTTACGTGTCTGCCGCGCGATGACTTTCGGCGCATCGCGATGCCGTTGGTTCTAGTGCTGGAACTATTCAGTTGTAGTGGTGCTGCCTGAGGAGGTGGATACGCCTCCTCAGGCCTGGAGTAGGTTAGTCGGCGGCGGCGATCAGCGGCTGCACGACCTTGTTCTTGTCAATCTGCTTGATCAGCTCGACATCGAGGCAAAGCGCCTGTAGTTCGCGGATGAGGACGTTGAACGACTCCGGAATGCCGGGTTCGATCGCCGCCTCGCCCTTGACGATGGCCTCGTAGATCTTGGTGCGGCCAAAGACATCGTCGGACTTGGCGGTCAGCAGCTCCTGCAGAATGTAGGCCGCGCCATAGGCTTCCAACGCCCAGACCTCCATCTCGCCGAAACGCTGTCCGCCGAACTGCGCCTTGCCGCCCAGCGGCTGCTGGGTGATCAGCGAGTACGGTCCGATCGAGCGCGCGTGAATCTTATCGTCGACCAGATGCGAGAGCTTCAACATATAGATGTAGCCCACGGTAGCCGGCTGCTCGAACGGCTCGCCGAGCATGCCGTCGAAGAGCTGCGTCTTGCCCGACGAAGGAAGACCGGCGGCCTTCAGCAGAGCCTTGATCTCCGTCTCGCGCGCGCCGTCGAATACCGCCGTGCCGAACCAAATGCCGCGCTTCATCCCGGCGGCGACGCGCATGGTCTGCTCATCGTCGAGGTCGAGCAGCTGGTTGAGAGCGGCGGTGCCAGCGAAGCGGGCCTTGAAGAGCTCCCGGACTTCGTTGGCGTCCTGCATCTTCGAGGCAAGCTCCGCGACCTGCGCGCCCAGAGTGTGGGCCGCCCAGCCGAGGTGCGTCTCAAGGATCTGCCCGACGTTCATACGCGAAGGAACGCCGAGCGGGTTCAGGACGATCTCGACCGGGGTGCCGTCGGGGAGGTAAGGCATGTCCTCCTCAGGCAGAATCCGGGCAATAACACCCTTATTACCGTGCCGGCCGGCCATCTTATCGCCGACCGAAAGCTTGCGCTTCATGGCGATGTAGACCTTGACCATCTTGATCACGCCGGGCGAGAGCTCGTCGCCCTTGGACATCTTGCCGATCTTCTCGTTCGTGATCTTGCGGAGCACGTCGATCTGGCGCGAGGTCATCTCTTCGATCTCATCGATCTGCTCGTTGACGCGGGGGTCCTTGTCGGCGTAGCGGATGCGCTTGAGGTTGCGGGTGGAGATGAGCTCGATGGTGTCGCGGTCGAGGATGTCGCCTTTGTTGAGGAGCTTCTTGTTGGTGCGCTCGTCGTGGAGGTCGGCAAGCACTTCCTTCGCGCCGAGGATGCCTTCAAGACGCTTGAGGCGCTCGTCGGTCAGAATACGGATCTCGTCGGCGAGGTTGCGCTCCAGCTTCTCGACCATCTCCTGCTCGATCTGCTGGGCGCGGGCGTCCTTCTCCTGTCCCTTGCGGGAGAAGATGCGAACGTCGACGACGGTGCCTTCGATACCCGGAGGGCACGTCAGGGAAGCGTCGCGGACGTCGCCGGCCTTTTCGCCGAAGATGGCGCGGAGGAGCTTCTCTTCGGGGGTAAGCTGCGTTTCGCCCTTGGGCGTCACTTTGCCGACGAGGATGTCGTTATGGCCGATCTTCGCGCCGATGCGGATGATGCCCGAGTCGTCGAGATCCCTGAGTGCGTGTTCCGACACGTTGGGGATGTCGCGGGTGATCTCTTCCGGTCCGAGCTTGGTGTCGCGGGCCTCGATCTCAAACTCCTCGATGTGGATGGAGGTGTAGTAGTCTTCGCGGACGAGCTTCTCGGAGATGAGAATCGCGTCTTCGAAGTTATACCCGCGCCACGGCATAAAGGCGACCAAGACGTTGCGGCCAAGGCCGAGTTCGCCCTGCTCCGTGCACGGCCCGTCGGCGATGACCTGCCCCTTGAGGACACGGTCACCCTTGCGGACGATCGGCTTCTGGTTGATGCAGGTGTTCTGGTTGGAGCGCTTGAACTTCGTGAGCTGGTAGATGTCCGAACCGACCTCGCGCGAGAGCTGCGTGGGGTGGTGCTCGCCTTCGACGCGCACGATGATGCGCTCGGAGTCGACCGAGTCGATGATGCCGTTGCGCTTGGCGAGGATGACCGCGCCTGAGTCGCGGGCGGTCACGCCCTCCATGCCGGTGCCGACGAAGGGAGCTTCGGCCACGAGCAGGGGAACGGACTGCCGCTGCATGTTCGCGCCCATCAGCGCGCGGTTGGCGTCGTCATGCTCCAGGAACGGAACGAGCGAGGCGGCAACCGAGACGAGCTGCTTGGGCGAGACATCGACGTAGTCCACATCTGCCTTGTTGACGAGGACGAAGTTGCCCTGACGGCGGGCGTCGACGATGTCCTGAACGATGTTCAGGCGCTCGTCGAGCTCGACGTTGGCTTGCGCGATGGTGTGCCGGTCCTCTTCCCAGGCGGAGAGATAGAAGGAGAAGGGTTCGAGATCCATGGTGCGCTTGCCTTCGGCCTTAAGCTGCTCGTTCTTGGCGCGGGCCTCGGCGGTTTCGAGGTAGTCGCCCTGACGCAGACCGGACTCGCCGGCGTTGGTGACGGCGACGTAGTCGAGGGCCTGACCGTTCTTGACGCGGCGGTAGGGCGACTCGATGAAGCCGTATTCGTTGATGCGGGCAAAGCACGAGAGAGAGCTGATGAGACCGATGTTCGGGCCTTCCGGCGTCTCGATCGGGCAGATACGCCCATAGTGGGTCGGGTGCACGTCGCGGACTTCAAAGCCAGCGCGTTCGCGGGAGAGACCGCCGGGCCCGAGGGCGGAGAGGCGGCGCTTGTGCGTGATCTCCGAGAGCGGATTGGTCTGGTCCATAAACTGCGAGAGCTGCGAGGAGCCGAAGAACTCGCGGATCGCCGCCATGACAGGCTTGGCGTTGATCAGGTCGTGCGGCATGGCCGTCGACATCTCCTGATACACCGACATCTTTTCCTTGATCGCGCGCTCCATGCGAACGAGACCGATGCGGAACTGATTCTCCATCAACTCCCCGACTGCGCGAACACGGCGGTTGCCGAGATGGTCGATGTCGTCCACCGAGCCAATGTTCTTGCGCAGCTTGAGCAGATAGCGGATCGTCCCGTAGAAGTCCTCAGGCGTAAGGGTGCGCTTGTCGAGGCCGGCGGGGTCCTGGTCCTCGTAGAGCTTGATATTGAACTTCAAACGTCCAACGCGGGAAAAGTCGTACTTGCGCGGGTCGAAGAACATGCCCTCGAAGAGCGCGGTGGCGGTGTCGAGCGTCGGCGGGTCACCCGGACGGAGCTTGCGGTAGATCTCGATCAGCGCCTCTTCGGGCTTGCGGACGGTGTCGCGGCGCAAGGTGTTGGTGATGATGTTGCCTACATCGTCGCGCTCGGGGAAGAAGACCTCGAACGACGTGACGCCGGACTGGCCGATCTTGTGCAGCTTGTCGGCCGAGAGCTCCTGGTTGGCTTCGTAGAGCAGCTCACCGGTGGTGAGATCGACGATATCGGACGCGGTCATGGCACCGTCGAACTCGCTGGTCTCGACCCGGACGGCGTCGATGGCGTTCGAGCGAAGGTTCCGAAGAGTGAGGGCCGAGATCTTCCGGGTGGCGACGGCGATCTCGTCTCCGGCGGCGGAGCGCACGGCCTCGGCGGGGCGGGTGCCCTGAAGGTTGGAGGGCTTGCCTTCGGGAGCTACTGTCCAGCAGAGCTTGCCGTCGGCAACCTGAATGGTGTCGACCGTGTAGAAGGTCTTCAGGATCTCCTCATCCGTGCGCAGGCCGAGCGCGCGCAGGAAGATGGTGCCAAGAAACTTGCGCTTGCGATCGATGCGAACGTACAGGGTGTTCTTCTGGTCATACTCGAACTCGACCCAGGAGCCGCGGTAAGGGATGATTTTACCAAGGAAGTAGGTCCGGTTCGCTGCTGTCTCGAAGAAGACGCCGGGCGAGCGGTGAAGTTGGCTTACGATGACGCGCTCGGTGCCGTTAACGATGAAGGTGCCGTTCTGGCTCATCAGCGGGATGTCGCCAAAGAAGACTTCCTGCTCCTTCATGTCGCGGAGGCTCTTGACGCCCGTCTCGGGGTCCTTGTCGTAAATCTTGAGGCGGATGGTGACTTTGAGCGGAGCGGAGTAGGTCATGCCGCGCTCTTCGCACTCGGCCTGGTCGTACTTGAGCTGCAAGCCGACAGGGTCGCCGCACTTGGTGCAGAAGTCAGGCGTGTTCTTGTTGTAGGTGCCGCAGAAATTACACAGCACGTCGCCGGGATGGAACGGGTCGGTAATGACCATGTGGCCGCAGCTGGTGCAAGCCGTACGAAGGTGGTTGAGACCCTTGAGGTAGCCACACTTGCATTCCCAGTTGCCGATAGAAAAGTCGACAAATTCGAGCTCCGACACATTACGGAAGTCAGTGATGGGGAAGACAGAGGTGAAAACCGACTGAAGCCCGTTATCCTCGCGCTCCTGCGGGAGCTTGTCCATCTGGAGGAAGCGCTCGTAACTGCGGCGCTGGACCTCAATGAGATTTGGAATTTGGATGGAGGTAGGAATCTTGGAAAAATCGAGACGGCTGCGAACTGCGCGCATTTCGGTGGGCATTGTGGACATGCTCTCTCCTGTTGACGATTTCGAGGTGCTTGCCGGATCGGAGTCCGGGAAGATGGGGGCTACGCCAAGCCCTCCGGGGTTGCTGCTGGATCGCGTGAGTGACTGGAACCGTCCGCCCTCGATGCGGGTAGCTCCTACGCGGAATGTCGGGTGGTGCGAAGTTTCTGTTCTATCGGTGCTTGAATCTGCTATAACCAGACGCATTGGAGCGATGCGGGTTAGTTTTCAGGGTATTGCCTGTCGCCGCGCGGTCGATAAGATTGCAGACGCAGAGAAACGCCCGTGAGGACAAGTTTCCCCATGAGCGCAGATGTCGAGCCGTGCACAATATCGAAATCTATGAAGTAAATGCCTGCCGCCCTTCGAGGCTCGCCTAGCCCCGAGGTTTGCTGTCGCCGGATAAACCAGGTTGCACGATACGTGTCCGCCGCCCGAAACGTGTCATGGCCGGTTCCTTAGCCCGCACTGCGGGATGAACCGGGATACTACCTATATGTGTCGATGGAAAGCGTGGCTCGCTGCTGCGCGAAAGCAGAACGCTTCTCCTCATATAAGAGGATACCGCGTTCTGCCGTACTTTGCAAGTTCTATGCCAAACCGCTGATCCAAACAGGAACTACTTGATTTCCACGCCCGCAATCCCGTCGAACTTCTTGGCGATCGCCGCAGCGTCGTCCTTGGAAATGTTCTCTTTGAGCGGCTTCGGCGCGCCATCAACGAGATCCTTGGCCTCCTTCAAGCCGAGGGCCGTGACTTCACGCACCGCCTTAATGGTGGCGATCTTGTTCGCGCCGGCATCCTTGAGGATGACCGTGAACTCGGTCTTCTCTTCAACAGGAGCTGCTGCCGCTGCCCCACCGCCGCCAGCTGCTGGGGCAGCAACGGCTGCTGCCGCCGAGACGCCAAGGCGCTCTTCGAGCTTCTTGACCAGAGCCGATGCTTCCAAAAGGCTCAGGCTAACGATCTGATCTTCCAACTGCTGGATGTCTGCCATGTGATTTCTCCGTTGTGCTTCTAAATTGGGTAGTGCTTATGGAACGTTGCCGAGGCCTTTGCTGCGCTTCGGTTGCACTCACTTTTCAGGTTTCCGTTGCGCCCAGACCAGCGCACCCGGAAAGTGAGGCGAAAGTGGATTAGCCTTCAACCGGATCGGTGGTAGCCGCTTCGCCTGCTTGCGAGGCGGTGCCGTTCTCGGGCTGGTGGCTGACTTCGGGCGCAGACTCGATGGCGTGAGCCTGAGCTACAAGCTCGCCCTCAGCAGCTAAAACTTCGGGGGCATGGGCTTCGATGGTGGGTACTTCCGCGACATGAGCAACGGGCTCGCCGACCGCAGCTTCGGGGGTGGGAACCTCGGTCGTCCCAGCTTCGGGGACGGAGGCTTCCGCCACAGGAGCCGGAGCATCAACCGCAGCCTGTGCGGCTGAGCCAGCGAACTTTTCTTTCTCGACGCCCTGCCCAAGTACCACGGCAAGGTCGCGTCCGGTGGCGTTGAGCACGGTGGCCAGACGCTGCGCGGGCGATTGGATCAGGAAGAGGAGTTTTGAGAAAAGCTCTTCCTTGCCAGGCATGGTGGCAAGCGCTGAGATCTCTTCGACTGTGATGACCTTGCCGTCGACAATGCCCAGCTTGAAGGTGAACTCAGCGTTGTCCTTAACCCACGCGGAGAGCGCCTTAGCTAGCGCGACGGGATCGCCCGCAGTGTAAGCGACGGCCGAAACGCCTTTGAGACCCTGGAGAGCGGCTTCAACCTTCGATCCCTGTGAGGCCTTAGCGGCGAGCTTGTTCTTGACGACGTGATAGCTGCCGCCTGCGGCTCGGACAGTCTTGCGGAGCTCGAAGTCCTTTGAAGCGGTAAGACCCGTAAAGGTGCCTATGATGGCCGAGGTGGAGGAGGCGAGTTCGCCCGCAAGCTTCTCGACCTTGACCGTTTTGGTTGCCCTGCTGAGTGCCATATTGAAACCTAACCTTTAGTGCTGGGCGTCTTCACCAGCCGATGGATGCGCCCGGAGGCGCGAAAAAGAATCTACGCGCGGCCAGCAGCTTCAGCGACAGCATGGTCGAGCTGAATGCCAGGCCCCATGGTCGAGCTGAGCGTGATGCCCTTGATATACTTGCCCTTAGCAGCCGCTGGCTTGGCCTTCATCACGCTGGTGATGACTGTTGTGGCGTTGTCGACGATCTTTTGAGGATCGAAGGATAGCTTGCCGAGCGGCACGTGGACCAGCGCAGTCTTGTCGGTGCGGAACTCGACTTTACCCGCTTTAATCTCGCGGATCGCTCCGGCAACGTCCGTAGTGACGGTACCGGTCTTTGGGTTGGGCATAAGCCCCTTGGGACCGAGTACCTTGCCTAGCCGCCCGACAGATCGCATCATATCCGGGGTGGCGATCAGAGCGTCAAAGGCGGTCCAACCCTCTTTCTGGATACGCTCTACCAGCTCTTCGCCGCCAAAGAAGTCGGCACCGGCGGCTTCCGCGTCCTTGATCTTCTCGCCGGAGGTGATGACCGCGACGATCTTGGTCTTGCCCAGTCCATGCGGGAGAACCACGGTCCCGCGAACCATCTGGTCGGCGTGGCGGGGGTCGACGCCGAGACGCAGAGTCAAATCAACGGTCTCGTCGAACTTGGCGTACTTAGCCTTCTGGAGAAGCGGAACGGCATCGGACAATGAGTAGGGGCGCGGCTCGACGAGCGCACGGGCCTTTTGGAGATTCTTGGATACTTTTTGCGACATGGTTCCTGAGATCCTTTGTCTGCCACCCCTCTGGCGGTTGATGCTGCCGGGCGTGGTGCGACTGCCTTATAACTCCGTACGGAACTAAGGCACTCTTAGAAGTATGGAGGAAGGTTGGAATTTCGTCAATCGGCTTACGGCAGCGCCGGAGCAACCTTGGGAAGATTTTCGGCGTTAATGCATTTCGGAACGTCAATCTCAGCCCAACCGTTGTAGCTAGGGTCGTTCGTGGAGCATGGAGCTTCGAGAAAACCTGGTCCGGGTACCCCGGTCTCTGCATTTACCACTAACGCGTGAAGCGGAACATCGTATTGTTCACAGCAGAAGCTGGCAATTTCATACAAGGGACCGCCTGCGTGCTGGGGATTCAGTGGGACTTTTGCCGCTCTGATCAAGTCCCCGTAAGATATGCAGTAGCCTTTCGGATAAATGAGTGCCGTCTTGGGAGCTTTGCTCTTAACTAGCCAGTAGTGAGTCAGAAGAGCTTGAAACAGTTCTTGTGAGACTGCAAAACGCTTCATGTCCATATCCTTGACAAAACAAGTTCGAAGCCAAGCACGGGACCGGTGCCTTGGATAGAGGTTGGGTCGGTGTGGATCTCGGGGCCTTCGTTGGGACGGTACGTGGTAACTGTTTTTTCGAGTGGGTCGATGAGCCAGGCGAGCTCGGCTCCGTTGCTGATCCATTGCTCCATCTTGGCCCGGAGGAGCGGGAGGCGATCAGAATTGGAGCGAAGTTCAATGACAAACTCGGGGCAGACCGGAGCGTAGCCCTGACGCTGTTCGACGGTAAGAGCGTTCCAACGGGCGAGGCTCAACCAGGCGGCATCGGCGGCGCGCACGGAGGTGTCGGGAAGGGTGACCCCGGCGTTCGGGCCGAAGACCTTGCCGCGGCCATCCCGGCGAGCCCAAGTCATCAGTTCGAAGAGGACATCGCCCTCCTGGCCGCCGCCTTCAAAACCTACAGGGGACATCACGGTGAGCTCTCCGTTGGGTTCGCGCTCGATGCGTAGAAGATCGTTCTCGCCGCTGAAGCACATGAGATTCCAATCCGAAAGGGGAGTCTCGAAGCGGAGGCGCAGGGGAAGAACGGCTTCAGTGAGGACGAGGTCCATGGAGGCAGTTTACTCCCGGAACGGCAAGGAATCAGGCCCAGATGCGGTCGAGAATCAGTTCAAAGCCGCGCACGGAGCCAGTCCCTTGCACGGAGGTGGGATGATAGTGGTGCTCGGGCGAGTCGTGAGGACGGTAGATCGTAACGGTTTTTTCTAAGGGGTCGATGAGCCAGGCGAGTTCGGTCCCGTTGTTGATCCACTTCTGCATCTTGGCTTGCAGCTCAGAGAGCCGGTCGCTCTGGGAACGAAGTTCGATGATGAACTCAGGGCATAACGGTGCGAAGCGATTCTGGTCCGCTTCGGAAAGGGCGTCGCAGCGGGAGGCGAGCGCCCAGGCTGCGTCGGGGCTGCGCATGGAACCGTCGGGAAGGGTCCAGCCGGTATTGGAGTCGAAGGCGTAACCACGCCCGTCTTGACGCGTCCAGGCGGTGAGAGCGTAGATGATCTCGGAGTTCTTGCGGCCGGTGTTCATGCCTGCGGGCGTCATAACGTAGATCTCTCCAGTCTCTTCGCGTTCGACTCGCAGGTCCTCATTGTCGGCGCAGAACCGCATGAGGTCGTCGTCGGACATGGGCGTGTCGGGACGAAAGCGGAGAGGAAGCGGAACTCCCGTGAGAGCGAGGTGCATGGGGTGATTGTATGCGGGTTTACAGTACGCGGAGAGGCAAAGTGAGGACGGGATCGCACCCGGAGCCAGCGAAGGCCGAATTGGAAGAACTCGTACCTCAAGAACGAGGTGCGGGGCACACATCTGTATCGCTTGTGCGCAGGGTGTACACGCGAAAGCTGGCAGGCATCTCCGGACGGCTCCACCAGCGTTGCGGACGGGACGGGGACCAGTCCTGAGCGAGGCAGTAGCGGGTTGCGAGGCGGTCGCGAAACTCGGGCCAGAGGTCGAGTTTGGCGTAGTTGCCGGGACCATCGATGTGGAGCGGGCTGGTGACAACCATCACCGTGGGCGGCGACTGGGTGATTCGCTGGAAGAAGGCTGCCCGGGTGTCGCGGATAACCGGCTTGTCCGGCGGCCCGAAGAGAAGGAAGTCGGAGAGAACGCCGGTGCTCTGGACGAGGCGCATCCGGTAGAGGGTGGTGCCGCAGCCGGAGATGGAGTCAATGCACTGGACGTGGCCGGAGAGCTGTGGGCCTCCGAGGCGGTTGAGGGTGGATTCCAGCGAAGTGATGAAGTCGAGGTTGGTGGGATCGTACTGGTGGATGGACCAGGCCGAGACCGGGGCGATAAAGAGGGCACCTGCGGCAATGGCGGCACCAGCAAGCAAACGGCCGAGCTTGCGCGTTGGCTGGCAGACCGCAACGGAGAAGTCGATCGCCATGAGCGGGAGGAGGAAAGCTAAAAGCGGATAGCGGTAATAAGGAAAGCCTCGAGCCTGAACCACATAAGAGAATAGACCGAAAATGGTGCCAGCGAGAAGGGCGGCACGCTCGGGGGTGAAGCGGGGCCTTGAAACGGCAAGGAGGACGAGCCAAGGCACAAGGAGCGGAAGCAGTGGAGAGAGGCTGTGGACGAGGAGATAGCCCAAAGGACGGTGTCCGAGGCTGGCGTAATAAGGAACAACGGTTTGCAGGCCTTGGAGGAAGGCAGGGATCGCAGCTTGTCTCAAAAGGAAAAGGAGTGCGGCGGCGGGTGCGAGGACAAGCGTAACGGCGGCGGTGAGGAGGGTGGGAGCGACCGGTGAGCCTCGTCGGCGCAGAGTATAGACGGCCAAGGCGAGCAGGCCAGCGGTAAAGAGCAGGGCGGGCGGCTTGATCGTGAGGGCAAATCCGGCGGCAAAGCCGAAGAGCGCGATCGGCCACCGGTGCTGGCGTCGCAGGGCATGGAGCAGAGCGGCGGTAGCGGATAGCAAAAGAACAGCCATGGTGAGATCGCGCTGGCCACCCTGGGCGAGGCCGTCACGCTGGTGGACAAGGTAGAAGAGTGCCGAAGCAAAGAGGGCGGCAAAGCGGCTATGTGGGCGCGTGAGAGCAAACATTGCTCCTGCGGCGACGATCATCAGCAGGAGATCGAAGATGCGCCACGCCAATGCGCCGGGACCAAGGAGGTGCATCGCGGTCCATTCAAGCATGAACGAGCCGGGCATGTTCATGTCCCCGAGATCGCGATAAGGTGCCATGCCGTGATCCATGAGGAAGCAAATGTAGTGGATGAGCGAGGCGTCTCCGACAAGAGGCCAGCGCCAGGTGAAGGCGACGGCGAGGGCTGTGCAGACGCAAAGGACGCCGCTTGCGAGTACAAGAAAGAGCCGTATGAAGCGGTTCTCGATCTTGTGGCTGGACGTGGAGGTCACGTAGTCGAGTGTAGTTGACTGGCGCGATAAGGAGCGTATACCGTTACCTCAAGGCGTATAAAAGGCGAACATGAATACACCGCTTCTTTTTCCGATCATCGGGCAACGCACCAGCGGCCTGGTCCGAATGGCCGAAGAGGCGGAGCATGCCGATGAAGGACACAATGTCGAGTTCAAGATGCTCAAGGTGCGGAGCGTACTGAACCGGTCCGTGTCGAAGCGACAATTGTGGATGGCCTACAGCATCAATCCTTACCGTGGGTGCGAGTTTGGGTGCCGGTACTGCTATGCACGGTACACGCATGAGTTTCTCGCGCCGAAAGAGGCCGTCGCGGGTGCGGTGGACTTGCGGGAGCCGGATGCGTTTGAGCGGACGATCTTTGCCAAGGAAAATGCGGCGTGGTTGCTGGAGCAGGAACTCAAAAAGATCGATCCCGCCAAGGAGATCGCGCTGGGGACGGCGACCGACCCGTATCAACCGATCGAACGGCGGATGCGGGTGACGCGGAGTTTGCTGGAAGTGTTTGCGCGACGGTCGGGACATAGGCTCGGCATTGTGACCAAGTCGCGGCTGATCGAACGGGATGTAGACCTCCTGGCAGAGATCGCGAGGCGAAACACGCTGGTCGTGCACCTGACAATCACCACGGCCGACGCGGAGCTGGCGCGGAAGCTGGAGCCCCGCGCGCCTCGGCCTGATCTGCGATTTGCCGCTGTCAAAACGCTGCGTGCGGCGGGAATCACGACCGGTGTGCTCTGTTCGCCGTTGCTGCCGGGGATTACCGACACGGCGGAAGCGTTGGACGGAATGGCGCGGCGCGCAGCGGAGGCAGGGGCGAACTTCTTTGCGGCACAGCCTCTCTTTCTGAAGCCCTGTTCAAAGCCGACCTATCTCCAGTTTGTGGAGGAGCACTTCCCCGCCCTGCTGCCGGGGTACGTTGCCCGGTTCAAAGACGAGGCGTTTGCGGGAAAGGAAGAGCGGGAGCGTTTGGCTCGGATGGTGGATGTAGTGTGTACGCGCTATGGGTTGGGGCGGCGATCGAGCGACGCGTTGTTGACGCGGGATGTGGGACGAGGGTATCCACCGGCTCCAGTGAGAGAGGAGGCACAAGGAAGATTGTTCGCCTGAAGGCAAGAACGCAATCTCCACGCCCACAAGGAGGAGCACCCCGAAATGCAACAGGTTCACGGCACCGAATGCAGATGCGCTGTGGATGCCCGCCATTGCAGCCCCACCGCGTGGATTACGACGTTAGGAGGCAGCGTCTTCCTGACGTTGCGTTGGAAGGCGGAAGGCGGGGAGGATCTCGAAGCCAGGACGCGATAGGAGATAGCCCTGGATAAGGTGGATGCCGCAGTCTTGGACGGCCTGGTATTCGTCGAGGGACTCGATGCCCTCGGCAATGACGGTAATGTCCAGATCTTCGCACAGCTTGACCATGGAACGGACGATGCTGATGGCGGTGGGGCGCTTATGGAGGTCGCGGGTGAGGTCCATGTCGAGCTTGAGAATGTCGGGGTGGAGCTCGGCAAGGAGATTGACACCTGCATAGCCAGCGCCGAAGTCGTCAAGCGCTATCTGGAAGCCGTGCTTATGGTATTCGGTAGCGATGTTCGCGAGGTGCTGACGGTCCTTAACTTCCTCGGCTTCGGTGATCTCGAAGATGAGGCTATCCATCGGAAACGACAGCAGATGCGCGGTGTTGAGGGTGAGCTGGATGCAGGCGGCGGGGCTATAAACGGCACCCGGCATGAAGTTGATAGAGAGCTTGGCACCCGTTGAGGGCAAGCCGAGCTGCGAAGCGAGGGTAAGGGCTTTAACGCGGCATTGCTGGTCGAAGGCATAGCGATTCTCGACCGTGACCTGGGAGAGAACGCTCCAGGCAGATTCTCCTTGCAGGCCACGGACCAGCGCCTCGTAGGCGAATACCTTGTTGTTCGCAATATCGACGATCGGCTGAAAGGCCATGCTGAAGGGAAAAGGTGGACGAACGCCATCCTTGCAAGCCTCGCACTTCATGATTGGTGCCGCGATGGCTTCCATAACGTTCTTATCGAACGGAGACTACATAGACTTGAGCCGCTGATGAACTATACGATCGCGGATCGTATCACCTGGGTTTGGTAGATATTGCAAACGGCGTTTGTGCGTGCGCCGTTGAGTTCCTACACGACTCGGTTGTTGCTGGCCCGCCAATATCTTGCTCATGAGGTGCTTCCGTTGCCCCTCATCAACACATACGCAAGTGGGATAGACTGCCCGGATGAAGATGCTTTTCGCCGCTCTGGTTTTAGTGCCGTTTGCCATGGCGCAGAATGCTACGCCGAAGCCCCCGCCGCCGCCTCCTCCAATCGAATCGCATCAGGTGAACGCGGACCGAAGCATCACCTTCCGGTACCAGGGACACGGGGCGCATAGTGTGGTCTTGCAGATGGATGGGTTTGCGAAGCCGCCAGCGTTGGTGGCCGGGACAGATGGGGTATGGTCCTTTACAACCCAGCCCTTGCCACCTCAGATCTATTCGTACCGGTTCGACGTGGACGGAGACCCGCAGTTCGATCCGCGCAACCTGGCCGTAACGCCGAACCTGTTCTTCAACGGCGCAATGGTCGAGGTATCCGGAAACAGCCCGCAGCTGTGGGACGTGCAACCGGTGCCGCACGGCGAGCTGCATACGCACGTGTATACGACGAAGGTAATTCGCGGCCTCAAGGCGAATCAGGAGACGTACGTGGTCTACACGCCGCCAGGGTACGACGCTCGGGCGAAGACGACCTATCCTGTGCTGTACCTACTGCATGGGTGGTCGAACACGGAGGCCACCTGGACGCAGACCTTGCAGGCGAACGAAATCCTGGACAATCTGCTGGCACAGGGCAAGATAAAGCCGATGATCGTCGTAATGCCTCTCGGCTACGGCGACATGAACTTTATGGAAAGCTGGGGCGTGTGGCAGCAAGCCGAACGGATCGACTCGAACACGAAGCTGTTTGAGCAGGCGCTGCTCACCGAGATCCTGCCGCGTGTCGAAAACGAGTATCGCGTTTCGACGGACCGGAAGGATCGGGCTATCGCCGGGCTGTCGATGGGCGGCCTCGAAAGCCTCTCGATCGGTCTGGGCAATACAGGAAAGTTTGCGTGGGTGGGCGGGTTCTCGGCGGCGGTGCACGCCATGAAGTACCCCAACCCCGTGCCCGCGCTCGACCCAAAAACGGCAAACCTCAAGCTGCTTTGGATTGCCTGTGGAACGGACGACCAGTTGATCGAGCCCAACCGGAAGCTCGAAGCCGCGTTGAAGGCTGAAGGGATGCCGGTGACCGTGATCGAGACTCCGGGAGCGCACGTGTCCATGGTGTGGCGGGATAATTTGATCCACTTCGCGCCGTTGCTATTCCAGCAACCTTAGACAACCGCAGCCTGTCCCGCGCCCTGCTCCACACGCACAATCTCGCCGTCGCGCATATGCAGAATCCGGTCCGCGATCTGCGCCGCCTCGGGATTGTGCGTAATCATCAGCACGGTCTGGTTCAGCTCGCGCGACGAGGACCGCAGCATCTCCAACACCGCGTCCGAGTTCTTAGTGTCCAGATTGCCTGTCGGCTCGTCCGCCAGCACGATGGCCGGCCGGCTGATGAGCGCGCGCGCGATGGCCACCCGCTGCTGCTCACCGCCCGAAAGCTCGTTCGGCCGATGATCCAGCCGGCCCTGGATGCCCAGCAGCTCCGACAGATGAGCGAGTAGCGCACGATCCAACGGCTTCTTGGGCGACGCGCCCAGATTGGCGATATCGTGCGCGATTTCGATATTGCCCATGGCCGAAAGCGTCGGCAGAAGATTGAACCGCTGAAACACAAAGCCGATCCGCGACCGCCGCATCTTCGTCCGCTCGGGGTCCGAGAGCTTCGCAAAGTCCGTGCCATCGATGGTCACCGAACCCGTCGTCGCCGAGGTCAACCCGCCCAGCAGATAAAACAGCGTCGACTTGCCCGATCCCGACGGGCCTACGATGGCCACGAACTCGCCCGGCTCGACAGAAAAGTTGACGTGATGAAGGGCGGTGACATCGAGCTTGCCGCTGCGATAGGTCTTGCCGAGGTCCTGCGCGAGGATGATGGGAGGCATGGTCTACGCTTGAGTTTATCGTGAACAGGGAGACGCCGTATGAACCGATGGGAACTGCTGCTGCTGGCCCTTGTGCTCTGGACTGCGATCGGCCTCGCCGGAACGGCCCTGTCGCTCATCCGCCGCGAGCGGCAAAAAGCTGTGAACGGCATCCTCTGGATCGTCGGTATATGGGCCATCTATTTGGCGGTCGAGTTCACCGTCGCGAAAATGCAACCGCAACGCATCTTTGCCCTGGGCAAGCTAAAATGTTTCGACGAGATGTGCTTCTCCGTCACCGGGGCGGAGGAGGTTCCCAGCTTCTTTGGCCGCAACATCGCCGGCGACGGCACCAGGCTGCTGCGCGTCTCCGTGCAGATCGAGAACAGGGGTCACGGCGGGGTCCAGCGCGAAGGCCTGGTTCACAGCTATTTGCTGGATCGCACCGGGCACGCCTGGTTCGAACTGCCCGGACTCGGCAGTGTCCCGCTTACGGCCGCCGTGCCCGCCGGAGGCGTCGTCACCAGCCAACCCGTCTTCAAGGTTCCGCAAGCAACGGACTTGCTCGGTTTAGTGTTGACGCACGGTCGGTCCCAGCCCGGCGCGCTGGTCATCGGGGACTCTGACAGCCTGGGTCACCGCCCAGACGTCTTTGCTCTCCATCAATGAGGAGTTTCGTCGTCATTTGGGAGCAATCCGGGCTGCAACCATGCCTACAGCCTAGGCCTCGAAGTCTACCTCGACCGGCTCGATCAGCGGCATCAGCCAATGCACCAGCTTCTGGTGCGCCGGATGCCCACCGTATGCTTCGAGCGCCGCGACATCCGCAAACTTCATCACCCCACCCAGCTCATACCCCTGCCCACGCGGCGAGACGTTCTCCCCTACCCACGTCTCCAGCAGCCCCGGAATCTGCCCCTGCAAACCTTTGATCTCCTCGACCGCCTTGCTCTTCTGTTCCCCGGTCGTGCCCGCTTTCCAACGAAAAAGAAACGTATGGATCATCATTCCGCAAGCATAAACCTACGCCAGACCAACCCCGGTCATCAGCAGCGAGTGCAGCGTCACATCCTCCAGGAAGTTGATCTCCAGCCGGATCGAGATCACCTCGCTCACCCGCGTCGCCAGGTTGTTGTAGCAGGTCCAAAGATCGGTCATGGTGAAGTGCGCCGCCCGTGTCAGCTCCAGCCCGGTTGCGATCAAGGCCGTATACAGGTCCAGCACCGCGCTCATCTTGATGTCGAAGCGCAGCTCGGTCGTCGTCGCCGACACCGTGCTCCGGTCCGTAATCCAGGCACCCGAGTCCGTAAGCGAATCCGTCAGCGACATCAGAATCTGGAAGCGGTCGTTGTAGCTGTATCCATGGAGGTTGAGTGCTTGCATCGTCGTGGCCCTCTTCAATTAGGCAGCCTTAGCTCGTGCCGCCTAACCCCTTCATCGGTACAAGCCAAGCGTCCGTGACGGCTGCACCAACACCGCGGTCACGTGACGATGTCCCCTGGGAGCGACCAACGTACCGTGATGATCCCGCATAGGATAGGAAGATAAGGATGCGGTGTCATGATTGTGGGATTGGGTACCGATCTGATCGAGATCGCTCGCATCGAGGCGAGCCTCACACGCTATGGCCGGCAGTTCCTCGACCGTGTTTTCACTGCGGACGAAATTGCGTACTGCCTGCGCAAACGTCACAACGCTGCGGAAAGCTTCGCCGCCCGCTTCGCCGCGAAAGAAGCCGCCGCCAAGGCGCTGGGCACAGGCATCAGCCGGGGCGTCGTCTGGCGCGAGATCGAAGTCCGCCGTTCCCCAGGGGAGCCGCCCCGGCTCTTCCTTGCAGGCCGCGCCGCCGAGCGGGCCGAGGCCCTCGGGGTTACCCGCAGCGCGCTTAGTCTCAGTCACAGCCGCGATGTGGCTATGGCGGTGGTCGTTCTGGAGAACTGAGCCCGCGCCAATATGAAACCTCAACCCCCCTCGCCGCATCCACTTACTCAGAGCGCATCGCCGCAAGCCCCGCCCGCGAGCTAGGGTAATCTCAACGTACCCAAGATGACCTTGGTTTCCTTCTCGGTCACACCATGGTTTTTCAGGAGAATCGATGCCCAGCCAGCAGGAAGTCCGGTGGTCGCAGTTGAAGATCGGCGTGATCGTCGTTGTCGCCGTCGTCATCCTCGTCACCCTGCTCTTCCTGATGACCAGTTCCTCCGGTCTGGGCATTCTTTCAAAGAAGCTCACGGTGACCACCTATTTTGAGAACGCAGCCGGTATCAAGGAGGGCGCGGCCGTCAACCTCCAGGGCGTTACCATTGGCACCGTAAAAAGCGTGGCCGTCGTCTCCGATCCTGCGCGCAAACTCACCCCCGTTCAGGTCGTCATGAAGATCGACGACAAGTACGCTCCTGACCTCAAGCAGGACACCAAAGCCGCCCTGACTACGGTCGGCGTGCTCGGCGATACTGTGGTCGACCTCAACAGCCAGGTCGCCACCGGCAACCCGCTTCGCGACGGCGACGTGCTCAAGACCCTCGAAACGCCCACCATCACCGACGTCATGAAGGCCAGTCAGGGCACCATCGAGCAGCTCAACGTCATCCTCGCCAAGATGAACACGGTGGTCGACAACCTCCAGGCGGGCAAGGGCTCCATCGGCCAGCTCATCAATAACCCCGACCTCTACAACAAGGCCAACGAGACAGTCAACGAACTGCTCACCCTTGAGAAGAACCTGAACAATGGCCGTGGTTCCATCGGCAAGCTGATGACCGACGACACCATGTACAACCGCCTCAACTCCGCCGCCGGAACGCTCGACAACCTGGCGAATTCACTCAATGCGGGCAAAGGCACAGCGGGCAAGCTCCTCAAGGACGAGACCCTCTACAACAATCTGAATAGCACCCTCGCCAACGCCAACCAGCTCCTCGCCGACGCCAACGCCGGTAAGGGTGGACTCGGTCTGATGCTCAAAGATCCCGTCTTCCGCCAGCAACTATCCGACACCCTTACACAGGTAAACACCATCGTCGCCGGTGTCGGTCAGGGTAAAGGGACCGCCGGCAAGCTCCTTACCGACGACACGGCCTATACCAACCTGAACAAGATGCTCACCGAGAGCACCCTTCTCGTCACCACCATCCGCCAGGACCCCAAAAAGTACCTCACCATCCATCTAAAGATCTTCTAGCGCGGTATCTGGTCATACCGCCTTGTCCGCTCACCGCCTCGCATCCCTCCATCGAGTCACGCTCCGCCAACTGAACCTTCGTTCCTGTCAAGCCCTGCCTTCAAAAATATTTGCTAAGTTGAACGGAATGAATCACTTGCGTAAAGCCATGTTTGTGCATTAGTTTTGCTCCGGCACGTATAATAGAAATAAAGGCACCCGCAACTTCCATTCACAATGGCATCCACAAATTGCTTTGGGGTAGCGCGTACTTTTGCGCGTACCTAACTCCCCAAGAATGAATACTTTCGTACTTAAAGTACGGGGGGAGGGGTACCGGAGACACGAGCTTGCGCCCAGACCTTGCACCAAGTCGACGGAGTCGGCACCGATTCGCGGGTTTGCCCGTTTTAAGCTCCTCCCCTTCCCCCAAGTAGCTGCATCGCGCTATCCTGCTGACACACCGCGGTAACATGACCCACCCAGGAGCACCATGCGCCTATCGGCCCTCGCCTTCCTTGCCCTCGCCTCCGCTGTCCCCGCCCAATCGTTCCTTCCCGTCGACTCCGCCCCCACCGCCGTACCCAAGAAGCCCATCAGCTTCGATCTTTCGGCTATCGACAAGACCGTCGATCCCTGCACCGACTTCTACCAATATTCCTGCGGCAACTGGAAGAAGAACAACCCCATCCCCGCCGATCAGGTCCGCTGGGGCCGCTTCAACGAGCTGGCCGACCGTAACAACTATCTGCTCTACGGCGAGCTAAAGGCCGCCTCCGACGCGCCCAAGTCGCCGCTTCAGAAGCAGTATGGCGACTATTTCGCCGCCTGCATGAACTCGGGCCTTGCGGATTCGCTTGGAGCCAAGCCGATCGAGCCCGAGCTCAGGGCCATCGACGCGCTCGCGGACAAGAAGCAGCTCGCCGCCCTCGATGTCGACCTCACCAAGCGCTTTGGCAGCGGAGCCATCTTCTATCTTGGCGTGCAGCAGGACCAGAAGGACGCTACCAAGCAGATCCTCGGCACCGGCCAGGGCGGTCTGACGCTGCCCGACCGCGACTACTACCTAGCGCAGGATGACCGCTCGAAGAAGTTGCGCGATCAGTATGTAGCCCATGTGACCAAGATGTTCGTCCTGCTCGGGGACACGCCGGAGAAGGCCGCGACCGAAGCCGCCGATGTCCTTCGCATCGAAACCGCATTCGCCCAGGGATCGATGGCCCGCGTCGAGATGCGCGACCCAGCCAAGCGGTACCACATCATGACGGTCGCCGAGGTCCAGGCGCTCAGCCCCGACTTCAACTGGCAGCAATATATCGATGGCGTGGGCGTGGGCGCGGCCAAGACGCTCAACGTCTCCTCGCCCGGCTTCGTCAAGGCGGTCAACGCTGAGATCGAAGCCGAGCCGCTCCCGGCGATGAAGAGCTATCTCCGCTGGCACGCCCTCCACGGCGCGGCTCCGCTGCTGAGCGCGAAGTTCGTGGACGAGAATTTCGACTTCTTCAATAAGACCCTGAACGGCCAGAAGGAGCAGCAGCCCCGCTGGAAGCGCTGCACCCGCCAGACCGACGGCGCGCTGGGCGAGGCCGTCGGGCAGGACTGGGTCAAGCAGAACTTCCCTGGCGACGCCAAGGCCAACATGGAGAAGCTCGTGACGGCCCTCGAAAAGGCACTGGACGAAGACATCGCCAGCCTGCCCTGGATGTCCGACGCCACAAAGAAGGAGGCCAAGGCCAAGCTCGACTCCTTCCGCCAGAAGATCGGCTATCCCGAGCACTGGCGCGACTACACCCTCATCACCGTCAAGCGCGACGATCCCCTGGGCAACGCCGAACGCAGCGACATCTTCGAGCGGGAACGTAATCTCCACAAGCTCGGCCAACCGGTGGACGAGACCGAGTGGGGCATGACGCCGCCCACCGTCAACGCCTACTACAGCCCATCCAACAACGACATCAACTTCCCCGCCGGCATCCTCCAGCCGCCTTTCTTCGACAACGCGTTGGACCCGGCGGTAAACTTTGGCGGCATCGGTGTGGTCATCGGCCACGAGATGACGCATGGCTTCGACGATCAGGGCTCGAAGTTCGACGGCAAGGGCAATCAGCGGACATGGTTTACCCCGGACGACCTGGCCAAGTTCAAGGACAAGACCGAGTGCATCGCCAAGGAGTACGACGGCTTTGAGGTGGCGCCCGGGCAGAACCTCAATGGCCATCTGACGCTCGGCGAGAACGCGGCCGACAACGGCGGCATCCGCATCGCCTTCCAGGCCTTGCAGGAGACTCTCGCTAAGCAGGGCGCGGCCGCCGAGCCGGGCTACACCCATGGAGAACGCGACGGTTACACCCCCGCACAGCGCTTCTTCATCGGCTTCGGCCAGGTGTGGTGTCAGAACGAGACCGAGCAGAGCGCTCGCGTCCTCGCTAAAACTGACCCGCACAGCACCGGCGAGTGGCGCGTAAAAGGCACGGTGCAGAACTTCGACGAGTTCGGCAAAGCCTTTGGCTGCAAAGTGGGTCAGCCGATGATGCCTTCGAACAGCTGCCGCGTTTGGTAGATGGCATGGTGAATAGCGGCTCCACAAGTGCCGCTGTTCACCATTGAAGTGGAAGGGCATGGCTCCACAGTCCCTCGACAACCCGAGTAGTTGAGCGCGCGGCCCCTAACGTCAAAGGCCAAATGGCTGTCTTATGTACGTGCTTGAGGCCAGCAGCCTTCAAGGGAGGTAGGTTGAAGGTCAGGTACGTCCGCATGCAATGGTAACCGCCCTCGGGCCGCTCTTCCACGCTTTCCCGCTATGGAAATTGGCATAAAACCCGGAACACTTCTACAATCGAAGAGAAGTTGTACTCCCAAAGAGTTGCTCGCAGCACAAGGCGATCGCAAGGCCGCCCGCGAGGATTAAGGAAGCGCATGACGTTGAGCAGGATTGGCCGGTTCAGTTTGGCCTTGGTAGTGTCCGTGGCGGTTGGTCTGGGGATGACGGCTTGCGGTGGCGGCACCATCGGTTATATGTGGGTTCTGGGCACCACCCCCAGCGCAACGGCAGGCCAGCTTACCGGTCAAATCGCCGGCTTCAAGATCGACGATTATACCGGGAACCTTACCTCCGCTGTGCGTTCGCCCTTTGCTTCAGGCGGCACCAATCCGGTATCGATTGTCGTTAAGCCAGGCGGACGCTTCGTCTACGTCGTGAATCAGGGCGTTGCCGGCTCCGGCACTTGCTCGTCGCCAAGCTCCGACTACGTCGCTGGCAACATCTCCGTCTTCAGCGTAGGCGGCGACGGTACCTTGACCTACCAGACTACCTACACGAGCCAGGGCTGCACACCGGTTTGGGCGTCTGTCGACACGACCGGCGGATTCCTCTATGTGCTCGATCAAAAATCCCCGGCTTACAATCCCACCGCCACAGCAGCGAACCCCACAGTTGACCTGAACGGAGACATTACGGTCTTTTCCATTGCCTCCGACACTGGTCGCCTCTCCTTGGTCACCAATGCGCAGGTCAAGAATGCGAACGGCACTCAGCTCCCGTATTTTGAGGTTGGCCCTACGCCGATCATGATGCGGGTCTCGAACGGCTGTCTTTACACCTTAGATCAGGGCGACCACACGGTCTTCCCGTACTCTGTTGGCTCTGCTGGCCAGCTGGCCCTGACCACGAATTCGACGATCGCTGTCTCCGGCAGCGGTTCGCTTACACCGAAGCTCACCTCGATCAGCGCCAATGGGTCCTTCGTCTACCTGACCGACGCAGCCAATAACCTGATTCTTCCTTACACGTCTGGCGGAAACTGCTCGCTCAACACGCTTACGGGTGGCTCCGTTCCAAACCTCGGCCTTACCTCCAACCCGGTCTATACCTTCACCGATTCTAAGGGTGTCTACCTGTACGTCTTGAATCAGAGCGGCACCAACTCCAACCAGCCCAATAGCTCCATCTCAGCCTTCATCGTCGAGCCCTCCGGCGGTAAGCTCCAGCAGGTGGGAGGAGTTTCTGAGACGTCCAATCCATATTCAGTCGGCTCAGGCCCTGTCTGCATGGGTGAAGACCCCAGCGGACAGTATGTATATATCTCGAACAATGCGGACGGAACAGTGACGGGAAAGAAGATAAACTCCGCCACGGGACAGCTCACCGCCTTGTCGCGAGGATCGACCTTCCCCGCTGTCGGCAAGGCCACCTGCCTCGCCATTAGCGGCAACGTGCAGTAACGTTCAGCATCGGGATCGACGAACAAACGCAACACGGCGGACAGAACGCCCGGAGTATGGAAAGCGCATGAAGTTCACCACACAGACGATGGGGCGCATTGCAAAGGCCACCGCAGTTTCGCTCGCCCTTGGCCTCGGTCTTACCGCCTGCAGCCGCGACTATGTGGTCGCCTACGTTTACGTCACCACAGCCAAGGCCAACCCCGGCTTGATCGACGCGTACGCGGTCGACTACCAGTCCGGTGCTCTCGTGGCGCTCGCCGATTCGCCGATTCCCGCCGGCCGCAACCCTGTTGCCATTATTCCCACCAGCTCGCCTTCCACTGGCAATCAATTCCTCTTCGTGCTCAATCACGACGACTCAACGGTTGGCACCTACGGGGTCGGCACCGACGGCAAGCTCTATGCCGAGCACACTATCAACACCACCGGCAGCTTCCCCGTGGCCGCCACCGTCGACGCGGCGGGCAAGTTCCTATACGTTGCCTACACCTTCGAGAACCCGTACACCACAGCTTCGCCAGGTCCCGGTGGCATCTCCGTCTTCCCCATTTCATTTACCGGAAGCGGCACTTCAGAGCAGATCGTTCTCGGTACGCCCACCAACGTCAACATCGGCAACAACCCAGTAAGCATCGTCGCCAGCAAGTACGGCAGCTTCGTATATGTGGTCGATGCCGAGACGCCCAATGGTGCATCGCCCGTCGGCGAGGTCCTTGGTTTCAAAGAAGATGCCAGCTCCGGCGCGCTCACGCCGCTTCCAGGCACCAAGATCACGAGTGTTCTCCAAAGCAGCGGCGCGCCCACGGCCACGGGCTACGTCGCCGGCGTTAGCCCAAGCGCTATTGTTGAGAACCCGCTCTCCTCCTTCGTCTACGTGACGGATAAAGTCTCGAACCAGCTAATCGGCTATGTCGTCCAGGCTAACGGCTCGCTTGTTCCGATGGTCAATGGTCCTTTCACGACGGGGCAGTTCCCGGTCGCCATGACGATCGACCCGCGGGGAGCCTTCCTGTATGTGGCGAACTACAACGCCAGCACGTTGAGCGCCTATGCCATCAGTGCCGCCACCGGCACTCCCACCAACTCTGTCGGCGGCTCCATTGCGGTCAATACCAATCCCGTAGGCATTGCCATCGAACCGGCCCTGGGCATCTATCTCTTCACCGCCAACCAGACCGACGGCACCGTCTCGGGTCAGCAGCTCGATCCGCACAACGGCGGCTTGAAGTCGATCCAGAACACGCCGTTTCTTGCCTCCGGCCAGCCCACGGCCATCACCGCCATCGTCAACGGCGCACATTCCACCACGCTCTCCGTTACCACCCCAACGAACTAGTCTGGCCTCGCTACAAGGCATAGCCTAACCATGCTGCTAATGGGTCGAGATCATTCCCACGCCGCGCAAGCTTCAGTTTGCGCGGCGTTTTACTTAACGGCCCGATCTCTCCGCCAAGACAACCCCCACAATACCGCACAAGCCACGATCCCACCGCACGTATCCAACATTACATCTGAAAGTTTTCCCGTCCGGTTCGGCAGAAACGTTTGGTGGAGTTCGTCTGCCGATGCGACCATCGCCGTCGAAGCTATTGCCTTTAGAACGGCTCCCCAGCGCCATCGCGCCACGCTGTCCGCCGCCCGCCCTAAATCGCGCCAAAGCCATGCCCGCGCAAACGTCACGCACACCCCGCCAAAGCCACAGAAATGCCCGCTTTTTCGGAGCAGATGATGCACCTGGGCCCAACCTGGATCGCTCAACCGGCCCAGTAACGCCTCCATTAAAGGCCGCAGCCACCCACTCGTGTTCTCGGCCGAAAACGTCCGGGTGGATTCAATCCCGATTATCGAGACAGCCACCAGCACCGGCCACCACACATACAGCCACGAGACTGACCGCGCACGATCCCATCCACCGCGGTACGGCAACAGCACAGAACGCATCTCAGCAGTCTATCCGCTCTTGACGACACCACGCCCTTCCGCTATGGTTAAAGTTCGTGCAGTCCGCGTCCGTATGCCTCTTGTACCTTGGCATGCGTGTCGAGCGGGCAGACAGGGAAACACTACTCCCGCCGCGATCTGACCCGGTTCAGGTGTCTTCCGCCTCGATTCCAGTTAGACCTAGATTCCCACGCGTTTGGCGCCTTTAAGCCGTTCGCACAACTTGTTTGCTGTGCTTACCTATTCTTCCGCAGTACGCCGAACCAGGAAGACGGCAGAACGAAGGAGCAACCGATGTCGACCACCATCCCCAGCGGCAAGGACATCCAGCGCAAGTGGTTTGTCGTAGACGCCACAGGCAAGACCCTGGGCCGCCTCGCCACCCGCGCCGCCAGCATCCTCGCCGGCAAAGATAACGTGCTCTACACCCCGTATATCGATATGGGTGACCACGTGATTATTGTCAACGCCGAAAAGATCATCCTCACCGGACTTAAGGCCGACAAGAAGCTGTATCGCCGCTACACCGGTTTCCCCGGCGGTCTGCGCGAAGAGTCGTTCATCAAGCTTCTCGCCCGGCGTCCCGAGGCCATCGTTGAGCAGGCCGTCAAGGGTATGCTCCCCAAGAACAAGATGGGCCGCCAAATGGCTACCAAGCTGAAGGTCTACAAGGGCGCGCATCACCCGCACCTAGCCCAGCAGCCGCAGCCCCTCGACTTCCACGCCAGCAACGCGCCGAAAGCGTAAGCGACCGCTAACCCCAAGTTCTAAGGAGCATCATGGCAGATCTAGTGCAATTCTATGGAACCGGCCGCCGCAAGTCGTCGATCGCGCGCGTCTTCCTTCGTCCCGGCAGCGGTAACTTCACCGTCAACAAGAAGGCCATGGATGTCTATTTCGTCACCGCCCAGCAGCGGGCCGCCGCAAAGCGGTCGCTCGGCATCGCCGGGATTGAAGAGACCTTCGACGTCATCACCACCGTCAAGGGCGGCGGCGTCATGGGTCAGGCCGATGCGGTCAAGCTCGGCATCGCCCGCGCATTGATGGAGTTCAACCCCGAGCTGCGTAAAGCTCTCAAGTCAGAAGGCCTGGTCACCCGCGACTCCCGCGGTAAGGAGCGCAAGAA
This sequence comes from Acidobacteriaceae bacterium, assembly GCA_965277085.1. Lineage (GTDB taxonomy): Bacteria > Acidobacteriota > Terriglobia > Terriglobales > Acidobacteriaceae > Edaphobacter. The sequence continues at coordinate 1,063,096 of OZ255708.1, forward strand.
GTACGGCCAGAAGGGCGCGCGCGCACGCTTCCAGTTCTCGAAACGCTAGTTTGGAAGTTGATAGTTGCCAGACTAGAACTGGCAACTATCAACCTGGTATTTCCGCACCACCCTTCAAATAACGCTCATTGGAGGCATGGAGTTAAATCTCCCGTAAGGGATCAATCCAGGCACCGGCGTACATACCCGGCAGCCTTCACCAGGAGGCAACACTTTGGCCAATATCACCATGAAAGAACTGCTCGAAGCTGGCGTCCACTTCGGGCATCAGACCAAGCGCTGGAATCCTAAGATGAAGGAGTACATCTTCGGCGAGCGCAACGGCATTTACATCATCGACCTTCAGAAAACCCTCAAGATGTTCAAAGAGGCTTCGAAGTTCGTCACCGACCTGACAGCCACAGGCAAGCTGATTCTTTTCGTCGGCACAAAGCGTCAGGCGCAGGACGCCGTGGCCGAAGAAGCCACTCGCGCCGGGATGCCCTACATCAACAGCCGCTGGCTGGGCGGTTTGCTCACGAATTGGGTAACCGTGCAGAAGTCCGTCAAACGCCTCCAGGAGCTCGACGATATGTCGACGGACGGACGCTATGAGCTCTTGACCAAGAAGGAAGTTATCAAGTTGGAACGAGAGCGCAAGCATCTCTCGACCAATCTCTCGGGTATCAAGAGCATGAAGCGGCTGCCGGACGCGATCTTCGTCGTCGACTCGAACAACGAGGCCATCGCCGTGGCAGAGGCCCGCAAGCTCGGCATTCCGGTCGTAGCCGTGGTCGACACGAACTGCGATCCGACCGTCGTCGACTATGTTATTCCCGGCAATGACGACGCTCTCCGCGCTATTCGCCTTTTCACTATGAAGATCGCCGACTCGGCTTACGAAGGCGTCCAGATGGTCTCAGAGCGCACCTTTGCCGCGGAAGCCGTCGACATCCGGCCAATGACCATCGCGCCCGAGTACATCGGCGAAGAAGGCGAGTTTGATCCGGCCCTTGCCGAGATCCACGAGTCTGCCGGTGTCGCCGAGGCCTCCGTTGAAGATGACGAGGTGGTTGACCTTGAAGCCGTCCTCGGCGGCGGTATCCGCAAAGCTCCAGTGGCGGCCACCGAGCCAGAGCCGGACATTGAGCCGGTCCACGCCGAAGCCTCCGCCTAGCCGCTGGCTCGAATGGAAGGGTGTGGCCTGAGCCATGCCGTATTGACAGCCCCTTATACTTGCGGCGCGGGCTCCAAGCTCGCGCCGCCACTGCGAAGGACATACTATGCCTACCGAAACCCCAGTAAAGATTGACGCCAAGCTCGTCAAGGAACTCCGCGAAAGCTCTGGCGCGCCCATGGGCGACTGCCTCAAGGCCCTCCAGGAAGCCAAAGGCAACATGGAAGACGCCTTCGTCGTCCTCCGCAAGCGCGGCATGGCCTCGGCTGCCAAGAAGGCCTCGCGCTCCACGAACGAGGGCGCAGTCGGCACTTACATCCATGCAGGCGGCAAGATCGGCGTCCTGGTCGAACTCAACTGCGAGTCAGACTTCGTCGCCCGCACCGAGGACTTCCAAGAGCTGCTTCGCGACCTCGCCATGCACATCGCCGCCGTCGACCCGCGCTTCGTCTCGCGCGAGGACGTGACCGAGGCTGACCTCGAGCGCGAAAAGGAAGTTTACCGCGCGCAGGCCGCCGCTTCCGGCAAGCCCGCAGCCATCGTCGAGAAGATGCTCGTGGGCAAACTCGGCAAGTTCTACGAAGAGTTCTGCCTGCTCGATCAGCCGTTCATCAAGGAGCAGACCCAGACCATCGCGCAGATCATTGCCGCCAAAGTCGCCAAGCTCGGCGAGAACATCTCCGTTCGTCGCTTTGCGCGTTTCAAGGTCGGCGCGCCCGACTGGACCGTCGCCACTACCAAGGCCGCAGCGGAAGAACCCGCCGCTTAGCCGATGCCGTATTCCGCAAGGCGGAGCGCACAAGCGCTCCGCTTTGTTGTTTATTCAGCCGGAAGCCGCAAGCCGACCGGGGAACTGCTTGTTGCCATCGAAGGTACCCACGTTACCGGCTCCTTCGCCGGCCCCAGCAGCACCGACGCCACGATAGGCATCACGCGAGCGGCCAGAAAGGCCGCGATGTAGATTTGTGCCGTGGCCATAAAAGATAAGGGTGCGAATTGCAAGATACCCCCTTCCGGAGCCGCATGCAGAAAAATTAACAACAGCAACAGCGGAAAGGGGGATTCACGAGTATCACCGCACAGCGAATCTACGATAAAGAACAACATTAACGCCAGCAGGGGAAGGATGATTAACACGCCCACCCACTTCGCCTGATGGAACGCATCGCCTGACGGGCTGAATGAGATTCCCGTCGATTCGTCTTCCTCGTCGCCGATGATGCCGAGCTCATGCGCATACACGTTACCGAAACCGATGTTTGGCTTGCTGGGCCAGATAACATGTGGAATCAGATTTTCGAAGGAAAAGATCGTTGGGAATAAACCAAACACCGCTCCCTGCTCCGTCAGGTTGATTACGGCGTCATCCGGCGTCACCATCTGCACCCGGTCCGCCAGTCCTTGCGGCTTGTCGTAATAGCGCACGATGTCGTCGCTGGTATAAATCTCCGCCTGCTGCTCAACGTAGATCTTCCGCACCAACGCTAAGTTACTGAGCAGAACATAGTTGTTCCGCAAGTTCTCAGTCAGCGTCGCTCCGGCTCCTTTGAAATTGCGTCCGTACTGGCTATACGGCACCAGATAATACGCGGTGAACGAAAACCCTATAAGTAACCCAATGATCTGCAACATACTGACGCGATAGCGCTGTGCCGCGGCCGGGATCAGCCAGCAAACGAACGGCGACAGCATGCCTTCTTTCGAATACCCGATTAATCCATTTGCGTAAGAAAAGCCGATCGCCATCAGCACAGCCCAGTTCACACTCCTTCGTCCGCCACTCCGCCTAATTTCGTACGTCACCCCAAGAAAGATGGACATTGGCAGAAACACGTCTAGCCGGTACAACACGGAAAGCAAGCTTCCCTGCGCTACCGGAGACGTCCGCAGGTATTCGCTTGCAAGAAAGGTACCGCCGATGATCAGCAGGCCAACGGAACCGCGATACATCTCTTCAAGGGACGTAAACTGTGGCAGATAGCTCTTCTTTAAGCGGAGACGCCGCGCCAGGTAAGCCGCCACCAACATCGACGCCATCGACGCGACATACACTTCGATCGTCCGCTCCGGCTGCAGCAAATTGCTTTGCCCCGGTTCACCCACCACTACCTTGTACACAATCCCGAACAGTATTCCTACACACGAATACGCGAATATAAATCCGCCCGAAGGCCGCGTGAGCCCACCCGATATGTTGAACGCCAACGCCGCTAAAAGAGTAAAAAGCGCCGTCCCTGCTGAGAACAACAATGTCGTTCCCAGCAGCTGCTGAAGCATTGCCAACGTCAGGCAAAAAGTCAACACCGCCAGCAATGAAACGCGTTCTGGGAAAGGAAGTCGCACGGCCCTCTTATCAGACTACTAGACTCGCCTAGCGATGTCCGCCATCAGAGTTGCGCAGCCGGTACAGCCGCTGGCAAGGGGCCGCATCCGTCGTCACCGCATAACTCGCAAACCACAGCGCGCGCGGCACACAGAAACTCTGCAACTCCTCCATATCCGCCCGATTCTCCGGCGTGAACCGCAGGATTTGCGGCACGTCCGGATACCCCTCTTCCGTCGTCGGCCACACCAGATAATCCACGCCCTGCTCCTGAAGATACGCCCACGCACGATGCTCCCGCATATACGGCAGAAACGCGCTATCCGTCAGACCGCCCATATCCCCAAGGGTCCCGCCGTAGAGGTATCCCATACGCCCAATGTCGAGAGCCGCCACCTTGCTGCCAGCCGGCAACGTCTCGACCAGATACCGTCCCATCATGGCGTGGGTTCCTTCAATCAGCGCAATCCCCGCCGCCGTCACCAGGCGCCATGCCAAGATCGAAGGCACGCCGCATACCAGACACGCGCCTACCAACACCATCCGGCGGATCGTCATAGAGAGCCGCACGCGCCGCAGCGCCGCCTCTATCCCCAGAAACATCAGAGGAAAGCTCAGCATCAGGAACAACGGCTGATAGCGTCCTCCGTGCGACCGCACGGGCAGCATCGCCGCGTACACAGCGATGTGCACAAAGCTCCACGCCACTAGAAATGTAGCCCTCTTTCGTCGCTCCGCAATAAGCCGCCACACGCCAGCCGCCATCGCCAAGGCAACCACCGCGTCCAACGTATACAACGGATGAGTTGGCCTCACCCCCCACGGCAGCAGCAAACCCTTCAGCAGTTCATACGGGAATAAAAGATGCGCCATCGGCGGCACCTTGTCCGACCCAAAATATAACCATTTCCTCCCCGCATACGTCGTCGGCAACCAGGCGTTTGAGGTGATCCGGTTCGCCGCCAGGCTTACCGCTACACATACTGCGACCACGCCAGCCAGCACACCTGCATCCCGTCGTCCGCGCCCCACCCATGCGTATGCCAGAAGAGCCATTCCGGCCAAAACCAGACCCTCCGGTCGCGTCAACGCCAACAGACCCAGACACACGGCCGCACCCCAAGCCGATCCGCGCCCTCCGGCAAACCAAAGGTATACGCCCATCACAGACAGCACCACAAACAGCAGGTGCTCCATGCCAATCAGACCCAGCCACATAAAGTTGCCATCAAGCGCTGGCGTCAGGGCCCAAATCCAGCACGCCGTCTCGGGCATTCCGTCCCGCCGAGCCATCGCCAGCATGCCCCAGCCCATCGCGATCAACAGCGCCGCACTTACCACGCCTGAGTAGACCCACGGGCTAACTACCGGCAGCAGCTTCCAGTTCGCCGCCAGCACAACCGTCCACAGCAAGCTGCTCGACCCCGACGAACGCACTCCCGGCACGAATCCCAGCGTCCCGTCGTGCGCCAGATTGCGCGCCACCACCTGATGAATCCACGAGTCGTCCAGCGGAAATCCGGCACGGAGGTGAGGAAAGCCCGCCACCACCAGCAAGGCCACAAGATACGCCGCCGCAACCAGCAGGAGGTCTGCGCCCGTAACCCCGCGCGATCGGCTCATTCCCTCTATCTGCCCTGCCCGTACTTGTTCCAAGCCTCCCCCGACTGCCCTTATCCTACCAGCCGTACCCAACCACCATGCGATACTCAGACCTGATATGTACAAACGAGTCCTCCTCAAGCTCTCCGGAGAAGCCCTCGCCGCCGGCAAAGGCTTTGGCATCGACGCTGTTTTCATTCACAAAATCGCCGCCGAGATTGCCGCCGTCCACGCCTCCGGCTGCCAGATGGGCATCGTCGTCGGCGGAGGCAACTTCTTCCGCGGCGTCGCTCAGCAGGCCATCGACATGGACCGGGTGGCTGCCGACCACATGGGCATGCTCTCCACTGTTATCAACGCCATCGCGCTCCAGGACGCCATTGAAAAACTTGGCCTTTTCTGCCGCGTCATGTCCGCCATTGAGATGCACCAGGTCGCCGAGCCCTACATCCGCCGCCGGGCGATGCGTCACCTGGAAAAGGGCCGTGTCGTGATCTTTGCCGCCGGTACCGGCAACCCCTACTTTTCCACGGATACCGCCGCCAGCCTCCGCGCCATGGAGATCAAAGCCGACGTGCTGCTGAAGGCCACCTCCGTCGACGGCATCTACACCGCCGATCCCAAGCTCGACCCCACCGCCACCAAATACGAGACCGTCACCTACGCCGAGGTCCTCCAGAAAAACCTCCGCGTCATGGACCAGACCGCCGTCTCGCTCCTCAAGGACAACCACCTTCCTACGATCGTCTTCTCTATGAAGGTCCCAGGAAACATTGTTCGCGTCATCAACGGCGAAAAGCTCGGCTCCCTTATCACCGCCTAAGTTGGATACCACCATGACCATCCACTATCGCTGGGACGACATCCCCGTCGAGCCGATGAACTCCCTCATCAACCGGCAGTACATCACCACCACGACGACCATGGTCGCCCGCATCTTCCTCAAGATGGGCGCGCACGTTCCGCTCCACAGCCATTACAACGAGCAGATCTCCTATATCCTCACTGGCGCGCTGAAGTTCACCGTTGACGGCAAAGAGATCGTCGTTCGCGCTGGCGAAATCCTCTGCATCCCACCCAACGTGCCGCACGAAGCCGTGGCTCTTGAAGACACCCTGGACCTCGACCTGTTCAACCCGCCCCGTCAGGATTGGATCGACAAAGACGACGCCTACCTGCGTTAAGCTAAAGTGGTGCAATCTGCCAACAAGTTCCATGCGTATAGTAGAAGCGATATTAGATGCGAAGAAGGCGAACGTCAAAATTGTTCTACTTCTGGAGTGTCACACATGCGCTTTAGCCTGAAAGCAATCCTGTTCGCCGTTGTTCCGTTCAGCGTCGCCGCTGCCCGTGCGGATACGATCCGCTTCTTCGACCTCCATGGCTCCAGCGTGTTTTACGACTTGGCGGGAGACAAGAACACGGTAAGCGGCACCGTAACCATCGACACGACAACCGGTGTCGTCCAGGCGATCTCCGTTCTCGCCGGAGGGTCTTACCAGACCGGCGTCGATTCCCAGCAAGGGCTCATGGTCTACTTCGGAGCGTCACAAGCCAAGATCAGCTTCGACGCCGGCACCTTGCAAGATTACATGGGGTCCACTTTCGACCTGAATGGGCCAAACGACCTGTACGTCGGCCACATTACGCCCTCCGCCTTCGCGCTTACACCCGAACCGTCCGCCCTTATCCTGCTCAGCACAGGTCTGGGCGCAGCCGCGGGAACAATCCGGCGCAAACGGCTTCACCGCGGCGCATAGGCGCTTCCGCTGAGCCACGCCGGTCTCACCGTCGCGTTTGCCACCGTGACCGCCAGCCGCTCATAAAACCGGTTGAACTTCGCCGCCGCCTCCCAGTTGATCGGTGTCGCAAGATCATCTTGCGGCTTGTGGTATCGCCGCGCGTACCAATCGCGGTAGACCGTCTCCTCCGCCGACCGCGGATCATACCCAAAGATGAAGCTCGCGATCGGCACCCCAGCCTTCACGAAGTTGTAGTTGTCGGCCCGCCGGAACAGGTTCCGCTCCGGCTCCCGGTCCGGCCGCACCTCGATGCCAAACTCTTTCGCCATGCCCTTTACCGTCGCTCCCAGCGTCGAGTCGTCGATCCCTTCCATGGTCAAGATCTTCAGCGGAAAGATCGGCCTTAGCTGGTCCAGATTCAAGTCCGCCACGATCTTCCCCATCGGTACCGTCGGATGCGCCGTAAACCAAGCCGACCCCAGCAGCCCTTTCTCCTCCCCGGTAAACGCGCAGAACAGCAAACTTCTTCCCGGTGCCTTCGCATGAAGGTCCTTCGCCACTTCGATGAGCAGCGCCACATACGCCGCGTCGTCCAATGCGCCGTTGTAGAGGGTGTCGCCCGCCACCGGCGTTCCAAACCCGTATCCATCCAGATGCGCCGATAGCGCTACATATTCTCCCGCCAGCTTTGGATCGCTTCCCGGCAGCACCGCAAGGATGTTCGGCGATGAGATCTCCTTTTCCGTCGTATGCAGTTTAATGTGCAACATAGCGTTGAGCGGAAAAGACGAAAGAGGCGTTCCGCGCTCACCATCGCGCAGGATGTTGTCGAAAGGCGAGTGACCGTAAGCAGTCGCAAAGTGGAAGAGGCGCGGACCCGCCATCCAGTCCGCTCTAAACACCAGTGGTCCGGAACCCGGCGCTCCCACAGGTGCTAGCTGAACGCTCCGCGCATACGCCACGGGCCAATGCGTCGGCTCGATTGCGGACGGATTCTCGATCGCGATGAGAGCGGCGGCACCCGCCTCCGTAAGCGCGCGCGTACGTCGGGCGGCAAACGACGCACGTTCACTCGCGGAGAGACTGGCAGGTGCGTTGTTGAAGAACACCACGGCTTTTCCCTTGAGATAAGTAGCCTCTGCGGCATCCGTCGGTCCATACCCCACGAACATCAACTCCAGAGTTTGCTCTTCATTCATCCCTACCCGTGGCGCAACCGTCATTTCGCCAAGCAGACCGAAGGGTGCGCTATTCTTCGAGTCGTTCGGTGCCTCAATGGAGATCGAGGAGCGGTCGGCGTCCAAATCTACCTGATGCATCGGCACGCGCTGAAAGAACGTCCCGCCCTCCCCTGCTGGCTTCAGCCCGGCGGCCGCAAACTGCTCCGCCACATACTTCGCCGCGCGCTCATACGCCGCTGTCCCCGTGTCTCGTCCTTCCATTCCGTCGTTCGCTAGTGCCGTCGTCTGCGCCCACCACGAAGCCGTCTCCGCCGTTGGCTTCTGCTGCGCCGGCAGAGTCATCGAAGACAGGAAAACTACCATTAACAAACCATCCCTCATCCGCTTTCCTTTCAGTAGTTCTCTTCATTGTGTGTGGTGCCGAGATTGACTCTAACGCGATGATTGCTTACGGCGGCGTAAAGTCGAGCTGAACCTGCGTATCCACTGCGACGGGTTTGCCGTTCAGCAGGTAGGGCTTGTACTGCCAGCTTTGAATAGAGGCGGTAGCGGTAGGGACGAAGAGGTTGTTGGTGGTTTCGAGTAAGGTAAGACCCTGGATGGTGCCGTCTGGCGCGATGATGACGCGAAAGCGGACGTAGCCCGAGAGATGGCGCTGGGCAGCTTCAGCGGGATAGCCGAGGCGAACGGGACGGCGCTCAATCATCGTCTCTTCCGCCTGCGGAGCGACACGGACGGTGCGCTCGACGGCGGCGACGGCTTCGGCGGTGGGCATGGCGCGGACATCCAAGCCGGGTCGTGTAAGGTCGACTGGAATAGGGGGCAGACCGATGACCGGAACGACCGCGGTGAGGGGAGCTTGCGGGGGTTTGGCGCAGCCGATCAACAGGCAAACACCCCATGCGGCTTCTTTCGCCCTCAATCCACCCATCGTCGAATAGTACCGCAGCTTAATTCACAAACCCAAAAGCCATATGGATCGTGGCCGTTGTTTGCACGAAGACCGGTTGCCCCTCGAATGAGAACGGCTTGTAAGTCCAGTGACTGACAGCGTCAAGGTAGTAGGGACGCAACGCCTCCGCTCCGGAAACGACTGACGCCTTTACGACACGGCCTGTGGGATCAATGACGATTGCGATGAGAGGCGTACCGCTTGGGTGCCCTCGTAGCACTTCGTTCGGAACTCCCGGAGCTTCTTTGCCAAGAGTTGTCCGGCCATCACTCCACCGGAGACACGCAGCGGATGGCTTCGCTCCCCACATCGGCGTTCTCAACCTTCTGCTCCGCAGCCGAAGGCATCGCAAGTGGAACGGAGTTGTGGGCGTAGCCGCAGCCCATGGCTAGGAGTGAAAACGAACCACTACCCATAACCAGCGTTCTTGTCGAGGGCATCATCATACCCAGCCAGCATAGCAACAAAGCGATGCTAAAACTCCATGCGACGAAATTAATGTATGAGTTTGTCCGCGACCGTCCAATTCTGCATCACTCTCTGTATAAGCGGCAGAGCCGCATAAGGAGATTTCGAATGACCGACTATCGCGTAGCGCCGGGCGAAGCCCAGGAAGATCAGATTACCGCCTCCATTGAGAAGTTCACCGCGCAGGTTCCGTCCAGCATCTTTCTCGCGGCGGCGCTGGCGTCCATGGCAGTGTCCATCGGCTTCAAGCTGGCGAAGAACAACGACAACGCCCTGTTTGTGGGCCAGTGGGCCGCACCGTTTCTGATCTTGGGGATCTACAACAAGATGGTGAAGCAGCATGGATCGGACGCCGCGGTCGCCAGCGCATCCAACGCCTAGCCCTTCCAACTGAATGCTAAGCCCCGGCTAAGCGCCGGGGCTTTTACATGGGCTCTACCTCGTGGAAGGCGGGCTGGCCATCCTCCGAGATTCGAATTCCCCCTGTGCCAATGTTGTAGACCCAGCCGGAGAGCGTCAGCTCCGCACGCGCGATGGCACCGGCAACGGAAGGGTGTGTGCGGAGGTGCTGCAACTGGAGTAGGACGTTCTGCTCCGTGAGCTGGCGCATGAAGTCGGCTGGATCGCGCTCCCGGTCGATAAGCGAACGGGTAACGCTCAAAGCCGCAGCGGCGTTCTTAAGCCACGACTGCACAGTGGGCATCTCGGCCACGGCGGCAGGCTCCATCAGCGCCTTCATCGCTCCACAGTCCGTATGGCCGCAGACCACCACATGCCGGACCTTAAGCGCGCTCACGGCGTACTCTACCACCGCGCTAACGCCTCCCAGCATCTCGCCATACGCGGGAATCATATTGCCGATGTTGCGCGTGGTAAAGAGGTCTCCCGGCCCGCTTTGGGTAATCGACTCCATATCGATGCGTGAGTCGGCGCACGTAACGATCAGCGTCTGCGGCTGCTGCGGTTCGCTGGCGGCCCGGTGGTAGGTCTCGCGCATGGCGGGGTAGACTGCGCTTTGGAACTCGAGAATGCCGGCCTTGAGGTCACGCAAAACAGGATCGATCGCCATCGTCTACTCGCGCCACTTGATATTGCAGCCGATGCTCTGCCGCTGGTTGGAGTCGGGACGCCCTCCACGGATGACTTCATCCATGGCCGTTCTCAAGTCGGAGCCGGTGACGGGTACGTCGTTGCCGGAGTCGCCGCGGCGCGGTCGGCTGCCGTCGAGCTGGCCACGGTAGACGAGTTTCAGGTCGCGATCGTAGAGGAAGAAATCCGGGGTGCAGGCTGCGGCAAACTCACGAGCCGTGGCCTGGGTCTCGTCGAACAAGTAGGGAAAGGGGAATCCGAGCCGCTCAGCCTGCCGCTTCATCTCCTCGGGGCCATCCTCCGGGTACGCCTCCACGTCATTCGACGAAATCGCCACGATGGCGATCTTGCCTTCGTACTTCCGGCCGATCCGGGCGAGCTCCTCCTCGACGTGCTTCACGTAAGGGCAATGCACGCAGATAAACATGACCAGCAGACCGCGCCGTCCGGAACCGTCGGCGTTCAGCCCCTCACGGATGGCTCCGTCGGAAGCATCGTCGTCCCAGGCGAGCGCAACGATGTCGTCGCGTCCAAGCGCCCGGCCTGAGACGACATCGGGCAGCTCGAACGCGGGGCATACAGTGCCCAGCGGCACCATCGTGGATTGTGTCTTTGACATGGTGTCCATCATACTTCGGCTCTATGGCAAGATTCGAAAAGATGATGCCGACACGCACGCTTGCCGGAGGAAGGACGACACGGACGAAGCTGCCGGTAGGGCCGAACGGCTTGCCGCTCTGCCGATGGTGCGAGCTCGAGGTGATCGCCAAACGCCGGCGCACCTTCTGCTCCGACCATTGTGTAGACCAGTGGCGGCTGCGGACCGATCCCGGCTATCTGCGTGACCGTGTGTTCGCGCGCGACAAAGGCGTCTGCGCGTTGTGCGCGGCGGACACGGTAGCCATCTACAACGCGCTGAAGCGGAGCCGGGGCGCGGCGCGGGCGGCAGGCTTGTCGCTCTATGGCATGAAGACCATCGCTAGCCGCCGATCGCTGTGGGATGCCGACCACATCATGCCGGTAGCGGAGGGCGGCGGCCAGTGCGACCTCTCGAACCTGCGGACGCTCTGTCTGCCCTGCCATCGCGAGGTAACGGCAGAGTTGCGCCTGCGGCTCAAGCGGACAGCCGAGAAAGCGTGCTAGTCTTCCCTGCATGAAGATGGCCTTGTGTTTGGGATTGTTGGTGGGGGTGGCGATGGCCGCTGGGCCGCAGGAGTCGGCCAGGTTGCTGGTGGCGAATCAGCAGGATCACACCTTGAGCGTGATCGATGCGACGGCCGGCAAGCAGGTGGCGGCCATCGATGTGCAGGGCATCACCGGGCATGAGGTAGCCGCGAGTCCCGATGGAAAGACCGCCTTCGTGCCGATCTATGGCAACTCCGGTGTGGGCAAACCGGGAACCGACGGCGACAAAATCCAGGTCATCGATCTCGGGAGCCGCAAGATCGTCCATACCATCCAGTTCGACCACGGCGTGCGCCCACATCTCCCCGTCTTCGACCACACGGGCAAGGTCCTCTACGTGACCACCGAGCTCGACCACACGATCACCGCGTTCGATCCGAAGACCTATGCGCGGCTGTACACGGTACCGACGGGCGAGCCCGAGTCGCATATGTTTGCCATCTCGCACGACGACCGCTGGGGCTACACGGCCAATGTCGGCTCGGGGACGGTGTCGGTGCTCGACCTTCCCGCTCGCAAGACGGTGGCGGTGATCCCCATCTCCGCAAACACGCAGCGGATCTCCATCTCGAACGACGATTCGATGGTGTTTACTTCGGACCAGACGCAGCCTCGGCTCGCCGTAATCGACACCGCGACGCGCAAGATCAGGCAGTGGGTCGCGCTGCCCGGAATCGGCTACGGCACAGCCCCGACGCGCGACGGACGATGGCTCCTGGTCGCCCTGCGCGATCTGCACAAGGTCGCCGTCGTCGACCTGAAGACCATGCAAGTGGCGCGCACTCTCGACATGCCGGGCGTACCGGTCGAAGTGCTGGTCCGGCCTGACGGCACACGCGCGTATGTCTCGTGCGGCAAGCAGGTCGCCGTGATCGATACGGCGGCCTGGAAGCTTGAGCCACCGCTTGAAGCCGGAGTCGGCGCTGACGGGCTAGCCTGGGCGCGTTGAATCGCCAGAGCGTGTATCGAGCCTCCGCACAGGAAATCCGCTCCCGCAAACAATAACTGTCATTCGGTCGCAGGTTGACGTACGGTGAGGTGACTCAAATCCAGCTAATCAGAGGTTCTAAATGCGGCACATCCTTGCTGTTTCACTTGTTCTGTCATCTGCCTTAGGCAATCCCGCCGCCGCACAGCAACCGGCCGCTGTACCGGCCACACCACCCGTGGCCCCAGCCGCACTTTCCACTGTCGCGCCGGATGCATCGGGGAAATACACATTGCACGAAGGCACCGACGTAAACCTTACCTTTGCGCAAGATCTCAGTTCGAAGACTTCGTCGGAAGGCGACCCGATTACGTTTATCTTGGCGGACGATCTGAAGGTTGGCGATACGGTTGTCGCCAAAGCGGGCGCAAAGGCCGTTGGGGAGGTGACCAGGGCCGAAAAGTCGGGCATGATGGGAAAGGCGGGCGAACTGAATATGCGCCTCAATTACCTAAAAGTCGGCGACACGAAGATCCATCTGCGAGGCACCAAGGGCAAAGAAGGAGCCAGCGGCACCACAGGAGCGGTCGTGCTCACGGTTCTCTTTGGGCCCATCGGCCTAATCAAACACGGTAAGAACGTCGAGATCAAACAAGGACAGACGTTCCACGCGTTCGTTTCGGACGATGTCGCCTTAGCACCGGCTAGCTAGCACCGCACGCTTTCTGGGTGCGCGTCTCCCGGTTGGGCGCGCACCATTCTGCAACGTCAGTTGCATGCACGTCCGTTTATTCAACGATTTTAGAAGTCCGCGAGGCATCGCGAGGGACAAGGCACCTCGCGATGCGCTAGGATAGGTGCGCGAACAGGGAGAGACACGAATGCTTTCACGACGGAAATTTCTAGGCACAGCGGCTGCGGGCGCGGCGGGGTTGGCGGTGGCGAGCACGGCCAGGAGCTATGGGCAGATCGCGGGCGCGAACGACCGCGTGAACTTCGCCGTGATCGGGCTGAATAGCCGGGCCTACGCGCATCTGTCGTCGCTACAGGCGAACAAGAAAGACGCGCGCATTACTTATGTCTGCGATGTGGACTCGAACATCCTTTCAAAGTTTGCGGGCAAAACGAACGACGCCATGGGCGAGATGCCGAAGGCCGAGAAGGACTTCCGTCGCGCGCTGGCCTCGAAGGATGTGGACGCGATCACCATCGCCACGCCCGACCACTGGCACGCGCCCATGGCCATCCTCGGCTTGGAGGCCGGCAAGAACGTGTATGTCGAGAAGCCCTGCTCCTACAATCCGAATGAAGGCACAATGCTGGTCGCCGCGCAGAAGAAGTACGGCAAGCTCTGCCAGATGGGGTCGCAGCAGCGCTCCTCGCCGCACACCATTGAGATCGTCGAGAAGATCCATGGCGGGCTGATCGGGCGGGCGTACTGGGCGGAGACCTGGTACACCAACCGGCGCAAACCCATCGGCGTGGGCCAGGTGGTCCCCGTCCCGGCGACGCTCGACTGGGACCTGTGGCAAGGCCCCGCGCCACGCACCGCCTACAAGAACAACGTCCACCCCTACAACTGGCACTGGATACGCGAGTGGGGCACGGGCGAGACGCTGAACAACGGAACCCACGAGGTCGATGTCGCCCGCTGGGCGCTGGGCGCAGAGATGCCGCAGCGCGTCGGGGCAAGCGGCGGCCGGTACGCGGCGCATGACGACTGGCAGTTCTACGACACACTCGACGTCAGCTTCAACTATCCCGACCAGCTAATGACCTGGAAGGGCGACTGCTGCAACGGCAAAAAGACGTATGGACGCGACCGCGGCGTGGCGGTGCATGGAACGAAGGGGACTGCGATCATCGACCGCGACGGATACGAGGTCTACGATCTGGGCGACAAGCAGACGGCGGCGTTCTCGGTAAAGAAGAACGCCACCTCTTCGACCGATCTGGTGGGCGCGGACTCCATGACCGACGCGCACTTCGCGAACCTGATCGCGGCGATCCGCACGGGCGAGGCGCTGCGGCAACCGGTGTCCCAAGGCAATGTCGCGGTGACGATGCTCCAGCTGGCCAACATCGCCTACTTCACGCAGCGGGAGCTGAAGCTCGATGCTTCGGGCACAATCCTGGGCGACAAAGAAGCCGAAGCCATGACCCGCCGCACCTACGAGAAGGGCTGGGCACCGAAGGTCTAGCGGCGACCCATATGCAAACTTTGGGAAGAGTGGGTTCAGCCCCGCCGCAAGTCTCTTCCCTGCCTTTTTGTTTGTCATTCCCGAAGGGAATCTGCGTTTTGGCCTCCCGGACGATCAAACAGACCCGCTTTAGAACGCCTCAAAATAGTGCTGGATACCCTCGCGCTAACATCTTTACTTTCAAGATGATAGGGCAGGTATGCTGGGTAAGTCTTGAAAACAATAGATCGACCCAAAAGGCACACGAGGAGACTCGACAAAGCCGCGCGTTCGGATCGAGATATACAAGAATGAGTAACTTACAAAGAATGTTGATTCGTCGCCATTAGCTTGTGTACCCCAACCCGCTCAGGACGCCCCGCATATAGCCAAAGCTCTCAAGCATGCCCGGCAACGGGTTGTCGGGGTGGATCTCGTACTCCAGGTCGACCTCGCCCGCATACTTCATAGCGATAAGCTGCTTGAAGATGGCGCGGACCGGCATGATGCCTTCCCCCACCGCGACCTGGCTCTCCTTCGACGTGGCGTCGGCGAGGTCTTTCATGTGGATGTTGTAGAGGCGCGGACCGGCCTTGCGGAGTGCCTCGACCACATCGGTCCCGGCGCGCATGGTGTGGCCCACATCGACGCAGCAGCCGATGCGGGGGTCCATGTTCTGGACGGCGGCAAGGACATTGAGCGGCGAAGGCCATTGCTTGTCTTCGGGACCGTGATTGTGGATGGCGAGGACGATGTTGTACTGCTTGACGAACTTCTCGACGCGCGGCAGCACCTCGCGTGTGGGCGCGCCGACGATCATCGGGATGCCGGCTGCCTTGACGTATTCGAACTTGGCGCGGATGTCTTCATCGTCGTCCTTGAGGAAGTAGATGGCTCCGGCGGCGGTCAGCTTTATACCTGCGGTGCGGAAGGCGTCGGCCCTGGCGGGCACTTCGCTAAGTGGCGTCATCGGCAGATGGATGTCCTTGACGTTCAGCAGCGGGGTGCGCAGCTGCTTCATGGCGTCGATCACACGCGGCGGATCGAAGGTGCGCAGGCTGTAACTCGCAACGCCTAGGCGAACGGGCGAAGGACCGCTTGCCGGAGCTTTTTGCGCGAAAGCGGGAGAATAGGCCGAAGCGGCGGCGAGGGTGGCGGCTCCGCGAAGCACGCCGCGGCGAGTCAAAGTAGGCATGGAGGGCATCTTAGCCGCCGCTCTGTATGGCTGTCCACCAACGTACGTTCACGGTACCTCGGTGCGGATCTTTGGGTGGTTCGCGCTCGTGGCGCTTGACAGTCGAAAACGCGAGGCATAGCGTTAGCGTCGTTCCGACATACATGATTCACAGATGATGACCGCAACTTTGGAGGCTGGACTGGTGTTTCGTAGACTTGGATTTTCCATCGCGTTGGCTGTCGTACTTCTTCTCTCTCCAACTCATCTCTCTGCACAAGCCGTGAATGGCACCCTGCTGGGTACCGTATCCGATCCGAGTGGCGCGGCGGTGCCGAACATCAAGGTGACCGCTGTCGACAAGGCCACTGGCACGGTGCGCGAGACGGACACCAACGCGAGCGGCAACTACACCATGCCGGACTTGCCTCCTGGCACCTACATCGTGACGGTGGCGGCGCAGGGCTTCAAGAAAGAGCAGCGCGAGAACATCGACTTGCTGAGCAACACCTCCACGCGCGTCGATGTGGACCTCCAGACGGGCAGCGTCAGCGAGACGGTGCTGGTGACGACCGCGCCTCCCATGCTCCAGACTGACCGCGCGGACATCTCGACCAAGATCGAGGCGCGCGAGGTGGAGGACCTGCCTCTGGGCACGAACCGTAACTTCCAGTCGCTGCTGAACCTGGTGCCGGGGACCTCGCCCGCGACCTTCCAGCACTCCCAGTTCTTCAACGCGCAAGGAGCTTTGCAGACGGAGGCGAACGGCATCCCGCGCATGGGCAATCTGTACCAGATCGAGGGTATCGACGACGACGAGCGTACGGGGTTGTTGCAGATCGTCATCCCGCCGGCCGAGGCCATCCAGACGGTCGACATCTCAACGAACAACTTCGAGGCGGAGTTGGGGCGCGCAATCGGCGCGGTCACGAACGTGACGTTGAAGTCGGGCACGAACGCCTTCCACGGCTCGGCGTTTGAGTTCATCCAGAACAGCGCGGTGAACGCACGGTCGTACTTCGGCGGTCCGCTGGGGCATCTCTCGTACAACTACTTTGGCGGCAGCTTCGGCGGGCCCCTCTGGAAGGATAAGCTGTTCTTCTTCGGCGACTACCTGCGGACAGTGGATCACGAAGCGATCGCCAACACGTTCACGCTTCCGCCGCCCGCGTTCTTCACGCCCAACGCGGCCGGATTCATCGACCTAAGCGCGCCTTTGAAGGCAGACGGAACAGGACAGGTCTACGATCCGAACACCGGCTCGGGCACTGGCGCGGGACGCATGCCATTCGCGAACAATCAAATCCCGTTCAGCCGCGTGAACCCGGTCTCGCTGGCGTTGCTGAAGCTGTTGCCGCAACCCAACCAAAATCAAAGCAATCTTGCCGCGCCGACAAACAACTTTGTCACGAACCTGCCGTTCCGCAAGACGACGGACAGCTACGACGTGAAGCTCGACTACACGCTGACGCAGAAGGATCACCTGAGCGGACGCTGGAGTTGGCAGCGCGTGCTGACCTATCAGCAACCTGCTTTCGGCGCGTTTGCGGGCGGACCGGCGGGTGGCGGCTTTGAGGGTACGGGCAACCAAAAGGCCTACAGCTTTGGCCTGAACTACGACCATGCGTTCTCGTCCAGCCTCTTCACCGAGGCGCGTTTCGGCGTGGCGCACCTGCACAACGACGCCCAGCCGAGCGATTACGGTGCGAATGACGCGACCACAATCGGCATCCCAGGCGTAAACATCAGCCCGTTTACCAGCGGGCAAGCGACGATCAATATCGGCAACTTCTCCGGGCCCACCTTTGGGTACGCAGCCTCAGTTCCCTGGATTCGCGCCGAGGCCAACATCGACGCGGTGAACAACTGGACGAAGATCATTCGCAACCACACGGTCAAGTTTGGCGTCGATGTCCGGCGAGTCCGCGACGATTTATTGCAGGACCAGACCTTTGGCGCGCGCGGCGCATTCACCTTTGGCGAAAATCAGACCTCGACCGTGGGCGCGAAGACCAACGTGGCTAACGACATCGCCAGCTTCCTGCTTGACGTGCCCAACCAGACCGGACGCGATGTCAACACCTTCTTCCCGGCCTACCGGCAGACATGGCTTTTCGCCTTTGCCAGCGACAAGTGGCTGGTAACGCCGAAGCTGACCCTCGATCTGGGCGTTCGTTGGGAGTTCTACCCTCCGGCGACCCCGAAGATCGCGGGCGGCTTTTCAAACTACGATCCTTCAACGAATACGCTGGTGCTCGCGGGCGTGGGCGGCAATCCCTCCAACCTCGGCCTGAAGACACGCTACAGCTACTTCGCGCCACGCACCGGTTTCGCCTTCCGCGCGACCGATAACACGGTAATCCGCGGCGGATTTGGCATC
Source organism: Acidobacteriaceae bacterium (assembly GCA_965277085.1). GTDB lineage: Bacteria > Acidobacteriota > Terriglobia > Terriglobales > Acidobacteriaceae > Edaphobacter. The sequence continues at coordinate 1,081,456 of OZ255708.1, forward strand.
AGCTACACTCCATTCCCGGATAACAGCTATGCGTACAACTACCCGGTTCGCTCAAACAACAGCTATCAGCCGGCGTACACCTACGGACCGGCGGTGCTGAGCAATGGCGCGGTGGCGACGTTCCAAGCGGGCTTCCCCGCCCCTGTGCCCGTCACCATCCCGGCGAACGGCATCCTAGCCGCGCCAAACAATCAATCCTACAACGTGATTCCGCTCAACTACTACAACCCCTATGTCGAGTCGTGGAACGTGGCGGTGCAGCAGGCGCTGCCGGGCAGCCTTTCGTTCCAGCTAGCGTATGTGGCCAACCACGGCGTCCATATGCCAAGCGCGCAAAACATCAATCTTCCGAGCTATTTAGGCGGTGATGTTGCTTCGGAGCCGCTGAACAAGCTGTACGGCAAGACGGCGGCTGTCAATCAGTACTTCATCGGCTTCTCCTCCAACTATCAGTCGCTCCAGGCGCAGTTGAACCGCCGCTTTTCGCACGGTTTGGCGCTAACGACGGCGTTCACCTGGGGCAAAGCTCTAAACTACGCGAGCGGCGACGATGGCGGCGTGCTCTTCTATGCGCAACTGCGACGCAACTATGCCCGCGCTGACTTCGACCGGCAGTTCAACTACGAGCAGAGCTTCACCTACGAGTTGCCTGCCGGACGCGGTCACCGCTTTTTCAATAACGGACCGGCGATGTATGCGCTCGGCGGCTGGAAGGCTTCGGGAATTATCTCGGTCGTCTCGGGCCTTCCCTTCACGGTGAATGCCAACGGTGGCTCGTTGAAGACACCGGGAACGACGCAGACGGCGAATCTCACGGGCAGTTACCGTGTACTGCACGGCATAGGCTCCAGCAGCCCATGGTTCACACCTACGGCCTTTGGACAACCTACCGGCGTAACCACCGGCAACACAGGGCGCAACCAGTTCACAGGCCCCGGATATATCTCTGACAACCTTTCACTCTTCAAGAGCTTCCCGATCTTTCGGGAGGCGGCCATCGAGACGCGCATCGAGGGCTTCAACTTGAGCAACACGCCGCAATTCGCCAACCCAAACACCGGAACGCTAGGTGCGGCGAACTTCGGCACCATCACCGGAACACTGGGGAGCGGCCAAGGCAGCGTCAACGGGGTTGGTGGCGGACGTACACTACAAGCCTCCGCTAAGATTTCGTTCTAGTCAGCCACTTCACTCGCCGTGTCGCTCGAGGACAGCGACACGGCTGGTGGGGTGCGGTAGTCTTCCTTGTGTGTATGGAGGCGGTATGAAAGGTGTTTCCCGGCGGAAGTTTGTAGCGTGCGCGGCGGCGGCGATGGCGGGTGTACGGTCAGGATTTGGAGCGGGCCCTCAGCCATCTTCCTGGCCGCCCTTCAAAGTGGCCGTCATTTCGGACGAGATCTCCGACGACTTCGATCATGCCTGCTCGGTGATCGCCAACGACTTCGGCCTGAGTTATGTCGAGCTGCGCGGCCTCTGGAAAAAAAACCTACAGACGCTGTCGGACGCCGAAATTGCGGAGGCGCGCAAGATCCTCGCCAAGTACAACCTGCAGGTGACCGACATTGCCAGCCCGTTGTTCAAGGTGGATTGGCCTGGAGCGCCAAAGTCCCAGTATTCCTCTAAGGAAGATCTGCATGGAGCGTCTGAGACGACATTGAAACAGCAGGACGAGGTGCTCGCGCGGAGCATCTCGCTGGCCAAGCAGTTCGGCACGAATAAGGTACGGTGCTTCGACTTCTGGCGGTTGGATGACGTTGCGCCTTACCGGGCAGCAATCAACGAGCGGCTTCGGGCGGCAGCCGATACCTGCGGCAAACAGGGTATCCTGCTTGTGCTAGAGAACGAGTTCGCCTGCAACACGGCAACGGGGCGCGAGTCTGGCGCGGTGCTGAACGAAGTCAAGACGCCGCATCTCGCGCTGAACTGGGACCCAGGCAATGCGGTGATGCGGGGCGAGTTTGATGCCTTTCCCGGTGGCTGGGACGCGATCCCCAAGCAGCGTATCCGTCACTGCCATGTGAAAAACGCCGTGAAGGACGCGTCCGGCAAGGTGGTGTGGGCACCGGTCGGAACGGGGTATATAGACTGGACAGCGCAGTTCAAGGCGTTGAAGGCGGTGGGCTATCGCGACGCGGTGAGCCTTGAGACGCATTGGAAAAGCGGCACACCCGAAGCCTCCACCCGCGCTAGTTGGGCGGGTATGAAGCAGGCGCTCGATGGAACGCGATCGGCTTAGAGCGCTTGGTGGTAGCGGCGGGGCTGGCGGGCCGCATAAAGGATGCCTGCGGCTACACCCAAGAACTGAGCGCAGGCGCGCGCGGCGAGCAGCACGGGAGAGAGCAAACCGACGGCTGGGTCTTTGCGGACAGCGCGGGCGGCAAACGGGACTGTGGTGGCCGCAAAGGCGGCGAGAACCAGCGTGGCCGCCGGAAGACGCGGACGCAGCGCAAGGTCGATTAGAATTGCGAGGAGCAATGCCGGAAGCAACAGCAGCTGGAGCTTCATCACCTGTGGGGTGTGGCTGTCTTTTACACCTTTAGAGGGGTTCTTGCGGACAGCGAGCACACGCCAATAGGCGAATTTGTACTTCTTCTTTAGGTACTTGGCGAAGGTGTCCGGGTGGGTATGGAAGACGATAGCGGCGGGGGCGAACTTCATGGTCCAGCCGCGCGTAGACATGCGGTAGGACAGCTCGATGTCTTCGGCGCAGGCCACGGGGAATGAAGTGTCGTAGCCATTCATTTCGAGGAAGCGGTCGCGGCGGAAGGCGGCCGAGTAGGTGTCGACGAAGTCGATGGAGGGAGCCCGGGCCATCAGGTGGTATTTGTCTTCGTACTCTATCTGGACGAAGCGAGCCGCAAAAGAACGCTGATGGGTGCGGTAGACGCCTTTGACGCCGACGACTTCAGAGTCGGCGAAGGGCGCGAGCATGGCTTCGAGCCAGCCCGGAGCGGGTACGCAGTCATCGTCGGTGAAGAGGAGGAGAGGGCCGCGAGCTTCAACAGCACCACGATTGCGGGCGGTCGCCGGGCCGGAATTTTCCTGCGCGATCAAACGGACGCGGGGATACCGGCTGACGACTGAAGCAAGCGAATCGATCGATCCGTCGTCGACGACCAATATTTCGATTGGACTGCTTGCGATCTCTCTGCTTAGGGCACCGAGGCAAAAGCCAATGCGGGCCGCGCCATTGAATGTAGGGACGATGATAGAGGCTTTTATCGCCTCCATCCTCGTCCCCGTGTCTTCCTGTTGAGGCTCGTTCGCCATCGGCGGCTTAGGCGATTGCGCCCTGCGCCTTGGCGGGAGCGGTTCCGGTCTTCGAATGCTCGCTGCCCTTGATGAGGTACTTCGACAACGTCATGAAGCCTTTTACGTTGCGTTGGAGCTCGCGGCGATCAGTAAGCGACTGCTTGAGCTTGTAGGCGAGGTAGGAAGGTGCGAGATAGAAGCTCCGGCGCGCCTTGTCGCAGAAGCTGACCAGCTCGTCATGCGTGATGTTCGGCAGCGTCACGACGGAGTTGTGCAGGCCGTCCTTAGTGAGCCACGCTCCCCAATCCTCGATCTGGATGTAGTCGCGCTTCTTGGCCTCCTGGTAGGCGACCGTGCCGGGATAGACCATAATCGGGAAGAACTGGGCCGTGTCCGGGCGCAGCTTCTTGGCGAAGGTGAGAGTTTTCTCCATGCTGGCGGGGGTCTCGTTCAGGTTGCCGACCATAAAGCAGCCGTGGACCATGATGCCGGCGTCCTGGCAGCGGCGGACGAACTTGTGCGCCTCTTCGTGATATTTGGCGTCGCGACGATCGTCATTGTTCTTCTTCATGCCATTGATGACTTCCACGTCACCGCTCTCGAAACCCACGCAGAAGAGGCGCGCACCGGCTTTGTGCAGCGTAGAGAGCAGCTCGCCCTCGGCACCGATGTCGGCGCGGCAATTGGCGTCGAAGGGCAGCTTATTGCCGCGCTTGATCAGCTCGTTGGCGAGTTCCAGCGTGCGCGGCTTGTGGACGATGAAGGTGTCATCCTCCAGCATGACGGTCTTGATCTCGGGCATCTCGCGGGCGACATACTCGAACTCGTCAGCGACATTGGCGACCGAACGATAGCGCATGGTGTGGCCGCTGAAGGTCTGCGGATAGACGCAGAACGAGCAATGATAAGGGCAGCCACGGCTAGTGTCGAAGACGACCAGCGGCCAAAGCGAGTGGCCGTAGAAATAGTCCGGCGTATGGAGAAAACGCTTGTAGACTTCAGAAACGAAGGGCAGCTCGTCCAGATTCTTGATGGCTTCGCGCTGCTTGTTGGTGACGATCTCGCCGGTCTCGGAGTGCCGCCAGACGAGGCCATCAACGGCGGCCAGATCGGCTCCGCAAGCCTTGGCTTCAAGCCAGTCGCGGACAGTGTACTCATATTCGCGAATGGCGACGGCTTGGAGCGACGTGGACATGGCCAAGGTCTCCTTAGGCAAGGAGGAGACATGCCGGCCGACCATCAACACATGGAGCGAAGGCTTAGCCGCCACCATGGATTCGACGACGCTGATGTCGTTAATAATGCTGGGCGTGGAGGTGTCGCAGACCACGGCCTCGATGTTCTTGGCTTCGATGCGGTCGATTACGGCCTTCACCGAGAAGCCTCCAGCGGGCGCGTCGACTAAGTCGACGTCATGGCCGTTCTTGATGGCGACGCCAGCCGCCGTGGCAAGCCATTTGGGGTAATACAACGTGCCGCTCTTGGTCACCGCCGGACTGCGCTGCTCACGAGAAAACCGGGGGTGGAAAGGCGGATTTAGAAACAGCACACGCATTCGTTAGGCCTCGACTGAATTGATTAGAGCATACGCGCCAGACGTCTTTAGTAGAGACGTATGCTGGCGGACGATGGAACAACGTCTGTTCCCAAATCCGCAAGTTCAGTGTATCCGAGTACTTCCGTTCTCCCCAAGGTAATCGACCGTTATGCCGTTCTTCGGGTGGAGCACCTCTGGCTTATGAGCATTGCGTGTTGTAAGCTCTCCTCAACCCCGGAGATCCTCCACTATGCGCCTCCGCTACGCCGCCGCTCTTTTCACCCTTGCAACGACGCTCCACGCCGTGCCCAAGCAGCTAGACGGCTCCTACACGTTCAAGAAGAATGGCTGGACCTACGTCCATCTCCAGGGCAGTCCCAGCGACATCGGTTTCCAGCACGGCTATCTTTTGTCCGCCGAGATCGAGGACAACTACCACGTCTACCGGCTGGAAAACGAGCACAACTCCGGCCGCGACTGGAACTTCTTCCGCGATGCCTCGAAGAACGTCCTTTGGCCAAAGGTCGAACCGGAGTACCGAGCCGAGCTCCAGGGCATCGCCGATGGCCTCAAAGCCAAAGGTTCCACGCTCGACCTCTGGGACGTCGTCGCGCTGAACGGAAACCTCGAGCTCACCGATTATTATCTCCCCTGGCTCAACCAGAAGGAGGGCAAGGCAAACCCACCGAAGGATGTGGCTCCCGGCAAGTGCAGCGCTTTTATCGCCACCGGTTCGATGACCAAGGACGGCAAGATCGTGATCGCTCACAGCAACTGGTCGCCCTATGCAGAGGGCGAGCGCTGGACGGTCATCTTCGACATCGCCCCCGCTAAAGGACAGCATCTGCTTATGGACGGCGCGCCAGGGATTATCACCAGCCAGGACGACTTCGGCGTCAACGCCTCCGGCCTGATGATTACCGAGACGACGCTGCCGAAGGCCTTCGGCTGGGATTCGACCGGTACCCCGGAGTTCGTCCGCTCGCGCAAGGCCATGCAGTACGCCACGTCCATCGATCAGTACGCGGCCATCATGCGCGCGGGCAACAACGGCGGCTATGCGAACTCGTGGCTGGTGGGCGACCGCAAGACGGGCGAGATTGCCTACCTTGAGCTCGGCCTCCGTCACACTCCGCTGAGCCGCAAGACCGAGGGCTACTTCGTAAGCTCCAACTTTGCGGCCAATCCCGACCTGATCCGCGACGATACGCCCGGCTTCGACGCGGCCAACAGGTCGAGCAGCATGAACGCCCGCCATCTTCGCGCCGAGGACTTCATGCAACAGCACAAAGGGCAGCTCGACATCGCGCTCGCCGAGGCGTTTCTGTCTGACCACATCGACAGCTTCGTAGCCGCGGACAAGCCGGACCAGCGGTCACTCTGCGGCCATGTGGACAAGGCCAAGGAGGGTGAACCGGTCTGGGGCGAGAAGCCGTATGAGCCGATGGGCGCGGTCACCGGCAAGGTCATGGACGCCGATCTCGCCGCCAAGATGAGCTTCATTGCCCGCGCCGGCCATCCTTGTGGCGACGACTTCCTCGTACAGCCCTTTCTCGCGGACCATCCCGAGTTTGCGTGGGAGAAGCCGATCCTGAACGACATGAAAGCCGGTCCATGGACCATTTTTACCACTATGGAAACGAGCTCGTCTCTGGCCTCTCGCCAGTAGGAAATGCGGCGAGCAGGGCCGAGATCGACCTTACCGTCTAAACTGAAGCTATGTCTCGCTTCGCCTCGTCACTCCTCCTGCTTACCGCCGTCTCCGCCGCGCAGACTCCCGACACCACTGCGCCACCCGCAACGCAACGCCCGATCTTGACGGTGCAGGGACGGGGAGCTCAGGTCTATCGCTGCGAAGCTACCGGTTCCACCTTTGCGTGGACGTTTCGCGCTCCTGTGGCCCGGCTCTTCGACGCTCAGGACCATGAGGTTGGCACCCATGGCGACGGCCCAACCTGGAACTATGAGGATTCAAGCTCCATAGCCGGTACGGTCATCGCCCGCGCCACGCCCGATGCAGCCAGCATTCCCATGCTTCTGCTGCAAAGCACAAACCCGAAGCGCACCGGCCTGCTTACCACGGTGGAGTACATCCGCCGCTCCGACACGCACGGCGGACTTGCGCCCATCGCAGGCTGCGATGCCGCGCATGAAGGCGATCTGGTCCGTATTCCCTACACCGCCATCTACACGTTCTACTCCAGAAGACCGGTCGGTACTCCTTAGCACGTGGCAAGTGACCGGAGAGTGCTAGCGAGTACGAAGCGGATGCGGCCCCGATCCCACGGGCGCGCCTGGTACTGGCACACGCGTCCCATCTTCGAGAACCTCATTGCTCTCCACATAGAAATGCATCAAATCCGCGTTGCCGAAGCTTGTTGTAATGGCCACGTCGGCAGCGTCGCGTCCCGTGGCCATCAACACGCGGCCATGACGCGGATCGTTGTGGCGCGCGTCCATGCTCATCCAGCGGCCGTCGAGAAATACCTCATACCAGGCGCTGAAATCGCCCGCTCCGCTGTAAGGATGGCGGAAATCGCCAAGGTAGCCAGTCACGTACCGCGCGGGGATGTTTTGGCAACGCGAAAGCGTTATGGCCAGATGCTGAAAGTCTCGGCAGACGCCGATGCGCTCCGTGAACACATCCATCGCGGTCTTGGTGGGCCGGGCCGTCTTGTAGTTGAAGGTCACTTTCTCGTGCACCCAGTCCCGGATAGCCGAAGCGCGCGTCCAGCCGGGCGTCATCCAGCCGAAGAGGTCCTGCGCGATCGGTACGAACTTGTCCACTTCGCAGTAGCGGCTGGCGAGCAGAAACTGAAGCACGTCGGAGGGAAGCTGGTCGATCGGAGCCTGCGGCGCGTCGGCGTAGATCTGATCCGCCACGTCCGGGACCTCAACGATACTCGTCCCGGTCAGCTTGAGCCGTCCCGCCGGAGCGACGAAGCGCGTGCAGCGATTGCCGAACGTATCGACATAAAGCTGCGTGGATACCGGCGTTGCTGTGCCGTCGTCCAGGTGCTCCACGATCAGCTCGTTGCCCGAGCGGACGCGCGGCTCCAGCGAGGGATGGAGGTGCAGCATGGCGATCATCGCGGTGGGATGCGCCATTTGGAACTGAATGTCGAACTCGTTGAATGCAAGCATATGCACAACCCTTCTGATTAAGGGAACTAATACGTGAAGTGCGCTCCTGCCGCGGTGTGTAGACGCAGTCTATCGCGCAATGAGGGAGCGCACAACGAAAAGGGCAGACCGTTTGGTCCGCCCTGCTCGCAAGGAAAGAAGAAAGCTACTGCGCGGTGAGCTCAAGTGCGGCAGCCTGCTCCTTGAGAGCCTCGGCTTTATCCGTCGCTTCCCAGGTAAAGCCGTCACCTTTGCGACCGAAGTGCCCGTAAGCGGCGGTCTGCTTGAAGATCGGCTTGCGAAGATCGAGGCTCTCGATGATACCTTTAGGGGTCAGCGAGAAGTTCTTGCGCACCAGATCTTCGAGTGCGCCGTGATCGAGTTTGCCCGTACCGAAGGTCTCGACGAGGACGCTTACGGGCTCGGCGACGCCGATCGCATAGGCCAGCTGTACTTCGCAGCGCTCAGCCAAGCCGGCCGCAACGATATTCTTCGCTACATACCGAGCCATGTAGGCGGCGGACCGGTCGACCTTGGTCGCATCCTTGCCGGAGAAGGCTCCACCACCATGCCGTCCCATGCCGCCATAGGTGTCCACGATGATCTTGCGTCCGGTCAAACCAGTGTCGCCCATGGGACCACCGACCACGAAGCGTCCTGTTGGGTTGATGTGGTACTTCGTGTCGTGATCGAGCAGGTTGGCCGGAATTACGTTCTGGATCACATGCTTCAGCACGTCGGCGCGAAGTTCTTCATTGCCCACCGTCTCCGCGTGTTGTGTCGAGATGACCACGGCATCCACACGCACGGGACGGTTGTCGGCGTCGTACTCCACCGTAACCTGGCTCTTGCCGTCGGGGCGCAGATAGCTCATCATGCCGTTCTTGCGAACCTCACTCAGCCGATGCGCAAGGCGGTGCGCAATCGAGATCGGCATCGGCATCAACTCCGGCGTCTCGTTTGTCGCGTAGCCGAACATCATGCCTTGGTCGCCGGCACCCCCAGTATCGACGCCCATGGCGATGTCGCCGGACTGCTTGTTGATCGTCGAGATCACCGCGCAGGTATTCGAGTCGAACCCGTACAACGCATTGTTGTAGCCGATGGCCGAGACGGTCCCGCGCACGAGGTTCTGAAAGTCCACATAGGCCTTGGTCGTGATCTCGCCCGCGATGACGACCAGGCCGGTGCAGGTCAGGGTCTCACACGCGACGCGGCTATAGGGGTCCTGCTCCAAACAGGCGTCGAGGATGGCGTCGGAGATCTGATCAGCGATTTTATCGGGATGTCCTTCGGTGACGGACTCGCTGGTAAACAAAAACTTGTCGCGCTTTGCCAAAACTGCTCCTTAATGAGGACCTGCGAGGCGCACGAAGCGGCTCACAGCGGGTAATCGGTTTATTTTACCCGGCTGCACGGCCAGGGGCAACGCGGGCCGCCAGCCCTGGTTTGACCGAGATGCCGAGGCGGTCGCGAATCGCATATCGCCATGCCAACCAGCCGCAGATCAGCAGCAGCAAAAATAGCAGCGCCACGCCCAGCCAACGCATGCTGGTCGGAGAGCGCGGCTCGGCGCGGTTGCGCTTCACGTTCTCGGCAAACACGGCCCACTCCGCCTGATCCGGTTCAGCCGTTGCGCCAGATGCCCCGAGACACGCCTCGAAGCGCTCCATCCACGTGGTCTCGTCGAGCGCCACCGCCGTTAGATAGCTCCGCACTATCCCCTTGCGAAACACTCCTCCCGGCAGCTCTTCCAGATGCCCAGTCTCGAGTGCCTCTACGTGCCTAGAGGACACCTTTGTGATTGCGCACACCGTATCGATCGGGACTCCGCGCCGTTCGCGTTCCCATCGCAACTGCCGCCCGAACTCGACCAACGATCCGTTTTCCGCGTTCACAGGCCGTGTCCTCTGCGCCAAACGGCTTATTTACAAAAAGATAGCCGCCCCACGTCATAGAGTCAAAGGCTGCCCCTTGCCCTCTTCCCCGACCCAACAGTCATCGCTCCCATACACTGGTAAACAGATGAACAAACTCGTTGTCGGCAATCTCGTCCATCGTCCTCTGCGCTCTATCATCAGCGTCTTCGCGGTTGCGATCGAAGTCATCATGATCCTGTCGATCACCGCCATCCTGATGGGCAAGCTCAACGGCTTCAAGACCCGCCAGAACGGCATTGGCATGGACATGTTCGTCCGGCCCAACACGACGAGCAACCTAATGGCCATGAGCCCGGCCGGCGTCTCCATCAAAGCCGGGGGCGTTATCGCGCAGATCCCACATATCCTCGTCGTCGCCCCGGTCAACGTCCAGATCACCGGGACGCTCGACAGCATCTACGGCATCGATTTCAAGAGTTTCGACGCGCTCAAGCCCTTCGTCTTTCTCTCCGGAGGTCCGTTCACCGGTCCGGACGACATCATCGTCGACGATTACGCCAGCCAAGAAAAAAAGGTCGGCGATCCTGTGCAACTCATCAATCACACCTTCCACATCTGCGGCATTGTCCAGCACGGCAAGGGTGGCCGCAAGTTCATCCCGATCGACACCATGGGAGCGCTGACAGGAACGGAGGGCAAGGCGACCATGTTCTATCTGAGGACCGAAACACCGCCCAAGTACGAAGACGAGATCAAGAAGGCCATCCTCGCCACCCCCGGCATGCAGACTTATAACGTGGCCACCACCGAGGAATACCTCTCGGCCATGACGCCCGACACGCTCCCAGCCTTCAACATCGGCCTGGAGGTGGTGATCGGGATAGCTGTGGTCATCGGGTTCCTGGTCATCTTCCAATCGATGTATACCGCGGTGATGGAGCGCACACGCGAGATCGGCATCCTCAAATCGATGGGGGCATCACGCTCCTACATCGTGGCCATTGTGTTGTCGGAGACGGGGATGCTCGCTATTGCTGGGATTGCCGTTGGGATTGCCGCCAGCTTCGCTCTCTCCGGCGTCCTCAATACGAGGTTTCCCACTCTGGACTTCGTCATCAACATTCCCTACGTGTGGCGATCTATCTTCATCGCTTTGGCTGGAGCCCTGCTTGGAGCCTTATACCCTGCCCTGAAAGCCGCCCGCAAAGATCCGATCGATGCCCTTTCCTACGAGTAGTAGATGATTCAGCGAGCCGCAACTTCGCGCTTTATAAGCGATCGGGCCACACGGGTCATTTGGAGTGTCGGAGATCTGCAATAGGTAGTATCGGATGCGGTGGAGCCTTTGGAGTGAGGAAGCGCGGACTACATCTGGTGTCTAAGCGGATGATACGTGAGGGCTGCGCGGCTTGCGTCATCTGTACTATCCTGAGGCTAGCTTGTTGGTTTCCATGGAGGCGACCCGAATCGCGTTGGCGCAACCCTTCTCCAGTCCGTCTGCCTGGCGTCGCGCCTCCGCTCTCTGCACGACTTTTTTGCTACTTGGAAGCGTCGTGTCCACGATCATGCACTACGTGCATCTTACGGCCGACTTTCCCAACCACTCGCCGTGGATGGATTGGGCCAAGTACACCGACGAAGGATGGTACGGCGATGCCGCCATCCGCCACTATCAGCGTGGACACTGGTATGTCTACGGTGATTTCAACCCCGCAGCCGCGCTGCCGGTTTGGCCTCTGGTGGAGTTGGCCGTCTTCCGGTTTACCGGCGTTACCGTTACCGCTGCTCGCGCGTTGACGGTCTCGATCTTCGCGCTTACGCTCGCCGCCGCATTCTTGCTGCTGCGTCGATGGCTGCCGCACGCAAGCTTTGTGGTCCCTTCGGCTGCCGTGCTGCTGCTCGCGGTCAGTCCTTTCTGTTTTGTGTTCACAAGGATGGCGATCCTGGAGCCGTTGCTCGTGCTGCTGATGCTTTTGGCTCTGCTGGCGGCCTCTTCCGCGCCGCACGGGCGAGGTGCTTATGCACTCGGCCTTCTGTTGCCACTCATGATCCTGACGAAGACAACCGCCGTCTTTCTGTTTCCGGCGATCTTCTTCCTGCTGCTGGCGTCGAACGGGTATCGTCTTCGTCCCTTCCTCAACTTGGCGGTACCGGTTTGCACGATCGCGGCCGCGCTTTGGACCGGGTACTTCGCCCTCTTCGTCCGCCCGCACTTTCTTGCCGACTATCGCTATCTTTTTAGTGCGAACGCCTACACCGGCATAACCACCGCAAACGCCACTACCGTTCTGTACAACACGCTCAAAGACGGAATGTGGATGGGCCGTTTTATGTATCCGCTCAGCCTTGCCGGCGCGCTCGCCACGCTGCTGCTCCTATGTCGCCGCACACCTCCTTTGATCGCGGCGCTGGTGCTGTGGGCCGTTGGATATGCCGCGTTTCTGGCATATCACAACAACCTACAGCCGCGTTATTACCTTGTTGTGGCGGTACCGCTTACACTACTGCTGCCGCTCGTCCTGCGCGAACTCACCACGCGCCTTATGCCAGCCACCCGCCTCACGGGGCTTGCCGCGGCCACCGTGCTCCTTGCGGTCGTCGCTGTGCCGGATGCACTTCAGACGCTCCACTACCTCCAGACGCCCGAGTACACCTTTGTCGCCGCGGCCGCTAACGTGAAGAAGATCGTCGCCGCCAACCCTACGCGCAGCCCGCTTGTGCTCTCCATCTCCGGCTCGGATCTTTCGCTGATGACGGGACTGCCATCGATCTGCGACGACTTCGGCACGATGGAGCTCGCTCAGCGCGTCGAAACCTATCGGCCAGGATGGTATGCCGCGTGGAACCAGGTGGACGATGACAAGATGGAGGCGTTGGCTCCCCTCTATCGCCTTGTCCGGGTAGCGGCCTTTCCCGCCTACGACGATCCGGAGCGCAATCTGCTTATCCTCTATCGCCTCGATCCGCACGATCCAACGCCACGCGGCCTCCGGCGGCACAAGCCTGTGGTCCCGCGCCTGCTGGAGACCAGGATGGGCCAACAGCCTACCGCCACGCAACTTGAGCATTAGGAAGGTTTTGCTTGACTGGAACGCAGACTCTAATGGCGCGCGCAGCGCTCGGTACGGGGGGCGCGGTTGCAAGCATCCTATTAACCGGATGGACCTGGCTGCGTGAAGTGCCATCCCGCACCTTCGACCGTAGCATTATCTCCGCTCTGATAGTCAGTCGGCTCGGGCTCTTTACTATACTTTTCATGGTGCTCCACCTTGTTCCGCGCGGCGACATCCCCGCCTTCTATTTTCCCCAAGCCAACGCGGTTTTCCAATCTCAGCTTCCATACCGGGACTTCCCCAGTAGCTATGCTCCGCTCCACGCTTACATCGACGCTTTGTTCATCGCGTTCTGGAGGACGCCCCTTGCGATCATTCTGGCGTCCGTCCTAGGCGAATTTGCTCTGCTTCCGCTCTGGTTGCGCCTTGGACGGCAACTCTTTGACGAGTCCACTCTAAGGGTCGCCGCACTGCTGTATCTTGCCAGTCCAATCAGCCTGCAGTTTGTCACCGTCGATGGACAAGATAACGTGTTGATTGCGCTTTTGTTGGCGATCGCGTTACTGCTCGCACTCCAGAGCCGCGCATTTCTATCGGGCGCACTGCTTGGACTTTCCGCCGCCACGATTAAATTCCTTCCGCTGCTCTTCACGCCAGCCTTCTTCGCCGCCGTTCCGCGGCGCTTGCGCTGGGCGGCGGGGACGACGTTTGTGCTTGCCACGGTGTACGGCGGCGCACTATCGCTTCATCTACCAATCCTAAGGCCGCTAACGGCAGAGGGCGCCATGCGTTCGGCCGGCAACCTGCCCTATCTTGCCGAATCGATCAGCGGATTTGCAATACCGGCTCGCATAAGCGACTTACTGCTGTTGCTCCTGCTTGCGGGCTTATGGGCCATCATCGCCCGTGCGGCCTGGCGAAGGCCAATAACAGACCGGATGCGCCTTCTTACCTTCGGCATGGCCGCGATCACGCTGGCGTTGCTGCTGTTTTCAAAGAAGTCCTGGCCGCCATACCTGATGTTCTGTCTATTTCCGGTGTGTCTGCTAATAGCTGGAGAACGATGTCGTCCGCGACTGCACATTATTCTCTTCGCATGGTTTGGTCTAGTCGCAGTCACCGAACACAGCGTCTGGTCAAGCCTGCTGCTTGAAGCTTCCTCACTCAAGCTCCATGCCGCCCTGCTCGCCGGCAACCCTATTGCTCAGGCGTTCCTCTTCCTTCATGGGACGCTCCTCGCTGGCTATCTCTGGCTTCTCTTCCAAAGCCTTAGGGAACTTCGCATATCACCCGCTACTCCGCGCCTTTGACGCGTTCATCCATGCGCAGGTACGTCACGCAAGGTATTCAGTCTCGCCCCCTCTACCGGGTCGCGTTTGAAGCGCTCGTACCACTCCGCAACGAACGCGGCGGCGATCCCCAGCAAGACCCCCAGCGCCAGAGCTGCGGGAAGGATGAGCGACGGCGTGGGCCAGGAGCGTTTATCCGGAACTATCGCGCGATCCACCACCTGGAGCACCGCGCCCTGCTTCGCCTCGTCCACCTTGGCGGCTTCGAACTGCCGCGCGAGGAGATCGAAGATTGTTTCGTAATACTTCACGTCCCGGACTTTGCGGACGTATTCAAGGCCGGACTCCTGCATGACGCCCTTGGGGACGAGGAGCGCGTTCGATGTGCCGCCCGATGCGCCCATCTTCGCCTGCTCCGCTTGCAGGCCGGCTAGCTCCTGCTCGGCCATTTGCAGATCGGGATTTTCGCCGGTTGCAAAGCTGCGCATCGCACGTATCTGCACATCCTTTGCTGAGATCTGAGCGCGTAGTTGCGCCACCGACTCAATTGTTGCCCGTGCCTGACTGTCAAGCTGAATCAACCCCGTGCGTTGCTCGGTTTTCTTCAGCTCTTCCTCAGCCCTCGCCAGGTTGTCTTTTGCCTGACTGAGCTGCTGCTCGAAAAAAAGCCGCCGCTGCGAGGCCTCGGTGACGGCCATCGTGGCCGAGAAGGCCTTATAGATGTCGATGTAACCGTTCGCCATGTCCGCCGCGCGTTGTGGGTCATGGTCCGTAACGGAAAGTCGAATCAATCCATCCTTCGCCCCATTGTCGATCGCCACGCGCGATTCGAGCTTCTTACGCGCGTCCGAGAGGCGCTTCGCTTTATACAGCTGCATCAGGTGGAAACGGTCGATCACGGCGTCCTCCACCGTGCGGCTCTTCATCATGGCAACCTGAAGATCGTTAGGGTTCTTCAGACCGAGGCCGCCGCTGCCCCCCATCGACGCGACCGAACCTAGAGCGCCCAATTGCGCCATCAAGGCGGAACCCGAAGAACTGCCCTGCTGCGGCGGCAGGATTGCAGTTGAGGCTGTGTACTGCGACGGGACCAGGAGGCAGATTAGCACGGCGATCAGTAGAATAATGGCGACAGCGAAGCCGATCTGGCGACGGCGATGACTCATGATGGCGAATAGATCGCGGAGTGAGATCTCCTGTTGGCCCTTCTCCATCCATTCTCCGTTCAGGTCCGCGTCCACTTCGCGCAAGCACTTCTCCACGGTCGAGCCGCCTCATTGTCGGCGCGACACAGCCATCACGATTGTATCGCGCGGCACGAAGAGCTTACGGCGACCTTGCGGGGCAACTGCTTTGGTATGCTGGATGAGGTCCCGCAACAATTGGGTCCAGGTGACTAAGTGGAATGGAACATCCTTTACGGCCTGGATCTTTTGGCGATCGCCGTGTTCGCGGTCTCGTATTATCGCAACTGCTACCGCCTGGGCTATAGGATCGATTTCTGGCATTCGCAGCTTTTCCTGCTGTGCGTTCTGCCGAACTTCCTCTTGCTTCCCTTCGCCCGGAGCGAGCTCAACAGTATGGTCCTGAAGCAGGAGTTCCCGCTGGTTCTCGCCGTCTTGCCCCATATTTTTTTGATTACCCTGGTTGGATACGTTTCCATTCTGGTTGGAGGAACATTTTGGCGCGTGCGCGGCGGGATAGGTTTGCGGAGGACTGCGTACCGCGTTCTCGACCTGGTTCCACGCGCGTCCAGGATGCTGATGTCGCACAAGAGATTACTGATCCTTCAATCGTTCTTGTGCGTCGTTCTTCAAATAATCGTGCTTGCAATCTACTTTCAAGACAGTGGCTTCGGCTTCGATCTTCGGGCCTACACGTTTTCTCGTCCCGCGCTTCGTCCAGTCGCCTTACTCGTCTCCGGCTACTCTGTGGCGATAGGATCGCACTGTCTGGCGAGGTATGTCGAAAAGAAAGAGAGAATACTGCTGGGATGTACGCTAATGCTGACCTTTGGCCTCTTCTTCTTCGGAGCGCGAAGCAACATCCTGATCATTTACATGAATGTGCTGATCTGCTATCTGATTCAGCGCCGCGCTGGGATAAGCCTGTTCAAGCTTGCGTCGATGTTGGCGGCCATAGTGCTTGCGGGCTTGTATTTGGGATCGCTACGTGCCGGCGACTACTCGATTGGTAACTTTATGGCTTCCCTGATCATTCTTCTTTTTTTTGGAAACAATTTTTCCGACCTACGGGATTTCGCCTGGGTATATGCCGATTGGGACCACGTTCTTTGGGCCGGTAAGACGTATTTAGCGGCGATCGGCTCCTTTGTTCCACGTTTTGCTTCTGAGTTTCGCGATACCTGGGGACTAGGCGTGGCTACGGCAACGACGCTTGGCCTCGATCCGCAGGTGCATCCGGGAGTCCGGCCCGGCGCGTTTGGGGAGGGGTATTTCAATTTTGGGATAATCGGCGTCATCTGTGTCGGATGCGCGCTGGGGATAGTCATTCGCCGCGTGGATACGGACGTCAAGCGCGCCTTGGCGGGTCCGCGGCCATCAATGATCGAGGCAAAAGCTTCCACGATGCTGCTGGAAATCGCGGCCTGTTGTTCGATCAGCGCCGGCTTTTCCGGTCTCTATGTTCTTGCTCTCGTTTATTTATTCACCTGGTTTTGTATCAGTGTCACGCGTCTACAGGTTGTCACTTTCCGCCCGTCTACGCAGTAAGCGACGGACGGTTATCGAGGCAATTAGAACTGAATCGCCGCCGAACCCCCGCAGTAACAACCCGTGAGCGAATCCTATGAGATGGAATGGCTAGTATTGTCAAGCGTATTTTAATTGTAAAATTCGGTGCGATTGGTGATTGCATCATGGTGGTTCCGGCCGCGTACCGGTTCCACCAGCAAGGATATGAAGTGTACTGGGCGTGCGGGACGGCCGTCCGTACCCTGCTCGAATCGTACGATTGGATCAACGTAATTCCGGTGGACGACCGCACGATTCTCCGCGGCGGCTTGGCCGTGCGAATCGCCGGGATGCTTCGTTTCTGGAGACAAGTTGCGGGTCGAAGTTATACGCTCTGCGCGACGCTCTACTACGACCGCCGTTACAGACTGTTGGTTTGGCCGATTCGCGCCGGCAAAAAGATCGTTCTCAGTAGGAAAGCGCGTGCCTTCAGGCTTCTTCCTGGCCGGCACCATACGAACGAGTACGTGCGTGTGCTTCTACAAGCCGACGATACCTGCCGCGACCACAGCACAGCCCCCGTTCCGCCTACCGATCTCCCGCCAGCGCCGTGGCCGCCGTGCCGCGCCCCTCGCCGCATCGCCATCTTTCCCGGAGGAACCGGGAACCTTCTCAGAAATCAAACGCTGCGCCGGTGGCCAATCGAGAGATATGTGGGCATGACTCAGCTTTTCCTCGACCGTGGATGGGAGGTGGCCGTGCTGGGAGGAGCGGAGGACGCCTGGGTGCGGCCACACTTCGAGCATTTGAACATCATGGATGGCATAGGGGCGTTCAACCTGCCCGAGGTTGTAAGCGCGTGCAATGCTTCGGACGCGGTTGTAACCCACGATACAGGGCCGCTCCATCTCGCCGGACTCAGCGGCGCTTGTCTCCTGGGCATCTTTGGACCGACCGATCCAGCCATGTTCTTGCCGCAGCGGCCCTATGTCAATGGCTTGTGGGGTGGACGTGGGTTTGCTTGCCGTCCCTGCTATGACGGACGCGATTTCGCGCCGTGTCAACATAACGGCTGTATGCACCAGGTGACGGTGGCCGATGCGCTCGCCGAACTGGACCGTTTGCTGGAGGAACGCGACCAAGGGCTGGAGACGCCCTGGCGTGTCGTCGAACCAAAGATCGATTCGATAGTTTCCATTCAGCCCGCACACCCTTGACGACGGGTCCGTGCTCTTTCCAGTTTGGCCGGCACAAAGCGGAGTGTGGCAGCCCCGCGGCATGGTGGACGATACTGGTATGACGACCATGACGGAGCAGACCAAAATAAACGTGGTGCCAAGTTTCTTTCCCGGGCGGCAGTGGCAGCAGGTGCTCGAGCGCGACGCGGCGGCGGATGGGCAGTTTTACTATGCGGTGAAATCGACGAAGATCTATTGTCGGCCGAGCTGCCCAAGCCGTAAGCCAGCGCGGAAGAACGTCTCGTTTTACCCAACCGCGGAGGCGGCTCGCGAAGCGGGCTATCGGGCGTGTTTGCGGTGTGAGCCGGACCAGGCGCAGGCGAAGACCGATCCGCAGGCCGGGGCGATCGCGACCGTGACTGATTATTTGAAGGCCCATGCGACGGAGCGGACGCGTCTCGACGACGTGGCGAAGGCGACGGGCGTTGGGCGGCTAACGATCCTGAGGGGGTTCAAGCGGGTGCTGGGCGTGAGTCCCGGTCAATTCGCAAAAGCGGCGCGGGTGGAAAGCTTCAAAAATGGGGTTCGTGCGCCGAAGAAGAAGATTACCGATGCGATCTATGAGGCAGGATACGGATCGTCGAGTCGATTGTATGAGCAATCAAACGCTGCGCTCGGGATGATGCCGCGGGTGATGCGAGAAGGCGGTGCGGGACTGGTGATCCGATACTGCACGGCGGCGAGTCCGCTTGGCCGGATGCTGGTGGCGACGACGGACGTGGGAGTGTGCAGCATTACGTTTGGGCGGAACGACGCAGAGCTCGTGGCGGGGTTGCGGGCAAGCTTCGATAAGGCGCAGTTGGTGGCCGCGAAGGGAAATACCGGATGGCTGGCAGAGGCTGTGGCCTTTGTGCTGAGCCAGACGACGGAGCACCCGGTGGCTGCGACGTTTCCGATGGATGTGCGCGCAACGGCATTCCAGCAGAGGGTGTGGCGGGCGCTGCGGGAGATTCCGCGTGGAGAAACGCGGAGCTACTCGGAGTTGGCGTCGGGGCTTGGATCACCGGCAGCAGTAAGGGCGGTAGCGGCCGCGTGCGGAGCGAACCCGATCGCGGTGGCGGTGCCGTGCCATCGCGTTGTGGGTAAAGATGGCAGTCTCACCGGCTATCGTTGGGGTGTGGAACGAAAGCGTAAGTTGCTAGCCGCGGAGCGCGGGTGAGGCTTCTTTCATTGCAGAAGGCGCGAACGCTAATCGGCTTTGAGGAAATTGCTTTCGGCTGCGCGGGCGTGGCGATGCTTCTATCAGTCGGCGTGGCCGCCACAATACGGGCGCGGCTTCACAGAGGTTTGTTGAGCGATGTGAATGCGCGCGTGCGGTACGGCTTGGAGCATCTGCCAGGAGCTTTGCTTGCGGGGCTTTTGTTCCTGGTGCTGATCGCGGCGGTCCGGGTCTGGTTGGTTCGTTATAGGCGTCTAGGCGAGCTACCAGTAGGGTACTTTGTGGGTGCTGTGGTTGCATGTTTTTGCCTCTTCTGGCTCCCAGCCGTACTTGCCGGTGGGTTCGATAAGGACGACTGGATGCTGCTGGGCGCGGCTTCGGTCAGGAATGTCCTGGCGGGGCGTCCATGGTTGGCCTGGTACACGCTGGATTCCGTGGACGGGAACTTTCGTCCGCTGGGAACCGTGCTGTACACAGGAGTGATGCTGCGGCACTTTGGGGTGTGGGCTCAACCCTTTCTGGCGGGTTTATTTGCGGTCAATCTGCTGGGGAGTTTGGTGGCATTTGCGGTAGTGCGGGCGCTGGGGTATTCACGGATTGCGGCGGCGGGTGGAGCGCTGCTGTACCTGTCGCGGAGCGAGATTTACCCGATTGTGACGTGGACTTGCGCGCTGGGCGATGGGCTGGTGATCCTCTTGTGCGGGTTGATGGTACTGGCGCTGCTGTCAGCGATCCGGCGACGCGGCTGGGCGGCGCTCTGGCTACACATAGGAGCGTGGGCGTGCTTCTGTCTGGCCACCCTCGCGAAGCAGAGCGCGTTTGCGGCACCCTTGCTGGTGGGTCTGGTTCTCTGGTTGCGACCAGGGACAAGCGGGACGCTGCCGTTGGCACGGCGTCTCCGAGCCGCGGCTCTTGGCGTCGCGATTTATGGAGCGACGGCAGTGGTGCCGTTCTTCCACGCGAAGCGGTTACTGGCGGGAGCGCCTCCGTATCCAGTCCAGTTTTCGTCCGACGCGCTGTTACGTACGTTTGGCTATGCGACCTGGTACCTTGGTACGCTCGAGTTCCCCTCCAAGTACGTGAGGTTGCAGACGCTGCCGGATTGGATCGGCCTCATGCTGGTGTGCGGCGTGGTAGGAGCGATCTGGCGGATGCCGCGGCTGCTTGGAGAACGGCCCCGTGATGTTGTGTTCTGCTTGTTGGCCGCGGTGGCTTCCGTGTCACTGTTCGTTGTACTGCCAGCGCGGGTGGCTCCTTATTACGGGTCGATGGCGGCGTTCTGGGTGAGCGTCGGTTTAGGAATCGTTCTGACGCGATTTGGGTGGGCAAGCGCGGAGAACCGCGCTGGACGGATGTGCTGTTTTCTTTTCTGCACCTTGATGGCCGTGGGCTTCGCCGATGTTCGTTTGAAACAGACTGGGTTGTTCCCTTCTGGTGGGTATACGTGGGGCGCGTCCGAGGTCGGCCTGGAGCGGGCAATTTACGACGGGATTGCGGACAACCTTGCGCTGGAGCCTGGAACGAAGGTTTTAATGCTTGAGGATATGCCGAACTACGATGGATATTTCGTTGGGATGGCGATGACGGCCGATCCGCAGCTGACGCGTATCTTGACGTATCGCGCCGCCACCGGAATCTATCTGGCGAACGACCGTGCGGGCGCATTGCCGGGGAACGATTTTGCTGATTTGCGCGATCCCCATGCTTACAACTGGAACGTGCCCATCAGCCGGACCGATGTCGAAAAATTGCTGATGGGCGAACACGTGCTTCATCTAAGGTTCCATGATGGAAAAATAGAGCGCGTGGATTGAAGCTGGAGCTTTCTGCAGAGGGGCCGGCCGGCTAGACGGCGCACATCGAATGGTATCCTTGCAACGATTGCATAATAGATACGAGGAGTTTACATGGCGACAGCAACGATGGACGTAGTCACGCTTTCCGAGGCAAAGCCAGGCGGCAAGATCGGACGGGCCACACAGTACAAGGTGGCCGACATTAGTCTGGCCGAGTTTGGCCGCAAAGAGATCGACATTGCCGAGCAGGAGATGCCAGGGCTCATGTCCATTCGGAACAAGTATGCCGCAGACAAGCCGCTGGCGGACGTGCGTGTCACCGGTTCACTGCACATGACCATCCAGACGGCTGTGTTGATCGAGACGATGGTGGCCTTGGGCGCGGATGTTCGCTGGGCGAGCTGCAACATCTTCTCGACCCAGGACCACGCGGCGGCCGCAATCGCCGAGGCGGGAGTACCCGTATTCGCCTGGAAGGGCGAGACGCTTGAGGAGTTCTGGTGGTGCACGAACGAGTCGTTGAGCTTCCCGGATGGTAAGGGCGGTCTACTGGGACCGCAGCTTGTCATCGACGACGGCGGCGACGTGACGTTGCTCATTCATAAGGGCGTACAAATGGAGCAGGGCGACGGCTGGGTAGACTCTCCTTCCGGTTCGACCGAAGAAGATGTCATTAAGAAGCTGTTGAAGAAGGTCCATGCCGAGAACCCAACGCGCTGGCAGGATGTGGCCAGGCAATGGCGCGGAGTGTCGGAGGAGACGACGACCGGCGTGCATCGGCTTTATAAGATGTTTGAGCAGGGCAAGCTGCTGGTGCCAGCGATCAACGTCAACGACTCAGTAACCAAGTCGAAGTTCGACAATCTCTATGGCTGCCGCGAGTCCCTGGTAGACGGAATCAAGCGGGCGACCGATGTGATGGTGGCTGGCAAAGTGGCGGTGGTCTGCGGCTTTGGCGATGTGGGCAAGGGCTCGGCGGCGTCGTTGCGCGGTCTGGGAGCGCGGGTAATCGTCACCGAGATCGACCCGATCAACGCGCTCCAGGCGGCGATCGAAGGCTACGAGGTCACGACGGTCGAAGAGACGCTCGGGCGTGGCGACATCTACGTGACCTGCACGGGCAATGTGGACATCATCACCGTCGAGCATATGAAGCTGATGAAGGACCAGGCGATCGTCTGCAACATTGGCCACTTCGACAATGAGATTCAGATGGAGCCGCTCAACGCTCTCGCGGGCGTGACCAAGCTGAACATCAAGCCGCAAGTGGACAAGTACACCTTCGAGAACGGCAATAGTATCTTCGTGCTGGCTGAAGGCCGCTTGGTGAACCTGGGCTGCGCGACCGGCCACCCGAGCTTTGTCATGTCGGCAAGCTTCTCAAATCAGACACTGGCGCAACTAGACCTTTGGGCTAACAAAGACATATACAAGGTCGGCATTTATATCCTGCCGAAAAAGCTGGATGAAGAGGTGGCGCGGCTGCATCTGGAGAAGATTGGCGTCAAGTTGACGACGCTTTCGAAAAAGCAGGCTGGCTATCTGAGCGTTCCCGTAGAAGGACCGTACAAAGCCGAGCATTATCGCTACTAAGAGCCCTTAAAGCTGAACGAGACAGGCCGCCTGAATGAGGGCGGCCTCTTTCGTGGCGATCATGCCGCTGCTTACTCCAAATGGACATACAGGGGTGGGAGTGTGCTACCGGAGAGCTTTGAATGAAGACTATTAGAGAACGGCTCAATTTATGGCTTCGGTGTCGAGCGTCTCGATCACGTCTAGACCGCGGGCCAGCGTTGGAGAGGCGTCAAGCAAGATCAAGGTGTGCGCGGCACCATGGAGATACCCCATCCGTCGTCCCGTGTATAGGGCGGCCGTGCCTGTGGACGGATGGGTTCCGGCTGGAAGAATGATCGCCGCGCAGATACCCTCCGAAACGGGAAGATAGCTGGTGACCGCACCTGGAGCGAGGTTGATGGCAATCGGGGTGAGCGAGGCAAGCCGATGTCCGGCGGGCACCAGGTACACATCGACCGGGCCCGTTCGCTCTGCCTGGTGCACAAGACGAATGGACGGACTGGACGTGGGCGGTTGGTCTGTCAGCAGAGTTTGCTGGAGGCTGGCTAGCGGGCTGTTGACGAGCAGGGTGTACTGGCTTCCAGGCAGCAACGTGGCGTTCGCGGCGGAGAGGGTCTGGTGCGATCCGGCGTGCGCGACGATTGTGCCGGCCACGCCGGGTCTGACTGCGACGTAGGAGGTGACAGAGCCGTAGTCAAGATTAAATGCGACGCCGTGGCCGCCCCGGTAAACATCGAGCGCACCGGCGTCTTCCGAAAGATCAATGACGCGAAGACGCACCGTCGAAGAGCCCGTCTGGAAGTTCTGACAGCCTGTTGTCAGCAGAAGGCATGAAAGTAGCGTCGCAAGATGCGAAGCGCGCCGGGCGAGATTGGACGGAAGCAGCATAGGTGCCGGAGTACGCCACACGAGCGCACCTCATCACTTTAAAGGAGAACGCGGTTTCAACGCGTCCAAAGTGTTGCTTGGCCTTCAGCATGCTTCAAACTGGGACGGAGATTACTTCTTTACAGCGTGCGCGATGATCTGGTCCTTGATGCCGTCGTACGTAGCCTGGGGCAGAATGCCGCGCGTGACGAGCTGATTTTTCGCGGTATACGGACGGCCATCGATGATGCGCTTGGAATAGGCGTCGCCTACGCCTTTAAGCGCCTTGAGTTGTGCGGGAGTCGCGGCGTTGATGTCGAGCGGATTGGCGGTCGTGGAGGCGGAAGTGGCAGCCGTTGCGCCAGCCACTTTGGACGCAGTTTGGTGGACTGCAAAGCCTGTGGATGGAACAAGGCAAAGAAGAAGAGCAAGCAAGCGGCCCGCGGTAGGATTCATGAGTCCATTTCCTCTGTGATGGAATAGAGGAAGAGTAGAGCAGGAGCGCCACAGATGTAAATAGCAAAGCGAAAACGTGCAAGGACGATTGACATCGGCGCGAAGGCCCGGTAGTTTGGAGGCATGAGCTTGCGCCCGATCGACCACGGACATCATCTCCATCTTCACGCGGCTAGCGTGTTGGCGGCTGTGTCCGGTGCGGCGATCTAAGCAAAGCGCACGACAGGATTCCCAAGAGCCCGCTGACGCGATCCACGCGCGCGGGCTTTTCTCTGTGCAACGACAGCGAAGAAGGATAAGTATGACGATCGACTTTGGAAAGATGGATGGGTTAGTTCCGGGCATCGTGCAGGACGCCGCGACCGGGCAGATGCTGATGCTTGGTTTCCTGAATGAGACGAGCTACGCGAAGACACTCGAAACCGGTTATGTGACCTTTTGGAGCCGGACACGGCAGAAGCTATGGATGAAAGGTGAGTCAAGCGGCAACCGCCTGCGCGTGATCGAGGCGGCGACCGATTGCGACAGCGACGCGCTGCTCTTCAAGGTGGAGGTCGAGGGCGACGGGTTGGTCTGCCATGAAGGAACCGTTCACTGTTTCACCAAGCCGATCGCGATGGCGGTGACCGTATGAGCGGCAAGCTGAAGCTGGGTATCCCGAAGGGAAGCTTGCAGGACGCAACCATCGCGTTGTTTGAGCGAGCGGGCTGGCGCATCTTCGCCAATGGACGAAGCTACTTCCCGACCATCGACGATAGCGAGATAGAGTGCATGCTGGTGCGCGCGCAAGAGATGGCGCGATACGTGGAGCATGGCGCGCTCGACGCGGGGCTGACGGGCAACGATTGGGTGCTGGAGAACCAGACGGATGTCGCATATGTGACGAGCTTGACCTACTCCAAGCAGAGCCGGCAGAAAGTGAAGTGGGTGCTGGCGGTGCCGGAGGACTCGCCTTTCCAAAAGCCGGAAGACCTCGCGGGCAAGATCATCGCCACGGAGCTAGTGGAGTTTACCAAGCGTTACTTCGCCGGCAAGAACATCCCCGTGACGGTCGAGTTCAGCTGGGGCGCGACCGAGGTGAAGCCCCCCATGCTGGCCGACGCCATCGTCGAGGTGACGGAGACGGGATCGAGCCTGCGGGCGAACCGGCTGCGGATTATCGAAACGCTGATGGAAAGCGAGACGCAACTCATCGCCAATAAAGATGCGTACCAAAACGCTTGGAAGCGCGAGAAGATCGACAATCTGGCGCTGATGCTGAACGCGGCCATTGCGGCGCAGGGGCGTGTCGGCCTGATGCTGAATGTGCGGAAAGACGCGCTTGACGCCGTAATCGGCGTATTGCCCGCCCTGAACTCGCCGACGGTCTCGCAGTTGAGCGACGCGGAATGGGTCGCGCTCAACACAATCCTGGACGAGTCACTGGTGCGGGACGTTATCCCGAAGCTGAAGGCGGCGGGCGCAACCGGTATCGTCGAATACCCGCTAAGCAAAGTGGTGTTGTAAACGGAGACGGCAGCATGAAGCTGGTAAGAACATCTGGGCGGAGCAAGGACGAGGCGGAGGCGCTGATTGCCACGCTGGAGCAACGCGGCGCGGCGAACACAGCTCGCGTCGAGCCGGTCGTCAAGAAGATCCTTGCTGGCGTGCGCACAGGCGGCGACGCGGCGCTGATGAAGTTCGCCGTGAGCCTTGACGGGCTGGCGAAGGGCGTGAGCCTGCGCGTGACGCCGGAGGAGATGCAGGACGCCTGGGAGGCGACCGACCCCCCCTTGCAGAAGGCCATGAAGGTAGCGCAGGCGAACATCCGCGCCTTTTCCGAAGCGCAGATGCCGGGCGAGTGGACGATCTCGCCCGCGCGCGGCGTGAAGACGGGGCAGATCGTGCGTCCGCTGGCGAGCGTCGGCTGCTATGTTCCCGGGGGCCGGTATCCCCTGCCGTCGACGCTGCTGATGACGACCACACCGGCGCGGGTGGCGGGCGTACAGCGCATCGTGGTGTGTTCTCCCAAGCCGGCGCGGGAGACGATGGCGGCGGCGCACCTTGCGGGCGTGACGGAGTTCTACCGCGTGGGCGGGGCGCAGGCCGTTGCAGCGCTTGCCTACGGCACGAAAACGATCCGCCGCGTGGACAAGATCGTTGGTCCGGGCAATCTCTATGTGACTGCGGCGAAGATGCTTGTCTCCGGCGAGTGCGGCATCGATATGCCGGCGGGACCCACCGAAATTATGGTGACGAGCGAGAAGGGAAACCCGGCCGGAATCGCGGCCGATCTGGTCGCGCAGGCCGAGCATGATCCCGAAACGCTGGCGGTCCTGATTACAAGCAACGAGGCGTTGGCGAAGCAGGTGTTGATTGAGGTCAATCGTCAGGCAAAGGGCAATCCCATTGCGCTCCAGTCGTTGGAGGCGCAGGGTTGCATCTTTGTAACGGAGACGGTTGCGGAGGCGCGAGAGCTAACGAATCGCCTTGCGCCGGAGCATCTGACGGTGGACGCGGTGGCGGATTTGGCTTGGGTGCAGAACGCGGGGTCGGTGTTCGTCGGCCCCTATGCGCCGCAGTCGATGGGCGACTACATCTCCGGGCCGAACCATGTGCTGCCGACGGGACGCTATGGGCGGATTCGCGGCGGGTTGAGCGTGGCGGACTTCGTGAAGGTGATCACGGTGCAGGAATACACGCTCGGCGGCTTGAAGGCCATGGGGCCGCACGCCATTGCCCTGGCCGAGGCGGAGGGTTTGAAGGGTCACGCCGAGAGCGTGCGGGTGAAGATGCGATGAGTACAGCGACTCTGCCAAGTAAGATGACCGTCAAGCCGCGAAGAACTGTGCTGGAGATGCCGGAGTACCATCCTCCGCTGGCGGCGCGCGAGGCGTTGCGGCTGGATTTCAACGAGAACACGCTGGCTCCGTCGCCGCGTGTGCTGGAGCGTATTCAGCAGATCACGGCGGCGGAACTAACGAAATATCCCGAACGCGAACCGGTGGAAACCGTGGTCGCCGAACACTTCGGCCTCGCCAGCGATCAGGTGCTGCTGACCAACGGCGTCGATGAGGCAATCCATCTGGTCTGCGCTGCGTTTTTGGACGCCGACGACGAGGCCCTCATTGCCACCCCGACGTTCTTTATGTACGACGTGAGCGTCGGCGCGATGACGCCGCACCTACGCCGGGTGCAATCGGATGCATCTCTGGAGTTCCCCTACGCACGCTTTATGGAGGCTATCAGCGAACGAACGAAGCTCATCATGGTCGCGTCGCCGAACAATCCAACGGGAACAATCGTCAGCCGCGGGCATCTCCTGAGCATCGCCGAGGCCGCGCCTCATGCGGCGGTAATGATCGACGAAGCGTACTTCCACTTTCACGGCGAGACGCTCCTTGGCGACATCGACGCTGTGCCGAACCTGATCGTCGCGCGCACGTTCTCGAAGGCATATGGTTTGGCGAATCTTCGTATCGGAATGCTGGCCGGTGACGCCGAGTTGCTGCGCTACGTGCGCAAGGTCACCTCCCCGTATAACGTCAACGGCGTTGCGCTCGATTGCCTGCCGGTGGCGCTGACGGATGAGGAATATCTCGCCTGGTATGCCGGGCAGGTGCGCGTGGGACGGGAGCGGATGATGGATGGTTTACGTGCGCTTGGGGTGCCGTACTTCGAGAGCCACGCGAATTTTGTACTGATGAAGATCGGGCCCAAGCACGGGGAGTTGGTGGAGGCGATGCGAGCGCATGGTGTGCTTCTGCGCGACCGGTCGTCCGATCCCGGCTGTGACGGCTTCGTCCGCATTACTATCGGCGTGGAAGCCCACGTCACCGCTGGCCTCGTAGCATTGGAAGCGTCGCTGAAGGAGATCGCATGGCGCTCCTGAAGCCGCGCACCGGCACCATCAAGCGCACTACGACCGAGACGCAGATCGCGCTGAAACTCGTCATCGACGGCCAGGGCGTCTACAAGGTCTCGACCGGCATCCGCTTCTTCGACCATATGCTGGAGCTGTTCACCCGGCACGGCGGCTTCGACCTGACGCTCTCCTGCGCGGGCGATCTCGACGTGGACCAGCACCATACGGTTGAGGACGTGGGGATCGCGCTGGGCGAGGCCTTCGGCAAGGCGCTGGGCGACAAGAAGGGCATCCTGCGCGCCGGCTACTTCGTCATGGCGATGGACGAGACGCTGGCGGTGGCGGCGGTCGACCTGAGCGGGCGCGTGGCCTACGTGGTCGACGACAAGGTGAAGGTGCGGCTGGTGGGCGACTTCCAGGCCGAGCTGCTCGCGGACTTCTTCGACGGCTTCGCCCGCGGCGCGAAGGCGAACGTCCACGTGAAGACGATGTATGGGCGCTCCAACCACCACAAGATCGAGGCGATCTTCAAGGCGTTCGCGCGGGCGCTGCGCGGGGCGTGCAGTCGGGATGAGCGGATGCGGGAGATGCTGCCAAGTACGAAGGGGCTGCTGTGAAGACCTCCAAGCAGCGTATCCAACGCTCAACAGCAGCTTTGGGAACTGCACTAGCTCTTGGTCTTCTTGCGCTTTCGTCAGTCTTTACTAAGTCCGTGCTCTCAAATGAAGTTCTGATAGACACGGTCGGCGTAGCTGCCTTCTCGCTTGCCGTTTTCGCATCAATAATGCTTTATCCCTTGCGCGACAAGGTAGGTCTTCGAATCTACTGCGCCTTCACCATCTTGCTGGCGGTTGTTCTTGGTTTTGAGTTCGTTGGAGGAGCATTGTTTCTAGCTGCGGACAAGATCATCAGGTACGAGCAGCACAAATGATCGCGGTCATCGACTACAAAGCGGGCAACCTGACAAGCGTGGTGAAGGCGCTGCGCTATCTGGGCGCGGGCGAGGTGACGGTCACGCAAGATCCCGAGGTGGTGCGCCAGGCCGCGAAGGTGGTGCTGCCGGGGGTGGGGCACTTCCAGTCGACGCAGCTGCTGACCGATCTTGGCCTGACCGAAGCGGTGCGGCAGAGCGTGGCGCGGGGAGCGTTCTTCCTGGGCGTCTGCGTGGGGTTGCAGTGGTTGTTTGAGGGCTCGACCGAGGCTCCGTCGACGGCGGGGCTGGGGCACTTTCCGGGCCGGTGCGAGCGCTTCCCAGCTCTCTACGAATGCGCGCCGCTAAAGTCGCCGCACGTCGGCTGGAACTCGCTCGAAGGCATCCGCGAAGACTCCCGCCTGCTGCGCGGCGTCCCGGAGGGCGGCTTCGTCTACTACACGCACTCGTGGCGCGCTCCCGTGGTTGCGGGGACGGCGGCAGTCACCCTCTACGGCGGCGAGTTCACAGCCGTAGTCGAGCAGGGCAACGTCATGGGCGTCCAGTTCCACCCGGAGAAGTCGGCGGATGTGGGCTTGCAGGTGTTGAAGAACTTCGTGGAGATGTAGATCCATGAGCAATGAAGGAGGCGTGGTAATCTGGTATTCCGGTAAGTGCCTATGCAACACTATTGCACGAACCGGACTACCTAAGGGCTCCTGCGGGAGCCCTTTATCTATGGAGAAACGATGAAACGTACGGCCATCTTTGTGGATGCGGGCTATCTCTATGCCCAAGGCTCCGCCTCTCTCAACGGCAGTAAGGTCAAACGTGAGAGTCTTCAGCTAAATCACGAAGGATTCCTTAAGAAACTTCGCTCGATCTCGGATGCCGTGCAGCCAAACGCTTCTCTTCTGCGGATTTACTGGTATGACGGAACCTCACGAGGACCCACACTAGACCATCGTCTCCTTGCCGATCTCGACGATGTAAAGCTCCGGCTAGGTTTCATCAACAGCGTCGGGCAGCAGAAAGGCGTCGATTCTCTGCTGGTGACCGATCTTGTAGAGCTGTCGAGGAACGGTGCCATCTGCGACGCGCTGTTGCTTGGCGGTGATGAAGACTTGCGTATCGGTGTTCAGATCGCGCAGAGCTTTGGCGTTCGGGTGCATCTAGTCGGAATCGAACCATCGCGGGGCTCACAGTCTCTCCAACTACGTCAGGAAGCGGACACAAAGCACGAGATTTCTGCGAACGAGGTAAAAAGCTTCCTCAACATAGCGGCTACGACGGTGCCGCCTCCCGTGATTACTGTGCCTGCACCCCAAGTCTCGGTACAACAGGCTCATGCGGACAACCCAATCCTAACTTCGGCTCATTCCGGGGATTTAGAACAAAGCCTGAACGAAGGTATTCAGAGCATTCTGCAAAAACTAAGCCCTGCTGAGATCAAAGACATCGTTGACGCGATTACGAGGACACGCTCCGTGCCTTCTCTGCACGATCGCAGAGTCCTCGCCTCTTGTAGAACAAGTCTTGGCCGCGACTTGAGCATGGAAGAGAAGAAATTGATGAGGACTCTGTTTACGTCCGCGCTGCAATCCAACTTAGGAGACGCCTGATGCTGACGAAGCGGATCATTGCGTGTCTCGATGTGCGGGGCGGGCGGGTAGTGAAGGGGGTCCAGTTCGTGGACATCGTCGACGCGGGCGACCCGGCGGAGCTGGCGCATCGCCATGCGGCGGCGGGCGCGGATGAGATCGTGCTGCTCGACATTACGGCGACGCATGAGGGCCGCGGCACACTGCTCGACACAGTGCGGCGGACGGCGGCTGCTCTGTTCGTGCCGTTCACGGTGGGCGGCGGGGTGCGCTCGGCCGACGATGCGTCGGCGGTCTTCGACGCGGGGGCGGACAAGGTAAGCATCAACTCGGCGGCCATCGCGCGGCCGAAGCTGATCGGCGAGATCGGCGGCAGCTTTGGCGCGCAGGCGGTGATCGTGGCAATCGATGCGCGTAGAGGCACGGGTGTTGACGACGCCGAGGTGTACGTCAGCGGCGGGCGCACGGCCACTGGGCGGCGCGTGGTTGATTGGGCGCGGGAGGCGGAGGCGCGCGGCGCGGGCGAGATCCTGCTGACCTCGATGGACACGGACGGAATGCGGCGGGGGTTCGACTGCGAGCTGACCGCGATGGTCTCGGAGGCAGTTAAGATTCCCGTCATCGCGAGCGGCGGCGCGGGCACGGCGGAGCACTTCGCGGAGGTGTTTGGGCGCGGTAAGGCAGACGCAGCGCTGGCGGCGAGCATCTTCCACTTCGGGGTGACGGATTCGCGGGCATTGAAGGGCGAGTTGCGGGCGGCTGGGGTGAGTGTGCGGCTGCCTTGCTGAACGGCTTCACGACACGGCGAGTGCAACAGCAGATTCCCTTCGGGAATGACAACAAAGGGGCGAAGCTGGCGGAACTGAGACAATCTAGGGATGTTGATACCTTCGATCGATTTGATGGGTGGACGGATTGTGCAGCTCGTGCAAGGTGAGAAGCTGAAGCTGGCGTTCGATGACTTTGAGTATTGGATCGAGCGGTTTGCGAAGTACCCGATGGTGCAGTTGATCGATCTGGACGCGGCGATGCGGCAGGGGGAGAACCGCGCGCTGATCGAGATGATCTGCAAACGGCTGCCGTGCCAAGTGGGCGGCGGGCTGCGAACGGCGGAGAATGGGCGCGTGCTGCTCAACGTGGGGGCGAAGCGAGTGATCTATGGGTCGAGCCTCTTCGGCGCAGCGGGCGTGGAGAAGGCATTCGCGGCGGGGTTGAAGAAGGCGCTGGGCGAGGACGCGCTCGTCTTCTCGGTCGACACCAAAGGTGGCAAGGTTGCGGTGAAGGGGTGGAAGGAGGCGGTCGACCTGACGCCGGAGGAGGCGATGACGTGGCTGGAGGACTACTGCGCGGCCTTCCTGTACACGCACGTCGATACCGAAGGGACGATGAGCGGCTTCCCGATGGATGTGGCGGCGGTGCTGCGCGCTACGACGGGACGGCAGTTGATCGTGGCCGGCGGAATCAAGGAGATGGCCGAGGTGGTGGCGCTGGACGCCATGGGCGTGGATACGGTCGCGGGAATGGCGGTCTACTCGGGGGCGATGGAGACTTAGCGGCTACGAATCTTTGCGGTACAGAAGATTCTTCATTGCGGCTCGCCGTGCTTCGTTTGCCTCCGAAGCCGCTTTCCGTTCATCAGCGTCCATACTCTGCTTGCCGGTGGTCTCACTGGCTTCGGGAGCAGTACACTCTGGACAGCGATTCGCGAATCCGTGCTTGTCCGGCTTCAACTCAAACTCTTCTTCGCAGACAACACAGGTCTTGATCGGGAAAGCCACAGTTGTCTCCAACTTGAACGATACGCTAATTGCCGCTGTCGTCGGCTCCACCCGCAATCGCATAATACCCCTTACGCGCCTGCACTTTTTGATCCTTGGCGCAGGCGATGTTCAGCTTGCGGAAGGTGCCGTCAGCCTTGAGGTTGGTAGGAGTGTAGCTGGCGAGATACTGCGTGCGGAGCTCGTCCTGAATCTGATTGAACGCGTCTTCGAGCTTGCGGCCATTATTGCCCACATCGATGACGCGGCCACCCGTGTCGGTCGCCAAACGACGCATGTCCATGTCGCCCATCGCACCGATGTTGAAGCCGCCGCCGCTATAAAACCCGCGGTCGGCTATGAGAATGACGTAGATGATGGCGTTCGCTTTCTGCGCAGCCTCGATGGATGTCTTGAGCGTCTCTTGCGAGCCCTGGTCACCGCCGTCGGTCAGCAAGACGAGAATTTTGCGGCCAGCTTCGGACCGCAGCTTGTCGTGCGCGGCCAGGTAAACCGCGTCGAAGAGCAGAGTGCCACGCGCCGCGCCGTGTCCGGTGACAGAACCGGTGCCGGCGCCAGTGTTGATCGAAGCCTTGTTGATGGCACGCCGTATCTCCCCGGCGTTGTTGGTATAGTCGGCGAGAAGATCGACATTGATGTCGAAGGATATAAGGAACGCCTCATCCTTGGGCGTAAGCACTTCCTTGAGGAAGCGAGCACCGGCGTCCTGCTCGAGTGGAAGCACGTTGGTCTGCGAGCCGGAGGTGTCGAGCAGAATGCCGATGGTCAGCGGCAGGTTCTTTTCCTGAGTGAAGTTCTTGATCTTCTGCGGAACTTTGTCTTCCTCAATCGAACAATCGGTCTTGTGAAGATTGGTGATATACCCGCCCTTGTCACGCACCGAAAAATAGACATTGACCAGGTTGACGTTGACCTTCAAGGTCTGTGTATCGTCGTTGATGGCCTCGGACGCGGCGGTGCTAGCGGGGGGCGGACCGCCGGGCGACGGGGCCTCCTGCGCGCGGAGCAGGGGTGAGAGGGCGAAGGCAAGGGTAACGAGAGCGAAGGCCTGGGGGCGCATACTTCATTAGACGATGGAAAGGGCTACTGTGTCAGCGCGTGTGAAGCACGGATGCGCACCCAAGGCGGCGGTTACCTCTTGTAAGGCGCTGGCGAACACCGAAGGCGTGACGGATCGCGTCCAATGGTTAGCTGATATTCTCAACTTTGACTTGTAGAACCGGAAAGATGGAGATGCACGTGAATCGTAGCGTATGGGCAGGAACATTGGCGTGCATGATGCTAGGGCAGGCGATTGGGATAAGCGCACGAGCGCAGACGGCGACCACAGCGCAACAGACGATCCCGGACGCGCCCAAGCCGCAGGCGCTCCCCATCGGTCCGATCGCGCCCGGCATCGGCACTTCCCCTACCTCAAACGGAGACACCACACCGGCGGACGTGCAGACCGCGCCAGGAACATCCTTGCCGTCCACGCCCACCGCGCAAAACACGCATGAGGACGATGGTGAAGCTCCCGAGCTTCCGGCCGCCGGTGAAGGAACCAAGGTCTTCACCCTTCGCGGAACCGGCGTCAACTTTGTCGAGGTCCCGTTTACGGTCAAGGACAAGAAGGGACAGCTGGTTCCGGGTCTCACCTGGCGCGATGTACGCGTATACGAGAATGGTTTGCGGCAGAAGATGCAGCTCTTCACCGTCGACCCGTTCCCCCTCTCCGTCGCGCTGGTGATCGATCAATCCATGACGCACGACGAGATGACCAAGGTCAACAATGCTCTCGGCGCTCTGCAAGGGGCCTTCAGCAACTACGACGAGGTGGCGGTCTTCACCTATAACAACGGTCCGCAGCAGCAGACGGAGTTTACCGGGGGGCAGAGCGCGCGGCTTACCGCCGTGCTGGAACGCTCGAAGGGCGCGGGGCGCGACGCGCTGATGGCGGGCTCGCTCGATGGCCCCATGTCGCAGACAACGAACATCAACAATCAGCAGTTCGACCCAAACACTGCCCCTGTGCGCAATAACTCTGGCCTGATCCTGAACGCGCCACGCGATGTTCATACGCTAAACGACGCGATCCTGGCTGCCGCGCAAGCGACTACTAAAGTGGGCTCCGGACGGCGTCGTATCGTTTATGTCATCGGCGACGGCAAAGAGTACGGCAGCACGGCCAAGACCAAGGACGTCATCAAGTATCTGCAAACAAACAAGATCGCCGTCTACGCCACGCTAGTCGGTGACTTCAAGATCCCTTACACGGGCTTTATCGACCGCATCCATCTGCCATTCCAAATGCGAGATGACATTCTCCCGGTCTACGTCGGAGCGACCGGCGGCCAGCTCGACGCCGAGTTCCGCACCCCCGGCATCGCGCGCAGCTTCTCGAAGATTGCCGAAGAGGTTCGAACGCAGTACACCGTCGGCTACTACTCCCGCGAGCCATTCATCGATGGTAAATACCGCAAGCTCGAGCTAACGGTCCAACGGCCGAACCTGACCGTCATCGCCAAGGAAGGTTACTATCCGACGGCGAGCGACGCGCGTCCGCGCACCGTCCAGGCACAGTAGGCTTTCTGTACGTTCCTGGTAATGTGCTGCTGGCGCTGGGTTCTGCGCTGGCTTGGGGTGGAGGCGACTTCTCGGGCGGCATGGGCGTGCGGTCGCTCGGCGGATCGATACCGGGCGCACTTCGCGTGGTATTTCTTAGCCACCTTACGAGTCTCACGGTACTGCTCGTCGCAGCAGGCACGTTGGGGATGACGGCTCCCCACGGCACAGTGCTGGCATGGGGGCTGGCGGCAGGCGTTGCGGGCTGCGTATCAATCACAGCGTTCTACATTGCACTCTCGGGAGGAGCGATGGGTGGCGCGGCGGCGGTCAGCGGTCTGCTTGCGGCATCCCTTCCGGCGGCGGTCTCGGCGTGGACGGAAGGTAATCCCGGAGTGGTGCGACTGGCGGGATTTGGCGTTGCCGGCGTTGCCATCTGGCTGATTGCCGCCAGTAACGGCGCAGAAAAGCAAGATGCGGCGGCAATGGGTTTGGCTGTTGGAGCTGGCGCGGGCTTTGGCCTCTACTTCGTTGCTCTAAAGATGGCCGGTCCCGCCGGTCCAGTCTGGGCCATGGCCTCGGCACGTCTGGGCAGTATATCCACGTGTGCTCTACTTATGCTGGGATTGCGGCTAAGTGGAGCTTCCCTGCCGTCAAAACTAACGCGCGCGACCGTAGGTTGGGTGCTGATGACGGCGCTGCTCGATACTTCAGGAAATATGCTTTTTGTATCGGCCACGCGCGCCGGGCGGCTGGATGTGGCGGCTGTCCTTGCGTCCATGTACCCAGCCGGAACAATCCTGCTGGCGGCTTGGATGCTCCATGAACGCCCTACTCGACGCCAACGCTACGGAATGGCGATCGCTATGGTCGCGGTGGTGATGATCACGCTGTAAACAACAGAAGCTACTTAAGAGACTCTTCGGGTTTCGGTGTAACGGTATGGGCTGTTTCGCTAGGTTTATTGACTTCGTCGGTAACGCCCTTCATACCATCTTTGAAACCGCGAAGACCCTCGCCCAGCCCCTTACCGAGTTCTGGAAGCTTCTTGCCCCCGAACAGAACAAGCACAACCACTGCGATTACGATCAGATGTGTTGGTGTAAAGAGTTCGCCCATAATCAATCTCCCCGCGGGTGCGCGAACAAGTCGCCACACGAAACTATTGTCGCACACGCGCTTATCTGCAAGTACGCTACGGCGCGAGCGGTGGACGTGCCCTCCGGCGATATATCCTGAATACAGACGACGCGGCGGATAACCGGGTGCGACGATTTGGAGAACGATGTTGCGAATGCAGTTTGGCAAGAAGGCGGCCCAGGCCGTGTGGAGCATGATAGTGGCCGGAACGTTGGCCGCGACCGGCATGGCAAACGCGCAGAACAAGCTGGGGCCGGCGGCTCCGGTCAGCTATGACAATCGCTACGAGATCTACGGCGGTATCAACTTTATGAACTTTCAGGCTGGCCAGACGCTGCCCAAGCGGATGAACTTCGCCGGTGGCGAGGTGATGGGAACGTACTGGCTGACGAAGAAGATCGGCCTCGGCCTCGATTACCGCGGCGAAGCAGGCACAACGCCCGTGTTGCCCAATGCCTTTGTCAACAACCGTCCGCTGGTCTACATGAACATGCTGATGGCGGGTGGCCAGTATCGCGGACCGAAGAACCGGTATGCGGCCATCGACTTCCACGCTTTTGGTGGGGCCTCCAATGGCATCTTTACGTACAGCACAGCGCACGTCCCGGCGAACTCTTACAACACGCTGGGACTGTACACGAATCGCACCAAGCCGATCGGCGCAGTGGGCGGCAGCATTGACTTCAACCGGTCCAAGAACTTCGCCGTGCGCCTGCAACCCGATCTCATCTTGGAGCACTTTGGCACCGAGACGCGCGAGTTTTTCGCCATCTCGGGTGGCATCGTCTACCGTATCGGCAAGCGGTAAGGCAGTTCGGCCATCGATCCTAAGATCGATGGCTGAACGTTAGGTCCAGTTATTTCCATTGCCTTGCTGGAGGAACTCCGCCGAAACGGGGTTTTCGTAGACCGAGTAGTCCCGCGTCACGACAGTCAGACCCGTGGAGGAGACGAAGTAGTTCTTCTTGTCCTCGTTCGGGTCGTAGCCGATGACTGTGCCGTCCGGGATATGCACGTCTCGGTCGATGATCGCGTGCCGGATGCGGCAGTGCCGTCCGACATTAACGTGCGAGAAGATGATGCTCGAATCGACATCCGCATAGGAGTTCACACGCACGTCCTGTGAGAGAACGGAGTTCCGCACCACCGCGCCTGAGACGATCGACCCCGACGCAATGATGGAGTTGATCGCCATGCCGGTGCGTCCCGGTTCGCCGAAGACGAACTTGGCCGGAGGATACTGGTAGGCGCGCGTCCGCATAGGCCAGGCCTTGTCGTAGAGGTTGAAGGTAGGGGTTACGCCCGCCACGTCCATATTGGCCTCATAATAGGCCTCAAGCGTCCCCACATCGCGCCAGTAGAGCGCCTTCTGCTTATTCTCGTCGACGAAGTTGTAGGCCATCATCTTGTAGCGGCCAAGCAGGTTCGGCAGAATATTGTGGCCGAAGTCGTGCTTAGAGTTCGGGTCTTCGGCATCCTTCATCAACTCCGGCAGCAGTACGTCGGTGTTGAAGATGTAGATGCCCATCGAGGCGTCCACCATGTCAGGCATAAAGGGTGAGCGCATCTTCGTTTCTTTGGGCTTCTCCTCGAAGCCCGTGACCTCGCCGTTGCGCGCCACCTCAACCACGCCGAAGGAGGAGACCTCGTGCGGCGGAATGGGGAGGGTAGCCAAGGTAACGTCCGCGCCAGACTCGCAGTGCTGCTGGATCATCAGCGCATAGTTCATCTTGTAGATGTGGTCGCCCGATAGGATGATGACGTACTTCGGCTCTTCCGCGCCAATAGAGTAGATATTTTGGTAGACCGCGTCGGCGGTCCCGCTGTACCAATTCTTGCTGACGCGCTGCATGGGCGGCAAAATCTCGATGAACTCGCCCAGTTCATTGGCCACCACCGGTCCCCAGCCCTCGCGAATGTGGCGATTGAGCGACAGCGCCTTATACTGCGTG
Organism: Acidobacteriaceae bacterium; assembly: GCA_965277085.1. Lineage (GTDB taxonomy): Bacteria > Acidobacteriota > Terriglobia > Terriglobales > Acidobacteriaceae > Edaphobacter. Next base: position 1,119,143 of record OZ255708.1, read on the forward strand.
AGGATGTAAACGTGCCGCAGCCCGGAGTTGATGCAGTTCGACAACGTAATGTCGATGATGCGGTACTGCCCGGCAAAGGGCACTGCGGGCTTGGCCCGGTCGCGCGTAAGAGGAAAAAGTCGTTCGCCGGCACCACCGGCAAGCAAAACGCCAAGCGTGTCTCGCATTGCAGAACCTCGAACCTCAGATGATCCGCCACGGAAGAAACTTGTCCCGCTCGGAGAACGCGAGTCTACCACGCTGACCGTCGGAGTTTCATGTCGAGCGGCGACGCGCTCCTCAAGCTTCGGACGGCTGCCCGTCTGTGGTATCGGAGACGGCGATCCTCAGAGACTTGAGGAAGTTCAAGTCGGCCGAGGTAAAGGGGCCGTCGACGCGCTCCTCAACCTCTTCGTTTGCGTCAGCGGACTCGAGATCGACCTCGTTTAAGCCAATGGTCGCTTCGAGCATCAGGAGCACGTCGAAGCCCTGTTCGCGGATGTTCTTGACCACGCCCGCGATATGTTCAGATTCCGAGACCGACTCGTGAATCGCTTCGCCTAGTTTTTGTATCAGCTTCTTAACATTTTGGTTCAATGCCACCTCCGAAGATCGTTGGGCGTACACCATTTACGCCGCATCGGGTATTCCCACCTGCATACATAGACTGGCGAGAACGGCATTGCGGGGCTAGAAGTCAGCCTTCTGTGAGAAGAATAATACGCTCGGGACGTGGCGGCAACAAGTGCCTTTTTCAACCGGCTAGACGACAGTGTGGTGATCTGCCCACGCAGTCTCAAGCGTATGAGCCAATTCTTCGACTGGCGGAACGCGCTTCGTGCCGAATACCAGAAAACCTGCTGCGGCCGCGCAGACGCCACCCACAATCAACAAAAACTTCTTCATTCCTGCCTCCTAACAAGTGCAATTCCTCTAGGATGCGGCCCGCACACAGATAGTTCCTTGCGCTGACATGGAAAGACCGGATGACGCTACACTTCGGTATGGACACAGTGCGCTTTGGAAAAGCGTTGGGTATGGGCGCGCGCGGCGTGGCTAAAGCAGTGCTCGCGGCGGCGGATGCGGTGGCCGCTCCTAAGCCTGTAGAGCGTCCACGCACCCATACCCCGGCCATCGACGCGTCCCGCACTGTTGCGCAAATCCGCAACACACACGCGGGCATTGCGCGGGGCAGTCGACGCTTCGGCCAGACGGCCTGGCGCCCCTTTGTTCGTCTCGGCGGTGTCCTTTGGCTGGAGCTTACCGGCGTCTTCTTCGGCCTGTTTGTACTTTTTGCGCTTTCCAACGCGTGGAAGCTGCGCGCACATCTGCATGAGACGGCAACCAACCACGCCGAGCATCAGCACCTCCTTTGGTCGCTCGCCATGGCCACCCTCTTTGGCTACTTTTGTGTCAGCAGCTTTCTGCGGGCAAACCGTCGCGCACGTGGACGGTAGCTATGGTTGATAGCCGCGGAGACGCTTCCGAGCGTGCGCACGTCCAACGTTGGATGAAGACCATCTTGCTTGCAGTTGCACTCGGCTCGGCGGGACAAGGGTTGCTGGCTGAGCCGCCTTCAGCGCGCATCCCGGTAATACGCGGCGAGACCTTTGCGGGCGAAACGATCTCTCTACCGGAGGCGCTGCATGGCAAGCCGGGCATTCTGGTGATCGGGTTCACACAAGCTTCGCGCAACGCCGTGACCCAGTGGGGCACTTGGCTCGCAAATGGAAGCGACGCACCGAAGATCGCCTACTTCGAGATGCCCGTACTCGCCTCCGTGCCCAAGATGCTTCGCGGCTTGGTCGCGGGGCGCATCAAGGCCGCAGTCGCCGATCCGGCTAAGCCTCACTTTCTGCCCATCCTGGACCACGAAGGCGAGTGGCGGGCGGTCGCGCAGTACAGCATCGAGGATGACGCCTATGTCCTGCTGGTCGATGGTGACGGGTACGTCCGCTGGCAGACGCATGGTCCTCCTACCAGAGGCACGCTCGCGGCGCTCAGCGCAGGGCTGGTGGCGACGCACGGTAGATAGGCCGTCTTCTTCACCGCGTTTGCTGTCAAAATAAGAGGACGCACCACGCGCACGAGGTTCCCGCTTCATGGCCGAGATCGCCGCAACGCTTCGCAGAACCGCCCTCAACGGCTCCCATCGCGCCGCCAAGGCCAAGATGGTCGACTTCGGTGGATGGGATATGCCGGTCGAGTACACCGGTGTGATCGCCGAGCACATGGCCGTTCGCACCGCCGTGGGGCTGTTCGATGTTTCGCACATGGGCGATATCCAGCTACGTGGGCCGGGTTCGCTAGCCGCCGTCAACGAGCTCTGCATGAACGACGCCTCGAAGCTCCAGGTAGGCCAAGCGCACTACTCCGCCATGCTCTACCCAAACGGTACTTTCGTCGACGACGTGATCGTCCACAAGCTCTCCGACAACGACTACCTGATCGTCATCAACGCCGGGACGCGCGAGAAAGACATCGAGTGGGTCCGCAAGAGCATCGGCCACATGCCGAGCGTCCACATCAACGATTTCTCCGACCACTACACACAGCTCGCCATTCAGGGCCCAATGGCGGAGAAGACGCTCCAAAAGCTGACCAGCGTCGATCTGAGCACGATCAAGAATTATTGGTTCACCTGGGGCAAGGTGGCCGGCCTCTACAACGTGATGATCGCCCGAACCGGCTATACCGGCGAGGATGGTTTCGAGATCTACATCCCCTCCGACGAGCCCACCAGCGCCCGCGTCTGGGACGAGGTGCTCGCCGCCGGAGCCGAGTTCGGTATCATTCCCTGCGGGCTAGGCGCGCGCAACACCCTGCGGCTCGAATCCGCGATGGCCCTGTACGGTCACGAAATCTCCGACACCATCAACGTCTTTGAGACCAACCTCGGCCGCTACGCCAAGCTCGATAAACCCTCGTTCGTTGGACGCGACGCCCTACTCGCCATCCAGGCCGACGGAGGCCCCAAGCGCAAGCTCGTCGGCCTCGAAATGCTCGAACGAGGCATCGCCCGAGACGGCTACCCTGTCACCAACGCGGCCGGCGAAGTCATCGGCGAGGTCACCAGCGGCTCCCCCGCGCCCTTCCTCAAGAAGAACATCGCCCTCGCGTACGTCCCCGTGCAGTACGCCGGAGCGGATGAAGAGGTCGCCGTGCAGATTCGGGGCCAGCAGGTCAAAGCAAAGGTCGTCCCTTTACCGTTCTACAAACGCCCGAAGAAATCCGCGTAGCGGCAACATCTACACTGACAGAGGAGAAGGAATGGCCTACCCAGCGGAGTACCGCTACACCAAACAGCACGAGTGGATCGACATCGCGGGCCCGACCGGCACCGTCGGCATCACGGATTACGCCCAGAGCACCCTCGGAGACATCGTCTTCGTCGAATTGCCCAAAGTCGGCCAGGAGGTTCAGGCCGGCAGCACCTTCGGCTCGGTCGAATCCGTCAAGGCCGTCTCCGACCTCTACGCGCCCATGAACGGGACTGTTACCGAGATAAACGAAGAGCTCGGCTCGGCGCCCGAGACGATCAACACCGACGCCAACACCACCTGGATCATGAAGGTCGAGCTCGCCGACCCGACCGCGATCGACGGCCTGCTCTCCGCCGCCGACTACGAGGCCTTCATCGCCGAAGAAACCGGACACTAACCCATGCGCTACCTGCCCAAATCGCCCGCCGACCGCACCGAAATGCTCGCCGAGATCGGCGTCGGCTCCATCGACGACCTCTTCGCCACCATTCCGGCCGAGTACCAGCTCAAGCGCGACCTCGACATCCCGCGCCAGCATGGCGAGTCCGAGATTGTCGCCCGCTTTCGCGCTTACTCCGAGAACAACGCCACCGGCTACGCCAGCTTTCTCGGCGCGGGCGTCTACCGGCACTACCGCCCGGTCATCATCGACTCGCTCGTCCAGCGCGGCGAGTTCCTCACCAGCTACACCCCGTATCAGCCCGAGATCGCCCAGGGCACCCTCCAAGCCATGTTCGAGTTCCAGACCATGATCTGTGAGCTGACCGGCATGGAGATCGCCAACGCCTCCATGTACGACGGCTCTACAGGAGCCGCTGAAGCCATCATGATGGCCGTCCGCGTCACCGGGCGCGACAACGCCGTTATCGCCCGCACCGTCCACCCCGAGTACCGCGAGGTCATCCGCACCTACGCCCAGCACCAGCAGATCCCGCTTACCGAAATCTCGTATGAGCAGAATGGCCGCGTCGATCTGGCTGCCCTCGACGCCGCCATCACCGCCGACACCGCCTGCGTCCTCATCCAGTCGCCCAATTTCTTCGGCACCATCGAGGATGTCGCCGCTATCGCCGAGATCGCCCACGCCAAGGGTGCGCTGCTCATCGTCTCCATAGCGGAAGCCGTTTCCCTTGGAATCGTCAAGCCGCCCGCCGAGGCCGACATCGTCTCGCTCGAAGCCCAATCCTACGGTGTGGCCGTAGGATTCGGCGGCCCTTACTGCGGCGTCCTCGCCTGCAAAGAGAAGTTCCTCCGCCAGATGCCCGGCCGCCTCATCGGCGAGGCGCGCGACGCAAACGGCAAGCGCGGCTTCGTCCTCACCCTCTCCACCCGCGAGCAGCACATCCGCCGCGAGAAGGCCACCTCCAACATCTGCACCAACCAGGCCCTCGTCGCGCTGATGACCACCATCTTCCTCACCGTCTACGGCAAGGAGGGCATGCGCGAGCTGGCCGAGCACAACCTCGCCAAAGCCGCCTACCTCAAGTCGGTCCTCGCCAAACAGGGCAAAGTCCTGTTCGACGGCGCACCGCGCTTTCACGAGTTCGTCCTCGAAACCCCCGAGTCCGCCGAAGAGACCAACGCCGCCCTGCTCGAACACAAGATCATCGGCGGCCTTCCGCTCGCCAAGTGGTACCCCGAGCTAGGCCCGAACGCCAGCCTCTGGTGCGCCACCGAACTCACCACCCGCGCCCAGATGGACGCCGCTGCCGAAGCCCTCATCGCCATCCAGGTCGCCGTATCCGAACTCGTGGGAGCGGCTCGCTAACAATCGTTCTGTTGTTGCGTTTTTGGTTGCCATTCCCGAAGGGAATCTGCGTTTCACCTACAAGTGTCCATTTCTATCCGGCAACACCAATGCTAAACTCCTCCAAATGCCTACCATCCTCCCAAAATTGCGCCGGGGCTTAGCGAAAGCGGATGAATTTATTCAGGAGCATGAGCTAGCGGAAAGATTCGAACCCGTAGCGACCGTGGGCGGCTTCCTCATCGTTCTAAGCCTTGTCCTTCTTGGAATTTACGCAGTCATAGCAATTCCACACGTCGTCATTCAACGCTCCCTCGATGCTGCCCTCAGCGCCGACCGCGCCAAACAACTAGAGCTCGAAGACATGTACCGTAAAACCATTACCCAGATTGTTCTCGGCGTCTTTGGCTTGTTTCTTCTCTACTTCACATGGCGGCGCTCCGTCGCGAGCGACAAAACCGTGCGCATCGCCGAACAAGGTCATATCACGGACCGCTTTACCAAAGCTATCGAGCAGTTGGGCAAGACTGACGGCACCGCGCCCAACATTGAGGTCCGCCTTGGAGCCATTTACGCGCTCGAGCGCATCGCCATCGACTCGCCGCGCGACCACTGGACCATTATGGAGATCCTCACCGCCTACGTCCGCCAGAACGCCTCGCTTGACCCCGGCCGACCCTACACCGAAGGTGAAAAGCCACGCACTGACATCCAGGCCATCCTCAACGTCTTAGGACGCCGCAAAACTGGCGCAAGCCGTGAACGCCCTGAACACCACCTCGACCTATCATGCACTCGTCTCTGCGGAGCAAGCCTCTGGGGAGCAAAATTACAAAGAGCATCCCTAAGAGAAGCCAATCTAGAAGATGCAGATCTAAGAGACGCTAATCTGGAGCTGGCACTGCTATGGAATGCCAATCTGCAAAGAGCATGCCTCATGTTAACCAATCTGCGATTTGCAAGCGCACTAAGAGTGGACCAGATCAAATCTGCTGTGTTTTGGGAAACCGCTTACTACTCGCCAATCTTCCAAGCCAAACTTGGCCTTCCACTGAAAAGTGACAAAGCCAATTCGGCGGCAACTGATCTATTCTCGACACTACACCCGTAGGCACTTCGTGGCCGACCAAGCCGTGTCGACCGTAGGAAAGGAGGAACATGGACATTACCGCCATCGACGGCTCCGAGCTATCCTCGATCGAGTTCGTCCAGGATTTCCTCATCCTCAAGTTCGAAGGTCCCACGCTGACCCTCTACACTTGGCCCGAGGTCTTCCGCGAAGAAGGCTCCTACGCCTTCGGCGAACCGGAGTACCGCAACTGGCTCTGTTCCCTGATCGGCGAAACCGTCAAAGCCTGCACGCTTGAAGAAGGCCTCGCGATGGAGATCGAGTTTGAAAGCGGCGTAATCCTCCGAGCGTCCCTCCGCGAAGAAGACCTTGACGCACCCGAAGCAGGCGAGTATTGGCCCACCGGCGATCCCGGCGAAGTACCCGAAGAGTTCTAGTAGAAAGCAGGCACAGCATGGCGACAGCAACTTTGCTCCACGCAGAAGTAGAGACAGCCACAAAGTTCCAGGGCACCCCGAAGAAAGCCACCACCCACGTCAACCAGAATGAGGGCTTGATCTTCGAGAAGTCCTCTCCCGGCAAGAAGGCCTACCGCCTTGCCGAACTCGACGTGCCCGCCATCGATGCCGCCACGCTCCTCGGCGACGCCGTACGCACCGACCTTGGGGTCATGCCGGAGCTCTCCGAGATCGAGATCGTCCGCCACTTCACGCGCCTTTCCACCTGGAACTACGCGATCGACCTGGGCATGTACCCACTCGGCTCCTGCACGATGAAGTACAACGGCCGCGTCAACGAGGCCGTCATGCGCTTCGAGGGCCTTTCGGAAGCCCACCCCTACCAGCCCGAGTCCCTTTCGCAAGGCTGCTTGGAGATCATGAGCACGCTGCAAGACGCGCTTATCGAGATCACCGGCATGGACGCCATCACGCTCCAGCCCGCTGCCGGCGCGCACGGCGAGTTCACCGGAATCCTGCTCGTCCGCGCCTATCACGAGAGCAAGGGCAACGCGCGCAAGACCATCATCGTCCCCGACTCCGCTCACGGCACAAACCCCGCTACAGCAGTAGTTTGCGGTTACCAGGTAGCCAACCTCAAATCCAACCCGCAGGGCATGGTCGACCTCGCCGAGTTGGAGCGCCTGGTCGACGAAGACACCGCCGCGCTGATGCTCACTAACCCCTCGACCATCGGCGTCTTCGAGTCCGACATCCACAAGATCGCCGACATCCTCCACGCAAAGGGCGCGCTGCTCTACATGGATGGCGCGAATATGAACGCGCTGGTCGGCAAGACGCGTCCCGGCGACTTCGGCGTCGATGTCATGCACCTTAATCTGCATAAGACCTTCTCCACCCCTCACGGCGGCGGTGGCCCCGGCTCCGGCCCGGTGGCGTGTAAGAAGATCCTTGAGCCGTTCCTGCCCGCGCCCGTCGTGATCCGGCGCGAAGACGGCCTGCTTGGCTTCGACTACGACCGCCCGCAGACCGTCGGCCGCGTCCGCATGTTCTACGGCAACTTCGGCATGTTCGTCCGCGCGCTGGCCTACATTCTCGCCAACGGCCCCGACGGCCTGCGCCAAACCACCGAAGACGCCGTCCTCAACGCCAATTACATCCGCGCCAAGCTCGAAGGCACGTTCGAGCTGCCCTACACCACGCGTACCCTGCACGAGGTCGTCTTCTCCGACAGGCTCCAGGCCAAAAACGGCGTTAGGACAGGCGACATGGGCAAGCGCCTGATCGACTACGGCTTCCACGCCTACACCACCAGCTTCCCCATGATCGTCTCCGGCGCGATGATGATCGAGCCGACCGAGAGCGAGAGCCGCGAAGAGCTCGACCTGCTGATCGACGCGCTCCAGCAGATCGCCCGCGAAGCCGCCGAAAACCCGGAACTCGTTCGCTCCGCACCGCATTCGACCAGGCTTCAGCGCTTGGACGAGACAGCTGCGGCCCGCAAGCCCGTCCTGCGCTGGAAGGCTCCACCCGCGCCGACTCCACTTGTCGTCGACTCGGCCGCAAAAGAGTGGTAAGCAGCTGGACGTCTAAGCCGTGAGACCATAATCTACGCACACGTCTACAAAGGAGAATGATCGATGAAGACGTTTCGCGTTTGGATGTTCCTAGCGTTAGCGTTGAGCTGCATGGGCCGCGCGTATGCCGTGGAGGGAACGCAGGTGGCTCTGCATGGAGGCACTGTCAGCGTTGTCCCGCCTGGCACCATCGGCGTTCTCGACCTGACCGGGCAAGAAGCCATGGTCTTCAAAGCAGATGGAAAGCAGGTCAGCGTTCCCTATGCCGGGCTGAAGAGCGTTGAAGCTACCAGCGAACTCGCGCGACATCTAGGGGTCGTTCCGGCCATCGGCGCGGGACTGGTCCGCAAGCGCGAACGCCGGCACTACATCACGCTTACCTACGAAGATGCCGATCATGCCAAGCAGGCGGTCATCTTCGAAGTCGCCAAGGGCAGACCGGCGGAGATCCTACTGGTCATCAAAGCGCGAGCACCTGGTGCTTGCGGTTCCGCCCAAAACGCTTGCAGGCAAGAGATAGAACGATAACCGGATCAAGGCGCAATGAGCTCTGGGTTCATCGCGCCTCAATCCAACATCGGAGCTATTTGGCTTTGACCGTCACATACTCGTCCGTCTTCTCCCACTTGATGTGCAGCTCAGTCTCCGCGCCCTTCGTATTTTCGAAGTCGATGGTCATGTTTTCCATGGGAGTACCAGCAGTCTTTGCCGTAAGCGGTGTGCGCCCAAGGTCCTGCTTCTGGTCGTACTCCGTTCCCCACTGGCCGGTCTGCTTGTTGACGATCAGCAGCCAGCCGGACTTCGCCGGAAGCGTGTAGATTGTGTACGTTCCCGCAGGCACATTCAGCGTCCCGATGGTCAAATTCATAGCCGTTTTGAGCGTTGTTGCCGGGTTCGCGCCCGTCCGCCAGACCTTGTCATAGGGAACAAGGCCACCGAAGATGACGCGGCCGCGCATCCGGGGCGAGTTGTAGTCGATGGTCACAGCTTTGCCGTCAAGCGTCACGGAGGCCTTAGCGGCGGGGCTAGGCAGAGGCTTCTTGGCATCGGACTTCATCTCCATTCCACCCATTTGAGCGAGACAGCCAACGGCGAGAACGGAGGTACAGGCGAACGTAGCGAGGGGGCGGAGGAACATGGTGGCAAGCTCTCTTTCAGTAGTAGCGGTACAGGGATCATGCTACGCTTAAAGCAGGCACCCGTAGCTCAGCTGGATAGAGCGGCAGCCTCCGAAGCTGTAGGTCAGAAGTTCGAATCTTCTCGGGTGCACCATTTTTGCTCGTTAATATCAAAGCGGCTCCAGTTCACCGGAGCCGCTTTGTCTGCTCGGAGGCCGCTAAAAGAACAGCTTTGCCGTAAGTTGAAGCTGGCGCGGACCATAAAGAATGCTGCTCGTGCTGGTCGGTGTGCCGAACGCCTGCGAACCGGTGGACAGCGGAACAATGCAACCGTTGCTCGTGGACGGGCAGTTGCCCGAACCGGAGGGTGCGAAGTTGTACAGATTGGTGGACACACTAAGGATGTTTCTATGGTTGACCACGTTGAACGCCTCAGCGAAGAGCTGTAGTTTGATCGTCTCGTGCAGCGGGAAGTCCCGCGAGATGCGGGCGTCGAGGTTGTGGATACCCGGGCCGGTAAAGGCGTTGCGGCGAGCCACCGCGTCCGGTACGCGGCCGTTGGTGCCGGAGTTGAAGAGCGATAGCTCCGCACCCGAAAGTCCGCCATCACCGATCAACGACCTTGGCGCGCCAGCCATAAAGCCAGTCAGCGGCTGGCCCGTCTGCGCAGTAAACGTACCGGCCAAAGTAAAGCCATTGATGGCGTACCGAGCATAGCGATTCTCCACGAACCGGTCGATGATGGGTGACGCGACGATCGACCCTACAAAGCGGCCACGCTCGTCGAGGTCGGAGCGGGCGTACTCCGCACTGCGCCCCGCGCGACTGCCACGCGCGAACGGATCGATGGGCGTGTCTGTCCCATTGAATGTGCCGTTAACGCCTGAGACCTGGCCGCCGTCCATCGCCTTCGACCAAGTGTAGTTGGCAAGGATCTCTACACCATGACTGAACGGCCTCCGCACCGTTGCCACCAACGAGTGGTAGTTGCTGTTTACATCGGAAAAGCCGGTGAGCACCGATCCCGTGCTGTTGGACCGGCGGGCGGTGTAGAAGGGCACCGTTACAGTCTTCGCCGTGCCATTAGATGGCAAGAAGGTGTACGTATTGCTGACCGCCGAGGCTGGGTCGACGTTCGTGTCCACAAAGACCGGCAGCCGCAGGCCGCGGTTGCCCACATAGCTGACCGTCAACGTGGTCCCGAGCGGAAGCTGCTGCTCTACCGCCAGATCAAACGACATGGCCTCTGGGTTCTTAAAGTTGGGGTCGAGGCCGCGCGCGCTGATCGTTCCAAGCGCAAGACCGGTGCTGACCGCAGGCGTCGCCGCTCCAGTCACCTGGTTGATGGGAGCTGGACCAGGCGGCGTAAACTCGGGGATGCCGCCCTGTGGAGCATTGGCCGCATAAGCACCGGATTGCTGGAAGCATCGTGTCTGGCCTGAGGCAGGTGTGCAGAGTGGACCCTTCGCCGGATCGTTGTTGGGCAGAATGTAGGTTTGATTCGGCAGCGCAAGCGGCGTCACGTTGAACTGCTGCTGATAGACTCCGTTCTCGCGCCGCATGGTGTAGTAGGTCGAGTTCGAGTTCAGACCGTAGAAGATGCCGTATCCACCACGCACCACCGTGCCCTCGTGAGGATTGTAGGAGAAGCCCACGCGCGGCTGGTACATGCTCTTGTCGTTGTTGATCGTAGACGTATAGAGCGTAGCCACCGCCGAAGACATATTTGGCTTGTCCGGCTGCGGAACGAGTTGCACGTCGTAACGAAAACCCAAGGAAAGCAGCAGCTTAGGCGACACCTTCCAGGCGTCTTCGACAAATCCGTCGAGATCGGGGTTCCAAAAGTCGTCCGCGCCGACGTGTGTGATCGGGTCGTTCACCTGAGTGAAGCCGTTGTAGTGCCTGCCGCCATTGACTTGGTAGACGTCCTGAATCCAGTTGGCGAAGTTGAACTCCGAGGTGCCGGTGCCATAGGTGAACGCGCCATCGCCTTGGAAGAGATTCTGTAGCTGCTCATGGATGAAGTTGCCGTCGAAGCCAGCCTTAAGGGAGTGGCGTCCAAACGTGGTCGAGTAGATGTCGGTGATCTGAATGCGATGCTCGTCTGGAAACGCGCCGCGAGGCAGCGCATTGGTCTCGCCGTACGCCGCGATGTTGGTAATACTCATAGCCGGTCCGCCAGAGTTGGTCGTGTCCGTCTCAAGGTCGCGCGCCCACTGAAAGTGCACGACATTGGCCGCGCGGGACGAGAGTACCGTCTCCGCGTTCGCCACCAGGAAGCGCGAGTGGAAGTCCGCCGTACCGTTCTGGCTTACGCCGCCGCTAAATACCGTCGTTTGCGTGTTGTAGCCGTTCGGTTGGTGGAAGTTCTGCCAAAGAAAGCTGGCGGAGAGGTGGGTCTTCGGAGTGAGTTGGTAATCCAGCCGGGGAAAGAAGATGTCCTGCTTGACGTTCCGGCCGTACGTTCCGAGCTGTTTGGTCTGGAGAAAGCTGATCGCCGCTGTACATTGCGTTGGCGTAATGTTTGGAATAAGCGACGGATAGATCGCCCCGCCGCGCGTAATGTAGCTCGATGTCCGTTGATCGCAAAGGCCTGCCAAATCGTTCAGGCTCTGAGTCGCACTGTTGTACGCGCTCAGGTAGGTGATCGGCGTCACCTTCCGATAGCCGTCATAGGTGAAATGGAAGAAGAGCTTGTCGTGCAGGATGGGTCCTCCGACTGAGCCGCCGAACTGGTGCTGCTCCTTGACCGGCTTAGTTTTGGTAAGAGGATCGACGGCATTGTAGCCAGGCGTCCGGTAGTACTCGTACGCGTCTCCGTGGAAAGCGTTTGTGCCGGACTTGGTGATCGCATTGATTACACCGCCGGCGGCCTGCCCAAACTCGGCCGAGTAGCCCGCGTTTTCGGACGAAAACTCTTTGATCGAGTCGACCGGATACACATACGGCGCGCCAATCGACCGGCCCCGCGCCTCCGAAAAGAAGGCTTGGTTGTTGTTCGCGCCGTCGACAATGTTCGAGTTGTAAATGCCTGAGATGCCGCGGAAGCTGATCAGGCCCGTGTTGCCATCAGGCACGACGTTCGGCGTCAGTAGCACAAAGTTGTCGAAGCGTCGGCCGTTTACCGGCAGGTTGGAGACCAACTCTTCGGAGACGACCTGTGAAGCCGCCACCTTGTCGGTTTCCAGCAGCGGAAGATCGCTGCTAACGGTCACTTCCGTCGAAACGCCCGCCGCGTTCAGCGTGGCATCGACGGCCACCGTGCTGCCGACGGTGACCGCGACGTTCTTGCGGTCGAGTTGCGCAAACGACCCACCACCTAGAATGACCTCATACACGCCCGGCTGAAGAAACGTCGCAGCATAATGGCCTTCGCTGTCGGTGCTCAAAGTGCGCGAAGCACCGGTACCGAGATTCTTTACAATCACAGCAACGTTGGGAATAACAGCTCCGGCGGTGTCCTTCACTTCGCCCGAGATATTGCCAAGAGCGGCGTTCTGCGCGGAAGCGCCAAAGCTCAGGCCAGCCATGCAGGCAACAACGGTGAAGTATTTGCGGAGAAGGGTCGATCGAATCATAATGGGCGAAAGCTCCTGGGGCGTGTACACAGCCTGACTGCTTGGTTTGAAGAGACTCTGGTGTGCCGTACGCCATGGACGCAAGGAGGTCGCCAGAAAAATTGTGGTATTCCTCAAGGCTCAGGCACGGCGGATGCTATGTCAAGTGCGCATGCGCCCGAATTACCGAAGCGTTCACACGCGGTCGAACACAATGCTATGAGGTTCGGGAGCGTTCTTCCATTACCCGCAGTTATTGTCGCTAAGTTGTTGATTGTGCAAGCATCGTCGTCTCCGCGCATTTTTATGGCAAGCAGACCAAATTGTTAGTGCAATTGGTCAGGAATGACTGCGTACTGGATCAACAGATCGAACGGCACGATCTTCAGCGTCGCCTCATGCGTGGCTTCGAGCACGATGGGACAAGCCGCTCCGGCTTGCTGCACCTGAAGCCACCGCGCCGCGCACACGCACCAACGGTCCCCCGGCTTTAGTCCGGGAAAGTACGAGCGCGGCGTAGAAAGATCGTTGCCGAGTGCTTTGGATGCCGCGAGAAACGGCTCGTCCACAATGCAGCACACGGTATGGACGCCCAGATCGTCCGGCCCCGTCTCACAGCAGCCTGTGCGATAGTAGCCGGTCATCGGCTCGCACCCGCAGGTGGCGAGCGGCTGACCCAGAACGTTCTTTCCCTGCGGCTTGCGTGTTTCAGTGGTCGCCATCGATCAATCCTCTTCGACCTCATCATACAGAGAGATAGCCAGGGCTCCTCACCCACATCTACTTTGCCGTCATCGTAAGCTGCTGCTGATACTCCTCATACGGACCCTTGTGGTCGGTGATGTGGAAATCGTCAGGACCACCCTCAAAATGCCAGATGCGTGTTCCGGCTTCTTCAATTAGATCCTGATCGTGCGTCACGAGGAAGACAGTGCCCTCGTACTTCTGAATCGCCTGATTCAGCGCGTTGATGCTTTCGAGGTCAAGGTGGTTCGTTGGCTCATCGAGCACCAGCACGTTCGGCTTCTGGAGCATGATCTTGCAGAACAGCAGCCGCGCCGCCTCGCCGCCCGAGAGCGCGTCCGTCTTCTTCAGCCCCTCTTCACCTTTGAAGAGCATCTGGCCAAGGATGCCGCGGATCTCTTCTTTCGTCGCCTGAGGATCGTACTGATGCAGCCAGTCCGATGCCGTCATCCCAAGCTGGATTGACCCCTTATGGTCCTGCGCGAAGTAGCCTATCTGCGCCTCGTGGCCCCACTTCACTGTGCCCGAATCGATGGCGACATCCTTCTCCTCGATGCCGGGCCCGTTCGCCAGCAGCGCCTTCAAGAGCGTCGTCTTGCCCTGCCCGTTGCGCCCCATCAGGATGACCTTATCGCCCCGCGTCACAGCTGCGGAAAAGTTCTTGATGACGTGCTCAGTCTTCCCGTCCGGCTGCTCGTAGGTCTTATTGACGTTCTCGAACTCCAGCACGGTCTTGCCCGAAGGACGCTCCATCTTGAAGCTGATATACGGCCGCGCGATGTTCGACCGCGCCAGCTCCGAGGTTGCCAACCGCTCAACCTCTTTCTTGCGCGAGTTCACCTGGCTCGACCGCGTTCCGGCGGAGAACCGCGCGATAAAGTCGTTCAACTGCGCGATCTTCTTTTCGCGCTGCTCGTTCTGGCTTTCGATGCGCGTGCGGACACTGGTCTTCTGGAAGACCATGTCGTCGTACCCACCGTTATAGGTGATGATCGTCTCGTAGTCGATATCCGCGATGTGGGTGCAGACGGCGTTCAGAAAGTGCCGGTCGTGCGAGATCGTAATGACCGTCCCGTTATACCGCAAGAGAAAGTCCTGTAACCAGTGGATCGACTCAAGGTCGAGATAGTTCGTCGGCTCGTCCAGCAGCAGCGCCTGCGGATTGCCGAAGAGCGCTTGCGCCAGCAGCACCCGCACCTTCTGTCCGCCCTGCAGCTCGCTCATCTTGCGCTCATGCAGCTCATCCGGGATGTCCAGACCTTGCAGCAGCACTGCCGCGTTCGACTCCGCTTCGTACCCATCCTCATCGCCGACAATACCCTCAAGCTCGCCCAGCCGCGAGCCATCCTCGTCCGTCATCTCGGCCTTGTTGTAGATGATCTCGCGCTCTTCAAGCGCCGCCCACAGGCCCCTGTTGCCCATGATGACTGTATCGATCACGCGGTAAGCATCGAAGGCATACTGGTCCTGCGAGAGGACGCCGATCTTGCGCGGTTTGACGACGGTACCCTTCTGCGGGTCGATCTCGCCGGTGAGGCACTTCATAAAGGTCGACTTACCGGCACCGTTCGGCCCGGTCAGGCCATACCGGCGGCCCGTGGTAAAGGTGACGGAAACATCCTCGAAGAGCAGCTTCGAGCCAAAACGCATGGTGACATTGGAGACGGAGATCATGGTGGTTAACACCATTCTACCCGTTTAGACTGCGCATCCGCCTTGCACCCGCCGGTGTTCGGCCAATAAAGGACGCCTTAGAACCAACGAAGGATAAACTGCGCGATCGCCGGACCGTCCACATTCTGATAAGCCCAGTTGGTCGGGTGCGTTCCATCATTGGTGTACACCGAGTTGGTGATTGCGTTGTTCCCACTCGTACGGTAGAGATCGAGCACAGGCAAGCCCATGCTGCTGGCATAGGCGATCTCAGCATCCACAACGTTTTGCACGTTCTGGAGTGAAGAGAAGTTATTCAATTCCGGTGTAATCAAAATCAATCGCACTGTGGGCTTGGCGCTCAGCAGCGTCTCCACCACCCAGCGCATATTGCCGTAGAAGGTTCCCGAGTTTGCCGCGTCGCCAAGGTTGCCAAGCGGGATGTTCTGGTCGTTCGTGCCCAGCCTCAGCAGCAGCATGTCGGTGCTGGCAAGATTCTGTGCCAACGTGTTACCTACCGCGGCCACATTGCCATAGGACTGACAGTTACCATTGGATG
Organism: Acidobacteriaceae bacterium; assembly: GCA_965277085.1. Taxonomy (GTDB): domain Bacteria; phylum Acidobacteriota; class Terriglobia; order Terriglobales; family Acidobacteriaceae; genus Edaphobacter. Next base: position 1,134,867 of record OZ255708.1, read on the forward strand.
CTGTCTGGAACGTGCTTAGACCGCCTCCCACAGGAGGCGCGCCGTAGCACTCGAACGCATCGGAAAACTTCCGGCCGGGACGCGCGTCCTGAAAGCTAATATTCGCCCCAGTGCGGTTCACGACCACCGGCTGCCACTGATTCGCGGCCGAGAGGCTGTCACCCAAAATCCCCAGCCCGTACCCACGCAAAGCCGAGACGGTCTGTGCCGTAGCCGGTGCGCCAGCCGGTCCAGAAGGCCCCATCGGCCCAGTGGGACCGGCCACACCTTGAGGTCCTGATGCACCCGATTGACCAGCGGGTCCGGCAACTCCCTGCAAACCCTGGAGGCCCGTGGGCCCGGCAGGACCAGCTGGGCCTCCTGGGCCTGCCGGCCCACGCCCACCCGTCGGTCCGGTTTGTCCTGTCAATCCAGCAGCTCCGGTCGGTCCTTGTGATCCGTTCTGTCCTGCCGCCACCAGTATCGTCCAATTCGCCGCGCTCGCGCCGTTACCAGACGGAGGAACATTCATGCTGACGCGCTGCCCCACATACGCGGAACCCTGAAAGCTCACGACATCATTGACGCCATAAGGTGTATTCGCCGAATAGGCGCCTTTGAAGACCAGCCCCGATGTGCCCGCGGAAGTCGATGCGGCGGTGGTCGCGGTGCCGGTCGCAGTCTGACTTACACCGCAGCCGGTCAGCAAGGGAGCGATCGTTATCATGCAAGCAAGTTGCAGGCAAATACGCAGACGAAGGCAGACAGAAGAAGAGGAAGCAAGCATGGCAAAGGTCCCGGGCAAGCGCCTGCTCGTCCAAAAGGGACGGCGGTTGTGCTCACAGAATATATTTCGCCGAAATGAGCGCCGAAAACAGTCCGATGCGACTGCCTTCCCTCTTGTTGTCTCAATATGGAACCTCAGCAACCTAGCGACTAGAGCATAGATAACCCAGTTCTAACGCAGCCTTAACTCTGTCCGATCAACACACCCGCCGCGAATACCAGCCCGCCCCCAACCACTACCTGCACAAACGAAAGCGCAAAGCTAGTCTTGAAGTACCGGTTGCGGATGAGAGCGATGGCGATCAGCTCCACCCCCACTACACCGTACGCCCACATCAACGCCGTATGCACGTTCGGGATGAGAAAGGGCAGCGTATGCAGAAAGCCACCAATAAAGGTCATCAACCCCGTCACGATTCCACGAAAGATCGGATTGCCGCGTCCAGTCAACTCGCCGTCGTCCGATAGACCTTCCGAAAAGGCCATCGAAATACCCGCGCCGACCGCCGACGCGGCACCGATTAGGAAAACCGTGTGCGAGTTGTGTGTGGCGAACGCTGTCGCGAAGATAGGCGCAAGCGTCGACACCGAGCCATCCATCAATCCGGCGAGCCCTGGCTGCACGACGCGTAGGACAAAGTTCTTATCGTCGGCAACCAGATCGGTCAATTCATGGAGGTTAGTGGGCAGCGCGTCGGACATAATTGCCTGAGATGCAAAACAGCACCGCTACGCGTCGGCGCTGTTTGGCGCGGAGCGGAGACGGCGCTGTTTCTACAAAGTCTTACTGTCCGCGACGCGCGGGACCGGCGTGATTGCTGCCGGAGCGGCTGCCCGGACGGCTGCTGTTTGGCCGGCCGTTCGAACTCTGGCTGCGGCCACCGGCGTTACGTCCGCCAGCGAAACCGCCTCCATTGCCGCCGCGACTCCGGAACCCGGCACCGCTTCCAGCGGACCGGAAAGGGGTGTTCGGCGTCATGGGAGAGACGGGGTCGTTACCTTTCCAGGAGCGAGTCTCCATCTGCATGAGGTCGCTGCTCTGGTTGAGATCGATGGGCTTGTTGCGCTCTTCCTTCTCAAGGTTCTTATCGGCTTCACGCCACTCGAACTTTATCTTCAGCTCGCGCTCAAGCTTCCGAGCGTCGCCGCGCTCTTGCGGCATCACGAATGTCGTCGCTACGCCCTTCTTGCCGGCGCGGCCCGTGCGGCCGATACGATGCACAAAGTCGTCCGAAGCATTCGGCAGATCGTAGTTGATGACATGCGCGATGTCCTGCACGTCGATGCCGCGCGCCGCCACGTCCGTCGCCACCAGCACGCGGTGCTTGCCGTTCTGGAAGCCCTTGAGCGCCGCGGTCCGCTGCGATTGCGACCGGTCGCCGTGAATCACATCGGCATCGTGGCCCAATTTTTCAAGCTTCTTCGAGATGCGGTCCGCGCCATGCTTGGTCCGCGAGAAGACGAGAAATGTACCTTCTTCCTGCTTGAGCATCTGGTCCAGCAAGCCTAGCTTCTGGTCCTGCATGACGGTGTAGACGCGGAGCTCGACGCGATCCGAAGGCTTCGACGCCGTGCCAATCTCGATCCGCACCGGCTTCGAAACGTAATCCTTCACAATCTCCTGGATATTCGCGTCGAGCGTCGCCGAGTAGCACATCGTTTGCCGGGTCTTCGGCAAAGCGCCCACAATGCGGCGGATGGCAGGCAGGAAGCCCATGTCGAGCATCCGGTCCACTTCATCCAGGACCAGCATCTCGACGGCGTTTAGGTTGACCGCACGGCGGCGGAGGAAGTCTTCCAGCCGTCCGGGCGTGGCCACAACGAGCCGGGGCCCACGCTCCAGTTGGTCCAGTTGCGTGTTCTCCGACAAGCCGCCGCAGACCAGCACCGCGTCGCCGCGCGAGCCCGGGACCAGCTTGCCATAAGCCTCGAGCACCTGCATGGCCAGCTCGCGGGTGGGAAGGAGGATGAGCGAACGGATAGGGCCGCGCTTGCCCCGCGTGCTCGGAACGGAGTTCGCGTCCATCCGCTCGATCATTGGGATCAGGAAGCTCAGCGTCTTGCCCGTGCCGGTGGAAGCCGTTGCAAGGATGTCGGCACCATCGAGCGCAGGCGGGATGGCCTTCGCCTGCACGGGCGTCGGCAACTTGAAGCCTGCGGAAGCAAGGCGGCTCTTCAATGAGTCGGAGACCTTGAAGTCGTTGAACGAAACGTCCTGCACGAGAGTAAGGCCAGTAGGGGTAAGAATCACAGGTTCGGTAACAAAAGAGGGTGTTTCAAGCGTTGCAGAAGTCAAAAGAATATCCTTATAGTTGGTTGAAGCGAGCGTCGACATACAAACGCAGGAGCGCAGATACAGCATGGATTCATTGAGTCAGCAGGTCTTGATAGATCGAAGCGCTGCTGCTGCACGGCGAGTCTCGTCCGTTGACGAGTCTCCAGCCAGAGCAACCAGCGCGGCTTCCAAAGAAGAAGGTGTGCGATGGATAAGGCTAATCGCAGTCTCTGGCCAAACCCCAAATCCATGCCGGGTCTTTGCCTGCAACGCCCGCGTCGTTGTTAACAACGCAAGATGATCATAGCACGTCGGCCCTGTCCGTAGGAAACGGAGACGTCCACTTATCCTCTGCTTCCTGGATCGGCACTAGATGTGACAGCTCACCATGCCACGCTTCTCCAGATACCGTTGGTGATACTCTTCTGCTCTCCAGAATGTGTTTTCGGGAAGGATTTGCGTGGCGACTGGCCGGTGAAAACTGCCCGAAGCGTTGAGCTCCGCGACCTTCGCTCGAGCCTGCTCGGCCTGCTCCTCCGTGCAGGTGAAGAGTACGCTTCGGTACTGCGTCCCATAATCCGGTCCCTGCCGGTTGAGCTGCGTCGGATCATGCAGCGCAAAATAAGCGTCCAGCAACGCCTCATACGATAAACGCGCGGGATCGAAGGTCACCTCCACCACCTCTGCGTGCCCGGTTCCTCCCGTACATACCTCTTTGTAGGTCGGGTGCTCTAGCTCGCCGCCCGCGTACCCCACAGCCGTGTCCACTACACCGGACATCTCGTTGAATCGCGCCTCTACACCCCAAAAACATCCCGCGCCGAATACTGCCTTTTCCAATGCCACGCCGTTGCTCCCTCTACTCACTTTTTGGATGCGCGGTAGCCCGTTCAGTCGCCGTTAGCTCCATGAATAACCCGAGTATTCTGGGCGCGGGGAAAGACGATCGTCAAGCACATATCCCAACTATGATTACGCTCAGAACGTCAGCTGCTTTGCCTTAGCTGCTTCCTAGGTTATCTATGCCTAGCTGCTTCTCACCCTTCGCTTGGCCTTCTTCACCGGCGCTTTTAGCTGCGAGAACTCCGGCAGCTTGGCCTTTGGCACTACCTTCTTACCCTTAGCCGCCCGATCGAGCGCCATCACCTCGCCCGGCGTGAGTTCCCGGAACTCTCCCGGCGGCACGTCCAGCCGCAGCGCACCATATCCAATGCGCCGGATCTTCTCCACATGATGCCCAATCTCCTCAAACATCTTGCGCAGCTGCCGGTTGCGCCCCTCGGTCAAGGTCAGTTCATACCACGGATTATCCCCACCTCGCGCCAGCTTCACCTGCGCCGGAGCCGTAATCACCCGGTCTCGCCGCCCTAAGCGCACCTCGTCAAGCCGCCCCCGATCGATCATGATCCCGCGCCGTAGCTGATCGATGCTTTCGGGCGTCGGCTGCCCGCTCACCTTCACCAGATACGTCTTCTCCACCCCAGCCGCCGCCTTCGAGAGCGAGTTCGCCAGCGTCCCATCATTGGTCATCAAGAGAAGGCCTTCGCTCAAGTAGTCCAACCGCCCCACCGGGTACAGACGAACGGCATCCCCATGCGGCCCGGACTTCTGCTTGGCCATCAGCTGCATAACGGTCGGCCGCTTCTCGGGATCGTCCAGCGTGGTCACATACCCGCGCGGCTTGTTCAGCATGTAGTATCGCTGCTGCTCTGGCCCCTGCAACAGCTTGCCATCCACGCGAATGTGGTCGCGCGACGCATCGTGCCGCGTGCCCAGCGTGTCGACCACTGTGCCGTTCACGACGACACGGCCCGCCAGGATGATCTCCTCGGCCTTACGGCGGCTGGCAATTCCTGCTTGCGCAAGAATCTTTTGGAGCCGATCCCCTTTCAGCTCATGATCCTGCGTTGTGGAGCTTTGTTTCGTATGCATATTGCCAGCTTTCAGTCCGCGGAGCATCTCCTCGCGGTCTTCTTACGGTAAGCGCTACATAAAGGAGAAGGACGATTCGCACCCACGATGCGGATCGTCCCTCCTTCTACATGCGTCTTCACTCGCAAAGGCTTGGGGTCATCGTCCTCAACATCGTCGTCCTCTTCGTCGTCTTCATCGTCATCGTCTTCCAAGTCGTCATCATCGTCTTCTAGGTCGGCATCCTCATCATCGTCGTCTTCTAGGTCATCCTCGTCGTCGTCGTCCAATTCATCGTCGTCGTCTTCATCCTCATCTTCCTCGTCGTCATCGAGCGGCGTCTTGGCCGCTTCGAGCGCGCCAAAGAGGGCATCGAACGAAAGCACATGTGCGGCATCCTCGGGTTGGACAAAGGCCGGCGCGGCGAAAAGGGTGCTGCTGAAATCGGGGGTAAGTACGGTGGTTTCCATAAAACTCTCCTTAGCGGGATGGACAATGATGGGCAGGCTGTAAAGCCAACCAATGGCCGTTGGATGCTTTTCGCTCTCGTAGGATAGCCGAAGTTCGGTGGAAAAGCGTTCTTCCCTTATTGATCTTTCCTGATCCCTTTGCAATGGAACTCAAGCGGCGGCAAACGGCTCCAGTTGCTCCGAACGAGGTGGCGCCGTAAGCAGGCTTACCGCGACAAGACACAGCAGCGAGGCCGCCAGCGCGGGAAAGATCGCATCACGCTCAGCCAAGATCGCGGGTAGATGCGCCTTTACCAGACTGGTGTCCCAGAAGATCGTCACCACAGTGCCCGCCGCAATGGACGCCACAGCTGCCGGTGCCGTCGCTCTCCGCCAGAAGAAAGCCGCCAGGATTACTGGCGTGAGGGCGGCCGAGTAGATGGTATAGGCATACAAACTTTTTTTCAGCACGGACTGGATATGCTGCGCCTGGTATAGCGCCCAAAGGCCAAGCAGAACCACCATCAGGCGGCTAACGATCAGGATTTTCTTGTTTGAGGCATCCGGCACCAGATACCGCAGGTAGACGTCATTGACGAGGTTGGTGGCAGGGGAAAAGAGCCAATTGTTGGCGGTCGAGATGATCTTGGCGAAGATCGCCCCCATCAGCAGGGCACCAAGCAGTTGCAGCAGCCAGTCGATCACCCCCGGTGTGGAGGCCGCGGTCAACCCATTGACGCCGCCAAAGCCATGCAGCCCAAGGTAGGCTAAAATCTCGCGCGGCCGCTCATGCACCTCGCCGGAAGGAAAGAGGCTCGACCCCGTCACCGCCAGCGCGACAATGATGGTCTCAAGCACTACGGTGCCAACGATCCAGCCGACCACGGCCCGTGAGGCATCCTTCTCTGAGCGCGCCGAAAAGAATTTCTGGTACATGGATTGGTTGCCAAGCAGCAGCAGGCAGGTCGGCAGAAACAACTCAAAACCTTGCGCAAGGGTAAGATCGCCCAACACCTGAAAGTGCGTCGCGGGCAGGCTGGCTTGAATTGCGCCCCACCCTCCCGCGCGATGGATCAGCACCGGCAGCGCGGCGCACAGGGTAAACGTCGCCAGCAAACCGATCGCCACATCCATGTACGCGACCGAAGCCATACCCGCGATGGCCGTAAAGACGATCACAAAGCCAGCGAGGATGTACTGCCCCAGAGTCGGCGTAATGATGGCTGGAAAGATCAAATGCAGTATGTCGCCACCACCCACGAACTGATAGCTCGTCACGGCGGTATAGGTGAACAGAATGGCGATGACGCCGAGCACCCGTGCCGCCTGGTTGTAGCGCGCTTCGAGCAGATCGGGAATGGTAAATTGTGCAAACTTCCTCGCGCGTGGCGCGATGAAGTAGATCAGCAGCAGACCCGCCCATCCCCCGCCGCCCTGCCAGAGAGCAGCGAACCCGTGACGATAAGCGTTCTCCGCCCCACCCAGCAGGGAACCCGAACCAATCCAGCTCGAAAGCAGCGTAAACACCAGAACAAACGCTGAAAGCGATCTCCCGGCCAGCAGGTAATCCGCCTTCGTTTTCACCTTGCCGACACTGGCAAGCGATACGGTGAGCAGCGTCAGGACAATAAGGCTAAGGACGATCGCGTAGAGATTCATGCCGTGGAAAGATTGTATGCTCCCCACGTCTCACTCAGGCAGAGTTTGGAACCCGAGCGTCCTTGCTCGCAGCGGTAGCACCGAGCGGATTCTGCGACGTTCCGCTTGCCGAGCCCTGTTTCAAGTGTTGCTCGGCAACATAAGCTTCAATTTCGCTGTTGACCTCGGCTCCCAGCAGCAGCATGAGCCCGGTAACGTAGAACCAAAGCAGCAAGATGATGACTGCGCCAAGAGATCCGTAGGTCACGGAGTAGCTATTAAAATAATGCAGATAAATCCGCAAGCCGGTTGAGGAGATCAGCCAGCAGCTAATCCCCACCGCCGCCCCTGGGGTAAACCAATGCCATTTCTTATTCGCAATATCCGGCCCCCAATAGTAGATGACCGAAAACGCAAGCGCCAGCAGCAACGCCGCGACGATCCAGCCGATGATGCGCGCGGCCAGCACTGCGGTGAAAAGCATCTGGGCCTGTACCAAATGATGACGCGCCAGCAAAGCAAGGAAGTCGCCACCCATCAGCGAGGCGAGAAGTAGGGTAACGATCACCGACAACAGTACGGTCATCAGAATGGCCGAGCCACGCACCTTCCAGTAGGGTCGGGTTTCTTTCACTTTGTAAACCGTGTTCAATCCATCCTGTATGGCTCCGAAGCCTACCGACGCCGCCCATAACGCAGCCGCTAAACCAAAGGTCAGCTTGCCCTTGCTGCTGGCCGCCGTAGTCTGGTTGAAGGTCTCGAGCACAATGTTGTAAGCCGAAGGAGGCAACACGAGCGCGAAATACTGTATTAACTTTGTATAAATGTCGGCGGCTGACTTGGCCGCCAGCCCCAAGATGGTGCTTGCGGACACCAACGTGGGGAACAAGGCAAATAGAAAGTAATAGCCCAGCTCCGCCGCACGCCCAAGGAGGTTGTCGTCCAGCACAGCGCTAAACGTCTTCTTGACGAGCAAGCTGACCGGCATACCCTGCAAATCCCACAGCGAATGTAGCGGCTGAAGCGAGACGTGCTTCCATATGTTCTGCTGATGCGCGGTTGTGGGACGAGCATCATGATCGGTCTGCATAACTCTCTCGTACATCGATGGATGCCGGAATGAGCCTGGATGGTAGCCCATCCCGCGTCTTCGGTACGAAACGGCCCGTCCAACATCTATTGTAGAAAGACGGAAGAGGAGGATGCGCGTGGTCAAGGTCACCCCCCGGCGAGGGCTCTGGAAGCACCGTCCCTTTGCCGTCCGCAAGCTCGAACAGCTCGTCCGCCTCGTCCATGAGAGCCACATCCAGCCGTTGACCGGCACGCCCCAACCCGTCGAGCGTGTCGCACCCGGCCAACTCGGCGTTACCTTCATTGGACACTCGTCCTTTCTACTCCAGATCGCCGGTAAGACCGTCCTGATCGACCCCGTATTCTCCACCCGCCTGGTCGTCCTTCGCCGCCAGCGCCGGGCCGGTGTCCGCATTGCCGAACTGCCTCCCATCGATCTTGTCCTGCTCACCCACGCCCATATGGACCACCTCGACAAAGCCTCGCTCCGAGCCGTCGTTCGGGCGACACGGCGTCTGCGCGACGACGCTCCCGGCTCCGCGCCGGAGGTGATCGTTCCCCGCGGCGTGGAGGACCTTGTCGCCTCCATGGGCTTCTCCCGTGTCCACGGGATGCAATGGTGGCAAAGCGTCGCCGTACAGGGAATCCACGTGACGATGACGCCCTGTCAGCACTGGGGAGCGCGGATGTTTCGCGACGCGCATCGTGGGTACGGAGGGTATTGCCTGGCGGCCGCTGGCCACAGCGTCTACCACTCCGGCGACACCGCCTACTTCCCCGCGTTTACCGAGATAGGCGCACGCCTGCATCCCCGCGTCGCCCTTCTCCCGATCGGGGCCTACTTTCCCGATACATACCGCGCCGTCCACACCAGTCCCGAGGAGGCCGTTCGCGCCTTTATCGAGTGCGGTGCGCAGCAGATGATTCCCATGCACTTCGGCACTTTCCGCCTGGGCCGCGAACCCATGGAAGAGCCCGTGGAGCGTCTACTGGCGGAGGTCCGGCGGCTCGGAATGGAAGAAAAGGTCCGGGTGCTCGCTGAAGGAGAAACCTTTTGTATCCCGCCCGGCTAGCTTGCGGCTGCGTTGTCCGGCATTTCTTCGCTCTTGCAGCGACGGCCTTCTCCGCGATTCTTGACCGCGAACGTCGCCTTGCAGAACCGGCACTCCCACGGGTAGTAACCCAGCCGCCGGAGAATGGTCCGCTGAAGAAAGCCCTCCCGCCGGATGCGTCGGGAGTGGACCGCATGGCATTTAGGACAAGCCGGGGACGACATCGGGTGCGGCTCCTCTCTGCGGACGCTCTGTGCTCTTATCGACATACGCTTCAGCCTGCGTGAACGGATTGACCGCAGCACAACCTCTGTAGTCAGCCAGCATTCCACCTTGCCGCTACATCGATTGTCAACGCGAAAGTCAACGCGAAAACAAGAAGCGAGCATAACCGCCGGAGATCGGCCTTCGTGCTCGCACCGTTCTGCATCCTATAAACACCCGCGCGGTAGGCGGAGTCTAAACAGTTGTGAGCCATACGTGGGCGAGTTTCGGCGTAATCCGTTTCATGCGCGTCCCCATCCCCGCTGACGCAAAGGGCGTCTGCGCGGGACACCCACAAAGCGCCGGAGCATTTGAGCGATGACCGACATCGAAGAGACACAACTTCGCAGTGAGCTGGAAACGCTGCGCCGCCTTCATCAAGCCCATGAGGACACTGCGTTAGCGCAGGCCGCGCTAGCCGAGCGTGCTCTGGCCGCGGCTGTGGACTCCACCGCCCAGGTAGAGCGCCAGATCCGCCAAATGCTCGAAATCATGGAGGCGTCGAGCGAATGCGTCCTTGTGCTCGATCGTGATTGGACCACTCGGTACATGAACTCGCAATCCGTCCAGATGATGCCCGGCAAACAGTCGGTCGTTGGACAGCGTATCCAAGATGCCTTTCCCGATCTGGAGAGCACCTCCTTTTGGCCGCATTATCTTACCGCCATGAACGATCGCGTGCCCGTTGCCTTTGAAGACTTCTATCCACCAACGGACCGCTGGTACGCGATCAATCTCGCGCCAGTGGGCGAAGGCATTGCAGTCTTTTTCCGCGATGTGACCAAGCGCAAGCAACAGGACGCCATGCTGCAACGCACGGAAAAGTTGGCTGCTGTAGGCCGGCTCGCTTCCTCTATTTCGCACGAGATCAACAATCCGTTAGAAAGCATCGTCAACCTCCTCTACCTGATCGAGCACTCCGACAGCGCGGGCGACGAGATGCGCTCCTACGCGTCGCTCGCCGCCAGTGAGCTGGCCCGTGTCAGCCAAATTGTCACCCACACGCTCAAGTTTCATCGCCAGTCTACCCGCGCGGGCGAGTGCCGCATGTCCGAAATCCTTGAGTCTGTCCTTAACCTCTACCAAGGACGGCTGGCTACACAAAAGGTCGTCATCCTGCGCGACTACGCCCCCGACGACAAAATCTTCTGCTTCGCTGGCGATCTGCGGCAGGTCTTCGCCAACTTGATCGGCAACGCGCTCGACGCCTTGCGGGGCGAAGGAATCTTGACTCTCCGCACCCGCATCTCGCAGCATTGGAAACACGGCGCGCCCGGTCTTCGCGTCATGGTCGCCGACACAGGCTGCGGCATGAGTCAAGCTACCCGCAAGCGCATCTTCGAAGCCTTCTTCACCACAAAGGCAACCACGGGGACAGGCCTTGGCCTCTGGGTCTCGGAAGAGATCATCCGCAACCATAAAGGCCATGTCCACGTAAAAAGCTGTGAGAAACCGGGCAAGAGCGGAACGGTATTTTCGATCTACTTTCCGACCGGCGAAGGCGATGCCGAACGCCCCCCTTCTCGCGCTACAACATAGCCAAGCATCCTCCTCACGCATCCGCGCGTCGCACTGGAGGGTAAACCACGGCATATACATGCCCAGGAGAGAACGATGTCCGCCAAACGAGTAACCGGTCCTAAAGTTCGCTATGCCATCGTCGGCGCGGGATGGATCGCGCAAGCCGCCATGATGCCAGGAGTCGCTCATACCGGCAACAGCGAGATGGTCGCGCTCGTCACCGGCCACGAGGAAAAGGCCAAAAAGCTAGGCGAAGAATACGGCATCGCAAAGAGTTACAGCTACGACGAGTATGAGGCCATGCTCACCTCGGGCGAAGTCGACGCCGTCTATCTTGCGCTCCCCAACTTCGACCACGTTGAGTACGCAGTCAAGACGCTAGAAGCCGGCATCCACCTCCTGCTTGAGAAGCCTATGGCCGTTAGCGTGGAGGAGTGCGAGCGCATCATCGCCGCCGCAAAGAAGACTGGCGCAAAGTTGATGGTGGCCTACCGTCTGCACCATGAGCCCGGAACCCTCGCCGCCATTCAGAAGGTGCGCGACGGCAAGATAGGCCGTGTGCGCTTTTTCAACTCTTCATTCTCTCAACAGGTCAGCGGACAAAACCACCGTGCCAAGCATGGCTTCTGGGCTGGACCTGTGGCCGACATGGGACCGTACCCGCTCAACGAGGTCCGTAATCTCTTTGGAGCGGAGCCGATCGAGGTTTTCGCCACCGGCGTTTGCACCGACCCGGAACGCTTCAACTTCGACGATACCGTCGCGGTCATGCTCAAGTTCCCCGGTGCGCGGCTCGCCTCATTCGTGCTCACCTACACGGGCGGCGATGTGGACGACTTTCGCGTTGTCGGCGACAAAGGCGACCTCTTCTCGCAGCCCGCTTACCAGGTCGGCTCGGCAATGGAGCACGTCATGACGGTCGAAAAGAAGAAGCATACCGAAAGCTTCAAAGCCACCGACCAGTTCGGCGGTGAGCTGAAGTACTTCTCCGATTGCATCCTTGAAGATCGTGAGCCGGAAGCGGACGGCGAGGAAGGTTTGCTCGACGTGCGGGTCATCGCAGCCATTCAGCGTTCGCTGGAGACGGGGCAAATGCAGAAGTTGGAGCCAGTCCATCGTAGCCGGCGACCCGTAACCAGCCAGGTCGAAGAGCTCTCCACAGTCAAAGAGCCCGAGTTGGTAGGAGCTAAAAAACCAAGCAATGGATGAACATCCACTTAGGACAACATCTGGTGCGATTCCGATGGTGGGCTGCTATGTATGGCAGGTTCGATAAAGCCTTCGGCCTCCACCAAAGTTTTGTGCGACATATTCCAATCCATAAAGCCGCATCGCTCATACTTATCGAGATTCCCTGTTGTTACGGCACCAAGACGCTCAATGGCTTGAAGGGCCTCCTGCCGGTCGGTGATGAAGTGTCTCCGCAGAACGCTCAGGTGCTCCTTAGCCTCCGGCGAGAGTTCACCGCTTTGCACTTTGAGAATGCGGTACGCGCACACGAGCCAGTCGTAGATGCGGCGGCGAAACCCAAACTTGACCTCGCCGTGCAGCTTGTTCGGGAAGTACGTCCGTCCAATATCGATTTGCGCGGAGAGGTCTGCCTGTAGCCGCGCCTTTTCCGCATCCCCGGTCTCCGCAGAAACGCCTACATATAAGCTGTCCGCCCGGCTGAGCAGCGCGATGGCCGTATCCGACCAGCGTTTCACATCGTCGCGGTGCCTCACCCGTTCCGCGACGATGTCGGAGTGCCACTTGTACACGAATCCAGCTGCGGCGAGCACGGTACTCACCGACAGCGTTTGCAACACACTCGCCAGCATCCCCGTACTTTGCACGGCGATTCCTCCGCAATGGCTACGCTCCGGCCGCGACCTTCACTCGCACCGGTGTCAACCAGTTGTGCCGATCCGCCTTGTGTCCATTGACGATCCCAAAGAACTCGTCGTGCAGCGCCTTGGTGATTGGTCCCATCGTGCCGTCGCCCACCAGAATGCGATCCACCGAACGCAGATGCGTCACCTCCGCCGCCGTTCCGGTAAAGAACGCCTCGTCGCAGATGTAAAGCATCTCGCGTGGCAGTGCCTGCTCAACCACAGGGATGCCTAGCTGTTGTGCCAGACTCAAAATGGAACTTCGGGTTATGCCGTTCAGCACGGAGTTTGCCAAAGGTGTCGTGTACAGCACCCCACCGCGCACCAGGAAGAGGTTCTCGCCCGAACCCTCAGAAAGATACCCGTTCGTGTCGAGTGCAATCCCCTCGGAGTAGCCGTTAATCTCGGCCTCCATGCGGATCAGCTGTGAATTCATGTAGTTCGCTCCGGCCTTCGCCAGCGACGGCATGGTGTTCGGCGCAAGACGGCTCCAGCTCGATACACACACATCCGCGCCGTCATTGCCGGGAACGTACTTGCCCCACGGGAAGTTGGCGATATATACCTCAACCGGAGCCTTCAACCCATTGACACCCATCTCACCATAGCCGCGAAACGCGACCGGACGTATGTAACACGGTGTAACCCCATTTGCTTCAACTACATCGACGACCGCATCCGCCAGCTGCTCGGCGGTAAACGGCAGCGGCATCCGGTAAATCTTGGCCGAATCGAGGAATCGCTGCATATGCTCCGGCAGGCGAAAGATGCCCGCGCCATCCGGCTGCTCATAGCAGCGAATCCCCTCAAAGATCGAGGACCCATAGTGAACCACATGACTCATCACATGGATCTGCGCCTTGTTCCAGGGAATCAGTTCGCCGTTGTGCCAGATGTACTCGGTGCTTACGATGGTCATGCCCGCTCCAGTGTGTTTGCCTGAATTATAGCCTCCGCGTGAGAGACTATAAGGATGTTTGATCCACACGGCGTAAGTCTTTCCGTGATCGAACGATCGGCTTACGTACGGTTCTCCCTGCTCGCCCTCAGTTCGATCTTCTTCCTCGTCGACCCCTTTGCGGCCCTCCCTACCTTCCTCGCCGTCACTGAAGGTTCGGACGCCGCCCGCCGCCGTCGCATGGCCCAAAAGGCCTCGCTCACCGCCTGGCTTTTCCTCTCCGCCTTTGCGCTCGGCGGCCAATATATCTTTCGAATGTTCGGCATCACGCTGCCTGCGTTTGAAATCGCGGGCGGCGTCATCCTTCTGCTCATCGGTCTCGATATGCTCGAGGCGAAACGCTCCGCCACCCAGGAGGTCACGGGCGACACCGCCGCCGCCGCCGCCAAGGAAGACGCCGGCATCGTTCCTCTGGGCATTCCCATGCTTGCCGGCCCGGGATCGATCACCTCCGTCATGGTGCTGGTCGGCCAAGCCCAAACCCGATGGCAACTGATCGCCATTCTGGTCGCGATCTTCATCACGGCCGCCATCTGCTACCTTGTGCTCGGCAACTCCGACAAGGTAGCGCGCGCCCTGGGCGATACCGGCATCCGCATCCTCGTACGCATCATGGGCTTGCTTCTGGTCGCATTGGCGGTGCAATACTTCGTCAACGGCATGGTCGACCTGGGTGTCATTTCTAAACCATCGTAGGTTTGCCCGGTGGACCAGCTGTCCATGCAACTTACCTGCTATTAAGTTGTTACAGGAGATCTTACAGAGAGTAGGCTGATCTCGATTGCACAGGTGACCTCCATGCTTTCGACCACAGAAATCGTACTGCGATGATCAACCTTGCGGTTCCGGTACAGGGACACACCTGTGAGACAGGGCGCATTCTCCGTGTTGCCCAACAGAGTACGGCGTCCGATCGGGCACAAGCACGCTTTGACCTTCTCTTCACTTGCCGCGACATGGACGTAACCGAACGTCAAGTTGTAACTGCTATACAGCGTGATCGAAGTGCTCTAGCCGCCGTTGCGCTCCATTGTGGCGTTTGTGCCATTTGCGAAAGGTACGCGCCTAACGCACCAGCAGCCCGGTAGCCGCCACAATCAAGCCTGCCGCTCCCATCGTCAGACCCAGGAAAAAGTAGGTGCGGTTACGCGTGAAAAGCGTCACCGAACACAGCACCACGGCGATTTGCAACAGAGCCTCGCCTAAATCGTAGCGGAACGCGCGGTGCTCGGCCCGTTCCACTTCGCTCTCGAACTCGTGTGCTTTCTCCTGCTCCTCTGCCAGGTCAGCCTTCCACTTGTCCATCCTGCCGTGATACTCGCTCAGTTTGGCGGCTAGCACTGGCGTGGCAGTCTGCATTTCAAGCAGATCTATCGTTACTGCCAGGTTGTCGCTGCGGATCTTCTTCGCTTGATAAAGGTTCCACTGGTCCCCGGCGCGGCTTTGCATCAGCACAGCTTCGGTATGCGTACGGTGGCCAAGCACCGTCACCATGGCCACCAGCACTGCGAGGATGGAGATCGCCAGCGAGATGCTCGTTAGGTTCTCGCCGCCCGATTCACCCGCCTCCTTCAACTGGTTCGCATACTCCTGCATCTCGTTCGCTTCCACTGTTGCTCCCGTCGTCGCCATCCTAACACTGAGCTATGAGGTTTGCGGCGGCCAGCTCGGCTGCAACATCTACACCCGCACCTCTACAGATGGCTGGAACTGTTGTGTGTCGTCCGCTTTGTTCGTGGCGGATGCTTCCGTCTTGCTGCCCAGCTTGGACGGCATCTCGGTGCTAGAACTTGCTTCCCACTACGACGCTGCACAACGTTGTGTCACCTACTCTCGCTCAGGCGGCCTCAAGCTGCAGCACCATACACATAAAATAGTCGCATGGCCGCCAAGCTTCCCGCCGATGTAGAACCCGACCAGCAGATAGCCGCCCTCCGCGACCAGCTGCGCCACCATGAACACCTCTATTACGTCCTCGACGCCCCGGAGCTGACAGACGCCCAATACGACGCGCTCATGGAGCAGCTAAAGGCCCTCGAAGCCGCGCACCCGGAGCTCGTCACGCCCGACTCCCCCACACAGCGCGTCGGCGGCAAGCCCCGTGATGGCTTCGTCAAAACGCCGCACTCAAAGCCCATGCTCTCGCTCGACAACGCCTTCGGTGAGGCCGACCTCCGCGCCTGGGACACCCGCGTCCGCAACGGCCTGCCCGCCTCCGAAACCGTCCGCTACGTCTGCGAGCTCAAGCTCGACGGCCTCTCGCTTGCCCTTCACTACAGCGGCGGACACCTACAGCGCGGCCTCACCCGCGGCGACGGCTCCGTCGGCGAGGATGTCACGTCGAACGTCCGCACCATCCGCAGTGTCCCCCTCAGCGTCTCGCCCGCCAAGCTCAAAGCCGCTGGTCTCCCCGAAGCCTTCGAAGTCCGCGGCGAGGTCGTTCTCCCGCAAGCCGCCTTCCGCAAGATGAACGAGCAGCGCAAGGCTGCGGGGCTTGCCCCCGCCGTCAACCCCCGCAACGCCGCCGCCGGCACCATCCGCACGCTCGAGCCCAACATTGTCGCCCAGCGCCGCCTCGACTTCTACGCCTATTTCCTTCTCCAGCCCAACGGCGAACTCCTCCTCCCCACCCAGACCGAAGCCCTCGCCGCCCTCCGCCACGCCGGTTTCCGTGTCAACCAGCACGCCACCACCGTCGACACCATCGACGAGGCGCTCGCCTTCATCGCCCACGCCGAGACCCTCCGCGACACCCTCGGCTACGAGATCGACGGCGTCGTCCTCAAGCTCGATTCCGTCGCGCAGCAACGCCGCCTCGGCTTTACCGGTAAAGCCCCGCGCTGGGCCATCGCCTACAAATTCGCCGCCCGCGCCGGGATCACGCGCCTTGACGACGTGCTCTTTCAGGTAGGCCGTACCGGCAAGCTCACCCCCGTCGCCGCGCTTGCGCCCATCTTCATCGGCGGCACCACCGTCACCCGCGCCACGCTCCACAACGCCGACGAGATCGCCCGCCTCGGCGTCCGCATCGGCGACTTCGTCCAGGTCGAGCGCGGCGGCGACGTCATCCCCAAAATCGTCGCCGTGGTCGACGACAACGCGCACCCTCGCGGCACGACCGAGATCGTCTTTCCCACCCATTGCCCCATCTGCGCGAGCGAGCTCATCCGCGCCGAAGGCGAGGTCGACTGGCGCTGCATCGACGCCTCCTGCCCCGCCCGCGTCCGCGAAGAGCTCCTCCACTGGGCGGCGCGCGGGGTCATGAACATCGAAGGCCTCGGCGACGCCATGGTCGCACAGCTCCTCGGCCAAAGCCCCGATCTCGGCGCGGACGTAGCACCGGTCACCGAAGAGGGCGAGCCGATCGCCACCCGCAAGCCCATCATTCACACCATTGGCGACCTCTACCGCCTCACCCGAGACCAGCTCATCGATCTCGAACGGGTGGGCGAAAAGACCGCAGACGCCCTCCTCATCGAGATCGCCCGCTCAAAAGACGCCGGTCTCGCCCGCGTCCTTCTCGGCTTGGGCATCCGCTTCGTCGGCGAACGCACCGCACAGCTCCTTGCCCAGCACTTCGGCTCCATCGACGCCCTACGAATCGCCACCGCAGACGAACTCGAAGCCGTCAATGAGGTTGGCCCCAAGGTCGCCCAGGCCATCGTCGAGTTCTTCGCCATCCCCAAAAACCAGCAGCTCGTCGATAACCTCCACTCCCTCGGTCTCAAGCTCACCGCCGAAAAGCGCGTCATCACCAACACCCTCGAAAGCCTCACCTTCGTGCTCACCGGCACTCTGCCCACCCTCACGCGCGACGCCGCCAAAGCGCTGATCGAAGGGGCGGGCGGGCGCGTCTCCGGCACTGTCAGCAAGAAGACCAGCTACCTCGTCGCGGGCGAAGAGGCCGGATCGAAACTCGACAAAGCCACATCGCTGGGAGTTCCGGTCCTCGACGAACCCGGCCTGCTTCAGCTTCTTCAACAAACTTGAAACGATCTGCCCACTCCACGCACCATCGTTCGTCACAAACTCTCACTTAGGCCGCAAGGCTTTCTGCCCCACTCTCCGGTCGTACACGCTCCCGGGCGGCTCCTCCCCGCCGCCAGGAAGTGTTCGTCTCACGCACCGATGCGACCCCTAACGTCATCACCGCATCTGTAGCTGCATGAGCATTCTGGATACAACAAACGAAAAGCCCATTACCCCCGCCACCAGTGGAACCTTCACGCTGGGCGGCGATCTGCCCGTTCACCGCTTGGGCTTTGGTGCCATGCGCATCACGGGTGAAGGCATCTGGGGCGAACCGGTCGACCGCGAGCGCGCCCTCAAAGTCTTGCAGCGCGCAGTCAAGCTTGGCGTCAACTTCATCGACACCGCCGATGCCTATGGACCAGCCGTGAGCGAACGCCTCATCGGCGAAGCCCTCGCCCCGTACGACGAAGGCACCGTCATCGCCACAAAAGGCGGACTAACCCGCCAAGGCCCCGGCAAATGGCTCCCCGTCGGTCGGCCCGAATACCTCCGGCAGGAAGTCGAGCTCAGCCTCCGCTACCTGAAGCTCGAACGCATCGAACTTTGGCAGCTACACCGCATCGATCCAAAGGTTCCGGTCGAGGAGTCGCTCGGCGAAATAGCCAAGCTCCAGCAAGAGGGCAAAATCCGTCACGTCGGTCTCTCCGAGGTGAAGCCGCACGAAATCGAGCAGGCCAGCAAAATCATCGACATCGTCAGCGTGCAGAACAAGTACAACATCGGCGACCGTGCCCATGAAGATGTCGTCGACTACTGCACGGAGCACGGGCTCGCGTTCATTCCCTGGGCTCCCGTAGCGTCTGGAAAGCTCGCCCAGCCCGGTGGCAAACTCGATGCCGCGGCCAGGAAGCATGGAGCCACGGTCAGCCAGCTCTCGCTTGCCTGGCTGCTGCACCGCTCCCCGGTCATCCTGCCCATCCCCGGTACCTCCTCGCTCGAACACCTGGAGGAGAATGTTGCCGCCGCGCACGTTAAGCTAAGCCCGGCGGAATGGGCAGAGATCGAAGCTTCGGTTCGTTAACGTTCAGGCGGCAGAGTGCAACACGAAGACCGCGCTCAACTCTGCCGCCCACCGCGTAACAGTACCGGCGAAAACGTAGCCAGGGCCGCCACGACCAGAACCGCTCCTAAAACGGACACGCTCCGCACGATCGAAAATACCGCCCACGATCCAAGCACCCAGAACGCCATGTTCGCGGAAGCCGCCAAATACACCCAGTCCGAGAAACGGTGCTGATCTTGAACGAAATTCATCTCGCCCAGACGCCGGTAGACGACACCCGGCTTCTCCGCCAGACGCAGCAGGACCACGGGCAAGAGATTGACGCACAGCACGATCGCCACCCAAACCATCGGCGCGTACACCTGCGGATGGCGCGGCACCAGCCACCACGTCACGCACACCGTCAGCAGGATATTGGCAGTCGCCCCCGCGTTCACCAGCGGAGGAAAATGCGCCATATCGCCTAACCTGTTCATCTCGTTCAACTTCTTGTCCACTGCCTTCATCGCGCCCTCGTTTGCCTGTGCGCCCAGTCTACTGTAGAGCCATGCCTGAATCCGTCTGGGACTACCCGCGCCCGCCACGACTCGAACACAGCCCGCGCCACGTGCGCATCGTCCACGCCGGCGTGGTCCTTGCCGATACCACCCACTCTTTTCGCATACTTGAAACCAGCCATCCACCCGTCTTCTACATCCCGCAGCATGACCTTGCCATGCAGCACCTCCGTCCTTCCAAGCGGCGCGGCAGCTTCTGCGAGTTCAAAGGTATCGCCGCGTACTGGAACATCGCGATCGGAGAGACCGCTGTCGAAGACGCTGCCTGGAGCTACGCCCAACCCTCCCCCGCCTACACCGCTCTGGCCGACCATCTCGCCTTCTACGCCAGCCGCGTCGACGAGTGCACCGTCGACGGCGAGCGCGTCACCGCCCAGCCCGGTGATTTCTACGGCGGCTGGATCACCTCGCACGTCACCGGCCCGTTTAAAGGACCGCCGGGAACGCTGGGCTGGTAACGCGCCTTCTGTCTGTCATCCTCTGCGCTTTGTTGTCATTCCGCAGCTTACTTTGTTTTTGTCATTCCGCAGCATACTTTGTTTGTCATTCCGTAGCGAAGCGGAGGAATCTGCTTTGCGCCTTTGCCTTTCTTGTTTGTCATTCCCGAAGGGAATCTGCGTTCGCACCCTACTCAGCCTTCCCAGGCCGCTTCCCAAACACCGCCGTCCCTACCCGAACGCACGTGCTTCCCTCTTCGATCGCAACCGCAAAGTCCCCCGACATCCCCATCGAAAGCTCCACCAGCGTCGAACACACCCGCTGCTGCTCATCCCGCAGCCGCCGTAGCTGCTGAAAATAAGGCCGGGCGACCTCCGCATCCTCGCTCCACGGCGGCACCGTCATCAGCCCGTTCACGCTAAGGTTGTCCAACCCAACCATGCCCTCCAGCAAAGCGGCCAGTTCCTCCGCCGCAACGCCATGCTTCGACTCCTCATGGCTGAGCTTCACCTCGATCAGCACCGGCAGCCGCTTGCCCAGCACCCCCGCCGCCGCGTTCAGTCGCTGCGCCACCTTAAGCGAATCCACCGTGTCCACCGACGCAAACAGCTCCGCAGCCCGCGCTGTCTTATTCGATTGCAACGGTCCAATCAGATGCATCGCTACATCCAATCCCACCAGGGAAGCCGCCTTGTCTCCAAACTCCTGCACACGGTTCTCCCCGAACAACCGCTGCCCCGCCGCATACGCCTCCAGCAGCGCCTCCACCGGATGCACCTTGCTCACCGCCATCAGAGCGACCTCGTCGTCACGCCGCCCCGCGCGCCGGCACGCAACCGCCATCTCCTCCCGCAATCGGCTTAGATTTGCTTCGATGCCCATCTAGTGGCATCTTATCCTTAGCGTTATGATGGGAGCGTTCATGCAGAGTCTGCGATGTTGCCGGGCCAAGTCGTCACGATGTAGCTAACACCGGTCCCTGTCCGCACCCCTGAACCTCCAACTCACCGCGTCCAAAGGAAAATACCATGTCTCTGCAAATCGGCGACACCGCGCCCGACTTCACTGCCCAAACCACCGAGGGCGAGATCCACTTCTACGACTACATCGACGGCCACTGGGCCGTGCTCTTCTCGCACCCCAAGAACTTCACGCCCGTTTGCACCACCGAACTCGGCTACACCGCCTTTCTCGGCCCCCAGTTTGCCGCGCGCGACGTCAAGGTCCTCGGTCTCTCCGTCGACAAGATGGAGTCGCACGAGCCCTGGTCCAAAGACATCGAAGAAACACAGGGCACCGCGCTCAACTTCCCGCTGATCGCCGACACCGACCGTTCCATCGCCCTTAAATACGACATGATCCACCCTAACGCGTCCGACTCCATGACCGTCCGCACTGTCTTCATCATTGGGCCGGACAAGAAGATCAAGCTGTCGATGAACTATCCGGCATCTACCGGCCGCAACTTCGACGAGATCATCCGCGTCATCGACTCCCTCCAACTCACGTCGAAGCACTCCGTGGCCACGCCTGTGAACTGGAAACCCGGCGAGGATGTCATCATCCCCACCGCCGTCTCCGATGAGGCCGCGCGTGAAAAATACCCACAGGGCTTCAAAACCCTGAAGCCTTATCTCCGCACCGTTGCCCAGCCGCAGTAAACCGGCAAGAGCGCGTACCCCTAAGCGTTCCATCGATTCCATACTGGCCCATGCGACACACCGTCGCTTGGGCCGTTTGTTCCTCAGCTTCGATACCGACGGATTACGCCTAAACGTTAGTACCGCTCCAGCACGTGCCCTCCTTCAGGTATCCTCAGGGGACCACGATGCCCATTCCTCCTCAAGTCGCGGCCTCGCCGGCACAGGAGACCCTATCTCCTTTGCCAAGCCTCGCGCCCGAAGTTCTGCGCCGCGTGCTCGACAGCCTCCCGGTGGGCGTCCTTCTACTAGACCGTGAGTGGCGCATCTCCTACGCCAATCGGGCAGCGCGCCAGATCGGCTACATTCGCCCGGAACACATCAACAGTAGGACGCTGTGGGAGCTCTATCCCGGGACCGCCGGAAGCGAGCTCGAACAGTGCTATCGCGCCGTCACGGAAACCGGCCAACCCAGCAGCATCAATTTTTTTTATCCGCCTTTCAACGCCTACTTCCACATCACCGCCGAGCCCGCGCCCGACGGCCTCTACATCTATTACCGCGACGTGACCGCCGTTCACAACGCCGAACAAGCTCGTGACGCCGCCTCCATCGAACTTCTGCGCGTCCTCGAAGCCACCAACGACGCCGTCGTCACGCTCGACCATCAATGGCGTTTTACCTATATGAACGGCAACGCCCGCCGCATCATGTCTCCCGATAAAAACCTTTTAGGCGTCAATCTATGGGAGAGCTTTCCCGCAATGATCTACGATGGCTCGCCTTACGTCGAACACTACCATCGCGCCATGGACGAAGGCCTCACGGGTGAGTTTGAAACGTACTATCCCGAGCCGCTGAACATGTGGCTTCACGTGATTGCCCGTCCCTCCGAAGAGGGCATCATTATCTTCTTTCGCGACATCACGGAACGCCGGAAAACCACAGCCGCCCTGCTGCAAAGCGAAAAGCTAGCCGCCGTCGGCCGCCTTGCCTCTTCCATCGCGCACGAGATCAACAACCCGCTCGAAGCCATCACCAATCTCATTTATCTCGCCAACGCAACGGCTGAAAACCCGGAAACGCGCAACTATCTCGAACTCGCCGCGCTTGAGGTGCGCCGCGTCTCGATCATTGCGAATCAAACCCTTCGCTTCCACAAGCAATCCACGCGCCCTCAGTTGATTGGATGCGCCGACCTGTTTTCAACAGTACTCACCATCTACGAAGGCAAGCTGCGTAACTCCGGTATCACAGTCGAAAAGCGCAAGCGCGCCTGCTATCCGATCGTCTGCTTCGAAGGCGAGATTCGTCAGGTACTCAACAATTTCGTCGGTAACGCCGTCGACGCCATGCCCATGGGCGGCCGCCTGCTCGTTCGTAGTCGGGATGCCACGGACTGGCGCACCGGACGCAAAGGCCTCACCCTCACGGTCGCCGATACCGGAAGCGGCATCGCCCCACACGATCAGGCTCGCATCTTCGAAGCGTTCTACACCACCAAAGGCATCGCCGGTACAGGCCTCGGCCTCTGGATCAGCGCCGAAATCGTCGCCCGCCACCAAGGCCGCATCACCTTCCGCAGCAAGCACGATGCTGACAGCCACGGCACCGTCTTCGCCCTTTTCCTCCCGTATGAAGCTATCCCTGAGCAATCCGTGTAAGTTACTCCACCGTCACGCTCTTCGCCAGATTCCTCGGCTGATCCACATCGCATCCCCTTCGCACCGCGATATGGTACGCGAGCAGCTGCAACGGCACCACCTCCAGCAACGGCAACAGCAACTCCGGGGCTTGCGGAATGTGGATCGTATGCTCCACCAGCCCGGTGATCTCATGGTCCCCCTCAATGGCGATTGCGATCACCCGCCCGCTCCGCGCCGTCACCTCCTGGATATTGCTCAACGTCTTCTCGTACTTCAATACCGACGACGCGTCGTTGGGGTCCTTGGTCGCGATGCACACCACCGGCAGCGTCTCGTCGATCAGCGCGTTCGGCCCATGCTTCATCTCTCCCGCCGGATACCCTTCCGCGTGGATGTAGCTAATCTCCTTCAGCTTCAGCGCCCCTTCCAGGGCAATCGGGTAATGAATCCCACGCCCAAGGAAAAGGAAATCCCGCGCCGTTGAAAAGCTCTTCGCCAGCGTGCAGCACTGGTCGTCGACCGACCGCAAAATCTCCTCCACCTTGCCCGGCACCAGCGACAACTCCTCCACCAGCTTCTTCGACTCCGCGAGCGTGATCGTCCCGCGCACCTGCGCCACATAAAGCGCAAAGAGGAACAGTGCCGTCAGCTGCGCCGTAAATGCCTTCGTGCTTGCCACGCCGATCTCCGGTCCGGCGTTGGTCGTGATCGTCCCTTGCGCCTCCCTCGTGACCGCCGCGCCCACCACGTTGCAGATGGCCAGCGTCTTCGATCCCTTGGCGATCAGCTCCCGCTGCGCCGCGATTGTATCCGCGGTTTCGCCCGACTGCGTAATCAGCAGCCCAATCGCCTTCGGGTCGCCGATCGGGTCGCGATACCGGTACTCGCTCGCATAATCCACCTCTACTGGCAGCCGCGCCAGCCGCTCGATCATGAACTTGCCCGCCAGCCCCGCGTGCCAGCTCGTCCCGCACGCCGCAATCGTAATCTGGCTGGCTTGGCGAAAGTCCTCCGCCGTGACCTGCATCGCCTCCAGAAACACCTGTCCCGTGTCGAGCGACACCCGCCCCAGCGTCGTGTCCCGGATCGCCCGCGGCTGCTCGTTGATCTCCTTCAGCATAAAGTGCTTATACCCGGCCTTCTCGGCCATAATCGGATCCCACAGGATGCGCTGTACCTTCAACGGCAGCGGCTTACCGGCAAAGTCCGTCAGCGTCACCCCGGCGGTCGTCAGCACAGCCACCTCGCCATCTGCCAGGAAGTGGATGTTCCGCGTGTGGTGGAGAATCCCCGGCACGTCCGAAGCCAAAAAATATTCGCCCTCGCCAATCCCGATCACCGCCGGCGGCCCCATCCGCGCCGCCACCAGCTTGTCCGGCTCATCCGCGCTCAACACCCCGATCGCGAACGCCCCGGTCAGCCGCTTCACCGCCCGCCGCACCGCCTCTTCGAGCGGAATCGCCGGTGCGCCATTCCTGAAGCCCGACCGCACCACCGCCTCCGAGCTATTCGCCTCCACCGTCCGCGTCCCGGCTTCGATCGCCGCGCCACCCGCCAGCTCCAATTCATCCTGGATCACATGCGCAATGATCTCCGTGTCCGTCTCCGACTGGAACTTGTGCCCCTTCGCCACCAGCGCGGCCTTCAACGCAAGGTAGTTCTCCACAATGCCGTTATGCACCACCACCAGAGTCCCCGACCCATCCCGGTGCGGATGCGCGTTCTCCTCGGTCGGCCGCCCATGCGTCGCCCAGCGTGTATGCCCGATCCCGAATGTCCCATGGATCGGCGACTCTGCAATCACCTTCTCCAGGTTCTTGAGCTTGCCCGGAGCCCGTCGCAACTGCAGCCCCTCCGGCCCGCCCGCCACCGCGATCCCAGCCGAGTCATACCCGCGATACTCCAGCCGCCGCAGGCCTTCAATGATGATGGAAACAGGGTCCTTCGCTCCGATAACGCCGACGATTCCGCACATGGAACTTAGTGTAGCGGCATAGCCCCGCACCGGAAAGTCCGCACGCTACTCCTCACCATCATTGCGCCGCTTATGGGAACCCGACCGCGCCATCTCCTCCAGCAGATCCGGGTCCCCTTCCGAAGACAAAGCCGGCGAAGACACCTTATAATCCCCGCTCGCCCACTTGCCCAGATCGAGCACCCGGCACCGGTCCGAACAGAACGGAAAGTCCTCTCCGCTCGCCAGCACCACCTTGCGGCACGTCGGACAGAAAAGAGCACGCACAGGTGTGCTGGGAGGCGGACACATAGCCTAAGAATATCGCATTTGCCCCGTGCTACACCCGATCGGCAAACGGCTGGTCCGCTTGTCTCGCTCCCGCACACCGGTGGAGGCGGATGGTAGGCTAACCAGAACGCGTAAGTCCGCTCCTCCGCCCTCATGCAAACCGCAACGAAAACATCCGCGATCGGTCTGGCTTCCCAATGGATTCTAGCCATCGGCGCAATGGTTCTTGTCTGCTCCTTCTTAGCCAGGTATTTGCAGGCGAATGTGGGCCACGATCAGGCCTCTTATCTCATCGAAGCGCGCCATTCCTGGATGGCGCGGAACCTTACGGCCCTCGTCTCGCCGAAACCAATCCTCCAACAATCATCTGGTTTTCCGCAATTCCCGTGCTCCTTGCCCAGGGCGATCGCGCATCCGAGATCGGCTTCTTCAAGCTGCTGATCGTTGCCATGATCTTCGGCAGCGTCGCCTGGTGTGTCTCGCTCTTGCGGCGAGGCGGCGTCATCGTTCATCCACTTGCGCGCCTTCTCTTCGCCGCGGCGTTGCTTAGAGTCGAGTTCTTTCTCGCGCCCAACGACTTCGGCCAGCGGGAACACCTCTTCGTGATCCTCTTGCTCCCTTACCTGCTAGCCGTTACGAGCGGCGCAGTACACGAACTCTCCCTCGCGGAGCGTTGCGCCCTCGGCATCACCGCCGGTTTAGCCATCTGGTTCAAGCCGCAAGAGACCGTCGTGGTCGTCGTGCTTGAGCTGTTTCTCGCCCTCCGCGCCCGCAGTGTGCGTCGCCTGCTCGCGCCAGACTTCCTCGCGCTCGTCCTCAGCAGCGGCTTAATCCTTGCGCTCGTTCGCTTCACGACACCGCTTTACTTCACCAGTACGATGCCGTTGCTCTTCAACACGTATTGGGCTCTGGGAACAGACTCCGCGTTTACACTCGCACTTGGAATGCGCCGCTTTTTCGTTATCGCGGCCGCTCTGCTCTTGGCTTGCCTTGTTCTACGGCACCATCTTCGGCAGCCGGCAACCGTCGCCGTGCTGGTTCTATGCAGCAGTGCCGCCGCCGGTGCATACGCCATCCAACACACGCGATGGAGCTACCACATCTACCCCTATCAAGCCTTGCTTCTGGTCGCGGTCGCCTACTTTGTGGTCGACCTCCTGCAACCGGCAATGGGACGTCTGGCAGCTCACCGCACCTTTACCAAAAACGCAACCGTTGCACTCTCCATTGTCATGCTTCTTCTCGTAGTCGGGATTGCGCTTCACCCAGCCGAGGCCTTTCCACGCTCCAGCCCTCCGTCCAATCAGCCGCTCGACATCCTCTTCGCGCAATACCCTCCATCCACAGCCGTCTATGTCTTCTCAACCGATGTCGCTCCCATGGGCATAGCCTACAATCACGGCCTGCGCTGGGGAGGCCGCTTCGCCCATCTCTGGATGCTGCCGCCCATCGTCCAAAACGAACTTGGTCCAGTCGGCGGAGGCGCGCCGTTCAAGCGGCTTACACCGCAAACCCTTACACAACTCTCCGCTCTGCAACGAGAGCAAAGCGCCGAGGACCTGAACTACTGGAAACCCTCGCTTGTTCTCATCCAGCGCTGCACCGTCGAGACGCCCTGCCAAGCAATGGGAGACAAGGACTTCGATATGCTCGCCTGGTTCCTCCAAAGTCCAGACTTCGCCGCAGCCTGGTCCCACTACCGAAAGCAGGCAACCGCCGGCAACTTCGACGTCTATGCTGTTGTGTCTTGATCCAACTCCCACCGCCGTAAATCTGCGATCATCGAAGAACAGAACGCATCCACAAACAAGAGTCTCGCAAGCATGCTCTTTCTGTGAGAGACCTCGTACAAGGAGATCAGTCGATGGCAAAAGTCGTTGTGATTGGGGCAGGCGCAATGGGCCTGGCTGCCGCATACCGCGCCGCCCGGGATGGCCACGAGGTCGACCTCGTGGAAGCCGCGCACGAACCCGGAGGCATGGCCGGACACTTCGACTTCGATGGCGTCTCCATCGAACGCTTCTATCACTTCATCTGCAAGACCGACACGCCCACCTTCGCTCTCATGCGCGAGCTTGGCATCGACCACCTGCTGCGTTGGCGGCAGACCACGATGGGCTTCTTCAATCGCGGCAAGCTTTACCCCTGGGGCGATCCGCTCTCGCTGCTCCGCATACCAACGCTCGGCATCGTGGACAAGCTCCGCTACGGCTTCTTCGCCTTTGTCTGCGTCCGCAGAAACAGCTGGGCCGCCATCGAAGACGAATCCGCCAAAAGCTGGATCATTCGCTGGTGCGGCCAATCCGTCTATGACCGGCTTTGGAAACCTCTCTTCGACCTCAAATTCTACGAGTACGCCGATAACATCTCCGCAGCCTGGATATGGACGCGCATCCGCCGCATCGGCCGCTCCCGCAAGAGCATCTTCCAGGAGGAGCTCGGCTACATCGAAGGCGGTTCCATCACGCTCGTCAACGCGCTTGTAAACGCCATCGAAGCGCACGGCGGCCGCGTCCATCTCGGCGCGCCGGTCGAAGAGATCACCGCCGAAGCCGGCCGTGTCACCGGTGTACGAACCGCAACCGGCCACTACACCGCCGATCACGTCATCTGTACCACGCCCACGCCGCTCGTCTCCGCCCTCGTCCCCAGCCTCCCGGCTGAATGGAAGCAGCGCTACGACGCCATCCACAACATCAGCGTCATCTGCGTCATCTTCAAGCTGTCCCGCCCGGTAAGCCCGCACTTCTGGGTCAACGTCTCCGAGCCCGGCATGGAAATCCCCGGAGTCATCGAGTTCTCGAACCTGCGCAGCGTCGGCGACTCCATCGTCTACGTGCCGTACTATATGCCGTACACCAATCCTAAGTTTTCCTGGCCCGACGAGCAGCTCTTGTCCGAGGCGTTCGGCTGCCTGCAAAGAATCAATCCAGCCTTGACCTCAGACCACATCGTAGCCACCAAAGTCGCCCGCCTGCGCTATGGCCAGCCAGTCTGTGAACCTGGATTCGCCGCCAAGATTCCACCTGTGCAGACGCCGATCGCCGGTCTACAGATCGCAGACACCTGCTTCTACTACCCCGAAGACCGCGGCGTGGCGGAAAGCGTCCGGCTCGGAGCTACGATGGCCGATGCAGTAGGCCGTGCTTAGCTATT
The DNA here is from genome assembly GCA_965277085.1 of Acidobacteriaceae bacterium. GTDB lineage: Bacteria > Acidobacteriota > Terriglobia > Terriglobales > Acidobacteriaceae > Edaphobacter. The sequence goes on from OZ255708.1 coordinate 1,163,359, forward strand.
TCTGGCGGAGAGTGGGGGATTCGAACCCCCGATAGAACTTTTGGTCCTATAACGGTTTAGCAAACCGCCGCCTTCAGCCACTCGGCCAACTCTCCATCGCCTTTCCCAGCCGCTACGCGCCATCAGCCGCCGGGGGACTTGCCGATTATAGCCCGGACATCCCTCCTCCGCCCACCCTTGCATTGCGGTTTGCGGTAGATTTGTCCGTGTACCCCGTCACGCATCCCAGAACCGGAGCCGCCCGCTGGCCCTGCCGCTGAAAAACTCCACCAGGAAACTGCGCCTCCTTCCCCTCATCGGCGCGACGTATTTCATGGTCTCTGGCGGCCCCTACGGCCTGGAAGACATCATCGGCAAGGCCGGGTACACCCGCGCGCTTCTGCTCTTACTGTTCATTCCGCTGGTCTGGAGCCTGCCCACCTCGCTCATGGTCGGCGAACTCGCCTCCGCCATCCCCGAAGACGGCGGCTACTACCGCTGGGTCGCGCGCGGCCTCGGTCGCTTCTGGGGTTTTCAAGAAGCCTGGCTCTCGCTCGCCGCCAGCGTCTTCGACATGGCCATCTACCCCGTCACCTTCGTCCTCTATCTTGGCCGAATTGCGCCCACCTGGACCGCTGGATACCGTGGCACCCTTTGGGCTCTCGCCGTCGTGTTGGCCTGCGCCGTCTGGAACCTCCGCGGTGCGCGCGCGGTCGGCGAAGGCTCGGTCGCCATGTTTTGCGCTCTGCTCTCCCCGTTCGCCGTCCTCGTGGCCGTCGCCCTCTGGCGGACCCTCACGCATCACGGCATCCCCGCGCTGCCCCAGAGCGGCACGTCCATGGCGCGCGACCTGGGCGGTGCCGTCTCCGTCGCGCTCTGGAACTACATGGGCTGGGACAACGCCTCAACCGTCGCCCAAGAGGTCGACCAGCCGCAACGCAACTATCCCCGCGCCATGCTCGCCGCCGCCGCGCTCGTCGCCGTCACTTACATCCTTCCGCTCGCCGCCGTCGCCATGGCGGGCATCCCGGCCGAGCGCTTCTCGACCGGTGCCTGGACCGACGCCGCCGGTCTGATCGGCGGTCCCTTCCTTGCCCTGGCCGTCGTGCTCGGCGGAACCCTCAACGGCTTCGGCATGTTCAATGCCCTTACCCTCAGCTATACACGCGTCCCGTATGCCCTCGCCAAGGAAGGCCTTCTTCCCCAAGCCCTTACCCGCACTACGAAAGACGGCGTCCCCTGGCTCTCCGTCTTGCTCTGTAGCGCCGCCTGGGCACTCGCGCTCAACTTTACCTTCGAACGCCTCATCGCCATCGACCTGGTCCTCTACGGCGGCGCGCTGATACTGGAGTTCGTCGCCCTGGTCGCCTTGCGCCTTCGCGAGCCAGACCTCCCGCGCCCGTTTCGTGTCCCCGGCGGCGTGCCAGGAGCCGTCCTCTCCGGCGTGGGCCCCGCCCTGCTCATCGCCTACGCCATCTACACCGCCCGCACGGAGCGAATAGCCGGACTCAATGCCCTGCTCTTCGCCACCCTCGTCGCCGCCACCGGTCCGCTCCTCTACCTGGCCACCAGCCGCAAACGCCTCTTATAAAGTCACAGCAATCAGCTCTCTATGTGGTGCCTCAGCTATCGGAGCGGTGTGCCTTTGCTTTTCTAGTTGTCATTCCCAAAGGGAATCCGCTATTCGTCTTTGCCTTTTTGTTTGTCATTCCCGAAGGGAATCCGCTGTCGTCTTTGCCTCGTCGTTCCCAAGGGGAATCTGCGTCTCCAACACTCTACAAAATGAGCGCCGGGACTTGACAAATCTCGCCCAAAGCAAACCCCTAAGAGAGTCGCACAGACGAACCAGAGGCCGTACTTCAAGCGGAGAAGTACGGCCTTATGTCCAATGGAATGAATACTTTCGTACTTAAAGTACGAGGGGTGGGGGTACTTGCCCGCAACCAGCCGCATTGCGGAAAAATCGGGTCCCCCGCACAACAAAGCCCGTCACGCCGAATATTTATTTCCCGCCTGGCAAATCGACCGCCTTACGTCTACTCCGAAGCTTGCCGCCGCTCCACCAACGCATCCACAATCGGCACCGGCTTGGCCTCCGGATTGATCTTGTTTTGGATAAACCGCTCCTGCGCCTCAACCACCTTGGTCCGCGCAAACGACGCGTCGCGCCATCCCTTCACCTCGACCCGTTTGCCCTCCAGGTCCTTGTAGATGGCAAAGAAGTGGGTAATCTCCTTCAGCATGTGCGGATAGATCTCCGAGTAGTTCCAGACATCCTTGTAGCGCGGATTGCCCTTGCCGACGCAGAGCACCTTCTCGTCGCCCAATCCCTGATCGAGCATATCCAGCAGCCCGATCGGACGTACTTCCATCACGCAGCCGGGAAAGCTTGGCGTATCGACCAGCACCAACACATCCAGAGGGTCGCCGTCATCGCCGAGGGTGCTCGGGATAAAGCCGTAATCGCCCGGGTAATGCACCGGCGAGTACAGGTTCCGGTCCAGCCGGAAGACATGCAAGTCTTTGTCGTACTCGTACTTGCTGATTCCCTCAGAGGGAATCTCGATCACGCAGTTGATCACTTCCGGCGACTTCGGGCCAACCGGCAATTCAAGGTAATTCGGCATGGAGGTAGAGGTCTCGTCTCTTCGAGGGTGGAATGGAAAGCATTGGACAGGAGATCGTCCGGGCGATGCTGGTCAGTCAAGCGGTTGCGGAGGCCGTACATCTTCGCAGACCCTGAGTGAAGCATACAGCCGCTTCGTTATAATCGGACACAATGAAGGCCCATGTCTACGTTACCTTGAAGCGCACCGTGCTCGACGCCCAGGGCAAGACCGTCGCCGACGCGCTTCGGCGTATGAACTACAAGGGTGTCGCCGATGTCCGCCAGGGCAAGTACTTCCTCCTCACCCTCGACGACACGCTCTCTCAAGCAGACGCCCAGGCCGAAGTGGAACGCATCGCCCGCGAGGTCCTCACCAACCCCGTCATCGAAGAGTTCACCTGCACTGTTGACGCTTAAATCCGGTAACGTAACCTATTTTCGATCCCTTGCCGATATGCTCTTCTGAGAACGTCGTACACTCTCGGAAGTAACTTACCTCCGGCCCAGGGAGATTCATGCGAGCGCTACACCATATCCAGAGATCTACGCTCCTCATTGCCTTTGCCGCTCTGCTGGCACCCTTTGCGCCCGCGCAATCCCGCCAGACCGCCACACGAACTGCCGGGATCGACATCTTCGGCGCTTTCTCCGACACCGATACCGCCTTCTACGGGACCGACCGCAAATATGGCGGCATGGTCGGCGTCGACTTCTCCCTCTACAAGTATTTTCCCCGGCTCAGCGGCAAGATCACGCCTTCGCTCGAGGTCCGCGGCACAGACACGCCGGGAACGCCCGTTGCCGAGCGCAGCGTCCAGGGCGGCCTGAAGGTGGCCTATAACTGGCACGCGCTCCATCCTTACGCCGACTTCCTCCTTGGCGGCGGAACCATCCTCTTCTCCCCGCCCGCTCCGCTCGAGCCCGGTTACGTCTACGCCAGCGACAGCTCGTTCCTGTACGTCTACGGAGGCGGTCTGACCTACGACATTCTGCCCAAATGGTCGCTCCTCGCCGACTACGGGCATCAGTCGTGGAACCTCGGCTTCGACCCGCCGATCACCTTCACGCCGCAGGCAATCAGCGTCGGCGTCGTCTACCATCTCCGGCTGAAGCCTTTCCGTCAGTAATGCTGCGAGTGTCCGCCGCGTTCACCGTACACAAACGGCCCAGCCGCTGAATGCTAGGCTCAAAGAGTGCCGCAGACTTCCACCACAAGCACCCTTACGCTCTCCGAACCCGCAACGGCAGGCAGCCGCTTCGTACGAGCCTGTCTTCGCCAGCCGGTGGACCGCACCCCCGTCTGGTTCCTCCGTCAGGCTGGCCGCTACATGCCGGAGTACATGGCCGTCCGCAAGCACCACTCTCTGCTCGACATCTGCCGGGCGCCGGAGATCGCCGCCGAAGTCACCATCACGGCCGCCGAGCGTCTCGGCGTTGACGCCGCCATCATCTTCGCCGACTTGCTGCTGCCGTTTACGCCCATGGGACTGGACTTCGAGTTCGTCGCGGGCGAAGGTCCACAGGTCCATACACCAGTCCGCACGCTCGAGCAAGTCCAGGTCCTGCGCACTGACCAAACCGACGACCTCCGCTACGTTGCACAAGCCATCGAGAAGGTTGGGCGCCACTTCAACAGACCACGCGCGGATGGCGACCAACTCGGCATCATCGGCTTCTGCGGAGCGCCATTCACCCTTGCCAGCTACATGATCGAAGGCGGCTCCTCGCGCAACTACATCGACACCAAGCGGATGATGTACTCGGACTCCGCCGCGTGGCCGCTGCTGATGGAGAAGCTCGTCACCGTCCTCGTGGACTACGCCGCACAGCAGGTCGAAGCCGGGGCGGACGTGATCCAGATCTTCGATAGCTGGGCCGGCGCGCTCTCCGTCACCGACTACCGCCAGTACTGCCTTGCGCCCACCACGGAACTCGTCCGGCGCGTCCAGTCCCTCGGCGTTCCGGTCATCTACTTTGGTGTCGACACCGCCTCGCTGCTGCCCGCCATGCGCGAAACGGGCGCGGACGTGATCGGGTTGGACTGGCGCATCCCGCTAAGCGAAGGCTGGAAGGCCGTCGGTGCGGGTTGCGCGGTGCAGGGCAACCTCGATCCAATCACGCTCTTCGCTCCACCGGATGTTCTGAAGGCGCGCGTCGACGAGGTGCTTCGCGAGGCCGCCGGACGTCCCGGCCACATCTTCAATCTCGGCCATGGCATCGTTCCCGGTACGCCGGTCGACAACGTCATCCAGGTCGTCCAGTGGGTGAAGGAGTACGCCTCATGAACGTCGACTACGCCTGGAACAGCAATGGCGAGGCTATCCTTCTGCTCGCTCACGGGACGCCGGACGTGCTCAGCGAAATGGGCGAATACCTGGAGAAGGTGACTGGCGGCCGCAAGCTCCCCGCGGAAGTGGTCGAGGAGTTGCAACACCGCTACGCCGAGATCGGCCTGAAAGAGACGCCGCTAGTGGAAGGGCCGCCTCTGACCCGATGGACCCTGATGCAGGGCCGTTTGCTCTCCGAGACACTGCAAGCGCCCGTCTACGTAGGGATGCGGAACTGGCACCCCTACATCGACAACGTGGTCGCCAAGATGCGGCTCGACGGCGTTCGTAAGATCAAAGCGATCTGCCTTGCGCCGCAGAACTCGCGGACTTCGGTCGGGCTGTACCGGAAGGTCTTCCTCGAAGCCGCACATGGTCTGGAGGTTGAGTTCGTCGCCGGGTGGGCGGCAAACCCGACGCTCGCCCACGCCTTCGCTGACCGCTTGTGGCCGGCGTGGGCAGAGGGCTGCGCCGCCGTGGGGAATCGTGTTCCGGTTCTGTTTACCGCGCACTCCGTCCCGTGCCGCACAATTATGTCGGGGACAGTGTCGAATCCCGCGAGCCCATCGGCTGTGCCCGGTGGACCGGTGCCGGTTGACGGCATCCAGAACTACGGCGCGCGTACGGAACCCGACCCGTATCCCGTCGAGTGCAAGAACACCGCCCGCGCTATCGCCGAGGCCCTGCGTCCGGTCGGGATGACGGAGCGCGACTGGTGCTTCGCGTTCCAGAGCCAGGGAGTGGCGGGCGCGCCGTGGATCGGACCGTCGGTACAGGACACCCTCAAAGCATTGGCGGAAGCGGGGCACAAGGGCGTCGTGCTTCAACCCGTCGGCTTCCTCTGCGACCATGTCGAGATCCTCTACGACATTGACATCGACTTCAAGGCATTCGCGCGCGAGTTGGGGATGCAGCTCTGGCGAGCCGAAAGCCTGAACGACTCGCCGCTTTTGATCCGCGCCCTGGAAGAAGTCGCGCTGGGCACGTTTGCCGCCGATGTGGACGAGCGCACCTCCGCGACGGCGATGGCCTAAGCTCCATGTGCAGCAAGCGCATCGCGGTCATTGGCGGCGGGATTGCCGGAGTGACGGCGGCGTGGGAGCTGGCGCGGGCCGGTGCCGACTTCACCTTGTTCGAGGCAAGCGGGCGGTTGGGCGGCATCGTCGAGACGGTGCGTGAACAGGGCTTCACCATCGAATGCGGGCCGGATGCGTGGGTGACGGAGAAGCCTTGGGCGCGGTCGCTCTGCGACGAGCTAGGGTTGACGAGCGAGATCATCGACTCAAACGACGCCACGCGCAAGACCTACATCCTGCGCGACGGCACGCTGGTCGCTATACCGGATGGAATGCGGATGATGGTGCCGAGCGATCTGGCGGCCGTGGATGCTTCTCCGCTCTTCAGCGAAGTGGCCAAGCGGGCGTTCAATGTCGAGGTCGGGCGCGCGGACGAGTTGAGGAGGGCTGCTCCGGATCATGACGAGAGCGTGGCTTCGTTTGTGCGGCGGCACTTCGGCGATGAGGTGCTCGATACAGTGGGCCGGCCGCTCCTGAGTGGGGTCTTTGGCGGCAACGTAGAGACGCTAAGCGTTCGCGCGGTGATGGCTCCGTTTGTCGCGATGGAACGGGAGTTCGGGTCGTTGATCAGCGGGGTGCGGGCGCGGATGACGAAGAACGCTCCGGTGTTTACGTCGCTGCGCGGCGGAGTGGGGACGCTCGTCGATGCGATGGCCGCCCAGCTGCCGGTAGAACGGGTGCGGCTTCGTAGTCCGGTCCAGTCGCTGGCGAACATCGCCGGAGCGTGGAAGGTGGACGGTGAGCCTTACGACGCGGTGCTGCTGGCTACACCGGTCGATATGGCAAAGGGGCTCTTGCGCAACGTGGATGACCGTGCGGCGGAGTTGATGACGACGGACGCGAGTTCGGCGGTGGTGGTAGCGTTCGGTTTTACCCACTGGTTCGATCTTCCAGCTGGGTTTGGTTTCCTGGTGCCTCCGGTAGCCGGTGAGGACCGGTTGCTGGCCGCGACCTTTGTCGATCAGAAGTTTGAAGGACGCGCGCCTGTCGGCGGCCGGCTGCTGCGCGCGTTCTTTGGCGGCGAGGCGGGTGAACGGCTCCTCTCCGCGTCTGACGATCACTTGACCCGACTGGCGTATGCGCAATTGCGTGAGATCCTTGGGCAATTGCCGGAGCCGGTGGTGACGGTCGTCCGCCTCTGGCCGCGGTCGCTGCCTCAATATGCGGTTATGCATGGCGAGCGCATGGGTGAGTTGGACGATCGCGTGCGGGCGCTCGGCGGATTGTGGCTGCTGGGCAATGGGTATCGCGGAGTGGGCCTGCCCGATCTGGTGCGGGATGCCCGGATCGCCGCGCGAGCTTCAATCTCCTAAAAGAGGGAAGGACTGAGCGCGCTCCCAGGGACCATTGCGGTAGAACCAGAGAGTAAGGCCAGTCGCCTCCATCACGCGTGGAGCGAAGCTGGCGCGCAGTGTAAGCAGCAGAGCACGGGCTGCCTCAGGAGTGACTTTGTTCTGGACGACGATGTGCGGTTGGAACTTCTGGCGGTCCTGCGGGGTCAAGTGCTCAGCAAAATCGGCCGCGAGGCGGCGATGTAACGCGAGCAGAGACGCGCTTTCCAAGGTGTACGCCACGCCTTTGCCGAGGGAGCGCAGACCGGTGACGCTCACCGCAAACGGCTTGTACACAGCGGCGGCCGATGCGAGTTCTTCAACCACGAAAGGTTCTTCAGGCAGCATGTGGAAGAGGGTGACATGAGCATCAATGTAATTGCGGTCGGGTGGAAAGTGAGTCTCGCGCAAACGGTTGAAAACAGCTTGTGAGACTCCGTCGATTTGGAGCGTCAGGATGTAGGACACGCTAGTCGGGAACCTGCCAGCCAGCGGTCGTTCCGGCGAGCGTAGCCTTTGCCGTAGAGAAGGTCGTGACGGACTTAGCCATGGCGGGAAACGCCGCCTGGACCTCCGGAGTTCGGGCCCAGATCGGCACGTCTTTGATTTCATAGCGAAACGTAACCTGCGTTTCGGGTAGACCGTTGGCCGCCTTCGCAGGTGGCGTAAAGCTGTCGATGCCCGATACCGCACGATGACCGTAGCAGAAACGAGGAACCGCACGCGCCCCCGTGTCGGTGGGGGTGTAGCGGCTGGCATGCAGACCACTCATCTCACGCGAGACGGTGAGCAACTGCGCCTTGACGAGCGAGTCCATCTGCTTCGTCTTCTCAGGGTCGCCGGTTTCGAAGGGAAAGCGGGGCGCGTCCGGAAAGAGGCACTCGGAGCGTTCGAGATAGTAGGCGTTGAGCACTTTGGTAAAGTTTTCCGGCGTAGCCGAGGCGCGCGTCTTGCAACCCGTGGTGGCAGTCAGGATCAGAAGCGAGGCGAGTAGAAGCGTGGAACGTGCGGTCTGTGGACTCATCGATCACCTTGGAGCATCCTATAATGAATGCCTGGATCGTGGTTCGGCGCACTTGCGATCGGAAAAGGGGTCCCTCCATGTGGATCGTCAAGATAGCGCTCGATCGGCCGTACACGTTTATCGTGCTGGCAATCTTGATTTTGATCGCGGCACCCGTCGTCATCCTCAACACGCCGACCGACATCTTTCCCAATATCGACATTCCTGTCATCTCCATTGCCTGGCAGTACACGGGGTTGAATCCGGAGGAGTTGGAAGGGCGGGTGACGACGCCGTTCGAGAAGGTGCTGACGACTCTGGTCGATAACATCCAGCACATCGAATCGACCACCTTCAACGGCCAGGTCATCATCAAGGTGTATCTACAGCCGGGAGCCAGCCTCTCGACGGCGAACGCTCAGGTTTCAAGCGCGTCCGAGTTCGAATTGCGGCAGCTGCCGCCGGGAATCCTGCCACCGCAAATTATCAACTTTTCGGCATCGAGCGTACCCATCCTGCAACTTGGGTTGTCGGGGAAAGGAATGAGCGAGCAGCAGTTGAACGACCTTGGGCTCAACTTCCTTCGCACGCAGCTGGTAACTGTTCCGGGCGCGGTCATTCCGAACGTCTACGGCGGCAAACAACGGTCGGTCATGATCAATCTCGACCCCAAGCGGCTCCAGGCCGAAGGGTTGTCGCCGGTTGACGTGCTGAACGCGATGTCGCAGCAAAATGTGGTGCAGCCCGGCGGCACGGCAAAGATCGGCATGAACGAGTACGACGTTCATTTGAACTCATCGCCGGTGACGTTGGATGGGCTACGCAATCTTCCCTTAAAACAGGTGGGCCGCACTACGATCTATGTGCGGGATGTGGCCACGATCGCCGACGGGAGCATTCCGCAGACCAACATCGTGCGGCAGGATGGGCATCGCGGCGTACTAGCGGTGGTGCTGAAGTCGGGCAACGCCTCCACGTTGAACGTGGTGAGCGGCGTCCGCAAACTGCTGCCCATTCTCGCGCAGACGCTGCCGCCAGAGCTGAAGATCACACCTATTGGCGATCAGTCGATCTTCGTACGGGCGTCGGTGAGCGGCGTAATCCGTGAGGCGATTATCGCGGCGGTGCTGACGGGATTGATGATTTTGCTCTTTCTAGGAAGCTGGCGGAGCACGGTCATCATCGCGATCTCGATCCCGTTGTCCATTTTGACGTCGGTGATTGTGCTGGGGCTGCTGGGACAGACCATCAACATCATGACGCTCGGCGGCCTGGCGTTGGCCGTCGGCATTCTGGTCGACGATGCGACCGTAACCATCGAGAATATCGAGCGGTACCTGGAGGAAGGCCGAGGGCTGCGCAACGCAATCGAAGAGGGAGCGGCGCAGATTGCCGTGCCAGCGCTGGTCTCGACCCTTTGTATCTGCATCGTGTTTCTGCCTATGTTCTTTCTGAGCGGCGTAGCGCGGTATCTCTTTGTGCCTCTGGCGGAAGCTGTGGTCTTTGCCATGCTGGCCTCGTACATCCTGTCGCGCACGCTGGTCCCTACGCTGGCGATGTATCTGCTGCGGGAGCACGACGCGCATGGAGGGCGGTCGCGCAATCCATTGGCGCGGTTCCAACAGGGGTTCGAGCGCGGCTTTGAGCGGGTGCGAGCAGGTTATGCGGACCTGCTGGGGAGGTTGGTGGAAGCGCGGGTCTTCTTCGTGCCCATCTTCCTGCTAGCGTGTCTCTGCGTGTTTGCGCTGATTCCGTTTCTTGGACAAAACTTCTTCCCGAGCACGGACAATGGGTCATTCATCCTCCATGTGCGGGCGAAGAGCGGGACGCGGATTGAGGAGACGGCAAAGCTGTGCGACCTGGTGGAGCAGGAGATCCGGCGGCAGGTTCCAGACGCCGAGATCGATAACATCCTTGACAACATTGGGCTGCCGTACAGCACGCTCAACACGCAGCACGCGACCTCCGGGTTGTTTGGTGCCGGAGATGCGGACATCCTGGTGTCGCTGAAGGAGGATCACCACCCTACGGCAGACTACGTGGCTAAGCTGCGCGAGTCCTTGCCGCGCGAGTTTGCCGGAGACACCTTCTACTTCCTGCCGTCGGACATCGTGACGCAGATTTTGAACTTCGGTTTGCCGTCGCCGATCGATGTGCAGTTCGAAGGGGCTGACATCGCGGGAAATCGGAAGGTTGCGAACAAGGTGTTGAGCGAGCTGCGACAGGTGCCCGGGCTGGTCGATCTGCGGATACAGCAACCGGACGACTACCCCGTGTTGAATGTTGCCATCGACCGGACAAAGGCCGTGCAGGGTGGCTTTACGGAGCGGGATGTAGGATCGAGCATTGTCAATATCCTGAGCGGGAGTTCGCAGCTGACCCCCATGTTCTTCCTCAATTGGAAGAATGGTGTGAACTACAACATGGTCGCGCAGGCTCCGCAATACGACATTCAGTCGTTGAGCGATTTACAGAATATTCCGCTGTCGTCGCCGGTGGCACGGCAGCCGGAGATCCTTGCCGATGTGGCGTCGATCACCCGTGAGACGGAGATGCCCGTGATCAACCACTACAACATCCGGCGCACGTTGGACATCTATGGCAACATTCAGGGCCGCGACCTCGGCGCGGTTGGCCGGGACATCGCGCGGATCGTCAAGGCGAACGAGAAAGACCTGCCACGCGGAAGTTTCCTGAAAGTGCGCGGACAGATTGAAACCATGAACTCGTCGTACTTTGGGCTGATCGCGGGATTGGCGTTCGCCATTGTGCTGGTTTATCTGCTGATCGTGGTGAACTTCCAGTCATGGCTGGACCCGTTCATCATCATCACGGCGCTCCCGGCGGCGCTGGCGGGCATTGTGCTTTTCCTCTTTGTCACGCGAACGACCTTGAGTGTGCCTGCGCTGATGGGAGCGATCATGTGTATGGGCGTGGCGACCGCTAATAGTATTCTTGTGGTGTCTTTTGCGAAAGACAGGCTGGAGCATCATGGTGATCCCATTGAAGCGGCGAACGAAGCTGGCGCGACACGTTTCCGCCCTGTGATGATGACGGCGCTGGCGATGATTATCGGCATGATCCCAATGGCGCTTGGGGCCGGCGAAGGCGGCGAGCAGAACGCTCCGCTCGGCCGGGCGGTGATTGGCGGCTTGCTGATGGCAACGATGGCGACGCTCATCTTTGTACCGTCGGTCTTCGCGCTACTGCATGGCGGACGCGCGAAGAAGCCGGCAACCCGCGAAATGGATTCGGAGCGACAGATGGCGGCGGGAGATTAGACGATGAGCGAGGTTCAATTGGACGAGCGGCAGTTGGGTGAAAACGAGCAGACGACCCATCCGACCGGACCGGGACGAACCTCCGTTCCCGTCGCAGGCCCCCCAAACCGGCGCGGGCTTCCGGCAGCGGTGTGGATGGCATTGGCCATTATTGTGATCGTCCTGCTGGCTGTGATCGCGTATGGTATCCTGTCGCGAGCGACCACCGAGCGAGCACTCGCCAACCAGACGCACGCAGCGGCGATCCCCACAGTACGGGTAGTGCATCCCGCGCCGTCGAAGCTTTCCGATGAGATTGCGCTCCCAGGCAACACGCAGGCCTTTACCGATACGCCAATCTACGCGCGGACAAGCGGATATTTAAAGAAGTGGTACTTCGATATTGGCGCGCGCGTGCGCAAGGGACAGCTCATGGCGCAGATCGAAACGCCGGAACTCGACCAGCAGCTTCAGGTGGCGCAGGCCGATCTGAAGAGCGCGCAAGCCAACCTCAATCTTGCGAACACGACCTCCGAGCGGTATCGCGCCCTGCTGACCTCGAACTCCGTTTCGAAGCAGGAGACCGATCAAGCCGTGAGCGACGCGGCGGCCAAGCAGGCGGCGGTCGACGCCTCGGCGGCCAACGTACGCCGGTACCAGCAGCTGCAAAGCTTCGAGAACATCTATGCGCCGTTTGACGGGATCGTGACGGCCCGTCGGGTGGACATCGGCTCGCTTATCGCGGCGGGAGCAAACACCACGCCGCAGGAGCTCTTTCATCTCGCGGCCATCGGCGAGATTCGCGTCTTCGTCTCGGTGCCTGAAGCGTATGCGCCTAACATTCGCGACGGCGACCGGGCCGATCTTACGCTAGATGAGTTTCCCGGCCAGAAGTTCTCAGGGCGGATCACCCGCAACTCCAATGCCATCGATCAGGCTACGCGTACCTTGAACGTCGAGGTCGACATCGCCAATCCACAGGGCAAACTGTTGCCGGGCGCGTACGTCTTCGTCCACTTCAAGGTTCCGGACCATGCCGAAACGCTTTCGTTGCCGTCCAATGCATTGCTCTTCCGCAGCGAAGGTCTGCGAGTAGGTGTGGTGCGTGATGGCAAGGTGGTGCTGGTGCCGGTAACAATCTCAAAGGACCAAGGAGCAATGGTGGAGATCGGCACGGGCGTGACCGCCACGGACGAGGTAATCCTCGATCCCTCCGACTCGCTGGCGACAGGGCAGCAAGTACAGGTGGCGAGCGGCAAGACGGCGGGTGCTCAGTGAAGGCGAGGCTTGCATTGCTTCTGACTGCGGCAGCCACACTAACCGGCTGTATGGTTGGGCCGAAGTACATGAAGCCCGCGGCTCCACTTGCGCCCTCGTTCAAAGAGGACGGTGCCTGGAAGGTGGCGAATCCGGCGGACACAAAGCTGCGCGGCGATTGGTGGACGATCTTCGGCGACCCGCAACTGAACGCGCTTGAGCCGCTGGTGGCTACAGATAACCAAGACTTGAAGGCGTCCGAGGCGCGTTTCCGCGAAGCACGGTCACTCATCCGCTACAACCGGTCGTTCCTCGCGCCAACGATCGGCGTGGCTCCGTTCGCGGGCGGTTTGCGTCAGTCTTCCAGCCGTCCCTACTTTCCAGCGTCCAGCGCGGCAACGAACGGCAACGCTACGGGCGATATCCAGCTGCCGATCGAACTAAGCTGGGAGATCGACCTGTGGGGGCGTATCCGGCGCAACGTGACCGCTGCGCGCGAGGAAGCTACCGCGAGCGCGGCCGACCTCGCCACCGCGCAGCTTAGCCTCCAAGCCGAGTTGGCCATGGACTTCTTCGAGGCACGTGCCGCCGATGCCGAAGAGAAGTTGCTGCTGGATACGGTCAAGACCTATCAAGAGGCGTTCCGCATCACATCGAACCGCTTTGAAGGCGGCGTCTCGCCGAAGTCCGACGTCGACCAGGCACAAGCTCAGCTTGAGTCGGCCAAGGTACAGGCTAGCGACGTAGCCATTGTGCGCGCACAGTACGAGCACGCCATCGCGGTGCTGATCGGCAAACCTCCGGCATCGTACGCGCTGAACGAGATACCGCTCGACACCAGGCCTCCGGCGATTCCCGTGGCCTTACCGTCGGAGTTGCTGGAGCGTCGCCCGGATATTGCGGCGGCCGAACGGCGTGTCGCCGAGGCGAACGAGCGCATCGGTATCGCGACTGCGGCGTTTTACCCCACGATCTCGATTAGCGCGGCGGGCGGTCTAGAGGCGACCACGGTCACAAATCTCGTCAAATCGGCAAGTCTTCTGTGGTCTGCGGGACCAACGGCCAACGAGACGATCTTCGATTTCGGGCGGCGGCGCGCGACGTTGACGCAGGTAAACGCCGCTTATGACGAGACAGTGGCGAACTACCGGCAGACCACACTCACGGCCTTTCAGCAGGTGGAGGACAACCTCGCCGTGCTGCGCGTACTCCAGACCGAAGCCGAGCAGCAGCGGCGGGCCACGGCGGCGGCGCAGTCCGCGGTGCAGATCTTCAACAATCGGTATGTCGGTGGGCTGGACACGTACCTGCAAGTCGTGACGGCACAGACCACGGCATTGGTAAACGAGCGCAACGACATCGACATTCTCCGGCGGCAGATGGACGCGAGCGTTCTGCTGGTGAAGGCGCTTGGCGGCGGATGGGACACGACGCAACTGCCGAAGCTGTAATCCCTAGCGGAAAGCCGAGGGCCGTAGCGGAAGGGTGAAGGAAAAGACGGAGCCTTGGCCGGGCTGGCTCGTGACGTCGAGAGTGCCCTCATGGGCCTCGACGATGGCTTTCGAGATGGCAAGGCCCATGCCGGTACCTTGGACACGGAAGCGTTGGCCTCGGCCACGATAGAACTTGTCGAAGATCATCATGCGTTCAAGGTCGTCTATGCCGACGCCGCGGTCGGCAACGGAGGTAGTGAGCTGGCCATGGGTGGCCTCCGCGCTGACGAAGATGGGGCTTCCGTCAGGGGAGTACTTGGCGGCGTTCGCGAGCAGATGATCGAGGACCTTCTGGATACGTTCAAGATCGAAGAAAGCTTTGGGAAGCGTGTCGGGTATGCGGATCTCGACGGGGTGGTAGTGGCCTTGTGCCCGCAGATGAGCAAGGAGCGCCTCGACCGCGCCGTCAACGGCCTCGCGCATGGAGTGTGGCTCGAGATCGAGTTGAATCTCGTGGGCATCGAGCTCAGCCATCTCCATCGCTTGACCGACTAGGCGGTCGAGGCGCGCGGCCTCCTCCTCGATCACCTGCATGAGGTCGTCGGCCTGAGCGGGGTGGAGCGCGGGCTCAGTGCGCAGCGCGTAGATGGCCGCAGTGATGGAGGTGAGTGGAGTCCGAAGTTCGTGGGCGACAGAGTCGAGCAGCGCATTGCGGAGGCGTTCGGACTCGCGCGAGGCTTCGAGGCGGGTGAGAGTTTCAACCGCACCGGCGCGTTCGATCGCAATAGCCACTAGCCCAGAGACTGCGTTGAGCGCCTCGGGCGAGGTGGTGGTGCCTGCAAGACCGAGGGCACCGATCGGACGCGTCCCAAGAAGAATAGGCGCGAGCGTGACGTTGCGGGTGTGGTCCATAAGCTGATCGCGGGAGTGTGCCGTGTCGCGAAGCTCAGCGGTGGTGATCTCCATGAAGTTCGGATGGGAGCGGTAGATGCGATCTTTTTCGCGCAGGTAGACGGCCGCGCCCGAAAGATTGAATGTGCTGGCGATCATGTGCGGCAGTTCATTGAGCAGGTCGATGACGTTGCCGGCGATCATCATCTGCTGGGAAAGCCCGGAAATGCGCTCGGCCTCACGCTGGCGGGCGCGGGAAGAGGCGGCCTCGTTGCGGGCACGCTCGGCCAATTGCGCGGCGACGATGCCGGTGGCGAGAAAAGCGAAGAGGGCAACCCAGTTGCGGCTGTCGCGGATGGTAAAGGTAAGGACGGGCGGAAGGAAGAAAAAATTGAACGCTGCCGACGAGAGAAACGAGAGGTACACCGCATGGCGCAGACCCCAGTTGGCGGCTACCAGAAGAATGACCATAAGGAAGGTCATCGCGACCGTGGTCTCGCTCACGCGTGACAGATGAAAGTAGATGCCGACGATAAGAGCGAGAGCGGAAGTGGAAAGAAAGTACCGTACGAGGCTGCCGCGAACCGAACGTTTCACCCCTGTATCTTAGTACCTATATGCCGACGCGTGAGACTGCCAGTTCCCTTGCACCGGTAAGGACTCCCGAAGAGTGGCTGGAGAAGGTGTCGGCCGAAGGCGCGGAGAAGACGCGGGGAACGTTCAAGCTCTTCCTGGGTTACGCGCCGGGTGTGGGCAAGACCTACAACATGCTCAGCGAGGCCATCCGGCGCAAACAGCGTGGCGAGGACATCGTGATCGGTGTGGTGGAGACGCACGGCCGTCCCAGGACTGCGGAGTTGGCCTCGCAACTCGACCAGGTGCCACGCAAGGAGATCGACTATAAAGGTGTGCGCTTTGAGGAGATGGACCTCGACGCGATCCTCGCGCGCAAACCGCAGATCGTGCTGATCGACGAGCTGGCGCATACCAACATCAAGGGCAGCCGTCATCGTAAGCGATACGAGGATGTGCTGGATGTGCTGGCGGCAAAGATCGACGTCCTCGCGACCATGAATGTGCAGCATATCGAAAGCGTCTCGCCCGTGGTGACGAGTATCACGGGCGTCCAGATCCGCGAGACGGTTCCGGATTGGGTTGTGCAGCGTGCCGACGAGATAGTGATGGCCGACCTGACGCCCGAAGCCCTCCAGACCCGGATGCGGCGCGGCGACATCTACAAGGTGGATCGCGCGGAGAAGGCGTTGGCCAACTTCTTCCGGCGCGGCAACCTGATCGCCTTGCGCGAACTGGCGTTGCAGCACGTAACCAAGGCCGTCGACCGGACGCTGACGGCGTACATGGACCAGAAGCGCATCGTCGAAAACTGGGGAGTGCGCGAGCGCGTGGCGGTATGCATAAGTGCGAGCACGGCGGCGCAAAACCTGATTACTCGGGGTGCGCGGATCGCCGAAGGCGTTGGCGGCGAGCTGTATGTGCTCCATGTCGACGAGGAGGACGAGCTGGACGCGGCAGATAAGGAGCGGTTGACCGCAAATCTGCAATTCGCACGCAACCTCCAGGCGGAGATCGTCACTGTCAAAGGCAAGAGCGTGGCCCACACAGCGGCGCAGTTTGTACGTGAGAAACACATCACGCACGTCATCTTTGGCCGAACGGCGACCGGCGGATGGCGGCAGTATCTGTACTACTGGGCCATTCAGCGGTTTCTGCGCGAGTCGCCGAATGTGGACGTGCATATCGTGACGCAGCGGGAAGCGGCGGAGTAGAGGCTGAGCGGCCTTGGCAATGCGGCGGCTTGCTCTTTACTTTCCTGAGAGTGTGCGGTGTTTGGCGCAGTCAGGTGATGGCGGGCAAGGAGTATGGAGCTTCTAAAGTCGCGCCAAACGCCTGAGTGTAGAGCCGACCGCACCGCTCCTCTCCCCGAGCGCGGGTGAAATTTTTCGTAGCGTCATCTTCCGTCTTCCCTATATCGATTTCCGGGTATATGCTTCTTCCCAAGCTCGATTCGTCCTACTTTCGATAGCGGTCCTACACGGAATGTGGACAATGGAACACTACGCTGCCTCCGATTGGCAAATTTCAACCCTGATATTCGTTGAAGCTGTTTGCATACCCGCGAACGGTGTTCCGACGAAGGCCCAAGTCCAACGGGATAAGCCGCCCACTCAATCAGGCATCTCTTCTTGAATCCGTTGCCGGTGCCCCCGCCGGTTTGATGTTCACGGAACGCTCAATCGATCTCCAAGGATATGTTTATGTGGCCAACCCGACGTATGTCCTTATTCTCAAGAGCACAGAGTACCCCCACCCAGCCCACGATTCCTCCATCTGACATAAAACGTCCATACCGGTCAAAGAGCCTCGCGGCTCTTCTTGCCGCACTTTGTGTCGGCGCGGGTGCCTCGCAGGCGGGCGCGCAGCTCAGTATGCTGCACGCCAGTGGACGGAACATCGTCAATGCGAACAACACCGTCGTTCCCCTTCGTGGGGTAAACCTCGGCGGCCTCTTCGTCATGGAACAGTGGATGGCGCCGTTGGACAGCGGCTTCACCCCGAACGACACCTATGGCGTCATGAAGACGCTCGATAGCCGCTTCGGCGTGGCCACCGAGCAAAGCCTCATCAACACGTTCCAGGATAGCTGGATTACGGACGGCGATCTGGACAACATCAAGAACGCCGGCTTCAATGTGATCCGTGTTCCTGTGTGGTGGGGGCAGTTCTACTCGCTGTACGACCAGACCCCTTCGGGCTGGCGTTCCGATGCGTTCAGAAAGCTCGACATGATCGTCAACTCCGCCGGTGCCCGCGGCATTTACGTCGTGATCGATATGCACGGCGTTGTGGGTAGCCAGACCAATTCGGACGATACCGGTCAGCAAAATGTGGATCAGTATTGGTCGAATGGCACTTACCAGGGTCAGACAGCCTATATGTGGTGGCAGATCGCAAATCACTACAACGGCAATTCAACTGTCGCGGGCTACGATCTGCTCAACGAGCCGAACGGCGCGCCCAACGACGCCGCTGTCATCTCCGCGACCGCCAGCCTGTATACCAGCGTTCGCAGCGCCGATCCAAATCACATGATCTTCATCGAAGGTACATTCGACCAGTGGAACTGGAATATGCTGCCCAGTCCCTCCTCACAGGGATGGACGAACGTCGTCTATTCCATGCATGCCTATCCTCCGGGCAACCCCGCGGCGGCATCTACTTCAAACGCGGAGGCCGACAAACAGGTCAGCGACTTCAACAATCACTCTGGTTACAATGTTCCAGATTTCATTGGGGAGTTCACGGCTTACGACGTCGGCGCAAGTTCCTGGCAGTACATGGTCAACGACTTCAACAACAACGGAATGAGCTGGGCCTTGTGGACTTATAAGGCAAGGGCTGGCGGCGCCTGGGGATATTACAACCTCAAGAACAATCCGCCCATACCCAACGTCTACACCGACTCCTCATCGACCATCGCCTCCGATTGGCAGCAGTGGACGACGGCCGCGGCCTTCCAACTCAATGGCGCGCTCGGCGGCATCAACGGTGGAGGCGTCAACACCGGTGCTGGCGGCGGCGGTGGCACCACAACACCTCCCCCTCCAGGTGGCGTAAGCACCACCGCTTGGTATAACGTCGTCAACCAGACGAGCGGAAAATGCCTGGATGCAGCTGGATGGGGCACTTCCAATGGCACCACTGTTCAACAGTGGGCCTGCGGAAGCCATCAGTACAACCAGGAATGGCAGTTCCAGTCGCAAGGGAACAACATCTACACCATCGTCAATCGCAATGCGCCCGGACAAGTCCTGGACGTCACCAACAACGGGACCGCGGACTTCAGCAAAATACAGACCTGGACGTATGGCGGCGGAACCAACCAGCAGTGGACACCTGTAGCCAACGGCAGCTTCTTTGTCATCAAGAATGTCGGAAGCGGCCGGTGCCTTGATGTCAGCCAAAGCTCCACTAACAACGGTGTACAAATGCAGATCTTCGACTGCAACAACACCGGCGCGCAGAACTGGACACTGACCACCCAGCCCTAACGACTGTTTGCCGTGCGGCGCAGAAAACAACCTGTCGCCGCGCGGCAACCTTTTAGTCTCGAACACCTTCTTGGCGTAATCCTGCATCCCGCCCGTACCTTCGGTCCCCGATATGGTCGATAGCCAGACAATTTAGCTTAGGGAACTTTTCGTCTACTGGTATCGTTGTGTAACTCAGAACGTGAAGGAGTTGACAATGCTCTACCAGGTTTCTCGCAATGGGCAGATGTATGGCCCGTACACACTTGAGGATCTGCGGCGCTATCTTGCCAGCGGCAACGTGCTTGCCACCGATCTCTGCAAAAGCGAGGAGATGGCGGAGTGGAAGAGCGTGGGCGAGGTGCTCGGCGTTGCACCGACAGGTTTCAGCCAGCCACCGTATGCGACGGGGCCTCTGTACGCTCAGGTACCGGCTGGTGGTGCGGCGGCCGCCAATGCGTATCCCGATCCGCCAAACCTCGCCTGGGGGCTGGTCATTCTCTTCACCATCCTGACCTGTGGCATCTTCATGGTGGTTTGGAACATCATTGTCGCGGCGTGGATGCGGCGGGTGCAGCCAAACAGTCAAGCGCTGCTGTACTACATCGCAGGTGCCGTGCTCGGGCTGATCAATGGCGGCGCAGCATTCTCGTATCTGAGAGCCTTCCAGCATCACGATGCCTATCAGCCCCACATCTTTGCAGGCCTGATCGGGGTCGCCGCATGGGTGGTGCGGCTGGTTGCCCGCTTTAGCATGAAAGCCTCGCTTGAAGAGCATTACAACCGCGTGGAGCCCCTGGGGCTGACGCTGAACGGCGCGATGACCTTCTTCTTCGGTGGCGTGTACCACCAATATCACCTGAACCGGATCAACGAGATCAAACGGGCAATGCGGTTGGGCAGCGGGCTTCGGTGAAGATCTGGGCCGCCGTCCTCATTGTGGCGGCGAGCATATTGTTGAGGTTCCCGCCGGAGCGATACGCGTTTTATCCCCGCTGCCCTTTCCGTGAGGCCTCCGACCTGCTCTGCCCCGGCTGCGGAGCGACGAGGGCCGCGGCGGCCCTGCTGCACTGCCACTTGATCGAGGCGCTGCATTGGAATGCGCTCTTCGTGACGGCAATCTGCGCGGTGGCGCTGTACACGCTGACAACGCGAACGGAGCGGAAAAGTCCGCCAGTCTGGATGGTGGTGTCCTATATCACGTTGGCCGCCGCGTTCAGCGTTGCTCGAAACCTATAAAAAGGCGTCCCCGACCACGCTCCTCTAAGATAACGACATGATTGCTCATCTCCGCGGACGGCTCCTCTCGAAGGCTCCGAACCAGGCCATTGTCGAGTGTGGCGGCGTCGGCTACGAAGCGACAATCAGTGTGGCAACGTTCTCCGCGCTCCCTACGGAGGGAGCCGAGGCCAGCCTGTACATCTTTACCCATGTGCGCGAGGACCAAATCGCATTGTTCGGATTTGCGGAGACGCGGGAGAAGCGGCTCTTCGAGAAGCTACTGACGATCACGGGCATCGGTCCAAAGCTGGCGATTACGGTACTGAGCGGCATCGCGGCAGACCGGCTGGTAACGGCCATCCGGAGCCAGGACCACGCGACACTCACGCGCATACCGGGTATCGGCAAAAAGACGGCCGAGCGCGTTGTACTGGAGCTCAAGGATAAGCTGGATGACTTGGCCACCGCTCCACCAACCGGTGGCGTCCACTACGGTGCCGCGGGCGACGATGCACTCTCGGCGCTGGTGAACCTTGGCTACGCGCGACCGGCGGCGGAGCGTGCCATCGAGGCAGTCATCAAGAAAGACGCCAGCGTAGCAATCGACTTTGAAGCACTGTTCCGCGCGGCGATGACATCCATGCGCTAAGCGCGCTTACGGTAACGGATGGCAAACTCGTAGCCCGTGTTCGGCGGGAAGAGCTTCGCGGCGAACCGGAGACGCTCTGCCAGTGGCTGCGGCGCGAGCTGCGGGTACTCCCGTTCGCGCAGCTCGCTGTAATTGAAATCGATAGACATCGATAGCAGATAGATCGCGATCGCGTCGGAAAACGCAGCTTCGTAGAACTCCGCGCGCGCTTTTTCGTCGACGTGCAGCCGTGGTTGGTCTGAATCGCCGACCCGCGCCTGAACCAAACATTGATTGCGACTCTCCCACGCGTCCTGACTGGTTTCGCCGCGCACATCCCGCGTAGCTTGATCCCACAACAGCTTCTTAAAGGATTCGGGCACACCGACGGCTTCCACAAAGGCGTGGCCCACGTTGATGAAGAACTCGAAAGCAAGCGCAAAGCGGTCGTTCAGCAAACGCGTGGAAATGAAGACTCCATCGGACTGGACGTCTTCCTTGTCGAGCAGCACGTTGCGGTGACAGATGGCCTCGTCGCGCAGCTCAGGCTTGAAGATGGGCGAGATCATCGTTTCTTCCGGAACGCCGCCAGAACCTCGCTCGAAGTCGAAATGGCCTGACCCCATGGCCAGCGGGACGAAGTAGTAGGCCTTGGTCGTCAGTGAGGAGGCAATCGTCACAGGCACGGCCTGAACGATGCGCTCAAGCTCGCCGGCGACAAGCTCGTTCTGCCCATAAGTGGCATAGCGGATGCTGTTGGCCGACTCCTGGAGAGCGGTCTCGCGGGCGATGACCGCCGCACGCACCAAGCCGGTCCTGTCGTAGTTGCGTCGGGTTGAAACGTCTTCCGCCATGAGAGGTTATTCTATCTCTTATGGCGCTTCCAGCTTCGACACCCTCCGCCACGCAGGCTCCCCGTACGTTGGGCTCGGGCTACCTCTTCGGCATTCCCGTAGGCGACCTGGGTTGGTTTGCAACCCTGCTGATGAGTCTCGCGTCCGGATTTGCGGCGTTCTTTGCGGCGACCTTCTGCGGCATCATTGGGCTGCTGATCGCCAACACCATGTTGCATCGCACGGCAGACTACACCATCAGCTACCGTCTGATTGGCCTTCCTGTTGGTCTGTTCGTCCTTGTCGTGGCGAGCCTTTATCTTGGCATGCTTTGGGTGCGTCGCATCCTGCGTAAGGCATAGGACCGGAATGTCCGTAAAGAAGAAGCTGCGTGTCGGTGTGTTGTTTGGAGGGCGCTCCGGCGAACATGAGATTTCGCTGCTCTCGGCGGCGTCCATCCTGAAGGCTGTTGACCGCAAGAAATACGATGTGGTGCCGATCGGCATCACCAAGCAAGGACATTGGCTGCACGGGGAGGAATCGCGGGCTTTGCTGGCGGGTTCGACCACATCCGCCGCGCTGTCCCAGGCTGGCGCGGAGAGTCCCTTGCTGCAACTGCAGGCTAATGCCGCCACGTCGGATGCAGGGCGGGCGTTGGATGTCGTCTTCCCCGTGCTGCACGGTACGTTCGGGGAGGACGGTACGATACAAGGGCTGTTCGAGTTGGCCGATGTAGCCTATGTCGGCTCCGGCGTCCTTGGCTCGGCGGCAGGGATGGACAAGGCTGCCATGAAGCAGCTGTTTGCCGCCGCTGGTCTGCCCCAAACGCCGCACCTCGCTCTGCTGCGGAGCGAGTGGAAGGCTGACCCCAAGCTCTGTATGAAGCGGATCGAAAAGGCACTGCTTTACCCTGTGTTCGTCAAGCCAGCAAATCTAGGCTCATCGGTCGGTATTTCGAAGGTGCATAACAGGTCGGAGCTTACTCTCGCAATGGACCTTGCAGCCAGCTTCGACCGTAAGCTGGTCGTGGAGCAGGGCGTCGGCGGTCCAGGAGCCAAGCCGCGCGAGTTGGAAGTCGCTGTTCTTGGCAACGACACGCCTGAAGCGTCCGTTGTGGGGGAGATCGTTCCGGGTGCTGAGTTCTACGACTACGAAGCGAAATACCACTCCAATGCCTCTGTACCCATCATTCCAGCCAAGCTTACAAAGGCTGAAGCGAAGCAGATCTGCGCTCTGGCCATTGCGGCGTACCGTGCCTGCGACTGTGCCGGTCTGGCGCGTGTGGACTTCCTGCGGGAGCCGGACGTTCGCGGAACAAAACCACGCGTCTTCCTCAATGAGGTCAACACGATGCCGGGCTTTACCAGCATCAGTATGTATCCCAAGCTCTGGGAGGCGAGCGGCCTTACTTACTCCCAGCTCATTGACCGGCTCATCTCGTTGGCGCTGGAGAGGCACGCGGAAAAACAGCAAACACGCTTTACCATGGATGAAAAATCCGGACCGGCGTAGGATATCTGCCCGGAGTGGCTATTCGGTACAACAACTCAAAATAACATAACCGGTAAATCTTCGGTCGATGTACTCTTCATGCGAGAACTCCCGCCAGGAGGCTTTGATGGATCTCAGTGTGTTGCCGGAGCTTTGCGGCCTGGGAACCTTCGTTTGCTGCTTTCGTCCACTGGTTCGACGGGCCGGGCCGCACACCAACATCTGGTTCGCCGGATGGATCTTTTTGCTGCTGCATTACGTCGCGGTCATGTTGCCAAGCGGCGACACATTTCGAGGTGAGGCCCGCGACCTTGCTGCCATTTGGGCAATGGAGCTGTGCGGCTTCTGCTTTCTACTTGCCGCGAGCAACGCTCCGGTAACGCGTCAGAGCCGCATACTTTCGATCGAACTGGGCATCCCCATCGTTCTACAGTCGTTGCTGTATATCGTGGACATCCATAGTGTCGCGCTGCACCTGCTGGCGCTGCTGTTGCTCACTACACCGGCGATTCACCTGTTGCTGGTGCCGAGTGACCGAACGCCTCAGTTCAATCGTCTCGCGACCGCATTTGCTCTCCTTGGAGTGGGTCTCGCGCCTTTCAGCAAGGTGGACGGCTTCATCATCCTGGAAGTGATCTTATGCGCGCTCTTTCTCTCCGCGGCATATCTAACTTTGACCTACGCGGCTCGCACCACGCGGGGTGTCGTCGCTCTTACGGTCGGGTTGGTTCTTTGGGCGTTGTCGTTTCTACTTCAGGCGACCTCTCGCCTTCCGCAGACGATCGCGCTGAATCATGCGCTATTGGACCTCCCTAGGTATATTGCGGCCGCGGGGATGATCCTCACCTTGCTGGATGAGTACACGAAGCGGGCCGACAGTCTGGCTCTCCACGATCCTCTGACAGGTCTGCCCAATCGACGCCACTTCGATACACGTCTAGAAGAGGCCATGATCGAATGCGAGTACACCGGGGTTCCCGTAGCGTGCCTCGTCATCGATGTGGATAAATTCAAGTACATCAATGACACCTTCGGTCATCCCGTCGGCGACGGGCTGCTCCAGGCGCTTGCCAGGCGGCTTAGCTGGAACCTGGGACCGCGCGATATGCTCGCCCGCACAGGCGGCGACGAGTTCACGGCGATCCTGGTGGAGGCAGCCGACGAGTCGCACGTGCGCTTCATCGCCGGTGCAATGATGGCCGCTGGCTGCGTTCCCGTGTCGATTCAGCAGCATTTGATCGACGTGCGTCTGTCGATCGGCATCGCCGTCGCCCCGCGCGACGCGGTCACTACGGCCGATCTGCATCGTACCGCGGACGAAGCCATGTATCGTGCCAAACGGCATGGTGGCAGCGGCATCGCGTTCGCCCAGGAAGAGCTGAGCCAGATTCATGCGGTCTAAAGGACTCGGGTGTGCCGGTAACCCTCCGCATCGAGCGCCGTGAGAAGTTCAGCGACGTGCTCGGGTCCGCGCGTCTCCATGGTGATGTCGATGGCGGTGTCGCCTAGATTCACGCCATAGTAGGAGCGGTTATAGAGCGTGTTCACGATGTTGACGCGGTGACTGGCAATGACGCGCGTGAGATCAGTAAGCGCGCCAGGGCGGTCGAGCAGATGGATGCGGAGGAGGATGAGGCGGCCATCCTGCACGAGGCCGCGCTCGATGATGCGGGCAAGCAGGGTGACATCGATGTTGCCGCCACAGACGAGGACGGCGGTGGGAACGTTGCCAAGCGACGTCTTATGCTGGAGCAGGGCGGCGAGGGCAGTGGCCCCGGCTCCTTCGGCCAGGGTCTTTTCGCGTTCGAGCAGGACGAGGATGGAGGAGGCGATCTCGTCCTCGTCGACGGTGACGACCTCGTCTACATAGCGTTCGACCATCGGATATGTGACGGAACCCGCCCGGCGAACGGCGATGCCGTCGGCGATGGTGGTCGAGGGGCCGATGGTGACGGGGCCGTGGTACGCAAGGGCGGCGGCCATGGACGGAAGGCGGGCCGTCTGAACGCCGATGACGCGGATTCCTGGGCGCGATTCCTTGATGGCGCAGGCAATGCCGCCGATTAGACCGCCGCCGCCGATAGGGACGACAACGGCTTCGAGGCCGGGAACCTGTTCGAGAAGCTCGAGCCCAATGGTTCCCTGTCCCGCCATGACAGCCGCGTCGTCGAAGGGATGGATGAAGGTCATGTCTTCGGCCTTGCAGATGCGGGTGGCCTCCTCGCAGGCCTCGTCGTAGTTTGCTCCGTGGAGGACGACTTCCGCGCCGAAGTTCTTGGTCGCTGTCACTTTGACCAGAGGCGTGGGCAGCGGCATGACGATAATGGCGCGAATGCCGCGTTTGGTGGCGTGGTAGGCGACGCCCTGGGCGTGGTTGCCGGCGGACGCCGCTACGACGCCCTTTGCGGCTTGCTCAGGAGTAAGGAGGGCGAGGCGATTGAGCGCGCCGCGCTCCTTAAAAGAGCCGGTCATCTGTAGGTTTTCTAGCTTCAGGAAGACCTGCTGGCCGGTGAGGTTGGAGAGGACTTCGGAGCGGGGGCACGGCGACAGGTAGATGGCGGAGCGGATGCGCTCGCGGGCGGCGAGGATGTCGGCGAGAGTGATGGTAGGTTGGGTCGGTTCGTTCATGTGCCGGAGCTTCGAGGATACGGCATCAGGCGGGAGGCGCTACGGCTTTCGGGCGCGGAAGCGGTTAGCGAGGAGGAACTCTTCGCGAAGTTCAGGGGTTTTGAGGTTCTCGCGAATATGGGTGAGGCGCTGTTCGAGTGCGAGGAGCGTGTCGGCTACGGGCACGGTGTTGGAGAGGGCGACGTCGCGCCACATGGAGTAGGGGCTTGCGCCGAGCCGGGTCGTTTCGCGGAGGGCGCGGCCTCCGATGGCGGCGATCTGGTCCATCATGGCGGGATCGTCGCCGAAGCGGTCTTCAAGAAGGGCGGCGAGGGCAGTCGAGAGGAACTGAGGGAGGTGGCTGACCCAGGCGCAGAGTTCGTCGTGTCGGGCGGAGTCGAGGTCGAGGGTATGTGCACCGAAACGGGTGACCCAGGCGCGCCATTCGGCTTCGGCTTGTGTCGGCTGGGCGACAGGCGTGAAGAGCCAGGTTGCGCCTTGGAAGAGGGTGGCTTCGGCTTGGGCGGCACCGCCGGTCTCCTTGCCGGCCATGGGGTGGCCGGGGAGGAAGCTGGCAGTGTCCTCGCCGTCGAAGAGGGTGCGGGCGAGCGTGGCTATCTGGAGCTTGGTGCTGCCAGTATCGGTGACGAGCTGGCCGGGGCGGAGGATGGGGGCGAGATCGAGCAGCCAATCTTGGATGGCGAGAACGGGGACGGCGAGGAGGATCAGGTGGGCGTGGCGGGCTACGCTGAGGGCCTCTTCGCGGCTGACCGCGACCTCGTCGACCGCACCGAGCTCAAGGGCGGCGAGACGCTCGGGGCGGCTCTGGTCCCAGCCGGCGATATGGCCCTCGTACCCGGCGGCCTTGAGGGCGAGGCCGGTGGAGGCTCCGATGAGACCGGTGCCGACGATGAGAATGCGCTCGATCATGCTTCGACGATCTTACGTTTTATTTTTGCGCGAAGTCTCAAGTATAGAAAACAAAGGACCGAAGTCTGAGGTCTGGTCTGGACTTTGCGCGACTTAGACGGAGTGCTGTAGCATGATGAGTTTAAGCGGACAGGTTGACTCCTCTTAGAAGATATGTGGCTGTAAACCTATAGTTCTATTGTAGCGATTGCAGCATAACTTATGGGCATTTTGTTCTCGGCGTCTAAAGTGATTTGTTTGAAGAGCTTGTAGAAAAATGGGTGAAGCGCGAGGGTTGACAGGTTTTGGCGATGCATACGAGGAATACAGCAAGTAGTTCGCAAGGCGAGCGTGAGCGGAACGCGAAGCGTCTCAAGTTCTTTGCGGCTGCCTGTTCACTTGTGTTTTTGACGGGAGCCGCACAGCAAGCGGTGGCACCGCCATTCCGTGGTCGCGTGGTGACCGCGCAGGAGTTCGAAACGAACCGCGCCCGACTGGACACATCCCTTGTCCCTCGTGTGTCCGCTGCGCTTCAGGTCGATCCCAAGCAGGTATTTGCGCTGGAGCGCGGGGGGCAAGGTGTGGATGGTTGTCGAGCCGGTGCGGTACGACTCGCACGATACGGAGAATCCCCGGCGTACGAGCTTTCGGTGCGGGGTGTTCTTTCTGTCCGCCGAGGGCGCGGCCAGCTTCGTGCCGACGATTGGATATGGGAACTACGAGCCTGCCGAATGCACCGCGTTGAAGGAGGTGCGCTTCAAGTATCCCAAAGGGCGGACGGCTCCTCCCCGGATCGAGATCTCCTACGCGGGAAACACGCCGAATACGGCTTCGGAGCAGGATGTCGTGTTGTCGTGGGGCGCGGCGAAGAAGGCTTATGTTGAGGATGACCGTTAGAGTAGCCGCTGATCCAGCCCACCTTAGGCGCGGTGAGACTGCGTCGAAGGTGGGGCACCCGGCGATGAAAGTTGTCTGTCAAGCTGGCGTTTTTGCACAGCCTAAACTATTGTTTCTATTGGCATATATGCAGGCTTGTAACGTGCTGTTAACAACCTCAGCCGATGGTCAGGAAGTTGTTCCTACAATGTTTCGTTCGGCTATTGCTCCGTACGTCGAATACTCGAATACTTCCAGTCATATTCTGATTGGAAGCACTCAAAATCGCAGAATTGCGGCGTTTGGCTTGGATTACAAGCTGAGGCTGCGACAGGGCAAGTCCTGGATGTGGTACTACGTCGGCGATCTTAGACCGATCGTGTTCTTGCAAGACCCTATTTCAAGCACGACACAAACCATCCAGTTTGGCAATCAAACTCCCGACGGTCCCTTCTTGATTCAAAATGGACCCATCCCGAGCGCCTGTCGATCCGCAACGTATCCTGATCCGAGGAATGGCCAGTCGGACGTGACTGTAATTGACACGCGGATTTGCGGCGCTCGTTGGACGTACGCTGGAGGCTTAAGCCCTCTTGGTCAAGAAGTTGTGGTTTTGCCCAAGAGCCGTATAAAACCGTATGCGATGCTCAATGCGGGACTGATTCTGTCGACGCGAGACGTACCGGCAGACCGTTCCTCCGCTCTAAACTTCACATTCGAGTTTGGGGCGGGTGTGCGCATCATGCAATCTCATGTTCGTGGGGTGAGTTTGGATTACCGCATTCGTCATCTGTCCAACCGCAATATCGGCGACAGCAATCCGGGTATCGACAATCAAGTTATTCGTTTGTCGTACCTCTTTGGTCGACGCTAATTTTGTTTAAGCAACGCTCCGCCCCACCACGGGTGCTAGCTGCCTGAGCTTCGCCGTCAGGGCTTCCAGCTGCGCGGGGTAGAGGCTTTGGGCACCGTCGGACATGGCTTTGTCGGGGTTGGGGTGCATTTCGATGAGGAGGCCGTCGGCACCGGCGGCGACCGAGGCGAGGGCCATGGGGGGGACGAGGTCGCGGAGGCCGACGCCGTGGGAGGGGTCGCCGAAGACGGGCAGGTGGGTAAGTTTTTTGAGGACGGGGATGGCGGAGATGTCCATCGTGTTGCGGGTGTAGGTCTCGTAGGTGCGGATGCCGCGCTCGCAGAGGATGAGGTCGTAGTTGCCGCCGGAGAGGATGTATTCGGCCGAGAGGAGGACCTCTTCGATGGTGGCGGCGATGCCGCGCTTCATCAGGACGGGAGTGCGGGTGTGGCCGAGCTCGCGGAGGAGGTTGAAGTTCTGCATGTTGCGCGCGCCGACCTGGAAGCAGTCGATGTAGGGGATCATCTGCTCGATCTGGGCGATCTCCATGACCTCGGTGATGACGAGGAGGCCGGTCTCATTGGAGACGTCGCGGAGGAGCTTGAGGCCGTCGAGGCCCATGCCCTGGAAGCTGTAGGGGGAGGAGCGGGGCTTGTAGGCTCCGCCGCGGAGGAACTGGGCACCGGCGGCCTTGACCTGCTGGGCTGAGAGGAGGATCTGGGCGTGGGACTCGACCGAGCAGGGGCCGGCCATGAGGGTGATCTGCTCGCCGCCAACGACGACGCCGTTGGGGAAGCGGACGGTGGTGCCTTCGGGACGGAAGGAGCGGCCGGCGAGCTTGTAGGGGCTGGAGATGCGGTAGGCCTCGTGGACGCCGGAGAGGACTTTGAACTCGAGCACGTCGAACTGGCCGGGGGTGCCGACACCGGCGAGGATGGTCTGCGTTGCGCCAGTGGTGCGGTGTACGTTGAAGCCGAGCTCGACCATCCGCTCGATGACGTGCTGGATGTGTTCGGGGGCTGCGTGGTCCTGCATGACGACGATCATTGGATTTGTTCGCTTTCTAAGGTCGGGTGGAGCTAAATGTCGCGGCGCTGTAGGGTGCGCATGACGTCCATGATGCGCTCGTAGACGTGGAGCATTTCGGCTTCGGCGAGGGGGCCGGGGTTGACGGCCTTGACGTGGTCGAAGACGGCCTGCTCCCGCTGGGGCTCGTAGACGGGCTGGAGGGTCTCACGCTTGAGCGAGCCGATGGCCTTGGCGGCGGCGGCGCGCTCGGAGATGAGGTGGACGATCTGTTCGTCAAGGTCGTCGATTCGTTTGCGCCACTCGGGGATGTCCATGGGTCTTGCCTCGTTGTGCTGATTTGTACGTTCACCATCATATCCGGCGGGGTGGAGGATCATGCGCGCAGGCCTGCTATAAAGTGGCCGACGGCGCGGGGGGCGTCTTCGGGGGCGGTCTGTTCGATAAGGGCGACGAGGGCGCTGCCGATGATGGCGGCGTCGGCGAACTCGCCTACGGCGCGGACGTGGGCGGCGTTCGAGATGCCGAAGCCTACGGCGATGGGGAGCTGTGTGAACTGGCGGAGGCGGGCTACGAGCGGGGGCGCGTCCGTGGCGACGGTGTCGCGGGTGCCGGTGATGCCGGTGCGGGAGATGGCGTAGACGAAGCCGGTGTGGCCGGTGGCGAGCGAGGCTTCGGCGATGGCTTTGAGGCGGATGTCGGGACTGGTGGGGGCGGCGAGGAAGATGGGGGCGAGTTGGTTCTGCTTCATCGCGGCAAGGTATTCGGCGGCCTCTTCGACGATCATGTCGGTGAGGAGAACGCCGTCGGCTCCGGAGTCGGCGGCGCGGGCGCAGAATGTCGGGAGGCCCATGCGGACGACGGGGTTGAGGTAGGAGAAGAGGACGATGCCGGCATGTGGCCGCGCGCGGCGTAGGTCGGCGGCGAGGGCCAGGACGTCAGTGAGGCGGGTGCCCCGGGCGACGGCCCGCTCGCTGGCGCGCTGGATGACGGGGCCGTCGGCGAGGGGGTCGGAGAAGGGGACGCCGAGTTCGATCACGTCGGCCCCATTGTCGAGGGCGGCGAGGGCGATGTCGCGGGTGGCGGCGAGGGAGGGGTCGCCGGCGGTGAGATAGGCGACGATGCCGGGTTTTTGGGAGAAGTTTATAGGCACCTGTAAGTCTCCAAGGTATTTAGTTGCTGTCCCGGCCGAGCGGGCCTACGGCACGGTCAGGGTTTGAAATCCGACTTGCCGGGCCGTCTCGATAAGCTGCGCGTCGCCTGCAATGAAGGTACGACTCTGTGGGGCGTCGAATGACCAAAGCACCGCCGCTGCCAGTTGAAGTGAGTCACCGGCTTTGAGCGAGTAGTCGATTAGCAATCGTTCCGCATCGGTTCGCAAGGCGTCGTTAGGCTTGATTTCCCGCCAACTGCGGCGAAGCTGGTCGAGGCGACCGCCTGCTGTTACGTACTCCGGTTCGGTCAGTTGACCCATTCGCAAGGGCCGCTGAAGGGCACTGCGCATTTCGACCGGAGTGGCCCACCAGACGACAACGAGATGCAACTCGATCAGCCGCAGAGATTCGGCGCTTGACTTCTGTTGAACGCATAGAGGCACCAATGCGCTCGCGTCCCAGAAGGCGGGAATCACCGATCGCCGCAAATGTCGATCACAGCCTGTATCGCCGCCTCATCCGAGACCGTTGCGGTCTGGGGATGTGCGAAGAAACGCTTCCAATCCATCTCTTCTTGCGGCATCTTCATCGCTCCGCTGGCCACAAGATGCTCCTCCTGCTCCCAATATGGATCGATCTCCGCTTTGGAGCTGAACCGCGCATCGTGGTTCACTAGGCGCTCAACGGCTTCGGTGATCAGAGCTGCGTGATCGCGGCCCTGTTGCTCGGCCATGCGCGTGAGTTTTGCTTGCAGATCGGGTGTGAGTTGGACTTCCATAAACTTGAGGGTAGGAGGACGCGGCGTGGGTGTCAATCGCTGTCGATGGCGGCCTGTACCGCAGCCTCATCGGATACTGTCGCGGTCTGACGATGTCCGAAGAAGCACTTCCAGTCCATCTCTTCTTCCGGCATCTTCATCGCCCCGCTTGCCACCAGTTGCGCCTCCTGCTCCCAGCCGGGATCGTGACGAAACGGCAGAATCCGGCGACGGGAACGCTGCGGTCGCGGATGACGATCTCCTCGCCGTTCCGCACGTACTGGAGGTAGCCGCTGAGCTGATCTTTGAGTTCACCGATGTTGACGGTTTTCATATTCCTCAGTGTACGTTGGCTTAGCAAAGTGGCTTCGTCGCGTGAGAGAGAAAGACTTCTCCGCGCACCGAAGTTCGTAGAGAGGATGACGCCGGTCCGTGGTCGAGGGCGATGTCGCGGTTGGCGACGACGGAGGGATCGCCGGCGGTGAGGTAGGCGACGATACTGGTTTGGGGGTGGAAGTGGATGGGCATGATCAGATTTGTGTCGTCGTTCTGCGACGGCGTGTCCTCATGTTGGTTGGTGCTTTTTCGTTAAAATCTCAGGTAGGCATCAACTTCGTGTATCAGGTTCGGCGAAAGTCCACTTGAAGGTGTCACCGGACTTGGTAATTTTTCCGGCGGAACTTACCGGAAAGTGGCTGCTGAAGTAGAGTGCGTCTGATTCCGCGACGCGGCTTGCAAGCTGGCGTCTCGATTTTCTTGCCGCTTCTGGAAATTCGCAGAACATAGAGACGAGGTCTGGGTCGTTCAGCTCGAAGGGATGATGCACTACATCGCCGCCAAAGATGGCTTCGTGGCCTTTCGACGTGATCGAGATAGCCGCATGATCGATGCTGTGACCGGTTGCCGGAAGAAAGCGAACGCCCTTCAACACTTCGTCGCCACGGACGATGATGCGTTCTAACTTTCCCGTCGCTTCAAGCGGTTCCATGCTATCGGAGAAGACGCCCGGAGTAGGGAGGCGTTTCGCTTCGTTCAGTCCAGCCTCTGCCCGAATAGCGGCTGCGGCTTCGTTATCCCCCTTCGCCAGAGCCGCCGAGTACCTCCATTCGCGGTCCGAACAAATGACCGTGGCATTGGGGAACGTTGGCTCCCAGCGATCTCCCTCTCGAACGGTGTTCCAGCCCACATGGTCGGCGTGTATGTGAGTCAATAAGATGTAATCCACTTTGTCGCGATCGACGCCTGTTTCTTGCAGTCGTTCAAGGTACGGTCCGCGAAGGTGATGAAGAACCGGCAACTCTGGGCGCTCCTTTATGTTGCCGGCACCGGTGTCGATCAAGATCAACTTGCCCTCATGGTGTACAACCCAGGTGTGCACACTAAGGACGACTTTTCCATCAACAGGATCGTAGGTTCTAGAATCGAACACGCCAGGTGTCTTGGCGAAGATCCTGGGGTTGAATCCTGGCAGCAGCTGCTCAGCCGTGAAGTCGTTCAGGTACAGGTCAAGGACTTTGGTGATCCGAGTGTCACCGACATAAAACGGACGTTCTTGCATATGGCCTCCTGTTATGCGTCTAAGCAGCTCATCGCGATGTTCCTACGTTTTCGGCGGGTGCACCGCCAAGGTGGAGTTCCCTAGCGAGGATGCCCATGTCTTTGTCGCCGCGGCCGGATAGGTTAACCATGAGGATGTCGCTCGGGGAAATCCTCGGGGCGAGGCGGATGGCTTCGGCGACGGCGTGGGCGGTTTCGAGGGCGGGGACGATGCCTTCGGTGCGGGAGAGGGTGACGGTGGCGGCGAGGGCGTCCGAGTCGGAGCAGGCGGTGTAGGTGGCGCGGCCGGAGTCGTGGAGCATGGCGTGTTCGGGGCCGACGGAGGCGTAGTCGAGCCCGGCGGAGACGGAGTGGGTGAGGGAGACCTGGCCGGCGTCGTCCTGGAGGACGTAGCTGTAGGTGCCCTGGAGGACGCCGGGGATGCCGCCTCCTGCCTTCTGAAAGCGGGCGGCGTGTTCGCCGAGGCCGTTGCCGCGCCCGCCGGCCTCGACGCCGATGAGCTGGACGTTGGCGTCGGGGAGGAACTCGTAGAAGGCGCCAATGGCGTTCGAGCCGCCGCCGACGCAGGCGATGACGGCGGTCGGGAGCTGGCCGACTTCTTTAAGGAACTGGGTGCGGGCCTCGCGGGAGATGACCCGGTGAAAGTTGCGGACCATGGTGGGGTAGGGGTGTGCGCCGAGGGCCGAGCCGAGGATGTAGAAGGTGTCGCGGACGTTGGTGACCCAGTCGCGCATGGCCTCGTTGATGGCGTCCTTGAGCGTGGCCGAGCCCCCGGAGACGCCGCGCACGTCCGCGCCGAGCAGCCGCATGCGGTAGACGTTGAGCTCCTGGCGGCGCATATCCTCGTCGCCCATGTAGATGACGCAGTCGAGGCCAAACAGGGCGCAGACGGTGGCGGTGGCGACGCCGTGCTGGCCCGCGCCGGTTTCAGCGATGATGCGTTGCTTGCCCATGCGGCGCGCGAGCAGGGCCTGGCCGAGGGCGTTGTTGATCTTGTGCGCGCCGGTGTGGAGGAGGTCTTCGCGCTTGAGATAGATGCGCGCGCCGCCGAGCTGCCCGGTGAGGCGCTTGGCGAAGTAGAGCGGGGTGGGGCGACCACAGTAGTGATGGAGCAGGCCGTCGAGCTCGGCGTGGAAGGCGGGGTCGGCGTCGGCGAGGGCGTAGGCGTGCTCGAGCTCTTCGAGCGCGGCCATGAGGGTCTCGGGGACGTAGCGGCCGCCGTAGGCACCGAAGCGTCCGGCTACGGTTTTGATCTCTTCGGTTAGAACGCCTGCTGTGCTCATCGGGTACTCTCCTCTAAACGTAACAAAGCCGCGACGGGTGGGTCGCGGCTGGCGTGGTGCTTTCGATCGAATGTTGCTGGTGCTTAGACGATCCGCTCCGCCAAACCCGCGCCCGCTTCTGTTCGCCAGAAGCGGAAGGTAAACGACGGGATGAAAAGACGCGGAATCATCGTGTCTCCGAACATACACAGGTACGGGGACGAACGCAAATGTACCTGGCATCGTCTGTAGCGGAGGTTAACTGACCTCTCCGGTGGGAGTGACTTGAAGTGCAACCCAGCCGTAAGGGGACGCAATGTCTGAATCCATCGTGTGGGTGAAGCGTCAGATGAGTGTACTCCGAGAGATGTCCATGAAAATCTATATCGCGTTTGCAGTGCTGATGTTGGGACTGGGGACTTCGGCGGTTGCTGAGGGCCACTCACACATCGCCAGCGCGCATATGCGCCCGCAACTCTTCCATGACCGGACGCCGCATGTGCATCTGCGAACCGTGCAGCATCAGCGGTAATCTGCTTCATAGTGCCTCGGCTGAGACGCGGGCAGCCTCCATAAAGGCCCTAAGTTTTGCGGGATCTTTTTTGCCGGGCCTCTGCTCCACGCCACTGGCCACATCTACCCCGTAAGGTTGTAGCTGATGTACGGCATCTCCCACGTTTTCTGGGTTGAGGCCTCCGGCGAGGATGATCTTCGGATACGCGGCAAAGATGGTTCTAGCTTCTTCCCAGGGAAATGCGACGCCCGTACCTCCGCTGGCTGAACCTACTTTGGAATCGATAAGGATGCGACCGCTCTCCGGTGCCGCGGCAAGTTGGCGCAGCTGACGCATGATCTCCCCGGCTTGGTGCTCGTGATGGCCAATCGCCCAGTGGACCACTTGTATGATGTTCATCCGACCACGGAAATGAGCATAGAGGGTGCGGGCAAGCTCGGGATCGGGAGTTCCGTGCAGCTGGATGGTGGTGAGCTTTGCTTGCTCGACTGCTTCGAGGATGCGCTTTGCGGGCCAGGCAGGAAAAACGCCCACCTTTTCAAGGCTGTCGGGGAGCTGGATGACGATAGCGGCGGCTTGCGCAGGAATGACTTGGCGCGGGCTGGGGGCGAAGACGAATCCGACGGCGTCCGCGCCCAGTTCGGCGGCGAGGAGGGCATCTTCAACGTTGGTGTTGGCGCAGATTTTAACCCACATGGCTACGCGGTGGCTGGGATGGTCTGGCCGAGCAGAGAGGCGAGCGCTCGGCCGGGGTCAGGTTGGCGCATGAGGGCTTCGCCGATGAGGAAAGCGTCGTACCCGGCGGCGCGGAGTTGGAGGACTTCTTCGGGGGAGGAGAGGCCGCTTTCAGCGACGCGGATGGTGGTGCTGGGAATGGCTTCGGCGAGGGCATAGAGCAGTTCGGGATGGACGGAGAAGTCGCGGAGGTCGCGGCTGTTGACGCCAATGGCCTCACAATCGAGCTTTAGAGCGCGGTCGAGTTCTTCCGCATTGTGGACTTCGCATAGGACATCGAGGCCATGCTGGCGGGCTGAGGCGCGAAGCACTCGGAGATCGGCATCTGTGTGAGCGGCGACGATGAGCAAGATGGCGTCGGCACCGTGGGCGCGGGCTTCCAGGATCTGGAGAGGGTCGACGATGAAGTCTTTGCGCAGACACGGGATCGAGACGGCGGCCGAGGCGAGTTCGAGGTTGCGGAGAGAGCCCTGGAAGAAGGGCTCGTCGGTGAGGACGGAGAGGGCCGCCGCACCGTTTGCTTCGAGTGTGCGGGCGAGCGTAGCAGGATCGAAGTCAAGACGGATAAGGCCCTTGGAGGGAGAAGCTTTCTTGAGTTCGGCGATAACGGCGGGGCCACTTGCAGCTACCTGGCGAAGATGCTGCGCGAAGCCACGAGGACAATGGGTGGCGGCGCAGTCTTCCAGCAGCGACAAATCGGCCTTGGCGCGGCGAAACGCCAGGTCATAGCGGGTTTGCTCCAAGATACGATCAAGGCGATTGCTCACGCCGCAGCTCCTGCGCTTAAACGAAGACGGTGTCCCATGGACACCGCTGCGTTGCTTCTAAAATGTGGTGCCGAAGGGGGGACTCGAACCCCCACACCCTTGCGAGTACATGGACCTGAACCATGCGCGTCTGCCAATTCCGCCACTACGGCAAGGCTGCGGAGTTGGGCGAAAGCGCCGAAGTTCCGCAACTGTACCTCTTCAGTCTGTCAAAGTGCATGGGGTCTGTCAATTACGGAGCGGCTGCCTTACACTTTGGGCTGTATGTAAAAAGCACCGATGAGGGTACTGCGAGCCTATGGACGCAAAGATGGATGCAAGCGAAGCGATCGCTTTGAAGGGCAAAGATACGGAGAGGGTGCCCGCGGCGATCGGAGCAGAGATGCGGCGGCTAGCGCACGATCTAAGCAATGCGCTTGAGATTATCGTGCAGACGAGCTACCTGCTAAGCACAGTAGGATTGCAAGAGCCCGCGAGCGACTGGCTGACGATGATGGATACCGGGGTACAGAAAGCCCTAACGATCAACCAGGATCTCCGAACGTACCTCAAGCTGCACACCTGAGCGGCTATGCCTTGGCTGTTTTCTTTGCGGCCTTCTTTGCTGTTTTCTTCGCAGTTTTCTTGGGCTTGGCTGCGGCTGCAAGTTGTAACGCAGGCACATCCCCGTTTGTTTGAGCCGCGAGCTTGGCACCATGGGTTTCGAGCAATGTCTCAATCTGTTGAAGCAGGACCTGGATTTGCATGGGCTTGACGAGCATGTTGTCTGCACCCATCTTCTGCCAATCTTCTTCTGCGACGGGGAACGCGGTCAACAGGGCTACGGCGGGACGATACTCTGCGGCGCGGGCCGCACGGATGACCTGTCTGCCAGCCTCGTCGCTTTCCATCCGCATATCTGTAATGACCATGGCGTAAACAGTCTTTTTGAGTTTGAGCTTGGCTTCTTTGGCGGAGGCCGCGGTGTCGACTTGAAAGCCACTGATCTCCAGGACGGTCTTGAGAGTAAGCAGGATGGCGACTTCGTCGTCCACCAATAAGATTCTTCGTTTGTTGGGCACAGCACACCTCAAAGAAGTTGCGAGACCATGCTTGCTCCGCATGTGGACGTTTTCCATCTTGCCTTGACCAAGCTTGAATGTCCACTACAGGACTTGGTCCAAGGCGGTGATGGCGACACCTTTAGGCTTCCGAAGCCAACTCTCAAGTAAGTCGATGGTACACTTGAGATTACGAGAGTGCCATGTACCCGGTGCTCCAATTAAACCATGCATGGCGAGGCGGAAGCCCGCTGTGGAGGCGACCTATTCCACCGATCGATAAGCGTGCCGCGAAATCCTTTATCCGCACTAACGAACGTATCCGCGCGCGCGAGGTGCGGGTCATCGACGAAAATGGTGAGCAGCTCGGGGTGATGCTGCCGTTTGAGGCTCTGAAGATCGCGCGGGAGCGGACGCTGGACCTTGTGGAGATCTCGCCGAACGCCGTTCCGCCGGTTTGCAAGATCCAAGATTACGGCAAGTACCTGTATGAGAAAGACAAGTCCGATCGGGCGGCGCGGAAGAAGCAGAAGATCATCGTCATCAAAGAGGTCAAGTTCTCGGTTACTGTGGACGAGCACGATTATCAAACGAAGAAGAATCAGGCTGTGCGCTTTCTAGGGGAAGGCGATAAGGTAAAAGCCTCGCTGCGTTTCAAGGGGCGGCAGATGGCGCATCGCGACCTGGGCTACAAAATCATCAACCGGCTCATCATGGACATCGGTGACAGCGGGTTGGTGGAGTTTATGCCACGCATGGAAGGAACGACGCTGCATGCGATCATCGCTCCGGCTAAAAAGGCCGAGGTGCAGCAGCCGGCGGCACCCAAGAAACAAGTAAGTGCCAGACCGGCCACTGACACCGTGCCTGCTGTTTCGATCGAGGCGTAAGACTTACACCCAATCAAAGCATGAGGATTGAACCTTTTAGAGGTGCCTCTCCCACAAGTGCGCCTCGCATCCAGGCACGTCTCGCTTCCGTGTCCCCTTTGGTTACTAGAGGCGTTACTAAATAGATACTTATAATCTAAGCGTAGACATACCCCATTACACATATTAGGTTTACATCATCTGGTGAGTCCAGAAAAATCTTGGATCAAAACGATCCATGAATCAAGGAGAACCACAATGACAACCCTCGCTCGCGCCTTCGTCATCGCCCTCACCCTCACCGGAGCCACCTCCTCCATCCACACCGGCAATGCCTTCGCTGGTCCGGTCGCTCATCCGCGCCCCAGCAACCTGCCTGTTCCGATGTGCCCCCCGAGCGATCCAAATGGATGCGGCATCGCGAATAGAAATTAGAGAACTTTAGTTATGGCGCGTATCCTCCGGTTGAGGTATTCTGGCCTCCCGGAGGTTACGTGCGTGAATACATTTCTAAGCTCGATGGGTTTGACCTTGCTGGAATGGTCACTTTGTCTGGGCTGTTTACTCTGTGTTCACATCTGTGACAAAGAACGTAAGTTCATGACCACCATTTGGCTACTTGCATCGCGCCTTGTTTTCGCTACGTTCTTAATACCGGTTCTTGTGTTTGGTGGACACGGGATGCCAACGCAACTTGCTTATCACTTATACTTTTACGGCTATTGGGCCAGCTTTGCATCTGAGGCGGTCCTAAGTCTTCTTGTAATCAATAGCCTCTTCAATCTTGCGATGGAACCCCTGGACGGCATTAAGGATCTAGGCGAGATTGTTTTTCGCTGGGCTGCGGGCGTGTCGGTTGCGCTCACGATTGCAGTGATGTTCGTTCCTCATACAACCGGCGTTACCTATGTAACGAGTGTCCTAACGGAGTTGCAGCGGGCGCAAGGCGTACTTACCCTTAGTCTCCTGCTTTTTGTCTTGTGTGCGATTCGACCTCTTGGGCTTACCTACAGGAGCCGTGCGTTTGGAGTCATTCTCGGCTTAGCTGCTCTAGCGGCGGCCAACCTCATATCTTCTGGCTGGCTTGCACACTCAACACAATTACATTCCGTTATCAACATGGCAAAAAGCCTCTCAACCTCGTTTGCACTCGCTCTGTGGACTTTGTATTTTGTTCTGCCGGAACCGGAGCGGCACATGGTTATTTTGCCGACGACCTCGCCCTACCTACGCTGGAACCGGGTTGCGGAGGTACTGGGAGATCCTCCGGGCTTTGTGGCGATTGCGGGTGTTCCACCGCAAATGTTTGCGCCGGCTGAGATCGAGGTCATGAAGCGTGCCTCTCTGATGATGGTTCCGCCGGTGCTTCCGTTAGCCCGTCTCATTGAAGAGTCGCAATCCCAAACCGCTTAGCCGCATCCGCGTACAAACAGTGAAGGCCATCCTCTCGGATGGCCTTCACTGCATACTAGTGCTAAGAACCTACTCGCGTTCCGATCGCTTCCAGTTAATGAGGTCGCCGAGCGTGGTGCTGCTGCTCGACGAGGAAGAGGATGAGCCTGAGTTCGACTGGCCCTTGCCGCTGCCACCATGGTGCTGCTCACGCTCCTTGTAGGACTCGACCTCCGCGCGGCTGGCTTCTTCCCCGACGGCGCGGATGCTCAATCCGACCTTCTTCTCTTCCTGATTCATCTTGACGATCTTGAACTCGTGCTCCTGATCGACCTCAAGCTTGACTGGCTTACCCGTCTCATCAACCGCTTCGGAAACATGGCACAGACCCTCGACTCCTTCAGCGATTTCAATGAAAGCGCCGAACTGAGCTGTACGAAGCACTTTGCCCTTGATCACATCGCCAATGCGATGCTGGGCAAAGAACGTGTCCCACACATCCGGCTGTAGTTGCTTGACCCCAAGGGACAGGCGGCGGTTCTCCGGCTCCACACCAAGAACGATGGCGCGAACCTTTTCGCCCTTCTTGAGGACCTCAGACGGATGCTTGATGCGCTTAGTCCAGCTCAGGTTAGAGACGTGGACAAGGCCATCGATACCGTCTTCAATCTCGATAAAGGCACCAAAGTCGGTCAGGTTGCGAACGCGACCCTCGATGATGGCACCTGTGGGGTACTTGTCTTCAAGCTGCTCCCATGGATTGTCCTGAAGCTGCTTCATGCCAAGCGAGATGCGGCGATCGTTCGGGTTGACGCTGAGGATAATGGTGTCCACTTCGTCACCGGGCTTGACCATCTTCGACGGATGCTTCATCCGTTTCGACCAGGTCATTTCGGAGACGTGTACGAGACCTTCAATACCTTGCTCCAGCTCGA
Organism: Acidobacteriaceae bacterium; assembly: GCA_965277085.1. Classification (GTDB taxonomy): domain Bacteria; phylum Acidobacteriota; class Terriglobia; order Terriglobales; family Acidobacteriaceae; genus Edaphobacter. Next base: position 1,203,999 of record OZ255708.1, read on the forward strand.
CAAATGCGCCGTAATCGGTAACGGAGAGGATGCGTCCGCGCACTTGCGCGCCGATGGGATAGCGCTCGGTGGCGTCAAGCCACGGGTCAGGCGTCAGCTGTTTGAAGCCAAGCGAGACACGCTGTTTATCTTTGTCAAACTTGAGGACCTTGACCTGGATCTCGTCTCCTACGTTGACCAGATCACGTGGATGCGTCAGGCGTCCCCAACTCATGTCGGTGATGTGAAGCAGCCCGTCCAGTCCACCCATATCGACAAATGCGCCATAGTCCGTGAGGTTTTTGACCGTTCCGGTGAGGATGCTTCCCTCTTCGAGCGTGGCCAGGGTAACGGTCTTCTTGGCGTTCTGGTCTTCTTCGAGCAGCTCCTTGCGAGAGATCACAACGTTGCCGCGCTTTTTGTTCAGCTTGATCACACGGACTTCGATCTCAGTGCCAATGTAGCCGTCAAGATTGCGGACGGGACGAACCTCAACCTGCGATCCAGGAAGAAACGCCTTGATGCCGATGTCGACGGTGAGACCACCCTTGACCCGGCCGAGCACCATGCCTTTAACCGGCACTTTGTCGATAGACGCCTGCTCGAGCTTGTCCCAAACCTTGTGCTTCATGGCCTTGTCGTAGCTGACGAGATAGCCGCCCTCGGGCTCCTCGCGCTCCACCACGACCTCGACTGAATCGCCCACCTGGAACTTTGGGACGCCGTTCGCGTCAACGACCTGCTCGATGGGAATCAGCCCTTCGGATTTGAGGCCAATGTCGATCACGACGTGCTTATCGGTGACCTTGACGACGGTGCCGGTAACGATCACCTCTTCCGCGGTGAGGTTTTGCGCGGCGGCAGACTCGGCGGCCTGTTCGCGGTCAAAACTCGCCAGTGCGGCGGCAAAGTCGGCGGCGTCGTAGTTCGGCTCTTCCTCGGTCTCGGCGGCAGCATCGAGGGCGACGGGCTCGGCGGCAGCATCGAGGGCGACGGGCTCGGGCTCGATCGGCTGGGCTGAGCCAGCGTGCAGATCGACAGCCGCAAAGTCGGGGTTAGGGGTGGATTCAGAAGACAGGGCGGTATTTTCCACTGTCGCCTCGGGCGCTAGGGTTTCCAGTTGGGTGTTCAGGGGTTGGCTCTCGGGATGATTGGGATTGTGATCGTCTGCCATGATCGGTGCGTACTCCAGAACCGGATACTTCCGTCTCAGGCGTCAGTACATCGCAAAGCAAAAGGTCGCTCCAAGGAAGGATACGTCGGTTTGTGGCGATTGTTCTGGCAGAGGAGCGTCTGCTCTCGGTTCCCACACGCAGTTGCTCACTTATGAGCGTACCAAGGACGGCACCGGGCGTCAAGCGTGTTACTACTTTTGACACGTCGTGCAGAAATGAGTTCCGCGTCCGGCCACGACGGTGCGTCGGATCAGGGTGCCGCAGACGAGGCAAGGCTTTCCTCCGCGTAGATAGACGCGATGTTCGAGTTGGAAAAAGCCGCGCACACCGTCGGCGTCGACGTAGTCCGAGACGGAGGAGCCCCCGAGTTCGATGGCGTGGCGGAGTACAGTCTGGAGTGCTTCGCGTAGCCGATGCGACTCGGCGCGGGTGAGGCGGGCAGCCTGGCGTTGAGGACGGATGCCAGCGCGGAACAGGCTCTCGTCGGCGTAGATGTTGCCGACGCCATGCAGGAGGGACTGGTTGAGGAGCGCGGCTTTGATGGGCGTTTTGCGGTAACGGAACAAGGCGCGGAAGTCGTCATCAGAAATGGTGAGGGGCTCTTGCCCTGGTCCTTCATAACACTGCTCGGGCGTTTGGACCGAAAGGCGTCCAAAGCGGCGTGCGTCGACGAAGCGGAGTTCGCGGCCGCTGGACAGCGAGAGGACAGCATGAGTATGCGGGGGAAGCGGTGTCTCAGGCGAGGAGACCAGCAGGCGACCAGTCATGCCGAGGTGAACAAGGAACTGAGCGGAAGCGGCGGGAACGGGCTGGGTCAGGTCCATAACGATGGTCTTTCCTACACGGTGCACACGGGCGATCCGCGCGCCAGTCAGGGTTTCGGCGATGAGATCGGCGGGAGACTTGAAGGTCTGCGGCTTGTCGCTGGTCCATACGGAGAGAATCGTGTCGCCCTGGATGCGCTCGTGAACGCCGTTGGCGACGGTCTCGACTTCAGGAAGTTCAGGCATGATGCGATTGCACCAGAACATGACTGGAATCGACGAGTTCGCTGTAGAGGGCTGTGGCGTCGTCGCCCCCCACCAGGATAGTGTCTCCGTGGGTAAGCCACGCATGGGCGGCGAATGCGCCTTGTTCATCTTTACGTGCACCGATGTGGAGTGCGGTGGGAATGTCTCGGTGTGCAAGCAGCATCCGCAGAGCGAGAGCACGGATGAGACAGTTTTCCAAGCCGAGGTAGAGGCTGCTTTGCTCGATCGCTTCGACGCTCTCGCGGACATCCTGAGGAAGCTGAGCCGAAGGTGTGACGTGGGGAGTGGAGATCGAGCCAAGGGCGAGCAGGGTGCGCGCGGGCGTGGTGAGCGTGGCAAGTTTAGCCCACATCAGATAGAAGCCCGCTTCGACGATAAGCCACCGCTCGGCCGGCTCCATCTGCATAAACCGGCTGACGGTTTGGATCGGGCGAAGAACGCGCTCCATCCCTAATGCACCGAGCGGACGGAGCCGGCGGTCTTCACGGCGAGCCGCTGTGGGCCATACTTCCGAAGAAGGCGCACCACGCGAAAAAGATAGTTGATAAAGAAAAGAAACCGGTTGTGTACGGGAACGAAGAGGTCCTCGTAGTTGAGCTCGACCATGGGAATCACGGTATAAGCTATGCGATCTCGAACGCGCGGGCATAGAAGATCGGCGAGGGCCTTGCGGTTCTCTGTGGCGGAAGGCTCGGTTTCTCCGCTCATGACATGGTCAATAACATCCTGGACAAGGCTGGGGATCGTCGGTGTGCGTTCAATCCAGCCAACGACGGCTTCGGGAAGGGGCACGTCATAGAGCCGTTCAGCCAGGGCAAGGCCGAGGAGGACCACGAAGTGCTTGCCCGTGGTTTCGAGCGTGGCTAGAAGGAAGTGCCAGTCGAGCTCGCCAGCGTAGCGCTTGAGGAACTGAGCGATGTCGGCCGACCACTTCAGGCGATCCCAGTTGTGCTTGGTGGCGTGAGCGCAGAGAGAGACGAGGAGGTCTTCAGGCCGTTGGAGAAGCAGCGTCACGTCGCCCAATGGGTAATGCACGTTTGCGCGACGAATGTCGTCTTGGGAGTCCTGCCAGAGTGTGAAGCGTGACGGCATGATTTGCAGATGAAACTCGAGCACGGTCTGATCCGACTTGCGGCCAAAGGTAAACTCGCGCATCCGCGTGAGGATGTAAAGACCTTTGCTTTCGGTCTCCCCGGCACCAAGCAGATCGTAGCCGAGGCCGCGTGCGATCTTGAGAATCGCCTGAAGGTCCTTTTCAAGGAAGAGGAAGTCAAGGTCCGCCGACTCGCGGAGAGCGGCCGAGCCGTACAGAAGCAAACCGGCGGAGGGTCCTTTCCAGGCGACAATGCGCAAGTGTGCGCGGTCGAACTCACGTTGAAGTTCGGCGAGCGCACCCAGTTGCGTCACAGCACGGCCAATATACGCGGCTTGGTTGGCCCGAAGGCGCGACAGGACGTCAGGAGGCGTCACATCATGGACAGGTCCAGGCATCAGGAGCTTGGTCGTCAGTAGAGGAAACATGCCATGGAAGCCGGCTAGCTCAGAGAGGCGTTCCCAGTTCAGATTTGCGACGGATGAGGCCGACAGAACGGGTTCCGAGAGCGCGGACGGCAAGCACCGCGTCAAAAAACGCATCTCGGAATTGACGTGCATGGCTGGACCGCCTATCGGTTCGAAGCTCAGCTTGACGCCCGAACGATCAACTTCTTTCCTTCAAGATCGGAAAGGAGGCTGTCGAGATCGGCGCGCAGGGTCTCGGGCTCCACTTCAAACTCGTTCAACAGCGTAGCTTCGATCTGCGGACGGGCAGTTCCTTCGCCGAGCAGCTTCCAGAACCGGCTAGCCACCGGCGACAAACCAAAGTAGATGCCGGAGCTCATATCGAGAACCACCGTCTCATCGTTGAGCGACTCAGAGAGCACGTACTTCGGAATAGTGATGGGTGCGTCGGGGGTCATCCGTATCTCCGTCAAACGATACTCTACCGGTTAGACGAACTATCGTCCACCTTCAGCCACATCTTTACGCATCGTGCAGATTACATGGAGCAGCGAGCCAAAGCGCGCAGCTCTGGGCTGGAGCCGTGAAACAGGCTGGCGGCGGTCAGCATGGTGAGGATATCGTGGTCCCCGAGCCGCCGGCGAAGACCTTCCACAACCTCCGGAACGTCGTTCATGTCCAGGCAGAGCTCGCAGACCCCTGTGTATCGATCGCGGACAGGCAGGAGATCGCGCAAGTTTGGGTCTTCCTTAATCAGTTGGAAGAGCCCATAGGGGCCGATCGTGCTGATCGCTTCGAGCAAGGGGTCGCGCACGGCACGGTGCAGGATGCTGTCGAGGTCCTCGTCGAAGGTATTGCCCAGGACTAGCGGCGAAGTGCGATGGCTGCTCCGCGACGGACCGCAGCAGGCATAGACATACCCGTCCGGCTCGATAACCGGCTGGAAGATGGTTCCGCAGCCTCCCGGACCCGGCATCTCGCTGAAGGTGAAATGGTTGGTGGGCAGCGTCGCCGCGTGACCAAGGCGCACGACCCCGATCTTCTGATATGGAACGTCGATCTGCACGAGCTTCTCTTCAATACGCGGGTTGGGACCGAAAGCGGCCATGACGCCGCGGACATAGGCGGGCAAGCCATACTCTTTGCAGAGGCTTAGCAGCAACTCGACGTTTTCAGGGGCAGACCACTCTTCGTGGTAGTCATCCCAACTGATAAGGAGCGTATCGAGACCCGCATCCTTGAGAACCCTGACGCGTTCGCGCGCAATCTCCGGCTTCTTCTGGCTGACCCAACCGGCACCCGTGACGAGCGAGACGAGCAAGCCAATCTGCTTCGCTTCGCGGATGAGGGGAACGATCTCGTTGTAATAGAGGAGGGGCTCGCCGCCCGTGAAACAGAGCTGCTCGGAGTACCTGGGAATGACTTTGATGTAGGCACTGGCCTGCTCCGGCGTCATCTTGCCTTCAGCTTTGGGGGAGGACTCGATGATGCAGTGCCGGCAGGAGAGGGGGCAGGTGCGGGTGTAGAGAAGACCGAAGACTTCGTATTGGATCATGGGGTCAGCTCGCTAGATCGTTCTGGATAAAATCATAGACCTCGGGAAGCCGGTTGAGGTCGCGCGGCACGTGCAGCCGTTTGATAGAGATCTCCCGGACGAGCCGATTCAGGCCAGTAAAGCGCTCCTCTACCAAAGGAAAGAGTTGCGGAAGATCCGGGTTATGCAAGTTGTACTGAATGTGCGGCAGCAAAGCCTCGATCGCCTTCATCCCTTTCACAGGATGCGCTTCGATGGGCGCATAGGCGAAGGTCGGCTCCAACAGGTAAAGGCGCTGGAGCGGCGTTGGGCAAGGGGAAAACCGCTGTGCGACGTGGCCGAGATCTTCGCCGGCACGGTATGGGCGGTAATAGGGAGTGGCGGGGAGCACGTCGCTGTAGTTCTTTCGGGAAATAGCGAGATGATCGTCACTGACCAGGGTATGGCGGCAGGCCAGAAAATGGTGGAGCAGGGTCGACTTTCCAGCGTGTGAGCCGCCAAGAAAACCTATGCACTTCCGAGTGTCGATCCCGGAGCTGACGGCCATGCCGTGGAGGAACTCAGCCGTACCGTTCCAAAGGAGGAACATGGGAAGTACCTGCTGCACGATCCAATAAAGCAGCAGTGGGTCCGGCACAATCTCCAGACAGTCGCAACCGATACGGGATGAAACAGTATTGAGGTGGAACGAAGCGAAGGAGCCGATGCGCAGCAGAATCAAGCCGTCTTTAACCTGAACATAAACGTTTCTGCCTTGGGCGCGACACAAACTGGACAGCATGGAAGGAGGAGCGCCGAGAGTGACTTTACGCGTCACTTCCAACTGGATCGCCGCATTTTCGCCAGAAATAGGGAGGGCACCGAAAGGAAAGTCACTCTCGATGCCCACTCCGTATGCGGCATAGACCGGCAATGTAGTTCCTTAGACTATGATGGTCGTGACCGAGGGCGAACCGGTGGTGATGATAGGCCCGATAATCAGGTCAGGCGAAGGTCCCTGAGGGAGACCGAAGATCTTGGTGCGCTCGGCAAGCGAACCGTACTCGATCAGGGTGGGCTTTGTGTAAGCGGCTTTCACGTTGTTGTTTGTCTGCTGAGTGCTCATACGATGCTGACCTCTGAAATAAGATGGTGGATCGACTTGTCCTGCAAGAAGTATACCGGTCTTTGTCGGTCGACCGTACATAAAAGTGTGAAGAATCGTTCCGCGTAACCGCTTCGGGTTACTGCTTACATAGCGCGATCATAGATGGCGAGGCTAACCTATGTCAACCGACTTCCCACTTTCGCAACAAACGCCAGGGAGCTTCTCAACGTATAGATGCAAGTTCTACGGCTTGTGCCGATTTGTTTGCTGCGGCGGAACACCTAAGTGACTTACGAACGTGTACCCAGTACATCATTACGCTGTAACGTTTGTCTTGGATGGCACTGGCAAAATTCTCTTTGAGAAATCAGCCCCATAGCCATTGCGGCGGACTTCGGCTCAGGATGGGCCGATCAGCTCTCGCACTCAATGAGGCGGACGTCCGTTCAGCGTGGCGGATCAGGCAGCCAGCCTCTAACGAGCTTGCCGCCGAAAATGCCACGCTGCAACCCTTCAGTAAAGAAGGATGGCGGATCGAGCGCACTCGCTTCTTCGAGTCGCTCCAGGGACTCAGGGGCGAGCGTAAGTTCGAAGCAGCGCAGGTTGTCATGAAGCTGATCCACGGTGCTCGCGCCCAGAATGGTGGAGGAGACGCCCGCGCGCTGAACCAGCCACGACAGCGCAACTGTGGCCATCGGTTCGCCCGCGGCGTCGCTCACTTCGCGCAGCGCGTCGAGGGTCTTCCAATCGCGGCCAGTGAAGCGCTGGAACATGGGAACGTTTGCGTCGAGGCGGCTGCCGCCGGTGGTCTTGGCCAGACCTTCGGGCGAGCGAGTGTACTTTCCGGACAAAAATCCATAGCGTAGCGGACTCCAGGCGGCTAGGCCGATACCAAGCTCACGGGCGGCGGGCAGATGTTCGTACTCGATCCAACGGTCGGCGAGAGAGTACGACATCTGCATGGCAATAGGGCCAGGAACGTTGTGGGCTTGCGCGAGCGTCGCCATGCGCGCCATGTACCAGGCGGGCATGTCGGAGAGGCCGAAGTAGCGGATCTTGCCCGCCCGGACGAGGTCGCACATGGAGTGCAGCATCTCCTCGACCGGCGTGACCATGTCCCAGACGTGCATCCAGTAGAGATCGACAAAGTCGGTGCCGAGGCGGCGGAGCGAGCCTTCCAAGGAGCGGTGGAGGTTCTTGCGGCCATTGCCGCCGCTGAAACTGAATTTGGTGGCGAGCACGATGCGGTCTCGTAGCTTGCGCTCGGCGATGTAGGCACCGAGAAGCTCTTCACTGCGCCCGCCGGCGTAGACGTCGGCGGTGTCGACGAAGTTGCCGCCAGCGTCGATGTAGGCGTTGAAGATAGCTTGCGAGATGTCGTCGGGCGAGCCCCAAGCCTTATTGCCGAAGGTCATCGTTCCGAGTGCGAGGGGCGTGACGGGAAGGCCGGAGCGGCCAAGGGTGCGAAGACCGAAGAGTTCCATGGAGGCCTCAAAGCGCGGTGGATGCGCTAGGTAGACCATACTGGATCGCACGTGCGAACACGGTATGATGGACGTGGCTTTCGTCCCATGCGAAGACCGCCACCCCATCCTCGGAGCAACTCTTATCGTGACGCAGCGCAAATCGGCAGTGATTCTCGGTGCCCAGTGGGGCGACGAGGGCAAGGGCAAGATCGTCGATGTGCTGTCGGAGCGGTTCTCGCTGGTGGCGCGGTATGCGGGTGGCCACAATGCCGGGCATACGGTCATTATCGAGGGTAAGAAGTTCGTGCTACAGCTGATCCCGTGCGGCGTGTTGCGGCCGGATTGTAAGGCGGTGATCGGCAACGGCGTGGTGCTGGACCCGATGGCGTTTCTCAGCGAGGTTCGCAAGCTGCGTGAAGCCGGGCTGCCGCTGCCAAGCGGTCCTGACGGGCAGCTGTTTGTGTCGAACCGGGCGCAGGTCATCCTGCCGTACCATCGAATGATCGAGCTGGCGGCGGAGAATGCGCCGGGGCGGACGAAGATCGGCACGACCAGCCGCGGTATCGGCCCGGCGTACGAGGACAAGATGCACCGCAGCGGGTTGCGCGTGATCGATCTGCTGAACTCGGCGCTGTTGCGGACGCACATCCAGAACGCCTGCTTTGAAAAGAACACCATCGCCCACGCGCTGTTTGGCACCGAGCCGCTCGACCCGAAGAGCATGTACGAGGAGTACGCGCGGGCGGCCGAGCAGATCGCGCCCTTCGTGACGGATACGGCGGTGCTACTCAACCAGGCGCTCGACCAGGGCGAGAAGGTGATGTTCGAGGGGGCGCAGGGAGCACTGCTCGACATCGACCATGGAACGTACCCGTTCGTCACGTCGTCCTCGGCGACGGCGGGCGGCGCGGTCACCGGGACGGGCGTGGGGCCGACCAAGATCGGCACCGTCATCGGCGTGACCAAGGCCTATGTGACGCGCGTCGGCGAGGGGCCGTTCCCGACCGAGATCCAGGACCACTCGGCCGACCTCTTACGGGCGCGCGGGCAGGAGTACGGTGCCGTTACCGGACGGCCCCGGCGGTGCGGCTGGTTGGACCTGCCGCTGCTGCGCTACAGCAACATGATCAATGGCACGGAATGGCTGGTCGTTACCAAGATGGACGTGATGGACGAGTGCGCGGAGATCCCAGTCTGCACGGGGTACCGCGTCGACGGCAAGCTGACGGACACCATCCCCGCCGATATGCGCGGATATGACTCGATTGTGCCGGTGTATACGACGCTGAAGGGCTGGAACTGCTCGACCGAAGGTATCACCGAGTTCGAGAAGCTGCCCGTATTGGCGCAGGACTATCTGCGGTTCTTGGAGCGGGAGTCCGGGGCGAAGATCGGCATGGTCTCGACTGGGCCGGACCGCGCGCAGACGATGACGCTGCCAGACTTCGAGCAGGCGTTGCGAGCCTAAGGAGAGACCATGGTGAGCTTTATCGTGCGAATGCGATTTGAGCAGGAACATCAGGCGGAGGTGCGGGAGCATCTCCTAGCACTTTCTGGTGCGTCGCGATTCGAGCCCGGCTGCGTCAGCTACGTGCCGCACTTTGTCGAGAACGATCCTGGCGCGGTGCTGATCTACGAGCAGTACGCGGATGAGGCGGCGCTTGAACATCATCGGGCGACACCCCACTTCGCCAAGCATGCGATTGGCGGCCTGTACCAGTTGATGAAGGAGCGCGGCATCGAAAACCTGACCGCGGTGGCTTAGCGGCGTTCCGTTGCGAGTCGGGTTTTGCGCCGTCGCTGGAGCTTGTTTTGACTGCGACAACGAGTGGGATTAGTATCCGCTTGAACGATGCGTTCCTCCGCCCACTTTTTCTTACGCGCTTCCGTATGGCTGCTGTTGGCGGCCGTGTGCGCGGGTGGAGCGACGGCGGCGTATGCGTCGCACAAGAATAAGCCGGGGTCGAAGCGCGACGCCAGGCACGTGATTGAAGATCTGGAAGAGCAGTGGCGGACAGCGCAGCTCGCCGACGACATCCCTGCCATGGATCGACTGCTCTCGGACGACTTCGTGGGTATCTCCATGACGGGTCAGGCCAACGACAAGACGCAGCAGCTCGATCGCTTCCGTAATCGCAAGCTGGTCTTGTCGCGTATCGATCTGAAGGATAGACAGGTGAAGCTGGTAGGGCCAATCGCCATCGTTACGTCTCTCGCCGAGGTGGAAGGAATGAACGAGGGGCAGACGATCAAGGGCAAGTTCCGCTACACACGCATCTATCAGCGGCTTGCGTCGGGGGCTTGGAAGACAACGAACTTTGAGGCAACGCGGGTACCCGAAGGACGGAAGGATCGCGGGCAAAAATAGCTGTTTTGATAGGTTGATCTAACAAAGCAAAGGGTTTACCGAGGTCGATCCTAAGTAGTTAATAGGCTATATGTCAGTTCGGCCAAGCGCGCCTATACGTCCTCTTCTGTGGCTGTTTACGTTCTACCGAATCGATGAAAACTAATGGGCACCTTGTGAGTAGCCATAACTCATTACTTAGGAGCGATTTAGGTAAGTTTACGCAGCGAAGGGGGACTTGACACGAGCCAGAACGATAAGCTGAAGCTAGAACGGGTGTGCTCTAGCTCTCTTGGTGCATATTCAGGGCGAGGAGGCGGCGGGAAAGGGAGCGGGTGGCTCCCGTGATCTTGGCGTCCTCCGGTTCGACGGTGAGGCAGAGGAATGACTGCGGAACCGAACGGAAGGCGGGCGGGGGTAGGGGTAGCGTAATGCGATGCGAACGCACGAGCAGGCCTACAGATTGAAAACGGGATGCAGCACCTTCGCGCAAGGTCTCACGGATGCTTGAAGACGGAAGATTGCTGGGGGTGGGCATATTGTCCTCAAAAGAGCTTGTGGCGGACCGTACGTCGCAGCGTTCGCCTAAGCGGTTACTACTAATTGTTACGTAGAGATAGATGATTGCACGAACGATTATGTTGCATTAACGACAAAGGCTTGCTGCAACTTCTTCCACGTCACACCGAGGGACTCGGGCAGGACGCGCGTTTCACCGATCACCGTCATGAAGTTGGTGTCCCCAGTCCATCGTGGGAGGGCGTGGAGATGGAGGTGGTCGGCGACACCCGCGCCCGCGGCCGCGCCCAGGTTCATGCCGAAGTTGAGACCGTGCGGATGGTAGACCTCGCGGAGAACCTCTTCGGATAGCTGGGCGAGTCGCATCATTTCGAGGGCGGCGCTCTCCGACAGCTTTGCGAGAGAGTCCCGGTGCTCATAAGGCACGATGAGGATGTGGCCGGTGCCGTACGGAAAGGCGTTGAGACAGATGAAGTTGTGCTCGGCGCGATGGACGATGCGGGCGGCTTGGTCGGCGTTACGCGGTTCCATGCCTTGGGCAATCGCGTAGTCGGCAGAGGCCACCAGGTTGCAGAAGACGCAGTGCTTGTCCTCGGAGGCGGGCCAGACGGCGAGCTCCGGCGGAACGCCCTTTCGGGACTCCGGGTCGGCTTGGCTAACGTAGTTGTAGCGCCATGGGGTCCAAAGGCGGTCCATAGAGGGAGTATATGGGCGTCACGGCGAACCGCGAGTCCTTCGACTCCGCGGATCGCCATAAGACTGCGATCATCAGCGTTTCGCCCTGACCGACATCACCCCGCCTTCGACCTTCTGGAAGGTGGCGGGAGCAATGTACTTCAACGGATGCTGGATGTTGTTGAGGCTTTCGGAGTGGCCGGTCAGGTGATGGCCTCCGGCTCGAGCCGGCGACGGACTGCGTGTCGATACGGCCGCGGCGTTTTTGGACGTTCCGCTTGACGACGTCCATGCCGAGGTTGCGGACCTCGTCGGCGACGACAGCGAAGCCATGCCAGCCTCTCCCCGCGGCGGCCTCCACGGGGGCGTTGAGCGTGAGGATATTGGTTTGGAAGGCGATCTCGTCGATGACTTTGATGATCTTCGAGATTTTGCCGGAGGATTCGTTGATCTCGTCCATGGAGACGACCATCTCCTCCAACTGCTCGTTGGTGCGGACGAACATGTCCTGCGACTTGCCGGCGAGGCCAGCCATCTGGCGGGCGTTGTCACTGTTTTGCAGGCCATGGAGTTGATCTCTTCGGATGAGGCGCGGAGGTGTCCTGCAAGGAGGCGGCCTGCTCGGAGGAGCCCTGTGCGAGCGACTGGCTCGAAGAGGAGACCTGCCCGGCGGCGCTGGCGATCTGGTCGGAGCCGTCGGCCAGCTCGGCCACGATCGTGCTCATCTGCGAGTTGAGACCGTTGATCATGAAAACCGCGACGGCGGTTCCAAGGGCAACCGACGCAGGTCCGACGGCGATCGTCAGCCACCATGCGATGTCTTGCACACGATTTGCCACGACCACGGCCGTATCAGATGCTTTCTTCTGCTCCTGGACCATGTGGTCCACCTGCTCTATGGTGGGAGTCATCGGCGGCGCTCTCGCTTTGATACATCGCGTAGGCATCGGCGATCTTTCCTTCATGGCTCAGTGTGATCATCTTCTCCCAACCCGGTCCGATGGCTTCGACATGTTGCCTCAGCTTCTGTATCTCTTCCCGCTGCGATTCGTCTGTCTAGGCTGCTTCATACGCCTGGAGGTTTTCGGTAATCACCTGCTTGTTGTGGACAGCCTCGTTCTCGAACTTCTGCTTGTTCGAATCCGACGGGTCCAGGACGCTGCGGAACATGTTTCCGCGCATTGTGTTCAGGTTGCGCCGGATCTCCGTCGCTTCATAGAGGGTGGGAATCGTGCTTTTGCCCTGGTGATGGGTATTCTCGCCAACGGAATCAAAAGGAGGGCTGCGCAGGGTCCTATTGGCGATTCTGGGTAAATAGTTACTTCGAGACAGAAGACTAAGAGGGAAGGTGCGTGAGCCTGGAGGGCAATACGCATCGTAGGATCGCCTTGAGTCTTTAGGAGACTCTGCGACAGGCAAGACTAGCGGACAGCAGCCTGCTCCGCCGCGACTGCTGCGCCGATCACCCGGGTCTCCGCATCGTCCCCTACGACCTCGAGCGAATAGCTTTGCAGAGGGCTCATCGTGACCATCTGCTGCACGTAGTCGCGCAGCATGGGGAGATCGACGAAGCGAACGTTGAAGCCGGTGAGGAAGAACTTGCCCGGGCCGTCGAGATGGATGGAGCTGGCGGTGCCGGCGGCGAGCGCTTTATGCCAGAGGCGCTTGAACTCCAGGCACTTCGCATCTCCGCTGTTGGCGGCCTCAAAGACCTCGTCGGGCTCCATATCGAGGAAGCGGAGGCGCATGGCGCGGTGGCCCATGATGCCTTCCATGTGGCCACGTCCACCGCAGCCGCAAAAGCGCTCCTTGTCGTCGAGCGTGACGACAGTGTGGCCGCCCTCGCCGGTGGATTGCATGAACGGATAGCGGCCATAGCCGATGCCGACGCCCATGCTCCAGACGCGGATGGTATGGTCGAGCTTGCCGATCGAAGCGGCAAGGCCGGAGGCGACCGCGTCGGCGTCGTTGACCACGTTGACGGCCACGTCGAGGCCATGGTTCTTGAGCTGCGTGGTCAGCAGCTCCTGCACGCGCGCGCCTTTGAGCTGCGGGAGATTGGGCGAGTCTTCGATGACGCCGTTTTTAACGATGCCGGGCAGCGCCACGCCGACCGCCGTCACGTTCTTGACGTCATCGGCCGCCGCGAACACCCGTTCGCAGATGGTGCGGATCAGGCCCTCTGTAGGCATTTCGACCAGGGCGTACTGGTCATCTTCGTTCTCTGGGAAACGCTTGAGGCCGGCCACCAGCTTGTGGTCCACGACCAGTCCCGCCAGCATCCGCTCCGATAGAGTCACACCCACAATGGTCGTCATAATCCGTCTTGGCCTCGTTTAGATCGGAGTGCCGGGAGTCAGTCGAACTTGCTCACGCGGTTCAATCCGTTGAAAGCCGCAACTTTATAACATTCCGCGAGAGTTGGATAGTTGAAGACCGTATCCACGAAATAATCCAGCTTTCCGCCAAGCGCCATGACGGCCTGGCCGATATGGACGAGCTCGCTCGCACCCTCGCCGATGATGTGCACACCAAGCAGCTGATGCGTCATCCGGTGAAAGATCAGCTTGAGACGCCCGGTGGTGTCGCCGCGGATCTGCCCGCGCGCGATCTCGCGATAATACGCCACGCCAACCTCATAAGGCACGTCTTCTTCGGTGAGCTGCTCTTCGGTCTTGCCAAGGAAACTAATTTCGGGGATGGTCCAGATGCCGTACGGGTAAAAGCTGGGGTTAGAGATGATGCTTTCATCGCCGAAGGCGCGGGCGGATGCCACGCGCCCTTGCTCCATGGAGACGGACGCGAGCGACGGGAAGCCAATGACGTCGCCGACGGCGAAGATGGTGGGAACTTTAGTGCGGTAATCCTTATCGACCGGAATGCGGCCGCGCGAGTCGGACTCGATGCCGACAGCGGCGAGGTTCAGCTCGTCCACATTACCCTGGCGGCCGACGGCGTAGAGCAGCGCGTCGCCCTGAAGCTTCTTTTTGCTTTCGAGATTAGCGACGACCGTGCCGTCAGGCATCTCTTCGACCGATTCGACCTCTTCGTTCAGGCGCATGGTCACGCGAGAGTCACGCAGATGGTAGCTGAGGGCCTCGATGATCTCCTGGTCGGCGAACTCGAGCAAGCGGGGACGGCGTTCGACCAGCGTGACCCGCACACCAAGCGCGGAGAACATGCAGGTGTATTCGACGCCGATGACACCACCGCCGACGATAATCAGTGTCTTGGGAAGGCTGGGCAGGTCGAGCACCAGGTCGGAGTTGATGATGCTTCGTCCGTTGATCGGCACCTTGGGCGAGGAGGCAGGTTTGGTGCCCGTGCCGATCAGAACGTTCTTCGCTTCGTAGATGGACGATCCCCGGGAGTTGGTGACCTTGATGTGCGTGGCGTCCACGAAGCTGGCGACGCCCACCAGCATCTCGATGTTGTTGCGGGAAAGCTGCGCTTCGGTGACGTCGACTTCGGTCTTGATGACGTGCTGGACCCGAAAGGCTAGGTCCGCCATGGTGATGCGTTCCTTGACCCGGTAGTTCATCCCGTAGATGGACTTGTAGTTGTAGCCGGAGAGATGGAGCACGGCCTCGCGCATGGTCTTAGACGGGATGGTGCCGGTGTTGATACAAGCGCCCCCGACCACTTCGCGCATCTCAACCAGGGCCACCTTTTTGCCGAGCTTGGCGGCGTAGATGGCGGCGCGCTGCCCTGCCGGGCCAGATCCAATCACGATCAGATCGTAAACACTACTCATAAAACGCCTTGACCTTAACGCGAGAAGTAAACCGCGTTGCTTGCATCGCGTACGCTCGGTACCGAGCTTGTTGTTTAACGCCCTCCGGAGAGCGCACGGCGCGTGAACCGAAGGGTAAAGGAATACCGTGGGTGTACTCCGCCCATCTTGCTAAAAGTAACACAGGGGGGAACGGCGACTCCTAGACCGGGAGTGTGATTCAGGTGCCTCAGCGCTATGCAATTTCAGATCGGAACCTGGCTGATCGGCTCGGCTTTGCTCCGCCCGACGAACAGGCTCGCCGACTTGCTTTGGAGGGCGTCGACTTCTATCAAGTGCGCGAGAAGGATCTGTCCGCGGCGGTGTTGGCAGAGCTGGCGAGGAGGGTGCTCAGTGCGCTGGCGGGGACAGCGACCCGTCTGCTGATCAACGGGCGGGCGGATGTAGCGGCGGCTGTGGGAGCGCACGGGGTCCAGCTTACCTCCTCTCGAGACGAATTGACCGCGCAGGAGGTTCATCAGGTATATGCGGCCGCTGGACGGCCCGCCCCTCTGGTGATCGTTTCTTGCCATTCGATGGAGGATGTGAGGCGAGTGCATCGCGATCCGCTGACCGCCATCCTCTTTGGGCCCATCTTCGACAAGACGGTCGCGGGCGAGCGCGTGAGCGACGGATCGGGACTGGCCCAACTGGAGGACGTTTGCCGGTTGGCTGGAGCGGTGCCCGTGTTCTCTCTGGGCGGCGTCACGGAGGAGAATACAGCCGCATGCCTGGAGGCGGGCGCCAGGGGCATTGCCGGTATCCGGCTGTTCCAGCGCCCTAAGAAGGAGCACCCGCGCGAAGCAGTTAGTTTGCGGTAACCATCCCGTCGCGCGGATCGGGTGGTGAGGTTCACGGAATATCCTTCCTCTCACGTCACCACTCCCGTATAACTGCGGGTATGCGGTTCTTCGGTCTTCGCCTCGCCGGCTTGTGCGCGGCCTGTAGTCTTCTGCCTTCATTCGCGTTAGCAGCCAAGCCGAGCGTACCCGATTGGGTGCGCGACGCGGCGCATCGTACGCTTCCGGTGTATTCCGCCGATACGAACGCGGTCGTGCTGCTGGATGAGACGACCTACATCGTTGCGCCGAATGGACAGGCGACCGAGCATTACCGGCGCGTGGTGAAGATTCTCCGCCCCCAAGGACGCCGCGACGCCAAGGTGGAGGTGGGCTACGACCACGACACGCCGCTCCAGTCGCTCCATGTCTGGAGTATCGGCCCGGACGGACGCGAGTATGCGCTCAAGGACAACGAGATCGTCGATGTCAGCTCGTTTGGCATGGGGAACCTCTACGAGGATGACCGGGCGAAGATCGCCGAAGCTCCGGGCGCGGACCCCGGCGGCATCGTCGCCTACGAGTATGAGCAGCGCATCCGGCCTTATCTGACGGAGAAGACGTGGTTCTTCCAGGACGACCTGCCGCATCTGGCGCAGTCGTTCACGCTGGAGCTGCCACCGGGCTTCACCTACGGCACTGTGTGGGCCCACCATCCGAAGGCGACCGCCGCCGATCTCGAACATCAGCGCTGGCGTTGGGAGATGGACAATACCCCGGCCGTCGACCTGAGGCATACCTCGATGCGGCCGTCCGCTTTCGCGCTGGACGGGCGGATGACCGTCCATTACGCCGGGCCCTCGCTGCCCGACGCGACCGATGGCACCTGGCGGAGCATCGGCGAGTGGTATACCCGGCTGGCCAAAGATCGGTTGACGGCCACACCCGAGATCGCGGCGAAGGCGCAGGAGCTGACCGCGGGCAAGACGGAGTTCTACGATCGCGCGGAGGCCGTCGCCGAGTTCGTCCAACGAGACATCCGCTACTTCGGCATCGAGCTGGGCATCGGCGGTTACCAGCCCCATGCGGCCGGCGATGTCTTTCGCAATCGCTATGGCGACTGCAAGGACAAGGCGACGCTGCTTTCGGCCATGCTCTCGACGGTTGGCGTCCATTCCGCGCTGCTGATGGTCGATTCGCGCCGTAACGTGGTGGACCCCGATGCGCCGTCGATCGTTGGCAATCACATGATTGCGGCCATCGAGATTCCCAAGGGCTACAACTCGCCGAAGCTGCGGAGCGTGGTTGTGGCGAGTACCGGCAAGCGCTATCTGATCTTCGATCCGACGTGGGACCAGACGCCGTTCGGCCAGCTCGAAAACAATCTGCAAGGCGGCTACGGCATCCTGATGGAAGGTGCCGACAGCCAGGCCATCGCACTGCCGGTGATGAGCCCCGAGCTAAACACGGTGCGGCGGCAGGCGAAGTTCGAGCTGGCAACGGACGGCGGCCTGAAAGGCAGCGTGACCGAGAAGCGCTTCGGCGATCTGGCCGAGCACAGCCGCGTGACGTTTGGCACGGGCGACGCCAAGGAGCAGCGCGACTTCCTCGATCACACCCTGGAGCGCGACTTCCCGAACTTCACGCTGGCCGACGTGAAGACGGCCAACATCCACTCGTTGAATCAGGATCTGGTCCTCTCCTATACCTTGGCTTCCGACCGGTTCGCGCAGATGACCGGCCCGCTCTTGATGGTGCGGCCGCGCATTCTTGGCAGCGAGTCCCTCAACCTGCACGAAGAGTCGGACCATAAACCGCGTACCATCCCCATCGATCTCCACCAGACCATGCAGACGACCGACGACTTTGAGATTCAGCTTCCGCCGGGGTATACGGTGGACGAGATGCCGCCGCCGGTCAAGCTCGATGTGGGCTTTGCCGCGTACGAGAGCTCGAGCCGCGTCGACGGCCACACACTGCACTACGCTCGCACCTATACCGTTCGCCAGGTCTCGCTGCCAGCTGAGAAGTATCCCGACGTCGAACTCCTCGCTAACATCATCGACCGCGACGAACAAACGCGTGCGGTCTTCAAAAAACCTTAGTTCAGGACGATCTATGACCCGCGCCACCCTTGCTCTTCTGCTGCTCTGTTCTGCCGCCTCCGCTCTTCACGCTCAGTTCACTCCGCCCACGCCAGAAGAGCTCTCCATGATAACCCAGAAGGAGGTACCCGGTGCCGCGGCAGTCTACCTCTTCCGCGAAGAGACGACGGACGATCAGTACCACGTCTTCACAATCTCCGTGCGGCTGAAGGTGCTGACAGAGAAGGGCAAGGACTACGCGAATGTGGAGTTGCCCTATGCCACGCGCTCGGACGGCGGTGGCTACACCGTCGACGCCATTCAGGGCCGCACCATCCATCCAGACGGTACCGTCATTCCCTTCACCGGAAAGCCGATGCAGAAGGTGATTGAAAAGTCAAACGACCGCTTCGGGCAGACCAAAGTGATGAGCAAGGTCTTCACCTTGCCGGCGGTCGAGGTGGGCAGCGTCATCGAGTACCGCTACCAGATGCGCAACGGCGACAACTACTTTCGCTCGCCGGACTGGTACATTCAGTCCGACCTGTTTACGCGCAAAGCGCACTATCTGTGGAAGCCGACCAGCCAGACGTTGACCACGAGCGACGATCGGGGACAGCTGACCAACACCATCGCGTGGTCACCGATCCTGCCGCCGGGTGTCTCGATTAAACAGACCCAGCTGCCGGCCGTCGGCGGACGCGATGGTCAGAACATCCTGGAGCTGAATGTCGAGAACATCCCGCCCATCCCGCATGAAGAGATGATGCCGCCGATCCGCTCTTTCAGCTATCGCGTGCTTTTCTACTACTCGCCTTACCGTACGCGCGAGGAGTACTGGAGGGGCGAGGGCAAGCATTGGGCGAAGCTGCGAAACAAGTTCATTGGGCCAGGGCCAGGCGTGAACGCCGCGGTCGCGCAACTGACCTTGCCGGGAGATGCGCCCGAAGCCAAGCTCCGCAAGCTGTATGCCGCCGTGATGGAGCTGGAAAACACTGACTTCACACGCCGGCACAGTCAGAATGAAGAAAAGGCCGCCGGTCTGGGCGAAGTGAAGACCACGGACGATGTGCTCGCCCGCAAGCGCGGCACCGGCGATCAGCTTGCCGCGCTCTTTGTCGCCATGGCACGCGCGGCGGGAATGAAGGCGTCGTTGATGGCAGTGACTAATCGCGACCGCAGCATCTTCTTCCCCTCGTACATGAGCCTGTCGCAGCTCGACGACGATCTCGCCATCGTAAACGTCGACGGCAAGGACCGCTTCTTCGATCCGGGGACGCGCTACGCTCCGTTTGGCTTTCTGGCCTGGAAGCACACCTACGCCTCCGGCCTTCGGCAGACGGACAACGGGGCGGAGATCGCCCAGAGTTCCGGGCAGCCGTATACCGCCTCGCGAGTGCAGCGCGTCGCCAACCTGAAGATGGACGATCAGGGTGTCGTGACCGGCAACGTCAACATGACCTACACGGGCGACCCGGCGCTCTTCTGGCGCGAGCAGGCGCTGACGGGCGACGCGACGGAGCTGAACCGCGAGTTGAAGACCTCGATCGAGCATTTGCTGCCCGGCGGCATGGAGGTCACCATCGATTCAGTCGGAGACCCGGCCACCTACGAGAAGCCGTTTGCCGTCTCGGCCAGTGTCAAAGGAGCCATCGGCTCGTCCACGGGCAAGCGCCTTCTGGTACCGGCCAATCTCTTTGAAGGCAATGCGCATCCGCTGTTTCCGCACGCCACGCGCGAGCTGCCGATCTACTTCGAGTATCCCCGGGTAGTCCAGGACGCCATTCGCATCAACCTACCCGCCGGGATGACGGTCGAGTCCATGCCGGAGCACAAGAAGGAGATGCTGAAGACCTCCATGCTCTACGAGATGCTGCCGGAGAAGACGCCAACCAGCGTGACCATCCACCGCAACTATGTGCTGGGCGAGATTGGGTTTCCTCTGGCCGCGTATCCCGAGCTGCGGACGTTCTACACAACCATGGAAAGCAAGGACCAGGAGCCGATCGTCATCACCCGGACGGCGACGACCGTCTCCAACAAATAGCCGTCGGCATTAGTGGGATTTTTGTGCTTTTTTGATGTGATCTTACAAAACAAACGACTTACGACCAGATCACCAAATACTAAATGCACAGCTTTTAGTGCACCCACTTTCAGGCAGGGCCTAGAGCCAGCCTTTGGCGCGGGCGATGCGTGCGGCGTCCACACGGTTTGCCGCGCCCAGCTTGCTGATGACCTCGGAGAGATTGTTGCGGATGGTGCCTTCGGAGAGCCGTAAGTCAGCTGCGATTTCGGCGGAGGTCCGGCCGTCGCCGGCGCGTTGGAGGATCTGGCGCTCGCGGTCGGTGAGCGGGTCGGGTTCGACGTTCCAGGCTTCGGCGGCCAGGGCGGGATCGACCACGCGAAGGCCGCGATGGACACGGCGAACGGCGTCGGCGAGTTCGGCGGAAGGACGGTCTTTGAGCAGATACCCGCAGGCACCGGCGTCCATAGCGCGACGGAGATAGCCTGGGCGGGCGAATGTCGTGAGGATCACGGTGCGCGTTTTCGGGTGGCTGCGGGTGAGCTCGGCCGCAAGTTCCAGGCCGGTGAGCTTCGGCATTTCAATGTCGGTTACGAGCACATCAGGCGAGAGCTTACGGACGGCGGCGAGGGCGTCTCGGCCATCGGGTGCCGTAGCGACGACAGTGAGGTCGGCTTCGAGGTCGAGCAAAGCGGCAAGCGCGCCGAGGACCATGGCCTGATCTTCGGCAAGGACGACGCGGATCGGCTGCATCAGCTTGCCCCCACGGCAACCGGAAGCTCGACGCGTACACGTGTACCGGCGGCTGTCTCCAGCGAGAAGCGCCCGCCGATACGCTGCACCCGTTCTCTCATTCCGCGCAGGCCGTTGCCCTCACGCGGCGCGGGATGCAGACCGTCGTCTTCGACGGTGAGGGCGAGGCGGCCTTGCTCGCTGGTGACGCTGACGCGGCAATGCGTCGCGTGGGCGTGGCGGACGATGTTGGTCACGGCTTCCCGCAAGGTGAGCGAAAGGACTGTCTGGACCTCGGGGTTGAGCGGCAGCGTGGGCTCCATTTCGGAGAGCGTCAAGGCGACTCCGGCGGCGTCGAGCGCGCGGCGGGCGAGGGAGAGCTCGGCATGGAGGCCCTGGGTGCGGTAGCCGCCGATGGCTTCGCGAACTTCGGCGAGCGCCGTGCGGGCGGTGCGCTCGACATCGGCGATCTCGGCGGCAGCGCGGTTGGGGTTTTGTTCGATCAGCTTTCCGGCGAGTTCAGCCTTCAGCACGATGACCGACAAGGTATGGCCGAGGACATCGTGGAGGTCGCGGGCGATGCGCTCCCGCTCGGCAACGGCGGCGAGTTCGACGATCTCCCGCTCGGCGCGGCGGAGCTTGCGGTCGGAGCGCTTGCCCTCGGCCACCACCAGATTGCTGATGCCGACGACGGTGACGAAGAAGACAGCGATCCCGAGATTGATGGAGCCGTGCACCTCGTTCTGCGAAAGGGGATGACCGATGAGCCACCATCCCTCAGCAAAGAGCAGGCACGCGTCGGCGAGGATGAGGCCGAGCACCGTGGCCATGCGGGGAACGAAGAAGGGTGCGTAGCCAGCAACGTAGATAAAGAAGCTGGATGCCCCTTCGTTGCGGGGGTAGTCGGCTATGCCGATCACCAGCAGCGCGATCAGAAGAGCGTACTGCCTGCGTTTGGTTTCGGCCTTGTTCAACGCGAAGTAGACAAGGAGAAAGAGACTGTAGACGCAGACGGTCTCAACCCAGTAGCGGAGATTGCGTCGCAGCACGGGTTCGATGAAGTAGAAGCCGGAGTAGGCCAGCCAGATGTAGCTCCACATCTGGCCGGTCCGGCTCCACTGCTTTTTGGCTGCGGTCGTATTGGCGTCTTCGCAGTGCATCGTCGTTGAGGGCAAGTCTACCTCCGTGGTGACTACGCCGCGTTCTCCTGCCGATGGAAGACAGCCCAGCTCGCGCCCAGCATCAGAAGCGCGAAGCCGACCAGACCGGCCCAATGTACGGCGAGCGAGATGGCGTCGCGGTAGCCGAAGATGCTGAGCATCAGTTGCGCAAAGTGGTACGTCGGCAGGAAGACGGCCACTTTTTGCAGCAGGTGCGGCAGGTAGCGGACAGGTATCCAGAGGCCGCTCATAAAGGACATCGGCAGATAGATCAGGTTGACGACGCCAGGCGCGGCGTTGGCGGGGACCAGCAGGGCGAGCAGCAAGCCCATGCTGGCGAAGGCCACAGCCCCCGCGGCGGTCATGCCGAGCATCTCGACCACTTGGACAGGCGTCACCGAGACCTGCGCGAAGGCAACGCCGATGACGATCAGGATGGAGACGATCAGCAGACCGAACGCGACCGCCGTCATGCACTTGCCGAAGAGGTAGGCTGCGACCGGCATGGGGCTGGCGCGCTTCAGTTCCAGCCAGCCCATGGCGCGCTCGCTCCCCATGCCGACGCCGATGCCGAACAGCGCCGCGCCGATGGTTCCGAAGCAGGCATAGCCGGCGAGCAAGGCCTTGGCGACGCTGAAGTTGCCGTCGTAGACGTGGCGGTTGGCGACACCGAAGAGCACGTAGAACATGACCGGGAAGGCGATGATCGACAGCGAAAAGGAGCGTGTGCGGAAGAGCTTGAGGAACTCGTACTTCGTCTCTTTAAGGTAGATGGGCAGCGCCGGTGCGGTGCGGCGGA
The DNA here is from genome assembly GCA_965277085.1 of Acidobacteriaceae bacterium. GTDB lineage: Bacteria > Acidobacteriota > Terriglobia > Terriglobales > Acidobacteriaceae > Edaphobacter. Next base: position 1,226,664 of record OZ255708.1, read on the forward strand.
CGGAAAGGGGTGCGAGCGCGGTTGCCATGATGAGTTCTCCTGTTGCTCTTCTGGTTGTCGTTTCCTGAGAAATTTATGTTCAGTGCGAGGTAAGCGCGAGGAAGGCGTCCTCAAGCGCGGGGCTGGCCACTTCAAGACCGCTGAGGGTGGGGTCTTCAAGGAGCATGGCGCGGAGGACAGTCTCAGCCTCCATCGCCGTGACGACGGTGAGGCCGCGCACCTGCTCGACGGCGGCGACTGTGGGGAGCGTCCAAAGGAACTCGCGGCCGAGTTGGGTCGTGCAGCGGATGGTGCGGCCCGCGCTCTTGCTCTTGATCTCGGCGGGGGTGCCCTCGGAGACGACGCGGCCTTTGTCGATCACGATGATGCGATCGGCAAGCGCGTCGGCCTCTTCAAGGTAGTGCGTGGTGAGTAAGACGGTCTTGCCCCGGTCGGCAAGCGAACGGATCTGCGTCCATAGTCCGCGGCGGGCTTCGATGTCCATGCCGACTGTCGGCTCGTCGAGGAAGACGAGGTCGGGATCGCCGCAGAGGGCCAGACCAAAGAGCAGCCGCTGGCGCTGTCCGCCGCTCAGGTGCTCGTAGAGCTTCTCTTCGATGCCCTGCAACTGCGCGATGCGGACGATCTCGACGAACGCAAGCGGCGCGGGATAGTAGCTGCGGAAGAGGTCGATGTGTTCGCGCACCTTGAGCATCTTGGGGACGCTGCCGACCTGGAGCATTGCGCCAACGCGGGCCCGGGTGGCGGAGGTGCGCGGGTCGCTGCCGAAGACGCGGACGATTCCCGCAGTGGCGGCGGAGAGGCCCAGCATCAGGCGAACGGCGGTCGACTTGCCCGCGCCGTTTGGCCCGAGCAGCGCGACGATCTCGCCAGGGTACAGGCTGAGACTGACGCCGTCGAGGGCAGTGGTTGCGCCGTACTTTTTGGTGACGGTGGTCAACGAAGCGGCGGGGTGTGTCTGCGGGGCGATGCGGCCCGATTGGGCGAAGGCGATCTCTTCGAGGTACATCGTGGTGGCCATCTCTTCCTCCTCCATTCCAGCTATGAGAACCATCATGGACCTCGCGGCACGGCGAAAGAAGGAGCGAATGTCACCGATCGGCGTGACAGATGTCATGCACGGCTTACATATAGTCGGCTCCATATTGGACCGGAATTTGTGTAAAGGCGATGCGGGTGGGTGCGGCTTCGCGGGCGGGTAGCATCCCGGCGAAGTGCAGCGTGGTGTGCCCGAATTTTAAGTTGAGCTTGTCCATGGTGCGGGAGAGCTCGGCGCGGCGGTCGGGATCGCCGAAGAGCGTCTCCTGGTGCTCGTCCTCGCGGGTAAGGTCGCCCATGGTGATGGCGACGAAGAAGGGCTTCTCGTACTCGGGGCCATGCGGGCGCTGCTTCCATCCCGTTTGCAGCATCTGGAGCAGGGTCAGGGTGTCCTGCGCGTCGGCAAAGCGCGTCTCCATGCGCCAGCCCATGTGCATAATGCCGCTGGTGTGCTTCTTGGTCTTGCGACCCGCCGTGTTCTGCCCTTCTATCCGCGCCACCTGCTCCCGGTTGAGCGCGTAGCGGACGGTCAGCGACATCGATCCGGTGTAGAACTTCTCCATCCGCAGCCGCATCGCCGCTTTGTGCAGTAGCTTGTGCGCGACCGCCCAGGAGCCTTCATCGGTGCGGAACTCCGGTCCAAGCACATGCGAGTGGCCGAGCGACTTCTGAATGCCGGAGTCGATGGGCGCGCCGTCGTCTCCGGTCTCGCCGCCACGCAGCCAATGGAAGAGGCGGTCGCCCCAGACACTGTCCCACAGCTTGTGCATACCTTTGCGATCAAGCGCGAGCAGATCCCGCATGGTCGTCATGCCTTTGGCGTTGAGCCGCTTCTCCATGCGCGCGCCGACTCCCGGCAGATCGCGGAGTTCCAGGTGCTCAATGGCGCGGGGAAGCTGCGAGGGCAGTAAGCCGATCAGCCCGTCGGGCTTCTGCATATCGCTGGCGATCTTGGCCAGATAGCGATTTGGGGCCATGCCGATGGAACAGCGCAGCGTCTCGCCCACGTCGTCGCGGATGGCTTGCTTGATGGCGAGTGCGATTTCCCGGGCGCGCGGCGGTTCTTGCTCACGGCCGATCAGCTGGCAAACGACCTCGTCGATCGACGGCGTATGCGCGACAGGGCAGCAGCGCTCCACCGCGTCCGCGATCGCGTGCGAATACTTGGCATACTCAGTATGGCTGCCCTCGATCAGAACGATGCCGGGGCAAAGACGCTTCGCCTCGCCGACTTGCGTTCCGGTCTTAATGCCCAACGCCTTCGCCTCATAACTTGCCGCGATGCAGCAGGTTGTATCGGTCATCGTGGGCACCACAGCCAACGGACGGTTGCGGTACTCGGGATGCAACTGCTGCTCGACCGACGCAAAGAAGCTGTTCAGGTCGATATGGAGAAAGCTAAAGCGATCGGGTTGGGTTGAGGTAACCATCGGCATGGACGAAGGTACATTTTCTTCGCTTTATATTCGTATAGAATACTCTTGCACCTGTATCTTGCAAGCAAGTTTCGCGTCTAACCCGTCATGAGTGTGCGACAGATCCTGCTTGCGTTGTGCGTGTTGGGAATTGCGGTAGTGTTCTGGGGGGTAAGGTCGATGGCATTTGGTGCAGAGACGAGGAAGGGACCGCTGCCGGCTCCCGCTTTGGACGAGCCGGTACAGGCACACAGCGAAACGGCGGTCTTTGCGGGCGGCTGTTTCTGGGGCGTACAGACGGTCTTTCAGCAGGTCAAGGGCGTGACCGCAACGACAGCGGGCTATTCCGGCGGATCGGCGGCGACTGCCACGTATGAGCAAGTCTCGGGCGAAAACACCGGGCATGCCGAGGCGGTGAAGGTTGTCTTCGATCCCAGCAAGGTGAGCTACGGTACGCTGCTGCGGATCTTCTTCTCTGTCGTCCACGATCCGACCCAGCTGAATCGGCAAGGACCGGATGTGGGCACGTCCTACCGCTCGGCAATCTTCTACACCACGCCCGAGCAGCAAAAAGTCGCCGCCGCGTACGTCGCGCAACTCGACGCAGCCAAAGCCTTCCCGAAGAAGATTGTTACCGAACTCGTGCCTCTGAAGGCCTTCTACGACGGCGAAAACTATCACCAGGACTATGCCGTCAAGAACCCCGGCAACCCGTACATCCAGGTCTGCGATGTGCCCAAGACGGCGGCACTCAAGGCGCAGTTTCCCGAGCTTTTCGTCGAGTACCGCCGCAAGTAAGAGACTATTGCTTGTAGATCACAGGGCCAGCGAAGAGATCAGCCGAGTAACCCACAATGCCCCCAGTCGCGGTGCCAAGAATGACACCGATCGCCAGGCCAATACCCGCCGACTTCGCGCCCGAGGTGTGAATCAGACTTCCTGAGTTGGAGCTATTGATACCGGCTCCGACTCCGGCACCCACACCTGCTCCTATTGCCGCGCCCAGCGCGAGACCAACCAATGCGGAGTGTCCCCGCCTCGCCAGCTTGATGCTCTTGATGTCCACCCGCGAGATCGAGCGTGTCGACGTTCCGTGCGCGCAGACGAGGCTATCGACGGAGACGGACTGCAACGTACACGCGCCGCCGCCCTTCGCACTCACCTTGAGCGACGTACCGGGGGCAAGCTGCTGGACGCGCGACCAGGCATCGGGTGACTGCGCGTAAGAAGAGTAAGACATCACGAGGGAGAGTAGAAGCACGGATGCTACACGCATGGAACTCCTTGGGTTGCGGGAGATATAGCCCATGGTGCGGCCTATGACAGGATCGTTACGGCTACTGCGTGACCTCGCCTTCGGGCTCATCCGTCGGGTCGTCGATCTCGGCCTGGAATCCTTCGAGCAGGCGCGCCAAGAAGGCGTCGGGATTGGCCTTCTTGTTCTGGATCTGGTCGGCGTTTGCGATGTGCCGGGCGAGGTCGGCCAGCACGATGCCCCACGCGAAGGGGTCGTCCCACGCGCCGGTCTGGATGGAGACGTGCTGCCCCTTTTCGGCGATCCAGACGCGCATGACCTCGAACGAGGCCTTGTCGCGCTGCGCGGCGGGGGGAATGACGAGGGTTTTTTCGGCTCCCAATGATGGCTCCTGTTTTCCTAGGATACAGATGCCTTATGCACTGGCGTCCGCAAGCGCCGCCCGCGTAGCCTAAGAACATGGCTACGACGTACGCGTTTCCAGCACCGGGCGATCAGGACCGCCCCTTCTCCGCCCACGCCGAGATGACCATCCTAGGCGGCATGATGGTCGAGCCGGTGGCCATCGTCGACGCGACCATGCTGCTGCGGGCGGATGACTTCGCGCTCGACTCGCACCGGCGCATCTACGCTACGATGTTGGCCCTGACCGAGCTGGGGCATGCGGTCGACATCGTTACGGTCTCCGAAGAGCTGCGCCGCAAAAAGGAGCTCGACTCCGTCGGCGGCGTGGCTTATCTCGCCTCGTTGAGCGAAGGATTGCCCCGCAAACTCAGCATCGAAAGCTATGTCCGCATCGTTCGCGACAAGAGCCTGATGCGGCAGCTCATGACGGTCTGCGACGGCGGGATGATGGAGGCGGCCGACCAGAGCCGTCAGGCGCTCGATGTGCTGAACACCGTCAGCCAGCGGCTGGTCGAAATCTCGGAACACGCGATCACCGGCGGTTTCTCCGACATTGCCGCCATCGTCAAAGATTCCTTCGGCTCCATCGACGAGCTCTACGCGCAGGGGCGCGAGGTTACTGGCCTCGCCACGCACTACCTGGAGTTCGATCGGATGACGAGCGGGCTGCAGGAGTCCGAGCTGATCATCATCGCGGCTAGGCCGTCCATGGGCAAGACAGCCTGGGCGATCAATATTGCCGAGAACGCGGCTGTGCGTGGAGGCAAGGTGGTCGCCGTCTTCTCGCTCGAAATGTCAAAGGCCAGCCTCTTGCGCCGCATGCTGGCCTCGCAGGCGCTGGTCAACTCGAAGGCAATCCAGACCGGAATGCTGATGCGCGACGACCGGGGCAAGCTCGTGGCCGCGCTCGAACGGCTGATGGAGTCGAAGATGTTCATCGACGACACCCCCGGCATCACGCTGGCCGAGATGCGGGCCAAGGCGCGGCGGCTGAAGCAGCAGCACGGTCAGCTCGACATGATCGTCATCGACTACCTGCAGCTAATGACCGGATCGGCCAGCGCGGGCCAGAAGGGCTTCGAGAACCGCACCCAGGAGGTCTCGGCCATCTCGCGCGGGCTGAAGGCGCTTGCCAAGGAGATGAAAGTGCCGGTGGTCGCGCTCTCGCAGCTTTCGCGCGCCAGCGAGCAGCGTGGAGGGGACAAGAAACCCCTGCTGAGCGACCTGCGCGAATCTGGCTCGATCGAGCAGGACGCCGACGTGGTCTGCTTCATTCACCGCGAAGAGTACTACGACCGCGAGAACGAAGACCTGAAGGGCAAGGCCGAGATCATCATCGCCAAGCAGCGCAACGGTCCGACGGGCAGCGTGCACTTGGCGTATCTGGCGGACTATACGAGGTTTGAGAATCTGGCCAGCGGCGGCGAGGGAGCATACTAAGGAGATCAAGGCGAAGCCCCATTGATGGGGGCCGCCTTTGCTCCTCTGGTTGTCATTCCCGCAGGGAATCCGCTTCTCCCATTCCAACCATAAGCCGGCGCGTGGCGAAGTCAGCTCCTTCGCCTCATCCGCATTTACTTCACGACTCGCGTTTACTTCACGACTTCCATCACCACCTCGACATCCTGATGCCGCGTGCTGCCGGGGATGTCGAGCGAGCCGAGGACGAGCGGCTTGCCGGGAGTGAGAATCGAGGTGCCTTCGAGCAGCGTTTGTCGCACTATCGGGTCTTGTGGTCCGACGCCCGAAGTGCCTTCGGCGATGCTTGACTGCTCAGCTTTGGTTCGAAGTCGAACTCCGTTAGCCGATTCATCTAGTGTAGCGTCAAAATTGAGGCCGACGTCAAGATACGTGACCTGAGTCTGCGCTCCAGATTTACCGGAGTCGAAGGAACCCGTTGCAACAGGAACTCTACTTCCTTGTTTCATGGTCGTTCTCTGGCCTGAGACGACAATCACGGCAAAGTGCTGTATGCCGATGCGCTTCCCGGCATCGCTCTCAGTGAGGGTGTAGGTCAGCCGGTACGTCCGGCGGGGCCGGTCTAGGTCATGCAGAATCTTCTGCGCGAGTTGGATCTGGTCGGTCGTGCCGGTCAGTACGATAGCGTTTTGACTTGGAACCAAGTAGATTTTTGCATACGGGTTGAGCGTATTACGAAGAGCTGTAAGGATTTCGTTCACTTCCTGTTGCTCGCTCGCGTTCGTAAGATAAAACGTTTGAGTCGCCATTTCGACAGGTGGCTTAGGCGGCGATTTTGTTTCCGTCTGGGCAAAAGCGCCGGTTTTGCAAAGCGCAAAGGTCAGAACGGCTAAAGCCAAGGGGGCGAGGTGTCTAGGGTTCACTGGGTGTCTCCTGTTTGGATGGCGTGGGTGGCGTGAAAAATTGCTGTACCTGAGCTCGTTCGCTGGCATACATCGCCTCTCGTTGGACCGGATCAAGCATGGCGATCTGTACAGGATCGTCCTTGTGGATGATGCGGAGCAGCAGCTTTTCCTGCTCCGTCAGCGGCATCGGCGGGGCCGGGTAGCTGATGGAAGCGGAATCTTCCTTTAGCTGCAAAGCGGGTGTCGGCCTTCTCCTGTGGCCTGCCCGTTCGAGAGAACCTGTTGCAATGGCGGGACGGATCGTAGCCCGCAGCGAAGCAGCTTGCGGGTGGGGCATCGTCGTTTGCGGCGCGTTGCGATGCGCGGTAAAGAAGAGCGCGGTCGCCAGCACAGCGCTTCCCGCCAGTGGGACGATTCGCCAAAGTGGTCGGCTCTTCACGGGCGCGGTCGAAGCGCGATACTGGACTGCGCTCACGATGCGGCTCTCCATTCCTTCAGGCGGTGCTGCGTCGCGCAGGCCTTGCAATACCCTGCCGAAGATGTCCTCGTTTGTATCGCTCATACTCCACCCTTCTCAAGCCGCTCGCGCAGCCGGGTTCGTGCGCGGAATAATAAGGCGCGCACGGCGGACTCGCTACGTCCTAGCACCGCCGCCATCTCCGCGGTATCGAGCTCTTCGACGGCGGAGAGCAGCAGGACGTGGCGCTCCTTGCCGGGCAGTCGCTCGATCTCAGCCATGACTGCCTTGACGCGACGCGCCTCTCCGACGGCTTGATCCGCCGGTACGCTGCGCGAGACCAAACCAACCGCGAACTGCTCGTCCATCTGCTCGGGCCGGATGCGGCGGCGGCGGTCGAGCGCGAGATTCCAGACGATGCGCACTAGCCAAACGCGCATCTCGCGCACGGCGGGTAGGTCGCGTTGGTGTTCGAGGACGCGGACGAAAACGTCCTGCACCACGTCTTCGGCCTCGGACGGGCTGCGCAGCACCGAGTGGGCCACGCGGAAAAGCAGCGCGGAGTAGGTCTCTACGAGGGCGGCGAGGTCCGGAGCCGCGAGACCGGAGACCGACTCCGCGCGCTCCGTGTACGGCAAACCCAAGCTGTAGCCCTCTGATGAAGTCACGAAGTCAATTCCCTTCTACTTCGACAGACGGGCGAGGCGGGTTTGCGCTCGTTTATTTTTGCGGTATCTCGCTGGCAGGAGCGCGGCTGCCCAGAAGAGCGTCGCGCACCGTCAGACCCGCGTTGGCCGGGATCATCGCAGGCGTCAGATGACTCGGAATGTTGGGCGGCCAGAGCGGATCGGCGGCGGCTACCGGCGCGAGCGGCACGTCGGCGATGCTCGTCTTGAACGCGGCGTTCATGGTGTCGATGAACTTGTTCGCGACGACGGCATAGCCGGTGTTAGTGGGATGGATGCCATCGAGCGAGAAGAATCCGCCGAGGAAGGTAGCGGTGCCGGGATAGCCGTTGACCGTCAGACCGGAGGCGGTGATTTGGGCAAACAGCGCGTTGATATCGACCAGCGTCGCTCCGGCGGCGGAGGCCTGCGCGGCGATAACCTGGTTGAAGGCGGTGACCTGCGCCTTGACGGTGACGACCTCGGCGGCAGTGAGGACGCCGGCGTCGTCGAGCGGCGGGGCCTGCTTGTGGGCGAGGATGGCACCGATTTCGGCAGTTCCGGCGGGTGTGACGAAATCGCCTGGGACGATGCCTAGCAGAGTGCTGAGGGTGGCCGTGGGCAGACCCGTGGCCTGCGAGTAGAGACCGAGGATGGTGGCGGCAGGTGTGAGGTACGGCACGGCGGTCACGTCGGGGATGTTGCCGATGACTAGATGTGCGCTGGTCTTCGTGGTGAGCAAGGTAAGGAGGGCCTGATACTGCGAGGTGAAGTTTGCCACGGAGGTCATGCTAGTGGGCGTGCCAGTTAAATCGGCGATGAGCGCATCATTGTTGCCGATCCACAGGAAGATGGTCGTTGGATTGGCCTTGATGGCTTGCGTGGCCTGCGAGTTCGCCTGCCCGTAGCCGAGGCTGGGGTAGCCGAGCACAAGCTGGTTGATGATCTCCTGACCGGAGGTTGGGATCAGCTTCGGCACGGTGTTGGCTACATCGTTGAGGACGGCACCAGGCACCGCGAGGTCGGTGGGCTGGATGGCGAAGTTGTCGCGGCCGGTGGTGATTCCGGGGGCGGACTTGATGACCGGCGGCGGCCCAATGGCTACGAGTTGTAGGACGGCCGGCGCGCCGGGATAGGCGATCAGCGGCTGGACTATGGAGAAGCTGGCCTGCGTAGCGACGAGCGGTGCCCAGCCGTGTACCTGCTGCGTATCGAGCAGGGACGAGCTCTGATAACCAGCGGTGAGCGAATCGCCGAGAAAGACGGTTGTGGAGAAGTTGCCGGCATTAGCTGCCTGCGCGGCCTGTTGTCCGGCGAGTGGGTTGCTGCTGCCACTCGAACATCCGCCAAGCAAAAGGAGCAGCGAAGCGGCGGCGATGGGAGCGGCCTCGATCCAGCGAGAGGGTGAACGGTCTAACGGCTTCATGGGCAAATCTCCCCGTGACGAGATGCTGCCAACGTCTGGCAGAGTGTACCGCATATGCCCAACGACGGGCAGAAGCTCGCGCCGGAGGCGATACCATGAAGCCAAGGATGGACGGGTGAAGAGCTGGGTTGAAGTGTCGGCGGAGCGGCTTGCGGCGAACTACCGCGCGGCGTGCGATGTGCTCGCGCGGGAGGCAGGGCCCTACGCCACGCTGCTGGCAGTGGTCAAGGCGGATGCGTACGGGCATGGTGCTGGCGTCTGCGCTCCCGTGCTGGCACGGGCGGGCGCGGCATGGTTGGGCGTGACCGACGCAGCGGAGGGAGTGCGGGTACGGGAGGTGCTGCGGACTGAGGGCATGGATGGGCAGCCGCAGATTCTGGTGATGTGCGGACACCTGCCGGAGGACGCTGCGCTCCTCGTGCGGCATGGACTCACGCCGGTGGTTTGGACCATGGCGCAGATGGAGGCGCTCGCCGCGGCTGCGGGTCCGGAGCCGGTGGATGTGCATCTGGAGATCGATTCTGGGATGTCACGGCAAGGCGTGGGCGTGGGTGACCTCTCGCCGGTGCTGGCGTATCTGGCGCGGCAGTCAAGGTTGCGGCTCGATGGCGTGATGACGCACTTTGCTTCGGCGGAGGTGGCCTGGTCAGCGCAAACGGAGGCGCAGCGGACGATATTTGAGACCGCTGTGGAGCGTATCGCCAAGGCTGGGCTGCGGCCTGCATGGCTGCACGCGGGCAACACCTCCGCGCTCGACAACGGAGCCGATGGCGGCACGCTGCGATGGCTCGGGCGGCTGGCGGATCGGCTTGGGGCGAGGCCGATGGCGCGGGCTGGGTTGGGGCTTTACGGTTATAGCCTGCCGCTTCAGGGGCTCGCTGCCAGCGACGGCGAAGAGGCTTCCCGGCTTGCGCGCGCGGTACTGCCGGTCATGACGTGGAAGACGCGCATCCTGAGCCTGAGCAAGGTGGAGGCGGGAGCGCGGGTCGGCTACAACGGCAGCTTCGTCGCCGAACATCCCATGCGGTTGGCGCTGCTGCCGGTGGGCTATGCGGATGGGTTGCGGCGAGAGCTTTCTTCGACCAACGCCAAGCCGGGAGGCTGGGCCATGCTTCGAGGTCAGCGCGCGCCGATCGTAGGGCGCGTCTCCATGAATCTGACCACGGTCGATGTCTCCGCAATCGCAGAAGTAACTGTGGGCGATGAGGTGGTTCTGCTCGGAGACGGTATATCTGCCGAGGATCATGCCGCGATTGCTAATACGATTCCATACGAGATTCTTTGCAGTGTGCGCGCCGCACAAACCATCATCGCGTAATTCCCTTGCCTTCCGTAATCGTCCAGATCGCGTCTGTAGCGGGAACCTGGATCGTCTCCTTTACACTGCTCGGCCAATGAACTTCGAGTTTATCGATGGTGGTGGCGGAGCCGAGGCCGAAGTGAGGGCGAGGGTCGGGGCTGCTGGCGAATGAGCCTCCGGCGACGATGTCGGCACGCTGGGTCTGGCCTCCGGCGGTGAGGTAGAGGGTGGCTCCGACGGCGTCGCGGGGGGATTTAGGTCCGCCGATCAGGTGGAAGGCCACCCAGTGGTTCTTTGTGTCGGTGACGTTCTGTAATAGCGCCGGGGCGGAGTCCATATTGTTGACGACGGCGTCAAGACGGCCGGAGTTGAAGAGGTCGCCGACGGCCATGCCGCGGGAGGCCATGACGCGGGCGAGGCCGGTGCCTTCAACGGCGGGGACGAGAGAGAACTTGGTGCCCTGCTCGTTGTGGAAGAGGAGCGGGCGCTGAGCGTAGGAGGTGCCCCAGGGGCTGACGTCGGCGTTGCGGTAGACGTGGCCGTTGACGGTGAGGAGATCGAGCCAGCCGTCGTTGTCGTAGTCGAGAAAGGAGGTGCCCCAGCCAAGGAAGGGGATGGAGACTTCGGCGATGTTGGCGTCGTACGCGATGTCGGTGAAGTTGGCGTCGCCGTCGTTCCGATACAGGGGCTTGTAGTCGTCGGAGAAGGTGGTGTGGTAGAGGTCGAGGAGGCCGTTGTGGCGGAAGTCGCCGATAGCGATGCCCATGGAGGCAGTCTCGCGACCGTCTTTGTTGAGGGCATAGCCAGAGGCGTACGACACGTCTTCAAAGGTGCCGTCGCCCTTGTTCAGGTAGAGAAAGTTGGGGGTGGAGTCGTTGGCAACGACGAGGTCGGGCTTGCCGTCGTTGTTGATGTCGACGAAGGCCGCGCCGAGGCCGTAGTAACCGGTCAGGTCGGCGACATCGGCTTTGACGGAGACATCGGTGAAGGTGCCGTCGCCGTTGTTGTGGAAGAGGTGGTCGGGTTCGCCGGGGAGGCCGCGGGGTCCGCACATGGTTTTTACGCCGCGGAACTCGCAGAAGGAGACTTTGCCGTCGGGGTCGGGCTGGTGGGCGAGGTCGTAGTGGACGTAGCCGGCGACGAAGAGGTCGAGCTTGCCGTCGCCGTCGTAGTCGCCCCAGGTGACGCCGGTGGACCAGTTGCCCAGTTGGACTCCGGCCTTCTCGGCCACATCGGTGAAGGTGCCGTTATGGTTGTTGTGGAAGAGGCGGTTCTTGCCGAAGTTGGAGACGTAGAGGTCGGGCCAGCCGTCGTTGTCATAGTCGCCGACAGCCACGCCGAAGCCCCAGCGGTCGTTCTGGACGCCTGCTTTGGCGGCGACGTCGGTGAAGGTGCCGTCGTGGTTGTTGTGGAAGAGCGCGGCGTGGGGCGCGGGCTCTTTCCCGGCGAGGGAGGCGTCGGTCGCGCCGTTAACGAGGTAGATGTCGAGCCAACCGTCATTGTCGTAGTCGAGCAGAGCGACGCCCGAACCAACAGTGTCAAGGATGTACTTTTTTTCAGGCGCGCCCATCTTGTGGTGCCAGCTGGCGAGGCCCGCCTTCTCCGCGATGTCCTGAAAGACAATGGGGCCTGACTTGACGAAGCCCCCGGCGGTGATGGGGCGGTGACTAGGGTCGAGAACGGCGGGCTGCGGGCTGCCGGTAGCGGAGCCTCCGCGGGCTGGGGGCTGGGCACCCTCCTGCTGCTTGCGGTCGGCAGATTCGAGCGGGTTCTGGGCGGCGGCGCTCAAAGTGAGCGCGAGGAGAAGGGTGATGCGGAGCATGATTGGGCTTCCGGTTCCAGGATTGCGTCAGCCCGATGATAGCGGGTGCGGCGGGAAGATGCTTCCACCATAAGATGGAGTGGTGCGACGCAGGTACAGCCTGGCGGACGAGCTACGCGGCGCAACACCTTCGTCGAATCGTTGCAGCCAACCCCGCGACGCCGGTTGCGAGCAGGACCAGCGAAGAAGGTTCGGGAGTAACCGTGGTGGCGTTGTCTACGATTGAGAAATTGCGCTCGATCCGCCAATTGCATAGGTGCCCGGTGCCAGGAAGTCAGTAGGCGGGATCGGAACGTAAAGAGAGAATCCAAGCTGATTATGCACGAAGATGTCATCTGTGGCAAAGCCACTGACAGGGTCCAACACAATAGATCGGCAATCTTGGAAACCGAGATACGAACAGGAGATGCCAGCAGTGAAGATGGTGGTGGTGCTGACTAACATTGGACTTGTAACACTAAATGTAATTGAACCACCACCACCAAAGAAGCCGTAGGTAAACGTGTCGGCATGGGCGGTAGTGGCAACTGTGTCCCATAGGACAGCAAACAGTACGATGATACGTGTGCTAAAGCTCATAAGACCTCCGAGCGTTGTAAGAAGGTGTACACCAGGCGCGGCGGATGCGCAGACCGGCCTCAGGGCGACTGCGCGATGCCGCGAATATCTTCGACGCATCACAACGGCTATCCCGAAGATCCCCGTCGCGAACAGGATGATCGACGATGGTTCTGGCGTCACACTCGTCGCATTATCGACGATCGAGAAGGGCGTTCCAGCAGCGTTGTCGACGGGATAGATAACGGCGTAATTACCGGGGGCCAGAAAGTTTGTGGGCGCGGTGGAAAACGAATCGGAGTAAGTCTGTGTAACAGCATGCGTCCCATACCAGTTTACCCGTCCCTGGATGGGATCGATGTACACACCACTACAAACAAATGGCAGCGGCAATGGCACAACGCAGGACGTGGGTCCGCTGAAGACAGTGGGTGATGTAATCAAAGTAGGGTTTGTGATGGTGAACCCGTCACCCGGGCCGTCATATGTAGGAATAGGTGAAGGTGTCGGCATGGCGCGCGAGCGCGGTTGTTCCGAGGAGGAAAGCTAATACGACGAGCAAGCGTAGGGAACAGGTCATGTGAACCTCCGTGGGCGGATCGGAATCATCGTACACCCACGCGATGCCAGAGGGTCGCGACGTATCGCGCTCTGTATGGCAGATGATATGGTTTTAGCGGTTGTTTGGAGGCTTCGCTTTATGGCTGGGACGGGATGGCGCGCGGGTGTGTTGGCGGCGGCTTTGCTGGGAACGGTGGCTGGATGGGGACAGGCTGTCCCAGCGGGCGCGCATGATCCCTGGTGGAAGCACGCGGTCCTTTATGAGGTGTACCCGCGCAGCTTTCAGGATTCCAACGGCGACGGGGTTGGGGACTTGAACGGCATCACCGAACGGCTGCCCTACCTCCAGAAGTTGGGGGTGGACGCGGTCTGGATCGCACCCATGTATCCCTCGCCCCAGGTAGATTTCGGATACGACATCTCCGACTATGTAAACGTCGATCCGCAGTACGGGACGCTCCAGGACATGGACAAGCTGATCGCCGAAGGCAAGCGGCGGCAGGTGCGCGTGGTGCTCGACATGGTGCTGAACCATACGTCGGACAAGCACCAGTGGTTTATCGACTCCGCCAGCTCGCGAACGAACGCAAAGCATGACTGGTACGTCTGGAACGACGGGGTGGCCGCCGATGGGCCGCATGTCAGCGCGTTCCAAAAGAAGTATGAACATGAAGGCAAGGTGCCGCCGAACAACTGGGAGTCGCTGTTTGGCGGTTCCGCGTGGGAGTGGGTGCCGGCGGTCCACCAGTTCTACTACCATAAGTTTTATAAGCAGCAGCCGGACCTGAACTGGTCGAATCCGGCGGTGGAAAAGGCCGCGTTCGACGCGATGCGCTTTTGGTTGGACCGCGGGGTCGCGGGCTTCCGGCTCGACGCCATCCCCACCCTGTTTGAAGATCCGCAGATGCGCGACGAGCCGGTGCTGTCCGGTCTGAACGCGCAGGGAGATCCGAATCTCCAGGAGCTCTATACGACCAATCTGCCCGAGGTACATGGGGTGATCCGGCGGATGCGGGCCATGATCAACTCCTATCCCGGCGACCGTGTACTGATCGGCGAGACCTATCTGCCGAACACCGCCGAGCTCGACAAATGGTACGGCGGCGAGAAGCAGGACGAGCTGCAGCTCCCGATGGATATGCTCTACGGCTTTCACGGCGACCACGATAAGCTGGACGCCGCGACCTTCCGCGCGCACCTGGATGAGGTGGAGACGCAGGTTCACGGCGGCCAGCCGCTGATCGTCTTCGATAACCATGACAATGTGCGCTCGTGGGAGCGCTATGGGGACGGTGTCCACAACGAGGCGATCGCGCGGGTACTCGCGACCCTTCTCCTTACTCCAAAGGCGACCGCTTTGATGTGGGAGGGAGAAGAACTCGGCATGGTAACCGCCACGCCGACCCGGGTGGAAGACGTGAAGGACCCGATTGGGATTACCGGTTGGCCGAAAGAGAAGGGGCGTGACGGCGAACGAACGCCCATGCAATGGACGCCGGGCGTGGATGCCGGGTTCAGCACGGCCAAGAAGACGTGGCTGCCCATCCCGGCGAGCTACAAGACAGTGAACGTGCAGGTGGAGGAGGGGCAGCCCGAGTCTCTGCTGAACTGGTACAAACGGCTGATTGCGCTGCGGCGCGATAACGCGGCCTTGCGGCAAGGTTCACAGACCATGCTCGATCCAACGAACCCGTCGGTGCTCTCGTTTGTGCGGAAGGCTGCGGATGGGAGTTCGGTGGTGGTGTCGGTAAACTGCTCTCCGACGGAGCAGACGGTGTCTCTTGATGTGTCGGGAAGCTCGGTAAAGACGCTGGCTACGGACGTTCCTGCATTGCGGAGCGGTGTCAAACTGAAGAGTTTCAAGCTGACTCCATTTGGTAGCTGGATGGGTGAGGTACGGTAGTTTTGCGGCGTGAACACCCATGTCTCAGAATCGAGACACGGGGCACCCGAGTTGGAGTGAGGGACGATGAAACTTTGGCTTGCTCTGCTGGCGATCACGTTAGGAGCGGCGGCGCAGGCTCCAGCTCCGGCGACCGACGATGCGAAAGTGATGGCCTACATCCACGGCGGGTGGGACACACTCTCGCGGTCCATGTCCGAGTGCAAGTCGGTGGTCGACTTGAAGGTGACGACCGTGCCGGTGTTGTATCTTCCGGCGGGGATGGCGACGCCTCCGGCAGTGGCGGCTATGCAGGGGCAGTGCAAGGTAGAGGTCGAGCATCTGCCGCGCAAGATCGCGCAGATGGGCGATGTGAGTGTGGCGGAGATCCCGCGGGAAGGGCTGCTGTACCTGCCAAACAAGTATGTGGTGCCGGGTGGGCGCTTCAACGAGATGTACGGGTGGGACAGCTACTTCATCATCCTTGGGCTGGTGGCGGACGGGCGAACGGCGCTGGCGCGGGGGATGGTCGAAAACTTCTTCTTCGAGATCGAGAACTACGGCGCGGTGCTGAACGCGAACCGGACGTACTTCTTCACGCGGTCGCAGCCACCGTTTCTAACGTCCATGGTGCGGGCGGTCTGGGATGAGAAGAGTCCCAACGGGAATCCAGACAAGGCTTGGCTCGCGAAGGCATATGGCTATGAGGCGCGGGATTATGAGCTTTGGACCTCGCCTGTGCATATGGCCGGAACAACGGGGCTAGCTCGCTACGAGGACATCGGCGTCGGTCCAGTGCCAGAGATGGCCGACGACAGCGGCTACTACCCCGACGTGATCCGCTGGATGGAGGCTCATCCACTGGAAGGTAAGGCGTATCTGCTGGACGCGCCGGACGAGCCTACGGCGGCGCAGGTGGAGGAGCTTGCGAAGACGAGTTGCGATGTGCGTGTATCGAAGGTGTGCACGCGGGCGCATGTGGACGGGCATCGGCTGACAGCGGCGTTCTACCGTGGAGACCGGGCGATGCGCGAGTCGGGATTCGATACCAGCTTCCGGTTTGCGCCGTTCTCGGGAGCGACCGATCAGTATGCGCCGGTATGTTTGAACAGCCTCCTCTATAAGTACGAGACGGACATGGCTTACTTTGCCGGTGTGCTCGGCAAGGCAGACGATGCCAAGATGTGGAACGAGCGCGCGGCCAAGCGGAAGGCGGCCGTCGACAAGTACCTTTGGAACGCGGCGAAGGAAATATACGAGGACTACGAGTTTGTCGCGGGTAAGCCGTCGAACTACGACTATGTGACGACGTTCTATCCATTGTGGGCTGGGATGGCGAGCAAAGCGCAGTCGGCGGCGGTGCGAAACAAGCTACCCGAGTTCGAACATGAGGGCGGCCTGGCCATGAGCGCGACAGAGTCTGGCGTGCAGTGGGACCTGCCGTTCGGCTGGGCACCGACAAACTGGCTGGCCGTGAGCGGACTGGAGCGCTACGGGTACAAGGACGACGCCGCGCGGGTAGCCAGGAAGTTTATGGCCACGGTGCGGGAGAACTGGTTGGCCGACGGGACGATCCGAGAGAAGTACAACGTCGTAAGCGGGTCGGCGAACGTGAAAGTCGCGGCCGGGTACAAGAGCAATGTGGTCGGGTTTGGGTGGACGAACGGGGTGTACGCGATGATGGAAGGAATCGTTGGAAAGTAGGCCGTCGCCTAGATCGAGCATCTCTCTTGCGCGCTGAGCAACGCGATGGGGGAGCCGCGCCTCTTACTTGCGGGGCGATCGCTTATCGCCGACGAGGACACATCATGGGTTTGCTGACACCGAACGAGTTGAAGAGTTTTCACGCGCTTTACGCGCAACAGCTTCGCTACCTGCTCTCGACTGAGAAGCAGATTGTCAAGGGACTTGAGAGCATGATCGAGCATGCTTCCGATACCCAGTTAAAGCAGGCCTTCCAATCGCATCTGCAGGAAACCGAGGTACAAGTAACCCGGCTGGAGTCGCTGATCGCGGACGTAAACGACGGTGATGTGGACGACAAGAAGGACCCAATTATCACGGCGCTGATCGGCTCGGGCGAGAACATCGTGAGCGAGTCGGAAGAGGGCCCGGTGCGGGACGCCGGCTTGCTGGCGACGGCGCAGAAGATCGAGCACTACGAGATTGCCTCCTACGGCACAGCACGGAGCTGGGCGCGGATTCTTGGGCTGTCCAACCACGTCACGCAATTGGAGAAGACGCTGCAAGAGGAGAAGCATGCGGACCACTTGCTGAGCACGATCTCCGACCGGACAAATACGGAAGCGGCCGCGGCGTAACTTTGCCAAGGCACGTGCAAACGCTGATCTTCTTCAGCAAAAACAATCGGAAGGGCTACCAGCGCAGGGTTACAGTCTGCGGCTGGTAGCCTTTTCCGTTTGGAAAGGTGATGTGCAGGGTATCGCCTTGAACGGTTGCTCCTTCAACGACAAAGTGCGGGGTTGGGCCATTTCTCCTTAGGGGCAAGGCGAGGAACGTGCCGCCCTGAGCCTCAAAATCGAGGGTGTAGCTGTGAGGGGTGCGGGTCTCGTTGAGGATCTTGGGCTGGGTAGTGCTCGCTCCGGGTTGAGGGAGAGCTTGGGTAAAGGACACTTCGATCTCTGGCAAAGGAAGAGTAAGGGTGGTCCCGTCCGCCAAGGTCTTTGCGCCAGGCATATCGCTGGTGAGTTTCAGAGCGTGGCCTGTGATCACTTGCTCATGGATGATGAGGTTTGCGCCGGTGCGCTGGTAGGTGAGGTCTACAACGCTGCCTCCGGCGTGGAGGTGGCGAACGGTGGCGTGATCCCAGTCGGCGGGAAGGCTGGGAGTGAGCGCGATGGTGTTATGCGGGGCGTCGACAGCGATGCCGAAGAGGCCGCGCAGAGCCGGAACGACGACCATGGCGGAGGACCAGAGCTGGTGCGAGGTGCTGCGGCCGAATGGAGCAAAGTACGCGCCGGAGAGCAGTTCGGTGACCGCGCCGAGGTCTTGCGCCGTGGTGAGGTTGGCCGTCTGCATCAAGTGGGTATAGCCGGCGAGTGGATGAGCAGTACGGTACTCCGCGATGGATGCCCACCCGGTGAAGAGGGGCCAGACGGACCCCTGGTGGTAGGAGATGGGGTCGTAGATGGGGGACGACTCGGATAGATCGCGCAGGCCCCAGTCGGTCGAAAGGTCGTGCGAGGCCCAGCGGCGGAGGTCCGCTTCAGGATGGGCGAGACCGGGTGTGCCGGAGTTCCAATAAGCTACGGCCGGGTAGACCGTGGTGGTTTGGTCGAGAGTGCCGTCAAGGTTGCGGCTGAACGCATACTCGTGAGTGGTGGGGGAGTAGTATTCACGCTCGATGGTAGCCGCGATAGTGGTGGCTCGTGTGCGGGCAGCCGCAGCGGTGGGTTGGTCGCCGAGGAGGGTGGCGAGTTCGGCCATGGCGGCGGAGGCCTGCTGGTCGAACAGTGCAAGATAGATCTCCTGGTGGGGCATGGCCTTGGGCCAACTCTCGACCCAGCCCGTGCCCTGCGAATTGTCGTAGATGCCGTCGTGGTCGGTGTCG
This sequence comes from Acidobacteriaceae bacterium, assembly GCA_965277085.1. GTDB lineage: Bacteria > Acidobacteriota > Terriglobia > Terriglobales > Acidobacteriaceae > Edaphobacter. The sequence continues at coordinate 1,245,343 of OZ255708.1, forward strand.
GAGATCGCGGCGGTCTCGAAGGCCCAGGCCTTTGCGACGGCGGCGCGGTTTTTGCGTAGAAAATCGACATCCCCTGAGGCGCGGACGTAATCAAGCATCTGCGTGAGAAAGAGCGGGGTGGCGTCCGCCGCGGCGTACATATAGGGCAGGCTGCGCCAGTCGTAAGCCTTATCGTCCGCCGTCTGGGAGAACTCGTGCATGATCTTGCCGTCGGCGCGCTGGCGGGCGATCAGGAAGTCGAGCTCGGCGCGGGTGAGGACGAAGTCGCCGAAGTTGTTAACTGCATAGAGGGCGTAGAGGGCGTCGCGGCCGAAGAACCAGCCGAAGCCGGGGCGCGCGGAGTCGCCGGAGGAGTAATACCCAGCGACGAGGGCAGTCTCACCGGCAGGCGCGCGAGCCTTGAGCTGTTCTATGGAGAGAGTGGCCCAGCGGAAATCTTCGTTGAACGCGGGGTCGGGCGTATCGATAGAGGTGAGGTCTTGTTCGAGCGCGGCATACCAGGCGGCGTGAGCGGCATAGAGGTCTGGCACCATAGCGGCGAGTTGCTGGAGTTTGGCCTGAAGGGCGGCGTTGGTGGCCGTCTCGGGCGTGCGGCCTACAGCCATCAGCAGCGGGAAAAAGCGGGTGCCGTCGCGTTTAGGATCGTAATTAAGCTTGAGTTCAAGCGGATGGACCTGGGGCTTCTCTTGATACGGAGCCAGGATGCCTGGCTGGGCGGAGGGGATGGTGACCGCTCCGGCGAGGTTAGGCAGGTCGGTATGGAGAATGTAGAGGCCGCCGCTACCCTGCGTGACCCACTCCGCCGAGGGTGGGCCGCCGTTGGGCTCCGGCCACATGGAGCGGACCTCCGGGGTAAAGGAAAAGGTAAGGTCCACGGGGCGGGTAGAGTCGAGTTGGAAGAGAGCAACGGCTCCGGTGCCATCGGGCGCGGCGTCGGGCGCGAACATGATCTGGCGGAGCGTGAAGGCGATGTGCGCGTAGGTGATGGTGGTGCGGTCGGGGCGTACTTCAATGGCGGCCGCGTCCTGGTTGAGGTCGATGGGGACGCTATAGCCCTCAACGTTGGCCGTGATGGTCAAGTGCGAGAGGAGCTTGACCGGAAGCACCCAAGCCTCGAACGTGCCCTCCTGCTGGCCCAGGAGAACGCCGCGTTCCCCGGCTACGGTAAAGGGCTTACCGGCGGAGACGGAGCGGCGGATCGCAGGAGCGGTGTCGGGAAGCAGGAACACGGGAGTTTGCGCCGTAAGTGGAAGAGAAAGTGTCAGGAGAGAAAGGAAATGCCGCATAGGAAATGGCCTCTTGCAGGTGACGATCCAGTCTAGTGCAGGTTGGGAGCATGTGACTGTTATTCGGACGGCCCTAGGCTGCCAGAGCATAGTTTCTTTGCGTATGATGTTGGTGCAGTAGACGTTAGTGCGGTAAACAGGAGAACGCGATGATCGGTTGGTTGCGGGGTTTGGTACTCGCGTGTGCGATGCCGGGGATGCTGCTAGCGCAAGCGGATGGGGCGGCCGGGGCTTCAGGTGTGATGAAGGTGGCCGACGTACAGAAGGTGTTGCCGGCGACGGTGTTCTTTCGTGGACAAAGTGCGCCAGTGCAGGCGCGGAACTCGGGTGGGGTGCTGTTTGCGGACAAGCGGATGATGCTGGTTTCGCTGGTCGATACGTCCGGCTATTCGACCTCCGTGCAGGAAAAGTACCAGGCTTATCTGTTGACCGAGGTTCCGCTGGAGATTGGTGGACAACGGCTGGTGCCGGGCGCGTATGGATGCGGGTTCATCGCCGGCGATAAGTTCATCGTCCAGGACATCGGGGCGCACGATCTGTTCACAACGGGGTCGACGAAAGACGCGGGGCTAAAACGGCCGTCACCATTGCAAGTGCTCCCTGGCGCAAACGCGGGGGAGTACCGGTTGTACGCCGGGCGTAGCTTTGTGACGATAAAGGCGGCGGGCCGGTAACGCCGGTTCGGCTTTAGACTAGAGTTGGGATGATCTGGCTTGCCAACGCGGGACTTTATCTGCAAACGGCGCAGCAAGTGCGCGCGGCGGATGCGGCGTTTCGCGCGGGCTACGCGGCGATGGCTGCCGGAGAACTGGCGAAAGCTGACATGGAGTTTGCCAAAGTGGTGCGGCTGACGCCGAAAGTCGGTGCCGGACATAGCGCCTATGGGGCAGTATTACTGGCGGAAGGCAAAACCGCGGCGGCTGTAAAGGAGTTGGAGAGCGCGCACCGGCTGGATGCGAGCGATGCGGCGGCAACCGAAAACCTTGCTGCGGCGTACAACGCGGAAGGGCGGTATGCAGACGCAGTGGCAGCGTTTCGACTGCTCCCGGCAGGAATAGCTCTCTCACCCGATCGCGAGATCGCATATGCGACAGCGCTGGCGGCAATAGGCGACGAAACCGGCGCGGCGGACCGGCTGCGAGCGGCGAGCGCGGCCTCCTCGGAAAACGCCCAGTTGCATGACGCGTTAGGTACGGTGCTGGCTCAACTGGGACAATATGCAGAAGCTGAGCCAGAGTTCAAGCGTGCCATCGAGTTGGACGCAGGAATGGGTACGGGCTTTGAGCATCTTGGTGTGTTGTATCTGGCGCGTGGCGACGCGGCGGCGGCGGTTATAGAGCTAGAGAAGGCGGCGCGACTGACGCCTGGCGATGTCGCTGTGCTGGTACAACTTGGGCGAGCTCAGATGGCCGCGCATAAGGATGAAGCGGCTGTGACGACCCTACGCCAGGCGCGAGAGCTCGCTCCTAAGGACGCTGTCGTCGGGTATCAGCTGGCTTTAGCGCTACAAAACGGAAGCCGCAGCGAGGAGGCTCTGCCATTGTTTGCGACGGCGGCGAAGGCGCGACCCAAAGATGGTGCGGCGTTGACGAACTACGCGCTGGCACTGGTACAAACGGGAGACGCGACGCATGCCGTACCGCTCTATGAGCGGGCGCTGACGCTTGAACCAGCCAATTCAACGTTGCGGGAGGACTTAGGTGTGGCGTATTTACAACAGAGCGATTTGGACCAAGCGATCGGGCAATTTCGCGCAGGATTGGCTCTGCCGGGCCAAGGCGCACCTCTGAGTGCAAATCTGCATTATGACCTTGGATTGGCGTTGAAGCTGAAAGACAAGGTGCCGGACGCCATTGTGGAGTTCGAGAGGGCGGAGGCCATCGATCCTTCCCTTCCCGACCCGCCGTATACGCTCGGAATCTTGTATATGCAGGCAGGGCGCTTTGCGGAGGCGGAGGCCCAGATGGAGCGCGCGGTAACGTTGCGACCGGAGAATGGCGACGCGTGGTCCATGCTGGGCAACGTCTACAAGCAGGCGGAGCAGCCGGAGAAAGCAATCGTGGCATTGCGGCGAGCGATTTCGTTGTTGCCGGCGCAGCCCAGTCCGCACATTACGCTGGCAGCTCTGCTGGCGCAACAGGGAGACCGCGAGGGAGCAGCGGCGGAGCGCAAAATTGGGGCCGAGTTGAGCCGGGTTGCAGTAAGCCGACAGCGGGCGGAGTTCGCGTTAAAGAGCGGCGTGGCCTTGTTGCGACAGGGGAAAATCGCTGAGGCGATTGGGCAGTTAAGAACAGCGGTGGCTGCAGATCCGGCTTGGGCGGAGACCCATCGGGCGCTCAGCGAGGCACTGGCGATGCAGGGCGACGCGGCGGAGGCGGCGTTGGAGAGGCAAAAGGGCGAGCGACAGCCGTAACAACACCCACGGTCGAGTCGGCGCAACCGTAGTAGAGGAACCATGTGTTGTGGAAGAGGACGAGGCCTTCGGCAAACGTGGTGCCAGCAATATACTGGCCGGTTTTTTCGTAAGGCTGCTCCGGCTTGAGGGACGGATCGTCGTCACGTGAAATCAGTGCTGCGGGATCATTGGCGCGGAAGAGGGCCTGACCGGCGGCGTAGGCGTTGGCTCCAAGCGCGGGATCGCCAGCCCTTGGATCGTTCTTGCCGTTGTAGATCACGACAATGCCAGTGGGTGTAAGCAGGGGTGGCGGTCCAACCTCGGGGAAGCCGCTGTCGAAGTGGCCGGAGCGCTTTGTCAGAATGGCCGCGGGCTCCCCGGTTGCGTCTTCGACGGGTGCCCAATGGATCAGGTCAGGCGAAGTGGCCAGATGGATCGTCCCTTCCCCCCAATACATCCAGTAGCGACCGTCGATCTTCACGGCGATAAGACGGTCACCTCTAAGCTCGGTCACGACACCGCCGGATTTGTACTGTAGCTGGTCGTACTTGCCGCCGTGCGCGCCCAGGAAGGCGGGCCCATGCTTGGTCCAGTGCAGCAGGTCGGGAGAGGTGGCGATGCCGATGGAGTAGGTGACGCGATTCCACTGGGTATAGGTGAGGACGAAAGTGCCGTCGGACGCCTCTACGAGGCGAGGGTCTTCGACGCCACCAGGCCACTCGCGGCTCTTCTGAGCGTCGGCGGCGGGAAAGAAGACAGGTGTGAAGAGGCGGCTGAAGTGGAGGCCGTCTGTACTGGAGGCGAGGCCGAGGCGCGACGTGTGCATCCCGATCTGCATGGTGCCGGAGTCATCCTCGGCGCGATAGAGGACGAAGATCTTGCCCTCATGGACAATGGCGGCAGGATTGAAGGTATGGAGGGCCTCCCAACGAACAGATTTAGTGAGAAGCGGGTCGGCAAAGGTGGCGGAGCGACTAGGTAGGATTACCGGAGTTGGGACAGGGCGGCTAAACGGGCCTAACTCCCATGGCGCTTGAGCGCATACAACAAGAGGAGAGAGCAATGCTAGAAACAGGCCAACAGAGCGAGCAATCACGAGTGCCACCAAAGAGAAAGAGGGGAGCCGAAGCTCCCCTCTGGGTTGGGGTGGATTGAACCGGTTAGAACTGGAACCGGGCAGAGAACTGCATCTGGCGCGGGTTGGTGGAGCCGTTTACACCAGGACCTTGCGTGATTGAGCCATCCTGTTCAACGTTGCCATTTGGGTTGCCGTAATTGATGTGGTTGAATCCGTTGAACGCATCGGCGCGGAGTTGAGCGGTGTAGTGCTCCCGCATCGTGAAATTTTTCTGAAGCGAAAGATCGCCATTGAAGAATCCGGGACCGAAGACGCTGTTCCGTCCCGAGTTGCCGATCGTATCAAGAGGTGCCGCGGAGAAGGGCGAATTCGGGTTGATCGTCGATCCGATATTTGTGAGGTCGACTTCATTGTAGAACTTCACATTGCCCTGTCCTGGCGTTCCACTCGATCCTGTCTTAAGCGACCGTGGCGTACCGTTCACGTAGCACGGAGCTGAATTGGGAATGCTCGCGGAGCACTCATTGTAGGTAAGCGAGAAGGGCAGGCCTGTTGCTACAGTGAGCACGGGGCTAAACTGCCAGCCCCCGACTAGTCCATTGATCAGGCTGTTGGACTTGCTCAGGAACATGTGATTGCGGCCGAAGGGCAGCTCATACACGCCATAGAACGTAGCCTGATTTTCACGGATAGAATCACTGCGACCCTTGCCAGCCTGCTTGTTCCACGTCGCATATTGAGAGTTGAAATCAAAAGCCCGCTGCCACGCATAGTTCGCGTTGAAAGATAGCCCTTGCGTGAACTGCTTGGCGACTGAGACTTGGAGGGCATTGAAGTGGGTGTCTTGGTCATCGCCATAATAGCTGATGCCATTCGTCCATCCGCAACCGCCTGATGCTACACCGCCATTGACCGGAGCACCGTTGACTAGACCGTAACCGGGTGTAGAGCAAGCCGGGAGCTTGCCACCATAGTAGCGGCCTAAGTACTGCGTGTTGTCGGTCCCGCCGTCCGCCTGGATCGCACCGCCCGTTGACGGCTTGTAGTGCAAAGTTTGTCCTGTGATGCTGTACGAAGCGGGCAAGACAATGCCTGCTTCGTTGGGATTGGTGTTGTTGCCGTCGCCGGCACTCAGTGTATGGGTGCCCTTATTGGCAACATAAGCGATCGTAAGAGAGAGCGTCGGACTCAAAGCCTGCTGGATGCTCAGGTTCCAGGCGTCGATCGTCGGCAGACGAAGGGTAGAGGGACGAGCCTTCGGGCTAACGCTGTAACCGGGAGCTGGAAGCAATCCGTTCGCTGGGACTGTAGGGAACACGAATGCCGAAGGGCCGTTGGCGAGTTGAAATGCGGAACTGGTACCGCCTGCGCTGCTGATCGACTGGTTTGCAAGCACAGGGATGTTCTGCGTAACTACGTGCCCGAAGATCGAACCGAACACGCCGATATCGAAGCTTCGGCCATAACCGGCGCGGATGACTGTCTTATCCGTTGCCTGATAAGCCAAACCGATGCGGGGGTTGTAAGCGCCTGTCGGTACGCCTTCATTCATGTTGCTTGAAACCGTTCCAATTCCGGCCACCTTCAGGAAGCCGGTGGACAGATCCATCAAAGACCCATTGCCGGGTGCGTTGCTCGTCTCAGGGAAGTAGAACTCATAGCGCAAGCCAAGGTTAGCGGTGAGTTTGGGCGTGACGCGCCAGGTGTCCTGCACGTAGAAGAAATCACGCTTCTGGAACTCTTTGGCGTTGGTGGAATTACTTACGTAGCGTTGGAAGGAAGTGACATCGCCCAAGACGAAGGAGGCGAGCCCAAGACCGCCTGTCGATGAGTTGGAGGTAGGACCGCTTCCAAATTGCATTTCTCCTGTGCGATTGTTGTCGCTCGGAACGCGCAGATTACGCGCGTAGCGGATATCCGCGCCAAACTTTACGCTATGGTTACCAATTGTCTTGGTCCAATTGTTGACGATCTGGAACTGGTCTTCTTTTTCTGTCAGAGGGCAGTTGCAAGCCGTGATGCCGAGACCTGTTCCATACTGTGGACCTTGACCACGCGCATTATTGGGGCCGCCAGTGGACCCGGCCTCAGTAATGTTGAACGCCGGCGCGCCGCTCGTCTCCGCGTTGGTGTTCTCCCCCGGAATCCCGAGCGTCTGTGCGAAGTTAACGCCCTGATCGTATTTCGAGGTTTTGATGTTGTAGCGGTAATAGCCAAGACGAACGTCCGTGACGAGCTTGCTGTTGACCGCGATGTCCGCTCCCAGCGCCAAGCTGTCGTTGGCACCCACTGACGTGCCGCCGAAGCCGCCGAGACCGAAGCCGCCGCCGCCCGCCGCGCCGAAGATGGTAGTTCCGCTCAGCGTATCCGTAAACCTGCTAAACCGACCAAACGTATGGATTCGCTCGCTCACCTGATAGTCGCCGCGAACGTCCCACTGGTTGCCGTTGAAGATACCCGTTCCCCCTTTGGAGTAGTTCTGCGCGAGACCGATGCCAGGGGTCTGACTGGCAAACTTACCAGCATTGTTCGGAGTGAAGGCGGAAAGCTGCTTGATAAGCGCGATGGCCGGCGCGGAGAGTTGCGCGGCGGGAATGACGTTATTTGCGTAGGGAACGTAAGTCGCTCCACCATTGGTTACAACCGTCTGGTAGATGGCGTTGCTGCTATTTGCTTTGACATATTCACTAAAGTCGCAACCGGCGATGCCGCTAGGCGCGGACAGGCCGAGGCAGGTGGACGTAAGCAGGGGGCTTGGAAGAGTGGCCGTTACCTGGCTGCCAACTTTCTGCCGGAAACCCTGATAGTCGGCGAAGAAGAACGCTTTGTTCTTGAAGATCGGACCACCGACGGACCCGCCGAACTGGTTCTTCAACCCACTTGGAAAGGGAGTAGTAGGAGTAATGCTCTTGGGCGACTGACTGAAGGGATCGCGCGCCAGGTTGGCGTTGCTCTCGCGGTAGTCGAAGAGGGAGCCATGGAAGGAGTTAGTCCCGGACTTGGTCTGCGCGGTGACGACGGACGAGACGGCCTTGCCGAACTCGGCGTCGAAATTTTGCGTGGTGATCTTGGTCTCGGAGAGCGAGTCGGAATTCGGGTTGATGACGATGATGCCAAGAATGGGGTCCTGGTTGTCGGTACCATCCAGCTCGAAAGCGACGCCGCCGAAGGCCTGACCGTCGACCTGAATCTGCTTGGAGGCCTGGGGATTTTCGCTGGCCGCGTGTGCCCAGCCCAACTGTTGCGCGCCGGGGAGCAGTAGCTGCAGGTTGGTAAAGTTACGGTCAGGGATCGGCAGATCGACAATTTCACGGGCGTCGAAGACGGTCGAGACGTCCGCGCGGTCGGTCTTGAGCTGCGGAACGGCGTCGGCGTTCACGGTCACGGACTCACCCGCGGCGTCGCCGATAGTGAGAGCGGCCGCGACTTTGGTGGAAGTGTCGGCGAAGAGCTGGATGCCGGTCTGAGTGTAGCCCTTGAAGCCGGACGCAAGGATTTTGACGTCGTAGGGATCGGGAATGAGGTGCTCCACGGTGAACTCGCCGCTGGAGTTGGTGGTGGTGGTGACCGAGGTGCCCTTCGCGGAGTCAGTGACGGTGATGGTGGCGTTGGAGACGACGGCTCCGGTTGTGTCGGTCACGGTGCCGAAGATGGACCCGTAAACGGCCTGGCCGAAGCTGGACGTGGCCGAAAGGAAGAGAGTCACTCCCAATGCGGTCCGGCGTATGAGTTTATGCAGCATCCTGTATCTCCCTTAAACTTTCCGATTGCCGGAGTGAAGCGTGGTGCGGACGATCTTTGTTATCTGTCGTGGCTTTCGCGTAAAGCGTTGACCGCGTAGCCCACTTTGTTTGCCTGGCCGAACTGAACTCCGACCGTTCTGTTTTGATGAAGCAACCCGAAAGCTACGCTATTGGAAGGGACTATGTCAAACGCGTTATTACGGCAGAACAAGAGTCGGCACTGCTCTAAAAGCATTGACATTTGGAATTGCCCTACAACAAGGCACTCGTACAAGGGAAGATATTGCGTGAACAGTGCTTTATGACGAAATGCCTCGTAAAACTAATGTCACCTCGCACCTGACCAACTAGCCGCTTATTCGCCATATCTGTTAAATGATAGTCTTTGCTACCATAATCCATAGAAGCATAGCTAATTAACGTGATCCATCTGTCTATACATTGCTACCTTACTTTGGAGTGCTAAGCCTATTTGCGAGTGCCGTTCGCTGTTCTCTATACTCGGACGGTGAGTGTAGGAACTGGTAAAGCAGTTGGCGTAACCCGTAGGCATGTGCTGCGGTCGTTGTCGGCGACGGCGTTGGTGCTGTCCTTCGACGACGTATTGGCGCTTGGGCAGGCCGTCTCTCAACCGGGCGTCGGGCAAATCGGGTCGCGCCCGACGTATGAGGTACAGCCAAAGTCCGCTCCGAAGGGAGCGCCCTCGCCAGTGGTAGGTACGCCTTTAGGAGTAAGCTTCGTGGATGTTGCTCGTGGAGCGGGTCTGAATGCCAAAACAACCTACGGCGGGGAGCACAAGAACAAGTATCTGCTGGAGACGACCGGCTGCGGCGTCGCGTTTTACGACTTCGACCACGACGACTGGTTGGATATCTTTCTGGTGAACGGGTCCCGGCTGGAGGGATTCACCTACGGGCAGGAGCCTATCTCGCGACTGTTCAAGAACAATCGAGACGGGACCTTTACCGACGTGACGGTGAAGGCCGGACTGGCGCGAAGCGGATGGGGGCAAGGCTGTTGCGTCGGCGACTACGACAACGACGGATGGAACGACCTGTTCGTCAGCTACTACGGACAAAACGTGCTCTACCGGAACAATGGCAACGGGACGTTTACCGACGTGACAAAAAAGGCGGGGTTGACGCAGGCGGGCAAGACGCGGTGGAACTCGGGGTGCGCCTTTCTGGACTACGACCGCGATGGGCACCTTGACCTGTTTGTAGCCAACTATATCGATTTTGACATCAAGACGGCTCCCTTGCCTGATGCAGCGGGATGCGCCTACAAGGGGATACAGGTGGCGTGCGGGCCGCCCGGGTTAGAAGGCGGGAAGAACATCCTCTACCACAACAACGGCGACGGAACGTTTAGCGATGTCTCTCAGAAGAGCGGGATGTGGGAGACGATCGGAACGTATGCGTTGAGCGTCTCGGTGGCAGACATCGACAATGACGGCTGGCCGGACATCTACGTGGCAAACGACTCGACGGCGGCCACCTATTACCAGAATCAGAAGAACGGAACGTTCAAGGACATGGCCATCGAAGCCGGGATCGCGTATTCGCCCGACGGGAAGCCGCAGGCGGGCATGGGCGTGTCGGTCGGCGACTTCAACCGCGACGGGCTGCTGGACATCGTCAAGACAAACTTCGCCGGCGATACAGATTCGCTCTATCTAAACCTTGGCGACGGAACCTTTGAAGACCATACATACCTGTCAGGACTAGGGGTGAACACGCGCTATTTGGGCTGGGGCGTCGGCTTCTTCGACATGGACAACGACGGCTGGCTGGACATCCTGATCTCAAACGGGCACGTGTACCCCGAGGTGGACGGGACGCATATCGACGCGCCCTATGCCCAGCATAAGTATCTGTATCGCAATCTGCGGAACGGACAGTTCGAGGAGGTGACTGCGGCGGGTGGCCCAGGAATCAACGACGCGGCGACGGCTCGGGGCTGCGCGTTTGGAGACTACGACAACGATGGAGATATGGATGTCGTTGTGAACTGCGTGAATTCGCTGCCGCAGCTGCTGCGCTGCGACTCGACCACAGGGCGGAACTGGATCAAGATACGGACGGTGGGCGTCAAAGCGAACAAGTCGGGGATCGGAGCGCGGATCAGCGTGACAACGATGGTGGAAGGCAAGCCGTTTGTACAGATCGAAGAGGTACGAAGCGGGGGAAGCTACTACTCGCAGAATGATCTGCGGATTCACTTTGGCCTCGACAGGTTGGCGAAGGCGGATGCGGTAGAGATCCGATGGCCTTCGGGTACGGTGGACACGCTGAAGGATCTGGCGGCCAATCATCTGTATGTAGTAGAAGAAGGCGGCAAGGTGTTGAAGGCGATGGCCATGAGGACGGCGAAAGTTTGAAGCTCCTTTGGCTTCTTCTATTAGTCGCCTGCACGACGTATGTTCTTCGCGCGCAGACACCCTATCCAGCTACGGCGGATCACGCGCCTCCGGCGTGGTTTGTGGATGTGGCGAAGAAGGCGGGAATCACGGTCCGTAACGTGAACGGAAGCGTGGAGGCCAAACGCTACATTATCGAGGCGACGGGATCGGGTGTGGCGATCCTGGACTACGACCGCGACGGCTGGCCGGACATCTTTCTCGTCAACGGCACGACCATGCAGGCTGCGGACCCGAAAGACGAGGCGACAAGCCACCTCTTCCATAACAACCACGATGGGACGTTTACGGATGTGACGGCAAAGGCCGGGCTGGTCTCAACCGGATGGGGGCAAGGGGCTTGCGTCGGCGACTACGACAACGACGGTCAGGAGGACATCTTTGTCACCGGCTATGGCAAGAACCGGCTCTTCCATAACAAAGGTAACGGCACGTTTGAGGAAGTGGCCGGACCGGCCGGTGTATCGGGCACAGGCAAGGAGTGGGGCACGGGATGCGCGTTCGTCGACTACGACCGTGACGGCAAGCTGGACATTGCGGTGGCGAACTACGTCCACTTCGATCTGGCGAAGACGCCCGCGCCGGGCCAAGGTGCCGGATGCATCTGGAAGGGCGTGCCGGTGATGTGTGGGCCGCGGGGCTTGGAAAGCGCGCCCAATGTGCTGTTTCATAATCTCGGTGGCGGCAAGTTCGAGGACGTTAGCAAGACGAGTGGGTTTGAGAAGACGGCGGCGCACTACTGCTTCTCGATCACGACCTTGGACTACAACGACGACGGCTGGCCGGACCTCTATGTGGCCTGCGACTCGACCCCTGCCATCCTCTACCGGAACAACAAGAACGGCACGTTCACCGATGTTGGCGCGGACGCGGGCGTGGCGTTCAACGAGGATGGCCGCGAACAGGCCGGAATGGGATCGACGGCGGCCGACTACGATGGAGATGGCAAGATCGACCTCTTCAAAACCAACTTCTCGGACGACACCTCCACGCTCTACCGCAACAATGGCGACGGGACCTACAACGATGTGACCTTCCCGGCTGGGCTAGGCATCAACACGGACGCGCTGGGCTGGGGGGCAATGTTCGCGGATGTCGACAACGACGGATGGCCGGACCTGCTGGTGGCGAACGGGCATGTCTACCCGGAGGTGGACTCGGCCAAGCTGGGCGCGGCATACCGAGAGCCGCGTCTGCTGTATCAGAACCTTGGCAATGGAAAGTTCAAAGACGTAAGCAAGGGGGCCGGACCCGGACTGACGGAGCCTCGGTCAAGCCGGGGACTCGCGGTCGCGGACTTGTTCAACGATGGCCGGCTTGAGGCGGTTGTCAGTAATCTGAGCGACCGGCCAATGCTGCTGGTCAACCAGGCAAAGAACACAAATCATTGGCTTGGTGTGCGCCTGGTGGGAACAGCCTCAAACCGGGACGGGATCGGCGCGCGCGTGACGCTACAAGGGACGAAACGCAGCTGGGTGGATGAGGTCAGGAGCGGGTCGAGCTACAACTCGTCGAGCGATCTGCGGATTCACTTTGGGCTGGGTGGAGAAACACAGTTGACGGGGGGGATTGAGGTCCGGTGGCCAAACGGACTGGTAGAGCGGTTTACCGCGCCGCATGGGGTAGACCGGATGGTGGAGCTGGTCGAAGGTAAGGGAACGGTAAAGCCTTGAGCACTCGCCGGAACACAGATTCTCTGCGGAGTTCCAAAATAGAAGACACCACCCGCCGCAAGAGGTTAATTCTCGTAAAGGATGGCACCACTTTCAGGGTTGCGATCACTCTACTGACTAGACAACTGATCTTCAGCAGGTTTGATAAAGGCGACCTCAGTTTTTAGCAGGTCCGCGGCCTGCTGTTTGGTAAGGACATCGACCCGGACCTTAGCTGTTCCCGCGGAACGGATGCCCAGGCGTTCTGCTGCCCCGCGCGAAAGGTCGATGATCCGGTCGGCAAAGAGCACGCCGCGATCGTTGATGCGAACAATAACAGATTTGTGGCTCGTCAAGTCGACGACCCGCACCATCGTGCCGAACGGAAGGCTACGGTGGCAAGCGGTCATCTGATTCATGTCAAAGGTCTCGCCGCTAGCCGTCTTATGGCCGTTTAGGACCGCGCCGTACCAGGAGGCGACGCCGACACTGGCCGCTTTCGGCATGCTGGAGAGAAACGAAAAGCGCTTCTTCGGTTTGGTCAACGTAGGCACAGCCGGTGCGGTGGGTGCCGGGACGTCGAGGGTCAAGGGACGTGTGAAGTCAAGCGCACCGCGAGTAATCGTGGGGATCGACATCATGCAAAGAGCAACGACGGAACAACTGGCGAGGCGGATCTCGTTCGAGAAAATCAAATACGCTCCGTGGTTTGTGAATGCACCAGACAGCTCCAGGTGCCTTGCGACCGTTCTACTATACCATCCTGGAACGCTTCTCGCCAAGCAAGCTTCTTCAACCATGTGCAATAGGATCAGCCACTTAGACGTTCTGCACCGCAAATGAGGCATCGTTCAGCGCGATGCCGTGGGTACCTTCCAGATGTCGGCACAATATTGCGCGATGGCGCGATCGGACGAGAAGATACCGGAGCGCGCGGTGTTGAGGATGGACATCTTGCTCCATCCGGTGGCGTCCTGAAACGCGGTTCCGGCCTCGGCCTGCGTCTTGATGTACGACTGGAAGTCGGCCAGAAGCATATACGTATCTTTATTAAGCAGCTCATCAAGAAGAGGACGGAAGAGCTCCCAGTCACCCTTGCTAAAGGCACCGCTGCCCAGGCCGTCGAGCACCTCGCGGAGCAGGGGGTCTTGCTCGTAGAAGTCGCGCGGGCGGTAGCCATCCGCCTTCTTCTGCGCAACCTCGGCGGCGGAAAGGCCAAAAACGAAAAAGTTCTCCGGACCCACCGCGTCGCGGATCTCGATGTTTGCCCCGTCTAAGGTGCCGATGGCCACCGCGCCGTTCATCATGAACTTCATGCAGCCGGTACCGGAGGCCTCTTTGCCGGCGGTCGAGACCTGTTCGGAGAGATCGGCGGCCGGGTAGATGCGTTGGCCAAGCGAAACGCTATAGTCGGGAACGAAGACCACGCGGATCAGCTTGCCGGCGACGGGATCGTTGTTCACCAGCTCGGCCACGGTACAGATCAGCTTGATCATCAGCTTGGCCATGCGGTATCCGGGAGCCGCCTTGCCGCCGAAGATGAAGGTGCGCGGAGTGACGTTCTCGACCTTGCCAGCCTTGATCTGCACATAAAGAGCAAGGATGTGCAACGCGCAAAGGTGCTGGCGCTTGTACTCGTGAATGCGCTTGACCTGGACATCGAACATACTGGTGGGGTCGACTGTGATGTCCATCGTTCGCTGGATATACCCGGCGAGGGCGGCTTTGCCATCGATCTGACGCTTGCGCCATCGATCGAGGAAGCCCGCGTCGGTGGTAAAGACTTCAAGGCCGGTAAGTTGAGTTAGATCGGTGTGCCAGCCCTGGCCAATGGAGTCGTCGAGCAACTTGGCGAGCGGCGGGTTCGACAGCATCAGCCAGCGGCGGGGCGTGACGCCATTCGTTTTGTTGGAAAAACGCTCGGGGTAAAGCTCATAAAAGTCTTTGAGGGTGTCTTCCGTGAGCAGCTCGGAGTGTAGCTTGGCCACACCGTTGACGGCTTTGCTGCCAACGACTGCCAGATTCGCCATGCGGACGGTCTTATCGCCTTCTTCGCCGATGATGGACATCCGCACGAGCCGAGGCTTGTCATAGGGAAAGCGCTGCTCGACCGTGCGGAGGAACTGTGCGTTGATCTCGTAGATGATCTCGAGCGGGCGTGGAAGCAGGTCGCGAAAGATATGGAGGGGCCAGCGTTCGAGCGCCTCGGGCAACAAGGTGTGATTGGTGTAGCCAAAGGTATTGCCCGTGATGCGCCAGGCCTCGTCCCAGGGCAGACCATGGACGTCGATAAGCAGGCGCATCAACTCGGCGATGCCGATGGAGGGGTGGGTGTCGTTGAGCTGGACAGTCCATTTTGTGTCGAAGTCGCGGACCGAAGGCTTTTGAAGTAGGTGCAGCCGCAGCATATCTTGCAGCGAACAGGAGGTGAAGAAGTACTGTTGCATCAGGCGGAGCCGCTTCCCACCGTCGGTCTCATCGTTGGGGTACAGAACTTTCGAGATGGTCTCCGACTCCATCTTGTCGCGGACCGCGCCGATGTAGTCGCCGGTGTTGAAGGCAGCGAAGTCGAACGACTCCACCGACTCGGCCTTCCAAAGGCGAAGGCGGTTGACCACACCGTTGCGAAACCCCGGAATGGGCGTGTCGTAGGGCACACCCATGACTTTGTGGCTGGGAATCCATATGCAGTGAAGGACACCCTCTTCGTCCTTGTACGACTCGGTCCGTCCGCCGAACTGAACGGTGACGGTGGCGTCCGAGACGGGCACCTCCCAAGGATTGCCAAACTGGAGCCACTTGTCGGAGCGTTCCACCTGCCAGCCGTCGCGGATCTCTTGACGGAAGATGCCAAACTCGTACCGCAAGCCGTAGCCAATAGCCGGGACGCCGAGCGTAGACATGGAATCCATATAGCAGGCGGCGAGGCGACCCAGACCACCGTTACCTAGGCCCGGCTCGGGTTCGCTTTCAGCAAGCGACTTCAGGCTGACGCCAAGGGAGTCGAGGGCTTCGGCGCAGTTCTCCGTGATGCCCAGATTGAGCAGGCCGTTCATCAGATGCGGCCCAAGAAGAAACTCCGCCGAAAGATAGCAGACCACCCGGACATCACGCTCGCGGTACGACTGTATGGTCTTGATCCAGTCGTCCATCAGCAGATCGCGGACCACATGGGCAAGCGCGTGATAACGCTCCGTATCGGTGGAGACATCGAGCAGGCGGCCCACAGTGCGCGTCAAATGGCTCAGGAAAGACGAGCGCAAGGCCTCAATGGAGGTGTCGTCTGCTTCGTGGGTGGCAATGCTCTGCTGGGTTTTGCTCACGGGTACCTGCTTCGAAGATAAGGCTGCTGTCCTGCATATCTTATGCGATGGAAGAGAACGGTGTTGCATCGGACGCGCCCGCTGAGCGAGGAAGCTGTCCGTTATGGCGCGCTAGATCCAGCCGCCGTCGACAATGTAGCTCTGGTTGGTGATGGCGGAGCTATCGTCGGCGGCAAGAAAGAGCAGGAGTCGGGCGACCTCCTCAGGAAGAAGGTGGCGCTTCAGGCATTGACTGGCGAGAACCTCGGCCTCATAGGCGGGCGACATCCAAAGACGCTGTTGGCGTTCGGTCAGGATGGCCCCGGGAAGGACGCAGTTGACGCGGATGTTGGCGGGGCCAAGCTCGCGGGCCAGCGAGCGGGTGAGGCCGACGATACCGGCTTTGGCAATGTTGTAGACGAAGATGTTTTCGCCGGGAATCATCCATGAGATCGAACTCATGTTGAGGATGACGCCGCGGCCAAGAGCCCGCATGCCCGGAATGACCGCCCTGGCGGCGAAGAACTGGTGCTTGAGGTTGACGGCGAGCCGCTCATCGAAGAAGGCGGGTGTGACGTCCTCCACTCGGTGGCGGTCGTCGCTTCCGGCGTTGTTGATAAGGACCTCAACGGGACCGAGCTGCGCGGCGGCTTGCGCGATGGCCACCTCCAGCGCTGCGGCGTCGGTGAGATCGCAGGGGAGAAAAAGTGTGGGTTCGGGAAGCCGGGCTACAAGATGCAGCGACTGTTCCACGGCAATATCGAGGAAGGCTACGCGAGAGCCTTGCGCGGCGAAATGTTCAACAAGCGACGCACCGATGCCGGAGCCGCCGCCGGTGATGAGGACGACACGATCGCGGAGGCTGGGATAAAGGGCAAAGCGAGAAGGCTGTGCGGGCGGCATGGCCTGTATTGTCGCGCCTCGCGCCCTGGGAGGCAATCGCTTACTTGACACTGGGCGGCCAGTACGCAATCCTTAGAGGCTAGGCACCCTTCCGACGCCTGCTGTTTGTGCTGTCCGCGCGGATGTCCGTGCTTTGGTGAGGGTTCCGCTGGAACGGAGTTGTTTATACGATGTTGGCGACGTGGTTGCAAAGCTTGATGGGAAATTTTGGAAATTTGAGCGGTCTGGCCCTGCCGATTTTGTTCTTCGTGGTGCTGTACTTCCTGATGATCGCGCCCAACCAGAAGAAACAGAAGAAGTGGCAGGAGATGCTTGGCCAGCTAAAGTCCGGCGATAAAGTGACGACCAACGGCGGCATTCGTGGAACGGTGTTGACGGTAAAGGATGATGTGGTCGTGTTGCGCATCCAGCCTGACGGGGTGAAGCTCGAGTTTGTGAAGAGCGCGATTGCCGCGGTTACGACGCCGGATGAAGCATAAGAAATCAGCAATAAGGAAGAGATAAGGGACTGGGCTTCGGTCCTCCCGCAATAATTATGGGTAAGAATCTGACCGGTAAGACGGCATTCATCCTGGCAATCCTGGTGGTGTTCTGCTTTGGCATCGTGGGTTTTCCGCGCCATGGATTCAAGCAAGGGCTGGCCGACCACATCCATCTAGGGCTCGACCTTAAAGGCGGCATCCACCTGGTGATGCGAGTCAAGGTGGAAGAGGCGATCTCCGGCCAGACCGACAACGATGTAGCACGGCTTGAGGCTGACCTTCAGAAGGCTGGCATCACCGGCGCGACCGTTGGCAAGCTTGACCCCGCGCATCTCGACACGATCACCATCTCCGGCGTTCCAGCAGCACGCGCTGGCGATGTGCGTAGCCTGCTCAGCGGCGGGGCGTACCCAAACTACGATGTATCCAGTAATGCCGATGGCAGCATGAAGCTGACGATGAAGCAGGCGGCGATCGCCGACCTCGAAAAGCGGACGCTCGAAACGTCGATCGAGACCATCCGCGAGCGTATCGACAAACTCGGCGTCTCCGAGCCGACGGTGCAGCCATACGGGCTGGGCGCGAACGAGATTCTTGTGGAACTCCCCGGCGTGGATGACCTCAGCCGCGTGCAGGACGTCATCCAATCGACGGCGCGGCTGGAGATTCACCAGGTAGCGGGCGGCCCGTTTCCCAGCGATCAGGATGCGCTCCAGGCGAATGGCGGGACGATCCCGCCGGACTCCGTGTTGATGCGCGGCAGCGGAACGACCGGAGGCGCGGACCAGGTCTGGCTGCTCAAGCGCGTCAGCGAGGTAGCCGGAAATGACTTCCGTGACGCCCAGCCCTCGACCGACGAGAACGGGCGGCCCGACATCACCTTCAACCTGACCACCGATGCTGGTGACCGCTTCTACAAGTACACCGACGAGCACAAGGGTGCCGGATCGATGGCTATCGTGCTCGACAACCGGGTACGGGAGGTGGCGGGTATTCAGGGGGCCATTCGTGATTCTGGCCGCATCTCGGGCGGTGGCTTCACCAAGCAGTCCGCAGCGGACCTCTCCTTAATGCTCCGAACTGGCGCGCTTCCGGCGTCGCTTGAGTTTCTTGAAACGCGCACAGTGGGCCCGAGCCTGGGTGCAGCCTCGATCCGCCAGGGCGTGGTCGCGGCAATCGCCGGAATGCTTGCCGTCATGGCGTTCATGCTGATCTACTATCGCGGCGCAGGCGTGAATGCGGACCTCGCACTCTTCCTCAACCTCATCATTCTGTTGGGCTTTATGGGCTACACGCACTCCGTGCTGACGCTGCCGGGGATTGCGGGAGTCATTCTGACGATCGGCATGGGCGTGGACTCGAACGTGCTGATCTTCGAGCGCATTCGCGAAGAGCTACGCACGGGCAAGACAGCCGCTGCAGCCGTCCAGCAAGGCTTTGCCCATGCTTGGATCACGATCATCGATACGCACGTCACAACCATCGTCTCGGCCTTGATCCTGTTTCTCTTCGGCACGGGCCCGGTGCGCGGCTTTGCCGTGACGCTGACCTTCGGCCTGCTGGCAAACCTCTTCACCGCTGTCTTCGTCTCGCGCACGATCTTCGACGCGGGCCTGACCCGGCGGGAACGCGGCGCGGCGCTGTCAATCTAATTCTAGAAATACGCGAATGGCCTCCGGGCCTCGCCGAGGATCGAAGACGTGGAACTGTTTCGCAATGCAACTGTCGACTGGCTGGGCAAGAAGTGGTACTTCCTCGGGTTCTCGCTCATTTTTTCTGTGGCCGGCGTGCTCAGCATGTTGTTCTGGCACGGCCTGCCGCAAGGCGTTGATTTCAAGGGGGGCACTATGGTCTACGTCAAGTTCCCCTCCACGCCCAACGAGGATCATCTGCGGCATGCGCTCGATGCCTCTGGAGTAAAGGATTTCCGTATTCAGCGGATCAGCGGACCGCTGGGCCAGGCGGCGAATGAAGAAGTCATCGCGCTTCCCCAGGCGACCGCAGGTGACGCGGCGCACGATGCCGGGCGTTCGGCCGTACTCAACGCGTTGACAGCGAACTACCACGACTCATCCTTCGACGTGCAGCAGGTGGAGATCGTCGGTCCGACGGCCGGCAAGCAACTCCAGAAGCAGGCGTGGCTGGCAACCATCTACTCGCTCATTGGAATGCTCGTCTATCTCTGGTTTCGCTTTGAGCTGATCTACGGCGTAGCCGCCGTCGTCGCGGTCTTCCACGACACCCTAATTACCGTTGGCGCGTTTTCGCTGACGAACCAGGAGATTACCCTCACCGTCATTGCGGCGATCCTGACTCTCATTGGCTACTCCATGAACGACACGATCGTCGTCTTCGATCGCATCCGCGAGAACCTCGCTCAATCACGCCGGGAGTCACTGTCGGACGTGGTGAACCGCAGCATCAACCAGACGCTGACGCGGACCGTCATCTCGTCGGGACTGACGTTCCTTACAGTGCTCTCCTTATATCTATTTGGCGGCGAGGTGCTGCACGGATTCTCGTTCGCCCTGGTGGTCGGCATCCTCATTGGCACCTATTCCTCGATCGCCGTCGCCGCGCCAATGCTTGTGGCCTATCAGGACTGGCGCGCGAAGCGGGGCAAGGTGGCGACGCTGCCCGCGGTGCGTCGGGCGAAGGCGTAAACCGGAAGGGCATGGCCTTAGCCATGCCGACAGATCTCCCACCCATCCCAGCCCGTGTGACGAAAAGCGTCGCGCGGGCATTTTCATGTGTCGCAGCTCATGGCATGGCTGAAGCCCATGCCCTTCCACCAAGGAACTGCTTGAGGACATTTACCGAATTGGAACAAAATAAGAGCCCCCGGTGTCTAAGCTGGTAGCCTGCTCGCAAGGCCCAACGAGGCTACCTCCATGTTCGAATCTTCGCTGATGGAATCCGGCGGACAGATCAAGACCAAATCCAAGTACTGGATGATCGGGACGTTTATCTTCAACGGCGCCATTCTGGCCACCCTGATCCTGATCCCGCTCCTCTATCCTGAGGCTTTGCCCAAGACCGCCATGACGGCGATGTTGTCGGCACCGCCTCCGCCCCCACCCCCGCCACCCCCGCCGCCGCCCGCCCAGGTCATCAAGCCCATCAAGATGGTCTCGGAGATCGACGCCGGTCTGCACGCCCCCACCAAGATTCCTAAAGACATCAAGATGTTGAAAGAAGAGGCCGCACCTCCGCCGCAATCGGCTGGAGTAGCCGGTATGGCGGGCATGGGCTCGGCTGGCGGCGTCCCCGGCGGCGTGATGGGCGGTATTGGCAATGCGCCAACGCCGGTCGTCAAGGTCGCTCCTCCAGAGAAGCCTAAAGGACCGGCCCGCGTCTCGGGCGGTGTGATGGCTGGTTCCGTGCTCTCGAAGACGAACCCGGTCTATCCGCCGATCGCCAAAGCGGCTCACGTCTCCGGCGCGGTCGTGCTCCACGCGATCATCTCGAAGACAGGCACTATCGAGAACCTCCAAGTTGTTAGCGGGCCCGAGATGCTTCGCGCCAGCGCGCTCGACGCGGTGAAGTCCTGGCGGTACAAGCCGTATCTGTTGAACGGCGAACCGACCGAGGTCGACACCACCGTGACCGTCAACTTCAGCTTTGGCGGCAGCTAGACCTTAGCTCCGCAATCATGATGCGACCTTCGGGGACTTCCTCGGCTGCAAACGAAGTCCCCAAAGCGTTCAAGCAGTTCCACAGTTTTCTATCTTCGGAGGAACGATTCAGTGATTCTCGCTCAGCTCACCACCCTCGCACATACCCCGGCCACACTTGCTCTCTTCTTTCAGGAAGCCCAGGTAGGCTTCAGCCCGCTCCAGCTTTGGGGCAACATGGGCGGCCTGGCCAAGGCCGTCGTTGTCATTCTGTTCATCATGTCCATCTGGTCGCTAGCTGTCATTATCGACCGCTGGATCTACTTCTCGGCCGCCCGCAAGCAGTCGCGCGAGTTCGCTCCCAAGGTCGCTGGCGCGCTCAAAGATGGCCGCCTCGATGAAGCGATCAAGGTCGCCGATCGCAGCAAGAAGTCGCACCTCGCCGAAGTCGTCACCGCTGGCCTACAGGAGTTCCGCAGCTTTGGTTCAGGCGGACAGATCACCGAGAACCAGGTCGAGAGCTCCAAGCGCGCCCTCGAGCGTTCCGAAGCCATCGTCCACGCCAAGCTGAAGAAGGGGCTCAGCGGTCTGGCCACCATCGGCTCCACCGCTCCGTTCATCGGCCTCTTCGGCACAGTGACCGGTATTCTTAACGCCTTCCAGGCCATTGCTACGCAGAAGTCTTCGGGTATTGGTGCCGTCGCCGGCGGTATCTCGGAGGCTCTCGTGACGACCGCCTTCGGTCTGCTCGTCGCCATCCCCGCCGTCATGACGTTCAACTACTTCACCAGCAAGGTCGAGGCCTTCGACGTCGAGATGGACAACAGCTCCAGCGAACTGGTCGACTACTTCATCAAGCAGAGCAGCCGCTAAGTCGGCTCCGGAGCCAGTCACTCTTTCAATGGCTGGCTCCGGATTAACCTGGACGCAAAAACGGAGCGGGAACTATGGGAATCGTAACGCGGGACGAAGGAAAGAAAGTCAACTCCAATATCAACGTCACGCCGATGGTGGACGTCATGCTGGTGTTGCTGATCATCTTCATGGTCATCACCCCGATGCTCAACAACAAAGTGAACGTCGATCTGCCAAAAGCCGATGCCGCCGTTGTGATGGAAGACGCCAACAAGGAAGACGCCGTCACCGTCGCCGTACAGCGAGACGGACACATCTTTCTTGGCAGCGATCAGGTAACGGCGGACGATCTAGGCAGCAAGATCTCAGCCAAGCTCGAGAACAAGACCAGCAAGGAAGTCTTCTTGCGTGCGGACGCGCGCGCCAACTATGGCAAGGTGATGGACGCAGTTGACGGCATCCGCTCGGCGGGCGTAAGCCAGCTTGGCCTGCTCACCGAGAAGCGCGAACAATAAGCATCACGAACACAAGCACGAACACAAGATTGAGAAGGAGATAGCTATGAGCATGGGTGGAGGAAGTACAGGCGGAGCGGTTTCGGAGATCAACGTGACCCCCTTGATCGACGTGTTGCTGGTGCTCTTGATCATCTTCATGGTCATTGTGCCGGTCACGCCGAAGGGATTGGACGCGCTGGTTCCGCAGCCGCCCAAGAAAAATCAGCCGGACGTGCCGAACGACCGCACCATCGTCGTTCAGATTCAATCAAACGGCGCGGGCGAGCCTTCCTACAAGATCAATGACAATGCCTTCAACAAGTCGGCGATCGAGTCGAAGCTGGCGGAGATCTTCTCCGCGCGGCAGGAAAAGGTGATGTTCGTTAAGGGCGATAAGGACCTCGACTACAACAAGGTCGCCGAGGTCATCGACTTCGGTCATCAGGCTGGAGTAGACAACATTGGCCTGATTACACCGCGCGTCGAGGCCGGTCAGTAACGGTAGAGCTGCGGGAGAACGGGCGGTGCGGCTAGTCGGCGCATCGCCCATTTTCTTGCGGATTTACCTTGTAAATACTGGATTTTCGTGGAGCAAACTGTATCTCGCCATGTACACTACAGGCATCCGCCGTAGATCATGCAAACGATGGTTGTAACGTTTCAGTTGCAGACGGAACGCTTCCCTCTGTAGAGTGGCAAGACGCAAGTGCGGCACCTTTTCGGCGGACGCCACCGTAGGCGGCATCGCGGCATCTACCAGAAGCACCCGCGCTAAAAAGCGCAAACCTGATGTACAGTTGTAAGGTCGAAGAGCGATGCCCATTTTGAAGGAGAACCCCCGCCCCATGAAACTGAATGCACGGATTCCGGTTACGGCCGCTCTGCTCGCTCTGACGCTCGGTACGGCTACTGGATGCAACAAGCTCAAGGCCCGCGACCAGCTCAATAAAGGCGTGCAGGCGTTCAAAAACGCGCGCTATGAAGAAGCGGTAAGCAATTTCCAGAACGCCATCGAGCTCGACCCCAACTACGAAAACGCGAAGCTCTATCTTGCCACGGCGTATTCCTATCAAGTGGTGCCAAACCTCGACAGCCCAGAGAACCTGAAAGTCGCGCAGAAGGCGCTTGACGGCTTCAACGCGGTCTTAGCTAAGGACCCCAACGACCTTACAGCACTGCGGCAGATCGCTTCCATCGACCGGAATATCAAGAAGCTGACCGACGCCAAAGACTATGAGAAGAAAGTGATCGCCATTGCGCCCAACGACGCGGAGGCGAACTACACCATCGGCGTGGTGGACTGGATGGAAGCCTACCAAAACGCCCGGAATATCCTGGCCGCGGATAGCCTGACGGATGACGGCAACGGCAACCCAAAGAAGAGCAAGGCCGCCTGTCAGAAGCTGCAAGCAGCCAACAACTCGCTCGTCACCGAAGGTCTTCAATACTTGAACAAAGCTGTTGAGATCAATCCGACCTACGACGATGCGATGCAATATCTCAACCTTACCTATCGTCGTAAGGCCGATATCGATTGCCCGGACGACAACGCCCGTAAAGCAGATCTGGCTCAGGCCGATCAGTGGAGCCAGAAGGCCATGGGCGCCCGCAAGCAGAACGAAGCGGCTAAAGAGAAGAAGACCGGCGGCGGCGTGACCATGCAGTAAGGTTTGTAGCCGTTCACCTGGTTTGTAGCTGTTACCTGGATGCGCCCCTCCTTTGCTGGAGGGGCGTTCTGTTTGCGGCTTGGTAGCGACGCGATTATTTTGTTGGACGCCGCCGCCGCTCCCGTTACAATTCCTCCACACCACGCAAGTAGCCGTTGCGTGTTGTGGAGGAATCCCGTGTCTGAAGCTGCCGCCCTCCCTTATGTCGCCGATGCGCAACCCGGTCTGACCCAGACCGAGCGCGTGATCGATACCTTTGTCGCGCCCTCAAAGACATTTACAGACATTCTCCGCAGCACGTCGTGGTGGCTGCCGTTTTTGCTGGCCACGATCTTCTCGCTGGCCGCCGCCTATGCCATCGACAAGAAGGTAGGCTTTGATACAGTCGCGCAAAACATGGTCCACGACAACCCCTCGCAGGAAGAGAAGCTCTCGCAGGCTGAGCCGAAGCAGCGGGCCGCGCAGATGCACATGATGACGGTGAGCACGCGCTACTCGACCCTTGCGGCCCCGGTGTTTATTCTGCTGATCTCGGCCGTCGGTGCTCTTGTACTCTGGGCCAGCTTCAACTTCGGCCTCGGCGCAACGACGACGTTCGGTCAGATGTTTGCCGTCTGGATGTACGCCTCATTACCGCGACTGCTGGTGAGCGTCATTATGATCGTCACGATCTACTTCAGCGGCAATGCGGAGACATTCAACCTGAAGAACCCGGTAGGCACCAACCCGGCGTTCTATATGCCCGACGCCGCTCCCTGGCTCAAGACGCTGCTAAGCTTCGTCGACGTGCTTGGTCTTTGGGTCCTTGTGCTTCTGGTAATCGGTACGGCCATTGTGGCAAAGGTCAAGCGAGGGCAAGCGGCAGCCGTCGTGGTGGGCTGGTGGCTGCTGGTGATGATCGCCAGCGTGGGGATCGCGGCGGCTACCAGCTAGCTCTCTGTCCAACGGCGAAAGACAAGCGAGCCGTTTGTACCGCCGAACCCGAATGAGTTCGAGAGAGCGTAGTCGATCTTGGCCTTTTGCGGCGTGTTGGGCACATAGTTCAAGCGGCAGAGGGGATCGAGTTCGACGATGTTCATCGTAGGCGGGGCCACTTGCTCCAGCATCGCCATAATAGTGATGCCCGCCTCCAGCCCGCCCGCGCCCCCCAGCAGATGCCCCGTCATCGACTTGGTGGAGCTGACCAGAAGGGTGTGGTTCCTGGCGCGTTCGCCGAACACGTTTTCAATGGCCTGCGATTCGAGCGCGTCGCCGAGCGGTGTGGAGGTGGCGTGCGCGTTCACATAATCAATCTGGTCGGGCGAAATGCCTGCAACCTTCAGCGCGGCGGTCATAGCCCGGCAGCAACCTTCACCCTCGGGAGCCATACCCGTCATGTGGAACGCGTCTGCCGACATCCCGTAGCCGATCACCTCGGCGAGGATCTTCGCGCCCCGCGCCTTGGCAAACTCCAGTTCCTCCATAATGAGGATGCCCGCGCCTTCACCCACGACGAAGCCGTCACGGTCCTTATCGAAGGGGCGGCAGGCGTGCTCTGGATCTTCGTTACGTGTGGAGAGTGCTTTCATCGCCGCAAACCCACCGACGCCCATGGGCGTGATGGCGGCTTCGGTTCCCCCGGCGATCATGGCATCCGCGTCGCCTCGCTGAATGATGCGGAAGGCGTCGCCGATCGAATGTGCGCTCGAGGTGCAGGCCGTCGCAGTAGCCTCGTTGGGGCCCCGCGCGTTGTACTTGATCGAGACGTGACCGGCGGCAAGATTGACGATGGAGCCGGGAATGAAGAACGGCGAAATCTTGCGCGGTCCACCGGCGAGCATAGCCGAGTGCTCACGCTCGATCACGTCGAAACCGCCAATACCGGAACCGATATGCACGCCGAAGCGGTCGCGGTTGCTTTCGTCAATGATGAGGCCGGAGTGGGCCATGGCTTCGGCGGAAGCAGCCAGCGCAAGGTGAATAAAACGCCCCATCTTGCGCGACTCTTTTTTCTCGACGAACAAAAGCGGATCGAAGTCCTTGACTTCCGCGGCGAAACGGACCGGATGGCCTGTCAGGTCGAACGCCTTGATCTCAGCCATGCCGCTTCGTCCGGCAAGGAGACCCTCCCACACCTCGGGAACGGTCTTACCCACACCGCAAATAAGGCCGATCCCGGTGACGACGACGCGACGGGCTTCCATCGCCTGAGACTGGGGCATTGCTACTTGGCCGCCTTCTGATTCTTTTCGATGTAGTCGACCGCATCCTTAACAGTCTTGATCTTCTCGGCGTCCTCATCGGGGATCTGGATGTCGAACGCCTCTTCAAACTGCATGACCAGCTCTACTACGTCGAGCGAATCGGCACCAAGGTCTTCCTGAAAGCTTGCGCCCGGGGTGACTTCGGCTTCATCTACCTGAAGCTGCTCGACAATAATCTGCTTGACCTTCTCATCTACTGCTGCCATTTAACTCTCCTGTTCGAACTTGCGCGATCGCGGTCTCCCTGAAACGAGAAAGGCGGTCTAAAAGGTACGGCTTACAAGGATCGTTTTTGCCAAATCCAAGAATAACGAGTGCCTTCCTGAGTGTAAAGCAAAGCGCGTCCGTCAGCGGGAGCGAAGAACGCGTTACGTCGGCCAAATGCGATCCAAGGCAAAGGTCTGCTGGGCACCTGCTCGCCACTGGCCGGGAAGCGTCAGCGTAAGAATAGACTGCGCGGCGTCGCGGGTATAAAAACGATGGGTGTAGCAAACGCGTTTGTCGATGAAGATTTCGAGCACGGAGTTGTCGATAAACGCGTGGAGGGTGGCACCCGGAGCCAGCGGCCCGGCAAGCGGCACCGCAATCTGGTTTGCGCCGCCGTCGCTTGTAAAGCGCAGCGTATGGGTCTCGTCGGCGGAGTTGGAGTGAACCGAAAGCACCTTGCCTGTCGCATCCGCAAGCTCGATGGGCTGCGCGGAGCCTGTGGCCGGCTGAAGCGTAAGTAGAAACTCGTGCGCTTCCCCGGTATGGGCGGCGGCCTTTCGGAGACGAGCGACCTGAGCAGCCGGTTCCATAGACAACTCACCATCCCGCAGCGTAAGCAGGCGGGGAAGAGCCATCAAACCGGACCAGCCCGCCTTACTGTATTCCGATTCCGGCCGTGTCTCCGCAACCCAGCCCCACAAGATGCGATTGCCTCGCGCGTCGAGCTGCGTCTTGGGAGCATAAAAGGTGACGCGATCCGTTCCCTTGCGGCCATAGTCGAGCTCGCCTCGTTTCTCCGGCAGGAAGCGCATGACGGCGCGATCAAGCGTTCCGGAACGCCATATAACCTTGCCTTCGGTCGAGTAGATAAGAAGGTGCTTCTCTTGGCCCGTGGCTTCGTCCTTCAGAGGAAAGAGCTCCGGGCACTCCCACATCTCGCCACTGTCTACCGGGTTGGAGCTGGGTATGCCGGTCCATTTGCCCTCGAACAGAGGATGCAGATACTCCCACGAGCGAAGGTCGGGCGAGCGATACAGCAGCACCATGCCCCCTTTGCCCGCGATGCCCGAGCCGACGATGGTGTACCAGGTGTCTCCCTCGCGCCAGGGTGAAGGGTCGCGGAAGCCGGTGACCCTCATCCCTGCCGGAGGATTGGGGATGACCGGCGCGGAGAGCTTCTTCCACGTACCCAGCGTGTCGTCGGTCGCCACGGCAAGACACTGCGTCTCCCGCATACTCGTGTTCGGGTCGATGAGCGTGGATTCGGCGCGCACGGCGTTCTGAACGCCGGTATAGAGAAAGGTAGGACGACCATGATCGAGGACGGCCGTGCCGGTAAAGCAGCCTTGCGCATCCGGTCCCCCCGGGGTGGGTGCCAGCGCAATGGGCAGGCGGGTCCAATGAACCATGTCCGGCGAGACGGCATGCGCCCAGTGCATATCGCCCCAAACGGCCGTGTGCGGATTGTACTGGTGGAAAAGATGATATTGCCCCTGATAGTAGATCGGCCCGCAAGGATCGTTCATCCAGTTGCGGGCAGGGAGATAGTGGAAAGCGGGGCGGAGAGGATCGTGCAGGGGAGCTTCTGGTATTTGCGCGACGGCACGAGGCGAGCGCTTGAGACTCAGCGTGGTGGCGGCTAGCGATTTGAGGACGCTGCGTCGTGTGGGCATGATGGACCTCGTGTTTCCCGAGCAGTATAGGCCGCTAGACAATCAGTCGTCATCGCCGACAGCGGCCAGGAGTGGAGCGACCCCGGCGATGTCCTCAAAGCCGAGGAGATTGGTGAGCGGTGCGCCCGTATCCAGGCTGGCGACATTCTTCAGCGTGCGGTTGATGGTCTTGGTTTTGCCCCCGATCTCGCCGAGCGTGTTCTGGACCGTGTCGACCTGCTTGCGAACCTTGTCCATCATGCCGCCAAACTTCTCAAATTCATTCTTGGCGCTGGAGAGTACCTTCCATACTTCGTCCCCTTTCTTCTGAATGGCCAGCGTGTGGAAGCCCATTTGGAAGCTGGTGAGAATGGCCATAAAAGTTGAGGGTCCGGCAATGGTGACGCGGCAGTTCGATTGAATGTCGGATTGGAGGCCGGGGCGACGGACGACTTCGGCGTACAGGCTTTCGGTGGGAAGAAACATGATGGCGTGCGGCATCGTGGTGGGTGGATCGATGTACTTCTCGCAGATGCGCTTGCCCTCAGCGCGGATGGCGCGTTCGAAGGCGCGGCCGGCGGCGGCAATCTCGTCCGCTGTGCCATGCTCGTAGGCGTGTTCGAGACGCTCCCAGTCGTCCTTCGGAAACTTGGCGTCGATCGCAAGCAAGATATGGCTGCCCGGATCGCCGTTAGGAAACTTGAGCGCATACTCCACCGATTCAAGCGTTCCCGGCTTGATACGAGCGTTCTTGATGTACTGTTCGGGAGAGAACATCTGTTCGAGCTGCATACCCAACTGGAACTCACCTACGATGCCGCGCGACTTTACATTCGAGAGCACCTTCTTCAGGTCGCCAACCCCGGTAGCTAGTTCCTTCATCTCGCCCAATCCCTTCTGAACGGCCCCCAGATGCGTGGTGACCTGACCGAAGGACTCCGTAAGACGGTGGTTTAGGGTGGCGTGCAGCTTCTCGTCGACCGTGACGCGCATCTCTTCAAGCTTTGCCGCATTCGTCGCGTTCAGCTTGTCGAGTCGTTCTTCAACAACGCCCCGCAGCTTCTCCTGCTGCAAGCCGTGCGCGGTGCCGAGTTCGGCAAGACGGGCGTGGAGCGCATCCCGATCGGCAAGCTGCTGCCGAGTGGCATCCGCAACGAAGCCGTTGAGACGATGAGCGATGGCGGCCACATCTTCCTGCACGACCTTGCGCAGTTTGTCGCCAGACGCAAGATGGTCGGCGCGGAAAGCGACCAGCTCGCCATGCAGAGCCGCGCCAAAGCTGCCTACGTTTCCGGCCACTTCCGTGCGAAGCGTCGCGAAGCTCGCGGCATTGCCCTCACGCGTGCGCTGGGCCTCGGCGGCGATCTCGTCGCGCATCCGGGCGAGAACGTCGCGGGCGTGTGCGTCGAAAGCCTCGTTGCGGATGTCGATGCGGGCGAGCTGATCCGGCAGTTGCGTCGCGCGAGGGTCCACTATTACCGCGCCAGATGGCCGGCGCAGCCAAAGTAAAAGCACAGCGACGCAGAGGACGAGTTGGAGGACAACGATCGCAGTAAGCATAGCGGCTACTTCGTGTTTCCTTCGCTTAGCGTACACCTAATTAGTGGCTGTGGGCGTGAACTGTTGCGGTGTAGACGAAGAGCCTGTGGAGAACTGTGACGTTGTCCTCTGAACGCCGGCCGCTGCCTGGAGGACGGCGTCCGCAATCGCGGTGGCTATAGCGGCACCCTGCACATCGTGAACGCGGACCAGGTGAGCTCCCCCCAATACAGCCGCCACAGCCGACCCATGGCTGGCCTGAACACTTGCGTCAGCGTTCGGGGCGGCCGCTTCGCCGTTGTGCAAACGAGCGAGAGTGGCACGAAGAAAGCCTTTCCGTGAGCTGCCGGTCAGGACGGGCAGACCGAACTGGTGCAGCTTGTCCAGCATCGCGTGGATCGCATAGTTCTCCTCCCCGCCCTTGCCGAAGCCGAAGCCTGGATCGAGTACGATGCGATCGGCCGAAACACCCGCCGTGCGGGCAGCCAGAAGTGACGCGCGCAACCCTGTAAGGACCACCGGCATGACGGCAGCCGGTGGCAGAGGAGGCAGCGCACTCCATTCACGCGGACGGCCACGCGTGTGGGTGAGAACCAGGCCGCAGCACAGATCGGCGCACGTCTGAGCCATGGCGTCATCCCACTGTAGGCCGCTGACATCGTTGACGATCTCGGCACCCGCTTCAACGGCGGCGCGCGCCGTGGCGGCATGGTAAGTGTCGACCGAAAGAATGGCTTCGGGCCGCTCCTTCAGCAACGCGCGAAGAACCGGAAGAATGCGCGCTTGCTCTTCTTCAGCAGAAAGTGGGACCGCGTTGGGACGGGTGGATTCGCCACCCACATCGAGGATGTTCGCGCCTTCGTCGAGCAGCGCCAGACCGTGTCGAACGGCGTTGCCGACACCGTCATGAAGGCCGCCGTCCGAGAACGAGTCCGGCGTCACGTTGAGGATGCCCATCAGCAGCGTACGCGGTCCCAGGGCGAGGCTGCGGGTACGAAGTCGCCAATCGAACGGGGTACGCGCGGCAAACGGCATGGCTCGATCATAGTGAAGGAGAGCAGGTGCTAGACTTGCCCGCATGATCCACCTTCCTCGTTGCCGCCCTCTGGTCTGGGCCACCGTGTTCGCTATGTGCGGGCCAGGTGCCAAGGCGCAGACGCCGATGGCGCGGCAGATCGCGGCCTTAACGAAGGAGACAGCGGTAGCGCGGGACCACTGGGGCATCATAGTCACCACCCTCGACGGCAAGCCGATCTACACGCTCAACGAAGCGCAGCTCTTCCAGCCCGCCAGTAACGCCAAGTTGTTTACGACGGCCGCGGCAATGGCGCTGCTGGGAACAAAGCAGCGATTCACAACTCGCGTAGAGTACCCGGCACCTGAAGAGCAGGCGAAGACGATTTCAGGCGACATCGTCATCGTTGGCGCTGGCGACGCCAACCTGAACGGCGAGAATTTCCCGTACACAGGCAAAGCCTCTGCGAGCACCGCCCCTCTCCGCTACCTTGGCGCCTTTGCCGATCAGATCGCGGCCACCGGCGTCACAAGGGTGACCGGCGACGTGGTTGGCGACGATACAGTCTTTCCCTGGGAGCCGTATCCCGAAGATTGGGCCATCGACGACATGGTCTGGGGGTACGGCGCTCCCGTAAGCGCCCTTACCATAGCCGACAACCAGATCGGGATTATGATCCAACCCAGTGGAAATATCAGTGAGCCACCCTCGGTCGATTGGCAATCGGGCATGCCAGCCTATTACACGCTGGATCGTGCCGACCTCCAAACCGGCCCTGCAAAGACCGGAGACCTAAGCACCATCACGCGCGAAGTTGGGTCGAAGATCGTTCGCGTCTCCGGCTCGTTCGCGGTGGACGCCACGCCTGACAGGGAGGATCTGGCGATTGCCGATCCGTCCGAGTTTGCCGCGACAGCGCTTAGAGAGATGCTGCAGGCAAGAGGGATCGCGGTAGACGGGGCGGCGCGGGCTAAACATCGCCAGACGACCTTGCCCGGAGGCTTTCTCCACGTATCGAAAGAACCTTTGCCGCAGCTGCCGAAGGAACCCGTAGGTGCTATCAGTGCGTTGCTCACCGGACAAGTATCGTGCCAAGACGCTTGTCCAGTCATTCTCCAGCACACCTCGCCCACCATCGAAGACGACATAGCCTTCACCAATAAGACGAGTCAGAATCTGCATGCCGAACTGCTGTTGCGGCACTTGGGAAAGACCTATGGAACCGATGGCTCCACCGCGCAAGGAGCTCGCGTCATCCGCCAGTTCCTCCTCAACGCCGGTCTCGATAAAGACGACTTCATCTTCTTCGACGGCTCCGGCCTGAGCGGGCACGATCTCGTCACCCCCCGCGCCACCGCCAGACTGCTCGCCTACGCGACGGCGCAGCCCTGGTTTGCCGCCTGGAAGGCAAGCCTGCCGATCGGCGGCGTCGACGGCTCGCTCGAGCACCGCTTCACCGCCCTTCCCCTTAAAGGTCACGTCTTCGCCAAAACCGGCACCCTCGGCGAGGCCCGCGCCCTCAGCGGCTATCTCGACTGCGCCAGCGGAAAGACAGTCATCTTCTCCATCATGGACGGCAATCACCTCCCCGGCACCAGCGCAGACCGCGACGCCATAGACCGCATCGTGGCGGCCATCGCCGCGGCGAACTAAAATCGAGCCTGTGCGACCATCTCCCATCTTGCTTTGCCTCGCCGCGCTGGCAACCGCCGGATGCAAGTCCGTCCCTCCACCCACGCCCTTGGCCGATCTGGACCTGCAACAGAACCACGGCCACGCCGTCTTCCAAGCCCGTTGTAGCGTCTGCCATTACGACCGCCGCGAAGGCCCCCTCCACGGCCCGTCCATGCTCGGCGTCTTCAAAAAGCCCACCCTACCCAGCGGCGCGCCCGCCAACGACGAGCGCGTCACAGCCACCATCGTCCACGGTCGCAACCTGATGCCGCCGATGGGCAACACCATGGACGCCACCGACCTCGCCGACCTGATGGCCTACCTTCACACCCTATGAGCGAAACGGCTATGAGCGACACACCTCCACAGAACAGGGCTGGCCAGATGCTCCCCGGAATCGCCGGCATCTGCATGTTCATGATCTTTATGACCATGATCAACGTCTACGGCGGTCTGCGCGGAGCCTATGGTGGAGGCGCGGCCAAATACGCCATCCTCGCCCTGTGTACGCTCCTCGCCGCAGGAATCTTCGGCCTGCTGCGGCTGCGGAAGTGGGGTTGGTCGCTGGTCACGGCAGGCTGCCTGCTGCTCGCCGCCGGCGACTTCTACTTCTATACCAAAGCCCACATCGCGTTCTTCTTCATCCGCGGCCTCTTCGCGCTCATCTTCTTCCTCTACCTCGTGCGCCAGGAAGTACGCGAACGGCTGCTCTAAAAACGAAATGGCCAGCCCGCAGGCCGGCCATTTGTAAGCCTGCCAACGTTCAGGCTGCCTTCGCCTGCTGGTTAACCTTTTGCTCGCCGATCTGGGTGAACTTCTCATCCCCGCTCTTGCTGTCTTCCAGGCTCTCCCGCAGATCGCCGGCGGCGTCCTGCTTGCCGATCAGCTCGGCATAGTGCGCAAGCGACCCATACGAGGCGACGCGAAACATCTGCTGCTGATTGGCGGCCACAATCAGCGCGGCATCGCGCACCGGTCCGGCCTCGGTCTCGCTGATCATACCTTCCACTTCCTTGATCATCGCGGCGGCAATGTAGTTCTCGTTCCGCTCCACCGGCTTGCCCAGCTTCTCAAAGGCTCCTTCCACCTTCTTCGGGTACTCTTGGCTCTTGGTTTGGGTCTTCTGAAATAACTCTTTCAGCTCGGGCTCGGTGGAGGCTTCGGCCATCTTCGGCGCGGCTGGGCGATCTTCTCTTCGAAATCCAACACGTAAGTCATCCCATTGACCATCAGGTCTTGAATGTTCTGCATCTTCATAACAGCTCCTCTGAGTGCGGCGCACCTTCGCGCGTCATGGACTTGGTACGCCCGCAACCCAACCTCTGATGTGGGGTAAAGCTGGCGTGTTGCCATCGAGAGCCAGCCCGTTTCGATCAGACGGGAAGTTTACAATCGAAGAGATGACGCCCATGGCCAGTGCGGAGCTTATACAAATCGACCTGGCCCCGCGTAAACCCGCGTCCAAGCCCGCCTGGCTCAAAGCCAAAGCCCCCGTCGGCGAGACCTTCCACAACCTCAAAAAACTCGCCCGCGACCTCAACCTACACACCGTCTGCGAGAGCGCGCACTGCCCCAACATCGGCGAGTGCTGGAACCAGAAGTCCGCCACCTTCATGATGCTCGGCAATCTCTGCACCCGGCGCTGCGGCTTCTGCGCCGTGCCCAAGGGCCGCCCCGAACCCATCGACCACGACGAGCCCCGCCGCGTCGCCTACGCCGTCGCCCAGCTCGGCCTCGCCCATGCCGTCGTCACCAGCGTCAACCGCGACGACGACAACCTCGGCGCCGCCCACGCCTTCGTTTCCGTCATCCGCGAGATCCGCGCCCAGGCCCCCGGCTGCCGCGTCGAAGTCCTCACCCCTGACTTCCAGGGAAACGAAGAAGCTCTCCGCCTCGTCGTCGCCGCCCGCCCCGACATCCTCAACCACAACATCGAGACCGTCCCCCGCCTCTACCGCGTCGCCAAAAGCGGCGGCCGCTACGAACGCTCCCTTCGCTTCCTCGAACACGCCAAAGAGATCACCGCCGAAACCGGCGAGTCCCAGGTCACCAAAACCGGCATCATCGTCGGCATGGGCGAAGAGATGCACGAGCTTCTCGCAGTCTTCCGCGACCTCGCCGCCCGCAAGGTCGACATCCTCACCATCGGCCAATACCTCCGCCCCAGCCGCGACCACCTCCCCATGGCCCGCTTCTACACCCCCGAAGAGTTCGCCTTCCTCAAACACGAAGCCCTCGCCATGGGCTTCCGCCACGTCGAAAGCGGCCCCCTCGTCCGCTCGAGCTACCACGCCCAGGAGCAGGCGGAATCAACCGGATTGGCATGACCATTT
This sequence comes from Acidobacteriaceae bacterium, assembly GCA_965277085.1. Lineage (GTDB taxonomy): Bacteria > Acidobacteriota > Terriglobia > Terriglobales > Acidobacteriaceae > Edaphobacter. The sequence goes on from OZ255708.1 coordinate 1,279,899, forward strand.
ACCCGATCATGGCGAAAGAGAAATCCCGTGAGGTGAGGCGGGCCATCCGGCGGGTGTTTGTCGAAGTCTGGGACCCTATCGGAGTAATGAACGATCCAGATTGGCCGCGCGATGAGTACGACGGCTACATCGGCGGTGTCTTCGAACTACTGACGACTGGTGGTAGCGATCGGGATATTGAAGGCTATCTGCTAGACGCCATACGTGGGATGGGCATGGAAGGAGGCAGGAACAGCTTAGCGACGGTGATTGCGGCTCTTCGGCTGATTGAACTATCGCCTTACTAAACCGTTCGGCGATCCTGCGCCGCATGGTAAATATGCAATATCTCTAAAGCTTCCTTGCTCCGGCGATAAACGATGATGTAAGGCAGTCGCGGCAGAACGAACTCAAGAGTGCCCGCAACTGTACCCGGCCGTCCACGTCCAGGCAGCGACCCAAGAGAACGGACGGCATCGTAGATAGTTCGGATTGTGGATGGAGTTAGAGCTGGGTACATGCCTGACAAGTACATGTGGATCGACTCAAGGCTGTCCGCCGCTTCCGGTGTCCAAATCATTTGCATCTAGCCGTGCATTATCTTCTGAAAGCGGGCCTCCATCTCGGCCTCGCCAACAAAACTTCCCGCATCGGCCTGGTCGAGTCCACGTTGCACCGCTTGACGGAAGAGGCTGTCGTCGTCCGCCCTGTAGCGTAGAGCGTCGGCAATCAGCTCTTCCGGCGTCTTCCCCTCATCCTGCGCCATCCGATGTAGCTGCGCTTCCTGCTCGGGCGTAAAGTGGAGTTCCATACCGCAAGCCTAGGATCGGCTGCGCCCCGTGTCAACGCGCCGACCGAACTTGCACCCCATAAAGTGCCACGCAAGGCACACGATAGAATCTCCCTATGCCGATCGACCTAGCCGCTCCCCTTTCCACCTCCGACCCCGAGATCGCCGCCCAGATCGCGCACGAGGTCGCCCGCCAGCACGAAGGCCTGGAGATGATCGCCTCCGAAAACTTCGTCTCCCGCGCCGTGCTCGAAGCCGTCGGCACCGTCTTCACCAACAAATACGCCGAAGGCTACCCCGGCAAGCGCTACTACGGCGGCTGCGAATACGCCGACGTGGTCGAGAACCTCGCCCGCGACCGCGCCAAGCAGCTCTTCGGGGCCGAGCACGCCAACGTCCAGCCACACTCGGGCTCCCAGGCCAACGCCGCCGCCTTCATGGCGCTGCTCACGCCCGGCGACACCATCCTCGGCCTCGACCTCGCGCACGGCGGGCACCTCACGCACGGCCACAAACTCAATTTCTCCGGCAAACTCTACCGCATCGCCGGCTACCAGGTCCGCAAGGACACCGAGGTTCTCGACTACGACGAACTCGAATCCATCGCCGAACGCGAACGTCCGAAGATGATCATCGGCGGCGGCAGCGCCTACCCGCGCACCTTCGACTTCCCCCGGATGCGCGCCATCGCCGACAAGGTCGGTGCCTACTTCCTCGTCGACATGGCCCACTTCGCTGGCTTGGTCGCGGGCGGCGCACACCCTTCGCCCGTCCCGCACGCCCACGTCGTCACCACCACGACGCACAAGACGCTCCGCGGCCCGCGCTCCGGCCTCATTTTATGTGACCAAGAATTTGCGGCAAATATAGACCGCAGCGTCTTCCCCGGCCAGCAGGGCGGCCCGCTCGTCCACGTCATCGCCGCTAAGGCTGTCGCTTTCCGCGAAGCCCTCCAGCCCGACTTCACCGCCTACGCGCACCAGATCGTCGCCAACGCCAGGGTTCTTGCCGACTGCATCGCCGAGCAGGGCTTCCGCATCATCTCCGGCGGCACCGACACGCACCTCATGTTGATCGACGTCTTCGAGAAAGGCATCCTCGGCAGCGAGGCCGAACATGCCCTCGGCGAAGCCGGCATCACCGTCAACAAGAACGCCATCCCCTACGACACCAACCCGCCCATGAAGCCCTCGGGCATCCGCATCGGCACCCCGGCGCTGACCACGCGCGGCATGAAGGAGCCCGAGATGCGGATCGTCGCTAAGTGGATCGTCGACGCGCTCCACCACCGAAGCGACCCCGCCGCCCTCGCCCGCATCCGAGCCGCTGTACTCGATCTCGCGGAACGGTTCCCGCTCTACGGCTGGCTCCGCCCGGAAGGAAATTGATGGCGCTTGCTCTATTGGCCTGGCTCTTCGCCATACCCTTGCTAGGCTTTTGCACCGGCTTGCGGACCATGACGCCCATTGCGGTCGGTTGCCTCTTCGTCTATCTCCACCACCTTCCCGTTTCCCACGGTTGGGCATACTGGATCACCTATCCCGCCACCGTCATCGTCTTCTGCCTGCTTGCTCTGGGCGAGTTGATCGGCGACAAGCTCCCAAACACCCCGGCCCGCACCGCCCCCTTTCCCCTCGCCGCCCGGATTGTATTCGGCGGCCTGGTCGGCGCGCTCTCCGCCACCGGCCTCAAAGGCTCCATCCCCGAAGGCATCATACTCGGCGCACTCAGCGCCGTTCTCGGTGCCTTCGCCGGCTACAACGTCCGCCGCCTCATCGTCCAGCGCACCGGATGGCCCGACTGGCCCGTCGCACTTGCCGAAGACGCTTTCGCCATCGTCGCCTCGGTTTACGCCATGGGCATCATCACCGGCTAACCCTCTGTTACGCGCGAGATCGGCAAAGATCACTCAACAAAATTGCTCAAAGATAAACTCTTTGACCATTGCGGAGCCAATAGCGTACAGTTCGGTGCAATCCCTGAGCATTCAAGTCTCCATAGGTGATCTGCCATGAACTTTCGTCTCCCGCTTCGTTCCTCGACAGCAACATCGGCAAACTCCCTCCAGAAGACCGCTGCGCTTTGCACCTTCTGCGGGTTAGCTTTGGCTTTGGCACCGTCTGTCTTCTCGCAAACCGTGAACGTCGTGCAGACGAACCCGGACCAATCCGCCCTGCTCGCCCCTCAGACCCCACTCAGCTTCACGCCGGGCACCGCAAGCCAGCTCGCCATCAACGTGGATGATACCGTCCGCTATCAACAGCTTGAAGGCGTCGGTGGCACCTTCAACGATTCGGGCGCTTACCTGGTGATGAACAAGCTCAACCCCGCGCAACGCTCGCAATTGATGAACGACCTGTTCAGCACCGATGGCATCCATCTCAGCTTTCTCCGTCAGCCCATGGGTGCGACCGACCTCTCGCTCAGCACCTACACTTACGACGACATTGCCCCCGGTCAGACCGACCCGCAGATGACCCACTTCTCGATCGCCCACGATCAGGCCTACATCATTCCCACCATCAAGGCCGCCCTGGCCGTGAACCCGCAGATGAAGGTGCTTGCGCTGCCCTGGTCCCCTCCCGCGTGGATGAAGACGACCGGCACGGTGGACGGCGGCAGCTTCAATCCAGCCAACTTCCCGGCACTCGCCAACTACTTCACCAAGTTCATCCAGGCCTATGAGGCCAACGGCATCCCGATCAACTACGTCGCGGTGCAGAACGAGCCACTCTACGAGACCAGCGGCTACCCTTCCATGTTTATGAATGTCGACGATGAGGGCGCCTTCATCGCCCAATATCTCGGCCCACAGCTGCGACAGGCGGACTTCCGCAATCATGGCTGGAACTTCACCAGCCAGAACGCCTATTCGACGGACGCGACTCCCGGCATCCTCGGTTATGAGCACAACTGGGACGATCCCAAGTACCCGGAGACACTTGCGGAAAGCCCTGCGGTCCGGCAACATCTCGCCGGCGTCTCCTTTCACTGCTACAGCGGCAGTTCCGTCGACGCACAAAACGCCGTGCATTATCTTGCGGGCGACGTTCCGGTCTTCTTCACGGAATGCACCGGCGGAAGCTATGCTCCGTACTTCGGCCAAAACCTCGCCAACGGCACGAAGTATCAGGTCATCGACGTGCTGCGCAACTGGGGAAAGAGCGTCGTCTTCTGGAATCTCGCCCTCGACCCCAACGGCGGCCCCACCGTGCAACACGGCTGTAGCAACTGCCGTGGCGTCGTGACCATCGACGACAGCGCCACCCCAGCCATCGTGACCAAGAACGTTGAGTATTACGTGCTCGGCCATCTCGCCAAATACGTGCAGGCCGGAGCGTACCGTATCGAATCGAACACCTTTGGCGGCGGCAATGTCGACGACGTGGCCTTCAAGAATCCCGATGGCTCGATCGCCGTTCTGGTCTTCAACGGAGCACAAACTCCCAGCCAGATCTCGCTGAACTGGAAGGGCAAAACGGCGAGTTACACGCTGCCCGGAAACGCCGTCGCCACCTTCTCCTGGACCGGGTACACCAACACCTTCGACATCACCGCCGGCCCCGATTCGCAGACCGTACCCCCCGGCGGCTACGCGCTTTATAACTTCTCCGTCAATCACTACGGCAGCGACCAGGCCCCGGTTGGCTTGCAGGTCCACGGCCTGCCGCCCGATACCTTCAGCCAGCCCATCAAGCTCGCACCCAACCAGTTTCTGCTGCCAGTTATTACGCTGAAAGACACCCCCAGCGGCTCCTACCCCCTAACCATCACCGGGCGACAAGGCGCGAAGACCGCGAGCTCCACCTTCAACTTCACGGTCGGTGGCGCGGAAACTCCCTTCCTCGGAACGCCCGTAAACCTCCCAGGGGTCATCCAGGCCGAGAACTTCGACAATGGCGGCAACTACGTCGGCTACTTCAACCTTGACGCCAAGGACTATGGCAGCGGCGCAAACTACCGGCCCGGCACCTCCGTCGGCGTCGAGTACACCGGCGACACCGGTGGCGGCTACGACATCGGCTACACCAAAGAAGGCCAATACCTTCGCTACACCGTGAACGTCGCCAACTCCGGCCTCTACAACATGCAACTGCGCGTCGCTTCCCTAGGACCTGGCGGCTACTACCACGCCTCCTTCGATGGCCGCGACGCGACCGGAACGCTCTTTGCTCCGGTAACCAACGGCTTCCAGACGTACGTCACCCAGGTCTCGCCCTCCTTCCAGTTACAGGCCGGCAAGCACATCATGCAGGTCACCCTGGACGGCAATGGACCCACCGGCGGCATGGGCAACTTCAACTGGTTCGCGGTACAGGCACCGGCACCGAGCACCGCGTTCACCGGTACACCCCAGGCTGTCCCCGGTCAGATCGAAGCCGAGAACTTCGATAAAGGCGGCAAGTCCGTTGCCTACTGGAACGGTGCCACCCAGAACAACGGCGGAGCGAACTATCGTCCGGGCGAAACGGTCTACATTGAAACCTCGAGCGATTCTGGTGGCGGGTACGATGTCGGCAATCCGCTGCCCGGCGATTGGCTCAACTACACCGTCCAGGTCGCCAGCGCCCGTGCCTACACCTTGGGTGTGCGCGTGGCGAGCGGCGTGGGCGGCGGCGTCTTCCATTTCAACGTCGACGGCGTCCGGGTGACCCCGTACATCTCGCTGCCGGAGACCGGTGGCTATCAGACCTGGCAGACTCTCAGCATCCCCAACGTGCAGCTGCCGCAAGGCCAACACACCCTGCAACTCGTGATGGACAGCGGCGGCTACTACAACAGCATAGGCAACATCAACTGGTTCTCGCTCAACTAACCTCACTGGATCGAGCAGAAGTGGGTGGTGCGACACCTTTCGCGCCATCCACCCGGTTCGCCGAGCTCTTCTGGCAAATACGTCGCCTATAGCATAGAATCAAGCATGGTGTTTGGGCCGAGCAAGACTGGCCGAGGACCTGTGAAGCCGTTCTGGAAGTCGATTTTGTCTGTACTCGTCGCGCTCCTTCTTTACGAAGGCATGGTGACCGCATTCCACCTCTTAAATCTTCCGAGTAACCTCGCCGTTCTGTGCGGTTTGTGCCTGCTGCTGCTCCTCGTGGTGGGCGGATTTGTCGTCTATCGGAACATTTGGAGACGTTTGTGACGCTCTTTGGCGAAGTAATGAACCCCGGCGGAAATCGCGGCGGGGACCAGCAACAGCGATATATAGCCCGGCTCCTAAAGTTCGGTGCGATCGGCCTCGCGGCCCTCATCGCGCTTGTGCTCTTCTTCAACTACGTCGCGGCGATCACCCGCATCGGCGCGGGCTACGTCGGCGTCGAGATCGTTCTCTCCGGCTCCCAGCGCGGCCCCTCCGAGATCCCCATCCGCACCGGCTGGGTCTTCTATAGTCCTCTCCGCTCGCAGATCATCGAGTTCCCCACCTTCGTCCAGACCGTCAAATGGACCCACGACCTGAACGAAGGCCGCGCCGCCAACGAGGAAATGTCCTTCAACTCCAAGGAAGGCATGGAGATCTACTGCGACGTCTCGCTCTCCTACGCCATCGAGCCGCGCCGCGTGCCCGACTTCTACGTCAAATACCGGCTTTCCGACCTAGACACCTTCACCCACGGCATCCTCCGCGACGTGGTCCGCAACTCGCTCAACGAAGTTGCCAGCACCTACTCCGTCGAGCAGATCTACGGCGAACAGAAGGCCGAGTTCCTCGCTAAGACCCAGGCCCTCATCCAACAAAAGATGGAGCCCGTCGGCGTCGGCATCCAGCAGTTCGGCTTCATCGGCGCGCCGCGCGTCCCGGCCGTCATCGCCACCGCCATCACCGCCAAGGCCCAGGCCATCCAGGACGCCGAGCGCGCTCGCAACGAGCTCGCCAAGACCCAGGCCGAAGCCGCCAAGACCGTCGCCGAAGCCGAGGGCGAAGCCAAAGCCGCCGTCACCCGCGCCAACGGCGAGGCCGAAGCCAACAAAATCCGCCAGACCTCCCTCACCCCGCAGTTACTGGAGCTCCGTAAAATCGAGAACCAGAAGGCGCTCATCGACCGCTGGAACGGCCAGCTCCCCACCGTCCAAACCGGCAACGGCGGCCTGCTGATGGAGCTACCTAAACCCGAGAAGTAACCTCCTCTGTTTGTCATCCCGCAGGGAATCCGCGTTTATTGCCTAGCTCAGTGCCGTATGGGATGACCCATACGGCACTGAGCTTATCGCTCCCGCCTCGGCGACCAGCGCAAGCCGCCTCCAAACGTCGGCTTGTAAAACTCGCGCTGGACCGAGTAATTCGTACTCCCCTGATAAAAACCAAATACTTCGTTATTCAGGTTCAGCCCATAGGCGACAGCAGTAAACCCCTTCACCAGCCGATAACTGCCCTGTAGATCCGTCTGTAGGTGCGCATAGAGATACTGGTCACCATTGGGGCCTTTGATCCCGCCGCCCGCAGCCTCATTGCCCCCGTCTACACCGACGCTACCCTTAGGGCCGCCGCCGGTGTAGACGATAGGACCGGCATTCCCATCGTTGTAGTTATAGGCGAAGATGTTCGCCGCGTTGTACGAAAGTCCCAACCGCACCGACAGCCGCTTCCTGTCGTAGGTCGGGCTAATGTTCCAGGTATGCGGCGCCTGCCGCAGCAAGTCCGGGCTGTCCGAGCGGCCAAACCCGTTGCCCGTGCCGTCGGGATTGAGCGCCGGAAACGTCACCTTCGAAGCCGAATAGCCGTAGTTCGCCGAAAGTCCAAGCCCGCTTGCCAGCCCCGGCAAATAGGTGAAGTGCTGCTGGAAAGCGATCTCGAAGCCATACACATGGGCACTTCCCGCGTTCTGCGGCATGGTCTGGATCGTTCCGTCGGCCAATGTGCTGGCAACGGGAATGATCGGGTCCGCAAGCCACTTATAGAAGAATCCCGCTTGCAGCAGTCCCGCCGAATTGAGAGTTCGTTCGTACAAAAGGTCCAGATTGTCGGCGTGTTCCGCCTTCAGATTGGGGTTGCCGACGCTCGACAGCGTCCGTACGCCGCCGGGCGAGATGCTCGCGAACGAGACCAGATCGGAAAAATTCGGCCGTGACAGCCCGCGCCCGTAGACCACGCGCACGCCAGAGGCTGGTGTGATCGCGTAGCGCACCGAGGCGCTCGGCAAAACATCGAGGTACGAGCCCTTCGTGGCGACGACGGTCGTACTCGTAGCGGTGTTCCCCGCATCGTTCTCACTGGTGTTTTCGAACCGCAACCCGACAACGATGCGGAAGCGCGCCACATCGATGCTGTTCATGAGGTAACCCGCGGAGACCTTCTCGATGAAGTTGAAGTTGTTGCCAAGCGCCGGAGGGTGGAGCAGACTGCCGTCGCTCTTCGTCCGGTTGTCCGTCACGTAGTTGATGGCGTTGACTTTGTCGTAACTGACCGCCGGACCGAAGGTGTACTGCCCACCGTAGTAGCCGGTGTCGTTGAAGGTGTTGAGGAAGTTCGACATCGAAAGCGAAGGATCGCCCGCAGCCGCATTCGGGATGTAGTAGCGCGTATTTTGATTGGCGAACTTATGCACGTTGCGGAAGCGGCCGCCGAACTCAAAGGTTCCAGCGTGTCCCGCCGCCGTATAGCTGGTGCCGAGCGACGCACCGAAACCCAGATCCACCTCGGGGTTGTAGTAGTTGTTGATCCGTTGTCCGTCGAGCGCATACTGTGCCGGATCGTACGGGTTCGTTCCAGCAGACGTAGTCAGCTTCGGCACCAACGGATTGGAGCTGTCGAGACCGAACTGGATAGCGTTTAAATTGGAAGTGGCTGTCGGCAGAAAGGTCGCGTCCGAGTAGCCATTGTCCTTCGTCCGGCCAACCGACGAATCGACATCCCACGCAAAGAGCGACCGCGCCAGCACACTGCGCCCGCCAAGCTGCAAGCTGCCGACATCCTGCACTGGCCGCCGTATCTCCGCGCCAAACTTCACCGATCCCTGATTGTCCAGCTGCCCCGAAGGCAGAAAGCTCGTCGCAAAGTTGTAGTCCCAGCGATTGCCGTAGTTGTGGAAGAGCGAATACAATCCCTTTAAATAGATGCTCGATGTCTCTGAAAACCGGTAGTCCACCGTGCCCGCGAAGCCCGGACGCGTGCGGTAGTACTGATAGTCGCGCTCATCGTATCCGCCAAGCACCACCGGCGCTGGTTCCACATCGTTGATGCCTCGTCCGTTCCAATCGTAGGACCCGGTGCCGATCAGGCCCAGCTTCTTACCTTCCAGGAAGCGCTTGCCCAGTGTGCCGTCGAACTGGTACGCCGGACGGCCACCGATGATCGGCGTATATCCGCCTAATCCCTCAAGCGAAATCGTCGGCGTGTCGCCAGCGCTCTTGGTCCGCAAATCGACCGAGCCGCCGATGCCATCGCCCTCCATGTTCGCCTGGAGCGTCTTGTTGATCTGCACCGATTCGACCAGGTCGGCGGGAATGAGATCAAGCTTCACCTGACGCACGGTCTCGGCCGACGCGATGTTGATGCCGTCGATGGTCGTGTTCGTCAGTCGAGGCTCTGTGCCGCGAATCTGCACGTACTTGCCTTCACCCTCGTCGCGCTCCAGCGTCACACCAGGCAATCGCCCCAGCGCGTCCGCCACATTCGCGTTCGGCAGGCTGGTGATCACGTCCGCCGGTAGCACATTGATGATGTTGTCCGCGTTGAAGGTCCGGTTGATGGCCTCAAGCTCGCCGCCCTCGCGCGGAGCGTAGACCTGAATGTCCTGCTTATTCGCCGCAATGCTGAGCACGGCGTCAAGCCGCGCGGCCTGTCCGGCAACAATGGTCACCGGTTTGGTCAAGGATTCGAACCCGCTATAGGATGCATTGACCGTATACGCGCCATCCGGCAGCCCGACCACCGTAAACAGGCCCGTAGCATCGGTAACCGCTAGCGCGTTTCCTGGAGTCAGCACCACCCTGACTCCTTGCAGCGCAAATCCCTGTCCGTCCGTGATCGATCCCGTCAACGTCCCGCGACCGTTTTGCGTCACCCCGGCGGACTGCAATGCTAAAGGCAGGATAAGTCCGGCCATATACCTTTTCGAAAACATGTGAGCTCCCCATCTTGAGGCCGGTCGCGGCGGACGATCTTCGTCGGCATCCGCTCTCCGCCGAAATAGCCATAGTGATTTGATTTGCAGGATTGACGCTACGTTCGCCGCGTCACAGCATCATCAACGTCACGTGACGGCCCTGTGAACGAGAGTCACCCCTTCAGCATAAGAAAAGTGGCTGCACAATTAATTGGTGCACACACCAAACCAGGTGATCTACCCCTAACCCCTTTGTTTTGTTAAATCACCTGATCAAAACCAATAAAACCTCCGAAACGACGGCGCAAAAAGAGCGGCCCCGCAATCCTCACGGACTCCGGGGCCACATTTGCGCAGACGGCCCGTAAGCCGAATTCTGTTCTAGGCGATCATTCCTCTAGGCCAGCCATTACTGACTGGCTCCAGCAACCTACCCGCAGGTTTCGGCCCCGCTTTCACGGTCTCCCCGCCTCCGCGCATCGGGCCAATGCGCGCCGCCCGCCTGGAGAGAAGCGGACGAACTCCCTGCCTATTTGGTCTTGCTCCGTGTGGGGTTTACCCTGCGGCCCGACTTACGCCGGACCCGGTGCGCTCTTACCGCACCTTTTCACCCTTACCTTTGTCACCTAGGCGACAAAGGCGGTTCGCTCTCTGTTGCACTGGCCGTCCAGAGGCCTTGAAGCCTCCGTCCCGGACGTTATCCGGCACACTGCCCTGCGGAGTTCGGACTTTCCTCCCCCGTTCAACGCCGATCGGCCCGAACGGCGGCGATCGCCCAGCCGTCTGCCTCTTAAGCATACCCGAACCTTCATCTTGCCGAACCGTATCTATATAACAGTGGCCTTGCGCCGCCTCGCGCTGCTACTCTCATCACAACGCACGCCCGCCATGGAACTCAAGGAAGCCTTCAAACTCGCGCTCCAGTCCCTCTGGCAGAACAAGCTCCGCTCGGTCCTCACCCTGCTCGGCGTGGTCATCGGCGTGGCCAGTGTCATCGCCGTCGTCACGCTCGTCAACGGCGCGAGCACCTACATCGCCACCAAGTTCTCCGACTACGGCTCGGACGTCTTCACGGTCTCGAAGATGCCGCAGCTCATCACCAGCGCCGAGCAGTACGTCGCCATGCAGAAGCGCAAAGACATTCTGCTTCCCGACTATTATTACGTGCAGGAGAATTGCAAGACCTGCGCCGGCATGGGCGCGCAGCAGGCCACCGGCGGCAAGATCGTCCACGGCACTGAATCCGTCACCGACACTCAAATTCGCGGCTACACCTGGCAGATGCCGTCGCTCCAAAATCTCAACATCACCCAGGGCCGGGGCTTCACCGACGCCGACGAAGAGCACGCCTCACACGTTTGCATTATCGGCACCGACATTGTCGAGCACCTTCTTCCTGGGCTCGATCCAATCGGGCAGGAGCTCCGCGTCGACGGCGTCCCCTACACCGTCGTCGGCGTAACCGAGAAGCAGGGCAGCACCTTTGGTGCGAGCCAGGACAACTGGGTCGGCGTCCCGCTCACCACCTACCAGAAGAGCTATGGCACGGCCAAAAGTGTCACCATCTACGTCAAGGCCGCCACCTCCGGCGCGCCGCTCCAGATCGCCGCCGACGAAGTCCGCGTGCTGATGCGCGCACGCCGCCACGACGCCCCCGGACAGCCGGAGGACTTCGAGCTCGACACCAACAACACCCTCGTCGGCTTCGCCACGCAGATCACGCAATCCTTCGGCCTGGTCGCCAGCGCCATCGCCGCGCTTTCGCTGATCGTCGGCGGCATCGTCATCATGAACATCATGCTCGTCTCCGTGACCGAGCGCACCCGCGAGATCGGCATCCGCAAAGCTCTCGGCGCGCGCCCCCGCGACATCCTGCTCCAGTTTCTCATCGAGTCCGGCACCATGGCGCTAATCGGCGGCTTCATCGGCGTACTCGGCGGCGTTCTAGTGGCCGAAGTTGTCACCTTGTTCATCGGCTTTCCCTCGTCCATCGCCGTCTGGAGTGTGGTCGTCGGCCTCATCATGGCCACCTTTACCGGCGTCTTCTTCGGCGTCTATCCTGCCCGCAAAGCCGCCATGCTCGACCCCATCGTCGCGCTGCGGGCCGACAACTAAGGAGTTCTTATGCGCTTAGGCGATCTCGGCGAAACCATCACCATGGCCCTCGATACCTTGCGGGCCAACAAGCTCCGCAGCTCGCTCACTATCCTGGGCATCGTCATCGGTGTGATGACAGTGATCGCCATCTCGTCGGTCATCAACGGCCTGAACAACAGCGTCTCCAGCCTCGTCCAGTCGCTCGGCTCCAATGTCCTCTTTGTCTTTCGCTTCCCCGTCTTTGGCAACCGGCCGACCACGGAGCAGCTCACCCGCAAGCAACTTACCTACGACGATGCCGTCGCCATGCGCGATCTGCCGCACATTGTCGCCGTCTCACCCATCCTCCAGTACGTCAACAATGCCGCGCCTGGACGCGTGGGCACCACCGCCGTCCGCGCCAACGGTCACGCCATGCAGAGCACCAAGCTCGAAGGCGATACTCCGTCCGTCAAAGATGTGAACGAGCTTAACCTCGCCTCGGGCCGCTTCTTCAACGAGAGCGATATGGAGCGATCCGCCAACGTGACCGTCCTCGGCCACGATACCGCCGACGAGCTCTTTCCCGGCATCGACCCTCTTGGCAAAGAAATCGAGGCGGGAGGGATGCTGTTCACTGTTGTCGGGGTCCTCGATAAGTACAAGCAGGCCTTTGGCGGCGGCAAGAACCCCGAAGACAATAAGGCCATCTTCCCCATCACCACCTATCACAAGCTCCATCCCGAGAGCCTTGATTACTGGATTTCGCTGAAGTACGACGACCCTAAGAACCGGCCCGCCGTTGAGGACGAGTTGACCGAGCTTCTTCGCCGTCGACGCAAGGTCCACAACGAGGCTCCGGACAACTTCGCCATCTTCGGCACCGACTCGCTCACGCGCTTGTGGAACAACATCACCGGAGGCCTGTTTCTTCTGCTTTTCGCGCTGTCGAGCGTCGCGCTGCTGGTCGGTGGCGTCGGCGTGATGAACATCATGCTCGTCTCGGTCACCGAGCGCACCCGCGAGATCGGCATCCGCAAGGCCATCGGCGCGACCAAACGCACCATCCTCACCCAGTTCACGCTCGAAGCCATTACCCTCTGCGCCGTCGGTGGCATCGCGGGCATTCTGATCGGCAGCGTCGTTTCGAAGATCATCTCGATCTTCCTGCCAACGATCCTGTCGTCGCTCTGGATCGCCACCGCCTTCGCCAGCTCCTGCGCCATCGGCCTCCTCTTCGGCATCTACCCAGCCTGGAAGGCCGCCAACCTGAACCCTATCGAAGCGCTCCGCTACGAATGATTGTCTTTGCCTTTTTGTTTGTCATTCCTAAGGGATCTGCGTTTTCAGCTGCCGCGTTACCCTCCGGTAAACTAACGCGATGGCTACCGCAATCGAGGCACTCTTTGCCCTGCTCACCCTCTGCGGCCTGACCTACCTCCTCCTGGCCTTGTGGTCGGCGCGCAACTTCACTCGTGGCCGCTCCGCTCAAAGCGACTACGCCCCGGCGGTTTCCATCTTGAAGCCGCTGAAAGGTGTCGATCCGCATATGTACGCCGGGTTTGCCAGTCATTGTCGACAAATCTACGGTGGCGACGTTGAACTCCTCTTCGGTGTCGGCACCCTCGACGATCCGGCCGTTCCCGAGATTGCCCGCCTCCAAACGGAGTTCCCCGACCGTGCTATCCGCCTGATTGTCTGCCCCGAGCGGCTCGGCGCAAGCGGCAAGGTCAGCACTCTTGTCCAGCTCGAACGCGAAGCCCGCCACGACTACGTCCTGGTCAACGACAGCGACATCCTCGTCCCGCCTACCTACCTGGCACGCGTCATGGCCCCGTTCGCCGACGAGCACATCGGCATGGTGACCGCTCCTTACGTCGGCCGAGCCTCCGCCCTCCCGAGCGGCCGTATCCCTGTGTGGTCGAAGCTCGAAGCCCTTGGCATTGCCACAGACTTCATGCCCGGCGTCCTTACCGCGCGCTTCCTCGAACACGCTCTTCGCTTCGGTCTGGGCTCTACGCTCGCCATGCGCCGCGACGCCCTCGCCCGGGCAGGCGGCCTCCTTCCGCTGATCGACTTCCTCGCCGACGACTACGAACTCGGCCACCGCATCGCCGCCGCCGGGTACAAGGTCGAGCTCGGCCACGAGATCGTCGAGACCAACGTCCCGGCGTACACTTTTCAAGGATTCTGGGACCACCAAATCCGCTGGGCGCGCTCCACCCGGGATTCCCGCAAGCTCGGCTACATCGGTCTTGGCATTACTTATCCGCTCATTTGGGCATTGGCATCCTGCGTCGCCAGCGGCTTTGCGCTGTGGAGCTTCTCGCTCCTCAGCCTCGTCCTGCTCGCCCGCGTGACTGTGGCGCTCTCGGTCGGTATCGGCGTCCTGCGCGACGGCCAAGTTCTTCGCGACCTTTGGCTGCTTCCCGTGCGCGATCTCTGCGGCCTTATCTTCTGGGCATGGAGCTATGCCGGAGACACGGTCGTCTGGCGAGGCGAGCGGTTCCGATTGCGCGACGGCCGTCTGACGAGGCTCGAATCGCAATAAGACCACGATGCGCGCGGCGTCGGCCTCTAGGCAGGCGGAAACAGAAGAACGAATTGACAAGCGGGAATGAATCTCCTCCGCGTTACCGCATCTAATCACCTAGCCCCTGGGAGTAGCAGATGGACCTGATCGGCGTTATAGCGCACCACGGATACGCCGTTACGGCTTCGGTCCTGCTCCTTGGTGCGATCGGCGTTCCCATGCCGGTGTCGATGACGCTGCTGGCCGCCGGTGCCGCTGCTCACGGCGATCTTCGCTTCAGCCTGCTGCTACTGATTGCGGCACTTGCGGGGCTGGCGGGCGATACGCTGCTCTATCTTGGAGGGCGCTTCACCGGGTGGTGGCTGCTGGCCTGGATGTGCCGCGTCTCCATCAATCCTGAGTCGTGCATCTTCACCTCGGCCGAGTACTTCTATCGTCGGGGTCCGAAAACGCTCCTATTTTCCCGCTTCATACCCGGCCTTGGAGCCATGTCCGCACCGCTTGCCGGTAGCCTGAACATGCGTTTCACCCGCTTTGTCCGTCTGGATGCGGTGGGAACTCTGCTCTACTGCACCGCCTGGCTCTCCACCGGATTCGTGTTCAGCCGCTTCATCCGCGAGATCGGGGGGTGGATCGGTCGTCTGGGCCACGCCGTGCTTGCCGTCGTGGCCATCGTTCTACTCGGCTACATTGGCACACTTGTCGTCTTTACGTTGCGCTCCCGCCGCTATAAGACGATCGAGAAGATCTCCGCTGAAAGCCTGCACGATCGTATGCAGACGCTTGATCCCAATAGCCTGGTCGTGATCGCCGACGTACGCAGCCACGGCTACTACGACCCAGGTATGCAACGCATCAAGAACTCCATCCGTGTTGAGCCGAACCGCCTCAAGGAAGAGCTGATTGCCCTGCGCGAGTTTATGGCTCCTGAGTGCGAGGTCTATCTTTACTGCTCCTGCATTCGCGACGTCACTAGCGTCCGCGTCGCCCATATGCTCCAACAGGAAAACTGCCGCACCAAGGTGATTGAAGGCGGCATCAAGGCTTGGATCAAAGCTGGAGGTGCGCTCGAACTCGTTCCCGAGTCCGACGTCCACCACCTGCCGCAGTTCGATTAGCGGTTGAGACATCCTCTGCTGAACCTAGTGGACCTGCAACTCTCCTAAAAACTTCAGCACGGCCGCCTCCAGCGCCAGCCGCTGATCCGAGTAGACGTGGTCCGTCGTAAAGTGCACGGGCGTCACGCGCGTGTTGCCCGCCTTACGCGCGCGCCCGACTAATTCATTGGTCGCCGGAGCCAGACCGTCGTCTGAGGACACCAACAACAACGGCCGGTCCGCTAGCCTTGGAGCAAGATCGGGGACGTTCCAGCGGGCCGCATTCGCCAAAAGGTCCAACGCCAAACTCTCAGGCGTACACCCGGCGAGCGGAGCCCTGCCTTCCGCAGCCAGCGCCTTACCTAGCGGCCCGACCGCTTCCTCCGTCTGTCCCGCTTGCACAGCCGGGAGCACCCGGCCAGCCATGTCCGCCGCCGAGATCAGCGCTACCGCCTTAATACCCGCATCCTGCGAGGCCACATATGCCGCAATCATCCCACCCATGCTATGCCCCACCAACACCACGGACTGCGGGCTTGCCCGATAGTTCGCCGACGTCGTCGGATCTCGTATCCAAGCCACCGCCGCTTGTACGTCTTCTATCGCATGGGTGAACGAGAACGATCCCGGCGTTCCCCACGAGCCGCGGTAGTCGAAGTACACGACGTCCCACCCGGCCCGCCGGATGGCTTGCGCCAGGTCGAGGTTCTTCTCGTTGCCGGGAAAACCATGTAGCAGAAGGACGACGGGGTGCGGCCCTTGCCCCGCCGCCTCGTAGACGAAGCCATTCAGCAGAGCGCCATGACTGGGTATCTGCACGGTGTGCATCGAGGCCGGGTAAGCATGATCGATGGGCGGGTCGGTCCGTTGTGCTTCGATCGACACGTTCATCGTGGCTCCAAGAAATGCGCTCGCCAAGATCAATCCGTAAACCTTCATGCCCTCATTCTATAGAGGCACTTTAGAATGGGAGAGATGGCGTTTACAGAACAATACGATGTGGTCGTGGTGGGCGCAGGCCACGCTGGCTGTGAGGCCGCCGTCGCCGCCGCGCGCATGGGTCTGCGGACGGCCATCTTCACGCTCAACCTCGACCTGATCGCCCAGATGAGCTGCAATCCGGCCGTCGGCGGCATCGCCAAGGGGCATCTGGTCCGTGAAATCGACGCGCTCGGCGGCGTCATGGGCGAGGTCGCCGACGCCACCGGCATCCAGTTCCGGCTGCTGAACACCTCGCGAGGCCCCGCCGTCTGGAGCCCGCGCGCGCAGTGCGACAAGGCCCTCTACCGCGTGAAGATGCGCGAACTGCTTGAAGCGGAGCCGAACCTCTTCATCAAGCAGGCCGAAGTGGTGGACCTGCTCCTTGAACAATCGGCTTCCGGCGCGCGCACCTGCACTGGCCTTCAACTCCGCGATGGCCGCGCCGTACACGCCCGCGCCACGGTCATCACTACGGGCACCTTCCTCAACGGCCTCATCCACTGCGGCGAGCAGCAATATACCGCCGGCCGCTCAGGCGAACCCGCGTCGGTCCTCCTTGGCGAATCACTCAAGCGTCTCGGGCTTCGCCGCTGCCGCCTGAAGACCGGCACCCCGCCCCGCCTCGACGGACGAACGATCGATTGGAGCCAGTTCGAGGAGCAGCCCGGCGACGCCGACCCCACTCCGTTCTCTGCCCGGTCGAGCTTCGCGCGAGGAGGCACGCCGCCGCTCCGCCAGATACTCTGCCATATCGCCCGCACCACGCCCGAGACGCTCCGCCTGATCCGCGAGAATGTCCGCCGCTCCCCCATGTACACCGGCCAGATCGAAGCCGTTGGCCCGCGCTACTGCCCGTCCATTGAAGACAAGATCGTGCGCTTCCCCGATAAGACGCAGCATCAGTTCTTCCTCGAACCCGAGGGCCTTAATACGCACGAGGTCTACGTCAATGGCATGAGCACTTCGCTGCCGATGGAGATCCAGGCCGCCATAGTCGCGAGTATCCCCGGCCTTGAGCGCGCAGAGATGCTCCGTCCGGGCTACGCGATCGAGTACGACGCCATCGACGCCACCGAGCTCGACCGCACCCTTCAGGTCAAGAGCCTTTCTGGGCTCTTCCTCGCCGGCCAGATCAACGGAACGTCGGGCTACGAAGAGGCCGCCGCGCAAGGCATCATGGCGGGCATCAACGCGGCCTTGTCGGCACAAGGCGAGCAGCCGTTTACGCTCGACCGCACCGAAGCCTACATCGGCACGCTCATCGATGACCTGATCTCTAAGGGCACCGACGAGCCTTACCGGATGTTTACCTCGCGCGCCGAGTTCCGCCTCCATCTGCGTATCGACAATGCCGACCGGCGCTTGACGCCGCATGGACGCCGTTTAGGCCTCATCGACGACCGAGCCTGGGCTATCTACGAGGCCAAGCTGCGCCGGGCCGAAGCCTTTGCCGCCTTACTCGAATCCACCCGCGTCCACGCCGCCGATCTGCCGCTCAGCCTCCTGGCTCAGCTCGACGGCGATACCGCCAATGTCTCCGGTCAGACCTTCGCACAGTTTCTCAAGCGGCCAGAAGTTCCCATCGAAGCGCTTGCCCCGATTCTCCGCCCACACCTTGAACAACATGGTGACACCTTTGCCCCTTGGCTTGCGGCGCCGCGCCTGGATCACCTTCCGGTCTGGGTCCGCAACGAGATGAAGACGGTCGAGACGGAGATTAAGTACGCTGGCTACCTCGACCAACAGCGCCGGTCGATCACTAAGCTGCGCAAAGCCGAGGGTAAGCTCATTCCGTCGACCTTCGATTACAGCAACATGAGCGGTCTTTCCCGCGAGATGCAAGAGACCTTTCGCCGCGTCCGTCCGCGCACTCTCGGTCAGGCCAGCCGCCTTCCCGGTGTTACTCCTGCCGCTATTGGCCTGCTGCACGTTCACATCGAAGCACAGACTCAGCGCCATTCGACCGCAACCAAGCCGTAACTTCCTCTTGCCTCATGCCTTGTCCAAAGTCTATAAACGCTTTATTACAAATGCAGGCAACCCTCTTCATCTACTTACCTTCTCAGAGGTACTAAGCTGATCGTGTAGCCGTCTGCATCTGTACCGCCGGAAGTGAGAGGAACCCGAACGAATGGTCGAAGCGATCGTGTTGTGGAACGAACCAAACAACCTCTCCCATTGGAACTTCAAGCTCGACCCTGGTTGGACCCGCTTCGCCGACATGGTCAAACGCTCCGCCACCGCCATCCGCGCCGTCAACCCGGACCTTCCCATCGTTCTCGGCGGCGTCTCTTCCTGTGACTGTGACTTCCTCCGCACCATGGCCGAACAGGGCGTGATGGAGCACGTCGACGCCGTGGGCGTTCACGGCTTTCCACTGGACTGGAACCACTGGCAGCTTACGGAATGGCCGGCACGCATCGCCGAAGCCGAAGTCATCAGCGGTCTTCCCGTCTGGGCGACGGAGGTTGGCGTCTCGTCCTTCGGCGCGGAAGAGGTGCAACAGTTCGGCATGACACGCACTCTCGAGCTGCTCAAGGATCGCGTGGAGCGCCTTCACTGGTACAGCCTCTTCGACCTTCCACCCTCCTGGCCCGCAGAGACGCGCCACAAAGAGGCCGAGGGTTCGGCCTACTATCGTCACTATTATCTGGGGCTAATCAAGCCAGACGGCACCCCGAAACTCGCCGTCGACGCCTTTCCGACGGACGGCAGCGCGGGAGTCTGCCAGTGGCTTCACTTTGAAGATCACCGGCTCGACGAGGCGGTCGCCTGGATGAAGCGCCTGAACATCGAGTATCTACGAACAGGCCTAAGCTGGGCCGATTCCTTTCGTCCTAACGCAACGGAGTGGTTCGACCGGCAGATGGCGGCGCTCGATCCCTTCCGCGTCGCGCTCACCCTCTGCTTTACGCCCGAGCATTTGGGTTTGGAGGCTCACCACACCAGCCCGCCCGCCGACAACCAGACCTTCGTGGATTTTGCTTCCTGGGCCGTTGCACGCTACGCCCCACCCTCCGCCTCCATCTCCCATGCCGTCTTCGAAGAGGATTTACAAACCATATGAAGTCCAAACAGATTCTTATTACGGGCGGTGCCGGCTTCGTCGGTTCGCATCTGGCGGATGGTCTGCTAGCGGCTGGACACCGCGTCCGCGTCCTCGACGACCTCACGCCTCAGGTCCACCCCAGCGGACCGCCTTCATACCTTTCACCGGAGGTTGAGCTGATCGTAGGCGACGTGCGCGACCCCAACCGCCTCCGCGAAGTGCTCGCAGGTGTTGATGTCGTCTTTCATTTTGCCGCGACGGTAGGCGTTGGGCAGTCCATGTACGAGATCAGCCGCTACATGAGCGTCAACACGCAAGGCACGGCCGAACTGCTCCAAGCCATCCTCGACAACAAAATCGCGCTCGAAAAACTCGTCGTTGCCTCGTCCATGTCCATTTACGGCGAAGGCCAGTACGTCTGCTCGGCTTGCGGAGCGACGGCCTTTCCGCCCGTCCGCTCCACCGCGCAGCTCAAAGCCGGGACGTGGGAGCTGCACTGCAAGGCTTGCAACGGTATTCTCGCTCCCGTGCCCACGGCCGAGACCAAGCTCTCTGAGATCAACTCCATGTACGCCCTCTCGAAGCGTGACCAGGAAGAGCTTTGCCTCATCTATGGTCGAACCTACGACATGCCGGTGACCGCGCTACGCTTCTTCAATATCTATGGCACCCGCCAGGCGCTTTCAAATCCTTACACCGGCGTGGCCGCGATCTTTGCCGCGCGCCTCATTAACAATCAGGCCCCGCTCGTCTTCGAAGACGGCGAGCAGCAGCGCGACTTCGTCAGCGTTCACGACATTGTTCGCGCCAACATGCTCGCGATGGAACGCGGCCCGTCCGACGGCGAGGTGGTCAACATCGGCTCCGGGCAACCTATCTCCATTCGCCGCGTGGCCGAAATCCTTGCCGCAGCGTTGGGCAAGCAGCATCTCGCGCCCGTCATCACCGACCGCTACCGCGCCGGGGACATCCGCCACTGCTTTGCGAACCTGACCAAGGCCCGCCACTTACTTGGCTACGAACCCGACGTCACACACGAGCAAGGCTTCGGCGAACTCGCCGCCTGGTTACAGGGTCAAGAAGCCGAAGATAAGGCCGACACCATGCTCCGCGAACTCAGCACCTACGGCCTAACCGCATAAGGATGAGCACTATGCCCCGTCATCCCGCACGCTCGATCCTCATCACTGGTGGTGCTGGCTTCATCGGCTCCAACCTTGCCGAGCGCCTCCTCGTCGACCCTGCATCACGCGTTCGCATCTTCGACGACCTTTCCCGCAAGGGCGTCGCACACAACTTGCGCTGGCTTCGTGAGTTGCCCGCGGGCGACCGGGTGGAGTTTGTCGAAGGTGACATCCGGGACGCGCGCTCTGTTGTCCATGCGACGGAAGGTGTGGACGAAATCTACCACTTGGCGGCACAGGTCGCCGTTACCTCTTCGGTCGACGCCCCGCGCACCGACTTTGAAGTCAACGCGCTCGGCACCTTCAACGTGCTTGAGGCGGCCCGGCGCTCCGGGCGCCGTCCCTTTCTTCTCTTCACCTCGACCAACAAGGTCTACGGCGGTCTCGAAAGCATTCCTGTTGAGCCGAACGGTACCCACTACCGCGCCGTCGATCCCCACTTCGCCGGTGTAGCCGAATCGGAGAACCTCGACTTCCACTCCCCCTATGGCTGCTCCAAGGGGGCTGCCGACCAGTACGTCCGTGACTATGCTCGCATCTTCGATCTGCCTACGGTCGTCTTCCGTATGTCCTGCATAGCCGGGCCGCGTCAGTTCGGCAACGAGGATCAGGGATGGGTCGCGCACTTTCTATACAGCGTGCTGGAGCGCCGTCCGATCACCATCTACGGCGATGGCCTCCAGGTCCGCGACATCCTCCACGTCGCCGATCTGCTTGACGCAATGGGAGCCGCACATCACCACGCACCACGCACTACAGGCGAGATTTACAACATCGGCGGCGGACCGGAACGCTCCATCTCCGTAACCGAGATGCTCCGCTTGATTGAGCATGAGACTGGTATCGCACCTATCCTCCGCCACGCCGAGGTCAGACCCGGCGACCAGCCCCTATACATCTCGGATACGACCAAGATCGGCGCGCATACCGGATGGCAACCGCGTCACTCCTGCCAGTCAACGCTCGATGCCATCCACGCTTTCTGGCGCAACAATCGCGCGCTGCTCGCAGGGGAGCGGCAGCAGCAGGTGCAAATCTCTGAAGCTGCCGATATTCTAGTGGGAGAGGTCGTTGCTTGAAGTTTGCCCTGGTCAATCCGAAGTGGGAGTTCGAAGGGTCGACCTACTTCGGGTGCGCCGAGCCTCATTTCCCGCTTGAACTCCTATCCGCCCGTGAGTTTCTCCGCGCCGCCGGACAGGAAGTGCTGCTCATTGACGCCTGGATGGAAGACCTAACGCCGGAGCAGGTCGTCCGCCGCCTCGATGCCTTCCGCGAGGATTTCCTCGTCATCCCGACTGCGCCGTCGTATCTCTTCTGGCGCTGTCCGCAACCGGAATTGCGCATCCCCAAACGGTGGATCGCCGCACTTGACCGGACCTCGAAGGTCGTCGCGATCGGTCCGCACGGTTCCGTGACTCCGCTCTCCACCCTGAGCAAAACCGGTGCCGACATCGTGCTCCGTGGCGAGCCTGACCAGACTCTTCCGCAGCTCGCCACCACGCCGTGGGAGATGATTCCCGGCTGCTGCTGGCGTTCGCCCAATGGCCTGATCCACACCACACCGGGCCTTGGCGCAACCGATATGCGTGCTTTGGGGCCGCTCGACTATAGCGATTACGCGGTCGAGCGTCACCACCACCTCCATCACATCTTTCCCGGCAACGGAGCCGACCACCTCCACCACGGTGCCGAGGTGGAGTTCGCCCGCGGCTGCCCTTATGCCTGCACCTTCTGCAACAAGACGCTCTTCCGCAACAAGTATCGCGAGCGCGATCTCACCGCCGTGCTCGCCGAAATCGACCAGCTGCTCGCGCGCGGCGTGGACTACATCTACTTCATCGACGAGATCTTCGGCGTCGGCAAGCAGGTGCGCCAACTGCTCGAAGCCCTCGCCGTGCGGTCGGTCTCCATAGGATTCCAGACGCGTATTGACCTTTGGAACGAAGAATCGATCGACCTGCTCGCCCGTGCCCACTGCGTTTCGTTCGAGTGCGGCGTCGAATCCATCACCGACGCTGGCCGCGATGCCATGAACAAGAACTGCCGCATCACGACGGACCGCATCACAGACCTTCTCGTCTACGCTAAGCAGCGCATCCCTTGGGTTCAGGCCAACCTCATCAAGACTCCTGAGGACGACCCCGCAACCGTTGCCGTCTGGCAAGCCAACCTCAAAGCGCAAGGCGTTTGGGTCAGCGAACCGGTCCCCATGTTCCCCTTTCCAGGCAGCCCCGAGTACATCACCACCTTCGGCGCACAGCCCGACGAGCAGGCCTGGGAACGTGCGCACGCTCATTACCTCAACCTCTTTACGGAAAAGGGCTGGAGCGACATCCAGGACCAGCGCCCCCGTACGCTCGCCGAACTCGAAGCCGGCCCCAACGCCGGTATTCTGGATCAGGAGTTCGCTTGCGCATCCTGCTGACGACGGACCCCATTGGCGGCGTTTGGACATTTACCAAGGAGCTGAGCGGCGGTCTACTCCGCCGCGGCCACTCCGTAGCCCTCGTCAGCTTCGGACGTTCTCTCTCGAAAGAGCAGGCCGCGTGGTGCCGTACCCAAGCCCGGCTCTATGGTTCCGCTTTTCGCTTTGAGAGTTCCCGCATTCCGCTGGAATGGATGCGCTGCAATCACGGCACCTACCAAGACGCGGAGCCGCTGCTCTCCCGGATCTCCGATAGCTTCTGCCCGGACATCTTCCACACGAGTCAGTTCTGCTTTGGCCGCTTTCCGTACCCAGTTCCCCGCGTCGTCACCGCCCATAGCGATGTTCTGAGCTGGACCGAGGCTTGCCGTCCCGAGCACGCGACCCCGTCCGACTGGCTGCGCCGTTATCGCTCTCTCGTCCAGGAGGGCCTGGATAGTGCCGATACCGTAGTCGCGCCGACGCAATGGATGCTGACCGCCCTTGGCAGTCACTTCGACCTCCCGTCAGCGACCCGCGTCATCCCAAACGGAAGAACGCTCTCCGCCGCCACACCGCCGCCGGTCCGCCAACTACAGGCGGTCTCTGTAGGCCGGCTCTGGGATCGCGCCAAGAACGTTTCGCTTCTAACGACGGTTACGCCTCCCATGCCGATCCTGGTGGCCGGAGAGCGGGAGCACGAGCAATCCGCCGCGCCCATGCAGCTAGGGCAGACGGTGCTGCTTGGCTGCCTTACGGAAACCGACCTACTTACTCTGTTTCGATCGAGCAGCATCTATCTCGCGCCATCGATCTATGAGCCGTTCGGTCTGGCACCGCTCGAAGCCGCCCTCTGCGGGTGTGCCGTGCTGGCCAACGATCTGCCTTCATTGCGCGAGGTTTGGGGCGACGCCGCGCTTTACTTTACCGACGCAAACAGTCTCGTCGCTCTCCTGCGCCACCTCCAGATCTCGCCGGAGGCTCTGGCGCGCGCGCAGCAGACAGCCCATCGGCGGGCACTGCATCTCAGCGCCTCGCGTATGACCGAGGCCTATCTCCATCTCTATACCGAGCTGGCCGCGCCCGCCCTCCACACCGCAACGGCTGCTCAGGAACTCGTTACCGATGCCGGATAGTCTTCGCATCGTTTATCTAGCGCACTCCCTCCGCTCCGACTGGAACAACGGCAACGCTCACTTCCTTCGTGGGCTGATGCGTTCGCTCGTGGCTCTTGGTCATCAAGTCACCATCCTCGAGCCCGAACATGAGTGGTCAATCGACAACCTCCTGACGGAACCGGCGGGTCCACGCTCACTCGCCGACTTCTATCGGATCTATCCTGACCTGAACATCGAGACCTACACGCTCGACGATCCGGATGACCTCTGGCAAGATCGCTTTGCGGACGCAGACGTCGTAATTCTCCATGAATGGAACCCGCCGGCTCTTGCGCACAAGCTCCTCACCTTGCGCGATCAGCTTGGCTTCCGGCTCCTCTTCCATGACACCCATCACCGTGCTTCCTCCTCCCCGGAGCAGATGCGGGCCTTTCGCCTCAACGACTTTGATGGCATCCTGGCCTTTGGCGAAGCGCTCCGCACTTTATATCGCGAACGCTTCGGTCTTAACCGCGTCTGGACGCTCCATGAGGCGGCGGATACCAGTATCTTCAAACCACTCGAAGCTACAAACAAGCAAAATGGCATCGTTTGGATCGGCAACTGGGGGGAAGGCGAACGCTCCGCTGAAATCCGCGAGTTCCTTCTCCAGCCCGCCGCCAGACTTCGTGAGGTCGCGATGACGTGCATTTACGGTGTGCGTTACCCAGACGATGGCCTCGCCGCCCTCCGCGAAGCTGGCGTCGAGTACGGCGGCTATCTCCCGAATCTCGACGCGCCTTCCGTTTACGCTGCCTCACGCGTAACCGTTCACGTTCCGCGTCAGCAATACACCTCCCCAGCCATGACCGGTTTCCCGACGATCCGTGTTTTCGAGGCGCTGGCCTGCGGTATCCCTCTCGTCTCCGCGCCTTGGGAGGACACCGAAGAGCTTTTTCGGGATGGCGATTTCTTGTTCGCACGCAATGTAAGCGAGGTGACAGAAGCTCTGCGCTATCTTCTCGCCTATCCTGAAGAGGCCGCGGCTCAAGCCGAACGTGGAATGGAAACCATTCTCGTCCGGCATACCTGCGATCACCGCGCCCGTGAGCTGACCGCCATTTGTGAGGAGGTGCTGGGATGAAGATCTTCGCCTTCGGGTCGAGCATCGTCTCTTCCTATTGGAACGGTGCCGCCACCTACTATCGTGGCTGCTACAAGTACCTCGCCCGCTTGGGCCATCAGATCACCTTCGCAGAGCCCGACGCCTACGGACGCCAGCAGCATCGCGACTCAGACGACTTCTCGTATGTGGAATCAGTGGTTTACCAGCCGAAGACTGGCATTGACGCCATGCTCGCCTTCGCCGCCGGGGCTGACGTCATCGTTAAGCATAGCGGCATTGGCGTCGACGACGAGACGCTCGAACGCCGCATCCTCGAACTTCAATCCCGCTCCGCAATCACCTTCTGGGATGTCGATTCCCCAGCCACCCTGTCGCGTATGGCCACCGATCCAAACGATGTTTTCCGCATGATGATGCCGCAATACGATGCTGTGCTGACCTATGGGGGCGGCCCGTGGGTCGAAGAGCGCTATTGCGGCTTCGGGGCACGCGCCTACTTTAGTATGTACAATGGACTTGACCCCGAGACACATTTCCCCGTTCCGCCTGACCCGGCGCTCGCCTGCGACGTGGCCTTTCTCGGCAATCGCCTGCCGGACCGGGAGGCGAGGGTAGAAACTCTCTTCTTCCGTGCGGCGGAGCTCGCCCCCGCGAACACCTTTCTCCTCGGGGGCGAGGGCTGGGGCGATAAGGCGATGCCGCCGAACGTCCGCTACATTGGCCACGTCCCCACCGCCGAGCACAACCGCGTCAACTGCTCGGCCGGCATGGTGATGAACATCAACCGGGCGTCGATGGCCACCTCCGGTTTTTCGCCGCCAACGCGCGTCTTCGAGGTCGCGGGCGCGGGCACCTGCTTGCTCTGCGACGACTGGCCGGGTATCGATGACTGCTTCGAGCCCGACACTGAGATTCTCGTCGTCAAGACCGCAGAAGACGTCGTCGCCGCCCTCTCAGCGCATGATGCGGCAAGCCGCCGGCGAATCGGCAACGCGTTCCACGCACGCGCCCTACGTGACCACACCTATGCTCAACGCGCGCTCCAGGCCGAGGCCGCCTTCAAGCACGCGCTGGCTGCGCGAGCAGCGGCATGAAGCTTGTCGTTTACGGCCTGAGCATCACCTCGTCCTGGGGCAACGGTCATGCCACCACCTACCGTGCTCTGCTTCGCGCACTCGCCCGGCGTGGCCATTGCATTCACTTCATCGAAAAGGATGTCGAGTGGTACCGCAACCATCGCGACCTGTCCGCTCCTGACTTCTGTACCGTGCAGCTTTACGAATCGTGGGAGCGCGACGCTCCCGCCCTTCTTCACGCCTCAGCCGATGCCGACGCCATCCTGGTCGGCTCCTACTTTCCCGACGCGACCGCCACCTCCCGCGCTCTCTTCGCCCAGGCAAGTTGCCCTGTCCTTTTCTACGACATCGATACGCCCATCACCCTCGCCGGCCTACGCGCCAATGGCCATACTGCTTATGTCGACGCTGCCGACATCCCGCATTACGCGGCTTACTTGAGCTTCACCGGTGGTCCAGTCTTACGGGAACTGGAGCAGCGCTTTGGCGCGAAAAAAGCCGTCCCCTTCTTCTGCTCGGTTGACCCGGATCTCTATTGCCCCACTGCTCTACGCTCCGAGTTCCAAGCCGATCTTAGCTATCTCGGCACCTACGCCCCGGACCGGCAGCCCAAACTGCTGCGGCTGCTCGACGCCCCCGCCGCGTTGCTGCCGGAAGCCAATTTCCTTATAGCCGGTCCGCAGTATCCCGCCGATACGCGTTGGCAGCCCAACGTCCGCCACCTCGACCACGTCGCGCCCGCCGATCACCCGGCCTTCTACTCGTCGAGCCGCTTTACGCTCAACCTCACCCGCGAAGACATGGTCGCCGCCGGCTACTCCCCCTCCGTCCGCCTCTTCGAGGCTTCAGCCTGCGGTGCCGCCATTCTTTCGGACGACTGGCCGGGCCTAAGCGACCTTCTCACCCCCGGCCAGGAGATTCTTCTTCCCAAAGATGCCGCTGAGGTCGCCGACATCCTCCAACACACAACCGACGCCGAGCGTCACCGCCTTTGCAACAACGCCCGCAACCGCATCCTCGCCGAACACACCGCGGCCCATCGCGCCGCCGAATTCGAAACGATCCTGTCTAGCTGCTCCTAAGTTGCCATCAGTTCTGTCATCGAGCGCACACAGCGGTCCGGCTCCTCCGCTAGCAACTCTGCAAACGAGTAAACTCCGGTAGCAACTGCCACCACGTCTACTCCATTCGCCCGAGCCGCCTGCACATCCCTGGGCGTGTCGCCGACGACACATAGTCGCGCCTTCGCTCCCGCAAGCCTTTGCGCCTGCTCGGCCGCGGCCCGGAAAACCTCCGCACGTGTCTCAAATCCATCGCTATACCCGCCGAAGTCAAAGCTTTTCAACAGCTTTGCAGCATCCAGCTTTGCTCTTCCTATTCCCGCCAGGTTTCCCGTCGCGACGCCGAGCACGGCCCCTTTTTGCCGCAAATACGCCAGCACCTCCCGCACTCCCGGCAGCACAGTTACACGTAAATCGGCACGGCGCGCCTCGACAAACGCGCACATCTCCTTGCCTGCATCCGGCAACCGAGGCCGCCACTCCGCCTCGGGCACACCGGCGAGCAGCAGCGCATCGCGCACTATTCCCTCATCCACATTGCCGTGCGCGACGACGCCGTCAAGATTCAACGACCGCCCCGAAAGCATCTTGAGCGCCTCGCAAAAGGCAAAATAATGCACCGCGTCCGTACAGTCTAAAAGCGTCCCGTCGATGTCAAACAGGTACGCGTCATATGCATCCCAAGCCTTGTCCATCCTTTGAGCCTAGCAGCCCGCAAACTCCCGCAACGCCGTCGCGACCGCATCGACAATGCCCTTCCAGTCGCCCGGTTCCCGCTGGCGAAAGAGCCGCATGGACGGGTACCACGGGCTGTCCTTCCGCTCCACCATCCATCGCCAGTCGGCCGCAAACTGGAGCATGACCCACACCGGCTTGCCCATTGCCCCGGCCAGATGCGCCGCCAGGGTATCCACCGTAATCACCAGATCAAGACTCGCGATGGTCGCCGCTAGCGCGAGCTGCCCCTCGCCGCAGATCGCGGCCGCATCGCGCATTGCGGAACTCGCCGCCTCCGTAGCCGCCGCGCCTCCTTGTATGTTCCAAAACTCCACACCTTCCACGTGCAACAGCTCCGCCATCGTCGCAAATGGCACGGACCGTGACGCGTTCCAATCTCCGCCTGCCCAGACGACCCCCACACGCGGTTGTCGCTTCTTGCCCATGGCTCGGCCAGCCTCTTCGATGACCGCATCCGGCAGCTTCAGATAGTCTGTCGCGACTGGCAGATCCTGCAAGCTGGTCCGCATCAGGTACGGCAATTCCATGACTTCCACTTGCACGTCCCATAAAGGAGCTTTTTCTCCCCACGTCATGACGCGCTCTACTTCCTGAAAATAGGGCGCGAGTGGGAGCATGCGTGGCGGCACCTCCCACACCACGCTGTCCGCCATTTCGTTCAGAGCGGGCGCATAGCACAGCATCTGCACCGTGTCGCCGAAGCCGTGCAGGCAGCGCACGATCACCCGCTTGCCGCGTAAACTTTCACCCAGCCAAAAACGATGCGGATCGGCCCCGCCACGAGCGCGAATGGCGTCGCTCTCTCGCCACGCCACTTCGAATTCTCCGCCGAGCATGGCGAGCATCCACCGCTCGGCACTGGCTTGGTCCTCGGCCGCCGCGTCCATCACGATCCTGGATGCGGGTAGACGCAGTGCGGACCATCTACCGGCTCCCCCAACGCCTCCCATCGGCAGAGATATGTTTCGTCTTCCGGCTGGGCCTCAATGCGGAACCCTGACGAGCGCAGCATAGCTTCCACACCCGCGCGGTTCGGTATCCACCAGTTTGTTGGATCATCGGCATACCGGCGCTCGATGAAGTGCATCTTTGGGAACACTGCCGCCTCGAAGTCGACCGGCGCAGTGATCGGGTAGTCCTCCGCTACGCTTCCCACGGCCATGCCGCCGCGCAGCATGCTTTGGAAGAGAAGCCGGTCTTTGGCGACGTGTTCGTGAATGAGATCGAGCGCGAGCAGGGGATGCCGCAGATGGCAGAGCACACCCATGAAGATCACAAGGTCGAACTTTTCCCGTAAGCCGCCGATCTCCCACACCGTCATCCGCTCATAGGTGATCTCCAGCCCTTCGACCTCAGCAGCAAACCGCGCCTGCCGGAGGTAATGCTCGTCCGTGTCGATTCCCAGCACGCGCGACGCACCCCTCCGCTTCATCTCCATGGAGTAAAAACCGGCGTTGCAGCCGATGTCGAGCACGGTCATACCGGCCATGTCCGCGGGCAGCAGATCGCGATAGTGGCGGTACTTTACCTCGGGATAGTTGCCAAGAAAGTGGTCCGGTGCCGTCCGGACCCCGCCGACCATCATGTTGTGGAACCATGGGCTTAGCTCTTGAATACGCTGCCCGATCGACACGCCTGGAACGAGGGAACTCTGCTGCATCTCCTTACTGTAGCCGAACACGAAGCAACCCCGCTCCAGCAACTCCCGTCTAGTATAAGCGAAGAGATAGCGAAGCACTACCGGGAGGAACCATGGTGGCAAGCAAGCAGGTAGAACAAACAGAACTCGACGACGCGCTCGCTCGGGCTGAAAAGGCGGAAGCCAAGCTGGCGGCGCTTGAGGGCAAGACAACGCACACTGAAACAACCGAGGAAGCTGGCGGCGTTGAGGCTCTCCGGCAGGACTCGATGATGGCTCATCTGCTCGACTCCCTCGATGAAGGGAAAGACATTGGTCATTACGGTCGCCTCGTCTTCGCGATGGTCGCGCGGCACTTCCTTTCGGATTCCGAGGTCCTTGGTTACTTAACCAAAGATCCCGACTTCGCGGAGGAGCAGGCCACCTTGATGCTGCGCCAGGTAGAGGGCCGCGACTACAACCCGCCCAAACGCGATCGCATATTGGCATGGCAGAAAGAGCAGGAGTTCCCCATTCTGCCCAGCCCTGAAGATCCCGATTGCGGCAACCTTTACCGCACGCTCAAATTTCCTGATAGCGTTTATCAAAATATCGGCCATTACCAAGAGCAAAAAGCGGAGTCGCAGCTTTAGCCATACCGCCGACGATCTCGTTCGCGCATCAGAATCCGGCTGAAGGAAATCGTCACGATGAACGCCGCACCCGATTCGATCTCATGGAAGAGCATTCTCAAAGAGGCTCGCACACGCTTCGGCATTAAAGGATTTCGTGCGGGTCAGCGTGAAGTCCTTGAAGGTGTCTTTGCAGGCAAGAGCGTCTTGGCGATTATGCCTACTGGTGCGGGAAAGTCGCTCACGTACCAACTTCCCGCACTCTTTCTGCCTAAGCCGGTTGTTGTCGTCAGCCCGCTCATCGCCTTGATGCAGGACCAGCAGGAAAAGGCCGAGCAGGCCCATATCGCCGTTGATAAGATCGATTCCACGCTCACCTGTGTGGAAGCGGAGGCGGCGGCGGACCATATTGAGCGAAGCAGCTCACAGCTCATCTACGTGACGCCCGAAAGGCTCGAGAACGAAGAGTTTCTCGCCTCGTTGAACGAAGCGGGGGGCATCAGTCTCTTCGTGGTCGATGAGGCGCACTGCATCTCCCAATGGGGACACGACTTCCGTCCCGCTTATCTCAATCTTGGTTTTGCCCGCAAAGCGCTCGGCAATCCGCCTGTGCTCGCTCTGACGGCGACCGCCACTCCCGAGGCTGTGGACGAAATCCTCACTATCCTCAATGCACCAAATGCCATCCGCATCAACACGGGCGTCGAGCGCGAAAACCTTACCTTCGCCGTACACCCTACAGTTAACCTACAAGCCAAGCTCAACCGCATCCTGAAGATGGTCAACGAGGAACAGGGAACAGGCATCGTCTACACCGCCAGCACCCGCAGCGCGGATGAACTCTACGAATGGCTCTGTGAGCACGGTGTCTCCACCGCCCATTACCACGGCAAAATGGGCACTCGCGAACGCGAAGCTGTCCAAGAGTCCTTTATGTCGGGCAATCACAAGGTGATGATCGCAACGAAAGCGTTTGGCCTTGGCATCGATAAGCCCGACATCCGCTTTGTCTTTCACTTCGAGTTCCCAGACTCGCTCGAGACCTACTACCAGGAGGCGGGCCGGGCGGGACGAGACGGCTTGCCTGCTCGTGCGGTCCTCCTCTATAAACTCGAGGACAAGCGCATTCAGACGTACTTCCTCGCGGGACGCTACCCGAAACTCGAGGAGCTTTCCGCCGTTCTTCGCGCACTGGATGGCTCGCCCTTATCGTCCGAACCAGACGCTCCAAAGCAGCCGCGCTCCACAACTGTCAAGCAAGTCGCCGAGCACTCCGGGGTGGGCCTGCGCCGCACCCAAGTGATCCTCCATCTGCTGACCACTGAGGGCATTGTCCGGCGCACCCGCAAAGGGTTCGCGCTGCCCAACGGTGCCCCAAGCGAAGACGCCTTAACGCAGCTCATCGCCACCTACACCGACCGCGCCGAGCACGACCGCGACCGGCTTGCCGAGATGATGCACTACGCTGAAAGCCTGGAATGCCGTACACAGCTAATCCGAAAGTACTTCGCCGATCCAGAGGGCGAGCCGTGCAACCGCTGTGATAATTGCGCCAATAAGAAAATAGTCGCTGAAGAAGCTGAAAGGATAGCGCAACAACCCGTACTTCGCGTACCGGAGCCGGAGCCGGAAGTTCCTCCACCTCCGGCCTTTAGCCCCGGTGACCGCGTCGAGCATGAGCGGTTCGGCGTAGGCAAGGTAATCGATGCCGAAGGCGACATGTTCCTGGTCTCATTCACCAAAGGTGGACGAAAGCGCATTCGCGTCGACTTCCTAACGGCTCGACAGGTCGAATCGCTGACGCCATCCATATAGCGCGTGGGCAACGCCTAGAGAGCGGCCTGACTCCTAACCGATGCGCGAACGCACGCTCATTTCATTCATACAAGGAACATCCCATGCCTGAATCGAAGCCCTTGGTCGACCCTCGAGCCCGCTTTCCCAAGCCTCCCTTCCCCAAGCAGCAGCAGTCCGCTCCGGGCGACGAGGACAAACTCCAGCCGAAAGCCGACCACGGCCAGACTAGCTATCAGGGCTCTGGCAAGCTCCAGGGCCGCGCCGCCCTCATCACCGGAGCCGACAGCGGCATTGGCCGTGCTATCGCATTATGCTTCGCCAAGGAAGGCGCGGACATCCTCTTCACCTGTCTTCCAGAAGAGCAAGCCGATGCCGACAAGACGGTCGCATTGATCGAGCAGGCCGGCCGGCGTGCCGTTGCGTACCCTGGAGACGTTCGCCAGAAAAGCTTCTGCCAGGAGCTCGTCAAGAAGACGGTCCAGGAGTTCGGCAAGTTGGACATTCTCGTTAACAATGCAGCGTTTCAGCGCACGTATGAATCAATTACAGACATTCCGGAAGACGAGTTCGAGACCACCTACCGCACCAACGTGTTTGCACCGTTCTTTATGGTCCAGGCTGCGATTCCGGAGATGAAGCCGGGCGGCGTCATCCTTAACACTGTCTCGATCGAGTCCTTCGAGCCCGACAATACGCTTGCTCCTTATGCCTCTAGCAAGGCAGCCCTGGCCTCGCTTACGAAGAGCTTCGCGAAGAGCTGCATGAAGCAGTACGGCATCCGCGTCAACGGCGTCGCACCCGGCCCAGTCTGGACGCCGTTCATCCCCTCCACCATGCCTGCGGAAAAGGTGTCGCAGTTTGGTGCCAGCAGTTCCTTCGAGCGCCCAGCCCAGCCAGTCGAGCAGGCTGCCATCTTCGTCTTTCTCGCTTCGGACGACGCCAGCTATGTCACCGGCGAGATCTACGGCGCGACTGGTGGCAAGATGCCGCTCTGATGTCGGCTAATCCATACCCACTTGAGGTCCAGTTCGTTCAGGCAAACGGACTGGACTTCGAAGTCCTCACCTGTGGTACCGGCGACACGCTTGCCCTCTGCCTCCACGGTTTTCCCGAGGTCGCGCTGAGCTGGGCCGGTCAGATGCAGGTGCTAGCGGAGATGGGATACCGCGTCTGGGCACCAAATCAACGCGGCTACGGGCGATCCACCCGCCCGACACACATGGAAGACTACGCCCTAGAACACCTGATGGCCGACGTTGCCGGTCTGATCGACGCCTCCGGCGCAAAGCGCGTTGTGCTACTCGGTCACGACTGGGGTGGGATCGTCGCGTGGTGCTTTGCCATGCGCAAGCTCCGCCCGCTCGAACGTCTTGTCATCGTCAACGTCCCGCACCCCGCCTGCTTTGCCCGCAGCCTACTCTGGAACCCCGGTCAGGCGATCCGTTCCTGGTACGTCGGAGCGTTTCAACTGCCGTGGCTTCCTGAGCGCCTTCTTGCTCGCAATGGTGCTCAGGGCATCGGTAAATCGATGCTCCGCACCTCATCGCGCCCGGAGCTCTTCCCCCGAGACCTGCTCGCAGCCACTTGCGCGAACGCAGCGCAGCCCAGGGCGCTCACCGCCATGATCCACTGGTATCGCGCCTTCATTCGTGGCGGTGGCCTCAAACGGCAACGGCAGCAGGGCTTTCCCATCATTGAAACACCGACGCTTCTGCTGTGGGGCGAGGAGGACGCTTTCCTCTCCAAACGAACCACCCAGGGCACGAACCGTTTCGTACGCGATCTCACGCTTCGCTACCTTCCCGGCGTCTCTCATTGGGTCCAGCAGGACGCGCCGGAGCGTTGCAACGCCGAACTCCGCGCCTTTCTTCCGCAGCTAAACACAGACATCTCCTTCTAAAGCCGCATCCTTATAGAGATGGCCCCCTTTGCCAACCTTGCCAACCTTGCCGACCAGCTTGCCTCTGAAAGCAGCCGTCTGAAGAAGCGCGCGGCCATTGCGGAAGCCATCGCCGCTGTGCACCAGGCTGCGCCCGAGACGGACAATGCTGGCCGGTTTGCGCTCTTTCTTGCCGGGACGCCGTTCTCCGAAGCCGATCCGCGCAAGCTCAACGCTGGGGGCGCGCTGCTGAGCAAGGCAGTCCTCACCGTCTCCGAAGCTACCGGCGAGCAGCTGACCGCCGCTTATCGCCGTCATGGTGATCTAGGCGCAGCCGCGCACGATCTTCTCGCCGAACGGCCTTCGCCTGAACCCTCCCTCACGCTCGCCGAGGTCTACGCCACCTTTGGCGAGATAGCCGTGGCGCGCACTACTGCCGTCCGCTCCGGCCTGGTGGAATCTCTTCTCCGCCGCGCCACTCCCACTGAAGCCAAGTACCTGCTCAAGCTCATGCTGGGCGATATGCGGATTGGAGTGAAACAGAGCCTGATCGAAGAGGCCATCGCTGTTGCCGCCCAAGCTTCCGTGGGCGACCTGCGCCACGCTGTCATGCTGGAGGCTGATCTCGTCTCTGCCACTCGCCGCGCCTTTACAGAGACCCTTACTGAAGCCCGCATGAGCCTCTTTCATCCGCTTGGCTTCATGCTCGCTTCGCCTGTTGAAAATCCAGAGGAAGCCGTCGCCCGCTTTACGCCCAAGCCCGCCAAAGACGCTTTACCCGACCTCGACACCCATATTGAAGCTCTGCTTGAAGATAAGTACGACGGCATGCGCGCGCAAATTCATTGCGGCGATCCGCGCCAACCCGGTCGCGTGGCGATCTATTCGCGTAACCGCGAAGACATCACCGCAAGTTTTCCCGAACTCGCGGAAGCCTTCGCTCACGTCCTTCCCGATGTGGACGGTGCCATGATCCTCGATGGCGAAATTCTTGGCTGGAACTTCGCCAGCGGTATCGAATCGGAAGAACCGATAGCCGCCCGCGCTCTCCCGTTTGCCACTCTCGGCCAGCGCATCGGGCGTAAGAAGGTATCGAACGAGATGCGCACGCAGATTCCTGTCGTCTTTATGGCGTTCGACATCATGGCTCATCGCGGAGAGCTTATCCTCGACCTTCCATTGACGGAGCGGCGGAACCGCCTTGAAGCTGCCGTCGAGCAGATGGTGGCCCGCGTCGTCGCTCCACTCACCCTTCCTCCCACAAAGAAGACGCAACCCGAGCTTCTCCTCGACGCACCCGCGCTCACGCCAGCGGCTAAGCCCCTTCCGCGCCTGATGCTCTCGCCCGCACGGCTGGTCGAGTCCGCCGCCGACATCGACCGCGCCTATGCCGATGCGCGCGCGCGCTCCAACGAAGGCGTCATGCTCAAGGCTACCGACTCGGTGTATCAGCCGGGGCGCCGTGGTTTGGCTTGGGTCAAGCTCAAGCGTGAACTCGCCACGTTGGACGTGGTCATTATCGGAGCCGAATATGGCAATGGCCGCCGCGCTGCCTTCCTTTCCGATTACACCTTTGCTGTGCGAGGCCCCAACTACGCCGCCACCGGTGAGCTGCTCAACGTCGGTAAAGCCTACTCCGGCGTGACGGACGTTGAGATCGCCGAACTTACCGAGTTCCTCAAGGCCCACACCCTTGAAGACTTCGGCCACTTCCGCACGGTCGAGCCGCTGGTCATCCTCGAAGTCGCCTTCAACAACATTATGCGCTCCGACCGCCACGCCAGCGGCTTTGCTCTGCGCTTCCCCCGCATCCTCCGCATTCGCACCGATAAGCCTTTAGCCGAGATCGACACGGTGGATGCCGTCGAGCAGGTGTACCTCAGCCAAGTGGACCGTCCCGCAGAATGAGTTACTGTTGTGCCGCTATTACCAATCTCATGTAACATGGCGGAACAGACAATACACCCTCACCAAACTTATCAACCTGCACTTTCGTAGACTCTCCAGATCGCCACCGTAGCATCAAGCCCGCCATCCCAACCCAACAAAAGGACTTATATGCGCGCCAAACTCGTTCTGTTTGTCTTCACCGCCCTCACGTGCAGTACTGTCAACCTTCACGCCAGTTCTCTCGTTCTGAACGCCAACGGTACGATCACGGAAGCGTTTCAGGACAACAATCCGGTCAGCGGAAGCTTTAGGGGCACCGTGACCTTCGACACTGTAACCAACCAAGCCATCGCCGAAAACATTACCGCCTACTTCAATGGCTCCGCGGCATACACATTCCAAGCTTCGTCGCTCCCCGTGGTCACCGCAATTCCGGCTTACGGTACACCCACTTCCAACTACAGCTTTGAACAGAACGGCAAGACGACCGTGCAAGTGTTAGACACGGGGAGCACCTTTGCAAAAAACGCGCTCAACTTCACGGTAAGCGACGCTCTGCTTACCAGCTTTGATGGCGACCCGATGATGGCACCGTACGTTCTCCAGCAGGGCACCGAGAATGTGCTCACGATCGGTAGCGGCACACTCATCGATCCCAACGCTCTTCCACCTGTTGCCTCCACGCCTGAGCCGGCTTCTTTTATTCTCCTCGGCACTGGCGTGCTTGGTCTGGTTGGAGCGGCGCGGCGTCGCCTCCACGCATGATTTCCTACGGACCTCATGTCCTATCTACTGGACGCGGGGTCCACATCTACCGTCCGCGCCGAAGGAAAAAGAAGAGCAGCAGCAAAATTACCATAATCGCAATGCTTCCGGGCCAGATAAAAAACCCGCCGCCGCTCGAATAGCCGGCTACCAAGCAGCCGCTCAGCCCTCCGACCAGCGCCAGTAGCAACGCCGTCGCGCCTATTCTCTTTATAATCAATCCATCCATAAACCCTCCATACAATGAAGATGCGCGGAAGTCTACCCCGAGCGCTTCGTGCGTGCAATATCCTCGCAGTTGAAGCACAGCCGCAGCTTGACCCCCGGCTTGCCGCTCACGCGGCGGTTGCGCGGGATTGCTTGTAGCCGCTGGCACTTCTCCGTCGTGTGGAATACGTCGCTGCCCTCCACCCACGTCGGCGGCAACTCCAGATCTTCTGCGAATAGCGAACTCACCCCTCCATCATAACGAGGCATCGCCGGGTCCGGCCTCCTCATCACACAGCCATGGAATACCGTCAACTGGGCAGATCGGGATTGAAGGTGCCGGAGCTTTGCTTTGGCGCGGGTACCTTGGGCACCAACAACGAGTTCTTTAAGGCATGGAGCAATACCACGGACGCAGAGGCCGTGCGCCTGATCGACCTCTGCATGGAGGCTGGCGTTAACTTCTTCGACACCGCCGACATCTACTCGAACGGAGGTAGCGAACTCGCGCTCGCGAAGGCCACCGCGCACCTAAAACGCGAAGATATCCTCATCTCCACCAAAGCTACCTTTCGCTTCGGCGTGGGCCCGAACGATGTTGGTTCCAGCCGCTACCACCTCATCCAGTCGCTCGAAAGTTCGCTCAAGCGCCTTCAGACCGATTACATCGACGTCTACCATCTCCACGCCTTCGACGCGTCCACCCCGGTCGACGAGACCCTCAACACGCTCGACAAGTTCGTCCGCGAGGGCAAGGTCCGCTACATAGCCTGCTCCAACTTCTCGGGTTGGCACCTGATGAAATCGTTGTCCGTCTCCGAACGCTATGGCTGGGCGCGCTACGTGGGTCACCAGGTCTACTATTCGCTGATCGGGCGCGATTATGAGTGGGAGTTGATGCCGCTGGCGCTCGACCAGGGCGTCGGCGCGCTCGTCTGGTCGCCCCTAGGTTGGGGCCGACTGACGGGCAAAATCCGCCGCGGCCAGCCACTTCCGGCGGAGAGCCGGCTCAACAGCAAAGTTGTTGTCGACAGCGGCCCGTTGCCTGCTGACGAGTACCTCTATCGCGTGGTGGACGCGCTCGACGGGGTCGCAGCCGAAACCGGCAAGACCGTTCCGCAGATCGCGCTCAACTGGTTGTTGACTCGGCCCACGGTGTCCACGTTGATTATCGGTGCGCGCAATGAAGAGCAACTAAAGGCCAACCTCGCGTCGGTCGGCTGGACTCTCACCCCAGAGCAAATCAACAAGCTCGACGCTGCAAGCGAAGTCCCGTTAGCCTATCCCTACTGGCATCAGCGTCAGTTTCAAGAGCGCAATCCCAAGCCAGTGTAGCTGTCTGAAGCAAATGTGGTCCCGTGAAGGGCGAGCATCGCGGCACAACTATGTCCTTCTCCAGGTGTTCATCAAGTCGAGCAGTACGGGCGTACGAAGCCCCGAAAGGATCGACCATGAAACACACGCTTCTTAGCACCATTGCACTGGCGACGACTCTCCTCGGCACCACAGCGGCTATCGCGCAATACGGCCCGCCACCCCCACCGCCCGGCTACTACCAGCAAGGCCCTGGCGGATGGGACGCGCCTCCACAGGAGTTCCGCGAGTTTGGCCGTCAGGGCTTCCACGACGGGGTGGACGGTGCGCAGAAGGACATTGAAAACCACCGCCGCCCAGATGTCCGTAACCGCACCGAGTTCCGTCATCCGCACGTCCCGGGCTGGGCAAGGAATGAGTACCGTCAGGCTTTCCGCCGCGGCTATAGCGTCGGCATACAGCACATTCTCGGCGGCCCCTACCGTCAGTTCTAATCGCCGTACCGGAGTCCATGTCTCGCCTGTGAGACATGGGATACCCGTTAGAAGCGGTACACCCGTGCTTCCCATCCTTTGAGGTGGAGCGTTGAAGTATTTTCTTCAGGACTGCCCAGGTTCGTAATTACCAGCTTTTCAGCTGTGATCCCCGGCGGCAGCGCATACGCCACCTCCTTGCGAGAAAAGTTCATCACTACCAGGTACCTTTCCGGCCCGAGCACACGGGTGTACGCAAACATCTCCGGGTTCTGCCCGTCGAGATCTTTGTAGTCCCCATAGACCAGCGCCGGCGTCCCATGACGAAGCGCAATCATCTTCTGGAAATAGTGGTAAACAGACTCTGAATCGCCAAGCTCCTGCGCCGCATTGATCTTTGCGTAGTTTGGATTGACGGCAAGCCATGGCTTCGCGCTCGTGGTGAACCCACCCTCCGCCGAGCCGTCCCACTGCATGGGCGTGCGCGCGTTGTCCCGGCTGGTATGCCGCATATTGGCGAGAAACGCGTCCGCGGGAACGTGGCCCGTCTCCACTTCGGCCTTGTAGAAGTTTTTGACTGCAATATCGTCGAACTGCGTGATATCGGTAAACGGAAAATCCGTCATGCCCAGTTCATCGCCCTGGTAAAAAAACGGTGTTCCCTTCTGCGTGAACAGCAACGTGGCCAACACCTTGGCCGACGCCACCCGGTACTCCGGCGCGTCGTCTCCAAACCGTGAGACCACGCGCGGACTGTCATGGTTCGAGATATAGACAGTGCTCCAGCTATGCTTATCCAGCCCCGCGTCGAACTTGGTGTAAATGGCCTTCATGTCTTGCAACTTCCATGGATGCCAAACCTCGTTCGTTTTATCGATCTGTCCGATGTCGAATTGAAAGACCATGTTGAGCTCGTTCCGCCGCTCGTCGACCATCAGCGGCGTCTCCTCCAACGAAATACCAAGCGCCTCGCCAACGGTCATCACGTCGTACTTCGCCATGACGTTGCGGTTCATCTCCTGCAAATATTCATGCATGTGCGGCCCGTTGGCATAGACCTTGTCTGGCCGCATCCGCTGTTCAGGCGTCAAATCCGGCAATCCAGGGCGCTTCGAGATCAACGGGATGACGTCCATGCGAAACCCGTCGACGCCTTTGTCCAGCCAGAACCGCATCAGGCTGTAGACCTCTTCCCGCACCTTCGGGTTGTCCCAATTCAGGTCCGGCTGCTTGACCGCAAAGTAGTGAAGGTAGTATTCCTTGCTTGCCGGATCGTACTTCCACGCCGACCCTGAAAAAAACGATGGATAGTTGTTCGGCGGCTGCCCTTCCGCCTTGCCCGGACGCCAAATGTAATAGTCGCGGAACGGATTGTCTTTCCCCTTCTTACTCTCCACGAACCACTGGTGTTCATCCGAGGTATGGTTCACCACTAAGTCGATGATGAGCTTCATCTTGCGCTGCTTGATGCCCGCCAGCATCTCGTCGAAGTCGGCCATCGTGCCGAACTCCGTCATGACCTTGCGATAATCGCGAATATCGTAGCCATTATCGGCGTTGGGCGAATCGTAGTGCGGACTCAGCCAGATGACGTTGACGCCCAGCCCGGCGATGTAGTCGAGCTTCGAGGTAATTCCCTTAAGATCGCCGATGCCATCGCCGTTCGAATCCTTAAAGGAGCGGGGATAGACCTGATAGACGACCGCCTCTTTCCACCAGGTGGGGAGATAGCCGTTGATGAGCTTCTCTTGCGACACAGGCACGCTCCCTTGTTGCTTGGATGTTTGCCCAAGCAAAATCGGTATCAGCGCACACGCAAATAAAAGGGGTATGAAACGGAGTTTCACGAGCAGTCCTTTCTTCAGGTAGCCCAGTCATCTTAGTGCATCGGCGCGTCCGTTGCCGGTTTGATCTTCCCGATCATCATGACGAACGGAATCATCAGGAAGCAGAAGACGCAGAAGATTGCGATGATGTCCATATACGCCAGCATGGCCGATTGCCGATGCAGCAGATTGTAGATGTACGCCTGCGACGTATGCACCCCACGCCCCGAGATCGTTCCAGGACCCGTGCCGCCAAACATTCCCTTCAACGAGCGAATCCTGTCTTGAAAGGCGGTGCTGTCGGGCGTTAGGTTGCGGATCATGTACGCTTCGTGCCGCTGCTGCCCGCGCGACAACATCGTGGCGACGAAGGCCGTGCCCACCGAGCCGCCGATGTTG
Source organism: Acidobacteriaceae bacterium (assembly GCA_965277085.1). Taxonomy (GTDB): domain Bacteria; phylum Acidobacteriota; class Terriglobia; order Terriglobales; family Acidobacteriaceae; genus Edaphobacter. The sequence continues at coordinate 1,320,934 of OZ255708.1, forward strand.
CGGGCCAGATTGGTCAGACCAGCTACGTCATTGTTCTGTGCCCGCGCCACGCCGGTGTAGCTTATCGTGTTGATGGGAATGAACAGAAATGCCAGACCCGATGCCTGATAGACCCTGACCCACATGATGTACTTGAAGCTCGATTGCAGCGAAAAGGTGTGCATCAACAGCAACGACGTGCCGAGAATGAAGAAGCCCAGGCAGATGAGATAGCGTGGATCGCTGCGCCCGATCAGGATACCGACCACGGGCATCATGCACATAATCATGATGCCGCCGGGAGAGATCACCAACCCAGCCAGCTCTGCCGTGTACCCAAGCAGCGTCTGCACCATCTGCGGGATGAGCACAGTGGTTCCGTAGAGCGAGAAGCCCAGTACAAACATCAAGCAGAAGGGGATGGCAAAGGTCTTACGCTTGAAGAGGGTGAGATTGAGGATGGGCCTGTTTTTCTGCTTGAGTTGGTAGAGCTCCCACACGATCAGCGTAATGAGCGACACCACACACAGGACGATAAAGAAGACGATGACGTTAGACCCAAACCAGTCGTCCTCTTGGCCTTTGTCCAGAACAAACTCGAGCGAACCGAATCCCGTCGCCAGCAGACCGAAGCCGAAGAAGTCGAGATTGAGGCCGCGCTTGGCGGCCTCGGCTACTTCGTATTTGATGTGCGGCGGATCTTCGACGAGGCGGTTGGTCAGGAAAAGGGACAACATGGCGATGGGCACGTTAATGAAGAAGATCCATCGCCAATCGTAGTTGTCGGTGATCCAGCCGCCGAGAGTCGGTCCAATGGCCGGAGCCACGACGACAGCCAAGCCGTAGAGCGCAAAGGCCTGTCCTCGCTGAGCCGGCGTAAATGTATCCGCCAGGATAGCCTGCTCGCTCGGAGCCAACCCGCCTCCGCCCGCGCCTTGCAACACGCGGCACAAGATCAAGATCGGGAGCGATGGCGCAAGCCCGCACAGCGCCGAGCTGACGCCGAAGAGCACAACGCAGATCATGTAGAACTTCTTGCGTCCAATAAACGTAGTGAGATACGCGCTAGCGGGCAGAATCACCGCATTCGCCACCAGGTACGAGGTCAGCACCCAGGTGGCCTCGTCTTGCGACGCCCCGAGCGAGCCCGCAATGTGCGGCAGGGCCACGTTGGCGATAGAGGAGTCGAGCACCTCCATAAAGGTCGCCAGAGTGACCGTCAGGGCGATCGCCCATGGGTTTGCCCTAGGCCTCCATGCGGCATCAGCGCGAGCCTGCGCCGCCTCCGTCCTGTCCATCTGTGCTGTTGCGGTTGCCATCTGTACGAGGTTAGATTCTTCCGCCCCTCGCTGGACGCACAAATGTCAGCCCGACGCGAGCCGCGGCCATCGTGGGAATGCTAAAGTTTGATCTCGTACCAGCGCGACCCAACGAAGAGGACACCGCCCCATGCACCCTGACCTCCCACATCTCATGGCCCTCCAGACGCACGACATTGAGGCCAAGCGCTTGCGCGATGAGATGGCCGCGCTACCGAAGCTGGTGGCGTCCCTTGAGACCAAACTGGCCGCGGTCACCGGGCAGCACGCCGTCATCCTTAATCTCATCGCCAAAGAGGAGGTGTTCCGCCGCCGGCAGGAGTCCGACGTCAAGGACCACCAGGCGAAGATCGCCCGCGTTCGCAAACAGCTCGACCTCGCCACCAATACCGTACAGGTAAACGCCTTTGAGCACGAGATCGCCTTCTCGCAAGCGGAAATCTCGCGCCTGGAGGACGCCGAACTTGAATCGATGGAGCGGACGGAGGCTCTTGAAGGGCAGCGCGCGTTGGCCGACACCGCGCTCGAAGCCGCCGGGAAGATTCTCGCGCAGGAGCGTGCCCGCGCAATGGAGACGCTCACGGCCGATCGAACGGCCTTAACTGCGGTAGATGCTCAACGGGCCGCGCTCCGCCCCCAGATTGGCGAGGCCGCGCTCGGCACCTACGATCGCATCGTCAAGGGCAAAGGTACAGCCGTCGCCAAGGCCGTCAACCAGAAGTGCCAGGCATGCCAGATGATGCTCCGCCCGCAACGCTGGAACGATCTTCGCGACCGCGCCAACACCGATGAGATGATGAGCTGCGAGACCTGCGGGCGCCTCCTCTTCTACGATCCCGCCCGCGACGCGCCCCAGCGCAAGACCGTCCCTGTCGAGAGCATTGCCGCCTCGATCATCCGCTCCCTCTAGCGCACTGTCATCCTGAGAATTGTGCTGTCATCCTGAGCGAAGTCGAAGGACCTGCGGTTGCACTTACAATCTCATTGCATCCGCCATGCATCCTGCTAAGCCATCCCGCACCGCCCTTCGCGTGGCTCTCCGCCGAGCCGCCCACCAACTCTACGACGCTCCCTCGCTGGTCCTCGATGACCCCTTCGCCCTCCGCATCCTCGGCTCCCACGCCGAAGAGCTTCGCCGCACTCCCAACCCCGATGCCAGCCGCAAGCCCCGTCCGCACTCCGTCGCCTTAAGGGCTTTCGTGGTCGCCCGCAGCCGTTATGCCGAAGACGTTCTCGCCGCCGCCGCCGAGCGTGGGATCACCCAATGCGTCCTCCTCGGAGCGGGACTGGACACCTTCGCCCTCCGCAATCCGCACCCCAAGCTCCGCGTCTTTGAGGTCGATCATTCGGCTACGCAGCAGTGGAAGCGGGATCTCCTCCGCGCCGCGGGTCTCCCCGAAGCTGCCAACTTCGTCGCCGTCGACTTCGAGACGCAATCGCTGGCGACCGAACTCCTGCTCGCGGGCCATAGCGGCGCAATGCCGACCGTCTTCGTCTGGCTCGGCGTCGTTCCGTACCTTACGCTCGAAGCCTTCCGAACAACGGTCGCCTTCATCGCCGCTCAGCCTCCCGGCACGGCCTTAATCCTCGACTACGCCCAGCCCCGCCACGTCCTTCCACCCGACGAGCAGCTGGCGCGCGACTCCCTCGCCGCCCGAGTGGAGCAAGCTGGGGAACCCTTCCAACTCTTCTTCACCCCCGCCGAGATTGCGGGCGAACTCCACGCCTTCCGCCTTATCGAAGACCTAGGCACCCCCGAACTCAACGCCCGCTACTTCACTGGTCGGACGGACAAGCTTCAGCTCCTCGGCTCCTCTGGCCGCTTGCTGACATCTTGCCTCTAATCCGGTCCGCCGCCGGCATCCCCGCTACCGCCCCCGGCATCCTCGCCGCCACCGCCAGCATCTCCTTCACCCGCACCCGGAGCAGCATCGCCCGAAGCGCTACTCCCAGCATCGTTTTGCACGCCTACATTCCCTTGGCCCACTTGGCTTTGGTATGCGCCGCTGACAGCATCGAAGATGTTGCTGCCGACGGGAAGAACCTCATTAGACCCCCCGCTTGAGCCGGCGTAGGGTCGGCTGACGGCGTAGGGTCAGGCGAGGGCTGAGGTTGATAGGCCCGGTTCTCGCTCTGCTCCAATTCGTTGACCTGGTTGTTTTCAGAATAATTCGATGGCTGATTGCCGAAATAGCCGGGGTTCTGCACAGGGCTTCCCATACACACATCCTCCTCGTGGCAAATGCGAATCGCGATGATTGTACCCGACTTGGTCGAAAGTATGAACACTCATCGCTTCGCATCCACGCGCTCACCGCTACTTACCCGTCTCCATGATCTCCCCCGGAAACACACCCTTCAACGGAGCCGCCTTCTCCCGCTCCAACTCGGGATGCGGAAACGGCTTGCGCGGCATCATCGCCTCGCGCTCGCTGGTGTTATAGAGGAAGATCGCCTCCACCACCGCCGCCTGCTGGAGGTCCGCCGCATGGAGCCGGTCGACCGTATCCATATCCGAGTGGTGCGTCCGCGTGTCGTAGTCCATCGGGTCCTGGATAAATTGAAAGCCCGGCAGTCCCACCGCGTCGTAGCTCAGGTGGTCCGTTCCGCCCGTGTTCCGGTAGCTCAGCGTCGTGACGCCAAGGTCCGCCAGCGGAGCCATCCACTGCTTGAAAATGGGCGCAATCGCGAAGTTCTCCTGCGTATACACGCCACGCACCTTGCCCGTGCCGTTGTCCAGGTTGTAGTAGGCGTCGAGCGTCTCCCAATCCTTGGTCGTCGTCAGCGCGCCTTTCGGTCGCTGATAGCTGGGCAGATTCGGATCGACATCCTTCGGCTCCGCGAACGTCCCAAAGTGCGTCTTGATGTACCCCTGCGACCCGAACAGACCCTGCTCCTCGCCCGACCACAGCGCGATCCGGATCGTCCGTCGGGGCTTTACGCCAAGCGCCTTCAGAATCCGCACCGCCTCCATCGCCACGACGGAGCCCGCACCGTTGTCCGTCGCGCCTGTGCCCGAAATCCAGCTATCGAGGTGCCCACCCACCATCACCACTTCACTCTTCAGCTTCGGATCGGTGCCCGGAATCTCCGCCACCGTGTTGAAGCCGTGCTCATGGTCGCCGGTAAACTTCGTGTCGATGTTCAGCTCTACCGTCACCGGCACATGCGCCTGCAACATCCGCCCCAGCCGGTTGTAGTGCTCGATCATCATCACCGCGTTCGGCACGGTGACGGCCGTCTCCTTCACCTGCGCGCCGCGCGCCAGGTTCGCCCCGTTGTCATCGAAGATGATCCCCGTCCCGCCGCCGTCTCCCCCGTCCCGCGAGGGCGTAATGACTGCCAGCACCCCTTCGCTCGACATCATCTTCACCGCCGCCGTCCTGAGCGCCGTAAGCCGCGCCCGGTCCGCGATCAGCCGCTGCCGCTCCGGCGAGTCCTGCGCGAACCGCCCGCCGCCGCCTTCGTAGCTCTCCATCTCCTTCAGCTCCGCGTCCGTATACCGGGTAAACAACGGCTTCGTCAGGTCCGGCGTCGGCCGCATCGACCCGAACATCACGATCTTGCCCGTCAGCTTTCCCTTGTACTTGTCCAGATCGCTCGCCTGCTGCGCGTCGACGAACACCACCTCGCCCGTCACCGGCCCTTTAGTCGCGGGAGACCACGGAGCTGCTTGCAACCAGAGTGGCTCCGGGTCGGGCGACACCATCCGCGCCCAGGTATTGATCTGCTGCCATCCCATACCGAACTCGCCCCAGTCTTCCAGATGCGCGTTGCTCAGCCCGATCGCCGTCAGCGTGTCTCGCGTCCACGCGTTCGCCTTCGCCATGTTCGGAGACCCTGTCAGCCGTGGCCCAATCCCGTCACTCAGCGCGCTCGCGAACTGCATCACGTGCGAGTGCCGCAGCCCCTCCTCACGAATCCGCGCATACATCGTCAGATCGACCGACTCGACCGTAGGCTGCGGCCCATAGTACGACGGCACCTCACCCTTTTTCTCCGCCGCAAACGACAGCCCCGTCAAACTACCCGCGACTGAAGCCGCACAACCCCAACGCACCAGCGAACGAACGAGTGACATACCCCTCCAAGAAAGCTGCAAACAGGATGGTTCCTATACGTTACACCTAAATGGATAGTCTCACCCGTACCATAGCTCGCACCCTCGTCTCAGTCGCGAGGCATGGTTAGGGCCACGTGCCTCCGCGTGGCTATCTGCGGAACTCGTTTTCGCGAGAGTCGATCGTCAGCGCTGGTTACCAAAGAGTTCTTGCGCGAGGGCTGGTTTGTGTAAACTATGTGCCATCTTCAAAAGGAGTCCGTTATGCGTCCTCGCTTCCTCGTGGCTGCCGTTGCTCTGTTTGCTGCCAGCCTCTCCGCCCACGCCGATTCTTTTACGTTCCAATTCAATGGAACCGGCTACACCTCCTCAGGAACGCTGACCACTGCGGGCAATGCGAACGGAACGTTTTCGCTTGTAACCGGTTTCACCGGCGCACAGAACGGCTCGGCCATCACGTTGTTGAATGTGAACTCTTTTGCAGGCAACGACAACCTGTTCAAGAGCATGACTCCCTATTACGACTTTATGGGTCTTTCGTATTCGGTGTCGGGCGTCGACTACAACATCTACTCAAACACAGCGGGAAAGATTTATGTCTGCACTTCCTGTAGCGGAGGACAAACGGACGGTACCCTGGTGTCGTTCTCCGCTACGCCCGTAATCGCGGCGACCCCGGAGCCTTCGGGCCTAATCTTGCTGGGCACGGGCGTGCTCGGCGTGATAGGGGCAGTGCGCCGCAGATTGTATCGATAACCCGCCACCGACGAGACAGCGATTGCGCTCTGTAGTTGCTGTCTCGCCTCTGCGGAGCCTGAGTGTTGTCTCAACTTGTGAGGCACCTAACCGTTTACCCTACAGCGGTTCCGGGGCATGCGTGCATTGCGTACCGGAAGGGACGACGTCGTTGAACCTATATTTCGCACATGCGATACCCTGGCTACGTATTTAACGAGGTACATCCATGCGCTTTCAATTTGCCGCCGTCCTCCTTCTGTCCGCCACCGCTCTCGCCCAAACCCCCGCCACGGCCACCGCCCTCGCCCAATCCCCCACTGGCCCCGCCGCCGAAGCCCAGCGCTCATACGCCGCCCTCAAGCCCAACATCCTCAAGGCCGCCGACAAGATGCCCGCCGCCGACTACCCCTCCAAACCCACACCCGAAGTCCGCACCTTCGCCCGCGTCGTCAACCACATCACCGAGGCCCAGCTCCGTACCTGCGGCGCGGCCAACGGCACCAAGACACTCCCCACCGTCCCGCCCGAGACCGCCGACAAGGCCGCCATCGTCGCCGCCCTCCAAGCCTCCTTCGCCGCCTGCGACACCGCCTTCGCCGCCCTTACCGACGCAAATCTTGCCGACACCTTCGACGTCGGCCCCATGGGCAAACGCTCCCGCATCGGCCTCCTCTGGGGCACCGTCTCCCACGATAACGAGCAGTACGCCACCGTCGCCCTCTACCTCCGCCTCAAAGGCCTCGTCCCGCCCAGCAGCGAGAAATAACGCCATGTCCTCCAACGCATCGTTAGACATCTACAACCTGCAACGCTTCATCGAGGCCCAAGCCGGCGTCTACGGCCAGGTGCTCTCCGAGCTGCGCGCCGGCCAGAAGCAATCTCACTGGATGTGGTTCATCTTCCCGCAGATCAAAGGCCTGGGATCGAGCCCAACCGCCAAGCGCTACGCGATCCAGTCGATGGCCGAAGCGCGGGCCTACCTCGACCATCCTCTACTCAGCTCCCGCCTGCGCGAATGCGCCGCCCTCGTCCTCGCCATCAAGGACCGTAGCGCGATGGAGATCTTCGGCTATCCCGACAACCTCAAACTTCACTCCTCGCTCACTCTGTTTGCCGAAGCCTGCACAGACGAAACGGTCTTTCGAGACTGCCTCAAGAAGTACTTCCTCGGGGAGCGTGACCTCTACACCATGGAGGCTCTTCAGCCAGCCCGATAATCCCAGGCGTGAAGATCGACCTCTTACCGGGCAGATGCGTCTAACAACCAGCCTTGCAATCCGAGGCCGACACGCCGGAGCCTACGATGCCGAACTACAACATGAACGCCTTCCCCACCACCATCGACGTTCCGCGCGAGGAGACCGCCTCCCTGCTTTCGAAGGTTCTCGCCATCACCGCGACCGGCTTCCTCATCACCGCCGCCGGCGTCTACACCGCGCCCGCCTGGAGCACGCTCCCCGGCCTGATCGCCGTCTTCATCCTGATCTTCGCCATCAGTGGTGCCCGCCGCGCCAGCCCAGGCCTCGCGCTCGGCCTCTTCCTGACACTCACCTACTTCATGGGATGGGAGATCGGCCCGCTCATTCATCGTTATATGCAGACCGTCGGTCCGGCCGTCGTCTTCAACGCCGCCGCCACCACCGGCCTGGGCATGGGTGTACTCGGTTCCATCGCCTATCTCTTTCAGATCAACTATCGCCGCGTCACCGGCATCGCCATGGCCGCCCTGATCGTCCTCATCATCGCCGGAATCGCCAGTATGTTCCTGCACTTCCTCACGCCCGACACCTACTCCTGGCTCACCCTCGGCATCTTTAGCCTGCTCACGGTCGGCGACTTCGCCCGCATCCGCAACGGCGGCGACGGTCAGCCCGCCGTCTCCCTCGCCCTCTCCATCTACCTCGACGGCATCAACATCTTCCTCGCCGCCCTCCAACTCCTCAGCGGACGCCGCCGCAACTAACCGGCACCCAGGTACCATCATTTTTCCTGTTGTCATTCCCGAAGAGAATCTGTTTAGTGATCCTTGCACCAGCAAGCTGCCCATGAATCAACACGCACCGCGCTGGCGGCCGTTAACTGGCACTTAGAGGGCCAAAGGCCCGACACATAACAGCCTAGGCCGAAGGCCTAGATTAGCAACCATGATGTGCAGAAAGGCTGAAGGCCCGGCACATAGACCTCCGGCCCTACTCCGTCAACCTCCTCACCGCTCCCACAGCCAACCCCATCGCCAACCCATCCTCCGCAAGCGCTACCGGCCAATCCCTGCCCGCCGCCTTTGCCAGCCCCGTCCGCGCATAAAAGCCGCCATAGGTCCCCGCCACCGCGCCGAGCACCCCCAACGCGATCCCGCCCGCCACGGGCCGCCGCAGAGCCGTCGCCACCACTGCCCCGGCCAACCCGCTCAAGATCACACGGCCCGCCACAGCCACCGGCAACGTACGATCGGGCGCGTTCGGCAGCTTGTCGGCCACGCACTCGCCAGCCGCCGCGACGGTCAAGACGACCACCACACCCGGACGCGCAAACCACGACGCCCACGTCCCCTCCACGGGAAGCTTGCCGGACCGCGCAAACCACGCGATCACCGCCAAAGGCGTAAACGACCGCAACCCCGTACTAACGCCAAGCAAAGGCGCAACACTATGAGCGACAACCGCCGACTTTTTCATCTGAACTCCATCTTTACCAATCTACAGATAACTGTCAGAAGCCAAGGAGCGCTTTGGCGTTGCTCTCACGATCATGACGAACGCTCTCTAATACTCCCAAAATTGGCGATTTGTTCCAAGAACTCTGCGTCGATGCGTACAATGTCACCACTACCTAGCGCAAGGCACCTGCCAACTCCGCACGTCCCACCTCCACCTGCTCCCCCGTGGCGAACGTCTTCACCTTCACCACTCCCCGCGTCGCCTCATCCTCCCCGAGCAGCACCATCCGTCGCGCCACCTTGTCCGCCGCCTCAAAGCTCTTCTTTAGCCGAAAAGCCCCATCCCCCACCTCGACCGACAGTCCCGCCCGCCGCAACTCTCGCCCCAGCGCCAACGCCGCCGCATTCTGCCCTACCCTCAGCGGCGCGATATACACGTCCAGCTTAGTCGCCTCGGCCTCACCCGCCTGGGCCTGCAACGTCAGGATCAGCCGGTCCTCTCCGATCGCGAACCCGATCCCCGGAGCCTTCGGGCCGCCCAGCATATCGCTCAACCCATCGTACCGCCCGCCCCCGAGCAGCGCGTTCTGCGTCCCCAGCCCACTGCCATCGGGTACCGTGAACTCGAACGTCGTCCGCGTGTAGTAGTCCAGCCCCCGCACTAGCCGCGGCTCCGCCACATACCCCACACCACAGGCATCCAACGCCTCCCGCACCGCCGCGAAGTGCGCCGTCGACTCCGCGTCCAGAAACTCCGCGATCTTCGGCAGCGCGTCGACCGCCGCCTGATCCTCCGGCACCTTGCAGTCCAGCACCCGCAGCGGGTTCGTCTCCGCCCGCCGCTGACAGTCCTCGCAAAGCTCGGCCTTCACTGACTGGAGCGCCTCGCGCAACGCCGCCACATACCGCGGCCGATCCGCCGCCGACCCGACCGAGTTCAGCGCCAAACGCCAGCCCTTCACACCCAGTTCATCGAGCAGGCTCGCCAGCATCTCCAGCACCTCGGCGTCGCGGATGGCGCTCTCGGCACCGGAGCTGACCGGCCCCAGTACCTCCGCCCCAATCTGCCAAAACTGCCGGTACCGCCCTCGCTGCGGCCGCTCCCGCCGAAACTGCGGCCCGATGTAAAACAGCTTCTGCAGCTGCCCGGTGTCGCCCAGTTTATGCTCGATATACGCCCGCACCACCCCCGCCGTATTCTCCGGCCGCAACGTCAGGCTCTGCGCCTTCTCGGACGCCGCCCGCGCCCGGTCCTCCCACGTATACATCTCCTTCGAGACGATGTCCGTCTCCTCCCCCACCCCGCGCGCGAACAGTTCGGTCGCCTCGAACACCGGCGTGCGGATCTCCCCAAACCCATACCGCGCAAACACCCCGCGCGCCACCCGCTCCACCCGCGCCCACAACTCCGTCTCCGGCGGCAGCAAATCCCGCGTGCCCCGAACCGCCTTTACCATTCCAGCCATCTTCTGAGTCTATCCAATTACCCAACTACTACATTGATACGTTAGTGGACTACTACGCTGCCGGATTGCCTCTACAGCCCCGCGTACCAGTCGTACCCCAGCTTCGTCCAGTAATCGTCCGGCTTCACATCCGTGTACGCGATGAGCCCGATCCGCTTGATCTGCTTGTACCCATACCGCGTCGGAGCGTGCAGCCGCAGCGGAGCCCCGTGCTTCTGCGTAAGCGGCTGCCCCATCATCTCCGTCACCAGCAACATCTGCGGATGCCGCAGCGCCGCAAGATCGTACCCCACGTAATAATCCCCGTTCGGCGTCTCCATGTACACATACTTCGGCTCGCGCCCATCGATCGACGCCGGCGGATACGCCTCCAGAAAATCCGCCATCCGCACCCCCGCCCAATGCACGATCTGGCTCCACCCCTCGATGCACTTGAACTGCGTCACTAACTCATGCCGCGGCAGCTTCATAATGGCCGGCAGACCCAGCAGCACCCCGGGCGTCCCCGCAGGCAGCGTCGAATCGCTCTCCCCCGCCTCCTCCAACCCCCGCGGCTTGCGTCCCGTGCCGTTGTCGTCATGTCCGCCGTCTTCGTCCGCCTTGTCCTCGTCGTCCATGGCGTGGTCCATCCTCTCCATCGGAGCCATCTTCACCGATGTGTTCGTCCCGTCATCCCGAGCCTCCCGCCCCATCCGCTCCTTCTTCGGGTCGACCTTCGTATCGTGTCCACTATCCTCGTGCGCGTCCGCGTTGTGGTACTTGTATTGCCACGCCGTCACGTCCTTGACATACCCCGCACGCTGCGAGGCACCTTGCATCCCTACCACCTGCAACCGCCACGACTCCAACTCCAAATCTTTCTTCAGTCCATAAACACCGTTGATCCGCAGGGTCTCCGCCCGGCTCACCGGGTACGTCGGAGCCAGCGGATACTCCGGCAGCACCGCACCAGACACCGCCTCGTTGACCAGGAGAGCCCGTCGCTGCGCCAGCGGCAGCATGTCCTCATCGTGCGCGAAGCTCTCCGTCCAATGCCAGAGCCCATACCCCGCCGCCGCCGCTGCTGCCGCCAATGCAAACGACCGCCGCGTATGCCGTCGCGAATCCGCCAGCACAGCCATATCTAATGGCGTTTGAGCCTCCAGCTTCGTCTCGTCGCTCGCAATCACCAGGACCTCCGTTCCGCCTCGACCGTATGCTCCTCGGCCCGCTTGATCTCGTACCCGCTCACCATTGAGCGAAAGTTGTTCCACCCAGCCAGAAACACCTGCCCCGCATGGACGGCGAAGAACCCAAGGAACCCGATCGTGAGCCAGAAGTGCAGCCAGCGCGCCATCTCATACCCGCCCAGCAGAGTCGTCAGCCAATGCGCGCTCGTCGGCTTGTAGATCGCCAGGCCGGTCAGCAGCATCCCCGCGCCCATCACAATCACCGACGTATACGCAATCCGCTGCGCCCCGTTGTACTTCGTCTGCGGCGGCAGACCCTTGCGCAGATGCAGGTCGACCAGCGTCACCTGGATCGCGTCGCGCACACTCCGCCGCTGCGGCAATAAGAAACGCCACTCCCCCGAGATCGCCGTGTACAACACATACGCAATCCCATTCAGCGCAAAGATCCACATGAAGAAGAAGTGGTTCCCCAGCCCTTGTGTCACATGGTACGGAACGTTCAGCAGCTTATAAAACCAGTCCGGAAAGAAGCGAAACAGCGTCCACCCACCAATCCCCACCCGGTATACTCGATGCGCGTGCCGATACGCGTTGTCCGAGTCGTTCCAATAAATTAGCAGCCCGCTCCAGATCATGATGAACAGCACCGGAAAATTGATCCAATGCATCCATCGGATCGCCAGCAGATGCTTCCGGTCGAGCCGAATCGTCGCTCGCGCCGTCTCCGGCTCTTCCGGCAAGAGTTCTACCGGAGCGGCCTCCACCGCAGGCTCCGCCAGCATTGGATCAGCCTCCAAGGCCTCTACGCGCTCCCCTTCGTACGCGGCGACCGGCTCCTGGTCCTCGTTGACGCGCTCGTTCGTTGCCGCATCCTTGATCCTTGGTTCGTCCCACCGCTCCGGCTCGTAGTGCAAATCCATATGCCTCCGACCGTAATCCTCCACGTTGGATGCCTCCCGCAACTCAATTCGCCGGTTCGCTCCTTCTACCGCAACGCGACACGCACCTTCACCCCGCCGCCCTGCACAAACGTAGTCTCCCGACTCCCCACCACCGCGTTCCCCGCCCCCGCCACAGGCACCATCGGCGCACGGTCCGCCTCCGCCAGACATGCCATCCCCGACAAACACGTCAGCCGCTCCGGCACCCCCACCACGCCGTTCCACCCCTGCGCCATAAACTCCTCCACAGTCGACCCCGCCGTCCCACTCCCCACCTGCACCAGAACATCGTTCGAGTAGTTGATAAACACCCGCGCCCCCTCCACCTTCACGCCATCCCGCCGCACGCTCCCTAACGGATCGCGCAGATAGATACGTTGTCGATTCACCGCCACAAACCCCACCAGCAGCATCGTCAACACCAAGAGCAGAGTCCGCATCTACTTCTTCTCCTCATGATATTCCTGCTCTGTATTGATCTCCCACAAGGCTGCTTTATCGACGTGCCCCGCCACAATACCGTCCACGACCGCCATTGCGGTCAGCATGGAATGGTCCTGATTGTTGTACTTATGCATCCCGTTTCGCCCCACGAGGAACAAGTTCTTAAACTCGTCCGTCCACTCCCGCAGTTCGCCAAACCGCACATACGTTCCAAAGTACGCCGGATAGGTCTTCGGTACCCGCACCACATGGCCATCCGTGACCGCGCCGGCGTCTAGAATCCCAATCTTTGCCACCTCGGCGATGGCAAATTTCTTCAACTCCTCATCCGGCATCTTCCAAAGATCGTCCGTGTCATAGCAAAAATATTCCAACCCGATCCATACCTTACCCGGATCGGCCACTAGATACGGACTCCAATTGTTGAATATCTGTAGCCGTCCGAGAAGTACGTCCGGCTCCTGCACATAGATCCACGTATCCTTGAGCAGTCCTCCATCCACCTCGCGCACCTTCAGCCGGTCGCACAGCAAACCCACGGTAATGAAGTCCCGATACTGTAGACCCTCCGCAATCTCCCGAATCGCCGGAGGTACCGGCGCGTCCATCGCCCGCACCAACTCCTTCATCGGCATCGTCGAGAAGAAATACTCCCCCTCAAAGCTCTGACGCCGGCCGGATTCGTTCACTGCGTCCACCGCCATTACCTGGCCCCCTCTGCAGCGAATCTGGTCCACCTTCCACCCCATGTGGATCTCGCCGCCTTTTTCCTGAATCTGATCCGCCACATGCTCCCAAAGCTGTCCGGGACCAAACTTCGGATACATGAACCGCTCAATTAGACTGGTGTCCGTCCCTTTTTGCGCCACGTCCGTGCCCACGGCATCTGTTTGGCGGCGACGAAAACTCTTCTTCACGAAATGCTTTACTGCCGTGGTCAAGCTTAACCCTTTGATCCGCTGCGCTCCCCATTCGGCCGAGATCGTCTCGCACGGCGTTCCCCACACCTTCTCTGTATAGCTTTTAAAGAACGTCAGATAAAGTTGACGCCCAAAGCGATTGATCAGAAAATCTTCGAGACTGCGCTCCGGCTTAATCTGGCTAACCTTGGATCTTAGATAGCTCGTCCCCACCCGCATCGTCCTGACCAGGCCGAGATTGGTGAGCGTCTCTCCGGTCAACGTAATAGGATACGCAAAAAACTTCCTTAAATAATAGATACGGCTTTTTCGCGGCCGGATCAGCATGACCAGATCGGGGTCCGCTGGCTTGGCCACGATGACCGTTTCAGTGCGACCATGCGCTTCTGGGTGCGGCGTTCCATCTGCGTCTGTCTCTTCGGTTTCGGTGATTACAGCCACCGGGCCATCCACATTGCGCAATCTCAGCGCAGCGGTGCCCACCAGCGGACCGGCACCACGCAGCACGGGTTCCTGTTCCGCTTCGACTTCCACCCCGGCTGCGCCTCCGAGGTCGGTTGACCGGCGCTGTCCCTGATAGCTGATCTCTACGGCCTCGTCGGACGTGACCGGCGGCATCAAATCCATCCACCATCGCATCACGCGATCGCTCTTCGAAAAGAAACGATGCCCTCCGATGTCCATTCGATTGCCTTTGTAGCGGATCGTCCGGGAGATGCCTCCAATCTCATCGCTCGCTTCGAGAATTACTGGAGTCACGTCCGTTCGTCTGAGCAACTCCAAGCCAGCCGTAAGCCCCGCGGGACCCGCGCCAATGATGATTGCGACCTTCTTCATCGACTTCTTCTCTCCCTTTTAGAGTAACGCCCGAGTCTAACACTCCGGTAATGACTATGATACGATCCGCCCATGAGCCATGTGCTGGTTACGGGAGGATCTGGGTTCTTTGGCGGAGTGCTCAAACGACGCCTCTTGCGCGAAGGGACCAGCGTGGTTTCCATCGATCTTGAACCCAATCCGGATGCGGAACAGGAAAGAGAACTCCAACTCACCAGCATTCAAGGCGACCTTCGGGATAGAGAGCTGCTACGCTCTGTTTTTTCTGCCCACCGTTTTGACGCTGTCTACCATGTGGCCGCGCAGCTCGCGCATGGCATGAAGTTGGACGAGCGCCTCTTGTGGACCTCAAACGTCGATGCGACTCGCCTCCTGGCGGAAGCCGCGCGTAATGCCGGGGTTCGCCCATTTGTGTTTATCTCCTCCAACTGCCTTTGGGCTTCCAACCTGGGGCACCCCGTTCACGAAGATCGCGACACACCGGTACCTATCGAAATATACGGCCGTTCTAAACTCGAAGGAGAGAAGATTCTTCAGGGGTTTGCCAGCGATCTTGATGCCGTCATTATCCGCAGCCCCACAATTATGGACTCCGGCAGGCTGGGATTGCTGGCGATTCTGTTTGAATTCATCGATGATGGCAAAACTCTTTGGGTCGTGGGTGATGGGAGCAACCGTTACCAATTTATCTACGCCGACGACCTGGCCACGGCCTGTATTCAGGCGGCGACTTACAAACGGTCCGACCTGTTCCATATTGGCTCCGACCACGTGAAGCCCATGCGTGAGGTCTACCAGGCGGTCATTGACCAGGCGGGCACGCAGGCCAACTCCCGCGCTTCGAAATCGCGGGTTCGTTCGTTGCCGGAAGCGCCGACGATCGCCACGATGCAGCTCGCGCACAAGCTCCATCTTTCCCCGCTCGGCCCGTACCACTACAAGATGATCGCCGAGAGCTTTACCTTCGACACGACACGAATCAAGCAGCGCCTCGGCTGGAACCCCACCCTGACCAATGAGGAGATGCTCCTCCGCGCATACACTTATTACTCACTCAATCGAGCCGAGATACATGGCCGCACCGACGCTTCCGCACACCGCAAACCAGCCTCGATGGGAGTCATTCGCTTACTTAAATGGATATCCTAAAGCCGCGCGTCCAAACACGCTTCGGCTACCCCGAAGCAGCCGCCCTCCTCCTCTTTGTTCTTTTTGCTTTCCTATGCGTTCCTTATCATGAACCGTGGTTCGACGAAACGCAGGCATGGCTCATCGTGCGCGATTCCAGTTTGAAGGATATTCTACTCCATCGCCTTCATTATGAAGGGGCACCCGCAGTTTGGTATCTCCTGCTATGGATGATTAAGTTGTTGCACATATCCTACCGGGGCATGCAGTTTATTGCTGCGACCATAGCCGTGGCGGGAGTATACGTTTGGTTACGCTTCAACCCACTTCCCCGGGCTATCTCTCTCCTGGTTCCATTCGGCTTTTTTGTGCAGTATCAGTACGCCCTCATCTGCCGCAGCTATGTCCTTTTTCCGCTGCTTGCCTTTTCTATGATGACCCTTTACCAGGATAGGCGGTCCAAGCCGCTCTCTTATTGTGTTCTGGCGGGTCTGCTTGCAAATTGCTCACTCCACATGGCGGCGTTTGCTGGCGGAGCAGTCCTATTCTTTGTGGCATCACGTTGGGAATCGCATCCGCCACCCAAAACGTCGATTTTCCGCAAGCTTGCCGCCCCGGCGTTGGTCCTCCTCATTGCTTTTACGCTTGCCGCGGCTACCGCGTGGCCAACGCCGGACGGCTCATTCGGAAATAAGGTGATCGATAAATTGCGGGTTCCGAGTGGCAATGGCGAGCTTCCGCCTCTCTCGGTTCCAAGGAACGACTACCCGCAACCCCTCCATCAAGGACGTGCCGCCGCGGCATTGTGGCATGTGATCTATCCACCACCAGCGGCCAGTCATCACGCCATCATCGTGGGAAAGCTGGTCGAACGCCTTCTGCGATTCATCACGGTGATTACCGTTCCAGTCTCGACCTCCAACATTCTTGCTCTCGTTTTTCTTTCGCTGCTCTTCTGGAATCTATGGCGGTATCGCCTTGTATATGCGCTTACACCGTACGTTCTTGTAGTCGCAATCTGCATCGTGGTCTGGGGATCTTCCCACCATCTGGGCATCGTTTGGATATCGCTCGTGTGCGCTCTCTGGACTGTGGCCGACGCCGACCTGCAGCAACCATCCGAGCGACGCGCCCCCTTGCTCGCTCTTTATTGTGTAAGTCTGCTCGTCGTCAGCCTCCAGGTTGTCTGGAGCGTCGTGGCAATCCATCGCGATATTCGTCTTCCATACTCCAGCAGTCTGGCGACTGCGAACTTCCTTCGTCTTCAGCCGGTGGGCACAACGATCGCTGGCTTCGATCCTGATTCCACTTCAGTAAACGTCTTTCTTTCACACTCGCCTTACATCAATCAATCATTGGATTACTGGCCATATAGTCGGACCCATGATCCTAACTTGTACGCCGCTCAAGTGATTGCTCAAAACCCTGACTTGGTTGTCACGGAATACTGGACGGTCGGTTCGCTGCTCACCAACCAATGGTTTACCTTGGCGGATCAAGGAACAGTGCAGTTGGTCGATCCTTTACTGACCGCAGTTGTGCTTAGCCGCGGCTATACACAGACACATCGTTTCTGCGGAGAACACCTCTTCCGCAACGCAGTCGAGGAGAACCTCTGTCTAGCGGTCTACGAACGCCCAAAATCAATCCACTAAGGTACTTCCCTCTAACATAGGGAAGTGCGCCGAAAACATAGGGAGTGCGCCGAAGATTAGACACCCATTGTTTCCCGGTCTGTAACTCCAAATGTTAAGCCGCTGGAGTCGACATCGACCAGCACATGGTCGCCCTGTAGTACCGAACCGTCCAGTATCTTCACCGCGAGCTTATCCTGCACCATCCGCTGAATCGCCCGCTTCAACGGTCGGGCACCATACGCCCGGTCATATCCGGCCTTGAAGATCGCTCGCCGCGCCTCCGGCGTTAGCTCTAGCGTGATCTTCCGGTCTGCCAACAGCTGCGTCAGATCGGCCAAACGCATATCGATAATATGTTCCAACTGCTCCTCGCCGAGGGGGTGGAAGACTACGATATCGTCCACACGGTTCAGGAACTCCGGCCGGAAGTGCTCGCGCAGCACTTGCATTACCCGCGTAGTCGCATCCTTGAAGCCTTCCTCGCCGTCCGCCCACGCGCCCGAGAGCAGGCTTGCCCCTAGGTTCGAGGTCATGATGAGCACCGTATTCTTGAAGTCGACCGTCCGTCCCTTAGAGTCCGTAAGCCGGCCATCGTCAAGCACTTGCAGCAGCACGTTGAAGACGTCCGGATGCGCCTTCTCGATCTCGTCGAACAGGATCACAGCGTAGGGCCGCCGCCGGACAGCTTCGGTTAACTGCCCTCCCTCATCGTGCCCGATGTACCCCGGAGGTGCCCCAATTAGCCGCGCGACGGCGTGCTTCTCCATGTACTCGCTCATGTCGATCCGTACCATCGCCGCCTCGTCGTCGAAGAGGAACTCTGCCAACGCTCGCGCCGTTTCCGTTTTGCCCACGCCGGTCGGACCCAGGAAGATGAAGCTCCCGATCGGCCGCTTCGGATCGGACAGGCCAGCCCGCGACCGCCGGATGGCATTGGCGACTACCTCAAGCGCCTCGTCCTGTCCAACGACCCGCTCCCGCAGACGGTCCTCCATCTGAACTAGCTTCTGCATCTCGCCTTCGAGCATCTTCGAGACGGGGATGCCGGTCCACTTCGAGACCACCCGGGCGATGTCCTCTTCGTCCACCTCTTCTTTCAGCATCCGGCGCGAGTCTGCCGAGCCACCGTCGGCTGCGTCCGTCAGCCCCCGCAGCTCCGCTTCCAGCTTGGGGACCTCGCCGTACTGCAGCTCCGCCGCACGCTGCAGGTTGCCCTTCCGGGTCTCATCATCGGCCTGGAAGCGCAGCCCTTCGAGCTTCTCCTTCAGCTCGGCAATGCGTCCGATGGCTCCGCGCTCCGTCTGCCAGCGCGCCCGCAGACCCGCCGCTTCTTCCTTCACCTCGGCCAGCTCCCGCTCGACCTCCTCCAGGCGCTCGCGCGACCCTGGGTCTGTCTCCCGCTTCAACGCCTGCCGCTCGATCTCAAGCGAGGTAGCCCGCCGCTGCAGGTCGTCGATCTCGACAGGCACCGAGCCGATTTGAATCGCCAGCGCCGCCGCCGCCTCGTCCACCAGGTCAATGGCCTTATCCGGCAGGAACCGGTCCGAGATGTAGCGGTGCGAGAGCGTCGCCGCCGCCACAATGGCTGAGTCCTTGATCCGTATGCCGTGATGCGCCTCGTACCGCTCCTTCAATCCGCGCAGGATCGCGACCGTATCCTCAACATTTGGCTCACCCACATAGACGATCTGAAACCGCCGCTCCAGGGCCGCGTCCTTCTCGATATACTTCTTGTACTCGTTGAGCGTGGTCGCGCCGATGGCTCGCAGCTCTCCCCTGGCAAGCGCTGGTTTGAGCATGTTGCTTGCGTCCATGGACCCTTCAGACGCGCCAGCTCCGACCAGCGTATGCAGCTCGTCGATGAACAGGATCACCTCGCCGTGCGACTCTTCGATCTCCTTGAGGACGGCCTTGAGGCGTTCTTCAAACTCGCCCCGGAACTTGGCCCCGGCGATCAGCGCGCCCAGATCGAGCGAGCAGACCCGCTTGTTCTTCAAGATCTCCGGCACGTCGCCCAGGAAGATACGCCGCGCCAGCCCTTCGACGATGGCCGTCTTGCCTACACCCGGTTCGCCGATCAGCACCGGGTTGTTCTTGGTTCGGCGGCTCAACACCTGCACCACACGTCGAATCTCCTCGTCGCGCCCAATCATTGGGTCGAGCTTGCCCCGCCGGGCCAGCTCCGTCAGGTCCTTGGCGTACTTTTCGAGCGCCTGAAACTTGCCTTCCGGGTTCTGGTCTGTCACCCGCTGCGATCCGCGCACCGCACTTAATGCCTTTAGGATTGCGTCGTGCGTCGCTCCGTGCATCGCCAATGCCGCCTGCACCGCGTCGCCTTTGGCTTCAGCCAGCGCCAGCAGCAGGTGCTCGGTCGAGCAGAAGTCGTCTTTGAAGTTCTCCGCCTCCTTGAAGCCGCGCTCCATTACCTTCTGCAACGCCGCGCCCATGGAGGGCTGCGTTCCACCCTGCACCTTGGGCAGCTTTCCGATGGCCGTGTTCACCCCATGCAGCAACTGCTCCACAGGTACGCCGATCTTCTCGAGTACCGGGATTACCACGCCTTCGCGATCCTCGAGGAGCGCCGCCAGCAGGTGAAGCGGCAACACCTCGGGATTGCCGTTCTCCCCGGCGAGGCTTGCCGCTCCTTGCAACGCGGCTTGGGCCTTAACCGTCAACTTCTCCCACTTAATTGCCATCTTGTCTCCTCTAACGACATAGAGGAGGCTGTCCGCGCACCCGCAGCCCCCTTCCATCTGGATTACGGCACCGGTTAACGATTGCGTTGGACGTCCATGGTTTTTTGGGCACCGGCCTGCCCGCCACCATCCTGCAAAGAGGAACGCAGCGGAACAAATTGGGTCATCGTCGTCATTACACTCTCCCTGCTACTTCAAAGTTAGTGGCGTTAACCGGCCATGCGGTATTTTGACGTATACCTTAGCAGAAGGTTGCATGAAATATGACAATGGCCCACTCACCTTACTGGGTGTGGACATATGGTTCTCCCCACCCAATCTTCTTTTTCTTCACCTGCCATCGCAGCACATCGTCGCACTCCCGCTCCGCACAGGTAAAGCTATCCAATCTGTCCACCACGGTGATCGTCTCTTTGAAGACACCTAGCACATCGAGCTTCTCCTGCTTTCCGACTATAGCCGCCAGCATGACAGCTTTGGGTTCGCCGGGGAAGTCGGGCGTAACGCCACGCAGCTCGATCTCGCCATAGCCGTCCTGCGTTCCCGACTTGACGAGCGCCGTGTCGCGCGAGAGCATCTTGTCCAACTTAACGAAGACGCCGACCACCTTGCCCTCGTACTTGAACGGATTCCGCTCAAGTTGCTCCGTCGTCGCCCAAGCGGCGATCTTGTTCTTCGCGCTGAAGGCGTCGAAGGCCTGGTGCCCGGCCTCGCGTTTAGCCTCAAACGCTCCCTGGCGATCCTTTTGTCGCGTCGTTGTTGCCGCCTTGTTAACGTACTGTTCCAGCTCCGTTGTTCCGAGCATCACCGAGGCATGGGCCGTCGGGTCGGCTCGAAAATTCGTGGTGTGCCACTCCATGTCGGTGTTGTACGTGCCGACATCGACCCGGTAGGCCGCCTTTGGGCAAAGTTCCTCGAACCGTGCTACTGCGCTCTTCATCGCGTTCTTCATAACGTCGTCGTCCGCTACTACCGCTTCTGGTGCCAGACGCACTCCCAGATACTCCGCTCGGCACAGCTCCATGCCGCCGGTCTGCTGGCCGGTGGCGATCTCGATTAGCTCGCCGCCGCGCACCTTGCCCCAATCCACCATGTAGTCGTCCCCTCCTACGGGCGTAATGGAGAAGCTCACCACACGGTCACCGGTAAAAATGCCACTGCGGAAGTTGCCATCCCACGTTGCCATCACGCGTGTACCGGCGGCAGGTGTCGTCCACTCAACCTTGCCTTTGCCGTCGGCGAAGCCGCCTTTGCAGCCGCCGGTGTACCGAGCGACGTGGTCGTCGCCCTGGAACATCGATGGTGCCCAGACCTGGCACCCCGCCGGGTCCGCTTTGACATAGCCCTTGGCGACACTCTGAGCGTGCATTCCGCATGCCGCCACAGCACTTAGCATCCATACGACTCGCTGCCCTGCGCTCATTCTCACCTCGTTATTCGGTGTCGCTACAAGAGGACAATACTCCTGTCCTGTGCGAGCAGTGATGGACAGGACTGGCTAGCGGTCATCCTCCGTACCCTTAATGAACGCGGCCACGTCGTTGTGAAACTGTTTCAAGATGGGTTCATTGACGTAGATCATGTGGCCAGCCTCGTAGTAGCGATAGCTGATGTTGGCCTGGAGCGCCTTGGGGATGGGCAGGTGGTGCATCTCGTAGATGCCCTCGAAGTAGGGTGTGGCCAGATCGTAGTAGCCGCCAGCAAGCAGCACCTTCATCTTCGGATTCATCTTCATCTTGTAAGCGAGGTCGGGCATGACGTTGGTCCCGCCCTCTTGCTGGGCGGCGGGTGGACCGGCGGGAGCGCGGTGGCGGAGGTCCCAGGAGAACTCGCCGTAAGCGTTGGGCTTGTAGGTGGCTTGCTCGCCATACTTCAAATCGCGGCGGAGATACTCGTTGATCGCGGCGGTATAGGCGGAGGTGATGGCATCGCTCTGCGGATCGTACTGAGCATCCGCAGCCATAGGATCGACATCCGGGCCTTGATAGCGAGAGTCCAGCCGTCCCACCGTTGTCTCCTCGTCCGTCTTGAGTTGCTTGGTGAAGGCACTGCCCTCGACGCGCAGGTCGGACTTCATCAGGTAAGCGACCGGAAGACCGGTGTAGCCGTGGAGCTTCTCGGCGACGGCCTGCTTGCGGGCTTCAGGCAGTTCCGAGCCTTGGAGGAGCGCGGCCATGTACTCGCCGAGGGCGAACTGCTCGACCTCGGCGAGAAACGGTTTCAGCGCGGCGGGCTGGGTCGGCAACTTGTGGTGATAGAAGGCCGTGGCGGCGTAGGTGGGCAGCGCAAGCGCGTAAGCCTGGTCGACGCCGGGGTTCAGCTTCGGTCCGTCCACGCTGTTGTCGAAACTGAGGATCTGCGACAGAAGGATGATGCCGTTCAGGTCGACCGTACGGAGAGCGGCCGCCAAAACGGCCGAGCGCGGCGTTCCGTAGCTCTCGCCGAAGAGGTACTTGGGCGAGTTCCACCGCTCGTACTTGGTCAGAAAACGCCGGATGAACCGCTCGAAGGCGTGCGCGTCGCCGTCGGTGCCGAGAAACGCTTTTTCTTTCTCCTTGCCGAAGATGCGGCTGAAGCCGGTAGCTGGCGCGTCGATGAAGACGAGGTCGCTAACATCGAGGAGGCTGGCCTCATTATTGATGAGGGCATAGGGGGCGCCTAGCGGATGCTGCACATCTGGTAGCGCAACACGCTTCGGGCCAAACGAGCCCATGTGCAGCCACATGGTTGCCGAGCCGGGACCTCCGTTATAGACAAAGGTGATGGGGCGCTTCTCCGCCGCGGCGTCTTTCTTGAAGTAGGCGGCGTAGAACATTCGTGCAGTTGGAAGAGCGTCCTCGATCTTCTCTGGCGGTTTCTCACCCGAGTCGGGCAGCGGCCGCCCATCGAAGCCAAGGGTGGTGTCCTGGATGTCGGTCGCACCAACGGTCAGCGTCCCGGCCACGGCGCGGTAGGCGATGGTCTGACCGCCGACCGTGACCGTCCCGTCGGTGGGGGAGTCAGGCGTAACGCCCATCGGCGGGCTTGTCAACGCACCGGTGACCACCACCTTTTCCACTGGTTTGGGCTGCTGCGCTGAAATCATCGCCGCCGAAAACACCACACCCGCAAGGACCACTCGCTTCAAACCCATGCACACTCCCTGATTAAAGATGATGATGAGAAGTATAGCCGGATGCTTAAGGAGCATTTACAACGTCAGCGTCGGGGGGGGGGGAGAACACCTGGCATACCCTCTCGCAGGCTTGCCGGAGTTGCATAGAGCCCTTTGAGCAGCTGTTGCGTTACTCCATAGCAGCCGCACGAGACTTTCTCCAGTGCCGGTCGGTCCGTTATTTTCAAACGCCCGCGGGAATACTCAATCGTGCCGAGCTTCTGCATCTCGGCCGCGACCACCGAGACCGTGGTGCGCTGCGAACCGAGCATCTCCGCCAGGAACTCCTGCGTTAAATGCAAGGTGTCGCCGCTCACGCGATCCTGTACCATAAGGAGCCAACGCGCCAACCGCTGCTCCGCGCTGTGCATTCGATGGCAGCCCGCGATTTGGCCGAGTGTAAGGGCCTGTACCTGCACAAACGCGAGAACGCGCTCCCGGAACTCTGCGGATTGGAGGAACACTTCCCGCACGGTGCCCATCCCCATCTGTAGCGCACTTCCCGGAAGCTGCATAAAGCATTGGCTTGGCACAAGAGAGGAGCCAAGAAGATGCACGCTCCCCCCCATGCCCTCGCAGCCGATCACTTCCACCTCCACGTTGATCCCTTCCTCACTGGCGGTAACCACGGATGCCAGGCCACTGGTAAGGAAGTAGACGTGCGTTGGCGGCACCTCCGGTTCGTAGAGGGCGGAACGCACCGGCAGCGCAACGGGCCGCGCGCGCTGTAGGACGCTTTTAAGTAGATTTGGGGAAAGTGAGTCGAGGAGGAGGTTTCCGCTGGTTGCCATGGCCGACCCTGCTTCAGTTCGCAAGGTCGTTCCTTCACCGGAAGGAGCGGGAGAGTGCGTCTCTGAAAAGAGTGGGCAGCGGAAATTCGATACCGACTGAACGATTATATGCCGTGTAGCCAACATTTGCTAATTCAGTTTCCAGTGAAATGAATGGGCTGAGTATGCTAAGCGACAGATTTTCCTGAAATGGTTGCGTAACTTGAGATTACGGGAGAAATGACACAAGTGACCAAGATTGAAACGCATTCCTCCTGCATTCTCCTTCTCAGTCATGACAAGGTTCTGGCGCAGACGCGTCAATGGCTGCTGGAACAAGCCAAGTTCTGCATGACTACGGTCCATACCTTGAAGGACCTGGAAGACGTCGCCTCCCGGCGAACCATAACCCTCTTTCTCCTTTGCAACTCCTTACCTGCCGAACTTCGTAGTGAAGCCATCACGCGCATCCATACCCAATGGCCCCGCGCGAAAGTTCTTGTGTTTGTCCCCTTCTATCCTCTACCCGAGCTGCCTGCGGACGAGTTCTTTCCTGCCATGGAAGGACCAGACAAGCTGATTCGGACTATTCGCACGTTGACCCCACACGGTTCGGCAGCCCTCAACTAACCTCCTGGAGTTCGCTATGTTCTGTTCCACAGGCCTTGACTTATATGAGCAGTACCAGACCGCAGAAAAAGATAGGGACGCCTTCAACACGCGCAAGGTTGCCGCCGGCAAGGACGGGATAGTAACCACCCGTGAACTCCATCAAGCCAAGCAGCGCTATGTGCTTCATTTCGCCAACTGGCTTTCGCATAAGGCGTTCTGCCAAGACTGCAAACCTAAAGCGCCCTCCAAAGGCAATCACCGCTCGATCGCCCCTGGTCGATAACTAGGAGCGCACCCGGCAGATGAGGCACTTCAAGTAGCTGGTCTCTGGGAGCGTAAGGATAGCGGGGTGGTCAGGTGCCGCCCCGCGCGTCTCCAGCACTTGAACGGTTCGGCCAGCATCGGCGGCGGCGGACGTCACAACCGCTGTGAACTCTTCTAATGACACGTGGTGCGAACAGGAGCAGGTGACCAGATGCCCGCCTCGACGAAGCATCTTTAGGGCGCGGAGATTGAGTTCCTTATATCCGCGCAGTGCTCCTTCTGTGGCACGCTTGGATTTGGCGAAGGCCGGCGGATCGACCACGATCGTGTCATAGCGCCTTCCCACAGCTTCGAACTCGCGCAGCAGCTCAAAGGCATCCGCTTCGATCCAGTCGACCGCCGCGTGAAGGTGTTGGTTCAGCGCAAGGTTGCGGTCCGCCACTTCGAGCGCCGATCGGCTGGCGTCGACCCCAGTCACGTGTTCACAGCGCGTTGCCAGATGCAGCGCAAACCCACCCTGATAGGTACAAACATCGAGCGCCTCACCCCGGGCGTAGCTGGCCGCGGCGGCATAGTTGAGCCGCTGGTCGAGAAAGGCACCCGTCTTCTGTCCGGCACTCGCGTCAAAGTGGAAGCGAACTCCGTTGATGGTGAAGATGGCCGTCTGAGCGACATTGCCCTCGTGATCGCGTACAAAGAGCGGCCGCTCGGGTGGCGCTCCAAGCTGTTCCAGCTCTCGTATACGAGGATCGGGACGTTCTATCGCGATGCGCAACTCAGGCCGAGCGGCAAGGGCCTTCGCGATCACATCGCGTACATCATCCCGCGCCGTGCCTTGTGTTAGCAGCTGCACGATGGCCAGATCGGCGTACTGGTCGATCACGATACCGGGCAGAGCATCCGCTTCCGAGAAGACGAGCCTGCAAGCGTTATTGCGCTCCGAAGCTGGAGCCAGCTCATCTCGAAGCGCAAGGGCCGTCACCAGACGCGTGTGCACCTCAGCAAGGTACCGTTCTCGCGAGATGTTCGCTTCTGCCGACACCATCCGAAGGGCGATCTGCGAGGCCGAACTATAGAGCGCTGTTCCCAACGGAAGCCGCCGCCCGTCGACCACGGTGACGAGCTCGCCTCCCTCGACATCCCCGAGGAAGCGCTCGATGTCGGCCCGATAGATCCATAGATGCCCTACTCTTAACCTGTCCACAGCTCGACGCGAAACAACCGCAACCGGAGAGTTCTTGGCGAACTCATCCAGTTGCGGTTCCTGTGTTTCCTGCTGATCTGCCATACCTGATGGTCGCACGAGGCGACGCCATGTTATTTGCTAAAAATGCCGCCGCCACCCGGGCCTACTCCACTGTCGCTGTTGATGCTGGATTCGTTTGACCTTTGCACCTTACTGGCTTTGACCGCCATGTCATCGGCTACATGGTTCATCTTCTCTTTGTCCGACTCAAGCGGATTGGTGCTGTCATCGTGGTCGATTTGCGGATTCGTGCTGACGTCGGTCATGATCGTTTCCTCTGCGGAGTGGGATGCCCTATCTTCCATCGCAGGTTGCTGCCTTCTACACTGAGAAGATGCAGACCGCTCAAACCGCCGACGTTCTTATCCTCGGCGCGGGCGCGGCGGGTATGATGTGCGCCGCCGAGGCGGGTAAGCGGGGCCGTCATGTCGTGTTGCTCGATCATGCAGACCGTCCGGGCAAGAAGATCCTGATCTCAGGCGGCGGACGTGCTAACTTCACCAATCTCCACACCACGGCAGATAACTTCCTCTCAGCCAACCCGCACTTTGCCCGCTCTGCCCTGGCGCGCTTTACCGCAGTGGACATGGTTGCGTTGGTCGAGAAGCATGGCATCCGTTATCACGAGAAGACGCTGGGCCAACTCTTCTGCGACCGGTCAGCGCGCGATCTTGTCACGTTGCTTGAATGCGAGTGTGCAGAGGCGGGTGTTCGCACGGTGTTGAACGCACGGATCGAAGCCGTTACTCACACAGCCGGGTTTACGGTCGACACCTCGCAGGGATGCTTCCAGGCACCCGCCTTGGTCGTGGCTACGGGTGGCCTGTCCATCCCGAAGATGGGTGCGACCGGTCTAGGCTACGATCTCGCGCGACAATTTGGATTGAAGATGATTGAGCCCCGACCTGGCCTTGTGCCACTAGTCTTTAGCGCGGAAGATCAGGCTCGCTGGTGCGACCTTGCCGGTCTAAGCTTCGAGGCGACGGCGGGGACGGGCAAGCGCAGTCCCTTCTTCCGGGAGAAGCTGCTGCTGACCCATCGCGGACTCTCCGGTCCTGCGGGGCTACAGGTATCATCCTTCTGGCAGCAAGGTGCAGCGCTAACGGTGGACCTCGCCCCAGGCCGTATCCTTACCGCACCGCTGCTCGGTCCCCATACGCGCCGCGACACGGCCGCTGTCATGCATCTGCTGCGGGCGGTGTTTCCCGCGCGGCTGGCCGAACGTTGGTTTTCGGTGCACGCGCCGCCTAACTGGACCAATGCTTCCCTTGCCGTGCTCGAACGCCAGCTACACGCCTGGCAAATCACCCCCGCTGGTACTGAGGGCTATTCCAAAGCCGAAGTGACAGTAGGTGGCGTGGACACCGCCGAGCTCAACCCCCGCACCCTGGAGGCGCGCAACGTTCCCGGCCTTTTCTTTATTGGCGAGGTGGTCGACGTGACCGGCTGGCTCGGCGGCTACAATTTTCAATGGGCGTGGGCGTCGGGCTTCTGCGCGGGGCAAGCGGTTTAGTTACTGCACGATCAGCGTTAGGTTCTGCGTTCGGGTCAGCCCGCCGCTGGTGGCCGAGACTACGATTGTGAATGTTCCCTTTGGCGTCGGCGTGGGTGTTGTCGGTGCGGCTACGGTCGGGATGTCGGGAATCGAGCGCCCCGTCGCGCAGCCCAGCCCTAGGCCCAGCCCGCACAGAACCACAACACTCAACAGCCGCTCCAGACGCCTTCTTCGTCCTAGACAGAGCGCGCCAAACGGCAGCAGGAGAGCCAGCCAAATACGGGTCGAGCCTCGCGTCACCGCAGCGGTGGGTACACCAGTCGCTACTGTGACGACGGCAGTGACCGTGCCGGCACCCAGTGGCACCGACGCTGGAACGATCAGGCAGGTCGCGTTGATCGGCGCTCCCGTACACGTTAGCGCCGCCGTCCCCGGCACACCCGCCGCGGAGCTGACCAGCAGCGAGTACACCGCCGACGACCCGCTCGTAACAGTCACCGAGCTATTACCTGCCGCCAGCGAGAAATCCACGCCCGTACCGGTCAACGTCAGCGATTGTGTCGGCGTGGGCGCGTTATCCGTGACGGTCAGAGCCCCCGTGCGCGGCCCGCCTAATTTTGGCTGGAAGACCACCTGAAGTGTGCACGCCGTTCCCACAGCGACGGTACTGCCGCACGTACTATTCGCGATGGCGAAATCGCCTGACACGACGGTGCTGGCGACCGACAGGGTTACGCCGCCGTTGTTGGTTAGGGTAACGGTCTGCGCGGCGCTTGTGCCTCCAACACCAAGCGCGCCAAAATCGAGTGGACTGATGGGCGCAAGCGAAACCCCAGGCGGCGCAAGCCCGAAGCCGTTAAGCAAGACCGTTTGGCTGCGAAACTGATCCGTCACGGTCAAAATGCCCGTTTGCGTCCCGACGTTCTTCGGCACATACGCGACCGCCAGAGCGCAGCTCGCATGGCCGTTCAACGAATTGCCGCAGCGGTTGGTGACCGTAAAGTCGCCGCTGGTGATCTGCCCCGAGATCAGCGTCAGTGGAGCGTCACCCGCGTTCGTCAGCGTGACGTTCTGGGTCGCGCTGGTGGTATTGATCTGCTGCGGCGCAAAGGTCAGCTTCAACGGCGCGAGCGCGTCCGTCGCCGAAGAAGAACCTACACCATGGAGCGACGCTGTCTGCGTTCCGGCTGAGTCGGTCACAGTCAGCAACCCGGTACGGGTGCCTGAAGCTCCCGGCGTGAAGATGATAGCCACCGTGCAGCCACTGCTTGGCGGTAACGATGCGGTACAGGTATTTGCAGAGATACGGAAGTCGCCCGTGACCGTCTCGCTGGTCAAGGTCGCAGCCACTGCACCCGTGTTCGAGATAGTGATGTTCTGGGCCGCAGCCGACGTGCCAATCGATGTGGCTGCAAAGCTTACGGTGATTGGAGTGAGCACGATGGCTGCGCCCGCTGTTGCGTTGCCGGAGAGCGTCGCCGTCGCCTGGCCGCCCGCGACGTTGCCGTAGATCGTGACCAATCCTGTGCGTGCTCCCACTACCGTGGGCAGGAATTTCACCAGTACGGTGCAGCTCGCGTTGACTGCAACCGTCGCGCCGATGCAGTTATCGGTTTCTGTGAAATCGCCGGTCGTCACCACGGAGGTTACGGTGAGCGCGGCGTTGCCGGTATTGGTCACGGTGATGGTTTGCGCCGCACTGGCCGTGCCGACCGCCTCCGCTCCAAAGGACAGGGACGCCGGCGCAAGCGACGTTGCTGCCAAAGTGGCGGGCGCAGCAGCCGTTAGGAGCGGGAGCGTCCAGATGCCCCGCCCATAGGTGGCTGCGCGTAGCTGGCCATTGACACCACCACCCGTGATCCCGCTACCCGCCAACAGCTGCACCACCGGTGCGTTGGGCAGTCCGACCCCGTAGACGCTCCAGCAGTTCGTGCTGGCACAGGTCGCTACCTGCTGCGTAACGTAGACGCCTGTGTCTGTAGCCACATAGATGGTGTTGGCGTCACCGGGATCGATAACTACACTGTTCGCTGGCGCATCTGGAAGGTTGCCGCTGATGTCGGTCCATTGCGCGCCGCCGTTAGCAGAACGGTAAAGGTGCGCCACGCCGAAGCCCATGATCGCCGCATAGACAGTCTGGCCGCTAACGTCGTGCGTATCGACCGCCACGGACGATACATCGAAGCGACCGGGGTTGAAGCTACCACTAGTCAGATCATTCCATCGGGTGTTGTGGTCCGCTGTCGCGCCTGTCTGGGTGGAGAAGAGGTGCCCCGCCACAGAGCCGCCGCCCGAAAACGTTCCCGCCATGCCGGCGTAGAGCACGGTCGACCCGGCGTTCTGCGCGGCGGCCGCTCCGCTCGCCTGTCCGCCGGTGGCCAATGACCGCACCAGGGAGTTCGTCCCCACAACGCATCGGCTGCTCTGCGGGCCAGAAAACATCGCACTAATCGCATCGCTAGGGTTCCAGGATGCCACGCTCGCCGCCGGTCCGCGCCAAACCCGGCAGGTCCCGATTAACAGCTCGTTCGTGGCCAGCGGGTCCAACAGCCAGGGCGGGTCGATCAACGAAGCGTCGTACGAGACCTGCGGCAGCGCAACGGGCGTAGCCGCTTTCACATCCGCCGCCGTACACGCCGCCCCATGAGGGCATTGGGCGATGCTGACTCCCGCCGCCGTCGACACGTACCAATTCGCCGGATTGGCGGGGTCGATGGCGACCGTGCCTCCCTCGCCCGGCGCAAGCTGCGCCCAAGCCGCTCCGCTTGCCGCTGCGCCTGTACCCGCGCTTCCGTTCGCGCCGAAGCCCGCCAGCAGCGTTCCTGAGTCGGTGGGGTGCTGCGCGAAGCTGATGACCTCGGCGAGGGACCCCAAGCCGCTATTTAGATTCTGAAAATGCGTCGCATCATCAGCCGAACAAACTGGCTGCTGTTCGTCCACACCGTCAGTTGAACGCCAGAGTCCGCCGTCATTCCCTACATAGACCAGCGGCAACGCCGGCGTGACTAAAACGGCAATGGCGTGCTGCGCCCCAGCTACCCTGGCTGGAGAAGTACAAGCGTTGTTCGCATTCGTGGTATTCCGAAGCACGCATCCACCGGACAGCGTACAGCGGTATAGATCGTCGGTCCCGACGAAAAGTAGCGTGTCGGGGGTACCGGTCCCCGCGCCAATCGAAACCGCGCTCAGCACCATCGTGTAATCGGCTTCAGGAATCCTCGTGGGTGTGCTGCCAGTTCCCACT
Source organism: Acidobacteriaceae bacterium (assembly GCA_965277085.1). Classification (GTDB taxonomy): domain Bacteria; phylum Acidobacteriota; class Terriglobia; order Terriglobales; family Acidobacteriaceae; genus Edaphobacter. The sequence goes on from OZ255708.1 coordinate 1,351,712, forward strand.
TCTAAAATCCCGGACTGCAGCCGGTTGGAGAAGCTGACCGCCCCGCTACAAGCCGAGCCGGACAACCCGCAAACATCTTGCCACAATCCCTGATCCTGATCTTGTGCGTCCACCGTCAGGGCGAAGGTGTCGCCCGTATCCGGCTGCACGGCCAACGCTCCGCGAAAGATCGGACAGGTCTTGCTTCCCAAAACCCCGAAGTTCGTAGGGCAAGCTCCCTGCGTCAGCCCCGCACCAGGCTGAGCCGCAAGCCGCGTCCACGTGACGCCGTCCGGAGACGCATAGTAGCCGTGATAACGCACCGCCGCGATAAACTGCCGCCGCACCGGGTTCCACACCACAGCCGTTGCCGCATTGCCCGGCCCCGTGTTGCCGCCTGACTGAGGCGTTTGCACGGTCCGGTTTGCGCCGTCGACAATCGTCGACATCTGCCACGTCACGCCCGAATCGTTTGAGTAATAGAGTCCCAGCACGCTGTTGGTGGCATCGACTGCTCCGGTGATCGTTCCTTCGAGCGCCTCCGAAAGCGACGCCACGACCAGCCCAGGCGTCGTGCTGCTCCAGGCAAACCCCGAAAATCCTAAGCCCACAAAGCTGTGATTGCCGTTTACGCCGTCGTGCGAAAGCTGGGTAAGCGTCCACGTCGATCCGCCGTCGGTCAAGCGCAGCAGTCCTGTCCCATAGTAGGAGTCGGTGGCGTCATTCGGGTCACCCGTTCCAGCCAGCACCACCCCGTTGGCCACGCTGACGGCCCCGATACTCAACGACGGAATGGCAGCCGTGCCCGCGTTTGGATTGAAGGCAGAGATAGCGTCCGTGAGTGGTGCAAAGCTAGTCGAGCCGCTTGGTCCCGCCGCGTTGGTCGACTTCCACACGCCGCCGCCGGTCGTGCCAAGATAGACCGTGTTGCCGGTTGGATCAGCCGGATCGATGGCGATCGCCGTCACTCGCCCGGTCACGTTGCCGTAGGCCGCACTCGCGATCCGCGATGGACCTAGGGGCTGCCAGGTGCCACTCAGCGAGACGTCAAGATGCAGAGCCTGGGCGGCTACTAGCGCCAAATGCTGCTGCCGGGCAGCGTTGAGCGAGGCCGCCCCGCGTTGAAGTTCCCCGCCGTTGCGTCCCGCCATAAACCGCTGTGCCCGTACCGCATGAGCCGCCTGCCTATGCTCCGCAATGACTTGCCCGGATGCTATCTGTATGGGCACCAGAGTAGCGAGCAGCGCGCCAAAAAAAACCAACCGCCAGCAAAAGCATCCAGCGGCCGCACTCCGGGCCATGGCAAGCGTCGCCGTCAGTCGCACCAAATCCGTCCCCTCAACGTGGTCGCAGACGCGGAGATGGAGAGAAGCTGGCCGAGGCCAGAAAAGCAGTACACGCGCCGGACGGCTCTTTGGCCGCTTGCCTACGGTGCTAGCAGCGAACGATCTTCGCCGCGTCGGCTCCCCGGATGGCCTTTGTCGCGTTCCTCGAATCTATCACCAGGCGCGCTCGCGCCACGATTCGTTCGTAGTCGTAGACCGTGTGGTCAGTCACGATCACCACGCAGTCATACTCTGCTATATCGTCCAGCGAGGCCGATTCCATCTGTAGGTCGTAGTGCCGTCCTTGCCCGACTGCGGAAAAATATGGGTCGTTGTACCGCACCTGTGCGCCACCGCGCTGGAGCAATTCGATCACCCGCAGGGACGGCGACTCGCGTAGATCGTCCACATCGCGCTTGTATGCAACGCCTAAGACGAGCACCTGTGCCCCGGCTAACGGAACGCCTTCGCGTCCGAGAGCCCGCTCGGTCGCCTGTACGACGTACGCCGGCATCGCTTCGTTCACCTCGCCCGCAAGCTCAATAAAGCGCGTGGCGACGCCAAACTCCCGCGCCTTCCAGCTCAGGTAGAAAGGGTCGACCGGAATGCAGTGACCGCCCACACCCGGCCCCGGGTAGAAGGGCTGAAATCCGAACGGCTTGGTCGCCGCGGCCGCGACGATCTCCCAGATATCAAGGTTCATGGCCAGGCAAAGTTGCTTCAACTCGTTGATTAGAGCGATGTTGACACAGCGATAGATATTTTCGAGCAGCTTGGTCATCTCGGCCGCCGCCGGACTCGACATCGTGACTGTTTTATCGAAGACCGCGCCGTAGAGGGCCACTGCGGCTTCTGTCGCGCGCCGGTCCACGCCACCGATCACCTTCGGCACTTCGCGCCTGGGCACGGTCATGTTGCCGGGGTCTTCGCGCTCTGGTGAGAACGCCACCATCACCCCACCCGACCCTGCCGTATCGCGGAGTACCCGCCCACCATGCCGCTCGATGGTTGCAACGACGATCTCCTCCGTAGTTCCCGGATAGGTTGTGCTTTCGAGCACCACAAGCTGCCCCGCCCGAAGATGCGGCGCGATCGCCTCCATGGTCGACACCACAAAGCTCATATCCGGAGTGTGATCTTCGTGCAGTGGCGTCGGTACGCAGATCAGCACCGCGTCTACGCTTTCGATTTCGGCGAAGTCCGCGGTCGCGCGGAAGCCCGCCGCTTGCGCCGCAAGGATGTGTTCCCGCTCAATGCGATGAATGTAGCTCCCACCCGCGTTCAACGTCGCTACTTTCACAGGATCTGTGTCGAAGCCGATCACGCGGAAACCTTCTTCCGCAAAGAGGAGCGTAAGCGGCAGTCCCACATAGCCCAATCCGATGATTCCAACGTTCAAGCTACGATCCGCTACCCGCTCCAGCCAGCCGGCTATCTGCTCCGTCATGCACCAGCCCCAAACTCTTGCCGGTACCAATCGACTGTCAGCCGCAACCCTTCCTCAAACCCTACAGACGGCACGTAACCCAAAGCTTCATGCGCCGCTGAAATATCCGCCAGCGAATCGCGCACGTCCCCCGCGCGCGCTGGCTCATACTCTGGCTCGCGCTCGTATTCGAGCAACCCCGCGAGCAGCCGGTACGTTTCGTTGAGCGTATGCCGTTCGCCCATAGCCACGTTGAAGACGCGTCCCGCTACTCGCTCCGCCGGTGCGTCCACCGCCAGCAAATTGGCTCCGACCGCGTTCGCCACATAGGTAAAATCGCGTCCCTGTTCCCCATCGCCAAAGATCGCCGGATGCTCACCCCGTATCATCTGCAAGATCCAACGCGCCATCACGCCCGCGTACGGCGAATCCGGAACCTGCCGCGGCCCGAAGATGTTGAAGTACCGCAGGCAAACCGTCTCGATGCCGTACACGCGCCAATAGCTCTGCATGTAGAGCTCTCCGGCGAGCTTCTGTACCGCATAGGGTGAAAGCGGCTGCGGCTTCATCGTTTCGGTTCGGAGAAAACCGGGCTGGTTGCCGTACGCTGAACTCGACCCGGCGTATACCACGCGCCGTACGCCAGCCGCGCGCGCCGCTTCGAGCACATGGAAGGTTCCGTTAAGATTAACTTCGTGGCTGGGCTGCGGTTCCTTCACCGACCTGGGCACGCTGGGTAGAGCTCCCAGGTGGAAGATGGCGTCAATTCCTTCGCAAGCCCGCAGCACCGCCGTCGCCTCGCGAAGATCGGCTTCCACCAACTCGATATGATCGAACAAACCTGCAAGATTCTCTGGTCTTCCAGTTGAAAAATCGTCGAAAGCCCGCACCGTCTCACCTCGGTGTACAAGGGCCTCGACTAAATGGGAACCGATAAAGCCAGCCGCTCCCGTTACTAGAACCGTCGCCACGCGAGAACCTCTTCGTCAGTCTAAGCGACTTTGTGGGAATGGCTACGACAGCTTTAGTTCTGGCTGGGCACCACCGCCAGGCAACGCATACATCTGCCGGATGTACTCCTTGGAGTTGAACTTACGCCCAGTCGACGCGCCAGACATATACCGCCGCTTGCCAAAGACCGGGCGCTCGTTCCAAGCCCGATCGAACTTGCCCAGGATCGCCCATGCGATCCCTGAATAGCCATTCGGGTCGCGTCCATCCAGAAAATATTTGTCATTTAAATAGATCGTGTACTTCATAGCCGTCTCTACATCGGGCGTCCACTCCAGTATCTTCTTGGCCCAGTACATCCGCATATAGTTGTGCGTCCAGCCATGCCGCACCATCTGGAGCTGCGCCGCGTTCCAGAGCTCGTCATACGTGGCGGCGGCTTCCATCTGCTCCAGCGTGTAGAGGCGCTCGCGAACGTCATTAGCATGCTCAGCTATGGTTTTCTTTGCCCAGGGTTCCGCACAGTCGACGGTGTCATAACCGGGCGTGTACTTGACGAAGTTGACAGACAGCTCGCGCCACGCGATCAGCTCGTTGAAGTAGCTGTCCCGCGCGGATTGTAGTGTCGGATTGGCCTTTACCGCCTCTTCCACTGCAAGCGCGATAGTCTGTGGGCCGACGTGTCCGTAGTGCAGATACGGCGATATGCACGACGTCCCGTCCAGTTCGGGATGGTTACGCCGTACTTCGTAGTCCGGCAGCATCTTCGTCGTAAAAACTTCTAGACGTGCCAGCCCCGCGTGCATTCCGCCCTTCCACTCCAGCACAGGCACGACGGATCGATCGAAGTCGATCCAGTCCTTTGTCATGTCGTCATGAACCGAATCGGCATAGAAACCGTTAGGCCGATTCCACGCGTGATCGGCCTTGGGATTCTCATAAGGTTTCAGATACTCCGGCACCATCCGATAGAGTCTGGGTCTCATGGTGTACGCCGCGAACTGTGCCCTCTGAAAGAGTTTCGACGGCACAATGACATCGGTATCGACAGTCCAAAAGGGTATATCGATGCGCTTAGCCAAAGCCTGCCGCCAGCACTCAGGCTCGCGCATGGGGTTCTCGTCTCCGATCAACATCGCGGCGTGAACATCGGCTAGCAGTTGTTCGTGCGATTCCCTGGGCGCCTTCCGTATGACGAAGCTGATGTTCCGCTCTGCAAGGTCGGCCTCTACATCTGGCAGCCCTTGGTTTAGAAAGACGTAATGACGTAGATTGGAATGGGGAAAGTTCGAGATTCCTGCGAAATAAACCACTAAGGGTAGACTCAACTGGTTCGCGACCGCGACTGCAAGGTTGATCGCATGGTTGTCACGCCCGCGCTGCGCCCGCTGCATCCAGTAAACCACGCAGCGTCCTTGAGGGTCAGGCACCCCATTGCGACGCACTGTGACACGTGGGTTGTCCGCAAGACTCGTGAGCTTGCTGAAGACCTCAGACCTTTGTAAGTCCATTACAGTCAGACTACGCGAAACGCTTTTGTCAAGGCACTTCGCGTACGATGCGTTTTGATGTACTCAATTAGAGCGACTCTTCTTACCAGAGGCCCCACGCGCGACTCATGTAGTCACTTAGCGTCATGATGACAAGCACAACAAAAGTAAAAAAGCCAGCACCCACTGTCATCTTAATAAGATGAGACTGGTAGAGTACATGCATGAAGAACAGGATCACGATGGTCGCTTTGATAGACGCGATTGCCAGCGCGATGATCGGGTTCATTACGCCCAGATCGATGTATGCCGCGCCTACGCTAATGGCAGTCCCAATCAACAGTGCGGCAAATACGTAAGCGTAGTTTAACGGCGTTAATATGCGATGCTCACCGTGTTCTGGGTTGGTGACATTTGCTGGATCATTCTTGTCGGACATTTTACTCCTTGCCAAGTGCCAGTAATCACGTAAAGACTACGCGGGATGACGGTTGATAAGGTATAGCAGGGGAAAAAGGAACAACCACACGATATCGACAAAGTGCCAGTAGAGCCCGAAGTTCTCTATGGGGGTGGCATAACCGGCCGTGAACTCACCGAAGTGAGCCCTCCACGTCAACCAGAAAAGAACACCGATACCGATGATCATATGAATGGCATGCACACCGGTCATAGCGAAGTAAAGGAAAAAAAATACCTGTGTTCGCTGTGCCATGTCAGGTGAAAGCGGCACCTCTTTCAAACCGTATGCATGCGGATTGACGAACTCTGACACATCGAAGTTTGCGCCTGGGATGTGGTGCTTCTCCCATTTCTCATAATATTCATATCCCTTCACCCCTAGGAACACCCAGCCTAGAAGAGTTGTAAGGATGAGGAAGATAACCAACAGATTCTTCTTCCTAACTTCGGCTGCCCAAACCGCCAGAGCCATAAAAAAACCCGAGCTGATTAGAACTACCGTGTTGGTCGCTCCGAGCAAAACGCCTAACTGGTTTGAGGCCACAACGAACGCGTCGTAATACCAGTTCCGGTAGAGGAGATAGGCGAAGAACATCCCGCCGAAGAACATGATCTCAGTCAGGAGGAACAGCCACATTCCAAAGCTTGCCGCCTCACGCTGCTGTTCTTCGGTCTCAAAATGGTGACGGTGTTGCGGAAGTACGACGTGCCCGTGCTCCGCATGAATCGCCGTCTCGTGCGTATGGGGATGAGCCAGTACATTATCCAACGGTCGTCACCTCATGCGTGGTTTTGTGCTCTAGCCAGTCATAATCGTACGCTTCATGATCGACGATCGGAACTTCGATGAAATTCTCCGTTAGCGGAGGTGATTGAATCTGCCATTCGAGTCCAGTCGCCTGCCACGGATTATTGCCGGCAATGGCTCCGTACTTCAACGACCAAGCTAGGTAAATCATCGGCAGAAGATAACCAACACCTAAGACAGTCGCTCCCGCGGTGGAAAGCACGTTGAGCACCTGAAACTCCGGCGGGTAAGCATGATAGCGGCGTGGCATCCCTAGGTAGCCAAGGATAAATTGCGGCAGGAAGGTTAGATTGAAGCCGATGAACGTTACAACGGCTGCGAGCTTGGAAAGCGACTCGGGGTACATCCTCCCAGTCATCTTCGGCCACCAGAAGTGAATGCCTGAGAGAAAGGCCATGAGCATGCCGCCGACCATAACAAAGTGGAAGTGGGCCACAATGAAGTAGGTTTCGGTGAGATGGATGTCCATGCCGAGCGAACCGAGAAAAACGCCAGTAAGTCCGCCGATTGTGAACAGCCCCATAAAACCGAATGCATAGAGCATCGGAGTTTCAAACGTAATCGATCCCTGCTGAAGCGTAAACGACCAATTGAAGATCTTGATAGCCGATGGTACGGCAACCAGCATGGTCAACAACGAAAATACCAGTGCCGAGTAGTTGGAAACACCCATAATGAACATATGGTGCTCCCACACGAAGAAACCGAAGAGTGCGATGGCTACCGACGAAAACGCTACAGCGGTGTAACCAAAGACGCGCTTACGGCTGAACGTGCTAATGACCTCGGAGATAACGCCCATGCCCGGCAAAATCATGATGTAAACGGCGGGATGAGAGTAAAACCAAAACAGATGTTGGAAAAGTAGTGGATCTCCCCCTTTAGTGGGATCGAAGACGCCGATGCCGAAGGTCCGTTCAAGCGCCACAAGCACGATGGCGATCGCAAGCACCGGTGTTCCCAGCACCATCAGGATAGAGGCCGCGTAATTTGACCAAACGAAGAGAGGCATGCGGAACCAGGTCATGCCCGGAGCACGCATTCTATGTATGGTCACAATGAAGTTTAACCCGGTAAAGATCGAGCTGAACCCGGCAATAAAGATAGCGGTCGCCGCCGTGATGACATGCGTATTGAGGTAATGGGTCGAGAGCGGCGTGGTGAAGGTCCAGCCGGTATCCACGCCCCCAAGTACAAGAGCAGCCAGCGTAAAGGTGCCGCCAGCCATATAGAGGTACCAGCTCAAGAGATTGATCTTCGGAAAGGCTAAATCTTTCGCCCCCAACATGATCGGAATCAGAAAGTTCCCAAGTGTCGCCGGTACCGACGGCACCAGGAAGAGGAAAATCATAATGATGCCGTGCATGGTAAAGAACTTGTTATACGTATCCGACGCCACAAGATCAGGCTGCGGCGTGAGCAACTCCAGCCGAATCAACCCGGCGAACGCACCTCCGATGAAGAAGAAGAAGGTGATCGAAATGAGGTAAAGCATCGCGATACGCTTATGATCGCCGGTTAATAACCAGCTAAGCAGTCCATGCTCAGCGTTCAAGTAATTACGCTTAGGAAGCGATGCGGTGCTCTGGTCCGGCAGATTAAGAATTGTCGTTGTCGATGCGCTCATGGCTTCACCATTCCCGGCGTTGTGGGTGCCGCTTGATCAGATTGCGATGTGCCCAGCGTCTGCTGAACACGGTAGTTGGTTTGCAACGTTTTGATGTACTCAACTAGATCAATAAGTCCTTCTTCGCTCACCTGACCTTGGTACGTGGGCATGATAGGAGCGTATCCCACCGTCACATGCTGCGAAGGATTCAAGATCGAATCGCGAAGATAAGCATCATTCACCAGAGCTTGAGAGCCGTTCGCCAACTGGAGCTTGGCTCCGTACACACCAGCCAGACTCGGTCCCCGCGCTGCCGCTGTTCCATTGTGGCAGGCATTGCACCCCATACTCGCAAACAGCCGTTCTCCGTTTTGCGCTAGCGACATGCCGCTGGTCGATTGCTGCGTCCATTTCTGGTAGTCCTCGGGCGCAAGAACTGTTACGTCACCAATCATTCCTGAGTGCTTTGTGCCGCAGTATTGAGTGCAGAAGATGTGGTACACACCAGGGGAAGTCGCCTCAAACCAAACCGTGGTATACCGGCCCGGAATGACTTCACGCTTCACACGAAAGTCCGGCACGGAGAAACTGTGAAACACATCCTGAGAGATCATGGTGAGCTGTACAGCACGGCCGGTTGGAACGTGGAGCGCGTTGATCTCGTGCTGGCCGCCAGGATGCTCCGCTTTCCACATCCACTGCTTGCCAACGACATAGATGTTCATCGCGTTCGTCGGCGGATTGTAGATGCGGAAGTAAAGCAACGCGCCCCATACAAAACAGATCAGGAAGACGCCAAGCGGAATAATCGTCCAAGTGGCTTCGAGCAGCGTAGAGCCTTCGATCTGCGTCGCCACGGGGTGCTTTTCGCGACGGTACAGGATCGAAAACCCGAAAATCAGCGCCCCGACAAGTAATACGCCAACGATCGTGACCAGCAACAAGAAGAAATACAGCGCGTCCGCATACGGCGCGATGGTGGACGCCTCGCGTGGAAAGAGCGCGGAAGCCGTCAGCCACTTCGTCAAAAATTCCCACAATACAGGACTGATATGCATCGTTATCCGTTCTCTCTTTTGGTCGAATCCTGCCTGGTCAGATCGTGTCCCCGTCCCAGTCGGAGATCGCGCCGGAACATTAAAAAGATGAACCCGCCAAGGCCAGCCATGGTTACCATCCCGCCGAACTGAACCACTCGCGCGACAATCAGCGAGTGTTTGTTGGTCTGTGGATCGTAGTGATAACAGTAAGTCAAGATGTTAGCTACCGGCGTTCCGATCTTATTGCCAGAGGCATCGATCAGTCCCAAGAGCACGTCTTTAGGCGAGTACTCCACGCCAAGGTAATATTGCGCTAGCTTCCCGTTAGTTGTGACGATTTCAATCGAGCTGGCATGCGCGAACTGCGTCAAGCGTCCGTCGGGGCCGGGTACGCGCACATAGCCAAAGCCCGTTGCGGAGGAAATTGCGTCAATCGCAGATTTCTGACCGGTAAGAAAGTGCCAGCCAGCGGCTGTTTCAGGGTGCCCGTATCGCTTAAGATAGAAAGCCTTCTTTTTGGCGGCATCGGCGGCCGTTTCGCTTGGATTGATGCTGATGACGACAATCTCAAAGTCTTTGCCTGGAGTTAGCCGCACCATCTCGAGCGCTCCCGTTAGACCGTCCAGCTCTTCCGAGCACAGCATCGGACAGTTGTAATAGACCAGCGAAAGAATTGCGGGATGTTTGCCGAAGTAATCGCCGAGATGGACCTGCTTTCCGCTCTCATCGACAAACATCGCGTTTAAAGGAAGTTGCTGATTGAGGTGTTGCGACACACCCACCTGCTGGAGCACTTGTGGTAACTGGTCTCCGGCGTTCTCGCCCGTCTGCTTGTCGCCGTAGCTGGACACCTGTGCGCATAAGGAAGCAGACAGCAAGCACAGAACCGCCGCTACGACCCGTCTCCTTAGTGTGCGCCCTATGCTCATCGTCTTCCCTTCAATCGTCTCTTTTAGTTAGACCACAACTACTTACTTGCCGATCTTCAACTCCGCGTGTTCTGCGCCGGAAGCTTTACCGTAGCTCAGTTTCTGAGCCCGCGCTTCCATCTGATCCAACTCATAGCCAGTTCGGGCAAAACCGGTAGTCAGCGGCACCTCTACAGGGGGTGCAGACGATTCCGCTAGTTGAGTGGCGGCGGAGGTGGCTGGTGCCATGGGTAAACCCCGCTTAGCAATGACCGCCATGGCTTGAGCAATTGGAATGCGGATAGCCTGCTGTCCGGGAACCGAGCTGTAATGGTCCAGCAGCAGATCTTCCCGTGCGTGGAGGTCAGCGGTAGCTTGGTTGCCGTCGTCGATGTCGAGCCGGGGCGAAGGAAATTCCTTCGTCATCTGTTGCAAGCTCTTCTGTTGCATTTCGGGGTCTGTCGCGAGGTCCTGCCGTTTACCGCCGGTAGTGGCTGCACCTGCAAAAGCCGACATCTGGTTCCACTTGTTCACTGGACCATCCGTCTTTTCAAGCGCATTGTTGATCACTTTGCCCATACCAAAGCAGAAGACGAAGAAAACCAGAACAAAAAGCGCGAGTCCGGACAGAAACACAATAACGCCGCCAACATTGACATCCGTTGTTTCGTAACCAGGATTGTTATCGTCGCGTTCGCCCGCGTGGCCACTCGGCTGCGGTGCCGGGTTTAAAGTGTCGCCTTCATGGCGGTCGTGATTAGTGGGCATGCTCGGCCTCCAACATCTCTTCGAGGTGCGGATCGTTGACGACAATCAACGGTCGCGCATTCAATTGCACAAGGTAGTATGCTCCCCATAGCGAAAGCACGGCGACGGGTACGGTAATGTAGGCAAGGATGCTCAGGTTTCCCGCGAGACGGAGATGGCCCGCGGCGTCCTTGAAGTTCGGCTCAATCAGCCAGAACATGTCGAGTACGCGCGCAAAGATCATAAAGCAAGTCAAGGTCACCATACGGCGCTTATCCCGCTTCAGGTCCCGCGAGAGCAATAAGCAGAACGGGATAAGCCAGTGGCAAACGACATCAGCCGTGCAGATGTACCACCATCCGCCCTGGATGCGGTTGAGGTACCAGGGGATTTCATCCGGCACGTTGCCCGCCCAGATGATCAGGAACTCGGCAAATGTGAGATACATATTGAGCATGACAAATGCGAAGGCGAGTTTGCCCAGATCGTGCTGCTCAGTTGTCCGCAGCAACGTTCGCATTGGCTCCACACGCGAGAGCAGAATCACCGTCAAAATGCCCAATGCAAGTACCGCGTATCCTTGCCCGACGAGGAACTGTAACCCGTAGATCGAAGAGTACCAAGTGACATCAAGCGACTTGATCCAAACTATGGCGCCGTCGGTGAGTAGGATGACATAGATAAGAATCCCGATGCCGCACAGGTTCTCAAAGCGGACCCTCCAACGCTCGAAACTCGGTTCCGTACCGCGGGCCGGATCGTCGTCCTGCTCAAGTGACCATTTGTTCAAGAAGTAAATAAACACGCCAAGTACGGCGAAGATGATAATCGTCTGCACCCAGGCCGATATCGGGCTTAGCATTGCACGTTTTGCATGGATCACAAGCGCCTCTTCCTCGGTGATCCAGTGCATCGAGTAAGCGTGCGCGGTCGCGTCTGGCGTCGGATAGCGAGCCCAAAGATAAAGGTGCTTTAGTAGAATGCCAATCGGCAAAAACATCAAAGCAATCAAAGGCCAAGTGCGGGTCATTGCTTCCAGCGGCCTTCGAAGCAGCAGGCCCCATTTACCGCCAGAGACATACTGTAGCATCAACACCACCAAACCGCCGCCCGCAAAGCCAAAGCATGTCATAAAGCTCATCAAGTACGCGCGAAGAAGATGATTTGCGCCGTTCCGGCCATCGAGAAAGAAAAGCAACGATAGCACGGTCGCTACGGCACAGACGATTAGAGCCCGCGTCCGCCAGACCGCCAGCAATGCAGGAGAGCCGAGCGTCGACGGCAACACCCGTGGGCCATGATGCGCCAGGTGCTGTGTAGTGCCTACTCCGTGTTGTTCGTGTCTCGATGCCATGCTGTCGCCTCTCACCGCTTCTGTGAATTCTTGTCTTTCGTTACCGCTGCAGCTGAATGACGCCGGTTGTATTAGGTGGTGGGGGGTTAGTGCGATCGCTCCGCGACTGGGTCGACATCTGACCCGCCGCTGTAGGAGCCGGCGTCTTTATAGGGGCGGGCCCCTGTCCGACTGGCGTTGCGGCCCCTATCCCAGGCAAAACGTAGGGTTGATCGTTCGACGTTCCCGTCACAGCAGTTGGAGGCAACGTCCACTCGTCCGCGAAGCTGCTAGCAAACCCCTGCTGCTCGGCAATAGAGGACAGTGGCTCTACGTGCGCTCCTGAGGCAACGTTGGCGGCGGTCGCGTTCTGGCTCAGTTGTAGAGCGCGGATGTAAGCCACAATAGCCCAACGGTCAGCAACGGTTACCTGCGCCGCATATTCTGGCATGGCACCGTAGCCATTCGTAATTACGTTGAAGAAATGACCCAGCGGGGCCGCTTGGAGGCGTGCGGTGTGAAAGTTACCGGCCTTAGCATAGCCGCGCTGCACGATCATGCCCACGCCATTGCCTACTCGCGAATGGCATGGCGTACAGAAGATATTGTAACGCTCTTGGCCTTTTTCTAGGACCGCCGTAGTTACCGGAAAAGGCATTCCATCGCCTTCGTGGTCGCCGATCAGTCCCGTCTCGAGGTAGACATCCTGATGAAGTTGATTACGCGCGACTGTGTTTTGAACTTGCGGCCGCACCGAACGTCCATCCGCAAAAAACGTCGTGCCCCGCTGCGGGACGAACTTCGGCTGGTTCTGCATGTCTTGACGGCAGCCGGCGAGCAGGCTTAGCCCCGCTGCACCCGCGGTACCCATAATAGCTCTGCGGAATGTCATTAGTTGTCCACCTCGACTACAGAGACAATCGGGAACTTCTCAAGAAATGCGCGCGTGTCGGCCAACGAGAACATCGGGTCCGTTGCTTCCAGGCACAGGAAAAACTTGTCTGTCGTCGCCCCCATACGAAAATTTGGCGCGTTAAACACTGGGTGGTACAGCTGCGGCAATCCGTTTAGGCCAAGCATGCCGAAAGCGGCGGAAAGACCCGAAAACAGAATCGTCCATTCGTAGGCCGGGATGATGAACGCGGGCCAAGAAAATAGAGGACGTCCGGCAATATTTAACGGGTATGCCCAGACATTAATCCAGGTCTGCATCAGATATGCAGTAGTCAGTCCCATGATGCCGCCGATCAGACAGACCGTTGGGACGCGGTTCTTATGGAAGTTCAGTGCTTCGGCGGCCTCTTCAACCGGGTACGGCGTATAGCACTCCATCCTGCGATACCCCGCCACCCGCGCCTGCTCCGTGGCATGGACCAAGTCACCCGGTGTATTAAACTCGGCGATTAATCCGTATATTCCCTCGCGTGGCGGCATCAGGCAGTCTCCTCGATCGTCGTCTCGGAGTCCAGAGCGGAGGGCCGGATCTTCGTTTGCGGCAACATCGCACGGATCTCGGACATGGGAATCATGGGCAGGAAACGCACGAACAGAAAAAAAAGCGTGGTGAACAAACCCATTGTTCCGAAGTAGATCATATAGTCCCATTTAGTAGCGCGATAGGTGCCCCAACTTGACGGCAAATAGTCGCGGTACAGGCTAGTGACAACGATGACAAACCGCTCAAACCACATACCTGTATTGATGACAAATGAGAGTGCAAAAAGGTAGCCGACGTGCACACGCAGCTTGCGCGACCAAAGAGTCGTTAGCGGAATCGCGATGTTCGTCAGGATCAAGATCCAATAAGCCCAGCCCATCGGACCAAACATTCGATTCCACATCATGAAGAACTCCCAATGGCTGGCGGAGTACCAAGACATAAAGATTTCCATGCCGTACCCGTAGGCCACAATGGAGCCGGTCGCGAGCATGACCTTGGCCATATTGTCCAGGTGCCGCAACGTTACTAGATCTTCCAAATGATAGAACTTGCGAATCGGGATAGCCAGTGTGATAACCATGGCGAAGCCTGAATACACCGCTCCGGACACGAAGTATGGCGGAAAGATCGTCGTGTGCCAACCTGCCAACGCAGCTACCGCAAAGTCGAAGGAGATGACCGTATGCACTGAGAGTACAAGTGGAGTCGACAGACCGGCGAGTAGCAAGGATGCCGTTTCGTAGCGAATCCAATGCCGCGTCGAGCCGCGCCAACCAAGTGAAAGGATGCCGTAGGACCACTTTGCCAGCGGCATAGTCGCGCGGTCGCGCAGGGTGCCGAAGTCCGGAATCATGCCGATATACCAGAAGACGACCGAGATGGTCGCGTAGGTAGAAACCGCGAAGACGTCCCAGGCTAACGGGCTGCGAAACTGCGGCCAGACATTCATCGTATTCGGATAAGGAAACAGCCAATAGGCCAACCACGGCCGTCCGACATGGATGAGCGGAAACATCCCCGCGCAGACAACGGCAAAGATGGTCATCGCCTCGGCGAAACGATTGATCGAGTTACGCCAGGTCTGCTTGAAGAGCAGAAGGATGGCCGAAATCAACGTGCCTGCATGACCAATTCCGATCCACCACACGAAGTTGATGATGGCAAAACCCCAGGCGCCTGGAATGGTCACGCCCCAGATGCCCACACCCTTTAGAAAGAGCCACGTGATGCCGATGACCATGCCCATCGCCACGGTCGCACCCACGCTGAGGCCGAAAAACCAGCCAAGCGGCGTGTTCGACGTAAGCACGATTCCAGCAATCTTCTGCGTCACCGATTTGAAATTATGGCCCGGCACTATGACGGCGTACTCGCCCGTGCGCGGGTCGATCAGAGGATCGTTAAGTGGAACTTTGGTTGCCATCTATGCCAGCTCCAGGTTCGGGTTGATCACACCAGCCGTGTAGGTGGTGCGCGGCTTATAGTTCAAGTCTGCCAGCACCGGGTAGTTCCGCTCTTCCGCCTTGCGCTTCGCCACCTTGCTTCCGCGATCGTTCTGATTGCCGAAGACGATCGCGTCCGTCGGGCAGGCTTGCTGACAAGCGGTGATGATTTCCCCATCGCGAATGGCACGGTTTTCCTTGTCCGCTTCGATCTTGGCAACCTCGATGCGCTGGACGCAGTAGGTGCACTTTTCCATTACGCCTCGGGATCGCACCGTGACGTCAGGGTTGCGCATGAACTTTAGGCTCTCGGTATCGTAATCAGCGTAGAGCAGGAAGTTAAATCGGCGCACCTTGTACGCGCAGTTGTTCGAGCAGTAGCGGGTGCCTACACAACGGTTGTAGACCATCGTGTTCAGGCCCTCGGGGGTATGGATCGTTGCCCCTACCGGACAGACCAGCTCGCAACCCGCATTCTCGCAATGCTGGCAGGCCATCGGCTGAAAGTGTGCCCGGGGCGTGCTAAGATCGCCTTCGAAGTAGGTATCGATTCGAATCCACTGCATATTGCGGCCGACCTTGACCTGCTCGCGCCCGACAACCGGGATGTTGTTCTCGGCATAGCAAGCCACGATACAGGCGTTGCACCCGATGCAGCTATTTAGGTCGATGGACATCGCCCAGGCGTTCTGGATTTGCTTGGACGATTCGTCCTGCTGTGTATAGCTCCACTTGTCGCCCGAGAGTGAATCGGTCTTTGTTGGATCTTCGCCGATCGTGGCGTAGCCGACCTTGTTGACCAGCGAGCCCGGTCCACCTTCGTGCGCAAAGCCTGGATTTTGCTTGGCTTCGTCAAGCGTGGCGTAACGAATGATGCCACGCTCCTTCGCTTCATGGCCAGGTAGAGAATAGGTACCCTGCTTGTCCGATTCGGGATGCTGAAGATCGTGCTGCGCGAATGCGCCACGGTGCTCTATGGAGTGGACCTTGGTCACACATAAATCGTAGGTGCCGGGTTTGTGGCTTAGCTTCGCACCCGGCGAGTAAAGCGGCTGATCAATCGTACGTAGAAGATAAGCGTTGAAGCCCACTCCCGCCCCTACACGACCCGCTTCGATCCCACGGCCAAAGCCTAGATGCACCGTCACCGCATCATCCGGGTGGCCGGGTACGCCGAGTGCCGGTGCGATAACCTTACGGCCGTTCAGCTCGATCTCAACCGGGCGGCTCTCTTCGAAGCCGAGCCGCTCCATAGTGTGATAGCTCATGAGCGCGGCATTGTCCCAGCTTAGATTGGTAACCTGCTTTGGCAACTCCTGCAACCAGCCCACATTGGCGAAGCGCCCGTCATAAAGGGATGTATCTAGTCGGAAGGCGATCTCCAACGCGTTCTTGTCCGTGGGTACCGCCGGGGCGGATATGGCGATCACGGCCTTCGCGGGAACCGTCGTACGCGTCGGGAGTGCCGTGCCCTCTACCCAGCCATCGTGTAGCGCCTTACGCCATGCAGTTGCAAAGTCCCCCTTCAGGTAGGTCTTGGCGGTGCCATTCACGGCGTCGTAAGGCGATGCCTGCGGATCGTCGAGCAGCGACTGTAGCATATCGTGTGCGCTTCGGCCTTGATACAAAGGTTCGATCATAGGCTGCACGATGGAGATCGTCCCATCGTACGCACGCACGTCCGACCAGCTCTCAAGATAGTGTGCTTTATTGATATGCCAGGTGGAGATCGCGCCCGTCTCGTCAACATAATTTCCAAGATGAACAGTGTTCTGCACCTTGCTCATCGCGGCTGGAAACTGGAGATCGGCCGGAGCGGTATAGATGGGGTTTACGCCGAGCATCAGCAGCCACTCGACCTTGCCCGCGTTCATGTCGGCGACAAGTGCCTTCAGATCGGTATTCTGTTCGGACGGGATTCCGTTGATGGGATCGGTATAGACAACCGTCTTACCTACTGCTCCCATCGCGGTGTTCAAGGTGAGCGCCGCCGCGTGCACTGACGCCGGAGTTTGCACTCCAGGTATGACCACACAGCGGCCGCCGCTTTTCTTAAGGTCGTCCAGTAGCGCGGTCATGAATTTCCGCTGCTCCGGATCCCTTACAGAGGACCCACCACCCGCCAGCGCATCTGCAAACGCCGCTAGATCGCTCGGCTTTAACCCCAGTCTATGCTCCGCTTTAAAGCCGGTAACCGTCGGCATGGTTTCGACGACATACATCCGATTCGGCGTTTTGCCTTCTTCATAGCGATGCCGCTCGGCATAGGCAGCCGAGAGTGGCAGGAACCCTGGAAAGTGGATGCCGCCAAGGAAGTCTGCGCCTAAGGAGACGATCACATCGGCATCTTCAAGCTTGTATTGCGCGTCCGTATAGCTGCCGAAGGCCGCCTTCGACGCCACGCGTGCCGAATCCTGGTTGATCGGCTCCCACTGGAGCAGCGTTGCCTGCGGATATTTGGCCTGCACCTGCTTCCATTGGCTTGCGAGAGTAGGCGAGATCACCGTTTCGGACAGGATGTAAATGCCTTGTCCGCCGTTCGTCTTTTTTGCCGCCGCGGCGAACTCCTGCTGGAAGTGACCCCAGGCGTCGTTCTGACCGCGATAGAGCACGTGCTGCGACCGGTCTGGATCATAGAGCTCCAGGAGCGTCGCTTGGGTATAAGCATCCGACTTGCCTTTCGACATCGGATGGTCGGGATTGCCATCAATCTTGATCGGACGGAAGGCGTCAGACTTCACCAGCACGGGCACCGCGCCGGTCGGGAACGGATAAGCAGTGGCAAAGTACATCGCCTTTCCGAGAACCAAGTCCTCCGGCTGCTTGATATATGGATAGATCGTCTCATCCGGCTGCTTGGTGCAGCCCGCCAGACCAGCTAGCGCGAACGATGCGCCCATTACCTTCATAAATCCGCGGCGGCTGATGGGGTCGACCCACTCGCCCGCGCCCGCCTGTCGCGGAAACTCCTCCGCCATCAGCTCCTGAAACTCGCGGTCGTCCGAGAGCTCATCGAGGTTCTTCCAAAAACGGCGTCCCGTTTTGCCGTCGAGCTTTGCTTGCACCTCGGCCAAAGTCATCTTCGCCTTACCGATGTGCGTCACGACCGCCGGGGTTATTGCTTCATTCGTCTGCTGCGCCATCGCATTACCTGTTCCCATCGTTGTCGTTTTCATCGGTGGCATGTCTCGCAGCTCGAAAGCTCGTTCGCCGTACGAATGTGATACTTGGCTATGAGGTATTTACCCAACTCGACCTGGGAGGTGAACTTCTGATAGCTGGGCGGCACCTGAAATCTATTCGGCGATGCATCGCTGACCGTCTGGCCCGCGCCGCTGGTTGCGGGCTGCTGCATTCCGTCACCCGAGTGCGATGCCGGCTGCCCAATTTCGGCACCTGGGGCTACCTGCAACATCGCCATCTCAGGTCCACTTCCGCTTGGGTCCTTGGTCGTGCAGTTAACTTGCTGCGCCGTGGGGACGGTGTTGCCCTTGCCTGTCTCGGAGCACCACACCGGCTTGTCGCTCGACGCGCCCGCCCAGGCCATATTGTAGATCTCGCTAACCGGGCGCAGGTTCACGGCCGGATTGCGGTGGCAGTTCAAACACCACTCCATCTGGAGCGTGTTCTGCATATACATCAGCGGCATCAGGTCGACGCGTCCATGACAGCTCGCGCAGCCAATCCCCTTGTTGACGTGAATGGAGTGGTTGAAATAGACAAAATCAGGAAGGTCGTGCACCTTGATCCACTGGATAGAGGCCCCCGTCGCCCAGCTCTGCCGCGCCGGCTCAAGCAATTCGGCGTTGGTCCAAATCTGCGCGTGGCAGTTGATGCAGGTCTTCGTTGGAGGAATGCCTGCGTAGGCGGACTTCTCAACCGAGGTATGGCAGTACTGGCACTGTAACCCCAGGCCCACCACATGGTGCTTATGGCTGAAGGGGATAGGCTGGTCCGGCCGCTGACCCTGCCGCGTCACCCATGGTGACCGCTGTAGCGAGTTGAGGGCCACGCCGACCGCGATGACGATCAGACCCGTCAAAACCAGGCTCATGCGAGCCAGCGCGTTCGAGCTGCGTTCGAATACTTGCGCCATAGGTGCGTCCTGCTTCCCTAATGTCCTAAACGTTCAGTGCTATCACCTGACTTCGTATAACAGTACCGATGTGTACACCCTGATCAAAGACTGTGCCCATCGCCATCTTTCCCGCAATCCGGCGCATCCGCTTTCGTTTGCGCTCGTTACGGTCCCTGAGGAACCCAGACTATAGCACGCGCCACAACTTTCCAAGGGGGCTCGTTGAACGACGAGTACCTTTTATACTCCACTCTCCGGTAATCGGAAACCCGTTCCATCGGATACACAACATCTCGTGCTTTACGTTAAGGCAACCGCATTCCCTTGGCTTCTACCATCTCGACGCGCTCACCCGTATGGGGAACACCGGTCCGCTCGAACGTCGCAGCCTGTGCGATATTCGCTGAGTGGCCTGATACTGCTACCGTTTCTCTATGCCGTCCGCGCCCACCCGCTCACTTCCTTACAGCCGCTCCGTTGCCCTCGCCGAACTCGCCGCCGCCGATCCCAAGCTCGGCAAGCTGATCGCGCTGGCCGGTCCTTTTACCTTGCGCCTGCCTAAAGTGCAATCGCCGTTTGAAGCGCTCGTACGCTCTATCCTCTACCAGCAAATCCACGGCAAAGCGGCGGCGGCCATCCACACCCGCCTGCTCGAAGGCTTTCACCCGGTTTGTGGCAGCGGCACCCATTTCGAGGCGCAGCACTTGCTCGATTGCCCCAATGAGCAGCTCCGCGCCGCCGGCCTCTCCCACAACAAGACACTAGCCCTCCGCGACCTCGCCGCGAAGACCCTCGACGGTACGGTCCCTACGCTCGCCCGCATCCGCCGCATGAGCGACGAGGCCATCATCGAGCACCTGACGCAAGTTCGCGGCATCGGCCGCTGGACCGTCGAGATGTTGCTCCTGTTCCATCTCGGCCGCCCCGATGTCCTCCCCCTCGGTGACTACGCCATCCGCAAAGGCTTCGCCCTCACCTTCCTCGGCCTCAAGCCCACGCAGAAGGTCACCCCCCACCTGCTCGCCGCGCCCGAGCAGATTGAAAAGCGCGCCAAACGCTGGCGGCCCTGGCGCTCGGTCGCCAGCTGGTATCTTTGGCGCGCCTGCGATTTGGCGGCCGGCAAGCCTCCGTTCCTTGTGTAGTTTGCCGTGGCGGCGATGTTACTTTTGCTGCCTTGGGCCAATGCCTTCGCATAGGCCTGGCGAAGACTTTCGCCGACGTCGCGCGATTAGTAGGCCAATCATGATCGTAAATAGATGCAGGAAGAAGCCTTTGAAACACCATGCATCTTCTCGTACGATGGATGAACGTCCAGCAATCGATCCTCCTCTTGGACACGATGAGTGCCTGAGTATACGCAGTGCCATAGCTTAGGTGAGTCCGTTGGATGAACAGTGACGGTAAACTCGCAGCGATGACCCACCACGATCCTGGCGGCAAGGTCCGCCTAAAACTCGCGAGCGATGTGGTCAGCCGCGCCGTCTTCGGTGGCGAACGCCACGAATACCGCTACGTTCTCCACCGCGTCTGGGACGCGGGAAAGCCGACTGTCCTCTTCGTCCTGATGAATCCCTCGACCGCGGACACCGAGGTCGACGACCCTACCATCGCCAAGTGCCAACGCTACGCCCGCACCTGGGGATATGGCGCTATGTTCATCGGCAACACCTTCGCCTACCGCGTCACTGACCAGAAGCAACTCTTGCAGATCGCCGATCCAGTCGGCCCCGAAAACGACCGGCACATCCTGGAGATGGCCGCGCTGGCCGACCTTATCGTGCTCGCTTACGGCAAACCCCATACGAAACTGCGCGAACGCGGAGCCGCCGTACAAGCTATGCTGCGGAACCAAGATCATACCCTGCACGCTTTTAAGCTCTGCCTGGACGGCACACCCAGCCACCCGCTCTATCTACCCGGCGACTTGCAACCCGTAGCTTTCTGAAGGCTGGCGGCACCGTTCACGCCGGAGCAACTTACAGCGGCCCAACGCTCCGTTCGACCCAGGCCGTCCACGCTGCTCCGTCGATCTCGCTGGCCGCCACGCGCAGCACCATCGCCGTCTCCTCTTCGACGGAGCAAGTCAACCGAAAGCCATCCGCTTTCAGAAATACAACGAGAGCACCGAGCCCGATTCGCTTGTTCCCGTCGATGAACGCATGGTTCTTGATAAGACCCCACGCAAACGATGCGCCCACATTGGCGACCGTCGCGTCCGGATCGTAGTTGACCTTGTTCTCCGCGCGTGAGACCGCCGACTCCAGCAACCCAAAGTCGCGAAGCCCGTACGATCCGCCAGACTCTTCAATGAGTGCTTAGTGGAGCGCGACGACAATGTCTACACTTAGAAAGTGCCAAGTCACTTTGCAAGCTCTAAATACGCTTGGCGGTGCTGCGGCAACGTTTCGTGAAATGCCTCCATCGCTTCTTCCACCGACATATACTGAATCACCGGCTTCTCCTGTTCCGCCACCGGGAACATCTCCACCGTCGCGCCTTCGCTCAGCCGCAATGCCTCCAACGCCTGCTGCGAGATCATGACGCAGTATTCATCGCCCCTTCGTTCTACGCGCATCACCATACCTAGAGTTTACGCCAGCCTATGCCGTCCACCGCGCGCACCAGAGACACGGAGGACTTCCCATCTCCGAATGGAAACTTGAGCGTCCTGTCCGTTCGCATCGAAGCCCCCAACTCAGGGGTTTACTCTTAAACCCATGACGCCTGAGCAAAATCCCCGGTCCAAGTCCTCTCGCCGCGGCACGGCAACCGGCGATACTCCGCAGCCGAACACCCCCGGCATTTCGCGCTTTGTCTGCGTCCACGGCCACTTCTACCAGCCGCCGCGCGAAAACCCCTGGCTCGAAACCGTCGAGGTCCAGGACTCCGCCGCGCCATACCACGACTGGAACGACCGCATCACCGCCGAGTGCTACGCCCCCAACGGCGCCTCCCGCATCACCGATAAGCAGAATAAGATCATCCGCATCGTCAATAACTACGGGCGCATGAGCTTCAACTTCGGCCCCACGCTGCTCTCCTGGCTGGCCGACAAAGCGCCGCGGACCTACCGCATGATCCTCGACGCGGATAAGACCTCGGCCGCGCGTTACTCCGGCCACGGCTCGGCCATTGCGCAGGTCTACAACCACATCATCATGCCGCTGGCCAACGGGCGCGACGCCCTGACCCAAATTCGCTGGGGCATCGCCGACTTCGAGCACCGCTTTGGCCGCCGCCCCGAAGGCATGTGGCTCGCCGAGACCGCAGTCAACCGAGCCGTACTCGACCTGCTCGCCCGCGAAGGCATCCTCTTCACGGTCCTTGCGCCGATACAATGTGCCCGCGTCCGTAAGCTCCCCCAATGGGACGGCAGCGAACGACGCGGCACGGACGTAGATCTCGTGGCTCCCCGCCCGCCATGGACCGAAACCCCTAATGCCACCTGCGATCCAACCCATCCCTACACCGTGGAACTCGATGGCGGCCGCTCCATCGCCGTCTTCTTCTACGACGGCCCCGCCTCCCGTGCCATCGCCTTCGAAGGCCTGCTCAACAGCGGCGAGGAGTTCGGCGGCCGCCTCCTACGCGGCTTCCACGTCCCCGGTCCGGGCGAAGCCGATACCGCCCAGCTCTCACACGTCGCCACCGACGGCGAATCCTACGGCCACCACCACAAGCACGGCGAGATGGCCCTCTCCTATGCCATGCACTGGATCGACGAAGGCAAGCAGGCCAATCTCACCAACTACGGTGAGTTCCTCGCGCGCTTTCCGCCCACGTGGGAGGCCGAGATTGCCGAAAATACCTCCTGGTCTTGCGCCCACGGCATCGAACGTTGGCGCAGCAACTGCGGCTGCAATGGCGGCAAGCCCGGCTATAACCAGGAGTGGCGCAAGCCCCTACGCGAGGCCCTCGACTTCCTCCGCGACGCCACCGCGCCCTTAGCCGAAGAGCTTGCCAAGCCGCTACTCAGAGATCTCTGGGCCGCGCGCGATGCCTACATCTCCATCGTCCTCGACCGCTCTCCCGGCAACGTCGCCCACTTCTTCGAGGAGCACGCCGCCAAAGACCTCTCCTCCGCCGAGCGCACCACCGTCCTCGAACTCCTCGAACTCGAACGCCACACCCAGCTTATGTATACCTCCTGCGGCTGGTTCTTCGACGAGATCTCCGGCATCGAGACCGTCCAGATCATCGCCTACGCCGGGCGCGTCCTTCAATTAGCCGCCAAGCTCTTCCGCAACCATGAAGCCCCGCATAACCTTGAAGGCAACGCCGGGGAAGCCCTCGAAGTCGAGTTCCTCTCCATCCTTGCCCGCGCTAAATCGAACGTCTCCGAGATCGGCGACGGCGCGGAAGTCTACCGCCGCTATATCACCGGCATGAAGATCGGCCTTGAACAGGTGGGCGCGCACTACGCCATCTCGTCGGTCTTCCGCACCTATCCCGAACACGGCGAGCTCTTCTGCTATGACCTCCACCGCGACCTCCACGAGGTCTTCGCCTCCGGCCGCGGCAAGGTAGCCTGCGGCCGCGCCCACATCAAATCCCGTATCACCGAGGAGACCGAGGAGTTCTGCTTCGCCGTCCTCCACCTAGGCGATCAGAACCTCTCGGCCGCCGTCAAACGATGTACACCCGATACCTACGAATCGTTTACCGCCTTCATCGCCGAAGTCCGCGCCGCCATCCGCCGCGCCAACCTCCCCGAAGTCATCCGCCTCATCGACAACTTCTTTGCCGAAACCAACGACCCCGAATCTGAGCCCATCGCCTACTCCCTCGCCTCGCTCTTCGCCGATGAGCAGCACCGCATCCTCCGCACCATCCTCGACCGCACTCTGTCGGAGATGGAAAACTCGCTCCGCACCCTCTATGAGGACCACGCCTCGCTGCTCCACTACCTCGCCGAATCCGGCATGGCTACGCCTCCCGCCCTCGCGCTAGCCGCCGGGTTCGCCATCAACGCCAGCCTTCGCCGCGCCCTCGAAGCCGACCCCTACGACCCCGCCGAGGTTGAGACGCTCTTCACCCAGGCCGCCGCCGACCTCGTTACCCTCGACAAGCCAGTGCTCGCCTTCGCCGCCGGCCAGCGTATGAAGCGCGCCATGATCCGCCTCGAAGCCGCCGTCGCCGGAGACGCCAACCCCACCGTCGCCCTCGATGCCGCCCTCACCCTCGCCACAGCCATCTGCTCCATGCCACTCGAAGTCACCCTTTGGCAATCGCAAAACATTTGGAACGACCTCCTCCGCCGCTCCGACGCCAACTACTGGGACCCCACCTTCCGCGACGGCTTCAAACACCTCGGCGAAGCCATGAACATCGCCGTCGACCGCCTGGTGGTCGAAGAAGGCGTGACGACGTTCTAAAACGGCTTTCTTCACGGTGGAATCGCACAAGACGCCGCTTTAATACTCACCGGTATGGACACTTCTCTCTTGCTTGAACCGACGTCTGTGTCTATAGCATCATCTCAATGAAACCAAATAGGTTCCTCCGCTCTTTCGATTTACAAGATCGAGCAGTGGCCGGGTTGGTTCTGAATCCGTGAAACAATGCCTTAGAACGTTCGGCTGGCTGGAGGAGCAATGCGGAAATCTGAAGTACTCCGAGCTTGGGCCACTATTTTGTCGGGTCGCGCCCCCTCACTCTCCATCGAAATTACCAAGGAGTGCCCGCTCCGTTGCCCCGGCTGCTATGCGTTCGACGCGGCTCATCTCGGCAACGACGTCCTCCTTCGGCAGCTCTCCGACTTCAAGGGGGATGAGCTTGTCACCCGTGTCCTTACCATTCTCGACGATCGCAAACCTCTTCACGTTTCACTTGTAGGCGGCGATCCGTTCGTTCGCTATCGTGAACTTGAGCAGCTTCTTCCTCAGATCGAAGCTCGCGGCATTCACACTCAAGTTGTAACGAGTGCCTTCAGGATTGTTCCGGCAGAATGGCGTATGTACAAGAACCTAAACGTTGTTGTTTCAATCGACGGCCTTCAGCCAGAACACGACGAGCGCCGCAAGCCCGCCACTTATGAACGTATTCTAAAGAACATTCTCGGGGCGCGGGTCACAATTCACTCGACAATCACTTCCCAAATCGCTTCGCGTCCTGGGTATCTACAAGAGTTCTTGTCTTTCTGGAGTGAAAATCCTGCCATCCATAAGATCTGGTTCAGTCTATTTACACCGCAGCGAGGCGCTACCGACGCTGAGATCCTTTCGCCCTCTCAGCGTCTGTCCGTAATGAACGAGCTTCGCCGTCTCCGTCCTGTGTTCCCGAAGCTTGATATGCACGACATTGTCATCGATGAGATCGCAACTCCTCCTTCGAACCCTAGAGAATGCATCTTTGCCCGGACAACCGAAACCATCTCGGCGGACCTGACGACGAAGATCACGCCCTGTCAGTTCGGAGGCGATCCCGACTGCTCCCAATGTGGCTGCATCGCATCGATGGGTCTCGCCGCCGTAGGCCACTATAAGGTAGCTGGCGGGTTGACCGCTGGGCATCTCTTTATGGCCTCGGACCGATTTGGCAAGGGATGGCGTAAGCTGCAAGAGGCTTTCTCCACGAAGCGGGCTGACCGGTCTCAGGCGGCTCCATTCACGATATTGCAAGGTTAATCTCGCGGAGTATAAGAAAACAGGAGCGCGCCTTGGACGAGAGTGTACGCAGAACAGAAGAGGGTTTGCGCCGGGATCTCGTTAGGTTCAGCCGATGGCTCTCTCGTCTCGGGTTCACTCCAGGAACGTCGGGCAATCTCTCTGCCAAATTGGATCAAAACCGTCTTCTCGTTACCCCCACTGGCGTCAGCAAGGGCCTCCTAAAATCGGCGGACATCGTGGTTGTCGATCTCCATGGACGATTGCTGGCTGGCACCAGGAAGGTAACCAGCGAAGTCAGCATGCACCTTGCAGTTTACGAGCTGCGGAAAGACGTACAAGCCGTCATTCACTCTCACCCTCCAATTTCAACAGCATTCGCTTGCTCGGGAAGAGCTTTGGACGAGATGCTCTGCCAGGAAGCCGTCATGACCGTAGGGGCCGTTCCCTTGGCAAAGTATGCGACCACAGGGACGGATCAAGTAGCAGCTAGTCTTAGCTGCTACATCCCACATCATGATGCGATCCTGCTCGAGAGTCATGGTGCTGTTAGCTATGGCAAGACCCTTCTTGATGCCTTTATGAAGATGGAGACGGTTGAACATCTTGCACATGTGGCCCTGGTCGCCCACCAGCTAGGTACTCCCCGCCATTTGCGAAGTGAACAAGTTCAAGAACTTCACTCCGCCAAGGACAAATACCTGCGTAATGTGGAATTAAATGGCTCAGAAGCTTCCGTTGTCTCCATAGCACGTTTAGGAATCGCCAGCCGCAATGCGGCCTCTTGAGCAGATCGTTCAGTTGGCACTCCCAAAGTTGCAGCACCTTCACCCGGCAGCGCGGAGCTCCCGCAGATCGGACGATCCGGCGCATCACCATCTCCGGCTTCGTGTCCTTGCTGCGAACTCGCGCCATCCCCGCGCTACGCTCCGCCCGACATAGGGCATCCGGCACAAGCGTTCTTATGCCTCAACTCCGCCACCGCAGCTTAACCGGCCCACTGAGCGGATGCTCGCCCGTTCCCTTCAGCCGCGCCTGTTTCAGCGCGAAGTACCACTTCGCTGGCTTGTCCGCGTCGTCGACCAGCATCAGCGAGGGGTTTGACCGCAGCCCACGCGCCTGCTCGATCATCGTCTCCTGGTCCTGCCGGACGAAGCGCGCGCCGAAGAACGTGGCGATGCTGGTGACCAACGGCACATGGTAGAAGACATTCCACGCCGCCACCACGTCGATCCGGCAGGTCGAGGCCGTCACCGGCGTCACGGTCGTCAGGCTCGAAAACCACTTCGCCCCGCAGCGGATCGTCTCCACCCGCCGGTTCGGCAGCACGAAGTCGATGGTCGTCGTGATCGGCTCGCCGTAGACGCCCAGCAGCTTGTACGGCGCGCTGTTGCCGCTCGGTTCGTGGGCCGACATCCGAAACCCTTGCGGGATCGGCTCGAACCGCTTCACTTTTTCATGGATCGACGCCCGGGACCGCCACCACCACGCCTGATGCACAAACGGCCCATGCGCCGGGTCCATCAGCCCGATGATGCCGTGGTCCACATTGCACGGCAGATCGGCCTGGAGATGTGCCCCGCGAAACCGCCCTGAGAATTTCGGTAGCTCCGGCACCGGCGGCAGGTTCGCCGTAACTCTCCCGCTCCCGGCGGCCGGCAAGTACACCCACGCATACCCGTCCCGCTCCTCGCACGGAAACGCCGCTGCGTAGATCTTCGTCGGGTCGAGCCCCATTAGCTGCTCCTTGGTCAGCGAAGGAATCTCTATGCATTGCCCACCACAAGGCTCAAACCGCCACCCGTGGTACTTGCACTGCACCGTCTCCCCATCAAACCATCCCGCTGACAGCGGAATGCCCCGATGCGGGCACAGATCGCGCATCGCAAACACCCGCCCGTCAGACTTCCGCCCGAGCAGCAGCGGTACTCCAAGCAGCGTGGCGGTGGTCATCTTGCCCCTACGCAGCCCCTCGGCCCGCACAGCGGGGTACCACTCCCCAAAAATCAGCTCCGTCGGCGGCCCCTCCACCTGCACAAATTCAGCCAAGTTCACCCTCCAACGTATTAAGAGGTGGTGTTCGGAGGAGTGCCACGCCGATCAGGGCTGGAGCCATGATGAAGAAACTCATCCATGCAAAAGCACCGAGCGACATCCCATAGGAAGCATTTTGATCAGCTTTGACAACAATCTGATATGCGAATCCATAAAGCGTGACCACGGACAAACCAATGAGCCAGCAGCCGCAGGCTCTTCTATGCCAAATCGCCAAGATGCACGATGGAAGTGTCGTGAAGGCGTACAGGAAGAGCGCGAGTGTCTCAGGAGCCGTATCGTTTGCACCCATGGTGAAGGAACTCAGCAAAATACCTCCGAGAACGAACACTCCCCAGATGGAGCCAAAGCCGATAATCACCTTCAACTGATCCCGCATATGCTAGCTACTCTCTGCATCAAGTATGGGGGACAATCGTTGGGGAAGGAAGCCGCCCGTAGACTGACCTCATGACAGAACGCACCCGCAACCGCCTCATCATTTTCGCGCTTTGGCTCACCTTCTACGCCACCTTTACCCTCTTCACCCCCGCGCTGCTTGACGACGCCGACTCGGTCCACGCTGAGGTTGCCCGCGAGATGCTCCTCCGCCACGACTGGGTCACGCTCTACGCCAACGGCATCCGCTACCTCGAAAAAGCCCCACTGCTTTACTGGTCGATGGCCGCCAGCTTCCGCGTCTTCGGCGTCTCGACCGCCGCCGCCCGTCTGCCCCTCGCCCTCACCGTCCTCGCGCTCGCGCTCGCCCTCGAAGCTTTCGCCCGCCGCGCCTTCAGCCCAGAGCCGACGCAAGCAAACACCAGAGCCGGTCTCTACGCAGCCCTCATCCTGCTCTCCTCCTTCGGCATCTTCATCTTCTCGCGCATCCTCATCCCCGACGTGGCTGTCTGCCTCTGGCTTACCCTCGCCCTCTACGCCTTCTGGCTGACGGAGCAATCCTCATCCGAAATAAACTCTGTCATTCTGATCGAGCGAAGCGAGTCGAAGGACCTGCGGTTGGACTCGCCGCCAACTCCAGGCCAAGCCGCGCTCCTTCCCTGCCTGCTCTTTGCCGCCGCCTGCGCCCTCAACATCCTTACCAAAGGCCTGATCGGCCTTGTCTTTCCCCTCGGCATCGTCCTTCTTTACCTTCTTATCACGCGAGGATGGCGCGGCACCCTTCACCGCCTGCGCCAACTTCGCCCCTTCGCTGCCCTCGCCACCTTCCTTCTGATCGCCACCCCGTGGCACATCCTGATTGCCCTCGCCAACCCCACCCAGGGCCATCCCGGCAACGTCGCCTTCACCCAAGGCCACTGGTCTGTTCCCCTCCCCACCGACGGCAACGTCCACGGCTGGGCATGGTTCTACTTCGTCAATGAGCAGCTGCTCCGCTACCTCAATCTCCGCGTCCCCCGCGATTATGACACCGTCCCCCTCATCCTCTTCTGGGGCTTGATGCTCGTCTGGCTGATGCCCTGGTCTGCCTTTCTCCCCAACGCCTTCGCGGCAGCGCTCCCCCTTCGCACTGCCGTCTGGCGCACCCGCTTCAGCACCCGCACCCTTTACTCCCAAGAGCGCACCCACCTCTTCCTCATCATCTGGGCAACCCTCCCGCTGCTCTTCTTCTCGCTCTCCACACGCCAGGAATATTACGTTCTTCCCAGTATCCCGCCGCTCATCCTGCTCATCGCCGCCAGACTCGCGGTTCCACAAAAGAACCCCGTCATCCTTAGCGAAGCGCAACGCGCTGAGTCGAAGGATTTGCGGTTCGCAGCTCCAAACTTTCCTGTTGACTTCGCATCCACAGCCCTGATCATCCTCGGCACCCTTGCCTCCACCGCGGCCCTTATCCTCGCCCTGACCGCCGCTCCACCCTCACCGCAGACCGACCTCGCCGCCCTTCTCCAGCAAAACCCAGGCGACTACGCCCTCTCCTTCGGACACATCCTCGACCTCAACCGTCAAGCTATGGGAGCCTTCCGTACGCCGCTACTCCTCACCGCCATCGCCCTCTTTGGAGGCACCCTCGCCCACTATCTCCTTCGCCGCCGAAACCAACCCCACGCCGCTACCCTAAGCCTCGCCGCTGGAGCCTTCCTCTTCCTCCTCGCCGCCCACCTCGGTCTCCAGACCTTTGCTCCCGTGCTCTCCTCCCAACAACTCGCCGCCGCGCTCGCCCCGCATCTCCACCCCGAAGACCTGATCGTCATTCACGGCGAGTACGAAGCCGCCAGCACCCTAGGCTTCTACCTGAAGCGTAACGACCTCCACATTCTCGAAGGCCGCTCCTCCAACCTCTGGTACGGCTCCTTCTTTCCGGACGCACCACGCATCTTTGAGACCCCCACCACGCTCGCAGCGAAATGGGCCAGCCCGCAGCACATCTATCTTTGGCAATCGCTCGCCAACGATCCCGGTCCACTTCCGCAGCTTCCCACGCCAGCCATCCTGCTCACTAAATCCGGTGGCAAGGCCTTGTACACGAACCACGCTTTGCCCTGACTTACGGCTGCTTGCCCTTCTTCTCCGGCGTGTTCGTCGTCAAGCCACCCAGGATGAACTCGCGCACCAAATTATCGCCCGCGTGCGCCGCAAACCCGATCCCCGCGTTGCGAAACACCAGGCCCGCGCCTCGGTTCGCGTGCGGGTAGTACAGGTTCGACAGCCCACCCGATGCCAGATTTCCTAAAATATAGGAGTAGTTGAACCGTTCTCCGCCTTGGTCGGTTCGCGTAATCCAGGCAGATCGAATGGCGTGCCACGCCCGGGTCTTCTTCGTTCCCGTGCCGAGATAGAAGTAACGCGGGTCTTGATGCAGCAGCGTTGGGAAGACCGCCGAGGCCAGCATCCGGTGCGTCAACTGATCCCCATAGGCGGCGGCATAGCGCTTGCCGAAGCCCGCCGCTCCCTGCCCATATCCCGCGAAGGAGTTTCGCGCCTGCTCCGCTCCGGCCAGAATCGCTGGAGCGATAAACTCCGTCGGATCGGTCACCGAACGCGCCGCCAGCGAAAACTTTTGCCTTGCTCCCAAAGGCGCCGCGTTGAAGATAAAGCTCGTATAGAAGTTCGGCAGGACGCCCAGCACCCGCTGCTTCTCTTCCAGATGCACCTGCTCGGTTGCAATCTCAACCATTGTCAGCGTAACCTGCACCTCGGTCGAGGCCGCCGCCACTCGCAACACAATGCCCGGCAGCTCGTAGGTCTGTCCCAGGACGAGTGAAATCTGCGGCGATACATACGGCTCGAATCCGGCCGCGCTCACCACGACGCGGAACGGTCCATGCTCCAGCCCGTCCAGAAGAAACGCGCCATGCCCATCCGCCGCGCTTACCCGCAGATCATGCCCATCCGGTCCGACCAGCGTCACCCGCGCCTCGGCCACCCCCGCGCCCGTCGCGTCCAGCACCACCCCGGCAATGTTTCCCAGGCTCCCCACCGTTTGCATCATCACGGTGCCCGGCGATGGCGGCAATTCATCGGCCCACAAAGGCGCGACGAGCGCCGCACTTACGAAACACAGCATCATCCACGATCGCTTCAGCTCAATACCCCGCTAGCGCAGATTGTAGAGCACCGACCTTAAGCCACCATGAGTGGCCTCGGATAAGTGGTCATGGATCAAGTCACAAGCCTCCTTTCGCTAGAAGTCTAACCGCACTCCCAACTGCACCTGCCGCTCACGCAACGCGCTGGTTCCCGCCGCCGTAAACGTACCGAACGGCCGCACGTTCAAACCTTCCGCCCGCACGGTCGCCGCATCCTGAAATAGGAGCGGCGTTACACCATTGGCCTTCGTCCCAGCCAGAAACGCCCGCGTTTGCAAGCCGGAATAGTTCATCCGGTTCGTCAAATTGAACGCCTCCGCCGTCCCACGCACCCGCACCCGCTCCGTCAGCCGAACTGCCCGTGCCAGCCTCAGGTTTACGTTCATCGCGTCCGGCAGCCGCTCCGTATTGCGACCGACGGTTGGCAGATAGGTCGCTCCGCCCGAGCCATTGATGCTGTAGTGGCCCCCCTTCAACAACGTCCCGCTATAGATCGCCAGGCTGTACGGCCGTCCGCTCTGCTCGGTAAACATCGGCCCGGCCTCCCATCCGTTCAGCACCACCCGCACCATGCGGCTCTCCGTTCGCACTTTTGGTGCCCATACCATGCTCACCACCAGACGGTGGGGGTAATTCAGGTTCGACAGCCCGCGGTCATATCCCAATTTAAATGGGTCGAGTTGTGCATTCGTTCGCGGCGTCCCCTCGATCTGCCCGTAATCGATGGCCTTCGACCACGTCCAGCTCCCGCGAAACTCCAGCCCTCCCCGTCCGCGCCGCCGCCCTTCCACCACCAGCGCGTTGTAGGTCGCATTTGAGTTCGACACGAGGTCCGTCACCGGCCCAAACAGCGTCGTCAACCGGGACGTATACACCGGCAGCAGAAACTGTTCGCCATCCTTTACTCCAATCTTCCCCGTCCCGCCGCTTAGCTGAAACAGCTCTCGTCCGGGCGAGGGTGCAATGTTCAGATCGACGGAGTTCGGCAGCTGCCGGTCGGAGTTGAAGCGGTAGCTCACTCCCGCCGTTACCCCGCCGCCCATCTCATGCTCAATCGAAAAACTGCCCTGCTGCACGGCCGGCAACTGAAACCGCTTATCGAAGATCAACGCCGAGGTCGTCGTCGCCACGGCCGCCGGAGGGAGTGCCACATACGCGCAAGGATACCCAAATCCCTGGTTCGGGCCACCACTCGATTGCGGACAAAGCGTCTCCGTCGTGGGCGTAATCCGAACGTGCAGGGTAGACGAGGTCATCGCCGTATCCTCAAGCGCCGCCCGGATCGTCGTTCCCGGCAGCCGCCCAAAGTACAGCCCAAAGCCCGCGTGAATCACCCACCCGCGAAACCCGAAGGGTACCCACGAAATCCCCAGCCGTGGCCCGTAGTTGTTCCCATCCGCCGGGAACACGCTCGTCTTCCCAATCTGGCCGAACATCGCATCTAGTGTTGCGTTCGGCTTCTGCGGAACGGGCAGCCCCTGCACCTCCCAGCGCGCGCCCAGGTTGATCGTTAGGCCCTTGCCCGGCCGCCACTCCTCCTGTACAAACCCGGCCATCTCCCGCGTATCAAACACCGTCGCCGCCGTTCCGAAGCTCTGGCTGTAGCTCCGAAAACACGCATCATGCACCTTCGCAAAGATCGACGGACACGCCCCATTTGGGTAGGCGTTCACCCCATATGTGAAGTCGGTAATCCAGTCCACCAACCCTCCAGCCTTGCCTCCAGTCACGCCCGAATCGTAGTGGAAGGTCCCTTCCTGATTCGCCAGTGCGTCGATCCGGTCATGGATCATGCTCATCTCGCCACCCACGCGGACAAAGTGCCGCCCGCGCGTCCATCCCAGCGTCTCGGCAAACTGCAATCGTCGCTCATCCGGATACGCCTTTCGGCCCAACGAAGCCGGCGTACCGAACAAAAGACCTTCAGGCCCGATGTTGACCTCCGGCGCATAGCCGCCCACGCTGATCGCTGGCTCCTGCGGCAACGGAGCTTGCGCCGTCTCGTACTGAAAGTCGCGACCATACCCCAGCCGGACTTCGTTGCTCAGCGTATGACCGAGAAATGCCGTCCAACGCAGCACGCCCTCTTCCACATACCCATCGCTGTTGCCGATGCTCGCCATGCCGCGCGCCACCACCGGGGCCGTGGTCGCCGCGCCCGGTCCGCTCCACACCGCCCGATTCCCCTGCACACTCACGTGGTTAGTTCCAAACAGCCGTGCATCAAGCTTCGCGAACGCTACGGTTTGATCGTGCCGGCGTGGCACTGTTCCCGTCAGGCTCGCCAGGTAGTTCAGCGCCGCGTTCACCTTCGCCTTCGATACTCCGCGCGTCCCCAGCAGAGCCGTCTGCGTCGCCGTCAGCGAGTAAAAACCCGGATACTCCGGCGACGAAACTGCGGGGAAGTCTCGCGTCTGCCGGTCGTACGCTCCGAAATAAAACAGCTTGCCCCGCCACAGGGGCCCACCCAGCGTTCCGCCGAGCTGCTCACGCCGGTCCGGTGGCTTCACCACGCTTGACGTCACAACGCCGTCCGCATAGGTCGATTGAACCGAAAAAGGATTTGCTGCGGCCCACGCGGCCTCTCGCAAGGAGAAGGACCCCGACCCATGTACCTCCTCGGTCCCGCTCTTTGAAACCACGGTCGACACCGCGCCCGCCACGCCGCCGTACACGGCCGTATACCCCTGCCCCGCCACCCGGAACTCCCGTACCGCCGCCTGCGAGAACGTATACGCCGCCCCCGCGTGCCGCCCCATCCCAATCCCGTACCCGCTCGAGCCGCCAGAGGTTCGACCAGACGACGTCCCCTCTACCGTGTCATCCTCCGCCTCCCGCCCCTCGTCTCCGCCTGTCCCTGTTGGTGCCGACGCAAAACTCTGATCGTGGCTCGCTCCATCCACCTGCGTGGCGTTCTCCGTCGCCGCCAGACCACGCACTGATAGCAGCACCTGTCCATCCGCGTCCGGGTCCGTCACCACCCCGGGCGATTCCGCCGCCAAACCCGCCCATTCTCTTCCGCCAACAGGCGATCCGCCCAACTCGACCGGTCCAATCACGGTCGAGTCTGGGTCGCGTCGCAACGCACTTGGCACCGCGTCGACCACGCGCATCCCGCGCCGCCCGAGGCCCGCCTTCGACGCATACGGCAGCGGCGACAGATGTATCCCGCTGATGTGTTTATCTTTTGGAGCTGTCGACCGCGCCACCACGGCGTGTCCCAACTCCAGCTCTGTCGTCTGTCCCAACTCGACCGTCACGCCCTGCTGCACCGTACCGCGATACCCCGGTGCGTGCGCCACCAGCCGGTACTCCCCCGGCGTCAACCGCACCAGCTGAAACTCCCCGTGCTTGCCCGAAAGCGTCCGAAAGCGCTCCCCCTGCTCGCCCACCAGCTCGATCTCCGCTCCTTCGATCGCCTCGCCCTCGGCCGAGACCACCCGTCCCGCCACCGCCCCATCCACTGCCGACTGCGCCGGCGCAGCCCCGCCCAAGCCTGCAAATCCAAGGCCCACCAGCAAACCCGCAACAACCCCGAGCCCAACCCGCATCCCCGCTCCGTCGCAAACCACCGCAACGCGCGACACGGAAGAAAGGGCAGATCAACCGAACAAGGAAAGTACGGTCCGCCCGCCCCTCACTATCCGGGCAAAGCGTGACCATTCAGAACGAAGGCAGACATCCGCAGACTACCCCACCCATCCCACAATGGGAAGCACCATCACAAACCGGCAAAGAAAAGGCGGCAGCCTGAAGCCACCGCCGTCTCGTGCTGTTTACCCGTTAGAATGTCAGCCGCGCCGCCAATTGGATCTGTCGCGTCTGGTAAACATTATTCGAGTTCGCGCTGGTCACTGTTTGGAAGGTGGTCTGATAAACCAGTGTCGAGGCCGGCTGAGCGGAGCTTCCGGCAGGTGGTTGCACCGTGCTCAACGTATACCCCGACGTATTCAATCCGGTGATGTTCTGGTGATTCGCCAGGTTGAACGCTTCGCCAATCAACTGTAGGTTGAACTTTTCCAAGAAGGTAAAGTCCTTTTGTACACGAAGGTCGACATCGATCGTTCTCGGGTAGTTGAACGTGTTCCGCCCAATCGCCGGGATGTAGCTGATGCCGGTCCCACCGAGGCCAGAGCTTGCCGCTTCCAGACAACCCTTTACGTAGCAATTGTTCGGTACTGTACCGCCGACCGTCAGCGAATACGGCAGACCCGACTGGGCCTGTACCAGTGGCTTCAGCGACCAGCCGTTCGTCAGGTAGGTCAGCGGGCCATGGCCTTCAAGTCCCGGCGCGTTGAAGACCGCCCACCCTACAACGCGGTGTTTGATGTTGTTGTTAGAGTTGCCGTAGTTCGCCCGCGCATTGCCGAACGGATCGAACCATCCATTCGTGCTGGCCGACGTGCTGGCATTCTGGTTGAAGTCCAGCGCGTGCGCCCACGTATAGTGAGCATCGAACGAAATGAGCTTCGATGCCCTCTTCTGGACCTCCACCGTCAAGGCGTTGTAGCTGGAGTTGATATTCGAAATTACATCTGTGACGGCATTATAGGTCGGATTGGGAGTGTTGAACTTATAAACACTCGCCTTCAAAGGATCTGTCTGAGTTTTGTTTGAGTAGACCTTCACGGGAATGCTTGTTCCGCAGGCCACCGGACCGCAGCTTCCGTTCGCCGCGGCACCAACCTGATAGTTAAACGTATAGGTATTCGCCGGGTCCAGGTTCAAGTTTAAGTAGTTCGGCAACTGCCGACCCAATGCTCCCAAATAACTCACCGATAATACTGTTCCGCGCCCAAGCTCCTGCTGCACCGCCAGGTCGAACTCATGCGCCATGGGATTTTGAAAGTTTTTATCGAAGTACTGAATGTTGGGGCCAACCGCCGCGGGGGGTGGAGGCGCTCCGGCTACGCCAGGAAGCACCGGCGCGCCCGTCGTAGTTGGGGTAAAGGTATAGCTTGACTGGCTATTTGCCGAGCCGGTGTTGTAGTACGTGTTGAGCAGCATGGAGTTCAGGATGCGGCCATAGAACATACCGTAGCCGCCATGTACCGCTGTCTTGCCCGTCCCATAGGGGTCCCATGCGAAGCCAATGCGCGGAGCTACATTGTTCTTGTCGCTCGGCTGGTTCGCTGTTACAGGCAGCGTCTGGAGCGCGGTGAACGGCGACGGCGTCTTCTCATAGTCATAGCGTACGCCCAGGTTCAGAGTGAGCCGCGGAGACACCTTCCAGTCGTCCTGCACAAAGACGCCATAGTCCTGTGTCATCAATTGGAACACAGCCGGCCCGAAACCTTGCGAAAAGCTGTTATAGCAAGGGTAAAATCCTTGCTGCGCATTGCCCACCCCGCTGCCTGCCGCGTCGCACGTCTTACCGCCGCTGAACAAGTCGCTAAAGTAGTTCATGATATTGCTTGAGTAGGTATACGCTCCATTGCCTTGGTACAGGTTGTTCTGTAGATCGTAGTTATGAACAAAGTCTTCGCCGAACTTGATATTATGGTTGCCCAGCAGATAACTAGCCGTGTCGCCGATCTGCCACTTTCGCTCGTCCGGATACGCCACCCGGAAGCTGTAGTAAGGGGCTCCCAAGTTAAAACCAGTCGTGGTGTAGAGACTGACATAGGTCGGCACACCGGTCGAATTAGTGAGATGACTCGTCGTGTAGGCGCTCGGCGTCTGGCGCCCTTCATCGTTCAGCTCCCGCCCATATTGGTAACGCAGCTCATTTGAAAGCTTTGGGCTGAATAAACTTTCCAGAATGGCCACGCCGTAGTCCAGCTTCACGAAGTCCGTACCAAAGGAATCCACCGCGTACGTGTTCGTCGACTGCGTCTGCACACCGCCCGGCGAGTCCCATCGTAGCCGGTGATAGAGCGCGCTTAGGTGCTGCTTCTGGTTGATCTGCCAATCGAGCTTGGGCGTGTTGATCGTTTGATCGCCAAACCGCGACACGGGGCCAAGATCGGTCAAAAGATCGGCGATGCCACCGTTGTATATCGACGCCGCCTGTGCATAGGAGGTCTTCAGCCGCGCTCCTAGCAGACAAGCCTGCTGGTCGATGGTGCTTGCCGCCGCGCTTCCCTTGGGCGCGGTGACGGCACCTGTCGTTGCATTGCAGGTGTAGCCCGTCAGTAGGTTCGCATCCGGTGTCGTAAAGAATGCCGCCGGATTGTTCGCCCGCGCCGTTCCTGGAAAGTTCCGCTTGAACTGATCGAACGTATAGAACCAGAACAACTTGTCCTTGATAATCGGCCCGCCTACACCAAACCCATACTGATTGCGGTTGTCCTTCGGCTTGTATGGCGAGGTCACATATACGCCCGCGCCGTTCGACACTGTATTTGTCGCCAGCGGCTGGTACGCGGAGCGGCTTGAATTGCGGTTGTAGAAGTACAGTTCACCATGCAGTTGGTTGCTGCCGCTCTTGGTCACTGAATTCACGACGCCGCCCACCGCGCGTCCGAACTCCGCCGAATACACCCCCGTGTTCACCTGGAACTCCCGCACGGCCGATTGCGCCGTCGAATACCCGGCCCGCGTTCGGCCGCGCTCCTCCGAGAAGAACGCCTGGTTGTCGTCCGCGCCGTCCACTTCGACATTGTTCAACAGCGGCGAGATGGCACGGAAGCTCAGCAGCCCGAATCCGTCGCTATTCGGCGTCACACCCGGCGTGGTCAGCGCCAAAGCCGACCAGCGACGGTTATTGATCGGGATGTTCTCGATCTCCGTGTTCGCCAGGTGGCCGCCGTATACGGGCGATTCGAAGTTCAGCACTGGGACCTCCGCCGTGACGTCCACCACCGCGCTCGACTCCCCTGTCTTCAAATGTGGGCTCAGCTCCGTCACTTGGTTCACCTGCACGATTACGCGCGTCGATCGCACCTCGCTGAAACCCGACGCGGAGATAGTCACCGTGTACATTCCCGGCGCAAGCTGGGGTGCCTTATAGAATCCGCTGCCATCCGACGCGAGCTTCACCTCGGCGTTCGTACCATCATTGTGGATCACCACTGAAGCGCCGGACACCACCGCGTCCGTCGCATCGAACACCGTTCCGGCAATGCCGCCTTGCGTCGTCGATTGCGCCCACCCACTTACGCTTGCCGCGCCACATACCACCATCATGGCCCACTGTTTCATTTGCTTCCGCATCGTCCAGCTCTCCTAAAGAACTCGCCGTTTATCCGCCGGAACACACGTCGTCGTTCGTCCCCCGTGCGGTCTGTTTCAGGCAATACCTGAATCATTCCATAATTCAATGAACAAGCGGTGAACGCGTTACCTCTGCCAGGAACCCGCTCCTGTGGGACAAACATCCCGCAGCGGACATCCACCGCATAGTGGGACACTTTTCGGGCACAGCTGCTGGCCATGCAGTTTTACCAGGCTATGGTGCTCATCAAGCGTCTCCGCCGTCCACGCCACAGGAGCCATCTCCATTAGCCGCTCCTCCGTCTCACACGCGTCCGCAGATGGCGCGACAAACCCCAGCCGCTTCGCAATACGCAGATGATGGCTGTCGACGCACATCGCCCGCCGCCGAAGCGTGCTAAAGTTCACCACCGCCGCGCTCGTCTTCACGCCAACGCCATCGAAGCGCTCCAGCCAAGCCCGTATCTTCTCCGTCTTATAGTTGGCAAGGAACTCCAACGACAACGAACCACGCAGCACCGTGATCTGCTCCAGCGCCTTCTTCAGATTGACCGCCTTCGGCCCAGGGAACGTAGCCGCCCGGATCGCCTCCTCAACCTCCGTCACCGGCGCATCCCGCACGCCCTCCCACGTTCCAAACACTCGCCGCAGATTCGCCAGTACCTCATGGGAGACCTCCGTCTTCGTCCGCGACGACAACATGGAATAGATCATCTGCGTCAATGGGTTCCACACCTCGCGCTCCGGAAAGTGCCCATAGAACGCCACCAGCCGCTCATGCACCTCCTCTAGCCGGCGATCCTCAAACAACAAGCCCATCCATTAACACTACCGGTACACTTAAGAGGCAATGTTCATCGACGAAGCGCGAATCCGCATCAAGGCCGGCGACGGCGGCAACGGCTGCATGGCCTTCCGCCGTGAAAAGTTCGTCCCGCGCGGTGGCCCCTCTGGTGGCGACGGCGGCCACGGTGGCGACATCCTCCTGTCCTCCTCGCTCTCCCACAACACGCTCGTCCACTTCCGCTTCAACCCCGAGCACAAGGCCCAGCGCGGCGGGCATGGCCTCGGCTCCAACTGCTCCGGGCAGGCCGGCGAGCACACCACCCTCAACGTCCCCGTCGGCACGCTGCTCTTCGACGACTCGACCGGCGAGCTGATCCACGACTTCTCCCGCCCCAACGAGACCATCGTCATCGCCCGCGGCGGCCGAGGTGGGCGCGGCAACCAGCACTTTGCCACCTCCACGCATCAAGCTCCCCGCGAACACGAGCTCGGGCGCGCCGGCGAAGAGCGCAACTACCGCCTCGAACTCCGCCTGCTCGCCGATGCCGGCCTCGTCGGCTTCCCCAACGTCGGTAAGTCCACCCTCATCTCGCGCCTCTCCGCCGCCAAGCCCAAGATCGCCGATTACGCCTTCACCACGCTCGAGCCCAACCTCGGCGTCGTCCAGGTAGGCGACTTTCCCCACACCGCCTCCTTCACCATTGCCGACCTCCCCGGCCTGATTGAGGGCGCGCACCTCGGCCACGGTCTCGGCATCCAGTTTCTCAAACACATCGAGCGCACCTCCGTCATCGTCCACCTCGTCGATGTTTCCGACGGCTCCGGCCGCGACAACCCGGTCGACGACTTCAAGGTGATCACCGCCGAGCTCAAGTCCTTCGATCCCGCCCTCGCCGCCAAGCCCACCATCTTGGTAGCCGCCAAGGCCGACGTGGCCAACCCCGCCAAGCTCAAAAAGCTCGCCGCTATGGCCAAACGTCGCAAGCTCCCCTTCCACACCATCTCCGCCGTCACGGGCGAAGGCATCGACCCGCTCAAGTTCGCCATCGCCGAGCTCGTCGCCACCCACCGTCCCGCACCCATCGACCTGGACGGTCCTCCGCAAACAGCCGCCAAACTCAAGCCCCACTACCCCCCACCCGCCGCCTCAGCCCGAGGCCGCGCGTAAGTCATGAGCGTCTTTCCCCTTAAGCCAACCCATAAGCCCGTTAAGGCGTACTTCGAGGCACTCGCTACGTTTCAGAAGCATGGCCACACCACCAAGGGCAACACCCGCTCCGCCTTCGCCGACCTGCTCAAGAAGTGCGCCTCAGCCTTCCACTGCACCTCGTCGAGGAATACCAATTCAAGGGCACCGCCAAGCAGCCCCTCCGCGCCGATGGTGCCCTCGTGGACGATCTTACCCTCGTTCACGGCCTCTGGGAGGCCAAAGACACTGCCGACGACCTCCAGCGCGAGATCAAATCCAAAGTCGCCAAGGGTTATCCCCTCACCAACATCCTCTTCCAATCGCCGAGCCGCGCCGTCCTCTATCAGGACAACCGCATCGCCTTCGACGCCGACATCACCGCGCCTGAAAAGCTCATCGAAGTCCTCCAGCTCTTCTGTGAACACAAGCAGGCTCACGAGGTTGACTGGGAGACCGCCGTCACCAGGTTCGCCGAAAAGATCCCCGAACTAGCCGGAGGCGTCACCAAAATCCTTATCGATGAAGACCTGAAGAACCCCGCCTTCCGCCAGAACTTCCAGTCCTTCGCCGAGCTCTGCCGCCAGTCTATCAACCCCGACCTTACCGACGACAGCATCCGCAAGATGCTTGTCCAACACCTCCTCACCGCCCGCATCTTCATCAAGGTCTTCAAGAACGAAGAGTTCCTCCGCCGCAACGTCATCGCCGCCGAGATCGAGAAGGTCATCGACTCCATCACCTCGCGCTACTTCTCACGCAACGAGTTCCTCAAGCCTCTCGACCGTTTCTACACCGCCATCGAAAAGGCCGCCGAGTCCCAGGAGGGCTACACCGAAAAGCAGCACTTCCTCAACGCCGTCTACGAGAAGTTCTTCCAGCGCTTCGACACTAAACAGGCAGACACCCACGGCATCGTTTACACCCCGCAGCCCATCGTCGACTTCATGGTCCGCTCCGTCGACGAAATCCTCCAGCAGGAGTTTGGCAAAACCCTCTCCGACTCCGGCGTGCACATCCTCGACCCCTTCACCGGCACCGGCAACTTCATTACCCGCGTCATGCAGCAGATTAAACGCTCCGCCCTCCCGCAGAAGTACGCCGAAGAACTTCACTGCAACGAGATCATGTTGCTGCATTACTACATCGCTAGCATGAACATTGAGCAGGCTTACATGGAGCGGGTTGGCCAGTACAGAACCTTTGAAGGGCTCTGTCTGGTAGATACATTTGAACTATCCGAGCTTGGGCAACAATCCTTTGCATTCACGCACACGAATACAGAACGCGTTTTAAAACAAAAGAAGCAGCCAATTTTCGTAATCATTGGCAATCCCCCCTACAACATGGTTCAAGCGAACGAGAATGATCAGAACAAAAATCGCAAGTATAGGCATTGGGACGCCCGAATCAAGAGACTTACGCAAAGACCTCAACAGCTACTCTACGCAACAAGTTGTCCGATCCATACGTGAAGGCTTTCCGCTGGGCTTCTGATCGCATCCGCAACGGGGGTATTATCGCTTATATCACCAACAATAGCTTTATAGACCAAATCGCTTTTGATGGAATGCGGCATCACCTTTCACGCGACTTCTCTAAGCTGTATATTCTCGATCTTGGTGGCAATGTTCGCAAGAATCCGAAGCTTTCAGGGACAACGCACAATGTTTTTGGGATTCAGGTCGGTGTAAGCGTTACTCTTCTTGTCAAGCTTCACGGACACAAAGGCGAGGGAGAAGTTTTCTACGCCCGTCTGCCTGAGAATTGGAAGCGCGGTCAGAAGTACGAACAGCTGCAAGAATGGAGTACAGCATCTGCACTCACTTGGCTCAAGGTAAAGGCCTCACCTGCCGAAGGGTGGATAGCGGCGGCCCGACCCGACGAACAGGACTGGGTGCCATTTGCCAGTAATGGATCTAAACGGCAATCTATCTTTAGCGGAGTATCTTTAGGCATATCGACTAATAGAGACAAGTGGGTTACTAATTTTAACCGCACAACGCTTGAGGAGCAAGTTCGAACCGCGATAAATAACTTCAACAAAGAGCAGAAGAGACGTCAAAACCTGGGACCCAAAAAGTTTAAGGTTCTTACAGATGGTCGATACTTTAAATGGTCTAGAGCCCTGCTAAATCGGCTTGGAACGAGTAGCAAAATCGTTTTCAACAAGACCTCGATCACGACTGAGGTATACCGTCCCTTTACAAGGGTATACATCTACCTTGATAGAGACCTGGCTGATTTTCCCTCCAAGCAGTTAGGTGCTTTTCCTGGCGACAAACTTCTGGAAAACAGTCAGATTTGTGTGTCTGGCGTAGGTCATAATGTGTTTCAGTGTATGGCCACCTCGACACCAGTCGCACTCGACCTAGTAGAAAAAACACAGTGCTTTTCCTTTTACCTGTCCAACGAAGACGGCACCAACGGTCGCGAAAACATAACTGACTGGTCTCTCAGCCGATTCCAGACCCACTACGCCGACGATTCCATCACCAAGTGGGACGTCTTCCACGCCGTCTATGCCGTCCTTCACCATCCCGAGTACCGCACCCGCTATGCCGCCAACCTCAAGCGCGAACTCCCCCGCATCCCCTTCCCGCCCGATCTTCATGCCTTCGCCGCCGCTGGCAAGCGCCTCATGGAACTCCACATCGACTACGAGCAACAGGACGAGTACCCCCTCGAACAGATCGAGCACCCCACCAACGAAGTCACCTACCAGGTCGAGCGCATGAAGCTTTCGAAAGACAAAACCGAGCTGCGCTATAACGACTTCCTCACCCTGCGCGGCATCCCCGCCGCCGCCTTCGACTACCGCCTCGGCAACCGCTCCGCCCTTGAGTGGGTTGTCGACCAGTATCGCGTCTCCACCGACACCCGCTCTGGCATCGTCAACGACCCCAACCGCGCAGACGATCCAAAGTACATCCTTCGCCTCATCGGCCAGGTGATCACTGTCTCGCTCGAAACCCAGCAGATCATTGCCGCCATGCCTTCGCTCAACCTGCCTTCAACATAGGCTGCTCTCCTGCAGAAAAGTGGCTGCACCATTTTCGCTGCATCGGAAGATGGGTCGGTCTACCCCTAAGCCCTTTGTTTTGTTAGACCATTGCCAAATAACAACAAAAAACCATCGCCCAGGGAACACCCCTGAGCGATGGCTCACATATCCAATCCTGTGGTATTAGACCGTCGTGATCGCCCCGTTGACGCCACGCGGGAAGAACCCGCCGTAGTTCGCCCCAGGCATCGCGTTCGCATACACAATCGACAACACCTGGCTGGGCGTCCGCACGATCGCCAGACCTTGACTGTCGACCGTGAAGTACTTCGTGCCCATCGGAGGAGGAGGCACATCGAGCGCGTCCACAGCTGGAGACTTTACTCCATTCTCCTCGACCAGCAGACGGAGCGTGCTGGCGTGGTAAGCCTCGGTCAGCGCGATACGCGCGCCATAGCTCAAGCCAGCCGTGCTCAAGAGACCAGCCGCACCGCCATAAGCCGAGACGCCCACATCCTCGAAGTCGCGTGCCAGGTTCAGGAACGCCTTGAAGCTCGAATAGCCGTCCATCGCGTCCAGGTTGATCGAGGGCTTCGCAATCGCCATCGGCCCCAACAGGCTCTGAAGAAGCTTCACGTGCGTCTGCTCATCCTTCGTGATCTGCTTGGCGATCGTCATCAACTTACCCGAGAAATCCCCAGAGAAGTCGACTTGGTGGCCGCCGATCGTCGGTCCCGCATTGCCGACGCCCTTGACCTTGATTCCCGACTCGCTCAGCGTAAGCCCGGTCGTCGCCCGCGTGTAGAACTCCGCCTCCAAATACTCGAGGTTCAACGCGAAGTTGAAGACCTCGACATCAGTTGCCGTAAAGGTTGTGGAAGCCGCTGCCGCAGTAGCCATCGCATCGGTCTGCGCGAAAGCCTTCTCGCCCAACACAGCCGTACCAGCCAACGCCAAGCCGCTCAACCCAGCGCCCCGGAGAAAGCTGCGGCGATCGGCGCTCACCAAAGGCTGCTCCATCTCGTTTTGTGTATTCTTCATCTCACTGCTCCTCTAATGCTTTGTTCATCTACTAGTTGATATGCGCCGCCAGAGCTTCACGGCTGCGCGTCCGCAGTGTCTTCATAAACTTGTCTAACAGCGTCGACCCGAACCGCGAAGCCCGCTCATTCGCTTCGCTGCTTGGGTTCGCGTCTGACCCCTATACGTACAACCTGCGCCTCTGGATGGATCGCTTACGCTCGATTCACTGAATCATGCCAAGCCTCTGTGAAACGCGGTTGCGTCCTGCGAGGTTCATCCATCGGATGCACACCCGAGGAACGCACACGCCGAGGTGTACTTTGTTGTTTCAGAAGGTCGAACTTTCGTACGCGCT
Source organism: Acidobacteriaceae bacterium (assembly GCA_965277085.1). Lineage (GTDB taxonomy): Bacteria > Acidobacteriota > Terriglobia > Terriglobales > Acidobacteriaceae > Edaphobacter. The sequence continues at coordinate 1,396,447 of OZ255708.1, forward strand.
GATTGATGAAGCCATCGTTCTTGATAAAGCCATCGTTCGTCCTACAATCGACCGATGCGCCTCGCCTTCTTCGGCGGAACCTTCGATCCCATCCACCGTGGGCACCTTGCCGTAGCCACCGCCGCCGCCCGCCACCTGGCGCTCGACACCGTTCTCTTTGCTCCCACGGGACGCCAACCACTGAAGCCCGCCCGGTCCACAGCGCCCTTCCATCATCGCCTGGCGATGACCGTCCTGGGTTGCGCCACCGCTTCACAGGCAGAGGGTCCAAGTCTCCTGGCCTCCGACCTTGACGCTCCGCGCCCGGATGGCTCGCCCAACTACACCGTCGACGTCCTCACCCAACTGACCGCTCAGTTTCCGAGCGCTACCCTCTTCTCCATCGTCGGCGTCGACTCCTTTCTGACTCTTCCCCGTTGGCGTGATCCCGCTCGCCTGCTTGAGCTCGCCGAGTGGATCGTCGTCTCCCGTCCTGGCTACATTTTTGACCGCTCCGCCCTCACCCCCTTCACGCCCGAGCAGCAAGGCCGGCTCCACCTGCTCCATTCCGTCCACGAAGATGTCTCCGCCACCGAACTCCGCCTCCGCCTCAAACATGGCGACCTCTGCCTCGACCTCATTCCTGATCTTGTAGCCGCCTACATCGCCCAGCACGGCCTCTATCGTCCGGCTTCAAGCATCACAACCATGAGCTGACGCTGTACCATGAAGGATCAAGGAGTGCCATGCCGTCGCTACAATCCAGTCAGCTCCTCGCCGCCGCCGTGGCCGCATGCGAGGACAAGAAGGCCGAAGATATCCGCATCCTCGCGCTCCATCCGGCCGAGAGCGGCCTCACCGATTTCTTCCTCATCTGCAACGGCACCAACGACCGCCAGAACGTCGCCATCACCGACGAGATCGAGCTGCGCCTGAAGCGCGACTTCGCCACATACCCCAACTCCGTCGAGGGCCGCCGCCAAGGCGAATGGATTCTAATGGATTACGTCGACTTCATCGTCCACGTCTTCTCGGCAGAAAAGCGCGCTTTCTATGGCCTGGAACGCCTCCGAAAATCCGCCACTACCCTCTCGATCGCCGACTTGGACGCCGACATTAAAAACCGTATCGCAGAGACCCGCACCAAGGCCGCGCCCGCGAAGAAAGCTGCTGCTGCAAAGAAAATCTCAGCCAAGAAGACTACGGCTCCTAAAAAGACTGCCGCAAAGAAAGCTGCAAAGAAGTTACTGGGCAAGTAGTGCTTTTGTGGCCAGACCGATGAAGCTGACTGTCGTCTCCATCACCTCCAAGTCCGGCAAAGGCCGTCCGGGTTCAATCGACGCAGTGGTGAATGACTATATCGCCCGCGCCACCCGGTATACGCCCACTACCGCCCAGACCTTCGTTTCCGAAGCTGCGTTCGTTGACAACCTTGCTCGAGCCGCAGGACGTGTGCCGCCCAAGCTCATCCTCTGCGACAGCACAGGCGAGCCGCTCACCTCAATGCAATTTGCCGCTCACATCGAGCGGCATCGCGATACGGGAACGCAGCACCTGATCCTCGCCATCGGTCCGGCGGGTGGCTGGAGCGACCATGCGCGGGAGCAAGCCGACCTGCTCGTCTCCTTTGGACGCATCACGCTTCCCCACGAACTCGCACGATTGGTGCTGGCGGAGCAGGTGTACCGCGCCCTTACGATTTTGGCGGCCCATCCATACCACTCGGGTCACTGAAACAGAAGCCCTCCGGTGGGAGGGCTCCTGTTGCCGCAATTGCAGAAGGCTAAAAGATGAACTTACCGGCAAGTTGGAGCTGACGGTTGTTACCTTGCCCCGGGCCGTTCTTGTAGACCTGCGCAAACGGAGTATTGGAGACGTCGTTGGCTCCACCCAGATTCAGGTAGCTGTTGGCATGATTCAGCACGTTGTATGCTTCCAGCCGAAGCTGAAGGCTGTACCGCTCGGTGAAGCGAATGCTTTTGTTCACGTCCATATTGAAGGACATGGTTCCCGGTCCACGGAAAGCATTGCGCGCCGACATGCCTCCGGGAAAGGTGTCCTGCCCGTTGACGATCGTTGGAAGGTCCGCCGCGCCAGGAATGGGCGTACCGTTCGCCCCTTTCGGAGAGAGAGTGGCACTGGTATAGTTCGTCTTCGGATCTAGGTAAACGCCATACGCCCCGGTCCTGGTCTTTCCGTCCGCCTTGTAATAATCGGGAAAGGTGATGTACTGAAAGGTGTCGGGTGAATTGGCTACAGGGATGCCATTTCCCGTGCGCTGGTAGCTTGGGGTTTGCACGAAGCGAGCCCGCGGGCAAGCAGTGATATTGGGAATGCCGCAGTCATACATGGTGAAGGGGGTTCCGGTAGCCGCCGTAAAGATGCTGCCGATCTCCCACCCGCCAAGAATGGAACGCGGAAGGAAGCTTAGATGATCCGCATACGGGATGGCCCAGATCGTAGAGGCCGAAATGCGATGCTTCACATCAAAGTCAGAGTTGCCATGATCGATCGCGTGATTGTACGGGTCGAAGTATGCCACGCCACCTACATCCGTATTGGACTGTCCATCGGTGAACGTAGAGCTTGTGTTGTCGGTCGAGTGGGAATAAGTGTAGTTCGCTGTCGCCGTTAGCCCTTGCCGGTAGATGTTGGACCCGCGAACGAACGCGTTGACACCGTTGTAGTAGCTATCACCATCCGCTCCGCGAACGTTGATTGAGGTGTACTGGGGATTGAGACGGTTCGTATTCTTACCGGAGCCTGGAGCAGCATACAGCGACGGATCGTTCTCGTAGACCTGTCCATAGTAACTGCGGTTGTAATTGGCAATCGAGTAGTTATGGATACCGCGCTCACCGGTGTAAGCAGCCCCGGCGGAAACGGTTCCGGTTACCTGTCGCTCAAGGGCCAGGGTGTAGAACTGATTGTACGCGGGCTTGATCTTTGGATCGACGGCGCGGACTGAACCTTGCGGAATCGACTTAACTACGCCGGCCACACCGCTGAATTGACCGAGCGCGCCAGTGCTGATCGGAATGGGTGCGCCCGTGTCGACACTGGTGAAACTGGTGGCCAATTGCGAGGGAGGGTTGAGTGCGACGTTGTAGGTCACGTTGCCGAAGTTGCGCTCATAGCTGATGCCGTATCCGCCGCGAAGGCTTGTCTTGCCGTCGCCCGTAAGGTCATAGGCAAAGCCGAGGCGCGGGGCGAACTGCTTGTAGTTGGTGTTCCACAGCTTGCCGCCGGGATTCTGCACTCCTGCCGGAGCGGGGTCATTGACGCGAAGGATCTTGCCGGCACGAATGCGGTCCTGCAAGCTTCCGCTCGTGCCGAAGTAGAAGTTGGAATCGAGGGCGGGATTTTTGTTGTGCTGGGTTCCGAACAGGTCGTAGCGCAGACCCGCCGATAGCGTAAGCCTGGATGTCGCCTTCCAACTATCGTTGAAGAATCCAGCGAATTCGTTGTAACGGTTTGAGCGGCTGAAGTTCGGCTGCGACACTGGGGTGGTCACCTGGCAAGACGAGTTCACGGCTAGGATGCCCGTTACTAAATCCTTGATGCAAGGATACTTACCCTGCGGATCGATGTTGGCTTGGAAGTAGTTCGACGTGCCAGCTTGGAGGTTGACCAAGGCGTTGGCCGTTCCGCTGATCACCAGGCTTTCCTGGGCATTTTCATAGATCGCAAAGGTGTGGTTGTCGCGAATGTAGGTGTACGCTCCACCGAAAGTCATGGTGTGGCTACCTTTGGTGTACGTCACGACGGGATTGACTTGGATGTTGTTCTGCGGACCGCCCGAAGGCAGACCGTTGCCCGCGTTCTCTTCGCTATATCCGGGGAACACCAATTGGTTGTTCGCGACGGTCGGGGCAACGCCCGAGTTAATGAACAATGTGGGACCGGGCGGGTTGGCGCCTAGCGGCTGGTTCACGTTCACGCGCAGACCGCCCACCTGCACCTGCGAGGTAAGCTGCGGCGTAAAAGTATGCGTAATGCCATACACGACATTCTGGGTCAACGTCGTCTGGGCGGTGCTGTAACCGGCATAAGGGCTGCGATTACCGCCGCCAAGCGGAGTCGCGTAGCTGTATCGCACGTAACGACCATACATCTGGGTTTTGTCGCTCAGATTGAAGTCGCCGCGCTCGATTGTGTTGTAAGTGTTCTGCGGCGCTCCGCCACCGGCGTCGATCGGCACAGTTACGTTTACCTGCTGAAGTACTGGAAAGGCGTCGGTGAACGTTCCACCGGGGAGAGCCTCAAGTGCCGCTTTGTCGGTTGCAAACGCGGTGGTAACGCCACCGGCGGAGGGCGCGGTGCCCAACTGTCCAAGTGTCAAAATCTTTCCTGTTGGCGCGGCTGTGACCTTGCCAAAGGCAGAGAAGAACGCCTGGGTGTTGGCATTTGAGGCGGCGATGAACTGCGATGTTGGGATGTAGTACTGAACGACGTTGCTGCTGCGTACCCTGAGCCATTCGGTGCTGGAGTAAAAGAACAGCTTGTCCTTCAACACTGGACCACCCACGGAATACCCAAAGTTATTGCGGGTGAAACGATGTGCTGGAATGCCGTTGGCATTGTTCAAGTAGCTGTTGCTCGCAAATGTCGAGGGGCGCAAGAACTCATATGCAGTTCCATGGAATTTGTTGGTTCCCGATTTTGTAATGACGTTGACTACGCCCCCCGAGGCGCGTCCGTACTCGGGGCTGTAGTTGGAGGTGATAATGCGGAACTCTTGGGTCGCATCCAAGGGGATGGGTGTTGCTACGCCGACGGAAAACAACTGCGTGTTCTCCATGCCGTCCAGCAAAATCTCCGTCGAGGCCGTGCGTGCGCCGCTGACATTGAAGCCCACGCCACGCGAGGTCGCGCTCGGGTCCGACGAAACACTGCCCGACAGCGCCGCTAGATCGTAAGGATTACGAGTCTCCGTCGGGAGTTCGAGGATCTGCTGTGTACTGATCACCTGCGAGTTCTCGGAGGTCTCCAGGTTGATGCCGCTCAAGGAGTTGGCCGCGACATCCACCGTGGTCGTATCCGTTCCGACCGAAAGCTTCACATTCACGGTGTTCGCCGAGCCGACGGACACGTTCAAGGACGCTTCGCTCGGTCCAAACCCTGTTGCCGTAATCGTCACCTTGTAGTCCTGTGGCGGAAGCCCTTGAACGGTATAGGCTCCGGCACCCGTGGTAACTGTTTCGCGGGATGCGCCCGTTGCTACATTCGTCACCATCACCTTCGCGCTAGAAACAACGGCACCGCTCTGATCCGTGACCACGCCCGAAATGCTGCCGTTCTGAGACTGCCCAAGGCCGCTACCTACACTCAACACGCCAAGTAGAACAAACAAAAGAACCAGACCATACTTCTTCATGAACTCGCTTCTCCCATGTCCGGTCACAGACTTCGGTGTTCGACGGGCGTACGAACCGGTCTACACGGTGTATTATGTGAGGACAGCATAGGCCATGCAATTTAAGGCCCAACTCTGGATGTATGTAACCTTCACAAATAAGAGCTATTTCCTTGTACATTCGTCCTCACATCCTTCTGTGACAGGTTTCTGAAGACGTCTATGGAAATCTGGATAAAAGGTAGGCGGTGCGGAGATTGATCCTGAAAATCTGAAGATGGTCGAAGACGAATGGAAGAGTCGCCGTCGCCGTCCTTTCGCGTAACCGGGTCTTGTTGTCCTCGACGAGATCAACTACGCCATCGCTACGGGATGCTCGACCCAAGATAGTCGCCGTCACCCTGAGCCGCAGCCAGAGATGGTTCACGTCATCCTCACGAGCCGCAACGCCCACCACATCCTGGTCGCTTTCGCCGACGTCGTGACCGAGATGCGTGAGGTTACGCCTCCAGCAAAAGCATCCTTGCCCAGCGCGGTATCGAGTTCTGAATTATTTCAGCACTTGGCTGTCAAGATGTTGCCAAGGCTCCTCTGACCAAGGGCGCCACTTGCCCACCCAAGACTTCAATCGCCTCCATCATCACGGCATGCGGGATCATGGGGCTGGTCATCTGGAAGCTCATCCGATCGACCCCGCCGAGCGCTTCGTTGATGCGCAGCACCTTTTCAGCGACGGTCTCCGCATCGCCCACGAGGAGCGCGCCAGTCGGGCCGCGCAGCGCTTCATACTGGCCACGCGTCACTGGAGGCCAGCCGCGCTCTTTGCCGATCTCCGTAAACATCTTTTTGTAGCCGGGGAAATACGCGTCGGCCGCCCACTTGTCTGTCTTGCCCGAAAAGCCAAGCGAGTGGATGCCAAGCTTCAGCGTCTCGGGAGCGTGGCCCGCCCGCCGTCCAGCTTCGCGGTAGAGGTCGATGAGCGGACGGAAGCGCTTATGTTCGCCGCCGATAATTGCCACCATCAGCGGCAGTCCCAAAGTTCCAGCTCTAATAAACGATGCCGGCGTTCCGCCCACTCCCAGCCAGACGGGCAGCTTCGCCTGTACCGGACGTGGATAGACCCCTTGCCCGGTGAGCGGCGCGCGGAACCTTCCAGCCCAGTTGATGATGACGCTCTCGCGCAACCTAAGTAGCAGATCCAGCTTCTCCGCGAAAAGGTCGTCATAATCGTCCAGCGCGAGCCCAAACAGCGGGTAAGCTTCCACGAACGAGCCGCGACCCGCCACAATCTCGGCGCGGCCATTGGAGAGCAGGTCGAGCGTGGCGAACTCCTGGAAGACGCGTACTGGGTCTGCCGCGCTCAGCACCGTCACCGCGCTTGAGAGCCGGATGCGCTTGGTCCGTCCCGCCGCAGCCGCCAGAATGATCGCCGGAGCGGAGTCGAGAAACTCCGCCCGGTGATGCTCGCCGATGCCGAAGTTGTCCAGACCCACCTCGTCGGCTAGCACCATCTCCTCCAGCAGATCGCGCATCCGCTCTGCGGGGCTAACCGCCACGTCCGCGCTTACCACCGCAAAGCTATCGATTCCGATCTCCATGCCGCTCCTTGTCAAAACAGTTTGAGATGCAGGATTCAAGTAGCTACCAGAATCGGTCTGCGCAGCTTCTATTCCTTACTTATGCAAGGAGCTTAGCCAACTCCGACTGCGCGCGCTCGAGCCCCGCTTTCGCCTCTTCCGGACCGCGGTTCTGGTTGTTAGCCGCGATGAACGTCACGTCGGTAAGCCCCAGAAAACCGAAGATTGCACGAAGATACGGCTCTTGCAAGTCGTATGCGTTTGCCGATGATTCTTTAGCGTAGTCGCCGCCGCGTGAAGCGAAGGTATACACCTTCTTACCAGGAGGGATGAGCCCAGACGCCCCGTCCGGACCATACTGAAATGTGAGGCCGCTGCGTACGATAAGGTCGATCCAGGCCTTGAGCGATGCTGGGATGCTGAAGTTCCACATGGGAACTCCAAGCACCAGAGTGTCGGCCGCCAGCAGTTCATATGTCAGCTTGTCGGAAAAGGCGAGTGCTTCTTTCATCTCGGGCGTACGCTTATCCTCCGGTGTAAAACCGCCGTTGACCATCGTCTCAGTGACGTACGGAAGCGTTTCGTTGGTTGTGTTGTGATGAACGACGGTGACGCCCTGATGTTTTGCGACAAACCGGTCTACGAACTGGTGTGACAACAAGCTGGAGGTTGAGGTTCCGCGCGGGCTGGAATCGATGTGCAAGAGTGTAGACAAAAAGATCTCCGGGTAACGAGTTTACAAACATGTATAGGATTGGCTCAGAGATTGGAAGATACTAAATTTGTGGTTGGCAACATTCATCCAAGAAGCTCGGACCGCTCAAAAATATGTCCAATTTACCCTCTAAACTGGTACTGTGTCTTCTCTGCTACCACTGATCCCCGCCCGGCTCACAGAGTCTAGCGCTATCGCGCTTGAATGGCCGCGCCTTCGCGAATACATTGCCGCCAAGACCAACTCGCCCTTGGGTCGCGACTGGACGCTCGCACTCGAACCTACCGCCAACGGTACCTGGCTTAATAACCAGCATACCCGCACCGCCGAGCTGCAGTCCTTCTTTACCGCCGGCGGTTCGTTCACCTTCCATGGGCTCTTTGACCCTTCTACGCTGCTCGACAAAGCGCACATCGAAGGCGCGGCGCTTGAAGGCCTCGAGATCGCCAGCCTCCTTACCGTTGCTGAACGGGTGGCCGCGTGGCGCAACCTCATCGATCCCGAACCCAGCCAGACCCGCTATACATGGCCCGTCGTGCTTGAGCTGTCCGACCCTCTGCTTGCCTATGATCTGGCACCGCTTCTCCACATTCTGCGCGGCAAAATTGAGCCGGACGGCTCCCTTTCGGACGATGCCAGCCCAGAGCTTCGACGCCTCCGACGCGCCATGGAGCGGCAGCACCGAGCCATTGAGGAGAGCCTCCGACGCGCCGCCAGCCGCCTGCGCGACGAGGGTTCAACGCAATCCGCCGATGCCCTCATCACCATACGGGGCGACCGCTTCGTCATCCCTGTCAAAGCGGAGTTCAAACGCCGCGTCCCCGGTGTGGTCCACGCCTCCTCTTCCTCTGGCCAGACTGTTTTTATCGAACCACTCGAAACTATTGAGCAGAATAATGAGCTCGTGCGCCTGCTCGATGAAGAGCAGGCCGAGATTCACCGTATCCTCGTCGCCCTTACCCGCGCCCTCGGTGAGCAAGCTCCGGCGCTGCTCCTTGGCTGCTCTATCCTTGCCGAGGTTGAGTCGCATACTGCTCGCGCCCGCTTCGCTCAAGAGCTTAACTGCGTTCGCCCCGTCTTCTCCGCCCTTGTCCATGACTCTGTCATCCTGAGCGAGCGAAGCGAGTCGAAGGACCTGCGGTTGCCGCTTCATGGATCGCCTCAGCTCTCCCTCACCGCTGCCCGGCATCCGCTACTCGAACTCCGCATGAGAGCCGAATCCGCGGATAAAACACCAACGCCACTTACGATCACCCTTCCCGCAGACACCAAGCAGCTCATCATCTCCGGCCCCAACACGGGGGGTAAAACCGTCTCGCTCAAGACTCTTGGTCTGCTCGCGCTCATGGCCCAATCCGGGGTTCCCATCCCCGCCGAAGCCGCCACACTCCCTCTCTTTGGAGCCATCTACGCCGACATCGGCGACGCCCAGTCCATCGAGCGCAACCTTTCCTCATTCTCCGCCCATGTGGTCAACGTGGACCGCATCTCGCGTCTCGCTACACCCGATTCACTCGTGCTGCTCGACGAGCTAGGCTCCGCCACAGATCCCGAGGAAGGCGCGGCGCTGGCGGTTGCTGTGGCTTCACATTTCCTGCAACTCGATGCTTGGACGGCCATTACTACGCATCTGACCTCGCTCAAGGTGTACGCTTCCACCCGCCCTGGTGTGCTCAACGCGGCCGTCGGCTTCGATCAGGCCACGCTCTCGCCCACGTATGAGCTGCGCCTTGGCGTACCGGGAGCGTCTGCCGGACTCAACATCGCCGAGCGTCTCGGTATGGACCCCGCCATTATCGCCAACGCCCGCGCGCAGCTCACGACCCAGACCGCCGACATCGGTGCTTTTCTCGACCAGCTTCACGACCAACTTACCGCCACAGCCGCAGAACGCGAAGCTCTTCAGACCCGCGAGCGCGAGCTCTCCCGCGAGAAGGCCCGGCTTGAAGTCGAAGGCCGTCAGGAGCAAAAAGCCCGCACTAAAGAATTAGAAGCTAAGCTGCAAACTTTGATAGCCGATGTCGAGTCCCAGCTCCGCGACACCGTCAAAGCAATCGACGACAAAACGCTCTCGCAGAAGATTGCCCGGGACTCTGCCTCCCGCATGGCCCGCGCCAAACGGGAGTTCTCAGACCAATTCAACTCCACCGTCGTCGCCCATAACACCCGCGCGGACCGGCATGAGACACCGCTTCAGCCCAAAGCGCCGCCAGCCATCAAACCCGGCGACCTCGTCTTCTTGAAATCGCTCAACCGGCAGACCCGTGTGGAGCGCGTTCTCGATCCAAAAACCTTCGAAGTCTCCGTCGGGCCGATGAAAATGCGCGTCGACCGCGCGGACATCGTCTCGGTCGAGCAGGTTAAAGCCGTGACGCCGCTCGAAGCCGCGCGCCGGCGTGGTGGGGTCACCGTCCAGACCTCTACCCCGGCCGACAGCGACTATATGCCCTCCGAGATCAACGTGATCGGCCGCAACGCGGAAGAGGCCACCACCGAAGTCGAACGCTTCCTCGACCGCGCTTTCCTTGCCGGTCTGCCCCGCATTCGCGTTGTGCATGGCACCGGCATGGGCATCCTGCGACGCACGTTGCGTGAACTTCTCCGCGCCCACCCCCATGTGGCCACGATTGCCGAACCCGCCCAGAACCAAGGCGGCCAGGGAGCTACCGAAGTCGAGTTGCGGCAATAATTACGGGGTGCAGACGGCAAACCACGCCTGCTCCTCGCGACACGTCCATCCCGGCAGCAGTGGGTCAGGCCCGGGCATGGCAGGACGATCGATGTGGTTCACCACCGCGAACTTCGATCTGGCCACCACCTTGTCCCGCTCTGTGGGAGTCTCCACCAAGGCCTTCCGCAGCAAGACCCAATCCTCAATCGCGTTGGGCGAGAGCGCTCCCGTCGCCAGACCGTCGCGTGCCCCCAGGGGGATGACGAGCAAATCGAGCCAGGGTGTGCCGTACAGCACGGCATCGTTATGCCGAAAGTAGTTGACCGCTCCCCAGCGATACGGATCGAAGGTTAACCCCAGCCTCGCGCCCTCCAACATGCGCTCATCGCCCAACGCTAATCCCAACTCACCGGCGTGACCCACCGGGCTGCGTTCGATCTCCGCCATGTGATTGGCCGTAGGGCGCAGAGACGAATCGGCTGTCCACAGTGTCGCACCAGTTCCGATCACCATCGCGAGCGCAAGCACCGTCCGTCCCATCGTCCCAATTTTCACGAAGGAGCACATCGCGAGAAGCGAGCCGATCCACAGGAAGATGAGCAGCCGGTCCGCGAAATAGTGCGACGCGTTGATGTCGTGCGGAACAAAGGGCTGCGCGACGATTAGGGTCAGTGTGAGCGGCAGCCATAGCCTTCCAGCTTTCGCAAAGGCGGAACGCCGGTCGCGCGCCGCCTGCCAGATCGCAAGCAGTAGCGGTCCCGGAATCATCAGGGTCAATAACAACCGGTAGATGCGCTTCGTCCAACTCGCATCATGGAAAAACTGGCTAAAGAAGACTAAGCCCTGTCCTTTCACATACATGTGGCAGTTCGTCAGGACCTGCCGAAGAAATGGCGGTTGGTTGGGCATCATCTGCTGCGATACGTTCGCGATGGTAAACAGCTTTACGTAGCCAAGCGTCGTCAAGGCGAGCAGGAGGCAAATTGCATCCGCCCGCGTCAGGCGACCGAGCCGGCCATGGCTGAGAAAACGTATCGCTAGATCGATCGTGCAGTAGCCCAGCACCGTTAGCAGCGGCACTGGATGCACCAAGACAAGGCAAAAGCACATCGCAACGAACAACGCCTTATGCCTAATTCCTGGCTGCCCTACAGCGCGCATCCAGACGCCGAGCGTCCACAGCGCCAGCGAGACGCCGAGGCAAAAGTTGACGAAGCCCATGCCAAGCGGCCAGTTAAGTAACAGCAACGTGGCCAGAAGGGCCGCCTGCTCGGCCGCCGGGCCAACCGCGCGCGCCATATAGCGGAAGCCGTAGACAAAGGACACCATATAGCCGCAGATCACTAGCTTATCCGCCAGAAACAACGGCACAAAACGCGACAACCCGATCAGCAAATAGTAGTAGGCAGAATACGGAGGGAGCAGATGCTTGATCCGGTAGAAGCGCGCGTACACCTCGGACCCATGTCCAAAAAGCGCCAGCATGACGTGCGCGTAATACAGATGCATAGGCCCGTCCTGCGTCGGAAAGACCGGCAAGGAGAGCACCCACGCAACATACGCCGCGCATATCGACGCCAGCACGGCGCTTTCCAGTGTTAAGCCGCGCCGTTCAACCCTCACCATACGACTCCCCCTCATCTTGCAGTATCGTCAGGGTAAATCAAACGCGGCGGGCAAACCTCCGAGGCGGCTAGCATCCCACTACGCAGGAGAAACTCATGACCAAGCACTTTAGCTGCAAGGATGTAGGCTACGACTGCGCATGGCATCTCGAAGGATCGAGCGAGGAAGAGATGCTTCCAAAGATCGAGCGGCACGCGGCCGACGTGCATAATCTTACCCACTTTAAAGGTGAAGCCGTCGAGCATGTCCTAACCGCGATTCGCAAAAATGACACAGAAATGCCATAATCGCTGCCTTATGGGGCGTTTCGCTGCGGTAATCGAAATACGATACCCGCGCTGATGTGAATGAGGCTAGAAGATCCCGGTTGGATAGCGGCAGCGGTAACGGCCGCCGTGCTGACTGTACTCAGTGAGCTGTACCCAACCTCGATCGCTCGTAGATCGACATATTTGCCAAGTTGATAATCGAGACCGGCAAAGCCTCCATAGGTCGCTTTACTCTTATAGACCGGGTTGGTTGCCGCGCGCGATCCGCCGACACCGCCTAAAAGTTCAGCGTAAGGCTTGAGGCGCGATCCAGAAGCATGATATTGAACTCGGCCACCAATTAGAAATTCGTTCAAGTGCGCGTTCGCACCTTTCTGGATCGTCGCGCGCAGATCCACACCGGCATCGAGCGATCCGCTATGCACTAGTTGATCGTACGCACCGACTTCTATGCCGGAAAACACACGCGACGTAGAGTTTGCTCCCAGAAAAGCATATACGCCTGGGTCGGGTGTCGAGTTGCTCACCCGCGCAAACGCCGGCGCGCCATAGATACCAATTTGCGCCTTCGCCCCAACCGCAAAACAACCTACGCCCATCATCAACAAAACAGCACGCGCCACATTCCGAAAACCCATCTCTCCATCATAACCGCGGCCGCGTTCAGGCGAGTCGAGACTTGATCCAAGCCAGTAGCGCTTGGAAGCTTAAAACAAAAAAGCCCCGCAATGACGGGGCTTTTTCTTGACAGAAAACTCTACTTTTTGCTCTTCTTCAATTCCGGTGCGGCTTCCGCCTCGTCTTGTTCGCTTTTACGCGCCGATTCAGCTTCTTCCTCATCTTCCGGCTCATCAGGATCTTCCTCTTCGCCCGCGTCCTCTTCTGCGCCCGCTTCTTTGAGCAGCGGTTTAGCATGCGTCAACAGGATCTTTCCGGTGGCCTGCTCCTCTTTGAGCGTCTCTGTAAGCAGAGCTGCGATGTCCTTCTCGCCGAGAGTCTTCGCGATGGCGATCGCAGCCGTGTAGCCGGCAATCTCGTAGTGCTCCACCCGCAGCGACGCGCCGATCAGTTGCACATCTTTCACCGCGCCCTCTTCATCGCTCTCAATAGCTTCTTTACCCTCAGCGACTACGCCCTCCATGCCGTTGCAGTGCTGCCCGGTTGGCTTTTTACCCAACTGCTGGAATACCTGCTTGAGCCTGTCCACCTGACCCTTGGTCTGGTCCAGGTGCAGCGTAATGGCGGCCTTCAACTCAGAGTTCGAAGCGGCCTTGGCCACCTTCGGCAATGCTTTTACTAATTGATTCTCAGCGCTATAAAGATCTCGCAATTCTTCGAGAAATACATCCTGCAAACTCATACACTCTCCTTGGCTCTAAACGATGACGTCTCAGCATAGGAGAGACAACCCGGTCCGCAAGTTGGCCCGCGCCTGCATTTATGTTCTTCAAGCGCTAAACGCGTCCCAAGGGAGCAGCAACCGCTACGCCACGGTGCCCCAATACTGGCAGCCATCCGCGCCGAGAAAGCGCCGCCTGATGCTCGACTGTCCCGCCTATCGCAATCTCCAAAGCGCTTTCAGGCATCTTTGCCATGCGCGGGTACCGCGTTGCGATGGCCGTAATCACCTCTTCGGCCTGCGCCTCCGATACCCAAGGAAGTACACAGCGCGAGCACCATTCGCCTTCACGCGCATAGAGACCGTCGATCGCTCCTCTGCCAGCAGGACCGTAGTGTAACTCCGCCACTTGGTTCCAGGACAAGCGCAGAATGCCCCGTGTGTAGCCGCCCAGGTCGCCCGTAGCCTCAAGCCCCAGGTCGCCTACACGTAGCTCCGTTACGTGAGCTTTGAGCCATCGTTTGCTCTCCACCTGGAAGACGATCTCCCCGGTTCGGTCCGTATGTTTCCATACGATCTTCGTTCGCCGCTCGTTCATAGTCAAAGTCCTGGTAAGCATCGTCCGCGCGTAAAAAGATGAAGCACGGTAAGAAACACATCCTATACAGAGAACGAATCTTCTGTCCAGAAGTCACTCGCGCCCGACGATTCGAGTACACCGAAGTACCAAAAAGAAAAAAGCCCAGCACACTTGCTGGACCCTCTCTTTCCTTATTACTAGAACTTATCAGATGCGCATAGGCATTAGGATGTACCGGTAGCGCACATCCTCGTTGCCATCTTCGGGCCTCATCTGCCCCGCCGATTGCGCATCCTTGAACTCCATCCGCACCTCGCCTTGCGTGCCGATCGCCTTTAAGAAATCGATGAGGTATTGGCTATTGAACCCGACCACCAGCGGATCGTAGTTGTACGGCGTCTCGATCGTGTCTTCCGATTCGCCGCTGTCCGTCGAGGAGGACGACAGCTTCAACTCGTTCGACTCGAGCCGAATCTTGATCGCGCCCGACCGCTCGTCCGCAAATTGCGCCACGCGCTGGATCGACGCCATCAACTCTTCGCTCCGCACGATCACGAACTTGTTGTTGTCGCGCGGCAGTACGGCCTCGTAGTTCGGGAACTGCCCCGTCAGCTTGCGGCTGGTCAACACCCGTCCGCCCACCTTGAAAAACAGGGTCGATTCGTCGTCGGCGAACTCCATCGTCTCCGCATCCGTCGAGCCCAGCAGCGAGTTGAGCTCAGCCAGCGCTTTCTTTGGAATCAGCGTCTTCTTTTCGCCCGATACGCCATCGAGGATCTCGCCCAACTTCTCAATATGCGCCAGCCGATGGCCGTCGGTCGCGACCATAGCCATCGACTCGGCCTTCAACACTAATAGCGCGCCGTTCAGCGTGTAGCGGCTTTCTTCGTTTGAGATCGAAAAGATCGTCTTGGCCACCATGTTCTTGAGCGCCGGAACCGAGATCTTGACCGCGCCACTCGCCGGCCACTCCGCCACCTGCGGAAAGTTCACACGCGCCATACCGACCATCTTCGTGTTCGAGCGACCGGCGCGAATCTGGACCCAATGGTTGTCCATCAGTTTGATCGAGATCTCGCCCTCGGGCAGCAGCTTGATGTAATCGAACAGCTTGCGCGCCGGGATCGTGCACGCGCCCGGCTTCTTCACCTTCGCCGCGCAGCTCGTCCGCAACCCTTGATCGAGGTCAGTCGCGGTGATGGTCAATGTCTCGCCCTGCGCCTCGAAGAGGAAGTTGGACAGAATGGGGATGGTCGTCTTGCGCTCGACGACGCTCTGCGCCGCCGTCAGTTCGCGCAGCAACTCAGCCCGCGACACCGTGATCTCCAGGTTCCCTGTCGGTGCAGCCGTTGTCGCCATATCCATCTCCTCGATCGCAGTCGCCACGTTTCTTCTCCTTAATTACAACTCTCAGGCACAAACGCGCTGGGGAGACTCTATCATCCCGCCGCAACTCCGATCTACGTCCGTGCGTATCTCCCAATTCTAGTGACCGGCGCGTATCTCCGCACCACAATCCTTTGTGGGAAACCAGACTGGAACTGTGCACCCCACGGCGTAGTAGCTGTCAATCTTGAGCGATGTCCCAAAGACTCGGCATTCCGGGCTGCTTACGTTTTAGTGCGAATGCTCTTCCTAAATCTATAAACAGAAGAATAAATACTAGGAGTAGTACTCGTTGTCGCTGGAAATGTGGAAGTCGGTCTTAAGTTCTTCTCATCATGCGGTTTAGGATAGCGCCGTGATTTAGAAAACTCTCATCCCCAAAATCAATCCAGCGCATCCTTGGCCCAGAACCGCACCAAGCGTTCCGGCTTCTCCCATTTGTCCACAATGCCCGACTAAAGTCTGCGAGAAGACTGCCGACGCTCCTCTGAAAACCCGGACTTCGCTTTACGATGCAATCACTTAGCTCTATCCAATTCCTCACAGGTCGATCAAGACGCAGAGGATAATCGGACATCAACATAAACCCAACGCCGATGAACACGGAGTTCACCGGCACCTATGGGAAATGACCGAGTTGATGCAATGCTGTCTCGCGCGGAAACGAACAGCTTACCGCCGCGCCTGAATGACCTTGCCTCCACCGCCACCACCCAGTTTGCGTCGAGCCCGCTTGGCCGCGATCTCGCGCATCTCGCGTCCAATGGAGGTCTTGTTCATTACCGCCTGCGTAGCGATGCCGAAGAGGTTGCCGACCGCCCAGTAAAGGGCCAGACCGGAGGCGTAGTTCCAGGTAATGTAGCCCGAGAAGACCGGCATCATGAACGCCATCATCTTTTGTTGCTGCGGGTCGACACCGGGCGAGGGTGTGTAAAACTGCACCAGAAACTGGCTAAGCACCATCACGATAGGGAGAATGTGCCATGGATCGGCGGCTGCGAGATCCGGCAGCCACAGCCAATGCGCCTGGCGAAGCTCGACGACTTTCGGCAGCATATAGAGGAAGGCAAACAGCAGCGGCATCTGGATCAACGTTGGGATACAACCGCCGAACATGTTGACGCCGTTGTCCTTCTGTAGCTGCATGATCTCGGCGTTCATCTCGTTGCGCTTCGGGTCGGTGACCTTTAGATTCTTGTACTTGGCTTTTATCGCGTCCATCTGCGGTTGAATGCGCTGCATCTTTAGACCGGATTGCATGGTCTTGATCCGCAGCGGCAGCAGAATCACATTGATGATGAGCGTCAAAATGACAATGGCCCAGCCCCAGTTCGAGGCCAGGTGCGTTTGGATGAATTGGAGGGCAAGGAAGAGCACTTTGCCGATGGGGCCGAAGAAGCCGAAGTCCAGAAGCGGTTCCAGCGTGGCGTTCGTGCCAGTCGGGTGGATTGCCTTGAGAATGCCGACGGCTTTCGGTCCGGCATAGATCCGCATGCTCGAGTGGCCCGAGACGTCGCCCACGGCCGCGCCCAGGATCGGAACGAGCATCGGTTTGGTGGAGGACGACGGCGTTCCCCGGCCCAGTCCATTGTTGCGCTTGGCTTGGGCCACATCAATCTGGTTGTGGAGGCTGGCGAGCGTGGCCGAGCCGGGTGCGTCGGGCAGGAAGATCGCCGCGAAGTAGAGGTCGCTGACACCGCCCCACTGGATCGGCGCATTGTCGGTGGAGCCACCGGAGACCTTCTTCACATCGCGATGCTCGACCTTTCCGGCTGCCGAGAGGTCGACCTGCGCGGCGGCGTACGAGCGGGCATCCTCCTGATCGCCGAAGCCCCCGGGCCAGGCGAGCAGCGCGCGCACGGGAGCACCGTTGTGGGTCACCTGAAGATCGGCATGGAGCAAATAGCTCTCGTCGAAGGAGAAGGTCTTGGTGGCCTCCAGACCGTTGCCGCTGTACTTGAAAGTCAATGTTCCCGGCGAAGCGACCTTACCCGTAACCGAAGGCACGAAGAGCGCGGAGTTCAACGCTGCAGTCACGGCGGGGTCATAGGTATAGACCGACAGCGGGTAGCCAAACTGATGCGCGGCCTGTTCATGGACAAGGTCAAGCGGCTGCTTGTAGTTGTCCTTATAGTTCTTAAGCTGCCAGGAGGTAACCTCGGCGCCCTTGTTCGAGAAGGTGATGCGGACGAGCTCGTTCTCAAGGATGGAGATAGACTCGGCGGCGGCCTGAACGGCGGCACTGGCCGGGCTGGCGGCGTTTGTAGCGCCAACCATCGGAGCAGCGGTCTGGTACGGTGCCGCGGAAGGCGCGCTCTGCAAGGCGGTTACAGCGGCAGGTGGATTGGGTGAGGCCGTCTGCGGGTTGTGCTTCGACTTGTAGAACTGGAGACCGAAGAAAACGGCGACCATGACGAGCATCATGGTGACGAGCGACTTGTTGTCCTGCCCGCCGCCCTGTGTGGGATTTTTGAACTCTGCCAAGAGACTTCCTTCTGTGAGGCGGACCTTGAGGCTCGCCGAAGCGGTGTTCCGCGCATCTTCTATGATACAAGGTGCGGATACTTTGGCGTCTAGCGGATTGGAGCCGATAGCTACACCGGCGGAACGACGTCGAGCCCACCCTTCGTGAAAGGGTGGCACCGGGTCAGGCGCCGAAGCGTAAGCCAGGAACCCCGCAGCGCGCCGTGACGGTGGAGCGCGATATAGCCATACTCCGAGCAGGTGGGAAGGAACTTGCACTGCGTCGGCGACAAGGTGTGCAGCAGGGGCGAGAGGACGAGTTTGTAGAGGCGGAGCAGCATGATGATTAGGACCGTTATTTAGCCGCCAACTTCTGAACCGTGCGGAAGACATGAACGATCTCGCGGTCGAGGGTGGCGTGGTCAAGGTCGAGAACGGTGCGGCGCGGGTGAAGGATGACATCAATCGGGCCGGAGAGCAGGCCAAGGTGGTTGCGGACCAAGGCGCGAAGACGCCGCTTGATCCGGTTGCGCTCGTGCGCTTTGCCGAGGACCTTGCCCACGGTCAGGCCGACGCGGGGCGTGTTCGCGTCCGTACCGCGCAGGGGCTGGCCATTGGGGCCGAGCGCGGATCGAAACGAGACGAAGAAGCTCATCTGCTTGGAGAACTGCTTGCGGCTCGACTTGTAGGCGCGCTGATAGTCGGCGTGCTTGCGAAGGCGGTTCGGTTGGGCGAGCATGGGCGTAGGCTGCTGACATCAGTGTAGCGGAGGCACAATCGACGATGGGGGACGGAACCTATGTGGCGCTGCTGCGAGGAATCAACGTCGGCGGGAAGAACAAGCTGCCGATGCGCGGGTTGGCTGCGATCTTCGAGGCGGCGGGATGCCGCGACGTGCGCACCTACATCCAGAGCGGGAATGTGGTCTTCCGCGCTGAGGATGTAAGTGGGCTGGCGGCTACCGTCTCCGCCGCGATCGCCGCCGCGTTCGGCATCAAGGTCCCGGTCATTCTGCGGAGCGCGGCGGAGATGGCTGCGGCGGTTGCGGCCAATCCGTTCTTCGAGGCCGGTGTCGCCGAAGAGATGCTCCATGTCTACTTTCTGGCAGACCTTCCTTTGGACGAAGCCGTCGAGAGGCTGGACCTCAAGCAGTCTCCCGGAGATACGTTCGCTGTAGCCGGCCGGGAGATTTACCTCCTCCTGCCGGATGGAACGGCGCGGACAAAGCTGACCAACGCGTACTTCGACAAGGCCTTGCGCACGATAAGCACCTTGCGGAACTGGCGAACAGTGAAGGTGCTCGCGGTCATGGCAAGCGTATAGTGCA
Source organism: Acidobacteriaceae bacterium (assembly GCA_965277085.1). Taxonomy (GTDB): domain Bacteria; phylum Acidobacteriota; class Terriglobia; order Terriglobales; family Acidobacteriaceae; genus Edaphobacter. Next base: position 1,415,735 of record OZ255708.1, read on the forward strand.
GGGTATGAATCTCGAACGATGGTTCAAGATCGCGGGCGACATGGTGCTGCCTTGCTGGCTGCTGCTGGTGTTCGTGCCCCGATGGCGATGGACGCAGCGGCTGGCTACGTTTGTCGCTCCGCTGCTACTAGCCGCGCTCTATATCTGGTTACTGGTGACAGCTCCGCGCGCGGTCGGAGGCGGCTTCAACTCCCTCGCGCAGGTACGGGCGCTGTTCAGCGTGGATCGCGCACTGCTCGCCGGCTGGGTACATTACTTGGCGTTAGACCTGTTTACCGGCGCGTGGGAATCGCGCGACGCCGCCGCTCTCGGCATCTCGCAATGGCTCGTGCTGCCATGCCTTGTGCTGACGTTCCTGTTCGGCCCGGTGGGGCTGGCGCTTTATCTCCTGCTGCGGCTGGCGATACGGCGCGAGGTGGGCGCATGAGCGCCGTCCGTCTTCTCTTCGACCGCGCGATGGGCGTAAACCGCGGAATCGCTCTCGCCGTCTGGTTCCATCTCGGTCTGCTCTTCATGGCGTTGGTCGCGCTCCCCTTCGACCACCGCCGCATCCTGGGGCTCAACCCCTGGATCAAGCCGATGAAGTTCGATGTCTCGACGCTAATTTATGCCGTCACGATCGGGCTGTTCCTCTCCTTTCTCGAAGGCTCCACACGCGCCAGGTGGACGATCGGCTGGGGCATCGGTGTGGCCATGATCGTGGAGAACACCATCATCTCCCTCCAGTCGGTTCGCGGCATTCCCTCGCACATGAACTACACGTCCTGGTTCAACGGCGTCGCCTTCGGCATCATGGGTGCCTTTATCGTCTTCAATACCGTGCTTGTTGCGTGGCTGCTTCTGCTTTACGCGACCGACCGCGTCTCTGTTCCCCATGCGGTCACCTGGGGCATCCGCCTTGGCCTGCTCGCACTGCTTGCTGGAAGCGTGGAAGGGGTGATGATGGTTGGACGGTACGGCGCACACACCGTGGGCGCGCCAGATGGCGGGGCGGGGCTGCCGTTCGTGAACTGGAGCACGGGGCACGGCGACCTGCGAGTGGCGCACTTCTTTGCCCTCCACGCGTTGCAACTCTTCCCGCTGTTGGGCTGGGCGTTGTCGCGGACGAGCCTTCCGGTGCGGGCGCAGTGCTTGGCTATGGTCGCGGGGGCCGCGCTCTATTTAGCGGGCGTCTGGGCGTTGTTCGCGCAGGCCGTTGCGGGGCGTCCAGTGCTGCCGGTCACGACCATCTCCGCCAGGTCAGCTGCGGATCGGTCAGGATCTTGAGAATGAAGGCGGACTGCGGCAGCCGCCGGTTGATGTAGCTGCGCAGCAAAGGCGCAAAGCGCTGGAGGTGGCGGCTTCCGGGCAGAGCGCGTGCGACGACGAGGTCGCGCACTATGCTGAAGTGGAAGGACAGGCGCATGGCGTGCGGGGTGCCTCCCTCGAAGAAAAGGACCTTCGTGCCGCGGGCGACCTCGTGCTCCAGGAGATAAGCGCGGAGGACGGTGCCGAGCGAAAGCGCGGGAAGGTCGTCGCGGTTCATCTGCCAGTCGACCTCGACCGTGTCGTGGTGGTGCCGGCCACCGGCGAGTGCGAGCCACTGGCCGTCGCGGTCGCGGACCCCCGCGAGGAAGCCGCCGGGGACGGTCGTGATGGCGTCGTAGCGCCAGGCGGCGACGGCTTCGGGCACGGCGTAGGTCGAGGCGCGGTTGAAGGCGCGGAACTCGAAGCGGGAGAGCCGCGCGCCGGGTACGAAGACGGTGCCGAGCTGAGCCTCGGCCTTGCGGCGGAAGGCGCGCATATTGCGGCGGGTGTGCTGGCCGAGTTTGCCGAGCGTCGCCTCATAGGTGCTCTCCAGAGGAAGGAAGGCGCGAATCATGCGTCGCTGTGTGGCCAGCCGCCATGTTTGTGAGCCCCGGCCAGTGGGCCAAGGCAGTAGCGCGCCTTCGTCGAGCGCGGTTTCTATGAATGACTGAAAGACGACGCGCGCCCCTTGTTGCATCAACGCTTCGGCCGCTCGCCGTCCCAGGGCAGTGCGGAGGGTCGCCGGAGCGATCAGCGTTCGCCGCCCGCCAACGTCATCAGTTGCAAACACCCCTGTCCCGCACCCAAGCAGCTTGTACTCGTGAATGAGGAGGGCGGCTTCAACGGCGTCACTGCCGGTACGAAGAAGCACGAGGTGTGCGATTTTCTTGCGAGCGTCCTTAAAGTGCAGGAAGTAGTCGAGGTGATCCATGACTCCGGGTTGGCCAGTCCGCTCGGTGAGCTCAACCAGGAGCGGAGCGTAGGCGAGGATAGCGTTCCGACCGGTAACGATCTCCGTATGCAACGTGGAAGCGGTTGGCACAGGGGCAGAGTACCGCAAGATCGCCACAAGGTGTCAAAGCATTCATATCAAGTAGCTTAGGTACAGAGCAATGCCGATCGCGCCTTCGGACAAGAACCTGGACGTTTTGAGGTTGCTATGACTTTGGCCTCCTTTATTGGTTGCACGGTACAATTCTGTTCCAAACAGGAAGGTTATACGACCTGGCTACGTAGGGCGGCGTCATAGGGACTACCGAAAGGTTGTTGAGGATGGGTCGCTGAGGGATCGGAATCAGATAAGAAGTAGTGACGGCAGTCTCCGGGTGGCGCGAACGTTGCGCCAGGAGGTGGGGTTTACAGCGCGTTTGGGGTGGCCGCTGGCGCTAGGTGAAATGGGATGGATGTCCACCTATATTGTGGACGCGCTGATGATTGGGCGGCTGCCGCATTCGGCGCTGTCGATCTCGGCGTCATCGTTGGGAAACGTGATCTACTACGCGATTGCGTTTTGCGTGATCCAGCTGATGACGGGCTTACAGACGCTGGTGGCGCAGCAGTACGGACGGGGCGACCGCGAGTCGGGCGTCAAGACGCTGATGCAAACGATGTGGATCGTAGTGGTGGGGACGCCGCTGGTCATGCTGTTGACGCTCGGAGCGGTTCCGCTGCTGCCGCACTTCGGGACGCCGCCGGAGATTGTTGCAGAGACCAGCCGGTATCTGCATCCGCTGGTGTGGTCGACCGCGCCGCTGCTGCTGTACATGGCGCTGCGGAAGTATCTTCAGTCGATCGAGAAGGTCATGCTGGTGATGATCTCGCTGGTGACGGCGAGCGTGGTGAACTTCGCCGGAGACTGGGCATTTTTGTACGGGCACCTGGGGCTGCCCGCTATGGGCATGGCCGGGTCGGCCTGGGCGACGTGCGTAGTGCGGGTGTATATGCTCGGGCTGCTGCTAGTTGGCGTGTGGCGGAGCCTGCGGGCACAGGACCGGTCGGTGACGTTTGCCCGGCTGCTGCGCATGATGCGACCGGACTGGATTCGGTTGAAGATGTTGCTGCGGATCGGCTGGCCGACGTCACTTGAAAGCCTGACGGACTTGGGTGTGTCCACGTACATGACGATCCTGTGTGCGCGGCTGGGAGCGACGTTGCTGGCGGCGCACCAGGTGGTGCTGGATTTGGACGCGTTCGTATTTATGGTCCCGGCCGGGCTGTCGTACGCCACGGTGGTGCGCGTGGGGCAGGGTGCCGGACGCGGAAGTCTGCCGCAGGTGCGGCGGGCGGGAAACGCGAGCTTGCTGCTGGGCATGGGGTTTATTTTCATCGCGGCGGGGGCGTTTGCCAGCTTTCCTCATCTTTGGGCGAGCCTGTACACGACCGACACGGCGGTAGTGATGGCCGCGGCTCCGATCTTTCTGATCTGCGGTTTCCAGCAGCTGGGCGACGCGGCGGGAGCGGTGCTGGGCTATTCGCTGTACGGCATTGGGGACACGCGCACACCTTTCTTGGTGAACACGTTCTGGAGCTGGGTGCTGGGCATGCCACTGTCGTACTGGCTGATGTTCGATTCGGGCATGAGCCTGCGCGGCCTGTGGCTGGGCCGTGCGGTGGCGGCGCTGGGCTCGGCGGCGACTTTGGCTATCTTCTGGAGGGTCCGGTTGCACGCTTTGGAAGCGCCGGGGCCTTCACGCACATTAACGTTGTCTACCCCGATTGGCGCGTGATCTTAGAGCTTGACCCACAGCGCGCCGACGGCTTTCCCTTACTTACTCTTCGAGGCCAATACCATGATGATTCGTCCACGTACACTTCTGTTTTTGTTGTTTGTCTTTGGCGGCGGGCTTGTCGCGTCGGCGCAGTCTACCCTGGGCAGCATTTCAGGCACTGTGCGGGATAAGACGGGAGCGCTGGTGGCGGGGGCCAGCGTAAAGCTGCACCGGGTGGAGACGAACACGGACCGGGTGGTGGGATCGAACGCCGAAGGAAGCTATACGGCGTTAAATGTAGAGCCGGGAACCTACGACATTACAGCGACGGCAAAGAGCTTTGCGCCCGAGGCGTTGACCGGGGTGGTGTTGGATGCCCGGCAGCAGCTGCGGCTTGATGTGACTCTGGCGGTGACGGGCGGCACGGATGTGGTGACCGTGAACGCGTCCGACGCCGGCACGATCAACACGGAGGACGCGTCGATTTCAGCGGCACTCTCGCCGCGCGATGTGCTGGACTTGCCAGCGAACTATCGAGGAGCGGGATCGACCTCTCCATTGAATGTGATCCAAACGCTGCCGGGCGTGCAGCCGGATTCGGGGAGCTTTCCTCCGGCACCCTCGGCCTCGCCGAATCCGTCGATCAAGTTCTCCATCCAGGGCGGGTTGCCGTCGCAGTCGGAGACGACGGTGGACGGGATTTCGGCACAGAACCAAACCGCGAACAATATCCAGGCGGACGCCTTTCCGTCGGCGGAGTCCATCGCAGAAATACGGGTGGACGGGGTGGGCAACAACGCTGAGTTTGGCCAGCCGGGCGAGATCACAACGGTGACCAAGGCGGGAACGAACGCGCTGCACGGGTCGGCTTTCTGGTACTTCCAGAACCGGGCGTTCGACGCGATTCCGTATGGGCTGACGCAGGCGACGAAGCCGCAGAAAGTGGCGAACGACTTTGGCGGATCGGTGGGCGGCCCCGTAGTGGTGCCGCACCTGTACAACGGGCACGACAAGAGCTTCTTTTTCGCGACCTATGAGGGGCTGCGGTTTCCGCAGGCGGTGGGGCGGCATCTGCTGGTGCCGACGGCGCGGATGAAACAGGGAGACTTCTCGCAGGAGACGTCATCGCTGACGAATCCGTTTACGGGCGGAACGTATCCAGGAGCGGTGCTGCCGGGGGTGAACGCGAGCGCGGCGGCGTTTCTCTCGATCTATCCTGACCCAAATGTAGGGAATACGCAGTCGGTGCAGGGAGCGCTGGCCGGCTTGGGATACAACTATGTCGATACGCGGCGGAACGATATTGACTCGAACCAGTACGATCTGCGGTTCGATCAGACGGTGGGGCAGCGGCTGTCGTTCTTTGCGCGGTATACGGGGAAGAACATCGACCAGACGCAGCCGGCGGACCTGCTGGTACCGAATGGAACAGCGTTCGCGAAGTACAAGATCTTTGCAATGTCGGCGAACCTTACGATCTCGCCGCGGCTGGTGAATGAGTTTCGCTTTGGCTTTACGCTGGAGCAAGATGGAACGCAGAGTCCGTTCGATGGGGTGGCGTTGACACAGAAGGCCGGCTTTCAAGGCTTGCCACCGGCCGCGCCCTTCAACGGGTTCTCGCATACGAACTTCAATCAGCTGACCTCGAGCGGAAACCGGCTGAATGGCAGCCAGCGGTCGCGCATCTTCCAGTATGTCGACAACCTGACGTGGCAGAAGGGAACGCATACGGTTCGGGTGGGGGCGGACTATCGGCATCTCGGCGCGTATTCCGTGCGGAACGTGTACCCGTCGGACAACTACGGGAACTTCTACTTCAACGGGACGTTTACCGGGCAGGAGTTCGCGGATTTCCTGATTGGCACGCCTTACTTCAGCGCGGTGGACAACGTGACGTCAGACAACGTTGGTACTTCGAACGCGTATGCGGTGTACGCGCAGGACAGCTGGAAGGCGACCTCACGGCTGACGCTCAGCTTTGGGCTCCGGTATGAGTTCCATCCGGCGTTTGCGACGGACGCGCAAGCGATTGGGAACTTCGATCCGTCGGTGCCTAAGTCGGGCCGCGTGATCTACAACGACGGGCACGCAGGCAATCTTGATACTCAGGAGCTGGCGAGCTTCAACGCGTGCCAGACGGCTGGCGTGAACAACCCTTACGCCACAAACCTGCCGCAGAACGGTGCGCCTTGCACCCCTGTGGTTTCGAACACGGAGGCTGGGCTTCCGGCGGGACTGCGCACCTCGCCCAAGCTGCGGTTCGAGCCGCGGTTTGGGTTTGCGTTCCGGCCATTTGGAAACGACAAGACGGCAATCCGGGGCGGCGTGGGGTACTACAACATCACGACAACGGGAGCGATCTTCTACGCGCTGACGAACACGGTAAATACCAACTTGCGGGTGTATAACAACTCGGAGACCGCGACCGGGCCGTTGTTTAGCTTCCCCAAGGTATCCCCGGCGGCAGCAACCTTTACGCCGGACTACACGAGCCCGAGCGTGGTCTTTTATTCGGCGATCGATACGAACTGGCACGATCCTTACTCTTTGCAGACGAGCCTTTCGATCGATCACGATCTGGGGCGCGGGTACGGAGTGCGGGTGTCGTATGTGGGACTCCAGACGTGGCATCTGATCTGGCAGCCAGAGTTCAACATGTTGCCGTACTCGAAGACAACGCTGGCGGTAAACCAGCCCCGGTCGGCGTTTCCGTTTCCGAACTTCCTGAGCCTGCCGGACCGGGCGAGCTCAGCGCAGGCAAACTATCAGTCGGGGCAGGCGGAGGTGTCGCACCGGTTCGCGCGCGGCGTGTCGTTCGACGGGGCGTACACGTATGCGAAGAACCTGTCGGACAATCAGGGCAGCTATGGGACGTTCAACGCGCCGACGTTTGTGGACGAGCAGGGCGGGTATAACGCGACCTACAGCTACGACCGCCATATCGACTATGGTAACGTGACGGGGACCCGGCGGCACCGGTTGCTGGCGAGCGGCGTGGCGCAATTGCCGATCGGGCGCGGGAAGCGGATCGGTGGCGGGATGGGGCGGCTGGCGGACGCGGCGGTGGGCGGATGGCAAGTCTCGGGAATCTTCCTGATGCAGACAGGACCGTTCCTGACTCCGTTCATTCCCAGCGGCACGAACATCGATCCGTCGGGGACGGGCTCGAGCAGCATCTATACCGGCGCGCAGCGGCCGGACCGCAACGGGAGCGGGAACAGTGCCAACCGGAGCCGCACGAACTGGTTCAACAAGGCGGCGTTCTCTTGCCCTGGTGGGACGGACGTAGACGGGAACACGGGCATAGCATCGTTGCAGAGCGGCGGGTGCATTGTGGGCGGGACGGGCGTCGACCCGGCGACGAAGCAGTCGGTGTCGGTGCTGCCGATTGGGCGCTTCGGCACGTCCTCGGTGGGAGATGTGAACGGGCCGGGAACGGTGAGCTTGTCGACGGGACTGAGCAAGCAGTTCCCGATCACAGAGCGGGTGCATCTGCGGGCGGAAGGGACGTTTACCAATGTGCTGAACCACACGAACCTGGCCGACCCTGTGCTGGATGTGACCAATCCGTCGTTTGGGACGATTACGCAGGCGCGCGGATCGGATTTCGGTGGTAACCGGACAGGGCAAGTGTCGATGAAGCTGGAGTTTTAGCGCGAAGGAAGCCCGCTCGACGCCATCTCTCTCCTTATTGCTTGTGGCACACTTGCAGAAGAGAGGTGGCGGCGATGCGGACAAGGATGCGGAAGGCTGACCCCTCATGTTAAACGACGCGCCTACGATCAGCGTGATCGTTCCTTGCTTCAACGAAGAGGATGGCCTGGCGGCGTGCTATGACCGGCTGACGGCGGTGCTCGAAGGAACGGGCGAGACCTACGAACTCGTCTTTGTGGACGATGGCTCGAAAGACAGTACGGCGGTGCTGTTGTGGCAGCTGGAGGAGCGAGATGCCCGGGTGCGGCCGCTGTATTTATCGCGTAACTTTGGACATCAGGTGGCAGTGTCAGCCGGCCTGGAGGCAGTCTGCGGACGGGCGACGGTAATAATCGACGCCGATTTGCAGGACCCGCCGGAGCTGATCCCGAAGATGATCGCGCTGTGGCGCGCGGGCAATCAGGTGGTGTACGGCGTTCGCGAGTCGCGCACGGGCGAGACGAAGTTCAAGCTGTGGACCGCGCGGATGTTCTACGTGGCGATCAACAAGCTATCGGATGTAGACATTCCGCTGGATACAGGGGACTTCCGGCTGCTGGACCGCTGCGTGGTGGAAGCGTTCCGGAGAATGCCGGAGCGGCACCGGCTATTGCGGGCGATGTCGAGCTGGATCGGGTATACGCAGGCTGGCATTGAGTACCACAGGGACAAGCGGTTTGCGGGAGAGACGAAATATCCGCTCAAGAAGATGCTGGGCTTGGCGGCGGACGGAATCGTGAGCTTCTCGACGGTGCCGTTGCGCTTTGTGACCTTGATTGGTTTTGTGTCGGCGCTGCTCGCGTTTTTAGGAATCGCTTACACGCTGATCGTCCGTCTGTTTACCCATGAATGGGTGCGTGGGTGGGCTATCTCGTTTATTGGGATGCTGTTTATGGCCGGTGTACAGATGCTGTCGCTTGGAGTGGTGGGCGAGTATGTGGGGCGGATTTATACGGAATCGAAGCAGCGTCCGTTATATTTGTTGCGGTCTGCCCGGGAGCGCGCGAGCCTGAACGACGAGCGAGAGCGTTCGACGAGTAAGTAAGTGTGACAGTTTAGACGCGGCGCAGGCCCCTGCCGCGCAGGCTGAGGCGGACGGCTACAGCGGCAAGGCTGAGTATAGTGCAGACTTCGACGAAGACCTTGCCGCCGTCGAGAAGGTCGGGGTGGCCATCTTTAAGCAACGGGTCGGTGAGGATGCTGTGCAGGAAGAGCAGCGCGGCGGCAGGAAACACGAGATAGTGCAAGCTGCGCCAGAGAGGGCGGCCGATGCGGGTACGGAGCAGCGACGTGATGAGGACCAGGGCGAGGAGATAAAGTCCGGCGGCTCCGGCGAGGTTGAGCTTGGGCTGGAGCGGGGAGTGAATAGGGCAAAGAATATCAATGAGGCGAAAGCGTGGGGCTTTGAGCCAAAGCAAGACGAGTGGGTGGGTGAGGGCGAAGACGAGGGTAGCGTAGGCCGTCCACTGATGGAGGGCGAAGAGGTTGATGCGGCGGTGGGGCCAGCGCGCAACCGGGCTATATCGTAGCGAGATCAGGGTGCCGAGCAGGAGGTTGAGCGTGGCCGCGGCGACGGCTGCCAGGCCGAGGTAAGCGCAGAGGTCGAGCAGGGAAGGGAGCGGCGGCATGGGCTTATGCGCTATTAGACGCTATCGACTCTGACTGTTTGTGAAGAGCTAAACCGCTGCATTTCCGTTGCGGGCGTGGACGCAAAGGATTCTTTCGGCAACTTGGTTGTCGTATGCGATCATTCGTTCCATGCTTAGGTAAATCTGCCGATTGTCCAGGAGCTTCAACTTGGCATTCGTAGGGTGCGGAGAATAGATGAGTGCTCAAAAGATGTTGGGTATCGCGTTGGTGTTGGCTGCGGGGTCGGGTGGGTGTGGAGCGCAGGCCGGAGTCGGGAATGTGGACGCGAAGCTGTTCTCTGGCATGCGCTGGCGGGAGATCGGGCCGATGCGCGGCGGTCGGGTGCGGGCGCTGGCCGGGGTGCCCAGCCAACCGGCGACGTTCTACTTCGGCGCGGTGAATGGCGGCGTGTGGAAGACGACGGATGCGGGCGAGACGTGGCAAAGCCTGTGGAATGACCAGCCGACGGGGTCGATTGGCGCGCTGGCGGTGGCGGAGTCGGACCCGAACACGATCTATGTGGGGAGCGGCGAAGGTTTGGCGCGGCCGGACCTATCGACGGGCGACGGCGTGTACAAGTCGGCGGACGCAGGAAAGACGTGGACGCATCTGGGGCTGCGAGATGGGCAGTCGATCGGGCAGGTGGCCATCGACCCGAAGAACGCGAACCGGGTGTTCGTGGCGGTGACGGGGCATCCCTACGGGCCGAACGCCGAGCGGGGCATCTACCGGACGTTGGATGGAGGGGCGACGTTCAAGAAGGTTTTGTGGATCGATGACCGGACGGGTGGGTCGGACGTAGCCATTGACCCGCAGCACCCGGAGATCGTCTACGCGGGGATGTGGCAGCGGCGGGAGGGCGCGTGGGAGAACGGGGCCTGGGGCGGAAGTGAAGGCGGGTTTTTTCGGTCGAGCGATGGCGGCGAGACGTGGACGAAGCTGGCACCGGCGGCGAAGTACGGCCATGGCCTGCCGGAAAATATCCTCCAGGTGCAGATCGCCATTGCCCCGAGCGACGGGCGGAGGATATACGCGGAGGTGGCGGTTGTCGGTGGGACGGTCAAGCTCTATCGCTCGGACGATAGCGGCGTGAACTGGGTGCATGCGCCGGTGGACGACACGCGGCCCGAAGCGCGTATCGGCGGGGGGGACGTGCCGGTGCCGAAGGTCGATCCGAAGGACCCGGACACGATCTACGTGGCGAGCGTCGTGACGTGGAAGTCGACCGACGCTGGGAAGACGTGGACGGGGCTGCGCGGATCGCCGGGCGGGGACGACTACCAGAACGTGTTCATCAATCCGAATAATACCGACATCCTCGCGCTGGCGAGCGACCAAGGCGTCATCATCTCGCAGAACGCAGGGAAGAGTTGGAGCCAGTGGTACAACCAGCCGACGGCGCAGATGTATCACGTGACGACGGACAGCGCCTTTCCGTATCGCGTCTGCGGCGGCCAGCAGGACAGCGGCAGCGCGTGCGTGGCTTCGCGTTCGGATGATGGACGCATTACCTTCCACGACTGGCATCCGGCGGGGATTGAGGAGTATGGCTATGCCGCGCCCGATCCTCTTGACCCCGATGTGGTTTATGGCGGCAAGGTCACGCGGTACGATCGGCGGACGGGCCAGGTGCAGAATGTGGAGCCGAGGCCGCTGCGGAGCTATCGCGTGTTGCGGACGCAACCGCTGCAGTTTTCGCCGGTCGATCCGCACAGCTTGTACTTTGCGGCGAATACGCTTTGGCTGACGAAAGACGGAGGGGAAAATTGGGCCGAAGTAAGCCCCGACCTGACCCGCGAGACCTACGAGCTGCCGCCAACGCTGGCGGGGTATAAGGACTCGCCCACGGCGAAGACGACGCGGCGTGGCGTGATTTACGCGCTGGGGCTGTCGCCGCTTGACGGCAAGCGGCTGTGGGCGGGCACCGATGACGGGCTGATCTGGACGACCGCGGACGGCGGTGGGCACTGGGCCAACGTGACGCCGCCGGAGCTGAAGCCGTTCTGGAAGGTCTTCAACATGGACGCGGGGCATTTCGACGCGGCGACGGCCTATGCGGCGGTGAATACGCTGCGGCTCGACGATATGCGGCCGCACCTCTTCCGCACGCATGACACGGGAAAGACCTGGACGGAGATCGACAACGGCATTGGGTATGGGGCCACAAGCACGATCCGCGAAGACCCGAAGCGCGAGGGGCTGCTGTACGCGGGCAATGAGACGCAGGTGTGGGTATCGTTCGATGACGGGGACCACTGGCAGTCGCTGCGGCTGAATATGCCGGCGAGCTCGGTGCGCGACCTGACGGTGAAGGGCGACGATCTGGTCGCGGCGACGCATGGGCGCGGATTTCTGATCCTGGACAATGTGACTCCGCTGCGGCAGGCGGCGGCTGCGCTGGCGTCCTCGTCGGCTGGTGAGCCGACGTATCTGTATGCGCCGCAGATCGCGCTGCGTATTCGCGGCAACATGAATCCGCCAACGCCGTGGCCGCCGGAGATGGCGACGGGCGAGAATCCGCCGAATGGGGCGATGATCGACTACACGGTGGGGCCGGGGCTGAAAGGACCGCTGACGCTCGAGATTGCGGACGCCGCGGGTGCGGTCGTGTCGCGCTGGTCGAGCGACGATCCCGTGCCGCCGCTCGACGCACGCTACCCCGACCCAGTACTTTGGGCGCGTGCGCCGCGTGTGGTCTCGACCGCCGAGGGCCACCACCGTTTCTTGTGGGACATGCGCTATCCAGCCGTGCCGGGGATGGCGACCGGGCCGGACGACGATCAGGCCGTGCCGCACGATACCCCGGCTGTCCCATCGTCGCCCTGGGTGCTGCCGGGGCGGTACACGGTGCGGCTGATTGCTGGTGGTAAAACACAGACCCAGCCCCTTGAGGTCGCGATGGACCCGCGCGTGAAGACACCCATGGGCGACCTGAAGCAGCAATTCGATCTGGCCTATGGGATGTACAAGGACACGCTGGCTGCGACGACTGCGCTGCACGAGATCACGACGCTGCGGGAGCAGATGAAGGCGCGGGGCGCGCAGCCTCCCGTGGCGGGTGCGGCGGAGTCGATGGAGGGAAAGCTGGGCAAGCTCGCGGGTGGGGCGGAACGCGGACGCGGCGCACCGGCCGGACCGGCGACGCTAACTTCCGTGCGGACGCAGGAGGCGCGGTTGGAGTATGTGATCGAGAACGCGGACGCGGCTCCGACGGCGGCGCAGGTTGAGGCGTACGGGATCGTCCGCAAGCCGCTGGATGGTCTGCTGGAGGAGTGGAAGACGTTCAAAGCGGGCGACTTGAAGGTTTTGAACGCGGGACTAGTCTCCAAGGGATTGAGGCCGCTGGTGTTGGATACGGCTCGGATCGACCACGATGTGGAAGATCAGATCGAGATGGGGGATGAGCCGTAGGCTAGGGCGAAAGCAGGTCCGCTTCACTGCGAACGACAGATAAAGGGAGGGTCGATGGTTCAACGGGCGGTTGTGGCGATTTCCTTGTCTATTTGCGGGGCGCTTCGGGCGCAGACGCCGGACACAGCTACATTGGCAGGGACAGTCATAGATGCAACCCAGGCGGTGCTTTCTGAGGCGCGGGTGCGGGTGGTGAACGCGCGCACAGGAAGCGAGCGGGTAGTGATGTCGGATAGGCAAGGGCGGTTTGCGGTGCAAGGGCTCGCCGTTGCAGGGGAGTATGAGGTGATCGCCGCGCACAACGGATTTACAGAGGCGCGCGTCGAGCACGTAACGCTGGTGCCGGGGAGCACGGCGACAGTCGATCTTCGGTTGAGCGTGGCCGGCGCGCGTAGCGAGGTGACGGTGCGGGGCGCGGCGGGCGAGGTCCGGACGGACCAGCCGCAGCTGGGCATCCGGCTGACGGAGGGGCAGATCGCGGAGACACCGATTCCGAACCGGCGGCTGACGTTTTTGCCGCTGCTGAATGCGGCCAATCGCCCGGCGATCAACCAGGGCGACATCTTCATGAACCAGTTTCTGTTTACGACGAACGGCGCGGGCCGACGGCAGACGGTGTTCGAGGTAGATGGAGTGACGGGAAACGATAGCTGGGGACGGCAGACGATCTTCACCAATCTGCCCCTGGCGGCGGTGAGCGAGATGACCGTGCTGACCAACAGCTTTTCTGCCGAATATGGCGCGGGCACCGGCAGCGTCGTGAATATCGTGACACGGAGCGGGGGGCGGAGCTTCCATGGCGAGGCGTTGGGCTTGTGGAGGCCTGTCGCCTCGGAAGCGGCTCTGTCGGGGTTTACGACCCGCAATGCGGCGAACGGAAACGATGTGGTGAATGATCGGCTGGTGCAAGGGTCGGGAGCGGTGTCGGGGCCGCTGGGGCGGGCGATGCAGGTTGCCGTAGCAGGGGAGTGGAGTGGGGAGGACCGCGGGTCGCCGGTGACCTCGGTGCTTGCGCCCGGAAATTACGTGGGACGGTACCGGGACGAGCTTGGCTTCTTGCGGCTGGACCGGCAGTTTGGCGCGGGACAGACGGCATTCTTTCGCGGCGATGTGGACGCGTTTTACGACACGAACCCGAACGGGACGGTGGGCGGGCAGACGCTGCCGAGCGTGGCTCGGATTTTCCGACGACGGACGTATGCGGGGGAGCTAGGCGAGACGGCGGTGCTGAGCGCGCGGCTGGTGAATAGCGTACGGCTGCAGTTTCTGCTAGGGTCGCCGATCACAGAGTTCGATCCGGTGGTGAGCGGAACGCAGTTTGTGGTGCCCATCTCGTCGGGCGGAACGTTTACGTCGGGGACTTCGCAGTCAGCGCTGCTTCTGAATCGACAGTATGAGGCGCGTGAGACGCTTTCAGGCAGGTTTGGACGACAGCAACTGTCGCTGGGCGGACAGATGATTGCCGCACACAACGGGGGTAACAGCAAGGAGTTCGGCGGACCGATCTATCAGGGACGGTTCACGTATAAACCGTGTACGCTGGCGGCGGCCGCTTGCGAAAGTGCGGCTTATCTAGGCGACATTAAGAACGTCGCGAACTATCAGCAGAGCTACGGCAATGCGGCCTACACGGTGAATGACGTGCTGTGGGCGGTGTTCGCGCAGGACGATGTGCGGGCGAGCTCGCGGCTGACGCTGAACGCGGGGCTGCGGTATGAGCGGCAGACGTTTACAGATTCCAAGCTGCTGTTCGCGCCGCGCGCGGGGTTCGTCTACGACCTGACAGGCGCGGGCAAGACGGTGATGCGGGGTGGGTTCGGGATGTATGCGTCGCAGGTGGTGGACGATTCGGCAGCGAATTACGCGCTGACCGGGCCGACGGGCGTCTTCAACTATACGGCGGCTCCGGGGCAGGCTGGCTTCCCAACGAGTGTGGCGGCGGCTCCGTTGCCGAGCTTTCCGGCAGGAGCGGCGGTGCCGTTGCGGTCGCTATACCTCAGGCCAGGGCTGGCTGCATATTATGACCAGTTCTTTCCGACGGAGACGCTGCTCGGGTATCCGGCGAAGCTGCTGAATCCCTACTCGGAGCAGTGGACGTTGAGCGTGGAACGGCAGTTTGCGCCGGGGTGGTTGGCCAGCGTCGATTATGTGGGGACGCATACGGTACGGATCGTCAGGCCGCTGGATGTGGACGCGCCAGCGAGCTTCGTCCGCACGGTGCCCGGGCAGGTGCGGACGGCGCAGGCGGCGAACTGCACGCGGCCTTATTGGATTGCGTGGTACGAGCAGCGAGGGACGGTGTGCAACCCGAACGCGGCGAGCACGGTGCAGCCGCCGTATAGCGTGATCCAGTCGGATGTGAACGACGGGACGCTGCACTACAACGCGCTCGACGTGAATGTCAGCCATGCGTTCGCGCGCGGATTCTCGGTGCTGGCGAGCTATACATGGTCGCACACGCTGGACACGGTCGACCCGGACACGACGAGCCAGAACCCGAACGATCCGCGGCTGGTGGGCGCGGCCGAGTATGGCAATGCGATTTACGATCAGCCGCACCGTCTAGTGGTGAGCGGGGTGTATGTCGCGCCGCTTGGGGTACATTTGGGCGGCGTGGCGACGGCGGGGAGCGGGTTGCCTTACAACGTCGTGACGGGCGCGACCAATAGCGGCGACACGGGCGCAACGACCGATCGCCCGGTGATTAATGGCATAGTGATCGGGCGGAACACCGGGCGCGGTGGGGCGATCTACGATGTCGCTCCGTTTGTAGCGCGAAGCTTCCCGTTGGCGCACGAGCGGATGCGGCTAGACCTGCGGGCCGAGGCGTTCAACGTGCTGAACCACGCGAATTTTGTCGGGTACAGCGGGACGTATGGGAATGGGGCTGCGGCAGGGACGGGGTTTGGCGCGCCCTTAGCGGGGGTGACGAACCAGTTGCCGGCGCGGTCGATGCAGTTTTCGGGGAAGGTGAGCTTTTGAGGAGTACGTAGCACCCCATGTCTCAGAAGCGAGACATGGGGCACCCGAGTTCGTGGCCATGTCTCATCACCCTTTTAAAGAGACCCTGATTGCCTTCGGGAATGACAACCAGCAAACTTCACCCGTGATACCGTAAGCGAATCCACTAAGCCTTGCCGCAGGAGTACCTATGAACCGTCGCGCCCTTCTCTGCCTTATCTTTGCCGCAACTGCTGTGGCGCAACCGTATCCGGGCGAGATGCTCTCCGGGCTCCATTGGCGTGACGTGGGGCCGATGCGGGGCGGGCGGAGCTATGGCGTCGCGGGGGTGGCGAGCCAGCCGGATACGTTCTACTTCGGCTCAGTGGGCGGCGGGGTATGGAAGACGGAGAACGCGGGGCGGACGTGGACGCCTATCTCGGATGATCCGAAGACCGGTATTCCGATTGGGTCGATCGGGGCGGTGGCGGTTGCGCCTTCGGACGCGAACGTGGTGTATGTGGGGACGGGGGAGCCGGACATCCGCAGCCAGCACTCGTATGGGGACGGGATGTACAAGTCTCTGGACGCGGGCAAGACGTGGACGCATATTGGGCTTGAGGGGACGGCCCACATCGGGCGCGTGGTGGTCGATCCAGTGGATGCGAAGCGGGTATATGTGGCGGCGTTGGGCAGCGTCTACGGGCCGAACACGGAGCGCGGGGTCTATCGGACCGTGGACGGTGGGGCGCACTGGAAGAAGGTGCTGTTCAAGGCGGACGATCCGGAGAATGTCGGGGCGATCGACATTGCGGTTGATCCGGCGAACCCGCGCGTGGTATACGCGTCGTTGTGGGCGACGCGGCGTCCGCCTTGGGCGGTGTATGCGCCGTCGTATATGCCGGGGAGCGGGCTGTACAAGTCGTCCGACGGCGGGGACACGTGGACGCAGCTAGGTGGCGGCCTGCCGAACGATGCGTTTGTGGGCAAGATCGGCATTGCGGTCGCGCCGAGCAATCCGAAACGGCTTTGGGCGGTGGTGGACGATATCGGCAAGGCGACGGCGGCTCCGCTGGGGCCTCCGGCGGCCGGTGCTGCCGCTGCGCCGGTTGCGGTCCCTCCGGGTGGGGTGTTTCTGTCGGATGATGCAGGCGCGACGTGGCGGCGGGTGAATGCGGAGACGCGGCTGTGGGGGCGCGGGTGGTACTTCGAGTCGGTGACGGTGGACCCGGTGAATCCCGACAAGGCTTACGTCATCAATACCGCGACGTACATGACGGCGGACGCGGGCAAGACGTTCTTGCCGGTGAAGGGCGCGCCGGGCGGCGACGATTATCACCAGATTTGGGTGAATCCGCGCGATCCGAACCGGATGGTGCTGTCGAGCGATCAGGGCACGGTGGTCTCGGTGGACGGGGCGAAGACCTGGAGCACGTGGTACAACCAGCCGACGGCGGAGCTGTACCGGCTGTCGGCGGACAACCGCTTCCCGTACTGGCTGTATGGGCCGCAGCAGGACTCGGGCGGCGTGGGTGTGAGCACGTGGGCGCGCGAGGGGGTGCTGTCGTTCCGCAACTGGGAGCCGATCTGCCTTGCCGGGGAGAGCGCGGTGGTGATCCCGGACCCGAAGGACGGCAACATTCTCTATGGCGGCGGCGCGGCCCGGTGCGATCAGGCGCTGAACGTCATGGCTTCGCTTGGGGGTAAGCTGCCGGCGAGTGATCCGGCGGACCCGGAGCGGCGCACATGGACGCTACCGGAGATCTTCTCGCCGGTAGATGAGGCGCTCTACTATGCGAACCAGTTTGTGATGCGTTCGCGCGACCGGGGGAAGACGTGGGCAAAGATCAGCCCGGACCTGTCGCGGGTGAAGCCGCAGTTGCCGAAAGGCCTCGATCCGGTGACTGTTCTCGACATAGACCAGAAGATGACGGACCGGTTCGGCGTGGTGTACAGCTTGAGTCCGTCGCCGCTGGACGCGAAGCTGCTGTGGGCGGGCACGGACGACGGGCTGCTTTGGATCTCGCGGGACGACGGCGGCAAGTGGGACGATGTAACACCGCCCGTGATGACGGCTTGGAGCAAGGTGTCGTCGCTCGATGCGGGCCACTTCGACGCGGCGACGGCGTATGCGTCGGTGGACCGGCACCGGATCGGCGACGATAAGCCGTACATTCTGCGCACGCACGATGGTGGTAAGACGTGGACGAACATGGTCGAGGGTATTCCAGCAGGCGCGTATGTGAACGCGGTGCGCGAGGACCCAAAGGCTAAAGGGCTGCTGTATGCGGCGACCGAGCTGCGGGTTTATGTCTCGTTTAGCGACGGTGGGCATTGGCAGCCGTTGCAGAACAATATGCCGGTGGTCTCAATCCGTGATTTGCTGGTGCATGGGGACGATCTGGACATCGCTACGCATGGGCGGGGCATTTGGGTGATGGACCAGATGGCGGCTCTGCGGGAGATTGCCGCGAAGGGTGCGGAGGTCGCGGCAAGTTCGGCTTATTTGTTCCAGCCGGGTGAGAGCTTGGCCATTCGCAACGGGAGCATGAATGGGACGCCGTTGCCGCACGAGGAGCCGCAGGAGCTGAACCCACCGGCGGGCGTGCTGGCGTACTACTGGCTGAAGGCTGCACCGGCGGGGCCGTTGAAGCTGGAGCTGGTGGACGCGAAAGGTGCAGTGCGGGCCTGCGCGGCGAGCGATACGCCGGTAAAGCCGGTGGACACGGAGGCGATTGATGTGCAGGCGGTGTGGCGGCAGCCCTCCCTGCCGCCGTCGGCTGCGGCGGGGATGCACCGGATGGCGCTGCTGCCGCCTGCACCGGGACGCGGGTTTGGGCGTCCGGCTGCGGCCGCTCCACCGGTGGCCGACGCTTGCGGGGCGCGACCTGCGCCGGGGCTGTTGCAACCGGGGGAGTATACGGTGCGGCTTACGGTGGACGGCAAGAGCTACACGCAGCCGGTAACGGTGAAGCCCGATCCGCGCGGAGTTCCGGCGGGGCAGACGGGAGAGGATTTCGCCGGACGCTCTTAGCTGCTGCCTGTCCGGATATGGTGGACGCTTCGTCCACCAGCCGGTATGTTGATCCGTATGTCCTACCGTCTCTCCGCGTTCCTAGCTCTCTCGTACTCTCTTTCACTCTGCGCCCAGACGCCTGCGCACACGCCGCCAATGGGATGGAATAGCTGGGACTCATATGGTTTGACGATCACCGAGCAGCAGTTCGCGGAGAATGTGGATGTATTGGCTGCGAAGCTGAAGCCGCTCGGCTGGCGGTATGCGGTAATCGACGAGGGGTGGTACCTGCAGAATCCCGAAGCGGCGGACAAGCCGGGGGCGCTTCGATATACTGTGAACGCGTTGGGTCAGTACGATCCGGCACCGAACCGCTTTCCTTCGGCGGTATCAGGCGCGGGACTGAAGCCAATTGCGGCTCGTGTTCATAGCAAGGGGCTGCTGTTCGGGCTGCACATCATTCGTGGCATCCCGAAGCAGGCGGTTGCTGTAAATACGGCCATTGGAACGAGCTTCCACGCCGTCGATGCCGCCGACACAATGGACACTTGCTCGTGGAATCCCGACAATTACGGCGTGAAGAACAACGCGGCGGGGCAGGCCTGGTACGACGGGTTGATGCGCCAGTATGCGACGTGGGGCGTGGACTACCTGAAGGTTGACTGCATTGCGTCGCATCCGTACAAGGCTGCGGAGATCGCCATGATTCACAGGGCGATTGTGAAGTCCGGCCGAGCGATCATTCTGAGTCTCTCGCCGGGGCCGACTTCGCTCGACAACGCGGCAGATGTCAGGGCCAATGCGCAGTTATGGCGCATCTCGGACGATGTGTGGGACTTCTGGGATCGTCCTGGCAAAACCGGGTTCCCACGTTCGGTAAAGCAGCAGTTTGCGACGATCGCCGCTTGGTCGCCGTATGTACGTGCGGGCAACTGGCCGGACGCCGATATGCTTCCCCTTGGTGAGTTGAAGCCGGTGCCAGGCTATGGCGATCCACGATCGTCGCGGCTTACGCCAGCCGAGCAGCGGACCCTAATCACGCTTTGGGCGATTGCGCGTTCGCCGCTCTTCATGGGCGGCAACCTGACGATGCTGGACGCGGCTACGGAAGCGTTGCTGACGAACCCGGAGATCATCGCGATGGATCAGCAAGGACACGATCCGCGTCTGCTGCCCTCGCCTGCGGGTCAGCCAGCCGATGTGATTGCGTGGACTTCGCAAGGGGACGGAGGGAAGACTTATTTGGCGCTGTTCAACGTTGGCGATGCTACGGCTGAGGTCAAGACGCCGCTTGCGGCCTATGGGCTTAGCCGGGCCGAGTACCGCATGCGGAAGCCCTGGCAGCGGAAGGACGTGGGTCGGGGGTCGGCAATTGAGGAGACCATTGCGCCGCACGATTGTGCGTTGCTGGAGCTGCGCTAGAACACAAAGCGTGTTCCGGCTCGACCTGTTTAGAACGCCCCAGCTTCAGCCAGCGAGTGGAGCAAGGGCGCGGGTCCCCGTTCTTCGGCGATCATGATTGTGCCTGGTGTTTCGCCTATGGTCGGGTTCGAGGTGGCGGTTGGAGCGATCACCGAACCTTTTGCAAGAGCGGCCAAGAGAGCGTCTAGGCAGTCGCCGTCTATCTTGTACGGGGCTTCGGCGTTGAGGATGCGCTTGATCTGGTCCGGGTCCATGCCTGGACGGTAGGGGCGGTCCTCGGAGAGGGCGCCGTAGATGTCCGCCACCGCCAGGACACGCGATTCAAGGCAGAGGTCCTGCGCGATGCGTCGGTCGGGGTAGCCGGTGCCGTCGAGCTTCTCGTGGTGCTCGCCGGCGACAAAGGCCATCTCGCGGAAGGCGGCGACTTGGGAGAGGATGGCGCGGGTTTGCACGGGATGTACTTCGACTGCAATGCGTTCGCCCGCGTCCAGGCGGCCCGGTTTGTCGAGGATGGTATTGGAGACGCCGAGCTTGCCGAGGTCGTGCAGCAAGGCGGCGCGGCGGATAAAGTTGACGCGTTCGGTAGACAGGCCAAGTTGCAGCGCAATGGCGTGCGCCGCGCCGGCTACACCCATGGAGTGGCAGTAGGTGAAGGGGGATTTGGCGTCGACGACCTCGCTGAAGGCCTCACAGATGAGATCGAGCCGTTCGGGCGGAAGTTGGCGGTCGTGTCCAGCGTCGAGATCAAGCACGGCGCCGCGGGTATCTTCGATGGAGTCGCTGGGTAGGGTGTAGGTCCAGAGCGTCTTGCGGCGGTGCAGGGTGCGAGTGAGCCGGACGAGGTGGGGGTCGAACCAGGCCCCTGAGCGGTCCTCCAGCGTATCGATGGCGGCTTGCGGACCGCGTTGGTGGCAGAAAGCGTCGAGGTGCTGCGCGATGGCGCAGATGCGGGCGAGCAGCGGGATGTCCTCGCCCTTTGCGCCGGTGGGATAGCCGGAGCCGTTCCAGTGCTCGTCGAGCGAACGGACAGCGTCGGCTGTGGACTCGCCGAAGCCGAGCTTGCGGACGATGGACGCTCCGCGATCGCAGCGAAGGGTAATCATCTCGCGGTTGTTGTCTTGCTGGGCGAGGGCGATCTTGCCGATGCGGAGCACGCGCTCAAACGAGCTGCCTTGGGGAAGAACGTTCTTCCAGAGCAGCGACAAGGTGGAGAGCTTCGGCTGGTGGAGCTTGGTCCAATCTTCGAGCTTGACGCCCGCTTTCATCGCGCGGTCATCCCCGCCGGTGATGGCACACATCCGTGCCGCGTTCGAACTGCATCCGATGTCTTTGAGCAGCAATGCATAGAAGAGGCTGGCGCGTTGATGAGCGGGGAGCTCGGCCGCGGCGGCCAGGCGCATTCCCAGCAGGCAGGAACGCAGGGCATGCCCGGGAACGGCACCCTCTGTGAGGTCGAGCGCAAAGGAAAGAGCCGCCAAGAGCTCCGAAAGGGAGATTGGCAGCTCGGAAGGATCGCGCAGGGTGCAGGGTGGCATGGTGGTCCTTGTGGAAGGTGTTCGCCGGTATTGGCTTTTACGCTCTGAGAAGGTTATCGGATTGGGGATGCAAGGTCATCGGGCCGTGTCGCACGACGCTCCAATCTCCGATGGTACTAAGGGTATCTTGACGGAACAGCGGGAGCGATGTACGCGATTTTAGACCATAGCTGGGTCGCGCGTACAACTGAAAATGCTTAGATTTAGCTGGATTTGCGCAATTTGCAAACGTGCGACCGAGGCTGCGCGCCAATCTTCACCGTAGATGGTGCAACTTGTTTTTCCTGAAAAGAGGGGGTGCGGGAGAGAGTGCAATCCGTGCTACGCTGGAATCCGTTTCGTAGATCGAATTGGTAGATCGTTGTCGTTCGTTGCACTGCGTTCTTCTTCGTGTCGCTCCAAGATGTTCGGTTGCCTATCTTCTTGTGAGTGCATCCCGAAGTCGCAGGTGCTCTTCTGCATGATGAGTCTTGCCATCCCTGTCGCTTTGCGGTGGGAAGAGGACTTATCTGCGTTCCGCGCTTCCGTTTTAGGCGCGCTGTTTGTTCTTGCCGAGTGAAGTTGCCGGTGAGCGTATGTGTGTAAAGGAATGTGTCCGATGTCTTTCGTACCGACGGCGACCGCCGTGCTGAATCCGTGGAGCCTCATTCTGGGGGCACTCGAAAAGAAGATCAACCGCCAGTCGTTTCAGACATGGTTGAAGCCGACACGCCACTCGCATGTGGAGGGCAAGACGCTCATCGTGCTGATCCCATCGGTGGAGTTCCAGCACATCGGCGATCGGTACGGCGATTTGATCCAGGAGGCGATCGACAATCTAGGTTTGAGCGATGAGATTGAAGCGGTCACATTTACCAGCCCCGAGAAGGAGGAGCCGAAGCGGCGCGAGGATGGCGGTGTGGCTCCGCAACCCACGCATGGCGGCCGCACGGGGCGGGAGTCGTACCGGCAGAGCCCGAGTGGAGCGTCGATGGGTGTCGGCGTGGAGCAGGCGCGCTTCGATTGGAACACCGCGTCGCAGCTCAACCCGCGCTATCAGTTCGACGCCTTCGTGATCGGCAGCGGAAATCAGTTTGCGATGGCGGCCTCGCAAGCTGTGGCGGAGCGGCCGTCCAAGGCCTACAATCCGCTGTTTCTCTACGGCCCGGTGGGCATGGGCAAGACGCACTTGATGCACGCCATTGGACATGACGTGAAGCGGCGGCAGCCCCATGCGGCGATCTCGTACCTAAGCGGCGAGAAGTTTACCAACGAGATGATCAACTCCGTCCGGTACGACAAGATGACGGGATTTCGCGACCGCTTCCGCAATGTAGATGTGCTGCTGATTGACGACATTCAGTTTCTCGCCGGCAAGGAGCGGACGCAAGAGGAGTTCTTCCATACCTTCAACGCGCTGCACGAAGGCATGAAGCAGATCGTGATCGCAAGCGACCGGCCGCCGAAAGAATTGGCGGACTTTGAGGACCGGCTGCGGTCGCGCTTTGAGTGGGGTTTGATCGCGGACATTCAGCCGCCGGATCTTGAAACCAAGGTGGCGATCCTCCAGAAGAAGGCTGAAAGCGAGCACACGCAGCTGCCGACGGATGTGGCACTGTTTATCGCGAGCAATGTGCGAACGAATGTGCGCGAGCTTGAAGGCGCGCTGGTGCGGCTGATCGCGTGGTGCGGGATGCACGGGGTGGAGATCACGCTGGCTGTGGCTCAGCAATGCTTGAAGCAGTTCATCGACACGCAGGTGAGAAAGATCTCGATCGAGGCGATTCAGAAGGCGGTGGCCGAGCAGTTTGGCATGCGGGTGTCGGAGCTGAAGCAGAAGAACAACTCGCGGCAGATTGTGGTACCGCGGCAGATCGCCATGTATTTGGCCAAGCAGCTTACCGAGGCGAGCCTGCCGGAGATCGGCCGTCAGTTCGGCGGCAAGCACCACACCACCGTGATGCACTCGATCGCGAAAATCGACGAGCACCGGCGCGGGGACAAGGACATGAACCGAACCATCAACAAGCTGATGGAGACGCTGAGCTGAATCCAGCTTTCCATGTGAGTCCGAAAAAGAACCACATAATGGCAATCTGTTTTGTCCGCACACGCGTAACGTGTTTTAGGTGTCCAAGGTGCATCCTTAAGGCTACACTCGCCTATCGCCGAGAGTGAGGCATTGTGAACGAACAAGAGCTGGTCGCCAAACCTGTTGAAGATCTGCTCGATCTGATTATCCGCGCCTTAGGTCTTGACCTTGAATACCGACTCGTGTCGGTACCGGGCAGCACACCGGAGATTACGGTTCAGCTATCTGGCCCCGATGCTCCACTGCTCACCGAGCGCAACGGAGAACTTCTTCACGCAATCGAGCACATCGCCGCCAAGATTCTCCATCTGGAACCGGATGAGCACGACCGCATTCTCTTCGACGCGGAACGATTCAAAGCCGATCGTAGCCGGGATCTGCAACGCGCCGCTAAAAAAGCCATTGCTCACGTGCGTGAAAGTGGAGAGCCGTTCGCCTTTCCACCCATGACCTCCCGCGAACGGCGGATGCTGCACCTGGAGCTACAGCCCTCGGGTTTGCCTACTAGTTCGTCGGGCGAAAATCCGCGTCGCTTTGTCGTCTTATACCCGGAGCCAACGCAGCTCGCACCTGTGACCGCGCGCACACATACGATTCGTCAGGCGTTTCGCCCGCGCTAACGTTCTTATCGTGCCCTTATCGAGGACAAGGGCTTACGTGCTCAATGGCACGTTCTCGAGAGGCGTCTGTTCGGCGCGGCACGTTTGCTCCAGGAGAAGCACGCAGGCGAGAGCCGCATACGAACATAACTCTCCATAGATGCGGACTTCTACAATAATTCCCGTCTTGAACATGACAACCAGCCAAAAAGGCACGATGTAGATGTAGTTGCCCAAGCGCGTAGGACGAACATATCTACGCAGCACCCAAACTACCGGAAGGAGATAGCCACATAGATTGAGCATCGCGGGAAGCAGGCGCGGCGAAAGGCGATGTAGGTTTTCCGACAAGCGCGAGTAGTCTTCGCTGCGATCGTTGTTGCGGAATGCGTACCCCAAAGCTAGCTTGATGCCAATCCAAACCGCAGACAATAAGATAAGCCGCAGCCATGGGATCTGACCTAAGGAGAATCGCTTCCAAATAGGAAGGCGCTCCATGCTGCCGTTCGCGTCTGTACCCGCAACCGTTGCCGCGTCCAGCGCGTAAATGCCGATTAAGAACAAAGTGGTTTCGCGGTTCAACGTGCCCAGGATCATCACAAGCAGCAAGGGGACGAACTGGCGTGTATAGATAAAGTAGAGTCCGGCCGTAAAGAACGCGATCGCCGCAAAGTCATACGGGTACGAAAAGTTTTGCTCTACATGATTCGAGTAAGTCAACATCACAGTGACAAGAAAGAACGGATAGACCAGAACTCCGAGCGATCGGGTAAGCGAAACGGCGTTGTACAGCTTTGTGATGAAATAACAGCAAGCTGATAATGATAGTAGGCTCAGCCAGAAAAGGGGCCCATTCTGCGGGCTGAAGGCACCACTCACGTGAGTCATAATGTGTTTCATCATCCAGGGCGACTTATAGAAGAGGTCGTAAAATAAGACAGGCAGTAGCCGCATTTGGAAGGGTAACCGTTCATGCCCGCTAAGGTAAGCGGGCAACCTAAGATAGAACGTCGTGCTGTACGCGTATACACGTATGAACTGAAGTGTGATTACAAGGTACATGAGCCACTTGAACACGGTAAGTGGGCGGCTGGATTGGATGGGCACGCGATATCTCCTATAACTTTAGGGGTACAGCAACCGCAGGCAAAGGCTCGGAGCAATTCCGAGCCGTGAACCGATTGTATCCGCCGCTTGCGGTATCCAGCCGCTAGTGTTCAGTTGAGCCGAAAACCTTATAATCTGCCCATGACGTCCCACTACGATGACGCCCTGGATCGTCTTCAGGCCCTGGGTCCAGAGCTGGCTCCTCCCAAGGACGGCACCCCTCGCCGCAAGTGGGATTTGGCTCACATGCAGACCCTTACCGCGGCTCTGGGTAATCCTCAAAAGAGATTTCCTTCCATCTTGATCGCGGGTACGAATGGCAAGGGATCGACCGCCGCCACGCTTGCTTCTATCCTCGCAACCGCTGGATACCGCACCGGGCTTTACACTTCGCCGCACCTTGTCCGCGTCAACGAGCGTATCCAACTTAATGGTCGCGAGATACCCGATGCGACATTCGCTCGGCTTTACTTCCATGTTGATTCCACGGCGACTCAACTTGTTGCCGAGGGCCACCTTCCCCACTCTCCAAGCTTCTTCGAAATTCTTTCCGCTATTGCCTTCCTTTACTTCGCCGAAGAGAGAACGGACATAGCAGCCCTGGAAGTGGGTCTCGGTGGTCGCCTCGATGCGACCAATATCGTCGACCCACTTATTTCCATCCTGACGGATATCGCCCTGGATCATCAGGAGTATTTGGGTGCAACCCTTGCTGCTATCGCCGGTGAGAAGTGCGGGATACTTCGGCCGCACGGGACGCTCATCACTCTTCCGCAGCATCCAGAAGTCAACGAGGCGATCGGTGAAGCCGCCGCCAACCTCGACCTGCGGGCCCTCTCGGCCGCGTCCTTTATCCCAGACCGGCACATGGCGGTCAACTCCGCCTCTTCCAACCGGTACAGCTTGAGCCTTGCTGGAAGGCCGTTAGAGGTGGACTTCCCACTGGCGGGCCATCATCAACAACGCAACCTTGCCTTGGCGGTTGCGACTGCAGAGGAACTTCGTACATGCCATGGGTTTCGCCTGCCGAACAAACTAATCGCGGAAGGCATCGCTGGCACGCGCTGGCCCGGCAGGCTTGAGGTTATACTTTTTGGGACCGGAGCTGACTTGTTACTCGACGTGGCGCATAACCCAGCCGGTGCCTGGACGCTGCGCGCAGCCATTGCACAACTACCGGAATCACAGCCGCGTACCCTCATCTTCTCTTGTTTACGGGATAAACCTTTGGAGGAGATGGCGCGCATTCTGTTCCCGCTCTTCGATGCATCGGAAGATGCTGATCCAGCGCGCAGGTACGATCACATCGTCTTAACCGAGATTGACAATCCCCGAGCTGCGCCTCTCCATGAGCTACTTGCTGCCGCTCATTCACTTTCTGTTCCCGCCCATGTAGCTCCGCACCCGGCCGCCGCATTGGCTCAAGCTCGCGCCATTACCCCTCTCAGCGGTCTTATTGTGGCGACCGGGTCCGTGTATCTCGTTGGCGCTCTCCGTTCTCTTGCTTTGCCTGACCGACAAGAGCAGCTGTCTGCCTCTGATGAGTTATCGGTTCCTCATAGCTCGTCTACCATCTTCTAAGCATGCCTCCATCAACACACAACCCAAGATCGAACAGTGCTCTACGCTGGTGCACATTTTTCATTTACATCCCGTTACTCGCCGCGAGCACCACTATTTTCGGGTGCGTTTCCCTCATATGCGGCGTATGGGATCGCTCTGGACGGCAGCAGCACGCTGTCGCACGCCTTTGGGGTAAGTCCTTACTTTGGCTGGGCTTGTCTCCTGTAACGCTGACCGGCTCAGAGAAACTCACCTCCGGCGCGGCGGTCTACGCCTGCAATCACCTGAGCTATATGGATACGCCAACACTCTTCGGCCAGCTTCCATTCCAATTTCGTATCTTTGCCAAAGCAGGTCTTTGGAAACTGCCCTTCATCGGCTGGTACCTCAAGCGATCTGGCCAGGTGCCGATCGACGACAAGAGTCCACGTACCGCAACCGCCGGCTTGTTACGTGGAGTTAAGACACTACAAGCGGGATTGCCGGTGCTTCTCTTTCCCGAGGGTGGACGTACACCGGATGGCACGGTCAAGACCATGGCCTCTGGGGCCGCCTTCATGGCCATTAGAGCTCAAGTTCCTCTCGTACCGCTGGCGTTGATTGGCACGTATGAGCTACTGCCCATACATACTTACCACATCGCGCCACAGCCTGTACGCCTGATCGTGGGCGAACCGATCTCGACATTGGGAGCGTCAACGCGAGATGCCGACCGGTTAACAGAAGCTCTATTTGCCTCCATATCTGATCTGTACAACAGATACCAGTGACGATGTTCCACGTGGAACCTTATGACGGCCTTTATCATAGGGGTATGAGCAAGCCACGCATTGCTATCCCGCTTCCTACTAGCTTCGATTTGGAGTACAACCGGCGGTGCTGGCCACAGTATGCTCAGGCAGTGGAAGAAGCTGGGGGTGTGCCGGTTCAGATCGAGCTCTTCAACTCTCCTGGTGAAATCGCCAAAGTCGCAAATTCGTGCGGCGGGATTCTGCTTCCCGGTTCCCCGGCTGACGTCAATCCGCAAAAGTATGGCCATGCGCGCGATCCCGCGACTGCTGCCGCCGACCTTGCGCGTGAGAATGTAGACGAGCTCCTGCTCCAGGACGCTCATAACTTGCATAAACCCATTCTTGGCATCTGTTACGGAACGCAGTCGCTCAATGTATGGCGGGGTGGAACGCTCGTTCAGGATCTTAACGTCTTACCCGTCAATCACAAGGCAGGACCAAGCGTTGCCATTGCTCATACTGTAGTGGTGGAGCAGGGTTCGACACTCGACAAGCTTGACGGAGGAATGGAGGACCGGCACAGCCTGTCGACCAACTCAAGTCACCATCAAGCAGTAGGGATTCCGGGCGATGGGTTAAAGATAACGGCACGATGTTCTCAAGATGGCGTGATCGAGGCTGTTGAAGGGGGACAGTCGTCTGGGCATTTTGTGCTTGGCGTTCAGTGGCATCCAGAGCGCAGCGTGCGCATAAGCGAGCACAGCCGTGCTCTATTCTCGCTGTTCGTGCGTGAAAGCGCTTTATGGACTCCGCGGACGATCAACGCTTCGGTTGCATAGTGTTCCACGTGGAACCTTGTGCCCTGCTACCCTAACGTTATGAAGACGCTGGGCGAAGATCTGATGCGAGAGCTTCTTGCGCCCTATCTTCGCAATACCCTTGTCCCCGACGACTTGTACCTAAAGCTCTCCGTATATCTCGATCTGCTTACACGATGGAACGAGAGAACGAATCTGACGGCGATCCGCGTACCTGATGAGATCGTTCAGCGGCACTTCGGAGAAAGTCTTTTTCTCGGTACGCACCTTCCTTCTACAGGGACGCTTCTCGATTACGGCAGCGGCGCTGGCTTTCCCGGGTTGCCGATCCAGCTGCTTCTGCCGAATGTCAGGGTCACCTTGGCGGAGTCGCAAGGCAAGAAGGCGAGCTTTCTTAAAGAAGCGGTTCGCGTTTTGGGAGTAAGGGTAGAAGTGTGGCCAGATCGCGTTGAGGCTATGCCGCCTGAGAAGCGCTTCGATGTCGTGACGGTCAGGGCGGTGGACAAGATGGAAGATGCAACAAAGAGCGCGTTGACACGTGTGATCGAGGGCGGAACACTCGCGGTATTTGCGACGGGAACACCGGAAGGCATAGCCATTCCAGGAGCTGAGGACAGCGCGATACTGATAATACGATAAGGTGTTCCACGTGGAACACTGTTTGTAGAAGATAAGAGTGAACGATAGGCTTTCTCTATGCCCGTTGAAGTTCGATCGAAAATCATTGCCATTGTGAACCAAAAAGGTGGCGTGGGAAAGACCACAACGGCGATCAATCTTGCCGCATCCCTTGCTTTGGAAGGGTCGAGCATTCTTCTGGTGGATTGTGATCCGCAGGCAAACACCTCAGGTGGTTTGGGCATTTCGCGCGCTAAAGTAGAACAAGAGCATCTGCCAACGATCTATGATCTGTTGTTAGGATCGGCTACTTTGCCCGAAACGATCATGCCGACTGAAATCTCAGGCTTGAAGCTGGTTCCTGGATCGAAGAACCTGATCGGTGCGAATATCGAGTTGGTTGGCGTTGAACGGCGCGAGTTTCGCCTAAAAGACACACTTTCAACGTCCCGTGATGAATATACGTTCATTCTGCTGGATTGCCCGCCAGCACTCGACCTTCTTACCTTGAATGCTCTCGTCGCCGCGGGTGCCCTATTGGTGCCCATGCAAGCCGAATACTTTGCGCTCGAAGGCATCTCGGAGCTGATGAGCACGCTGGACAAGGTGGCCACGGCCTTCAACCCCTCCCTGGCGCTAGAGGGTGTCGTGCTGACCATGTATGACGACCGGACAAATCTGTCGCAGCAAGTCACCGAAAATCTGCGCGCGTTTTTCGGGGAGAAGCTCTTCCGAACGACGATTCCACGCAATATACGGTTGGCGGAGGCTCCAAGCCACGGCAAGCCGGTCGCGCTCTACGATCCACGGTCACGCGGCGCGGAGGCGTACAGGGCACTTGCACTGGAGTTGTTGGAGCGAAATGGGATGTTGCCGAAGCGCTCGGAGTCTTCGCCGAATACGCCAAAGAAAGAGATCAAACTCTGGCCATACACCGTATAAGACAACTCAACGAGTCTTGCTGTCTTCGAGTGCGACTTACTTTGGCAACACGGCCGTGCCGTTCACGGTAAACGACGTTTCGGACTTCGTGGTTGTCTCGCTTGGCTGTGTAGAACTCAACGTCAAGTCATACACACCCGCGAGAACGCTGCGGGTACCCTGCTCATCGACGCTCGACAAGGAACGAGGCGCAAAGGTGAGGGTGATAGGCCGGCTCTCGCCAGGCGCGATATGGACGCGTTCAAACCCCACAAGAGAACGAAGCGGACCGTTCGTCTGCGGAGTTTTCAGGAAGGCTTCAACAACCTCGTCGCCCGCGACTGAGCCGGTATTGGTAATAGTTACGGTTGCGGTAAGCGGATCCCCGCCCTTCAGAGTTGTCGTCGAGAGCTTGACGGGACCATATTTGAAACTCGTATAGCTCAAGCCGTACCCAAAACCCCATAGCGGCTTGCCGGTGTAGTAACGGTACGTGCGGCCCTTCAGAGAGTAATCCGTAAATGCGGGAAGATCGTTCGTTGTGGCATAGAAGGTGACGGGCAGCCTCCCAGCGGGATTGTTCAGCCCCGCTAATGTGTGCGCGATTGCGGTGCCGCCCTCAACGCCTGGATACCATGCCTGAAGGATGGCGGCAGCATGGTCCTTGGCCCACGTGAGCGCAAGGGCACTCCCGGAAAGAGAGACGACGACGATGGGCTTCCCGGTAGCGGCGACGGCTTCCAACATCCGTTGTTGTGTGGCGGGCAGGGCGACCGAGGTCCGGTCTCCGCCGGAGAAGCCTTCTATCTTGATCGACATTTCCTCGCCTTCGAGGTTGGGGGAGAGTCCTACAAACGCGACGACTACATCCGAAGCCTTCGCGGCCGTAACTGCCTCGTCCAACTGCGCCTGAGCGGGTGGAACCCATTTCAGCGTAGCGCCGCCGCCGGCGCGATCTCCGGTATGGCTATATTCGATGCGAAGTTCGTGGGGCTTGGTGTCGGTGAACGTGATGCCGAAGCTCGGCTGTTTGGCGTTCGATTGGATGGGCGGTGAGGTCGTGGAAGACCCTTCGGCTCGCTTGAGCGGAATCTCGCCGATCGCGCCCGAATTCAGGGTTCCTTCGGAGACGACCTTGCCGTCGATGTAAATATGATAGGTCTCGCGAGGAGAGTAAGGAAATGACTCGCCGCCTTGAAGCGAAAAAGTATATGCGCCGGGAGCGGGCGGAGTAAGGGTGCCGGTCCAGCGCACCGAGTAGGCGTGGCCCGGCAGTGCGGGGTTGGGCCGTACATCAGTCCAGTCGTTTTGAATTTCACGCTCAGTCGTCGTTGCGACAGGGGTGCCCGTCCAATTCGTGGAGGCAAAGTACTCCGTTCTGAGACCGGAACCGAAGGCGGTGCGTGGAACCGGGATTGGGAAGTCCTCAGCCAGAGTCGCGCCCTGAGCGTAATGGATCGCCGTATCAGGGAACTGCCTGCCAATGCCATCGAGCGGAGACACGGGACGAAGCGGCGTGCCGTTATAGTTTCCCTCAAGCGCGGTGAGGAGATCGGCTGTGGGGCCGATTACGGCGATGCTCTTCGGAGCGGAGTGCATGGGGAGAATGCCGTCATTCTTCAACAGCACCATCGACTCGTCGGCGGCGCGCAGGGCAACGGCGCGATGGGCATCCGAGGCCACTTCGCTGTAAGGGATTTTGTCGAGAGGGTTGGTACCGGGTAGATCGAGCAGGCCAAGTTCAGCCCGCGCGGTGTACAGCCGCTCGGCTGCCTGCGTCACTAGTGCTTCAGAGATGAGTCCTTGTCGCACGGCATCGGCAAGGGTGTTGAACCCTGGTGACCAGATGCTGCACGAGAGGTCTGTACCAGCTTCCAGCGATTTCACGGACGCGTGAAGAATGTCTGGGGCGTTCTTGTGCCCGTTGTAGACATCGACGATAGCGCCGCAATCCGACACCACAAAGCCCGAGAACTTCCATGCGTCGCGCAGATGATCCTTCAACAACAGCTTGCTGGTACACGCTGCATCATTATCGATAGCGTTATAGGCGCACATTACCGACTTAACATGGCCGTCGACTACCGTCGCGCGGAAGGCGGGCAGGTACGTCTCTTCAAGATCGCGGGGAGCGACATCGACGTTGAAGGTATGGCGCTGCGACTCGGGGCCGCTATGCACGGCAAAGTGCTTGCTGGTGGCGACCGCTTTCGGATGAGTCGCTTCCGGCCCTTGAACACCCTCGACGAAGGCCACGCCCATCCGTGCGGTGAGGAAAGGGTCTTCGCCGTAGGTCTCCTGACCGCGTCCCCAGCGCGGATCGCGGAAGATGTTGATATTAGGCGACCAGAAGGTCAAACCATAGAAGATGCGGTGGTTGTTCTCGCGTTGCGCCTGGTTATAGTTGGCGCGACCTTCGGTAGAGATGATGTCGCCCATCTCACGCACGAGCTTTGGGTCCCACGTGGCGGCCATTCCAATCGCCTGCGGAAAGATTGTCGCATACCCGGCCCGCGCGACCCCATGGAGAGCTTCGCTCCATGTCTGATAGTCGGGAATGCCGAGACGCGGAATTGCAACGGCGTAGTCCTCAAGCTGAGATGCCTTTTCATCCAGTGTCATGCGGGAAACAGCGTCGTGGGCGCGAGCGGCGGCGGGCAGCGACGCATCGCGAAATGGAAGTGCCTTATCCACAGTCTGCGCGAAGACGGTAGCGGCGGCGAAGAGGGTTGTCAGCAGTGCTGGAAGGCGGAGGTTCATACGGCTCCTTTGGACAAGGAGAAGCATACTAGGTCGAACGTTCTGTTGTTAGGCCGGGAGCGGAGCGCGAGAATGATTGCCGGCGGCGCGGTCTCGTTTGGCGTATCTTGGTATATTGTGATCTCAGCATGAGAACTGCTTCTCAACCCGCGACCTTGCGCTCTCAGCGCACCTGTTGTTGTCGGTAGCTTTGCGTTCTCTCGCCACTCCCTCTTTTAGCTCAGCCACTTTCCAATGCGAGCCCTTCCGCATTCCCGTTTCTCAGGAGTACTCCATGCTAAAACCCCGCTTCTCGCTTGATACCTGGGCCGTCGTTCTTTCGCTCGCCCTCGCCCTACTCGTCCGCCTTGGCCTCATCAAGTCCGTTTCCTGGTAACTCCAAAGGAGCCTTCCGCCATGACTACCTCCGCCTTGCTTCCCGACCTTCGCGCCGAGTACCCGGCCCACGCCCCCGGTGCCAACCCGGAGCACCGCGCCAGCCTGCTTGAACTCCTTCCCGGTGTCGGCCTGCTCTTCGCCGTCGGCTACGCGGGCAAGTTCGTCGAGCAGACGATCAACCGCTACGGAAAGGCCCACCACCTTGTCTTACCGAATATCGAGTATGTCCTTTGGGCCATCCTCTTCGGCGTGCTGATCGCCAACACCGTCGGCCTGCCGCGCATCTTCCGCGCTGGAGTCGCTACTTACGAGTTCTGGCTGAAAGCCGGGATCATCCTGCTTGGCGCGCGCTTCATCCTCGGCGACATCCTCAAGCTCGGCGGCATTTCGCTCGCGCTGGTAGCAGTGGCATTCACGTTATCCATCGCGTTTATGACCTATCTTGGCCGCGCCTTCAGTCTTGGTCCCAAGCTGACCACCTTACTTGCCGTCGGCTCCTCCGTCTGCGGCGTGTCGGCCATCATCGCCATGTCCGGGGCTATCGACGCCGACGAGGAAGACTCCTCGACCGCCATCGCCGCCATCCTTGCTCTGGGCGCGATCTCGCTGTTCGCCTTCCCGCTGATTGGTCACGCGCTGCATATGGGCGACCACGCCTACGGCCTTTGGACCGGGCTTGCGGTCGACAACACCGCCGAGGCTACCGCCGCCGGCGCGCTCTACTCGGACACCGCCGGCAAGTTCGCCGTGCTCGCCAAGACCTGTCGCAATGCACTGATCGGGTTCGTTGTGCTCGGCTACGCTCTGCACTGGGCGAGCAAAGGTCAGGCCACAAACGTGGGTAACAAAGCGGCCTTTCTCTGGAGGAAGTTCCCCAAATTCGTCCTCGGCTTCTTGTTGATCTCTGCGCTCGCGACCTTCGGCCTCTTCGCCAAGCCGCAGCTTACCGCTCTGGGCAATCTCTCGCGCTGGGCCTTCCTTCTTACCTTTGCCGGAGTCGGTCTGCGGACGAATCTGCGCGATCTCGGCAAACAAGGCCTTGGCCCCTTCCTTGTGGGCGCGCTGGGCGAAATCGCGATTGCCGCCATCACCCTTGGCCTCGTCCTCGGAGCGGACCACTTCTACCACCTGTAATGTCCGTTCAGTTCGCGCGTCTTTAGAGGTGGGTGTTCCTCCAGAGGAACATCCGAAGGAGAAACCTCATGACGAAGTGCGATTGTCCTTGCGGCCCCGCCTGCACCTGCCTTGTTTGCACGTGCAAGACAATCTCGAAAGACTAACCATGTGGCCGCCGGAACGCTCTTCCAGCGGCCTAATTCCATATCCCCAACTCCTCTACAAACGATCATCGAGCAACGGAAGCAGTTCCTCGCCTTCGTACGCCGCCGGCTGTGCCTCTACTGACAGCGCCACCCGCAGCAGTGTCGCCTCGTCGAAATGCTTCGCCATGATCTGTACGCCGATCGGTAGCCCGTCCGGGGTCTCGCCGCACGGCACGGAGACACCGCAGATGCCCGCCAGCGACGCAGCCACCGAGTAGATGTCCGCCAGGTACATCTGTAAGGGATCGTCTGTCTTCTCGCCCAGCTTGAAGGGAGGCGTGGGCGTCATCGGACTGACGATGGCGTCCACCTGCTCGAACGCCGTCAGGAAATCGCGCGTGACCAGCGCCCGGACTTGCTGTGCCTTGCGGTAGTGGGCATCGTAGTAGCCGGCGCTCAGGGCATAAGTGCCGAGCAGGATGCGTCGCTTCACCTCCGCGCCGAAGCCCTGGTCGCGCGTCTTGCGGTACATGGCGGAGAGCGTGTTGGAATCCGCCGCGCGTAGGCCGAACCGGACGCCGTCAAAGCGCGAGAGGTTGGAGGACGCTTCCGCCGTCGCAAGGACGTAGTACGTGGGGATGGCGTACTGCGTATGCGGCAGGTTGATCGGGTGGATGGTGCATCCGGCGGCCTTCAGGCCATCGATGACGCGTTCCACGGCGGCCCGAATCTCTGGGTCGAGACCTTCGCCGAAGTATTCGGCGGGAACTCCGATGCGAAAATCGGCGACAGGCTGCGCCAGCGCGGCGGTATAGTCCGGTACCGGCTGGTCGGACGAGGTCGCGTCGCGTTCATCCTTGCCCGCTAGCACCTGCATGACAGTGGCGGCGTCGGCGACAGTGTGCGTGAAGGGACCCACGCGGTCGAGCGACGAGGCAAAGGCGATCAGTCCAAAGCGGCTGACCCGCCCGTACGTCGGCAGCACGCCTACGACGCCGCAGAAGGCTGCCGGCTGCCGGATCGACCCGCCCGTGTCCGTGCCAAGCGTAGCGAGCGCGAAGCCGGCAGCCACAGCCGCTGCCGAACCACCTGACGATCCGCCCGGCACACGGTCCAGCGCGCGCGGATTCTTCACTGGGCCATAGGCCGAGTTCTCGTTCGACGACCCCATGGCGAACTCGTCGCAGTTCAGCTTGCCTAGTAGCACGGCCCCGGCGACTTCGAGCTTCGCCACCACCGTCGCATCGTAAGGCGGACGATAGCCTTTGAGGATGCGCGATCCAGCCGTTGCCGGCGCACCTTGCATGGCGAGTACGTCCTTGATCCCAACCGGCACGCCCGCTAGCGGCGGCAGCTCGTCGCCCCTGAGGGCCAACGCGTCGATTTTCGCGGCCTGCGTCATGGCTCGTTCGCGGCTGAGCGCGAGAAAGCTATTGATCTCACCGTCCTGTGCAGCGATGGCGGCATAGTGCAGTTCGGCAAGCGCTGTGGCGGTTGTTTCGCGCGAAGCTAGGGCGGCGCGCGTTTCCGCGATAGTGCGGGGCGTCAAGACGCTCATCGTTCAATCACCTTGGGTACCTTGAAGAAGCGGCGGTCGGCTTCGGGTGCCTCGGCCATTACCGCTGCACGATCAATAGAAGATGCAACGGTGTCTAACCGCAGAGCGCCGCCGGTCAGATCCGCCTCGGCCGAAAGCATCTCGCCCACCTGCGCCATGG
Organism: Acidobacteriaceae bacterium; assembly: GCA_965277085.1. Classification (GTDB taxonomy): domain Bacteria; phylum Acidobacteriota; class Terriglobia; order Terriglobales; family Acidobacteriaceae; genus Edaphobacter. Next base: position 1,451,922 of record OZ255708.1, read on the forward strand.
CCGGAACGCCCGTTGTGTCGAGCTGATTCAACTCCGCAATGTAGCCAAGGATGGCGTTGAGGTCGCGCTGCATCCGCGGCTCTTCTTCCAATGTCAGTTCGAGGTTGGCCAACTCGGCGACGCGGCGTACCTCCTCCAGCGTTACAGCCTCCGTCACGGCTTCGATCACTCTTTATCCCCTGTAGGTGGTGCTTCTTTCGAAGTGTATCGCGGCTACCGGCACCCCCGCCACGCGTGCCAGCTCGCCCGCGATCTGCGCTTGCATGCTCATCATCTGCCGCATCCACTTTGGGTCACTCACCTGGACTGTTACCGTCGCATCCTCATACGCAACGATTGTGCCCTGTGCGGCCATGGCGGCTCCGCAGACCAGCGGCCACGCGGCAGCCAGCCGGTCGAGCTCGGTGAGCGCACGGAGGCTGCGGCCAAGGTGCGTGCGCAGCAGATCACGCATCGTCTCCATCAGCCTCATTGTAGACGCTCAGTATGCGCCGTTCTGCTTGATCACCTCGGAGAAGGTACGGAAGAGGATGACAAGGTCGCGCGTGAGCGACCAGCGCCGGACGTACTCGCAATCGAGCGCCACGCGCGCCTCATACGTCAGCTTGCTGCGGCCAGAAACCTGCCAGAGACCCGTTAGGCCAGGTTTTACCCGGCAGTAGGAGGTGAAGTTGCCGGCATACTTCTCCACCTCCGCCGCCACAATCGGGCGGGGGCCGACCAGACTCATCGTGCCGGTAAAGACGTTCCAGATCTGCGGCAGCTCGTCCAAGCTGAGCTTGCGCAGAAAGGTGCCAATAGGCGTAATGCGGGGGTCGACGCGGAGCTTCTGCGAAGCCAGCCACTCGACGCGGGCTTCCGGGTACTGTCTTAAGTGTTGCTCAAGAATGGCGGTAGAGTCGACACACATGGTGCGGAACTTCCACATGGAGAAAAATGCGCCGTTCTGCTTGATGCGTCGATGCGAGAAGAAGATAGGACCTGGCGAGGTGAGCTTGACGGCAAGGCACAGCAAGCCGAACAGCGGCAGCAAAAGGGGTAGCGCCAGAATGATCAGCAGGATGTCCAAAGCCCGTTTGACGACGCGGTAGCGGAAGAGCGCGGCCGGACCAATACCCTGGGAGACCGGGCGCGATCGTAAATCAGTCTGTTCCCAGACGTAGGTGCTGTCGAGAAACGTCGACTGTGAATCCGTGGGAAGATGCTCGTTCGAAAGACTCATTCAGATACGCCCGCTCCGCTGCGCGCACGTCTACAAACGGTTGGTCGAGTGCGCTTTCAGCTCGTCGACAGGTCCATATGTAATGTGGCAGTTCCGATCAGTACTGGGATCGTAATGGGAGTTGTAGGTACCTTCAGTCCGGTTTACTCGTATCTGGCTGAGGTGTTCCTGTGTTCGGTTGAAGACCTCGATGGTCAACATGGCAGCCGCAATGATCGCTGACAAAACCTTATACCGGGAGGCTTGATTCCAGCTTTGCAGAAATGACTGAAATCTAGCCGTGCGTCTTTCCACGTGCTTTTATGGAATCGTACACGGAATGAAGCTTTTTGGGACATCTATACTTCGGGCGTGTGCGCGATCAGCCATCTCTCTACCTCTATGAGCGACGAGGCCGGGATATAAGGTTCCGGACAGGATGCGGTCTCCGTTCCAGCCAGCAAGAATGCTTGCCGCAGCCCAGCCGTGTGCGCGGCTGCAATGTCGGTACAGCGGTCGCCGATCAGGATACTCTCCTCAAGCGCAAGGTGTTGGTCGGCGGCGGCGCGACGGAGCATCCCCGCGCCCGGCTTACGATCTTCGTGGTCACGGCGATAAGTCCCCAGCCCATGTGTCGGGTGAAACGGGCAGAAGTAGACCGCATGGAGATCGACTCTCTCACGCGCAAACTCCAGGCGCATCCAGTCCATCAGTGTGTGGAAGTCGGCCTCCGTGTAGAGCCCGCGGGCAATCCCGGATTGGTTCGTCACGACGACGAGCCGGTAGCCGAGTTCTTGCGCCGCCCTGCAAAGGGAAAAAATGCCCGGAACGAAGCGCACGCTCTCCGGCTGCCAAAGGTAATCGACCTCTTCGTTGATGACCCCATCACGATCCAGAAAGAGAGCGCGACGGCGGGCAGGTTGTAGGTCGTGTGCCATTCAGGAGCTATAGGACCCTAATGGCCGCGATGCCAAGTCCGAACTGGCCGATGATCGTGGCGATGTCGACCAGGTTACGCAGCAGCGGTCGCTTGTCCACACGTTCAGGGACGATCACGGCATCACCGGGATTCAATCGCGTCGACTCGAAGTTGTTCAGGAAGAGGGATGTGGAGAACTGGCGGCTCAGGATAGAGCCGTCGGCCCGCACGATGTAGCTGCGCTTCGTGTCGGCACTCCGCGTCTCGCCGCCAGCCTGGCGAATATAGTCGACCGCGCGTTTATGCGGGTCATAGAGGAAAGAGTTCTGCGTGTAGACCGAGCCGAAAACATCGATGCTCGACGGCACCTGGGGCACGATGAACGTGTCTCCGTCTTCAAGCGGAAGCTCAGGAATATCGCCAAGTGTCTTGCTATCGGGATGGATGTTGAGCACAATCCGCCCGCTTGCGCTCAATTGACGTAGCCGAGCCACCACCGTGCGGGCGCTCTGAAGTGAAGCAATGTCGGCGATTTGATCTTGTGGATTGAGCGCGGTATTGGCGCTGTTGGCTTCGGCCAGCCGGACACGCCGATCGAGATCGTTGGCGTAGTCGTTGAGGCGTTGCTGCTGCAGCACACGCGTCGACTCGCGGCTGAATTGCGATCCGAAGAGGTACGCCGCTGGTGTCAGTCCGCCCGCGCGGGAGACGAGTTGGCGCAACGTCTCGCCGGGAGCCACGCTGTATGTGCCGGCTGCGACGAATTCGCCTTCCAGTCGCACATACTTCGATTGTTGCGCCTGGGGCACGCGGATGTCGGCCTTCGAAAAGACCGTGATCACATCTCCCGGTTCAAGCTCAAGATTTTGCGCGTTGTCGCCGTCGATCACAGCTTTGCCCAAGTTGAATGAGAGCAACTGCGTGGAAAGATCGCTGCGATTCAATCGCTGAATGACAGCGTATGCCCAGTCGACCTCCGGGGCCAAGAGGACGACAGCGTTCTTGGCTGGGAACCTCCGAGCAGTCCCCGTCACGGCGGTACTGAGCGTTGCCCCAGAACTGCTATTGCCGAGGGTGCGATCGTTTGAGGAATCCGCTGAAGAAAGGACACTGTTGCGGTAAACGCGGGAGTTCCCCGTAACGGCAACGTCTCCCGTCGCCGCGGAAAGCCCCGTACTCTGCGAGGTATTGGCCGCGGAGTTCGATGCCGCGTACCCGCCTTCGGTGATGCTAGAAGGTGGCGGTGTGGCTATGCCATAGACGTTGAGATCGCTGTCCTGCGCGTTCGGAGCGATCAGCGCGAGCGGGTTGCGGGTCGGCGAGATGCCCATTCCGTTCAACTGCGCCACGGGAGCCTCCGGCGCATAGCGGCGGACATCCGGGGTGGAATCGAGCACGGGAAGCCCAAGCTGATTGCGCTGCTCCCAATAGTCGCGCGTCAGCAGCGCGTCCTTCTCGGGGATCAGATCGCGGATGCGCATCCCCGCAAACCAGGCGAAACGGCGTGGATTGGCAACATTGCCGCGAAGCGTCACGACGTTCTTGAAGCGATCGAGGATCGGGGTGACCTCAATGATGTCTCCATCAGTGAGCGGCGTAGCCATGCCGGCTGTGTCGAGCTTGACGTCGAGCACGGAGCGCGTATCTTGCTGCTTGATCCGCTCGATCCTGACTTCCTTATCCTGCGCGAGCGTCGACAGGCCCCCAGCCAGCGCAAGCACGTCCTTGACCGTCGTTCCCGGAGTGATCTCATACAGAGCGGGCGTGTCGACGCTCCCTGCCAGCGCGACCATCGCTCCCACGGGCGGGATGAAGATGACATCGCCCGAGAGCAGCGGCACGTCCTTCGACTTGTCTCCCTTGAGCAGCAGGTCGTAAAAGTCGAATGTGGTCACCGTCTCTTTGCCGCGCTTCACCTGAATGTTTCGCAAGCTGCCCGGCGGCGTTGGGCCGCCTGTAGCGAATAGGGCGTTCACCAGGGTGCTGAGCGAGCCGATGGTATAGCTTCCGGGGCGGCGGGCCTCCCCCACGACGAAGATCTGAATCGACCGCAGCTGCCCGACGTTGACATTGATGTCGAAGTTCTTGAAGGTGCGGCCGATCTGAGCGCGCAACAGGCTCGTCGCCTGAGCAAACGGTACCCCCGCCACCCGCACCGTTCCCACCTGTGGGATGTAAACGTTGCCGGACCGGTCGATCGTAAGATGGCCATCGAAGCTGACTTGTCCCCAGAGCCGGATCAGCAGCTCATCCCCTGGTCCAAGGACGTAGTCTGGGGTTACCGGAACGCGGTCGACCGGGGCAAACGTCGAAGGAACGTTCGTAAAGAGATTCGTTCCAAAGATCGGCAGCACCCGACCCACGGACGCGGCTACCAGGCGCTGGAACCCGGTCAAGGGAACGGGCGGCTCAGGCGGAGGTTCGATTTGGCGAGTGCGGGGATCTTGATTGCCCCGTAGATCGGTTCGCTCCGGCTGCGTCTGCGTCAGCACGCGGGGACTGATCTGCACTTGCGCCGGGACAGGGAGCGACGAGCCATTTGCCGGTGCCGTGGTTGTATCGTTCTGCGTCTGCGATTGGTTTGTCTGATTGGACAACGAGCCAAACGGATTTGTTTGCGCGCCAGCGGCAGAAAGAAACAACGGCAGAGCAACGGCAAATAAAGCTGTCTTGAGACGGGTGACGCGGCGTGCTCGACGAACTTCAACCACTAGAGGCACTTCCACTCTCCTGGTACAGGTGCTGCGCATTGATCACAGGATAGCGGATTTGCGGGCTGACCGGGTCACTCGGAAGACGTGCTTTGGACAATCCGCTCCGTGCTCTCTAGACGAAGGTTCCTCCCGCGCGGCTTATACTGACCGCACGGGAGATCGATGTTGAGCTGGAACTCTAGTCGGCGGTATGGCGTGTGGCAAGTATGAGTACGGCGGTGCGGTGGTCGGTGGCCGCGGGATTGACATTGGCCCTGGTGCAAGCTCCCGCTTTCAGCCAAACCGCACCTAACCCGTATACCGCCGGCGATTTGGAGCGGATTACCGACAACGATGCCGTCGGCTCGACGAATGTTCCCATGGACAGCTGGATCTATCCGGCGCTGGAGCGGCTTGCGGCGATGGGCTTCATTCCGTCGCGAAGTGTTTCCATACGGCCATGGACGCGTGTCGAGTGCCGGCGGCAGGTGCGCGAGGCCGAAGAGTCAATCTTCATGCAAGGCGTCGCCGATTCGCTGAACCTGGAAGCTGAGCGACTCCTGGGCGATCTTCGCAAAGAGCTTGAAGACAATGACGCCCCCGGCGGGGTTGTCCTCGAATCCGTCTATAGCCGCTTCGGCACGATCGCCGGACCGGCGCTCAACGACAGCTATCACTTCGGCCAGACATGGTGGAACGATTTTGGTCGTCCTCTCGGCCGTGGATCGAGCGTTATCAATGGCTTTTCCGTCCGCGCTACCCGTGGCCGGTTCTTTCTCTACGCTCGTGAAGAGGCTCAGCACGACCCCGGAGTCGCCGCGCAAACACCCGCTTTGGTGCAAACCATCAACGACATCGATCGGGAAGGGTCCCCAAGATCGCCCCTCATCCTCCCGATCACCCCAAGAGCGGCCTACGAGCGCTATCGTCCGCTTGAACTGTATGCGGGCATCAGCTTTGGCGGCAATGCGCTCTCCTTCGGGAAGCAGGAGCTCTACTGGGGACCGTCGCTCACAGGTCCGTTTTCGTTCTCCAGCAACGCCGAGCCGACCTACAATCTGCGCTTCGTGTCCACCAGACCCCACCCGTTTCCAGGTCCCTTTGCCACCTGGGGCACCTATCGCGTCGATCTGGTCGCCGGTAAGCTCTCCGGCCACCACTATCCCGCGCGGCCCTACTATAACGGCCAGAAGCTCGACCTTACGCTTGGAAGCAACATCGAAATGAGCGTCACACGCTGGTCGTTGCTTTGCGGCGTAGGCCATCCCTGCACCTTCCATGAGGTCATCCGCAATCTCGGCTCCGGAGGCTCCGCGGCTTCAGTAGGCTATGGAGATCCGACCGATCCCGGCGACCGTAAAAGCGGCTTCGACTTCCGCTTCACCCCACCTGGCCTCAGCCGTCTCGTCACACTCTATGCGGATTCCTATGCCGACGACGAGATTGTTCCCATCGAAACGCCGAACCGCTCTGCTTTTGCTCCCGGCATTTATATCGCACGGCTTCCTTACTTGCCTCGCATGGACTTGCGCGTGGAGGCCCCGTGGACGACCCCCTATGCCGGAGACGCCCGTCTTGGCGGCTATCTCCTTTTCTGGAACCTTCAATACCTCGACGCCAACACCAACAAAGGGTTTATGCTCGGCAACGCCGTCGGCCGGGACGGGAAAGCAGTGGATGGTCGTCTGGGTTACTGGATTTCGGGCCGTTCGCGCATCGAAGCCGGGTATCGGCAGAACAAGGGTGGCATCCACTTCCTCCCCGGCGGCGCAACCATCAGCGACGCCTTCGTCAACGCCTCTTATGGCTTCCGTCCAGACTGGACCCTGAACGTCTTCGCCCAGTACGAGCGCTTCCTCATTCCTTCCTTTATGCCGAACGCGCAGCACAATGAAAGCGGCTGGTTTCAGATCATGTACTCGCCGAAACTGCGCCTCAGGTTCCGCGCCGGTAAGCTCTGAAGCAACTCGCCTCCGGGTATGGTTCTCCTACTGTGCTGAGGCCCCTCAATGGCAAACGATCCGAATGCTCCCAAGTCCGCCGCAGACCAATCCCCGCAGGAACGCAGCGCCCGGGAAGAGCCGTCGGGCTACAGAGGCGGCAATCCAGGTACCGCCGGCCCCGGCCCTACCCACGTCGAATCGGATACCCCTGAGAACCGCCTCGGCCACCTCAATCCCTCCGCGCCCGAAGACTCAAACACGACTCCCGGTACGACTGGCGAAAAGTAGATAGCCGCTTCCGCCGCCTGCGATAAGATCAAGGCACGATCCTCCCATCGTTTGCGGGGAAGGGCCTATAGCTCAATGGTCAGAGCAGAGTGCTCATAACGCTTTGGTTCCAGGTTCAAGTCCTGGTGGGCCCACCAGATCGCGCTTTCAAGGAGACCGCTTGCACGCCGCCGGGTTTCAGTGCGCCGCTTGTGGCGAATGGATCGAAACCACCGTCGACGAGAGCGGCGGATCGAAACAGCAGTACGTCGAAGATTGCCAGGTCTGCTGTCAACCCAACGTCCTTACCGTGCGGTGGGACGCCTCAGACCGCGTCTTCACGATCACTGCCGAGTTGGAGAGCTAGGCACCTTGCCCTGCTTTCAGGGCACCCTCACGCGGCATTCCCCGCCACAACTCGCGTCCCGCCGCATCGCTCCCCTATAATCGAGTTTGCCGGGTTACCCGAACCGGTGCGATCTTGCAGGCAGTGAGGGTGTGCGTATCTTTACCGTAAATCAAGAGAGCGGAAGCTCCCTGGAATCTCCGATCCAGCTATCATTGCATACCCGTTTAGCGGACATCCGTTCGACCCAGCCGATGCGTACGCGCTTGAGCCGTCTCCGTGTTGCCAGCCTTCTTCCCTTTGTAACCATCGCCGCGTTAGCCCCGTTCGCCATGCGCGCGCAAACTCCCACAAGCGCGCCCGCAGCTACATCCGGGACGCCGCAGATTCTCTGCCAGACGCAGGTCATCGGCAACCGACGCATCCCCAAGGATTCCGTCCTCGCCCGCACCTTCTCGCACCAGGGTGAGCTCTATGATCCCGCCACGGTCGAGCGCGACTTCAACTCGCTTTGGAACACCGGCTACTTCGAGAATCTTCGCATTGAGCGCGTCGAAACGCCTGCCTGCGTCCAGCTCGTCATCTACGTGCAGGAAAAACCCACTATTCGCGAGATCAACTACACCGGCCTGAACGCGGTCACGCAGTCCGACGTGCTGGAGCGCTTCAAGAAGGCAAAGGTTGGCCTTACCGTCGAGAGCCAGTACGATCCCACCAAGATTAAGCGTGCCGAGGTCGTCCTCAAGGATCTGCTCGCCGAGCACGGGCACCAGTTCGCCACCATTAAAACTGAGATCAAGACCATCCCGCCCGCCGCCGTCACCCTCACCTTCCGCATTAAGGAAGGCGCGACTGTCAAGGTCGGCAAGATCGCCTTCGAAGGCAATAACAGTATCCCAGACCGCACACTGCGCGCCTCGATGAAGAACTTGCGTCCGATCGGCATCCCGCATTCGATCATCCTCGAAAACTTATTTGCGCGCACTTTCGACGCTTCTAAACTCGATGAAGACGCGGAGCGCGTGCGCTATGCCTACCAGGATCGGGGCTATTTCAAGGCTCAGGTCGCCGAGCCCCAGACCAAGATTCGCGACGCTGGCGGCATCAACCCCTTTACGCTGCGCCCCTCCACCGGCAAGCGGGTGGACATCCTGATGCCTGTTGAAGAAGGCGAGCGCTATCGGCTGGGCGGCATCACTTTTAAGGGCAACAAGGCTGTCACCAACACGAAAGTGCTTCGTGCCCAGTTCGCTCTCAAGGATGGAGACTACTTTAACCGCACAGCCTTCGGAAAAGGGCTTGAGCAGCTGCGCAAGGCCTACGGTGAGCTTGGCTACATCAACTTCGTAGGCTCCCCTGTCCCGCGCTTCGACGAAGCCAAAAAGCTGATCTACCTCGACATCGACATCGATGAAGGCAAGCCCTTCTACGTCTCGCGCATCGAGTTCCAGGGCAACAGCATCACCCGCGACAAGGTCATCCGCCGCGAGCTCCTGCTGGAAGAGGGTCAGGTCTACAACAGCCGCCTGTGGGACCTCTCCATCCTTCGACTGAACCAACTCAACTACTTCGAAGCGCTCAAGGCCGATCAGGACTCCGAAAGCCGCCAAAATGCAGACGATGGGACGGTCGATCTCCTGCTCAAACTCAAGGAGAAGGGTAAGAACTCGATCGGCCTGAATGGAGGCGTCAGCGGTCTGGCTGGTTCGTTCCTCGGCCTCAATTACGAGACGAACAACTTCCTTGGTTTGGGCGAGACCCTCTCCGTGCAGGCCAATATCGGCAGCCTTTCGCGGACGCTCAGCCTGGGTTTCACTGAACCTTACCTGCGCAACAAGCCTATTTCGGTCGGCGTTCAGGTGTTCACCAACAAGTACGACTACAACCCGTCCAAGAGCTATGCGGCTTCGGGCGCGTCCGGCAACCTTAGCGCGGCGCAGAACTCCCTGCTCACAAACTACAATCAGTCGACCACCGGCTTCACGCTTTCGGCCAGCGAACCGCTCCGGCATCTCTTCTCGCATTCGGGCGTGACCCGTGTCGGCGTCTCGTATCAGCTCTCGCGCTCGTCCGTCACCACCTTTAACGACAATACGCGCAACGTCTTCCAGTCCCTTGCTTTCCGGTCGGGCGTCGCCGGGCAAAATCAGCTAAGCGGCATCGTGACGTCGCTGCTCTCGCCCAGCTTCACGTATTCCTCGCTGGACCGCGCCGTTGGACCGCACGGCGGCCGCGACGTCAACATCGCCGTCCAGATCGCCGGCGTGGGCGGCAACGTCAAGTACATCTCGCCCGTTGCCAGCTTCCGGCAGTTCTACCCGATGAAGGGCCTCCGCATCAACCGCGAGGGTCGTAACGTTCTGGGAATGCGCCTTCAGCTCGCCCACGTAACCGGCTTCGGCGGGGAAGTCGCGCCGCCCACCAATCGTCTCTATGGTGGCGGCGAGAACGACGTGCGCGGCTTCGACATCCGCTCTTCTTCGCCCTACACCTTCATCCCCAACCGTATCCTCTTCAATCTGACCAATCCCGATGGCAACATTGTGCCGCGGGACCCAACCCAGTCGCAACTCGGTAACGTGCAGATCCCGCTGCCCATCTATCGCCTGGTCACCATCGGCGCGGATACCCAGCTTACGGCCAACGCCGAGTATCGTATTCCCATCATCAACCAAGTTACCTTCGCCTTCTTCACCGACTTCGGCCTTTCGGGAGACCTCCAGCCTGGTCAGCTACGCCAGTCTGTTGCCGGTCAGTCGCAGATCACCAGCCCTTCCTATGGCTGCCCCACGTTCGTCAATGGAGCGTGCTTCGGCGGTCAGACGGTAAACTTTCCCTTTCTGCTGAAGACCGTTCCCGGCAGCAACTTCGTTCCTCGTATGTCGAACGGCGCGGAGCTGCAGGTCATTCTGCCGATCGTCAACGCGCCCTTCCGCATCTACTACGCCTACAACCCGTTACGCCTGTATAAAGACCTGCCGCAGCAACTCGCCGTGCCTAACACCTGCTCTCCTGGCACGACGCTTTGCTTCCGCAACTTCTTCCCCAACTCCGGCGCGGGCGAGTACAGCTACCAGCAGGCGGTACAGTTCTATGGGGCCAACTATACGCTTCGCGAACCTCGCAAGACCTTCCGCCTGACCGTGAGCACCACCTTCTAACGGGCTTGCAAGAACACAAAGGCTGCCGAATTCGGCAGCCTTTGTAACCCTTTTCCCTACTCAGTAGCTCCGCGGGTACATCCGCGACATACGGTCATGCCAACCCAGCCCCTCCTCGTCCACAAAGGCCCACAGGTATCCAAGCCCTAACGGGCAAGCCGCAAGTAGCATGGCGACAAGGCGGCGACGAATTGCCGCTCGGCTCGGATTTTCATCATCGAGCGTACAGAGGCCGATGCGCGCATACCGCATCCCTGGCGTGGCGTCGGTTAAGGTAAAGAACAGCAGGTAGTACAGCAGCAGAAGAACAGCAAATGCGGCGGCAACACTAAGTGCGGCCGTCTGGCCGGAGGGTACCTCGCCGCTTACATAGCCGACGACCACGGTAAAGCCGAGCAAGGCACCAAGCACCATGCAGCCGTCCACGATGGTCGCCATGGCGCGAAGTTCAAAGGGTGCAGTCAGTGGACGATGCAAAGTTGTGACAGGGAACTCCGCCTCAACCATCGGCGGCGTCATGGTGCACGCGTCCAGCCGGATGGAAGACCACTCCGGCACTGTCGGCTCGGTCGCGGCGACCGTCGAGATAAGCTCCGGCTCCACCTCGAAGATTCGCAGCTGCGCCTCCTTGCCGGTGCGCTCCTCTTCGTCGCGCAAAGGTCCCTCGGCCAGTCGTGGTCGTGCCTTGCGTGCCGCCACAAGCTGGCGTGGAAACTCGATTAGATTGGCGGGAAGCGGCACCGCTGCCTGCTGGAAGTCCTGGAAGACAGGTGCCTGCCGGAAGGCGATCTCTTCATCGAGTGCCATGCGCTCCTCCTCATCGAGCGGTGCAAAGGGGACGGCGTTGGCGACAGCGTCACGAAGGTCGCCAGGTGCGGGCACTTGGTACAGACGTACGGCTAAGGCGGCGGGCTCGGGCACTTGCCTCGGAGCGATCGGCACAAGCTGTGCGACTTCACCGGTCCTCTCCGCCGCGCGCTCCTCCTCTGCCAGCACCTCCAGTTCTTCCATGAGTTGCATCTGCACGGCAGCAACCGCTTCGGCCGTCCGGCGAGCGACCTCGGCGGCGGCGCGGGCCCGCTCAGCCTCAGTATGGGCACGTTCGGCTTCTTCGGCTAGAAACGCGCGATAACTCTGCGACTGTGCGTAGCGCTCAGCCACTGTGGCGGCAATTCGTCCGGCTCGCGTCTCAGGATCGATGGCGTCCAAAGGCGCTTCGAACAAGCTGGAAGATGCAGAGGGGACTCGCCGTGCGCGGTGCGCCGCCAGCCGCTCGGCAGCTTGCAGCCGGACAGGCGCAACGAGCGATACCTCTTCGTCGAATCGTCTTTGGGCCGCGCCCGGTGTGCTCAAGGTTTCGAACTCGCTTCGGTGAAATGGATTAGCCTAAAGAGGTGGCGGATCGTTGGTACGGTACCATCCCTCAAAGCGCACGGCTTAGGGCCGTTGGATGGCACGGTAAACGCCGCACCCTCCTTCTTCTCATAACTATCATGGCGGTTCTTGCCGGTCAGCGAAGTCTTCCTGCGCAGGGGGTAACGACTCAGGCACCCCTAGCTTCTGTCGAAGAAACCACTTCGGACACGCTGCGTCTTCAGGATGCAGTCATCGTGCCTTCAGCCGAAAAGGGCGTAGAAGTCGTCATCAAATCCGACATCCAAACCGAGCGGGACGGTCATTTCGTGCTCGATGGCGACGTAGAAATCGTTTATGGCTCTCGAACGGTCCACGCCGATCACATAGAGTACGACAACACTACCGGCGACATTGTCGCCACTGGCCATCTTGTAGCCACAGGCGGAGCCAACAACGAGCGCATCGCAGCCAGCCACGGCACCATGAACATAAGATTCCAGACGGGGCGCTTTTTCGACGTGACCGGCTCCGTCGGCCTCGCGACTACTGGCTCCCGCATGCTCTACAAGAGCGCCAACCCCTTCCTCTTCACCGGCCGTATGGTCGTACGCACCGGGCCCAGCGAGTATCAGGTGTACGACGGCACCGTGACCTCTTGCCAGCTGCCACATCCGGACTGGCTGCTCTCAGCCGGCATGTTTTCGATCGACGGCGAGAAAGCCACGGCGCGCAACAGCGTCTTCCATCTGCTCAACGTGCCTCTCGTCTACCTGCCCTACGTGACGCATCCAGTCGACTCGGAAGATCGCCAGAGCGGCTTGCTCATCCCCGTCCTGGGCCAGTCATCGAGTAAAGGCTTCATCACCGGCGAGGAGGTCTACCTGACCCTTGGACGCAGCGCGGACCTGACTCTGGGTGCGACGTATTACTCGTTGCGCGGCTGGGCGGAGGCAGCCACGTTCCGTTATAAAGGCCGCAATAGCGACTTTGCCACCGCCCACTACACCGGCCTGCTTGACCACGGCTACACGCCGGCCAGCGGCATCTACACCAATCAAGGAGGCGAGGACCTCACCTTCCGCGGACGGCACGACTTCTCCTCCGCCACCCGCGCGGTTGCCGACGTGGAGTATCTTAGCTCCTACACCTACCGCGAGGCCTTCACCGACAACTTCAACCAGGCCGTATCGAGCGACATCCTCTCGACCATCTATGGGCTGCACACGATGGATGGCATGATGGCCTCGGTGCGGGCCGATCGCTACCAGGGGCTGAAACGCGCCGCGCAACTAGCGACCTCAACCACGGCAGCAATCCCCGAGCAGCAGGTACGCATCTTCCACGCGCCGTCGCTCGACTTCGACGCCACCGATCATCGGATCGGGCCCACCCCACTGCTGTGGAGTCTTGAGAGTTCGGCGGCGGCTCTCAAGCGTGTCCAGCCGAACTTCGTCACCGGCGGCGAGATCGAGCGCTTCGACTTTCATCCACGGCTCTCACTGCCTTTTGGAGGCGGTGGCTTCCGCGCACTAAGCAGCGTTGGGGTTCGCGAGACTCTTTACACCCGCAACCGCAAGACGCCCTATACGCCGGGGCAGGCCCCAGTCGAGGGTGTCGGCGGGCTAAGCCGGTCGGACTTCGAGGCTGAACTTGACGCGCGGCTTCCCGTCTTCGAACGAACCTTTACAGGTGACCTAGTCCGTCGCATCTTCGGCGCGGACGTTCGCCACACCATCGAGCCTGAAGTCACCTATCGCTACGTCACTGGCATCGGCAACTTCTTCAACGTACTTCGCTTTGACGATAAGGACGTTGTCAGTGACACCAACGAAGTGGAGTACGGTGCGACGCAGCGTCTCTTTGTAAAGCAGCGACCCGGCAACTCTTGCAGCACAACGGCTGTTCCTTCGGCTATTGCAAGCGAGGAGGAGACTGCCGTCGAGGCGCGGTGCTCGACCAGCCAGCGCCTCGTCTGGCGCGTCGCGCAGAAGTACTTCTTCAATCCCACTTTCGGCGGTGCCGTCTTGCCGGGCCGCCGCAACATCTTCGAAACCACGCTGGCGTTTTCCGGTATCGCCTTTCTGACCGAGGCGCGGGACATCTCCCCGCTGCTCTCCCGCCTGCGCGTTCAAACCTCCGAGAAGACCGGAATCGAATGGAACTTCGACTACGACACAGGCGCGAAGAAGTTCACCTCCAATAATATCTTTGTCGATGTGCGGGAGGGCAAGGTCTTTGGCGGTCTAAGCTATGCGCGACTCAACGCTCCGGGCCGCTTCTATACCGAGGGCGTCAGCTCGGCCGTGTCGAACTTCAACCAGTTTCGGGTCCTGCTGGGTTATGGCTCTCCCACCAAGGCTGGACTGGGAATCGCAGCCAACGCCGGCATTGATCTAAATATGGGCTCGCTGCAGTACGCCGCGCTCCAGACTTCCTATAACTGGAACTGCTGCGGCCTCAGCGTCGAGTACCGCAAGTATGAGCTCGGGGCGGTCCGCAATGAAAACGCCTATCGTTTCAACTTCACTCTGGCCAACATCGGGACCGCCGGTAATCTCCGCCGCGCCGAACGCCTCTTCTAACTCCACATTCGCTGCGTGAGATAATCGAATCTGTGTCTATTGTTGTGAAATCCCTAGGTTCCGTGGTGTTGGGTCTGTCCTTGGCCGCTGTCGGGTGCCACGCACAACTACCCGCCCCTGCCTCCGCCACACTGACACTTGAAGCTGCGCGGCGCGTCGAAGTGCTGATCCGCTCCAAATCGAGCGTGCCGCCGAACTACACCGTCTCCATTGGTCCGCGCACAGCCAGCGAGATCCCGGGCTTCGACCGCATCCTCGTCACCTTTGCCGCCGAGGGCAAGGCCAGCAAGCCGGCTCCTTTCCTCATCTCGACGGACGGCAAGACGCTTGCCCAGTTCAATAGCTTCGACATCGGCAAAGATCCACGCGAGCTGGTTTCGGACGCCAACCGCCCCGCGCGCGGCGGCCCGGAGAGCGCGCCCGTCCTGATCGTGGGTTTTGACGATCTCGAGTGTCCCTTCTGCGCGCGGATGCACCAGCAACTCTTTCCCGCCCTGCTTGACCGCTACGGCGACCGCATCCACGTCGTCTATCGCGATTACCCGTTGCCCAATCATCCGTGGGCCATGCGCGCCGCCATCGACACCAGCTGCGTCGGCGCGCAAAGCACCCCCGGCTACTGGAACCTGGTCGACTACATCCACGCGCACGCGGGCGATCTGGGCGGCGCGGAGAAGAGCCTTGCCAAAGCCAACGAGACACTTGATACCCTGGCCGTCGACGAGGGCAAGCGCCAGAACGCCAACGCCGACACCCTAAAAGCGTGCATCGCCAAGCAGGATGATACGGCCACCAAGGCCTCCATCAAGACTGGTGAGGCGTTGGGCATTGAAGGCACGCCCGCCCTCTATGTCAACGGCGAGAAGATCGACGGTGCCGTGCCGCTCGCCGATGTGTATCGGGCGATCGATAGTGCGCTTCTTGCCGCCGGACAGACTCCACCGCCCGCTCCCGCCGCTCCGGTTGTCGCACCGGCCTCACCCGCGAAAGCCGGCAACTAACAGCACCTTTGCAGGAGATGGACTTCTTGGTGAGATCGACCAGTATTCCAAACCGTTCGACACTCTCGTGCATGGCCGCGCTGACCGTTCTCGCCATGGGTGGATGCAATCGCGCGCACAACGCCGATGTGGTCGCTACCGTCAACGGCCACGCCGTCATGCGCGCCGAGATGGACAAGGCCTACAGAGACCAGCTCGGCGATACGCAGCAGCAGCCTTCGCAGGAGCAGGCCGACTCCGTTCGTCTCGGCAAGCTGCGGGAGCTGATCGATGTAGAGATCATCGAACAGCGAGCGGCCAAGATGAACCTAACGGCCACCAACGAGGAGGTCGACGCCAAGCTGACGGAGATGAAGGCACCCTACACCGAGGAGCAGTTCAACGATCACCTGAAAGCGGGCAACCACACGCTGGATGACGTTCGCCACGAGCTGCGCCGCTCCTTGACTATCAACAAGCTGCTGAATAAAGAGATCAACTCCAAGATCAACATCACAGACAGTGATGTAAGCGCCTACTACAACGCGCATAAGGCGGACTACAACCTCATCGAGCCGCAGTATCATTTGGCCGGAATCCGCGTAACCAGTTCTCCGGCGGCTCAGCCCGGCAACCTGCAAAGCAGCAAAGCCCAGACCGACGACGAGGCGAAGAAGAAGATACAGGCGCTCAAAAACCGTCTGGATAGCGGAGAAGACTTCGGCACGCTGGCCATGAACTTCTCAGAGTGGCCCGAGACGGTCTCGAGCGGCGGCGACATGGGCTTCGTGCCGGAGTCGCAATTACATGCCGATCCACAAGTCTTCAACGCTCTCGCAAAGTTGAAAGCCGGACAGATCACAGACATCATCGTCGGCCTGGACGCGACGACGCACAAGCCGGCCGGGTACGCGATCTATAAGCTCATCTCCCGCGAGCCTGCCGGTCAGCGCGAACTGAACGACCCCATCGTGCAGCAATCCATCCGTCAGCAACTGCGGGACGGACGCTCTCAGCTGTTGAAGAACGCCTACTTCGAGATGCTGCGCGACCAAGCTAAAATCCAGAACTTCTTCGCCGAGCAGATCTTCAAGAACGACGCCCACTAGGCTGGCCACCATGACTACTCCTCTACGCTTCGGCATCCTCGGCTTTGGCCACCACGCCACCCGTCGCCTCGTGCCCGCCTTAGCCAAAAGTGAACACACCACGCTCACGGGCATCTGGCGGCGCAACCAGGCTGCGGCCGCCGAAAACTGCCGAGACCTCCACATCCTCCATTGCTTCGAGTCAGCCGAAGCCCTCTGCGCCTCGCCTGAGATCGACGCCGTCTTCATCACCTCGCCCGACGCCATGCACCGCGACGACGCGCTCGTCGCCATTCGCCACGGCAAGGCCGTCCTCTGCGAAAAGCCGCTCACTATGAACGCCGCGGAAGCCGAAGAGGTCGTCGCCGCCGCCCAAGCAGCCGGAGTCCTCTTCGGCGTCGCGCAGAACTTCCGCTACAACCGTTCGCTCGACCACATGCGCGAGCAGATCGCAGCCGGAGCCATTGGCCAGCCGTTGCTCGCCCACGCGCAGTTCTGTTATCCAGCCGACAAAGCCCCGCGCACCTGGATCAAGGACCCCGAACTAGCCTGCGGTGGCCCGATCGGCGATGTGGGTGTCCATTGCGTCGACGCGCTCCGCTACGTGCTTGGCACGGAGGTGCTCAGCGTCGCCACGCTGGCTAACACTGAATCCGGCAGCAAAGTCGAAGCCGACGCCTTACTCCAGCTCGATATGACCAGCGGCGTCTCGGCTAACGTCGCCGTCAGCGCTCGCGCCGCGTATCGCACACTGGTCGAGATCGTCGGCACGGAGGGTGTCTTGATCTCGGAGAATGCACTTACCGTGG
This sequence comes from Acidobacteriaceae bacterium, assembly GCA_965277085.1. Lineage (GTDB taxonomy): Bacteria > Acidobacteriota > Terriglobia > Terriglobales > Acidobacteriaceae > Edaphobacter. The sequence goes on from OZ255708.1 coordinate 1,469,267, forward strand.
ACCGCCCGGTCGATGTCGTGCTCCGCCTCGCCGGTGCCCACATAGAGACCCGCACCTTCGACAATAGCGATGGCTACATCCGCATGCTCGACAGCTTTGCCGCCGCATACCGCATCGGGAGCCCATTCCTCGCCACCGGCCCGGACGGCGTTCAGAATATGCGCATCCTCGACGCAGCCTATCGCAGTTGGCGCACCGGTCAACGCGAGACCGTCTAGCGCCTTAGTGGAGCATGATCGCCAGCGCCGCCGGACGATCGCGGTGCGTTACGGCGATGTTCTCCGGCAACGGACCGCCCGGCAGATACCTCTTGTAGACGCTGATGTGAAAGCAGCTCTGCTGGAACTCCTCCTCCACATCGATCTTCCCCGCCTCGATCAAGGGCAACAGATACCCGCGCATCCACGCGATCTCCGAGAGCGACAAGCCCCGTTTGCCGATGTCGACAGCTTGCCCCGTCAGGTGCGGCGAGGCCGTCTCACCCGCGACCGGAGCAGCGTTGCCGTTGGTCCGCAACAGCCGCTGCTGAATCGCCACCGTCCGCACGGCGGAGTTGACCTGCAACGTGGTGTGAAACCGCGCGTAGTGGTCGCGGGCCATCGTAATTAGGAAATTGGCCGTCCAGGGCCGACAGAAGCGGCGGTTGCCGGGGAGCCGCTCGTCCACCTGAATCCCGCTGCTTACCGGCAACGCCACCAGCATCGCACGCTGCCGCATCTCGATAAGATCGTTGTCATCCTGCACGCGCGCCAGACCATCACGGTCCGCCATCTCATTCTGATGGATAAGGATCTCGTGCGAACCTCGAAGCGCGGCGGGCATCACCAGGCGGCCACCCCTGTCGTACAGCGAAGGCAAGATGGCGGGCGTAGCGGCGACCTCCTGCGGGTCGGGCAGTTGGGGACGATCCGTCGTCGGACGAATGATGCTCACGACGGACACTGGTTCCACTGCCTGCTCTGTCCCGCGTTGCCGAGCGAGGTATAGATCGCGCACCGCAGACGTGGTGTCCGCATCGGCAACATTCTCCAATGCTTTTTGCGGATGCGGAGAAGCAGCCAACTTCACAGGCTCGGCCTTTCGCCTTCCCACGCGTTCGTGCCTTCGCCGCAGCGGCGTGTCTGCGCGAAGCAGCTTATGTGCGTGTGCGGACCCTGATCCTCGTATTTCTTTGCGACTGAGGGAACGGACAGCCCGCTTGGTATGGCGCGGTGCGCGCACCGGCTCCATCTTGCGCGATTTCTGATGCGAAGCATTCAAACGCAGATGGGCTACAGGACGGATCATCACTTGTCGCGAGTGCGCGCGCAGCGGCTTAGCCGGGAGGCACAGAAAGGCGCACGCAAGAAATGCGGAGAAAAGCCGTTGCAGGCGGGTCAACATCAGAGGGGCACGGAGATGCCCAGAGCATCTTCGACTCTACAGCCGGGTTTACGATAGGGAAAGTAACCAGACGGGTTCAGGTCGTGGAGCGTGCATGAAGCAGATAGCGGTAGCGATGGGCACGATGGCGGTACTCGCGTCGGGTTGGATGTTGCGCCCGGTGACGGCGCAAGAAAATCCTGCATCTCCGGAGTTCTATACCCAACGCGTCAAGCCCATTCTCCAGACCAACTGCTATCGTTGCCACGGCGGCATGAACAGGCGCGGCGGACTCAACATGGAAACGCACGAAAGCATGCTGAAGGGCGGTAAGGACGGCGCGGCGCTCATCCCCGGCGACCCCGCCAACTCTTTGCTGGTCAAGCTGATACGCCACGAAGGCCCCGCCAACGATCCCATGCCTATGCCGCCGCGCGGTAAGCTCTCCGACGCCGACATCGCCCTTGTCGAGCAGTGGGTAAAGGCCGGTGCCATCATGCTGGATCAACCGGCGAAGTAGCCGCTCGCCGCACCTCCACCAGGGTCGAATAGAAGGTTGCTCCACCACCAAGATCGGTCAGCGTCTCCGACGTAAGCGCGTTGACGTTCGCCCCCCGCGCCGAAAGCTTGTTCCAGTCAAGCGTCGCGGCCACTACGCCGGCAGGCACTTGATTCCCAATCTGTGCCCGCAACACAAGGCTGCCTCGCGCGTTGAAGACCTCAACCGGATCGCCTGAAGCCAGCCCACGCGCCGCGGCATCGCTGGAATGCAGTTCAAGCACCCCCATCGTCCGCGTCTCCATCCCTCGGTGTCCCGGGAGATTGGCGAAGGTCGAGTTCATGTAATTGTCCGCTTTACGCGGCAAAAACTCTAGGGGATAGCTCCCGGTCTCCCACTGTATGGCTCGGCTGCGCGACTCGACTGGCGCGGTAAACACCGGCACCGGCGTCAGTTCGCCACGTCCGCTCGGCGTGCGAAACCAGCTCGCATCGCTGAAGGGCAGCGTCTCACCCGCTTCGTTCAGCGGAAGTTGCAGCGCCGCGTGGCCATCGCGTTCCAGCCGCTGCCGGTCGATTCCCTTGAACCACTCGTGCCCTTTCGACAGCGCCTGATCGATCAGGTCGTCTTCCGTATCCCTGAAGCAGGCCTCGGGAAAGCCCATCCGCTGTCCAAGTTCGCCGAAGAGCCACACATTCGACCGCGCCTCACCGAGCGGCGCAATGGCAGCCTGGGAGAGCTGCACAAAGAGGTGCCCATAGGCCCCCTGCACATCCTTGGTCTCCAGAAACGTTGGCGCGGGCAGCAGGATGTCCGCGTAATCCGCCGTGTCAGTAAAGAACTGCTCGTGTACCACGGTAAACAGATCCTCGCGCCGCATCCCGCGCAGCACGGTGTTGCTGTTTGGAGCGACCGCCGCGGGGTTCGAGTTATAGACGATGAGCGCCTTTACAGGCGGGTCTGCCAAAGCCGTCAGCGCGTCTCCCAGACGGCTCATGTTGACGACCCGCGCGGGTCGCCCCAGTGGACTGGCAAGCATCAGCTCCGGCATCTCAAGCGCCTTCTTGTTGAAGGGAAACGAGCCTGAGGTGGATAGCTGGAGCCCGCCTCCACGGTGCTTCCACGCGCCGGTCAGCAGCGGCAGCATGCATACCGCGCGCGCCGCCGTGCCGCCGTTCTCGCTGCGCTGGATGCCGTAGTTCAGCCGGATCACCGCCGGCTTTGCGGTAGCGTATGCCCGAGCAAGCGCGACGATCGTCTCGGCTGCGATTCCAGTCACGGCCGCAACTGCTTCGGGCGCATGCTCTGGCAATAGCGCGTGGACGCGCAGCTCCTCAAATCCCCGCGTAGCCTCCGCGATGTAGGCGCGGTCCTCCAGACCCTCGCGCAGGATCACGTGCATCAGCCCGAGTGCCAGCAGCCCATCCGTTCCCGGGCGAATGGCTAGATGCTCATCCGCCAGCGCCGCCGTGCGTGTCCGGTAAGGATCGATCACGATGAGGCGCGCACCGGCCCGGCGAGCGGTTTCGATAAACGGCCACAGATGGATGTTGTTGCCATGGATGTTCGCGCCCCAGGCAATGATCAGCCGCGCATGAGCAAAGTCCTCCGGCGGCGTACCTAGCTTGATGCCGTAGACGCTCTCATAGGCCGCTCCCCCCGCCGAGGCGCAAATCGTTCGGTCGAGCTGAGATGCGCCCATCCGATGAAAGAATCGCCGGTCTATCGATCCATATCCCAGCTGCCCGATGGTCCCGGCATAGCTGTACGGCAGCACACTCTCCGGTCCATGCTCCGCCGCGATCTCCGCCAGCCGCGCGGCGATCGTATCCAGCGCCTCATCCCAGGAGATGCGCTCGAAAGCCTCCGCCTCGCGCCCATGCGACAGCGCTCCTTTGGTCACCCCGGCTCGCCGACGCATGGGATAGAGCAGCCGGCCCGGCGAATACACTCGATCCAGATATTTGGCCACCTTGCCGCACAGAAAGCCGCGAGTCACCGGATGCGCGGGATCGCCCTGCACCTTGACCGCCCGTCCGCTCCCTGTGTCCACTGTCACCAGCACGGCGCAAGAATCCGGGCAGTCGTGCGAGCACACGGCGTGGACGACCCTCGTCTCCGCATCAGGCAGGGGCATTGAGCAATTCTAGCCCCCGTGCGACAACAGCCCTTGCTTTGGTGTCATTCCCGAAGGGAATCTGTTCTAACCGTGCCACAATCCGGCAAAGTGGGCGGACAGCTATACTTCTGTCACACTCGAGGTGTTCCATGCAGCTCCGCCGCTCGTTTCTTCTAGCCGCGCTCGTCCTTCTCATGACCGCGCCGTGCGTTCGCGCGCAGGCACCGCCACCGCTCCATACCGCCACCCAACAGGAGCTCGACGTCGTCAAGGTGCTGCTCAAGCAGGAAGCCGCCTGGAACCGCGGCGATCTCGACAGCTTCGCCCAAGGCTATAAGGACTCGCCCGAAACCCTCTTCATCACGCGACAAGTCTCGCGTGGCTTCGCGGGTATGCTTCAGGAATACCACCTGAACTATCCCACCCGCGCGGCCATGGGAACGCTCGGATTTTCAGAGTTGGAGGTCCACAAGCTCGACGACAACTTTGCCGTTTGCATCGGTAAGTATCATCTAGAGCGCGGCAAGAAAGACGGCGGCAACGCGGACGGCATCTTCTCGTTAGTCTTTGAGAAAACTGAGAAAGGCTGGAAGATCGTCGTCGACCATACAACGTAAAGCACGTTGGTTAGCAAGAAGATAGAGGACTTATATGATGTTCCATGTCACTATGGAATGAATCGAAGATGGCTGGGCATGACGAGCCGCGCGGCATCTTCGTGGTAGGAAACCGCCTGGCCACTTCCGGCCTATCAGGCCCTTCTAAAGAAGGACGCTACCAACAATCAGCTCCGCAGTGTGATGCTGCATGAGCGAACAGGGAGAATGCAGCCGATGATTCGCGCGCGAAGCAGGAGCCGAAAACCCTTCGCCTTTCTCGTCATTGCATTTTCAGCTTGGATGGCGAGCCCAGCGCTGAGTTCCACCTACGTTGAGGCGTACGTCGCCCGCCTCCAGTCCATGGCCATCCTGCTGCACCGCGGCGCTTCTCTGCGGCTCGACGATTTCGCCTATCCCATCAATACGGAGTTCCTCTACGTTACCCGGGTCGGGATGGTTCAGCTCATGAGGCTGGTGAACTGGATCTTTGGCGGGGGCTCGGATTCGGGTCTCCGTGTGCTCACCCTGGCGAGCTTCGCCCTCCTGGCATTCAGCGCCGTGCGGTTTGGGCGGCGATGGTCCGCAGAACCTGTCTGGGTCCTGGCCGCCATACTGGTCCTGACACCCGGCATTCTTGAGTCGTCCTTCTTTTTCGCCGACAATCTTCCTTCCGCCGCACTCGCCGCGCTCGCGCTCGCGCTTGTGTCCGGGAATGTGTCCGCAGTTCGCTGGCTTGCGATTGGGGGCCTGCTGGGTTCCGCCACGCTGGTGCGGCTCGATGCAGTTTTAGTTGCGCCCATGGTCGTTGCGGTCCTCTGGCTTGCCACGCGCGACCTCAGGAAGATGGGCTTGGCAATTGCCTATGGCCTGATCGGTGCGGCCATTGTGTTCGCAGTCAGCGCTCACGCTACGGGAGTCGCCCTGCCCCTTGCGTTGCGGGTCGGACACGAGTTCAAGGCCGTCAACGGATCGGACTTATATGCTCCCGGGTTCGGCCGTACAGTGCGCACCGCACGGGGATTCTTCGGTGTAATTACAGCCATCTGTGCGCTTGTCGGCTTTTGGAGCAACTCCCAGCGCAAGCCGGCGTCGTGGTCCATCGTCATGGGCCTCATGCCTATCCTCTTCTTTCTGGCCGTTCTGCCGAAGGCCAATGAAGTCCGCGACTTTTCCCTCCTTGGGGTGCTGTTTGTCGTTCTGCAGGGCGGAACCGGATTGCGGGAGATCTTGCAGACGGCCACCGCGAAGTCGGACACTCGGCGTTGGGCCGCGCTCGCTGTGTTGCTCGTCTTCGCCGTTGTGCTCTTCGGGCCGCCAAGGATGGACAGCTCCGACGGCCCGCGGCCCTTCATTGGCCGGGTCTGGTCGCCCATCTTCTGGCGGCAATGGCAGCACCGCACGTCGGAGGCCCTCCAGCAGCTCTCGGGATACGTCGATACGATCCGTCCGGGTGAGCGGATTCTGGTAGTCAATCCGTTCTATGAGCCGGATCGCTATCTTAATCTAACGTTACTGCAGAAGGGGTTCAGTCTCCTTCCACCTTCCGGTGCGGAAAACTGCCAATCCGTCCAAATCTACTCTCGAAATGGGACGACGGTTTACAGCATCCGGACAGAAAATCCCTACGGCCTGTCCGGTAAAGGGCTCATCGACACGCAACTTGCGGCGCTGCAGTTCACCACCTCGCTCACATGCTTGAACGGCTTGCATTTCGACCGCATTGCGGAGATGGATTGGGGCGGCAGAGGCCTACGGCTCGGGGAAGCCGCGCCTCTCGCGCAGGTGACGATCCCTTCCCCATCCTTCTTCCTGCGACCTCTCCATCATCAAGGAAGGATCGCCTATCCGGCACTCACGATCAAGAACTGGACCGCCGCCGATCTCAAGCAGGCGGCGGCCTTCAACGTGCAACTGCTGGCTGACGCGCGAAAGGCGAACGTGCCGGTACCCAGCTACTCCGACTTCGAGCGCGACATGCAAGCTAGAAACTGGGTACCTAAGGGAGAGAAATGACTTTGAAGGGGTTAGTAGATCGGATCGAAAGATTCGCGGAGCCTAAGGCTAAGCACGTAGTACTTCGCTTTAGAGGGCGGTCGCCATGGCGGAATTAGATCTTAGTACCTCGGCCCATACAGGCGACCGCATTCTGGTCTTTATACCGAGCTACAACTGTGCGCCGCAGATCGGCCGTGTCCTTGCACAGTTTCAGCACGTGCCCGCAGCCTTGTTCAGCGAGATCCTGGTCATCGACAATCGGAGCAAGGATGGCACGGCCGACGCCGCCATGGAAGCCGCCTCGCATGTGCCCAGTATTCCCGTCAAGGTAGTTCGAAACCAGGAGAACTACGGTCTCGGCGGGTCCCATAAGGCGGCATTTGCGTATGCGGCGGCGGAAGGCTTTACCCATGTGGTTGTGCTGCACGGCGACGATCAGGGAAAGATCGCCGACATGCTTCCGGTCCTTTCGTCGGGTATGCACAGGCGCTTCGACTGCTGCTTGGGGTCGAGGTTTTCCAGAAGATCGAAGCTACAGGGATACGCATGGACGCGTATGCTCGGCAACTACGTCTTCAATGCGCTGTTCTCGCTTTGCTCCATGCGGGTCATCACAGACTTGGGTTCGGGCCTCAACATCTTCAGCCGCAAAGCCTTCACTGACCCCGCGGTACGCCTCTATTCGGACGACCTCCGCTTCAACTGTTATTTGCTCCTCGGTCTAGTCGCTTCAGGAAAGAGCTTCCGCTTCTTCCCCATCACCTGGTCCGAAGAGGACCAGGTCTCCAACGTAAAGATCGTCTCTCAATCCCTGAGAACATTGAAGATTTTGGTGGAGTACGTCTTCCACCGCAGTCAGTTCCGCAACGGGGACCATCGCGACATCAAACGCGCCGAGTACCGCTTCGACGTTCTGGCGACGAACACCCTGCTGCCGCGTGAGAGTGGCCAGGCTTCGGTCACTTTAAATCAGGAGTCCGCCCAATGAGCGACGTCAGTCTTGTTGTACCCATGGCCGGTCGCGGTTCTCGCTTCGCACGGGAGGGAATGCTCGAGCCCAAGCCGCTCGTAGAGCTTGGGGGCCGACCGTTCTTCTGGTGGGCGACGGAGAGCGTGCGGCGTGAAGTTGAACCCGCGCAGATGGTCTTCGTGGTTCTTGAGGAGCACATCGCCGAGTGGTCGATCGACGACCGCATCCACGCGTTCTACCCGGACGCGGAGGTCTTCGCAATTCCGGAGGTCACCGCCGGGTCCGCCGAAACGGCCGACATCGGCGTCGCCCGGCTTAAGACTACCGGGCCGGTAATCATCAACGATTGCGACCACGCGTTTGTGGCCCATGGGCTCCGCGGTGCGATCGCCGGACTTGAGCAGACGTTTGCGGGAACCTTGATGACTTTCCGCTCCGAAAGCCCAAATTACTCCTTCGTGACCCTACGGCCGGACGGCTCGGTTTTAGGCACGGTGGAGAAGCAGGTTGCCAGCCCCTTTGCGATCGCGGGCTGTTATCTGTTCCAGTCGCCGCAGCTCTATCGGGAGCAATACGCCGATTACGTGAAGAATTGTCCCTATAACGAGCTCTACATCAGCGGCATCTACAATCAATTGGTGAGCGGCAACTTCAAGGTCGACAAGATGGTCCTGGACGAACACTTCGCCTTCGGTACCCCGGAGGAATACGCGGACGTTCAGGGGCGGCTGCTGGACCGCCTTTCCGCCTGGCTGAAAGCCTGATGTTTCATCCTCTGCTCTTTGCGGCTGCCATCGCGATCCTTCTGCTCTCACACGTGGTCAGGGCCATCCGTCTGGCGCCGCTGTACCCCGCAAAATACCATGTTCGGCGCTTCGATGTCCTGCTGGGTCTCGCGATCGCCTACGCCATCGGAACGGTGCTTCCCTTCCGTGTGGGCGAGCTGGTACGTACCTCATTCGTCAGCAGACGCTGCCATGTGCGCTTCGCGTATGTGGCGGCCACGATTGTGGTGGAGCGGCTTTCGGATGCGATCTGCGTCGGCCTCATCGCAGTGGCGCTGATGTTCGGTGCCATTCTTCCGCTGGGAGCGCTTGTCCCGACGGCCGCCCTCATGTTCGCTGTCGGGTTTACCGGTCTGTTGGTCGCGGTGGCGATCCAGAAGTCTGTGGCGGCCCGCCGCGCAGTCTGGTACATCGCTTCGCTCTTCCGCACGAACATCTGCTATGCCATTCTGGATTTCTTCTGGGCTCTCTCCGAAATCGTGACCGGAGGTGTTGCAGTTCGCAGCCGATTCCTCCTGCTAACCCCGCCGATGTGGGCGCTCTATATCGTGTCGTATGCCCTCTTCGGCAAAGCGGCGCATTATCAGCTGCAGGAGGTGGTCTATGCGCTTCTCGGCAGTCCGCTGCGCCCGCTGGCGATCCATTGGCGCGGTACTCTCCGCCAACATGAACTGGCCATGCTGGTGTTTACCCTCACCCCGGTGTTGCTCATCATTCTGTACGGCTTCATGCGCGAACGCACATCGATCGTGCGCGTCTTGAACTCCTTCGTGTCGGGCCGTTACATCGGCACTCTAGACCGCATCGGCCCGGTGAGCGTCCGTTTCAAGCAGCCTTCCGAATACCAGTCTTTTCTGCTCGCGCGGTTCACCAATCGCAGCGATCTTCTCGCCGACTTCGGAGTCTCCGCCATCCTTGACGGCACCGTGCAGCGGCTCTTTCCGGGCGGCTCCGATGCGATCACCGCCCTGGTGGAGGTGGAGGACAACCTCCTCATCCGCAAATTCGCGATCGGCGCCGCCGGCAAGAAGCTCGAAGTCCAGGCAAACTGGCTGCGGCACCATCAGGCGGACCTTCCGCTGGTCGAGGTGATTGGAGAACGCAGCGGACCGGACTTCTACTGCTATGACATGGCCTATTTTCCGACAGCGGTCGATTTTTACGACGTGATCCACACCGTGCCGCCCAGGGAAAGTGAGCAGGTCCTTGCCGAGGTCATTGAGCACATCGCGCATTTCCATCAACGCACCTACCGGGGTCTCGCCACACGCGAAACCATCGCCCGCTATCTCGACCAGAAAGCGACGCGCAATGCCGAGCAGGTTCTCGAATACACGCGGCAGTGGATGACGGGTAACTCCTCCACCTATCAACTGAATGGCCAGCAATTCGACCTGGCGGACTGGAACTATCTGCTTGATCCCGCCTGGCTGGACAAGCAGGTCCAGGACCTACGCACCTCTTCGGTGCACGGCGATCTGACTATCGAAAACATCATCGTCAATGCCAGCGTGCGCGGGATGTACATCATCGACCCTAACCCGGAAAACCTGTTTGATTCCCCGCTCATTGACTGGGGAAAACTGATGCAGTCGCTTCATCTCGGCTACGAGGCGCTGAACAAGGCTCCTTCGTGCAAGTGGGCCGACGGGAAACTGTCTCTAATTCTCACGCGCTCCCATGCGTATGACCAGCTGTACCACTTCGCCCGCCGGGATCTCCAAGAGCGGTTCGGCTCGGAGATTCTGCGCGAGGTCAGCTTTCACGAATTGATCAACTACCTTCGCCTCACGCCCTACAAACTACGCAACGCGCCGCAGAAGGGCTTAACCTTCTTCGCCTGCACCAGCATCCTTCTTCGCGAGTATCTTGAGGAACACGCTTGATGACGCTGCGCGCCCTGATGGTGGACCTAGATGGAACGCTCGCTCGCACGGCGGAGGCCAATATGATGGCCTATAGCGAAGCTTTGCGTGAGGTCGGCGTTACCATCTCGCGTGAGGAGTTCGACAGCAAGGTGCAGGGGCGGCATTGGAAGCAGTTTCTGCCCGCGATCCTTGCCGAGGCGGGAGTGGACGCGGACCCGGTCGCGATCTCTCGCCGCAAGGGGGAGATCTACAAGGCGCGCATCGGCGATGTAGAGTTGAACTTGCCACTGGTGCATCTGCTGATCGCTAGCCGCCCCCATCTGAAAACAGCACTCGTTACCTCGGCTGCCCGCATCAGTGTGGAGGCTTTGCTCGACGCACATGGCCTGGCCGGTTTGTTCGATGTGGTTGTTACAGGCGACGATGTGCGCGAACACAAACCGCACCCGGAAGCCTATCAGACGGCCGCGGCCCTGCTCGGCGTCCGCCCAGATGAGTCGCTCATCTACGAAGATTCCGACATTGGCATAGCCAGCGCAGAGGCCTTCGGCGGCCATGCGCTGCGCATTGTCTTCTAGGCCTTGAGTTGCTTAGGCTTGAGAACCCTGCTCCCTACTGCGCTTCATGAAGGCACACAACGCTTAGACGGGTAGAACCAAGAGTGTTGGTATGACCGTTACACGATCTCCTGCAAGTGTTCCACCACCACAGAAAGTAGCGTACAAGTAAGTCCGCCACGCACCGTTTCAGACCGCATCCGTCAGACGGTAAGGATTTCCTTTTCCTTCGTCTTGAACAGATCCTCAATCCGCCGGATCTCGGCATCCGTAAGTTGTTGAATCTCCTCGTTTGCCCGCTTTTCGTCGTCCGCCGAGATCAGCTTCTCTTTGGCCGCCTTCTTTACCTGATCGTTCCCATCGCGCCGGATGTTTCGGATGGCCGTCTTATGATCTTCAAGCGTCTTGTTGAGCTGCTTGACGACATCCTTGCGCCGCTCCTCTGTCATCGGCGGCACCGGCACCCGGATTACCTTGCCGTCGGTCATCGGGTTCAGTCCGGCACTCGATGTACGAATTGCCTTCTCGATCGCCGACACCATGCTGATGTCGTACGGCTGCACCAGGATCAACGTCGGCTCCGGCGTGCTGATCTGCCCCATCTGCGCTACCGGCGTGTCCGTGCCGTAGTAGTCGACCTTGATCTGGTCGAGCATATGGACGTTCGCCCGGCCCGTGCGCGTCGACAACAGATGGCCGCGAAAGTCGTCCACCGACTTCTCCATGCGCGATTTCAACTCCTGGTGCGTGCCCTTCAGGGCGTCGATGCCCGCCATTGCCGATGCCATGCGCTCTCCTTTGCCAACCGACTCAACTCCCGATTGTAGACGAATCGACCGTACGCAGCCGCTTGAATGCCTTGTGGATGAACGAGCCGAGATACCACCCGTCGAGATATTTGTACGGGGTTTCGCCCGTCGTGTAGTGACCGCAAGGCAGCACCCGCGAGGTATAGTCGATGCCAAAACGCTCCAAGCTGCTCAGCACATCGAGCGAGAACTCGCGCAGGAAAGTAAGGTCGTAGGTGGCGTGAACCACGAGCACCTGTTTTGGGTTGGCCGCAAACTTGTCCATGTACTCGCTCGGACTGATAGCGGCGAAGACCGTGCGGACCTGATCCTGCGTGAGGCCGGCTTGCTCAAACGCCGCGCGGATGTGGCGTGTGCTTTGCCCGGTCCAGACCACGTCGCCAAAGGAAGTCGACGCGTGATTGAAGGCGCAGACCTTCAATCGCGGATCGTGCGCGGCGGCGATGAAGGCGTAGCAGGAGCCGAGGCTGGTGCCCAGAATGCCGAAGTGCTCATAGCCTTGCGCTTCGAGCCAGTCCAGGCAGCTGCGGATGTCGACCACGGCCTGCTGGCAGGCACCAATGGTTCGCCCGATGTTCGAACTTACCGCGTAATCGGACCGCTCCAGCTCCACCGGGCGACGAATGTCATGGTACGGCTTCGAAAGGCGCAGCGCGGAGACGCCGAATCGATTGAACAGCGTGCATAGAGCGTTGTGGCTAAAGGCGTCGGCGTTCCACTGCGGCAGCACGATGATAGCCTGCTTCGCTCTCCCCGGTGGATGCGGTGCGGGATACCAACGCGCGTTGACGATGTCGTTCTCGGGGTGCTCGGTGCGAACTGGCGAGGTGAAGCGAAGGAACGGCGCGGGATGGAGATCGCCCACGGCCGCCTGGCGCTTAAGCTCGACATCTTCGGCAAGCGTCTCCGGTCGAACGTTGGTCGGGTATAGCTGTGGGAACCGATCCTCCAATTTAAAATCCGTTGGCGTCTTGTAACCAAAGAACTCAGTGGAGTTCCCTACAATCACCCCATTGATCGCTGCCATGCGCTCAAGTTCCGTCTCAGATAAGCTGGCCGAGCTGGAGAACCTGCCCAAATGTTCGAAGCCCCACTCCACGGCGCGCACGACCCGGTTGGTGTCGCGTGTGGTGAGTGCCGTCTCCCAGGCAAACATCCATCTTTCGTAAAGAGAGGACAGCACACCCATCAGTCTACCGTGCTGTCAGAGCTCGCAGAACAGGATGCAGATGCGCCCGACGATGTAATCGGCTGGGACGCCGTCTGGCCTAATGGCTACCAGTTGAATGGGAAAGGATCGCGCGTAAGGACGCAGAATGATGTGGTTCTCCTCCAAGTCTGCGAAGCGCAACTGGAGCGCCGCACCGTAACGGACAGCGAACAAAGTGGGTTGATGCGAGCGGTATGGCGCAAGCGAGTTGTAATGGCGGTCGATTACCGCGATCGTCCCGGCGGGGAGGAGGGGCTCCATCGCCGCCGCTTGTTCCGCGTCGACGCGCACACCCAGGAATCGCTGCCACTGTCCGCGTAACGCGTGCGGCCGTGTGCGATTTCCCTGTAGCCGCGAGGCAGAGACCTGAATCGTTTCGATGATGCTGCTCTCCGGCGCGAAGGCCGCGTCCATGGCGATCGTTGCGGCGACCACCGGAACCTGTTCGATCGGATCTCCGAATGGAGGTGCCGCGTTCGCGTGGAGGTCGAGTCCGGCGCGGAGATCCGGTGTCGCGTGGAGGTCGTGGCCGGTGCGAAACGCGAACGGAAGGAGCTGATCCACGGTCAACTCCTGCGCGGCCAGTACGCGATCAAGTCCTTCAAGCGATAAAGATCGCTTTTTATTCAGGAAATTTGATATATGAGCCTGTTGAAATCCGGCTTGCTGCGCGAGCTTAGTCCCCGTCACGAGGCCCTGATCGATCCGGCGTACAAGTTCAAGACGAAGAAGTTCGTGGAGATGTTGAAAGTTCATAGGGAGAAGTCTGACCGCAACCATATCACCAAGCAACACGAATAGAGAGCGAAACACGCGTGTTTACTTGGAAATAAACTCTAGGCGTTGCTGAAAGAATATTTGCGTCACGTCCATTTCGCGTGTTGACACAAGCATTGTCAAAAGCTATAAACATGAAACTTTCCATTATGGGAACGCGCTTGGAGGCGGAGATGTTCTAAAGAACTCCCGACCTCCTCGGTGCCAACCTGCGATGGACCAACATGGGCGCGTCGCACCACTTCTCCCGCATACGCCGCCTTGCGCCGACCATATCCGCGCCGACGCCGCAACGACAGGGCCACCGAGAGCCTGCGAAACGGTTGAAACGCTTCATAGCAACCTGAGCGGCCCTGTCCACGTTGAGAAACCTGAGGTCGCCGGGGGAGAAATGTATCAATGAGGAAAATGATGAACTACTTGCGCCTTGACTTGAAAGTATGCGAAGGATGTGGAACCTTGTGGCTGCGCGGAGCCGTCGCAGACGGCGTTTATTGCCGCGGCTGCGCACAAACCGTCTCCGAACTGCCCGAACGCCGGCAAAAACACGCAGGAGGCCGACCTCGAAGCCGTTCACGCCGGATGGGCTGCGCCGCGGCAACGGCAATCACCGCGACCGGTTTTGCGGGAGGTGCGCGATGAGCGGAACTCTGACCGTCTTGCCTTACGTTCGCGCGTCGGCATCGATTGAACGACCGAATCGCCTCATCCAACCCAGGGCTGGCCGGACCCGCGCTCCCATCCCGATCGCGAACCAGACGCGGCCAGAGCAAGCCTTCTACCGTCGTCATACGGAAGGGATGCTCCGGCGCTTCATGCGCTGCTCACTTCAATCGGGCCGCGTACCCTCGATGCTCGGCAAGGAGATGTTCCGTGGCAAGGTCAGCAGCTATCGGATGGAGAGCTTCGACGACATGCTCATCTTCGTCCATGATGTCGACCGCTGTATACGACGGCTTGAGCCGCTGCAACAACTCATGCTCACTCGCATCGCCATTCAGGAGTACACGCTCGAAGAAGTGGCCGAAATGCTCAAGGTCAACCGCATGACGGTTTCGCGCCGGTATGACGAGTCGCTCGACCGGCTCACCGGCGTCTTCATCGAAGTCGGCTTGCTCCAACCCTTCAATATTTGTCAAGAGGAGGAAATTCGTAAATTGCCCGCAAACGTCTCATTGCAAGCAAGTTACCTTGCCGCATAACTTTGTGCATTAGTTATGCGCTACTTGATACACTTGAAAAGTAGGGAAAAGAAAACGGGAGGGCGGCCACCACGGCGCTCTCCCGTTTTCTTTTGCGGCACAGTGTAACGATTCTTCAAGGAGGTGGGCATGGGGTTAGCGGAAGGTCTGCATCGGCGATGCACCAGCGCGGGGATGGCGACGCGAACGGACGGAAAAACGGCGTTGCCGCGGCATCGGGCCGGAGTAGGGTGCGCTTCAGCGACAGGCGTTAGGCAGCGGCGGTCGCCGGTCGATCTCCGCGCAATGGCGGTGGAGTTCCCGGTGGTTGCCGGACATCCGAACCGGCTGCCGTTTGAAGGTGTACTGACGCTGGTCGACGTGCCCAGCGACAAGGCACCCAGCGGCTCGCGCGGGCATCGTGTGGTGCTGAGCCATGCGGCGGCCGAGCAGGCACTGCCGAGTCTGCTGGGCATGGCCGTGGACTACAAGACGGGCTGGGATGGGCACGACGCGCGGCAAAAGTGCGGCATCATCACATCGGCCTCCATCGTCGGGCAGAAGCTGACGGTGGGTGGATTTCTGTTCGCGCGCGACTACCCGGAGATGGAGGACAAAATTTCCGGCGACGGCGCGATGGGCATGAGCTATGAGCTCGCCGACGCCCACGTGGCGGATATGCAGGCCTCGGTATGGACGCTGACCAAGGCGACCTTCACCGGCGCGGCCATCCTGCTGCGCGACAAGGCCGCGTACCGCAACACCAGCTTCCGGCTGAAAAAGTCCGGCTGCGGCACAGCGCGGCGCAACGCGTAAAGCGTCGGGTGCCGTTGCCCTCTGGTTGTCATTCCCGAAGGGAATCTGCGTTTTGTGCGCACGGCAACGTAACAAACAACACGAACCAAGGAGATCTATGACGTTTACGGGAGTATTGCAGGCGATCGGGCAGGGCTTTGCCAAGGGGCTGAAGTGGGCTGTCGAGTATGCGGTCCCAGTCGAGAGGCTGGCCGCGATCCTCTTCCCTACCGCCGCGCCGGGCATCAACGCGGCCATCGACGCGACCACGCTGATCCAGAACGCGGTGCTGATGGTGGAACAGAAGTTCGCCGCCTCAGGCGCGCAAAACGGCACGGGCGCGCAGAAGCTTCAGGAGGTCATTCTGCTCGCTGGGCCAGCGGTGTCGACGCTGCTAACCCAGGCTGGCATCACGCCCAGCCCCGGCTATGTGCAGAATCTGGTCTCGGCCGTAGTGGCCATTCTGAACGCGCAGAACATTTCGACCGGCGCATTGGCGACCAAGAGCTAAGCGAGTGAACGAACGAAGAGGAGAAAGCATGGAGTTCGAGATGAAGGATGAGTTGAGCGTTACTGTGGAGCGCCTCGCAGCGGCGGCGGGGCTGTTGCAGCAGGCGGCGGAGCGGCTATCCGAGCGCGAAAGCGCATTCGCCGGCAATTTCGCGGCAGAGGCCGAAGCGACGCTGGGCCGCATCGTGGCCACCGCCGAGACCCGCCGAGAAAGCGATCTGGAGCGCAAATTGGCTTCGGTGGAAGCCCGTCTGGCCGAGTCCGAGAGCAAGCTGGCGGAGCTGCGCGCTTCCGCAACCAGCACGGTTACAAACACCAACCGCGAATCCGGTCGCAAGACGCTTCCTGTCGCCATGGTCAACCTGCTGGCAAAGCAGGGCGTCACGGTCGATTCGATGGAAGCCGGCGCACTTGATGCCGCACTGGGAAGCCTCAGCCTCGAGCAGCGTATTGCTGTCAAGGCGCAGCTCATGCGCGCCGGCCTGCTCGGCTAAGCAAACGCCTCATCCACCACAACCGGACGCGGCCCCAGGCCCGTCCCTTTTCTTTTCTGGGAGAGAAAATGAACGCGAAGTTTACTGAAATCCACGCCGCCGCCGACTACCTTGGACCCGGCGCGATCGAAGTGCCGATGTACCAGTCCGAGATCACCGATCTCGTTCGCCGCCGCGGCATCTTTGGCCAGCGCATCAAGCAGGTCCCGGCCACCGGTCATCCCTCGCGCTTCTTTGAGGAGACGGCTATCCCGGCACCCTCTGCCAACGGCGGCTTCGTAGACCCGCGCAACATCGTCGCGCCGAACGTAAGCCCAACGCGCGTCGAGCGCAGCGTTCCGCTCAAGGCCCTCGTCGCGCAGATCAACTACAACCTGTTCGACATCGAGCTCGGCCAGCAGCAGAGCCAGTTCGCCTACCTCCAGGCAAAGGACCTCGCCGACACCGTCGACGGCGTTCTGCGCACGCATGATGTCGCGCTCTGGAACGGCAACGACACCTCGCTCGCCGCTCCCACCACCGCGCAGTACTTCGGCGCAGCCGCGCAGATCGCCGCCGGTGGCAACACCGTGACGATTCCCACCACTGCCAGCATCGTCGACGGCCTCAAGTCGACCATCGCGCAGATGGTGGCCAGCACCTCGTTCGGCGTCCGCCCCTCGGCGATTTACGCCAACCCCGTGCTGCTCGATCTGATCGACCGCGAGATGAAGTCGGAGTTCAACGTCGTCCTTGGCTCGAAGGAAATCACCAGCGGCTTCACGGTGAAGATGCTCTCCACGCAGGCCGGCGACATCCCGCTCATCCCCGAGTGGACGCTGCCCTACAGCGGCGTCGTCGGCTCCGGCTCGGCCATTCTTCCCGCGTACATTGTGACGGAAGACATGATCGAGTACCACTGGCTCAGCGATCCCAACCCACGCATCTTCCAACTCGGCGTCCCCGGTTCGCTTGCGAGCCAGTACGTCGTGGTGAAGTTCGGCGGTGTGGTGGTCAAGGGCGCAAACTACGCCCACTACCAGGTGCTCGTCGACCGCTAGAACAAAGCTCGGTACGCATCCAGGTCTTGGAAGGGTGGGGCTTCAGCCCCCGCCGCAAGGGCCCAGCTTCGCAGCGCGGCTTTAGCCGCTAAGAGAATGCCAAACCGACCTAAACTTCCACGAACCGGTTTGTAACGAGCAATGAACTAAAGCAAGGGGACCGCACACATCTGTGCCGGTCCCCGTTGCTTTTATGAAAGGCGGAAATGCATGGGTTATTTGTTGCCGACCGAATACGTGCAATACGGTTTGACGGCGGACACGACGGACGATTGGATCACGATGGCCTCTTCGTTGATGGAGGCGTTCTGCCGCCGCACGAGCCTGCTGGCAACGCAATATGTGGAGCGGATGCGGCTGACGGCGAACGCGCAGACCGTGCGCCTGAGCTACTTGCCGCTCGCGGCGATCGCTCCGGCTACAACTGCGCTGACGCAGGTGCGTGTGCGCTACGGACGGCCCAGGCGTGGCGAGATGATGGACCCGTTCCGCGCACAGGTGGCGTGGGCGTTCAGCCTGCCGGGCAGTTGGAGCGCCCTCGATGCAGCGACGATTGACGTAAACACGGCCACCGGAGAGCTGACGTTTCCGGAAAACTTCCTGGGGCTCAACTACAACGAGGTCGAGATCACCTACACGGCCGGTCTGCTCGATGTGCCGCCCGCAGTGAAAGTCGCGTGCGCGCAGATCGTCAAGAACGCGCAGAGCATGCCCTCGGTCAATGTGCGGTCGAGTCGCATGGACACGCTACAAATGCAGTACTTCAGCAGCAGCCTGATCGACGTGCAGGTACAGGCGCTCCTCCGGCCCTACCTCGCGCAAAGGATCGGGTGACACCATGGCCGATGTGATGATGTCGACCAATGCGGCCAAGCGTGCGGCGGATGCTCTGCTGCGAAGCGGCGGCGGACGAAGCGTGCTGCTGAGGATTCCATCGCCGGGAACGCCCGGGGACGCGACCGAGCAGCTAGGCTTGGCGTCGCCTTCGTTTCAGGATGTGGAGCTTGCGCCCGCAGTCATCCGTAAGGCGCGTGCCACAGTGGCATCGGAGAAAGCCCCGCGATGGGAGGTGCTGCTCTCGGCCACGGCGGTGGACGCGCTGGTCGGATCGCTGGCATATGAGTCTGGCCGCGTGTTGTTCGCGCAAGCCTTTGGACTGCTCATCGACGGTACGCTGCTGGAGATCGAAGCGGCCACCGTGTCGCAGATCTTCGGTTCGCCCTATGTCTACAGGCTGATCGTGCGCGCTCCGTTGACGCTGCTGACCTAGAGCGACGCCTTTGCCCTTCTGGTTGTCATTCCCGAAGGGAATCTGCGTTTCGACTGCGACGCAACGTGAGTGACGCTCCGAATGTAACGAGAAAGGTAGCAACTATGACGAATGCGAAGGACACCTTCTATCTCGCGCTGCGCGACCGTCTGGCGAGGCTCAATTCGGCGCGCACGATGGTGGTGCGCGGCGTGACGCGGCCGGGTGTGCTAGTGGAGGAAAACGAACTGGCGACCGACGCGCTGGTGACGGACGTCTTCCGTCTGCGCTGGACGGCGGTGAAGATCGATACGCTCGGCTCATTGCCTCTGGCGACGATGACGTGCGAAGTTCATTACGCCACGGCGGGTACGGCGGTGAACGGCGGCATGGACCGCGGACGGATGCTCGCGGCGATGGATGCAGAGTTGGCGGCGGCGTTGCGCACCGTGCCGCACAACGTAGTGAAGATGCACTATGCGGCGAGTGGCGCAGGCGTGGCACCGCTAGCGATGGCCACCCGCGTCTTTTGGAGCGACGTGTCCTTTGGTGCCGCGAAACCAGCTTCGGAGTTGGTCGAACGCGTAGCGACCGTCGAGGTGTTTTGCTACCAGGAGGTGGGCGAATGACCGCGGCCTCAGTTCCAGCCACGTCTCCGGTGACACGGCGGGTCCGTGCCTTCTTCGCGCCCGTGGATCGCGTGGCGGGCGCGCCCACGATCTTCGACGCGGCGCAACTTGGGGCGTTTGTACTCGATCAGCCGCCCGCGCCTTGGATCGATCTGGGCTGGTGCGCGGGCTTTACCCGCAAGAGCGGAACCAAGGTCAACGCGGTGCTGACAGGCGCTCCGGCAACAGTGCAGCAGCAAGTGCGCGGCGAAGTGGAGGCCACGGTCTCGCTGCGGTTCGAGAACTGGGGCAAGCTCCAGCTCGCGCTCGCCTCGGGATCGCAACAGATGAATCTGCTCGCCACGACAGCCGGTGCGGTGGCAAACGGCAGTGGCGGTGCAACGGCAGCCGCAGTCTCCTTAACGGCCGGCGGAAGCTCAACGGCGACGCAGCTCGATGTAGGTGCGGCGGCCAGCGGATTTGCTGTCGGTGGTCTCGTAGCGGTCGATGTGGACTACACCGGGCAAACCGGCTTCGTCGGCAGCGGTGTAAGCGCAGGCTATATGCGAACCAGCGGAGCGGTAAGTAACGATGTAAGTTACATACGCCGCGTCACGCTAAATGTCGGCGTAATCGTCGGCATCAACAGCGGTGTGCTCCAGCTCGGCGGTCCGCTGCCGGCGGGTGTCCCGACGGCCGCTATGAAGGTGAGCGCGCTGGCGGGCTTTGTGGACCGCGAGGGCGGCAGCTTCTTTCAAGAGTGGTCGGGGCTGTTTGTCATGGATGGCGAGCAGGGTGACCGCGTGATCTTCCACTACCCACGGCTGCAAGCGGCGCAGGGCGCGGCAGAGGTCCTGGAGACGCTGTCGGGTCCGTTGGCACAGCTGCGGCTGGAGGGCGTCTTCCGCGCGCTGCCGGTGAAGGACGCAAACGACGGCGAAACGGTGTTGTGCTTCCGCAGTTATCTGCCGGGCGCGATGCGAGCGGTTTAGCGGCAACAACTCAAGAACGAAGGAGATGACAATGCATTGGAAGCCCACATGGATTTCCAGACGATGGATGCTGGCCGGAATGCTGCTCGCGGTCATGCTGGCGCTGCGGCCAACGGTTGGCGCGCAAGTGACGACGACACCCGTGGTGGATACCATCTACCGCGCGGACGGCTCCCCGGCAGCGGGAACGGTAGTGATTAGCTGGCCGGAGTTTTCAACGGCAGCGGGGCAGTCGGTGTCGGGAGGAAGCATCTCGACGACGATTTCGGCGGGTGGCGCGCTCAATGTGCAGCTCGCGCCCAACGCGGGATCGAACCCGATGGGCAGCTATTACACGGTGATCTATCACTTGAACGATGGCAGCGTAAGCCGCGAGTATTGGGTGGTCCCGGCCAGCGCGACGGCGGTCAAGGTGAGCGCGATTCGCAGCACGGTGATGCCGCTTTCGGTTGCGCAAAATACGGTGAGCAAAAGCTACGTGGATCAGGCGATCGCCAACGCGGTTGGAGGTGGCGGCGGAGGCACCATCCCGCAGGACGGCTCCGGCTATGTGCGAACGACCGGCGATACAATGACCGGCGCGCTCAATCTGCCCGCCGATCCCACGCTGCCGAATAACGCGGCGGACAAGCACTACGTAGACCTCTCCGTGCAGCAGGTGGCGAGCGGGGTAGGGCAGAAGGTGTCGCTCGTCCCGCAAGGCACGCAGGTGGTCGCGCAACCCACAGGTTCGGAGCTGAACGTCAACGTGCTGAACGGCGAAGAGTATGCGACGCAGTACGTGAACGGGCTTGGCAATAACGGCGTCCTCAACGCCGTCAACAGCGCCGATTGCGCAAACGGATGCGAGGTCAAGGTCGGCAAGGACTACAACTCGGCGGAATCGTATATCGCGGCGGCCTGGAAGAACGGCACCCACGTCGAAGACGCACGCCTGGGCGGAACGATCGACACGTACAGCAATCCGAGCAATCCATTGTTTAGTGGGTTGGCTTCCGGTCGAACGATCGATTTAGTCGCGACTAAAAATCCGGGTCTTTCGAACGGCGTCGTCGTTTCGCAGACGCCCAACGATGTCGCGTTGAACATCACGATGGAAGCACTGACGGGAGGATCGAACCTGTTTCCCGCAAGCATTGAGCCTTCGGTACCCTACTTCAAAAGCAACTACATTGCGGAGGATGTTCGCGGCACCTTCAACACGATGGGACAACACGTGCTGACGAGCGACTACATCAGTTGCTATGGCGTGGGCGACTGCCTGATCGGAGCGCACTCCATCACGGCTTCCGGCGGTTTCCGCGACGAAGCGGACGAAGGCGCTCATCCCTTCGATTTGAGCTATCAGGAAGACACTCAGGTCTATCAAGGGAACTGCTCTACCGGATGCGGCACAGGGTCAACGTCGATCGGCGTTGGCACAACCTCCGGCGCGGGAACCCAGGGCGAAGGTCGCTTTCTGATCGACAAGAGTCCGTCCAAGGTCATCAGCGCGGGATCGCTAATTGGCGGAGCGGGGGGCGCGCCGTATCCCACGGCCAACTTCACCGGCACTTCTTTTCCCGTCAGCGTCTTTTTCACGTTGGCGCAAGGCGCGGTCTCGCAGGCGAACAACATTGCGCCGGGAGTCGTGACGCTCTCCATCCAGACGGCGAACCTGACGCCTGGATTCGCGACCAACACGTCGGCGGCTCCAGCGGGCAGCGGCGTGGCCTGCGTGGTCGACCAGAATCCTTCGGGAACGGTTCTGCCCCACAACTACGAGATGGCCAACTATACCGTTGTGGATGGAACGCACTTCCGTCTGACCCTGAACAAGGTGCATGCGGCGGGCACCACGGTGGCGATCGGTGGCCTTTGCGGCTACGGGTTGGAGCAGACGGTGGACACTGTGGCCGGCATCCGGCAGGTCTTTCCCGTGGTGGGCTCCCTGTCGCCAACCACTCTGTACTACGCGGGCGGAGTGACGGCCATCGTCGGTATCAGCAACGAGACGGGCGGCTACCTGAACGTGTCGAGTGCCATTGCGTCGGTCGCGCGCAGCGGAAACGTCGTGACGCTCACTGCCTCGGGGAACTTCCCGCAGGACATCAACGGCCTCAACATGACCGTGTCGGGCGTGGGTGACGGCAGCTACAACGGCACATTTACCGTGACTACCACCAGTGCGAACACGCTGACCTATTCGCAGTCGGGACCGAACAGCAGCAGCGCTGGAGGAAACATCTCGTACTTGACGGGGGGCTACGCGCTCTACCCCATGGCCGAGGTGCTTGGCGTCCTGAACGCGGCGTCCAAAGTGGTAGACGGGCAGATGACGCTTGCGCCGAACACCGTCGCCTGGGCGTCGGGTGATCCGGTCGAGCAGCCGCACTACTACCAGGAGCGCATCGCGGCCGATACGGAGGCAGTCACACAGTACGTTCCACGGCCCACGACCGCACAACAGGCGGGTATCTACTTCAACGGCACGAACGCGCAGGGCCTTATTGGCTGGCAGATCGTCAACACCGCCCCCGCGTCCAGCTATTTCGGTGCGGGCGGAACGCACTCCGCTCCCACAGCGGCGTTTGTGGCCGGAGGCATCTGGCAGTCAACCATGCGCATGGATGCCGGACAGCAAGCGGTATTCAACATCAACTGCAACTATCGCGGATGCGGCCAATGGAACAGCACATACGACTTGTTCGATCTGCAAAGCAACGCCGGTGTGGATACCGTGCGTTACCAACCGCAGGCCAGCGTGCTCGACATCGGCCTGCGCGGCGCGACGTATGAGTTCAATCCGCAGGCCTTCAACGCCGGAACGATCAATGTAAACACGCTCAACGCCACGACGATCAACGGCCAGGTCAACGGGAACAGCATTACCAGCGGCTCAGTGGCACCGGCGTATCTGCCGATGCTGGGAGCGTCCGGTACAGCGCACAAACCGGGCATTGTGCCCGATCCTGGCCCGCTAAGTGGAGCTTCGCGCTTCTTGCGGGAAGACGGGACGTGGAGCGTGCCCAGCGGATCGGGCGCGACCAGCACCCTATTGCCGGGTGCGACGGCGGACTATAACTTCCTGCAAGGCAGTGGAACGATCCTCGCCGACAGCACAGGCAGCGGCAATAGTGGAACGCTGGTGTCGAGCGCGGCTCCTTCGTGGACCGCGACTGGCCTCAGCTTTCTTCCCGGCCAGGGTGTCAGTCTCCCGGCGGCGCTGAACGGGACGCAGACGTTCTTCGCGGGTGTCTACATCAATCCCATTACTGCAGGCAATCAGCTAGGCAATCAATATCCCGTGCTGATTTCAAGCAGCAATGGGGGTGGCGGCTTCAACTTCATGTACAACTACGTCGCGGGAGGCGGGTTCATTCCCAACGCCTATGCGCCGACGTTCTTCGTCAACAACGCCGTAGGCACGGCCGCGCCGAACCTGATCTCCGGCTTCCATGTGCTGGCGGCGGTACTGAGCGGCAGCGGCGGCAAAGACCGCCTCTACATCGATGGCGCGGAGGTAGCGGCGTACACCAGCCAGGGAAGTTCGGCTGGCGCGCAGAGCTCGGGCAATCTCTTTCTTGGCTCGTCGAACGTGGGTCCATGGCAGGGCTCCGGCCTGAATGGAACGCTGTACCGCGTGCGGACCTATCCAACCGCCTTGACGGCCTCGTCAGTGCAAGCGGTCAGCGCGGCAATCATGAATGAAGTCGGGACGCGCGGAGTCGCCACCACACCGGTGCCCACGCAGCTGGCCGCGACGCAACTGCACGCGATCGGCGATTCGATCACCTACGGCTTCAACACCTCGACGCCGTGGCCTTCGCTGCTGACCTTGACCAATCAGCCGGCGTACACGATCACGGACTGGGGCATCACGGGCATCACGCTGGCCGCCATCGACGGCTCTGAGCCGAACCGCGCGGCGCTGCAGTGTCATTCGAGCGCGGGCGCGGGGCTGGCGCTGATTATGGCAGGGACGAACGATTTCAGCTTGCTGAACGTTCCGGCTTCGAACGTCTTGCAGAGCCTTCTGGGCGAGGTGCAGACGATGAAGACGGCCGGTTGCCGCGTCTTTGTGGGCACGATGATCTCGCGCACCGGCAACGATCCCGGCGGACGAACACTGGACTCGGACAAGAACGCGTACAACTCGCTGATCCTGTCGCAGGCCAGGGCGGGTGGCGCGGACGGCGTGATCGACTTCGCCGCCAATCCGCTGATGGGAGCGGACGGCGCGAACACCAACGCGACCTACTTCCAGCCCGACCACGTGCATCCGACGCAGGCCGGACAAGCGCTGCTGGCGGCCGCGGCAAGCAATGCGCTGAACTATGTGTACGGCGCGAATGAAGCCAACCCGCATGTGGTGAGCACGCTCAGCTACGCGATGACGGCGGCCGACGGGTATATCAGTCTTTCGGGGCTGAGCGGTCCGGGCACGCTGACGCTCCCGGATTGCACCGGGCAGAGCGGCGCGGCCTACCGGATCAACAATCCGCAGTCGGCGTATGTCGTGTCGGTGGTCCCGTTGAATGCGGGGCAGCCGATCAACGGCCTGAGCATGGTCGGCGTTCCGGCCAACTCGACGGTGACGCTGCGCGACGTGCCGAACCCGAGAAATGTTTCGGGCTGTCATTGGGAGATGTAGGGCGATGTAAGAACGGGTGAACGGGCGAGCGGTCCGTTCGACACGCGCGCGCCGCCCGCCCCTTCGCCGCGGAGAGCGAATGGGGCGAGATGGCGGAATTATTGACGGTGGAGGAGTTGTTGGCGCTGGGCAAGGAGCTCGCGGGACCGGTCACGGAGGGTCGCGACATCATTGCCATGGCACAGAAGCTACTGAAGGTGCGGGACCGGGAGGGCAACGAGACGCCGCTGATCGCCAACAAGGCGCAGCGCGAGTTTGAAAAAGAGCGCAAGCAGCGGAACATCGTGCTGAAGGCGCGGCAGATGGGCATGACCACCTGGGTGGCGGGGCGATTTTTTCTGAAGACGGTCACCAAGCGCGGCGTGCTGACCGTGCAGGTGGCGCAGACCAAAGAGGCGGCCGAGGGGATGTTCCGCATCGTGCAGCGTTTCTGGGAGCATCTGCCGGAGCCTTTGCGGGAGGGCGCGCTGCGCCGGAGCCGGTCGAACATGCGGCAGATGATCTTTCCGGAGCTGGACAGCGAATTCCGCATCCTGAGCGCGGCCGACGGCAACGCGGGGCGCGGGATGACGATGCAGAACCTCCATTGCAGCGAGGTGTCGCGCTGGCCGGGCGATGCGCGGGAGACGCTGGCCGGGTTGCGAGCGGCACTCTCGCCGGGGGGTGAGCTGGTGCTCGAGTCGACGCCCAATGGAGCGTACGGCGCCTTCTATCACGAGTGGCGGCAGGCCGAAGAAGCGGGCATGGCAAAGCATTTTCTGCCGTGGTGGTTCGAAGACGCCTACCGGGCGGAAGCGGTGGAAGACTTCACCGACGAGGAGCGGGAGCTGATGGAGCGGCACACGTTGTCGCCCGAACAGATCGGCTTTCGCCGGTCGCTCGACTTGGAATATCGCGATCTGCGGGCGCAGGAGTTCGCGGAAAACGCAGAGGACTGCTTCCGGGCGACTGGGGAGTGCTGCTTCAGCGTAAGCGCGATCGAGCGACGGATGGACGAGTTGGGCGAACCGCTTCACGTGGAGGAGGGCCGGTCGCTTTGGATCTGGTTTGAAAGCGCGCCGGGCAAGGAGTATGTGGTGGCTGTCGATCCGAACGGGGGAAGCACGGGCGGGGACTACTCCGCGGTGCAGGTGATCGATGTGGAGACCGGGATGCAATGCGCGGAGATGCAGCGGCGCGGCGCGCTGGACGTTCTGACGGACCTGGTCGTGAAGATCGCCGACCGGTACAACGGGGCGCTGGTGGTGGTGGAGCGGAATAACTTCGGGGGCGGGACGGTGCTGTCGCATCTGGACCACAAGGGATATCCGCGGATTTATAAGCAGGGCGGCAAGCCGGCGAAACATGGGGGAGAGCCCGAGGAGGCGCAGGCGGGCTGGTTGACGACGGCGGCGTCGAAGCCGGGGGCGATCACGACGCTGAGCCGGTTGCTGATCGGGAACCCGGACTTCTTTCACAGCCGGCGGCTCTTGGGCGAGTGCCGCACCTTTGTCGTCCAGGAGAACGGAACGGCGAGCGGCGCGGCGGGGACGTATGACGATCTGGTGATGGCGATGGCCATCGCGCAGTCGGTGCGGGCGGAGCTGAGGAAGCCCTGCAAGCGGGGGTAGCGGTGTGGAGCATGTGGAAGGACACGGCTTCAGCCGTGCCGGTAAGGTTGTCTCATCGTTTCTCTCCTCCTCCTCTTCGCCTTCGGCGAAGAGGAGGAGGAGAGCCGTTCATGTGGTTTGCGTTTACGGCATGGCTGAAGCCATGCCCTTCCAAATCGATCGCTGGACATACCGCCGTGACGGAAGCCGTGCCTTCGGAAGCAATATCGGGCGTGTCTCATCGTGTATCGCGCGCACCGTACAGTATGCTGCGTATGCGGAGGAGAACTTACTTTGGCGGTGTTGGCGGTACAGGCCATACGGCGAATGCGGGGCGGGGCGCAGAGCCAGTTGATGCTGGGCGCGGATGGGCAGCTGTGGGTGGTAAAGTTCCAGAACAACCCGCAGGGCATTCGCGTCCTGGCCAACGAACTGATCGTGACCAAGCTGGCCGAGGCCGCCGGGCTGACGGTGCCGGTGAGCGATGTGGTCGAGGTGACGGAGTGGCTGGTGGGGCACACGCCGGAGATGTTTATCGAGCTTGCCCGGGGCGCGCGTGAGCGCTATCAGCCGGGTTTGCACTTTGGCAGCCGCTTTGTGGGCGGTCTGATGCCGGGGCTGGTGGTCGATTATCTGCCGGAGGGGCAGCTGGAAGAAGTACGCAATCTGAACGAGTTTGCGGGAATGCTGGCCATCGACAAGTGGGCGGGCAACTGCAACGGGCGACAGGCGGTCTTCGAACGCCGGGGCCGCGAGCGGAAGTACCGGGCCACCTTTATCGATCAGGGATTTTGTTTCAACGCGGGCGAGTGGAGCTTCCCCGACAGCCCGCTGCGCGGCGTCTATGCGCGCGACACGGTGTATGCGCGGGTGACGGGATGGGCGAGCTTCGAGCCGTGGCTGAGCCGGATCGAGGCTATGGACGCCTCCGTGCTGTGGCGGATCGCCGAAGAGGTGCCGCCGGAGTGGTACGGCGGGGATCTCGCCACCATCGAGCGGTTGATGGAGCAGATGCTTGTGCGGCGAGGGCGGGTACGCGAGCTGATTATGTCCTTCCGGGACTCGGACCGGGAACCGTTCCCGTTGTGGAGCGCGGGAGTACAGGTGGCGGTGCCGGGGAACTTCCCGGAACCTCGGAAAAGCGAAGGATTTGCACGATTCGTGATGTAGCGTGGATGGCGGCTGGATTGCAGGAAGGAATTTGAAAGATGGAAGTTCCCAGTTGCCAGTGGAAAGACAGAACTGGGAACTGGCAACTAAGAACTGGCAACTAAGGAGCAAATGCTGTGCGGGAACGAGTGCCTTGCGAGTTCTTCCTGATCCGGTATGTGCCGGATGTAGTGAAGGGAGAGTTCGTCAATATCGGCGTTGTGCTGCGGGAGGCGGGCGCGGCGGCTTCGGCCGTTTCCGGCGGCGGCGGGGCTGTGGTTCGATTTACCCGCGACTGGAGCCGGGTGCGCTGCCTGGACGCGAACGCCGACCTTGCGCTGCTGGAGTCCTTGGAGGCGGATATTGCCGGGCGGCTGCTGACGGACGGTGCTTCGCCCAAGCCGGTGATGGAGGTGCTTGAAGACACGCTGTCGAACTCGGTACAGATCGCCGCGCCACGGGCTTGCTTGGCGGAGAGTGTGCCGGCCGAGATCGAGCAGCTGATGCGGATGTATGTGGAACCGATGAAGGTCAAGGTGGAGCGCAGGCGGACGGGACGTGCGGCCATCACCGGCGCGATGCGAACCGAGTTCGAGCGCGCGGGCGTGTGGGGGCTGATGCGGAAGCGGATCGCGGCGTCGCTGTACACGGCGGCGGGCGATCCGATGAAGATCGACTGCGGCTATCGGCCGAACGGCGTGATCCGGATGTTTCAGGCGGTCTCGCTCGAAGGCGATGTGGAGGCGGCCAAGGTGTTGGCGTACACCGCGCCTCTGCTGCGTGACGGGGTGAGCCGGGTAGAGGGTGCGGCGCTGGAGCTGACGGCGGTGGTCGAGCCGGTGCGGCAGTTGAGCGACCAGGACGGGGACGAGGCCGGGGAGGCATACCGGTTTGGCGTCGAGACGATGGAGCGGCAGGCGATCCGTGTGATGACCGTGAACGATCTAGTGCGGATTGCCGAGACGGCGCGGATGGAACTGCGCGTCTGAGGTAAGCTCAACAAGTTTTGTAAGGGGGCATGGCCATAGCGGCCATGCCCATTCTTTTTGCGCGAAGGTGCGCCAGCCTAACACAGCAGGGGAGACAAGGCAATGGGAGTTCGCACAGCAGTTGAAAATCTATGGCAGCGCGTGGCCGGAATGCAGGCGGTTGCGCCCGGAGTGCCGGACCTGGCGGCGGCGGGCCCACAGGAGCCAGCCCAGCCCACGCGCAAGACCACCGCGCTGCCGTCCATCATGCAGCAGCCGCGCGGGGCGGGACCGGCGCAGATGCCGAAGCCGACGGCGGCCAATCTGCGCCGGTTCGCCGAGTCGACGGTGGTGCGGCGGGCGATCAACGTGGTGAAAGACCGAATCGCCAGCATGGACTGGCAGATTCGGGTGCGGCGCGGCTATGCGGGCGAGTTTATCCCGGACGCGGACGCGCGCATGAAAGCCTTGCGCCGGTGTTTGGAGGAGCCGAACGCCGGGGACAGCTTTCGCGTGTTGTGGGAGCAGGTGCTTGAGGATTTGCTGGTGGGCGGCTTCGGCGCGGTGGAGATGGAATCGACCGGCGACCCGAACGAGCCGTTCCGCTTGTGGCCGGTGGACGGCGCGACCATCCAGATCGATCCGTACTGGAACGGCGACACCAGCAAGCCACGCTACGCCCAAAATACGTCTGGTCAGCTCAACCCCATTGGGGGAAAGTCGATGGTGCCGCTCTTCGACGACGAGCTGATGTATCTGCGGCTGAACCCGCGCACGCATACACCATTTGGCCTGGGTCGGTTAGAGGTAGCGTTCGAGACGGTGAACCAATTCCTTTCGGCCAACCGGTATGCCGGACGGCTGGCGTCGAACACGGTCGTCCAGTACGCGCTCTGGTTGAACGAGGCGACGCCCGAACAGCACGACCGGCTGATCCGCTGGTGGCAGGACGAGATCGAAGGCACCGGTCGTGTGCCGATCCTGAGCTGCGAGCAGAAGCCTGAGGTGCTGCGTTTTGCGGGCGGTACAGATGCCGATCTGCACATCCAGTGGCAGGAGTTCCTGATCACCATGATCGCGAACGCGTTTGAGCTGCCGCCCATGCTGCTGGGTCAGCAGAAGGAGGTCAACCGGTCGACTGCGGGCGAGATGGCGGACCAGGCGTTTGCCAGCGCGATCGTGCCGGTGGCCAAGCTGCTCTCGCAGCACATCACGCGCGATCTGTTCGCAAAGAAGCTGGGCTGGCGGGAGTTCGAGTTCCACTTCAACGAGCTGGACAGCCGCGACGAGATGGAAGAGGTGCAGATCCAGACGGAGCTGCTGAAGGCGGGCGTGCTGACCGTCGCTGAAGTTCGCCAGATGCGCGGGCTGGAGTGTGTCGCGCCGCCGGTGCCCGCCGCTCTGCTTGAGCCAGAGGAGCAGGAGGCCGCCCAGTGATTCTGACTCTCGACAATTTGGATGGGCTGGGCGCGGTCGACTACAGCGGCTGCCTCGATGCGAGCGCGCCGCTGAAGATCGTACGGACGCTGAACGCCCCGTCGCGGCTGAGCGGTCTCGTCTCGCTCGGCGGCACGAGGCTGGCGCTGCCGGTGCGGCGTGGGCGTGTGGTCGCGGCGGCGGATAACGGCGTTGTGCTCTTTACCGGCTATATTGCCACCACGCCCGAGCAGGTCTATGCCGGTGTGGGGATTGCCGGACCGGTGTACCGTGTGGCTTTCAGCGCGGTCTCGGACGAGTGGCTGCTCGATAAGCAGACGACGCTCTTCGGCAATCCTGGGCTGGGGCAAGGGAGCGGCGCGCTGCTGAAGACGCTGACCAGCCGCAGCGGGGGAGGCCTGGCCACGGCGGGCGTCGGGAGTGGGCGCGCCGTCGGCGTCTTCGATCCGGAGGCTGGGCAGAACTGGTCGGCCAACGCGGGTGCGCTGGCGAACTCGACGTATACGAGCTATCGCGCGGTGGGTGGCGCGTTGAGCTTGCAGCCCATCGGCGCGGTCACGCACGCGCTGAGCGACGGGGACGGAACGTTGCAGATCGCGGCGCTGAACACGGCGGCGGTCAAGGAGCTGGCCAACGATGTGACCGTGAGCGGCGCGATGGAACCGGCGGCGTATGTCACCGAGCTGTTCGTGGGCGACGGCACGACGACCATCTTTCAGCTGCGCGAGACGCCGTTCATCCCGGCGCATACGGTCAACAGCCGGTATGTGGTGAATGACAGCTTCAATACGGGGGTCTTCGATCCGCGCGTCTGGGTGGCGAAGGACCCGGGCTCGCACCTCGGCTTCAGCGCGGGTGGTCTCCATATGACGGGCGGCAACGGCTATGACGGGCAGACGACGCTGACCGCTGTCGACGCGGTGGAAATGGGCGGGACGCTGGTGGTCGAGGCGGGCAATCTACAGCTCGGCGGCGCGAGCGATGGTGTGCTCTGCGGGCTGTACGGTGGGCCAATCACGCGGGCGAACTGCTTTGCCGGGTACAACGTGCGGCAGACGGGCGGCACGACTATCGTCACGCCTTGGATCAACGGCGGCGAAGTGGGCGCGAGCTATACGATTCTGGCCGGGCACGTGTACACGCTGCGCATCCGGCTCCATTGCGCGGAGACCGAGCGGCTCTTCCAGACCTACTATGCGATGGTGGATGGGCTGGTTTATAACTTTGGCGGCGGCGCGGTGGCGGCTCCGATGCACGCGGTCTTCGAGCTGGTGGACCTCGGCGTCTCCTCAAATACGCCCGCCACCATTCTGTACGACACCGCCGTTGCGGGGCCGATCCTGAATACGCCGGCGTCGTGCAGCTTTGCGGCGGTGGATTGCGTGCAGCTCTTCGGCTCCATGGGCTACTGCCGGGTGACGCAGACGGGCTCGACGTGGGTGACGGGGACGCTACCGAGCGGCCTGGTGACCACGCGGTTGCAAGGGATTGCGGGCGAAGGCGTGGACTTTACGCTGAACAGCACGGGCAAGATGACGTTCTTCGCGGGGCGCATTCCGGTTGCGAACGAGGTGGTGTCAGTGCGGTACCGGCTGCGGCAACGCTCGGTGGCGCGGTTGCGGGACGCGGGGAGCGTGGCGCGGGAGGCGCTTGGCGGCGCATCCGGCACGGCGGCGTGGCTAGGCAAGGTGATCAAACCGGCGGCGCGATCCACGGCGGACTGCGAGAACGCGGCGCTTGCAATTTTGAGCTTCGCCTCGGCCACGGCGGCAGCGATTGCAGGCACGTACACGGCAATCAATCCGCACCAAACGGCGGACATCTGGCCGGGGGATGTGCTGGCGATCACGTCGGGAGCGCAAACCTCGAGCGTAGCGGTGCGGAGCGTCACGATCGAGCGGGGGAGCGATGCGCCGGAGTTGCTGACGTATAAGATCGCGTTTGCAAACGACTGGGCGGAAGGGTTGGGGGTGAAGCTGTCGGAGTCGGTCGCGGTGGACGCGCTCTTGCCGCAAACTGCACTGAATGGACCAGCCAACGTGCTGCTGAATCTCCTGTCCCTGACGGTGGTTTCGGCGACTGGGACGGCGTTGCAGATCGACGCGGGCACGGCACCGCCGTCGGGCGGAGGCTTTGAGGTGCGACGGCGCGACAATGATTTCGGCGCGGGCGTCGATCAGGATCTGGTGTTGCGCAGCCCGGTGCGGAGTTTTTCGATTCCGCGCGAGGGGCAGATCGAGCAATATTTCGTGCGGATGTACGACGGGTCGGTGCCGCCGGTGTATTCGCGTCTGTCGAGCGCGGTGTTTACGGATGTGCCGGTGGGATAGGGGGCTTGGAGCTCTGTGTGTCCGGTCTTATGGAGGAACAGGCTCTGTTTGGAAGGGGCATGGCTTCAGTCATGCCGGTATGCGATGGACGCGATTTCCTTTATTTGTGCTCTTCGCCTCTGGCGAAGAGCGCAAATAAAAACATTAAGAGACATTCTTACGGCACAGCTAAAGCTGTGCCCTTCGAAGAAACTATAGCCTCGGAGCGAACGTTGTACCCTCCAGTGCAGACGCAGATTCCTTCGGGAATGAGAACAAGAAAGCAAGGCAACGGCGAGAAGCGGATTCCCTTCGGAATGACAACAAAAGAAGGACGGCACTTATAATCTGACATCTATGAGTGAAGCGCCGCTGGTGGGAATCGTGATGGGCAGCCGCAGCGACTACAGCGTCATGCGGGCGGCGGAGGAGGTCCTGCGCGAGTTCGGCGTGCCGCACGAGGTCCGCGTCGTTTCGGCGCACCGGACGCCTGACTTGCTCTTTTCGTATGCCGAGGCAGCGGTGGGACGCGGGCTGCGTGTGATTATCGCCGGGGCGGGCGGGGCGGCGCATCTGCCCGGAATGATGGCGGCGAAGACGGTGGTGCCGGTGCTGGGGGTGCCGATTTCGGCGACGGCGTTGCAGGGAATGGACGCACTGCTGTCGATTGCGCAGATGCCGAAAGGGGTGCCGGTGGGGACGCTGGCCATCGGCACAGCGGGTGCGATGAACGCGGGGTTGCTGGCGATTGCGATCCTGGCGACAACGGATGCTGCGTTGCGGGAGAAGCTGGTAGCGTGGCGTGCAGTTCGGCGAGATCAGGTGCTGGCGGAAGTGGTTGGGCACGAGGTGGGCGAGTGAGCGCGATTCTTCCCGGAGCCACCATTGGCATCTTTGGCGGCGGGCAGCTGGGCCGGATGACGGCGATGGCGGCGCGCGGTATGGGCTACCGCATCCAGGTGCTCGATCCGGACCCGGCTTGTCCGGCGCGGTTTGTGGTGGATAGCTGCATCGAGGCCGGGTGGGATGATACGCGCGAGGCGGCCAATCTGGCGCGGGGGTGCGATGTGGTGACGCTCGAGATCGAGCAGATTTCGATTGGCAGCATGAACGCGGCGGCGAACTTCGCGCCCGTGCGGCCCGGCGCGGCGATGCTGGGGATTATTCAGGACCGGATCGAGCAGAAGAACTGGCTGCGGCGCAACGGATTTCCGCTGGGCGAGTACCGGGCGGTGGGGACGCTCGACGAGCTTCGGGAGGCGGTGAAGGAGCTGGGCCGGTGCTTCTGCAAGAGCGCGCGAGGCGGGTACGACGGGCGCGGGCAGGGCAAGGTCGGGTTCGATCCTGATGCGAACTTTGAGGCTGAGGTGCGGGGAGCCTGGGAGGCTCTTGGCGAGGGGCCGGGAGTAGTGGAGCAGGCGGTAGAACTGGAGCGCGAGATTTCGGTGATGGTGGCGCGGTCGCCTTCGGGCGAGGTGGCGGCGTATCCGGCGGCGTGGAACCACCATGAGCGGCAGATTTTGGCGTGGAGCGTCATTCCGGCGGCGATCCCATCCGCGCTTGAGGCTGAGGCGCGACAGATTGCCGAAAGCATCGCCGATACGTTTCAGTTGGAGGGGCTGCTGGCCGTGGAGATGTTTGTCGCGGCGGATGGGCGGTTGCTGGTGAACGAGCTTGCGCCGCGCCCGCACAACAGCTATCACGCGAGTGAGCGGGCGTGCGTCACGGGGCAGTTCGAGCAACTAGTGCGGGCGGTGTGCGATCTGCCGCTGGGGTCGGTGGAGCTGGTGCAGCCAGCGGCCATTGCGAATCTGCTGGGGGACCTTTGGTTGGATGCGGACGGCGGTTTGCGGGAGCCGAAGTTCGACGCAGCACTATCCGTTCCGGGGGTGCGGCTGCATTTGTATGAGAAGCTGCGGCCGCGGAGGGCGCGAAAGATGGGGCATCTGTCGTCAATAGGAAAGACGCCGGAAGAGGCGGTGGAGCGCGTGCGAGAGGCGCTTGCGCTACTCTAGAGACACGCTTCTGAGACACTGCCCCACACTCGCATCGTCGTTTGTCACGAAAACTTTTCCACATCCGATATCATGGCCAGCTCTTCCGCATCGGCGAGGTCTCGCAATCTCCCTACCTGACGCTTGTTTTCGATGAGGTCCGCTTTTGAAATAAAGGGTACTGCAATGCCGTTCAGCTTTGTTTCCACGCGGTTTCGCCACACCTGATCGAAGGACATTTCCCCGATGGACGCGAGGATATCGATGTGGTCCTGTTCGGGGCCGAAACGAAGGTTTTCCTCGTCATCAAGAAGATCGCCGGGCTCGAGACCTTCAAGCGGAACCCCGAGCTGAAGCAGCGCCTGAAAGGCGGCCTGTGCGTTTTCGATTGTGGGCCGGATGAAGAGGTCGAGGTCATGCGTGGCGCGCACGTATCCGTGGGCGTTGACGGCCACGCCGCCCACCACCGCGTATTCAACCCCGGCGGCGGCGAACGCGGCTAGGAGTAAAGTCTGCTTCGGGTTCATCGTAGGGGATGCCTCGCATCTCGTATAGGCGGCGGGTGAGCGCGGTGGCTGCGGCCAGGCGCTCGGGAATACTCTTCCGGCTCCAATAGAGGAGTTGTTCCATCCGTGCGTCCCGGTGGCTGAGCTTTCGCGGACGAAGGAACGGTGCGCCGACGGTCGTAGATGTCTGCATGTCTCATGATAGGGGGAAGATGAATCGACGCCATAAGCGACCAGCAAGATACAATCGGCATGTATATCTTAGAGGTCGTGATGCAGGTGTCGAAGTGGGGAAATTTGTTGGCGATCCGTGTTCCGGCTGCGCTTGTGGACGCGCTGCAGTTGAAGGAAGGCGATCAGGTGGAGGTCCGTCTGGCCGGAGACCAGGACCTGGTTTTGGAGCTCGACCGCACGCGCGAGGAGGCCCTCAACCGGTTGCGCGCTCTGCGCCTGCCTCTGCCTCCAGGTTTTAAGTTTGACCGCGAAGAAGCCA
Organism: Acidobacteriaceae bacterium; assembly: GCA_965277085.1. Classification (GTDB taxonomy): domain Bacteria; phylum Acidobacteriota; class Terriglobia; order Terriglobales; family Acidobacteriaceae; genus Edaphobacter. The sequence continues at coordinate 1,504,764 of OZ255708.1, forward strand.
ATGAGCGGTGACGCTTTTTTCGCCACCAATATGGTGATCTATGCGATCTCGGGCGAAGGGGAGCGACGCTCGATTGCGGAAGAACTGCTGTTGCAAGGTGGAACGATCAGTGTCCAGGTTTTGAATGAACTCACCTCGATGGCGCGCCGGAAGCTGAAATGGTCGTGGGGCTGAGTCTATGCCAGCCCTGATCTCACAATCCTGAAATGAATCTCGGGTAATCATCACTACGTCTAAAGATTAGACAGTGCAAGCCGATGACCTGCGTATACGCCAATGTATATTGGTCGAACGGTGCCATTCCCAAGCGCAAGTCAGCGTTCACTTCATTTTGCGAAGCACGGCCATAAATTTGGAGCTGTGGATGAGTTCGACTATGAACGAATGGCGGACAACTTTATGGCCATGCCAATGCATTTACAGATGTTTGAATGCATCTGTTTGAATGCACGAGGTCGCGTGAGGCTAGATGCACTGACACGTTTCTTCGGAGTAGCGTATAACGGTTCTTTATTGCGAACGTTCCACCCTCGTAGCGCAGAATCGATAGCTGCAAAGGGCGGACCACAAAAGTTTGTTGAGCACAAATGTGCTGAGGCTTACCCGTGAGATTTACCTGTCCAGTCTGTTTTTACAACGACATGGAAGAACCAGCTTGTGACTACAACATCTGCGAGTGCTGCGGAACCGAGTTCGGGAACGACGACGAGCTGCGCACCCCTGAAGAGCTGCGTAACATGTGGATTGCTGCAGGAGCTAAATGGTTCTTTCGCGATCCGCCCCCATTCTGGAATCCGTGGAAGCAATTAGTCGCCGCCCATTTCGCTCTGCCTTACAGGGCTGAGGTCAGTTTTTCAGTAGCGGCCACTGTTGAACCTGCACAGGTTCTCTTGGGATCAGCTTCAGTATTCAATAATTACCTACACATGGGAATGGCGGCTTAACAATGCCCTCGCTTGTGTTCGTGACGGCTTGCGAAAAAGTGATCATCGATCAGACTGGTCCCATATCGCTCATTAGTGTTTTCCAACGCATGAACATTCAAATACAGGCTGATTCCCCTCTTCCCACGAATGCTGTAGCCCCCAATCAATGGGCAATCGTTTGCTTATGGGAGAACTTTCCGAAAGAAGTGGGCCAGGACTTCACGCAAGTTTTGCATGTTCTAGCTCCTGATGGCATGGTTTTCATTGAGCGTGAGGATTCTTTCAGGAATGATGATGTTGACAGTTCGCAAACCAAACTGGTTCTAAGGTTCAACGTTCTTCCCATTTGGTCAGAGGGCGATATTGTGATCAAAGTATGGATCAAAGGCCTAGATGAGCCAGTTGGTTCATATCGATTCTCCATCAGATACCTCCTAGCTGATGCTTCTGGGATCGCGCCACCACAGAGCACGTAGCCTAGCAAAGAAGGACGCGTGTAGTGTTCGCGGTCCCTTGCTTAGCCGATGTCTTCGGCCCAGTTTTCCAAGTAGGCTTTGAAGTCGGACATGAACTTGCCGGCGTCGGCACCGTCGACGATGCGGTGGTCGAAGCCCAGGGTGAAGCGCTGGATGGAGCGAATGGCGATGACGTCGTTGCCTTCCTTGTCGGTGAGGACTTCTGCCTCTTTGTTGAGGCCGCCAATGCCCAGGATGGCGGCCTGCGGCTGGTTGATGATGGGGGTGCCGAACTGCTCGCCGAAGATGCCGGCGTTGGTGAGGGTGAAGGTGCCGCCGGAGATTTCGTCGGGGGCGAGCTTTTTGCCGCGGGCGCGCTCGGCCACGTCGACGATGGAGCGGGCGATGCCGAGGAAGTTGCGCTCCTCGACCTGCTTGATGACGGGGACGATGAGGCCCCAGTCGAGCGCGACGGCGATGCCGAGGTTGATGTTCTTGTTGTAGCGGATGGCTTCGCCTTCTATCGCTCCGTTAACGATGGGGTGTTTGCGTAGGGCGACGACGGCGGCTCGGGCGATGAAGGGCATGTAAGTGAGCTTGACGCCGTTGCGCTGCTCGTACTTGCTCTTTTCTTTTTCGCGCAGGCGGACGATGCGCGTCATGTCGACCTTGAAGACGGTGTGGACGTGCGGGCTGACGCGTTTGGATTCGACCATACGCTGGGCGATGATGGAGCGCATCTTGGTCATAGGGACGAGCTCGCCGGGGGTGGGCACCGGGGTGATCGGCTTTGCGGGGGAGACGGACGGAGCAGGCGTTGCGGCGGCCGTGACCAGACCGGCGGGGACTGGGCTGGGAGCTGAGGGCTGGGCCACTGCGGGCTTGGCGCCGCCTTCGAGGTGACCGAGAATATCGGTCTTGGTGATGCGTCCGGCTGAGCCGGAACCCGGAACCTGGGTTAGATCGACATCGTTGTCTTTAGCAATTTTGCGGACGAGCGGCGAGGAGCGTGGACGCTCGCCAACGGCGACGGGAGCAGTCTGCGGGGCTGAAGCTGCTGTGGTTTCAGCCTTCGGCGCGGCGGGTGACGAGGCTGCGGCCTTGCCAGCGCCGCCGCCGATGACGGCGACGACGGTGTTGATCTGGACGGTGGAGCCTTCGGGGATCTTGATCTCGGTGAGGACACCGGCCGCCGGGGAGGGGATTTCGGCATCCACTTTGTCGGTTGAGATTTCGAAGAGGGGTTCGTCGCGCTGAACAGTGTCGCCGACCTTCTTGAGCCACTTGGTGATCGTACCCTCGGTGATCGACTCGCCCATCTGCGGCATAACGATCTCGGTGCCAGCGCTAGCAGTCGCGGGGTTGTTGGCGGCCGCTTCCATGCCTCCGGCGGGCTTCGCGGCCGCTTCGCCCAGAGCATCAATCCCGAGCGCGGCGGGAGTGGCTGTATCGGCAGCGGGGACGGCGGCGGTCTCGGACTTGTCGGAGGAAGGGGCGGGAGCGGTGCCGGCCTCTTCGATGGTGCAGACGACGGTGTTGATCTGGACGGTCGTACCTTCGGGCGTCTTGATCTCGCCCAGCGTGCCGGCGGCTGGGGACGGAATCTCAGCGTCTACCTTGTCGGTCGAGATCTCGAAGAGCGGCTCGTCGCGTTGCACTGTATCGCCGGGCTTTTTCAGCCACTTGGTGAGAGTGCCTTCGGTGATGGACTCGCCCATCTGGGGCATGACTACGTTGGTCGGCATGAGGTGTCCTTTGCGTCGAAGCTGATGCGCGCGGCCGTGAGCGGGCCGCCATTGTGGATTATAAGGCGGTGGAGGTGTCGGGCGCAGGCTGGGCGAGCAGCTCGTCGAGGGTGTCGACAGCCAGGACCTGCCGCTGGAAGACATGGCCGAAGCTGCGGGCGACGGAATCCGCCGCGAGCTGCATGGAAAAAGGCGTGCCTTCGGGCGCTTCCAGCTCCAGGCTAGTGACGCCGCGATCGGCGATGCCGCAGGGAACGATCCATTGATAATCGCGCAAGTCGGGGGTGACGTTGAGCGCGAAGCCGTGCGAGGTGACGGCCTGGGAGACATGGACGCCGATGGCCGCGAGCTTTTTTTCCGGGATGGTGCCGCCGGCGAGGGTCCAGACGCCGGTGAGCTTGCAGATGCGCTGGGCGGGAACGCCAAAGTCTTTGCAGGTGCGAATCAGGGCTTCTTCCATGAGGCGGACGAAGTCGACAGGGCCGAGGTGCGGGCCGCGCTTGCCGGGGAGGTCGCCGCGCAGATCGAAGATGGGGTAGCCGACGAGCTGGCCAGGGCCGTGGTAGGTGACGTCGCCGCCGCGTTTGACCTCGTGGAGCTCGACGCCCTTTTGTGCGAGGAGTTCATCGGAGGCGAGGATGTTTTCGCGACGGGCGTTGCGGCCGAGGGTGAGGACTGGGGGGTGCTCCATAAGGAGGAGCGTGTCGCCGATGTGCCCGGCTTTGCGGGCGGCGACGGCGCGGTCCTGGGCGGTAAGGCCTTCGGCGTAGGGGATGCGGCCGAGATGGAGGAGGTGGAGGTGCATCTACAGCAAGTCTCGGAACTGTTGAACGGAAAGACCTGAGCCCTGCACAATTGCATACATCGTGAAGGCGTTAATCGGATTGTTCCTTGGGATGATGATGGTTCTAGAGCCGTCGGACATAACGACATGGCCGCTTTGCCGAATGATGTCAAAGCCAGCTTTTTGAAATGCCCTTACCGCGTCCGTATGGCGGATGCTGGGTAATTTGCCCATTATGAGGCTAGTACCTCGACATACCGAATCTGCTTACGTCGGTTCATTTCCTCGGTCACTTCAAGATAGTCTTTGATGGCCTCTTGAATGTTTGCCAACGCCTCTTCTTCCGTCGCGCCTTGAGACCAGCAGCCGGGAAGCTCTGGGCAGCCAACCGCATATCCTTCTTCCGAGTGAATCAATTCAACCTTGTAAGTCATGTCTGTCTCCTCCATTATCTATCTACTTGTGCATCGGCCCTTCAAGCATCTCGATGAGCTCCGCCACGCAGCCCGACGTCCATTCGGCAGGAAGATGAAAGTCCAAGGGCTTAGCCTCAAATGGAGGCGGCACCGTGCCATAGACCGGTTCGTTATCAGCCATGGGTGGTAGGCATACCGCTTCCACGTTCGTCTCGTGTTTTATGACTAAAGACTCATCCGCTTCGTTCGATACGTTGCCATCAAGCGGCATGAAATCACTCCCATTCAATGCGTGTCGAAATCGTTGTATTTGGCCCGTAGAACAAATGTTGCGTAGACCTCAAGCATAATTTGGCGCAACGGCTGACGCTCTTCGACGAAACGCAACTCCATCTTGCTAATTCTCAACTTGGCTTGACGGAACGCTTCAGCAAACGCAGGATCTTTTGCAAGCTCCTTACGGCTTCCCAACTTAGCGTAGGTGGCTTTCTCATTGCCGGAAGTTATACGAGCCAGCTTGAAAGCGAACGCGGCCTGATTATGCCCGCTGCTTTCACCGCAATGACCGCGAAAGCGTTTCCGAAGATTTCGAGTCCGTCCGACATACATTGCGACATCGTCCTCCGTGAAGAGATAGATTCCGCTGAGCGCTTCACTCGGCCGGAGATCGTCGACCCGAATTGGCGCCATCGTTTGAAGCCGTAGTAGCGACGGGTGCAAGCTGTCCATGTGAACTTTGAACTCAGCGTCCATAACTACACATTCACCGCCATGCCTTCGACGCTGGAGAACCCGTCGAGCAGGGCTTCGGCGACGGTGGGGTGGGCGTGGACGGTGAACATCATCTCTTCGACGGTGGCTTCGAGTTCGATGGCGGTGACGGCTTCGGCGATGATCTCGGTGGCGTAGGGGCCGATGATGTGGACGCCGAGGATCTCGCCGTATTTGCTGTCGACGACGACTTTGATGAAGCCGTCGTGGGCGTCGAGGATGGTGGCCTTGGAGTTGCCGACGAAGGGGAACTTGCCGACCTTGACCTCCCAGCCCTTCTCTTTGGCCTGGGCCTCGGTGAAGCCGACGCTGGCAATCTGCGGGTCAGTGTAGGTGCAGCCGGGGATGCGGTTACGGTGGACGGGCTTGGCGAACTTGCCGGCCATTTTGGCGGCGACGACCAGGCCGCACATGGAGCCTACATGTGCGAGCTGCGGCAGACCGGCCACGATGTCGCCGACGGCGTAGATGCCGGGTTCGGTGGTCTCCATCCACTCGTTGGTGAGGATGAATCCGCGGTCGGGGGTGATGTTGACCTTGTCGAGGCCGAGGTCGTAGGTGCGGGGGGCGCGGCCAACAGCGACGAGGACCTTTTCGGCCTGCTTGGTCTCCTGCTTACCGGCGGAGGTGGTGAAGGAGACGAGCGCGCCGCCTTCGTTCTTCTCGATCTTCTCGACCTTTGCGCCAACGTGGACATCGATACCACGCTTTTTGTAGAGGCGGAGGAGTTCCTTGGAGATCTCTTCGTCTTCAGCGTTGACGATGCGGGGAAGGGCTTCGAGGATGGTGACCTCCGCGCCGAAGCTCTTGAAGATGGAGGCGAACTCGACGCCCACCGCGCCGGAGCCGATGACGACGAGCGACTTCGGCATGGCGGAAATTTTGAGGATTTCGATGTTGGTGAGGATGGTCTCGTCTGGTGTGTAACCAGGGAGCATGCGAGCGTCGGAACCGGTCGCGAGGACGACCTTCTTCGCCTTAACGGTTTCTGTGGTGTCGTCCGCGCGCTTAACTTCAATCGAATGGATGCCGTCGGCGGCGGGGCCAGTAAGGCGACCGTAGCCCTTGATGGCCGTGATCTTGTTCTTCTTCATCAGGAAGTCAAGGCCTTTGGTGTGGCGGGTGATGACGTCGTCCTTGCGGGCCAGCACGCCTTGCCAGTTGACGGCGCGGGCGTCGACGCCCTCGATACCGTAGCGGTCGGCGTGTTTCAGGTGGTCCCAGAGCTCGGCGGAGAAGAGCATAGCCTTGGTGGGGATGCAGCCCCAGAGAAGGCAGGTGCCGCCGAGCCGCTCATTGGCGTCGATCAATGCAGCCTTCAGCCCGTACTGCGAGGCGCGGATCGCGCATGTATACCCGGCAGGACCGCCGCCCAACACCACCACATCGAAGATCGTTTCCGCCAAAGCAAAACTCCATCACAACCGAGATAGCGCAAGATAAACCGCAAGCTAGATTTTACGCCCGCCCGCGCCGGTAAACGGCGATATTGTCTCCATGGCAACCGCGACCCTTGTCCCCGTCAACGAGTATCTGAATACCACCTACCGTCCGGACCGCGACTACATCGACGGCGCATTGAGAGAGAGGATCATTGGCGAACAGCCACACGCGCATTTGCAGAACATTATTGGAGCCATTTTCCGCGAAACCGGAAACTATGGAAGGTGCGCGCGCTTACGGAGCAGAGGGTGCAGACCTCGGTCACCCACTACCGGATCGCCGACGTGTGCGTGGTCCGCAGCTCGGACCCATTCGATGGAATTGTTTGCGTTCCGCCGCTGCTCTGCATCGAAATCCTGTCGAACGGCGACACCCTGTCGGAGACACAGGAGCGCGTGGACGACTATGAGGCCATGGGTGTGGAGCATATTGGGGTAATCGATCCTTGGAAACGCCGCGGGTATTTTGCCTCATCCCGGGGTTTTACCCAGCCAGAGAATAAGATTCTTTTGCTGGGCGGTACGAAGATCCGAGTAGACCTTGAAGAATTATTTACCGAAATTGACGAAGATAAGGCGAAACAACCGTAATTCTGTTTGCCCTGTCGGCGATAATTGTTCTTATGGTCAGCAACGTTGGGAAGCTAACACGGTCCGTGCGCGAAGGATTCAAGAAGAGAGAATCTGAGATGGGCGGTTCGTCAGCGGTCATTGCGGCTAAGCGTGTACAGCAGGAGCTCAGCGAGACAGGAAAGTCGATTTTTGTCGATGACAAAGGGAATCGCTTTCTGATTGAGCGTCGGCCAGCCTAGCGCATGAGTGCGCTGGTTGCGGGTTTTCTCCTCATCGGTTACCTGCTGGGGCCGGGCGTCATCTATCGTTTGGTGTTTTCCTTTTTTATCCCCTCTAAGCGATTTCAGCGCAACAGGACGGAAGAGATTGTTTTTTCGATTCTGGTTACTCTTGTACCCTTTCTACTTACCTGGGTATTTCTGCATATGCCGCTTGGCTGGGTGGGCCATTTTACGGTCGGCGGGTCTAAGGACACCGCGTATCGTCTTATCATCAAATCGCTTCTGCCCGGACCGGACCTCGATAAGACGTTGTTGTCCGACGCGTATCTGCGAGGATTTCTAGAGCAGTCGCGCTTTCTTGGTCTGCTCTGGCTGTTGTGCGGTCTCGAGGGTTGGCTCGCGGGCAGAATGGTCGCCTCCTATGGGGATTATCCCGATGACTCCCGGCGCAAACGGTTTTGCGACAAGTTCCTGCTGACCTATGTCTCCGAGTGGGAGATTCTCTTCACCTCGCTGGCGCTGCCGGGCAAAGATTCAGACGTAGTGATTGAGGTGGACGCGTTATCGACAATGGATGTCCTCTACCGGGGGAAGCTGGACGACTGGTTTCTGGATTCCGACGGCAAGCTGGAGGGGATCTTCCTTAAGGACGCCTTCCGATTCCGCAAGGAAGATTTGGACCGTGATCGTACAAAGGGCATTCACAAGTCTGGTGACACGTACTGGCGACAAATTCCTGGAGCAAAGCTCTATTTGGTGGCAAGCACACTGGCGAATTACAACATTCGTTATACGCAGCCTCAGCCTAAACCTAGTTTGGAAGATGTGTGCATCGAGCTCGGCGACGATGATGTGCTGATCACGCCGCTGCCGCGCGAAGTTTCTTCCGCTGACTCCGAGTGACTCAGGTACCGTAGCCATCAGCGTGCAAAGTGCTCGCAAATAATCAAATCCACAGCTTTTACGGCCATATCGGAAGGGTCACGTCCGCTGACGTTACCGATGCGGTGACTAGGAGTAATCGACTGTAGACTGCGAGTTACCACGCTTGCCGAAAGGTGGTGTAGTGGCCAAGGCAAGAGGGAGGATGAAAGTCGCTTGCGCGCTGGTAGTTTCGATCTTGTAGCAAGCAACTTCAAACTTAGAGGCCAATACAATGAACTTCAAGAGTCTATCCGCAGTGCTCACTCTTTCCCTCGCCGCCGCCACCGTCGCCCACGCCACCGGTATCGCCCCGATCATCCTCTCCCCCATCACCGGCACCATTGGCCTCGGCGGTAACGGAAGCTACAGCATGGCAACGGGCCAGTTCACCGCCGGCGCGGCCAACGACAACGGGCACAATGCGTACGTCAATGCAGCGGATACCGTATCCGGCGACTCCCTCTCGAACTTCACCTTCCTGCACGTTGCCGACTTGTTCAGTTTCAACACCACTGATCTCAGCAAGGGCGCTGAAGTCTTCAGCACGAAGGAAAACGGCAAAACCCTTACCTTCACTCTGACCAGTGTAACCAGCAGCGGAACGAATGCAGCCGGCCCGGGATTTGTTGGTTCGGGCATCCTTTCTGAGACCGGCTATGCCAACACAGCGGCGAATTTCTCCTTGAACACGAACGCCGATGCGGGCACGGTTGTGACCTTCGACACCACCGCCGCTCCTACTCCGGAGCCTTCCTCGCTGATCCTGTTGGGCACGGGCGTTCTGGGCGCGGCGGGCATGATGCGCCGGAAGATTGCCACCAAACTGAGCGCGTAAGTTCGCGCCGGTGGGTGTCGCAAGCGGGGAGCGCACGTTGCTCCCCGCATGTTGTTTAAGGTTGACTACTGCAAGGCCCGAGCGGCGTCCTTTGCGAAGTAGGTCACGATAAAGTCCGCCCCGGCCCTCCGTATCCCTAGCAGAGACTCCAACATGGCCCGTTGCGGCTCCAGCCAACCGCGCGCAAAGGCAGCCTGCAACATCGCATACTCGCCCGAGACCTGATACGCGCCGAGCGGCAGATCGTAGCGTTGCCGCGCTTCGTGGATTATGTCGAGGTACGGCATGGCCGGCTTCATCAGCAGCATATCCGCGCCTTCGGCAATGTCTTGGTCGATCTCGCGCATGGCCTCGCGGAGATTGGCGCCGTCCATCTGGTAGGAGCGGCGGTCGCCGAACTGGGGGGCGGAGCCAGCGGCCTCGCGGAACGGGCCGTAAAAGGCGGAGGCGAACTTCGACGCATAGCTGAGAATGGGCGTGTCGTGCTTGCCGGCATTGTCAAGCGCGGCGCGTATGGCCTCAACGCGGCCATCCATCATGTCGGAGGGGGCGACGATGTCGGCTCCGGCGGTGGCCAAAGATGCAGCGGTTTTAGCCAGCAACGCGACAGAGCTGTCGTTTTCGATGGTGAAGTGTTCGCCATCGCGCGCGATCAGACCGCAGTGACCGTGCGAGGTGTACTCGCAGAGACAGACATCGGCGATGGCGACCAGCGAATCGAGGGCATGGTTGCTCTTGATCGCCCGTAAAGCCTGCTGGACGACGCCGTCATCTGCCCACGCGCCGGAGCCGGTCTCATCCTTCTCCGGCGGCAGACCAAAGAGCAGCAGACCGCCGAGGCCGAGGCTGGCGCATTCCTCCGCTTCTTTGATTGCCTCATCGATAGATAGATTGAAGACTCCGGGCATCGAGCCGATCTCGCGGCGCACGCCCTCGCCCGGGCAGATGAAAAGCGGGTAGATCAGCGCACCGGGATGCAGGCGGGTCTCGCGGACGAGGGAGCGCAGCGCCTCGGTGCAGCGCAAGCGGCGTAGGCGGGTTACAGGGAAGATCATTATGCCAGTGTAACGACTGGCTACAGGCAGATCAGGGCTTGGCTTTTACCAGGCGGTAGTCAAGATTTGACACGTCCGCCTCCACAAGTAGCGGCGCTGTGAACGGCTGGTATTGGATGGGTGCGCGTTCGCCATAGCTTTTTGGCTTTACCCATACCAATGTCGGGCTTGACGGTCTGGGCGGCGGTGCGCGCGCCTCGTAGCCCCACCTCCTCCTGCGTCGTGGCGACAAAGAAGAGCTGATTGGCATGCGGAAGCTTGGCGGTGCGGCGCATGGCCTCAACCAGAACCGCACAGCCAACCCGGTCATCCCAGCCTTTTGCAAGGTAATTCCCCGTGCCGTTCATCGATACAAAAGGCGAGTCCGGCACAACCGGATCGCCGGGGGAAAGGCCCAGCGCGGCGGCTTCTGCGGCCGTCTTCGCGCCGACATCGAGGAAGACCTGTTCGCGCGGCTGTACGGCGGTGCGCTCGTTGGGCGTGATGACGTGGATGTCGCGAATGCCCGTAACGGCGTGGACCGGACCCTTGGAGCCGATGACGATCCAGCGTTGGTCGACAAGCGCCTGGTCGAGCCATCCGCCCAGCATCTGCATGGTGAGGAAGCCGGTGGGGGTGATGCGCCGCACCATACCCCCAAGCTCGTCCATATGCGCGTCGATCATAATGCGCGGGCCGGCACTCCCCTGCTGCGCGATCAGCGCCCCCATGCCGTCATAGCGCAGCGGCTCCGTGGCAAAGGGCTTCATCTCAGCCGCCATCAGGGCGCGAACCGGCTCTTCTGCCCCCGGAGGTCCAGGCGCGTCGGCCAAACGCTGGAGCAGCTGTTCGGTGCGGTCGGGAGCTTGCGCGTACACAGGCAACGTGGCGAACAGACAAAGAAGCAACGGACTGGTGTAACGCGCAGGGAAAAAGGGCATGGCCGAAGCTTATCACCGCTTTCGCATGCAGCATTACGTGCAGGGCAGGGAGCTTGGCACGCTGAGTCTCCCAAGTAGCTCTTCCACCGTCCGTCCCGACACCGGCTCCCGCATCTCCGGCGCAATCTCCGCCAGCGGCTCCAGCACAAACAGCCGTTCGTTCAACGCCGGATGCGGCAGCGTCAACTCCTCCGTTTGCATCACCACCTCGCCCATCAGCAAGAGATCAAGATCGATCACCCGAGGCCCCTTGGCCACGACTCCCGCGCGATCACGCCCCATCTCCCGTTCTGTTCGGAGGAATTCATGGAGCAGCTCGACCGGTTCCATCGCCGTCTCCAGCAAAAGCGCGCCGTTCAAAAAGTCAGGCTGATCCACGTAACCCACCGGCGCGGTCTCACGAAAACTGGACACCCGGAGCACCGTTCCCAGCGCCCCGGCACGCCGCACAGCCTCCTCCAGCGTCGCCCTTCGATCGCCCCAGGCCGAACTCAGGTTCGACCCAAGGGCCACCGCCGCGACTCTACGCAACGGCCGTCCGCATAGAAGCCGGGAGGTGCGGCATTTCCTCCACGGCGTCGTACCCGTGCGCCAGCTCCCATGCAGACCGGTCACGCAGCAGCCGCTGTACCAATGCTGTGTGCATGGCATGGCCGGCCCGCTCGGCCACCACGCGCCCCTCGATCCGCCGCCCGGCCAAAGCCAGATCGCCGATCAGGTCGAGCACCTTGTGCCGCACAAACTCGTCCGCAAAGCGCAGCGGCCCGTTCTCCACACCGTGCTCCCCGACAAGGATCGCGCAGGTGTCCGACGCTCCCCGGATCAGCCCCATGTTCCGCAGCATCGCCTCATCCCTGCGAAAGCCGAACGTCCGCGCCGGAGCGATCTGCCGGACATAATCTCCCACCGCCAGATCGCCGGTAAAGCTGCCAAACCCAATCGGAGCGGGGAAGTCGATCGTATATTCAATCCGGTAGCCCGTTCCCGGATACACCCCGATAAACTTGCTCCCATCCCGCACCTCCACCTCTTTCAGGATGCGAAGATACTCTCGCTTTCGCCGCTGCGCCTTCAATCCAACCCGTTGAAACGCCTCAACATACGGCCACGCGCTGCCATCAAGAATCGGTAGTTCCAGATTGTCGATCTCGATGATGACGTTGTCGATCCCAAACCCCACCAGCGCCGACAGCAGGTGCTCGGTCGTCGAGATGAGCACGCTGCCACGCATCAAGCTGGTCGCGTAACTCACCTTGGCGACATTGCGTCCGTTGGCTGGGATCTCGAAGTCGTCCAGGTCGACCCGCCGGAAGACGATCCCCGACCCACCCGGCGCGGGCAGCAGACGCAGCGCCACCTCCGCCCCGCTGTGCAGACCGATGCCGACGAACGACACCTCCGACCGGATTGTCTGCTCACAATGAGCCGTCATGCGCCGCCAAGCCAAACCTTTCGCAGAATACAAGCCTTTCTCGATCCACTTGTGTGGCGAAATCGACACAGTGTACCCCAGGCGGTACCATCCTCCCATGGCTCTCGACCTCCACCATCTACAAGCGTCCGTCGCCCAACGCGCCGCCTGGATGCTCCACCATCTTCGCGCGTTGGTTGAGCTCGAGTCGCCAACTGAAGACCCAGCCGGCGTCAATCAAACCATGCGCTACGCGGTGGACATCGCTGAAGAACTCGGCGGCACCGTCATCGTCCATCCCCAAGCAGCCTTCGGCGACATCCACGAACTTCGCTTCGGCCACCTGGACGTGGCAACCAAGCCTATCCTCCTCCTCGGCCACCTCGACACCGTCTGGCCCCACGGCACGCTCGCCGCCATGCCGTGGCGCGAGGCCGACGGACGCCTCTTCGGCCCCGGCGTCCTGGACATGAAGGCGGGCGTCGTGATGGCCCTGACCGCGCTCGCCGCCCTGCGCGACCTCGGCCTCACTCCGCCAGCCACCCTTCTCCTGAACAGCGAAGAAGAGATCGGCAGCCCCGTCTCCCGTCCGATCACCGAGCGTCTCGCTCTCCGATCCTCCGCCGTCTTTGTCCTCGAACCCGCCCAGGGCCTCGCCTACAAGACGGCCCGGAAAGGCGTCGGCGAGTACACCCTCCACGTCACAGGCGTCGCTTCGCATGCGGGCGTCGACTTCGACCGCGGCCACTCGGCGATACTGGAACTCGCTCACCTCGTCCAGACCGTCTCCGCCTTCACCGACCCCGCGCTGGGCCGCACCGTCAACTGCGGGATCATCGCCGGCGGCACCCGCTCGAACGTCGTCGCCGCGCACGCTACCGCCGAGGTCGACATCCGCATCGCCCAGGCCGCCGACGCCGTCGAAGTCGACCGCCTCTTCCACGCCCTCCGCCCCATCGACCCGGCCTGTACCTTGACCGTAAGGGGCGGCATCAACCGTCCGCCGATGGAGCGCAGCCCAGGCACCGTCTGTCTCTTCGAGCAAGCGCAGCGTCTCGCCGCCGAGATCGGCTTTCCCCTCACCGAAGCTTCAACCGGAGGCGGTTCGGACGGCAACTTCACCGCCGCCCTCGGCGTCCCTACGCTCGACGGCATGGGCGCGGTTGGCGACGGTGCCCATGCCGCCCACGAGTCGATCCTGATCGAGCACCTTGTACCCCGAACCACTCTGCTTGCGGCCATGATCGAAGCGCAACGGAAGTGTTAGAGCAGAGTCGCAATCGATGTAGAGGTCCCTTTGCTTTTCTGTCTGTCATTCCCGAAGGGAATCCGCGTTTCCAACCCATGCGCCATCAGGCAACCGCCGTAGGATTGACCGACAGAGCAGTTTTAAGGCGTCGTCTTGGAAGGGCAGGGCTTCAGCCCTGCCGATACGTGGCTTATGCAGTTGTTTGTCTTCTCTCTTCGTCTGTGACGAAGAGAGAAGACAAAACAAAGAAAAAAGCTCATCCTAGCGGCATAGCTAAAGCTATGCGCTTCCAAAACTAACCTTGCCCCAAAAGTGGATGCACCGTGTCCAGTGCACATCCCCAACAGAGGGGATCTACTCTTAACTCCTTTGTTTGTAAGATCACCTGATCAAAACTACCAAAATCTTTAGCGAATGCTTTCCAGCATGGCCGACACCCGCGCCAAAGGCAGCCCCACCACGTTGAAGTAGCACCCCTCCACCCGGGGAATGAACCGCGCGGCCCTCCCCTGGATCGCGTATGAACCGGCCTTGCCCATCGGCTCGCCGGAGGCGATGTACCCGGCGATCTGCGCCTGGGTCAGCTCGGCGACCCAGACGCGCGTCACCTCCGTTGCCACCTTCTTCGCCCACGCCGTAAGCACCGCGACACCGGTTACCACCTCGTGCGTCTTGCCCGAGAGCAGCCGAAGCATGCGCTCCGCGTCCGCCTCATCTACCGGCTTGCCGAGGATGCGGCCCTCGCAGAAGACAGCCGTGTCCGCGCCGATCACCGTCACGCGGGAGGCGTCCCGCTGCCGCGCCAGCACTGCCGCCGCCTTATGCTCGGCCAGCCGCATCGTGTAGGCGCGGACCTCTTCACCGATCTGCGGGGTCTCGTCGATCTCGGCCGTCTGCACGTCAAAGGTCAGGCCGATCTGCGTCAGCAACTCCTTACGCCGGGGCGAAGCCGAAGCCAGGATGAGCATCTAGTGGCGCGTCACGCCAAGCAGCGCGCCCTCCGCCGTTTGGAGGCCCCATGCCATGCGCGGCGTGTTATGCGCGAAGCCCACGCGCCCGTCCGGCCCCAGCAGGACGATGCCGCCGTGGCCGCCCAGCCGATCGAAGAGATACGCGATCGCCGCCCCGGCAGCCTCCTCCGGCGACGCGCCCGCCGCTACCCTGTCGACCGCCCACTTCCCCAGCACCAGCTTCATGATCGGCTCGCCCCAGCCCGTCAGCGAGACCGCCGCCGACAGATTGTCCGCATAGCAGCCGCAGCCGATCAGCGACGAATCCCCCACGCGGCCGGGTGCCTTGTTCAACGTGCCGCCCGTACTCGTCGCCGCCGCTAAATTGCCCGCCGCATCGCGCGCCACCGCGCCGACCGTATCGTGCGAAGCCATTGCCCCATCGACCGGACCCGAAAACGTCGTATCGCCTTCACCCGCCAACTCCGCCGCCTGTGCCGCGTACAGCCGCCGTTGCTCCCGCGGAATCACCAGATCCATGTTGTCGCAAAGCGCCATGCCATGCTGCCGCGCAAACCGCTCCGCACCTGCGCCGACGAAGTACACATGCGGCGACTCGTCGAGCACCAGCCGCGCCGCATGGATCGGATTTCGCAGCCGTTCGACACAAGCCACGCCGCCCGTCCGCAGCGTCGCCCCATCCATCAGCAGCGCGTCCATCTGGACTTTGCCGTCGCGCGTCAGAAACGAGCCGCGTCCGGCGTCGAAGGTTTCATCGTCCTCCATCACCGCGACCGCCGCCGCCACCGCATCGACCGCCGTGCCACCCTCTTCGAGCCGCGCATACCCGACCCGCAGCGCCTCGGCTATCCCGCGCTCGTGCGCTTCAACCGCGTCATCTGGCATCGCCCACGCGCCGCCATGTATCGCCAGAACCGGAGAGGACCCCATGGGGCAAGTTTACTTGAGGAGGCTGGAGATCATCGCCACGGCCGCCAGGTCAAGCCCGGTTCGCTCAGCACATCCAGAAGAAAGTTCGTCTTCGGCAAGAATCGCGCGGCCACCCTTCGCAGCAGTGGCACCAGGCCGCTTCGGCGTAGAACCAGCAGATCCCGCACGGGCTCCACCACGAACGAATGCCGCATGGCGTGCGGTGTGCCCCCTTCGATGTAGAGCTGGCGCATGCCCAATCCAATTTCATGCTCGATCAGGTAAGCCCGCATCACCGTGCCCAGCGACGCCGCGGGCAGATCGGCGCGGTTCATCTGCCAATCGATCTCCACCATGTCGTGGAAACGCCGCCCGCAAACCAGACTCAGCCAGCCACCGTCACCACCCCGCACGCCAGCCAGAAACATGCCCGGCGTCGACGGGATCGCATCAAACCGCCAGTTCGCCAGCTGATCGTCCACCGTGAAGGCGCAATTGCGGTTGAAGTTCAGAAAGTCGGCGCGCTCGATCTCGACTGCGGCCACAAACCGGGCTCCAAGCTGCGCCTCCGCGCGACGTCGGTAATAGCGCAGATTGCTCCGCGTCCGCTGCCCGATGCGCGCCAGTGTCGCGTCGTAGCTTGCTTCGAGCGGGAGATACGAGGGAATCTCGCGGGAGCGCGTCGCCGCCCGCCAGGTCGTAACGGGCTCTATGGGCGCAGCTTGTCCTCGCTCCGGCTCGAGATACGTTCGGTCCTCCCCGTCTCCATGCGATTCGGCTACGGTAATCAACACGCTCTGGGCACCGAGCCGCATGAGAGTTTCCACCGCGAGCCGCGCCGCTTGTGAACGCGAGGCCGGGGGCGCAACCAGGGTGCGGCGGCCGGTGGTATCGTCCGTGGCAAAGAGGCGCGTGCCGAAGCCGAACAGCCGGTACTCGAAGATGAGCAGCGCACCCTGCAGCCGCGCCGGGGACGCCAGAGCCTGCTCCCATGTAGTGCCGAGCAGGATGAGATAGGGTTTCTTTTTGAGCGCGCTCGCCCAGCTTAGAAAGTAAGGGAGATGATCCATGGCACCACGCTGATCGCAGCGCAGGCTGAGTTCAACGAGAGCCGGCTGAAGCGCTGTAATCGCGGCGGCTCCCATAACGACATCCGTCATGCCGTATCCTGTTGCGAGTAAAAATGGACGCGGACTGGGTGGACCGCTCGTTTGAGCAGCGCGACTGCTGGAAGCCTCCGGTACGATGTTTCGTTGAGATCCGCTCTTTACCAGGGCCATAGGAAGCACAGCCGTGGGCGCGGCTTGTCTCTAGACTACGTCGGGACCGCATCTGACAGATGTTGCCAGAATGTGAATAAACGCTTTTGAACAGCAACTATGCTGTCCGGCCAGGGTTTCGTGCGGCGCGCGTTGCAGGCACAAGCTTGCGCCGCTCCGTCTCCTGGTACGTGTAGCGGATGCGATGGATGACCGTGATGGTCGAAAAGACCGCGAGCACCCACAGCGCAGGAGCCATCACGCCCCAGCGATTGCAGAGCGCGCCAAGTATGATAAGCACGACGCGCTCCGGCCGTTCCATGAAGCCCACTTTACAGCTGCCGATCAGCGCCTCCGCCCGCGCCCGCGTATAGCTCACCATCAGGCTCGCAGTCATGACGAACGCCACCAGGCCGACGTAGAACAGCCGGTTGCCGCGGGCATAGTAGACCAGCAGCCCAAAGAACAGCGCCACATCCGAGTAGCGGTCGATCACGGAATCGAAGAACGCCCCGAAGACAGACACCTGGTCCGTCTGTCGCGCGACCCGTCCATCCACCATGTCGAAGATGCCCGCGCCGATAATCACCAGGCCCGCGTAGACAAAGTAGCGCACCGCATGATCGCCCCGCGCATAGCCGAAGAAGATCGCGGCCACAATGTTAATCAACAGGCCGATAAACGTCAGCGCGTTGGGCGAGATGCGCGTCAGCGCCAGCCCGTCCACGATCTTTTGCAGCAGCCATCCGCTGCCTCGGCCAAATGCGCTTGTCCAGGTCATCTAACAGCTCGCTTGCCTAAGCTACTCAACAGTACCTAACCATTGACCAGTCTGTTCATCGCGCTTCATATGAGCAGTATGCGGGTAGTTCTTTCCTACGAGGCGGAAAGCTTCGATAATTGCTTGTAAACCTACGCAGTAGAGGCGGTCTTGCCTCACACGATCTGAAGCAACAAGAAAACTATCGAGTTTATCGGCGTCGAACACTGGTGTTAAAACAAAACTGTGAACGAATTGATTACAAACGAACAACAGGTCTTTGAGTTCCGATCTGCCATTGTTTAGATCGTATAGTTCATCGACCTTATGGCAGTTCATGTAATCGACAGTCTTAATGCGAGGAAAAGATTTCATCGAAATCTTCGATTGCCGTACCGAATCACTGATCTTGAAGGTGTCAGCAAGCTTTCTAATTGCAAACCAACCGACGAGTATCTTGTATTCTAATTTTTCAAGCAGAATGTCTTCATTTTGCTCACTTAAACGCATCTTCCTAAGCCACTCTGCCGTTCTCAGAAGCTTATCCTTCCATGGTGCAGAGTCGTGGATCACACTTTACTCCACTTCTTGCACGTCGTGGATCGTCGTCAGCTTCAGCACTTCGAGCTCGCGCTTGCCGTTCGGCGTCGTCACCACGGTCACGTCGCCCACCCGCTTGCCCAGCAGCGACCGGCCGATCGGCGATGTGGTCGAGATCAGCCCGTTCGCCACATCCGACTCTTCGCTCGTTACGAGCTTATAGCTAATCTCCTCGTTCTTGCTCGAATCGAAGACCACTACTGTCGCGCCGAAGCCGACTTTGTCGTGCGGGATGTTGGTGAGGTTTACCATCGCCAGCTCGCCCATGCGCTTCTTAAGCTGACCGAGGCGCGCGTTCACGAACTCCTGCCGCTGCTTGGCCGAGTGGTATTCCGCATTCTCGCTCAGATCGCCAAGCGCGACCGCCTTCTTGATCTCGGCCGGCAACTCCGTCGTCAGCTCGTGCTCCAGCAGGCGAATCTCTTCTTCCAGTCTCTTCTTTACCTTCTCGGGCATGGTCTCTTCCGTCTGCGATGAAAAGACGATTATACGGCGAATGGCCTGCTCATGGCCTGTTCGCTTTCATCGCCAGATACGCCTCCAGAATCAGCACCGCCGCCACCTGGTCGATGATCCCCTTGCGCTCCCGCCGGTCTCCCGTGTGACCCGCTTCGTCCAGATGTCGGTGAGCCTCGGTGGTGGTCAGGCGCTCATCCCAGAGATGCACGGTCGCGCCGAACTCTCGCCGCAGGTCTTCGGCAAACGCCTGCGCCTTGGCCGCCTGCGGGCTCTGATCGCCGGACATATAGAGGGGATTGCCGACGACCACCTCCGCCACGGCGTACTTCCGCAGCACGCGCCCGATAGCCTTCAAGTCCGCGCCGCGGCTGGTCCGGTGCAGCGTCCACAGCGGCTGCGCCGTATATCCCAGCTCGTCCGAAAGCGCCAGACCGATCCGCCGGTCACCCACATCGAGCGCCAGCACCCGCGCCACCGGTTCCACACCAGTGTGCATCTCGGAACCGGCTTCCAATGTCCTTTCATCTTCCATCTCCTTGAGTCTAGCCGCAGCCCTACACTGTCTGTGGAGGGGAGGTGCGTTCTAGAATGAAGTCTCGCGGAGGACGTATCGCGCTGCTTCTTGCCTTCGCTCTGCTTTTAGGCGCGGCCTACACGATCTACGCTCCATTTGGCCCTTCTTCCGAGACCTTCGTCGACATAGCCTCCGGCACGGGCACCGCTGGGATCGCCGCGCGGCTCGAACAAGCAGGCATCATTCGCAGCCGCAGAGCTTTTGAACTGATGCGGCTCTTCAAGCGAGGCACACTTCATGCAGGCGAGTACCGCTTCGACCATCCCGCGCCCGTCGCCGAAGTCTACCGCCGCCTCGTCCGCGGCGACGTCTACACCCGCGGACTCTCCATCCCAGAAGGCTTCAACCTCTTCGACATCGCCGCCGCTGTCGAGCGGGCAGGCCTCGGCTCCCGCGACACCTTCCTGGCCGCCGCACGTCAGCACACAGAGTTGATCGCCGATCTTGCCCCACACGCATCTTCACTCGAAGGCTTCCTCTTTCCGGCGACGTATCGCTTTTCACCGCATTCTTCTCCGCTCCAAGTGCTCACGGCAATGACGCGCCGCTTCCGCCAGGCCGCCGCGCAAATCGGCCTGCGGGACAACATCGCCCGTACCGTCACCATGGCTTCATTGATCGAGCGCGAGGTCGGCGTCGCGGAGGAACGTCCCCTCGTCGCCGGGATCTTTACCAATCGCCTTCGCAAGGGAATGCCGCTCGAAACCGATCCCGCCGTGATCTACGCGGCCTTGCTCGAGAACCGTTACCGCGGCACCATCTACCGCTCCGACCTGCAATCCCCGTCGCCCTACAACACCTACAAACATAGCGGGCTGCCGCCCGGCCCCATCTGCAATCCCAGCCTCGCTTCGCTCAAGGCGGCAATGGTGCCCGCACAGACCGACCTGCTCTACTTTGTCAGCGACGCCGCCGGCCATACCCGCTTTTCCTCCACGCTCGCCGAGCACGAAGACCAGGTGAAAGCCTATCGCGCCGCGCTTGAACCGCCGCCTCTTCCACCGTCGCGAGCGCCGCGCATCCACAAAGCCATCCCTCGCCGAAACAAACGGAAGCGTCGCTAGTCTCGCGCACATCCAAACCTCATGCCGCCAATGGACTGGCCAATCTACCTTTAGCGGGCGGATATACTTGCAGACTGTGCATAGATCTTCGAAGCGGGCGCATCGAACGCTGCTGCTGGCCGCCGTTTCTTCCGTCGCCGCGCTGACGGGCTGCCTCGGCCACGTCCGTATGGTGCCTAAAACCCGCATCGCCCCCATCGTCATGGAGACGAGCCTCAATCAGCTCGTCAGACAAATGGACGCCCGTTACAGCGCGATTCAGACGATGAACGCGTCGATCGAAATCTCCGGCATCACCGGCGGCTCGCTGCAGGGCGAGGTGCACGAGTCGCTCTCGCTCGCCGGGTATCTCTTCGCCCGCAAGCCGGAAGATCTGCGCATCTACCTCAAGGTACCCGTCGTCAGTTCGCTTGCGCTCGATATGACCTCCGACGGCAAGACCTTCAAGCTTTACATCCCCTCGCGCCACAAGGCCGTGATCGGCACCAACCAGGTCACGCAGCCATCGAAGAACTCGCTTGAAAACCTGCGCCCCGATGTCTTCCTCGGCTCGCTCTTCGTCCGCGGGGTGGGAGACGATCAGCTTATCTCCATGACGCTCGACACCCACGTGGTCGACAAGGGCACGTCACGGAAGCCCGATCTGATTGAAGAACCCGAGTACCAGCTTTCCGTCCTCGCCAAGCCTCAAGGCAAGGAGGTTCACACCCTACGCGTCGTCCACATCTCCCGCGCCAATCTTCTGCCGTATGAGCAGGAGATCTACAACGATGCCGGGCAAATCGTGACCCGCGCCCGCTTCAGCAATTACCAGCGTTATGGGGAGATCGAATACCCTACCCGTATCGAGATCGAGCGCCCGCTCGACCACTACGGCCTGAATCTCTCCTTTACCAAGATTCTGTTCAACGAGAAGCTTGAAGACGATCAATTCGACCTGAAGTTTCCCGAAGGCGTCCCCGTCCAAACCATGCCGTAACCAAGCGTGAGTACTTCCGCAAACGAGCATGCAGTTCCAAGAGCCGTCTCAAGCTTTCTTCTCCATTTTCAAAATTATTCTGAATACATTGCGGAAGACGCGATACGTCCGGTGTCGTCGTTACACCATCCTTTCGTTGCTGCCTTCTTTCGCGTGAGACCACAATCCGCGTAAGCCGCAGCCGCTGGGGCCCTCTGACAATCGCACCAAGCCATCCCGCCGGCATCCACGGCGGCAACCGAGCACGTCCGCAACCCACCGAAAGAAGGAAAATCATGTCCACCGCAACCGCTCCCATCGCCAACGTAGCCACCCCTTCCACCCGCAGCGTCGGCGGCGTCAACCGCAAAGCCGCCGCCATGCCCGCCGATACCCCAGCAGCAGGACAGAGAGCCCCAGACTTCAAGTACAACGGCGGCGCGGTCGTCCGTTGTCCGCAGGTCTATGGAGCATTCTGGGGACCGCAATGGTCCGACGCCGCCCATCAGGCACGCGCTGGCCACCTTGCCCAGTTCATGAAAGACCTCCTCGCCAGCCAATATATGAACGTCCTCAGCCAATACGGCGTAGGCGCGGGCGCGGGCGTGGCGGGCTCCTACGTGAAGTCCACCTTCGTCGCCAACTGTCCGCAGCAGCTCTCCGACACCGGCATCCACCAGCTCATCCAGTCCTGCATCAACGCCGGCGCCATCCCCGAACCGCCCGCAGCCAACAACAACATCTGCCTCATCATCTGGCTCGACGAGTCCATTCAGGTTAACGCTCCCACCCTCGGCATCAAGATGTGCGAGCCCACCGGCGACAACGCCTTCGGCTATCACTTCGACTTCGTCACCGCCGCCGGTCACGAGTTCTACTATGCCGTCATCCCCGCACTCTCCGACGCCTGCCTGAACGCCACCTGCCCCGGTGGATGCTCGCTTACCACGCACCAGCCGCAGGAGCAGCGCATCACCCAGGTCACCAGCCACGAGTTCTCCGAAATGACCACCGATCCCAAGTTCCGTCAGGGCTGGTATGGTCCCACCTCGGACGAGAACGGCGACATCGCCAATGGTCAGATCGCCAGCATCACGGTCGGGCCGAACACCTGGGCTGTCCAGCGTCAATACAGCAAGGCCGACGATGTCGCCACCAACGGGGGCACCTGGTCGGTCGTCACCGCTCCTACGCCCATGCCGAAGCTGGCTGGCGGTCCGGCCTCGGGGACGCAGATCGCCCGCGCCCAACTGCTGCAACAGATGTCGTCCATGCTGCCGCTGCCGTCAACGTCGGTCGACGCCACCAGCGGAGTGCATACGGTCAACAAGGAAGAGGTCGCCGCTTATGCCGACCGCCTCTTCGCTCCGTTCCACCACTCCAACCTGGCTCCCGGTCTACCCACGCTGCTGCGCGAGTTCGCCGACCACCTCGACACGAAGAAGTAGCGCAAACAAACGCCCTCTATCTCTGATCGAGATGGAGGGCGTTTCTGCGTGCGCGATACAGTGCGCTACTGATTGAAGTTCGGCTCTTCCTCGTCCACGATCCCGTACCGGCGCAACAGGTTGGGTAAGTTTTGCGAGAACGCCGCGCGCGGCATCACCGTATCGCAGCCCGCCTCCACCGCCTTAGCCTTCAGATCACCCTGTAGGTGCGAGAGGAAGCCAACGATGGACGTGCCCTTCTTCAGTTTCGTCTTGAGCTTCGGAATCAGCGTCATAGGCTTGGCGTTGGCGTTGTTCAGGTCGAAGACGATCAACCCCGGCTTGTCATCTTCCTCGTGCCCTACTAGCTCGGCGATCGTCTCTTTTTCGTTCTTGACAAAGGCGACCTTGACTCCCAACTTGCGGGCCGTCTCCTGAATCTTTGCGATAAAAAAGAGGTCGTCGATGAAGAAGTAAATCTTCGTCGGCGCGTCCGCGGCGATGGGAATCGGCCGTCCTTGCGAGTAGTCGATCGGCTGCGAGTCGCTTTGATAGCTCAACCGCGCCGCACGTCCGCCATAGTTGCCCTGCGGCTCGATGGTCGAGGGTGGCGTTTCAGCGAAGTTGCCGTTGACCGCGCGGTAGCTGTGATCCATTGGACCCACAAAGCTGCGAGGACCCCGCGATTGCTGCTGTTTGCCGCCGCCACCCTTGCGCTTGAAACCGCCGCCGTTGCCTGGCTGATGCGAGTTCGCATCGCGAAAGGGACGTGGATTGCCGCCGTTGTTTTGCTGCGGCGCCGCGCCCGCGGAGATACTTGCCGTTCCACCCGCACCTTCGAAGCTACCCGACGGCTTCGCTTGCCGGTCGCGGTCGCGGAACTTTTTCTTCCATCGTTTGCCGGAAGCCGAGCCACTGCCATTCTGCTGATGACCCTGTTGCCCGTTGTTTTGGAAGCCGTTTTGAGAACCACCCTGAGCACCCTGAAAGCCGCTGCTGACCGGGTGAATCGCCGGTGCCGCTCCCTGTACAGAAGGAATCGACGACTCGGACTCGCCGCCCGTATCCGCGCCACTTGCTTCGCCAACTCCGTCCGGGCCCTTGCCCTTCCGCTTGCGCCGGCGGCGGCGGCTGCTCTTCGACAGCCCCATGCCATGCGGGACGCCTTGTCCATCGAACGAAGATTGAGAGGTGTGCTCGGACGAATTGTGATCGCCTAGTGGGAGTTGGCCCTGGTGCGTCTGCACCTCGGACACGGTCGGTTCTACAGTCATGGTTCCACTTCCTGTTGCGTCGATCTAGTTCACAGACCGGGTGCCTCGACGCGGATGGTTCTTCAATACGGATTGGTCCTGACCTCGTACACGCCCCACGCTCACGCTCCGTACACCAGCGCATCCACGCATGGTGGCATGGGGAGCGAGGCGAACCGGGAGTCAAGCGTCGGAAGAAACAAGATCAAGATGTACTCGAACGGACGTTATAGAGATCTATCGGCTGCAACAGCATGGCTCAGCACCATGGTGCGCGAAGGGAATCGCCATCGACACCCAAATCCGTAGTTCCTCACCCAAAGTTCCAGCGTGCAAGCCATCCGGTCAGCCGTTTACTCAGCGTGCATCCTGTTTGCTGTTCAGGAGGCTCAAGCGGAGAAACAAGGAACCGATTCTTACGCAAGTTCTACCCTACAGAAACTCGCCGCCGGGCGCAAGCAGATTTATAAATGCGTCTCGTATGATCGCTTACAACCCGGGCAACTTCGTGCAACGGCCAGTCACGGCCTCCAAAAACCACCCTCCAGGCGGCAAGCGTGACCTCAGTGGGCCAGTGCTCTTCCACAACTAGAGTGCCAGCCGATACTCCGCGGTTGACAGACAAGGTCAATGCAATTGGCTCACCACTCCCGATCTGTGAGTTCTTGCGCCATATTCGATGCAAGCGGCCCATCTTTCTTCTACAAACCATAGTCCACGCTTGTGCGCCTTCCGCTTTTTAGGAGCGCCATGCCGCGATCCGTTTGACCCCGTCTGAAGCCGCGTCCTATAATCTGACAAGTTGCAGGAGTTTCGCCTCCGGCTATTCGGCCTGACCCCGCCATTGTGCATACCTGGCAAGCCAACGGCACATCTCTCAGCATCCAGCACGACCTCCCAAGGAGCTTTACACCACCCATGAACCGTACCCTGATCCTCCTCTCCGCGCTGAGCGCCGGTTCGATGACGGCTGTCGCCACCGCGCAGACCGCCTCGCCCTCCGCTACTCCCAAGGCTCCCGCCACCGCCACCGCAGGTCAGACCGCACCCGCGCCCCAGGCCGTCCCCGCCAAGATCGCGCTCATCTCCTTCGAGCAGGCTGTCTTTGCCACCAATGAAGGCCAGCGCGCCGTACAGGACGTGCAGAAAAAGTACGAACCGAAAAAGGCGCAGATCGACACTCTCGCTCAGGAAGTCGACACCCTGAAGAAGCAGATGCAGTCCGCGCCCGCCACTCTGTCCGATGAAGAGCGCGCCAACCGCCTCAAAGCTATCGACACCAAGGAGAAGACCCTGAATCGCGATGCAGAAGACGCTTCGCAGGCCTATCAGGCGGACCTACAGGAGGTTTATGGCAAGGTCGCGCAAAAGGTGAATGTCGCCATGCGCCAGTACGTCCAGCAAAACGGCTATACGCTTCTGCTCGATGTCAGCAGCCAGCAGACACCCGTGATGTGGGCCGGTAATGCCAACACCGACGTGACGCAGGCGGTCATCGATGCCTACAACACAAGCTCCGGTGTAGCCGCGCCGCCACCGTCGGCACCGTCCGCCGCTCGCCCACGAGCTACCACGCCGTCGGCAACGCGTCCATCCACCACCACTCCCAGGCAGTAACCACTCTTGAGAAAGAAGCCGGTGACGATCTCGGATCGTCACCGGCTTCTTTATTCAGTGCAACCATTTGGAGTGTCATTCCGGTGCGCGTACCTGTGGATAATTCTGTGCATTTTCAATAATGGGAATGCTTATAGAGGATGCTCGCTGCACTTCAAACACCGCAGACCAAATCGAGTTCATAACGTAAGTCACTGCAAATAAGTGACTTGCTCATGCGCCTTTCTGCTGAACCTCATCTCCTGGGTAGGAGGGCTGAGAGAAGACGCGTCGATGCGGTTTCCACAGGTAAAGGTTACGAGGCGATTACTGTAGGACATGGCCGATGCACGCCGGCTACTCCTCGCCTACCTTGAGCACAGCTAGAAAAGCCTCTTGCGGGATGTCCACTTTGCCGATGCGCTTCATCCGCTTCTTGCCCTCCTTCTGCTTGTCGAGCAGCTTGCGCTTACGGCTAATATCGCCGCCATAGCACTTCGCGATCACGTTCTTGCGAATGGCCGTTACCGTCTCCCGCGCGATCACCTTCGCGCCGATAGCCGCCTGAATAGCCACCTCAAACATCTGCCGCGGGATCAGCTCGCGCATCTTCGACACCAACGCCTTGCCTCGGTCGTAGGCGAAATCCCGATGGACGATGATCGACAGCGCGTCCACGGGTTCGCCGCCGATGAGGATGTCCATCTTGACCATCGGCGACACCCACGTGCCCGCCAGGTTGTAGTCGAGCGAGGCGTACCCCCGCGAGACCGACTTCAGCTTGTCGTAGAAGTCGAGCACGATCTCGTTGAGCGGCAGCTCGTAGGTCAGCATCACGCGCGTCTCGGAGACGTACTCGATATTCTTCTGCCGCCCACGCTTGTCTTCCACTAGCTTCAGGATATTGCCGACGTACTCCTCGTTGGTGAGGATCTTGGCGGCGATCACCGGCTCCTCCACCGTCTCGACCTCGGTTGGATCGGGCCAGCGCGAAGGATTGTCCACCTCAAGCACACTGCCGTCGGTCATGGTGATCTTGTAGCGCACTCCGGGTGCGGTCGTGATGAGGTCGAGGTTGAACTCGCGCTCCAGCCGCTCCTGAATGATCTCCAGGTGCAGCAGCCCCAGGAAGCCGCAGCGAAAACCAAACCCCAGCGCGACGGACGACTCCGGCTCGAACGAGAAGCTCGCGTCGTTCAGCCGCAGCTTTTCGAGCGCGTCCCGCAGCATGGCGTGCTCGTGGGTATCGACGGTATACAGCCCGGCAAAGACCATGCTCTTGATGTCTTCAAACCCCGGCAATGCCTCTGCGCAAGGCCGCGCCGCCTCGGTCAGCGTGTCGCCCACTTTGGTGTCGGCCACGTTCTTGATGGTCGCGACGAAGAAGCCTACCTCGCCCGCGCTCAACTCGGCCAGTTCTACCGGCTTCGGTGTCATCACGCCCATACTCTCGACATCGAACAGCTTGCCGTTCGACATCACCTTGATCTTCATTCCCTTGCGGAGCCGTCCGTTGATGATGCGCGCCAGCACAATCACGCCGCGATACGCGTCAAACCAGCTGTCGAAGATCAGCGCCTGCAACGGGGCCTCGGGATCGCCCTTGGGCGGTGGCAGCAACGTCACCACAGCTTCGAGAATGCTCTCAACGTTCAAGCCCGTCTTCGCTGAAACTGCGATGGCATCGTCCGCCGGCAACCCTACCGACTTCTCGATCATCTCCTTGGTGCGCTCGATGTCCGCGCTCGGCAGGTCGATCTTGTTGATGATCGGAATGATTTCCAGCCCGTTCGAGATCGCCAAATACGCGTTGGCCAGCGTCTGCGCTTCGACGCCTTGCGACGCGTCGACCACCAGCAACGCACCCTCGCAGCTCGCCAGCGACCGCGAGACTTCATACGAAAAATCCACGTGCCCCGGCGTGTCGATCAGGTTGAGCTGATACATTTCGCCGTCCTGCGCCTGGTACGCCATCCGCACGGTATGCGCCTTGATGGTGATGCCGCGCTCACGTTCAAGGTCCATCGCGTCCAGCACCTGCGCCTGCATCTCCCGCGAGGTCAGCGAGCCCGTCAGCTCCAGCAGCCGGTCCGACAGCGTCGACTTTCCATGATCGATATGCGCGATGATTGCGAAGTTGCGGATGTGGCTTGGGTCCATGGGAGAGTTGCGCAAGGCCTCAGACTTCCATCTTAACACCCGGCCACCGCCGAGGCGGCGGGTGGTTTGTGCCCGCTGGAACAATCCCGGCGCGTTGCCGTATAGCAGAAGGCGCACCCATCCGCGGGTGCCGGGGAAATCAATGAACCGTACTTGTCTCGCCCTCACCGTTAGTCTCGCCATGCTGCTGCCCTACGCCCGCGCCACCGCGCAGGGAAACGCCTCGTCGACTTCGAGCGATCCGCTTTTCCAGACCATTGCCGCGCGGGACAAGACTCTCTTCGACGCATACAATTCGTGTGACTTGAAAGCGCTCGCCGCCATCGTCTCGGACGATCTGGAGTTCTATCACGACAAAACAGGTCTTGCGGTCGGACGAGCCGTCTTCCTGGACAGCATTCAGAAGAACATCTGCGGCAAGGTCACACGGGAGCTAATTCCCGAAACCCTGGAGGTCTATCTTCTAGCCGGGTACGGTGCGGTCGAGATCGGCACCCATCGCTTTCATCATCCCGGCGAACGGAATAACGAGGCGGTCGGCGACGCGAAGTTCGTCATGCTCTGGCGTAACCAGGCGGGTGTCTGGACACTGATTCGCGTCATCAGCTATGACCATGCCGCCATATCGCCGGCGTCCGAAGCTGGCGCTAAGCCGCGCTGATCTCAGCGCAGACGCGTAAGCCCCTGCACCGTCTTACAATAGACGAGGTACGAAGGGCGCGAATGACTCGAACGAACTGGATGCGGCGCATGGCGCTGAGTATGGCCGCCGCACCGCTCCTAATGTTCCTGGTGGGATGTCCCAGCGACCAAGCCGCCGCTCCCGGCAAAGCCTCCGTCCAAGCAACAGCCCCTGCGCTGACTGCGACGCCAGCCTCAACTTCCGCGCCGACCTCCTCAACTTTTGCGCAAGCTCCCGACACTCGCCAAACCTCCGCCAAGGCGCAAGGCCTGATCGCACGCGCCGAAGCAAGCTATCGCTCCGGCGTCGCCAACTACCAGGCCAACCGTCTCGATGCCGCGCGTATAGACTTCGACACAGCCGTCGACACGATGCTGTCGAGTGGCCTCGACCTGAAGGCCGATCCAGCGCTTTCTGAGGAGTTCGAGCATCTCCTCGACGCCGTGAACTCGCTCGAAATGGTCGCATTGAAGCAGGGCAACGGCTTCTCGCCCAAGATCGAAGAGGCCCCGCTCGATACCGTCGGCGACCTCACCTTCGCGCCCAACCCGGAGCTCACCGCTCGCCTCCGCTCCGAACTCCAGATCAAGTCCGACCTGCCCCTCGTCATCAACGACGAAGTCGCCGGCTACATCGGTGTCTTTTCGAACTCCAGCGCGTTCCGTGCGCACATGGTCCATAGCCTCGCGCGCGCTGGCAAGTACAAGGCCATCATCCAGAAGGCGCTCGCCGATCAAGGACTGCCGCAGGATCTCTTCTATCTCGCCGTCGCCGAATCCGGCTTTCAACCGCAAGCGCTGAACGCCAAATCAGGCGCGGGCGGCATGTGGCAGTTCATGCCGACAGGAGCCTACGGCCTCGCGCGCAACGGCTTTGTCGATGAGCGCTTCGATCCGGAAAAGTCGTCCGTCGCCTACGCCAAGTACATGAAGACCCTTTACAACCAGCTAGGCGACTGGTTCCTCGCCATGGCTGGGTACGACTGGGGTCCGGGCAACATTCAGAAGGTCGTCATGCGCACGGGCTATGCAGATTTCTGGGAGCTCTACCGCCGCAACGTCCTCCCCAAAGAGACCAGGGAATATGTCCCCAAAATCCTCGCCGCCGTCATCATGGCAAAAAACCCCGCCAAATACGGCCTGGATAAGGTCGTTCCCGAGGCGGCCGTCCTTTCCGACACGGTACGGACCGACTATGCCATCGATCTCCGCCTGGTCGCCGACCTGACCGACGCCACGCTGCCCGAGATTGTCGCACTCAACCCAAGCCTGCTGCGGATGTCTACGCCGTCTGACATTGCTTTCGACCTGCATATTCCTGTCGGCACGCGCGATGTCTATACCGATCGCCTTAAGACGATTCCCGAAGAGAAACGCACGAGCTGGCGCTTCCACGTCGTCCGCGCGGGCGAGTCGCTCGACACCATTGCCTCCTCGCTCCATGCGCACCCGAACGACATCGCTGAGACCAACGGCCTCAAGACGGGCGAGTCACTCGAAGACGGCGACGAGCTGGTTGTACCGATTACAGTTACATATGCCGTCATCCGTCCGGCCGTCTACAAAGTGCGTCGCGGCGACACGCTCGTCACGGTCGCCGACCGCTTCAATGTCTCCGCCGCCGATCTACGCGCGTGGAATCACCTCTCCGGCAAAGCTTTTCGTGCGGGCCAGACTCTGCGCGTCAGCGAGCCTGTACGTCTCGGCCCCACCATGCAGAGCCGGCGCGCAGCCTTCCGCGGCAAGGGATTGAAGCGCAACTCCGGCGGACGCTATGTCCTCGCGCGTGGGTCTTCGCGCAGCGCATCGCGAAGCGCAAAGAGCCGGGCGAGCAGTCGCGGCGGGGCTTCTGCGCGGGGCAGCCGCAAACAATCCGCTTCATCCGCGCACGCGAAGCCCTCGCACGCGGCAAGCTCACGCACACGCGCTGTCCCAACAAAGAAACGCAAAGCTGCGCGATAAGCTTCACCTGCGAAAACAATCCTTGCCATCCCTGGCTAAGAGATGCACTCTATTGCTAGAATCCGTGCGCGTCGTACTGCGCATCTTCATTTGCATCAGACTTAATATCTGCCGCAAGATATGCGGAACGGACATGCTCAGGGGATAACGATGACGATGTTTGACGGTGCGGATGAACGGAACGGACATAGCCTCTACGCGGCGGAAGCGAATGACGACAACCTAGCGATGAAGACCGCCGGGCACGATGACGACGAAGAGGAAGAAGAAGTCACACTGCCTTCCGGCTCCGAGGCAGACCTCGACGACGAAGAGGTCGACGATCTGGAGGAAGACGATGACGAGATGGCGCTCGAAGGCGATCTAGATTCCGACATCGATCGAGACGACGTGAGGCATCCGCATAGCGAGGAGGCCAAACTGAAGGCTGCGCCACCATCGCCGGGCGACATCTACACGCCCGCGACCCGGCTCTCGCAGAAGCCCACCCGCATGGACAAGACAAGCGCGGACGATGATGAGGATGGCGACGAGATCGACCTTGACGCGGAAGAATCGACTCTCCTCGAAGACATAGACGAAAGCGTTTCCTCGGCCAAACCGGCAAAGAAGACACCGGCAAAAAAAGTGCCCGCTAAGAAGGCCCCCGCCAAGAAAGCTGCGGCCAAAAAGATTCCCGCCAAGAAAGTACCCGCGAAGAAGAGCGTGGCGACTAAAAGTGCGGCAAAGAAGGGGACCGCCAAATCCATCCAGGCGACCGCCGCACAAAAGAAGTCCCCGGCTAGTCGTGGCGGAAAGACTGCTTCCAAGAATGCCTCCAGCAGCAAGACCGCTGGAAGCAGCACAAAATCCAAATCGAGAGGTACTACCTTGGCAACAACGAAAGCGGCAGCGAAGAAGTCCAGCCCTGTAAAGAAAGCTCCCGCCACCAAAGCTCCCGCCAAGAAGGCGGCGGCCAAGAAGACGGCCGCAAAACCGGTCGCAGCAAAGCCTGCCCTGAAAAAGGTCGCGGCTAAAGCAGCACCGGCAAAGAAAGCAGCTGCGAAGCCCGCCGCCAAGAAGTCCGCCTCGAAGAAAACCGCCGTCGCTCCCAAGACCGTGCCCAAGACAGCAGCCAAGAAGACAGCGGCTAAGCCCGCTGCCAAGGCAAAAGCGAAAAAAGCCACATCCAAGAAGAAGTAGACTTCGAGCGCCCCGCGACCTCGAATCGAGACGCGGGGCACTCAACTTAGCTCTTCGGTGCCGCCGCAATCGCCGCCAATACCTCTTCGCTGTGCGTGTTGGGGTCGACCTTCGTCCACTCCTTGATAATCTTGCCTGAAGGATCGATCAGGAACGTGTCGCGATCCGCGTACTCCCCCGCCGAGATATGCACTCCATAGGCGTCGACCACTTTATGCGCCGGGTCGGCCAGTAGCTTGAAGGTCAGGCTCTCTTGCGTGCAGAAGCTTTTATGGCTATCTGCCGTATCCAGACTCACACCCAGAACGACCGCGTTGACCGCCTTATACTTTGCAAGATCGCGCTGGAAGTTATGCGCCTCGATCGTGCATCCCTTCGTCTTGTCCTTCGGATAAAAGTACAGCACAACAAACTTACCCTTATAGTCGGCCAGACTCACCGGCGTGTTGTCTTGCGAAGGTAGCGTGAAACCCGGTGCCGCCGTCCCCGGCTGCACCATATCGGCCGCCCACGCACCCATCGTAATCGCGCTGGCCGCAGCCATCAAAGCCATCATCCGTACCGTTCGAGTCATGCAGAATCTCCCTTGGAGTTGAGCCGAAGCTGAAGCCCTCTCGTAGCCCATACTATTCGCTCTGGTGCCGTTCTTGTTGATCGCATCGCATCGTGGCTACGTACGCGCTACTCCGCTACCACCGAAATCCCCGCCACTTCAGCCGCCGCTACGATTCCTTCGCGATCGAAGAGCAGCGTCCGCCCCGCCTCCACACACAGGCACGTCGCGCCCGCCGTGCGCATTGCTTCAATCGTCGCCACGCCCGCCACGGGCACATCGAAGCGCATATCTTGATTCGGCTTCGCCACCTTCACTACGGTCAAAGCACGCGACAGCACCCCCTCTTCCTCGCTCGCCATCCGCATCAGCGCACCCGCGCGCAGGATCGTTGCGTCCGTCCCTTCCATCGCTTCTACCGCTACACACGCTCCCGCCGCGATCACCACCGTCTGCCCCAGGTCGAAACCCGCAATCCCTCGCGCCACGGTCCGCCCATACGCAATATCCCGCCGCTCGTCCTCCGTCGGCGCACGCCGCGTCAACACGCCCGCCACCGCCAGCAGCGGCTCCAGATACGCCGTCGACGATACCAGCTCGATCCCCTCATCGCCCAGAACCTTCGCCACCGCGCCTAGCAGCATATCCGTCGACCGCGTCCGCAGACTCAGCAGCAGCTTCGCCAGCCGCCAGTCCGGCCGGATGCTCGAAAATATCTGCTTGTGCCGCACCTGTCCCGCCATCACCGCCCGCGTAACCCCCTCGGCATGGAAGGTCTCGATCAGCCGCGACAGCTCCCCCAGCGACATCCAGTGCACCCGCACCTCAGGGTCTGCCGCCGCCCGCGCGTCCATCTCCGGATCAGTCTCTTCCTTGATGGCCGCGACGACCACGTTCAATCCATGCGCCCGCGCAGCCTCCAGCAGCAGAAACGGAAACCGCCCATTACCCGCGATCAGGCCCAGCTTAGGCGACATCGGACAGCTTTGGCGGAAACCAGCGATTGATGCTCTCGAAGCTGTTCACCGTCTTCAACAACTTCGGGTTGCGAGCTGACATCTTGCTGACGGGAATCGACAGTTGCCCATTGGAGGTGTCTGGACGGCCTTCCAATAGATCGACGGGAAACAGCCCGTTGTAAATCTCGGTAAATCCGGTTTCGTTCAGCTTAAGTCCAATGAGGATGTCGGCATGTTCCGCCTTGCGCCGGCTGGACCACCGCATGCCGAACGATCTACCGTTCGCCCCTGTGAGCTTGATTTGCACGGAACGATGATCTTGAGTGTAAGCATCGATCTGTGGCGTACTTACGGGCTGTAGCTTCAGGTCGTAGATGTATTCGGCCACTACCTCACCGATACTACCCACAAGATGTCCGTCGGGTGTAAACGGCCTCCCTTCAAAAAGCTCATTGAGGCGTTGCGTGGCCTTGAGCAAATCTCCGATAAGCGCTGGCACTTCTTCGAAACGGGATGGCTGCCGTCTTGGAACCTTTAGCAAAGTCCGCACAGAAATATCTTCGTCCAGCTCCGGCCAATGGATTCCATCGCCGCGTCCGATAAGCCGCCAATTGCTTCTCTGACTCGGCGTACCCGCAAGAAGACGCGGAAAGCGCTCAACAGGAGTCGATAGTTGCAAGCCCCCATTGAAGCTCACGGTAAGCAGCCGCTCATCCACATGAACCGTCATAGGGATAAGGTCATCGCTGATCAGCGAAGAAGTCATGCCAAGCCTCCAGAAGCAAGTTTAAGTGAGCGGCGAGGATACCTTCGATTGCCCGAAGCTCACCGGACCTGAACCCATCATTCCACGTCTGTTCGATTGGCGTCAGCCAAAATTTCGCTCGTCGTTCCGCCGCTTCGATGTGTACGTGCGGCGGCTCCTCACCTTCGTCCGCATAGAAGAACACGCGGTAAGCTCCGACCCGAAGCACGGTAGGCATTGGTCTACTTGATAATTCCGCGCTGGCTGTTCGCCACAAACTCCGCCAGATACGCCACGTGATCCCCGATCGACGCGCCCTCCACTAGCTCCTCCCGGATCGCCGCCAGAGCCTGCGTCGTGTTCCTCTTCGAGCCCAGCAGCAAGCGATACGCCGAGCGCAGCCGCTTGATCTCCTCCGGCGTAAACCCACGTCGCTCAAGGCCAACCTTGTTTAGCCCATACGCATGGTTGTTCCGTTCGATCGACGTCAGCGAATACGGCAGCACGTCCTGCGTGATCGTCGTGCCGCCGCCGATATACGCATACCGCCCTATCCGGCAGAACTGATGAACCGGACACAGCGCCCCCACGACGGCATAATCCTCGACCGTCACATGCCCCGCCAGCGTCGCCGAATTCGCCAGAATGCACCCATTCCCGATGTGCGAGTCGTGCCCAATGTGCGTATACGCCATAATCAGACAGTCATCCCCGACCCGCGTCACCCCGCCACCGCCCGCCGTCCCCCGCGAGATCGTCACATACTCCCGAAACGTGTTGCCGTCCCCGATCTCCAGCCGCGTCGGCTCGCCCGCATACTTCAGGTCCTGCGGCGCGATCCCCAGGCACGCGAACGAGAACACCTTGTTCCCGCAGCCTAGAGTCGTATGCCCATCGAGCACGACATGCGACACCAACTCGCACCTTTCGCCAAGCACCACGTTTGCGCCCACTGTGCAGTAAGGCCCCACCATGCAGCTCGTCGGCACCACCGCTTCCGGGGCCACAATCGCGGTGGGATGGACGCTCACTCCGCCGGTGCCTCGGCCACAGGCACAGCCTTCTTCACCGCACGCGAGGTCAGCGCGCACATCACCGTCGCCTCGCACGCGATCTTGCCGTCGACCGTCGCCACGCCCCGCATCTTCACCGCGGAAGACCGCCAGTTCAATACCGTGACCTCGATCCGGAGCTGGTCGCCCGGCACCACGGGCCGCCGGAACTTCGCTCCGTCGATCGACGTGAACACCATCAACTTGTCGTCCCGGTCGGTATACTCGGTCAGCAGCAGCGCTCCACCGGCCTGAGCGATCGCCTCAACCATCAGCACGCCCGGCATGATCGGAAATCCGGGAAAGTGCCCCTGAAAAAAAGGCTCGTTGATCGTCACATTCTTCAACGCGACGATTCGCGTCCGTGGCTCCGCCTCTACAATCCGATCGATCAGCAGGAAAGGGTAGCGATGCGGCAGCACCGCCATGATCTCGTTGATGTCCATCGTTCGGGCCATAGGCGCGCTTGCATCCGTCTCACTCATCGCAGACCCGAGTATAAACGCCGCGCTCTTACATAACGTTGTGGACCTTCTTCACTGGCAAGTCGGGATTGAAGAACTCCGGCCCCATCGGCTTGCCGTATTCCACCTTCTTGATAAAGAGTTGCGCGACCATATCCCCGTTGTGGTAAAGCGTGATCGAAAGAGGGGTAGGCAATCCCTGGACCGTGTGATAGTCCTCGTACTCCTCGACATCCTCGTCGTGGTCCTTGAACGTCTCATTGCGCCACTCAAACGTCCGCCGCAATGGCAGGTGCGTCGTGACATCCAGTTCGATCGTCACCGCATCGTTGTTCGCGCCGAGCACCGTCACCTTGTCGGCCATCCGCCGCTCGACCATCGACGTCCCCTCGGCCAGCACAATCACCCCGGGCTGCTTCAGCCAGGTGCGGATCACCTCTTCGATGGTATGGCTCTCTCGCCGCAGCCCTTCGTCCACCTGGAGCTTGGGCAGCGTCGTCTTTCCCTTGTACGTCACCTCGTAGCCGGTCTCGCGCGTCCAGATGTGCACCACTTCGCGCTTCTTCGTGTACTCGATCCGCTCCACATCCGCCCGGCCGCCGATCGGAAACTGCCGAAAGCTCCAGAAGTCCACCACGCTGCCCGTCGGCGCGCCACGAAAGAAGCTCGCCGTATGTCCCTCGCGGTACATCGTCGTCCGGTTCAGCCACAACGGTCCGCCCAGCGCGGTCACCATCTGATCGAGCAAGATGCGCCCACGCTCCTCCGGCGTTGTGCCCGCCGTCTGCACCGGTGCGGCGCTCGGAATATCCGTCGCCTGCGCCCAGACCGCCGTTGACATGGTCAATACACAACTCAGCAGCAAACCCTTCACCAAGACAGGCCCCTCATCCCACCAACACCGCGCCACCGTTCACGTTGAACACCTCGCCCGAAACGAACCCCGCCAGCGGCGTACACAGAAACAAAATCGGTCCGGCAATCTCCTCCACTGCCCCGGCGCGGCGCAGCGGAATCGCCGCCATCACCTTCTTGGACGTCTGCGGATCGTCCAGGGCAGCCGCCGACATCTCCGTCCGCACCCATCCTGGAGCCACGCAGTTACACAGTATCCCCTCCGCCGCCAGCTCGCTCGACAAGCTCTTCGTCAGGCTCACTAGCGCCCCCTTGCTCGCCGCATAATCCGCATGGAACGCCTCGCCCCGCTGCGCCGCCGTCGACGCTACCAGCACGATATGGCCCCTCGCACCCGCCTCCGGTGCCTCCTGCGCCTTCATCTGCGCCACGCCCGCCTGCACCAGCCCAAAGACGCTATCCAAATTGATCCCCATCGTCGAGCGCCACTGCGCCCCCGTCATCTCGCCGATCGGCTGATCGTGCGACGGCCACACCCCATGATTCACCAACAGGCAATCCAGCCGCCCAAACGACGCCACCGCCGCCGCGATCAACGCTTGCCCATCCTCCACTGTACCCAGCTCCTGCTTCACGGCTCGGCACACCTCTGCACCACCACACTCCTCAACCAGCGCCGCCGCCTGCTCCTCCGCCGCGCGATAGCTAAACACAACCCGGGCCCCCGCCGCGCAAAACATCCGCACCGTCGCCGCGCCAATCCCCCGCGACCCACCCGTAATCAGCGCCACGCGTCCCGCCAGCGACAGCGCCACTCCTGTTCCCAAACGCATCTCCATCCCAGCATCATAGCCGTTGTCGCGGAACGGTATTGCCGCACAAACCATTGGCAGCCAACGCTCGCCGGCGTACTCTTATCCTCATCATGCGCATCGCCACCTTGGTCCTCCGCCTTCTGCTTGGCCTTGTCTTTCTGGTCTTCGGCCTGAACGGCTTCCTGCACTTCATTCCACAGCCGCCCATGCCTCCAGGCGATGCCGCTACTCTGTCCACCGTCCTCGCTCACTCTGGGTGGATGACCTTCGTCTCCCTTCTTGAAGTCATCGCCAGCCTGATGCTGCTCGCCGGACGCTACGTTCCCCTTGGCCTGACGCTCCTCGCTCCGATCCTGGTCAACATCCTGCTCTTCCACACCACGCTGTTGCGGGGCAACGGCATCGCGCCCGGCCTGGTCTGCACCTTCGTCGAAGTCTTCCTTATCTACGTCTATCGCCGCTCGTTCCGCAGTCTCTTCGACTCCAAGCCCGAACCGGCCTAAGCCGAGCTCCTGTGATCCCCTCGCGCACGATGGCCTATCTGTAGTACCTTGGTTGCCGCGCAACGTATTGCTTCGCGAGGCCCCATGAACCCGACCCGCCGCCAGTTCCTCCAGACCGCACCCGCCGCCCTACTCGCCGCTACCGCCCTCCCCAAGGCCCTCGCCGCCTCCGCTCCACTGCCCCTCGGCCTTCAGCTCTACTCCGTCCGCGACCTCCTCCCCAAGGACTACCAGGGCACCCTCAACCAGATCGCCGCGCTCGGCTACCGCGAGGTCGAGGCCGCCGGCTTCTACAATCACACCGCCGCCGAGGTCAAGCAGGCCATGTCCACCGCCGGCCTCCGCTGCGTCAGCTCCCACTACTCCTACGCCGCGCTCGCCCCCAAACTCGACGAGACCATCGCCTTCTGCCGCCAACTCGGCGTCGAGTACATCATCTGCGCCTCGCCCGGCTTCAAAGACCCCGCAAGCGCCGCCGCCAAGTCCCACGCCCCCACCATGGACGACTGGCGCTGGAACGCCGAGCAGTTCAACCGTATCGGCAAGATCGTCAAGGCCGCCGGCATGCGCTTCGGCTACCACAACCATGTGGCCGAGTTCCACGCCCTCGACGGCGTCACCCCCTACGACGAACTCCTCAAGCTCACCGACCCCGCCCTCGTCACCTTCGAGATGGACTGCGGCTGGGTCACCGTCGGCGGCGGCGACGCCATCGGCTACCTCAAGCGCTTCCCCACGCGCGTCTCCATGCTCCATATCAAGGACTTCAAGGCCGCTCCTGGCCCCATCACCTCCACCGCCGAGGCTCCCGAAGCCGCCGAACTCGGCCGCGGCACCGTCGACTTCCACACCCTTCTCGCCGCCGCCGACCGGGGCCAAATCAAACACTTCTTCGTCGAGCAGGAGCACTTCGCCATACCCCCCTTCGAAGCCCTCAAAATCGACGCCGACTACATGCGCAGCCTTCACTTCTAGCTACACCGGCAGTTCAATAACCAGCCCGAGCGTACGTGCTACCATTTCGCGGATGCTAAAGAGATGGGGCGCTTGTCTCGTGGTGGTTGCGTCGGCATCATTGGCCGTTTGCTTAAGCTGTCAGATTGTTCAAAGGCAGATCCACGCAAGCAATGCGGGACACCGCTTGCACATGACGTTGTACCCAGCAAAAGCAGGACATCAGGCTCAATCTAAGGGAACGGTAGTATTTGAAAGCGGATTGGGCGGCGGTGAAGCCAACTGGATGCCGGTGATTCGGCGACTGCCCAAGGGCGTCTCGGCCATCACGTATGAACGACCAGGGATGAATGGCTCTGAGCCGGATGGCATGCCGCCTTCGCCGGAACACATTGCGACCGTGCTGCACATCGCGCTTGCTCATGTAGCTCCGCCGCCTTATGTGCTTGTTGGCCACTCTTGGGGAGGTCCGCTGGTGCGGGCTTTCGCCGGCTTATTCCCGAACGATATCTCTGGTATGGTGCTGGTAGATCCCACCGACTTCGGCGAAGATGCTCTCGGCAGAAGGCGCTACATCTACGAACCGCTAGGTCATGGAGAAGACGGTGATGCCATCCGCGCCGCTGTGGACGCCTTCTATACACAGCAGGCGGGGCACTTCGACCCTGCCGTTGAAGCCGAGATCGCGATGTCCAGCGAGGAACGTAAATCTGACTTCAGCGACCTGAAAGCTCTGCCCATGCCGGCGGTCTCCCTCGCCATCATCGCCACGACCCGCTACCCGTTCACCAATGATCCAGAGCTTCCCGTACCGTACAATCAGGCACAATACCAGAAACTGATGCTGGACTACCGGCTCCTGTCGTTGGGTCGCTTCGCCCGGTCCGTTCGCGACGGAACTCTTGTTACCACGGCCCGAAGCGGTCACTACGTTCAGCGCGATGAACCCGAACTCGTTGCATGGGCGATCAGGCGTGTTCTTCAGCCGGGTGCCCCATCTTCGCGACGGTCTCATCGTCGCTAAGGTGGGTGCCCCACAGCAGCCAGTCACTCCCGCCCTCTTGTTTGTCATTCCCAAAGGCAATCCGCTTCTCGCCTTGATTCTTGTCAAGCCCCTCCCCCAAAAATACTTCGCATCTCCCTCATTCCAAACCACATACACTTCACGAACTTTGCGCATGAGTTATGCCCACTCAGCTATAATTGAGTGATAGACACAAAACAAAGGCCCGGCCACCCGCCGGGCCTTTCGCTTCTAACCCAACTAGCAACTAAAAACTATCAACTCTCAAGGAGACCACCCATGCCCCTCGCCCGGACCTTCCGCGCCTGCCGCCATCTCTTCACCGGCGGCCACCAGTGCGGCTCCCCCGCCCTCCGCGGCGAAGAGCTCTGCTTCTACCACCACAGCACCCGCCGCCCGCTTAAAACCCAGGTCCTCCACGGCCGCACCTCGGCCGCCCTCCCAGAACCCCTCGACCTCCACGCCGTCCAGCGCGGCCTCGCCGAGCTCCTCCGCCTCACCGCCGCCGAGCTCATCGCCCTCCCGCTCGCCGCCCTCCTCCACCGCCAACTCTCCTCTGCCAGCCAGAACCTCGCCCGCATCGAACGATCGGAAGCCCGCTCCCACGCCCTCCACCTCGACCGCGCCCCCGTCACCGACTACACCAACCACCCCACCCTCGGCACCATCGCCCCCGCACAACCGGCCGCAGAAGTGGAGACCCAACCCCAGACTTCCCAGACGCAACCTGAACAGAATGAAGACTTTGAGACTTCGCAACAAACTTCCGCCAAGATCCAGGAACTTCCATCTAAAAACTGCGAACTCCCAACTGAAAACTCAACCCCCCTCCCCGACCCCATCGCCCGCTTCACCCTAGCCCCCGAACCTGAATTCCTCGAGTCCAAAGCCAACGTCGCCGCCTCCGAACAGGCCTGGGCCAACGCCATGAACACCCTCGCCCAAGGCATCCACGACCGCGCCCAGGCCCGCGCCCAGCTCCACGACAGCCTCTTCCCCCTCGACACCCTCGTCCGCGAACAAGACGAAGAAGACCGCGAATACGACCCGGAGGTAGCCTGGCGCGTCGAACAACTCCAAGCCCAACAAGAAAAAACCGCCGCCTGAGGCTGGATGAGGATCGCGGGAAAGGTTCTTACAATCCCGTCCGCGCCGCATGAGCCGCAATCGCCTCATTGATCTCAATAGCCAAGGCCAGCGCCGCCCGCCCATCCTCCACCGAGACCACCGGCCGCGTCCGCTCCCGCACCGCCTTCAGGAATGACTCGATCTCCAGCCGGAGCGGCTCCCCCTCCACGACCGGCAGCTTGCTGAGCGACAGCCCCGCAGTCGGATGCCCCGAGGGATTCGCCTTCGCCGCCGCCTCCAGCGCGACGAGCTGCTCGACCGTCATCCCCGCCGCCGCCGTCACGTCGATCAGCAGCAGGTCCTTGCGCGCGAAGTCGAGCGAAAGATACTGGTGCGGCTGGAAGAAGCGCAGCTTCCGCACCCGCTCCGTGCTCACCCGGCTGGCGGTAAAGTTGGCCACGCACCCGTTCTCAAACTCTACCCGCACGTTGGCGATGTCCACCTTTTTCGACAACACCGGCAGCCCCACCGCCCGCACCTCGCGCACCGGCGACTCGACGAAGCTCAACACAATGTCCAGATCGTGGATCATCAGGTCGAGCACCACGTCCACGTCGAGCGATCGCGGCGTAAACACGCTCAACCGGTGCGCCTCGAAGAACATTGGCCGGTTCAGGTGCGCCCGCGCCGCCACCACCGCCGCGTTGAACCGCTCCAGGTGCCCGACCTGCACAATGCGCCCGCGCCGCCGCGCCAGCTCGACAATCACATTGGCGTCCAGCAGCGACCCGGCCAGCGGCTTCTCTACCAGGAGATCGACACCCGCGTTCAGCAGCGCCGACGCCACCGTCGCATGATGCACCGTCGGCACACAGACTGAGGCTGCGTCGGGTTTGGTCCCCGCCGCCAGCATCGTCTCGATCGAGATAAACCCCGGCACGCCATACTTGATGGCCGCCTCCGCAGTCGCCGTGGCGTTCGGGTCGACGACGGCCACCAGCTCGACCGGTTCACCGGCAAGCTCCAGCTCGCGGTAGACCCGCAGATGGTTCCGTCCAAACGCCCCTGCACCGACAACCGCAACCCGCAGCGGACTAGCCACTAGCCGAACGGAGCCTCGACCGCCTCCCGGCAGCGCGCATACAGCTCCAACAGATGAGCCACTTGGTCATCCGACTTAGCCGCCGACGGTATTCCAAACCCCGTCGTCGCCCCCGCCGCCTTGCCCCCGACATTCGCCGTCGCCGCCACAAACTTCAACAGATCGAGCGCGATGTCTTCCGTCCGCCGCGCTCCCATATTCGCTTCCCCTGTACTTGCCGCCATCGATGATCTCCTCGCAACCCGATGCTACCGCCCGCCTTCAGCCAGCGCAAACCATAAAACCGACATCAGGATCTAAGTCCTTTATTTTGTTAGATCACATGCTCTTTTTACAAAGAACTGTCACGATACCGCCAGCACCTGAGCCGGCAGAATGTCCTCCACGTCCACCCACTGCGTCGGATAGTGCCCCGTATAGCAGGCCGTGCAGAACGACGCTGGCGACAGCCCATCTGCCGGCTCGCCCGTCGTACAGGCATAGGTCAGCCCCGGCAGCGACAGGTACGCCAGCGAGTCCGCCTCGATGTACTCGCGGATTTCCTCGACGGTCTTGTTGGCCGCGATCAGGTCCTTCTTGCTGGGCGTATCCACCCCGTAGAAGCAGGGCGAGACCGTCGGCGGACACGAGATCCGCAGATGCACCTCGGTCGCGCCCGCCGCGCGCACCATCCGCACGATCTTCCGCGACGTGGTGCCCCGGATGATCGAGTCGTCGATCAGGATGACGCGCTTGCCTTCAAGCAGGCTCCGCACCGGGTTCAGCTTCATCCGCACGCCGAAGTCGCGCACCCGCTGCTCCGGCTGGATGAACGTCCGCCCCACATAGTGGTTGCGGATCAGCCCCAGGTTGAACGGGATACCCGACTCCGCCGCGTACCCGATGGCCGCCGTTACGCCCGAGTCCGGCACCGGCACCACCAGGTCGGCAGCGATGTGCGACTCGCGCGCCAGCTGCCGCCCCATCTCCTCGCGGCTCTTCTGCACCCAACGGCCATAGATGCGCGAGTCCGGCCGCGCGAAGTAGACGTGCTCGAAGATGCAGGAAGCGTTCGGCACGGTCTGCGGGGTAAAGCGGCGGCTGGTCACGCCGTCTTCGGACACCATCACCAGCTCGCCCGGCTCCACATCGCGCTCGTACTTGGCATGGAGCAGGTCGAACGCGCACGTCTCGGAGGCGAAGACGAAGGTGTCCGGCGCGCCGTGCTTGCCCTCGATCCGCCCCATCGACAGCGGCCGGAAGCCGTGCGGATCGCGCGCCGCGAAGATGCGGTTGCGCGTCATCATCACGATGGAGAATGCGCCCTCCACCTGCTGTAGCGCGTCCGCGATGCAGTCTACCAGCGTGTTCTTCTGGCAATGCGCAATCAGCTGGATGATGATCTCGGAGTCCGAGGTCGTCTGGAAGACCGCCCCGTCGCGCTCCAGCCGTGTCTTGCTGGTGCCCAGGTTGACGAGGTTGCCATTGTGCGCGATGGCGATCAGTCCCCGCGTCGACTCGACCGAGATCGGCTGCGCATTCAACAGCGCCGAGTCGCCGGTCGTCGAGTAGCGCGTGTGCCCGATGGCCATGTGCCCGGGCAGCTTGGCCAGCACCTCGTCAGTAAAGATCTCCGACACCAGCCCCATACCCTTGTAGTCGTTGACCCCGTACCCGTCCGCCGAGGCGATCCCCGCCGACTCCTGCCCGCGATGCTGCAGCGCATAGAGC
Source organism: Acidobacteriaceae bacterium (assembly GCA_965277085.1). Classification (GTDB taxonomy): domain Bacteria; phylum Acidobacteriota; class Terriglobia; order Terriglobales; family Acidobacteriaceae; genus Edaphobacter. Next base: position 1,548,110 of record OZ255708.1, read on the forward strand.
CCCCAGTACGTCATCCGCGCCGCGTCCGAGTGGTTGTAGACGGCCATCACACCGCACTCCTCGCGCAGCTTGTCGAAAGGGGTGTTGTCGTCTTCAAGTTCGACGGAGGGAACAGGGATCAGGGAACAGGGATTAGCCTGCTCCTCGATCTCTGGTTGTTGCGGGCTAAGCATTCTGCGGCAGCCTTCCTTGTAGGCGGGCCGCGAAGGCCTCCAACTCGCGCATATATTGCGGCAGGAGCGGAAGGACGGAATCGTTGAAAGCCTCTCCGAAGGTTTCATTCGACCGTTCAATTGCCAAACCATACTGCAGCCATGTCTGAGGCGAAGAGAGGGTGAGACCCTCGTCAGCGGCAAAGCGCATGAGTTCGCGGGAGCTTAGGCCGGGTATGAGCTCGTCGTCTGAAACTTGTACTAGAGCCTGACGCAGGGTACGTTCGGTCACGTTGTAGGTGACTTCCACGCTGTGGAAGAGGCCGTCACGCACCATTCTGTTTTCGGGCGCTTTGGACTGCTCCGCTATGCCTCGCTTCAGCCACTGGATGGCGCGGTTATAGTTTGCAAGATCGATCATGCGATAACCTCGGTGTTGAGTTGAGATTCGAGAGCATTTAAGTAAACGGTCATTAGCGCGGCAATTGAGCTAACAACCGAGGTGTCATTCGTGTGTATCCTGAAGGACTCAGAAGTCACAGTGCCGAGTCTGATTGCAAAGGGAACACCGAACTCTTTCATGATCCGTTCAGCGTGCTCAGGCTCACACGTGACTAGGACCTGAGAGGTGAACTCGTTAAATAGCGTGATCGCTGGAGCTAGATCAGCCGATGCGAAAGGCGAGTTATCCTTAGTTATGTCAGCCTCGACGCCAAGTTGATTCGCCATGCAAGCTCGGGCCAAAGCCACAGCTATGCCCCCGTCAGAAACGTCTGACGCCGACTTGATGAGCCGCTCGTCGGCAAGATGAAGAAGACTCTTGTGCAGCCATTCAGCACCATCGTCGTCATCAAGATCGAGATGGGGTGGCTGCCCCCAAGTAATTCCAAGAACGCGGGCGGCAAACTCTGACGATCCAAACTCTAACTCGATCCGCTTAGTTACCATCATGGCTGTGTCTGAAATCAAAATGATGACATCGCCAGCGTTCTGAAAATTACTAGGCACAGCCTTAGTCACATCCTCAATAATCCCCACAATCCCAATCACCGGAGTCGGATAAATCCCCTCGCCCCGAGTCTCGTTATAGAGCGAGACATTCCCGCCCGTGACCGGTGTACCCAGCGCCGTACAGGCCTCCGCGATGCCATCGATGGCCGCCGAGAGCTGGGCCATGATCTCTGGCTTCTCCGGATTGCCGAAGTTGAGGCAGTTGGTGGCGGCGACGGGCTTTGCGCCGGTGCAGGCGACCTTGCGGGCGGCCTCAGCGACGGCGTGCATCGCGCCCAGCTTGGGGTCAAGATAGCACCAGCGGCCATTGCCGGCGAGCGCCATGGCCAGCCCGCGCTCGTGCCCAGGCGTTCCCGTGCTCTTGATGCGCATGACGCCCGCCTCGCCGCCCGGCCCCTGCACGGTGTTGGTCTGGACCATCGAATCGTACTGCTCGTACACCCAGCGCTTGGAGCAGATGTTGGCCGACGCCAGCAGCTTCTTGAGGTCGGCGGTGTAGTCGCGCGGCTTCTTCAGCTCTTCGAGCACCCACGCGGGCGGGTCCTTCGGCACCGGCGGCGTCCATGTGCCGACAGGCCGGTTGTAGACGGGCGCGTCATCCGTCAGCGCTTTGTTGGGAATCTCGCAGACCAACTCGCCATGGTGCGTGACGCGCATGATGTCGTCCGCCGTCACCGTACCGACGATCGACGCGTCGAGTCCCCACTTGGCGAAGACGCTCAGCACTTCACCCTCGCGCCCTTTGTCGGCGACGAGCAGCATCCGCTCCTGCGACTCTGACAGCATGATCTCGTAGCTCGACATGCCGGTCTCGCGCTGCGGTACTAAATCCAATTCAATCGTCAAGCCAAGCTCGCCCCGCGCGCCCATCTCGCAGGTGGAGCAGGTCAGCCCCGCCGCGCCCATGTCCTGAATGCCCAGCACCGCGCCCGTCCCCATCGCCTCCAGGCAGGCCTCCAGCAGCAGCTTTTCGAGGAACGGATCGCCCATCTGCACGTTGGGCCGCTTCTGCTCGGAGCCTTCGGTAAACTCCTCGCTGGCCATCGTCGCCCCGTGGATGCCGTCGCGCCCCGTCTTCGCGCCCACATAGATCACCGGATTGCCGACGCCGGTGGCCTTGGCGTAGAAGATCTCGTCGATCCGTACCAAGCCGAGCGCGAAGGCGTTCACCAGCGGATTGCCGGAGTAGCACGGCTCGAAGCGCGTCTCGCCACCAAGATTGGGCACGCCGAAGCAGTTTCCATATCCCGCTACCCCCGCGACTACGCCTTGCATGGTGTGGCGATTGCGCGCATAGTCGGGAGTTGCGAGTTGGGAGTTGTCAGTTCCCAGAGGAGAACCGCTGTCCTCACCCCGTCTATCAACTGACAACTGGGAACTGCCCTCTGGACCTAAAGGCCCGAACCGCAGCGAGTCCATTACCGCCAGCGGCCGCGCATTCATGGTAAAGATGTCGCGCAGGATGCCGCCAACGCCGGTCGCCGCGCCTTGATACGGCTCGATGTAACTGGGATGGTTGTGCGACTCGATCTTGAAGGCGCAGGCCCAGCCGTCTCCCACGTCGATGATGCCGGCGTTCTCGCCTGGCCCCTGCACCACGAGCGGCGATTCCGTCGGCAATCGCTTCAGGTGCACGCGCGAGCTCTTATACGAGCAGTGCTCCGACCACATGACCGAGAAAATCCCCAGCTCTGTCAGCGAAGGCGTCCGCCCCATCAGGCTCTCGATCCGCGCATACTCCTCCGGCGTGATGCTGTGCTGCTTGAGCAGCGCCGGGGTAATGGTGGCTGGGCTGGGCGTGTTGAGGGTTGGCGGAACGTGCTGACTGGGCATGGTCGCTCCCATCATTGTCGCACGTCCGGCAGTTGCCATTGACCCAGCCCAGCCGCCGCGATACACTTGGAAGGCTTGGCGTTGCAGCCGTCGTTCCGGCAGCAGGGTCGGGAAGCTCATAAAGCGGTCTGCAGCACCCGAGATCGGCTTTGCAGGGCGGACCGGCGCGACACTCTCGCCCCCAACGCACCATCCTATTGAAAAGCGCCGCGTGAGCCGCGCTTGAGGTTCTGAGTTATGTATGCAGTCATCCGCACCGGCGGCAAACAGTATCGCGTCGCTCCCGGCGACAAGTTGAAGATTGAGACCACCACGCACGAAGACGGCAATGTCGAGTTCTCCGACGTGCTCGCATTCTCGGGCGAAGCGGGCAAGTTCGAGCAGGAACTGGGCGGAGCTAAGGTACTGGCATCCGTCGTCGGCACCGGACGCGGCGACAAGATCCTCGTCTTCAAATTGAAGCGCAAGAAGCAGTACAAAAAGATGCAGGGCCACCGGCAGAACTTCGTCGAGGTCAAGATCAACGAGATTATGGTCAACGGGCAGAGCTTCAAGGCGTAGTCCGCCGGACCATACGAGGACAAGATGGCACATAAAAAAGGTTTAGGCTCTTCCAAAAACGGCCGCGACTCGAACGCGCAGCGACTCGGCGTCAAGGTGTTCGGCGGGCAGGCGATCCTCGGCGGCGGCATCATCGTCCGCCAGCGCGGCACACCGCTCAAGCCCGGCCTGAACGTCGGCCGCGGCAAGGACGACACCCTCTTCGCCAAGATCAGCGGCGTCGTGCGCTTCCAGGATCGTGGCCAGCACGGACGTTTCGTGTTAGTCGATCCCGCGGAAGTCACCGCCGTCCAGGCGTAATCACCGGTTTCCCTCGTTCGTCGATCGCCACACGTCCCATGGGTGTGTGGTGATCGTGCGTAAAGAGCACCAGCCATCGCTCCGGGATCGCCCGTTTATAGAAGCGCTTGCGCTCCGTGATGCACCGCAGCGGGTCGAGATCGTACCCCATCACCCAGGTCGTATCGAGATGCGCTGCGGTCGGGATCAGGTCGCCCACATAGCAGGCATGCTCATTTCCTGACTCGATGTGGACCGCCAACATCGACGCGGTATGCCCCGGGAAAGACTCGACCGAAACGCCTGGACAGATCTCCTCAACGCCATGTCCCGACAGTAGCGTCATCTGCCCTGACTCTATCAATGGATCGTAGTTTGAGGACAGATAGCTCACGCGGTCGCGATCAAGCTGAAGATGACCATGCTCGACCTCGCCTCGCGCCGCAAAGTAGCGAGCGTTTGGAAAGGTCGGCGCGACTAAGCCGTTAGGCTGGAGCGTCGTGTTCCACCCGCAGTGATCGAAGTGCAGGTGCGTGTTGATGACGACATCCACCTCGTCCAGGCGCACGCTGGCCGCAGCCAGGGACGAAGGCAGCAACTCCTGATTGCCGTGGATCGCGCGCATCTTGGGCGATTGCTTGTTGCCGATGCCGGTCTCAATGACGACAACCTGTTTACCTGTTCGGACAACGGCGCTGTTCAGACCCAGCAAGATGCGGTTCTCCTCATCCGCAGGCATCCGCTTCTGCCAAAGCGTCTTCGGAACAACGCCGAACATCGCTCCGCCATCCAGCAGATAGGTTCCATCGGTGCAGATGGTCACTTCGAAGTCGCCGATGGACGTGCGGGCACGAATCAGATCGGAGTCGCCAGCTTGTGCGGCTGGATGGGTCATCGTGTAGGCAGGCTACACGATGGCATTCCTGGACGCCAATTCCTCAGTTTTGCGTGACGGCAGCAAGCTCCAACGGAACCGAACTCATATGCTCGACACCCGAAGCGGCGGCAATCAACTCCGCCGTGGCGCTGTTCATCTGAGCGACAGCCTGTGCTCGCTGTGTAGCTGTACTGGAGGATGCGGCAAGCGGAGTCTGCCGCTTCTGAAAGCATTCGCGACACAGCACTGGTCTCCCCTGCGTCGGACGGAAGGGCACCGTCGTTTCGATGTTGCAGGTAGAGCACGAGGTGCGAGTCTCGGTGCGGAAACCGGCTGCACGAAGCGCGCCGGACCCTGGCTTGGCCAGGGTGGTGCTCTGACGCTTGCCCTTGCAAGGTTTGCATCGTTTAGGGTCGTTCTTGAACTGCTTATTGAGGAAGAAGAGCTGCTCGCCCGCCGTAAAGACGAACTCGTTGCCACAATCTGCGCACATCAGAGGCCGGTCCAGGAAATCCATATCGCTTCTCCGTTTCACGGAAGAGGATGATCTACGCGAAGAGCGGAACAGCCCGAACGGGGTTCGCTCGTTGCAATAGATTGTGTGCGGGGCCCGTGCCGTAGACTGGCGGCAGTTTGTACTTTGCTACAAGCAGCGATCCGTTCCAAGGAAGGATGACCGTCAAAATATTTCTGGCGAAGAGGATGTGTAGCCGCCAGCTCGGCGGAGGCCTCCGTTTCATGGTGTCCGATGGCCTCCGCGTACTGTTCTACCGCTATGGTGTTAGTCCTGCTCTTTTCGTATCTTCTTGCGATTGCGCTTGCGCGCCAACGCTTCCTTCACACGCTTCTTCTCCCCCGGCTTCAGGTAGAACGAATGGCGCTTGACTTCCTTGATGATGTCTTCGGTCTGAACCTTTCGCTTGAAGCGACGCAGGGCATTCTCAAGGGGTTCCCCCTCTTGAACTCGAATCTCTGCCAATGAAATACACCTCCAACCATTCCCGTTGCGGGATGTATAAAGCATACGCTTTGCGTGTAGAAGTCAAAAGAAAAAAGACAACATTTTGCAAGATCATCCGTTAAATGGAATTGTGCCTCCACCTTCAGGATGATCCGTATGCTTGGTGCATGATTCGTTCTTTTCAAGGCACACTTCCCGTGGTGGCCGAGGGCTGCTATATTGACGCTTCCGCGCAAGTAATCGGCGACGTGACACTCGGCGAGCAGAGCAGCGTGTGGATGAACGCCGTCCTGCGAGGCGATGTGAACGCCATCCGCATCGGCGCACGCAGCAACGTGCAGGACTGCGCCGTGCTTCACGGAATGCGGAACCTCTATCCCGTGATCGTCGGAGACATGGTCACCATCGGCCACAACGCCACGGTCCACGGCTGCGTGGTCGAGGATGCCGTCTTGATTGGCATCGGTGCTGTCGTGCTCAATGACGCGCGCATCGGCGAGGGATCGATCATCGCCGCCGGCGCGGTCATCCCCGAGCACACGGTCATCCCGCCGCGCTCGCTCGTGGCCGGCGTTCCTGGCAAAGTGAAGCGCACGCTCGACGACTCAGACCGCGCGCTCATCCTCCAATACGCGCAGAACTACCTTGCGTACACGGCCATCTACCGTGCGGAGCAGGCGAACCTCGAGCACCGGGGCTAGTCGGGCCGACGCGCCAGAACGACTCTCGGGATGCCTTGCAAATCTTCGTAGAACGAAACATCGCGCCATTTTTCCAGCAGCGCGGCGATCCGGTCACCCTGCCCGAATCCGATCTCCAGCGCCAACAGGCCGCCGGGCTGCAACCCGCTCCATGCTTCGGGAATGAGTCGTTGGTAGACATCCATCCCGACCTCACCCGCAAACAGCGCTAAAGCTGGCTCATGCTCCCGCACCTCAGGATGCAACGACTCACGCTCTACCAAGGGCACGTACGGAGGATTGCTGACGACGACGTCAAACCGTTCACCGGCTAAAGCCCCCAGCAAATCCGACTCCGTAAATCGAATACGCGACGCCACGCCATGCGCCTCGGCATTGCTGGTTGCAACCCACAGCGCAGTGCGCGAGATGTCGACCGCCGTCATCATAGCGTCGGGAAGGTGTTTCGCCAGGGCAATGGCAATCGCGCCCGAACCCGTCCCCACATCCAGCACCCGTAACGATCTTTCCCTCGGAAGCGCCGCAAGCACCCGCTCGACGAGCAACTCGGTCTCCGGTCTGGGAATCAGCACAGCCGAAGTCACCTTCAACCGAAGCCCATAGAACTCCTGCTCGCCCGTAATGTACTGTACCGGCTCCATATCCAGCCGCCGAACGATGCGCATCCGGTACATCTCCCAAGCGTCGGCGGAAAGCTCGCGTTCAGGGTGCGCGCGCAGCTCAGCCCGCGTGAGCGATAGCTGGTGAAGCAGAAGCAACTCCGCATCGCGCATGGCGTTTCCGGATATTTCCGGCATGGCCCGGAGAGCACCCGCGCCCCAGACGACCGCTTCGCGCAGTGTCATGACAGGCGCTCACGCCGCGGCCGGCTCATCGGCCTTCATCTTCTCGGCAATGTCGTGGGCGATCAATGCATCGATGGTCGGCTGCAACATCCCCTCCATCACCATCGCCAGCTGGTGGTTGGTCAGCCCAATGCGGTGATCCGTCAGACGGTTCTGCGGAAAGTTGTACGTGCGAATCTTCTCGCTGCGGTCCCCCGAGCCAACCTGCGCTTTGCGGTCCTTGGCTTGAAGCTGATGGATGCGCTCTTCCTCCACCTCGTACAGCCGCGACCGGAGCACTCGCATGGCCTTCTCGCGGTTCTTGATCTGAGACTTCTCGTCCTGGCAACTCACCACCGTCTGCGTCGGCAGATGCGTGATGCGAATTGCCGAATACGTCGTATTCACCGACTGCCCACCCGGCCCGGAGGAGCAAAACGTATCGATCCGCAGGTCCTTCGCCTCAATCTTGATGTCGACCTCCTCCGCCTCCGGCAGCACCGCCACCGTGATGGCTGACGTATGCACCCGCCCCTGCGTCTCGGTCGCCGGCACCCGCTGCACCCGATGCACGCCGGACTCGTACTTCATCTGCGAGTAGACCTTATCGCCCTCGAAGATCGCCGTCACTTCCTTGAGCCCACCGCCGATGCCCGATTCCGACTCCGACAGCACCTGCACCTTCCAACGGTGCTGCTCCGCAAACCGCAGATACATCCGGAAGACCTCGGCGACAAACAGCGCCGCCTCATCCCCGCCCGTACCCGCGCGCAGCTCGATGATGATGTTCTTGTCATCATTGGGATCTTTCGGCAGCAGCATCACCTTCAGCGCCTCTTCGATCGGCTCCAGCCGTGGCTCAAGCGACGCGAGCTCTTCCTGCGCCATCGCCTTGATCTCGGGATCGCTCTCCCCAAGCATCGCCTTAGCCTCCGCGATCTGCGAGCTGACGCGCCGATGCTCGCGGTACTTCTCGATCACCGGCTCCAGATCGCGATGCTGCTTGGCGGCAGCCTGAAACTTCTTCTGGTCATTCACCAACTCGGGATCGGAAAGCTGGCGACTCAGCTCTTCATAACGGGCGTCCATCTGTTCCAGACGGTCGAACATGGGTTTCTCCTCTGCGCTTGCGGGCAGGTTGCTGGTACGTGGTTCGGAGGTTAGGAAAGCGGGAAGAGCGCAGCTAGGCAAAGTCGCGCCGCACCGGCCGCGTAGGCGAGACCGATTGTACGGCAAGCGGAAAGATCGGTATGGGCACAAGCTGCGGCATCGACTAGATCGATGATACGCCCGCCGGGTTGAGGAAGCACTAAACTCCCATGCACCCCCGCCGATAACGCCTCTGTGCCGGGACTATAAACCCGCACCGCGCAGCCGGGTTAAGCAATGCGAATCGAACAATCTCGACATACCGGTTGTAAGCGACAGCAACGCGGTGCGGTCTTGCATCGAGACTGCCTCTTTTTTGTACTCCGAGGATCACGATGAACGCATCACGGCTGCTCGGCCAGATGGCCGGAAAACTCAGTTCCGCTTCCCGCACGTCCGCCCGCTGGTCCAGGGCGCGAGCCAACGCCTGGTACGATTGCCAACCCTGGCTGATCGGCGCGAACTATGTAACCTCCGACGCGATCAACCAATTCGAGATGTTTCAAGCAGACACCTTCAACCCCAGCCTGATCGACCGTGAGCTCGCGTTGGCCGAAGACCTCGGCATGAACACCATGCGCGTCTTCCTCCAGGACCAGCTCTGGGAACGGGACGCGCCCGGCTTGCTGGCCCGCTTCGACATCTTTCTCGAGATTGCCGCCAGCCGCGGCATCCGCACTATGCCGGTGCTCTTCGATTCTTGTTGGGACCCGCACCCGAAGCCCGGAAAGCAGCCAGCACCCACGCCAGGCATCCACAACTCCGGCTGGGTGCAAAGTCCCGGCGCGCGTCGTCTCGCCGAGCCCGCCTTCGAGCCAGCGCTTCAGGCGTATGTGCAAGGCGTGGTCGGCGCGTTCGCGCAGGACGACCGCATCGTCGCCTGGGACATCTGGAACGAGCCTTGCAACGACAACGTCGCCTCCTACAGCGGGCGCGAGCTCAAAGGCAAAACGCAGCGTGTAGCCACCCTTCTGCCCAAGGCCTTCGCCTGGGCGCGCGCCTTAAGGCCAGAACAGCCCCTCACCAGCGGCGTCTGGACCGGCGATTGGACCGATCCCACCAAGCAGAGCGAGATGGTCAAGATTCAGCTTGCCGAGTCCGACATTCTTACGTTCCACGATTACGATTGGGCCAACGGGTTCAAAGGACGCGTCGAGCAGCTGCTGCCGCACGGTCGTCCCATCGTTTGTACGGAGTACATGGCGCGAGGGATCGGCAGCACCTTTGAGAAGACGCTTCCTTTTGCCCGCGAACATCGCATCGGCGCGCTCAACTGGGGCTTTGTCGCTGGCAAGACGCAGACCCATCTGCCATGGAACTCCTGGCAAACGCCTTATGTCCATACCGAGCCGCCCGTATGGTTCCACGAGATATTCCGCCACGACGCACAGCCCTACTGCCAGCATGAGGTCGACCTGATCCGGCAGCTCACCGGACGTTACGCCCCGCGACCTGCTCACACCTTCGAACCGGAATTCGCATTTGCCTGAACCCGTTCCAGGTCCCGGAAAGAGCTTGTCAAGCCCTCTGCTTCCGAAGAGAAGCCTAAGTGCAACAAACGAAAGGAGATAAAATCTTCACTCAGCTGCACATCAGTTATGCTCGACCTGCTACCATTAGAAGTGGTGGATGTTGCGCAAGGGTGCCCGCAGCATCTGACAGGAGTCGCGGAAGTTCTCAGAAGGCAATCGACATGCGGAAGCTTGCACGTTATGTTATAAGTCGTTCATTATGAATACTTTAGGCGTAACATCTTTAGGATGATGATCTTAGAAAACGCATGATCGTCACAGAGCTTTGGTTTCAACAAGATACATGCGAGGTACCCCCGGGGGGGGGGTACCTCGCAGCAGTAGCAAACTAGCTTCGACCGCATTGCAGCCACAAAAGCTCGTTGCCCTTATTTTCAGAACTATCCTGTAACGGCGACCGGCTCGGCGGCGGTAGCCGCACCCTTTGCTTCCGCACCCGGCTTGCGGATGTCGATACCACCCTTGAAGAACGCGCCGTCCTCGATCGAGATGCGCGCCGCGATGACATCGCCGGTGAGCGAACCTTCGCTGCGAATATCTACCCGGTCGCTGGCCTGTACATTGCCGCGAACCTTACCAAGCACCACAACCTCACGAGCCACGATGTTCGCCGCCACCTGCCCATTGCGACCTACAGTCACGCGGTTGCCGGGCAACGTAATCGCGCCCTCGACCTTGCCGTCAATATAGAGAGACTCGGAACCCGAAAGCTCTCCCTTGATCACAAGCGACTTGCCAATGGTGGCCTGGTCGCCCGGCGTAGCGGCGGCGGCCGGTGTGCCTACCGGAGCAGGGCGGGTGGGCGCGGCGGCCTCAAAGCTCGGGGTGGTGGGGACAGAGGGACGGACGGGCTCCGGAGTGGAGGGGGTAGTGCCGGGCTGGTTGGGTTTCCACATGAATCGGTGTTTCCTTTCATTGCTGCCTGGAATGGGTTACGCCGCAAAGCGTGGGCCGTCATAAGATCGGGCCAAAACGAAAAATGTCGGGACGAAATGCCGGGATCGTTGTTCGCCCGCGTCTTTCGTCGATTCTACTCCGCGCCCTAGGGTAGATGGCGCACTCAACTGAGGATAAGCCGGTCAGCCCCGAACCCACTTTGACACCTCAAGGGCGCTCTTGCATTCGAAGCGGGTACGGGATACTCTGCCGGATCATGCAGACCTTTCGCTCCGCTCCCGTGCTTCTGCTGCTGTGTTTGTGCGCGCTGCCCACCCAGGCGGCCAACCCTAAGATCCATACGGTCGCGCTCGGCCCCTTTCGGCGCGTCCCCTACACTCCGCCTGACGTGAAGGCTGAGGATCGCAGCGAAGAATCAACTACTCTCAAAGTCCGGCCGCTCTTCGTCGACGAGCGCCAAAAAGAATGGACCACCGGCGAACTCCACGACGTAACCGACCGGAGTTTCACCGTCCGCCGCGCCTTCCGCCTGAACGACGCGCTACCTTCTGAAAGCGCCGCTCGCTGGGTCTGGCAGCCCGGCTCGTGGCTGCTGGTCGACCGCGTTACGGGGCATATTTCCGCGCTCCACCTGCCGGATTTTGATGCCGGCGTCTCCGACGTGGTCTGGTTCCGCGACTATGCGGCCTACTGCGGCGTCGCGGCCACGGCCAAGGGCGGCCTGATGGCCATGGTCGCGCAGCTCGGCGCACGCAAGGCCGTCGTCCAGAAGCCTATCGGTAAGTGGCCGCAAGAGAATCACTTCGTTCCCGTCTGCCAGCCCGCCAAGTGGCAGCGCCTGCCGTTGCGGGTCACGCTCCAGCCCACCGGCGGCGATCCCGGCACCTACGATGTGGTCGGCTCCGTCGCCCTGGTCGAAGAAGGCGACAACGACGAAGGACCGTAAGCCACCGGCTAGAATGAGAGCATCATCATGCGACTTCTGATAGCGTTCCTTTTACCCTGGCTAACTTTCTTCACCATCGGACGCCCCATCGCAGGCATCGTTTGTCTCGTGCTCCAGGTCACCCTTGTCGGCTGGCTTCCTGCAACCATCTGGGCTGTCTATGCTCTGAGCCAATACAAGACTGAGCAAAAGATTTCCGAGGCCTTCCGCCGCTAGCCATGCAGACCTTCGATGAACTCCTCCGCGAAGCCGAGATCGCTCACGGCCATCTCTGCGCCGGACAGATCCTTGGCGTCCGCATGGCCATGCTGGGCTGCGGGCGGCTTGGCATCGATGAGCCGAAGGGCAGAGACCGCAAGCGCCTTGTCACCTTCGTCGAGATCGACCGCTGCGCCACCGACGCCATCGCCGTCGTTACCGGCTGCCGCCTGGGCAAACGTGCGCTCAAGCTCCGCGACTGGGGCAAGATGGCCGCGACCTTCGTCGACCTCCAGACCGGGCGCGCCGTCCGGATCGCCGCGCTTGAATCCTCCAAACAGCACGCCCGCGAACTCTACCCGGAGATGGACAACAAGAACCTTCAGCAGATGCGCGCCTACCGCGAGATGCCAGACGCCGACCTCTTCGCCGAGCAGTGGGTTCGCGTCCCGCTCGACGCGCCCGAGATGCCAGGCTACAAGTCCGCGCGGATCGTTTGCGCGGTGTGCGCCGAGGGCATCAACTACGACCGCGAAGTGGTGCGCGATGGGCGGGTGCTCTGCCAGGGCTGCGCGTGGCCGGAGCGGCGGTACTACACCGTTCTCTAGCGCCATCGAGCAATCCGTCTCATCCCACGAATCCTCTCGTGCATTCGCGCGGACGGAAGAAGCGACGCATCGACTCGCGTGGATGAAAGAATATGCTGGTAGATCTGGGGGACGAGCTTGATGAGTGAGATGGTGCGTGTGCAGTTGCCGGATGGGTCGGTGCGGGAGGTGGCGCGCGGCACGACCCCAATGGATGTGGCGATGGCGATCTCGCCACGGCTGGCGGCGGCGGTGGTGGTGGCGCGGATTCGTCCGCTGGCTGGCGGGGCTGAGGATGCGGGTGAGCCGGATACGTCCGAAGAGGGGATGTATGCAGGCCATGAAGGCGGTGAGCGTGTTGTAGACCTGATGTCTCCGCTGACTGAGGATGTGGCGCTGGAGTTGTTGAAAGAGGGAGACGAGGCGTCGTTGAAGGTGGTCCGGCACTCGGCCGCGCACGTAATGGCCACGGCGATCCTGGAATTGTTTCCCGAGACGAAGCTGGGGCATGGACCCGCGACGGAACAGGGGTTCTTCTACGACGTGTATCGGGCAGTGCCGTTTACCGAAGCCGATCTTGCGGCGATCGAGGCGCGGATGCGCGAGGTCGTGGCGCGCGATGAGCCGTTCGTGCGTCTGGAGGAGCCGCGCGAGCAAGGGTTGGCCGAGTATGAGGCAGCGGGCGAGTTTATGAAGGTCCATTTCATCGAACGCTTCACCAAGCCCGGGGAGGAAATTTCGCTTTATAAAAATGGTGGATTTACGGATTTCTGCCGTGGCCCGCATGTGCCGTCGACGGGGCGCGTCAAGGCGTTCAAGGTGATGTCCATCGCCGGAGCGTATTGGCTGGGCGATGAGAAGAACCAGCAGCTGCAACGCATCTATGGGACGGCGTTCTTTACGGAGAAGGAGCTGAAGGCGCACTTCGCTCGGCTCGAAGAGATCAAGGCGCGCGACCATCGCGTCTTGGGCAAGCAACTCGACCTGTTCTCCATCCAGGAAGTCGCCGGCGCGGGGCTGATCTTCTGGCATCCGAAGGGCGGGATGATCCGCAAAACCATGGAAGACTGGATGCGCGAAGAATGTATCCGTCGCGGTTACGAGATGGTCTACACGCCCCACATCATGCGGCGCGAGCTATGGAAGATCAGCGGCCATGAGGGGTTCTACGGCGACAATATGTACCCGCCGATGGAGCTTGACGACGCCGAGTACCGGCTGAAGCCGATGAACTGCCCCGGCCACATCCTGATCTACAAGAGCTCGCCGCGCAGTTACCGCGACCTGCCTATCCGCTACGCCGAGCTCGGCAACGTCTACCGCTATGAGCGTTCCGGGACGATGCATGGGCTGTTGCGTGTGCGCGGGTTTACGCAGGACGACGCGCACATCTTCTGCACGCCGTCGCAAATCGAGGATGAGGTGGATGCCTGCATCGAGTTCGCGTCGAGTGTGTTGACGACGTTTGGGTTTGCCGAATTCAAGGTGGAACTTTCCACGTGGGACCCCAACGACCGGAAGAGCTACGTGGGCTCGGACGCGGACTGGGAGTTGGCGTCCGGCTCGCTGAAGCGTGTGCTCGAACGCAAGGGCATCGCCTTCCGTACCATTCCCGGCGAAGCAGCCTTCTACGGCCCCAAAATCGACATCAAGCTGGTTGATGTGTTGGGACGGCTGTGGCAGCTCTCCACCGTCCAGTTCGACTTCAACCTGCCAGCCCGCTTCGAGCTCGAATACACCGGCGAAGATGGGGAGAAGCATCAGCCGGTGATGGTGCATCGCGCACTGTTTGGGAGTGTGGAGCGCTTCTTCGGCGTCCTCATCGAGCACTACGCGGGAGCGTTCCCGGTGTGGCTGGCTCCGGTGCAGGTGGGCCTTGTGCCGATCTCCTCGATCAAGCATATGGAGTATGCGCGGTCAGTCAAGGCGCGTCTGGAGGCGGCTGGCCTGCGCGTCGAGCTCGACGAGCGCAATGATGAGATGAAGGCAAAGATTCGGGAGTTTGCGCTACAGAAGGTGCCGTTTGTGCTGGTTATGGGAGACAAGGAGGCCGCAGCGGACTCGGTGAGCGTGCGGGTGCGCGGCAAGGGGGACGAGGGGAGTGTGCCGGTGGAAGATTTTGTTGAGCGGCTGCTGGGGCTGGTGAAGGGGAAGGGTGTGAAATTGTGATGATTGCATCATCCACTCCATACCCGCTACTGCTTGGGCCAGTATGGACGCTAGGCGCAAAATAGCCGTTTTGACTACGGGATAAGCACGGCGGGTTGATGTATCTTTGAATTGTCGTAAACTTCACGAAGAAACTCTACGACAAGGCCTGTAAATGCTTCCTCCCGCGTATCCCGAGCTGTTGCCAATTAAAAGCATCGATTGGGATTCGCTCATTCCTTTGTTGGGGCAGGCAAACCGCGGTTTGTCCGACTACAACGGAATGCTGCGGCACTTGCCGAACGCCCAGATGCTGCTCGCGCCTCTCACCGTTCAGGAAGCGGTCCTATCATCGCGCATCGAGGGCACCTTGGCGACCATGAGCGAAGTGTTGAGGTTCGAAGCGGGTGAGCTACCACTGCGCGAAACACGGCAGAGGGACATTGAGGAAATACTGAACTACCGCGAAGCCATGCGTCATGCGGTGGAGACGCTGGAAACCAAACCTTTTCATCTGAACTTACTATTGGCGCTGCACAAGATCCTGCTGAGTAGTGTACGAGGGCAAAACAAGGCTCCTGGTCATTTTCGTCGCATCCAGAACTTCATTGGCGAACGAATCGGTGGCGTAGAGTCGATCCGGTTCACCCCGCCAGAGCCGCAGCTGCTTCTCAGAGCGTTGGACAATTGGGAAAGATACTACCATGCCGAGGAGAAAGATCCGCTCGTTCAACTAGCGGTAATTCATGCTCAATTTGAGTTTCTGCACCCCTTCCTGGATGGAAATGGAAGGCTTGGGCGAATTCTGATTCCGATCTTCCTCTACGAGCACAAGCTACTGCGTCAGCCGAACTTTTATCTTTCGGAGTTTATCGAGGCACATCGCGATGAATATGTCGATCGCCTCCATCAACTCGGACGATCAAAGACAGGATGGACGGAGTGGGTCCGGTTCTTTTTACGCGCAGTCATCGCGCAGTCCGCTCAGAACGCTCGCCGAGCCGAAGCGATGCTGGCTCTGTACCAGCGGCTGAAGGCTGCATTTCTGGACTCGACGCGGAGCCCCTATGCTGTGCCTTTACTGGACTTCATCTTCACAACACCGGTGTTTCAGCCCAATCAAGTGGTGCTTGCGGGCATGGTGCCGAGCAAGCCGACCCTTACTTCTCTTTTGCAAACACTACACCGCGCGGGGCATCTCACGATGGTGCGTGAAGGCGCCGGGCGGCGTTCCTATATTTGGGAGCTGTCGGAGCTGATTGAGCTATCGGAGCGGAGTTTTGCGGATGGAGCGCCATGATGCAGGGTAGGATGGACGGGTGAACCTACCTGTCAACCCGCCGGTGTTGCCGATGCTGGCCAAGCGTGTGGACGCGGTGCCCGAAGGTGACGGCTGGGTGTTCGAGCCGAAGTGGGATGGCTTCCGGGTAGTGGTGTTTCGAGATGGTGACGAGGTGCTGCTCCAGAGCCGGGATGGCAAGGGGCTGAACCGCTACTTTCCGGAGGTGGAGGCGATGCTGAAGGAACAGCTGCCCACCCGCTGTGTGCTCGACGGGGAGATCGTCATCGCCGGACCGCGAGGCCTTGACTTCGACGCGCTCCAGCTAAGGGTCCATCCGGCGGCGTCACGGGTGCGGCTGCTGGCGGAGCAGACGCCCGCGTCCGTGGTGTTCTTCGATCTGCTCTGCGTCGGCGACGAAGACCTGCGTGGAGTGCCGCTCGAAGAACGAGTGACGCGGCTGGACGAGGTGCTGAAGGATGCGACGCCACCGGTACATCGGACGCCGATCACACGAGACCGGGCTGTGGCCCAAGATTGGTTTACGCGGTTTGAAGGGGCGGGGCTCGATGGCGTGATGGCCAAGCCGGCGCGCGGCATCTACGAGCCAGACAAACGGGCAATGCTCAAGGTAAAGCACGAGCGCGACTGCGACTGCGTGGTGGCGGGTTTCCGCTGGCACAAGGACGGGGAAGGTGTCGCAGTGGGGTCGCTGCTGCTGGGGCTCTATGACACGGGTGGGGCGTTGCAGAGCGTGGGCGTCTGCGCCAGCTTCACCATGGCCAAACGGAAGGAGCTGGTGGAGTTTCTCGCGCCCTTCCGGCTCACGGCGGGAGAGGCGCATCCTTGGTCGGCGTGGGGGCAGCCCGATGCGGAACAAAGAATGCCCGGCGCTCCCAGCCGTTGGAATAGCGGCAAGGATCTGTCATGGGTGGCGCTCCGGCCGGAACTGGTAGTCGAGGTGGCGTATGAGCATATGCAGGGCGACCGCTTCCGGCACATGGCCCAGTTCCGGCGCTGGCGTTCCGATAAGCAGCCGAAGGACTGTACGTATGCCCAGCTGGAAGTGGTCGCGCCGGAGGAGTTGGCCGGGGTATTCGCGAGTGGACGGTAGAGCTTAGCCGGGCGGCCAGTGCATAGCTCGGCCACCAAGCAGATGCACATGGAGGTGGTCGACGGTCTGACCGCCATCGGGACCGGTATTGATGACGAGCCGGTAGCCGCCGTCGAGACCTTGCTGCTGGGCGATCTGGGCGGCAGTGGCTAAAAGGTGGCCGAGAAGGGCACTATGCTCGCCTGTAGCATGGGCGGTCGAGGCAAGGTGCTGCTTTGGAATAACAAGGATGTGGGTGGGCGCCTGGGGATGGATGTCGGCGAAGGCAAGCGCGAGGCCGTCTTCGAAGAGGCGCTTGGCTGGAATGGTGCCGGCGGCGATCTTGCAGAAGAGACAGGCTTCGGACGGCGATTTGCTCATGGCGGCATTCTACGGTAGATACGGAGCAACAAACCGCACGGCCGAAGGATGCTGTCAAAATAAGAGAGCATGCCGACGCAGTCAAAACTGTTTCCCGATCCACCGGACGAAGCTAATCCTTCCACTGACGAGGCCTCCGCGGCTCCCAGTGGAATGGCCCCAATTTGGTTACAACGTTTGTCCTTGGGCGTGCTCGTGTTGTTCTGCATCTATCTTGGGGCGCTCGTGACGGTACTACCCTGGTGGACACGGGTGTGGGATGAGAACCCCTTCTTCTTCGCCCATCCGGGACTGAACCGGTTTTTACATCTGGGATGGGTGCGTGGAGTAATCTCCGGGCTAGGGCTGCTGGACGTATGGATTGGGATCTCGGAGGCGGTGCATTATCGCGAGCGCCGGACGCGTCGATGAAAGAAGGTATGCCGGATCGTTTGGAGCGCGCACCGCTAGCGTATGAGAACCTCAATTTCTTGAACTCCCACGAAGGGCGGCCACTGCGGATACTGGCGGAGTATGCGGAGCCGCTGGCGCAGTTCGAGCGCGAGCGGGTGCGGGACACGGTGGTGTTCTTCGGGTCGGCGCGATTCGGGCTGGGGCACGCAAAGATGGGGCGGTACTACGAAGAGGCACGTGCACTGGCCGGAATGCTGACGCGGTGGGCGATGGCGTTGCCTGGGGAACAGCATCGCTTTGTGGTGACTTCGGGCGGCGGGCCGGGGATTATGGAGGCGGCAAACCGTGGGGCCTGGGAGGCTGGTGGAAAGACGATCGGGCTGAACATCAAGCTGCCACACGAGCAGAACCCAAATCCCTACATCACGCCGGAACTGAACTTCGAGTTCGGGTACTTCTTTATGCGGAAGTTCTGGTTTGCGTACCTGGCGAAGGCGCTTGTGGTGTTTCCTGGCGGTTTTGGGACGTTGGACGAGTTGCTCGAGATCCTGACGCTGACGCAGACGCACAAGCTCGCGAAGACGATCCCGATCCTGATCTACGGCAAGTCTTATTGGGAGCGGGTGCTGGACCTGGACTATTTGATCGAGTGCGGGGCGGTGTCGGCGGCCGATCGCGATTTGCTGGAGTTTGCGGATTCGCCGGCAGAAGCGTTTGAGTTTTTACGGGGGAGGCTTGAAGCGGAGCTGATGCGAGGTGGGGTCGACGGAGTGGATATTGCGCGGACGGTGGTGTAGGGCGATGCGCATTCCTCGGTGAATGGCAATAGAAAGCAACGACAGGTCTCTCCGAAAGAAACACGTACCTGAATGGGAACTCGGACGAGATTGAAGCACCATTCTTCATGCAGTCACTGGGTTGTCACGAAGGACTTCGATACTGGGCCTGTTCGAAGTTGTCAAAGTTGTCCTTGTCTATGAGGCGGCCATGAGCGAAGCGACTGTATCGTACCTGTGGCGACAGCCAAAGGCTGCGGAAGAATTTGCGTGTGGCGTATCGCTGCATAGCCATACGAACCAGTCGAAAGAGACCCTCGACTTCATCGCGGAGCTGACAGACGGCAAGAAGCTGTTGCAGAGGACAATGCGATGGCTGGAGGACCGGTCGGCACGTACGACCGGAATTCGACCGGACTACGCGCGTAGCTACTGGACACCGCCGTTGACGCCGCGGCTTGCCTTCGATCTGGAGCGGACGCAGATCGAGGAGCAGACGGAACTCCCCGCGCTGGTGTCGATCACGGACCACGACACGATCAATGCGCCCATGCTGCTGCGGACGGTGGATTCGGCGCGGCATATTCCCGTATCAGTGGAGTGGACGGTGCCTTACCGGGAGACTGAGTTCCATATAGGCATCCATAATCTGCCGAGTGCGACAAGCGCGGCTTGGATGGAGCGGTTACGGGCGTTTACGGCGATCCCGGTGGAAGAGCGGGGAACGGAGTCATTGGCCGAGACGCTGGCGGAACTGCACGCCATGCCGGGAGTGCTGCTGATCTTCAACCATCCAAATTGGGATCTGTATCGCATTGGGCAGGCGTTGCACGATGTGCGCGTAAACGATTTTCTGGCGGTAAACGGACAGTTCATTCACGCCCTGGAACTGAACGGGCTGCGAAATTGGAAGGAAAACGCTGCCGTATCCATGTTGGCCAGGCAATGGAACCAGCTAACGATCTCAGGCGGCGATCGTCACGGAGTGGAGCCGAACGCCAACATCAATTTGACGCATGCGACGACCTTCACGGAGTTTGTGTATGAGGTGCGCCGCGAGCGAAAGAGCCATGTCCTGTTTATGCCGCAGTACCGGCAGCCATGGAAGCATCGGATTCTGCAATCGACGCTGGACGCGATTCGGAATTACCCGGAGTTTCCCGAGGGGTCACGGCGTTGGGATGAGCGGGTGTATCACCCGGATTCGCATGGAGTCGTTCGGCCGATCTCCGAGCTGTGGGTGGATGGACGTTGCCCACGCTACCTCGATGTCGTCATGCGAGGCGTGCGTGGTATGGGGCGCGCCCCTGTTTCGGGCGGGCTGCGAATGGCGTGGGGCGAAAGCGGCGAGATGCGGTCGGCCATGCGGTCCGTCACGGACTAACGCTCCGTTCGCGGGAGGCGCGGAGCGGGTACCATCGATCGATGGTCGCTTCGATACATGTGCCTAGAGTCGCCTACTTTCCCGACTCTTTCCACGAGGTGAATGGGGTGGCGCATACCAGCCGGAACTTTGTGGCTTATGCGGAGCGGTGGGAATTGCCCTTCTTGTGCGTACGAGCTGGCGAACGGCAACCGGCGTCGGCGCAAGCGGGCAATGTGCGAACGCTTGAACTAAGGCGGAGCCGGTTGTCGTTGCGGGTGGAAAAGGATTTAGAGTTCGATCTGCTGTTCTGGCGGCATACGGAGGCGATCGAGCGGGAGTTGCGGCGGTTCCAGCCTCAGGTGATTCACATTACGGGGCCGAGCGAGCTCGGGTTCTTCGGGGCTTACTTCGCGTGGAAGCTCGGCGTGCCGTTGGTGGCGTCGTGGCACACGAATGTGCATGAATATCTGGCCCGAAGGACTGGGCGGTTCGAAAGGCAGATCGAGCGAGCGACCTGGTGGGCAATGATGAAGTTTTATGGCTCGGCGAAGGCATTGTTTGCGCCAAACGCGGAGCTATGCGCGATGCTCAAGGCGGGTACCGGGCTGCCGTGCCACCTCATGGAGCGCGGGGTGGATACGGCGCTGTTTACGCCAGGGCGGCGGACGCGAGGGACAGACGAGCCGGTGCTGCGGCTAGGGTATGTGGGGCGGCTTTCGGTCGAGAAGAACGTAGCGCTGCTGCCGCGGCTGGCCGTGGAGCTGCAGGCGATGGGGGTGGCCGTAGAGTTCTTCATCGTCGGGCAAGGCAATGAGGAGGAGTCTCTAAAGCGGAAATTGCCGAGGGCTACGTTCGCCGGTGTGCTGCGGAGCGAGGCGTTGGCGAAGGCATATGCGGAGATGGATGTGCTGGTATTTCCTTCGCATACAGATACGTTTGGAAATGTGGTGCTGGAGGCACTGGCAAGTGGCGTTCCAGCAGTGGTCACGCCGGATGGAGGGCCCAAGTTTATCGTGCAGGACGGTGTGACGGGATTTGTGGTCGAGGATGCGGGGTTCGCGGGGGCTGTGGCTTGCTTGGCCAAGGATACGGAGTTGCTGAGGGGGGTTCGGGCGGCGGCGCGGACGTATGCGCTCGGGTGCAGTTGGGATGCAGTGTTTGATCGCGTGTATGGGGTGTACGGCGCAGTTGTAGAAAGAGCAAGACGTGACCGGACGCTACCATAGGTAGCTTAAAGACCGGCCATTGCCGTGAAGCAGCTTTCGGCGCGCTAGAAGCGGAGTTCGCCAAGATAGACGCCGTAAGGAGGCAGGGTGACGGCATCGAGCGATTGGCCACCCATGCCCGCGGGGTAGCGAAGGACAGGGCGGAGGAAGGTGCCGCGGAGGTGGAGGGCAGCCACGTCACCCGCAAGAGAGAGCTTGAGGGGCTTGTCGCTCAGGTTGCAGAGGATGAAGAGGGCTGGAGTTTGAGGTGTGATCTGGGGCCGACGGACGACCCAGACGAGGGCGTTGTCGGCGTCGTGGTTGAGGAAGGTTGGGGTGCCGGAACGGAGGGCGGAAGAGCCGTGGTGCAGGTCGATGAGGGAACGGAACCAGTTGAGGAGGGAGGCAGGGTCCGCGTCTTGCTTGGCTGCCGCGGCGGGGTCGATGGGGGCGTTGGGGGGAAGGCCGAGTTCTTGACCGGCGGCGAGCTGGGCGTTGGCACGGGTGGCGAGCAAGAGGGTGGCGGCTACTTCAGGGTGAAGGCCCGCTGGCGCTTGAGCGATGACAGTGGGTGGAAGTGCTTCGAGAATCTGACGGAGGGCGGCGGCGGTGGGAGCGGCGGTAGAAAGCGTGGTGTCGAGCTGTAGATCGCCATTGGGAGCGACGAGAATACGTTTGCCGGGGAAGTTGTGGACGATGGCCTGGATCGCCTGGTTAGGCTTTGCGAGCGCGATGCCCGCGGCGTTGTGTGTAAGGTAGACCCGAGCCTGATCGGAGGTGGCAGTGTCCGGGAGTGCGACGAGGACGCGGAGGTTGTCTCGATTTGCTTCGCGGATCAGTGTGTCAAGGTCGTCGAGCGAGTCACCAGGTTGAAGGTTGGTCAGGGTCAGGGCGTCTACGCCGAGGGAGCGAACGTAGTCGAGGCGAGTAGTGAGGGCAGGCAGAGTGCCTTCGGGAGTATAGCTGTGGGGATCGACGGTGTAGAGGACGGCGTGCGTGTACCAGGGCTGGACGGTGAGACCGGAACCGGTCCAGCCGGGGCGTGCAAGGGTTTGGGCTCCAAGGGGAAGGACGGCGAGGAGGAGGAGTTTGCGGAGCATGGTTATTTGATCAGGATAGCGGAGACTTATACGATGAGCATCCGAGCGAACGCGGATTCCCTTGGGCAATGACAAGCCAGAAAGACGAGATAGAAATCCTGGTTTGACTCACGAGAGGCGTTTGAGGTCTTTACGGGCGGCGTCGAGCGAGGGGTCTTCATGCAGTGCGGCCTGGAGTTCCTGGATGGCTTCGGGCTTGCGGTTCAGCTTTTCGAGGACGAGCGCCAGCCGCCAGTGGGCAGCGGCTAGGGAGGGCTCTTCGCCTTCGGCGGCCTGAGTAAGATAGGCGCGAAGGTACCGTTCGGCCCGTGGAAGGTCTTTATTGGCGGTGAAGAGGGTCTTGGCTGCCTGGTAAAAGGGGCTGAGATCGTCGGGAACGGCTGCGCGGGATTGCTTGAGGAGGGCGTCAAGGGCATCTGCATTGCCGACTGTGGCGTAGAGGACGGCGAGTTGACGGAACGGGGCGATGCGGACGGGCTTGAGGGTAAGGGCGCGTTTAAGCTCGGGTTCGGCGGCGGCTGAATTGTCGTCGAGCACGAAGAGGGCTGTGCCGAGGCCAGTATGGGTGTCGGAGGAGTTCGGAGCGGCGGCCACGGCGGCACGCCAGAGGGCGATGGCTTCGGAGTGGGCGGATTGCGGAAGGAAGGAGACTTTGAGGGCGGCTCCGCGGGCTGGGTCGAGTTTGGAGACGCGGTCGGCGAGTTCGGACGCTTTGGATTTGTCGCCCCCGACGATTGCTGGCGCTTCGTGGTGGAAGCGGGCCAAGTCTTCGAGCGCGTCGAGAGAGTTGGGGTCGAGCTGGAGACTCAGTTCCGCCTCTTTGCGGAAGCGCCGGGCGAGGCCCATCTTCTCAAAGGTCCCCGCGTTGCTGACGAGCAGCTTGGCACCCAGGGTATTGGCGAGCTGCGTGTGAGCTTCGGCGCTGTTGGGGGCAAGCGAAACGGCCTTTTCGGCGGTGGCGATGGCTTCGTCGTTGTGGTTGAACGCCCACTCCTCGGTAGAGCGGTCGACGAGCGCATGAACATCGTTGGGGTTGCGCGCAAAGGCGGCCTGAATGAGGGGACGGGCGCGGAGATAGTGGCCTTCGGCGAGGAGGGTATCGGGTGACTGAGCGGCTAGCGGGGAAAGCAGAACGACGGTAAGAAGCGCGTAGGCGGCGATGCGAGACATGGGTTCCTTAACACGATGAACGTACGGTCAGAGACTCGGCGAACGCTTCTAAAGCTTCACTTTGGATGTTGGGAGACGGATAAAGTGTTTCCGTCGGGATCTTTGAACCAGGCGATGCGGGACTCGTCGGGAGCCGACCAGATGCCTCGCTCGTCCTGTTCGAAGTAGCCGATGCGGAGGAACTGGATGCCTCGGGCGACGAGGTCATCGACGGTCTGCTCGATGTTTTCGACGGCCCAGCCGAAGACGGTATGCGCCGCCGGAGCAAAGCCGCGGGCACGGACGATGCGGAGCATGATGGGCTGCTCCGGGCCAACATGGAAGACGATGGCGAAGTCGTTGTCGGTGACGAAAGTGAGGCCGAGCGTGTGCTCATAAAATTGCCGGGCGGCTTCGGGTTGTTGCGTGGGGATGAAGGCGATTGGGCGGCTGGTTGCAAGCGACATGGGACCATGCTAACGCTTGGCACGACGATTCGATCAACGGATATGCGAATGCCCCCATGTTGCCGCCGTTTAGCCTAACGGGAATGAACGGATTAGTGGGTCTATAGTCGAATGCATCATGACTGAGCGTGAGTTTGACGTGATCCTGTATGGGGCGACCGGTTTTACTGGACGGCAGACGGTCGCCTATTTTCAACGGAACGCGCCGGAGGGGCTGCGGTGGGCTGTGAGCGGACGTAATCGAGCGAAGCTGGACGCGCTCGGAGTCGATGTTCCGGTGCTGGCGGCGGACTCCACCGACGAACGGCAGGCGAATGCGCTGGCCGCTCGGACACGGGTGATGCTGTCGACGGCGGGGCCGTTCGAGCTGTATGGCGACCAGTTGGTGGCCTCCTGTGTAAAGGCGCGGACGCACTACGTGGACATCACCGGCGAGACGGTGTGGGTGCGAACCCTGATCGACCGCTTTCACGCCCAAGCCGAGCGTGACGGCACCCGCATCGTTCCATTCTGCGGGTTTGACTCGGTGCCGGCGGATCTGGGAGTTTGGCTGCTGACGCGGCGGCTTGGGAGGCTGAAGGTAGCCAAGGGGTATTTTCAGGTCAAGGGTGGGCGGCCGAACGGAGGAACCATCGCCAGCGCGCACCGGACGTACAGCTCGGGCGCGGACAAGGTGGGCCGCGACCTATTTTTGTTGAGCCCGGCTCTTGAGAGGACGGCGTTGCCGATGGAAGCGGACCCTACGCAAGTGGCGTATGACGAGGATGTTAGAGGGTGGACTGCACCGTTCCCGATGAGCATCATCGACACGCGCGTGGTGCGGCGCAGCTGTCAGCTCCTGGGAACGGATGTGGCTTATCAAGAGTATTTTCTATTTGCTGGCGGAATGGGGCGGCTGTTGGCGACGGCTGCAGCATTGGGAACACGGCTGTTCTACAGCGGGTTACGGTCGCCGTTCTTCCGCGATCTGGCTTGGCGATCCATGGCGGCTGGCGGCGGCCCGTCGGAGAAGACGATGAATGCGGGTTCGTTCTCATGCCGGGTTTGGGGCCAAACGGAGACAAGCGAGACGGCGGAAGTGAGGCTGTCGGGCACGGGCGATCCGGCAAACCGCATCACGATCAAATGCGTTTGCGAGAGCGCGCTAGCCATCGCCTGTGGGGGCAAGAGGCTGCCCAACCGTGGTGGTGTGCTCACACCTTCCGTCGGAATCGGTGAAGCCTTGGTGGAGCGGCTGCGCGGCGCGGGCATGATCATCGAGGCATAGGGCAATCTGCTGGTACACTCCGGCAATGCGAATATTCAGCGGGTTGACGGTGGCTTCTGCGGTGGTGTGGGCGATTTCGTGTAGGGCGCAAGCACCAGGGGCAAAACATGGAATGACGCTTGAGGACTTAGCAAAGGTGGTGCGGGTGGGCGCGCCGGAGGTCTCGCCGGACGGCAAATGGGTGGCCTATACGCTGTCCCGGGTAGATGTCGCGGAGGACAAGAATATCTCCGACCTGTGGATGGTGAGCTGGGATGGTACTCAGGATATTCAGCTGACGTTTGGGACGGAGTCGGTGGGCGGGCAGCGATGGTCGCCGGATGGGCGGTATCTGGCGTTTACCTCTGGAAGGCCGGGGAAGGCAAAGGGATCGCAAGTATGGGTACTCGACCGGCGCGGGGGGGAGGCGCGACAGTTGACGGAGGTGAAGGAGGATCTGGGCGGGTTCCGGTGGTCGCCCGATTCGAAGCAGTTGCTGCTGACGCTGACGGCGAAGGACGAGCCAGAGGAAGAGAAAGGCGGCAAGCCGAAGCCACCGAAACCGATCGTGATCGACCGGTACCACTTCAAGCAGGACGTGCAGGGGTATCTGACGGATAAAAAGGAGCACCTGTATCTATACGACATCGCGTCGAAGAAGCTATCTAAGCTCACGAATGATGGGAAGTTTGGTGAGCGCGAGGGGGAGTGGTCTCCAGATGGGACGATGGTGGCGTTCATCAGCAACCACGACCAGCCGGACCCGGACCGGACGGCGAACGACGATGTCTTTGTGGTGGACGCGAAGCCGGGGTCGGCATCACGGCAGTTGACAACGTTTACGGGCGAGGACAATGGGCCGTTGGCGTGGAGCGCGGACTCGAAGATGATTGCGTACCGGCAAGGAGTGTCGCCGAAGTACACGGCATATGGAGCGACGCGGCTGGCGGTGGTTGCGGCGAAAGGAGGAGCGCCGGAGTTGGTGTCGGGGGCTATCGACAACAATGTAGGGGCACCCGTGTGGACGGCGGATGGCAAGGGTTTGCTGACGACCGTTTCGGACGACCAGGTAGACTATGTCGCCGAAGTGACAGTGAATGGCGGCAAGATGAAGCGGTTGACGCCGGAGGTTGGATCGGCCAATGGGCTGGAGGCTGCGGCTGGCCATGTGGCGCTGCTGTGGTCGACGGATGCCGCGACACCGGAGATCTATGCGCTGGAGGGAACGAAGCTGAGGAAGCTGACGTCGCATAACGACGCGCTGCTGGCGACCCTGGACCTGGCGGGCACCACGAACCTGAGCGCGAAGGCGGACGATGGCAACGAGGTGCATGGTCTGCTGACGATGCCGCTCGGATACGTGGCGGGGACGAAGGTGCCCATGCTGTTGTTCATCCACGGCGGCCCGACGGCGCAGGACGGGCACCGGTTTACGGCCGACCGGCAGCTGTTCGCGGCGCGCGGGTACGCGATGCTGAACGTAAACTATCGCGGAAGCACGGGACGCGGCCACGAGTATTCGGAGACGATCTCGGCCGACTGGGGCAACAAGGAGGTGCGCGACTTGCAGGCGATGGTGGACGCGGCGGTGGCGACGGGCAAGATCGACGCGGACAAGCTGGTAATCGGCGGGTGGAGCTATGGCGGCATCCTGACGGACTATATGATCGCGTCGTCCACGCGGTTCAAGGCGGCATCGAGCGGGGCGGGGACGGCAAACCTGTTCGGGATGTATGGCGCGGACGAGTACATCCTCCAATACGATAACGAGCTGGGGCCGCCGTGGAAGAATCCCGAGGCATACATCAAGCTGTCGTATCCCTTCTTCCACGTGGAGCGGATCAAGACGCCCACGCTGTTTATGGGCGGCGACAAGGACTTCAACGTGACGCTGATTGGCGGGGAGCAGATGTACCAGGCGCTCAAGAGCACGGGCGTCGAGGCGGGGCTCGTGGTATACCCCGGAGCGTTCCACGGGTTTACGCGCCCTAGCTACATCAAGGACCGATATCAGCGGTGGTTCGATTGGTACGACGGGCATTTGGGGATCAAACGCGCTCCTCCTGCTACACCTCCTGTGACTCCTGCTAAAACTGGCCAGTAATGCCTTATTGACGTGCCCTGCTTATACTGCGGGGATGCGAAGGTTAGCGTTGGTGATGTTGGCGGGTATTCTGGGTGTCTATGTGCAGCCGGTGTGTGCGCAAGTGGGCGACGCGGGCTTGCTGAGCGAAGCGGGGCCGACCTTTTCGGTGCCCGATCGGGAGCTGTCGCGCCATGTGACGGTGATTGGGTATGGCGATATGCGGTTCCATGACCCGGAGAACCACACGGTGGCTGACCCGGTGGTGCGCAAGCTGCTGGTGGAACGTATCGCCAAGGAGAAGCCGGACGCGTTGCAGCTCTCGGGCGACGTACCGTACAAGGGGACCGACGCGGCGGATTACAAGGTCTACAAGAGTGAGACGGCGGCGTGGCAAGCGGAGAAGCTGCGGGTGTATCCAGCGATGGGCAACCATGAGTTGTCGGGCGGCGAGGCGCAGGGCGTTGAGAACTGGTGGGCGGCATTCCCGGAGTTGAAAGGACGGCGGTGGTACTCGGCGGCGCTAGGATCACGCCTGTATCTGATCCAGCTGGACAGCACGCTCCCACTGTTGGAGGGAAGTAAGCAGATGCTTTGGTTGCAGGCCCAGATCGCCAGTCTGCCGAAGACGGTGGACTTCGTGATGATCGCGCTGCACCATCCTCCGGTGGCGGACATTCAGACGCACATTGAGGTGGACCACAACCCTCGGCCGAACGAGATCGCGCTGCGCGATTATCTGACGGCGACCGCGCCCAAGGTCCACGCGCAATTTGTGGTGACGGCGGGACATATCCATAACTATGAACGGGCGCAGATGGAGGGTGTCACCTATCTGGTATCGGGCGGCGGCGGGGCGCGGCCCTACTACGTGGAGCGGACGGCGCAAGACTTGTATACCGATCCGAACTTTCCGGTGTTCCACTACGTGAAGTTCGAGCTGGAGAAAGATGAGTTGAAGGCAACGATGTATAAGCTGCGGGATGCAACGGAGCCTGAGGCGGTGTGGCAGGAGAAAGATCACTTCACGATTGGGCGGAAGCAGTAGGGCGCAGAGACAACCGGAGTGTCCTTCGACTACGCGGATCACGATAGAGCGTGATCCGCTTCGCTCAGGAGGACACTTGTAAGGTATGAGGAAAAGGACCTTAGAAGCGATAGCGTGCGGTGACGGAGCCGTTGATGAGCGCAGCAGGGTAGATCTGGAAGTCGGACTGGGCGGCGTCGTAGATACGCCGATTGGCTAGGTTCTGGAGGTTGGCCTGGAGTTCGTACCGTGGGCGGCGATAGAAGACGCCGCCGTCGAGGCGCGCGTAAGCGGGCAGCTTGGCGAGGTTGTCGGTGGAGGCGAACTGCACGTCGCGGGCGACGAGGCCGCCGCTGATCCCCCAGCCGTTCACGAAGGTGTAAGTCGTCCAAAGACTGGCGGAGTGGAGCGGGTTCATGGCCGGACGGCGGCCCTGGAGGCTGACGCCGTTCGACGCGGTAGTTGAGGACACGATGCGCCCATCGAGCCAGGCGTAGTCGCCGAAGACCTGCCAGTGGTGCGCGGGGGAACCCTGAAATCCGAGTTCCGCGCCGTCGGTGCGCTGCTCGCCGAGGTTGAGTAAGGCCAGTGGATTGTTGGGGTCGGTGGTCTTGATGTTCGTGCGGTCGAGGCGGAAGAGGCTGGCGGTAGCAAGCAATTTCTCATGCAGGAGGTTGAGCTTTGCGCCAGTCTCGTAGTTTTCCGTCACTTCGGGCTTTAGTTGGGCGTTGTTGACGGCAAGCGAAAGGCCTTCGCCGGAGGGGTCGAAAGTGCGGCTATAGTTACCGTACACGGAGGCCCAGGGGCGCGCGGCATAGACGAGGCCAACGCGGGGGCTGGCGGCGTAGTCGGTGCGTCCTAGGTTAGGAGTGGTGTT
The DNA here is from genome assembly GCA_965277085.1 of Acidobacteriaceae bacterium. Classification (GTDB taxonomy): domain Bacteria; phylum Acidobacteriota; class Terriglobia; order Terriglobales; family Acidobacteriaceae; genus Edaphobacter. The sequence continues at coordinate 1,577,208 of OZ255708.1, forward strand.
GGTGGGCGGCCGAAGTTCGAGAGTCTGGCGGAAGTCGTCCACGCGAACGCCGAGGAGCACCTTCCATTTCGCGCCGAAGCCGAGGAGATCCTGCGCGTAGAGTGCATTGGTCTGGCCGAGGAAGCGGTTGTTGCGGCTGAGCGTGGTTGAGAGGACGGGCGCAACGAGGGCGGGATTGAGGAGGTCAACGGGAGTTTGATTCGTGGGTCCGTTAAATTGGATGGAGTCGGTGGCCTCGCGTCCATACTCGGCACCGGCGAGGAACGTGTGGGACAGACCTGCCCAGCGGCCGCTGCGATACGCTTCGAGGTTGGTATAGGCGAGCTGCCACTCTTGGGTGCCGTTGTACTCGCCGCGTCCGACGAGCGCGTCGTTGTGAGTGAGCGGGATGACGTTGGTGGCATACATATTTGCAAAATTAGTGGTGTAGCCAGCGAGCCGCTGGACGTCATGCGTGTTCCAGCCATTCGCAAAAGCGTGCTTGGCGTCGAGGGTGCCGTCGGTGACGGCGCTGTGGATGAAGTTGCCACCGGGAAGCGGGCCAACGTAGCCGTAAAAGTTGCCGACAGGGACACGGGCCGGCGCGCCGGTGGAAGGCAGGTACGGTATGCCCCGGTCGGGGAGGCGGTCGTCGCGGAGGCGCTCGGCCTGGACCGAAACACTGGTAGCTTCGCCGGGGTGCCAGGCGAGCGTGGGGGCAAAGGTGTAGCGATCTTCCCAGAAGAAGTGCCGCTGGGAGCCTTCGTGCTCGGCGGCTCCGGTAAGGCGGAAGCCAAGCGTCTTGTGGCTGCCCGGGACGACCGTGTCGAGATCGGCCGCGCCGCGCTGCTCACCGTAGCTGCCTGCGGTGTAGGAGAGCTCGCCGAGGGTGCCCTCCATGCTCGGCTTCTTGGTGACGCGGTTGATGAGGCCACCGGACGAGCCGCGGCCGTAGAGAACGGCGGCGGGGCCTTCGACGACCTCAATGCGCTCGGTGTTCGAGAGGTCACGATAGTATTGGGCGTCGTCGCGGACGCCGTCGAGGTACATATCGTTGACGGCGTTGAAGCCGCGGATGAAGAAGTTGTCGCGTCGGCCTTCGCCGAGCTGGAGACCGACGGCGGGGACGACCTCGACGGCCTGCTTCATGGATTCGACGTTGCGAGCCCGGAGCAGTTCGCCTGTCAGAACTTGAACCTGCTGTGGGGTTTCGAGCAGGGACATGGGAATGCGAGAGGCGGCTGTGGCGACCGACGCTTTGTAGGAGTCGGCCTGGACATCGACCCGTTCAGTAGTTTGAACCTTGGGCGCGGGATCAGGAGCCTGACCAAAAGCGGCTAAGGGAAGAAGGAAAACGATGAAATGACGCATGGGATCTCCGGTGCTTGCTCTGAGCGCGCCGCGCCCCTAGAATCGGGAAGTCCGCAGCCGCACGGGTTGTGGTCGAGCCGGATTCTCGCGCCTCCGCCAAGAGTTTTGCGGGAGTCCGGTGTCTTCTTTGCTGTCTCGTCGAATATACGACAGATTCAGTCCGAGATCAAAGCGCAATGGCTCTACCCTCACGATGATCGATTGCTAGACTGAACAAATGGACCCTTCAGAGACACTCGACACGGCCGCACGAGAGAACATCGCGCCTGCCATCCCTGAGGTGGAGCTACCGGAGGGTAGTCCGGCGGCAGGAGCGCCTGGAGGCAAGCGACGAGCGGCCGCCACGTTCATCTTCCTTACGGTGACGCTGGATATGTTGGCAATGGGCATGATCGCGCCGGTGTTGCCGCGTCTGATCGCGGGCTTTCTCGCCGGGGATGTATCCCGTGCGGCGCAGATGCTGGGTTTGTTTGGGACGGTGTTCGCGGGGATGCAGTTCTTCTTTTCACCGGTGCTAGGGTCGCTTTCGGACCGGTTTGGCCGGCGTCCCGTGGTGCTGCTATCGAACTTTGGGCTGGGCCTGGACTACTTGCTGATGGCGTGGGCACCGGCGCTGAGCTGGCTGTTTGTGGGGCGGGTGATTTCGGGATTGACGGCTTCAAGCGTGCCGACGGCGATGGCGTACATGACGGACGTGACCCCGGCAGAGAAGCGAGCGGGGGCATTTGGGATGTTGGGCGCGGCGTTCGGGATGGGGTTTGTGCTGGGGCCAGCGCTTGGCGGGTTGTTGGGCGGGATCAGTCCGCGGCTGCCGTTCTGGGTGTCGGGCGGCCTGAGTTTAGTTAACGGAATGTATGGGCTGTTTGTGCTGCCGGAATCGCTGAGCCGGGAGAACCGGACGCCGTTTTCATGGAAGCGGGCCAACCCTGTTGGGTCGCTGGGGCTCATTGGGCGGAACAAAGTGCTGATTGGGCTGGCGGCGCTGTTGGTACTGGGATATTTGTCGCAGCAGAGCTTGATGAACGTGTACGTGCTGTACGCCGATTATCGATTTCACTGGACGGATCGGACGGTGGGGCTGTCGCTGGCCTTCGTGGGCTTGATGTCGGGGCTGTACGGTGCGCTGCTGGTGAAGCGGGTAGTGGCGGCTCTGGGCGAACGCGGGGCCATCTCGACGGGGCTGCTGCTCGGGGCGACGGGGTACACGCTGTTCGGGCTGTCGAAGACGGGGATGTTGATGTGGTTTGCCATCCCGATCCTCAATGGAATGTCGTTCGTTTGGCCTACAGCCCAGAGCATCATGTCGCGGCAGGTAGGGCCCGGCGAGCAAGGGCAGATGCAAGGAGCGGTGAACAGTCTACGGGGGATCGGCGGCCTGATTGGACCCGCAATGTTTACCTATATCTTTAGCCGCACGGTGGGAGCGGGGGCATGGTTTCACGCGCCGGGAATGGCGTTCTTCGTAGCGGCGGGCTGTTTGATCGCTTCACTGATTGTGGCGGAGTCGGTCAGGCCGCCCAGGATGACGGCGGTTTGATCGTCCGGACCGAAGAGGCATCAGAGAACGTATGAGATGGCTTCGTGTCTGTTTGCTGGCGGTGGGATTTGCGGGGAGTGTCCGGGCGCAGACGGATGCGCCGACGCTTGTGACGAAGATGGTGGCGAATGAGGATGCCGCCGAGCAGCACCGAGGACGATATGTGTACCTGTCGGAGGAGCGCTCGGAGCGGACAGGTGGGCACCTGTGGACGGAGCGCGTGGCGGAGACCGAGGGCGGAAAGGTTCGGCTGCTGCTTGCCGAGGACGGGCGACCGTTGACTGCGGATCGTCAAGCAGCCGAGCGGGCGAAGTTACAGGAAATTGCGGCGCATCCCGAGGCGTTTACCAAGCGCGAGCAGGCGCTCAAGAACGATGAGCGCCATGCAAAGGAGCTGCTTGAGCTGCTGCCTAAGGCGTTTCTATTCGATGCACCGGTAAAGGACGGGGCGTATCTGCGGATCGCGTTCCGGCCGAACCCGGCGTACACACCCACGTCAATGGAGGAGCGGGTGCTGCATTCCATGGTGGGGACGGTGGTGGTTGATCCGGCGGTGCGTTTGCACGGGATCGAAGGACGGCTGCCGGAGGACGTGAGCATCGGGTTTGGCCTGGTGGCGACGATCAAGGCGGGAAGCCACTTTTCAACGACGCGGGAGCGGGTGGCGGGCGACGAGTGGAAGACCGCTGTGCTCGACACGGACATCGATGGGCGCGCAATCTTCTTCAAGGCGATCGGCAAAAAGGAGCACGCGGAGCACCGGGAGTTCAAGTTGATGGGAGATGCAGTAACGGTGCCGCAGGGTGTGGGGATGTTGTTGCGATAGTCTGTCACGGGCGAACGTAGATTGTAGGGCCGTGCGTGAGGCCTATGAGGTGGCCGACGAGGGAGCCAATCGCACCGCCGACGAGTGCGCCCCCGAGCGCGGCCTGAGGCCTGTAGCCGTCGTTCTTATTGGCAGCGGCGAGACCCGCTCCGGCAGCTGCACCCGTCAAAGCGCTGATTGCGGTGGTGCGCTCAGGCCGCGACAGAGAGACGGCGGCAACGCGGGCCCTTGGAATGTGGACCATGCTGAAACGCAGCGCACAATCAATGCCCTCGTCATCGATGAAGCTGAGTGTGCAGGGAATGCCGCGCCCGGTGTGGACGATGAGCCGCGTACCCTCGGACAGTGATTCGAGACGGTTCCAGTCAGTGGATTGGGCGTGCAGCGGAATTACGGAGAGGAGAAGCGCGATAAAGATGATCGAAGTTCTCATGAAGAGAGCGTAAGCAGTTCGGCACCTGGTGGGTAACGCGTTGTGGCAGTTTCGCAAGTGCCCCAACGTGATCCGCTCTACACCTTGGCGAAGTGCTCCATCGCTTCGGGGCTAAGAAGAGGAAAGACATGGATGTCTGCACGCGTCCGCAAGCGGGTGCGCGTCAAGCTGTCACAGACAATGCCCGCAGCCTGATCCAGACCTGAGTCCCAACCTTCAAAACGCGCGTCGCAGCAGATGATGGCTTCGGGGGCGAAGCCGCTGGATACGAGCATGGCGCGGGTATTGTCGATAAATTGCGGCCAATGAGAGACAATCCCGACGAGATAATCCCGTGAGATGGGCAGGTATCGAGCAAGCGAAGCGGCAACGGGGCTGATGCCGAGAACAATGAGTGTCCCCGTCGGACCGATCGCCTCTCGCGCGGCAGCGGCTTTGCTGGGAAGGACAACGGGCGTCCTTTCAACCATGCGGCACTTCAGTTCGAGCCGAAACGACTCTGGCGGAAGCGGGCAGATCTCTGGAACCCTGCGTCCAGCGGCTTCTATTTCAAACAGGACGATGAGGGCAAGCTCCTCGTCGGCTTCGACGAGCGTAAGACGGTCCGATCTGCACCATGCGGCGGTAAGACGGTGTAGCAACTCATCGTGCGCTACACGCAATCCCCGCGCGCTCGATACGGTTAGCTGGAGCAGATGGTCAAGCGGACTCGTGTCCGCCGTTGCCGGCATACGGGCACCCTCCGGCGCTGTGTCCGGGACGTACACGCCGCTTCCCGGCCGGAAATCAACCCAGTGTTCGTCACGCAACTCCCGGTAGGCGGCGCTGACAGTGTTAGCGTGCATACCGAACCGGCGGGCGAGTGCGCGGATACTGGGGAGGCGTTCGCCGGGAGCGAGTTCACCCGTGAGGATGCCGAGCGAGACCTGGCGCACGATCTGCTCGTGGAGGGAGAGCTCGCTGGAATGGACGAACCAAAAGTGCATGGGAGTCTCACCACCGACCTAGAATGCAGATTCCGTTCGGGGATGACAAACAGAAAGCAAAGGCTTTCACTGTTCACGGTTGGTGATCGAGACGCGGAAGGGCGGTTTCTTGGCTTCGGCGGGGTCCTGGGTGTAAATCTCCTCGGTTTTGGCGGGGGCGTAGTTGCGCCAGAGCCAAGTCATCTCCTCGGGGAACTCGGCTCCGCCTTCGGCGGCGCTGTGCGGGCCGGTGCCGAAGGAGAAACGGAAGTCGTAGCCCTTGAGCTTGAGGGCGTTGGCCATGCGGAGGTTGGCGAGCGGCCAGGAGCCGTAGCGCTCGTTCTCCTGGTCATTCGCACCGTCCTGGAGCCAGACGCGGAGGTTGCGATGAGCCTCGTGGAGGATCTTTTCCGGGTAGTCCTGGCCGCCGTCGGGCACGGCGGGGTCTTCGTGCCACTGGATGCTGGTGAAGGAGCCGATCCAGGAGATGACGCGGGAGAACTGGTCCGGCATCTGCCAGGCGGCGTTGAAGGAACAGATGCCGCCGGAGGAGAGGCCAGTGATAGCGCGGCTATAGCTGTCGGGACGGACGTTGTACTTTCCGGTGGCTGCGGGGAGGAGTTCGTCGCGGAGAAAGCGCGGGTAGCGGTCGGAGACAGTGTCGTACTCGACCGAGCGCATGGAGTCTTTGAGGGAGCGGGACCACTTCTTCGAGTAGGCGTCGACGGCGCGGAAGGTGGGCGTGCCGGGTGAGGCGGCGATTTCGCCGGGGTCGGTGAAGACAGCGATCATGACAGGGATTTTGTGCTGGGCGATAAGGTTGTCGAGGACGTTGAGGGCAGGGTGGTCGCCGTCACGGTGGATGTAGCCGCCGCCGTCCTGGAAAACCATGAGGGCGGCGGGAACTTTCGCGTCATACTGGGCGGGCACGTAGACCCAGTATTGCGAGACCATGCCGTCGTAGATCTTGCTGGTGAGGGTAAGCGGGCCGGTAAGGGTGCCGGTGGGAACGCCGGGGTGCTGGAAGGAGTCGCCGGTGAGGGTGGGCTTGGCGGCAGTTTGCGCGAGAGTCGGGAACGCAAGAGCGGATAGAAGGATCGCTTTCAGCATGGGCCTCCACTATAGCTGAGCGAGAGCAGCGACTTACACTGAAGAGATGTCATTGCAGTTTGAGATCGTCAACACGGGTGCAGGTGGAGGACGGCGCGGGAGGCTCCATCTGCCACATGGGGTGGTGGAGACGCCGGTCTTTATGCCGGTGGGAACCGCGGCGACCGTCAAAGCCGTGCCGCAAAATCTGCTGGAGGAGGTGGGCGCGGGCGGCAAAGGGGCGCAGATCATTCTGGCGAACACGTACCACCTTTATCTTCGTCCGGGGCATGAACTCGTCCGGCGGATGGGCGGCGTGCACCGGTTCATGAGCTGGCGCCGGCCGATGCTGACGGACTCGGGCGGCTTTCAGGTGTTCTCGCTCAGCAGCCTGCGGAAGGTGACGACAGAAGGCGTGGAGTTCCGCTCGCATCTGGATGGGAGCAAGCATTTTTTCTCGCCGGAGCACTCGATGGACGTGCAGATCGCGCTGGGGGCGGACATCGCGATGGTCTTCGACGAGTGCGTGGAGACCCCGGCGACGTGGGAGCGGACGCGCGAGTCGATGGGGCTGACCCATGCGTGGGCCGTGCGGTCGAAGGATCACTTCGAGGCGCATAAGCATCTTGTTCCGTGGTACGAGGTGCTGGGCGGAGCGACCCAGAGCCTCTTCGGCATCGTGCAGGGCGGGATGTACGCGGATCTGCGCCGCGAGTCGGCCGAGCGGCTGGTGGAGATGGACTTTCCCGGCTACGCCATCGGCGGCTTGGCCGTTGGGGAGCCGCGCGAGGTGACGCGGGAGATGATCGCGCGGACGCTCGAGATGCTGCCCATGGACAAGCCGCGCTACGTGATGGGCGTCGGCTACCCCGACGAAATCGCCGAGTACGCGCGCATGGGCGTGGACATGATGGACTGCGTCTTGCCGACGCGCGCCGGACGGCACGGACTATTGTTTACGTCCGAGGGCAGGATCAACATTAAGAAGAAGGAGTACGCGGAGGACGCGGGGCCGGTCGATCCGCTGTGCGGGTGCATGGTGTGCGGGCGGTACTCGCGGGCGTATCTACGGCATCTGTTTGCGTCGGGAGAGCCGCTGGGGGGGGTGCTGAACTCGGTGCACAATCTGGCGTTTTATTTAGATACGATGGAGCGGGTGCGGGAGGAGCTGGCATCATCGGCGCGCATCTAGGCAAGCTCTAAAAACTCACGCAGCCGCTTCTCCAGACCGGCCGTTTGAGTCGCCTCACATTCCCAGATCACCAGCGCACGCCAACCAGCCTCGATCAACGCAGCAAGGTGGTGCGCGTCCCGTTCACGGTTGCGCGTCAACTTGGGTACCCAGTACTCACGACGCGATCCAGGGAGCCGTCCTTCGCGGCAAGCATCATGTCAATGCCAGAAGCAGCCATGGACGAAGATCACCTTCTTGCGACTGCGGAAGACGATATCCGGCTTTCCTGGAAGGTCATTGGCATGGAGCCGGTAGCGGATAGCCGAGTGAGTGAGTGAAAAGCCAACGCACAATCATCTCCTCTAGCCCTTCTCGCACATCAACGAAACCACGGTTTTGTTCTAGAAGAGAACACTGCTGGTGTTTTCAGCGAATAGGCTCGACTTGTGCAAAGGGAGCGGGCTGCAAAGAACATCGTGGGTGGGCGTATCGCAGAGGTTCGCGCATCGTTAGATGATCCGCTGACGCAAGATGCGCTCTCAGGCCGTTTAGCGAAGGCAGGCTTACAGCTTGACCGTGCAGCTATCGCCAAGATTGAGACTGGCAAACGGTACGTTCTCGATTATGAACTCAAAGTAATTGCCGAGGTGCTTGGAGTTGAGGTTGCGTGGCTCCTTGGAGTGAGCCGATGACGACCGCCACTTCAAAACTGCGGACTGCGACAACGCGATCAACCTCGGATGTCGCCAATAAACTTATCAGCATGTTTCTTCATGAATTGAGTGGACAGATCAGTCGCGCCTGGGGTGCCCGAGTTGATAGTGCCCAGTACGGCCAGATGGTGACTGCAAGCTTTAACGATCGCTGTCCCTACTGTGGTGTCGATCTCTTGCCGACAACGGCGATAGTCGAGCACTTGGATGGAATGAATCGCTATCGAGTAGGTCTCCATGTGCCAGGTAACGTGCTCGTCTCCTGTAAAACGTGCAACAGTGAAAAGCGGCGAGACGACTCTTGCAGGACGCTTACTCTAGCAGATACCGGTTGGGCTTCCTTCCTCTCTCACGATGGCACTCGCTGTCCGAAGCTGTGCGCAACTTGTCGCTACTGGAAGGGCGTGTGGCCGGAGCAAGACATAAGGCAGGAAGAGTTAAGAACCAACCTGCAGAAAATACAAACCTTCAGAGCGAGCTTCACGCAATTCGAAGAGACGATGCAACCACTTCGCACGATGCTGCCAGCAGCCTTGACGCAGCTTTATGCAGATTGTCAAATGTTTGCACGTTCAGAAATCACTACCATGCTCCAAAGGGTTACCGAACCCAACGCATCTTCTCCTGAACTTACCCGAAAGGTGTAATCTGGCACAGAATTTAGGAGCATCGCAGGTTATGTCATTCAACTCCGCACGATCCATGGAAGAACCGACGGACTCTCTCTATAACTACCAGGACACTTCACCGAAACCAGGTTTACATATCCCACCCGATCCCGAAGACATGAACAACAAGCGAGCGGCGGCGGCTGAGCGCGCTCTCGAATCGTTTTCAAGAGACTTCGGCGAATGGCATCCGGACATAGACCTCAGACAGCAGAACCTTGCCGATTTACTGGCCGACTTCGCCCATCTCTGCGATCGTAAGGGATTAAACATGGTGCAGATACTCGACGGAGTTCGCAAGGTGTATGCCGAAGAGACAGATAATGAGGGGCGACAGTTCATGGGCGGTGTCTTTCAAGAGTGCTAATAGCTAGTGACTTTCTTTCGATCTAGCCCTTTGGTGATTGCTTGCTCCGCGACAACGGTACTAGCCCTCCAGATGGTGGTGTTTGCCTCCGCCGCTCGGCGCGGCGTGGGGATTGCCGTTGTTGTCGGTGGTCCAGGATTCGGTTTGGAAGGCGATGAAGACGGCGGTCCAGGCTTTTGCCGTGGGGTCGTAGAGGAAGAGGGCGCCATCCTGCCAAATACCGTTACTGCCGCTGTGGCCTCCGGCGATGGGATTGCCCTGATTCATGTGGATGTCGTGGATGCCGATGACGCGGCTGCCGCTCGAAAAGGTGCTTCCGAAGGCGAAGACGGTCCACTTGGCGGCGACAGCCTGGTTGAGGAGGGTGTCGACGGCGTTAAGCATCGGGTTCGCGGCCATGGTGAGGGCGATGTTCTTGGGGAGCAGCGTCATCTGGGCGAGGGTGATCATGGGCTTTCCGCTCACTTGCTCGCGGACGAAGTCGAGAGCGAGGCCGCCGGGCTGGCTGGCAACGGCGTGGACCCCGGGGGTAAGGGCGAGGAGCGCGGCGGAGTTGGGCGGGGTGAAGTTGTGCAGGATGGCGTACAGGACCTCCGAGCCATCGACCGATTGGACGTTGACCGCGACGGTGAAGGGGCCGCCCGTGGCCTGCATGGTGATGTCGTAGTGATTGCTGGAGCCGTGGACGGGCTTGCCGACGGTGGGGGTGCCGCGAAGAACGCTGTAGCTGGGAATGGGCATGGTGCTCCTTTGCTGTGGGGACCATCGTAACGCATAGCGGCTCGTCGTAAGATGAAGAGCGAGGGAGCATACGGACCGATGACACACATGGTATTTTGCGTGAAGTACAAGGCGGAGATGGAGGGGCTGGACGAGCCGCCGTTCGATTCCGATTTTGGACACAAGATCTATAAGAACGTGTCGAAGAAGGCCTGGGGCGAGTGGGTGGAGCGGCAGAAAATGCTGTTGAACGAATACCGCTTGCAGCCGTGGACGCGCGAGGCCCAGGAGTTTTTGGTAGAGCAGATGAACGGGTTCTTCTTCTCCGAGGGCGAGGGCGGGGCGTTGCCGAAGGAGTTCGTGGCTCCTACGCACTAACCGTCCGCCGGAGTGGCTCGTGTACACTAAGGCTTGTAGGATACCCCCGCCGCGCCTCCTCTTGGAAGTGCGTGCAAAACACAGTCGGGACGTGGCTCAGCCTGGTAGAGCGCACCCTTGGGGTGGGTGAGGTCGCTAGTTCGAATCTAGTCGTCCCGACCATTTTTACCATCACGCAATTCGTCAGTGCGTCTAAAACCCATCTGTCTGGGAGCGGAGCGTTGGCTTCGTCGATACCGTGCCCGATTCCGCTTGCGCGTGTGACGGGACGCGGTACCCTAAAAAGCTGAAGCTTCCACTCTCCGGACCCCGATGCAAGTCAGCACGCCATCCTTTTTTGTCTTCTTTGTAGCCGTGTGGCTGCTGTACTGGGCGGCTGCCCGGATGCCGCTCGTGCGCTTCTGCGTGCTGCTGGCGGCGAACGCGTTCTTTTTGGCAAAGTTCGGATTCTGGTATTTGCTGCTGCCGGTGGCGTCGTCCATAGATTTCCTGGTAGGGCTTGGCTTAGCCCGCGACGGCCAGACGGAGGAGCTGCAGTTCAGCACGCTGAGGCGGCGAGTCTTGCTGTGCGTTTCGCTTCTGGTAAACCTAAGTCTGCTGCTGATTCCGAAGCTCATCGCGCTGCGCGGCGCGGGGCATGGCGGGTGGTTTCTCCGGCTAAGTCTTTCGTTCTACTGCTTTCAGGCGTTGACGTACACCATCGACCTCTACCGGCGGGACGAAGACGCGCGCCGGCTGAGTGGAGGCATGGGATATTTGATCTATCTCGCGTCCGCCGTGTTTTTCCCGGTGCTTGTAGCGGGGCCAATCCTACGGCTTCACAGCTTTATCAAGCAGCTAAGCTGGTCGCCAAAGCTGACGGACGAACAGAGCGGGCGAGCTCTGCTGCTGATCGGAATTGGCTTGGTGAAGAAGCTGCTAATCGCGGACTTCCTAGGGCAAAATCTCGTAGCGCGGGTTTTCGATACCCCAACACTCTATAGCGGAGCGGAGACGATCGCGGCGGTATATGGATATGCGCTCCAGCTTTTCTTCGACTTCTCCGGCTACACGGATATCGTGCTTGGCGTGGGATTGCTGCTGGGTTTGACGTTGCCGGAGAACTTTCGCCAGCCGTACTTGTCGGTCAACATGATGGAGTTCTGGCGGCGCTGGCACATTACCTTCTCGGAATGGCTGCGGGATTATTTGATGGATTCGTTGCCGCAGCGGCGGCGGCGGTATCCGCTGCTGTCGTATGGGTATGCCGTCATTGTGACGATGTTGCTCGGCGGGCTATGGCATGGCTTGAGCTGGACATTTTTAACCTGGGGCGCGCTGCATGGAGTTGCGTTGGCCGGAGTGCGGGTGTGGAAGCAGGCCGGTTTTGTAAAGCGGTTGCGGGGCGGGCGCAAGACGTTGCCTGGAGGCAAGATAGCCGCGACCTTTCTGACCTTTAATTATGTGTGCTTTACGTGGGTGTTCTTCAATGCGTCTTCCATGGAGAACGCGTGGAGCATGTTGAGCAGGATCGTATCGAACACGTGGTCGGTGGATAATCTAACGTGGCCGATCGTGGGTGTGATGGTGTTGGCGGGTGTGCTGCATTGCTTGCCGCTGCGCTGGCTGGGGCAGACCGCCAGCTTCGTGGGACGGGTGCCGTTTTGGGTGCAGGGCGCGGCGCTGGCTGGGTTGGTTGTGCTGATCCAGTCGATCTCAGGACACGGGTCAGCCCCTTTCGTTTACGGTAGTTTTTGAGTAGCTGTTGGAGCGACGATGCCCTTTCCCCGGAAGACCGCCTTTGCTTTGCTCGTCGCCGTTGCGGCGCTGGTGATGGTGCATCTGTGGAAGACGGAGCTGGGGCTGGCACCGGCAGTGATCGCGGAGACGGGCCGGTTTGGGGAGCGGACGCGTAAGTTGCTGGTGCGCACGCCGGAGCCGGGTACGCCGATCGCCGCACCCGCGAATCCGGCGGCCGGAACGGCTGCGCCCGTGGTGCGGCCTGCGCTGGCTGAGTTTCTGTACGACGATACGGGGGCTCTCGATGCGTTCTACGACCGGTTGGGCGCGTTGGAAAACCCGGGAAGCGAGGATCATGTGGCGATCCTCCACTACGGTGACTCGCCGACAACGGCCGACCTAATTACGGGTGATGTACGTGCATTGTTGCAGCAACGGTTTGGCGATGCGGGACATGGCTACCTGCTGACGGCGAAGCCGTGGGAGTGGTATGGACATCGCGGAACGGACATTGCGGCGCATGGATGGACGATGAACACGGCTGTCGGCAAAGGCCACGCGGACATCTATGGTTTGGGCGGCGCGAGCTTCGAGGGCGCAAGTGGAGCGTCGAGCCGATTTATCCTAAAAGATGGAACCCAGACGAGCATGGAGTTGTCGTTCTTCGCGCAGCCAGACGGTGGCACGATCGCGGTAAGTGCGGCGGGCGCCGAGTTGGCGACGATTGACACAAAGAGCGACGCGCGCGAGCCCGGATGGCGGACCGTGCCGCTGCCGGCGGGGACGAAAGCCGTCGATGTGAAGGTGGTCTCGGGGCGAGTGGAGTTGTTTGGAGAGACGTTTGCGCGGAGTCAGCGGGGCATACTTTACGACAGCCTCGGCCTGAACGGCGCGTCCACGACGGTGCTCTCGCGCGGCTTCAACGCGGATGTGTGGGAAGCCGAGCTGCGGCACGATGCGCCCGCTTTGGTAGTGATCAACTATGGAACGAACGAGAGCAACTCGGCGGCATTTGTGGAGAAGCAATATGAAAAGGAGCTGCGTTCCGCGATCGCCCGCATCCGTACGGCGCTGCCAAACGTCTCTATCCTGGTGATGAGTCCGATGGATCGTGGGGAGCGGCACGGGATTGACGACATCGAAACGATGGCGACGATCCCGGAGATCGTGCATATTCAAAAGCGTGTGGCGGCGGACGCCCGCTGCGCATTTTTTAATACCTACGACGCCATGGGCGGTGATGGAACGATGTCGCGTTGGTATACCGGGCACCCTCGCATGGTAGCGGCGGACCTGATCCACCCTACGCCGCAAGGGGCGGGCATCATCGCGCAAATGTTTGTGAAAGAGTTGCTTGAAGGTTACGACAAGTACCGGGGAGCGCACGTACCGTCCGCACAAGCCGCAGCCCAGCGGGCGGTGAACGGGAAGCAGGCTCATCCGGAATGACGGTTCATTTGCGGTGGATGGTTTGGTTGCCGGCGATTTGGTTGTCGTTGATGTGGTTGCCGACTGCTGGGATGTGTTTGGCTGCGCCACTGAAGGCCAGGCCCGTGGCGCATCCTGTTGCGAAGAGGTCTGCGGTGAGCAAGCGGCCTCTAGCGGCGAAGGGACGCCCGGCAACTGTCAAGTCGAAGGTTAGGACTGTCGCTCCGAGAGCGGTCAAGGGCAAGACAAGACGTATTCCGCGCACGTTGCGGACGGGGCCGGTCAGCCCGGTGGTGCGGGAGAGCGCGGCGGCGCGAATCGAGCGTACGCTGGCGGAGACAAGCGCATCTCCCTTCCTCTACGTTTCAGCACTCAAGCCGCTCTTTGCAGCGCTGGCGGCGGAGCAGGCGGACCATACAGGCGCCGCGGGGACGGCTTCGCAGATCGTACGGATGATGCAGTTCGGCGACTCGCACACGGCGGCGGATCTCTTTACGGGCGAGGTGCGGGCGAAGTTGCAGGCTGCCTTTGGCAATGGGGGGCTGGGCCTCCAGTTTCCGGGGCATCCGTTTGCGGGCTATCACCTGGCCGGATCGACCCGGACGCAGACGGCGGGCTGGTTTACCGAAGGAAACCACTTTACCGCGCTGGGCGGTGGCGATCTGGGCCTCGGCGGAATCAGCATCAAGACCTCGCAGCCGGAGCAGACAGTGACGCTCGAAACGACGTGCGAGACGCTGCAGCTGCATTTCCTGCAACTGGCAGGTGGAGGGCGCCTGCAGTTCTCGGACAATGGCACGGCGGTGTCGGTGATCGAGACGGCGACGACTCCTGAAGGCAGCGGACTTGCGGCGAGTTCGGCTGGAAACTTCAGCTATGCCTGCACGGCGGGAACGCACGAGTTTCGCTGGACGACGCTCGACAATGCGCCGGTAAAGCTGCTCGGCATCGTGACGGAACAGCCGGGAATCACGTATGAGTGCCTGGGGATCAACGGGGCGGTGGCTTCCCTGATGTTGCGCTGGAATCCCACGCTGTTTGCCGAGTATCTGCGGGAGCGCGCGCCGAAGTTGATCGTGCTGGCGTATGGAACGAACGAGGCGGGCGGCTCGGCGGATGCGCTGGCGAGCTACCCGGCGGAGTTCGGACAGCTGCTGGATACGCTGCATCGTGTGGTGCCAGATGTCTCCGTGCTGGTGCTGGGACCGTATGAGCGCGACATTGCTTCTGGGCGCGGGAGGCGGAAGAGCTGGCATCCGCTGAGCGGCGTCGATCGCATTATCGCCATGCAGAAAGAGGCCTGCCGCACGCATGGCTGCGCCTTCTGGGACGCGCGGCGGCGGATGGGAGGGCCGGGGTCGATGCCACTGTGGGTGGCGGCTGGTCTGGCGCAGCCCGATCGGACACACCTCACCGGCGCGGGCTATCGGGAGCTGGCCGATGCGCTTTGTGCAGACCTGATTCGCGCGTATAACAATGCCAGTGAGCAGCCGTAAGGTAAGGAGCATGAGAGAGATGGAAAAGCGCGCCGGTATTTTGAAGGTGCTTCACGCGGTGTCGGACCAGGACCTGACTCCGTCGGATGACGAGAGTCTGTTTACGTCGGGAATGCTGGACTCGTTCGCGTTGACGGACTTTGTGGTGGGGCTGGAGAAGGAGTTCTCGGTGACCATCCCCGACGCGGACATGACGGCGCGGCGCTTCGACACGCTCCACAAGGTCGAGGAGTACCTCGCGGCGAAGGGCGTATAGACATGGCCTTTGTACGTGGCTTCGGCGCGGCGCTGCCGGAACGTGTGGTGACGAACGCGGAGCTTGCGCTTGTTCTGGGGATTGAGCCGGAGTGGATCGCGAACGTCTCAGGTATCACCGAACGGCGGTACGCGGCCGACTGGGAGACGGTAGCCAGCCTGGGAACGCGGGCGGCGATCGATTGCCTTAAACGTGCCGGCGTAGCGGCGGCAGAGTTGGGTATGCTGATCGTGTCGAGCGGATCGGCCGAACGGTTTTGCCCAGGACCGGCTTGCCTGATCGCGGCTGCACTTGGTCTCACGATGACGCCGGCCTTCGATTTGCCGATCGCCAGCGCGGGGTCGCTGGTGGGGATGAGCCTGGCCGCAAGGCTTTCGACGACCATGGGGCATATCCTCGTCGTCGGATCGGAGATCATGTCGCGGCGGGTGAGCCGGACGCCGGAAGGGAAAGACACGGCGATTCTCTTTGGCGACGGGGCGGGTGCGTGCCTGATCAGCCCGGACGCAGGGTTTGCGCGGGTGGTTGACTCGGCGATCTTTACCGATGGCAACATTGCCGAGGCGCTGGCGATCGAAGACGGGCTGATCCGCATGGACGGCGCGGCCATCATCCGGCACGTCTCGCGCAAGTTGCCGCAGGCTATCGCGACGGTGCTGGAACGGAATGGCGTCGCGGCCAAGAGTGTGGGAACGTTCCTGCTGCATCAAGCCAATCTTAACCTCATCACCCGAATCGCGAAGACGCTGGATGCGCCAGTGGAGCGGTTCTTCGCGAACATACAGCGGTATGGCAATACGTCGTCGGCGTCGATGCTGATCGCGGCGGCGGAGTGGTGGGCGCAAGCGTCTGGCCCGTTGACCGAACCGATTGTATTTGGGGCGTTCGGAGTGGGTTTGAACTGGGGCGCGCTGCTGGCCTTGCCTCCGGGGTAAGCGTTGCCAGCGATACAATATGTCTAGCGCAGCCCTGCGGAGGGATGTGTGAGCGGTTGAAACAGGCGGTCTTGAAAACCGCTTTACCTTTGCGGGTAACGGGGGTTCGAATCCCTCTCCCTCCGCCACAAATCAGAACCTGAGCCCACCTGAGGCGCGTCTAAACGCCATGCCTGAAGTCCTCGCCCACACCAGTTCATTCGACCGCACACTGGTGAGCGCGCGCAAGACGATGGCTTTTGGAGAGATCGCTCGGCTTGCGGTCGACAGCTTTCGCGCCAGCAAGGTACGGTTCCTGCTGACCATGCTGGGCATGATTATCGGCTCGGCCTCGATCATTCTCGTCACGACTTTAGGCCTGACGGGCAAGGAGTACGCCCTGAACCTGATCTCGTCCATCGGGACGAACATGGTCGAAATGCAGTACTCGGGCGGCAGCGTGGCGGGCCCGAACAACACCAGCACGCCGGACTTGATGACGCGCGAGGACCTTCGGGCGGTAGTGGACCAGGTGCCCGGCGTAGTGGCCTCTTCGCCGATGCTGGAGTTTCACGACAACATCTCCATGGGCGGCGGCCTGACCAAAGAGACGATGATTCTGGGCGTCTCGCCGCAGTATAAGGACATCCGCAATTTACTGGTGACGGCGGGACGCTTCTTCGACGATCAAGACGCCACGGCGCATACCAAGGTGGCGGTCCTGGTCGAGCCTTTCGCACAGACGCTGTATGGATCGGACTCGGCGGCGGTGGGCCGGAGCATCACCGTCAGTGGTATCCCGTTCACGATTATCGGCGTATTCAAGATGCGGATCGACACCTTTGGCCAGTCGGAGGTGAATGACCAAACCATCCTCATACCGTACCCCGTGGCGCGGTACTTTACCGGGACGGACACGGTGAAGGAGATCTTTTTCTCACTAAAGAACGCGTCGCTTGTAGTGCCCGCTTCGCGCGAGATCTTGAACGTGATCAAAAGCCGGCACCGGCCTACGTCGGTCTACAACCCCTTCATCATGACGGAGGTGTTGAAAGACATGGCCAAGATTGCGGACATGCTGACGATCGTGCTGACGCTGGCGGCGTTCGTGACGCTGATCGTATCCGGTGTGGGCATCATGAACTCCATGCTGGCCAACGTGCAGGCGCGGATTCGCGAGATCGGCATCCGCAAGGCCATGGGAGCGACAAGCCGGGAGATTCGATTGCAGTTCTTGACGGAAGCCGTGTTTTTGTCACTGTGCGGCGGCGCGGTGGGGACCGTCTTGGGGCTTGCGCTGCCGTTTTCGGTGGGGCTGCTCACGCCGTTCACCATTCCGATTTCGCCTTGGTCGGCGGTTATTGCCTTGTCGACCTCGGTTCTGGTTGGTGTGATCTTTGGAACACTACCGGCGAACCGGGCGGCGCGGCTGGACCCGGTCGAGACGCTGAAGTACGAGTAGGCTCGGACTGGACGCAGATAAACCGGATTCTTCCGCTTCGCTACGGAATGACAGACAAGAGTGCCAGACAAGAAAACGCCCACCCGTTGCTCGGATGGGCGTTGTACTTCGTGCGACAGGTTTATGCGGCGGTGCTGGCTTCTTCCGCTACAGACTCGCCCAAAACCGTGACCTTGACGTGGGAGGTGACCTCGCGGTGGAGCTTGACCGGGACATGGAACTCGCCGAGGGTCTTAAGTGGCTCTTCAAGCGAGATCTTGCGACGATCGACGGGATAACCCTGAAGTTCCAGCGCGTGGGCAATGTCGCCTGAGGTCACCGAGCCGAAGAGATGCTCGTTGTCGCCGACCTTGCGGGTGAAGGAGAGCTCGACCAAATCCATCTGCTTGGCCAACTCCTGTGCGGACGCCTTCTCCTTGGCGGTCTTGCGGATGGCCGAGTTCTTCATCTGCTCGATGACGGCTTTGTTGGCGAGCGTAGCCTCAATGGCCAGTTTGCCGGGGAGGAGATAGTTGCGGCCATAGCCATCGGCCACCTTAACCACGTCGCCGCGGTGGCCGAGCTTTTCGACATCTTCTTTCAGAATAACTTCCATAAATCTTCTCCGATCTGGTGAGGCGAGCTTAGAAGCGCGCGGCGAAGGCCAGCAGGGCGATGTTGCGCGACTGCTTGATAGCGAGCGAAAGGCGGCGCTGATGACGCTGGCAGACGCCAGTCAGGCGGCGAGGGACGATCTTGCCGCGCTCGGCAACAAAGCCCTGAAGCAGGCGAACATCGCGGTAGGAGATCGCGTCGATCTTTTCGGTGCAGAACTTGCATACTTTCTTGCGGCGGAAGAATTTACGTCCGCCAGGACCGCCAGCTGCGCCGGGAGCGCCCGCTGGACGCGGAGGCCGAGGGCCGGAGGAGGGAGGACGTGGAGTAAACTGCTGCGGCGCAGATGCCGGAGTGCTGGTGGTTTCGTCAGCCATGGTGAGTTCCTTTCGGTGCGTTGTGACCGGAACATCGCTCCAGACTCGCTGGGGAGTCTCTGAACCTCCAGTACAAAAGACTTGGAGAGAAGCGATGCGCGGTGCGTTTGGTGCTGAAAGCCGCCACTGTTTGGCGGTTACCTATCCTGGTCGAAACGAGCTAGACGGCTGCGGGAACGGCCTCTTCCACAGGAGCCGCCTCGGGCGCAGGTTCAATGGCTTCAGCTTCGGCGATGGCGGGCGTGAGCGGGGCGGCCTCGGCCTGCATCGACGGAACTGGCTGGGCGACGGGCTGCGCGCTGCGCTTGACCTTGGTGTCGCGGTGGGCCTTGATCTTGGCGAGGCGTTTCTCTTCCTCGTCCATGCGGACTGTGATGAACTTGATGACCGGCTCGGATACGCGGAGGCGGCGTTCGAGTTCCGCGATCAGCTTGCCTTCGGCACCGATGGTCAGCAGCACGTAGAAGCCATCGTTGAACTTCTTGACCGTATAAGCA
The DNA here is from genome assembly GCA_965277085.1 of Acidobacteriaceae bacterium. Classification (GTDB taxonomy): domain Bacteria; phylum Acidobacteriota; class Terriglobia; order Terriglobales; family Acidobacteriaceae; genus Edaphobacter. Next base: position 1,596,171 of record OZ255708.1, read on the forward strand.
AGCCGCCGTCGCCCCATCTTCTCGGTTGACTTGATCTCGCCGCCACCATCGGTGACATTCTTGTGGAAGCCTTCGATCAGCTTGTCGAGGTCTGCTTCTTCCACGTCCGGGCGGACGATGAACATAATTTCATAAGAGCGTGTATTCATGCGTGGACTTCTTTCCGCGAAGTTCTGCTTCGCACCGTCCGGCGTGTAGGGCTGCCGGTCCGGTCTGGAGATAATGCTTCTCGTGCCTACTGCTCTGCTACAACTCTTCCTTGCTCTTCTGGTTGAACTCGCTCATTGCGGGTCCAACCCCCCGGATAAGGATCATCTCGACAGCGCTGGTGACGCGGTCGAGCACCTCATCGAGGATAATTAGTTCCTGCCGGCGCATGGGGGATAACAGATACCCCGTACCCCCGGCCTTGATCTCGCGGCCATCGGGAGCGGGCGGCTTGCCAACGCCGATCCGTACCCGCAGCCACTCTTCCGTGCCGAGCACACCGGAGATCGACTTCACTCCGTTGTGTCCGCCCGCAGAGCCGCGTTCCCGAATACGGATCGTGCCCAGCGGGATTGCCAACTCGTCGTAGAGGACGATGAGGTCCTCGGACGGAACGGCGATTCCAAGCTCCTGCGACAAAGCGGCCACCGAAAGCCCGCTCAGGTTCATAAACGTCTCGGGCTTGGCGAGCAGGACATCGTGTCCCGCCAACTTTGCCTTCGCCGTGAGTGCCTTGCCCCGGCGATTGGTGACCGAGACACCGCAATCGTCTGCGATGCGGTCGATCGCCAGGAACCCGGCATTATGCGGCGTGAATTGATATTCGATACCCGGATTGCCCAGGCCTACAATCAGTTTCACGCCGCCGGACCCTTACTTCTTCGCCTTGGTGTCAGTGGCCGTGGCATCGGGAGCGTCAGTCTTGCCCTTCTTGGCAACCTCCGGTTCGGTGGTGGAGACCACCGCATCGGCGGCGACATCCTCTTCCTTCATCGCGGTGACATGGGCGACGGTCGCACCCTCTTCCCCAAGGAACTTAATGGAGCCGGAGTGCGGGAGGTCCGAGACGTGGATCGCGCCGTTCATCTCCAAACCGCTGACATCGACGTCGAGATGGCTCGGGATGTCTCCGGGGAGGCACTCGATCTCGACCTCTCGGAGGACGTGCTCGAGCACGCCGCCCTGCGTCTTGACCCCGACCGGAATACCAGTCAGTTGGATCGGCACCGACACGCGCATGGTCTTGTTCATGGCGATACGCTTGAGATCAATGTGCAGCAGAGCGCCTTTGATCGGCTCGTGCTGCCAGTCGACAATCATAGCCTTCACGGGAGCCGAGCCAGTGACATCGAGGTCGAAGATGGTGTTATGCCCGGAGTCGGAATGAAGGATTTTAACAATGACGCGCGGGTCGACTGTGACGGCAACGGCTTCCTGGCCCGCGCCATAAACCACGGCAGGAATCTTGCCGGAGACACGAACACGTCGCGCGGCGTTCTTGTTGAACTTGCCCTCGCGCGGGGTAGCGACGATGGCGGGGATGATGGAGGGTGCTGCCATGGATGGGTTCCTTTCGGGCACGGAGTTGAGCTCCGCTCCCTTCTGCTACTTACTTCTATGAGAAGAGCGTGCTGACGCTGGTCTCCATGTGGATGCTCTCGATGGCGCGGCCAAGGAGGCCAGCGATCGAAAGCACCTTGATCTTAGGCACCGCTCGCGCTTCTTCGCGCAAAGGGATGCTGTTGGTCACGATCAACTGCTCCAATCGCGATGATGCGATACGCTCTACCGCCGGACCGGAAAGCACCGGATGCGAGGCGCAAGCATAGACCTTGTCCGCACCTTGAGCGAGCAGCGCGTCGACGGTCTTTACCAGTGTACCCGCGGTATCGATAATATCGTCGAGAATTAAGCAGGTCCTCCCTCGAACGTCTCCGATGACGTTCATCACCTCGGTCACGTTGATGTCCGTCCGGCGCTTATCGACGATGGCGAGCGGCACGTCCAGCTTCTTGGCGAAGAAGCGCGCGCGCTCCACGCCACCTGCATCAGGCGAGACGACAGTGAGGTTTGGCAGCTTGAGGTCGCGGAAGTAGCTGACCAGGACCGGGCTGGCGAAGAGGTGGTCAACCGGGATGTTGAAGAAGCCCTGTATTTGCGCCGCATGGAGATCGACCAGAAGAGCGCGGTTGGCTCCAGCGGTAGTCAGGAGGTCGGCTACAAGCTTGGAGGTGATGGCCACGCGGGGGCGGTCTTTGCGGTCCTGTCGGGCGTAGCCGTAGTACGGGATGACGACCGTGATGCGGCCGGCGGAAGCGCGCTTGAGGGCGTCCATCATTACGAGAAGCTCAACCAGATGCTGGTCTACCGGGAAAGAAGTAGGCTGCACGAGAAAAACGTCCGCGCCGCGGACGTTTTCAAGGAGCTGAAAATGAATTTCGCCGTCGGAGAACCGTTGTAGGCGCGTTTCGCCTAAGGGCACACCGACGAACTTGCAAATCTCCTCCGTAAGCCCGGGGTTTGCCGAGCCGGAGAAGATCTTAAAACCTTTGCCTTCGCTGGGCCGCGGGGAGCGTTTTCTCTCGGCGGCGGTCCGGCTATTGCCGGCGGAGGTGGCCGAGTCGCTCTCGACCGCCTCGCGCGCGTTGTTGCTGGAACTTGGGGAAAGAACGGCAGTCGTGTCTTGTTGGTTCACGTTGAAACCTCCAGGCTGGTTGACCTCGGGTGCTTCTGCTGCTTGTCTTGTGCGCGACCGGGTTCTGCCGCGATACTTCTCTTGCAAAGTAAGGACGTGCTCTTTCAAACTTCTGCTGTTTCGGCGGTGTTCTCGCCTGAGAGCTTCTATCTAACTTCTTCGGCTGGTTGCGCCGCGAAAGATCCAAAGTGCGTTCGCTCCCCGCAAAGGGATGGCGGTCGACGATTGTGGTTGGGCGACTAGGATTCGAACCTAGACAAAGAGCTTCAAAGGCTCTGGACCTACCGTTAGTCGATCGCCCAGTAACTTGCTCGGACATGCGCCCTAAAACAAACTACCCTGCGAACATTGTGCGCCAGTATTCGGTGTGAGGCAAGGTTGCAGTAAGCAATGTCTTGATTCCAATCGATTGGACACGTTGTTGAGCGGCTTCCGCATCCGCAATGGACCAGTAAAGTCCAAAGAGTGCTGAACCGGAACCGCAGAGCGCAGCATACGCCGCTGGGCTCTGCGTGTCGCTTCCCATCAGAAGATGCTTGGTTTCACGCAAGGAGAGATGCTGAGGAAAGACGACCTGCTCAAAATCATTGGCAAAATCGAAACAATCCCAGGCCACGGGAGCGTCCTGCTCAGCTACTTTTCCTGCGTGAGCAAAACTCAACTTCTCTAGAGTACCGTGGCGTTCGTCCAATGTCAAGTCATCTGCGGCCAAGACGTCCCAATCGCGGAAGGCCTGCGGGGTAGAGACGCCAATGCCAGGTGTGGCGATCACGCAAGGCATCGGTGGGGGACCAGCGATGGGCGCGACCACCTCGCCGCGGCCCGTGCCGAGCACCGCACCACCGATGAGGAAAAGCGGAACATCCGAGCCAACGCTCGCTGCCAGGGCAAGGCGTTCGGCATCGGGGAGTGTGACCCCGAGTTCCCGCTCCAGCCCCAACAGCGCCGCCGCCGCATTGGCAGAGCCCGCGCCCATGCCGCCCTGCACGGGAAGCCGTTTGTCGATGTCGATCCGGACATCGGCCGCGATGCCCGTACGGGCGAGGAAGCGCTCCGCCATCTTCCAGGCCGTGTTGCGAGAATCGCGCGGAACAAAAGGATGGTTCGTTGTGAGGGTGATGCTGGTCGTCTGCGCGCGATGGGCGGTGACGGTAACGAGGTCGTGCAACGAGAGCGTCTGGTAGATCGTGGTGAGGTCATGGAAGCCGTCGGGCCGGACGGTGCCGATGGCCAGACCAAGGTTGATCTTCGAGAAGGAACGGAGGCGGGTGGGCATGGGACTCTCAGAATATCTGGAAGAGCACCTCGACGTTCGTCTCCACCGTGACGGGCTTGCCGTTCAGCGTCCGACGTTCGTACTTACTTGCAACCCGTACATACAGCAAGACCGCCGCATTTGAAGGAGTGTTCATTTATTCTGTTCGGCAAGCCGTCGCACAGGGTCTATCCTCTACCCACCGCCACTCTTCAATCTGGAGATGTTCTTGCCCTTACCTACGCGATTTGCCGCTTTGATCTCGATCTGCGGTCTGCTGGTGCCCTGCTCGACCGCGCAAACTCCCGGCGTGGCTCCTACCCGCGCAGCGCACGCTCTCGTTCTTAGCGCGCAGCATGACGCAGCCGACGCCGGGGTCGCAATCCTGAAGCGGGGCGGCAATGCAGTCGATGCGGCGGTTGCGGTGGGCTTCGCGCTTGCGGTAACGTACCCATTCGCGGGCAACCTGGGCGGCGGCGGCTTTATGCTGATCCGCACGCACGACGGTCAGGCACACTTCCTCGATTATCGCGAGAAGGCACCGGCGGCGGCCTCACGCGATATGTATCTCGACGCGCAAGGCAACGTAGTGCCGGGCATGTCGCTGGTGGGGTACAAGGCGTCGGGCGTACCGGGATCGGTCGCGGGGCTGACGTACGCGCAGAAGCACTTCGGCAAGCTGACGCTGGCGGAGGACATGGCTCCCGCGATCAAGTTGGCGACGGAGGGTTTTGTGCTGAGCGCAGCAGAGGCAGCGTCGCTCCAGAGCAAAAACATGACCCGCTTCCCTGTCTCCGCGCATATCTTTCAGCGCGACGGCGACTTTTACAAAGAGGGCGAGACCTTCCGGCAACCGCTGCTGGCGGCGACCCTGACCGCCATCTCCAAGGACCCGGAGACCTTTTACAAAGGCGCGATGGCCAAGCAGATCGCTGCGTTCGAGCTGGCGGGCGGAGGGCTGATTACCGAGGCCGATCTGGCGGCGTACGAGATGAAGGACCGCGCGCCGATCACCGGCCACTATCGCGGCTACGACATTCTTACCGCGCCGCCGCCGTCCTCAGGCGGAATCGTGCTGATTGAAATCCTGAACATCCTTTCGGGCTTTGACTTGGCAAAGGTGGGGGCGGATCGCTCGGCGGCACAGGTCCACCTCATCACTGAGGCGTTTCGGCGGGCGTATATGGATCGCGGAGACTATCTTGGCGATCCAGACTTCAACACGCTGCCGCTGCCGCTGCGGCAGATGGCCGATCCGAAGTACGCGGCGGCGTGGCGGGCGTCGATCGATCCTGCTAAGCCGACGCCATCGAAGGATTTAGTACGGCCTGTCGGATTCCTACCGCCGCCACCCACCGTTCCACCGCACAAGGAGGCGATGGAAACGACCCAGTACTCCATCGTCGATAAGGATGGCAACGCGGTCTCGGTCACGACGACGCTCAACGGCGGCTATGGCTCGGGCGTAACGGTAGCTGGGTTGGGCTTTCTAATGAACAACGAGATGGACGACTTCACCTCGAAGATCGGCGTGCCGAATATGTTCGGCCTGATCCAGGGGCCGGCCAACTCGATCGCTCCCGGCAAGCGGCCGCTTTCGGCCATGACCCCGACGATCCTGACAAAAAACGGCAAGCTGGCCTTCGTGCTGGGAACGCCAGGCGGCTCGACGATCATTACTACGGTGGCCAACGACATCATCAGCCTGGTCGATAACGGATTGGACATCCAGCAGGCTGCCGACGCGCCGCGCTTTCACCACCAGTACCTGCCGGACCGGCTCGATCTTGAGAAGAAGTTCCCGGTGGACGTAGGGGAGCAGCTCAAAGCGATGGGCTACATCACCAACCGGATGCAGGCCGCCGACGACAAGAGTCCCGGTCTCTGGGGTGACAGTGAACTTATCGCCGTCGATCCGAAGACGGGCGAGCTGCTAGGCGGGCACGACTCGCGTCGAGCGTTTGGCAAGGCGGCGGGGTACTAACGCGTGATCGCCATCGGGACGGCTGGATGGGCGATTCCGAAGCAGAACGCGAGCGAAGCGCCGGGTGAGGGCAGCCACCTCGAACGCTATGGACGCATCTTCCGTTGCGCCGAGATCAACACGACTTTCTATCGTCCGCCACGATCTTCCACCTGGGAGCGGTGGGCGGCCTCCGTTCCTGAGAGCTTCCGCTTCTCCGTGAAGGCACCGAAGACGATCACGCACGAGGCTGGTCTTGCCTGCACAGCAGAGGAGCTCCAAACATTACTTGAGCAGGCGCGTTTGCTGGGCAATCGGCTGGGGCCGATCCTGTTCCAGCTTCCCCCAAAGCTTGCATTCGACAGGGGCGCCGCGGGCGCGTTCCTGACGCTGCTGCGTACGCTGCATTCCGGTTCAGTGGTGCTGGAACCGCGTCACGTAAGCTGGTTTTCGGCCGAACCCGATGCTCTGCTGCGCGAGTTCGAGGTCGCGCGTGTGGCCGCCGACCCGGCCCGTGTGCCGGAGGCGGCGCGTCCAGGAGGTTGGCCCGGCTTGCGCTACTATCGCCTGCACGGATCGCCGCGGACGTACTACTCCGAGTACACGGGAGGCTGGCTTGAAACTCTTACGGCGGAGATCGCTTCGCAAGCCGAAGGAGACACGTGGTGCATCTTCGACAACACGGCCTCGGGAGCGGCCTTCGGCAACGCTCTTGAACTGCAACGGCTTACCGCGAAGCTCTAGAAATTATCGCTTGCCGATGGTCTCTTCGATCGCAGCTTCGACCAAGGGAGCCATGACGGCATAGCCTTTGGCGGTCGGATGGACGCCATCGACGCTAAGCCCTTCGCGGAAGCTGCCATCCGGGCCGACGAGAGCGCTGTAATAATCGACGTAGCCGAGGTGCTCGGCGGCGGCGTACTGCCTCTCCCAGGCGGTCATGGCGCGCAAGGCAGCCTCTGGATGCGTGCCCCTGTTCCAGGGAAAGTCGATGACTGGAAGTTGCGAGGCGAGGATAACCTTGATGCCGTTGGCGCGCGCGATGGCGACCATGGAGCGGATGTTGTCCTCGGTCATGGCGAGCGTCATCGGGCCGGTGTTTCCAGCGACGTCGTTGGTGCCGCCGAGGAAGACGACGGCGGCCGGGTGAAGGGCGACGACATCCTGCTGGAAGCGGACAAGCATCTGCGGCGTGGTCTGACCGCCTATCCCGCGGTTGATGTAGGAGTTGCCGGGAAAGAAGACAGAGCCGTACTTGCGGCCCCAGTTGTCCGTGGTGGAGGAGCCGAAGAAGACGACGCGCTTGACGCCTGGAGCGGGTGAAGGGAGAGCGGCGTTCTCGGCCTGGTAGCGGCCGAGCTGCGGCCAGTCCGCGAGTTTGGCGCGCAGCTCGCGCACTTCATCAGGCGCGGTGGGAGCTGCAGCCGGTGGTTGAGCGTACAGCGCCGCGACGCTGAGCAGCAGCACGGTGATGCCGAGTCGCTTCATGCGATCTCTCCGTTGGAAGAAAGCGGCGGTGCTAGTGCTTGCCGATGGTCCTGTCGATGGCCGCTTGGGCGAGCGGCTCCATGATGGCGTAACCAGCGGCCGTGGGGTGGACGCCGTCGGAGGAGAGACCGGGCTTCATGCCGCCGTTCTCGTCAGCCATCGCGGTGTAGTAGTCGAGATAGGTAAGGCCGTGGGTGACGCAGTATCCAGCGAGCCAGTTGTTGAGGGATTGAATCTTGAGCGCCGGCTTGAGACCCGGTTTCCAGGGATAGTCGGCGACCGGAAGGATGGAAGAGACGATCACGCGGATGCCATTGGCTTTGGCCAGGTCTGCCATGGATTTGAAGTTATTCTCGATCATCTCGGGAGTCTCAGGCCCGGTGTTGCCGGCGATGTCGTTGGTCCCGGCCAGGATGACGACAGCCACAGGGTGCAGGTCGATCACATCCTGACGAAAACGGACAAGCATTTGTGGCGTGGTCTGGCCGCTGATGCCGCGATTGACGTAGGGTTTGCCGGGGAAGAAGCTGCCCTGACTGCGCCCCCAGGCGTCGGTAATGGAATCGCCGTAGAAGACGACGCGACCCGTAGCGTCTTTGGGCAGGGTGCGGTTGTCGGCGGTGTAGCGGCTGAGTTGTGCCCAGTCGGCGAGTTGCGCCTGCATATGGGAAACCTCGGCCGCCGTTTGCGCGACACAAATCGCCGCGGGTGCGAGCGCGAGCAGAACTATCTTCTTCCAGAGTTTCATGTGTGTCTCCGTTCCGATTCGCCTCCCAGTGTAGAGGATTGCGAGCTTTCGCTCACGGGAGGGTCGAAGCGCAAGCCGCGCTACTGTACCTTAGTGAGTGATGAAGCCTGGACTTTCCACGCACGTCTTTCTCCAGCAGCGGCTAAGCACGGGGCTGCTCGACGCGATGCGCGACGGCGGGGCACGAACGATCGAGATCTTCGCGGCGCGGCACCACTTCGACTATGTGGATCGGCAGGTCGTTCGCGAGATCGCGGCCTGGTTCCGCGCGAACGATGTGGGCGCGACGCTGCATCAGCCGCTGTATACGGACGCGCAATGGTCGCGGCACGTCGCCCCGACGATCAACCTCATCGATGTGGAGAAGAGCCGGCGCATCGACGCGATGGACGAGGTGAAGCGGGCCATCGAGGCGGCGGAGCAGATTCCGTTTACGGCGGTCGTGCTGCACCTAGGACAGAAGGACGATGGATGGAGTCCTCGGTCGCTCGAGCATTCGCTGACGGCCATTGAACACCTGAAGGCGTTTGCGCATCCGTTGGGAGTGAAGGTGCTGCTCGAAAATCTCCAGAACGAGGTGACGACGCCCGAGCACCTGATGGAGATTGTGAAGGTGGGGCACTTCGATACAGTGGGCTTCTGCCTGGATGTGGGGCACGCGCATCTGAGCGCGCCGAACGGAAACGTCGGAGTGGATAAGGCGTTCGACGTGCTGGGCAGCCGAATTGCGGAGCTGCACCTGCACGACAATCAGGGCTCGAAGGACGAGCATCTCTGGCCAGGTCAGGGTTCTATCGACTGGAAGAACTTGACAAGGCTGATCGCTGGACTGCCGCACGAAGTTCCGGGTGTGATCGAGATCGCACATGAAGCCAACGAGAGCGTGGAGGCAGTCGCGGGGAAGCTCGCCCACTTCCTCTCCGAGCGAGAGCGACAGGCGGACGCCTCGTTTGCCCAGGTAAACTCCTAGGCCGCTTCAGCCGACGTGGTCGCGCAGGAAGCGATTCTGGAACTTCCCCTTGGGATCGAACTCGGCCGTGAGTGCCCGGAAGTCGTTCAAACGTGAGTACAGCGGGTCGACCGCCTTCGCCTCCATCGTGAAGACCTTGGCCCAGTGCGGCCTCGCTCCGAACGGCGCGAGCGTGGCTTCGATCTGTGGGACTAGCTCCAACACCGCGTCAGTCTCCGGTTTCCAGGTGAAGTGGATCGCCAGCGAGGGTCGCTTGTAGGCCATGCTCATCCAAAGATCGTCGGCGGCAACGGCGCGCAGCTCGCTAATGAAGAGGTGCGGCGTGATCCTGTCGCGCAGCGTCTCGACGGCGCGGATGGCCTCGTAGCCGCGATCAAACGGGACGAAGAACTCGCTCTGGATCTCCTGGCCGCTCGACGGGGTGAAGTTGAGCTTGAAGTGCGGCAGCCGCTCATACCAGAGGCCGACCGTGTTGAGTTGGTCGGTGCAGGCTTCGGCGGGATGATCGACGATGGGGTGGAGCTTCTTCGTGGCCAGGGATGCTCCGTAGAACGTGGGCGATGTGGCGGCGGCTCCGCCCCGATCGACACGCCGCTTGATCCACACCTCGCCAGCACGGCCTCGCTGCCAGTCGGTGAAAAGCGAGACACTGTAGCCCGCGCCCATGATGTCACCAAGGTGGTGTTCGAGCTCATTGAACGGCAAGTCCTGGTAGACGATCTGAGTCATCTCGTAAGTGGGCTGTACGGCGAGCGTGAGGTGAGTGACGACGCCGAGTGCGCCCAGCCCCACTACCGCTCCGGCGAAGCGATCGCCGTCTTTGTCCCGCCAAAGCGTATGGACCTGCCCATCCGCGGCGACAAACTCGATTCCCCTCACCTGTGTGGCTAGATTGCCGTTGCCCATCCCCGAGCCATGCGTTGCCGTGGCCACGGAGCCGCCGACCGAAATGTGCGGAAGCGAGGCCATGTTGTGCAGCGCCAGCCCTTTGGCGTCGAGCTGCGTGGCAAGATCGCCGTAGCGAATACCCGCACCGACGGTGACCGTCCCGCCGCCCGGATCGAAGCGTACATCGTTCAGCTTCAACGTCGAAATCTGCGCGGTCGTGGAGTCTGCGATGCCGTTGAAGGAGTGGCGTGTGCCGAGCGATCGAAGGCTTACGACGGAACGGACGGCGTCTTGTGCTTCGGCTGTGGCGGCGGGCTGTAGGACTTTGTCTGTCGAGTAGCGATAGTTGCCGGACCAGTTCGTTCTGGGAACGGTGGTCTCTCCGTTGGCTGTGCCTGGAGCAAGGCCGTCCAGCGCCAGTGTGGCTGCGAGTGCCGCCGATCCTTTTAGAAACTCACGCTTGTCCATACACACATCTCGATCTCGCTGCTGGAGTGGATTGTAGGCTGGCGCGACGCAGCCTGGAAAGCTCAAGACGCATCGGCAGTAAACTGGGAGACGATGACTCAAGAGAATCTCGCCACCATTGCTTCGCTTGCCGCCCATGAAGGCCAGACAGTCACCTTGCGCGGCTGGCTCTACAACCTCCGGGCCTCGGGCAAGCTGCTCTTCCCCATCTTCCGTGACGGCACGGGAACGATCCAGGGTATCGTGCCAAAAGCGGCTGTGCCGGAGGCGGTCTTTGAAACGCTCAAGAATCTCACGCTGGAGTCGAGCGTCATCGTCACGGGCAAGGTGCGGGCGGACAGCCGCGCGCCGTCTGGCTTCGAGCTGGATGTGGAGCATGTCGAGGTGGTGGAGCGTGTCTCCGATACGACGCCCTTCCCGATCACGCTGAAGGAGCACGGCGTCGACTTCCTTATGGAGCATCGGCACCTCTGGATACGGACGCCCCGGCAATCGGCCATCTTGCGCGTCCGGGCGACGATCATGCGCGCGGCGGCCGAGTACTTCGACATCTGCGGCTTCATCCGCACCGATCCGCCGATCCTGACGCCGAACGCCTGCGAAGGGACGAGCGAGCTCTTTGAAATGGATTACTTCGGCGACGATAAAGCGTATCTCACGCAATCCGGGCAGCTCTATATTGAGGCGACGGCGCTGGCGTTAGGCAAGGTCTACAGCTTCGGCCCGACCTTCCGGGCGGAGAAATCGAAGACCCGGCGGCACCTGACGGAGTTCTGGATGGTGGAGCCGGAGGTCGCGTTCCTCGAACTGGACGGGCTGCTGGAACTGGCGGAGAACTATCTTTCGCACATCGTGGCGCGGGTGCTGGAGAGCCATCGCGGCGACCTGAAGGTGATCGGGCGCGACGTGACGAAGCTCGAAACGATGCAGGCACCCTTTCCCCGCATCTCCTACGACGAGGCCCACGCCATGCTGGCGGACGCGTTCGCCAAAGGCCTGATCGAAAACGAGCACAAAGATGGCGACGACTTCGGCTCGCCGGACGAGACCTACATCTCATCGCAGTTCGACCGGCCGGTGATGATCCACCGCTACCCGTCGGCGATCAAGGCGTTCTATATGCAGCCCGATCCGGTGAACCCGGCGCGAGCCCTATGCGTAGACGTGCTCGCGCCGGAGGGCTATGGCGAGATCATCGGCGGCTCCCAGCGGGTGGACTCCTACGATCTGCTCAAGTCGCGGATCGAGGAGCACGGTCTACCGCTCGCCGCCTTCGAGTGGTACCTTGACCTGCGCCGCTACGGCAGCGTGCCGCACTCCGGCTTCGGCATGGGCATTGAGCGCGTGGTGGCGTGGATCTGCGGGCTGGACCACGTGCGGGAGACGATCCCCTTCGCGCGGACACTGAACCGGATCTACCCATAGTGCGCCTTAGAATAGGAACATCGTGACACTCGACTTTTTAGGCGGCTTGGAACGGACGGGGATGTGCGGCGATCTGCGCGTGGAGGATGCGGGCGCGGAGGTCGTGCTGATGGGCTGGGTGAATCGGCGGCGCGACCACGGTAACCTGATCTTTCTCGATGTGCGCGACCGCAGTGGCGTCACGCAGGTAGTGCTCGACAAGGAGCAATCGCCCGAGGCCCACGCCAAGGCAGAAGCGGCGCGCCCGGAGTATGTGGTCGCGGTGACGGGCACGGCGCGGCTGCGCGCGGCGGGGCTCGAAAATCCGAAGATGGCGACGGGCGGCATCGAAGTGGTGGCGCGGGAACTGCTATTGCTGAACGATGCAAAGACGACGCCGTTCTCACCGGCAGAAGACGCCATCGCCAACGAAGAGGTGCGGCTGAAGTACCGCTATCTCGATCTGCGCCGGGTGGAGATGCAGAAGAACTTCGCACTGCGCAGCCGGGTGGCGATGGCGATCCGCAACTATCTTGTGGACGCTGGTTTCCTGGAGATCGAAACGCCGTTCATGACGCGGTCTACCCCTGAAGGAGCAAGAGATTACCTCGTGCCGAGCCGCGTGCATGGTGGGCAGTTCTACGCGCTGCCGCAGTCGCCGCAGATCTTCAAACAAATCCTGATGATCTCCGGGTTCGACAAGTACTTCCAGATCGCGCGCTGCTTCCGCGACGAGGACCTCCGCGCCGACCGCCAGCCGGAGTTCACGCAGATCGATCTAGAGATGACCTTTCCCAGTCAGGAGCGGGTTTTCCGCACAGTCGAGGGCTTTCTGACGGCTGCGTTCGCCACGGCGGACATTGCGCTCACCACGCCTTTCGTCCAGATGACGTATGACGAGGCGATCCGGCAGTATGGGATCGATAAACCGGATATGCGGCTGCCGGCAATGGTCGATCTGTCCGATACGCTGACGCCCGAGTTGCGGGAGATGCTGAAGATCGAGCAGGGGCTGCCGGTGCTTGGCTTCACGATTCCAAAGGTTGGAGACCTAAGTACAAGTGCGCGTAAGGCTGTTTTCAATGAGATTCGGGCAACATTCGGTGACAGCGGATTGTACCCTCTGGACATTGTGCGCCTGCGCACGTCGGAGGCTTTCCAACCACTCGCGGACGAAATCTTCGAGTTCTTAGAGGAGGAATTGACTAAATTCCGGAATGATCCGACGAAATCGGAAGACTTTAGCGTAGTCATCACTCCCAGGCTCGGGACCCCCGCCCTTTGGAACTACGACCCCCAGTGGATTTACAAGCGCGTTGGCGCGTTGCGGCTAGAACTCGCGAAGAAGTTCGCCGACAAGCACAAGCTCTTCGAGCAGACTGGCACCGCCGCCGACTACAAGTTTCTCTGGGTCACCGACTTCCCCATGTATGAGTGGGACGAGGAGGCCAAGGTGTGGAACGCCGCGCACCATCCGTTTACCTCGCCGCACGAGGACGACATCAAGGCTGGGCGCTTGACCTCCGACAAGGGAGCCGTCCGGGCGCTGGCCTACGACATCGTGCTTAACGGCACCGAGCTCGGCTCCGGCTCCATCCGTATCCATCGCAAGGATGTGCAGGCGGAGATCTTCCGGTCGCTAGGGATGTCGGACGAAGAGGCGCAGGCGCGCTTTGGCTTCTTCCTCGACGCGCTCGAATACGGGACGCCGCCACATGGTGGGATTGCGCTCGGGCTTGACCGCATCGTGATGATCCTTGCCGGAGCGACCAGCCTGCGTGAGGTGATCGCCTTCCCGAAGACGGCCAAAGCCATCGACCTAATGGTGGACGCGCCCTCGCCGGTCAGCGAGCAGCAACTGCGGGAGTTAAGTCTACGAACGGTGACGCGCAGCTAACCTGTTTCTTCCCTCGATGGCTGATAGACTTACGTAACCCGTAGAGTTGCTATCAGTCGCACGCTGGAGATCCGATGCTCGTCCGCAAGATCGTTACCGTAGCCGCGTGTGGTGCACTCAGCCTCCTTGTCGCAGCGCAAGGCAAACAGCTCACCGACGCAGACTACGCCCGCGCCGAGAAGTTTATGCCTTACAACGTGAACCCGCTCGTCTTCCATACGGTAAACGCGGTGACGTGGCTGCGGGAGGACCGTTTCTGGTTTCGCAACGTTGGCCCGGACGGCGTGACCTATACCGTGGTCGATCCGGCGAAGAGGACGCAAGCGCCGGCGTTCGACCATGCGAAGCTTGCCGCGGCTCTGACGGTGGCGGCGAAGCCCGAGCACCCACTCGACGCGCATCACCTCTCACTTGGTGCCTGGAGCTATGGCACAAGCCCGCAGACGCTGAACGTCACGCTGCAAGGAAAGCAGTTTCGTTGCGACCTAAGCGGGACGGGAAGCTGCTCGCCCCTCGGCGACCCCGGGCTAACCCACACCCCAAGCCGTGCCCGTGCCGGGTCCGATGTCTCGCCCGACGGGAAAAAGGCTGCGTTCATCCGCGACTGGAATCTTTGGGTGCGTGATGTGGCCACCGGCGCGGAGACGCAGCTCACCACCGATGGCGTCAAGGACTACGGTTATGCGACGGACAATGCCGGATGGACGCAGAGCGACAATCCCATCCTCGTGTGGTCGCCGGATTCGAAGAAGATCGCAACCTTCCAGCAGGACCAGCGGAAGACGGGCGAGATGTATCTTGTCAGCACGACCAACGGCCACCCGACGCTTAAGGCGTGGAAATATCCGCTGGTCGGAGATAAAGACGTGACGATGATCGAGCGCGTCATCCTCGATTTGGACGGCGCGAAGCTGGTCCGCTTGAAGATGCCCCCGGACCAGCACCGCTCCACTCTCTGCGACGACGTGAGCTGTCGCGGCGGCTCCGGCTGGGACGATGTGCAGTGGAGCGAGGATGGCAAACACCTGGCGTTCGTTTCGACCTCGCGCGATCACAAGCAGGAGTGGATGCGCGTGGCCGACGCCTCCACCGGCGACGTGCGCGAGGTGATGGGTGAGACCGTCGCCAAGTTCTTCGAGAGCGGCAACGACAAAGTGAACTGGCACTATCTGCCCGCGTCGAATGAGCTGATATGGTTCTCCGAGCGTGATAACTGGGGGCAGCTCTTCCTCTATGATCTGACGACGGGCAAGCTGAAGAACCAGATTACGCACGGTGGAGGCAACGTGACGCAGGTGCTTCACGTCGACCAAGCGTCCCGGACAATTTACTTCCGGGCCGTGGGCAAAGAGCCTGGGCGCAACCCTTATTACCAGCAGTTTTACAGCATCCACTTCGATGGGAGTGGGCTAAAGTTGCTAACGCCGGAAGACGCGGACCATGTCGTCACGCCGTCCGCCGATGGCCGGTACTTCGTCGATGTCTATTCGACCGAGACGCAGCCGCAGACGACAGTGGTGCGCGAAGCTTCGGGGAAGATGGTGATGCCCGTGACGAAGCAGGACATCGCCAAACTCATCGCCACTGGTTGGGTCCCGCCAGTGCCGGTTGTCGTGAAGGCGAGGGACGGCAAGACGGACCTCTACGGACGAATGTTCAAGCCGACGAACTTCGATCCTGCCGCGAGGTACCCAATCGTCAACTACGTCTATCCCGGCCCGCAGACGGGCTCTTGCGGGAGCCGGAGCTTCGCCGCCGCGCATGGCGATCATCAGGCGCTGGCGGAGTTGGGCTTCATCGTAGTCTGCATCGACGGCCTGGGGACGCCGTTCCGCTCTAAGAACTTCCATGAAGCGTACTACGCCGATCTGGGCGACAATACAATCCCGGATCAAGTGTCCGGCATGAAGGATCTCGCCGCAAGGTTCCCCTTCATCGACAGCGACAAAGTGGGCATCTATGGCCACTCTGGTGGCGGCAACGCGACGGCGGCGGCGATGTTCCACTACCCCGATTTCTTCAAAGTAGGGATCGCCGAAAGCGGCAACCACGACAACCGCGACTACGAGGACGATTGGGCGGAGAAGTGGGCCGGGCTGCTGGTGAAGAACGCCGATGGCACCAGCAACTACGATAGCCAGGCTAACCAGGCGACGGCGAAGAACCTGAAAGGCCATCTATTGCTAGCGCATGGGACGTTCGACGACAACGTGCCACCCAACAATACCTTGCTCGTGGTCGACGCGCTGATCAAAGCAAACAAAGACTTCGATCTGCTCATGATCCCCAACGCCGCACATGGTTATGGGGACGCGGCGCTCTACATGACGCGCCGCCGGTGGGACTATTTTGTGCGTTATCTACAAGGCAACACGCCGCCTTATGAGTATCTGATGAAGCCGTCCGCACCCACGAACTAAGGCTACTGAACGACTTTGCCGTCCGCGGCTGTTGCCTGCCCGGAGTGGTGACCACTATCCGGCGCACTGGCAAACTGCCATCCGTTGCTCTTATTAGAAAGCGTGGCCTGTGCCGCTTGTGGACCGGCCAGATCGGCCTGAAGCGCGGGGAAAGCCGTTTGCATCTCGGCGGCGGTGGCCCAACCAGGCGCGTCCGAATAGGTGTAATGGTAGTTGACTACCGTACTCGCGCCGGATTGATCGGTCGTCGGCGTGCTGGCGTCGATGTTAGCTACCTTGCGGTGGCCGTAGCAGAAGTTGCCGAATCCCGGCTGCGAGGCGTCCGCCATCCAGGCGGAGCGGCCTTTGTCCGACAGATCGTAGTTGTTCGCCTGCTCGCTGAAGACTAGGAGCTTTGTCTTCTCTCCGGAGGTGCGCGTCAGCAGGCCCTGATCGACCAGCGCATCGTAGGGCCGCGTCTTTGCCGCGTCGGAGGTGGCGACTTGGAGCGGAAACTTGATCTCGCTGTCCCAAAGGCATGCCGGATGGGACGCGTAGTAGGTGTTGATGGCGTTGCTGAAATTCCCGGTATTGTCGGCCTTCTTGTTGCATCCGGCCGCGAGAACAGCGAAGCCGCTCAAGAAAGTTAGCGTGCGCAGGGTGTGGCGGGAGAGCATTGTCGTTTACCTCATTCCTTGCTGAGATGCGAAAGAACGGCCGCCAGCACGGCCCTGTAAGTCATGGGGTATACTGAGGGTTCGTAGCGATACGACCAGTTCAGCACCAGGAGCACCACCATGCCCAAGCGCACGTTCCAACCCAACCGCCGCCATCGCGCCAAAACGCACGGCTTTTTGACTCGCATGAAGACCAAAGCCGGAGCCGCCGTCCTGAGCCGTCGCCGCGCTAAGGGTCGCCACAAGATCGCCGTCTCGGCTGGCTTCCGCGACTAGTTGGTTGCCATGCAGAATCATCCCCTCTCGCTTGAGAGTGCGTGTGCGGACCTGACGGAGCTTTGGTCGCCGCGCGTGGTCGGACAGGTCAACGATCAGTACATCAAGGTAGCTAAGATTCAAGGCGAGTTTCCCTGGCACAGTCATGCAAACGAGGATGAAATGTTCCTCGTGATTCGTGGAAAGCTCTGCATCGGCCGCTCAGAGGCCGACGGTGGGCCGGTGACCGTTGGGCCGGGGGAGTTCTTCGTCGTCCCGCGCGGTGTCAGGCACAACACGTCCGCCGCCGAAGAGACATGGCTTGCGCTGGTCGAGACAGTCACGACGCTGCACACCGGCGATCAACGAACGCCACTAACCCGCTCCATCGCCGAACAGCTTGGCTAGCCCGCCTTACTTTCCGATACAGAACCGTCCAAAGATCAGCTTCAACACATCATCGGCCGTGGTGACTCCCGTTAGATCATCGAGGGCCTTCAGCGCGCTATAAAGGTCGAGCAGCATCATCTCGTGCGGAATGCCGCGTTTGACGGCTTTGTGCGCAGCCTGGAGCGCCGCAAGTGCGGTGGCGATGGCTTGTTGCTGGCGCAGGTTGGTCACCGTTGCGCCAGGGCTGGAATGACCACCAAGTAGCCGCAGGATGGCGGCGCGAAGCTCCGGAATGCCCTCGCCGGTAAGAGCGGACGTCCAAATAGAAGATACATCCAACGGTCTATGCTCTTGGCCTTTCGTGAGATCGACTTTGTTGAGAGCGACGATGAGTGGCCTTCCGGCGCAAGCGTCCACGACGGCCCGGTCCTCGGCTTCTATCCCCGCACTAGCGTCGACAACGAGCAGGACCATCGCCGCCTCGGCCATCGCTTCGCGCGAACGGGTCATGCCAAGCCGCTCGGCTTCGTCGCGGGCCTCCGATTGGGCGCGCAGGCCAGCTGTGTCGACCAACTCCACCGGTATGCCGCCGATCGCGACTCGCTCAGTTACAGTGTCGCGCGTGGTGCCCGGCGTGGCGGTAACGATGGCGCGTTCGCGCTCCAGCAGCTTATTGAAGAGGCTGGACTTGCCCGCGTTCGGGCGGCCGACCAAGGCGAGCGTGAAGCCTTCGCGCAGCACGCGACCAAAGGCGAAGCTCCGCTCTAATGTTTGTAAGGGTTCTTGAATCAATCTGATGGCCGCAGCGATGGTGTCCAGGGGCATAACGGCGATGTCGTCCTCGGCGAAGTCGATGCCAGCCTCCATCTCCGCGATGAGTGCGACGAGCTTCTCCTTGGCGGGAGCAATCTGCCGTGACAGCGCTCCGCCGAGTTGCCGGGCGGCGACGCGAGCCTGCTCGAGCGTGGAGGCGTCGATCAGGTCGGCGACGGCTTCGGCCTGCATAAGATCCAGCCGTCCGGCGAGAAAGGCGCGCTCCGTGAACTCTCCGGGCTCTGCCAGCCTTGCGCCACGCGCGCAGCAGGCCCGCAGCAGAAAGTCCAGAACGACTGGCGAACTGTGCGCGGCGATCTCCACCACATCCTCGCCGGTATAGCTGCGGGGCTCCGCGAAATAAGTCACGACCGCTTCATCAAGCGGCTCACCAGAGACTGGGTCTGCGATCCTGGCGAAGCGCGCCTGCCCAGCCGCCAGCGGAGCAGAAAGACGCAACAAAGGTGTGGCGATCTCGACCGACAGCGGGCCGGAGAGCCGCACGATGCCGATGCCGCCGCGTCCGGGGGGCGTGGCTATGGCGACGATGGTCTCCTGCTCGTTCATCCCTCAAGCATAGGCGAATCGCCGTGTGCGGTGGCTCGTTGCGCGTAAACTGGTATCTCACTACTTTCAGGTTTCCGGAGTTGTCAGATGAGCAAGCGGCGTGTCATGGGTTGGGCTTTGTGTAGTTGCTTGTGGAGCATGGGCTTGTTGGCGCAACGAACTCTCATCCGGGCCGGTCATCTGGTGGATGTGCGCACAGGCAAAGAGGCCGCTGCGCAGACGATCATCGTGGTGAACGACAGGATTGTCAGCGTGAGTGCGACCGCCTCGACTCCAGCCGCAGCCGGAGACAAAGAGGTCGATCTCACCCGCTACACCGTGATGCCGGGGCTCTTCGATGTACACACCCACATTACGATGGCGACGAACTTCGATCCCTACTGGGAACTGACGATGACTCCCGCCAAAGAGGGCATCCTTGGCGTGGAGAACGCGAAGGTTACGCTGGAGGCGGGGTTTACCTCGATCCGCAACGTGGGCGCGGGCGATTACGCCGATGTCGCCTTGCGCGACGAGATCAACGCGGGCCGCGTCGAAGGGCCGCATATGCAGGTCTCCGGACCGGCACTCGGCATCACCGGCGGCCACTGCGACGACAATCTGCTCCCGTTTGAGGCGCATACCGTGGGTCAGGGCGTCGCCGACGGCATCCCCGCCGTACAGCAGAAGGTGCGGCAAAACATCAAGTACGGCGCGGACGTGATCAAGGTCTGCGCGACCGGCGGTGTGCTCTCCAAGGGCGATGACCCGCAGGCCAGCCAATACACGCTTGAAGAGTTACAAGCCATCGTCGCGGACGCGCACCGGTTGGGCCGCAAGGTGGCCGCGCACGCGCACGGAGCGCAAGGCATCCTCTTCGCCACGCAGGCCGGAGTCGACTCCATCGAGCATGGCTCGTACATCGATGAGGCGGACATCAGGCTCATGAAGCAGAAGGGCACCTACCTTGTGCCGACGGCGTATCTCATCGACTGGATGCGCGAACACGGTCATTTGCCCGCGCTTTACCAGCAGAAGATGATGGACGTGGGCGCGGCCATGAAGGCCAACCACAAACGAGCCATCGCGGCGGGTGTCAAGGTGGCACTGGGTACGGACGCGGCAGTCTACCCGCACGGACTGAACGCGCACGAGCTTGACGTCTACGTCAACCAGTACGGTATGTCGCCGCTCGCCGCTGTGCAATCGGCGACGATCAACGCGGCCGACCTGATGGGCTGGACCGATCGCGCCGGTACCCTCGAACCTGGCAAATGGGCCGACGTGATCGCCGTCGAGGGCGATCCGCTCAAGGACGTGACGGTATTGCAGCGCGTCCCATTCGTGATGAAATCCGGTGTGGTCTACAAAGACGAGACGCGGGGCAAGTGACCATGGGCGCAGGGGAGTGGGAGTACCGTGTCCGCTACTGGACGCACGCGTTGATCTTCACGCTGGGCTTCGTTGCACCGTGGGATTGGCTCGCGCCGAAGTCGGCTCCGCGCACCAGCGCATGGCTCGATCTGGCGGGATGGCTGGCGCGACAGGGTTGGATGAGCTTTTCCGCGAGCACGGTAGCGTTGCTTGTGCTTGGGATTGCGGCGGCCACCATGGGTGCCGCGCTGCGAACGTGGGGCGGAGCGTACATCGGCGGCGACATTGTGCAATCGGGCGCGATGCACGGCGACGCGATGGTAGCCGACGGCCCATACCGTTGGGTGCGAAATCCACTTTATCTCGGCACCTGGCTGCATGCGCTGGCACTCTCGCTGTTGATGCCAGTGAGCGGCGCGCTCTTCGCCATCGTCGCCATCGCTATCGTGCAGATGCGTTTGATTCTGCGTGAAGAGCCGTTTCTGCGTGGAAAGCTCGGCATGACGTATGAGGCGTACTGCGCCCGCGTGCCCCGCATCGTGCCAGCGCTGATGCCGCGGATTGCCAGTGCGGGAGTGCGCCCGCACTGGGTCCCATCCATGTTGGCCGAGGTGTACTTCTGGGGTGTCGCCATCGCGTTTGCGGTGTTGGGCTGGCGGTACAACGCCTCGTTGCTCACGCAGGGGGTGGTGGTGTCGCTGGGGGCTCAGCTTATAGCGCGCGGCTTTGTGGGCGGCAAGGCCGTTACGCGATAGCCATCCAGGACAGCGCCTGGATTAAGTACGGCTTCAGCTCCTTGCGCGGAACGATCGCGTCCAGAAAGCCATGCTCCAGCAGGAACTCCGACCGCTGAAAACCCTCGGGCAGCTTCTGGCGGATGGTCTGTTCAATCACACGCGGCCCCGCAAATCCGATCAGCGCGCCCGGCTCGGCGATGTTCAGGTCTCCCAGCATGGCAAAGCTGGCCGTTACCCCGCCAGTCGTCGGATCGGTCATCAGCGAGATGAAGGGTATGCCCGCGTCGTCCAGCCTGCCCAGCGCGGCGGAGATCTTCGCCAACTGCATCAGGCTCGCGATCCCCTCCATCATGCGCGCGCCGCCACTGGCTGCGATGATGATGAGCGGATGGCGCGTCGCCAGCGACCTGTCGATGGCCCGCGTGATGGTCTCGCCCACCACCGCGCCCATCGAACCGCCGATAAAGTTGTACTCCATTGCCGAGATCACCACCGGATGCGAGCCCAAATACCCGACCGCGTTGACGATGGCGTCGTTCAGCCCAGTCTTCTTCTGCGCCTCTTCCAGGCGGCGTTTGTACGGCTTCAGATCGGCAAATTGCAGCGGGTCGGTTGAGCGCAGTTCCAGATCGACCAGCTCGTACCCCGGCTCTAGCAACTGCTCGATCCGCGATCGCGCGTCGAAGCGGAAGTGGTATCCGCACTTCGGGCACACCTGAAGGTTCGCCTCAAGATCGGCCTTGAAGATCGGCTGGCCGCAGTGGCCGCACTTCGTCCACAGCCCCTCGGTGCGCACCGTCTTCTCGGCGTCGTTGATGATGGCGTGATCGTCGCGCTTGAACCAGGACATAAAGGTTATGGTAGCTCGTTTGGAGAAAAACCCCACACCTCGGGGAGATGTGGGGCGTGTTCGAAGCTCCAGCCACGCTAGAAAGTGATTTTCCCGGCGAATTGGAGTTGACGTGAGGAGCCGGCGTCGCCGACCTGGTTGCGCGTGGCGGTGATCTGGCCGAAGGTGCCGGAGGTGGAGGCAGTCAGGTTAGGATTGGCGAAGTTGGGATGGTTGAGCAGATCGAAAGAGTCGAGGCGGAGAACAAGGCTGACGCTCTCGGCCAGGCGGGTGGTCTTCTGGAGGGAAAGATCAGTATCGGAGAAGTCCGGTCCATTGAGGGTGTTGCGTCCAAGATTGCCGAAGCCAAAGGGCTGCGTGTAGAAGGAGCATCCAGTGGTGGGTGTGGCACACACGGTGGCGTTGATGAAGGGAACGTTCCCGCTGGGCAGCAGTGCGCCGCGACCCGTGGAGAACTTGCCCAGAACGGTGGGGCGGATGTTGCCGCTGCCGGTGAACGTGGTGTTGGAGGTGACGACGTTCAGAGGATTGCCGGACTGCACCTGTGTGATGTTGGCGAGGAGCCAGCCTTCCTTGAAGCGATTGCCGTGGAAGGGCAACGTCCATATACCGCTGAAGACGAAGTGATGGCGTGCGTCGAAGTCGGAGCGTCCGTAGTCCCCGGCGGGGTTGGTGTTGTCCTGCACGCCGCTGCCGGAGAGCGAGTTGAGGTCAAGCGACTTCGAAAGCGTGTAGCTGGTGTTGAGCTCGAGTCCGCCATGCAGCGTCTTGCGCGCAGTGACCCAAAGGGCGTTGTAGTTCGACATGGAGGCGTAGCTAACCTGATTGATGTTACCGAGCGCCGCGCCGGGGCGAATGAGGCTTGTGGTAGAAAGCGTCGGATAGGGGCGGACGCTGGTGGTCGCGGTGGG
This sequence comes from Acidobacteriaceae bacterium, assembly GCA_965277085.1. Lineage (GTDB taxonomy): Bacteria > Acidobacteriota > Terriglobia > Terriglobales > Acidobacteriaceae > Edaphobacter. The sequence goes on from OZ255708.1 coordinate 1,618,887, forward strand.
GTGGTTGAACTGGTTGAGGTTGAGCGGGACACGGAGGTGGCGTCCGCCGGAGCCGATGTAGCCCACCTGGAGAACGGTACCGAAGCCGAGGTCCTGTTGGAGGTTGAGGTTGTAGCTTTCGATGTAGGCGTTGCGGAGGTTGGGGTTGGTCGCGCTGGGAGCAAGACCGCTGACGGCGGCGCGGGTGTAGAGCGTTCGGACATCGAGGTTGCCGCCCGTGAGGCTGACCGGAGTGGAGTTCGGCGGATTGCCCGCCAGGCCCGCCACGACACCCTCGTTAGGCTGGTCGGCGAGAATGCCAAAGCCTCCGCGCACCACCGTCTTGCTCTTGCCGGTGAGGTCGTAGGTGAACCCAACACGGGGATCGTAGTTGAAGTTCTGGTTGTAGGGCTGATTCACCTGCTGGAGGGTGTCCGAGGCGGGAAGGAAGTTGACGAAGCGATGACCGCCCTCCGTAAAGGTGCCGTTCCACTCGAAGCGAAATCCGAGTTCGGCGACCAAACGCGGGGTGATCTTCCAGCTATCCTGCACGAAGCCGGCGGCCGCATTGTCGAAGATACGGCTGACCACGTTGGAGGCGTTGGCGGAGAAGGTGTTGGCCAGACCGGCGATGAAGCTGTTGGTGGTGCTGAAGTTGATGGTTCCCGGAGTCTGGGAGAAGTTGTTGCCTTCAAACCGGCGGAACTCGCCCCCAACCTTCACAGAGTGCTTGCCGACCAGGTAGTTGAGCGTGTCGGAGAAGACACCTGTGGTCACGAAGCGACCCTGCGGAAAGCCCGAGGGGCCACCGAAATTGAGGTTGAGATCCGTAACGGTGATCTGGGGAATGCCGATCGGGCGGTTGACACCGTTACTAATGCCGTAATCGCTGGCTAGGGCGAGCGCGTTGGGATTGAAGGAGATGGCGATCCGGTTGAAGCCCACGCGGGCCTCGTTGACGACCGACGGCGAGAAGACGTGGACCTCATTGAGGGTGCCGATCTGGCGGTGCGCGGTCCGGTGATCGCCGAAGCCGGCGATGGTGTTCGACTGGAGGTTGGGCTCGGTGCGCGCGTCCTGCTGCCAGGCGTAATAGAGGTGGAGGGTGTCCGCCTTGGTGATGTTGTGGAACAGGTCGCCGGAGAACTGGTCCGTTTTGACAGGGCCTGGGGATGAGCCCGCGGCAACTGCCGTGGTCACTCCTTTTACGGTGGTCTCCGTGCCGAGGGGAAGAAAATCGACGATTTTCGCCCAGGCCGGACCGGCTGGGCTCGCGGCAAACAGATTGCGCTGGGCCTGGGTGGGGACGTTGCTGGTCAGCAGAATGGCTTGCTTTTGGCGAAGGCCCTCGTAGCTGAGGAAGAAGAAGGTCTTGTCCTTGAAGATGGGGCCGCTGAAGGCGCCCCCGAAGTTGTGGCGATTGAGTTGGTTCTGGCGCGTCGGCTTACGATTGAAGAAGTTGCGCCCGTCGAAGTAGTTGTTGCGAAGGTAGTCGAACGCCTCGCCGTGGAACCGGTTGGTGCCCGAGCGCGTGGAGACGTTGACGATCGACCCGGAGGAGCGGCCGAACTCCGCGCTGAAGGTGGAGTTGATGATCTTGAATTCGGAGGTGGTGTTGATCGACGGCTGAAAGGTGATCTGACTTTGCGTCATATCGTTCAGATTGATGCCGTTGATTTGGAAGTTATTGGTGTCTTCGCGGTTCCCGGCAGTGGTGAAAGAGTTTGCGCCAAGCCCGCGGCTGGGCGCGGTAAGGCTGCCGTTGTTCGGCGGCACCACGGTTCCCGGCGTGAGGTTCGTTAGATCGAGAAAGTGGCGGCCGTTGAGGGGAATCTGCTGCACCGTCTCGCGGTCGATCACCTGGCCCACGGTAAAGGTCTGGGCTTCGATCTGCGCCTGGGCGCTCTCCACCTGTACGGTCTCTCCGGCGCTGGCGACGGCAAGACGCGCGTTGACGGTGGCGTTCGCGTTGACTTCAAGAGTCAGCTTCTGCACGGTAAACCGGCTAAACCCAGGAGCGGTGACGACGACGCTGTAATCTCCCGGATGGAGCGAAGGAGCGGTAAAGCTGCCCGCGCTGTCGCTCACGGTATTACGCTCGGCACCAGTGGCGGTCTCGCGAATGACGACGGTGGCGTTGGGCACGACTGCGCCCGAGGCATCGGTCACGGTGCCTGTAAGGTTCGACGTGGATTGGGCGGACAAGACCGCGGCGCTCGACAGGAGCAGGAGAGAAAAGTATCGGGTAAACGGCTTCAACTGGAACTCCCTGGATGTAACGGTGCATTTGCCTGAACAGACGAGACTTGCATGACCTCTGTGTTGGCGCATGGATAAGACTTTATGGAGTTGATAAGACAAAGTTACCAGAAAGAGGAGAGCAAGAACCGTCGAATGTTCAGCTCGGCAAACTAGACCGGGCGCACGTTCACACCGGCGTAACCATGCGGTCATAGGGTCTACGCATGAGCAAACTCAACTGGGTCTCCCAACCGCGCCGATGTGCGCTCCGCGCGTCTCTTCTCACCGGTGCCATGCTGGCGGCCTCCGCTGGATACCTCGCGGCGCAATCGACCTTCGCGACCATCCAGGGCACCGTGCTCGACGCTTCGGGCGCGGTGGTATCCGACGCCATCATCACCGTACGGAACGAAGACACTGGCAACGTCGAGACCGTCCACGCCGGGTCTGCGGGCGAATACCGTCTCTTCGATCTCAGCGCCGGCACCTTTACCCTGGTCTTCAGTCACGCCGGCTTCGGCGACCAAACCTTCGCGCATCAGGTCGTGCTCGCCCGACAGGTGCTGCGCCTGGACGCCCACCTCGACGCCGGCTCGGTCGCGACCACGGTCGACGTCGAAGCGGGACAGTCCACGTTCTCGGACGTGGCCACCGTCTCGCACTCGCTGTCGAGCAGCGACATCAACACCCTCGCGCTGAACTTCCGGGCCAGCGATACTACATCGCCGCTCTACGTCGCCGCACTAACCCCTGGCGTCCAGACCGACAACCTTGGCAACATCTCCGTCGCGGGCGGCTTTCCCTACACCACCAGCTACTCCATCGACGGCATCAGCACGGTCAACGCGCGCTTCAACGGCCCGAGCGTCAACCTCTTCCCCTCGGTCGAGTCCATCAGCGAGTTCAAAGTGAACTCCGCCAACAACAGCGCCGAGTTCGGCCAACCTTCCGACATCACCGTCACCACCAAGGGCGGCACCAACCAGTTTCATGGCGGCGTCTACGACTTCATCGAGAACAGCGCCCTGAACGCGGCCAACCCTCTTACCCACTCACAGGGTCCACTCAAGGCTAACGACTTCGGCGCGTACCTTGGCGGCCCACTCTCCATTCCGCACCTCTACAACTCCAAGGGCAAGACCTTCTTCTTCGGCGACTATGAAGGCACCCGCCGCCCCGAGTCCGGCTCGATCTCCATCTCGGTCCCGTCCGACGCCTTCCGAGTCGGAGACTTCTCCGCCCTCTGCACCTCGGGCTTCGTCAACGGCGTCTGCACAACGTTGAAGCAGCAAGTCTTCCATCCCTTCAGCGCAGTTCCCTACGCCAACAACCAGGTGCCGGTGAACGCCTCGTCCGCCTCCCTCGTCAACGCGCTCTATCCGCACGCCACCTCGGCGGGCTTCTCGAACAACTACAACGCCAGCTTCCCCGGCAAGTACACCCTCAACAACGGCGACGCGCGCATCGACGAGAACTTCACCGACAAGCACCACCTCTGGGTCCGCTTCGGCGCGAAGAACGTCAATTTGACCGGCACCGACGGCTCCACCAGCTACAACCCGGCGAACGGCGTCTTTGGTTCGCCGCAACGGTTGCGGAACCTCGTCACCTCCTATAGCTGGACGATCACCCCGAAGCTGGTCAACGAGCTGCGCGGCGGCTTCTCCGTAGCCGATTTCCTGTCGAGCTACCCGCTGGCCGCGCGGGGCAGCGCCATCCTCGCCGCCGCCGGCATTACCGGCCTGCCCGCCGCGCCGCCCAGCGGAGGCGTTCCCGCGCTCAACTTCACTGACGGCAGCTTCGCCACCTCCAACCAGGACGGCCGCCCGCACGTCACCAAAAACCTTACCTACAACATAAGCGATCAGCTCGTGTATGCCTTCTCTAAGCACGCGGTCAAAGTTGGCGTGGATTACCAGCACTACCACTTTCAAGACTTCCTCAACTTCACCAACGGCGACCAGTATGGCGACTTCTACTTCACCGGCCAGGTCACCGGCTACGCCTTCGCCGACTTCATCGCCGGTTTCCCCATCGCCACCGACTACTCGGTCGACGGTCCCGACGTGCAGCCCTTCTCCCACTCTTACGGCTTCTACGCGCAGGATTCCTGGAAGGTCCTCCCGAACCTGACTCTCGACTATGGCCTACGTTACGAGATCCACGCACCCTTCAACGACGCCACCAACCAACTCGCCAACTTCCAGCCCGACTTTCCCGGCGGCCGCGTCGTGGTGCAGGGTCAGCAGGGTCTGAGCCAGGTGCTGCCCGTCTTCGCCAGCTCCATTGGCTCCACGCCCATCGTCACCAACACCGCCGCCAACCTGCCCCCGACGCTCCGCAAGACCTACTACGGCGACATCGATCCCCGCTTCGGCTTTACCTGGGTGCCCTTCCGTAACGGCCAGCAAGGCTCCCAGCAGACTGTCGTCCATGGGGGCGTGGGCGCGTACACTGTCCCCGTTCTCGGGTCGGTGCTCTATTCGCTCGCCGGCGTGGCGACCAGCAACTATCTTCTCTTTGCGGACTCTCCCACCACCCTCCTGCAGTTTCCCAACGTCTTTCCCTCGGGCGCTGGAGCCGGACAAGCCGGTAAGCCCGACTTTCGCCGCGCCAACCAGATCGACCTGAAAGATCCCCGCCAGATTCAGTGGAACGCCTCCGTCGAGCAGGGCATCGGCTTCGAGTCTGTCCTGCGTCTCAGCTACACCGGCTCCCACACCACGCAGCTCATCCAAAGCCCAGACCTCAACCAGATCCCGGCCAACACCCTCGGCTACTCGGCCTATGTCGCGCAGCACGGCCTGCTCTACCCCAACTTCAACGCCGTGCTGACCCGCTCGAACGGCCCCAGCGCCAAGTACAACGCCCTTACTGTCGAGGTCGAACGCCGCTACGTCCGCGGCCTGACCCTCGACGCCAACTACACCTGGGCGCACGACACCTCGAATGCCCTGGGTGCCGTGCCCACGTCGCTCACCGCCGAGAATGGCGCGACCATCCTCGACCGCTACGATGAGTCGGCCAACTACGGCAACGTGATCTACGTGCGCCGCCATCGTTTCGTAGGCACCTTCCAGTACGAGCTGCCCTACGGCCGAGGCCAGCGTTTTGGCGGCAACATCAACCACCTTGAGAACCTCGCCTTCGGCGGATGGAGCGTCGCCGGCATCCAGCTCTGGCAGTCCGGCAGCTTCCTGACGCCGAGCTTCTCCGGCTCCGACCCCTCGGGCACCGGCGTCCTCGTCCGCGGCGTCACCACAGCGCAGCGCCCAGACTGCGTTCCGAGCGTCTCCCCCTATGCCACCAGCCAGAGCCGCAACGGCTGGTTCAACCCCGCCGCCTTCTCCGCTCCCGGCAACAACATCGGTCGCTTCGGCAACTGTTCGGTCGGCACGCTTGTCGGCCCGGGCACCGTCACCTTCGCGGGCACGGCGGGCAAAAGCTTCGCCCTCACCGAGCGCTTCCATCTCCGCTACGAGATGCAGGTGGCCAATCTCTTCAACCACGTCAACCTGGCCAACCCCAACACGAACATCTCCTCGTCCAGCTTCGGCACCATCTCCAACGTGCAGGACGCCAACACCAGCTACGGTCCGTCTGCCGGTCCGCGCAATGTGCAAATGTCACTTCGCCTGACCTTCTAACGGAAGTTGTCTTACTGTGTGTTCTTTACAGGGAATCCGCGCCTCTTCTCGCACAACAAAGCCTCTGAAGCTACCCAGCTTCAGAGGCTTTGTTGCTTGCCTTCTATCGTTTACGCCAGAGTCAACGTCAACGTTGTTACGCTAGCCGCCGGGAACGTATGCATCAACGCTCCGCTGCGAGGCGTCCCTACCGTAGCTGGCGCGGAACGTACGGCGTCGGGATGGTCAAAGTCGTTGTGATCGTGAACATTGGCGCTCGCCAGCACGATCCCCTTCGCTGAAGCAATCGACATCCCATGCAGAGCGATCTCGGTCGTTAGCGGCTGGTCGAGGTGGGGGTTAACCACGCTGAGCGTGACCGTCTTGCCTTGCATCGAGGCCGATCCGGACAGCCCCGCGAGCCGGGGCACCGGAGCGGTGGAGCCTACGTTTGAGTTGCCACCCACAGGTGAGAGCGTGGCCAGCTTGTTCTCGATCGATTGCGCCGAAAACTCCGTCCGCAGAGCCGTCGCGCCCCGGTGCGGCAAGTACATCTGAAAGACGTAGAACGCGGGAGTCAGGGTGAACTTGTCCTCGCGCGCCAGCATCAGCGAGTGAATGCAGTTGATTGTCTGAGCGACGTTGGCCATCAGCATCTTGTCGGCGTTGCGCTGAAAGATATCGAGCGTGATGCCGGTCAAGAGGGCGTCGCGCATGGTCATCTGCTGGCTCAGGTTGTACTCCGCGCCACCGGGAACGCGGGGAAGCTCCGTTCCTTTGCCGTACCACGCGCCCCATTCGTCGACTACCAGCTTCACCCGGTGCCGTGTGTCAACCTCCGCCAGCGCGTCCCAGTGATGCGCGATCACCTGCTCCATGTAGGAACCGCGCGTCAGCAGATCGTAGTACTCGTCCGGCGTGAATGCGAGTGCGTCGCCCTGAGCAAAACGCTTCGCGTCACCGGAGGTGTAGTAGTGCACGGACAAGCCGGACGGCAGATGATCGCGCGTAATCGAGCGCATGATGCCGCGCGTCCAGTTTACGTCGTCACCGTTTGGTCCGCAGGCCACCAGCTTGATGTCGTGGCGGCGGGAAGGCTCGGCTCCGGCGGGTGGCTCGCCTCCCGTGCGCGGATACCAGGTGGTGTACTTGCGGTACATTTCGCCGTATTCATCGGGTGTTAGATTGCCGCCGCAGCCCCAGCTTTCGTTCCCGACGCCCCAGAACTGCACGTTGAAAGGCTCCTTATCGCCGTTCGCGGCTCGCTGATTGGCGAGGGTGTTCGTGCCCGAGGGCTCATTGCAGTATTCAATCCACTGGTAAAAATCCTTCGCTGGCAACGAACGCAGATCGGCCGCAAGATACGGCTGGCACCCAATGGCCTTGCACGTTGCCATAAACTCGTGCGTGCCGTAGGCATTGGTGTCTTCCTGATCCCAGAAAGCCGCGCGCTCCGGCCGGCTCTTCGCCGGGCCGATGCCGTCGCGCCAGTCGTAGCTCTCGGCGAAGCAGCCGCCCGGCCATCGCAGCACCGGGGCCTGAATCGCGCGCATGGCGTCGATAAAAGCCTGGCGAATGCCGTTGGTGTTGCGGATCTTGGACTTCTCGCCCACCCATACCCCGTCGTAGATCACTCCGCCGAGATGCTCAATGAAATGAGAGTATATTTCGGGCGCGATAGTGCCGATCGGCTCTGATGGAAGGATGTCGATGCGCGCGTCCACCTGGGTAGCGGCAGCTTGCGACAGCAATCGGGTTCCGCCTAGAGTGAGGGAGGTAGCGGCCAGGGCAGACGAGGCAACGAAGCGGCGGCGGGTGGTATTCATCTCCACGAAACGATAGCAGATTCGCTGCCTTCCAGGGCGTGCCCGCGCCGCAAGCCGCTGTACCTTAGCTCTATGCCCACGCACTTTTCCCCTGAGGCGCTCAAATTCCTGCGCGGCATCGCTCGCAACAACGACCGCGTCTGGTTTGAAGAGCGAAAGCCCATCTACGAGCAGGCGCTGAAAGCCCCCATGCTCGCTCTGATCGGCGAGATCAACGCCGCTCTCGCCGAGTTCTCGCCCCAACACGTGCGTCCTCCGCAGAAGGTCATGATGCGCATCTATCGCGACATCCGCTTCTCGACGAACAAAGCTCCTTACAAGACTCAGATTGCTGCGTGGTGGGCCGCCGACGGGCTTGAAAAGACCTCCGGCGGCGGATTCTATCTTTCGTTGTCGGCGACTGAGCTCACCGTCGCCGCTGGCTGCTATATGCCCGCGCCCGAGCAGCTTCTCGCCATCCGCCGCCACCTGCTCGACCATCACGAAGAGTTTCGCGCCGTCCTTGCTGGCAAGAAGCTAATGGCTAAGCTCACCGAGTTCGATGGTCTCAAACTCACCCGTGCGCCTAAAGGCTTCCCGCCCGATCATCCCGCCATCGACCTCATCCTCCAGCGCCAATGGGGCGTCTCGGCCGTCCTGCCCGCCGCGGTTGCGCTCGAATCCACGCTACTGAAAGAGATTGTCAGCCGCTTTCGCCTGGCCGCGCCTGTCGTTTATTTTCTGAACGCCCCGCTCACGCCAAGACCGCGCAAGCCGCTGTTCTAGCCGCTAATCCCTGCTTTTCCTAAAAGATGAGCTTATTTCGGTACATTTGCGGCGAATACATGAAGAAAACAGCTAAAAGCCGTTACATTTCATTGACAATCGTCACGAAAGAGCCGAAGGTGAAGGGCGGTACGGTCCCGGTTTCCGCATGAACACTGGCGATTTACGTCGCCGGACTTTAGCGGGTACCTCCGTGGCGATCCCATCACCAATTTTTAGCACGTAAAGGAGCAACATCCAATGGCAAAAGGTATGACCAAGACAGCGCTGATTCGTTCCATGGCGGACCAGCTCGAACTTCCCACCAAGCAGGTCGGCACCATCCTCGAAACTCTCGCCGCGACCGCCATCTCCGAGACCAAGAAGAACGGTGAGTTCACCATTCCCGGCATCGGCAAGCTCGTCAAGGCGGAGCGCAAGGCTCGCCTGGGCCGCAATCCCCAGACCGGCGAGTCCATCAAGATCAAGGCCAAAACGGTGGTCAAGTTCCGCGTCGCCAAGAGCGCCAAGGACACCATCGCGCCTGCCCCAAAGCCTTCGGCCAAGGCCGCTGGCACCAAGGCACCCGCCAAGGCCGCCAAGAAGTAGCTGCTCACTACATCCTTGGCGGCGGCCGTATGGCCGCCAAGGATGTCTGCACCTACGCGTACAATAAGGCTCTATTAGCCTTCACCACTAAGCCGACAAGACTACTTTGCCGATGCCGCCCTTCTCGGCTACGCGATGCCCTTCGGCGGCATCTCTAAGCGGCAACACCCGGTCGACAGGGATCACCAGGCGCTTGGCCAATACATCTTCCGCTAGCTTGCGGAGAGACGCGGCATCTGGCTTCGCCATTACGGGAACAACGGTGACCGTCGGGTGCATCTTCGCGTTGGCCGGCGGCCCAAGCACAGAAGCGAAGACGCCACCCTGTTTGACCTTGCCCAGCAGCGTCTCGGCCGTCTCGTGTCCTACGGCATCCGCCACCGCATCGACAAACCCCAGTTTGCTCATGGCGTCCTTGTCGTCGAGGGCCAGGATCTCATCTGCTCCCAGCGTAGCGGCTTCTTCAAGCTGGTTCTTGCGTACGCCCGCAATAACGATCGCTCCCGCCTGCTTGGCTGTCCACACCGCCGACCGTCCCACACCGCCGAGTGCTCCCGCGACGAGCAGCGCCTGTCCAGCTTTGATCTTTGTCCCCAGCGTCACGAGCTGTTCGCCCGTGAGCGTGACTAGCGGAAGCGCACCGGCCTCAGTCATCTCTAAACCGTCGGGTATGCGCGCGAGATCGACCGCTTTAACGACAGCCAGCTCAGCATAGGATTTGTTACCCAAGGCCATCACGTGGTCGCCGGGTTCAAAGCCGGTAACACCCGGGCCGAGCGCGCGCACGATCCCCGCGATGTCGCGGCCGAGGATGCCGGGGAACTCAACAGGAAAGCGTTCCTTGGCCTCACCGCTGCGCATCTTGTAGTCCACTGGATTGACGCTGGTGGCAGAGACGCGGACCAGCACTTCGCCTTCGCCGGGGATCGGGTCAGCGAAGTCTTCGTACTTAAGCTTGTCGGGCCCGCCATATTCATGCAGAACAATCGCCTTCATCGCATTCACCTCTTCTCTTAAGATGTCTTAGACATCCTAGCGGCGCACAAAGACCGCGGCGACCTCATCTTCATAGACGAGCACGAACTGTGGCGCGAGTCTCAGCACCTGCGTCAGGGCCTGCTTGCGTGGCGCGATCACCAGCTTGGCCGAGAGAAACGTCGCGTCCGTGCCCCAGTCCGGCTCGGCGGCCCAGGTCTTGAGTGCCGCTTCGATCCGCTTGTCGCCGTAGAGACCGGCTCGGCCATCGAGGCTGACTGGCTGACGAAGCGACCACATCAGGTACCCTCCCCACTCATACGTGTTGTAAAGCGGACCGGTGTAGCCGCGCGCTCGCACAGCCTCCACCGCGTTCACGGGAAGCGTCTTGGCAAGACTGCTTTGCAGCTTTGCTTCGCGGATGCCCATCGCCCACGCGCCGAAGAAGATCGCACCGCAGGCGAACCCCACAAGCCACACAAGCGGCACATCGCCTTCCGCGTCCCTGGTGTCTGTCTCTCGCGGACCTTGGGCCAGGATCACCGCCGCCGCGATCGCCACCAGCCAAAGATCGCGTTGCGCGCGGAACGAAGCCAAAGCAGCAAACACGAGCAGCGCCATTGTAAAGAACGAAAGCCTGCGTCTCCGCCCCAACATCGCCGCAGCCCCGAGCGTCATCGCCAGCAGCAGGAAGTCGCCCAGGCGTCGAAACGGGATCGCCTGCATCTCCTGCACGTAACGCATCGGCCCACTCTGCGCGGCAAGATCGTAGGCCACCCGGTAGATATGCCAGCCATAAGGATTCGCCATCACGGCCAGGGTGCATCCACCGAGTGCGAGCCATACGGCAACGGGTGATAAACGCGTTTCCGGCGGCCGCCGCTTCGCCATAGTGGCTTCGATCGCCAACAAACCGAGCACGATGAGCCCGTCGACTAACTGAATATGCACGTTCGCCCACACCGCAAACAGAACCGGCAGCCAAAGCAGGCCGCGTGCCTGCCCACTCTGGCGCGCTCTCATCAAGAGATCGAGCTCCAGGATGAAGAGCAACACGGACAACAGCCACGGCCGGGGAGAATACAACGGCGAGAGGGCGATCATCACGCCCGCCGTCAGAAGCGCCGCCTTGGTTGCATCCCACTCCAGGGAGGAAAGCAACCGGTACATCGCGACTGTGATGGCGAGCACCATGCCGGTGCTGTAGGCCAGCACTCCGAGCAAAGCCCATCGCTTATAGAGTTGCAGGATCAGGCAATCGAATAACCAGCTATAGGCAATCCACGGCGCGCCTCCTACGCCACCTTCGGCGATGCTCCGCGAGAACGGATCGACGCGTGGAACCGCCCGATGCGCTACGATCCACTCCCCCGTGCGTAGGTGCCACCATACATCCTCATCCGCCACAGCCGCCGCATGCAGACAGATCAGCGCGGGCACGGCAAGCAGAACAACACGCATGGCCGCGCGGGCAAGGCGGTGCTGCCACGCATCCCTGGTCGACCCGTGGGACTCGCTCGTCCGCAGCTCACTCGATCTCTCGCAATCCACGTGCCAGCCTTTCCACCTTCACCATACGGCGAGGACTGCTGCGCTGGCTCAACGAAGGACGACAGGTGCGCGCTCTTGGCAAGTCTGCTTACCGATTCGGTTCTGGCCTTCCGCTTTCGCTCGTCAGTGAATCGCGGCCACTACGACGTTCACACTTACAGAGAGTTCCTGATCGCCCGCCTCGGTCGCAATCGGCGGAGCTGCGGTTGCATCGATCGGAACCACCTTCATCGCCATCATGGGTGCCATACGCGGACGTGGCGACAAGAGCGTCTGATTGACGCCAATCGTGCGCACGGCCACCACGCGCAGACCCGCCGCCTTCGCGATAGTCTCGGCCTCCGCTAGGGCAGATCGCGTCGCCTCCGCCGCCAGACCGCGTTGGGCCGCCGCCGTCTCCTCTTCGGTCGCGAGAAACACGGTGCTGTCGATACTGCTTCCCCCGTTCGACAAGGCTCCTGATAAGACGTCAGGCACCTTCTCCGCCGCACTGCGGAACGAGACCTGCAACGTCCCCGTAAACCCCACCGTGCGATCCGGGCCGTTCCGCTGAGATTTAACGTCCGGCGCAAACGAGACCATCGTCGTGGTCAGCCGCTCCACCTTTTGCTTACGAAGGTACGCCAGCAGCAGCGTGGACTTTTCGCTCAGACCGCGCTGTGCCGACGGCAGGTCGCGTTCCGTTGTCGTGATTCCGATCTGGACATCGGCCGCCGTGTTCGCGAGGCGCGTATGAGCCTGGGCGCGCGTGTCGATCAACGTCGCGCACGTTTGCGGTGCAGTCGCGCATGCATCGGGCGATTGCGCCACGAACGTCGGAACGCAGAAGAGCAGCCCCGTTGCAAGAGATGATGCCTTGATGACAAGTCGCGCCGCGCCCATCGTGCCTCCATGCTGTTCCCGTAGGTTAGACACCGGCGATACGAGATGTGCCCCGCTTGCGTTACTCGGCTGAGGCCGCGTCATGGAGATACTCCCGCCACCCCTCGCCCTCCGCCAGCCCTTTCAGCAAGGTGAACCGGCGCTTCACCAGTCCTGAGATCTCGGGCATCATTACCTTTGCGGCTACCAGCGCTCCGAGTCGTCCGAAGGGCAGCGTGAACCGCACCTCGTCCCAAAGCTCCGTGCCACCGTTGATCGCTTTAAAACGATGATCGTGCTGGAACTCAGCAAATCGGCCTCGCAGCTGCGTGTCCTGGAAGAACAGGGGAGCCTCATACCGCGAGATCACGCTGGTATGCATCTGCGGCAGCCCAAACTTCCAGCCCCGCCACTCGACCGTGTCCCCGGTCACGATTAGCCCATTCGTCCGCCACCCGCCCGCACCCGCCACGGGCTTCATTGCCAGCGTTCTTTGCACCACGGGCACGCTGGTTGAGAGCAGAAACACGCGCTCCACCGGCGCGGCGATCCAGATCCGGTCCGTCACTTGGAACATAGAAATCCTCCTCTCCATTGTGTGCCCTTCGCATGCCGCTTCTTTCATCGCATGGACAGCGGTGTACCCTAATCCCGTGCCCAAGCCAGACGACGCCGAACTCCTTACGATCGACGGCCACCAGGTGCGCGTCTCGCATCCCGGCAAGCCCTACTTCTCCTGCGAGGTTTCCCTCACCAAGCTCGACCTTGTCCGCTACTTCCTGGCCGTAGCGCCGGGAGCCTTGGCAGGCATCCAGGATCGTCCCATCGTACTCAAGCGCTTTGTCAACGGAGCCTGCATCGCCGGCAAACAGCCGGAGCCCTTCTACCAGAAGCGCGCCCCCGACAATCTCCCGCCTTTCCTCCGCACCGCTACGCTCTCGTTTCCGTCCGGCCGTACCGCCGAGGAGGTGGTTGCCGACAACCCCGCGTCCCTCGCCTGGGTTGTCAATCTCGGCTGCATCGAGCTCCACCCGCACCCCGTCCGCACGAGCGATCTCGACCACCCGGACCAACTTCGCGTCGACCTCGATCCCGGTCCCGGCGTCGATTTTGGCAACGTTCGCCTGGTCGCGCTCGAAACCAGGGCACTGCTGGAGGACCTCGGACTCGTCGCCTTCCCCAAGACCAGCGGATCGCGCGGCATCCACCTGAACGTGCCGATCGAGCCGCGCTGGAGCTTCACGGAGGTCCGCCGCGCCGCTCTTGCGTTAGCGCGTGCCGTCGAGCGCCGCGTCCCCGCGTTGGCCAGCTCCAAATGGTGGAAGGAGGAGCGTCACGGCGTCTTCCTCGACTACAACCAGAATGCCAAGGATCGCACCACGGCCTCCGCCTATTCGGTGAGACCGCTGCCTGACGCCCGTGTCTCCGCGCCGCTGCGGTGGGAAGAAGTGCCAGACTGCGACCCCGCCGCGTTCACCGTGCTCACCATGCCCTCGCGCTTCGCCGCCATCGGCGACCCGCACGCCAGCATCGACCAGAACCCCGGCTCGCTCGACTCCCTTCTCGACCTCGCCGCGCGCGACGAGTCCGAAGGCTTGGGCGATGCTCCCTGGCCGCCGCACTTCGCCAAAGGAGAGAACGAACCCGCCCGCGTCGCTCCTTCCAAAGCCCGTAAGACCGCTTCCGCCAAAGCCTTCTCGCAACAACTCGATGAGGGCTTCGGTGCCCATCGCTTCCGCCGTCAGTCGAAGGCCCTCACCACGCCCGCGCCGGACACTGCCCAAGAAGCGGCTTCTACACTTCCCAAGACGCGTCGCAGCTCCATGCCTTTGATCACCATTGCCAACTCCCCGGATAAAGACCTGGCCCTCGCCGGTTTGGAGCGCTGGAAGGCCGCCCACCCTGAAGCCGCCGCTCTGCTCGCCGAAGACGATATTCTCATCGACCGGATGCGCGGCCGCGCTTACATCTGGTATCGCATCCGCCTCAACCTGCGCCACGTTCCCTTGCCTGAACGCCCATCGCAACAAACGCCGGACCCCGACGACGACCCCACGCGCGAGCCATTAGCGCGCTCGGAGCAGGCAGTGTAAAGCTGGCTACTCCGTTTTGGCGCTCACTACTCGCCGCTGGTCCACGAGCGCCGCCAGCTCGTTCGCCGGCAACGCGAGCAGCTTGCGCGTCTTTGGCGGCAGCTTGGCCCATGTTCGTTCATGCGCCGCCCGCAACTCGTTTTCCCACTCACTTCCACGGAGTACGCTCCACCGCTCCGCCGCTACCCACCCAATGCGCGCAAAGTAGGGTGCCGGAAACATCCCGGCAGTCTCCAGCAACTCCGCCGCGCGCTCCTTGCCCGACGCGAACGACACCACGCCGTTGCGAACCGTGCCTACGCCATCCAGATTGATGAGTGTGAACATCTTGCCGCCGATCGCTTTGTCCCCCACCCAGAAGACAAGGTTGTCGCCCCACTGCATCGTCTCAACGACGTGCGGCAAGGTCAACAGAAACGCCCGCGCCCGCTCTGTATCCTTGCCGCCCAGTATAGCGGCGGCTTACTTCGCCTTGGGGTTCGGCCTGCCCGCTTTTTGCAGCTTGCTGGCCGCCGCCGTCTTCTGCGTAGCCTTCTTGGTGGCCTTGCTGTGCTCGCCCGGAACCGGCTTGCAGCTGCCCTTCTCCCCCGGCGTCGTGCCTGGCGTGTGCTCGAACCCCGGCCAGCAGTTATCCCCGCCGCTGCTCTTCTTCGCGGCCTTCTTGGCAGTCTTCTTCGCTGGTGTTTTCTTGGCTGATTTCTTCGCTGTTGTCATTTAGAGGTCAGACGCAAACCGCGTTGCATCTGCTGCTTACGGCTTCTGTTCAATTTCACATTACTCAAAGTCCGGGTGCCCCACCTTCACGACAGTCTCACCGTGCTTAAGGTGGGGTCGACAAGATCAACGCAGCCGCAACCGAATCGGCCCCTTCGCCGTACTCGGCTCCACCACCACGCCCTTCTGCGTAATGACGATCTTGCCCGCCGCCACCAACCGCCGGGCCGCCGCCCGCGCCGGTTCCATCAACCCCTCCCAATCCCGCCGGGCGTCCTTTCCGCCCACCAGCTTCGCCGCCTCCGACGGACAGATCGTCTTCTCCCGCCCGCGCTCCGCCAGCAATTCAAGGATCGCCTCCTCCAGCGCGCGGTCCGCCACGCCCGGCTTGTGCCCCCGGCAGGCATCCGAGCAATACCGGATCGCGTCCCAGTCGCGCTCCCACTTCTTCCGCCACGAGAACGCCCGCCCACACGTCTGGCACAGCTTGTCCTTGTGCGGGGTGACGCGGTCAGGTTTGGGCTTGCGGTCGGGCATGAAGCTCGAAGATATAGGGGCGAGAGCGGGTCTTAGTTGCAGACCTTCACATTAGCAATCGTTTGATCCTCGGGTTTAGAGGCGTCATATAGACGCACTGGCAGCATCCCTTCGAGGCCAACTAAGCGACCGTAAAACTCAGGGTAGAAAACAAGGGCCCACGGAACCTCTTCTAGAGCCAAATTGAAACTATCTGTAGCTGGCTTTAGGCGCAAGTAGTCAACTGTAGCTATATCAGGCTTTGCGAAGGTGGTCGTCTTCAAACCATGCTTTAACTTAATGCTGTCAGACTCGACAGTAACGGGGGTGCCCTTCACTCGTTTACCAACCTTAGTTGTGAGGATGAAGGCCTCTCTTGGATATGGATGCGTATGCGCCACGTCTCTCCAAGAGCTCCTTCCACTAAAAATCAAGGCGTTGCCTTGACTGACCTGGAGCAATTCGCCCCGCTGGATAGTAATTGGATTTTGCTTGTAAGGCGCTACTGTTATTGAGTTCGCATTAGAAAGTAGAATTTGTCCTCTTGTGCAGGTGCCGTCGCGTTGCGCAAAAATTAGCGAGGCCGCGTGCGTTAGTCCACCAAGGTCGCCCGCTTGCGCTGACGAAGAGGTCCTGAACAATAGTGCGGTGACCACATACACTGCTATCGTTTTAAGGGTGCTTAGCATCTCGCCATTATGAACCATCCAGAATCTTTATACTTGAACTCTATGCCCGCCTTCCCGCCGCTCGAAAACCAGCTCGACCTCATCGCCAAGGGCGCCGCCGAGATCCTTCCGCTCGACGCCCTCAAGGAGCGGCTCGCCGCGTCCCTCGCCTCCGGCAGGCCGCTGCGCATCAAGGCCGGCTTCGACCCCACCGCGCCCGACCTCCATCTCGGCCACACGGTGCTGATCCGCAAGCTGCGCCACTTCCAGCAGCTCGGCCACACCGTCATCTTCCTCATCGGCGACTCGACCGCGCTGATCGGCGACCCCACCGGCCGCAACGTCACCCGCAAGCCGCTGACGCCGGAGCAGATCGCCGCCAACGCCGAGACCTATAAGGCGCAGGTCTTCAGGATTCTCGACCCTGCGCTGACCGAGGTCCGCTACAACTCCGAGTGGCTCGACAAGCTCGGTTACTACGACATCGTCAAGCTGACCGCACAGTTCACCATCTCGCAGATGCTCGAGCGCGAGGACTTCCACAAGCGCTTCAAAGCCGAGCAACCCATCTCGTGCCACGAACTGCTCTACCCAATGATGCAGGGCTACGACTCCGTCGCGCTCGCGTGCGATGTGGAGCTCGGCGGCACCGATCAGAAGTTCAACCTGATGCGCGGCCGCGACCTGCAGAAGCACTTCGGCCAGCCCCAGCAGAGCATCCTGATGATGCCCATCATCGAGGGCCTCGATGGCATGCAGAAGATGTCGAAGTCGCTCGGCAACGCCATCGGCATCCAGGAACCGCCCGCCGAGATGTACGGCAAGCTGATGTCCATCTCGGACGAGCTGATGTGGCGCTACTGGACGCTCCTAACCGATCTCCGCGCCTCCGAGATCGAGCAGATGCAGGATCAGGTAGCTAGCGGAATACTGCATCCCATGCAGGCTAAAAAGAATCTTGCTCACACAATCGTCCGCGGCTTCCACTCACAGGGTGCAGCTGATGCGGCATCGTCCGATTGGACCAAACAGTTCCAGCTTCGACAAACGAGTGACGATGTGCCCACAGTCACAATCTCTAAGTCGGCGGAAGGTCTCATCGTGGGTATTGACCAAATAGAAGGAAACGAACTTAGGCTTCCAAAACTCCTGTACCTCGCGGGGCTTGCGTCCTCCGCTGCCGAAGCTACTCGTAAGCTCGCGGAAAATGCTGTCAGCCTCAACGGGGAAAAGGTCACGCAAAAGCTCGTGTCAACCCATATGCTTGGCGACTCGCCCATTCTTCGTCTCGGAAAGAAATCGACACGCGTTGAGTGGACTGCTTGATGAAAATCCTTATCATCGGCGGCGGTGGACGCGAGCACGCCTTCGTCTGGAAGCTCGCCCAATCCCCCCGCGTCACCGAAATGCTCTGCGCCCCCGGCAACGGCGGCATCGCAGCCGAAGCCCGCTGCCTTCCGCTCAACGTAGCTGACCTTGAAGCAACGCTAGCCCTCGTCGAAGCCGAACAACCCGCGCTGACCATCGTCGGCCCCGAACTTCCCCTCTCCCTTGGCCTCGTCGACGCGCTCCAAGCCCGAGGCCACCGCGTCTTCGGCCCCACGCAAGCCGCCGCCCGCCTCGAAACCAGCAAATCCTTCGCCAAGGACTTCATGCAGGCAAACGGTATCTCCACGGCCGCCTACACCCTCTACCACTCCCTTGCCGAAGTCGAAGCCGCGCTTCCCAGCTTCACCTTACCCGTGGTCGTCAAAGCCGACGGCCTAGCCTCCGGCAAAGGCGTCATCATCGCCCAAACCCACGCTGAAGCCGCCGCCACCGCCGCTGCCATGTTCGACGGCACCCTCCTCGGCGCGCCCGTTCCCGAGATCATCCTCGAACAGTTCCTCACCGGCGAAGAACTCTCGTTTTTTGCCCTCTGCGACGGCACCCGCGCCGTCCCGTTGGCAGCCGCGCAGGACCACAAGCGCATCGGCGAGGGCGACACCGGTCCCAACACCGGCGGCATGGGAGCCTACTCCACCCCCACCCTCATGCCGCCCGCGCTCGAAACCTGGCTCACTGCCCATGTCGCCCAGCCGACCGTCACCGCCATGCGCGCCGCCGGAACTCCCTTCACGGGCATTCTCTTCTGCGGCATCATGATGGTTCCCGACCCGAACGGCCCCGTGCACTTCCACGGCCAGCCCGTCCAGCCGATGGTGCTCGAATTCAACACCCGCTTCGGCGACCCCGAGACCGAAGCCATCCTCATGCGCCTCAACTGCGACCTCCTTCCCTTGCTCGAAGCCGCCGTCGACGGTGCACTCCCCAACACCCCTATTCCGCTGAAGCCCGACTCCGCCGCCTGCGTCGTGGCCGCTAGCTCCGGCTACCCCGGCCCCTACCCCACCTGTCTCCCGATCGCCGGCTTACCCACCGTCTCCGATCCTGGTCGCAACGTCTTCCACGCCGGGACGACCCTCACCGCCGACGGGCAAATCCTCACCGCCGGAGGCCGCGTCCTCGCCGTCACCGCTCTCGCTCCCACCCTCGCCGAAGCTCTGGCCAACGCCTACGCCACCCTCGACCAAATCCATTTCGAAGGCATTCAATACCGCCGCGACATCGGCCACCGTGCTCTTTGAACGCTTCAACCGGCATTCGCTGGACACCCAGCATCCCGGCCCCGTAGAATCGCGCCGCCGCCCGTGCCGCCCTTTGGCCCGCGCTCAATCGCATTCCGGAGTCTTTTCATGCGCCTCGCTCGCCTTGTCTGCACCCTGTTCGCCCTTCTTTGCCCTATAGCCGTAGTCCACGCCGCCACCCCCATCCCCGCCGCCCACGTTCGCATCCACTACCACCGCGCAGACGCCGCCTACACTGGATGGACCGTCTACGCCTTTGGCGACACCACCGAAGATCAAGGCAACTTCGGCGGCGGCCCCGTCCAGATCGCCGGCTCAGACACCTTCGGCGCATACTTCGACGTAGGCGTCACCGCCACCGCCAAGGACGTCGGCATCATCGTCCACAATGGCGGCAACAAGGACCCCGGCCCCGACGAGCACATCAACCCCTCGACGCAAGGCAACGAATACTGGCAGCTCTCCGGCGTCTCTGGCCTCTTCACCTCGCAGCCGCCCACAACCTCACAGAAGAATCCCGCCATCCCCGCCAATACCGCGCGCGTCCACTTCTTCCGCCCGGACGGCAACTACGCCAACTGGTTCGTCTATGCGTTCGGCGACACCTCCGAAGACCAGAGCAACTACGGCAGTGGACCGAACGCTGTGTCCGGCACCGACAGCTACGGCGTCTTCTACGACGTTCCGCTCATCCCCAACGCCGTCGATCTCGGCTTTATCGTCCACAACATCGTCACCGGCACCAAGAACACTCCCGCGGACCTCCACCTCGTCGTTTCTCTTTACAATGAGGCCTGGATCATCTCCGGAGACCCGACCGTCTACCTCATGCAGCCGACCGCCGCGCAGCTTCTGGGCGCTAACTTTTATAAGCAGCAGGCCTTCTGGATCGACCGCGCCACCATCGCGATCCAGACCGCCTACGCTGTTCCGTCTGGCACCTTCAAGCTCCAGAGCGATTCCTCCGCCGGTCTCCAGGTCACGGCCACGGGCGTCATCGGAGGCGGCACCTCCTACGCTCTCACACCCGGTCCGGCCCTCACCGCCGCCCAACTCGCCCGCTTCCCACAGCTCGCCACCGGCTACTCCACTCTTACCCTTCCCGCCACCCTCAAGCCAGCCGACTACAAAGCCATCCTCAAAGGCCAACTTGCCGTCTCTGTCCTCCGCGCCGACGGCACCCTCGTCTACGCCACCGGAGTTCAGCAGGCCGGCGTCCTCGACGACCTCTACGCCTACACTGGCAAGCTCGGCATCATGTTTGCCGATCCCGGCGAACTCGGCCCCGTCACGATCAAGGTCTGGGCACCCACCGCGCAGTCCCTCGGCGTCTTCCTCTACACCAACGCCACAGACACCACGCCCTCCGGCATCGCCTCCATGATCGAGAAGAACGGCGTCTGGACCGCTAACATCGATCAGTCTTGGATCGGCAAATATTACCTCCTCCGCGAGCAGGTCTACGCTCCCAGCACGCGCGCCATCGTCATCAACCTTGTCACCGACCCCTACTCCATCGACCTCGCCGTCAACGGCACCAAGTCCCGCATCACCGATCTCGACGCCTTCGCCAACACCCCCTCCGGCTGGCAACAAGATGTCGCACCCACGCTCGCCCGCGTCAACGACCTCAGCATCTACGAGCTCCACGTCCGTGACTTCTCCGTGGGCGACGAGACCGTGCCCGCCGCCCATCGCGGCACCTACCTCGCCTTCACCGACACCTCGACCGACGGCATGAAGCACCTCAAGACCCTCGCCAATGCCGGTCTCAAGGCCATCCACCTGCTGCCCACCTTCGACTTCGACAGCGTGAACGAAGACAAGAGCACCTGGCAGACCACGCCCGACCTCTCCCTCTATCCGCCCGATAGTCAGCAGCAGCAAGCCGCCGTCGCCGCCGTCCAGAGCCATGACGCCTACAACTGGGGCTACGATCCTGACCACTACCTCGCTCCTGAGGGCAGCTACGCCACCAACCCGGACAACCGAGTCTTCGAGTACCGCCAGATGGTCATGGGGCTCCACCAGACCGGGCTGCGCGTCATCCAAGATGTCGTCTTCAACCACACCAGCGGCTTCGGTCAGGCGTCGAACTCCGTCCTCGATAAGGTCGTCCCCAACTACTACAACCGCCTCGACGCCGATGGCGCGCTCCTCACCGCCTCCTGCTGCGCCGACACCGCCACCGAGCACGCCATGATGGGCAAGCTTCAGCAGGACGCCATCCTCTGGAACGCCAAAAAGTACAAGATCGACGGCTTCCGCTTCGACATCCTCTCTTTTACCTTCATCAAGAACCTTCAAGGCATCCGCCAGGCACTTAACCAGCTCACGCTCGCTAAAGACGGCGTCGACGGCACTAAAATCTACATCTACGGCGAGGGCTTCAACTTCGGCGAGACCGCCAACAGCGCCCTCGGCCCCAACGCCTCCCAGCTCAACCTCTACGGGTACGGCGTCGGCACCTTCAACGACCGCATCCGCGACGCCGTCCGCGGCGGCGGCCCGTTCGACGACGAGCGCGTGCAGGGCTTCGCCACCGGCCTCTTCACCGCGCCCAGCACCTACACGTCTCAGAACACCTCCCTCACGGACCAAAAGCTGACGCTGCTCCACCGCACTGATTGGCTCAAGATCGGCCTCACCGGCAACCTCCGCAACTTCGTCTTCACCGACGCGACCGGAGCCACCATCACGGGCGGCCAGCTCGACTACCAGGGCCAGCCGACCGGCTACACCGCCACGCCACTTGAGGCGGTCAACTACGTCTCCGTACACGACAACCAGATCCTGTTCGACACCGTGCAGATCAAGTCATCGGAGACCGATACCGCAGCCATCCGCGCCCGCCGCCAGGTCCTCGCCATGAGCACCGTGCTCTTGGGCCAGGGCATTCCCTTCTTCGCCGCCGGCGACGACCTCCTCCGCTCGAAGGATATGGACCAGAACAGCTACGACTCCGGCGACTGGTTCAACAAGATCGATTGGACCGGCACGGGCAACAACTGGGGCATCGGCCTGCCCATCGCCAGCCAGAACCAGAGCCAGTGGAGCTTCCAGCAGCCGCTGCTCGCCAACCCCGCCCTCAAGCCCAACCCGGCCGAGATCCAGGCCACCGCCGCCGCCTTTCAGGAGTTCCTCAAAATCCGCAACTCCTCGGGCCTCTTCCGCATGGCCACCTTCGACGAAGTCCAGCGCAACCTCCGCTTCCTCTCTGTCGGCCCGAACCAAACCCCCGGCGTGGTCGCGATGGAGTTGGTCGCCGACGGCGGCTCCTATGGCCCTTACGGGCACATCGTCGTCGTCTTCAACGCCACCTCCACCACGCAGACCTTTACCTCGCCCTCACTCGTCAAGCTCGGCTTCAAGCTGCACCCGGTCCAGCGCGCCTCCGCCGATCCCGTGCTCACCACCGCCGCCTTCGACAACAAGACCGGCACCGCGACCGTGCCCGCGCTGACCACTGCCGTCTTCGTGACCCAGCAGTAGCCTGTTGTAACCTGGCCCTGATACACCTTTTTCGGTAACTGAATACGACGGCAATAGACGGGAGTGTCAATGACACTGAACAGGTACGGCAAGATACGAACGGTATGCTGTCAATACCGGTCGTCGCTCTACTTAAGTTTTTTGAAATCTCTAGCTCCGCTTTTCTTTGTTTTGCCGTGGGTGTCTATGTCTGCACAAACAATCGAGATCGCATTGGTGGATGGTAGAAACGGGCTCCCTATAGTGGGGCGTTCCTCCTATGTGAACGCTTGGGTAGGAAGCGAGCGAAAGGAGGCCATCGTGATTCCGACGGATGCAAAGGGCGTTGCCAGAATTGAGCTAACGCTTAACCCTAACCAGGTAAATATTCCACAGGCTGACAATAGCGGTTCTATCGTTATAGAGCATCCGGTCGTTAAATACGATGAGGCCTTACAAATCAACGCTCCTTATGTCTTGTGTGCATCAGAGCGATCGAATTATTCATGGCTGAAATCGGAAGAGTTCTCTACGAGAGATATACTTCAACGCGGCTATGCTTCGCCGAACACATGCGGTAAAGCCGTAGCGTCGCCGCAGCCCGGACGGGTAACACTCTTCGTCAGACCTTTGACGTGGTGGGAAAAACTAAAGCAGTGATTCTTACTTAAGGAGTCTTCTCTTACCCGCTTACTTTTGGATGCCCGATGATCCGCCAAACCGTTACACTAACCTAATGCCTCCCCACCCAAAGCGCGCCCTCGTCACCGGAGGCGCGGGCCTCATCGGCTCCCACATCGTCGACCTCCTCGTCCGCGAGGGCTGGATCGTCCGCATTCTCGACAACCTCGAGCCCCAGACCCACAAACATGGTCGCCCCGAGTGGCTGAACCCCGCCGCCGAGTTCCGCCAGGGAAACGTGCAGGACTACGACACCATGCGCGCCGCGCTGACGGACATCGATGTCGTGTTCCATGAAGCGGCCTATGGCGGCTATATGCCGGAGATGGCCAAGTACGTCCTGGTCAACTCCTTCGGCACGGCGCAGATGCTCGAAATCATCCGCGACCACCAGCTGCCGATCCGCAAGGTCGTCGTCGCCAGCTCCCAGGCCGTCTACAGCGAAGGCGCGGCCACCTGCCCAGAGCACGGGGCTATCATTCCATTGCTTCGCACTGTAGACCAGCTCCGCGCGGGCGACTTCGCCGTCCATTGCCCCGTCTGCGGCCAGCCCACCACCTCCATCCCCACGCCCGAGGCCACACCCGGCGGCGGCGAGACCGTCTACGCCCTCACCAAGGTCGACCAGGAGCGGCTCGTTCTGCTCTGGTCGAAGCAGACCGGCATCCCGGCCGTCGCCCTGCGCTACTCCTGCACCTACGGCCCACGCCAGTCGCTCTTCAACCCCTACACCGGCGTGATCGCCATCTTCTGCACCCGCCTGCTTAATGGCCAGCCGCCGGTCTTGTACGAGGACGGCGGCCAGACCCGCGACCTCTGCTTCGTCGAGGACATCGCCCGCGCCAACCTCCTCGTCGCCACGACGGACAAACTCGACGGTCTCCCCGTCAACGTCGGCAGCGGCCGTGCCACCAGCGTCCGCGACCTCGCCGGGATCATCGCCGCGCAGCTCAGCGTCCCCATCGAACCACTCGCCCGCGGCGAGTTCCGACCCGGAGAAATCCGCTCCCTCATCTCCGACATCACCCGCATCCGCACCATCGGCTACGAGCCGCAGACCACCATTGAGCAGGGCATCGCCCGCTACATCGGCTGGATCAAGACGCAAGGATCGGTCGAGGACTACTTTGCCAAAGCCGAGGCGGGGCTGCGCGCGAAAGGTATTGTGCAGAGTGTACGGAGCTAGGTTCGCCCGCGCACCCCCTATACCCGCCCGGAAATTAGGACGCGCTTGTTATAATGAGCATGAGGGACAAAGATCTCAGGCAGTGTGGTCGTGCCACGTTCGGCCAGCTAAGTCTCTATTATTGAAAACTTTAGCTGCAACTACTCTGGAATGAATACTTTGCAGGGTGCTGTTTGCGTAAACCGCTCATTCCAAACCAGTTACGCTAGTACACCCCCGGGGGGGTACCTCATGCAATCCCTAGCTTCCGCTGGAGTTGTTCGAGGGTGATTCCCTTTGTTTCAGGGTAAACAGAAAGCACCACAAAAAATTGCAGCACCATCATGGCTGCAAAGAATGCGAACGGGATGCCGCCCGAGGCCTTCGCCAGCACCGGGAAGATGAACGAGATGATCGCGTTCATGATCCAGTGTGAACTCGAGCCCAGGCTCTGCCCCTTCGCCCGGACGCGTGTCGGAAACACCTCCGAGATATAGACCCAGATGACCGCTCCCTGGCTCAGCGCGAAGAAGGTAATGTAGCCGCAGAGCAGCCACACCAACAAATCCTGATGACTGTTGGTGAAGAAGATGCCAGCCACCCCCGCGAGGCAGATCGCCGTGCCGACGGAACCGACCAGCAGCAGCGTCTTGCGCCCGATCTTGTCGATCAAGCTCATCCCGACCATAGTGGCAATCAGGTTGATAAGGCCGATGATGACGGTCTGCAAGGAGCCCGATAACTGACTAAACCCGGCCTTCTCGAAGATGAACGGCGTGTAGTACAGAATCGCGTTGATCCCGGACAGCTGGTTGAAGAGCCCGATGGTGACAGCCAGGAAGATCGGCAGCTTGTACTTGGCCTGGAAGAGCGGCTCATCGCCCATGCCGCGTTCCATGTGAATCGAATCCTTGATCTCCTGCAACTCCGCCTCGGAGTTGGGCGAACCCATCAGCCGCAGCACTTCAAGCGCTTCGTCGGTCTTGTTCTGCGTCACTAGCCAGCGGGAACTGCGCGGAATGCCGTACAGCATGATGAGGAACAGAACAGACGGCACCGCCGCCACGCCAAGCTGCCACCGCCACTGCGTAGCCGCCATCTGCGCGTGATGCACAAAGTAGCCGGCGATCAAGTAGTTCGACAGGTAAGCCAGCAGAATGCCGAAGACGACGTTGAACTGGAACAGCCCCACCATCCGTCCGCGCCACTTTGCCGGAGCGAGTTCCGCAATGTACACCGGGCCCAGCACGGACGATCCTCCGATCCCCAGGCCGCCGATCAGCCGGAAGGTCATCAGCGACGGCCAGCTCCAGGCGAACGCCGTGCCGATGGCTGAAATCGTGTACAGAATGGCCATAATGCGCAGCGCCTCGCGCCCGCCGATCTTCTGTCCCAGCACCCCGGCGAACATGGCCCCGATCACGGTGCCGATCAGCCCGATCGCCACCGTCAGGCCCAACGTCGACGGCGTCAGATGGAACACGTCGGTCAGCTGCTGCGTCGTTCCGGCGATCACCGCCGTGTCGAAGCCGAACAGCAGGCCGCCGAGCGCGCCGACAATAGTGCTCTTAAACAAATACGGAGTCATCTTCATGAACAACATTCTCCAGCCCGCAACGATGCTCCAGCATACAGGCAAGCACCATCGGTACGCTGCCCATCTTCGGCCACCCTTCACCGCTGTGGACGAACCCCCTCCATCAAAAGGTGGACGACAACTAGACTCTGTGCCAGCTACAGTAGTGGATGCGTCATTAGTCAAGCCGCCATCTCATGTACCTTCGACCGATCCATCGATGCGTTGCCACCGCGCTCGCCCTAGCCGCCGTTCTGGCGACCGCTTCGTTGGTGCGCCCGTCGCGCGCCGTGAAGGCGGGTACCGAAGCCGACGAGTACGCAGCCAGCCGCGCCGCTTACAACGAGAAGATTGGGGCAAAGTACAACTATCGCTACGGCAAAGAGCTCCCGTTCCTGCCATCAAACGCCACCACCGACACAGGTGCGTTCATCGACCCGAAGAGCTTCCCGACCGCCGAGTACTGCGGCCACTGCCACCAGGAAAGCCATAAACAGTGGCGCGAGTCGGCGCACTCGAATGCCAACCGCGTGCCGTATTACCTGAAGAACGTCGCGCTGCTGAACGACACGAAAGGCATCGAGTTCTCCCGCCACTGCGAGGGTTGCCACGATCCGATTGCGCTGGTTGCCGGCGCGCTCACGCAGGGTGCGCCCAAGAAGCGCCCCTACGATCAGGACGGTGTCACCTGCTCGGTCTGCCACTCGATCCAGTCCATCGACACGCGGGGTACAGGCAGCTATGTGATGGGCGTTCCCGCCGTGCTGGTGGATGAGAACGGCGCGCCGATTACGCGCAAGGTGTCGGACGCGGAGATCCTCGCCCACCTCGACCGTCACTCACGGGCCGTGATGAAGCCGTTCTACCGGACAAGCGAGTACTGCTCTTCCTGCCATAAGGCGGCGCTGCCGAAGGCGCTAAACGACTACAAATGGCAACGCGCCATCTCGCTCTACGACGAGTGGCAGAACTCTTCCTTTGCCAAACAGTCGCCGCTGCCCTTCTACGTCAAAGACTCCGTCTCCACCTGCCAGACTTGCCATATGCAACGCGAGGGCCTGAAGCTGAACGATCCCGGCGCAAAGAAGGGACAACTTGCCTCACACCGCTGGCTCGGCGCGAACACGCTGATTCCGAAGCTCTATGGCTTCGACGAGCAAGCCGCGCGCATCGTGCAGTTCCTCCAGGCCTCTGTCTTCAACGTGGACATCTTCGCGCTCGAACATGGCGAGATCGCCGACAGCTCGTCCACCAAGGACCTCGTTGCACCGCTCGGCCAAGTACCGTTCCACGTCACTCCCGGCGAAATGCTGACCGCTGACGTCGTCATCCAAAACAAGGGCATCGCGCATTCGCACGTGCCCGAGCAGCGCGATATGTATGAGTCCTGGGTGGCCTTCCAGGTCAAGGACGCGAGCGGCAAGGTGCTGCATGATTCTGGCTTCATTCAGCCGAACGGTAACCTGGACGAGCGCGCCCACTCGTTTACCAACCGCCTCATCAACATCAAGGGCACGGCGAACCTAAACCACGAGGTCTGGACCAACCGGGTCGTGGCTTACAACAACACCATTCAATCCGGGCGATCGCAGTTGGTGCGGTACTCCTTTCTGATGCCGAAAGACGCGACTGGACCGGTAACGATCACGGCGACCGTCAAGTACCGCCGCTTCGACCAGCACTTTGTCGACTTCGGCATGGGCAAGACGCACTATGACCAGCCGATCGTCGATATGGTTTCGCAGTCGCGCACGTTCACCCCCGGTGACAATCCGGCAACGCCGCTGACGGGCGACCAGGCGAAGGTGGAGAACAAGGAATGGATGCGCTGGAACAACTATGGCATCGCACTGCTCGATGCGCAGCAGTATGCCGCGTCGGTTCACGCCTTTGAGCACGTCGCCAAACTTCGCCCGGACTACGCCGATGTCTTCACTAACATGGCCATCGTCGACATTCAGTGGGAGAAGTATGACGAAGCGCGACCGAACCTTGAAAAATCTCTGAGTCTCGCCCCCGGCAATGCCCGCGCGCTCTATTATCGAGCGTTGGTGGAGCGCAATATGGGTGACATGGACTTAGCCATTGCCGACCTCCAGGCGGTCGCGAAGGCCTTTCCACGCTCCCGCGACGCCCACCGCGAGCTCGGCTTCTCCTTCTACCAGCTGCATAAGTACGATCTTGCCCGCGCCGAATACGAGACGGTCCAGTCCATCGACCCCGACGACCTGGCCGCGCACTACAACCTGTCGATCCTCTATCGCCGTCTCGGCCTGAAGGACAAGGCGGCGATCCAGGCCGCCTACTTCGCAGACCAGAAGGACGACCCTACTGCCAGCACCTACGCGCTCGAATACCTCCGCAAGCACAACGAGATCGCCAATGAGAGCGTCGTCTGGCACACCCACGAGCTCGACATCCCGCAGAAACCTGGCGGCCCCAACCAGATCGTCGCGCCCACCAGCCAGTCAATGAGTGGAGCCTTTTAGGACGATGAAGAAGCCCACACTTGTCGCCTTGGCCCTGCTTTTTGCCGCCCTGCCGATCCTGCTTCAATCGCCTTCAGTCGTTCATGCCAACGGCGATCAGAAGCGCCTAGGTGCAACCCTCTTTCATGAGCGCGGCTGCGAACACTGCCACGGTCCTAACGGAACCGGCGGTGAACTCGGCCCCGACCTCAGCACGGTGGGTAAAGAGATGCAGAAGCCGGACATCGAGCGCCGCATTCTAAAGGGCGGCGGCGGGATGCCTCCCTTCGCTGACGCTCTCCAGCCTGATGAGGTCGCGGCTTTGGTCGAGTATCTCCATGCGAAAAAGAAAGCCCCGAAGCACCAGCCCACAATCTCCGCCGGTTCCTAACTAACGCTCCACTCTTCGTATTCCCATGAGGAGCAATCTAGATTGAGCGAACCCCAACCGATGGATAATGGTTCCGCCGTGCTCTCGCAGCTAACATCCCATAATGTAGAGACAACTCCTTCAGGTCGCAAAGTCTGAGATTGGAACCAATCCGATCCGGGAACGTATCCGTTCGCTAAGCAGGGTCTCGGTTGACAGCCGCTTTTTCCGCCGCGTAGCGTCGAAGTGACTGCCAGTACTGTCTTCCGTTAGGCCATTGCAACAAGGCGGTTCTTTCCTATGTTTCGACTCGTCTATCCATTGCGTCGCCTCACCTGTGCCGTGGCGAAAATGACGGTATTTGCCTTCGGCTGCGGACTCGCCAACGGTAACGCCCAGATGCCTGGTGCGCGCGCGTCCTCTACCGCGGACGACAAGCTCCGTCCCATTCAGCTCATGATCGACAAGGGAGACGCCGCCGGTGCTCTGAAGCAGCTCGACGGCCTCGCCGCAGCTCCGCCCGTCGGCCCCGGCGTCTTCCGGCTTCAAGGCAAAGCCTTCTACGCGCTGAACCGCCTGCCCGACGCGGACACCGCCTTCGCCTCCGCTCTTGCGCAGGACGGCCACGATCTTGAATCCACCCAGCTCCGTGGCCTTACCCTCTTCCGCGAAGGCAAGCCGGGGGAGGCCATCCCGCTGCTCACCGCTGCCCATGACTGGGGACCAGACACGCGCGTCGATCCGAGCTACGTTCTCGCTCTCTGCTATCTCGACACGCGCCATTACGATGATGCCCGCCACTCCTTTGCCGCACAATACGGCTTTGCGGGCGACTCGGCCGCCGCCTATCTTCTGGCCGCGCGGATGCTCCTCCGGCGCGAGTACGTCCCTGTCGCGAAGGAGTTCGCCGACAAGGCCGTCGCGCTCGATCCAAATCTGCCTCTGGCGCACCAGCTGCTGGGCGAGATCGCCCTCGCCGGCAACCGTCTGGACGACGCCATCGCTGAGTTCGAGAAGGAGCGCGCCCGCAACCCGCTCGACGGCAATATCTACGATCGCCTGGGCGATGCCTACACCCGCGCCGCCAAGTACCAGGAGGCCTTGCAGTCGTTGCAGCGCGCCGTACTTCTGGAACCCAACGTGACCGGACCTTTTATCCTGCTGGGCAAGGTGCTGCTCAAGCAACAGGCACCGGCAAACGCCGCCATGTACCTTGAACGCGCCCGCTCCATGGACCCCGCCAACTACATGACGCACAACCTCCTTGGCCAGGCGTACCGCGCGCTTGGGCGAACGGAAGACGCCACACGGGAGATCGCCCTCGCCCAAAAGATCCAGACCGACAGCGAGCCGAAGTTCAGCCAAGTAAAGTAGACGTACCGTGAGGTTGCGCACGCTCATCGCCGTTCTGTTTGTCCGAGCGCTGAGCGGCTTTGCGCAGACACCGCACGATCCCGACGCCGTCTGCGCGACCTGTCACCGCGAGATCGCCGCTTCCTACGCAAAAACCACCATGGCGCGCGGTAGTGGCCCAGCGCTCGATGGCACAGCCGGGATCGTTCCCGGCGGCTTTCGCCACGCCGCCTCCGGTGTCGGCTACCGCGTCTTCCTTCGCGAAAGCGCCCTCTACCTTTCCTTTGATCGGGATGCCACGGCCACCCGGCCCGCGCTTCACGGGGAACAGAAGCTGCTTTACTTCGTGGGTTCCGGCCAGCGCGGACGCACGTTCCTTTATCAGCAAAGCGGCCAGTGGTTCGAGGCACCGATTAACTACTACAGCAAGAAGGCGATCTGGGACATGGCCCCGAACTTCGGCTCCGCCACCACCATGCCCACCCCGCTGCCGGTCGACGCCAACTGCCTCCACTGCCACGCCACTAACGTCGCCACCGCTCAGCCTGAGGCTCGCAACCGGTTCTCCGCCGCCCCGTTCGCCCAGGCGGGGATTGGCTGCTCGGCCTGCCACGGCGACCCTGCGGCCCACCTCGCCGCCAAGGGGCACGGCCCGATCGTCAACCCCGGCAAGCTCTCTCCCGCACGACGCGACAGCGCCTGCCTGAACTGCCACCTCGAAGGTGACGCGGCGGTTTTTCGCGCCAACACCTCGCCCGCCGACTTCCGCCCCGGCGACGACCTCGACCGCTACGCCGTCTACTTTGTCAAAGCTTCCGCCCAGGCTGGAGGAGGCCGCGCCGCCAGCCAATGGGAGGCTCTCCTGCGCAGCGCCTGCAAAGCCGGGGTGCCCGGAGGTAGCGGCCAACCAGCCAAACCGGGCGCGGGCGACGCTCTGACCTGCACCACGTGCCATGACCCGCACAGCTCCCCGTCCGCAGCCGAACGCGTCGCCTTCTACAGGGCTAAATGCCTCACCTGCCACACCGGAACTGCCATGGCAACGCGGCATTTTCCTGAGCAGCAGGACTGCGCCACCTGCCACATGCCCACTCGCAACACCACCGACATCTCCCACAATCAATCGACCGATCACAATATCCAACGCAACCCGGCTCAGGCTAACCTACGGTTTGCCGCACTGTCCGAGACCACCGAGCTGGTCCCCGTCGGCAAAGCTACGGTCACCGACCGCGACCTCGGTCTCGCTTATGCGCAGCTGGCCGAACGCGGCGATCGCGCCTCGGGCGAAAAGGCTCTCG
Source organism: Acidobacteriaceae bacterium (assembly GCA_965277085.1). Classification (GTDB taxonomy): domain Bacteria; phylum Acidobacteriota; class Terriglobia; order Terriglobales; family Acidobacteriaceae; genus Edaphobacter. The sequence goes on from OZ255708.1 coordinate 1,650,302, forward strand.
CGCTCCTCAGTCGCGCCGAAGCCGCACTCGGCAATCGGACCGACACCCCCGTGCACGTCCAGCTTGGCTTCCTCTACCAGCGCAGCGGCGACCCGGCCAAGGCTCGCGCCGAGTATGAGGCCGCATTGAAGTCCGACCCCTACGAGCCGACTGCTCTCGGCAATCTTGCGGTCCTCGATGCCGGGTCCGGCCACACCGCCGAAGCGATCAAGCTCCTCGGGCGCGTCGTCGCCGCCGACCCCACCCAAACCGCCGCCGGGCTCAACCTGGCCTTTATCCAATGCCGCCTGGGCGACAAAGCCGGAGCGCTAATCACACTCGACACGCTCGCCCGCATCTCCCCCGACCAGCCCGCCGTCCGTCGATTCCTCGACACGAACACCTACGGAGACCAGCGATGCGCTCTCCGCTAGGCCGCAGCCTCTGCCTTTCTGGTTTGTCATTCCCAAAGGGAATCTGCTTCTTGCTGCTCGCGCTAAGTACGGCGAACGCTCAGATGCAGATGCCCATGCCGCAATCACCCGCCTGGGTCACTCCCGCCCCCATCCCCGCCGATGGCAAGTTCTATCAGGCCGAGAGCACCCGCGTGATGGCCGCCTTGCTCACTAAGATCTACCGCGACTCCGACTGGAAGACCGATCCCACCAAGCAGGCTCAGCGCGCCCGCTATTATGAGTCTCTGCTCAAGAATCGTCTGAGCTTTCGCGACGAGGCCACCGTCCGCCAGCAGCTTGCAATCGAGCTGCTCGGCGCGGGCGAGAGCGAGGCCGCCGTGGACGATCTCGAAACCCTCCGCAAGCGCAGCGCCGACCTCCACCAGCCGCTGCCGCCAGCCGAAGAGAAGAAGCTCGGCGAGTGGCTCGGCCTCTCCTATCTCCGGCTCGGCGAGCAGCAGAATTGCATGACCAATCGCGGACAGAAGAGCTGCATCTTCCCCATCCGCGGATCGGGCGTACACAAGATCACGCGCGGTGCGGAAGGGGCGGTCCGGGAGTTCACCGCGCTGCTTGAAAAGTACCCGAACGACGATGAGTCCCGCTGGCTACTCAACGTTGCCTACATGCAGCTTGGCCAGTATCCCGCCAAGGTGCCAGCGAAGTGTCTCGCCCAGCCCAGCCTTTACGCCTCCGAGCATGACCTCGGCGAATTCGATGACATCGCGCTCACGGCGGGTGTCGATCTCACTTCACACGCCGGAGGAGCGATCATGGAGGACTTCGACGGCGACGGTCTGCTCGACATCATGGTAACCTCCTCCATGCCGGGCGACCAGATGCACCTCTTCCACAACAACGGCGTGAAGGAGGGCCGCCTGACCTTTACCGATGTCACCGCGCAGTCCGGCCTAATGGGCGAGACCGGCGGCCTTAACATCGTCCTCACCGACTACAACAACGATGGCCGCCCCGACGTGCTCATCCTGCGGGGCGGCTGGTGGGCAAAGCACGGCGTTTATCCCATGTCGCTGCTGCGGAACGACGGCGGGCCGTCCGGCCACGTTACCTTCACCGATGTCACCATCCAAGCCGGTCTGATGAGCCCGCATCCTACCCAGACCGCCGCCTGGGCCGACTTCGACAACGACGGTTGGCTCGACCTCTTCGTCGGCCACGAAAGTACGCCGGATGACCCTCATCCTTCACAGCTCTTCCACAACAACCGCAACGGCACCTTCACGGAGGTGACCGCCCCCAGCGGCATTCCGTCCGATCTCGGATTCGTCAAGGGCGTAGCTTGGGGCGACTTCAACAACGATGGTCTTCCCGACCTGTACGTCTCCGTAAAGGGTGGCCGCAACAAGCTCTTTCGCAACGATGGTGGCGGCAAGTTCACCGACGTGGCCCGCGCCGCCAGAGTCGACCTCCAGCACGAGACCTTCGCCACATGGTTCTTCGACTACGACAATGATGGCTGGCCCGACCTCTTCGTCGCGGGCTACTCGACGGAATCGACCAACGATGTCGGCGCGTTCGAGCTGGGCCGCCCCTTCCACGCCGAGCTGCCCAAGCTCTACCGCAACCGGCACGACGGCACCTTCGAGGACGTGACCCACAAAGTCCATCTCGACCGCGCCATCCTGACCATGGCCGCGAACTTCGGCGACCTCGACAATGACGGCTGGCTGGATATCTACCTGGGCACCGGCGAGAGCTTCTACCAGTCGCTACTGCCCAACCGCATGTTCCGCAATGACAGCGGCACCGGCTTTCAGGACGTGACCACCTCCGGCGGCTTCGGTCATCTTCAGAAGGGTCACGCGATCGCATTCGGAGATCTCGAAGGCAACGGCAACGAGGACATCTTCGAAGAAATGGGCGGGGCCTTCCCGGGCGATACCTATCAAAGCATCCTCTACAAAAATCCCGGTCACGGCAACCATTCCATTACGCTCTCGCTTGAAGGCGTGAAGACGAACCGCGCGGCCTTTGGAGCCCGTATCGCCGTCACGGTAGGCAACAGGACGATCTACCGTACGGTAGGCTACGGATCGAGCTTTGGCGGCAACCCGCTGCGGCAGCACATTGGCATCGGCCCCGCGACCGTGATGGATAAGGTCGAAGTGACCTGGCCCACTTCGCACACCACGCAGACCTTCACCCACATCGCCGGCGACCGCAGCTATCACTTACGCGAGTTCGACAAAGCGCTTACTGCGAGTGCCAGTCTCCTCGCTTCGTCCCCGAGCGTACCAGCGAAACGCTGAACCCTGCGCTGATCCCGTAGGGGTGGATCTGGCCAAAGGTAAACTGCGGCCACTCCTGATACTCGAAATCAACCAAGCGCAGCCGCACGCGGTCGGACGCCCGCCAATCAACACCCGCCCCCGGCGCGATGACGAAGTAGTTCCCCGTGGCATAGCCGTAAGGAAAGCTGAAGCGGCCCAATCCGGCGAGCACTTTTACATAGGGGTCCAGCCGGTGTGGACGCAGCGAGATACGCGGCCCCACCAGATACGTCGAATAGCGCGTCTCCGCGTCGCTATGGACGCGCGTTCGGGCGAACTCCCCTTCGACGCCGAACCGCCACGAGGGGTTGAGATCGACAAACATGCCTAGGCTACCCAGATTGCGGTGGCCATAGTCAAGCTTGAAGGTGCCAGCCGTCGTTCCCACCACCACAAGCGATCCCGGCCCTGTGCCCGCGTACCGCGCTTGCCCGTGGCAGACCGCCGCCAATACCACCAGCAGGAATCCGATCCAGATCGTCCTCATGGCGTCACCGTCAACGTCATGTCGACGGCTTCGAGCACGTTCGCCCCTTGGGCCGCAGCCGTGATCTGGAAGTGGTAGGTTCCAGGCGGCGTTCCACTCACCGTCAGTGACCCGCAGCCCGACAGTCCCGCCATCGTTCCGAGTGCACAGAGCGTCAGCAGCAGACGTACCGCGGGCAGGCTCAACCGCCGGCGAAACACAAGTAGCAGCGCGCCCAGCGGCAGACCGCACAGCGCCAGCAGGCTCTCTCCGCGACGCGTTTCGAGTCGGGCCACACTGCCTGCTGTCAGCGGCGAGCCGGTATCGACCACCACCTGCACCGTCTTGCTCCCACCTGCAGCTAGCGAGGTCTGATCGACGCTAAAGGTGCAGGTTGCCGCCGTTGGCAGTCCCAGGCAGCCGAGCTTGAAGTCATCCGCAAAGCCGCGCACCGAGCCGAGCGTAAAGTTCACCGTGGTGTGGTCGAGCCGCTTCAATGACATCGCCGCCTTGTCCACCGACACAGTGAACTGCGTTGGTTCGCCTACGGAGATTTCAACAGTCGCCGAGGCCGATCCCGAGTACGTCCCGTCGCCCGAGTAGGTGGCCACTACGTCGGTCAGCCCAACCTGCGGGTTGATCGTCAGCGTCGCTACGCCCGTTTCATCGACCGGCGTTGTGCCCAACACTGTGCCGCCCGCCGAGAAGACTGCCGTCCCGGTCGGCACGATCGCGCCCGTCCACTGTACGACGGAGATCAATGTCACCTGCTGGCCGCCGGTCAGCGATGTGGCCGAGCTGGTCAGTACATCCGCAGTCGGCCGGTGCAGAACGGTCTGCCCCAGCGGCACGGAGACGCTCGTCATGTCCAGTGCGTCGCCGTCGAACATGGCCGTCAGCGGATGTAACCCCACCGTCAGCTTGTCCGTAGTGAAGGTCGCAACGCCATGCGCGTCCAGCGTTCCTTGACCGAGCGTGGTCTGCCCGTCGGAGAACGTGACCGCCCCATACGGCACGCCACCCGTTCCGGTTACGGTCGCCGTTAGCGTGATCGCGTCCTCCGCCACCGAAGGCGTCAGGCTTGTGGCCAACGCGGTCGACGTGGTCGCCTGGACTACGGTCTCGACGAATGGGGCCGACGCGCTGCCCAGGTAATTCGTACTCGCCGCGTATTGCGCCGTGATCGTGCTCGGTCCCAGCGGCAAGTTCGCCAGACTTAGCGTCGCCACACCGTTCGACGACAGCCTGTTCGATCCCAGCACCACGCCGTTACTGAGGAACGTCACCGTGCCGGCGATGACTCCGCCCGTGGGCGTACCAGACGCCACGCCGACCGCCGCGTTCAAGGTTACGTTCGCCCCGGCAGATGCCGGATTCGCGCTCGAGGTCACTACGGTAGCCGTCGCAAGCTGCTGCACGGTCTCGACTACAGCCGCCGAGGTGCTGCCCGCATAGTTCGCGTCGCCCGCGTAAACAGCCGTGACCGTATGTTGCCCTGGCGGGAAAGCCGTGGTCGAGAACCCCGCCGCTCCTGTTCCATCGAGCGTGGCCGTGCCCAGCGTCGCCGAACCCTCTTTGAAGGCCACCATGCCCGTCGCGACCATCGTGTTGCTGCCGGTCACCTGCACGGAAAACGTCACCGAAGTTCCCACCGGGAGCGACGCCGCACTGGCGCGCAAGACTGTCGCGCTCGATTGTCCCTGCACGACCTGTTGCACCGTATTCGACTGGCTGACGCTGTTCGTCGTGTCGCCCTGGTACGCCGCCACAACCGCGTGCTGTCCGATGGCCAGGGTCGAAGTCGTCCACGTGGCGATGCCAAACCCGTCCACTGAGACCGTGCCTAGCGTTGCGCCGTCGCTGGTAAACACCACATTCCCGGTCGGCACCGTGCCATGCCCGGTCACGGTCGCGGTGAGCGTAACGGTCTGCGTGGCGTAGGACGGGTTGGCGCTCGACTGCAACACCGCCGTTGCCAGCTGCTTCACGCTCTGGGTGATGGCTGACGACACGCTCGAAGCGTTGGTCGCGTCTCCCTGGTACGCCGCCGTGATGGTATGCGGCCCCGGCGCAAGGATCGAAGTCGTAAAGGTCGCCAGATGCGATCCGTTCAGCGTTCCACTCCCGATCACCGTCGCGCCGTCGAGGAAGTTGACGGTCCCGGTCACGTTTGAGCCCTGCGTCGTCACGTGCGCCGTAAAGGTCACCGGGGAGTTGAACCCTGCTGGATTGACGTTCGAGCTCAGCGTCGTAGCCGTTGGATCGACCGAGAGCGACTGTCCACTGACGCCGATCAGCGCCGGCGAGTCGCCCGCGTCCGAAGAGAGCGTCACCGACCCCACAGCGGGGTTACCCAGCACGGCAGGCGAAAACGCCACGCCCAACATACACGCCGCGCCCGTCGCCAACGATCCCGGCAGCACGCAGGTCGTTGTGCCGGGGTCGAGTGAGGCGTTCGTGAATACCGGAGCGGCCAGAGCCAACGCTGCATTGCCGTCGTCTTCTAGCTGCTCCATCTGCGGTGCGGAGGTCCGGTTCACACGGATGGCGGAATACTTGAACGCGGCCAGACTTCCGTTCACTTTGCGGATGCGGTTGTTGAAGTAGTCGCCAAAGTAGAGATTTCCCTGCCCGTCATAGAAGACCGAGCTCGGCCCATAGATCTGCGCCTTGTCCGCGTTGCCGCCATCGCCCGCGAACTGTTCCGCTCCGTTGCCCGCAACCGTCGAGATAAATCCTGTGGCCGCCGTGACCTTACGAATCCGGTTGCTGCCCGCGTCCGCGATGTACAGGTTGCCGGCCGCGTCCACCGCCACACCCGCCGGCAACGCCAGTTCCGCGTTCAACGCTGGAATGCCCGAATCCTGTAGGTTCGATCCGCCGCCCGCTACAGTGGTGATCGTACCGCCCGGATCGATTTTGCGTACCCGAGCGTTGTTTACATCGGCTATATAAAGGCTGCCGTCCGGGCCGAAGTTGATTCCCTCCGGCGTGTTGAAGGTGGCATTGATGGCCGGTCCGCCATCGCCGCTGAAGAAGGCTACGTAATGCCCAGCCAACTGAGTAATGACTCCGGTCTGCAGGTCGAGCCGCCGAATCGTGTTGTTACCCGTATCCGCGATTACCAGCCGGTGCAAGGAATCGACCGCCAGTCCGCCCACGCCTGAAAGATGGGCCGCCGTCGCCGGTCCACCATCTCCCGGTGCGCCACCTGACCCGCCGGTACCGGCAACGGTGGTAATGATCCCTGTCTGCGTGTTGAGCATCCGCACCACATAGTTGCCGCTGTCGCCGATAAACAGATTGCCCGCGCCATCGATGGCCAGCGAGTAAGGAGCGTTGACCAGCGCGGACGTGCCCGGCCCGCCATCCCCGCTATACCCCGCATTGTTGCCGCCCGCCACGGTCGTCATCAGGCCGGAGACCGCGTCCACCCGGCGTACGCGGTTGTTGTTCGTGTCCGCAATGTATAGATCGCCCGCCGCGTCCGTCACCTCGCCTTGCGGGAGAAAGATCGCGCTCTGCGTCGCGGGGTGGTTGTCGCCCGAGTAGATCCACTGGGCATCACCCGCCACGGTGGTCACCAGCCCCGGAGTCAGCACGCTAAGCGATCCGGTTGCTGACGCTTCCAGATACGCTTGGCCCAACACAGTCCCGCCGCCATCGACCAGCAGCACCGCTCCGTGCCGTGCGCCGGGAAAGTGTGGCGCAAAGCTGACCGCCACCGTACAGCTTCCGCCCGCCGTGTACCCCGTCCCGGAAGAGCAGCTCCCGCCTGCCGTCAGCGTAAAGTCTAGGTTCAACGCCCCACCGGTCAGCACCTGGGCCGCCGCCGCCGTCCCGGTCTGTGTGATGTTAATCGTCACCGGCTCGATGTCCGTCGCGCCCACCGCCACTGGATGGGGGAACGGAAACACCGTCTGTGCGTTCGCCATACTCGTCGAGGCAAACACGGCCAGCGCAAGCCCAAGCCAACGGGCGCGCGCTCGTCGCTGCCCTCTTACAACTAAATTGAGTGCATCCATCGTCCGGGCCCCGTGCGGCATGAGTTCCGCCCGGCGCACCGGGCATTACTGTGGTGTATCGGCGCGGGACAGTTTCCCGTTACGGCCTCTTTTACACATGGTCGATCAACCGGCCCTATTCGGCAGCCGTCCACTAAACTTGAGAAAGATGGCGGACGATTTTGCACAAACGCTGAAAGCACAGGCCGACATCGTCAAGGTGATCGGCGAGTATGTGCGTCTGAAGAAGACCGGCGCGCAGAACTACACTGGGCTGTGCCCGTTCCACAAGGAGAAGAGCGGGTCGTTCTCGGTGAACGCGGCGCGAGGCTTCTTCTACTGCTTCGGTTGCCACGAGAAGGGCGATGTCTTCAGCTTCGTGATGAAGCTCGAAAACGTGAGCTTCCCGGAGGCGGTGCGGACGGTCGCGGGCAAGGTGGGCATCGCGATGCCGAAACGGGAGTTCGGCTCGCCCGAGGAGGCGCGTGAGGCCGGACTGCGCGGCAAGCTGATCGACATCCATGAGGTGGCGGCGCAGTACTTCGAGGCGCAGCTCAAGTCGCCCGAGGCGGCGCGGGCGCGGGAGTACCTGACCGGACGCGGGCTGACGGTCGAGACCATCGCCAAGTTCCGCATCGGCTACGCGCCGGACGACTTCAACGACATGCGCGACCGGCTGCGAGGGCACTTCGCCGAGGAGGTGCTGCGCGCAAGCGGGCTCTTCTCGTCGAAGGAGCAGGCGGATGGTTCGGGCGGACCGATGTACGCGCGGTTTCGCAAGCGGATCACGTTCCCCATCGCCAATGAGCAGGGCAAGGTGATCGCCTTCACGGCCCGCGCGCTCGACTCCGATGAAAAGTCCGGACCGAAGTACATGAACTCGCCCGAGACTCCGCTGTATTCGAAGGGGCACGTGCTCTTCAACCTGGACAAGGCCAAGGCCGATATGCGGACGCTCGACTTCGCGCTGCTGGTGGAGGGACAGATGGACTGCATCTCGGTTTACATGGCCGGGATACGGAACGTCATGGCCACCTCGGGGACGGCGTTCACGGAGCTGCAGGCGCGGCTGCTCGGTCGGTTCACTAAGCAGGTGATCGTCAACTTCGACCCCGACACGGCGGGCGCGGCTGCTGCGGAGAAGTCCATCGCGCTGCTGACCGAGGAGGAGTTCAGCGTAAAGGTGGTGGCGCTCGAAGGCGGTCTGGACCCCGACCGGTACATTCGCGAGCAGGGTGTGCAGGCGTACATGGCCGCGTTGCGCGGGGCGCAGCGGCACTCGGACTACCTGATTGAACGGGCGCGGACGCAGTTCGGCACAAGGACGCCGGAAGCCAAGGTAAAGGCCATGAACTTCCTGCTGCCGCACATCCGGCGGATGCCGAACCGCCTGCACCGAGATGAGTTTGCGGCGGACGCGGCGCAGAAGCTGGGGATCGACTCGGCCGTCATGCGTGAGGAGCTGAAGCAGGCGGCCGCGCAGCGCAAGGAGAGCGTCCGGGCGCGCTCCGCCGAACCGGCGACGGAGACCGAGCGCGTGCTGCTGCGGGCGCTGGTGCTACCGGCGGGCGATCCGGCGCGGGGGCTGGCGGCGGGCGAGCTGGTGGAGCACCCGGAGTGGGTCGAGGGGCTGCCGACGGGCGAGCTGCTGGAGGCGCTGGCGCATGGGGCACCATCGGACAACCCGCTCGACGCCGCGCCCGACGACGAGAGCCGCGGTGTGCTGGCGCGGGTCCTGCTCCAGACCGACGAGACGAGCGGTGGCAGCGAAACGACGGTGGCGCAGGTGGCCGATGCGTTGCATACGCTGGAGGGGCAGCGGCTGGAGCGCCGGCAGCGGGAATTGCGCGCGCTGCTATCCGAGGCGGATCGACGCGGCGATCAGGCGATGCTTGCCCAATTGACCGGGGAGAAGATGCGGGTCGATCGCGCCGTGCGCCAGCATTGAGCGTAGTCCAAACGCATACACGATAGAATCTCGCTAACGACCTGTACGTTCACCGACCACGCGCAACCACCAGCAGAGACCCTCGACCATGGCTGGCTTCACCCGCATTCTCAAGAACCTGGGCGCCATGTTTACCGGGCGGATGCTGATGGTGATCCAGCAGGTCATCATGCCGCCGATCTTCATCGCGCGCTACTCCACTGCGGGGTTTGGAAGGTGGGTGGCGCTTTCTGGTGCGGTGTCGGCGTTGGCCATGCTGAACTTCGGTGTGCAGACGTATATGAATCAGGACCTTGCGGTGCGCTATAGCAGCGGGGATCTGGCGGGCTACGAGGTTCGCCAATCCACCGCGTTGCGCCTGCTGCTGAGCATTCTTGGGGTCGGCTCCGTGCTGTGCCTGGTGGAGTTTGTGCTCCCGCTCGACCATTACCTGAAGCAGGACATAGGGCGGCTGCCCACGCAGTTGACCGTCTACCTGCTGTCTTGCCAGGTGTTGCTCGGCATCCTCTTCGGCTATATCACCGGCCTCTTCATGGGCGTGGAGCGGGCTCACCGGGGATCGCACTGGAACAACTTTCAGACGCTGCTAACGGCTACAAGCGTGCTGCTTTGCGTGGCCCTGCGGCTACCGTTTCCGGTGCTCGCGGGCATACAGGTGGTGACCATGCTGCTGGCCATGGCCGCCGTGCTGGTCGACATTCGCCGGACAGCGCCGGGACTCTTTCCCCACCTGCGGTACTGGGACCGAAGTGCCGTGGCGGCCATTCTCAAGCCGAGCGGCTACTTCGGGCTGATCACGATCACCAGCTTCCTCACCTATCAGGCACCCATCCTCATCATCAACTGGTTCCTGGGTCCCATTGCCGTAGCTGGTTTTACCGTGATGCGGCTGGTTTTCTCCATGTGCCGCCAGATTCTCGCCATGTTCACGCAGTCGATGGGCGCGGAGATCACCACCCTCTTCGGCCGCCGCGACTGGCCAGGGCTGCTGCTGCTCTATGACTATTCCGAGCGCTTTATCTTCTTTATGATCCCGCTGGTCAATACCGGCGTGCTAATGCTGTCGCCCGTGCTCATCACGGTCTGGATGCACAAGAAAGCCGAGCTGTTTTCGCCCTATCCTTATATGTTGTCCGCGGCCATTTCGATGGTCATCAGCCTGAAGGAGCATAAGTTCCAGTTCCAGTTTTCGACCAACACGCATGAGGAGCTGGCGAAGATCATGTTCTTCAGCTACATCGCGATGACGGCGGTCTCGCTGGCGGTGGTACCGGTCTTTGGGGTGACGGGCTTTCTTTGGGCGTGGCTGGGCACGGAGGTCTTCCAGATGATCTTCATCATGCGGCTGAACATCAAGCTCTTCGCCGCCGTGGAGCCGCTCGAGTTGACGTTTCTGCGGCGGCTGGTCGGCATCTGCGTTCCGGCGCTGGTGCTGGCGTTGATTCTGCTCCAGCGGACGAGCCGGTTCCATCTTGGCTGGCAGATCGCCGTTGCCGTGGGAGCCGGTATCGTTACGGCAGGTATCGCGTGGCCTCTGTTTGGAATACGCGACGTGATCCGGCGGGTGGGCGGACGATTTTCGGGCCGCTTCGGCACCGCGCTACCGGAAAAAGGCTAGCCGCTTGCCGCGGAAACTATGCTACAGTCTCTCCATGGCGCTGCCTTTCCACAAAGCCGTTTTTGGCTGTTGTTGTCAGTGAAGCAGGTCCGCGCCTCCGTCCACTCCCACGGGCTATAACACCTTCTCCTCACCATTGGATTTCTGATGATCGTTCCCGTGAATCGTTGCGCTTGTTGTTGTCGCTAGAGCATTGCCCTCTTGGCGGCCTCAGACGCAGATTCCCCACGGGAATGACAAACAGAAAAGCCAGACCTACTGCGATGTTGCCGCCGGACCTTCCCTCTTCTTCCTTTGCCGGAGACCCGTCGCATGAACCGTCTGCTTGTTCGAGCTCTTCTTTTTATTATGTTTGTGTCCGAGTTGTTGCACGGACAAGTGGTGGGCGGCACCATCGGCGGCACGGTGGTCGACAGCGCTGGCGCGATCGTCTCCGGCGCGACCGTGATGGTGCGGAACCACGAGACGGGTGGCGAGCGGCGGCTGACAACCGACGCAACGGGTACCTATAGTGCGCCCTCGATCCCCATTGGGACGTATACGGTGTCCGTGTCGCTGGAGGGTTTTGCGCCGGAGGTGCGAACGGGAGTGTCGCTGACGGTGGGACAGGCTGTGCGCGTGGCGTTCGCACTTCATCCCGGCTCGGTGGCCGAGCAGATCAGTGTCGTGGATGTCCCGCCCGCGATCAACGCGAGCACGCAGGAGACCTTCGGCCTGGTCGACGAGCGGCAGGTCAAAGAGCTGCCGCTAAACGGCCGCTCCTACGACAACCTGATTACGCTGAACCCGGCGACCATCAACTATACGGCCCAGCGCAGTGGAGGCGTGGGCATGTCGAACTCGTCGGTCGGATCGATGTTTGCCGTCTCCGGGCGGCGGCCGCAGGACAATCTTTACCTGCTCAACGGCGTTGAGTACACCGGCGCGTCGCTGATTAACGTAACGCCCGGCGGCACGAGCGGGCAGCTGCTGGGCGTGGAGGCGGTCCGCGAGTTCAACGTCGTCACGGACACCTACTCGGCCAGCTACGGCAAGCGGCAGGGCGCGCAGATCTCCATTGTTACGGCTTCGGGGACCAACCGGCTGCACGGCGCGGCGTATGAGTTTCTGCGGAACTCGTTCTTCGACGCACGAAACTACTTCGATCAGGCAAGAATCCCGGAGTTCCAGCGCAACGACTTCGGCCTGGCCCTCGGCGGACCGCTGCGACGCGACAAGCTCTTCCTCTTCGGCAACTACGAGGGTTACCGGCAGAACCTTGGCATCACAGACGTGACCTTGGTGCCGGACACCCAAGCGCGCGCGGGCTTTCTGCCGAACGCTCAGGGCGTCGAGACCAAAACGGTGCTCAGTCTGGCGGTGGTTCCGCTGCTGAAGCTGTGGCCGGTACAGAACGGCCCGGAGCTGCTTGACGCGAACGGCCATCTGACGGGAATCGCCGAGGCTTTCTCGTCGCCCGCGCAACACATCCGGGAGGACTTCGGCACCACTCGCTTCGACGCGAACCTCACCTCGCGCGACCTGCTCTTCGCCGTCTACACCGTGGACGATTCCACGGCCAACACGCCGACGCAGAACCCGCTGTCGCGGATCGATGAGAGCCTGCGGGAGCAAGTGGCGAGTGTGCAGGAGCAGCACGTCGTGTCGGCGCATCTGCTGAACACGGCGCGGGCAGGGTTCTCGCGGGCGAGCTTCTACTTCCTTGGCAGCGTCCCGGCGGACGTGCAGGCGCAAGTGCCGGGGTTTGTGGCGGGACGCCCCACCGGAGCCATCGTGATCGCCGGGTCGACGGCCTCGAACGGCTCATCGCAGGTGACGGGCGCGGGCGCGAACGTCGGCTCGAACAACGCAATCACGCGGAACCTCTACACGGTCGACGACCACATCTTCTGGACGGTGGGGCGGCACCAGATCGAGGCTGGCGGCTGGGCGCAGCGGCTCGAATCGAACGACAACCTGGCGCAGAACCAGTATGGGCAGGCTTCGTTCGCCTCGCTGGCCACGTTCCTTGCGGGGACGGTGAAGACCTACACGGTCGTCCCCAACCCGACGCCGCTGAACTGGCGAAGCACGATGAGCGCTGGGTACCTCGAAGATACCTGGCGGATCTCGCCAACCCTGGAGCTGCGCGCGGGCATACGAGTCGAATCGACCGATGGCTGGAACGAGGCGCATGGGCGGGCCGCGGTGTATGGCTTTACGAACGGCGTCATCGACACGACGCCGACGACGGGCACTTCCGGGCTGATGGACAACCGGGCGAAGTTCCTGCCCGAGTCACGTGCGGGTCTGGCGTGGAGCGCACCCGACAGCAAGACGACCCTGCGGGCGGGGGTGGGGCTGCACCACTCGCTGCTGGATAACCTGGACTACCGCTTCGATCAGGCCGCGCCGTACAACACAACGCTCTCTTACGCGAACGTGCCGGTGGCGAACCTGACCGGCGGTGCGGCGGGGCTGATCTCGCCCTCAAACGTGCAGCCGGACATTGCGACACCGACGGTCATCTCCTACGACCTGCACGTGGAGCGGCAGCTCGATAAGGCCACGTCGCTGACGTTTGCGTATGTGGGTTCGCGGAGCTATCACCAGATTCTGTCGGAGGACCAGAACGAGCCGGCGTCGGTGGTGTGCCCGGCCGCATGCCCGGCGAACGTTGCGGCTGGAACGATCTTCTATCCGACGGCGGTGAAGGCCAACCCGCTGGTGGCGAACACGACCTCGTGGGTGTCACAGGGGGCGGGTAACTACAACGCGCTGGAGGTGGACGTGCGCCGCAACGCGGCGGCTGGGCTGCAGTTCCGCGGCAACTATACCTACGCCAAGAACCTCGACAATGGCTCCGCCTGGAACACGAGCGTCTCGGCGAATACACCCGCGTTTGTGTCGTACCCGAACAATCCGGCGCTCGACTACGGGCGCGCGGCTACGGATGTGCGCCACGTAGCGGCGTTCAGCGGAACGTATGAGCTGCCAGTCGGGCGCGGGCAGCGTCTGCTTGGCGATCTGCCCGGCGCTACGGACCGATTGCTCGGCGGATGGAGCTTGAGCACCATCGCATCGCTCCAGAGCGGCTTTCCCTTCAGCCCGCAGCTTGGCTATAACCCGACGAACTCTGGCGACACCCGCAACCCGGTCCGGCCGGACAGGAACCTGGCGTTTGCGGGCAGCGTCTACACGCACGGGACGACGGCTCAACGAGTGGCACGGTTCTTCGACCCGGCGGCGTTCCGTGCGCCAGTCAACGGGACCGTCGGCAATGTGGGTCGCGATACGCTGACCGGGCCGGGGCTGGCAAACTGGGACTTGTCGCTGCTGAAGGTCACGCAGCTAAGCGAACGGGTGCGGCTGCAGTTCCGGGCGGAGTTCTTCAACGTGTTGAACCATACGAACCTAAGCACGCCGAACGCGGTCGTTTATACGTCGGCCACGGTGCAAAGCCCGACGGCGGGTGTGATTACGTCGGCGGGGACGAGCCGGCAGATTCAGCTTGGATTGAAGTTGCTGTTCTAAGTTTCTGAAGTCTCAAAGTCCTCATTCTAAAGAGGCTAAGTCTCAAAAATGTCTACCCATTTCCGTTCTTTTTGGCGTAAAGTCTTGATTGCACACGAGATAGCCATAGGGGTAGACGCACTTTTCCCGCGAACCTAGCGATCTTTGTAACTAACGCGCCGCTTTGCTACTCTAAAGGACCACGATGAAGAACCAAGTCCAGCTCCGTTGTTGTTGTCCGGTCAACGTCGAGCAGGCCCGCGTCTCGTTAAGCTAGTCTCAGCCCCTTTTCTCCTTCAACTTACATCTGGGAACTTTCCATGCCCACAGCCGCGCTGACTCATCTCGAATTGCTGGAAGCGGAAAGCATTCACATCCTGCGTGAGGTGGCGAGCGAGTTCGAGCGTCCGGTGATGCTCTACTCCATTGGCAAGGACTCGTCCGTCATGCTGCGGTTGGCGCAGAAGGCGTTCTATCCGGCACCGATTCCGTTTCCGCTTCTACATATAGATACGGGTTTTAAATTCCGGGAGATGATGGAGTTCCGCGACCAGATGGCGGTCGATGTGGGGGCGGAGCTGCTGGTGTGGCGCAATGAAGCAGCTATCGCAGCGGGGACCAACCCCATTGCGCTCGACACCAAGCGCTGCTGCGGCCTGTTGAAGACGCAGGCTCTGCTCGACGGCTTGGCGCACTACGGGTTTACGGCGGCGTTTGGCGGAGCGCGGCGCGATGAGGAGAAGTCGCGAGCGAAGGAGCGCATCTACTCGTTCCGCGACAAGGCGGGACAGTGGGACCCGAAGAACCAGCGGCCCGAGCTGTGGAACCTGTACAACTCGCGCATCCATTCGGGCGAGTCGATCCGGGTGTTTCCGCTGTCGAACTGGACCGAGATGGACGTGTGGGAGTACATCCACGCCGAGCGCATCCCCGTGGTCGATCTGTACTTCGCGCGCGAACGGCCCATGTATCTGCGCGGCGACGCGCTGCTGCCCATCGAGCAGAGCTTCGTCGCGCGGCGTGGGGAGCAGCCGGTGATGGTGAAGTCGCGGCTGCGGTCGCTCGGCTGTAGCCCGTGTACGGGAGCCATCCGGTCCGACGCCGACACGATCCCGAAGATTATCGAGGAGATCCTGGGTTTCCGTTCGTCCGAGCGGGCGAACCGCGCCATCGACCATGACCAGGAAGGCTCGATGGAGATCAAGAAGCGGGAGGGCTACTTCTGATGGCCATCATGCCTGAAGCGCCCACGCGCGAGCCGGAGGTTTGGGATGAGCGCATCCCGGAGTTCAACCCGCTGCTGGGGCATGGGGCGGAGGCTCCGCCAGTCGCCGTGTCGCCGGAGTTCGCCGCGCAAGATTTCAATATAGATACTTATCTCGCCGAGCAGGGCGCGAAGGATCTGCTGCGGTTTTCGACCGCTGGGTCGGTGGATGACGGCAAGTCGACGCTGATTGGGCGGCTGCTCTATGACACGCAGAGTGTCTACGACGATCAGGTGCGCGCCATTGAAGGCAAGGGAACGACGGGGCCCGGGGTGCTCGACCTCGCGCTGCTGACCGACGGATTGCGGGCGGAGCGGGAGCAGGGCATCACCATCGACGTGGCGTACCGCTACTTTTCGACCGCCAAGCGGAAGTTCATCATCGCCGACACGCCCGGTCATGAGCAGTACACGCGGAACATGGCGACGGGTGCGTCGACGGCGTCTGTGGCCGTGGTGCTAATCGACGCGCGCAAAGGAGTGCTGATCCAGTCGCGGCGTCATGCGTGCATCACGGCGCTGCTTGGAGTGCCGCATATGGTGGTGGCGGTCAACAAGATGGACCTCGTCGCGTATGAAGAGGCGGCTTTTAGGAGGATCGAAGCCGAGTTTACGGGCTTTCTGGAGCAATTGGGCGAACTTCGTCCGGCGCACCTCTACTTCGTTCCGGTAAGCGCGCTGACGGGGGAGAACGTGGTGCATCCGGCCACGCAGATGCCGTGGTATGCCGGGCCGTCACTGCTGGAGTTGCTGGAGACGGTGCCAGCAGTTGAAACAGGCGCGGGCGAAGGGTTCCGGTTTGCGGTGCAGCGGGTGCTGCGGCCGTCTGCGGAGTTCCGCGGCTTTGCCGGTCAGATCGCGGCGGGGACGGTGCGGCAAGGGGACGCGGTCACGGTATTGCCTTCGGGGCGGAGCGGGCGTGTGGGACGAATCGTGACGTTTTCGGGCGACCTCCCGGAGGCGCGGGCACCGCAGTCCGTCGTGCTGACGCTGGAGCAGGAGCTGGACATTAGCCGGGGCGATCTTCTGGTTGCGCCAGGATCGCCCGCAGTGACGGCGACGCGGCTGACGGCTTCGCTGGTGTGGATGGATGAGCAGCCGCTGGAGCTTGGGCGGCGCTATCTGCTGAAGCACACGAGCCGGATCGTACCGACGGCGGTGATTGCGGTCGAGCATCGGCTGGACGTGGCGACGTTGGCTCAGGATAAAGCTAAGTCGCTTCGGCTGAACGAGATTGGGCTGGTGGAGATCGAAGCCGTGCAGCCGCTGGCTGTGGATGCATACACGGCCAACCGGACGACCGGGAGCTTTGTGCTGATCGACCCGGCGACGAACGCGACGTGCGCGGCGGGGATGATCCGGGTGGCGCATCCTGTGCGTTCGCAGATTGCTGTCGCGGAGAAGCCGGTGTCGGCGGAGGAACGCGCGGCGCGTTGGGGACATGGCGGAGCGCACGTCCACCTGGTCGGACAGGCGACGTTTGTGGATGCGGTGGAGCGGGCGCTGTTTATGCGCGGAGCTTTTGTCGTGAAGGTGACAGAAGGTGTGGGCATTTCGGCGCTGACGAATGCGGGGGTGCTTGTGCTGACGCATGAATACTCAAATGAAGCGGCGGTCGTGCTGGGCAGGAAGCAGTTCCCGGTGCATGGGGTGGAGGATGTGCTCCGCTTGCTGCGCGAGCATTCCATCTTGAGGGGAGAGGTCGCATGAGTTCCACAGCGATTCTAGGGTTGGAGGGCATACCTGCGCCGGGAGTCGTGCCGTCACTCGACGCGAAACTTGGGTATGTGCGGGAGCTGCTACGGCGGGAGCTTGCCTTGGCACCTGGGGAGCACGAGGCTTGCCTCACGTGCAGCTTTCAGGCGGAGGATGTGCTGCTGCTGTATCTCGTGCGGGAGCTGCGGCCGGCGGTTCCGGTGCTCTTCCTGGATACCGGGTACCACTTCGCTGAGACCTATGCGTACCGCAACCGGATGGCGGCAGAGTGGAGCCTGAATCTGACGAATCTGGTGCCGGAGCGAACCGTGGCTGAGCAGGAAGCGGAGCATGGCTTGCTACGTCAGATTGCGCCCGACCGGTGCTGTGGATTGCGGAAGGTGGAGCCGCTGTTTACCGCCGTCGCCGGGTACAAGGTTTGGCTGACCGGGCTGCGGCGCGAGCAGGCGCGCAGCCGCATGGCGCTTGAAGAGGCTGCGGACTTCCGGCTGCCGTCGGGCGTGACGGTGCGGAAGCTCAGTCCGTTTGCGGACTGGACGACGAAGGATGTGTGGCAGCTTTGCGAGCGGTTTGCGATTCCGTTGCTGCCGTTGTATGAACGCGGGTATACGAGCATTGGCTGCGAGCCGTGTACGGGGCTGCCGAGCGATCCGAACGATCCACGGTCGGGACGCTGGGCAGGCAAGAAGGTCGAGTGCGGCATTCACATCGAGGCTGCCACAAAGGGCTAGCCGCAAACGCCGATTCCCTTCGGGAATGACAACCAGAAAAGCTCGGAGTCAGCTTGGAATACTTGATCGGATTCATCATTGCGGTATTCATTGCGCTTACCGGCGTCGGCGCAGGAACGATCACTACGCCTTTGCTGATCCTGTTTCTGGGCGTTCCAGCTTCGATCGCCGTTTCGACGGGATTGATGTTTTCGGCGGCGGTCAAGCTGGTGCTGGTGCCTTCGCAGATCGCACGGCGACAGGTGGCCTGGCGGATGCTGGGACTGATGCTCCTGGGTGGACTGCCGGGAGTGCTGCTTGGATCGTTGCTGCTGCGGCATCTCGATCTACACGGTCCACAGCTTTTACTGAATGGACTCCTGGGTGGGGTGCTGGTGTTGACGGCGTTGTGGCAGATTGCGTTCTCCTTCAAGCCGGAGCGGCGCGAAGGAACGGACCGGCGGGAGAAAACTTATCTACTTCCCTGGTTGATGTTCCCCGTGGGAGCGGAGGTAGGGTTTTCATCGGCGGGCGCGGGCGCGCTGGGATCGGCGGCGCTGCTGGGCCTTACCGAGCTGACCCCGACTCAGGTGGTGGGCACGGATATTCTTTTTGGATTTTTGCTGTCGCTGATCGGAAGTGGAGCGCATGGGTTTTTTCATGGCGGCAGTTCCGGGCTGTTGCGGCATCTGGTGACCGGCGGCTTGTTCGGCGTTCTTGTGGGAACCTTTGCGGCGCGATGGATACCGAAGCGTCCGCTACGCTTTGCGCTGTGGCTGTGGCTCCTGGTGATCGGGACGCAATTCATCTACACGGACGTGTATGCGGCGGTACATCGGTAACGAACCATCGGTGTTCTTTTTGCGGTGCCTGTGCATCTCCACGAGCGGAACGCCGCCGATGGACGTTCTATGAACGCGCTTCAGGTACCGCATCCGTCCCTCGTGCCTCCTCCGCCCGCGATGTGGAGCCGGGTCTGCGGAGCGGGCGAGATGGCGGACCTGATCCGGCAAACGGACTGGTACGCGACCGCCTTGGGCGACCCGGCATTTTGGCCGGAAAGCCTGTTGGCGACGGTCAACCTGATCCTTTCATCCCCTATACCCACAAGCGTGTATTGGGGACCGCACCACGTGCTGCTCTACAACGATGGCTACCGCCAGTTCCTCGCCGATCGCCACCCGCAGTCATTGGGTAAATCCGGCGCGGATGTGTGGAAAGAGGCGTGGCATATCGTCGGGCCGCAGATCGAACATACCTATCGGACAGCGGAGGCCTTTCACGGGGAGAGCTCTCTGGTGCCCATAGAGCAAGACGGCCACCTGGTGGATCGCTACTGGGATTATTCGTTTAGCCCGATCTACGATTCCCGAACCGGAACAGTAGCGGGAATCTACAACACGTGCAGCGACGTTACAGGCGCATTCCGAACCATGCAAGAACGCGACAGCCTGGCACAGCGACTCCAGGAACTGCTGGAAACGACGAGCGAAAGCGTCATTATGATCGACCGCTCCTGGCGGTTTACCTACCTGAACCGCGCCGCCGAGGTCTTTTCGATGCCATATACCGGGCTTGTGGGTCAGGTTATCTGGGATGCCCTACCAGGATTGGTCTACGATGGATCGCCGAACGTCCACCATTACCATCGCGCGATGGAGCATGGCGAGTCGAGCGAGTTCGACTCGTACTATCCCGAGCCGATCAATCGCTGGCGGCATATTCAGGTGCGTCCGACGGCGGACGGCATCGTTTTGTTCGCCCGCGACATCACGGAGCAGAGGCGTGCGGATGCGGCGATCAAGGCCTCGAATGACGCCTTGGCCGCCAGCGAGGAGGAACTCCGCTGGACGATCGGGTTGAGTTCGCAATTCCCTTGGATTGCCGATCCAGACGGTCACATTTTGAAGAACAGGGGCGATGTGACTACGCTAACAGGCCATGCCGTCGAAGAGGTGTTGGGAGATGATTGGACGAAGATGATGCTTCCCGAAGACGCGGCCCGGATGCAGCAGGTTTGGGCGCAGTGTGTACGGACAGGGAAGCTCTACGACATCGAGCATCGGGTAGTGACGCGAACGGGCGAGCTCCGTTGGTTTCGTTCGCGAGCCTTTCCCCGCCGTGATATGGACGGCAAGATCGTGAAATGGTATGGCATTACCGACGATATCGATGAACAGAAGAGGCGTGCCGCAGCCCTTGAGCAAACCGCCACAGCCTTGGCTGCCAGCGAGGAAGAGCTTCGTTGGACGATACAACTCAGCGCTCAAATCCCGTGGACCGCCGCGCCGGATGGAAGTCTCCTTACGATCAGCGAGCGCTGGTTCGAGATGACCGGGACCAAGCGAGAAGAGGTACTCGGTTCGGGATGGGTCGAGGTGCAGCACAAGGACGATCTGGATAGAGTGGTCCACTCATGGAGCCATTCGACAAAGACCGGGGAACCGTTCGATGTCGAGCACCGTGTCCGGCTGGCGTCGGGAGAGTTCTGCTGGATACGCTCACGTGCCCTCCCCCGCCGCGATTCGAAAGGGAGCATCGTGCGCTGGTACGGCACGATGGAAGACATACATGCCTGCAAAGTCGCTGAAGAGGGTCTGCGCACGTCGGAAAAGCTGGCTGCTGTGGGGCGTTTAGCCACGTCCATCGCGCATGAGATCAACAATCCTCTCGAGGCGGTGACCAATCTGCTGTACCTGGCGCGCACCAGCGAGCAGATGCCGGACATCCAGGGATACATCAGGAACGCCGAGGAGGAGCTGCACCGCGCGTCGGTGATCGCCAACCAGACACTGCGCTTCCAGCGGCAGTCATCCTCGGCCATCGCGCTCGGCTCGGAGGACCTGATCGAAAACTGTCTGGCGGTGTTTCAAGGCAAGCTCCAGAACGCCTCCGTCGCGCCCGAAAAGCGGCTCCGAGCAAAGCGGCCGGTGACCTGCTATGACGGCGAGATTCGGCAGGTTTTCCTGAACCTAGTTGGGAATGCTATCGACGCGATGCAGCCGGGAGGTGGGCGTCTGCTGATCCGCACGCGCGAGGCGACGCATCCGGTCAATGGCAAAGATGGTCTCGTGCTGACCGTAGCCGACACCGGGAGCGGTATTTCCACCGAAGCGCTCAAGAAGATCTTCGAACCGTTTTTTACAACAAAGGGGATCGGCGGCACCGGGCTGGGGCTTTGGGTGACGAAGGACATCGTCGCCCGCCATCACGGCACCTTGCGGGTACGGAGCAAAACGGCGCGGCGGAAGACGGATCTCGACGTTCACGGCAAGGCGGCCGGGGGTACGGTCTTCACGTTGTTTTTGCCCTTCGACGCGGTGTTGCGCCACGCGCCTGCACGGTTGGAGCTTGTGCAACGCGCCGCCTGAGCAGCTTGAGGAGTTCCATCTCGTCCGGGCGGAGCGCATGGGCGTCCTCGGCCGCTTCAACGGCTTTGACCACTTCGATCGCCGCCTCTTTACTCTCGGCTGCTGTGCCTTCGAGGTAGGCCTCCAGCACCGCCGGATGAACGTAGCACTTGCGACAGACCGAGGGCGTGTTGCCGAGCCGTGCCGCCACGGAGGCGATGGCCTGCACCACGTTCTTTTTGGCCTGCGAGGCGGAGTCGAAAGGCTCCAGCTCCTTGAGCATCATCGACGCGAGCACCGACCCGGCCCAGGTGCGGAAGTCTTTCGCGGTGAAGTGCTGGCCGGTAATCTCGCGGAGATAGTCGTTCACGTCGGCCGAGTCGATGGCATGACGGGTGCCGTCGGAGTCGAGGTATTGGAAGAGCTCGTAGCCGGGGATCTCGGAGCAGCGCTTGAGGATGCGGGCGAGGCGGCGGTCTTCAAGGTCGATGGTGTGATGAACGCGACTCTTGCCCTGGAAATCGAAGGTGATCTTGGCCCCTTGGACTTCGACGTGACGATTGCGCATGGTGGTCAGCCCGTAAGACTTGTTGTCGCGGGCGTACTCGGCGTTGCCGACGCGAATGTGCGTGGCCTCCATCAAGCTGATGATGGTGGCGAGGATCTTCTCGCGCGGCAGTCCAGGAAGGGCCAGATCATGCTCAACGCGTTTGCGAATGACGGGAAGCGCGTCGGCGAAGTGAAGCATTCGCTCGTACTTGGTCTCATCGCGGACCTCGCGCCAGTGCGGGTGATAGCGGCTCTGCTTGCGGCCTTTGACGTCCCGGCCAGTCGCTTGCAGGTGGCCGTTGGCGTGGAGGGTGATCCAGACGTTGGTCCACGCGGGCGGAATGACCAGGGACTTGATCCGACCCAGGGTAGGCTGATCGCGGCAGACGGTGCCATCCGGCATGGTGTAGCGGAAGCCGTTGCGGAACTTCGCGCGGCGGATGCCGGGTTGCGTATCCGTGACGTAACGAAGGCCAGCCGCCCGCGCGAACTCGACGGGATTGGCGATAGATTCTGGAAGAGCCGCTTGCATAACCCGTGGGATGCTGGAAGTGTTGCTCGCGGTGAGCGGAAGGAATCTTTCCGCAGCTTTGCGCGTCTAACAATGTGGTATTCTGTGATTCGCTGGGGACGTGTGCCTTTGAATGCCCTGACCCAATCGAGGTCTTTGGGCTTGCCACCGCGGTCGACACCGCATCAACCCCTCATCGATCCCGTAACAACCGAAGGAGAGCACCGTCCAGCGAGACGCTCCTCTCCACAAAATTACTCCCGCAGGAGCGCGTGTGACCGTGGCCGAAGATATTGACAAGTACGAAGAAGATTTAGACAAGCTGATCGAAACGGGGAAAGAGAAGGGCTATCTCACTTATGGTGAGGTGAATGACCTGCTCCCCGGCGATATTACAACGCCGGACGATCTCGACGATCTGATGACGACCATCAACACCCAGGGCATCGACGTGCTCTCGGGCGAGAAGTTCGGCGCGGATCGCGACAAGTACGAGCCTGAGGCTGGGGAAGAGTCGGATGATGTCGAGCTCGATCTCTCCCCTGGCACCCTTGAAAAGACGAACGATCCTGTCCGCATGTACCTGCGCGAGATGGGCACCGTTCCGCTGCTGACGCGCGAGGGCGAGGTGGAGATCGCCAAGCGTATCGAGCGTGGGCAGCTGCGCGTGATGAAAGCCATCTCCCGCTCGCCGATCGTGATCCGCGAGATCGTCGGGTTGGGCGAGGACCTGCGCCGCGGCGTTCGCAACATCAAGGAAGTCGTCACCTTTGACGAGGAGGAGCTGACCGAGGAGATTTTGCAGGCCCGCGTACGGTCGACCGTCAGCCGCATCGACGTGATCGTCAAGCACCAGAAGAAGCTCATTGCGCTGGACGAGAAGCACGGGAACCCGGCCGGAAAAGACGCCAAAGCGAAGACAAAGGATCAACGCAAGACGCTTTGGCTGATGGGGCGCGAGCACGTCTACATCAACCGCGTCATCCGCGAGCTGAAGTACACGAACGCCGAAAAGAAGCGGCTGCTCGACAAGGTCAATAAGACCGTTGACGCGATGCGCACACTTGAGCGGCAGATCAAAGCGCTCGAAGCCAAGTTCGAGGCCTCGAAGAGCGAAGAACTGCGCAAGGAGTATAAGCGTCAGCAGAAGAACTGCCGCACGGACCTGGAGCGTGTGGAGGTCGACGCCGGCATTCCCTTGCCCGATTTGAAGCGTACCCAGCGCGAGATGTTGCAGGGCGACATGGACGCGGAGAAGGCCAAGCGCGAGCTGATCGAGGCGAACTTGCGGCTGGTCGTTTCGATCGCCAAGAAGTACACCAACCGCGGGCTACAGTTCCTCGATCTGATCCAGGAGGGCAACATCGGCCTGATGAAGGCGGTCGACAAGTTCGAATACCGGCGCGGCTATAAGTTCTCGACCTATGCGACGTGGTGGATTCGGCAGGCGATCACTCGGGCCATTGCCGACCAGGCGCGGACGATCCGTATCCCGGTCCACATGATCGAGACGATCAACAAGCTGATCCGCACCTCGCGGCAGCTAGTGCAGGAGCTCGGCCGCGAGGCGTCGTCCGAAGAGATTGCCAAGCGCATGGACATCCCCGTAGCTAAGGTCCGCAAGGTATTGAAGATCGCGCAGGAACCTATCTCGCTCGAAACTCCGATCGGCGAAGAGGAAGACTCTCACCTTGGCGACTTCATCGAGGACCGCATGGCCGTGAGCCCGTCCGATGCCGTGATCTCGGTCAACTTGAAGGAGTACACGTCACAGGTGCTGCGTACTTTGACTCCTCGCGAAGAGCGGGTAGTGAAGATGCGCTTCGGTCTGGAGGACGGCTCCGAGCACACGCTCGAAGAGGTTGGGCAGAGCTTCCAGGTGACGCGCGAGCGTATCCGGCAGATCGAAGCCAAGGCGTTGCGGAAGCTGCGTCACCCGAGCCGCAGCCGCAAGCTGAAGGCGTTTGTGGATGGCGTTAGGGATATGTAGCGTTTTCGCAAGATGGGCCGCAGTTCGAAAGGATCGCGGCCCGTTTAGTGAATGCCCGTCGGCTGCAAGTGCCAGAGATGCTTATAAATAGCGCTGTACAAGCCAGGAAAGGGTATGATTCCGGTGTTGGCTCCGATATAGAAGGAAGGCCAGACGATGTTGCACACGGACAGCGTCTGGAACGCTCGCTGGGGCATCCGTTTGGCCGCTTGAATAACGCACAAGAGCATGGGAATGGACGCGAAGCCTACGAGGCGCGAGTAGTCCACGGCAATATAGGTCGACGCAAGCGCCGCGCAAACCCCTGCCACGATAAATCCCGCATACGAGTGGCTGGTCTTTGCCTGCCAATAGATGCCGGCGGGAACCAGAAGCCACAGCAGCTTGAACGAGAAGAGGGCCGCCAGCGCCACCATGGATGGAGAGCGCCAGAAGTAATCGTGCGCGCTGATCTCGCCCACCATGCTCTGTAGATGGGAGACTTCCGCTGGATGGAACGAGAAGTTTGCCAACAAGGCCATCGCGTAAAGAGCCGACAGGGTAAGAAAGGGCAACCAGGAACGTCGTCCTAGAACAAACAGGGCCAACGGTACAAAGATAATGATGGCGCATGCCTCGTGAGCCATAAGAGCAAGAGCAAACGCTGCCGAGTGCAGCCAAGTATAGGTCCCACTGGCTTCGTGCGCCAACAGCGCGAGGAGAGCGAGCACGAAGGCGGCAATCTCTGGATAGCCCGGCACCTGAAACGCCGTGGCGAAGACGCCCACGGTGAACAACGAGACGGTTTGGATAAGCGTCAGCTCGACATGATGCCGCTTGAGGAAGGCCGTCGTGGCAAGCGCGGCGACGATGACCACACCCCAGTAGAAAAGGATGTAGAAGATGCCGTCCAGATGGAGCAGGTTGGCCACGCCGGGAACCAAGAGGCGGCGGTACATCTGATCAGTCTGCTGATTGAATGGATCGGTTGACCGCACGGCATAGGCGATGCCGTTGCTTACCGGCGTCAAACTTGCGGTCAGCAGCAAACAGACGGTTAGAGCACCGAGCGTCCGCGCCACATCGCGCCGGTTCAGCAGAGGGACCATCGTCTTCATCCCTAAGCGTGCGACCGGCCACATCAGGATAGCAACCCCAAGCGCGAAGAAAGCTGCCTTAACTGGAACCAGAATGAAGTGCGCTTTCAAGTCGTAGTTGGCCGCCAGCTTCGCACCCGTGCCATGAATTAGATTGTGGTGCGCGGCCCAGTCGAGGATCGTGTGGTTGGTCAGATTGAGGACGAGAAAACAGACAGCCGCGGGGAGATAGAGGCGCAACAAGTCGGAGCGCGTCAGTGTTTCGCGGATGGACGACATAACTCTCCTTGCAAATGACGTGGGGAATGAAGCCCAGTATAGCGGCATCGGTGCAGCGACCCCGTTCGCTGTCAGTCTCCTTCTTCCGTTTGTTATCCCCGACGGAAGTTTGCGTTCGCGGAGTATACGTCGGCCGGAGCCGTGCCTCGCGAGGGCGCATGAGATACTTGGCTCGATCTGCCATGAGTCTATCCCGTCTCTACAAGCTGTCCTTCCTCTACGCGCTCGTAATGGCCCTATGCGGCTACGGCTATGCGAAATACGACAACTACAAGCTGGACGGCGATGCGGTGGCGTTCATGGACCTGGCCGACCGCATCCACGCCCATCAATGGACCGAGGTGGTGAACGGCTACTGGAACCCGGCCTATGCGGGCGCGCTCGCCGTCGGGCAAATCGTAGCGCACCCCTCCCGGTTCGATGAGCTGCAGACCTACTTCTTCGTCAACGCCGCTATCTTTCTGCTGTGCATCGGCGCGACCTGGTTCTTCGTCGAATCACTGACGCGCGTCCGTGAGCAGTTTCAGTCCGAGGCTGAAACCATGCCCGCCTTCTCACGGCCTGCCATGCTGCTGGTCGGCCTGGGCCTGCTCTTTGCCGCGTTCCAGCGCGAGCTGCCTATGGGCGCGGTGCGTTCGGACGGTCTGCTGCTGCTCTTTCTTCTGCTCGCGGCTGGCTGCCTGCTGCGTCTGCAAAGTTCCGGCCGCTTCGTCTACTATCCGCTCGTCGGCCTTAGCCTGGGCTGCGCGTACCTGACAAAGTCCTTTGCCTTTCTACCCTCGGGCATCCTGCTGGCAGCTCTGTTTCTTTACGGGCTGACGCGCAACTCGCCTCGCCGCAATCGCATCGTCGGCGGTGTCCTCGTGGCGGGATTGCTCTTCGCCGCCCTGGCCGGACCATACATCATTGGTATCTCCAAGCAGCGCGGACGCTTCACTACGGGTGAGTCGGCGCGGCTGAACTATTGCTTCTTCGTCGACGAGACGGGCCGCTGGCACGAGTGGCACTCCGGCGATCTTGGACACGCGAAGGCCGACTTCAAGCATCACGAGCAGCTGCTGATGGATTCGCCCGCCGTCTACTCCTACCTACAGCATCCCCTCGGTACCTACCCCTTATGGTTTGATCCCTCCTATTGGACAGACACGCTCAAGCCGGTGGTTTATTGGCCGGGGCACATCCGCCGGGTGGAGCGCACATCTCAGTTGCTGGTGCGCTACGTGGCGGGCCATCTCGAATCGTTTGTGCTGCTTGCCGTGTTGCTGCTGCTCGGCTGCGGGCTGCGTCCCCGAAGCGCTCCTTGGTACGCGCTGCTTCCTGTGCTGCTCTGGGGTCTGCTGATGCTCGGCATCTACTTCCCTATCGACTTGCAAGACCGGTATCTTACCGGCGCGTTCTTCTTTGTCGTCATTCCACTGCTTGCTATGATTCGGCGCCCGCAGGCGGGTTCTCTCGGGCAGATCGCCACCGGCTGCGCACTGCTCTTTGCGGGCCTGGTCCTGGCGACGGCCATCGGCGATCTCGGGGAACGCCGCCGGACCGAGAGCGTCACCGGCTACCCACGTGGCGCGTACAGCAAGCAGATCTATCCCGCCGCCCAAGGCTTGAACGACCTGGGCATCGGCCCCGGCAAGACCGTCGCGTGCATCGGCGACGACGCTTGCTATGTGGATCATTACTGGGCCCGGCTAGCAGGAGCGCCCATCCGCGCCGAGGTTGAGGTGCCGAATGATGGCGATCCAGGAGCATTCTGGAAGACGGTGGCCGACAAGCCAGCGGTACTGAACTCCCTTAAGGCGCAAGGAGTAAGCGCGCTCGTGGGTATCTTCGCGCCATCGACACAGGCCCCCGAACGGTGGCGGCAGCTGGGTACGAGCAACTTCTACGCGTATTTACTCTGAGACGCGGCCTTGCCACAGCGGAACCGCAAGGTACGCCATCCGCTTGGTCTCTTTGCGTCCGCGCGCGACGGAATCTAAGACCAAACCGCAGACAAGCGACAAAAACGATAGCAGCACTAGCCCGGTCGAGAGGATAGCCGTCGGGAAACGAGGCACCAAGTGGGTGCGGTGGAACTCAACCAAAATAGGCACGCTCAGTCCGAAGCCCATGATGAAGAGCACCAGACCGGCAATGGCGAAGAAGAGCAGCGGCCGCTCGTCTTTGACCAGCAGCATAATCGTGCGCAGAATACGCACCCCGTCGGAGTAGGTGCGGAGCTTCGACTCGCTGCCTTCAGGACGGTCCTTATACGGCGTGTCAAGTTCACCGAGCGGCATATCCAGCTCGAGCGCGTGGATGGTGAGTTCAGTCTCCGTCTCAAAACCGGACGACAGCGCGGGAAACGATTTAACAAAGCGGCGGCTGAAGACTCGATAGCCTGAGAGCAGGTCCTTGATGCGGCTGCCGAAGATGCGCCGCACCAGACCGCTGAGCACCGTGTTGCCGAGCTGATGCCCAGGGCGGTACGCCGCAGCGATTTGCGTGATACGTGTCCCGTTGACCATGTCGAGCCGATTTGCTAGAAGGTACCTCACCATGGCTGGCGCGGAGTGGGCGTCATACGTATCGTCGCCATCGACCAGAACATAGACATCCGCCTCAATATCCGAAAACATCCGGCGGACGACGTGTCCCTTGCCTTGAAGATGCTCGCTATAGACCTGCGCCCCGGCAGCCCGTGCGAACTCTACTGTCCGGTCTCGGGAGTTGTTGTCGTACACGTAAATTGTGGCATCAGGAAGTGCCGCGCGGAAATCCGTCACGACCTTGGTGATCGCCGCCTCCTCGTGGTAGCACGGGATGAGGACGGCCATTTGAGGAGCTGTAGAGTGAGGCTCAGGCACGCCTTCAGCCTACCAGAAGGGCCTTGGGACCATATGCGCGAAAGGGCCTCGCGGGAGGCCCTTTGCTGGGGAGGGACGTGCTTGTTCGTGCTGTCTTTACATGGTGGAAGCGTGCTGCACAGCCGCGTTGTAGCCGGCGGTAAAGCTCGTCCGGTACTCGTCCTTGGCCGCGCCTTTGACAGGGGGATGGACGTAGAGGTGCGAGACCTTCGCATCGATGGGACGCTTGGCCGCGCGGTCGAGCTTGGCTGCTTCGACGCCGTCGCGGAAGCCCTGCTGCGCCTGCTCGGTGCCGGCGGGCGGGGTGTTCCAGTCCTGTGTCTGATTTACGGGTGCGTTGTTGCTCTGCATCTGAGTCTGAGCAGCTGCGGGGATGACGATCATCGAGGCAAGTGCCAGTGCGGATAGGGTGGTGCGGATGGTGTTGTACATAGTGTCCTCTCTTGTCTAAAAAAGGCCGTGTTGGGCCCATGACCGAAGAGAACACTAGCACCGAGAGGATATGATTGGCAAGTTTACATGAAGCTTCTGTGAATGCAAGTCACATATTTGTGTGACCACCACGCATATCCTCGTTGAAGGTGGGCTTGATGAACAGCAACGCCTGCGCCAACTCGCTGTCATACTTAGCCTTACGGCTCATAAGCGTATTTGTAGCCGAGGCAAATTCAGCGTCCGTGCCCACGGCGATTAAGCCTTCGGCGGCGAGCGCGTCCATCGACTGCTTCAGCTCCGCCGGTGTGGTATTCAGGTATTGTGTGTCACGCGGATCGAGCAGCCACACTGGCGCGCCGCCGCACAGCACGCCCGACAGCCAGTACGTCTTCGCCGCAAGGAACGCCCGCCGCTGCGGCTCCGTCGTGTCGTTGAAGCTGAACTTTTTTTGTTTGGCGCTGTAATAGCGGGTAGTTACGGGAACGGGCTGACGGTTGCCGCTCTTCACCAGCTCTAACTGGCCCTGATCCATGGTCTTCCTAACGGCGTTGTAGATGAATCCTTCGGCAAAGGGCTGCTCCGGCGCGGCCACCACCTCGCGGAAGGTAATCGTCATCGAAGCGGCGATCTTGGCGTGTAGGACGGGCTCTTCGCCGGTCTCTAGGCGCACCTCCCCGTGGACGAGCGACGTGTCCGCGCCGCTCGTCGACTGATGAAAGGGCCACTGGAACTTACCGAAGCTCAAGGGAAGGCCTTGCAGGGTAAGGAAGCATTCTGGGCGCGGATTGTGCAGCCGCCGAGCTGTCTCAGCCAGATATACCTGGACCTGTTTGAGCAGCGCTGGCTCCGTAAAGTCGAAGCTGTCTGACAACTCCAAGACTTGCGTGGCACCGCCCGCAGCCGGGAGGCTCAGGGTGAAGCGCGTAGTCGGTTTGCCGGAGAAGTCGGCTGAGGCGGTCTCCGCCTCAATGGCGAGGCCAGCGGCCTGGGCCGCCGCATGGACCTGTTCGGCCAGGGCGGGATGCGTTGCTGTGGTCATTCGTGTCTTCCTTTCCGTCTATTTTACGATGGAGGGATGTCCGATCCCTTGCAGCTAGCTAACTTGCCGACGGAAGCGCGCAACCCTCGAAGTGAACACATCGACGAGCTGCCAACGCTCGAGATGCTGCGCCTGATCAACGACGAGGACGCCAAGGTGGCGGCGGCAGTGGCGGCGGAGTTGCCGCAGATCGCCTTGGCGGTGGATGCCATCGCCGACCGATTTGTGCGCGGCGGACGGCTCTTCTACATGGGCGCGGGCACCAGCGGGCGGCTGGGGGTGCTCGACGCGTCTGAATGCCCGCCAACGTTTGGGGTGGAGCCGGAGTTGTTTCAAGGGATCATCGCCGGAGGAGACGGAGCGCTGCGCCGGTCGGTCGAGGGCGCGGAGGACTCGTTCGCGCAAGGGGCGCTCGATCTTGCGAGCCGTGGATTTGGCCGAGAGGACACGCTGGTGGGGATCGCGGCCAGCGGGCGCACACCGTATGTGCTGGGCGCAATGGAGTACGCCACGGAGCAGGGGGGAGCGACGATTGGACTCTCGTGCGTGCCGGGATCGCCGGTGGCACGGGCGGCGCAGATCGCCATCTCACCCAACACCGGAGCCGAAGTGGTCACAGGAAGCACGCGTCTCAAAGCTGGCACGGCGACCAAGCTGGTGCTCAATATGCTCTCGACCGGCGTGATGATCCGGCGCGGCATGGTGATGGGAAACCTGATGGTAAATGTGCAATTGACGAACGAGAAGCTGGTAGACCGGGGGAGAAGGATTGTGATGGCGGCGACGGGATGCGACGAAGCAGAGGCGGCGCGGCGGCTGTGCAAGGCGGGGAGCGTGAAAGAGGCGATTAGCTTAGGAAGGTCAGAATTAGACTGCGGCAGACTTACCTGAACTCGGCGGCTATCTCTTGCGAGTCAATCCATCGAGCCACTGGTTTCGGTCTCGGGTGTAGTCTCCGGTTCCAGAGCGATAGACGCGGAGGAAACGGGCCAGGCCGTAGAGGCCCATCTCGCGGTTGAGGATGTCCAGAGCGAACCGCTCGAACTGTTCCTCGGTCATCGTTTCTATCTGCTCGGCGGGAACCATGAGCGCACCTCCTTGAACTTTAAAACAAACTCAGCTTGCGCGGCATTTCTATGCCGAGGTGTTCATAGGCGAGGCGGGTAGCCACTCGTCCCCGTGGCGTCCGGTCGAGGAAGCCGATCTGGATGAGGAAAGGCTCGTAGACCTCCTCCAGCGCGTCTTGCTCTTCGGCGAGGGCGGCGGCAAGGGTGTTGAGGCCGACGGGGCCGCCGTCGTACTTCTCGATGATGGTGCGGAGGAGCCGGCGGTCGAGTTCGTCGAAGCCATGGGCGTCAACTTCAAGCAGGGCGAGAGCGGCCCGGGCGGTGGGGAGATCGATGCGGCCCTGAGCGCGGACCTCGGCGTAGTCGCGGACGCGGCGAAGGAGGCGGTTAGCGATGCGCGGTGTGCCACGAGAACGCATGGCGATCTCGGCCGCGCCGTCCTGGTCGATGGGCACGCCAAGCACCTCGGCCGAGCGGGTGACGACGAAGCGAAGTTCGTCGTCGGTGTAGAACTCGAGACGCAGCAAGATACCGAAGCGCGAGCGTAGGGGCGACGAGAGCAGACCAGGACGCGTGGTTGCGGCGACAAAGGTGAAAGGCTTGATCTCCATGACGTGCGTGCGCGCGGAGGGGCCTTGGCCGATGATGATGTCGAGCTTGTAGTCTTCGAGCGCGGTGTAGAGCTTTTCTTCAAGCACGGGCTGGAGGCGGTGGATCTCGTCGAGGAAGAGCACCTGCCGCTCGCGCAGGTTGGTGAGGATAGCGGTAAGATCGCCCTGGATTTGCAGCGCGGGGCCGGAGGTCTGCTGATAGCCGACTTCCAACTCGTTGGCGATGATGGTCGCTAGAGTCGTCTTGCCGAGGCCGGGCGGGCCGAAGAGGAGGACATGGTCGAGAGCTTCGCCGCGGGTCTTTGCAGCCTCCAGCGCAATCGCGAGCTGCTCTTTGGCTTTGGTCTGTCCGATGAACTCGGCCAATCGATGAGGGCGGAGCTTCAGTTCAAAAGCGTCATCGTCATTCGCCCGGCCAGCCGAGACGACCCGCTCCGCCTCGGACGAAGCAGAGCGTTTATTCAAGGACGGCTTCGGTTCGTGCTTCTCCACTGAAGGCGATGTTATGGCGAAAGAGCGGCCCGCGCAACCTTACTGGGTCGTTTCGGTGCGTTTCGCGACTGCGCCGTCATCGCGGCGTGACCGGAGTTCGAAATTGCGGATCTTGCCCGCACCCAGATTGTGGCTGCGAAGACCCTGGAGCGTAATGGGTTGCTGCAAGGTCACGATCACGACGCAAGCCGATACATCCCCCGCGCAGGCATAGCTGTGTACGGTGTTCGCGTCGAAGTACACCGCGTCGCCCGCCTGCATATGGTGCGTCACCTCGCCGTGGGCGATGTCTAGTACGCCGCTGAGGACGTAGAGGAATTCGCAGCCGGCGTGTTGGTGAGCCTTCGAGCCGCGTCCCGCTTTGCCGGGAAGAAACTCAGCAAAGTAGGGATCGAGTTGCCGGTCAGGCACGAGGTAGCCCAGGCTCTCGAAGAAATACGTGGGGTCATCGACACCAGTCTGGGGCAGACGCACACGGTCTTTGGCACGATGGACACGAAAGAGGGTTTGCGGCTCCGGTTCGAAGAAGTAGCTAAGGTCTTTCGAGAAGACCATGGCGATGCGCGCGAGATTCCGCAGCGTAGGGACGACGCGCCCTGTCTCCAACTGCGACAGGAAGCTTGCGGAGAGGCCGGTGTGGCGTCCTAGTTCGACCAGACCCATGGATTTACGCAGTCGGAGATGCTTGATGCGCTCGCCGATGCGCTTTTCTGCGATAAATGACTCGGCGGCCTCGCCGTCGATCTGCGTGGCACCTTCGCTGACAAGCATGGAGGAAGGGATAGCCGCTTCAGGGAGAGTGACTTCGCTTAGCTTAGACATTGTTCACCTGGTAAACAGACGTGGAAGCAGGGTCAAACGATGCATGGGTTCTCAACAAATATTAGATTTCAGGTCATCCGCTTCGAAGGGCGCTTGTGTCGTGGGCCAAGATGCTACTTTGGGGAAGGTGGATCAACGAACCGCAATCGCGCATACCCAGCCTTCTCTTGGAAGAGCGCGCTTCTTTGCTCTGCTCCCTCTCTTAGCCTGTGGAGCGTGCGCCAATCCGGGGCCGCCGCGCTCTCCTTCACTCAATCTGCCTGGGGTTGTCTCTACCCTGAGCGCTGAGCGGGTGGGGGACCAGGTCCTGCTTCATTGGACGACGGCTGGACAGACGACCGATGGCCTCAACACGCGCGGGCCGATGAGCGTTTCTGTCTGCCGCAGACTCGCCACCTCGACAGGAAACACCTGTGCCTCTGTTCTTCGTGTACCCGTCTTGCCCGGATCTTCCGAGGCAACCGACGTGCTGCCGCCCACACTTGTAAGCGGACCAGTGGATGCTTTGGAATACCGCGTGGAGATATTCAACGCCCGCGGGCACTCGGCTGGCGAGTCGAACGCCGCCTTGACGGCGAGTGGCCCCGTTCCTTCGGTCCCTCAACCCTTCCAAGCAGAAGCGAGCCAAGCAGGAGCGGTGCTCACGTGGCGGCGCGAGGACGCTGACAGTGAAGTCGACCTGCACCGAGTAACGGTTTCGGACATGAAACCACCGCTCAAGCAAGGACCGCTGGGCAAGCAGCGAAGCGACACGACTGAGGTGACACTGCGAGTTCCTCCGGGCCCTGGCGCGCTTGATCGGACGGCAAAAATGGGCGAACGTTATACCTATACAGCGCAGCGTGTTCGAACGGTCATCGTCGATGGCCATTCACTCGAGCTACGCAGCTCCGTATCCGCGCCGGTGACCCTGGAGATGCGCGACATCTTCCCGCCTCGACAGCCAATGGGGTTGGAGGCCATCGCGGACGATCACGTCGTCGACTTGTCATGGCAGCCCAACACTGAGCCCGATCTCGCCGGCTACTTTGTACTCCGGCAGGAGGGTGGCGCTCCGGCGCAACTCAACGACAGTCCCGTGTCAGTGCCGTCGTTTCAGGATAAGACCGCCGCGCCGGGTCACACGTACCGCTATACCATCGTCGCGGTGGACGAGGCGGGCAATCGCAGTCCGGCCAGCGACTCCGCACAACTATCCGTGCGCGAGATACCTTAGCGCCGTTAGGCATACAATAGGTGTGCGCGCCAGTCACGTATATGCGTGCAGCGATCTTAGTACCGTTGGTGCGAACGAAGGAGTTTAGAGCCATGGCAACTTTGTTGGAGCAGTTGAAGAAAGTAACCACCGTCGTCGCGGATACAGGCGACATCAACTCAATCGAAAAGTTCAAGCCGACGGACTCGACCACCAATCCGTCGCTGATTGCCGCGGCCGCCGAAAAGCCGGAGTACGCCTCCATTGTCGACGACGTGCTGAAAGACGCCCGCGAAAAGGCCGGATCGAGCGCGTCTGACAAGGACGTTGCGGCGTTCGCATTCAAGACGCTGGCCGTGGCCTTTGGGCGCAAGATCCTGGACATCGTGCCGGGCCGCGTCTCGACTGAGGTCGATGCGCGCATGAGCTACGACCGCGAGAAGACGCTTGAGCAGGCGCGCGACATCATCAAGCAGTATGACGCGGCGGGTATTCCCCGTGAGCGTGTACTGGTGAAGATCGCCTCCACCTGGGAAGGCATCAAGGCGGCGGAGATTCTGGAGCAGGAAGGCATCCATTGCAACCTTACACTGCTCTTCGGGCTGCACCAGGCCATCGCCTGCGCCGAGGCCAAGGTTACGCTGGTCTCGCCGTTTGTGGGGCGCATCCTCGACTGGTACAAGAAGGACACGGGCAAAGACTACACGGGTGCCGAAGATCCGGGCGTACAATCCGTCACCAAGATCTACAACTATTACAAGAAGTTTGGCTATAAGACGCAGGTGATGGGCGCGAGCTTCCGTAACATCGGCGAGATCACGGAGCTGGCCGGCTGCGACCTGCTGACCATCGCCCCGAAGCTGCTGGCGGAGCTCGACTCCTCGGATGCCGATCTTCCCTTGAAGCTCGACGCTTCCAAGGCGGCGGACTTGAAGATCGAAAAAATCACCATGGATCAGGCTACTTTTGAGAAGATGCACGCCGAAGACCGCATGGCCCACGACAAGCTCAAGGAAGGCATCGAAGGCTTCTCGAAGGCGCTCGAAGATCTTGAGAAGCTGCTGGCTAAGCGGCTTAGCGAGATCAGCCAGCCTGTGGGAGCCTAAGCGTTCCTCCGCTGCTCGTGAAAGGCGACCTTCGGGTCGCCTTTCTTGCGTGGGATGTCCTTTGCTCTGAAGCATCTCGGCCGCTTGCTTAAAGAAACGATTGCGGACGTGAGGAAAGCCTGCTACGTTGGTTGCCAGTCGTTCCGGCCCCCTCTGCAAGTAAATGTACGCAACCCTGCCTCCGGTGGGGCAAACTTCATTGAACTGGATGTCCAGGAGCCTTCCCATGCCGAAAAACATTGTGATTTGCTGCGACGGAACCGGAAATCAGTTCGGCGACGCCAACTCGAACGTCGTAAGGCTCTACACGTCCATCGACGTCAAGGAAGAGCAGATTGCCTACTACCATCCCGGTGTAGGAACGATGGGTGCGCCGAACGAGACGACGGCGCTGGGAAGAGCGTGGTCGCAGGTTGCGGGACTAGCCTTCGGTGCAGGGTTTGAAGCCAATGTGATGGACGCCTACAAGTACCTTATGGAGAACTATGCGGACGGGGACAGGATTTATCTGTTCGGCTTTTCGCGCGGAGCGTATACGGTGCGCGCCTTGGCCGGAATGCTCTACGTCTATGGCCTGCTCTGCCCCGGCAACGAGGGCCATCTCGATTACGTGATGCGGATGTACGCGCAGGCGAGCAAGGACGCTTACGGCGCGCGCAAACATCGTCTCCCCAAGAATTTGGTGGCTGAAGCCTTCAAGGAGACTTTTTCACGGGAAGTTGCCATCCACTTCATGGGCGTGTGGGATACAGTCTCTTCGGTCGGGTGGGTCACCGATCCGGTCAAACTCCTGTACGACGGGCAGAACCCAATCGTTGAAACCATCCGTCATGCGGTCTCTGTGGATGAACGACGCTGTTTCTTCCAGGACAATTTGTTGGGCGAGGCTCTATCCCCTGACGAAACTCCGCTGCTGCAAGGAAAACAGCAAAACGTCGTGCAGGCTTGGTTTGCCGGAGTCCACTCCGATGTAGGCGGCAGCTATGTGCAGGCGGAGTGCGCGCCCGCGCCGGACGCCTTTCAGTGGATCTTCAAGGAGGCTTGTTCCGCGGGCCTGATCTCACATCCTGAAAAGTTCAACGCGGTCATGGGCCATCCCGGAACGAAGTTCACCGGCATTGCCGCCTTGTCCCATCCGCCGAAGCCGATGAAGTGCCTACACGATTCACTTACTCTTGCTTGGTGGCCTCTGGAACTGTTTCCGCACAAGTTCTACGACGGAGATGGAGACCGCCATTGGAACTTCTCGCCTATGGCGCATCGCCGAAAGGTCCCCGACGGCGCTCTGCTGCACCCCAGCCTGCTTGCGCGATTGAAAGCTGACCCTCAGTATCAGCCGCCGAACCTAATACGCAAACTCATTTTGCCGTTGAGCGAATCACCGGTTCCGATGCCGTTAGCGACCGTCGTCAAAGACCTTGAGGACGAAGAATATGGCGTGTACCGCCCTGGTCAACCGGTTCCCAAACCCGCTATCACGCCCATTAGGGCTGCAGCCGCTGCGGTGATTGTGCTTGTCGGAGTGGCGTGGTCCTTGACACGCCGCTAAGCCTCTAAAGAATGTAGCGGCTCAGATCCTGATCCTTCACAATGCTCGCCACCTGCTGCCGCACGTACTCGGGATCGACCACAATCACCTTCTGCACCGTGCCGTCCTCGTTCTTGCGCTCGATCACTGGCAACGGTGGCGCGGGCGCTTGCGGCTCCGAGCGGAGGGGAGCGGAGGCCCCGATCTCCGCGACCACGCCCTCCGAGGTAGCTTCAGGGCGCGGCGACTTAAACAGGTCGGGGGCCTGGAAGCTGATCTCGTCGAGCACGCGCTCCATGATGGTGTGCAGGCGGCGCGCGCCGATGTTCTCCGTCGTCTCGTTCACGCGAAAGGCGAATTGGGCCATCTCGGCGAGGGCCTCCGGGGTGAACTCCAGCTTTAGCCCTTCGGTTTCGAGCAGCGCGGTGGACTGTTTTACCAGCGACGACTTTGGTTCGGTAAGGATGCGTATGAAGTCGTTGACCGTCAGCGAGTGCAGCTCCACTCTGATAGGAAAACGCCCCTGTAGCTCGGGGATTAGATCGCTGGGTTTGGAGACATGGAACGCCCCGGCCGCGATGAAGAGGATGTGGTCGGTCGAGACCATGCCGTACTTGGTATTAACCGTAGTGCCCTCGACGATGGGTAGAATGTCGCGCTGTACGCCCTCGCGCGAGACATCGGGGCCGTGGCCGCCCTCACGACCAGCGATCTTGTCGATCTCATCGAGGAAGACCATGCCGGAGTCCTCGACCCGATCAACAGCCAGACGCGTGACCTGATCCATGTCGATGAGGCGGCCTTCTTCCTCGCTGATCAGGTATTCAAACGCCTCGGCGACCTTCATCTTGCGTTTCTTGGTGCGCTGGCCGAAGAGCCCCGGCAGCATATCCTTCAGGTTCATGTCGGAGTCTTCGAGGTTCTGCGCGGAGATGAACTCGAAGCTCGGCTGGTTGCGGTCACGCACGTCGAGTTCGACCATGCGGTCATCCAGTTTGCCTTCGCGGAACTGCTGGCGGAGCTTGTCGCGGGTGCGCTGCTGGCGGTCGGCGGGTTTCTCGTCGTCGGACGCGGGCTCGACGTGCGCCGGATCGTCGACCAGCGTCGAGGCGGGGAGTTGGACAAGATTCGAACCCGGCTCGGTGGTCGAAGCGGCGGCAGTTGCGGCGGCAACGGTCGTGATCGGCGCTGAGGCGGCAGTAGGCGGGAGCAGCAGGTCGAGCAGCCGGTCCTCGGCGTTTAGCTCGGCCTTGTCCTCCACCTCTTCCAGCTTCTCGTCGCGCACCATGTCAATGGCGATCTCGACCAGATCGCGGACGATCGATTCGACATCGCGCCCGACATAGCCGACCTCGGTGAACTTCGACGCCTCCACCTTGAGGAAGGGCGAGTTGGTCAGCTTGGCCAGCCGCCGCGCGATCTCCGTCTTACCAACGCCGGTGGGCCCGATCATGATGATGTTCTTGGGCATGATGTCTTCGGCGAGCTCGGGTGTGAGCTTCTGACGGCGCGAGCGATTTCGGAGCGCAATGGCGACGGCGCGCTTGGCCGCGTGCTGCCCTACAACGTATTTGTCCAGCTCGACGACGATCTCGCGCGGTGTCATCTCATCGAGCGCGAGTGCCTGGTCGTCAGCGGTTCCGGGGAGAAAGATTGCCATGTGTTGTTACGCCTTATTTGCTTATATCGTTGCTTTTCTTGGTTGTCATTGCCGAAGGGATCTGCGTTTGCGGGCCTACCGCACTTCCGCAAGCAAATCTGGGTGTCGCTCCAGCACGCGCAACAGCTTGACAAGAGCCAGTGGAGGACGAGTCTTTCCATTCTCGTACCGCGAGAACGCGTTCACTCCGCCGCCGAAGATCTCCGCCGCTTCCTTCTGATCGAGCGCCAGCTTTTTACGGACGCTGACGATAAACTCGGGATCGACAATGGCCGCGTTCACCTCCTTGTTGAAGGAACCTATCAAGTCGCTAAATCGTGTTGCCGCCTCCATCGTCAGCACACCTTCCCCGCATGACGAACAGAAATCCCCCTCAACCGTCGGAATGACCGTTGTTTCGCCTTTGTAGGTGTGAGAAAGGTCGCGGGTGTCGTGGACCAATTCAGCTCCACCGCAGATCGGACATTTCATGGTTCATAGCTCCTTGAAGGACACGATAAGGACATAGTCGATGACAGTCAGCTTCAGATAAACATCGCCTGCTCGAGTCGAGCAGTGGTAAACATCCTGCCATACGGTGTGATCGGCGTAGGTTGTCATCGATTTGTAGAAGTCTTGCATGGTCAATGCGCGAACGATTGAGATCATCTCCGCTACGTTGAACCCAAGCGCACGGGCCGTTGAGGCGGCGGCTGTCGTAGGGCGAACCTTGCCCTCATCAATGAGGGCCCGAATGATTCCGAGTTGACAATGCGGTACGCGCTTCTCCATGAATTATAACCTATTTGGTTAACACCTCATCAGTACTTGTGAGTGTTGTTCATCGCAAACGCAATGCCGAAAGACAAAAGAAACAGGCTAAAAGCCACGCTGTAGATCACGGTGAGCGTTTTCGCAAGCTGCTTCGTACCCGGTGTGGACCGTGGATGTACAAACGATGCGATCAGACCGGCACTTGCTGGAAAGACAACGAACGGCCACAGATTTAGCCGCCAGAAGTAGATGTCCTTCGGAAGCATGAACCAGTTGAAGATCATAAAACGCCAAATAAGCCGATGAGAATGGCTACGACGCCGCGAACAACCATCCAGCGTGCCTGAGCAGTCATCTACTCCACCTTCAACTCTTCCACCATGATCTGGTCGTTCGTATAGATACAAATCTGTCCCGCGATGCGCAGGCTCTTCTCCGCGATCTCGCGCGCGCTCAGGTCCGTATTTTCGAGTAGCGCCCGCGCGCTGGCCAGGGCGTAGCTGCCGCCCGAGCCGATGGTGGCGATGCCCTCATCCGGATCGATCACATCGCCAGTGCCGGAGAGCAGAAAGGTCTGCTTGGCGTCCGTGACGATCAGCAATGCCTCCAACTGGCGGAGCATCTTGTCGGTGCGCCAGTCCTTCGCGAGCTCGACGGCGGCACGGCCGAGGTTGCCTGCATACTGTTCAAGCTTGGTCTCGAAGCGTGCGAAGAGCGAGAAGGCATCAGCGGTCGACCCGGCAAACCCGGCCAGCACTTTGTCCTGGTACAGCCGCCTGATCTTCTTGGCCGAGTGCTTCATCACGGTCGAGCCGATCGACACCTGCCCGTCGGCGGCCATCACGACGGAGTCGCCCCGCCGGACACAAATGACCGTGGTCGAGCGGACGCGGCGGCCTTCGCCAAGGTCGAGCGGATGGCCTGATAGTAGAGGGGAGTGCAGCTTCTTGGTCACACTCTAGTATATCGCTTTGCATGCCTACGAAAACGCACGGAGAGCGGGCGCATCGGCTATGCTGATTCCAAAGGCCGTGCTCCCGGAACTCACCTCGCATTTGCACCACGCGCGACTCACCCGGCAACAGGTGGGCGCGCTTGCGGGCGGCGTGATGGGTGCGGCGGCGGTGGCGTGGTGGGTGCTTACGCGCAAGCGGGCGGACCCGGACGCGGTGGAGCTTGCCCGGCGTACGCTGCTCGCCGAAGGCGGACGCATTATCGACGGCAGCATCATTGGCATCGACGGCGTAACCGAGGACGACAGCGCTGATGGCAGCCTAGACCTTGCCGCCAGCGGTCTGCGGGCGACGCCCCGTGTCTTGATGTACCGCTACCGCATCGCCGGCGTGACGTATGAGTGTGCGCAGGAGGTGGGGGCTATGCCGGACAAGGTGGCACATTTGCGGATCGACCTACCCGTGCAAGTCCGCTACGATCCGCACAATCCGGTCGACAGCATCGTCGTGGCCGAGGCCTGGAGCGGCCTTCAGCAGGAGACCATCCCGGATGCCGACGACTTGATGCAACCGCCGCGCTGAAAGACTACACTTGAGACAGTGCATATGGTGGCCAGCCCGAACCGCACCATGCAGCGGGTGCTGCAATGCTCGATGCTCGCGACCTTCCTTTACGTGGTGGCGACGTTTTACTTCGGTGTCCGCGCGCACTCACTCGCGCTAATCTCGGAAGCTGGACACAATGTCAGCGACCTGCTTGCGATCCTGCTCTCGTTTGTGGCTGTCTACTTTCAATCCCGGCCAGCCACTGAGGAGAAGACCTTCGGGTACCAACGGGCCGGGGTGCTTGCTGCTTTCATCAACGCGCTCACGCTGATCGTGCTCTCGGCGTGGATCGTCTTTTCGGCGTTGCATCGCTTCAGCGCACCGGTGGCCGTCCAGCCACGCCTGATGATGATGGTCGCGGCGGCTGGCGTCCTGATGAACGGGGCCATTGCCAGCCTGCTGTGGAAGTTCTCGGGCGACGTGAACATTCGCAGCGTCTTCCTCCATATGTTGGGCGACACTCTTTCAACGGCGGCGGTCATCGCGGGCGGCGCGGGCATTCTGTTTACCGGGCTTGCCTGGATCGACCCCCTCCTGTCGATCCTGATTGCCGGGATGATTCTCTACAGCTCTGTCGGCATCGTGCGCGAGACGCTGCACATCCTCCTTGAAGGCACACCCAAGGCCATGCGGCTGGCGGAGATCCGTTCCGCCATGCAGGAGATTGAGGGCGTGTTGAACGTCCACGATCTGCATGTCTGGAGCCTCGGATCGTCCACACACGCGCTCGCCAGCCACATCCAGATTGCGGAGATGCCGATCTCTGAATGCGGCACGATCCTGGACGGCATCAATTCCGCCCTAAGCCAGCGCTTTCGCATCCATCACACCACCATTCAATTCGAGACTACCGGCTGTGAGACGACGCATGGCTGCAGCGCGCCGCCTCCGTTCGAAATGCCCGATGCGCATGGCCATCACCATCACCACGGTCACAGCCACGCGCACTAGGGGTTTTTGTCATTCCCGAGCCCGCGTCATGCGAGTCACTAGACCAGCGTCGCGTCCAACGTAATCTCCGCCGCCTTCAGCACCTTTGACAACGGGCACTTGACCTTCGCGGCGTTCGCCAACTCCTCGAACTTGGCCTTGTCCACACCGGGAGCCGTGACCTTGGTCGTCAAGTGAATCTTGGTGATCGTTGGGCCGTCCTTTAACATTTCAAGCGTCACCTGGGCCGTCGTCTCGATGGTGTCGGGCTTTAGACCAGCTTCGGTAAATTGAGCACTTAGGGCCATCGAGTAGCAGCCCGCATGGGCAGCGCCCAGCAGCTCTTCGGGATTGGTCCCGGTCCCGCTTTCAAATCGCGACCCGAAGCTGTATTGCAGATCCTTTAGAGCGCCGGTCTCGGTCGAAACCATTCCCTTGCCGTCCCGTAAACCACCATGCCAGATTGCGCTTGCGCTGCGATTCATCGTCTTCTCCTTGAACTCACGTTGCGTCCCACATACCTTCGATGCCGGTTCCGCTCCGATCGCCGTAGAAGACGCAGCGCGCTGAAGCTATCCTTTTCAACGCATCGCCATCCAAACGACAGCAAGGCGTTCAGCCTTCAGGAGAGATAGACGATGAAGATGTATTCCAAGATTGCAATGGCCGTGCTTGCCTGTGCCTTGCCGCTCACCACAATCGCGCAGGAGAC
Source organism: Acidobacteriaceae bacterium (assembly GCA_965277085.1). Classification (GTDB taxonomy): domain Bacteria; phylum Acidobacteriota; class Terriglobia; order Terriglobales; family Acidobacteriaceae; genus Edaphobacter. The sequence goes on from OZ255708.1 coordinate 1,692,755, forward strand.
CACACCTCCGCCCGCACCGGTTTCGCAAACGACGCTGAACAATAGCACGGGAACGCCTATGACCAAGGACGAGTTGAAGGCGCAGCGCAAAGCCCAGAAGCAGCAGGAGAAGGCGGCCAGCGCGAACGCAAAAGCCGCCAAGTCGCAGGCCAAGGCAAAGAAGGACCAGGACAAGGCGTTGCAGGATCAGGAGAAGGCGAACGGAACGGTGCCAAAGAGCTAAGACATCAGCTTGAGACGGCGGAGCACCTTGCGGGCGAGGCCGGTCAGCGGCAAAGTGCCGGCTTGTTCCAAGGGGACGAGGCGCATCCGACTGCTCTGGACCGGCACTTCCATCCTCAGGCTGTCTCCGTCTGAAGCATAGACGGCGACTGCATACACGGTATTGGTGATGGAGTGCCGCAGCTGTAGAACAGGGCTGCGGCCTTGGACTGCGTCTAAGGGCAGCGGAGGAAGCTCATACATACCGGCCATTAAGCTGATGTCGTCTGCACGCTGCTCAAGAAGCACTTTGCCGTCTTCAGTATGCAGAAGATAGGCAGCGGGTCTGCTGTGGGCTTTACCCCGCGGAACAGTGATGTGCTCGCCTCGGGTCGCACACAGATCGTACATCGGGCAGTGGAGACAAAGTGGGGCGCGCGGCAGGCAGATGGTCGCGCCGAGTTCCATCATGGCCTGATTGTGGTCACCAGGAGCGTTGCCGGGCTTACGGGCTGCGGGGACCAGTTCGGCGGCTTGCTTCCGCACCCAGGCCCTTCCCGCTGCCGTAGCATCTTCTGAGCGTCCGGCGATCCGCAACAGTACTCGCTCGACATTGCCATCGACCACCGCAACGCTCTCACCGAACGTGATGCTGGCAATGGCCGCCGAGGTGTACTCGCCTACGCCTGGTAGATTGCGCAGCGCGGCCACTGTGCGCGGAATGATGCCGCTAAGCTCATCCACCACAAACTGGGCGCCCCGGTGCAGCATCCGCGCACGCCGGTAGTACCCCAGGCCCGACCACACCGCCAGCACCTCAGCTTCGGAAGCACTCGCCAGCGCCTCTACAGCCGGAAATCGCTCCAGAAAGACCCGATAATGCTCGATCACCGCCGCTACGCGAGTCTGCTGGAGCATGATCTCCGACACCCACGTCCGGTAGGGATCATCGATGCCGCGCCAGGGCAGCACCCGCGCGTGACGACGGTACCACGCCATCAACTTGCGGCGAAAGATGGCGGGGCTGAGCGGAGGCAAACTAGACTGTGTCCCCCGGTGCCGTCTTGGGGTTGATCTTTACCGGATCTTTCGGGTAGGGCATCCCTTTCTGTAGCAGCTCCTGCAGGTTCTGGTCGTAACCGTAAACATCGTCGTAGAAGTGCATCTGACCGTCGTCACCCGGCATAGCCGTTAGATAGAAGATCACCACCGGCAGCTGTTTCTTCAGGTTGATCTGCTTGTTGTCTTCGCCGTTGTTCATCGCCTCCTGCACCTTCTGAAGGTCCCAGTCTTCCTGGCCTTCCAGCACCCAGGCGGCTAGCTTATCCGGTTCCTGGACGCGCACGCAACCGTGGCTGAAGTCGCGAACGGTGCGGTCGAACAGGTGAACCTCCGGCGTAGAGTGCAGGTAGATGTCGTACTCGTTCGGGAACATGAACTTCACCAGGCCGAGCGAGTTTTTCGGCCCCGGTTTCTCACGCACCATGACCATGCCGTGCTCGACTTCATTCGCGTTATAGGAGGTCTGGACGACCCCCTTGTTCGTGATGACCTCGTAGTTCTTCGCCTCCAGGTAGCCCGGCTTTGCGTTCATATGCGGCACGAGCTCCTTCTTGGCGATGTCCACCGGAACGTTCCAGTATGGCCGAAAAATAAGGTACTTCATCGTTTGCGTAAAAACGGGTGTCTGATGATCGCCCGCCACCTTGCCGTCAATCACCTTCATGCTGAATTGGAGATGGTGCTGCTCGTCGTAGGCGTGCAGCCTGAACTCGGCCAGATTTACGAGGATGCGCGGATTGATGGACGCATCCGGCAGCGTCCGCCAGCGTTCGAGCGAATCCTGTATCTGTACAACGCGCTGCGAGAGGGGCACATTGAGCGAAGCAACCGTAGCCGGGGAAAGCTTTCCGTCTTCGGCAAGACCATGGCGATGCTGGAAGTTCTTCACCGCCCCGGCAACCGTGTCGTCGTAGCGGGCGGGCGCGTCACCGGAGGGCGCATCGCCTTCCAACTGGAGCCGCTTCCAAAGCTGCGCCACCCCCGCGTAGCTTTGTCCGGCGGTGACGGGCTTCGTCACCGGCGGCAGAGGCGTGGTATCGGTCTGCTGCTTGGCCAGATCGAGATAATGCGGGAGCGATTTCTCCGTCTGGCGATAGATCTCCGAATCCGGCTCAAGCGATGTAATCAGCTGCGGCACGTCGGTCGCGTCGACGGCCTTGTTCGCGAGAAAGTCCGCCCAGTCGAGCTTCTTCTGCTCGGATTTGATGTCGAACGAGAAGTGCTGCGGGTTGATCCGGCCCATGTGCAGGTCGGAGACGAAGCGTGTCACATCGATCGTCATGGCGGCGTCGAACTGCGCCGCGTCCTGAGCTGAACCAAGCTGGCCGATGCGCTGAGCCAAAAGCGGCGCGTCATAGTCGTCCGGTCCGAGACCCTTCAGCGCCGCGTTCTGGATCGCCTCCAGAAAGGCGCGCGCCGCCGCCGTCGGTTTGCCGTCCTTTGACCAGGCGAGCGCATAGTTGCGGCTCTCATAAAACTTCTGCACCTCCGGCTGGATATCTGAAAAGTCCGGCCAGCGCAACCCGGGCAATGTCTTCGCCGTGACTAGCGGCTGCAACTCGGAGGCGTGGCTTGGCGCGTCAGTCCCTTGCGCGGCTTTGCTCGCGGTGCGGCAACCGGGAATCACCAGCACAAAGGTAAGCAGGCAGACAGTACGCATGGTGGAGAGATGGAGGTTCTTCATTCGGGCGGTTGTCCTTAAGCTATCAAGGTATCTGATATAGAAGTTGGATGCACAGGCGTAGGTCGGCACGTCTTCGCTTGTGACGATTGCATTACGAACGTGCCAATGACGGCAATACGGAAAGGCAGGCCAACGCCTGCGCGAGCAGCACCGCTCCCGTAAGAGAAAGGAAGAGTTTCCGTTGCCGGGTTTCCATCGCGTCGGCAAAGGTGCCTCCAATAAAGGTGAACAGAAACGGCAGAGCCCAAAGCCACGGGGCGGTCACTGCTTGTGTCGCTTGCAACGGCATCAAGATCAGCACCATTAATAATGGTGTCGTATTCCCGAAGTAGCGACTCCGCCGGACGCCGACATACAGTACCAAAGCCAAAAACGTTGCAATTAGAATGGGCGCGTGATGCACGTCGAGCGCGAACGCCGACATCCCGCGAAGCGAGAACCAGAAGCGGCCCCCACCCCCGGTAAAGATATAGCTGAAGGGCTGCAATTGAAAGCCATAGAACGCCAGCAGAATCAGCAACGCACCGATACTTGCAAAAATGGGAATCTGGATCACTGCGCTGCGGCGCCGTTCGGCCAGGTAGAACATCAAGACGATAGCGGCGGCAAACCCCACCACCGCCGCAACTAAGTGTGCAGCCGCCGTCAGCCCGAGAGCAACCGTGAGCAGCGCAATCCGCGGCTTCCACTTGCGGCGCGGTCCCTGCATCGCATGCGCGACCCCGATCGCCGTATAAACGAGCCCGTAGACGCCCCACATCGCGAGCACCTCGTTATTCGGCACCACGGCATAGCGGATGACCGCCGGACAAAAGCAGTAAAGCCCCAGGGCGAGAAAGCCCCCGGCGTTCCCGTAGAGCCGTCGCGCCACCCACCACAGCCCGCCGCCCAGCCACATCGCGAAGAAGACGAACGGAAGATGCAGCAGATACTTGACGCTCGAAAGCTCGTGTCGCGCCTCCCACGTGGAGCCGTTCAGGGTGCCACTAGCGTAGAGGCGGTTCTCTGGCTTGCGGAGCTTGTCGGTCGCAAGTAGCACCAGCCGTTGCGCCGTCAACGGAAAACCCGCCAACCGGTACGCAAAGGTGCCGTCGCCGTTCAGGTTGCCGCAGGTGGTGAAGTATCCCGCCAGCGGAGAAGGCCGCTCCCACATCTCGCGGCCGCACCGGGCATAGCGATAATCCTGTTGCGTCAGCTGCTGGTTGCCGATCACCGACAGGCATTCGCCCAGGAAGATCAGCAACAACACGGCGGCCAGGCGCTGCGGCGGTCCTATCTGGATGCGGGGAAGCTTCATGGCCGGTGCGGAGGGTCCTCGTGCTCGCGGACGCCGGTCTCCGGGCCCATCTGAGTGTAGCGCGTGTATCCTTAATATAGTCGTCGCCGAAGGGGTGGTATGCAGTCGCTTTCGTTCGTTCCGGGCCGGGCTTTTCTGTCGTCGAACTCGCCCGCCGTTCCCTGGACCGTGGTCTTCGAAGACGAAGGGATTGCTGGATACTTCTACGCCTGCGACCGCTCGCAGGAGGTCTTCGAGAATAGCGTGCTCGACGCCATGCTGATCTACAACGTCGCGGCGCTGGCCAAGAGCGACGCCGAACTGGAACGCCCTGAGCCGGAACGCATCGCCAGCATCGAGTGGTCGCCAAACGGCCTCCAGGCCGCGCTCTACCTCGACGGCACCCCGCAGGCCCTTTTCGACTTCGAAGCCCGTTGCGGCTACTGCCGCATGAACTTCCCCAACTTCATGGCAACCGAAGGCGACCGCTGGCGCAAGAGCAGCCACGCCTGGAACGACGCGGCTCTCGCACGGTTCGAAGCCACCCTGTACAGCGCATAGACTGGTGCGATGAACCATCTTCTGCTTCGCGCATTCCCGCTGTTTCTACTCACAGCATCTGCTTCATGCAGGCTGGCGAAAGCCCAACCTAGGGGCAGCGTTGTAGGAAGAGTAACCTGCGCCGACTCGCGAACGCCTTGCCGTTACGCCAGCGTCACCATTGAAATGGCTCCGCCTCGAAAAGATTCGACAGTCGCCGCGGGAACGACACCGCCCTCGCACGCATACGCGGCGGCAACCGATCTCGAAGGCGCGTTTACCATGAAGAACGTAGTTCCCGGCGAGTACTACATGAGGGTCGTTGAAGCGGGTTACCTCTCACCTTATGATCTCGCCACCAACGAAGTCGCCGGGGATTCTACTTTGAAGGCTCAGGCGTTAGAGATCGCTCTGGAGCGGGTCTCCGTGCAGGCGGGGCAAACGGCAACCGCAAACGTGCTGCTCTCGCGCGGAGCTTCGCTCAGTGGCACCGTACGGTATGAGGATGGCGGACCGGCAATCACCGTATCCATAGGCTTGCTCCGCCGGGACGGTGCGGGCAAGTGGCAGCCGTACACAAACACGGTGGGTCTGGGCGATCTGGCCCGGCTCGGCTTTGGGCCAAAGACGGACGACCGGGGACGCTTTTATGCCCCGGGTCTGCCGCCAGGCACCTATGCTCTGCAAACAAGCCTTCCCATGGCCGCGATGCTGCTCTCAGGCATTACGGAAACACCGTCGACGGACATCAAGATGACCATGGGCGGCGCGCTGCAGGTCTACTATGGCGACCGCTATCGGCTGAAAGATGCCAAAGCCATCGAGTTGCACGAAGGCGAGGAACGCACTGGACTTGACATCGACATCCCAACAACGGGGATGTACACCGTGCGCGGCTCCGTCATTAGCGAGAGTCAAAGTGTCGATCCGGTAAGCGGCAGGGTGGAACTGCTCGATCCGGACGACAAGACCGTCCTCCTCGACACGCTGATCGCCGAGGATGGCGCGTTCGTGTTCGAGAACGTAAGAAAGGGTTCCTACGTCGTGCATCGCGATTGAAGGCGGCATTGCCGGCGACACCTACGGCGGTCACCCCGAGGAGACGCAGGCCAGGCTCGGCGGGGGCCCGGGGCTGTTTCTTTATGACTCGAGTACGATCGCCAACCGCAAGATGGTGGCGTTCACAAAGAAGACGGCGGCTGACGGTGATATTCCGCTTCAGCTTGATCTCGTTCAGGGCTACGGGGATGACTCAGCCGAGATTCAGATGACGAACGGTGGCACGCCAACGGTCAACCTGGTCGCGCCCATCCGCTACACCCACGCGCATAATGGCATTCTCAATCGGCACGACTTCGACCAGCTCGTGGATCTGGTGGTGGCCATGGTGACGCATCTGGACGGGAACACGGTGCGAGAGCTGCGCGACTTTACGCCCCAACCCTAACGCTTTCCACAGGTGTACTCATCCGGCTGCGCGATCTTGCCGATAAGGCTCTCTGAGCCATGCCAAACAAAGTCCAGATTGCGCCACAGCAGGCGAACGCGACGGGCGGCATCGAGCCTCTTCCCAGCCGCCGCACCGAGACCGATCATCCCGCGGCATCCGCCGATCTGCTGCGCCAGGTCGAAGCAGACGCGCACAACGAGTCCGGTATGCTGCGCTTCAGCCCGGAAGTGGAGCGGCGATTTCAGCAGATCAAAAGCCCAGCTCAAATCAAGCACTTTGTCTGGACCTCGATGATCGGTCTCTTCTTGTACGATCTCTTTTTGCTGTCCGACCTGTTCATGGTCCCCGACGTGTTTGTACAGTCACGCCTCATCCATCTCGGTGTCACCGTGATCGGGCTGGTGATCATCTTCCTGATCTATCGCCGCATGGTCCGTCCGGAGAGCATCATCGCCGTTCTTCTGCTGATCGTTGGCAACGCGGTGTATACCGCAAACACTTCACGCGCGCCGGACGCCGTCTTTATCTCGTTCACCATACCGCTGCTGGTGGTCTTCGGCAACATTGTGCTGCCATTGCCGTTTCGATATGCGGTGGCCTTTTCCGTGTTCGCCGCTACAGCCGCCTCGTGGACCAACTGGGCACAACAGGGCATCGACACCGGTGCGCGCATCTTCGCCGTTCTCCTTGAAATCAGTATGGCTTTCTACACCTTGATTGCCACGTACCGGATCGAGAACGGTGAGCGTCAGGCTTATCTGCTGACCCTCCGCGAAGCCTTGCGTGGCGAGACGCTGATTGAGCAGAACCGCGAACTGTCCGAGCTGTCCGAGACCGATCAGCTAACCGGCATCGCGAACCGCCGCGTTTTCGATCGCACCCTGGAACAGCTTTGGAGGGAGCATCAGCATAGCCGCACCCCCGTCGCTCTGCTGATCCTCGACATCGATCATTTCAAGCGGCTGAACGACACCCATGGCCATATCAATGGAGACGTCTGTCTCCGCAAGGTGGCCGATCGCCTCGGCAAGCTGATGCAGGCGCATCAGAATCTGGCTCGCTATGGCGGCGAGGAGTTCGCCGTTCTCCTGGAAGGGGAGGGAGCGTATCGCGCTGAAGCCGTCGCCGATCGGCTGCGCGCCGAACTCGAAACCATGCCCGTGCCGCTCGCCGGAACGGACAACAAGCCGCTCCGGATCACGATCAGCATTGGCTGCGCCACCGCCATTCCCCGGCCCGATCTCTCGCCCGCGGACCTCTTCGTCGCGGCCGATAAAGCCTTGTACCGCGCCAAGCACGAGGGCCGCAATCGTGTGTGTACGCAAATGCTGGAACCTGGCGATCCGCTATTGGAGGAGGAGTCCCGTGCGGCTTCTTCCGCGAAAGCAATGGCTGACCGGAAACCTCGACAACGCACCTGGGCTTCCTCCGTTAGCCCGGCCGCAAAGTAGCTCTGGAGCTGCAAGCGCATCACGAAGGCGGCTATCCACGCGAGGAGAGTGAGTTTGGCTCCCCAGCCGCGGCCGGTGCCCATGTGTCGATGCTCCATGCATGGACCGCTTTCGCACGCCGCTTAGTATGGGAAGGATGCTTTCGCCCGACCTACTGGATCGTCTCGTCGTTGTGCTGGTTCGCGCCCGCAACCCCAACAACATCGGCGCGGTCGCGCGGGCCATGCATGATTTTGGCTTCCGTCATCTGCGCCTGGTCAATGATTATCCCGTGCCCTATGCGAACGCGCGGTCCGCTGTCGACGCCTCGACCGTGCTGGACGAGGCACAGGACTACCCGAGCCTCGCCGACGCGGTCGCCGATTGCACTTTGGTCGCCGGGACAACCGCCGTTGGAGAACGTAGATTGGAGCACACCCTCCACACGCTTCCCGCCGCCGCTCCCCTCCTTCGGGCGGCCCTCTCGCAAGGCGAACAGCGTGTCGCGCTTCTCTTCGGTTCGGAGAAGACCGGCTTGTCGAACGAAGAGCTGAGCCACTGCGATTGGCTCCTGACCATTCCCATGCAGGCGGGCGGAGGTCGTCACCTTTCGATGAATCTGGGCCAGTCCGCCGCCGTCTGTCTCTTCGAGCTGGTCCGCGAGGCTGATGCCGCACCCGCGAAGAGCGTCAGCCCCGCTCCGGCGGCCGATCGGGAGCGGCTTGCTCTTCTGCTTTCTGAGGTGCTCGACGAGGCGGAGTACCGCAAGCACCATCCGGCCAACAGCGACCTCGCGCAGGTCCGACGACTCCTTTACCGATTGGCTCTGGACCGCGCGGATGCCATGGTTTGGATGGGCATCTTCCGCCAGCTCCTCTGGAAGCTACAAAATCCGTAGAACCCGAGCGGCTCTGAGTACCCTCGCCTTGCTTCTCTGGTTGTCATTCCCGAAGGAACAGCGTCAACAGCCGCTGCGTCACTTGGGCGTCGGCTTAGTTCATCCAGCTGCGGTCGTTCGGGTCCTTCTTCAGATCGTCGGGATCGATGTAGCGGCCGTCCTTGTCGAAGCGCACCGTGCGGCCCTGCTTGCCCATATAGACCTCGAATTTGCGCGCGGCACGGCGGCGTTTCCAGCGGAAATAGCCGTTACGCACACCGAAGTAGCGCTCGCTCATCCCGAACGCCATTCCCTTGCGCGGCGCGAACTGCACGTAGAGGAAGCCGCAGAACGCGCCCGCAAGCTGGAGCAGCGCCCCAAAGGCATTTCCGCCCTTCAGCAGGATGGCCACCGCGATCAGGATGTAGATGGCCACCATGTACTTGGCCTTGATGCGCAGCACGAACCAGAGCAGAAACTCCTGATCGCCGAAGCGCATGGCGATGGCAATCAAGAGGCCGAAGATGCCCGCCCACGCGCCCGTCGCCACCGCGACCGGGTTCAGCGCGAAGACATGGGTAAACGTGATGGCCGAGGCGAGCAGTGCGCCGCCGATGACCGAGGTGAAGTAGAGCTCCACCAGCCACTGCGCGCCGAAGGTGGTTTCCAGCAACGACCCGGTAAACCACAGCGTCAGCATCCCGAATAAGATGTCGAGCAGCCCGGAGTTGAGGAAGCTGTAGGTGACGAGTTGCCAAAGCTCGCCGCGCGCCACCGCCAACGGCTCCAGCAGCAGGTGCGTTAGCAGGAACTCCGACACCCCACGCGAGACCCAGTGCAGCAGCAGCAGGCCGAAGAAGACGGCAATGTTGGCCAGGATGATCTTGCGGACCACCCCGGCGAACGGCGGAAAGGTCATCGTGATGGGGTTGGAGCGAGCCATGGCTGCACGTTCCATTTCACCACAGTTGCCGCTCGCGAACGGGTTACGGTTTCGGCCCGGTCGAAGCCGGTGCGCCCGTTCCCGGTACGGGCTGCTGGTTGCCGCTGCGGATCGGCATGGGGTAGACGGCAGGGCTGCGATGGCCGGCCGCATCCACGGACCGCACCCCGAAGATAGTGTTGTCTTTCGAGATATGCAGGGTCAAGGTCGTCGCAGTGCCTGCCGGGATCGAATCGGTCCAGTCGGGAACGGCGGTATCCCGATAGACGATCTCGAAGGTCGCCCCCGCCGGCATCCCCTTGGGTGCCTCCCACCGCAGCGTTGTGTCATTGTCGAGAGCAGTGGTGACCACGCCCACGTTCTGCGGGACGCCCGGAGCGGCTGCGAACGTCGCCAGCGCCGCCGCGTTCAGCCGCGCCACATTGGCCACATAGTTGAAGTCGTCATAGTCGATCAGATCGCCGAACTGGACGCCGTTTTCGACACGCGGGTTTTGGTGCTGGTGGTTGAAGTTCTCCTGCCACTCGGTAAAACGCACGGCTGGAAAGCCTTCCAGGTTGAAGCTGGTGTGGTCCCCGCCTCGCAAAAAGCGGTCGCGCCGGAAGATCAGCACCGGATGAAAGGCGGGCTCGAATCGGATCGCGTTGCTGTGCATCTGCCCAGGAACGGCGACAGCGTGATGCGCAGTGGAGTGGAAGTACGTTCGGCTCACGTCCACGATGGCCCGCGCCACCTCGCGCGACGGCGAATCGTTCTCCGCGCCGACCGTCTGGATCGCGCGCAGCTGCTCCAGCGTCGCGGGTCCGGGAACGCCCTCTGAGAAGACGCGGACCGCCATCTTGTCCTGCCCTGTCGCATTGGGGGTCGTGTCGCCTCCGACGATGTCGTCGTTCAGCACGGCTTCTAGCTGCCAGCCCTCAGCCTTTGCGAGCCGCGCAAGGTGACGGCTGCCGTTCAGTCCCTGCTCTTCGCCTGCGACCGTCACAAAGACGATGGTCGAAGGAAACTTCAGCTTTGACAGCACCCGCGCGCATTCGAGCGACACGGCCACACCGGTGGCGTCGTCGTTCGCTCCCGGGGCTGGCGTGCGGTCGTCCGCGTTGTCGGAGTTGCGCGAGTCGTAGTGGCCGGTGACGAGCACCCGGCGTGCCGCCTGTGCGGGGTCAGTTCCTTTTAGCACGGCATAGATGTTCTGGAGGCGGGTGTCGCGGATAATGCGCGTGCCCGCGGTGCCGGGCTCGATGAAGTCGTCGCGCTTGATCTCCAGGCAACCGCCGCAACTGGCCGAAATGCGCTCGAACTCCGCGAAGATCCAATCGGCTGCAGCGGTGACGCCCGTTCCCGGCGGCAGGTCCTTCTCCATGCTCGAAAGCGTGCTTCGGTTGCCGAAGGTTACCAGTTTGGCCACGGTGGCGTGAACGGCGTCGGGCGAAACCTGCGCCAGTGCGGCGGCGATCGCGGGGTCGGTGGGCGCGGCGGCGATCGGCGCACCGGTCTGGGCCCCGCATACGTTCAGAACCGAGAGAGCGAGCGTGGCTACAAACGGCAAAGTGAGACGGGGCATTGAAAGGAGCACGATTATCTTCTCCGGCAAAAGACTGGCTTGGACAACGTGGTGACGGTTCGCGTGAACCGTCAGTTTACCTCAGGCCGCGTCACGGAAGAGGGGGCTGGTCAGCGTCATGTGGAGTACCCTATGATGCGAGAGGCGGCGCGTCCCTGTGTAGGCGTGCAGAGGTGAGCGGATGGCGGTTGTTTGTCCCGAGTGCGACAACCCAATGGTGGTGGACACCGAGGAGATGGAAGAGGGCGAAACGGTTCTTTGCGACGAGTGCGGCGCGGAGCTGGAGATCGTTTCACTCGAGCCTTTGGAGCTGACGCCGGTCGACGATCCCGGCTACGTCGAAGAAGAGGATGTCCGGCATACCGATGAGGATGACGAATAGGACATCGTATACTGATGTGCATGATCCATTTGCGCGTCTCCGGTTTACGGTTTACTGCCTGTCTGCTGATGCTCGGGTGCCCTGTTTGGGTAGGTGCCGGTGTGTTCGGCAATGTCTCCGCGCTGGCGCAACGAGGTCCGGCACAGCGCACTGTGCAAGGAAAAGTGACCGACAAAGGCGACGCCGGCATTAATGGGGCGGTCGTTTACCTGAAGGACGATCACAGCCTCGCAGTCAAGAGTTTCATCTCGGAGCCGGATGGAAGCTATCGCTTCGGTCAGCTTTCCGACGGCACGGACTACGAGTTGTGGGCGGAGAGCAACGGCAAAAAAAGCCCCACTAAGACGATCAGCTCCTTCGACAGCAAGAAGTCTTTTCAGATCAATCTCAAGATCGACGTCACGAAATGAGCATCCTTGGTGTCATCCAAGCCTGAAAGTTTCGTTACCGAAGGAACTAAACTTTCGTGTCTTTACTGAAGATTCTCGCAAATAAGCGGCTGGGATTCCCACTTCTGCATCATACTCAATCAAGGCAAGCCCAACACATCTCAAGTTTATGGAGTCTCCAATGAAAGCTATTACCCTGTTGCCCAAGTTTGCGACGGCGCTCGGCATGGTTGTGTTCGCATCGACCGCCGCTCATGCCGCGACGCCCGACTACTCGGCGTTTACCAGCTCGAACGGTCTGAATGCTCCTGGCATCCTTACTCCAGACGGTTCGACCATCGACTTTCCTCTGGTTCGTCAGGACCTTAGCAACCTGACCATCAAGCTGCAAGGTGTGGCCGCGCAGCCCGCCGCGCCCGAGGCGGTAGCCAATGGCTATATCGACATCCGTCAGAACACAACCTTCCGGAATACCTACTTCGTCGTCGGTGCCTTTCCGGCGCTTGCGAGTGAACTGCCCACGCTTGAGGCTGCCTTGGAGTTGATAGGTCTGCCGATCACCGCCGTCGCCGACCAGACCGCTGGCACGAGCAAGGCCATCTTTACCGTTCACGTTGAAGGCACTATTACCGAGCCCGCGACCATCCTTGCTGGCGGCATTGCGACCGCGCTTGCCACAATTGTTAGCCCCCAGCTCAATGTTACCGTCCAGTACCCCGGCGTAGTCTTTCCCGAGATTCCGGCCAAGTTCACGCGGATCACAGACTCATCGACGGCGGAACTGATCGATGGCAACGCGGTTGTGTTTTCCATCCCGCGCAATGACGCCACTCCTATTACCCTCGGCACCGTGATCGCCGATCCGTCTGTAGGCGTAGGCGAAACGGTTATCATCTCTGGCAATGGCACCAGTTTGCTGAATGCCGAACTGGCGCTGAAGCCGGCTGAAGTGCAGCCTGTCCTGGCCATCCTCATTGGCGGCGGGTTTACCATCTCCTCGTCGGGCGACTACTTCACCAACGACTCGACGCGTCTCACCTTCATCCATGCGGTTGCCGCTTCGACCACATTGGATGGCTTCCAGGCTCAGGCCGAGCAGCTCGGTCTCGCCATCCTCAAGGCTGTCAAAAAGTAACAACAGCATGACGGGCAGCAAAGGCGAGCCTATAGGCTCGCCTTTGCTTTTACAAGCTCTTTGTCATTCAACGTATGAATTCGGCGACGCTCCAAGCGATCTTCGGCAACATCGACATCTACCTCTTCGACCAGCTACTGCGCGGCAATATCGCGCCGGGGATGAGTGTGCTCGACGCGGGCTGCGGCTATGGGCGCAATCTAATGTATCTTCTTCGCGCTGGGTACCGCTGCTTCGGCGTAGACATGAATCATGAGGCGATCGACGAAGTACGCGGCCTAGCGGCCCAGCTTGCGCCGGAACTGCCCGCTGGCTATTTTCGAGTCGAGCCGATCGAGAAGATGTCGTTCGCAGACGGCGCAATGGATGTTGTCCTGTTGAACGCCGTGCTGCACTTCGCGGCGGACGACGCCCAGTTTCTGGCCTTACTGCGTAGCGCGTGGCGTGTGCTCAAGCAGGACGGTCTACTGTTTTGCCGGACAGCCTCAACCATCGGGATGGAACATCGGCTCATCGCGGGCAGTCGCTTCCTCGCACCCGACGGTACAGAACGATATTGCGTGGATGAGGCCATGTTGATGCGGCTCACCGCAGACCTAGGTGGAGAGCTGGTAGATCCACTCAAGACGACCGTCGTGCAGGATCAGCGATGCATGACGACCTGGGTCGTCCGCAAGCGCTAAGCTACTGTGTGGTGCCAGTTGCAAAGATCTGCTCGGCGTGTTGACCCAAAATACGATAGACGCCGAACTGGCGGCTGCTCTGCCCGCGCATTTCAAAGAGCAGGCTGGCGCGGTTCGATGCTTCGACATCGACGGCGTCCACAAGCCGCATGCGCGCGGTGCGGTCGAGGTGTGCCGCGTCCGTAACCGTGTGTAGGGCCATGACGGGCTGTCCCTGGGCGTCGCGCTGAGCAACGATCGTGACGTAGCGGAGGTCCGCGCCTGTGCCTTCGGTATGCGCCTGGTAGACGAAGGTGGGCGCGTCGCCGTAGCTCAGTAGATAGCCGTTCAACTTCTCGTCTAACAGCTTGATCTGGCCGATCCGCACGGGAGCAAGGCCGCGCCGCTTGCTGTCGGGCTTGCGTGTCGGTGGAGGGACGGACGCCACGGGAGCGCCGTAGACCGAAAGCTGCGCCTCCGCCATGGCCTGCATCTTGCCCAATATCGCGGCGTGTTCGGCGTCATCGTCCCAGGGGCGCGCGAAGTCATGCGTTGGGCGGTCGGCCGCGTCGGAGACGGCTACCATCTGCTGTAGGTCGACAGGCAGGCCAGAGAGCTTCGGCAAGTCAGCCTCGGTCATCATGTGCGTCGGCTTGCCGCGATGGAGGTTGGGCCGGTTGGGATCGTCGTTGAGCAAGCCGCCCGCGCCGGTTACGCTGGCCTGCGACTGCTCCTTGGCGGCCTTCTTGGCGTCTTCGGTGGTGTGCCGCTTGAGGGTGGGCCGGTCGGGATCGTCGACCGCCGGACTGGTGGTGGCGGTCGTTGCGGGGTCAGGCTCGGTGCGGCGCTTCATGGTGGGGCGGTCAGGATCGTCTGCGGGCGGGGAGCTCTTGTCGGCCGGTGCCGTGGCACTGTCCTCTGTCGACCGGCGCTTCATCGTAGGGCGGTCGGGATCGGGCTGGGCGCTCGTCGGTGCACCCGATTTGGCGGCATCTTCGGTGGTTTTGGCTTCGTCGGCCTTGCTGGAAGCCGCATCGCCGGACTGATCTGAGGGGTGCGGCTTGCCCGTACCGCCCGAAGTTTCGACCTTAGCCAACGTGGTGCTGGGTTTGCGGGCGATGGGCTTCTTGGGCGGAGGGATAGCCTTGTAGCTGCCGTAGCCGAACCAGCCGTCGTCGTAGGCTTCGGCCGTGTTCGTCGCCTGGAGATGCCGCGCATAGGCGAGCTCGACCGTGCCCTTCGGGACACCGGCCTGCTCCAGCTCGTACAGGTCGCCCGGCATGAGCGCGAACGGGATGGGCCGCGCAAGGTAGATGCCCGCGTCCTCTAGGTGTTGATCGATGAAGAGCGTCACCGGGACGACTCGGCTGGCGGCGGGCTTGCTCATGTCGCCCGTCCACTCGTAGACAGCGACGGCGCGAACGACTGTCTCCGGCTTGGCCACGCGATGCGTTTGCCCCCCGCCGCCCGCCGCCAAGCTCATGCCGCCGAGCAGCACCCCAACTCTCTGCATCATCCCCATGGTGACGATTAGACGCTTGCCGCGCACCATTTGGATGAGCGGAAGCGGTACGCCCACCCACATTCGTTACCATCACGTATGGACGCGCCACCGCTGCTTGAGATCGCCAACCTGCGCATTCGCTTTGGCGCACAGGTGGCGGTGCATGACCTTTCGCTCGCGATCGCGCCGGGGGAGACGCTCGGGCTGGTGGGCGAGTCCGGCTCGGGCAAGTCGGCGACCTCGCTCGCGCTGCTGCGTCTGCTGCCGTCCGCCGCCACAGTTACGGGCAGCATCCGCTTCGCGGGGCGCGAGCTGTCGACCCTGCCGGAGGCGCAGGTGCGGCGGCATCGCGGGCGCGACCTGGCCATGATCTTCCAGGAGCCGATGACCGCGCTCAACCCGGCGATGCGCGTTGGAGCGCAGATCGCCGAGGCGCTGCGGGCGCATGAGCCGAAGCTGCGCCGCGACGAGGTGCGGGCGCGGGTGCTCGCCGCCATGGCCGAAGTTGCGTTGCCGGAGCCAGCCCGGCGCATCGACGACTACCCGCACCAGTTCTCCGGCGGCCAGCGGCAGCGGCTGCTGATCGCCATGGCGCTAATCCACAGACCCCGGCTGCTGATCGCCGATGAGCCAACGACCGCGCTCGATGTGACGGTGCAGGCGCAGGTGCTTGCTTTGCTCAAGGAGCTGCGCCGGACGCACGGTCTGGCCATGCTTTTCATCTCGCACGACTTGGCGGTCGTCTCCGAGGTGGCGGACCGCATCGCCGTGTTGCAGCATGGGCGGCTGGTGGAGGTCGCCGCGGCCGCCGAGCTCTTCCGCAACCCGCAACACCCGTATACGCGCCGTTTGCTCGCTTCCGTCCCGACGATGCGTACCGACCGTACCCAACCGCTGGCGTCACTGGCGGGGGCAGAGCTTCCCTTGTGTTGACCATGCGGCATACACTGGAAAATGTGCGGTTTACGAGCCGCTTTCCATGCGCGCGCTCATCCTCTCCGACATTCACGGCAACCTCCAAGCGCTGACGGCGGTGCTCGCGGCGGCTGCCGGACGATACGACGAGCTGTGGAACCTGGGCGACATGGTGGGCTACGGCGGCAGCCCGAATGAGGTCCTCGACCTGCTTCGACCGCTGGCGACGGTCAGTGTTCGGGGCAACCATGATCGCGTCTGCTGCGGCCTGACCTCGTCGAACGGCTTCAATCCGGTGGCCCGCGCAGCCGCGCTGTGGACGCAGAAAGAGCTGACGCCGGACAACCTCGCTTGGCTGCGGACGGTCGCTCAGGGGCCGCTGCATCCGGCCGAGGCGGGCGTGACCTGTGCCCACGGCTCCCCCTTGCACGAGGACCACTACATCCAGACCATGCGCGACGCCTGGGCTCCGTTGCAGCAGATGACGACGCCGCTGACCTTCTTCGGCCACACCCACATCCAAGGCGGCTTCGCGCAGAGGTCGCACGAGTGGCATGAGCTGCGACCGCAGATGGCGCGCGGTGCCCACGAGTTGGGCATGAGGAACGAGGCGTCCGTGGCGACGCTGGCGCTGGTCCCGGCGATGCGCTACCTCATCAATCCCGGCTCGGTGGGCCAGCCGCGCGACTGCGACTGGCGGGCGGGGTTCGCCCTCTACGACACGGAGGCGGCAAGCATCGCCTTCCACCGCGTCCCTTATGATCTGACCGGAGCGCAGGGGCACATCCTGATGGCCGGTCTGCCGGAAAGGCTGGCTGCGCGGCTGCGCGAAGGACGCTAGACGCGCTGACGAAGCCTCTCGTGATGAACCGCTTATGCCGAAAGATACGTCATGGAGCGGTGGCACTCGCTGGAGATCAGGTTGACGGGCGAGGCCCTCCGGTTTATCCGCCGGAAGGTCTCGACTGGCCAGTTTGCGTCTCCGTCGGCGGTCGTTCAGGAGTCGCTGGAACTGTTGCAGGCGCAGGATGGCGACTTCGAAGACTGGCTGCGCGAGGAGGGCAAACCCGTGGCCGAGTACTTCAAGCCGCAGCCCGCGCGCGCACCCACGCCGGCGAGCTCGGTGGAACGGTATCTTGAGGAGCAACGGCGGCTGCGCGCGAAGGAGCGTTGAGGACCGAGCTGCTATCATCCGAAGCTGAAGGGCGGGAACGGACATGATCGAAGAGACCATCGCCATTACCATATCCGGCAAGGCCAATGTGGACTGGATTCGCAGTAAGATGCGGAGCGAAGAGCTCCTGTCCGAGGCCGACGTGGTCACCCAGAGCATCGCCCTGTTGCGTGAAGAAGACGCGGAGTACGAACGATGGCTCGTTGAAGTCATCGGACCTCGCTATGACAGCCATAAGACCGATCGCAGCTCCGCCATCCCTTCGATCAGGCCGTGAAGTATCTAGAGGAGCGTCGCATGGAACGCGCTCGCTTGGCTGGTTGAGCTTACCTGTGATCTTCGATCCGGGTGCGATCCGCGATCTGCAGATATGGAGTATTACCTCGCGGTCAGGTTCTCGCCTTCAAATGCGGCTCTTTACATTGAGAGAGTGTTTTCCGCCTGCCACAAAATCGGTTTGGCTCCTTATCGCGGAACGAAGCGGGATGACGTTCGTGCCGGTATTTGCTCGGTCGGATTCGAGCGGAGGATCAGCATCCTCTTCGAGATAGAGCTTGAAACTGTAATCATCCTAGGCGTCTCCTATGCTGGCCGCCTTCCATCGACGTTGTAGTGCTACACGGCGGCGGCTTGCTCTTCGAGGGCGAGGCTCAGGTCTTCCCACTCGGCGAGGAGGTTGGTGCGGGTGTCGCGGAGGGTGTTGAGCGCGGCGGCGGTGCGTTGGGAGTCTTCGGCTGTGGTGAAGTGGCCGAGTTGTGCTTCGGCGGCTTCGATCTCCGAGTCGAGGGTGGGTAGTTTAGTTTCGACCTCCGCGAGGCGGTCTTCGAGCTGCTTGAGCTTGATGGGGTTCAGGCGCTTGGCGGCGGACTTTGGAATGGGCGCGGCGGGTGTGGTGACCGGCGGCGGGAGCGGTGGCGGCGCGGTGAAGGAGGCGGCGACCTTCTCCGGGCCGCCCTGTTTGCGCCAGAGGTAGTCCTCGTAGTTGCCGGGGTAAACGTGGACGCGGCGGTCCTCGACCTCGAAGACGCGGGTGGCGAGGCCGTCGATAAAGTAGCGGTCGTGAGAGACGAAGAGGACGGTGCCGGTGAAGTTGCGGATGGCGTCGAGCAGGACGTCCTTGGCGCGGAGGTCGAGATGGTTGGTGGGCTCGTCGAGCAGGAGCATATTGGCGGGCGAGACGAGCATCTTGGCCATGGCGTAGCGGTTGCGCTCGCCGCCGGAGAGCACGCCGAGGGGCTTGAAGACGTCGTCGCCCGAGAACATGAAGCAGCCGAGGAGCGATCGGAGCTCGGTCTGGGGTACCTTGGGGGCGATGCCGGAGATGTCGTCAAGCATCTTGGCGTTGCCGTCGAGAACCTTATATTGGTCCTGGGCGAAGTAGTCGGCGAGGACGTTGTGGCCGAGCTTGATCTCGCCCGAGGTGGGCGCTTCGAGGCCGGCGAGCATCCGGATGAGCGTCGACTTGCCCGCGCCGTTCGCGCCGACGAGGGCGATGCGGTCGCCGCGGTCGATGGAGAACGACACGTCATCGAGGATGGTTTTGGGCTCGTAGACCTTGCGCAAGTGGTTGACTTCAATGACCGTCCGTCCGCTGGCCGGGGGCTGCGGGATGGTGAAGTGGATGGTGGCTTCGTCCTCAGGGATCTCGATGCGCTCAATCTTTTCGAGCTCTTTGATCCGGCTTTGGACCTGCTTGGCCTTGGTGGCCTGGGCGCGGAAGCGGTTGATGAAGGCTTCGAGGGCCTCGATGCGGTCGCGCTGGTTCTTGTAGGCGCTGAGAAGCTGTGTCTTACGTTCTTCCTTCTGGGTTACGAACTTCTCGTAGTTGCCGTGGTAGGTGTGCATCCGTTTGTTCCAAAGCTCTACGGTCTTGTTGACCGTCACATCCAGAAAGTAGCGGTCGTGCGAGATGAGGATGAAGGCGTTCGGGTAGTCGTGAAGGTAGTTCTCAAGCCAGTTTCTAGACTCAAGGTCTAAGTGATTCGTGGGTTCATCCAGCAGTAGGAGAGACGGCTTCTGTAAGAGGAGCTTGGCGAGGGCGATGCGCATCTGCCAGCCGCCGGAGAACTCTTCCGTGTTGCGTGCCCAGTCTTCCTTGGCGAAGCCCAAGCCGCCAAGGACCGCGCCCACCTGCGAGTCCAGGGTGTAGATGTCGTGGACGTGGAGCTGGTCGGCGATGTCGGAGTAGCGCTCGGCGGCGGCGGCGTACTCTTTGGATTTTGGGTCAGCGTCCGAGAGGGTGTGGGTGATCTGCTCGGCTTCAGCCTCCATGGCGTGGAGGTGGTCGAAGACGGAGAGGCACTCGGCGAAGACGGTCTTGCCGCGGAGGGCGAGTCCATCCTGCGGGAGATAGCCTAGAGTCATGCCCTTGACGCGGGTCAGGGTTCCGTAGTCGAGGGATTCGACACCCGCCAGAACTTTGAGGAGCGTGGACTTGCCGGTGCCGTTGCCGCCGACGAGACCGGTGCGTTCGTCGGGGGTGATGAGCCAGTTGGCGTCTTCGAAGAGGAGCTTGGGGCCGAAGCGCTTGCCGGCGGCTGAGAGTTGGAGCATGACCCTATTTTCTCAGATCGAGCGGCTTTCCCAGTACAAAGCACGGCTTCACGCTCCGCTGCGAGCGAGTTCCCTTGTCTTCACAACGATTAGATACTCATAAAACGACTGAAGTGTGGCGTAGGTAAGACCGGCGTAGCCATCGAGGATCGCGCGCCGGAGGAACATCATGTAGAGCCACTTGATGACGGGGCGGCCGGGGAGCTTATAGAAGAGGGCCTTCTGGTGGCGGCGGCGGGTGTGAAAGTCGGGGTCGCGGAGGGCGGTGCGGAGGCTCGGATTGCGGAGCCCTTGCTGCCGGTGGATCAGCTCGGCCTCCATGGTGGAGTAGATGTTGTGCTTGGCGACCCAGTGGGCGATACCTTTTGAGAACGGGAAGTGGTCGAGGGGGTGCGAGAGCTCGGCGATGGGTCCGACGACCTCGATGACTTCGTTGATGGCGCGGGTGTAGCGGCTGCGCTCCGGGCGGACCAGGCGGATGTAGAAGGGGCTGATCTGCGCGTGCTTCAGCCAGGTGCCGAAGAGGAAGTCGCGGCGGCGCAGGCGGAAACCGCTCGTTTCGGGCGCGACGGCGAGGACAATCTGCTGCATCTCGCGGCTCAGCTCGGGGGTGGGCCGCTCGTCGGCGTCGAGGATGAGGAGCCAGGGGTGCTTGAACGGAAGCTGGAAGGCGGCGTTGCGGTGGCTGGCGTAATCGTCGAAGACCCGCTGGGTGACCGTCGCTCCGGCGGCTTGGGCAATGGCGACAGTCTGGTCGGTGGAGTGGGAATCGAAGACGTGGATGTCGTTCGACCAGGCGACAGAGGCAAGGCAGCCTGGGAGGTCGTGCTCTTCGTTCTTCGTCAAGATCAGGACGGAGATCATTTAATCTAGCTACGGGGCTGGTAGGGGCGGAAGGCCAAGACGGCGTTGAGGCCGCCAAAGGCGAGGGAGTTCGAGAGGGCGAGGCGGGGGCGGGCTTCGCGGTTGGTGTTGAGGATGATGTCGAGGTTGAGGGTGGGGTCGATCTCGGAGACGCCGTAGTTGGCGGGAAGGAGGTTGCGGCCTAGCCCGAGGATGGTAGCCATCGCCTCGATCGCACCGGTCGCGCCAATAGAGTGGCCGGTGAGGGACTTGGTCGAGCTGACCGGGATGTGCGGGGCCTGTGCGCCGAAGACCTGGTGGATGGCGGCGGCCTCAACCGTATCGTTGGTCTGAGTACCGGTGCCGTGGGCGCTGATGTAGCCGACCTCGCTCAAAGGGGCGTGGGCGTCTTCGACGGCGCGGCGCATGGCGGCGGCGGCTCCTTCGGCCTTGGGCTGGGTGATGTGGTGGGCGTCGGCGGACATGCCGAAGCCGGCGATCTCGGCGAGGATGGTTGCGCCTCGGGCCTCGGCGGCCTCCATAGTTTCAAGGATGAGGGTGGCCGCGCCTTCGCCGAGGGTCATGCCGTCGCGGTCGGCGGAGAAGGGGCGGCACTGCGTAGGGGAGACGACGCGCATCGAGTCCCATGCCCGGAGAAAGCCAAGGGTGAGCGGGGCCTCGTGCCCGCCGGCGATGGCGGCGGTGACCATACCGGAACGCACCATCTGGAAGGCGAGACCGATGGCGTGGGTGCCGGAGGAGCAGGCAGTGGAGACGTTGAGCGTCGGACCGGTGACACCGTGCTCGGTAGCGATGTAGCTGGCACCGGCGGAGGCCATGGTGCGGATCACGGTAAGCGGATGGACGCGGGCGTTCTGGTTGTAGAGGCGACCAGTTTCGTGCTCTTCGGAGTTGCGGCCACCGGTGGAGCAGCCGGTGATGATGGCTACGGCTTCTGAACTGTAGGCGGTGTTGCTGGCAAGAAAGCCGGATTGCTCAACGGCCTGACGAGCGGCGAGGATGGCGAACTGTGCGCTGCGGTCGGAGGCGACAATCTGGCCAGAGGGAAGAAACGGGGTAGGGTCGAATTCCTTGACCTCCGCATAC
Organism: Acidobacteriaceae bacterium; assembly: GCA_965277085.1. Classification (GTDB taxonomy): domain Bacteria; phylum Acidobacteriota; class Terriglobia; order Terriglobales; family Acidobacteriaceae; genus Edaphobacter. The sequence goes on from OZ255708.1 coordinate 1,714,446, forward strand.
TTGGTGAAGCGGAGGTTGGGGTTGAGCGGGTCGCCAGAGGGGGCTTCGGGGAAGGCGCGTAAGGGGCCGATGCCGCTCTGACCAGCGAAGAGGGCGGTGGCAAACTCCTCGACTGTAGAACCCATGGGAGTGACGCAGCCCATACCGGTGACGACGACGCGGCGCGGCGCACTGTTCATTGCGCGGCCTCCGCGGGTAGTTTAGCTTGGAGCGACTGGACACCCTCGACCATGTCGCGCACGGTGCGGAGGGAGTTCATGGAATCGTCCGGGATCTGAATGGAAAACACGTCTTCCACTTCAAACGAGATGTTGATCTTGTCCAGCGAATCGAGACCAAGGGCGTCGAAGTTGCTGTCGAGGGTGACGCCTTCGAGCGGCGGAGTCTTCGCTTTGGCAACGATTGCGATACAGCGCTCGGCGATCTCGTCCATGCTCTTCACTTTATCTTGTTTGTAACCAAGCGTGCATAAGCGGGCGGAGCGAACACCCGGAGATTGTATCCGCACCGCTCGCACAACCCAGTTCCGCCCGTCGGCTTCCAAGGCGGTCAGGAGGTTCCTCACTCATGAGCGAACAGGACGACAAATTGATTTCCCGGCGCCAGCTTGTTGGCGGCTTGGGCGCGGGCATCGCGACTGTGGCGGCTGCCGCATCCACTCCCGCCTTTTCGCAGGTTCTACCAGCGGAGCGCGGAAACGCGAAACTGGAAAACCCGCTTACCAAATATCCTCAGCCGCCCTTCGCCGTTCAGCCGCAGCCCTGGCCTGGGCTGGCGAGCAAGATGAACCCGGTCCCCGATCATGGCGAAACGAGCTACAAAGGCTCGGGACGCTTGAAGGGACGCAAGGCATTGGTGACCGGCGGCGACTCCGGTATGGGACGCGCGGCGGCGATCGCCTTTGCGCGTGAAGGCGCAGACGTGGCCATCAACTACCTTCCGGCGGAAGAGCCCGACGCCGTGCAGGTGATCGATCTGATACGGGCTGCCGGGCGAAAGGCTGTCGCCATCCCAGGCGATCTTCGGGATGAAGGTTTCTGCACTTCGCTGGTCTCTACAGCGGTCAACGCGCTAGGCGGGCTTGACCTTCTGGTATCGAACGCGGGGCGGCAACACTCCGTAGCCAGTATTCTCGACCTCACCACGGACCTGTTCGACTGGACGATGAAGACGAACATCTGCGCCTTTTTGGATCATCAAGGCGGCGGTGCCACACCTGCCGCCCGGAGCGACCATCATCGCCACCACGTCAGAGCAGGCGTACGATCCATCGGCCGACCTCTACGATTATGCGCAAACCAAGGCGGCAACGATGAACTTCGTCAAGTCCCTGGCGAAGCAGCTTGCTTCAAAGGGAATACGGGTGAACGGGGTTGCGCCGGGACCGATCTGGACGCCGCTCCAGATCAGCGGAGGCGCGCCGCCGGAGAAGTACACCACATTTGGAAGCAACTACCCGCTTGGACGGCCAGGTGAGCCGGTGGAACTGGCGGGCATCTATGTGCAGCTCGCTTCGCAAGATGGAAGCTATACGACAGGAAACATCTATGGTGCGGGCGGAGGCATGGGCCAGCCGTAGGTGTTTGTCCTCTTACCATTGCAGGAGAACAAGCTCGGAGCAGAACCCGGGTCCCATGGCGGCGAGGATGCTATAGCTGCCAGGGATTCCGGGTGTGTCTTTCAAGTAGTCCCCCAAAACGCAGAGAACGGAAGCGGCGGAGAGATTGCCAACCTCGCGAAGGCTCTTCCACGAGGGGGCGAGAGCGTTGGCTGGGAGGTTGAGGGTCTGCTCCATGGCTTCGAGGACCTTGGGGCCGCCGGAGTGGAAGATGTAGCTCGCGATGTCGCTCTGGGTGAGTTTGTTATCGGCAAGGAAGGCTTCGACATCGCCGCGGAGGTTAGCGGTGACGACTTTAGGCACCTCGGGAGAGAGGACGATGGTGAAGCCGGTGTCGCCGATGTCCCAGCCCATGACGTGCTCCGTATGGCGGTAGAAGGTGGAGCGGGTGCCGAGAACTTTGGGGCCGGTGGATTTTTTGGCAAGGGGTGTTTCGCTGCCGGCGAGGATGACGGCGGCGGCACCGTCTCCGAAGAGGCCGCAGGAGATGAGGTTGGCGATGGATTGGTCGTCGTCCTGCCAGGTGAGGGAGCAGAGTTCGACGGAGAGGAGAAGGACATACTGATCGGGGAAGGCGCGGAGGTAGTCGGTGGCGCGGGAGATGCCTGCCGCTCCGGCGACGCAGCCAAGGCCGAATATGGGGGTGCGCTTGACGGTCGGCGGGAAAGGCATGAGGTTGATGAGGCGGGCTTCGAGGGTGGGGCTGGCGATGCCGGTGACGGAAGCGGAGAAGATGGCGGATATGTCGGCGGGGGTGAGGCCGATCTGGTCGAGGGCGCGCGTGATGCAGGTCTGGGCGAGCTCGACGGCTGCGGTGATCCAGGCGTCGTTGGTTTGTTTGAAGCCGACGAGCGTGGGGTAGTGGTCGAGGGGAAAGACGAGGTAGCGGAAGTCGACGCCGCAGTTGGCAAAGAGGCGGCCGAGAAGGCGGGGTTCTTCGAGTCTCGCGCCCCAGCGCTCTTTGAGGGCTTCGGCGATCTCGGATTGGGCGTAGCGGTAGGCGGGGAAGGCGGTGCCGACGGAGGCGATGTTCATGCGGTGAGCGGGTCCTTGTGTGCAGTGCGGATTACGTACTCATCATACGGGGAGGGTAGGAACCCACGTCTCAGAAGCAAGATATGGGGCACCCAATCTCGCGTGTGTTATTGAGGGATGCGGGCGATTTCGCGTTGGTAGAGGGTGTTGCGGGGGAACTCTTTGGAGAGGGCGATGAGGCGTGCGCGGGCCTCTTGCGGTTTGTGGTCTCGGAGGTCGGCGACGGCGAGCATCATGCGGGCGAAGGGGGCGAGGTAGTGACCCTTGGCAGCGGTGACGCGGAGGAGGCGGATGCCTTCGTCCTTGTTGGTGCCGGCACCGGTGAGGCCGATGAAGAAGCGGAGCGGGGCGGGTTTGAGCGAGAGCATGTAGTTTTCAACACCGGAGGCGAGGTAGGCGTCGTAGAGGGTGGGCTCGGCGGCGAGCGCGCGTTTGGAGAAGACGCTGGCTTCTTTCGAGAGGTTGAGGGCAGCGATGTCGCGTTTCTCGATGAGGAGGGCGTAGTCGGCGCGCATCCCGGCGATAAGGGTCTTGCTGTAGAGGGCGTTCGGGTCGTTGGGGTTGCGAGTGAGGGCGGCGTCGGCGAGGAGGGTGCCTTGGGCGGTGCGGGCGTCGAAGGACTGGCGGACGGCGGGGTCAGGGGTGAGTTTGGCGCGGTGGTCGAAGCGGGATTGGTCGGCGAAGAGCTCGACGTCGATGACGTGGAGGCGATCGAACTCACCGAAGAGGAAGGCGGCGGCATCGGAGACGACGGGGAGGGGATCTTCGGGGTGGGTCTTGATGTAGCCCTCGAAGGCGGTGTGGGCGGCGGGGAAATCGAGATTGTAGAGGGCGACGTAGCCCTGGTCGATGGCGGCGGGATAGGAGACGGCGGCTTGGGCGAAGGCGGCGCAGAGGGCGAGCAGGACGGCCAGGGACAGGCGCGGCGTGCGGGCGAAGAGCATACGGGGAGTTCCTTCCTGGGCCTGAGTATCGGTGGGGTACGTCTTACAGGTAGACGCGCGGCGGGGGCGGAATGACCGCACGGCTATGCTGAATGAAGCGAACGGGGTGAGGATGGCGGCGAAACGGAACTTGTGGTTGGTGGTGCCGGGTTTGATGCTGGCGTTGTGCGTGGCGGGGAGTTTGGCGACGCGCGGGGCGATGGGGAACCTGCAGTTTCTGCGGGACGGGCGTGGCGGCGCGGGCGAAGGGCTTGTGGACCAGCAGCCGCTGCAGACGGCGGAGGCGCTGTTGCCGCTAGCGGTGTCGGCGGAGGAGCAGGGGTATGCGCAGGAGGCGTTCCGAATCGCGGACCATGAGGTGGATCAGGCGTTTGCGATGGCGTTGCGGCAGGCGACGGCCGAGAGCCGGTCGTTGACGGGGAAGGCGCTTGAAGCGCAATCCAAGGTGACCGCGCTCCAGGCTACGGTGAAGGCGGACCAGACGGCGGTGGACACGCTGACGGCAAGCGTGAAGGCGGGGTCGAATGTGGCGCAAAATAGTGCGCAGAGCGACGATCTGGATGTGGCGAAGACGCAGTTGGCGCTGGATACGGACGAGTTGACGGACGCCCAGAACAATCTGGCAGTGGTGAGCGGAGACAAGCGGGGAAAGATCCAGGAGGAGCTGACCACCCACGAGGCTGGCATGAAGAAGTACGACGACCATACGGCGCCGGGACAGGTGGCGGTGATCTCGTCGCAGCGATATGGGACGCTGGCCGGGCGGATGAAAGCGTGGTTCGACCAGAGGAGCCGGAAAGGTCTGCTGGAGCAGGCGAAGAGCGAGGCGGATGGTGATGTGACGTCGTTGAGCGCGGAGCGGGGGACGTTGCAGGAGAAGGCGTCGGCGTCGACGGAGCAGCCGAGTGGGGCTGGTAGCGGGGGCGGGTCGCGGCTGGCGGGGATGCGGCGGCTGGAGGCGCAGCGCAACATTCTGGGGATTCTGGACGACCGGATCGAGGGGCAGAAGGAGCTGGCGGCGAACTATGAGAAGTGGCTGGCTCAGTTGCGGCTGCAGCACCGGATCATCGAGCACTTGTTGCTGAACTCGCTGGCGTGGATTGCGCTGATCGTGTTGTGCGCGACGAGCACGATTCTGGGCGCGCGACGGCTGATGGAGCGCCGGATGACGGGCCGGACGATGCCGGAGTTGCGCAGCTTGCAGACGATGAAGACGGTGGTGCAGCTGGCGATCGAGGCGGTGGCGCTATTGCTGGTGTTGCTGGTGGTGTTTGGCGCGCCGAGCCAGGTGCCGACGATCCTCGGGTTGGCGACGGCGGGGCTGACGGTGGTGTTTCAGGACCACATTCTGGCCTTCTTTGGATGGTTCGTGCTGATGGCGCGGAACGGGATACGGGTGGGAGACTGGGTGGAGATCGCGGGGGTGGGCGGCGAGGTGGTGGAGATCGGGTTGTTCCGGACGACGCTGCTTGAGACCGGTAATTGGACGGACAAGGGGCATCCCACGGGGCGTCGGATCAGCTTTGTGAACAAGTTTGCGATGTCGGGGCAGTACTTCAACTTCTCGACCGACGGGCAGTGGATGTGGGACGAGATCACGGTGAACCTCCCGGCGAAGGACGATGTATTTGCGCTGGTGGAGCGGATGCAGGACGCACTGGCGGGAGAGACGGTGAACGATACGGCCGAGGCGGAGAGCGAGTGGCAGCGAGCGACGCAGCAGCATGGGCTGAGCCAGTTCAGCGCAAAGCCGACGGTGGAGATGCGCCCAGCGGCGGCTGGTGTGGATGTGGTGATCCGGTATGTGACGCGGGCGGCGGACCGGTTGGAGATGCGGAACCGGTTGTCGCAGGCGGTGATCCGGCTAGTGCATGTGCCAGGGCCGGCGGCTCCCGCGTTGGAGGCGGCGAACGCCTGAAGTTACCGGGTATTCACGAAAGGCGGCGTATAGTCTGGGAATCACATCTGTCGGATCGGTGACAGAGGGGGCTCGATGCAGATACTGGTGATCAACAGCGGATCGTCTTCGATCAAGTTTTCATTCTTCGACGCGGAGAACGGCGGACCGCGGTCGCTGTTTGAAGGTGAAGTAAGTGGGATCGGCGGTGCCGCGAAGGTCAAGTTCGCGGATGTCGAGGGGAACGATCTGGCGGGAAGCGGGGGCCGGCGCGAGATGAAGTCGATCACCGATGCGGTGGCGGTCGTCGAAGAGCTGGTGACGGGGCCGAGGATGCCAAAGGTGGAGGCGATCGGGCACCGGGTGGTGCATCCTGGGGCGAAGCTGCGGGAGCATGTGCGGATCACGGACAAGGTGATGGAGCAGTTAAAGGAGGCGGGGGCGTTTGCGCCACTGCACGATCCGACGGCGGTGACGATTATTGAGGAGATGCGACGGCGATTCCCCGAGGTGGGGCACTTTGCGTGCTTCGATACGATCTTTCACCAGACGATGCCGGAGGAGGCGACGCGATATCCGATCCCGGAGGAACACGCGGCGCAGGGTGTCCGGCGGTATGGATTTCATGGGCTTTCGTGCGAATCGATCGTGTATCAGTTGCGGGCGGCGGGGGTGCCGTTTCCATTTCCGAAGCGGATGGCGATCGCGCATCTGGGGGGCGGGTGCAGCGTGACGGCGCTGGTGGATGGGAAGTCGGTGGATACGTCGATGGGGCTGACGCCTACGGGCGGGGTGGTGATGTCGACGCGGCCGGGGGATCTCGATCCTGGGTTGATGTTGTGGCTGGTGCGGCAGAGCTCGGCGGATGCTGTGGAGAAGATGCTGAACCACGATGCGGGGCTGAAGGGCTTGGCCGGGGCGGGGGATATGCGGGAGGTGCGCAAGGCGGCGGAGGCGGGGGAGGCGTGCGCGGGGCTGGCATTAAAGGTGTTTACGCGGAGTGTGCGGAAGGCGATTGGAAGTTACTTTGCTCTGTTGGGAGGGCTGGATGCAGTGGTATTTGCCGGAGGCATCGGGGAGCACGATGTGGCTTCGCGAAGCGAGATCTTAAGCGGGTTGGATGGTTTGGGCATCGAACTCGAAGAAGAGAGAAATAAAGAGAAGACGAGTGGACTACGCAAGGTAAGCGCGGATCGTTCCGGCACAGCGGTTTATGTGGTTCCGGCGGAAGAAGATTTGACCATCGCGCGGCATGTGGCGTGTATGGCGGTGTAGCTATAAAGGAGATTTCATGAGCGTGGCGGATTCCGTGGTGAACGACCAGACCACTAAGGTACAGGCGTTGGCTAAAGAGGAGCTGTGGAAGATCGACGCATACTGGCGGGCCTGCAACTACCTGTGCGCGGGAATGCTGTATCTGCGGGCGAATCCGCTGCTGCGTGAGCCGCTGAAGGCCGAGCACATCAAGAACCGGCTGCTAGGGCACTGGGGGTCGGACCCTGGGCAGACGTTTACGTGGGTGCATCTAAACCGGCTGATCAAAAAGTACGACCTGGACATGATTTACGTCTCGGGGCCGGGGCATGGAGCACCAGCTACGCTATCGAATAGTTATCTGGAAGGTGTGTATTCGGAGGTTTACCCGGACAAGAGCCAGGATGAAGAGGGAATGCTGAAGTTCTTTAAGCAGTTCTCGTTTCCGGGCGGGATCGGGAGTCATTGCACGCCGGAGACGCCGGGGTCGATCCACGAGGGCGGCGAGCTGGGATATAGCCTGTCGCATGGCTTTGGGGCGGCATTCGACAATCCGGACCTGATTGTGACGGTGGTGGTGGGCGACGGCGAGGCTGAGACGGGGCCGTTGGCGACGAGCTGGCACGCGAACAAGTTTCTGAACCCGATTCGCGACGGGGCGGTGCTGCCGGTGCTGCACCTGAATGGGTATAAGATCGCGAACCCAACGATTCTGGCGAGGATTCCGCATGAGGAGCTGGAGGCGCTGCTTACGGGGTATGGATGGAAGGCGCACTTTGTGGAGGGTGACGACCCGGCGGCGATGCATCAGCTGATGGCGGCGACGCTGGAGAGGTGCGTGCTGGAGATCAGAGCGATCCAGAAGCATGCGCGGGAGACGGGCGACACGACGCGGCCGCGGTGGCCGATGGTGGTGCTGCGCAGCCCGAAGGGATGGACGGGGCCGAAGGAGGTGGACGGGCATATCGTCGAGGGGTTCTGGCGGGCGCACCAGATACCGATCCTGGAGCCGAAGACGAAGCCGGAGCAGTTGGCGCAGGTGGAGAGCTGGCTGAAGAGCTACAGGCCGGAGGAGCTGTTTGACGAGCGGGGGACGCTGCGTGCGGAGTTGAAGGCTACGGCTCCTGAAGGGACGCGGCGAATTTCTGGAAATCCCCATGCGAATGGCGGCCTGCTGCGGAAGCCGCTGGAGATGCCGGACTTTCGGGATTACGCGGTAAAGGTGGAGAAGCCGGGACAGATTGAGGTGTCGTCGACGGATGTGTTGGCGCATTTGCTGCGGGACGTCATGCGTAAAAATATGACTAGCTTCCGGGTGTTTGGGCCGGATGAGACGGCGTCGAATAAATTGCAGGAGATTTATAAGGCGAGCAAAAAGACCTGGATGGAGCAGATCCTGCCGAAGGACGCGGACGGAACCGAGATCGCGGTCGATGGGCGAGTGATGGAGATGCTGTCGGAGCATACGCTCGAAGGCTGGTTCGAGGGGTATGTACTGACGGGGCGGCATGGCTTTTTCTCTAGCTATGAGGCGTTTGTGCATATTATCGACTCGATGTTCAACCAGCACGCGAAATGGCTGGAAAAATCGAAGCTGGAGCAAAGGTGGCGGGCACCGATCTCTTCGATCAACTTACTCATCAGTTCTCTGGTGTGGCGGCAGGACCACAACGGATTTACGCACCAGGACCCGGGATTTTTGGATGTGGTGACGAATAAGAGCCCGGAGATTACTCGAATATATTTACCGCCGGATGCGAATTGTTTGCTAAGCGTAGGGGACCATTGTCTGCGGAGCGAGAATTATGTGAATGTGATTGTCGCGGACAAGGCGGCGCACCTACAGTACCTCAACATGGATGAGGCGGTGAAGCACTGCACCAAGGGCATTGGGATTTGGGATTTTGCGTCAAACGATCAGGGGATAGAGCCGGATGTGGTGATGGCGTGCGCGGGGGATATTCCTACTTCTGAGTCGCTGGCGGCGGTGGCGATCCTACGGGAGCGGTGTCCGGAGTTGAAGATACGGTTTATCAACGTGGTAGATTTATTCCGATTGATGCCGGCGAGCGAGCATCCGCATGGGTTAACGGAGAAGGAGTTCGACGGCTTATTTACAACGACGAAGCCGGTGATCTTCAACTTCCACGCCTATCCTTCGCTGATTCATAAGTTGACTTACAAGCGCGCGAACCATGGGAACTTCCATGTGCGGGGATATAAGGAGAAGGGCAACATCAATACGCCGCTGGAGCTAGCGATCTTGAACCAGGTGGACCGGTACAACCAGGCGATCGATGTGATCGACAGGGTGCCGGGATTGGAGGTGACAGCGGCGCATACGCGGGAGTGGCTGAAGGATCAGATCACCGAAAGCATCGCGTATGCCCACGCGGAAGGACAAGATCGGGCGGAGATACGGAATTGGAAGTGGCCGGTTTAGAATTGTGAGATGGACGTTCGACTTACTTTGGACCAGCAGGCGTTTGTGGAGCAGGCAATCCAAGCGGGAAGGCTGCATCACGCTGAACAGGCCGTGCGGGAAGCTTTGAGCTTGTGGGAGGAGCGGGAGCGGACGCGGGCTGAGCTGTTGGACCTGATTGACGCAGCCGAAACGTCACTCGCGGATGCTTCCGGTCGCGAGATCACCCGCGATTCCATGTTGGACTTGGCGGAGGGTGTAAAACGACGTGGACGGCTTCGGCTGGCGCTTGAACAGGCAACGGCGTCACGAACGTGATGCATTCCGTCTCTCCAGAAGCCGAGGTAGACCTCGATGGAATCTGGAGCTACGTTGCCCGCGCGAGCGGTAGCCTGGAGGTCGCAGACCGTCTTGTGGATGCGATCACGGCGCGGTTCTACCTGCTTGCCGAAAACCCTTATATTGGGCGGAGGCGCGACCAAGAACTCCGGCCTAGCATACGCAGCTTTCCTGTAGGGGAGTACATCGTCTTCTACCGCGTTGGCGTGGACAGTGTGTCGATCCTGCGTGTTTTGCGCGGTAGCCGGGACATTACCGCCCTGTTTACAACGCCTTGATGATGAGCGGTAGGGTGGTGTCCAGGAGGCCTTACCTCACGACAATAGGCCGCCGTGAGGTAAGGCCTCCGAATGGTTGTTAGCTACCAATTATTGACGAGGTTGGCGGCATTGATGGAGCCGATGCCGGTGGCGAAGTCCCAGCCGGTGTTGGTTCCATAGGCTTTTTTGTAGGCGGCGTTCGAGGTGGAGAGAACGCCGTTGGTGCCGGAGGGGATGTAGCAGTTGTGGGTGCCGGTGCAGTTGACGTCCATGTCGCCCTGGGTGATGTCGCGGAAGATGCAGCTGGACGCGACGCCGTTGCCGTTCGTGGAGTTGCAGTTGGCCGCGCCGGTGGAGCCGTACTCCGTAGCCGCGAGCTGATAGTACCGGTAATTGGGATTGCCTTGAGCAGCGCCCTTCTTCTGGTTTACGAGCGCCTGGACCGCCGCGAGGATGGGCGCGGAGAAGGAGGTGCCGCCCGCTCCGGACCAAGTGCTAGGCGCGCCGGAGCACGAAGTTCCGCCATTGTTGGTGTCGGTGTAGCAATAGACGAAGTAGTGCCCCCAGACGCCGTTGGCGGCGAAGAGGGAGACGTCGGGGATGTCGCGGACGCCGTCGGCCGGGACGCCGAGAAGCGCCTGGTAGCTTGGTTTGGCGTAGCCTTTGCAGGAGCCGCTGGTGACGCCGGTGATGGAGGCCGCGCCGGTGGCGCATGAGCTTGGGCCGCCGCTGCCGCTGCCGGTGGTGAGGAAGTACTTCTTACCGGTGGTGGAGTTGCAGAAGCCAGAGGAGCCGTATGGGGCGCTGTAGCCGTAGTAGGTGGAGAGGAGCGAGCTAGCGCAGGAGTCGTTCCAGGGGATCTCGGGGATGTAGGATTTGGCCGAGGCATAAGTGGCGGTGTTGGTGGCGTTCCAGTAGGTCGAGTTGGTGCGGGCGTAGCTGTCGCCGAAGTCGGTGCCGCCAACCGCGACGTTGTAAGGTGTGGAGGCGAATCCGCTAACGTTGATGCCGTGTGTGGCTTTCGTCTGGTTGGCGTCGCAAGAGGCTGCGCCCTCGTCGCCCGAGGAGACGAAGACGGAGATGCCTGCGGCGGTGGCCGCTTGGTAGGCAGAGTTGTAGGCGGCGTTGGCGGCAGCCCCGTTTTCGGCCTCGCATTCGCCGTAGGAGATGGAGACGATCTTGGGCGGATTGGAGGAGTTGACAATGTTGTTGAGCGCGATGAGGCCGCCGAAGGTGGTGCGGGTGTCGGCGCAGGAGGCGAGCTCAATGGTGGCGGAGGGCGCGGCGGCGGAGGCCCACTCGGCATCGAGGATGGCTTCGCCGTCAGCGCCGTTGACGCCGGGGTTGGTACAGCCGGAGCCTGGGTGGACCTGGGTGAAGCTCCCCGCGGTGTAGCCGGAGAGCCCGAACGCGCTGCGGAAGGTAGACCAATCGGCGGGGTTATAGACGTTGGTGTCTTCGATGACGACGATGGTTTGGCCCTGACCGGAGATGCCGGCGGAGAAGAGCGGGTTCAGGTTGTAGATGGTTGCGAGGTCGCCGGGAACGACGGCCTGGTAGGTGCTGTTGCCGGAGGTGTAGGTATACTCCGGTGTCGCACCGGGAAGGAAGGTTGCGCCGTTCTTATCGATGTGGGTGGCGGCGACGGACTTATGAAGCATATGCGGGCGGAAATCGTGGAGCGAAACAACGCCTTTGACGATGCCGGCGAGCGCGGCGGGGATCTGCGGGTCCTGCATATTGGCGATGTGCTCGACGCCGTTGACGTCGAGGCGATCGATGGAGGTGTGGAGGCCGGTGCGGACCTGGGCGGCGGTGCCGGAGAAGTCGATGACCATGCCGTTGGCGGACACGTTGTTGACGGTGAAGCCGCTGGAGGAGAGCCAGGTGGTGACAGCGGCAAGGTCCGCGTCGGTAGGGCCGTATTGATCGCGAAGCTGCTGTGGGGTGAGCCACTGATGGAAGCTGGGAGAGCCTTTGGTGTGGAGCTGGTCGATGAAGGCGGCAAGCTCGGCTTCCTTCTCAGGGGAACGTTTGAGCTGAAGGAGCATATGGTCGAGCGGGAGGCTGGCCGAGACAGGGCCGAGGTCGTTGGCGGGGTTCAGGGCGGCGGAGCGGACGTTGCCGCTAAGGGTGACGAGCCGGGATGAATCGATGCGCTCGGTGACGAGGGAGCGCGGGGTGGTGGGGCTTTGAGCTGTGAGAGGATGCAGGGCCAGCAAGGCGGCTGCGGCGGGGACGAGCTTACAAGCGGTCTTCCATACCATGAGGATCTCCAGAGGCTTGGCTGTTCGGGATGCGGCAGACACGAGCGACGGCAGATGGGAGGAAGGAGTGCAGAAGGCGACGAATCGTCCAAACCCGTTCTTGTGGACCGGTGGACCTAGCCTACTGCACTCTCCCGGCAACAGACAAGGAAGAGCGGGCTTGCGTTCTGCACAGGATGCTTCCCATTATGGAACGGTTGCCTCTATGTGGACAAAAGCTAGTGTAGGGTAGACAAACCGGGGGGAAGCATGGGTTTTCAGGAGCAGGTACGGCGGCTGACCGCGCCGCAGCGGAATGCGTTCATTGCGTGCTTCCTGGGCTGGACACTGGACGCGTTCGACTTCTTCATTCTGGTGTTCTGCGTGAGCGCGATCGCGAAAGACTTTCACGCCGGGGTGCCGCAGGTGGCGGAGGCTCTGTTTTGGACGCTGGCGATGCGGCCGGTGGGGGCGTTTCTGTTCGGCCGGATGGCGGACAAGTACGGGCGCCGGCCTACGCTGATGGTGAATATCCTTTGCTATTCGGTGTTTGAGCTAGCGTCGGCGTTCGCGCCCTCGCTGCGGATGCTTCTGGTCTGCCGGGCGCTGTTCGGCGTCGCTATGGGCGGGGAATGGGGTGTGGGCGCGGCGCTGGCGTTTGAGACGCTTCCGGCTGAAGGGCGGGGGTTCTTCTCGGGGCTGTTGCAGGAGGGGTATGTGGTGGGGAACCTGATTGCGGGGCTGGTGTACGCACTGGTGTTCCCGTATGTGGGATGGCGGGGAATGTTCATTTTGGGAGCTATCCCGGCGTTTCTGGTGATCTATATCCGGTCGAAGGTGGAGGAGTCTCCGGCGTGGCTGGAGACCCGGCGGGTCGCATCGGTGAAGGTCAAACGGCCTTCGACGATGGCGAATTTGAAGAGTTATGCGCCTACATTCTTATTTCTGGTGGTGCTGATGACGGCGTTTACAGCGTTCAGCCATGGAACGCAGGATTTGTATCCGACATTTTTGGAGAAGAACCAGGGTTTTGGGCCGCGGGCTACGGGGCTGGTCACGAGCGTGGGGAGCGTAGGGGCGCTGCTGGGCGGGATCTGTTTTGGGGCTTGGTCGGAGCGGCTGGGGCGGCGGAAGGCAATTGTGATCGCGTCGCTGCTGGCGATCCCGATGATTCCGCTGTGGGCGTGGTCGCATACGGTGGAGATGATCGCGGTGGGGGCGTTTCTGATGCAGTTCATGGTGCAGGGGGCGTGGGGCGTGGTGCCGGCGCACTTGAATGAGCTATCGCCAGGGCCGGTGCGGGGGACGTTCCCGGGGCTGGCGTATCAGCTAGGCAATCTCTTGTCGTCGCGGAACGGGGTGTTGCAGGCGAAGCTGGCGGCGGGGCGGTTCGGCGGAAGCTTTAGGGTGGTGCTGTCGGTGACAGTGCTGGTGGTGGCACTGTTGGTGGCGGGCGTGGCGTGGTTTGGGCGGGAGGCGAAGGGGCGGGAGATGGCCGGTTCTACTTAGTTATTGCGGGGTCCAGCGGGGATGGCTTGAGAAGAGGCCGCCGACATAGCCCAGTTGGTAGACGAGGAAGGTGCCGAAGGCCACGCTGACGAAGCCGGAGGCGATCGCGAGGATGTGGCTGAGGCGGGAGAATTTGTCTCCGGCGAAGGCAAGGGGGAGGGCCATGGCGACGGTCATCAGGATCATGCCCAGCATGGTGCCCGCGCCGAAGATGAGGAGATAGAGCGAGGCCCAAACCGGGCTGCGGATGGTCGAAAGGACGAGCAGCGCGACGGCGGCCGAGCCGGCCAGGCCGTGAACGAGGCCGATGACGAGCGGGCGGAACGCGTGGAAGCGGTTGAGGGTCCGCGGACCTTCAGGGTTGTCTTCGGCGATGTGCGTGTGGGGAAAGAAGCGTTGGGTAAAGCGCTGCATGACGCCGGTGAGATTGAGGACGCCAAGCAGGATGAGCATCAAGGCGACGGCGAACTCCATCGAGAGGCCGAGGCGCGGCGGAATGACGACGCCGAAGAGGATGATGAGCGTGCCTACCGCGAAGATGGTAAGCGTATGGCCCAGCCCCCAAAGTGCGCCGACAAGAGCGGCATTACGGAGACCGCGCTGGCGCGAGACGATGGTCGAGACGGCGACCACGTGGTCGGGATCGGTGGAATGGCGCATACCGAGAACAAGCCCGACGACGGCGAGGAGCAGCACGGGATGCGCGCCGAACGCGTTCTGAGCCCAAAGGGGAGACACGCTTCGAGTCTACACAGAATGGGAGTGCTGATAGGCTCTTGGTACGATGAAGCTCGCTTCCGCTCTCGCTTCTGTTTTGCTGCTGTGCGCCCTTTCCGCGCCCGGTCAATCCAGGCGGATGGTGCTGATCGATCAGGACGGATCAGGACCGGCGGGGTCGAACCAGATGGCCATGATGGCGCTGCTGCAGTCTCCGGAGGTCGAGGTGCTGGGCATCACGATGGTGAGCGGTAATGCGTGGGAGCCGGAGGTGGTGGCGCACACGTTGCGGATGCTGGAGCTGATTCGGCGGACGGATGTGCCGGTGGTGCCGGGGGCGGTGTATCCGCTGGTGCGAACGGAGGCGGAGGCGAAGCTCGAAGGCAAGTTGTATGGGACGTTTCCCTGGTACGGGGCATGGGGCGATGTGAAGGACGGGACCAGCGCGCAGGCGTACCACGGGCCTTTTGTGGTGCCGCCGCTAGTGGAGGGGCAGCCCTCGACCAAGCCGCTCCCGGAGGATGCGGCGCACTTTCTGATCCGAGAGGTGCATGCGCATCCGCATGAGGTGACGATCTACGCGGCGGGGCCTTTGACGAACATCGCGCTGGCGGTAACGATCGATCCGGAGTTCGCCGCGCTGACGAAGGGGATCGTCATCATGGGCGGAAGCCTGAATCCGCAGACTACCGATCCGGAGTTTGCGACGACGCCACGGCACGAGTTCAACTTCTGGTTCGATCCGGAGGCGGCGCGGATCGTGCTGCGGGAGCGGTGGCCGCGGATCGATCTAACGACTGTGGATATATCGATTAAGACGCAGTTTACGAAGGCCATGCTGGCGGAGATTGCGAAGTCAAAAGAACCGGGGGCGCAGTATCTGGCGAAGTATACGCACGAGTTCTACTATCTGTGGGATGAGCTGGCGGCGTGCGCGTGGCTGGACCCAAAGATCATCACCAAAGAAACGATGCTCTACGTGGATGTGGACCTCAGCCACGGGCCGGGGTATGGCGATACGCTAACGTGGACCGCGAACTCGAAACCTCTCGTCGACTTACAACTGGTTCATGTGCAGACGGATCTGGACCTCGCGCGCTTCTACAAACTGTTCGTTACGCTGATGAAGGCCCCACCGGTGCCCGCACCGCGGTAACTTCAGGGTGTTTTCGGGCTGAAAACGCAACCTTACCGGTGTACACTCCTCCCTAACGTGAAAGGAGACCAGGCGGTGAACTTCGACACCTTCGACGCCTCGTACGTCGAGCGGTTGCAGGGCGGCGACGCAGCTACGGAAGAACACTTCGTCCGCTACTTCAGCGAGTTGATTACGCTGAAGCTGCGTTCGCGGCTGCGCTCTCCGCAGGCGATCGAGGATGTGAAGCAGGAGACCTTCGCGCGGACGCTGGTGCTGCTGCGGAGCGAGGGCGGGATTCGGCATGCCGAGCGGCTGGGATCGCTGGTGAACTCAATCTGCAACAACGTGCTGTTCGAGCAGTACCGGACGGACGGACGGGCGGACCCGCTGGCGGAAGAAACGGCCGCGATGCTGACGGAGCGTGCGCCGGGTGCGCTCGACGGCATGATGACAGGGGAGACGCGGGCGAATGTTCGCGAGGTGCTGGGAATGCTGTCGGCGAAGGACAGAGGCGTACTGAAGGCCATCTTTCTCGACGAAAGGGACAAGGATGACGTTTGCCGTGAGATGGGCGTCTCACGGGAGTACATACGGGTGCTGCTCCATCGGGCCAAGAACTCTTTCAGGAAAGCCTATGCCGAACATGCGGGGGTTCGTTGAAACGAAATAAACGCCTTGGGCACCATCGAGTTGTGAGGATTGTGCCATGACCGCCAGACAGACCCATACCGACGCCGTCGAGCAGCATAGCGTCGAGCGATATCTGCTCGGTGAGCTGACGGGAAGTGCGCGCGAGCGATTCGAGGATCACCTCTTCGACTGCGCGGAGTGTACGGCCGAGTTGAAGGACGGCGTTCTGTTCGTCGAGGCGGCGCGGGCGGAGCTGGAGGCTTCGCCGGTGACGTTTCCCGTACAGGCGGAGGTAAAGGAGCGTAAGCCGAGCTGGTTTGCGTGGCTCTGGCAGCCGGCGCTGCTGGCCCCCGCACTGGCGGCCTGCCTAGCGGTGATCGCTTACCAGTCGGCGGTGGTGTTGCCGGAGATGCGGGCGGAGTTGGCGCGGAACGATCAGCCCACGCTGGTGCAGCCGCTGGTGCTGGCAAACGCAGGGGCGCGTGGAGATACCGTGCCGGAGATTACCGCGTCGCGCAACGGGAGCTATGCGCTATCGGTGGACATTCCGCCGTCGCCGGGAGCGACGACCTACCGCTGCACGTTGTATGCGGAGGACGGCGCGGCGTTGTGGCACGTCGACGTTCCAGCGGCTCAGGTGAAGGACGCGGTGAGCATTCAGGTGCCGGCGCACGCGGCGCGAGAGGGTGTGCAGGAGCTGCGGGTGGAGAATGCCTCATCTGTCACCGCGGCGACACAATCCGGTGATAAGCTGGTGCCTCTCGCCAGATACACGTATCGGCTGAAATTGACCAAGTAGTTTCCGGGCCCCCGTAAAATCTTTTTGAGCAGGAGCGGCTATGCGCGCGAGCACCAAACGAGTGATGTATTACCACGCGGACGCGAGTCCGGTGGGCGGGCATATCACGCACCCGATGGAGCACCATCTGCGGGGCGACGGGTCGGTTTCGCTGAGCCAGGCGGGCGGCCATATGCACGCGCGGGTCGAGGAGTACAAGCTCGAAGGGCTGGTGGACTGCGGCGCGGTCTACTCCAAAGTGCATGGGACGCACCGCGGCGAGGACGGCAACTGGACGACGCTGGTGACCGCCGTGGTCGAGAAAGTGAACGTGATGGAGGTGGTGAGCTGCGACCGGCTGGTTTCGCGGCTGGCGACGGAGCATCCGCGCGAGGGGTACTACCCGGCGGTGTCGTTCGTGGGATCGCAGTTCCAATACCTGCGGATTGGGGGCCACGCGGTGACCGCCACGCTCGATCTGGGTCTCCTGACGGCGAAGGAGAGCCGGACGGCGGCGGCGCAACGAAGACTAGCGACGGCGGCGGGGCATGAGGCGGAGCCCGGTCACATCGAGTTTCCCGATCGCCCTTGGCCGGAGGTGGAGACGTTTGTGGCCAAGGCGGTCGCGCAGGCCGAGCGCATTGTGCACGCTCCCGGCGCGCCGGAGTGGATGAAGGCGCGGTTCCGGTGGATGCTGTCGAAGGAAGAGCGCGCGAAGAAGGGATACATCGTATGCTCGCTCGTCGAAGAGATACAAGGGACCGATCCGCACAATACTTTTGGGCATATCGTGCATGTGCCCGGGTTTGGGAACGTGTTTTTGGGGGAGCTGGTAGTGACGCCGGGGTCGTTTCACCTGAATATGCTGCGGATCGAGATGGGATGCGCAGCGGACGGAAATTTGTGCTTCGGTGGGGCCCGTGGGAACGGGTTCCCATGTCCCTAGCTGCCTGCGCTGTACTAACAGCGAGCATGAGCAACTTGGCATTCTGTAAAAACCCTTGTGACGACATTTTGCACTCAGATACCAATCAACTGCTAGTGCAGAGTGAAACTTATTTTGTAAGTGGGAATCTCGATAAGGCGCAAAGCACGATCGAGGCGGCCTGGAAAAAACTCCCTTCCTTCGACGCATGCACACGATCGCGTCTGAAACTACAATTGGCCAAAGTTTACCTCTATGAAGGCAGGACGGTAGACGCAGAATCCTTACTCAAACTGACAATTCCTTCCGAAACGACTTGCGATCTTCGTGTTCTTCATTACCTGCTTATTGCGGAAGCAGAGATGAAATTAGGACGTCTACAACGTTCCGAAAAGGCCATTGCCGCCGCAGAGCGGCTGCACCCACAGAATGAGCTGGTAAGCGAGTTACTTGGCGTAAGAGGAAGCGTCCAACTCGGCCGAGGCCGGCTCAACGATGCTGTACCGCTCTTTCGGTCAGCGATCGCCATCGACGAGAAACTAAGGAAACCATTCCATCAAAGCCAGATGTGGATGAACCTTACTGTTGTGGCATTGCAGCAGGAACGTTATCGAGAAGCCTTACAGTTCCTCGATGAGGCGGCACGTCTTGCGCAGCAAACGGGCGCTCGGCTTCTAGTGGAGAAAGCACTAAGCAATGCTAGTTGGATATATTGCGAATCTGGCGACTATGTAAAGGGTATCTCTAAGGGTGTTGCGGCGGAAGCAGAAGCAGCAAGCATTGGAGCGACAGTTGACCGCATACAGTTGCTGATTAATATAAGCCTGTGTCAGGCCCATAGCGGAGCACCCATTTTAGCCATACAGCAGACCGAGAAGGCGTTGCGACTGGCTGTGCTTATCAAGAACCAAGAGAAAATACTAAGAGCTCATCTAGCGCTTGCATATTTGCTGATGCCCACTGATCAGAATGCCGCTTTGGTCCATATATCTCAAGCGAAGCAACTTGCGAAAGTCGGAGCAGACCGAAGTGACGAGCTTGAGCCGTTGTTGCTGGAGGCCTTGATTGCTGTACGGCAAAATCGCGACGCGGATGCCGAACACAGATTGCGCAGCCTTACGTTCAGATCGGAGGCTGCTCCATCTTTTCGATGGGAGGCCGAAAACATGCTAGCCGGTCTGTACGATAAGACCGCTCGACCACAACTAGCCGAGCGATGGTATCAACGCGCGATCGACACGTTTCACCGGCAGCGGTTGACGCTGAAGAGCGTTGAGTTGGAGCTGCCGTTTCTGGAGAACGGCAGCGATCTGTATATGGGGTACATGGAGCACCTGATCCGGGCGGGGCGGACAGGGGAAGCGCTGGCGCTGCTGGATACGAGCCGGGCGGAGACGCTGGCGGAGGGGCTGGGCGCGAAGGCCAAAAAGACGGGGAAGGCAGGCGATCCGCGGACTATGGCGGCACGGCTGCGGGCGACGGTGCTGGTGTATTGCCTGCGGCCGGAGCGATCGTATCTGTGGGCGATCACGGGCGGGGAGCAGCGGTTCTACACGCTGCCGGGGAGCGGGGCGATTCTGCCGCTGGTGGCTCGGCACAACGAGGCGATCCTTGGGGCTAAGGACCTGCTGACCCAGAAGGATTCAGCGGGGAGGTCGCTATACGACGCGCTTTTGGCACCGGCAGCGGGGCTGTTGCCGAAGGATGGCGGGCGCGTAGTGCTGATAGCGGATAGCGCGTTGAGCCGGTTGAACTTCGAGACGCTGATGGTTCCCGGTGACCCGGCGCGGGGCGGGTCTCCGCACTTCTGGATCGAGGACGTGAGCGTGACGAATGCGCGGTCGTTGCGGCTGCTGGCGGCCGGGGGCGAGCCGCGCCGGAGCGGCGCTAATCCCGAGGCGAAGATGCTGCTGATCGGCGATCCGGTGTACGCGAAGGGCGAGTATGCGCCGCTGCCGAACGCGGGGGCGGAGATGGCGGGGATCGCGGGGCACTTCGCCGAACGGGAGCGCGTTGTGGTAACGCGGGGGAAGGCTTCCCCGACGGCGTATGCGGAGAGCCGGCCGGGGCGGTTTCGCTTTCTCCACTTCGTCGCGCATGCCACGGCGAGCGAGTTGAACCCGCTCGATTCGGCGGTGATCCTGTCCGGCGGCGGGGCGGGGGCGGCGGTCGCGACAGACAAGTTGTATGCGAGCGAGATCCTGAAGCAGCCGCTTTCGGCCGAGTTGGTGACGCTGTCGTCGTGCTATAGCTCGGGGACGCGGAACTACACGGGCGAGGGTGTGGTGGGGCTGGCGTGGGCATTCTTACGCGCGGGGGCGCACTCGGTGATCGGTGCATTGTGGGAGGTGAGCGACGTCTCGACCCCAAAACTGATGGATACGATGTATACGCGGCTGCTGGCCGGTGACGCGCCGGACGCGGCGTTGCGCCAAGCAAAACTGGAGATGCTGCATTCGGACGGTGTCTTCCGCAAGCCGGTGTATTGGGGCGCGTTCCAGCTCTACGCCGGACGCTGAGCCTCTGCCGTACCGAAATGGGCGACGTGGTGGGATGTGAAGCTCCTGTGAATAAAAGATTTGTAGCGGCCAGTCTCTCGTGTTAGATTTGGCTCACTCTTCGTCATTGCAGCCACAGCTTCCCGTTTGCAGGTGCTTCGTTCCATGGAGCCTTGCGGATGTGCAGCCGGGAAGTTCCATCGTCCGCCGGAACCGGTTTGCGCGCGGAGTGTACGTCGATCTTCAGAGTTGCACCGAAAAGGAGCTCCATGAACCAGTTCCCGCCGCGTCGTTCGCTGTTCCTGATGGTTTGGGTTCTTCTGGCCTTTCTTACGTTGGGAGTGCCGTTTAGCCATGGGCAAGCGACGAGCTCCGGCACGGTCATCGGCGTCGTGACCGATCAGCAAGGCGCGGTGATTCCGGACACCACCGTCACGCTGACCGACGTATCGACCAAAATCGCACGCACGACGAAGAGCAACAACGACGGGCAGTATGTGCTGGTGAATGTTGACCCAGGCACCTACACGATCACGGCGGTTCACGAGGGTTTTTCGGCGGCGAAGATTGCCAGCCAGCCTGTAAGCGTCGGCACCCAAACGACGGCCAACTTCAAGCTGGCGATCGGCACGACGGAGACGACGATCGAAGTGCAGGCGTCGAACGCGGATTTGCAGACGATGAACGCGTCGACGGGGCAGACCGTGGATGCGGCGCTGGTCGATTCGCTGCCGGCGATCGGGCGCGACGTGTCGACCTTCCTTACCATGCAGCCGGGAGTTACGCCGGGCGGCAATGTCGGGGGCACGACAGCGGACCAGGCGACGTTTCAGCTGGACGGCGGCAGCAATTCGAGCGACATGGACGGCACCCAGGCGGGCTACACGACTTCGTTTGCGGGATCGACGACTGGCGGATTTATTGCGGCCGGACCGGCGGGGGTGATGCCGATGCCGCAGGACTCGATCGAGGAGTTCAAGGTATCCACCTCGGGGCAGACCGCCGACTTCAACAATTCGTCGGGATCGCAGTCGCAGATCGTGACCAAGCGCGGACACGACCAGGTGCACGGAACGGTGTACGAATACTATCTGGACAGCAACATCGGGGCAAATACGTGGCAGAACAATTTTCCCGGAAAGGGTTATACGAAGAAGCCGAGCTATCACTTCAGCCGGTTCGGCGCGGCGGCCGGCGGCCCGATTTTGCCCTACAAGTTCGGCGGCAAGACCTATCTCTTTGGAAATTATGAAGGATTCCGTTATCCATTCGCAGCCACCTATGAGCGCGATGTCCCTTCCTATGAGTTTCTTCAGCAAGGCCAGTTGACGTTTAGCGGCACGCCGTACACCGCGGCCCAATTGAAGGCGGCCGATCCACGTCATATCGGCATGAACGCGACGCTGAAGAACTTCTACAGCACGCAGCTTCCGGTGGCGCCTGCCGGGAACGCGGGATCGACCGGGGCCAATGGCCAGAGCTATGCCGGCATCTTCGACCAGAGCTGCGGAGCGAACGCTGGTTCGATCTGCGATGGCGTCAACGTCATCGGGTATCGCGCCAATGTGCTGCTGCCCCAGAGCAGCAACTTCCTGGCGACGCGGCTCGACCATGATTTCGGCTCCAAGTGGCACCTGATGCTGAGCTACCGGTACTACAAGTTGTCGAACGTGACGATGAATCAGGTCGATATTGGCGGCGTGCTTCCCGGCGACACAATGGGGGTGCCAGCGGCGAAGACCCCGCGGCCGCAGGACCCCTGGTTCTTCGTGGTTGGCTTGACCACCAACATCAGCTCGTCGCTGACGAACGATTTTCATTACAGCTATCTGCGGAACTTCTGGCAATGGAAGGGCGCGGGCGCACCGCCCCAATTCGCGGGCGCGGGCGGGGTGATCGAACCGCTTGGCGAGAACCGCGACAACGTCATGGCACCGTACAACGTGAATGCGCAGAACATCCGCACCCGCATCTGGGACGGCAAAGACAACTTCATGCGCGACGACTTGACGCTGCTGAAGGGCAACCACCTGGTCCAGTTTGGCGGCCAGTTCCAGCACAACTACAACTATCATCAGCGGACTGACAACGGCGCGAGCATCAACTACACGCCGACATACCAGATCGGCGACGGTGGCGGCGGTGGCAACATCGCCTATTCCGCAACCGGTCTAGGAATGGTGGGCGCAAGCGTCGCGGCCAATGCGCGTCAATTAGACACCTACTTCGGTCTGGTGACGGACACACAGGTAGCGAATACCTACGCCAACGTGAACGGGACGCTAACCCTGAACCCGCCGGCCACCGCCATCAGCGCGAACACCACCATTCCGTACTACAACCTGTACGTGACGGACACGTGGCATGCGCGGCCGAGTCTGACGGTGAACGTCGGCTTGAGCTATGCGATCGAGTTGCCGCCGACCGAGCGCAACGGCAACCAGGTGATGTGGACCGACGCCGGCGGCAACGCGCTGAAGGTGCAGGACTATCTGGCCAGCCGGCAGGCCGCCGCATTGCAGGGTGCGGTGTACAACCCGCAGATCGGCTTTGCGCTGGTGAAGAATGTAGCGGGCGGGCGCACGCATCCGTACGACGCCTACTTCGGGGCGGTGAGCCCGCGCGTTTCGTTGGCCTGGAACCCCAAGTTTGAGAACGAGGCGTTGCGGCGCGTCTTCGGTGACGGCTCGACGGTAGTTCGCGGCGGATATGGGCGCATCTATGGGCGGCTGAACGGCGACGTGCAAGTGCTCAATCCTCTGCTGAGTCCGGGCCTGGTTCTGGCCACGCAGTGCAAGTATGCGCAGTCGCCGATTACCGGCTCGGGCGGCTGCACGCAGACGAACTTCACCGACACGACGGCGTACCGCTTCGGCAACACGTCGCAGGGGCTTGACGGCCTGTCGCCCACGCTGGCGGGCGCGGCTCTGCCGAAGACGTTGACGCAGCCTTACCGGCCGGGTTTCGACGGGCCAGGCGTGTCGATCGCGTCGCCGGTCGATCCTTCGCTCCGGCCTAACGATGTGGATACGTTCAACGTGTCGATCGAGCGGCAGATCAACCGCAAGATGCTGGTAGAAGTGGGCTACATTGGCCGCCTGATCCATCACGAGTACATCATGCTGAACCCGAACACGGTGCCTTACATGATGTCGCTGGGCGGGCAGTCGTTCAAGGACGCTTATCTGGCAATCGAGACGGCCTTCGGCTGCACGGCCACGGCCGCCCAATGCGCGACAAGCGCGACGCCCAACGCAACCATTACCCCGCAGCCCTTCTTCGAGGCGGCCCTTGGAGGCGCGAACTCCGCATATTGCAACAAGGACCCGAGTTGCACGGCGGCCGTGGTAAGGAAGCAGGCGGGCAAGTTCCGCGCCCAGCAGGTCTTTAGCCTGTGGCAGGCGTTGGACAACAATGTAAACGGAGCAGGCGGAGCGGGCTTTACCTTTGCGCGCAGCCTGATGGGCACTCCAACCTCGAACGTCACCTACGGGTCGGCGGGGCAGGTCGTCACGGGCCTCAGCGTCGGCACGGCGGCGGGGTACAGCAACTATCACGGCGGCTATGTCTCCTTCAAAACCAGCGGCTTTCACGGTGTGACGTTGCAGGAGAACCTGACGTTCAGCAAAGCGCTGGGTCTGGGTGCTTACAACCAGTCGACCAGCTCGCAAGCGCCCGACGACTCGTTCAACCTGAAGCAGCAGTACGGGCGGCAGGGCTTCGACCAGAAGCTGATCTTCAACACGTTCATCGTTTGGGAGACCCCTTGGTACAAGCAGGAGCACGGTCTCGTCGGCCGCGCGGCGGGGGGATGGACGATTTCGCCGGTGGTGACAGCGGGCACAGGGCAGCCGCTCCAGTGCGTGAGCAACAACAGTGGACAGAACTTCGGCGGCGAGGACGGCAGCACCTTCACCAACTACGAGAACTGCATCTTCCTCTCGAAGTACACCGGCGGATCGCATACCAACCGCGGGGTGACTGGCAGCGGCGGCATCGGCACCAACACGAAAGGAACGGGCGGGGCTGCGGTTAATATGTTCCTCGATCCGGCCGGGGTGTATGGCAGCGTCCGTCCTCCGATCCTCGGCCTGGACGCGCGGGACGGCGGCAACGGACCCATCAGCGGTTTGGGCTATCTGAATCTCGACCTGAGCGTGAAAAAGAGGCTGGTGCTCTATGAGCGGTTCAGCCTGGAGTTCTCCGGCATCTTCTACAACTTCATGAACCATCTGGACTTCGCAAATCCAAGCTTGAGTTTGCAGAGCACCAGCAACTGGGGCGTGACGAAGACACAGGGCAATCAGCCCCGGCAGATTCAGATGGGTTTGCGGGCCAGCTTCTAAAGCCTAGGTTTCTATACAGAGGGCTTGCGGAGGGAAGATGCCTCTGCAAGCCCTTCTTGTTTGGGCAAGCTTGCTGGCGGGCGGCGATCCCCGGCCGACGACTGTCCCTCCGGGAAGGCACAACTCTTTAGAATGGCTCTATGAGCCGTTTCACCTATCCCACCACCCGCACGACCGACCAGACTGACGATTATTTCGGCACCACCGTCCCCGACCCTTACCGCTGGATGGAGGATGTCGATACGCCGGAGGTGGCCGCGTGGGTGGCGGCGGAGAACGCGCTTACGGAAGGCTTCCTCGCAGAGGTGCCCACCCGCCCCGCCATGCGCGACCGCCTGATGAGCATGATGGATTTCGAGCGGTACACCGTGCCGTCGCCGTACCCTCTGCCGGACGGCGGACGCCGGTACGTCTTTCAGCACAACTCCGGCCTGCAGAACCAGCCCGTCGTGTATTGGCAGGACGGGCTAGAAGGCGAGCGCCGTGTCCTGCTCGATCCAAATACTCTCTCCACCGACGGCACAGTCGCGCTCAACGGGATGAGCGTGACCGACGATGGCCGCCTCGCCGCCTATGCGCTCTCCGAGGCGGGCAGCGATTGGATGACCTGGCGCGTCCGCGAGGTCGCCACTAGCACTGACCTGCCCGATACGGTGCGCTGGTCGAAGTTCAGTGGAGCCTCCTGGCGCAAGGATGGCAGTGGCTTCTTCTACGCCGCCTATGACGCGCCTGGTCCCGAGGCGATGAAGGAGGCTAACTTCTTCCACAAGGTCTATTTTCATCGTCTTGGCACGAACCAGGCTGAAGACAAGCTCATCTTCGAGCGACCCGACAATGGCGAGCTCAACCTTGGCGCGCACGTCACGGACGACGATCGTTATCTCCTCGTCCATCAGTCGCAGGGCACCAGCCCCAACAACGAGCTCGCAATTATCGACTTGCTCGACTCCACGAACGTCCTGCGCCTGATCCCCGAGCCCGACGCAGCATACAGCCCCATCGCCAATGACGGCAGCTTCTTCTGGCTCCAGACCACGCTCGACGCCCCACGCGGCAAGATCATCGGCATCGACCTTACAAAGCCGGAGCGCGAGCACTGGGTCACGCTCATTGCCGAATCTGAACACACCCTCGACCAGGTCTCCGTGGTCGCCGACACCCTCATCGTTTCCTATCTGGCGGACGCGCAGAGCCGGGTCGCGCTCCACCGCCGTGACGGTTCGCTGCTTCAACAACTCGATCTTCCCGGAATCGGCACCGTGGGCGGCTTCGGCGGACGCCGCACCGATGACGAGACCTTCTTCGCCTTCACCAACTTCACCGCGCCCGGCATCATCTACCGGCTCGATATGGCGAACCTCAAGGCCACTATATGGCGTGCGCCGGAGCTGCATTTCGCCCCCGCCGACTTCGAGACGCGGCAAGTCTTCGTCGCCAGCAAAGACGGCACCCGCGTCCCGCTCTTCCTCACCCACCGCAAAGGCCTCTCGCTCGACGGCTCCGCGCCCACGCTGCTCTACGGCTACGGCGGCTTCAACATCCCGCTACTGCCCGCATTCTCCGCCGCCCGCGTCCTTTGGATGGAAATGGGCGGCATCTACGCACAGGCCTGCCTCCGCGGAGGCGGCGAGTACGGCGAAGCATGGCACGAGGCGGGCACGAAGCGCAGCAAACAGAACGTCTTCGACGACTTCCTCGCCTGCGCCGAGTGGCTTATAGCTGAGAAGTACACCTCGCCCCAGAAGCTCGCCATCCAGGGCGGATCGAACGGCGGTCTACTCGTCGGGGCCTGCATTACGCAGCGACCGGAGCTCTTCGGCGCGGCCCTGGCCGAGGTCGGCGTTCTCGACATGCTGCGCTTCGACAGGTTCACCATCGGCTGGGCCTGGAAGGCCGAATACGGCTCTCCTTCCGAAGATGCCGCAGACTTTCAAGCCATCTACGCCTACTCGCCTCTGCACTGTCTCCGGACCGGCGTGGCCTATCCCGCCACGATGGTCCTCACCGCCGACCACGACGACCGCGTCTTCCCCGCCCACAGTTTCAAGTTCACCGCTGCCCTACAAGCCCTCAATCCGCCCAATCCGGCGCTGATCCGCGTCGAGACCCGCGCCGGACACGGTGCCGGAATGCCGCTATCGAAACGCGTCGAAGGCGTCATCGACCAGTACGCTTTTCTGACACGCGCGCTCAACATGGCTAAGTAGCC
This sequence comes from Acidobacteriaceae bacterium, assembly GCA_965277085.1. GTDB lineage: Bacteria > Acidobacteriota > Terriglobia > Terriglobales > Acidobacteriaceae > Edaphobacter. The sequence goes on from OZ255708.1 coordinate 1,741,211, forward strand.
TATGGCGCGCCGAACGAAGGCGGCTCATCGCCCATGCCAACCCCCCAGCTCTTGTTCGGCGTCTCGCCTAGCGTGAAGTCGAGCGTTCCACCCTTTTCCGCGAAGCTCTCCGGCAGCCATGTCTTGGTGGCTGGCTTGCCGTTGACGTTCAACGCCTGCACATACGGCGCGTTCGTCGCGGCAGCATTAGCCGTGATCCGTACGTCGCCGCCGCGGCGATGGATGGTGACCTTCGTAAATAGCGGGCTGGCGAGCACCAACTCCGCCCGTCCGGGGATCTCCGGGTACAGCCCCATCGACGCGAAGACCGCCCACGACGACATCTCGCCCAGGTCGTCATTACCGGGGATACCATCCGGCGCGTTCTTCCAGATCGTATTCAGCACCTGCCGGACAAGCTGCTGTGTCTTCCATGGTTGTCCGGCAAAGTCGTAGAGCCACGGCGTCTCGATCGACGGCTCGTTGTCGAGCTCCGCGTGGAGCGGACCGGCCTTGGTCACCGCCGGTTTGCCGTCCTGGTAGAAGAACTTGTCCAGCCGCGCCACCGCATTGTCGCGGCCGCCCATCTGCTCGAACAGACCGGCCACGTTGAACGGCACCATCCACACGTACTGCGCCGCGCTGCCTTCGACGAACCCGGCTCCGGTCGCTGGCGTAAATGGATGAGGCGCGGGATCGTTGTCTTCATCGTCGTCATGGTGGACGGCGGGCCAGCTTCCATCGGCGTTGCGGTTCATAAAGTAGCCGCCATCGGGAGCCGCGTTCGGATTCCAGATGTTCTTCCAATATTGTGCTCGCTCGGCAAAACGTCGCTGGATCGCAGTTTCATGAAGATGCCCGGCCAGCGCGGAGATACCGAACTCAGCTGTCACATCCTCAAGCGTGTCCGCCGCCGGTCCCCATGCCGGCGCGCCGACCGGGATGTAGTGCAGCTTCAGCCACTGGTCGAGCCCAGGCCGCTGGCCAACACACTCCACCGGACAGCCGTCGTGGCTCAGGTCTTCTTTGGTCGGCACATCGGCGGCATGGACGAGCGAAGTCAAGGCGGCCTTCGCCTCGAATCCGCGCCCGCCAAAGGCCCAGATGTCCGCGACGGATGCTGCGGCCGGATCGCCGTTCATCACGTGCGTCGCGCCGCCCAGATGCGTCCAGCGGTCCCATCGTCCACCGTCCTGCACGGACTGGTTCAGCAGACTTTGCGCGATGTCGCTCCCTTGTTGCGGATCGAGCCAGGTCAGCAACTGCATCTGCGAGCGATATACGTCCCAGCCAGAGAAGTTCGCGTACTGGACTGTCTGCCCGCCGCCCACCCTGTGCGTCTTGCCGTCCATGCCGGTGTACTCGCCGTTCACGTCGCTATAGGTGGTGGGCGTCATCAGCGAGTGGTAGAGCGCGGTGGTGAAGACCGTTCGCTGCTCCGGGGTGCCGCCCTCAATCTCGATTTGCCCAAGCCGCTGGTTCCATGCCGCGCGCGCCTTGGCGGCCACCTGCTCATACGTCGTCGCCGCGGCGCTCTCGGCGTCCAGGTTTGCCCGCGCGTTCGCCTCACTCACATACGAGATGCCGACGCGCACCCGCACTTCGCCACCTGTGCCAAAGCCCAGCCACACGCCCGAGCCATGCCCCGCCTCGGGGAAGCCCTTCGGCCCGTACCCTGTTCCACCCTCCGCGTTCGTCGCGTTCGGCAGCAGCGTTGTGTCCTTCCACGCGCCGTTCTCCGTCGCGGGACGATCGAAGTGCGCCACGAAGTACAGCGTGTAGTACGAGCGGCGGTCCTCCGTGCCGATGTACCCGCAGAAGTTCCCGCTCGTCACCGACCCGCTCACGGTATTGGTGGCCTTGTCGAAGCTGGTCCGCGCCGCTGTGGACCCCACCTCCGAGTCCGAAGTCCGCACTAGCACCCGCGCCGGTTTGCCCTCGGGATAGCGAAAGGTCGCCACGCCCATCCGCGTCGCCGCCGCCAGCGCGACCTCCACTCCGTTGCCTAGCTTCACGCGGTACGATCCCGGCTCGGCCCGCTCATCGGCATGGCTGAACGCCGACGCATACGCCTGCCGGAAGTCGGTCGAAGGTGATGTCGTGATCGCCTCCGTTACTGGCATCAGCGGCACGTCGCCGGAGCCGCCCGCACAGCCCCATCCCTCCACGTTCGTCAGGCTGAAGCCGCGAATCTTCGTCGCGCGAAACTCATACCCACCCGGCGCGGCGATCATCCGCTTCTCGTTGACGGGCGTCGCCTCCGGGCTGAACTGCACCATGCCGAACGGCATCGTCGCGCCAGGAAAGACGTTGCCGCCATTCGCCGTGCCGACCAGCGGGTTGACCAGCGCGGCACGGTCCTGCTGCGAGACTGCCGGAGCGCAGAGAATCGAGATCAGCAGACAAACGAGTGCTAAGGGTTGATGAGATCGCATGACGTAAACCAACGGTATACCACGGGCCGCCTCCTGGGCATCGGAAGCCAAACAACGCACCCGCGGACTCTCAAATAAAAGGTCACGATGATCATTTCGCTTGCATCTCGCGGCAGAGACAGCCATGCTCGTGAGACGCGGAGATCAACGATGGCGAAAGTTTCACGGCGCGAGTTTACGGCGCTCCTGAGCGCTGCAACGGCCAGCGGCATGACCACTTGGTTCGCCAAAGAAGCATCGGCGCAGCCAACGAACGACCAACTCACCTCCATGAGCCTCACGGAAGCCTCGGCCAAGATCCATAGCCGCGCGGTCACGTCTACCCAACTCACTCAAGCTACGCTGGCGCGGATTGCTCTCCTCGACCCCAAGCTGAACGCGTACATCACCGTCATGTCTGCGGAAGCTCTCAAGCAAGCTGCGGAACTTGACGTCGAGCAGAAGGCCGGCAAGTTTCGAGGTCCACTACATGGCATCCCAATCGGCCTGAAGGACAACATCGACACCGCCGGCACTCGCACCACCGCCGCCAGTGAAATGTTTAAGATCCGTGTACCCGCCGAAGACGCCGAAATCGTGCGCCGCCTGAAGGTCTCCGGTGCCGTCTTCCTAGGCAAGCTCAATCTGCACGAATTTGCGCTGGGTTGCACCGGCGATGTCTCCTACTTCGGCCCGGCGCGCAATCCTTGGGCGCTCGACCGGGTCACCGGCGGCTCGTCCTCTGGCTCGGGCGCGTCTGTTGCGGCCGATCTGTGTTTCGCCGCGCTCGGCACCGATACCGGCGGCAGCATCCGCGTGCCCGCTTCGTGGTGTGGCATCGTCGGGATCAAGCCGACCACTGGCCTCTTCTCCATACGCGGGATCATTCCATGTGCCGCGTCGCTCGACCATGTCGGCCCCATGGCGCGGACCGTCGAAGATGTTGCCATGATGATGAACGCGATGCAAGGTTTTGACAACGCCGACATCTTCAGCGTCGAACACGCGCCAGAGGATTACCTCAAAGCAATGCGCCAGCCTGTGTCGAGCTTCAAGTTGGGCGCGCCGGTTGAGTACTATGACCACCTTGAACCCGAGGTCGCCGAGGCGATCGCGGCCGCCCAGGCCGTACTCGCGAAGCTGACGGCGGGCATAACCTCCCACGCGCCGCTCCCGCCGATGCCCGTGGGTGACAACTTCTTTACCGGCCTTGGGGACACAGCCAGCTACCATGAGCCGCTGATCAAGAACAACGGCATGACCTATATGCCGCCCACCAAGCTCGACATGGAAGACATCATGAAGCCGGGCACGGCCATCGACAGCGCCCGCTCTCATGACGAACTCGCCCGCATTCGCCGGACCGTGGATGCTGCCTTTGCGGAGATTGATCTCGTGATCGTGCCCACCGAGCGCAATCTGCCGCCGAAGATCACCGACTCGCTCCAGGACGAGATGCGCACCCGCAAAGACAAGCACGCGTATGACTTCTTCGCGCCAACCTCCGGCTGCACCAACACCGCGCCGTTTGACATCTACGGCATCCCCGCGCTCACGCTGCCTTGTGGCTTCTCGAAGAGTGGTCTACCGATCGGACTGATGATCGCCGGGCCAAGATTCTCGGAAGGCAAGGTGCTGGCCCTCGCCTACGCTTACCAGCAAGCGACGGACTGGCATAAACGTCGCCCGGAACTGACGCCCACAACGCCGGTGCCGCCGCTTGTTGAAGCCTAAAACAGGATGCTACAACCAGGCTGCTCTCCACGTCCGAAGCCTTCGGAGGCAAACTTGCCAATGCGTGGGTGCCGCCGTAGTATCGCGCTCATGTCCGGTACGATGGTGCGACATGTGCCAATCAAGCAGCTTCATCTTCTAGTGTGCGCGTACTCCCAAGAAAAAGAGCTATCTAACCACTCTGCGTCGGGCGACCCCGATCACACCTATAACGCTCGTGCCCAGTAGGATCAGGCTAGAGGGTTCAGGTGTAGGTGTTAGGCTTCCATTCGAAAAGCTGAAAGCCTCTTGACCAAATGGAGAGTATACGCTGCCAGCTCCTCCACAATCGGCAAAGTTGCTTTCGGAACAGATGTTTCCTCCCTGATAACCGACAAGGCTGGTGATCGGTAAATTTAGGGTCAGTTCAATATTGAACTGGTCTCTGTTTGGCTCAGTGCTGTAGCCGTCTTTGTTCACGGTGTTGCTAAACTCGAAAATGTTCTCAAAAAACTCGTCGTATGAATGTTGAGATGCATTGAACACATAGGGTTCAGTTATTGAAGCGAGCGATCCGTTGATGAATGTTCCCGTCGTCGTGTCAAGTGTAAACAGGCCGGTAACATGCCGAGGAGGTAAGTTATATTTCGGGTCTAAATGCGCATCTCCGTTGAACTGAAGGTCCAAAAACGTGTCTGCACGGGCGATTGTGGAGAAACTGAAAACGAAGGTTAGAGCAAGGTAAGACAGGAAGCGTTTCATGGACAAACCTCAAGTGTGGTTTTTGCTACCAAATAGTAACACTACATATCGAGATACATTTAAAACGTTGTCAGAAATGCTGCTTCTGGTGTGTGCGGCAGCTCTCAATCTATGCGCAAGCGGTTCGCCGGCCAGGAAAACGGTCGGATCGAGTCGAACTCGCGAATCGTATACGGCACTTAGCGGACCCCATTGCAAGACAGTACGAGTCGATCGGGAAGGCGCAGCTCTGAACAGATATGTCCCGGCATCGCGGGTTATAAACTGCTGGTCCTCGATTCGGACAATAGGATGTCCGTTACGGTGATCGCACCGGACGGCAAGCGGCATCCATTGGAGTTCTGGAATACAGTGACTCCGCAGTTCTCCGAATTAGGTAAGACGGCAGAGTGGCGAGTCAGGCAAGGCACCACCAAGTCCGTGATCCTACCGCTCAAGGTCAATGACGATCCTAACTCGTTAGCAGCTACACCTTATTTCGTTGTTGTTCGTCTCGAAGGTGGAGAAGTATGCGCTGTTGCAAAAGTACGTGGCGGACCCAACGCGCCGACCGAGGCACGGGAGAAGCCGACTCCAGCAGACGTTTCATGCCTTAAGCAACAACGCTGAAACGTTCCTAAATCTTCTGCACGCGCTGCACATCCCGCACTCCCGGAACCTTTCGCAGGTTCTGCGTCAGCTTGTTCAGATGCCGTACATCCACCGTCTCCACCACGAAGTCGACCATGGCGTTGCCGTCTGGCGTCGGCTTTGAGTCGACAGAGCGGATATTCGTGCCGTCGTCAGCGATAATCGCGGTGAACTCCTTCAGCAGGCCGGGGCGGTCTTCGCAGAGGACGGTCAGCCGCACGGGGTACGTCGGCAGCTTCGGTGCGCCGGGTTCAGCGGGGGCGGCGGCCCACTCCACCTGGATGCGCCGGTCGGACTCATACAGCAGATTCTGCACGTTGGGACAGCTGCGGGCATGGACGGCGACGCCTTTACCGCGCGTCACGTAGCCAATGATCTCTTCGCCGCGGATGGGATTGCAACAGCGCGCGCGGTAGACCAGCAGGTCGTCCTGCCCCTCGACCTGCAGCGAGTCCGACCCCTTGCCGAAGAAGACGCGCTTGACCGCCTCGGACATCTGCCCGAGCGTGTTGCCGACCCCCGCTTCGGGCGGCGCGGGTTCGGCGGCGAGCGTGGAGCCCGGCTCCAGCTTATTCAGCACCACGCGCGAGCTGTACTTGCCGAAGCCGACGCCAGCCATCAGTTCGGCCTTCGTGCCCAGGCCGTAGTCGGCGGCCACGCGCAGGAAGTCGGCGTCGGTAAACTTGCCCAGCGACAGCTTGTACTTGCGCGCCTCGCGTTCGAGCAGCTTGCCGCCGATCTCCATCGCGCGCTCGCGCTGATGCTCGTTCAGCCAGTGCTTGATCTTGTTGCGCGCGCGGCTGGACTTAGTGAAGGAGAGCCAGTCGCGGCTGGGAGCGTGTCCGGTCTGCGTGCTGATCTCGACAATGTCGCCGTTCTTCAGCTTGGTCTTCAGCGGAACGATGCGCCCATTCACCTTCGCGCCGACCGTTGAATTGCCCACATCCGTATGGATCGTGTAAGCGAAGTCGATGGGGCTCGCGTCCTTCGGCAGCACCACCACCTTGCCCTTCGGCGTAAAGGTGTAGACCTCCTCGGGGTATAGATCGATCTTCAGCGTCGACATGAACTCGTTGGGGTCGGACATCTCGCGCTGCCACTCCATCAGCTGCCGCACCCACGCCAGCCGCGCCTCGTCCTTCGCCGTCACCGAGTCCGACGCTTTGTACTTCCAGTGCGCCGCGATGCCCTCCTCGGCCACGCGGTGCATCTCCTCCGTGCGGATCTGCACCTCGAACTGGTGCCCACCGTCAATGAGCGTTGTATGCAGTGACTGATAGAGGTTCGGCCGCGGCGAGGAAATAAAGTCCTTGATTCTGCCCGGAACCGGACGCCAAATGCTGTGCAGCAGCCCCAAGAGCGCATAACAATCGGCGTCCGTCGTACAGATGACGCGGATGGCCAGCAGATCGTAGACCTGATCGACCGGAATCTGCTGGTCGGCTAGCTTTTGCTGAATGGAGTACAGCCGCTTGATGCGCGACTCGACCCGTCCCTTGATGCCGTTCTCGACCAGCTTCGTCTCCAGCTTGGCGACGATCCCGGCCAGGAATACCTCGCCCTCGCCGCGGAGCGCGTCCACTTCATCCGTCAGCTTCTGGTAGGCGATGGGGTCGGTATAGCGGAAGGCCAGGTCTTCGAGCTCCCCACGCAGCTTGCCCATCCCCAGCCGGTGCGCCAGCGGCGCGTAGATGTCGAGCGTCTCGCGCGCGATCTTCTGCTGCTTTTCCGGCTTGAGGTGCTCGAGCGTCCGCATATTGTGCAGCCGGTCGGCCAGCTTGATGATGACCACGCGCACGTCCGTCACCATGGCTAGCAGCATCTTGCGGATGTTCTCGGCCTGGTGATCTTCGCGGTTGGCAAACTTGATCTTATCGAGCTTGGTCACGCCCTCGACGATGTGCGCCACCTGCTCGCCGAAGCGCTTAGCGATCTCGGGCGACGTAACGTCCGTATCCTCGACCGCGTCGTGCAGCAGCCCAGCTGCGATTGCGGTCGAATCCATCTTCAGCTCGGCCAGCACCTGCGCGACTTCAAGCGGATGGATGATGTACGGTTCGCCCGAGGCGCGCTTCTGTCCTTCATGCTGAGCGATACAGAACGCCCAGGATTTACGGATGATCTCCAGCTCGTCGTTTGGCCGGTTGGTGCGGACAGTCGCTAGCAACGTCTCGAAATGGCCGTCGATCGTAGCGTCCCCGGTCACCGGCTGGAGCGAGGAAGCCGCCGTGGGAGGGGGATGAGAGACGATCGTCCCCGTCGGCTCCGCGAAAACCTTCGGCGGCTTCGACGAAATACGATCGGCAGTACGTCGCTGCGCCAGACTCTCCGAAGGAGGCACTACTGGCAGAGCAGCCTCGAAATCCATCCCGGTCTCGGTGCCACCTGCCCGCACAAAGGCACCATCGTCCGCGCGCGACGGCGGAAACGGACGAATCGGCGTTATGCCAATCTCTGGCTGAACAGGATGGAGGGGTGCCATAGTTCATTATAGGCCGTCGCGCCGCGGCTGAAACGAGGTTCGCTCCAGGAGCGCCTGCTGCCGGACGGAGGCCGCTCCGCTACACTGAGCCATGCCTTGCCCTCGAACACTGGCGCGGAGAAAGCCTTGGGCCAGGTCGTGGCTTCGCTTCATGACGTGTGTATTGCTACCGCTTCTCTCGGGGAGGGGAAGGGGACTTGCCCAGAGCGTTCCGAACAGCATAGAGGCCCATCTCGCAGCGGCCCGTCAGCAGCTGTCCTTGCAGCATCTCTCGCTCGCCGAGCAGGAGCTGCGGGCCGCGCTGGTGCTGAACCCCGCCGAAACGAACGCTCATTTCCTGCTGGGAAACGTCCTTTTTCTTGAGAACCGACCGCAAGACTCGCTCGCGGAGTACACCGCCGGCGCGCGCAGACGATCCCCCGGTGTGGAGGAGCTGATGACGGTCGCCTCCGACTACATTTTGTTGAAAGACCTTGCCGACGCGGACAAATGGCTGAACTACGTGGTCGAACTCGACCCATCCAACGCGCGCGCATGGTACCTTCTGGGTCGAACGCAGTACAACGAAGACCACACCGTCGATGCGGAACGTTCCTTCAAACGCGTTCTCGCGATCCACCCGAACGATGTGCGGGCCGAATACAACCTGGGCTTGGTCGACGAGAAGCTTCAGCGTCCGGCAGAGGCACTGACCGCCTACCGGACCGCAATCGCATGGCAGAGCGGGAAGACCACGCAGGACGCGCAGCCATACCTCGATCTCGGAATGCTGCTGGCCAGCCAGAATAACGCCGCCGAGGCATTACCCGTGCTCCAGGACGCCGTGCGATACGCTCCTGAGAATCCGCTTGCACATCAGGAACTTGGTCGCGTCTTCGAGTCGCTCGGCCGGTACGAGGAAGCCTTAGGGTCATTGCATCGCGCCGTCACCCTCGCGCCAGAGGCCCAGCAGCCGCACTTCTTTCTGGCTCGGGTGCTCAAGCGGTTAGGCCGTAACGACGAAGCGGCGGCGGAGTACGCTATCGTAGCGAAGATGCTTGGCTCCCACTCCGACACGCCGACGCCCAACACAGACGGAAAGCCGTAGACGAATCGCCTCCACTTGGTTGTCATTCCGAAGGGAATCTGCGTTTGCACTCGCCTTCCGTCCGGCTACACCTTGTTCGTATCAATGGCCGGCGTCCGCTGCAAGCCTTCCGGCGCGGGTGTCAACGGCTGATCGGGGCGGAACTCGTTGTCCCCCTCCGGCGTCGCTACCGTGTCCGGTGCGTCCTCCTGGATCGCCGCGTCCTCCGCCGAAGGGTCGCCTTCGGCGGCACCGTCGTAGCTCGGCGGCACACCGGACAGGCGCCCGTCGACCGGCATCTCCTCCATGCTGTCGCCATCGGCCTGCGGTTCGATGGCGTCACGCTCTTCTTCGAGGTTGGCGCCTGTAATGCTTTGCGGATTCGCGGACATTGGTATTTCCTCCTGGAGAGGCTCGGCGTCAGCCAACTCGCCTGCCATCTTCTCGAACTCTTCGATGCTCGGAAGCTCCGCCAGGTCTTTCAGCCCAAACCGCAGCAGGAAATCCTTTGTCGTCTTGTAAAGAATGGGCCGCCCGATCACCTGCTTTCGGCCCGCGGTCGCGACCAGCTTGCGCGCCATCAGCGACCCCAGCACCCCGCCCGAATCCACCCCGCGAATCTCCGACACCTCCGGCGCAGTCACCGGTTGCTTGTACGCGACCACCGCCAGCGTCTCAAGCGCCGGAAAACTGAGCTTTAGCGGCGGCTTCAGCGACCGCACAAACCCACGCACCGCATCGTGGTACTCCGGCTTGGTGGCAAAGCGATAACCTCCCGCCACTTCGCGAATCTCCAGTCCGCGCTCGGCCGTCGCATACTCAGCCATAAGCACCACAAGCAGCCCGCGAAAGTGCTCACGCAATCGCTGCGCCTGCGCCCTCTCCGCGCGTGCTGCCGCTCGCTCGTCGGGTGTGGCTGGCTCGGCTAGGGCTGGATCGGCGCTCTCCGCAGCTTCAGCATCTTCTTCGGGCGCTTCGAACGAATCCACCGCCCCAGGGTCTTCCAAATCCAACGTCTGCTGCGACGCACTCGTCCGGTCAAGCTCAGCCTGCGCCTCCTGCCCCAATAGGCCGGTAAGCTGCGACAGAGTCACAGGCTCTTCGGACGCATAGATGACGGCTTCGATCTTTGCTTTAAGGCTCAAGAGGTGTGTTCAGGCTCCCGGCATCGTGGACGGATGCGCAGGTACCAGCATACCAACCGTCCTGAAACGGCTGAGCTAGATGTGCTTCGACACCATGTTGAACAGCCAGAACAGACCGCCCGACAGCAGCCCCGCGACCGGCAGCGTGAACACCCACGCCAGCACAATATCGCGGATGGTAGACATCTGTAGCCCACTGTGGTTCGCCGCCATCGTGCCCGCCACGCCCGATGACAGAACATGCGTCGTGCTCACCGGCAAGCCGTATCCATCCGCCAGACCGATCGTAATCATGGCCGTAATCTCCGCTGCCGCGCCCTGGGCATAGGTAAGGTGCGTCTTGCCGATCTTCTCGCCCACAGTAATGACGATGCGCTTCCAACCCACCATCGTGCCCAAGCCCAGCGCCAGCGCGACAGCTACCTTCACCCAGGTCGGGATGAACTTCGTCGACTTATCCAGGAATCCCTTGTAGTTGGCGAAGATCTTCGTATCCGCCGCGGTCAGCTTCGGCGCGCCCTTGGCCTTGCCCAACAACCGGAACGTCTCGCTGGTCAGATACATCTGGTTGCGCACGTTCGACTGCCTCTCCGCCGGCACATTGCCGAGCGAACCATAGCTGCTGGCCTCGTTGCGGATGTCTACAACCTCCTGCTGCAGTGCAAGCATCACGCCCGGCTCAAACGTCTTTGTGCTGACAAAGTGCTCCAGCTCCGGCGTCGCGTCCTGCAACACCGCCCCCGGCTGTACGTAGTTCCCCAACGCCCCCGCCACCTGGGTCGATACCGCCGCGAACGTCTGCATCTCGGACGCCCCCACCGTATGGTTTAACGCATACGCTGTAGGCACCGTGCCTACCAGAATCAGCATGATTAATCCCATGCCTTTCTGTCCATCATTCGATCCGTGGAAGAAGCTCACGCCCCCGCACGTTCCAATCAGCATCAGCCGGATGTAGAACGGCGGCGGTGCGCTCCCCTCCGGTGCCTTGTACAGACGGGGATCTTTCGCCACAAGCTTGAACAGGAAAAACAGCGCCGCCGCCATGAAGAATCCCACAACCGGCGAGATCAGCAGCGCCTCGAAGACCTTCCTCACCTGCTCCCAATCCACGCCCGCCGTGCCGGAGTTCCCTTGCATCAACTGGTTGGCCACACCCACACCCAGAATCGACCCGATCATCGTATGCGAGCTCGACGCCGGCAATCCCCGCCACCATGTCGCCAAGTTCCAGATAATCGCCGCCACCAGCAGCGCGAACACCATCGAGAACCCCGACCCCGCGCTCACCTTCAGGATCAACTCCACCGGCAAGAGCGAGATAATCGCGAACGCCACCGCACCCGAGCTCGTCAGAACCCCGATGAAGTTCATAATGCCCGAGTACACCACGGCGATGTGCGGTTCGAGCGAGTGCGTATAAATACACGTCGCCACCGCGTTGGCCGTATCGTGAAAGCCGTTCACGAACTCAAACCCCAGCGCAATCAGCAGCGCCACAGCCAGCAAGATGAACGGGAACACCGACGCCGAGTGGACCACCGACAGGTCCTTGCCCAGCTTCATGCCGATGTACACCAAACCGCCCAGCAGCATTACGCCGAAGACCACCCCGCCAATCTTGCCGGGTGAAGGATTGGTCATCTTCTGATCGAGGAGGGAGCCACCAGGAGTAATAACAGGAGTCGCCATGGGTAAGATCGCCTAGATGTGGGATTGTCTACGTGCCTACCATAACGGGACCACGCGCCCGACGTGTTACGGCCAGATGAAGTCTTCAGCGTATCCATGCGACAGCCGCGGGCGCTCCAGCATCTGACGCCCTAAGGAGCCATGCCGATGGCCGATCTTGAAGTCATCCAGGGCGACATCACCCGCCTCACGGTCGACGCTATCGTCAATGCCGCCAACTCCGCGCTCGCTGGCGGCGGGGGAGTCGATGGGGCCATTCATCGCGCTGCTGGCCCTGATCTTCTCCGCGCCTCGCTTGCCCTCGGCGGCTGCCCTACCGGAGACGCGAAAGCTACTCTCGGCTTCAACCTGTCCGCCAAGTGGGTCTTCCACGCGGTCGGTCCGGTGTGGCGCGGCGGCACTCATGGCGAAGACGCCGCGCTCGCCTCCTGCTACCGCCGCTGCCTCGAACTCGCTCGCGCCCACGACGTCAAAACCATCGCCTTACCCGCCATCTCCACCGGCGTCTACGGCTTTCCTCACCGCCGCGCCGCCGAGATCGCCGTCCGCACCGTCCGCGAACACATCGATCTATCGGGCGTAGAGCGTGTCGTCTTCTGCTGCTTCAGCTCCGAAACTACAGCCATCTACGAAGATCTCTTCCCTAACTGAGAGCGCATTTATTTCTGTTCGTCATTCGCCGTAGTGAATCTGCGTTCTGCACCTTCTATCGCCGATTCTCCGGCACAGCCGCCTCCTCAAACTCCGCCGCCAGCTTCTGCAACGCTCCCGCAACCTCCGCGCCCGCCAACGCCTTTCCATGCCCCGGAGCTACAATACGCGGCTCCAACTCCGCCAACCGCCTTACCGATCTTCCAGCCGAAGCCCAATCCAGCGTGAAGTAAGCGGGCGGCCCATGCAGCTCCGGCTGTTGCGCCAGCGCCGCTTCAAAGAACGACTCCGGCTTCGTCGTACAGAACGCGTCCCCCACCAGCAGCGTCCGGTCCTCAGCCCGGAAGAACGACACATGCCCCGGCGTGTGTCCCGGCGTCGGCATCACCTCCCATCCCGGCATCTCCGACAAGCTGCCCTCCGGCAACGCCAGCAGCCGCTCCCCCACGTCGATCGGCTTGCGCGGATACAGCGGCGACAGCAGACTCATCATGCCGCCGCCCGCACCCACGTTCGGCGGCGCATACTCCTTCTCGCCCGTCAGGTACGAAAACTCCAGCGGATGCGCGTAGATCGGAATGCCCCATCCTTCGGCCAGCTCCTTCGCCGCGCTCACATGGTCAAAGTGCCCATGGGTCAGGATGAGCGCATTCGGCGGTCCACCAAACTCCTTCTTCGCCCAACTCCGTATCCGCGAGGCCGACAGCGGCAGTGCCGCATCGATCAGGCTCCAGCTCCCATCCGGATGCGTCACGCCAAACACATTGACGAACACAATCCGCAGCCCCTTCACCCCAGGCGCAATCTCCTCCAGCGGCACCACCTGCTCATCGGCAATCTCCACACCATCCATACGTCACCTCACGCGCTAGGATGCTGATACGTGACCGTTGTTTGTCACTCTTGTTTGTCATTCCCGAAGGGAATCTGCAATGCTCACTATCTGTCATCCTGAGCGAAGTCGATGGACCCGCAGATGCCCCCGCCACTCACCGCCAATCGTCCCGAGCCGCCGTCCGCTCCGCAAACACTGCGTCGAACGCCTCCGCCTTCTTCACCAAAATATCCCCCTGCGCCACCGGCTGATGCAGCAGCACCGCCTGCAAGCGCACCAGTTCCAGCATAGCCAGAAACATCGAAATCACCGCCCGCTCCGTGTGCGTGTTGTGCAGCAGCCGCCGCAGCGAGACCGGTTTGTCCTCCATCAGCAGCCGCCTCTTCACATAGTCGATCATCTGCGCCACCGTGACCGCGTCCTCGTCGACGTTGAGCACGGGCCGCTCCTTCAGCCGTTCCAGTACCTCCTGAAACACGCGCACCAGATCAGTTGTGTCTGCCGCAATCTCCCGCTCCTCGTCTAAGGGGTCACCCGAAACCAGCTCCTCGCGCCGAAGCTGCCGCAGCCCTGGATTGGTCCACGTCGCCGCCTCGATCTGCTGCTTCTGCATCAGCATCTGCGCCGCCGCCTTGAAGCGCTCATGCTCCAACAGCCGCTCCACTAGCTCCCGCCGGGGATCTTCCGTGTCCGTCTCGTCCACCCGCAGCGAAGGATCGCGCGGCAACAGCGTCCGGCTCTTGATGTGGATCAAGAGCGACGCCATGTAGATGAACTCGCCCGCCGCGTCCACATCCGTCTGCTTCAAATGATGCGTGTACTCCAGAAACTGCGCCGTGATGCGCGCGATCGGGATGTCGTAGATGTCTATATTTTGCTTGCGGATCAGGTCGAGCAACAGATCGAACGGCCCGTCGTACATCCGCCCCACCATCACTGAAAACGGCGACTGCGACGCTTCTTCGCTCGCCGCCTGCTTCTTCTCAGGCGCGGGCGGCGCAACCGGCCTGGGCTCCAGCGTTAGCTCCGGCGCGCTTTTCGGTTCTTCCCTTTCAGCCACGCAGACCGACCACCCGGCGGACTTCCTTCATTGTCTGTGCCGCTCGTTTCGCCGCTTTCACCGATCCGGCGCGGAAGATCTCATTCACCTCGTCCGGCCGCGCTTCGTAGTACCGTCGCCGCTCCTGGATCGGCGCGAGCAGCTCCACCACGGCGTCCGCCAGCCACCCTTTGCACTCGATGCACCCAATCCCCGCTGTTCTACAACCCTCCGCAGCTTCCGCTTGTTTTTCCGCGTTTGAGAAAACCTTGTGTAGATCGAAGACTGGGCAGACATCGGGATTGCCCGGATCGCTCCGCCGACTCCGCTCCGGGTCTGTCAGCATCGTCTTCAGCTTCGCCCGCACAATCGGCCCCTCGTCCGAAAGCATAATCGTGTTGTCATAACTTTTCGACATCTTGCGTCCATCAGTGCCCGGCAGCTTTGGGCTTGGCGTCAACAAGACATCGGGTTCAGGCAAAATCTGCTCCACCACATAAATGGACTTCAGCTTGGTCTGGTGGGCCGCCTGTACCAATTCGTGCGTCGTAAAGACCTGCTTATCGGGGAGTCCGGCTATCTTCCGGGCCTTTGTCTTGACCGCCTCCATCTCCCACGGAGCCGCATCGGCTGACAACGAAAACTTGCCCGGATAAAGGGAATTGAACCTGCGAGCTACTTCGCGCGTGATCTCGACGTGCGCCGCCTGGTCCTGGCCAACCGGCACATACTTTGGCTTGTACAAAAGAATGTCCGCCGTCTGTAGCAGCGGATAACCCAGAAAGCCGTATGTCGCCAGGTCTTTCTCCTTTAATTCCTCCTGTTGATCCTTATACGTGGGGACGCGCTCCAGCCACGAGAGGGGAGTAATCATAGCAAGCAAGGTAAACAGCTCGAAGTGCTCCTTCACCTCACCCTGAATGAACAAAGTACAAAGTTGCGGGTCTAGACCGCCCGCTAGAAAGTCCAGCGCAACCTCGAGCATGTCTCCTTCGAGCCGACCCGTGTCCGCATAGTTGGTGGTCAACGCATGGTAATCCGCAATGAAGAAGTAGCATTCGTACTCATGCTGTAGCTTCACCCAGTTGTAGAGCGCGCCCATGTAATTGCCCAGATGCAGTCGTCCCGTGGGTCGCATTCCGCTCAGCACCCGCGCCCGTCCCACTGTTGACTCTGTAATTGACCCGCTCAAGAAAAGTGCCTATCCTGTATGTAACTTTGTTAATAAGTACTCTGTCATCACCAGCTAAGCTCTTTGTTTTGTTAGATCACACCTGTTTTATAAAATTGCGAGCAGCTGATTGAACACCGCCAGCAGCGGTGCAAAGAAGATCATCATCAGCCGAAACCCCAGAAACATGAACCCGAACATCAGGTAAAGCCCAATGCTGTCGAACGTCTTTGCCGCGTTGTAGGGCAGGTAGTTCCGCAGGATCTTGCCCCCGTCGAGCATCGGCAAAGGCACCATGTTGAACACGAACAGCAAGAGGTTGACCAGCACCCCAAAGTACAGCACCAGCACCATGGGGAACATCCCAGGCAGCTCGTCTGTCGGCAGCGGCACCCGCATGGCCAACAGTTCCGCCGCCCGCAACGACCCCGCCGCGCCTGGAACGGCGTGCTTGATGATGAGCAGCAGAACCAGGCAGACCAGCGCAAACGCAAGATGCGCCATCGGCCCGGACGCATACACCAGGACCTCATCTTTGGCCGGTCGGCGGAAGTTGTTCGGCGTGATCGGTACGGGCTTGCCCCAGCCCAGCACTAGCGGGCTGCGGAAGATGTAGATCAGTGGCCAGATGCCGGTCCCAAACACGTCGAAGTGCTTGACCGGGTTCAGCGTTACCCGTCCCAGCATCCGCGCCGTCGGATCACCCAGCCGCGAGGCCGTCCACGCCTGCGCACAGTCATGCGCCGAGATGGCCAACACCAGCACCACATACTCAAAGATCGCGAGAACCACATCGAGAGACATACAAACCGATGGTAGCAGGCCAGCCTTGCGCCACCATCACGGCCCTGGTCAACTCCGGACCATCTCGAGCAGGTGGCGGCCATCCTCGAAGGCGGACGCTAATAGCTCATAAACTCATTCCAGCCGCGACGCGCGCGTAGGCCGGCGAGACCGAAGACGACGGCGGCTCCGGCCGTGATGGCATTCCAGTAGAACATCGGGCGATGCCAGCCGGGTGAGTAGGTCAGGTCTTGCCCAGACCAGAGCAGCATCAGCACAGCTACAAGCAAGCACTGAAAACACAGCACAAGGTAGAGCTGACCACGGCGTCGGCGGCGGTCGAGCGCTTCGACCTCATGGGGCGTCAGATTGCGTTCGTCGAACGGCAGCAGCGTGTTTGCCATGGCGTCTCCTTGTCGACTCATTAAACCACACTGGCCATACTGGCTACCAGAATCCTAGATGAACGCGACGGATTGAATTCCCGTCACATCGAAGCGCTTGCGGCAGCGGATGTTCTTGCAGGCCAGCGGATCGTCACGGCGGACCATGTAGCTTTGAGCCTTGGCGAAGCGGGCACGGTCGCGCTCGTCGGCCCCACGCGGCGGCTGGGCCTTCTTCCGGCGGACAATCCAGTCAATCTGGTACTCGCCGGGCTGGCCGCAGTGCGGACAAGTCAAGGTATGGGTGCGCTGCTCCTGCTTTTCGTCGAAAAAGTCGCGTTCTTCCATCGGTGCCTCGTGTCTCAAGTTTGAGCGCTACTTGCTCTGATGCGGCACGTATTGTGTTTAAAGATACGCTGCTGCGGCAATGCAGTGGAAGGAGCGCGATGAAGAGGCCGAAGAAGGGTGTATTTTCCGTCGTCAAGGCTGTGAAGGCGAATGCGCGGGCGCGGGTGGGCACGCCTCCGCCGGAGCGGGTCTTGCCCGATCCGAAACAGAAGGCGGCCGCCGAGCCGAAGCACAAAGAGACACTCTCCGCTCTCCTGAGCCGGACCGGAGAAGAGAATTAAGGCAGAGTCGTCGTCCGGCACGCCTCGCCGACTTGGATACAGGCGAGGCACTGATGGCAAAAGCTGCGGTTCAGCAGATGCGCCGCCACCAACAGCAAGGAGCCGGCCACGCTGAAGACGAGCTCCTCCCATCCGAGGCTATCTCCCTTCCAAGCAACGATCAGGATGAGCGGGATTCCTGTAGCAATCATGGCCAGGATCGGCTTGCGTCGATGCAACCGATAGCCGGGGATAAAGCTGACCGCACCGACAAGTACAAGGATGGCTGCCAGCAGGCGGTGAAAGGTCGTGTCCCCAGGCAGGTAGGCGAAGACGGCAGGGAAGAAGCCGATTGCGACCGGTGTAAGCAGGCAATGAATCAGGCAGAGGGTGGAAGCGGCAGCCCCGGCAAGATCGGCATGGCCATGCAGGTGAGCGTGTGATCGATCCATGCGCATAAGGACTCCTTTGAGGAAGCGCGATTGTAGGCGAGCGTGGGCGTAAGCGCGGGGAGGCTGCGGCCTTGTGACAAGACCGCGACCCTTCTCTGCAATGCTGTAGCTAGAAGTTGTAGGTAATCTCACCCGTGATGGCGCGCGGCGTCACGTAGTGAGTTCCGGAGAACGTCGAAAGGAAGTTGTAGAGCGCGTACTTGTTAGTCAGGTTGACTGCTGTCGCGCGCAGGCCGATCCGGTACTTGTCGCCGTGGAAGACGTTGTCGTCGCCCAAAGCCAGATCGAAGAGGCTGCGCGAGGCGATGCGCGGCGGGTTCTTGTCGTCGTCCTCGGTGTTGGATGCGGGAATTTTGACGAGGTTGGAGGTGAGGCCGACGGCGTCACAGGCGGTGAAGCCGCTGTAGGGTGTGGCCTTGACGCCGTCGCAGGTAAGGCCGGCCTGGAACTGCTGGTCCGGGGTGAGGCCGCTCAGGTCGATTCCGGGCTGGCCGTTGGGCAAGGTAATGGAGGTGCCGTTGCACTTGCTGTTGGCGCCGGTGGGATTGTAGCAAGGGACGGCACCGGCAGTCAGGCCACTATCGTAGCGCCAGTTGAAGCCGAGCCACATGGATTTGCGGAAGGGCAGGGTGTATTGGAGGTGCGAGGTCTGGTTGTACTTCTCATCGTGGTCGATGCGGAAGGGCAGATTTGACCCGGGGGTGCCGGGAGTTGCGCCGACGCCGCCGACCTGGGGGTTGAAGAAGCGTGCCGCCACCGAGGACATGACCACGTAGGCACTGAGGCCGTGGGTTTCAGGGACGGAGACGCGGAGGGCAAAGCCGGGGATCTTGGAGTTGTGCCACTCGATGGGGAAGGTGATGGGCGTGGAGCCGAGGACGGAGAAGTCGTAGGCGTTGTGGGTGTACTTCCAGATGTAGTCGCCGGAGAAGACGAGGTGCCGTCCGAAGGCTTGCTGAAGACCGGCGTGGAACTCGTTGCGGAAACCGGGGTTGAAGGGTGCGGGATCGCAGGAGCCTAGCGTTTGGAAGATACCCTGTATGACCGGGTCATAGCAGCCTTTGACTGAGAGGACGAGGTTCTCGTTGAAGGGGGTCTCCTGGGCGCGGGCGTAGGAGAGGCGGAGGACGGTGTTGGTCTTCTTGATGTTGTAAGAGGCACCGACGCGGGGCTCGGCCTGACGCTGGATGGCGAGACCGTTGTAGAGGTCGCCGCGGATGCCTACGTTGAACAGCCAAGGGCCCTTGGTGATCTGGTCCTGCCCGTAGAAGGCGAGCTGCTTGACGTCGGTCTGGCCGTGGAAGGCGTAGACGCCTCCACCGCGCGTCAGATCGTAGGGGCGGAGAACTGGATTGTAGCCAGGGTTCGGCGTGTAGCCGGAAAGGGCGCAGTAGGTCGGATCGGAGTAGCCCGCCGACGGATTGCCGTTGAGGTCGAGGCAGGGAGCGTTGATGGTGGGATCGACCAGGCCGATCTGGTCGTTCTCGCGAAGAAAGGTCTGCGCGTAGTTGCCGCCGATCTTGATGTTGTGGATGCCGCGCACGTAGGAGATGTCGGAGTGGACGCCGGCATTGAGCAGGCTGCGCTGTTGGGCAACGGTCTCCTGCTGAATGGGGCCGAGGTCCGCGAAGGGGTTTTTGCTGGGGTAGTAGTTGAAGCCGTCACGGCGCACATACGGGCCAAAGTTGAAGACGGCATAGGTATTGAGTACGCGGGTGTAGGTGGGGGCAATGTCGAAGGTCTCGATCTTGGAGCGTTGATCCGTTTGGCCAACGGGATTGCCCTGGAACGGATCGACTACTCCCACGTTTAGATTGTCAAAGGCGTTCGGCGTCTGGAACCAGGAGCGGGTGTACTGGAGATTTGTGTGGATGGAGTTGTTCGCGTCGAACTGGAAGTCCACGCGGTCGAAGAAGTTGAGTTCATTGCCCTTGTCGTGGAAAACCTGGAACTCGTTAGGGTCGAGAAACCGTCCCGTGTTGAGGCCGCTGGCGGAGATGAAGTTGCCCCAGTGATTGCCGCCGTAAGCGAGCTGGCCACCAGCGTTGACCGAGCCGAAGGTGCCATAAGCGAAGTTGAGGCTGCCGGTGGGCTTGGTAACTCCTTGGCCCGAGCGGGTAGTCACGACGATGACAAGCGAGGTCTTGTCGCCGTACTCGGCCGGCGGCGCGCCGTCGATGACGCTCAGCGACTGCACGGCTTCGGAGGGAAGCTGGTTCGAAAAGACCTTGCTCTGCTGGTCGGTGATGGGTTGGCCGTCGACCGAGAAGGAGTTCTCGGCGTGGTCGCCGAGGCCGTGGAAGAGGCCATTTGAGTCGGCGGCAACACCCGGTGACGACAGCGTGACGAGCGAGCTGAGCGAAGAGGAGGCGCTTTCGAGCGGCAGCTTGTCGATGGTGGAGCGGTCGATGTCGGTGTGGAAGGTGGCGTCGTTTTCGACCAGCTCGGAGCCGTTGTCGACGACGGAAACCGTGGTGTCGCCCCCGGCGATGTCGAGCTTGACGAGCGAGGCGACGGGCACGACGGAGTTGACGTCGATGCCGATGGTGGAAGGCTGGAATCCGGCCGCCGTAATGGAGACGCGATAGGGGTTGAAGGGGACGTTGAAGAAGCGGTACTGGCCGTTGCTGTCTGTGGCCGTGGCGCGGGTGTAGCCGGTGCTGGCGTTGAGGATGCGAACGCTGGCTCCTGGGACCAGAGCGCCGGTTTTATCCGTAACCGTACCAGAGACGCTGCCCGAGGTGCCTTGGGCGAGGGCGAACGAAGCCAGAAAACAGAAAAATGGAAGAAGAAGGAGAGACTTGAAGCGGTGCATGAGCAAACTCCTGTCGAGCTCATCGAACCTATTGGATCGCCAAAGGCAGAGGTGCGAGAGCGTCGTGCTGAAGAGGCAGGGGTGCGGCTTTACAAAACGTGGGCGAACCGGCGGCTAAGCTGCGAGGTAGGCGGGTGGCGGACGGCTGGCGAGCTGGAAGCGCCAGCGGAAGAGTCGTTGCGCGTCGGCGGCCACGGAGTCGAGCGCCTCCACGTGGGCGACGGACTCGGGCGTGGCCTGGATGTCTACCGGGAGCGCGGAGTGCATGGCCACGCAAAGCGGACAGTGATCCGGTGCGGCGTCCTGGTGGGGAAGGGAGCTGTGCGAATCGGCCTTGCCGGGCAGCAGATCGTGCGTGTGGCAGACCTGAACCGTGCTCATCAGCGCGATCAGCAGAAGCACCAGCACGGCGATCCAGCTTGGCTGAAATCGCCGGAGCCGGGAAGAGGTACCGTATTGGAGCAGGCTGGGCATCGTTATGGCTGAGCGAAATTCGCTATCGAGTGTACTTCAATCTTAGACTGAATTGTGTGCTTGTGTGCACGGCTCTCCCTTGATACGGCGGCCGCGTCTACGTAAAGGACGATGCGAAGACAAAGAAAGTTCAGCGCCGCGATGTGGCTCTTCTCGCTTTCGGTGCCGTTTTGTATCTGCGTGGCCCTTGCGCAACGAACGGCGGTGCCGGGGAGCGACGCCGCCAAAGCGCCGCATCGGACCCGGCTTATCCTTAGAGACGGCAGCTACCAGGTAGTGATGAGCTATCGGGTGAAGGGTGACCGCGTCATCATCGTTAGCGCAGAGCGGGCAGGTGCCGAGGAGGAAATTCCCACGTCGCTGGTGGACTTCGAGGCGACGCAGCGGTGGGAGAAGCAGCACGCCTCCCCTAATGCCGAAGAGCAGGGGCAAGCTCCCGCGCCGGCGATCGATCCCGAGCTGCTGAAGGAAGAGGAGGCGCGGCGCGCGGTAAGCCCTGAGGTCGCGCCCGACCTGCGTCTGCCGGAGCAGGAGAGCGTACTCGCGCTCGATGTATTTCGAGGGACCGAGGAGCTGGTACCCCTGCCGCAGACCTCTGGCGATCTGAACACGACGACGTCGCATAACATCCTGAAGGGCGCGCTTAACCCACTGGCGAGTTCGCACCAGATGGTGCAGCTCAAGGGGGAGAAGGCCAACGCGCAGCTCCATGTCAATCAGCCGGTGTTGTACCTGCGGGCGAACGACGAGTCGGGTATCCGTGCGGGCGGCACACCGCTGATGGTCGATACGCATGGAGCCTCGACCGCCTCGGTCAACCAGGTGCGGGGCCACAACGACAGCCAATACGTGATCGTCCGCGTGGATGTGCGGCAAGGAGCGCGCGTGGTGGCAAGCTTTCAGGTAAGCCGCTCGGGCGAGGTCAAGCAGCAGGAGGATGTGGTCGAGACGACAGCCGAGACGCTGCCCGGCGGCCAGTGGGTCAAGCTGACGCCACGAGCGCCGCTCAGCTTCGGCGAGTACGCGCTGGTGGAGGTGCTCTCGGCTAAAGAGGTCAATCTCGGGGTGTGGGACTTCGGTGTACATCCGACCGCGCCCGAGAACAAAGACGCGTTGAAGCCCGAGCCGAGGCGGCCCGCCGGTCTTGGGCGCCGCGGGCCGTATTAGCTAAGCGCTGACAGGTCGCTTCATCTCCGTTACGCGGCTGTCGGTGCGGGCTTCGGGCGTTGGCCGGTCCATCACTAATCCCATGCCGGCCACGGCTACGTTGTTGCGGCTGGCATTCTTTACCTCATACATCATGGCATCGGCCGAGCGCAGGATCGCAGCGACGGTGTCGCCGTCTTCGGGAAAGGTAGCCAGACCGAAGCTCCCGAAGACGTTCAAAGAAAGTCCATCGGTTTCAAGGAAGCGCATTTGCCGCAGCTGTTCGCACAGGCCGATGACCAGCGTCATGGCGGCAGGCTTTGCCAGACCGGGCAGTAGCGCTACAAACTCATCGCCGCCATAACGAAAAGCCGGATTGTTAGGACCAAGGCAGCGCTTAAGCAGGCCGCCCACTTCGGCTAGCAAACGAGTGCCGTACAGATGCCCATGCGTATCGTTGACGTTCTTGAAGTAGTCAAGATCGAGAAAGAGAAGGCTGAACGGCGTTTTGCGGAGGGTACCGGCGGAGGCGATCTGCTCATCCAGCATCTGGTAAAGGTGCCGCGAGTTGAACAGTCCGGTGCAATCATCCGTGATGGTAAGTTGTTGAATCCGCTTGAGCGAGCGCGCGTTACGGATGGCGATGGCCGCGTAGTCGCACAGGATACGCAAGAACGAAACGGAGTACTCGGCGAGGAGATCCATCTTGCTGTTGAGCAGCTGAATGACGCCCAGGGTGCGGTTCTCCGAACGAATCGGGAGGCAGGCGATCGACTGGATGCCAAGGTCGGAGTGCTTGCGCGCGAACGCGGCCCAGTGAGGATCGAGCGACACATTGGGCACGATGAGGGGGTTACCCGTGGCGGCTACCCAGCCAGCGACACCCTCGCCAAGAGGAATACGCAACGGGCGGAGGCTTTCCATATCTTCGCCCAGGGCGATGGCGTAGAAGAGCTCGTCGGTTTCGGGATCGACCATCAGTAAAGACCAGCGTTCCGGGCCAAAGAACTGGGCCATCTTTTCCATAATGGCGCGAAGGATCTCTTCCAGCTCCAGCGTGGTGGTCAGCGCACGCGCCACATCGTGGAAGATGCGTAGCTGGTCCATCTGATGGCCGTCGATACTCTCGAGGGTACGTCTCTCTCTCGATCCGGCCACAACGTGGTTCTTTCTTGGCGTCGACATGATCTTGAGTGCGGAGTGCACTAGACCGATGATGCCACGAGCAGGTGACGATGAGACACTTATATTGGATTGGTTATCGCAACCAAAGTAACTATCCGCCGATGTGTACCATGTTCCGCGAGGGCTTGAGGAAGCCCGCTTCGCCGATGTGATGGCGGGCTTCTTTGCGCAGAACGATGCGGCGGATGTATGCGCGGAGATCGTCGTCGGAGCCGCCACGCGCCATCTCGCCATGCAGGTCGTGATCGCTCTGCGAAAAGAGACAGGTGCGGATTTTGCCGTCGGAGGTGAGACGAATGCGGCTACAGTGATTGCAGAAGGGTTGCGAGACAGGCGCGATGATGCCGATCTCACCTAAACCGTCATCGAAGGTGAAGCGGCGGGCGGTCTCGCTGGGGGCGTGGGCGGGAAGCGCAACGAGGGGACGATACGCTCGCAGGCGACGGACGATCTCGTCCATGGCAACGACGGTCTCGGGCTTCCAGTTGCGCGCGTCGGCTCCCGAGGACGGTTCTTCGAGGGGCATCCATTCAATAAAGCGGACGATGACGCCCTCGGTGCGGGAGAACTCGGCAAAAGCTTCGATCTGGTCGTCGTTGAAGCCGCGCAGCAGGACGCAGTTGACCTTGACCGGCCCTAAGCCGGCGACCTGGGCGGCGCGAACGCCTCGGAGTACCTTGTCTAAGCTGCGAGGAACCCTTGTAATGGCGGAGAAGGTCGTGGCGTCGACCGCGTCCATGCTGACGGTGACGCGGGTAAGGCCAGCATCGTGGAGGGGCTGCGCCAGGCCTTCGAGCAGGTGACCGTTAGTGGTAAGCGCGATGTCGAGCGGTACGTCTTTAAATGGAGAGCGCATCGCGGCGATCTCTTGCACCATCTCCACCAGCCCGGAGCGGAGGAGCGGTTCACCGCCCGTTAGCCTGATTTTTTCAATCCCAAGCGAGACGAAGACGCGGATCATGCGGAGATAGTCGGCGATCGGCAGCTCGGAGAACAGCGCGCCTTCGTTGCCCGTGCGGCAGTACACGCAGCGATAGTTGCAGCGATCGGTAACGGAGATGCGTAGATCGGTGAGGGTGCGGCCATGGCTGTCGTGTAGGCGTTCCGGTGCCAGCATGGCTAGGGGGTGTAGCTCCGGGATGGGAAGAGCGATGGTTGCCATGAGTGGCTGTCTGAGCCTATTGGATGCGCGAAGGTTCGAACCGGAGCGAAAACGCAACGCCTTAGATAAGTATGAGGCATGACCGGTCGGCCAGGCCGCCGACGCGGTAACCTGAAGGTATGTCATCCAACCAAGCGGAGGCGGCGCAGCTCCGCACCCGTGTGTTGATCGCGTTCGCCTGCGTGTACTTCTTCTGGGGGTCGACGTATCTGGCCATCCGATTCGGCGTCGAGGTGCTGCCGCCGTTCGTGCTGGCGAGCACACGGTTTCTTATTTCCGGACCGCTGATGCTGGCGGTTTGCGCCGTGCGCGGGATGCGGCTGCGGATGACGTGGCGAGAATTAGGTCTGCTGGCGGCCATTGGCATCCTGATGCTGGGCGGCGGCAATACGGGCGTGGTGTGGTGCGAGCAGTTTCTGCCGAGCGGGTTGACGTCGCTGCTGATCGCCGTAGTGCCGCTGTATGTGGCGGTGTGCGAGGTGTTTCTGCCACGCGGCGAACGGCTCAGCGGCAAAGGCTGGACGGGCGTGGCGATTGGGTTGGCAGGACTGGGCGTGCTGGTGTCGCCGGGATTGCGTGAGGGGCTGCACGGCGATACGCGGCAGATGATCGGGATGGGTGTGGCGCTGGGAAGTGCGCTGTGCTGGACGGCGGGGTCGATTCTATCGCGGCGTTCGAAGCTGGCGGTTAGCCCATTTGTGGCGGCTGGATGGGAGATGTTGTTCGCGGGAGTCTTCAACTTCGGTGTGATGTCGCTGAACGGCGGCTATCGCGGCAGCCACTGGGGTGTGCAGGCGTGGAGCTCGATCCTCTACCTGGTAACCTTCGGGTCGCTGGTCGGATATACGGCGTACATCTATCTGCTGGACCATGTGCCGGTAGCGAAGGTGGCGACCTACGCGTATGTGAATCCGGTGATCGCGGTGATTCTAGGAGCGGTCTTTCTGCGAGAGCGGATGTCTGGGATCGAGTACATCGGCATGGGCGCGATTCTGATCGCCGTGTACCTGGTGACGAGCTCGAAGCTGCAAAGTGGCGCGCCGGTTGCGGAGATCGAGTGTTCGACGACCGAGGAATTAGCGTAGGCAGACGAGAGACACGAGAACCGGTATACAGGTTGGCTGGCTGGCTGGCTGTTCTGTTTGCGGGCTATTCTAAGGGCGTTTGAACCAACCGCCATACTTTTCGGTAAGGGCTTCGGCTTCGGGCGGACCCCAGGAGCCGGAATCGTAGGGCATGACGGGCGTTTCGTGATGGAGGATGGGGTCTAGGATGCGCCAGGATTGCTCGACATAGTCCTGGCGGGCGAAGCGGCGCTGATTGCCCTCCATGGCGTCTTCGAGGAGCTCTTCATAGGGGAGCATGTCGTTGGCGTCTGGGGGTGTGGCGGAGAGGAGTTCGACCGGGAAGCCGTCGAAGCCCTTTCCTTGGCTTTGTTCGAGTGCCCCAATGGCGATCTTAACGTCAGGGCTGACCTGAAAGCGGACGTAGTTGGCCGGTGGCGGCTCGACGGAGAAGATGGCGGGCGGCTGGCGGAGGCGGGCTACAACTTCCGTACACGTGGTGACGAGCGATTTGCCGGTGCGGATAAAGAAGGGCACACCCTTCCACCGCCACGAGTTGAGGAAGATACGGAGGGCGACAAACGTCTCAACCTGAGAGTCCTTAGCGACGCCGGGTTCGTCAAGGTAGTCCCTAAATTGACCGCGCACGACATCCTCGGGGCTGATCGGCTCCATCGCGCGAAGGACCTTAACGCGTTCGTCACGGACGAGCTCCATGTCGAAGCCGGGAGGTGGCTCCATGGCGATGTTCGAGAGCAGCTGCATGATGTGGTTCTGGACGACATCGCGGATGGTACCGACGCCGTCGTAGAAGGCACCGCGTCCCTGAACGCCAAAGCTCTCGGCCATGGTGATCTCCACCGATTGGATATGGTGACGATTCCAGATGGGTTCGAGAAAGGAGTTGGCGAAGCGGAAGTAAAGGAGGTTCTGGACGGCATTCTTGCCAAGATAATGATCGATGCGGAAGACATCCTGCTCGGCGAAGTAGGAGTTGACCGTGCGGTTGAGTTCAATGGCCGAGGGGAGATCGTGGCCGAAAGGTTTTTCAATCACGATGCGGGCACCCTCGGCGCAGCCGGCGTCCTCGAGCTGCTTCATGACGACGGCGAACAGTGAGGGAGGAATGGCGAGGTAGTGGATGGGATGTTTCGCTGGACCGAGCTGTTGGCGGACCTGCTGGAAGGTGGCGGGATCGGCGTAATCGCCATCGACGTAACAGAGGTGATCGAGGAGCTTAGGGAAACCGATGGGGTCAAGGCCGCCGTGCTCGGTGACGCTTTGGCGAGCGCGTTCCTTGAGTTGATCAAGGTTCCAGCCAGATTTGGCGACGCCGATCACCGGGCCAGGGAGCTTGTCGCGCTTGGCGAGGCGCTGGAGCGAAGGGAAGATTTGTTTGTAGGCGAGGTCGCCGGTTGCGCCAAAAAAGACAAGGGCGTCGGAAGGAACGAGGTCGGCGGTGGTCTCGGTCGAGGAGGTCGTCATTGTTCTATTGTGATGCGTGAGCAGGAGTTAAGGTGAATGCGGGGCATCTTGCTGAGGATATTGCGCTTCCTAATAGATTGGAGATCTCCCTCATGGCACGTCCTTATTGGTCTGGGCAGCTGCGTATTTCGCTGGTGGCGTTTGGCGTTAAGTTGTGGACTGCGACGGAGGCGAAGAGCGAGATACGATTTCATCAACTCAGCCGGAAGACAGGCGAGCGGGTCAAGTACCAGAAGACGGTAGGTGGCGGAGACGCGGGCGGTACGGGCGAAGCGGTAGCGACGCAGGTGGGCATGTCGGACATCGTCAAAGGATATGAGTATCGCAAGGGCGAGTACATCCAAATCGAGCCAAAAGAGATTGAGAACCTGCGGGTGCCTTCGAAGACGACCATCGATCTGACGCAGTTCGTGGATGTCGAAGAGGTCGATCCGGAGTTCTTCGAAAAGCCGTACTTTGTTACTCCGGAGAATGACGCGCAAGCCGAGGCGTTCGCCGTGGTGCGGAAGGCGCTTGCGGAGACGAAGAAGATCGCCTTGGGTAAGATCGCATTCGGCGGCCGAGAGCATCTGGTGGCGATCGCGCCTTCCGGCGACGATGCGATGCCGGGCATGATGGCGTACACGATGCGTTATGCCGAGGAGCTGAAGAAGCGGGCAGAGTTTTTCGGCGAGATCAAGAAGGTGGCGGTGGATGAGGATCAATTGTCGCTTGCCAAGGAGTTGATTCAGCGGAAGGCGTCGAAGTTTGAGCCGGAGAAGTTCAAGGACGAGTATGAAGCGGCGTTGCGGGCGATGGTCGAGGCCAAGGTAAACAACGTCGCTCCGGCTGAAGAAGAAGCGCCCGCGCCGAAGGCTGGGAAGGTGATCAACCTGATGGATGCTCTGCGGAAGAGCGTGCAGAGCGACTCGGGCGGCGGTGCCCCCCAGGAGGCTGGTTCGCCGAAGAAAAAGGTTGTGGCGAAAGGGATTGCCTTAGTAAAGGATGAGAAGCCGGCGAAGGTGAAGGCGCGGAAGACGGCATAGCCGTACGGTATGTAGGAGCGTAGATTTCCTGCGGGAATGACAAACAAAAAGGCAAAGACGACAGGGCAAGCGGCGGATTCCGCAGAACCCGCGAATGCTGGTATACCGGCTGACGCGGTCGATGCGCAGTTGGCGCGGTACCGATCGATGCGCGATTTTGGGGTCACGGCGGAGCCGGCGGGTGGGCACGGATCTGCGGTGGTGAAGCAGTGGCTGCCGTTTGTGATTCAGAAGCATGCGGCTACGCGGCTTCACTACGATTTTCGGCTGGGCTGGAATGGGGTGCTGAAGAGCTGGGCGGTGGCAAAGGGGCCGAGCTACAACGTCCGTGACAAGCGGCTAGCTGTCGAGGTGGAAGATCACCCCATGGAGTATGGAGGCTTCGAGGGGATCATCCCTAAGGGGCAGTACGGCGGCGGCACGGTCATGGTGTGGGACCAGGGAACATGGGAGCCGCAGGCCGGGCACACGGATGTGGATGCGGGGCTGCGCGATGGATCGCTGAAGATTGTCATGCACGGCACGAAGATGCGGGGAAAGTGGGCACTCATCCGCATGGGTGGTAAGGCGGCGCACGAGGGGAAGCCGAATTGGCTGCTGATCAAGGAGCATGATGAGTTCGAGCGTGCTGCCGATGCGCCTTGCATTACGGAAGAGGCATCAAAGAGCGCGGTGACGGGACGGACGCTTGAGGAGATTGCTGGACAGGAAGACCATGTCTGGAACTCGAAGGAGACTGCGGGGACAGGGCGGGCTTGGTATCGGAAGGGGACTTCTTTGGCTCCAGCCGGAAAAGGGAAGAAGCAGATCACCTCCGGGAATGACAAACAAGAAGAGCAAGTGCAAAAGCGCGGTCAGCATAAATCCGTGGGTGCGCCGGAGTCGTTGCCGGAGTTTATCCTTCCGCAGCTGGCGATGCAGGCTGCGGAGGCTCCCGAAGGCTCGGGGTGGCTGCACGAGTTGAAGCTCGACGGTTACCGGGTGCAGGCGCGGAAGGACAGGGCCAAGGTCCAGTTGCTGACGCGGACAGGGTTGGACTGGACGCACCGGATGAAGGCGGTGGCGGCTGCGGTGGCGAAGTTGCCTGGGGACAAGCTGCTGCTGGATGGCGAGGTGGTCGTGGTGCGGGAGGATGGGACGACGAGCTTTGCGGATTTGCAGGCGGCGTTCCAAGACGGTGCGAAGAAGCCGCTAACGTATTTTGTGTTCGACCTGCTGCATCGGGATGGAGCGAATACACGGGGGCTGCCGCTGGTGGAGCGCAAGTCCATGCTGGCGGAGGTACTTGCCGGGGCTGGCGAGACTGTGCAGATCAGCGGCCATCTGGAGGCGGGCGGCGGGGTTATGTTTCGTAAGGCGTGCGAGCTGCACGCGGAGGGGATCATCTCCAAGCGCGCCAGCAGCAAGTACACGGGCGGCCGCACGGGCGACTGGCTGAAGCTGAAGTGCGTGCATGAGCAGGAGTTCGTGATCGGTGGGTTCACGCTGCCGGAGAAGGGGAGAAAAGGCACGCAGGCGATTGGGGCGCTGCTGCTTGGGTACTACGCGGACGGCAAGTTGATCTACGCAGGGCGGACGGGGACGGGATTCACGGCGAAGACGCATAAGGTGATGCGGGATTGTCTGGAGGGACTGCGAGCGGAGGCTTGTCCGTTCGAGCGGGCCAGCAATCTTCAGGCGGAGGCGCGACGCGGGGCGATCTGGGTAAGGCCGGAGCTGGTAGCGCAGGTAAACTTCGCCACCTGGACGGCGGACGATCTGGTGCGGCAGGCTTCGTTCAAGGGGCTGCGAGAGGATAAGCCAGCGGAGGAGGTGCGGCGAGAGGAGGCGGTGCCGGTGGCGCGGGGAAACCGCAGGTCCTTCGACTCCGCGGACCACGATGAAGCTGTGGTTCGCTCCGCTCCGGAGGACAGTTCTTTAGCGAAGCAAGTGGAGCATGCACCGGTGCGTCTGACGCATGCCAATAAGGTCGTCGACAACGCATCAGGGCTGACAAAGCGAGCGTTGTCGGATTATTACTGGGCAATTGCAGAGTGGATGTTGCCGCATATCGCGGATCGGCCGTTGTCGCTGGTGCGTTGTCCCGATGGCAGCGAGAAGCCTTGTTTTTTTCAGAAGCATACCAATGTGATGTTGTCGCCGGGAATTACGTCGGTCGAGGTGCGGGACAAGAAGACGGGGAAGCCGGAGCCGTACATCACGCTGTCGACTGCGGAGGCGCTCGCGGGTTTGGCACAGATGGGAGTGCTTGAAGTACATCCGTGGGGATCGCGGAACGAGGATCTGGAGCACCCGGATCGGCTGACGATCGATCTCGATCCGGACGAGGCGATCGCATGGGAGACGCTGGCGGAGAGCGCGGAGGAAGTACGTGTGCGATTGAAGAAAATGAGTCTCCAAAGCTTTCTAAAGACGACGGGTGGCAAGGGTCTGCACGTCGTTGTGCCCATTACGCCCGGATATGACTGGGGCGTTATCAAGCAGTTCGCGCACGGGCTGGTGCTCGATCTTGAGAAGCGGAATCCGGCCCGGTACCTGACGAAGATGTCGAAGGCGGCGCGGAAGGGTCGGATTTACCTGGACTATCTGCGAAACGAGCGGGGGGCGACGGCGGTGGCGGCCTATTCGCCGCGGGCGCGAGCGGGCATGGCGGTATCTCTGCCGCTGGAGTGGAAGGAATTGAAAGGGACGGCGAGGCCGGTATTCCAGGTGGTGGAGTTTATGGGGTGGCGGGAGCGATTGAAGCGCGATCCCTGGAAGGGGATGGTCACAATGAAGCAGGGGCTGAGTGCGGCGATGTTGGCTGAGGTTGGGGTGAAGGTGGACGCGTAACCTTCGTCTCAGAGTCAAGATGCGTAGCATCCGGTGGCAAAACGCAGATTCCGTACGGGAATGACAAACGGAGAGACAAAAGCTCTCTGAGTCAGAGGGTGAATAGAAGTTCGACGAGGTGGCGGGAGAGGTCTTCGGGAGCGGTGAAGGAGCGCGGGGCGTCGGCGAAAGATTCAGCGAGGGAGAGGCGATCGTGGGCGTCGACCTGGAAGGTGAAGTGTGCCGACTGCCGGTTCGGGGTGAGGGCGGGAACCGTGCCCCGTTCCTTGGCATAGTCGAGAGCGATGGTGTCGCCGGTGTGTTTGAAGGTGGCATCGAACCAGGGAAAGCGTGCGCGAGCAAGGCGGAGTTCAGAGGGGGATATGCGCGCGACCGTAGTGTCAGAGGCTACAGCGCTGCCTTGGAGGCGGCCGCGTATGGCGGCGAAGTCCTCTTCGAGGCAGAGAGTAAGGGCGGTAAAGAAGGCCGGTGCTTGCGCGGTGATCACACCAGTGCGGTGCTGGTCACGTCCGTAGGCCTCGGCGGCGTCGCGGCCTTGCTGCTTGAGGTTATCGGCGAGGGAGTCGATCCAGGCGTTCGATGGTCTGCTCATGGCTGCATCGTTGGACGGTAGACTCGGGTGAAAGGCCGCATGGAGGACGTGAATGGGAAAGTTCGCGGTGCGTGCGGACAGGTTATGGTCGGGCTGACGGTTCTGCTTTGGGTGGCGGACTATGGGGCGATGCGGATGCGCGGCCAAGCGGCGTTCAGCACGATCACGGTCCATCGGCTTTTGACGACTCCATTGAAGGGGCAGAAGGAGGAGTACGACTTTCTGGGAGATGCGCAGGTAACGTGCAGCCGGTCGGTTTTCCGCAGAGTGGCAGCGAGCCGTGCTGGTGGGTAGTTCGGCATACGACGGTTTGGGAGTGAAACGTGGTCCTTCGACTCCGTTGCGCTCAGGATGACAGGCTTGTTGGGGAGATGAAGGGCGAGAGTTTAGCCGCTCTACAATCTATATATGGTGATGGCGGAGACTTTGGTCGAGCAGGTGCGGGCGGTGATTGCCGGGGGTGGGCGCGTGAGCCGGGACGAGGCGCGTTGGCTGTGGGAGAACGCGACGGACGCGGAGATGCGTGAGCTGGCAATGGCCGTGCGTGGGCGATTTCATGCTCCGGACAGTTGCACGTACATGATTATGCGGATCATCAACTATACGAACGTGTGTGTGGCGCAGTGCGACTATTGCGCGTTCTACCGGCTGCCAGGGCAGGAGGGTGGGTATGTAATGGCGCGTGAGGAGGTCTTTCGCAAACTGGATGAGCTGCTGGAGTTGGGTGGTGATCTGGCGGCGTTCAACGGGGGGTTCAATCCGCATCTGCCGCTTGACTATTACTGCGACCTTTTCCGGGCGATCCGTGAGCGTTACGGCGACCGGCTGGAGTTCTACGCGCTCACCATCGCCGAGTTCATGTACCTGGCGGACCATGCCAAGCTGAGCTACGCGGAAACCGCGGAGCTGTTCAAAGCGGCTGGGGTGCGTTGGATTACCGGGGGCGGATCGGAGATCCTTACAGAGGATTTTCGTAAGCGGCACAGCAAGTTCAAGTACACGGTCGCCGCTTATTTCGAAGCGCAGCGGGCGATCGTAGCGGCGGGGCTGAAGACAACCGCGACGATGGTCATCGGCTTTGATGAGACGATCGAGGAGCGTCTAGAGCATCTGGAACGGACGCGGCAGTTTCAAGATGAGACTAAAGGGCTGGCGAGCTTTTTATGTTGGACGTACAAGCCGTATTTCACACAGATCGGCGGGATTGAAATCGGAACCGGGGAATATCTGCGGCATCTGGCCCTGTGCCGGATTTACCTGGATAATGTCCCGCGTGTGCGAACGTCGGTGCTGACGCAGAACGAGCGCGCGTTGGAGGGGCTCGCTTATGGGGCGGACGATTTCGATCTTCCAATCGAGGACGAGGTGACCCAGAAGGCGGGAGCGACGATCAGTCTGAACTTCGAGCGGGTACTGGATGTGGCACGAAGGCTAGGGTTTACGCCTGAGTATCGGCACGTGGCGGGCGCCACCATTTAGAGCTGAAGCAGGAGCCAGCCGCCGTCGACGTGAACAAAAGTGTAGCGGACGAGGGTTGGCGTAAGGGGTGCCGGTTGGGCCAATCCAGTTGCGAGGAGTTCGGGCGGGGCCGCTTGCTTGGATAACGCGTGGTGTGTCGTGACAAGCGGATGAGGACGACGCACTTTCAACTTGTGGAGGGGCTTTTGGACTGGGTTGAATGTGGCTTGTAGCAGGCGCGGGGAGGCTCCGCCGGTGTAAAGGACGGGAACGACGTTAGATCGCGAAACCGACAGTTCAGGGGCGAGACGCGTCTCACCTAAGTTGGTTGCTAACACTGCTGGAGCGGCGAAGGATACAAGCTGCGGGCAGCGAGCCAGTTCGATCGAGCCTCCTAATAAAATCACGGCGACTGTACCACCGAAGGCGAGATTTTGAGGCAAGGACGGTGTGCGTGGAGCGCGAAGGACACCGGCGACGCGGCGGGCGAGTTCGGATTGGCGCTCAAGAAAGCCCAGAGCGAGGGACAAGGCGCGATGATCCAGGCCGCGCTCGGCGAGTCGCACTAGACAGGCGGCATAGAGGCGCGGAGCGCGGGTGCGGCGAATGACTCCCTCGTCGCAGGCCAGTTCGCGTTCCAGGCAGAGGCGGCGCTCAATCCAATACAGAACGGGGTTCAACGGGAAGGCGACGAGAGCGAGTTTTTGCACGAGATTGAGCCAGTCGTCACGACGGCGGAGATGTTCTAGCTCGTGCAGGACGATCTGTTCGAGTTCAGGGGCGGTGAGTTGGTCGAAGAGCCACGCGGGGATGAGGATGCGCGGACGCAGAAAGCCGATAACGCCAGGGCAATCCAGCTGATCGGAGGTGCAGAGCTGGGCTTTGCGGTGCGTGTGGAGGAGCGAACCTAAGGCGGGATTAAGGATTACGGGCTGAGCATCGCGGCTTAGGCAGAGAAGACGGAAGGCATGGCGGCCCAGGTCGACGGCACGAAGGAGGGAGAGGGTCAGCCAGAGAGCGGCTAGGATCAGGCTCCAGCGAGGGTCGAGGTGGAGCAGGGTGCGAGATGAGGGCGCTGGGGCCATCGCCGCCAGAGGTAAGAAACAGAGGAAGATGAGCGCGGCCGACCAAAGGGTGAAACGCAGAGTGGCGGTGGCGCGTGGTGCCAAGCGGAGACAAAAGGCGACGAGAGTAGCTAGAGCAAAGCCTTGCCAGAGAGTAGCGATGACGATTGGGCCTGCAAGTGTGGCCTCGTGCGCCATTGCGGCGGCGATTACAAGGAGTGACATGCTTAGCTAGCCTCCGCTTCGTCGGGGGCTGCAGCGGCGATTGCGGCTTGGATGCGGGCGAGCTCTTCGCGGGTAAGGGTTTCTTCGGCGAGAAGGGAGAGAAGGAGCTTCTCGCGGGAGTTGCCGAAGAAGCGGCCCAGCATATGGCGTATCTCGGAGCGGCTGGCCTCGCGCTCCGCGACACAGGGGCTATATAGGTAGCCGCGGCCCTCCTGCCGGTGAGTGACATAGCCCTTTTGCTCGAGGATGCGGACAGTAGTGAGGACAGAGTTGTAGGCGAGTGGAGCGTTGGCTGGCATGGCGGCGACGAGATCGGCGACCGTGCAGTCGCCCGTGCGCCAAAGAATCTTCATGAGCCGAAGTTCGGCCTCGGTGAGCGTGATGGAGGGCTTTGGCGGCATCGTGCTGCAAGTGGGACGAGCGAACTAATGCTTTAGTTAGCTTGCAGATCAGAGGAGATGCAGCTTGGCGGTTGTAGACTTTGGCTATCGGCTGCGA
Organism: Acidobacteriaceae bacterium; assembly: GCA_965277085.1. GTDB lineage: Bacteria > Acidobacteriota > Terriglobia > Terriglobales > Acidobacteriaceae > Edaphobacter. The sequence goes on from OZ255708.1 coordinate 1,776,041, forward strand.
CGCATCGCTGCAACTTTATGCTCCGGGCGAATCGTCCATACTTCATCGACCAGCATCGAAGCGGCATGCGCCAACAAACAAGGGAGATTGAGTGACGTCTGAAACGAGCCAGCATGCGCCCCTGGGGCCCGATCATCAACTGCCCGCGCCGCCGCCCGAATCCCCTGTACGGCATCGAAGCCGGAGCGTTCGGGTGCTGGTCTGGGTGCTGCTGCTGCTGATCTTCGCGGGAGCGTTCTACTATATCCTGCACCGGAAGAACGATCCAGCCGCCGGGGGGCCGCCGCGTCGGGGACCGGGGGGTGCGCCGGTGACCTTGACTACGGCAACGGCGCAGCGGGGCAACATGGGCGTGTACCTGGACGCCATCGGGACGGTGACGCCGGTGTATACGGCGTCCATTACAAGTCAGGTAAATGGCCAGATTGTGGCGGTCCACTATAAGGAGGGACAGCTTGTCCGCAAGGGCACGCCGCTGATCGACATCGACGATCGCACGTATCGCGCGACGCTGCTCCAGGCGCAGGGAACACTCGACCGGGACACCAATATACTAGCGCAGGCGCAGATGGACCTCCAGCGCTATCGGGCGGCCTGGGCGCGCAACGCCATTCCGAAACAGACGCTGGACGATCAGGAAAAGATCGTACTTCAAGATCAGGGTTTGGTGAAGACGGACCAGGGCACCGTTCAGTTCGATCAGGTGCAGGTGAGCTACTGCCATATTGCCTCGCCGATCACGGGACGTGTGGGCTTGCGGCTGATCGATCCGGGCAACATCGTGACGGCGAACGGCGCGACCGTGCTCGCCGTGGTGACGCAGGTGCAGCCGATCACGATCATTTTTACGCTGGCCGAGGACAGCCTGAGCCAGGTTGTGCCGCGGCTGGCTAAACGCGCCAAGTTGACGGTCGATGCGTATGACCGCGCGGATCTTAAGAAGATCGCGACGGGAACGCTACTATCGCTCGACAATCAGATCGATACGACGACGGGCACGGTAAAGGCTCGCGCGCAGTTCACCAACAAGGATATGAGCCTGTATCCGAATGAGTTTGTGAACACGCGGCTGCTGGTGACGACGCTCGAAAACGTTACGCTGATTCCTTCTTCGGCGATTCAGCATAATGGGCAAGCGGCGTTCGTGTATGTCTTGCAGGATGGAGTCGCCCACATGAAGCCCGTGAAACCCGGCGTGACGGATGGCGGAAATACGCAGGTGGAAGGCGTCAATCCGGGCGATGTGCTGGCGAACAGCAGCTTTGACAAATTGATGGACAACGCGAAGGTGACGGTGGGACGGCCCACGCAGGGCGGCAGAACGGGAACGGGGAGCGACGCGCCTTGAGCCCTTCGCGTCCTTTTATCCTGCGGCCAGTGGCAACCTCGCTGCTGATGGCGGCGATCATGTTGGTCGGCATCGTGGGGTATACGCAACTGCCGGTGGCGGCGCTCCCGCAGGTGGATTACCCGACCATTCAGGTGTTGACGTTCTATCCCGGCGCGAGCCCGGATGTAATGGCCACGACGGTGACGGCTCCACTCGAACGGCAATTTGGACAGTTGCAGGGCTTGAGTCAAATGACGTCATCGAGCTCAGGCGGCAACTCCGTGGTTGTGCTGCAATTCAATCTGTCGCTCGATATCGACGTGGCCGAGCAGGAGGTGCAGTCGGCCATCAACGCAGCGCAGAGTTTCTTGCCAGCGAACCTGCCTGCACCGCCGATCTATAGCAAGACCAACCCGGCGGACGCGCCTGTGCTGACGCTGGCGATCACGTCGAACACCATTCCGCTGCCGCAGGTAGAGGATTTGGTGGATACGCGGCTTGCGCCGAAGATCTCGCAGCTTTCAGGCGTGGGTCTGGTGTCGATCAGCGGCGGACAGAAACCGGCGGTGCGGATTCAGGTGAACCCGGCCGCCTTGGCGTCGTTCGGGGTGAACCTCGAAGATCTGCGGACGGCGGTTTCGAGTTCGAGCGTGAACGCGGCCAAGGGGAACTTTGACGGACCGCGCCAGGACTATCAGATTGACGCGAACGATCAGCTGGTGACGAGCAAGGACTATCGGCAGGTGGTGGTGGCGTACCGCAATGGCGCGCCGATCATGTTGACCGATGTGGCGAAGATCACCGACGGCGTGGAGAACACGAGCCAGGCGGCGTGGATGAATCAGACGCCCGCGATCATCCTGAACGTCCAGCGGCAGCCGGGTGGCAATACGATTTCCGTCGTCAAGAGCATCAAGAAGCTGCTGCCGCAACTGGAAGTGAACCTCCCGAAGGGAATAGACGTCACGATCCTAACCGACCTGACGACGCCGATCCAGGCTTCGGTCGATGACGTGGAGTTCGAGCTGCTGTTGACCATCGGGCTTGTCGTGATGGTGATCTTCCTCTTCCTCCGGAATCTGTACGCGACGATCATCCCAAGCGTGGCGGTGCCGCTGTCGCTGGTCGGAACGTTTGCGGCGATGTACGCCCTGGGGTACTCGCTCGACAACCTGAGTCTGATGGCGCTGACCATATCCACTGGCTTTGTGGTGGACGACGCGATCGTGATGGTGGAGAACATCTCGCGCTATCTCGAAGAGGGCGATCCCCCAATGGAGGCAGCGCTCAAGGGCGCGGAGCAGATCGGGTTCACCATCCTATCGCTGACCGTATCGTTAATCGCTGTGCTGATCCCGCTGCTGTTCATGGGCGATGTGGTGGGACGGCTCTTCCGCGAGTTTGCGGTGACGCTGGCGGTTACGATTATCGTCTCGGCGGTGGTCTCGCTAACGCTGACGCCGATGATGGCTTCGCGCATTTTGAAGCACGATCCGAAGTCGCAACAGAGCCGATTCTACTTAGCTTCGGAGCGAGTCTTCGAGCGGGCCATCGCGTTCTATGGACGGACGTTGCGGGTTGTGTTGCAGTTCCAGACGATCACACTGCTAATCGCGCTGGCGACGCTGGGTCTGACGATCTTTCTCTACATCATCATTCCCAAAGGTTTTTTTCCCGTGCAGGATACGGGCGTGATCCAAGGGATTACGCAGGCACCACAGACCATCGCCTCGCAAGCCATGGCCGGCAAGCAGCAGGAGTTGGCAAAGGTCATCTTGCAGGACCCCGCAGTCGAGAGCCTGTCGTCGTTCATCGGCGCGGATGGAACGAACACGACGGCCAATAGCGGGCGCATCTCGATCAACCTGAAGCCGCTTGCCGATCGCGATCTGAGCGCGGCCGATGTGATCCGGCGGCTACAAGGCAACGTCGCCAATGTGCAGGGCATTCAGATCTTCATGCAGCCGGTGCAGAACATCACCGTAGACGATCGGGTGAGCCGGACGCAATACCAGTACACGCTCGAAGACCCCGACCAGGGGGAGCTGAACGACTGGACGGCGCGGTTTGTCACCAAGCTCAAGCAGCTGCCTGAACTTGAGGATGTGGCAACGGATCAGCAACTGGGCGGGAACGCGGTGTCGCTCATCATCGACAGGGCGACGGCGTCGCGGCTGGGTATTGCGCCGACCACCATCGACCAGACGCTCTACGACGCTTTTGGTCAGCGGCAGATCAACACGATGTACACGCAACTGAATCAGTACCACGTGATTTTGGAGGCGGAGCCCCAGTTCCAGACGAACCCGAAGAAGCTGGATCAGATCTACATCCAGTCCAACGCGGCATCGGGAACGAGCGGCGCGGGTGGATCGAGCTCGTCGGGACGCGGGTCGACCTCGGCGGGATCGAACGCGCTGACGACCTCGCCGCTGTACACGCCCTCGGCCGGAACGTTCACGACGCCAGCCAATGCGCTCTACGGCTCGGCGAACTCGACCACGTCTCGGGGCGCGATTTCGGCGGGCACGACCAGTGGAAGCATTAGCAACCGTGTGCCGTTGAGCGCGTTTTCGCACTTCGAGGAGACGACGGAACCGCTCTCGATCACCCATCAGGGACAGTTTCCGGCGATCACGGTGTCGTTCAACCTCGCGCCGAACGCCGCGCTGGGCGGGGCCATCGACTCGATCACCAAGCTGCAAAAAGACATGAAGATGCCAGCCAGCGTGCAGGCGGATTTTCAAGGCACCGCTGCGAGCTTTCGCAATTCGCTTTCGAATGAGCCGCTGTTGATTCTGGCCGCGCTGGTGACGGTGTACATCGTGTTGGGTGTGTTGTATGAGAGCTTCATTCATCCGATTACCATCCTGTCCACGCTTCCCTCGGCGGGAGTGGGCGCGTTTCTGTCGCTGATCCTGTTTCATCAGGACCTGAGCGTGGTGGCAATCATCGGTATCGTGCTCTTGATCGGCATCGTCAAGAAGAACGGCATCATGATGGTGGACTTCGCGCTCGAAGCCGAGCGCAACCACGGTAAGACCTCAACCGAGGCTATTTATGAAGCGTGCCTTCTGCGCTTTCGGCCGATTATGATGACAACGATGGCGGCGCTTCTGGGCGGGCTTCCCTTAGCGTTCGGGCATGGAATCGGCTCCGAGCTGCGACGGCCGCTGGGCATCGCGATGGTCGGCGGGTTGCTGCTGAGCCAGGTGCTCACGCTTTATACGACGCCGGTCATCTATATCTTCTTCGACAACCTGGCGCAGCGGTTCTCGCGCAAACCGTCACATCCGCAGACTGGCAATGAGCCGGTCAATGCGCCCGCCGATTCCCGACCTACGGGCCAGGCGCACGCATGAACATCTCCGCGCCGTTCATCCACCGACCTGTGGCGACAACGCTGCTGACGGTGGCAGTCGCTATCGCCGGGGCCATCGCGTACACAGTGCTGCCGGTGTCGCCTCTGCCGCAGGTAGATTTCCCAACGATTTCGATCAACGCGGGTCTGCCGGGAGCGAGTGCGGAGATCATGGCATCGTCGGTGGCCACGCCGCTTGAGCGACAGCTGGGGCACATCGCGGGCGTGACGGAGATGACCTCGGCAAGCAGCCTTGGCACGACGGGCATCACGATTCAATTCGATCTAAGCCGTAATATCGACGGCGCGGCGCGCGATGTGGAGGCCGCGATCAACGCCGCTCGGACGTATCTGCCCGCAAACCTGCCGTCCAATCCGACGTACCGCAAGGTAAACCCAGCCGACGCGCCGATCATGATTATCGGGCTGACGAGCGACAAGTACGGACCGGACAAGTTGTACGACGAAGCGTCGACGGTGATCCAGCAGAAGATCTCGCAGTTGCAAGGCGTCGGGCAGGTGAACGCGGGCGGCGGCGCGCTGCCATCGGTGCGGGTGGAGGTAAATCCGATGAAGCTCGCGGGCTATGGCATGACGATGGCGAACATCCAGTCTGTGCTGAGCCTGCAAAACTCCGACCTCGCGCGCGGGCAAATCACGGACGGCACGCGGACTGCCGACATCGTGGTGAATGGGCAGATTTCGCACGCTGCGGACTATAAGCCGCTGATCGTCGGCTACAACAACGGATCGGCCGTGCGGCTGGACGATGTGGCCGACGTAATCGATTCCGTGCAGAACACGCGCACGGCGGGTTACCTGAACGGCAAGCGCGCGGTAACGTTGATCATCTTTCGCCAGCCCGGCGCGAACATCATCGACACGGTGGACCGGATCACGGCGGCACTACCATCGATCGAAGCGTCGATCCCGAAGGGCATCACCACAACGGTGGTGTTGAATCGCACGACGACGATTCGAGCGTCGGTTAACGATGTGGAGCGGTCGTTGATCTTATCCATCTTGCTGGTCATCGTGGTGGTGTTCGTCTTCCTTCGCAACGGGCGCGCCACACTGATACCGGCAGTGGCGGTACCGGTATCGCTAATCGGGACATTCGCCGTGATGTATCTCTGCGGATTTTCGCTCGACAACCTGAGCCTGATGGCGCTGACCATCTCCACAGGCTTTGTGGTGGACGACGCTATTGTGGTCATGGAAAACATCGCGCGGCATCTGGAAGACGGCATGACGCCGCTCGCTGCCACATTGCGTGGAGCACAGGAGATCGGTTTTACCGTCTTGTCGATCTCGATCTCGCTGATCGCCGTTTTCATTCCGCTGCTGCTGATGGGCGGCATTGTGGGACGGCTGTTTCGCGAGTTCGCGGTAACGCTTTCAACCGCGATCCTGGTGTCGATGGTGATTTCGCTGACCACGACGCCGATGATGTGCGCGTACCTGCTGAAGAACGAGCACGAGCGCAAGCATGGCTGGCTGTACAACAAGTCGGAGCAGTTCTTCGATGGGGTGCTTTCGATCTACCGGCGCAGCCTGCATTGGGTGCTCGAGAATCCGGGGCTTACGCTGACGGTGCTCTTTCTCACGATCGCGTTGAATGTCGTGACCATCATCAAGATACCCAAAGGCTTCTTTCCGCAACAGGATACGGGCTCGTTGAACGGCGGTTTGCAGGGACCGCAAGACTCGTCGTTTCCCGCGATGAATAGCTCGCTCCAGCAGATCGAGGCGGTGGTGAAGCAGGACCCTGCCGTGCAGAACGTCCTCGGCTTTACCGGTGGCGGTGGAGCAACGAATACCGGCAATCTTTTTGTGATTCTGAAGCCGCTGAACGTCCGCAAGATCGGCGCGGCGGACGTGATTAACCGGTTGCGGCCCAAGCTAAACCGGCTGCCGGTGGCGTCGGCCTTTCTTCAGGCGTCGCAGGACCTACGGATTGGTGGACGCGGCGGCAACGCGCAGTATCAGTACACCTTGCAGGCGGACAATGTTCCCGACCTCCAGGTGTGGGGACCAAAGCTGCTTAGCGAGATGCGGAAGCTGCCGGGATTGCAGGACGTGAACTCCGACCAGCAAAATGGCGGGCTGGATGAGCTGGTGACCTTTGATCGCGTGACGGCCGCAAGGCTGGGGCAGACGGCGCAGTCGATTGACTCCGCGCTGTATGCGCAGTTTGGTCAGTCCGAGGTGTCGGTTATCTATACGCAGCTAAACCAGTACTACGTGGTGCTGGAAGTTGCGCCGCAATACTGGCAAACACCGGAGGATCTGAAGAATGTCTTCTTCCATCCGGCCGGTTCGAGTAGCCCGACGGCGACAGGAAACGTCCCTCTGTTCAGTCTCGCGAAGGCGCAGTCCACGACGACGCCGTTGGCGCTGAATCATACGGGGCTGTTCCCTTCGGTCACTGTGTCGTTCAACCTTGCGCCCGGGGTGGCGTTGTCGGACGCGACGCTGGCTATCAACCAGATGCAGCAGCGGCTGGGCACACCATCTAGCATCCGGGGCTTCTTCGCGGGGACGTTGCAGGCGTATCAGGCGTCGTTCGCGACCGAGAAATATCTGATACTGACGGCGCTGCTTGCCGTCTATATTGTGCTTGGCATCTTGTACGAGAGCCTGGTGCATCCGCTGACGATTCTTTCCACGCTGCCTTCAGCGAGCGTCGGAGCGATGCTGGCACTGATTCTCTTCCATCAGGATCTGAATGTTATCTCGATCATCGGCATCATTCTGCTGATCGGGATCGTCAAAAAGAACGCGATCATGATGATCGACTTCGCGTTGCAGGCAGAGCGCGAACAGGGGATGGACACGGAGGCGGCGATCTTTGAGGCCTGTATGCTGCGCTTCCGGCCCATCCTGATGACGACCATGGCTGCGCTCTTCGGCGCGCTCCCGCTGGCGTTCGGCACGGGGACCGGTTCGGAGCTGCGGCGGCCGCTCGGCATCACCATTGTTGGTGGGCTGATCGTCAGCCAGCTGCTGACGCTCTACACGACGCCGGTCGTGTACCTTACGCTCGACCGGCTACGGCTGCGGATACAGGGCAAAACGCACGACGATTTTCACGCGGGTGGAGCTGTGCCCTTCCCGGCGGATTGATAGGACTTCTATGAACTTTGCTTCTCGTAAACTGGTGTATCTTTCGGCGTTGGCCATGCTCGGTGCGATTGGCTGCCGGGTCGGTCCGGTGTACAACCGGCCTATCGCAACGGCGCAAGCTCCTCCGCCTGTATACAAGGAATCGCCCACGCAATACGCGGATACCGACGGATGGAAGGTGGCGCAGCCGCAGGACGCGATGCTCCGGGGCAAGTGGTGGGAGGTCTATCAAGAGCCGGAACTGAACGCGCTCGAAGACCGGCTGGAAATAGACAATCAGAACATCAAGGTCGCATTTGAAAACTTTATGGCGGCGCGGGCGCTGATTGGAGAGGCGCGTTCGCAGCTCTACCCTACCGTGGGGGTCGGCCCCGCTTACAGCCGCTCGAAATCCTCCTCCAATCTTTCGAATACGGCTACGGCAAACACAGGTCGCACAAGTAGTGTGGGGACGCTACCGATCGACGTATCGTGGGCACCAGACTTGTGGGGGCGCGTCCGGAACCTGATCAGCCAGTACGAATACAGCGCGCAGTTGAGCGCAGCGGACTTGGCGAACGAACGGCTTATCGAGCAAGGAACGCTGGCAGTTACCTTCTTTGAAATACGCGGGCAGGATGCGCTGAGGCAGATCCTCGATCAGACGATCGAGCAGGATAAGAAGACTTTGGCCTATACGCAGGCGCAGTATGAGACAGGCGTAGGCGACCGCATCTCGGTGGTGGAGGCGGAGAACACCTTGGAGCGGGCGCAATCGCAAGCAATCAACCTCGGCGTGGCGCGGGCGCAGTACGAACATGCCATCGCGCTGCTGATCGGCACGAACGCGTCGAGCTTTTCGGTACCGGCGAAGCCGTTGCTGCGGACGCCGCCACCTATTCCCGTGGGCGTCCCTTCGCAGTTGCTGGAACGGCGGCCGGATATTGCGGCGTCCGAGCGGGCGATGGCGGCGGCCAACGCTCAGATCGGCATTGCATACGCCGCCTTTTACCCGACATTGACGCTAAGCGCTTCCGGCGGTCTGCAAAGTTCTAGCTTCAAGCATCTGTTCGACATCGCGAGCCGCACATGGTCGGTTGGGCCATCGATCTCGGAGACGGTCTACGATGGCGGGCTGCGGCGCGCAACGGTCAATCAGTACATCGCCACCTACAACGGCGATGTGGCGAGCTACCGGCAGACCGTGCTGACGGCGTTTCAGCAGGTCGAAGATTACCTCGCGGCGGTGCGGATTTTATCGCAACAGATCCAACAGCAGGAGCTGGCGGCGAAGTCGTCCCAGGAGTTCGTCGACCTGGAGTTTGCGCGCTACCAGACGGGCGTCGATCCTTATGTGAACGTCGTCACGGCGCAGAACACGCTGCTTGCCGACCAGCAGACACTGGCGACGCTCCAGGTACAGCAGATGACGGCCTCGGTTCAATTGATCGAGGCGCTGGGTGGCGGATGGGATGCGTCCCAGCTGCCTTCCGCGAGCGACGTGGCGAAGAAGTTGACCAAGGCGGAGACCGTGATCCAGAAGTAGGTTTGCATGGGTTGGGGTGTGTGCCCTACTCTTGGCGATGCACGGCTTACGCCTTGCTGGAGGCTTCATGGGCCGTTCTCTTGTGTTAGGTATGCTGCTCGCTGCGTCTTCCCTCGTTGCGCAACAGGCCACCGAGCAGGTGACGATCAACGCGCAAGGACCAGCCACTCCGTTTCCGCATTTCTGGGAGAAGATCTTCGGATCGGGCCGGGCAGTGCTGGCCTTACGTGACGACTACCGCAAGGATCTCGATACGGTCCATGCGGCTACCAACTTCGAAGCGGTGCGCTTTCACGGCATTCTGAACGACGATGTGGGGCTGTACGATCCCGAACGGCAGGTAAAGAACCCCGGTCTCGCCGCGGAGAAGACTAACGATTCGGTCTACAACTTTTCCTACGTGGACCAGATCTACGACGACCTGTTGGCGCACCACGTGAAGCCGTTTGTCGAGCTGAGCTTTATGCCGCAAAAGATGGCGTCCGACCCGAAGTCCGTTCACCCTTTTTGGTACCACCCGAACACCTCGCCCCCGAAAGACTACGCGCTTTGGGACGGCATGATGACGGCCTTTGCCAAGCACCTGATCGCGCGCTATGGGATCGACGAGGTGGCGACGTGGTACTTCGAGGTGTGGAACGAGCCGAACCTCGATTTCTGGGGCGGCAAGCCGAACCAGTCGACCTATTTCACCCTGTATGACCATACGGCGCGCGCGCTGAAAGCCGTTAGCCCCCGGCTGATCGTGGGTGGACCATCTACGGCGCAGGCGGCCTGGGTGGGCGAGTTTCTGGCGCACACCAAGGCGTCGGGGGTGCCGGTCGACTTCGCCAGCACGCATGTTTACGGCAACGACACGCCCAACGTGCTCAATCCACCGGAAGACCTGCCGCGCGACAAGATGGTCTGCCGCGCCGTCGCCAAGGTGCATGACGAGATCCTAAAGTCGCCCTACCCGAAGATGCCCCTGCTTTTCTCCGAGTACAACGCGAGCTATGCAAACGAGCCGGACGTGACGGACACCGTCTATATGGGGCCGTGGCTGGCGACCACGATCAGCCAATGCGACGGGCTGACGGAGGCGATGAGCTATTGGACGTTCTCGGACGTCTTTGAGGAGCAGGGCGTAGTGCGGACCCCCTTCTATGGCGGCTTTGGCGTGATCGCGGAGCGCAGCATTCCTAAGCCAGCCTTCAACGCGTTCGCCATGCTGCATCACCTGGGCACGGAGCGGATCAAGGTGGCGTCGGACGATGTGCTGGCCACGCGCAACGCGGATGGCAGCCTCGCCGTGGCCGCATGGAACTACGCCGAACCCTATGGCAAGTGGATGGAGTACACGCCGCCGCCGGCGAATCCTGGGCCGAGCAAGACGATCAAGCTCACCTTTGCTGGTGTCCCGGCGGACGCCCAGGTCAAAGTGTGGCAGCTCGACGCGGATCACGGCAACGTAATCAAGGCGTTCGACGCGATGGGACGACCGGCGACGCCCAGCCGCGAGCAGATCCTCCAGCTACGCGAGGCCGGAAAGCTACCCGCGCCGAAAGAGATGCGCTTGGCCAGCGGCGCACTTATTTTGACCATTCCGCCGCAGGGACTGACCGTGCTGACTGTGAGTCCGTAAGCCTTTACCGGTTATGCTAGCTGAACGGAGGTACCCCCCCCAGGGGTACTGTACCCATAAGATGCTCATTTGATGAGACTTAGCAATCCGTAGGTACCGCAAGTTCAACCATCTAAAAGACTTACGGGTAAAGTATTCAGAACAAACAAGATAGCCGGTGTAGCAAGGAGCCAACACGGTATTCGAGATACTTGTGGCTATAAGTACAGTATAACAAGCCTGTCAAGCGGAAGGCCACCCAGGGCGGAGCAGTTTCCGTGACGGCGTGGAGGCTTCACTGCAGTTCGTGTTGGAACGACCAGAAGAAACGTACGACTGTTCTAGAGTGCCTCGGGTTCTGTGGCGATCAGTTTGAGACTTACCGTTTGCGAGCCGAGGCGCGGGTGGGTGGCGGTTAGGCTGATTTGTCCGGCCTCCTCTTTGGCTCGTATCCAGACGGCGCCCGTACCGCCGATCAGTGCAAACGGGTTGTCGCCGATGAGCGTCGCTGGGCCTTCCAGCTTGAACGTGATCGGATCGTTGGCGTAGGTGCGGATCGCGCCGAACTCGTCCGTCACGCTGAGGACGACGCGGGTGGTGTCGGCCCCGTCTGCGTGGAGCATCGTGTCGTCCGGCAGTAAGGCGAACTTCATGTCCACGCCCGAGCCGGAGAGCGTCTTCGAGGCGACCTGCTTGCCCTTCAGGAAGCCGTCCATGCGGAGATCGCCCCAGCCGTGTTGGTTGGTGTCGGCAACCTTGCCGCGGTCGAGGATGAAGGGCGGGTAGGTCAGGTGAGCGAACTCGTTGCGGTCGGGATCGAGCTCGGCCAGTAGGAGCCAGGGATTGGCAGGGTCGCCAAGTTTGCGCATAAAGAGTTTCAAGTGGTCGCAGTTAGAGCAGATGACGGCCTTGGTGAAGGAAGTCGACTCGTCACTATTGGCCCAGTGAAAGGCCGGTTCAAGGACGATCTCCTCGGCCGGGTCGCACTGCGATTTGTAGAAGGTGGCGGCGGGCTTGTTCTCGCGGAAGATGTCGGTGACGCCGTGGTAGCAGATGCGGTCGCCCGCGCCGAAGTTCGCGTGGGTGTTGTAGTCGAAGGCGCACCAGCCGATGCCGCCGGCGTACTGCGAATTCGAGGCGAGCTGGTTATGGATGCGGGCGTGGCGGAGGGTGTGCTCGCGCTGGCGCTCGTCATCATCCGTGGTTTTGGTGGGGAAGGTGTGGCCGACGAACTCGGTATTGAGGTACTTGCCGTGGACGGGCGGCTTGAGCGGAAAGCCGAAGTCGTTCATGGTGAAGACGTCTTCGAGGAACTCGGATTCCTGGAAGTAGCGGATGCCACCGGTCTGGCGCGTAGTGTCGAGCGCGTGCGACAACGCGTTCGTCCGTACATAGAAGTCATGATCGTCCCGCGATTCGTTGATGCGCACGCCCCACAAAATGACGGAAGGGTGGTTCCAGTCGCGCCGTACCATGCGGCCGACGTTATCGATGGCTACCAGCTTCCACGGCTCCGGCCCGATGTGCTGCCAGCCGGGGATTTCTTCAAGGACGAGCAGGCCGAGTTCGTCGCAGGCGTCGAGAAAGTGGCGCGACTGCGGGTAGTGCGAGGTGCGGACGATGTTGCAATGCAAGCCTTTGCGAAGGATGATGACGTCCTGTCGCTGCGGGCGGGCGGGCATGGCCTGGCCGACGAAGGGGAAGGTCTGGTGGCGATCAAGGCCGCGCAGCTTGACGATCTTGCCGTTCAGCGAGAAGCCTCCGTCGGTAAACGTGGCCTCGCGGAAACCGATGCGGCGGGAGTCTTCGTCGATCACCTTGCCGCCTTCGAGCAGACGGACGTGGACGGTATACAGGTGTGGAGTCTGGATGTCCCAGAGCTTGATGCCGCTGAGGTTTGGGAGGGAGACCGTCTGGCGGGCGGGATCTTGCGTGGTTTCGGTGCTGAGGTAGGCTGGGGCGGCGGTGACCGGATCAGCGCTGGCCTGCGGGTCGGCGGATGCGGGTGCGGTGGCGCTTGCCTGCGTTTTGGCGACCACGCGCTGGCCGTCGCGAAGTTCGACTTCAAGCGTGAGCGGACCGGATGCCTTACCCGCCAGAAAGCAATCGACATCGAGCGCGGGCTTGGTGAGGACATCCTTCGGTCGGGCAAAGATGTTGTCGAGGAAGACTTGCGGCACCACGCGGAGGGCGACCTCGCGGTAGATGCCACCGAAGGTCATGTAGTCGATCTCGTTGCCGAAGGGCGGGATGTCGTTACGCTCGGTGGAGTCGAGATAGACGACGAGGACGTTGTCGCCGCCTTCGGGCTTAAGGTGCCCTGTAAGTTCGAAGGAGAACGGGGTAAAGCCGCCCTTGTACTCGCCGAGGTTGGTGCCGTTGATGAAGACGGTGGAGGCCGTCATTGCGCCTTCGAAATCGACGAAGACGCGCTTGCCCGCCGAACCTGCGGGCGTCTTGAAGCGGCGGCGATAGGTGGAGATGAACTCGTAGGCCTTGTCGTCGAAGCTGTGCCAGGGCAGCACTACGTTGGTGTGCGGAACCACGATGCGCTCGAAGGTGGCGTCGTCGAAGGTGGGCGACTCCGCACCCGCGACCTTGCTCGGCTTGAAGCGCCAGTTGCGGTTGATCGGAATGATTTGGCGGCCACGGGGAGCAGTCGGCGGCGCGGCGAGGGCCGGAAGCGCGGGGAGAGCCGTGGCGGCGAGAGCGGTGGTTGAAGTCTTAAGAAAGTCGCGTCGTTGCATAGGGTACCTATCCTAAGCAACGAGAGCGTCGCTGTCATCTGGCGTAGCTATGGCCTCTGGGAACTGGATCGCCATGCATACCATCACAACCACGATGGTCAGCCTGGCAACAACGCAGCTGACGGTGAACAACGCTATCCAGCGCGTTGGATCTTTGAGCAGTGGAAGGTTCGATTCTCGCGCCACGTATGCTGAATCGATGGAGCCTGTGACTCATCTGTTGACCGGCGCGTGTCTTGCGCGCACTGGGTTGAACCGTAAGGCCGCGTACACGACACTTGCGATGACGTTGGCGGCGGAGATGCCTGACTTAGATACGCTCTGGTCGCTTGGGGGTCCGATTGCGGGGTTTCAGCATCATCGCGGATGGACGCATACGTTTCTTGGGCTGCCCTTTGAGGCATTGGCCATGGTGGGAGCAGTGTGGGGGCTGCATCGCTGGCGAGTGAGTCGTGGACATACGACGGTTGCGCCGGTGCGCTGGGGATGGTTGTGGGGCTTCTGCCTGCTTGCTCTGCTAAGCCACATCTTTCTCGATTGGACCAACAACTACGGGGTACGGCCGTTTTTTCCATTCAATCCGCGTTGGTACGAGGGCTCTTTCGTTTTTATTTTTGAGCCGGTCATTTTTGTTCTGCTGGTGATGGGGCTTGTGGCTCCGGCGCTGTTTGCGCTGATCGGCGGGGAGGTCGGAGCACGGCGCGAGCGGTTTGGCGGACGAGGCTGGGCGGCGGCGGCATTGGCCGGTGTGGCTGTTGTATGGGGCGTACGAGCCTACGAGCACGCGCGTGCGATGGAGCTTGCGGCGGCGGGCGACTACGGCGGCGTATCGATCCGGCGTGTCTTTGCGAGTCCTGAGCCGGTCGATCCTTTTCGGTGGCATTTTGTTGTCGACACGCCGGACGCGTATCAGTTAGGCGTCGCCGACACGCGAACGGGCGCGGTGACGGCGACGCCTGACGATCTGCTGTACAAGCCGCCGACCACGCTGGCTACGCTTACGGCCAAGCGTACCTGGCTGGGCGAGGTATACCTCGATTGGTCGTCATACCCACTCGTTACAGACATCGGACCGGATGGCGAAGGCCTTACAGAAGTCACCTTCCGCGACGCCCGCTTTATGTACGACACGTTTCTGATGCGCGGACGGCGGCACCCTCCGATTGGGGGCGTGGTCTACCTTGACGCCGAGCGAAAGGTGGCGTCTATGGAGCTAAACGGGCGCACACAGCGGTAGCGGGTTGACCACGCGTCCGCGAAACCGCACAATAAAAGTTGGCCGATCTACGCGCCTTCCGAGGGTCTCTCCATGGCAGCCTACCTTGTTCTTTTGTTTGCGGTGCTCAGCCGTGTGCTCCCTCATGCGTTTCACACGACGAGCGTGGGATTCACGGCCGTGGGCGGCGGGCTGCTGTACTTTGGAGCGCGACGGGCGCGGTGGCAGGCGGCGTTCGCGGTGGTGGCCATGGCGGGGACGGATGTTTACCTCACAACCCATGTCTATGGCCTTGCCTTTCACGCGCGGGCGTACCTGATGACGTGGGCGTGGTACGCGGCCGCCTGCTTGCTCGGATACGGCATGCTGCGGAAGAAGAAGACGGCTCTCCGTGTTAGCGCCGCAGTGCTGGCCTCGTCGACATCGTTCTTCGTTTTGAGCAACTTCATGGTGTGGACGGGCGGGATGTACGCCCATACATTGAGCGGCCTGGCTACTTGCTACGTGGCGGCGATTCCGTTCTACGCCAACGATGCCATGTCGACGGCGATGACTGCGGGAGTGCTGTTTGGTCTTCCGGCATTGGCGGCAAGCATGGCCGAAAGCGTGCGCTCGGCCGGCGACCGGAACCTTCCGGCAGCTTAGAATCAAATCATGCAACTATGCGGCTAAGGAGTCAGCCGCGATTTTGCGCTTGCAATTTCGCGCGGCGGCCCTTAGTGTCTACAAAACGCCAATTCTTAACCTGCTGTTGAAGACTTTTTCGCTTCCGTCTTCACGCTGATCTCTATTCAGAGCAAGAACGCCTCTGCTCAGGGCGTCGGTACCTTTTTGATCGATCTTCGGAGGCAAATTGCATATGTCACGTTCTTCCTTTGGAAAGCTCTCCCGTCAAAGCCTGTTGGCCCTGCTTTTCGCGTTCATTGCGACTGTATCGAGTCTGGCTCAGACCTTTCGCGGCGGCATCAACGGCACGGTGACGGACAAGACCGGCGCGGCCATCGCGAATGCCTCCATCGTCGCCGTGCAGACCGAAACTGGCGTCAGCCACACGACGACCAGCTCCAGCGCGGGCGAGTTCCTCTTCCAGGACCTATCGCTCGGCAGCTATAGCGTCACAGTGACGTTCCCTGGCTTCCAGACAGTAAAGACCGGCAGCGTCGTCGTCTCTGCTGGAAGCACCTATACATTGCCCGTGTCGCTTCCGCTTTCGACCTCGTCCGAGACCGTCGAGGTGACCGCCGCCAGCGTGGCGCTCGACACCACCTCCGTTGTGCAGACCACCGACATCACCAGCGCCGTGGTGAATGACACGCCGATGAACGGGCGCGACTTCACGCAGCTTATCTCCGTCGCGCCGGGTTTCGGCGGCTACAACGCCAACGGTTTCGGTTCGGTGAACGGCAGCCGCGCCAACCAGGTGAACTGGCAGATTGACGGCGTGGACAACAACGATCTCTGGCACAACGTGCCCGCCGTCAACCAGGGCGGTGTGCAAGGCATCGCCGGTACGGTCTTGCCGCTCGATTCGATCGATCAGTATTCGCAGCAGAGTCAGTCGACGGCAGAGGCCGGTCGCAATCCAGGCGGTCTGGTCAACGTCGTTACGAAGTCCGGCACGAACACGATGCACGGTTCGATTTACTACTTCAACCGCAACGAAGCGCTCAGCGCGAACAGCCCCTTTACCACCACCCGTAAGCAGAAGTTACGGAATGAGAACTACGGCGCGTCGCTTGGCGGCCCGATCATCAAGGACCGGCTCTTTTATTTTTTCAACTACGAGAAGCAGCAATTTATTATCAACACGCCCGCCTCCACGGTTGAGCCCACCACGGCGTTCCAGGCTGATTCGAGCGCGCTGTTGCAACAGTTTGCCCTTGCGCCCAGCTCGGTTGCGACAGCGTCGTTGGCGGCCCTGTACCCAGCGAGCATCCTGAATTGCCCCGCCGTAGGCACCTCTTGTGACCTTACCGGGACGACCTTCAACTACACGAGCGCGGCTCCGTTTTCGGGTTACAGCTACAACGGCGTCGGCAAGGTGGACTTTACCATCACGCCCAAACATTCCCTGGCGTTGCGGATGTTCGGCGGGCAGGGCAATCAGACGGCCTACGTGGGCACCTACGACCCCTACTTCTTCGAGACTGCGCCCATTCGCGTCTTCAACTGGTCGGCGGTGGTCAACTCTTCCCTTAGTCCAAAGCTTTCCAACCTGATGCTCTTCGGCGTCAACTACTTCAATCAGTTCTTCTACGACGCGAACCACAACATCGATCCCAATTCGTTCGGCTTCAACACCGGCGCGGCGCAGCCCCAACTCTCGGGCGCTCCCGGCATCAAGATCAATGGCTTCGACAATCTCCAGCACGCGACCCCGCCTTCTGGACGTAACGACGTGACCGGCCAGGTCTCGGATACGGCTTCGCTCGTGCAGGGCAAGCATCAGTTCCGCTTTTCCGGCGAGTTCCGTCGCGGCTATGTGGACGAGTTCTATCACCGCAAAACGCGCGGCAACTTCTCCTTTCCCGGAACGCAGGGACCTTGGGGTTATGTCGCGGACACTACAAGCGCATCGTTCGGCTTCCAGTCGCCGCAATGCCAGACGCAGTACGGGTACGCTGTACCAACGGCCACGCAGCAAGCTTACGTCAGTAAGATTGCCGCGCAGGCAAACGGTCAACAAATTTTGTCGCTTGCCGACTTCCTGATCGGTTGCACCCAGCAGGCGCAGATCGTCCGCGGCAACACGGAGCGCGAGGTCTACGTCAATAATTTCTCCGCTTCGGCTGGCGACGCGTTTCAGGTAACACCCAACCTCAACGTAAACTATGGCGTTCGATGGGATTACCTTGGACCGATGCACAATGGCACGAAGGACCTCTCGGTCTTCCGTCCCACAGCTTCCAACGCCGTCAATGGTCTGGTGTTCCAGGGCGATCAGGTCAATACGCTCTTCCCTCGCACCTTCTACGACTTCGCTCCGCGGTTCGGCTTTGCCTACCAGGCACCTTATGCTACCGGAACTCTTCTTCGTGGTGGTTTTGGGATGTTCTTCGACCAGCCAAACCTCAACCCTTTCCTGGATAATCGCCCCCCCAACGGAGGCGCTTCGGGAGCGGAAAGTAATCCGGGTGGACCTTCGCCCGTTTCGACATTATCGGCCACGAATACGGTCATAACGCCTGGTAAACTGCTTTTCCCAACCACAACCGCCTTTGACAGGACGGTCAACTACAACCTGTTTAGCATCGACCCCAATTTGAGGGCCTCGTACACCTTCAACTTCAACTTGAATATCGAGAAGACGTTGGGATCGAAAACAATCTTTACGCTCGGCTATGTCGGTTCGGAGTCGCGCAAGCTGATCAGCAACATCGACATCAACCAGGCTGCGCTCGGCACAACGAATCTTGGAACCTCAGCGCAAAATGCGACCCGTCCATACGGCAAGCAGTTTCCCAATTACGGGACCATCAACCAGGTGTCGAGCATCGGCACCTCCAACTACAGTTCGCTTCAGTCGACGCTCCGCACGACGGATTACCATCACCTCACCAGCCAGTTCTCCTACACCTGGGCACATGGTCTGGACATTCTGTCGCAATATCGTGGCGCCAATATCACCAACGCGCTCAATCCAAAGGCTGACTACGGGAACATGGACTACGACACGCGCCATGCGTTTTCGAGCTATCTCTCGTACAACATTCCCGGCGGATCGCGCTTCAAGGCGTTCTCAAACGGATGGCAGGTCAACTCGCTGCTCACCTTCCACTCCGGTCAGCCATACACCATCTACACAGGAAACGATACGAGCGGCACCGGCGAAGGCGAGGACCGCGTCGATATGGTCAGCGGCGCAAACCCTTATGCCGGAGCCAGCAAGAGCATCGTGAAGCAGCAGGTGCAATGGATTACGGCCGGGGCCTTCAAGAATCCGGCTGGCTATTCCTTTGGATCGATGCGCCGCAACCAGTTGAACGCCCCGGGCTACGGCGATGTCGATTTGTCGTTGTTCAAGAACACCAGCTTTGAGGTGCACGGGCACAATATCAACACGCAGCTTCGGGCGGAAATGTTCAACCTCTTCAACCGCGCCAACCTCGCTCCGCCGGACAACTATCTTGCCGACGGTAGCGCGTTTGGTACCATCACACAGACGATCGGCTACTACAACGGCGCTCCGGGTATCGGGCCAGGTGAGCCGTTCAACACCCAGCTTGCATTGAAGATCCTCTTCTAGCCCGTTGTACTTTATGACATGAGAGGCCCTTCTTCCAGAGGGGCCTCTTTGTTTGCTCAGGCGCTGTCGAAGCCGACGCGCTGCATGGCCGCGACCGCCTCGGGGTTTTGCATGAACGTCTTCCAGATGAAGCCGGAGCGGAGGTTCTCGGCCATGAGCACGCCGATGCCAAGGTCAATGCCAAGGACGTCGGGGTCGTACCAGAGGACGGCGGGGTGGAAGGCGTCGCAGAAGCCGTAGCGGCCCAGGGCGTTCTTGCCGTAGGTCTGTTTGAGGGATTGGAGCACACGCAGGCAGTCTTCCGGCACGAAGGGGAGGGAGCCGGCGGCGGCGCAGGGCACGACGGCTCCATCGACCGGGCCCATCAACGGCGGTCCTCCCCACACGGTGTATCCGTGTTCCCAGTCGGACGCCGTGACACCCCAGTAGTCGTCGGTATAGCCGCGGTTGAGGGAGAGGCACCAGGTTTTATGCGCCTCCGTGGCGAGGACGGAGTTGTGGAAGTAGTCGGCATAGCGGTCGCGCTTGCCGCGAAAATCGAACCAGGCGTGGGAGTACTGGTGCACGAACAGGGGGTCCTCATCGGCGATGAAGACATACGGACCGTAATCGGTGCGCTCGCGGATGATATTGTTCCAAAGCGAGGGTGCAACCGGGTGCGTGGGCGAGCCGATGGCGAGAAGATAGAGCATCATTAGCTCGCAGTAGTGGTCCCAGCGGGCATGGAGGAAGCCGGTTTCGGGGTGCCAGCCCATGCTGAAGGTGTTACCGCCATTGAGCATCCATGGCCAGTCGACGCGCTCGTAGAGTTGCGTGGCGAAGCTCTTGATTTTTGGATCGTCGAAGTAGGCGCGGCAGGTGAGCACGCCGCATAGAAAGATGGATGTGTCGATGGAGGAAACCTCGCTGCCTTTGAGTGGCTGGCCTGTCTCGCGATCGTTGAAGTGAGAAAAGAAGCCGTGCTGATTGGGCATTCGGTTCAGGTGGAAGTCCAGTGTGGCGAGCACGCGCGCGCGGATGTCGACGAAGGGGAGATACCCGCGCTTGTCGGCAATGCAGAAGGCACCAAGGCCGAAGCCCGTAGCGGCGATGCTGCTGGTGCGGCGTCCATCGAGCGCGCCGGTCGCGGTGCGATTGATGGCGCGGTCGAGCACCTGGCCGGATTTCGGGTCTGCCTGCTCATAGAAGTAGAAGCAGGCGGCACGCTCCATCTCGGCCAGGAAGGCGTCTTCGGTCGCGCTGAGGTCATAAAGTGGGTCGTCGTCCTGGGCGGCAAAGCCGGGACGCGAGCTGAAGGCAGCGGCACAGGCAGCGGCAATCAGGCCCGTAGCCTGACGGCGGTTGAGCGTGTGAGGAGGGTTGGACGCGTTCGGCTGGTAAGGCATGGAATCCACCGCAAAGGAAAGTACGACAGTGCTGCCTCACAACAGAGTAGAACGTCGCGCGTGTGGATGCACCTTATAAGTGGAGCTACTTACCCGCGCGGTCAAGGATGTAAAGGACACTGTCGTAGTCGCCGCGCAGACGGAGATCGAGGCCGTGGTGCATCAGGAACGCTCCGCTAAGCGTACCTGCATCGAGCATCGTGCCCACGGCTTCCTTGCCTTGCGCGATCACGCGAATGCGGTAGACGGCATTTTCTTCCAGGCCGACAAGACGCAGCGGCGGCACAGGGCTGATGAGCTGCTGCGCGTGTAGAAAGGCGAAGACCGCCGCCTGGTGGCCAGCGGGCGCGATGTACTGGTTTGCGATGAAGTCGTTGTCGGTCTCAGGTGTCAGGCGGTAGAGCAGGCCATTCTGCACCGTCTCCTTGATCTCCTTGTCGGCGGCGACGAAGCGTTTTGAGGCGGCAAGGTCTGCCTCCGGCATCTTGTTCAGGTTGGCACCGACGGCGAGGGAGCCTTGCATGGCGACGAGAAAGCGGTACTGGAGTGAGACGCTGCGGCCGTTCATATTCGGCACATCGGTCACCCACGCCATCATCACGTGAGGGGTGTAGGCATAGGTGAAACCGCGCTGAATGCGGAGGCGATCGAAGGCTTCGGTATTGTCGGAGGGCCAGACCTCCTCGGTGCGGGCGAGTACGCCGAGGTCGACCCGGCCGCCCCCGCCGGAGCAGGTCTCGATCTCCAGGCCGGGATGCTTGGCGCGGAGGCGGTCCAGAATCTCGTAGTAGTTGCGCGTATATTGCACCCAAATCTTCTTCTGCTGATCGACGGGAGCCTCGGGCCAGCCGGGTTCGCTCCAGTTGCGGTTGTAGTCCCACTTGAGGAACGCGATTTTGTTGTTCGAGACGAGCTCATCGAGCCAATGGAAGGTGTACTCCTTGACGTCTTCGCGGGCGAGATTGAGCAGCAGCTGGTTGCGGCCCTCGGTATGCGGGCGGCCTTCAAAGTGCATCGCCCAGTCCGGATGCTTGCGGTACAGATCGCTGTCGGGATTGACCATCTCCGGCTCCACCCAGAGGCCGAAGCTCATACCAAGGCCGTTGACATAGGAGATGAGTGAGCCAAGGCCGTGAGGGAACTTTTGCGGGTTCACATACCAGTCGCCCAGACCGGCGTGGTCGTCGTTGCGCTTGCCGAACCAGCCGTCGTCCATTACAAAGCGCTCAATGCCCATGGCGGCGGCCTTGTCGGCGAGCGCCTTTTGGCTGTCTTCGTTGACGGCGAACTCGGTCGCTTCCCAGGAGTTGTAGAGGATGGGCCGCGTCTTCAGACCCGAGCCATCAGGAAGGATCTGCGTCCGCTCGAAGCGATGAAGGATGCGCGACGCCTCACCGATGCCATGCGCCGTGTAGCCGCCGAAGAACGCGGGCGTGGCGAGCAATTCTCCCGGTGCAAGCGTATAGCTGAAATCAAATGGGTTATAGCCGCCGGTGACACGGACACGATGCTCAGGCGTCTCTTCCACGCCGATGCGCCAGCTGCCGCTCCAGGCGAGCGCGCCGAAGAAGACGTCGCCGTGCTCCTGGTCGTTCGAGCCGTCGTGGTCGATGGCGAACCAAGGGTTGACCTGATGGCTGGTGCTGCCGCGGCGGCTTTCGAGCGTCTCCGTTATGCCGGGACGAAGTGCCGTCTGCTGGATCTGCCACTCGCCCGCCCAACGTCCCGTGAGGGTGCGAAGACGGTAACTCTCGCCTTCGGGCAGCGTCCAGGTGGCGGCTTGTGCGCTCTCGATCGTCAATGGCGTTTTGCCATGGTTCTCGATGGTAGCTTGCCGTTTGAGAATGCCGGTATCGGGATAGACCGTGTACGTGAGTGCGACGGAGACGGGGCGGAAGATGTCCTTCAGCGTTACGGTCAGAGTGTCACCGGCGATCTTGTGACTTTCGTAGTGGAGGACGAGGTCGCGGTTGCCGTCGGGATACGAGACCTTCAGCGCGGGCTCGGAGTAGAGGCCACCGCCCCATCCGGCGTACTCCTGCGGCGTGGTGGTGTTGGTCAGGTCGAAGGAGGACCACTCCGGCACGATCTTTGCGGCTTGGAAATCTTCCGTGCGCGCGACCGCGCCGCCCCAGTAAATGTGCTGTAGTTCGCCGCGTTCATTGACGCCCATTGCGTACGTTACTTGACCGGATTGCAGAACGAATAGCTTCTTGGCGTCGTCGAAGCGAATATGTTGCGCAAATGAGTGAACGGCGCAGCCAAGTTGTGAGAGAAGAAACAAAGTTTGGGCGATACGCAAGAGGACTCCAGAGGCGGCTAAGGGCAGACGGCCGCTCCACGCAACACTACTTTGTCCGTTGCGTGAGCGCAATGTCATGGAATTTGGGACTGCGAAAATGGCTGAACAACGCCGGACATTTTAGAGCGTTCGAACTGTTGCCGTGCCTGTGCCACCTGCATCTTCCATCCTTCGGTGCCCGGGCTATACGGCAGATCGTGGACGAAGGCCTCAGCCTGATCCAGATGTTCGGCGGCGGCCGACATAGAGTGAACGCTGGCCTCCGCAAACGACCAATTGAGTTGAGTTTGAATGTTGGTGCTGACTTTTGTGAACTGGTCGTAGGCGGGGTAGTTGTTGAAAATCTGACTGGCTTCGTGAAACCTGGCGCGGCCATCCTCGGGCTTTCCCAGCGTGTAGTAAATATAGCCGAGGGTGCGTATGGCGGCGATCTTGTCGTTGAAGTCGGTCGCGCTGTTCGACGCCAGCTCTAGGAACTCGCGCGCGCCTTGAAGGTTGTAGGCGCGTTGCAGAGCGTAGCCGATCGAAAGGTATTCGGTTGCCGAGACATACTTCGAGCCGAGCCGTTTGGCGACCTCGGCCGCCTGCCGGGAGAGCAACGTATTCTCCTGATTGCAAATCTGGTCAAAGGCAAAGAGCGCCGCCTCATCGCCCATGTACTTCTTGGTGGCGTCAATCTTCTCACGCGGGATCGCAATGAGGCGTTCAAGCAACTCACGGAGTTCCTTGCGGGAGGTTTGGATGTCCTGTTTCCGGGTGCGGAGGATCGCCGCGATTGTGGTGCTGAAGGAGAAGAGGAACCCGGCAATAGCGATGATGGTGGTGATCTGTTGCGAGGTCGTGATGGGAGCCATGTGGTTCCTTGTGCAAGATGAAGTGGACGTGCGGAGTCCTGCCTAACTATCTGAATCCTTGCGGATGTTCGCTGGCCACGTTAAAGGCTTGTTCCAGAGCGCGGCCCGCGCGGCCGATGGTGCCCTCGTCGAAGAGGCGGCCGATCAGCGTAACGCCGTGCGGTACACGCCGCGGCGGTAAGAACTTCGGCAGTGGATGTGCGGGATCGGGTGCCCAGTCGCTGCGTGCTTCGGCGACCTCGACAAAGCCGGCGCGGAGCGTGAGCGAGGGATGGCCAGTGAAGTTGGTGAGGGTGAGCATCTCGTCGCGCAGCGAAGGTACAAGTAGCAGGTCGACTGAGTTCATGACGCGGGCCATCTCCATCGCCACCTTACGCCGGAGGCGGTCGGCCTGGACGAAGTCGACGGCGGAGAGGAAGCGGGCCTGACGGAACGAGTTGGGCCAGGCGTCGGGCACCTGCATTTTGAGTTGGTCGACCTTGTGCGACAGGGTGAGATCTTCGAACGCAGCTGCGGCTTCAGCGAAGAGGATCAGGTCGAGTGAATCGTACGGCCAGTCGGGAAGGGAGACCTCGACGGGAGTCATGCCGAGTTTTGCGACGGTAGCAAGCGCGGCGCGATCGACGTCCGTCGCGGGTGGCTCCTTCATCCACTTCGGAAAGTAGCCCACACGCAGGCCGGTTACGGGCGTGGTCGCGTCGAAGTCGAGCTTGCTGGGAACGCTCGAAACGTCTCCGGGATCGGTGGCGGAGATGGCGCGGAGGACGAGCAGCGTATCTTCGACCGAGCGCGCCATGGGGCCGAGCTTGTCGAGCGACCAGCACAATGTCATTGCGCCGGTGCGCGGGACGCGGCCAAAGGTGGGACGGAGGCCGGTCACGCCGCAACGCATGGACGGGCTGACGATGCTGCCGCCGGTCTCGGAGCCTATGGCGAAGCCGACCAGGCCTGCCGCGGTGGCGGAGCCCGGCCCGGCACTCGAGCCCGAAGACCCTTCTTCAAGGAGCCACGGGTTCATGGTCTGGCCGCCGAACCACACATCGTTTAGCGCGAGTGCTCCCAGGCTTAATTTGGCGATGAGCACCGCTCCGGCGGCGTCGAGCAGCTTGACCACGGCGGCATCGGTTGTGGGGACGCGGTCGCGAAAGGGCTCCGCGCCGTAGGTAGTGGGAATGCCGGCGGTATCGAGCAGGTCCTTCGCTCCCCAGGGTATGCCGTGCAGCGGACCCCGATAGTGTCCGGCGGCGATCTCGGCGTCGACCTTACGGGCCTGGGCGAGCGCGTGGTCGCGTGTGATCGTGATGGCGCAGCGCAGGGTCGGATTGTAGTGGGTGAGGCGATCGAGATAGAGCAGCGTGAGCCGCTCGGAGGTGATCTGGCGGGTTTCGATCCAGCGCGAGAGCTGCGACACCGGAGCGAACGCGATGGCGGTTTCATCCTGGGGCAGCGGCCTTGCCGTTGCAGCAGAGCGGACGAATCGGTCCTGCGCCGGGCCGGGATGCGTGCCGGGAAGGGCGCAATCCCAGCGCGACCATGGCGCGATCGAGTCCTCGATGACGACCTTGCGCGGACCTGTGCGTCGCTCGTATAGCGGAGCCATGGAGACGCGCCAATTTCCAGCTGCTTCGGCGCGGTCGGCTGGGGTAAGTTCAACCTGAACAAGCTTCTCTGCCTCGGCAAACGTGGCGGTGCTGACTGCGGGACCGAACGCGGGCGAAGTTCCAAAGGCTGGAGGTGCGCCGGGAGTCGAGGTAACTGGAGCTTGCGCATCGGCGGTGGGCGCAATGGCCGCGGCCAGCAAGCTAAGTGAACCCTGAGCCAGAAAGCGGCGGCGGGAAGATTGTGTATCGCTCATGCGGATGATTCTAGCTTGCCGCACTGGTGCTTCGTTGCGTTGCGATTGACGGTGTGCCCTCTTCGGTCTTCTACTGTACGTGTATGTAAGGGGCCCCAGATGCGCCGCTACCTCCCCGTTCTGCTATTTCTTACTTCGACCAGCTTGTTCGCGCAACAAAATACTGAGAGGCCACTTTCCTCCGCGACAGACGCTTCCGCATCACCAACCGTCCTGCGGACAACGACCCGCAACGTTATCCTGGATGTCGTCGTGGTGGATCGCTCCGGACGTCCCGTTCGTAACCTGCGCGAAGAAGACTTCGTCATCCGCGAGGACAAGCAGCCGCAAACGGCGCATCTACTCGGCGAAACATCGACCACCGGTGATGCCGCTGCATCGAAAGCTCCTCGCATACGCAACCTGATTCTGCTTGATGAGGCGAATGTTCGCTTTCTGGACCTGGCGCGCGCACGGGAACGTTTGGCCAAGTTTTTCGAGAGCGACAGCGCGCGGGGTCGCACCTTTGCGCTCATGACGATGACGCCGACGCGCACCTCGCTGGTGCAGGACTTTACGACGGACACGGATCGGCTGGCCGCTGCTACGCGCAAGATGCCGGCGGCGATGCCGAACTCTCCCGCCGATAACTTCGTGGATCAGGAGAAATCCTTTGAAAGCCTGCAGCGGAGCATTGGCGTGATCGAGACCATCGCGCACGCGCTGTCCGGTTCGCGCGACCACATCAATCTGCTATGGATTACCAGCGGCTTCCCGACGTTGTCGCTAATCGGCAGCAGCGGCGAAATGCAATTCAATTATGAAGAGGTCATGCGCCATGCCTCCAACCTGTACCTCAACGCGCGCATGACCATTTACACGATCGATTCAAGCGGCGTGCAGATCATCGATTCGCTGCCAGACCACCGGCAACCGGACGCCCAGGCCGGGGGAGGAACGGGCGGATTTCTGCGAGAAAGCGGTGGCGGTGTTAGTAATGGCGACCAGTTTGCCACGCAGCAGGACCACATGACCAGCAACCAGGCGGTCACCAACGATCTGCTGGGCAATATGGACGCGCGGACCGGTGGCCGTGCCTTCAGCAATCAGAACTTTATCGATGTTCCACTCACGCAAGCAGTGGAGGATGGAAGCGCCGTGTACAGCTTCGCGTACGCTCCAACGAATCGCAACTACAACGGCGATTTCCGAACCATTTCGGTGAGTATGCGGATACCGGGTTTGTACGCCAGGGCGCGTGAAGGCTATTACGCCGTCGACACGGCCAAGGAGTTGACCGGAGAGGTGCGGCGCGCACAGCTTGCCTCCGCGCTCGACAGTCCCTTGCTCTACCACGGCCTGAACGTAACGGGAAGGCTACTGCCGGTGAAGACCGGTTATGTGCTGGAAGTGCGGGTCTCCGCCGCGGACGTGGAGTGGGCAGCGACCAATGAGAAGAGCAGCGTAACGCAGAGCATCGCGCTCGCTGGGTACACCGCGTCGGACAAGCCCGCCGGTTCGCAGCGATGGCGCGTCACACTAGCGCGCTCGGATTCGGACCAGCAGAGCGACTTGATCTACCGCTTGCCGATTCGCAGCCTCGCCGGCGCGGCACGCTACCGGATCGTGGTGGCCGATGATCCCGGCACGCATATTGGCACGGCGGAGGTTGCGCTGGGCGCGGCACCGCCGTCTTAGGGCGCTTGCGCTGGGTAGCCATCTACGCCCACCGGCTGAGACTTATCTTGCTGCTTGGTGGTGAGCTCCGTGGCGATGCCGAGCTCCCGGCGTGACCCCTCCTGGTCGCCCATGCGGCCGAGCGTCAGGCCGAGGTAATAGTGCGCGGTCGCGAAGTCAGGAGAGGAAGCGATCGCCGCCTCCAGGTTCTTACGCGCAGCCGCGTACTCCTTGCGCCGATAGTCCAGAATGCCGATTCCCGTGAGCGCACCGCCATGCGATGGCATACGGCTAAGCGTTTTGCTGAAGAAGCTGCGTGCCTCGTCGTCACGATGGGCGTCTAGGGCAATTTGGCCAAGCTGGAAGTAGGCTTCGGTCTGCACGGGTTGGAGCGCGATCGAGCGATTGAACTCGGCGGTCGCTTCTTCGGTGCGCTCCTCGGTCTGGAACAGGCGTCCCAGACCATAGTGCGCGGTCGCGTCGTCCGGACGCTCCGCAAGGTAGGCGCGAAAGAGCGGCTCTGCTTTCTTCGGCCGGTTGCGGTCAACCTCGGTGCGGGCCAGTGCGTACCGCGCCGTGGCATTTCCCGGCTGAAGGGCAAGCGCCGCCTCCAGAGCTCCGGCAGCTTCATTGTAATGATGAAGAGCGTCGGCCAGCACGCCGAGATCCGTCAGGATGACAGGATCGTTGGGCAGCACGGCGCGGGCGCGTTCCAGGCACCGTAGCGCTTCGGGATCGTTGCCACTGCGACGGAACTGCAGCGCCCAGGCGACGGCAGCATCGCGCTCGCCGGTGCGGGCTGCCTCATCATGGGGATTGTCGGCCAGCACTCGTTCGAAGCGCTGCATTGCCTCGGCAAAGTTTGTCCCGGCAGGCTCTTGCGCGGGCAAACACGCAGCCGTCACCAGCCAAAGCGCGAGATGGGCGAAACGAATGCGGGCCATAAACGAGAAATCGGCGGGAGCGCCTGAGTGGCCGCTCCCGCCGAAATTGTACAGCTTGGTTAGAACTGGAAGCGGGCCGTTAGCTGCATATGACGCGGACCGTCGATGGTGTAGGTGGGAACGCCGAACGTGGCGTCGTAGGGCTGAGTATCAGGCGTCCCAAAGATGTGGCGGTTGAAGGCGTTCAACATCTCCAGCTTGAGGAAGAGAGTCACACCTTCGGTAAGCGGCGTCTTCTTCAGGAAGCTGAAGTCTTCGTTGTTATAGAGGTAGTTGCGGACTTCACCGGTGACGCGAGGTACGTTGCCGAACGCGTAAGCGCCGTTATCGCAGTTTGGCGGGGGAGTCTGACCTTTCGGAACGTTGCACGAGATGACCGCATGTTGCTGGCGATTCTCTTCGTGGTTTTGATCGTAAAGGGCTGGAGAGGGCTGGAGTGCGCTGTAAGTTGCGTTGTCGATCCTTTGCAGGCCATTGAACTCCGAGTCTACATTGGGATCGGGTGCCGGCAACTTATTTCCAGCCCGCAATTGACGGAAAGGATCGATGTGACCTCTTCGCGCGTTGCTGGCCAGCGTCGATCCGGGCACACGGGTGAACTCGATAAAGTTATCCCATCCCGGAATGCCGGTAGCACCGCCGAAGGAGGTAGGTTGACCCGATTGGTAACGAAGAACGCCACCGATCTCGAAGCCGCTCACCAATGCGCGCGCGATGGGACTGCCGAAGTTAAGAAAACTCTTATTGCGTCCAAACGGAAGTTCATAGATGAAGCTCGTCACAAAGGTATGTGGAATGTCCTGAATGGAGAGGGTCTTCTGGCTCTTCGAGTTGAACGGGTCCTGTATTTGGTTGACGCCCGCCGTGATGCCCGGCAGAGCAGAATCGGCGTTGGTGATGTCCTTGGACCAGGTGTAAGAGGCCTGAAGATTGAGACCCTTCGAGAAGCGGCGTTCCAAGGAGACAATAAGAGCCTCATAGGACGAATGTCCTACATTTTGGAGGCAGCAATCCGTTGCGATAAAGCCGTATTGAGGAAACGGACGGAGCGCCTGCTGCACGTTGCCGTTGAAGCTCGTATAAGGCGATTTAACCCCGTTCGTTGTAAGGTCGTAGTTGGTCAGCGCGTCGCCGCGGCTGAAGTTAGTGGCAGACATGTTGTTGATATTCTCGATACCTGATCGCAGGTGCGATGCAGCAGAACCGATGTAGCCGACGGTCAGGATGAGGTCTTTTGCAAGCTCCTGCTGCATCTGCAGGTTCCATTGATTCACCTGAGCCGGACGGCCGTAGGATGGTTTGATGTAGTCGCCGAACGAGGTGGGGGCGTTGGCGTTGCCGCTGTCATAGAAGGCGGGATCGAGGTCGGTCCCGATAATGGTGGGTTTGACACCGCCATCCACGCTATAGGCGGGGTCGAAACCATTGGAGGACTGAATCGTCGGCGCAACATAGCCTGTTCGGGTCCCGCCCCCAAAATCGGTGTAGAGGAGTGGACCGTAGAGGGTGGAGAAGCCGCCACGAATCACAAAGGTGCCGTTGCGCGATGCGGGAGAGAAAGCGAAGCCGATTCGCGGCGCGATGTCCTTGAAGTACGTATCGGCCCAACGCGTATTGCAGTTAGAGCAGGTCGTGCCGAAGACAAGCGCGCCTGGAAGGCCGTTCTTTGGATCGATCGCGGTGGGGCTGAAGTTGGATGTGCGATTATGAGCTTCGCGGCGTGGCTGGTCGATGTCGTACCGGAGACCAATATTCAGGACAAGTGTGTTGGTCGCCTTGAAGTCATCTTGCACAAAGCCGGCCCAGTAGTTCGAGATCCAACGGGGCTGGCTTGCGTTGATCTGGGATGATGCGTAATCTCCCAGTCCGAGCAGCATGCTGGCAAAGCCGTTGCCGGTGCCGTTCTGAAATGCGCCTGTCTGGGACGCCTTGGTCTGATTTGCCTGGAAGCTGAGGTAGCCGTTTTCGGTGGTATGCCCGATGGGCGAGAACTGCTGATAGCGGTAGTCGACGCCGAACTTGAAGCTGTTGCGTCCCTTCTGCCAGCTCACGGCATCGTTGACACGAATTCCATTGTCGATTTCGTCGTCAAGCTGGTTGCGGCTGAGCGAGACGTAGCCGCCCACATCGACACGGGGGAAACCAGTCGTGAAGGGGGTGCCAAGCTGCGGGTTGTAGTTGACGCCGGTGCTCGCTTCAATGGAGCCGTTAATAGAATTAGAGCGGTTGTAGCCGAGATTCAGGTGGTTCAGCAGCGAGGGCGTGAAGATGTGGTCCCAGCCACCTCGGCCAAAGTGTGTCAGGAAGTCTTGCGTCTGTACATTTGGATCAACAGGGGACGGCAGCGTAAGGTTTTGTGGGTTGTACCTTGTATTTTCACGGGTGCTGTAGGAACCAAATATCTTGTCTTTGCTACCCGCGCTATGGTCGACGCGAACAGTATATGTCGTGTTGTAGAGCGATGAGGAAGAAGAGAGGGAGTAGTTTCCACCCAGCGCGTTGCTGTTTGGAACCGGGTAAAACGCGGCGATCTTCTGACCAACGGCGCTGAAGCGGCCTGATGGAATAGTGTTGTTGGGAAAGGCGGTACGGCAGCGAAATCCGCCTACGATCTGCGTGGTTGCCGGGTCGAAGATCTGTCCATTCAGGATGGCCGATCCATCGCAAGGATTGATTTGTCCGTTGGGGCCGCCGATGAGTTGATCGCTGAAGTTTCCTGCTCTCTCCGCCACCGTAGGCACCGTGCTCGTCGCGACTCCTCCCGCGGTAAGGCGGAACTGCTCCCACGAAAAGAAACCGAAGGTGCGGTCACGCCCGTTATATAGATGCGGTATCGAAAGAGGACCACCCGCGCTGATGCCGAAGTCGTATTCTTTATCCGAAGGCCGACGATTGTTGAAGGCGTCAACCGTGTCGCCGGTCGAAGTGTAGAACGCTTTCTTGCCGTTGGCGAACCAGTCGTTGGCGTCGAGGAACTCGTTGCGGAAGATGCCGAACGCACTGCCGTGATAGTGGTTCGTGCCGGCTTTGGTGACGAAGTTTTCGATGCCGCCGGTGGTGCGTCCGAACTCCGCGGCAGGGGTCGAAGTTGTGACCTTGAACTCGGAGATGGCCTCAACCGACAACGCTTCTTCGTCGAAGGAGGAGCCGTTTTCAGAGCGGGTTTGGCTTGCGCCGTCCAGCAAGATTTCATTGCCAAAGTTCTGACCGCCGCCGATCTTCGAGATGAAGATGCCATTGTTGCTATTGCCGGAGCCGGGTCCAACTGTGCCGGGAATCAGGAACGCGAACGCTTCCGGTGAGCGCATAGCACCCACGCCGCCCAGCGCCAGGGGAAGCTCGATGATCTGCCGGTCTGAAACCGTGCCGCCTACATCGGACGACTCCGTCTCGACTTTAGGGGCGTCGGACTCCACGGTGACTGTTTCGGTCGCGCCGCCCGCAGTCAGGTTGATGTCAAGTGCCGTGGTCGAGCCGACAAGCACCTGGACGCCGAGGTTGACGATCTGCTTGAAGCCGGGGGCGTTGGTGGTGACGGTGTAGCGGCCGAGTTGGATCGAAGGAAAGCGGTAGTTGCCTTCGGCCGAAGACTTCGCCGTATAGACGGTACCGTTCTCCTCGCTCTTTGCCGTGATGGCTGCGCCGGGTACCGTTGCGCCCGAAGGGTCGAGCACGTTGCCGGCGAGCTGGCCTTGATTGGTTTGTGCGAAGACGATTGGCGATGACCCGAGTCCAAGGACCAGGCCAATACAAGCTACGATCCACCGCGCGGTGCGCATTCTCATTGTGAGCCCCCTAAAATGCTGCTGAATCCGTAAAGTGCACTGCCGTATCGGCAATGCGCTGACTGGCTGTATACACGAAGCTCTCTAAACGGAGTTTTCGTGAGTGATGTGCAGAACGGTCCCCATCATAGTGAAGGGTTTCAGCAGTGTCAACGCGGTTATGTAATCGGGGTCCTCATGGAGCTAAATCTGTGGGCGGCGCACATCGTTTAATCGAAGCGATCGCACCGGGGTATGCTCATCGAAGCGACCATGACACATTGGCTCCTTCCTCCACACCAGGCAAGTACGGTTCTAATAGGCCACTTCATAGCGGGGGTGCTTTTCGTCTCGACGGCGGCCCAAGCGCAGGATGCCCAGGTACGCGCGGCCTTCGAGCGCGGGGCGCAGGCCATGCGGAGCGGCCAGACCGCGGCGGCCGAGGCGGCCTTTCGCGACGCGGTGCGGCTTGCTCCCGGCATGGCTGAAGCGTATGTCGACCTGGGCCTTGTGCTGGGGCGCGAGGGAAAGATGGACGAAGCGATCGCCACGCTGAACAAGGCGCTTACGCTCGATCCTGCCGCGCCGTCGGTGCATCTGTACCTTGGCATCTTTTTGTACAACAGCAACCAGCCGGACCGGGCACGCGAGCAGCTACAGGCTGAGCTCGCGCAGCATCCTGACAACGCCGAGGCGCTGACTTGGCTGGGAACGATCGATCTGGCGCTCGGCCACCCGGAGCGCGCCATCGTGTCGCTCGACCACGCCAACGTGCTCACACCCGACGATCTGAACGTCCTCGAGCTTCGCGGACAAGCCCATAGCCAGGTTGCGAAGGACAGCTACGCGCGCATGGCGACGCTTGCCCCGGGCAACTGGCACGTCCACCGCGTGCAGGCACAGCTCTACGCCGACGAAGGTAAGCATACGGACGCGATTACGGAGCTACAGGCGGCTATCAAGTTGCAACCGAACAATCCCGACCTCTACGAGGGGCTGGGCGATGAATATCGCAGCCTCAGCCAGCTCGATGCGGCGGAGGTGGCCTACCGCAAGGGGCTGGAGCTCGGTCCGGCCAATCCGGTGGCGCTTTATAACCTGGGCTCAACCAAGGTGGAGAACGGCGACAATGCGGGCGGTGTGGCACTGTTGCGAAAGATGATCGAAGTTTATCCGAACTCTGTCGTGGCGGAGTACTACCTTGGCCGCGGGCTGGCCGCCATGGGACAGGACGAGCAGGCCGTCGCGTGGCTGGGCAAGAGCGCGCAGGGCGCAAATCGCGAAATCGCCAAGCGGTCGTTCTACGAACTGGCGCGGGCTTATCGCAAGCTCCACCGCTCGGACGACGCACAGCAGGCGCTCGCGAGCTATGACCGGCTGCGCGCCCTCGACGAGAAGCAAGCCTCCCAGCGGGTGCAGGACTGGAGAAAGCTGGGCGAGTTTGGACCGATAACGCCCTAGCTACGGTTTCCTAGCGACCGGTATTTCGACCACGGTGACGCTGGCGTTCGGAAACTTGTGGCGGAAGATCGCCTGTGCGGGCTCGGTTTGCGTCACCGGAGCGACGCGGCCCGGCTCCTCTTCGTCGTTCTCCTGCAAAATGCTTTCTCCCGTCAACGTCGTCACCTTCGCCGAAGCGGCGTTTGTTACCCACCCCGAAAGGTCGATCTCCGCCGTCTCGCTTCGATGCAAATCGCGGTTGACACAAAGGAGGACGAGCTTCGTGCCATCCTTTGATAAGGCGGCAACCACGTCGAGGTACGGCACATTGGCGATCTCCGGCAGCCGCGTAATGCCCTTTGCGATGGAGTACGTGGGCGAGTCGGAGTCGACCTTCAACAAGCTGCGCGGCTGCGCGGTGGCGTACTCACGAAGCACCCAGTACGCCGGTGCAGCATAGACCTGTGAGCGCTTCTTCCAGATGCCGCCAAACTCCAGAATTCCCGTCATGTCGGAGATCGAAACGGTGTCGGCGTTCGCGATGACCATGTTGAGCAGACCACCCGCGAAGAGCGCGCCGCCCATGTTGGTATAGCTGGGGCCGGTATGACGGTCCGAGATCATCAGCCATTCCGTAAAGGCCACTTTGACATTCGGGTGCGTGGCCTCGGCTTGCTGCCGGATCTCGCGCATCTTGCCGGCGAGACCCCAAGGCAGGGCGAGCGCGGCCATGGAGTGGAAGTCGTTCGTCGCGTGTGGCAACTGAACGGTGTCGTTGACGACGAAGTGCGTCGAAAGGAAGTTGAAGGTGCCGGGCGGATTGCTGAGCTGCTGGGCGTTCCAGTCGTGGAAGAAGTCCTCATCCCCGCCGGTGGCGATCAGCTTCGCATGAGGATCGACGGCGCGTACCGCCCGGCTGGTGGCGAGGGTGACGGCGGCGATGCGCTGCTGGCTGGGATAGCCGACCTGGAAGTCGCCCCAAAGCTCATTGCCTAGCTCCCACAGGTTGCCGCCCTTGTGATTGCCCCAATGGCTATCGACGTAGCGCACCCAGTCCCCGGCGGCCTGCGGATTGCCCGTGCCGAGGTTGAGCGCGATCTGCGGCTCCGTGTGGATGAGTTCGCAGAACCGCAGAAATTCGTCCGTGCCGAAGGTGTTGTACTCGGGTATGCCCCAGGAGAGGTTCAGCTTGGAGACACGCTTGTCAAGCGGACCCACGCCGTCGCGCCAGTCATAGGCCGAGGTGAAGTTACCGCCGAAGCGCACGACCGGCGTGTGCAGATCGCGCGCCAGGGCGATCACATCCGGGTCCATGCCGTCCATGGCGTCGGCCGGGTTGAGCGAGACGTTGTCGACCATGGCGCGCGCGTCGTCATCAAGCGCGATCACAAGGTCGCATGGCTCAAGCGGAGCGACCTGACCGGACTTCAGCGTCAGGTCGAAGCTGAAGTTCGTCCATGCGGGCGAGGGGGCGTTGACCGTCGCGGAGGCGAACGTTTGATCGGGATGAGCGTGGCGGCGCAACGACACCGTAACGCTCGCGCCTCCACGCACGTGCTTGATCCAAAGGCTGCCTTTGTAGGCGAGTTCGCGATGCACAGGCAGGTAGACCCGCTGCAAGATACCGACCTCTTTACCGGGGAGCGACATAAGGAGTATCGACTGCGACGAGTTCGCGGCATCGTTGCGCACCGGCGAATAGCGGTTGCCCTGGGCCTGATCGAGCGGCTCCCAGGGGAGCGGCAGGCCAAGCTCCGAAGCACGGCGCAGCTCAGGACGCTGCCGCACCATCTCCTCGACATTGCGAGCCGACCACAGACCTTCCTCAAAAGAGGGGTTCTCGACCACATCCGCCCACAGGCCGCCATAGGTGGAGTGCCCGATCGGCTCGAGAAAGCTGCCGAAGAGAGTCTCGGGGATCGTCACCGGATGCTCGGGCTTCGTGATGCGCAGATGGACGAGGCCGTCGGCGCGGGCGGGAGATTCGGTCATCTGCGCGCCCGCATACGGCATGGGCGCCGCAAGGAGCAGGCTCATAAGGGCAAAAGAAACGCGGGACACTAGACATAACAGGCCGATCTCGCAACGCATGGAATCCTCTTTCGGCAACGTGGCGAATTATAACTGGCCGGTTCTAGCCTCCCTACATGTAGCCGGAGCACGTTGGGCCAGACGTTTACCGTGCCACTTCGACCGCATCGAAATCCGAACGGAAAACCGTAGCATGCGTGGCTGGCGAAGAGAAGATGCCACGCTCACACAGGAAGGCACGGGTATGGTTTGAGAAGAGCCGTATGGATCTCTGGAGGTGTACCGATGAGTTCCGCAAGCACTGCTCTTTTCGAGCCGGAAGTGGCCGATGATCCGATCGCGCTGTTCCGGCGCTGGTTCGACGACGCGTCGGCGGCCGAGCCAAATGACCCGAACGCCATGGCGCTCGCGACCTCGACGGCCGGAGGCGTCCCATCGGTTCGTATGGTGCTGATGAAGCGCCTGGACGAACGCGGTTTCGCCTTCTACACCAACGTCGAGAGCCAGAAGGGGCGGGAGCTGCTGGAGAATCCCCATGCCGCCTTGCTCTTTCATTGGAAGTCGAAACGGCGACAAATACGCATCGAAGGTCCTGTAACTGAGCTGCCGGTCGCGGATGCCGAGGAGTACTTCCACAGCCGGTCGCGTCGCAGCCAGATTGGCGCGGTGGCCTCACAGCAAAGCCGTCCTTTAGTAAGCCGCGAGGAGCTGGAGGCCCGCGCCAAACACGTTGCGGAGCAGTACACCGGTGAGGTGCCGCTGCCGGATTATTGGCGCGGGTTCGTGGTGGCTCCCGAGCGGATCGAGTTCTGGGAGGATGGAGCGGACCGTCTGCACAACCGGGTCGTCTTCACGCGCGAGAGTGAAGCGTGGACGAAGATGCGGCTTTTTCCCTGAGTCCACGTAAACTGGGTGGATGGAAGTTCTGTACGGTCTCCACCCGGTAGAGGAGGCGATCCGCTCCGGCGCGCGCGGGCTGGACCATGTGAGCGTGGCGCGGGACCGGCGCGATGAGAAGCTGGAGCGCGTGGTCGAGCTTTGCCGGACGGCGGGCATCCGGGTGACACAGGAGTCACGCGACACACTGTCCAAACTCGCCAAGACGGAGATGCACCAAGGCGTGCTGGCCGTGGTGCGGGAGCGAAAGTTCCTGGCCATCGAAGACCTGCTGGCGGGCGAAAAGGATGGCTTTCGCTTCTTCCTTGCGCTCGATGGGGTCGAAGACCCGCACAACCTGGGCGCGCTGCTGCGGACGGCGGAGGGGGCGGGTGTCGACGGCGTAATCCTGCCCGAGCGGCGGTCGGCTACGGTAACGGGGACGGTGGCCAAGACCTCGGCGGGGGCGTCGGAGCATGTGCGGATCGCGCGAGTGACGAACCTGGTCCGGTCGCTCGAACAGATGAAGGCGCGGAATATCTGGGTGTTGGGGCTGGATGAGCGGGGCAGCCCGGACTATACCGACTTCGACTTCAAGACGGACTGCGTGTTGGTGCTGGGGCGCGAGGGCGCAGGGCTGCACGACTTGGTAAAGAAGACCTGCGACCATCTGCTGCGAATTCCGATGGCGGGCATGGTGTCGTCGCTGAATGTGTCGGTGGCGGGTGCGGTGGTGATGTATGAGGCGATGCGGCAGCGGCGTCTGCCCGCAGCGGTGCCGCCCGCGCCCGTCATGCCAAAGAAGCGCAAGGGGCTGGGTTCTTGAGACTGCTGGCTCTTGGTTTGCTTGCGGGCCTGCTGCAAGGGCAGGAGGTGCCCGCTCCGCCTGCGGGGACGGTGATCTTTTCAGCGGAGAAAGGCTTGCCGGAGCCAGCAAAGGCTCAGACCGATGCGGTGCCGGAGGTGACGACCGCGGAACGGGAGGCGTGGACCTTCACCGCCTACGATCTCGACGTGCATCTGGTTCCGGCGCGGGCGGGGATGACCGTGCGGGCAAGAGTGACGGTGCGGAATGACAGTTCTGTGTCGCAACGAGTCGTGCCCTTGCAAGTGTCGTCATCCCTGCATTGGGAGAGCGTTACCGGCTCGGCCGTGGCGGGCTTTGGGCAGCATGAGATCGACACGGATGCCGACCACACGGGTCGCGCGACGGAGGCGGTAGTGACTTATTCGACGCCGGTTGCGCCGGGTGCGAGCGTGGAGCTTACCGCGTTTTATACTGGCGAGATCCATGCGTCGGCGGAGCGGCTGGAGCGGATCGGTGCCCCGGTCACGGACGCGGGCCGTGCGGATTGGGATGCGATCGCGCCCGATCTGACGGCGCTGCGGGGCTTCGGCGACGTGCTGTGGTATCCGGTGTCGGCGGAGCCGATCTTTCTTGGTGACGGAGCGAAGCTCTTCCAGGCGGTTGGGCTAAGCCGGTTGCGGCAGGCCGGAGCCACCATCTGGCTGCGGCTCTCGGTCGCGTATGTGGGCGACCCGCCGGACGCAGCGTTCTTCTGCGGGCGGCGGGAGGCGCTCAAGGCTGTCAACGAGAATCAAGACGTGCCCGTGGCCGAGTCGCCGGGAGTCGCGACGGCGGAGTTCGCGACTGAGCCGCTGGGCTTCCGGTCGCCGAGCCTGTTTGTGACGGACCGCGCGCCTACGGTGACAAACGACATGCTCATCGCCGCCGTAACGGACCACTACGATACCGTGCCCGCGTATGCGGCTGCGGCTGAGCTCGTGCGGCCGCCGCTGATGGAGTGGCTGGGTACAGCCCCGCTCACACAGCTACAGGTGATCGATCATGCGGGGCAGCCGTTCGAGGACGATGCGCTCTTAGTGATGCCGATGCGGGCGGCGGCTCCCGGCACGCTCGCTCCGGCTCTTGTGCATAGCCTGAGCCATATCTGGTTTCGGTCGGACCGGGCTTGGCTCGATCACGGGGTGCCGCAGTTGATGTCGCTGCTTTGGCTGGAGCAGACTAAGGGGCGGCAGGCAGCGATTGACTCGCTGGCCGATGGTGCCCACGCGCTTGCGCTGGCCGAGCCGGAGGTTGCCCCAGACAGCGGGCAGGCGTTGGCTCCGTTGACGAAGCGGCAGCCTGGGGCGAGCGACGATGTCTTCTACCGTACCAAGGCTGCGGCAGTGCTTTGGATGCTGCGGTCGATCGCCGGTGATGAGGCGCTCAAGCAGGTTCTGCGGGGCTACCGGACGGCAAGGGATGCTGACCCGATAGCGTTTGAGGCGCAGCTGGAGAAGAGCTCGCACAAGGACCTGCGATGGTTTTTCGACGACTGGGTATACCGCGACCGGGGGCTGCCGGACCTGACCATTGCCAGCGTGACGCCGCGCGAACTGCCGGCCGTTGGGGGTAAACCGGCGGGGTGGCTGGTCGCGGTGGAGGTGCGGAACGACGGGGACGCGGCGGCGGAGGTGCCGGTCACGGTGCGATCGGGCACGCTGACGGCGTCGTCCACGGTGCGCATCGCGGGTAAAGCGACCGCCTCCACCCGCATCCTCTTCCAGGCTGTGCCGGAGGAGGTAACGGTGAACGATGGCGGTGTGCCGGAGGTCAGGGCCGGGGTCCATACGATGCGGGTGCAGACTCGTGCGGGGCAGTAGACCCCTAACCTCGGGGGCGCCGGGGGTTGATAAAGTTCAATGGTGTCGCGGCGACGGCGGAAGAGTGGAGGCGTGCCAGGTGCGAGGGCCGGTCCATGTGCGCGTGGAGGTGAGGTCCAGGCGGATGGGTGTGTCTGGGTCGGTTATGGCTTCGGGAGTGGGGAGGGCTTCGGTCAGGCCGTCGCCGAGTTGCGGGAGGGCCGCTGCGAGAGCGCTGAGTTTGGCTGGGAGGGCAGAGCCGCTGAGATGAAGGGCGTACCCGGTAGAGGAGAAGCGAGCGTCGAGGGTGGCGGGGGTACGGCCTCCCAGGGCGAGACTTGCGGGGGAGAGGAGGATTTCGGTTGGCGTGGAGTGGAGGGTGAGGTCGCCGGTGAAGAGCGAGTCGGTGCCGAGGGTGAGGGTGGCGTCGGCGAGCGTGAGCTGGGCGGCGAGCGGTGTACCGGGATGGATGGCCGCGGTGCCGGATAGAGTGCCGGTGGCGGCGAGATCCGGCGGAATTCGCGGGCTGGCGACGCGGAGCCAGCTCAGCAACGTGGCGGCGGGGATGCCGGGGGTGCCGAGATCGAAGACGGCGGTGTCGAGATGGCGGATGTCGGGGATGGCGCCTGTCAAGGCGAGGGTGGTCGGTTCGGGCTTGGGGAGGAGGCCGAAGGCGGGCTGTGGGGCGGGCGGCCAGGTGCAGCGGAGATCGGTTACGGCGTGGAAGCTGCTGGTCTCTGTGGCTTGGCACTCTGCGTCCAAAGTGAGGGTTTGGGCTGGGACGAAGTCGGCTCGGCGAAGGTCCGCGACGTGGACGCTTGCCTGCACGGCAGCCTGGGCGATGGTGCCGCGAACCGCGGCGGTGAGCGTGATCGCGCCACGGAGGCCCATGTCGCGGGCGAGTACGAAACGGCTGGCCTCGCCAAGGGGGACGTTGCGCCAGGCGGCTTTGAGGTTGAGAGGGACTTCGGTCCATGAGGGGGCGCGGCCCAAGGTGCCTTCGAGATGGAAGGTGCCGGTGTTGGAGACGCTAGTGTCGGTGCGCATGGGACGGCCTTCGAGACGGAGCTGCCAGGTGCGCGGGTCGGCAAGCCAGAGGGCGCAATCGGTTTCGGTGAGCGAAAAGGGGGTTTTTTCGGGGCCGAGTTTCAGGTTGAGGCGGGCTCCGGTGGCTTCGATGTAGGGAAAGCGCGGGGCGGCACCGGGGCTGGTGGACGGAGCGGCGGTAGGGGCGGCGTCGAGACGGGCGGCCTGGAGGAGGATGGATTGAAGATTCCAGCGGCCGTCGGGCAGTTTGACGAGGTTGATCGAGGGGTCGGTGAAACGGATGCGGGAGAACTCGACACGGCGAGACCAGAGAGAGGCGAGGCGGAGGGTGGCGCGGACTTCGTTGGCGTGGATGAAGGGTTCGGCCCCGAAAGCGGGGTCTTCCCCGACGACGAAGTTCTCGATCGTGAAGCCGGGGAGCGGAAGGAGAGCAAGGGAGATGCGGTCGAAGTGAACGGGGCGACCCAGGCTTTCGGCGAGTGAGCGGGCGATGCGGCGTTGCAGGCGGTTGACGTTGAGGAAAGGGACGGCAAGGGAGAGGAGGATGAGGGCTAGCAACGTGATGAAAAGAAAGGTGACGCGGCGGAGAACGGAGCTGGTGGGACGGGTTGGGGAATGTTGCGCGGGCATAGGGTGGTGTGGGTAGTGTATCGAAGCAGCCCCTTCAGGCTTACCACTAGTCAGTACGGGTAACGCCAGATTGGAGACGACCTTATCCGCACTCATCGTTTCATCCGCCTTGATCGGTGTTAAGCCTTTAAGCTATGGAACGATGCGGAGGACGCGGTCCCAGCGGGCGAAGTTGGCTATGCGGTCGATCAGGCGCTCCTGAAAGGTGGAGGCGAGCGGTTCGGTGGGCTCGCGAAGGCGGAGGGAGAAGTAGACGACGAGAGGTTTGCCGACGATGGCGGCCTCGGGTACGAAGCCCCAGAAACGCGAGTCTTCGGAGTTGTTGCGGTTGTCGCCGAGAACGAAGAAATGGCCCGGGGGGACGAGGAGCTCGCCGTTGTGGATGCGGGAGCGCATCTCGATCCACCAGCGGGATTGCACGCCGGGTTCGGCGGTGGTCATGGAGGGGAAGTTGTCGCGGAAGGAGTCGGGCGGCGCGGGCCGGTAGAGCGCGAAGGGCTCCGGCTGGACCGAGCCATTGAGGAAGACACGGCCGGCGCGGAGACGGACGCGGTCGCCGGGAAGGGCGACGACGCGCTTGACCAGGTCGATGGAGGGATCGACGGGGTAATGGAAGACGACGATGTCGCCGCGCTGGATGCGGGTAGAGGGTAGAACTTCGTTGCGCTGGGTGAGCACGATTTGCTTGTCGACGAGGAGGAAGTCGCCAATGCGGAGGGTGGGCTCCATGGAGCCGGAGGGGATCTGGAAGGGTTGGGCGATAAAGGTGACGATGAAGACCGCCACGGTGATGAGAACGAGGAGATGCTGGACGGCAAGGAGAGAGCCTTCGAGCGGATGGGGAACGGGCTTCATGCGGGTTGGGCTTCGGACTTAAAGTGCGCGAAGGCGAGCCGAGCGGCTTCTTGCTGTGCGATTTTCTTCGTGGAGCCTGTTCCTTCGGCTACGGACCGTTCGCCGATGCGAAGTTCGATGGTGAAGGATTTCTGGTGGTCGGGGCCGGATTCGGAGACGCAGAGGTATTGCGGTTGGC
The DNA here is from genome assembly GCA_965277085.1 of Acidobacteriaceae bacterium. Classification (GTDB taxonomy): domain Bacteria; phylum Acidobacteriota; class Terriglobia; order Terriglobales; family Acidobacteriaceae; genus Edaphobacter. Next base: position 1,817,658 of record OZ255708.1, read on the forward strand.
CCTGGCCGGTAGCCTGCAGGAGTTCCTGGAGAGCGGATTTGTAGTCGCCGATGGCTCCGCTGAAGGTGCTCGCGGGGTCGAGGGCGCGATGCAGTTCGGGGAGGGCGGGGGTGACGATCTCGGCCTCGACGAAGCGGGCGGCGGCGGGGAGACCGCCGTCGAGGTAGAGCGCGGCAATCACGGCTTCGACGGCGTTCGAGAGCAGGGCGGGCTTTCGGCGGCCTCCGCTCTGCTCTTCGCCGCGGCCAAGGAGGAGGTGGGCGCCGAGGTCGAGCCGGGCGGCGACTTCGGCAAGGTGCTTGCGGGAGACGAGCGAGGCGCGGAGGCGGGTAAGTTCGCCCTCGCGGGAGGCGGGAAAGCGGCGGAAGAGGGACTCGGTGGCGAGGAGGCCGAGCACGGCGTCGCCGAGGAACTCGAGCTGTTCGTTGTCGGCGTCGGGGTTGTGGATGGTCTCGGCGTTTTGTTCGTACGAGAGGGAGCGGTGGGTGAGGGCGCGGGTGAGGATCGCGGGATCGCGGAAGGTGTGGCCGAAGGGAGGTTCTGCGGGCACGGTTGGGTGTTTCCTTCGCATAGGTTAATGTAGCGGATTCGAGGGCGGTATCATTTGTTATGCCTCAAGCGATTATTAGGGGTTCGGCTCTCTTGCTGTTTCTGCTGGCGGGCCCACAGGCGCAGGCACAGGAACTGAAGATCCCCGACAAGCCGGAAATCTTACATATTGCGCCCGAGCCTTCCGACCGTTTTCCGGCGAAGTGGTATTTACGAATGGGCGACGGAACGGACGTGGCGGAGGCTCCAGTTCTGGAGAGGCCGTACACGGCTGTCGTCGAGACGATGTCGCCCAGTTTGTCGACCTCTGGCGAACGGGCGCGGTATATTCAACACGGATTTCAGGCCCGAGATCGTTTTGGACGCGAACGTCGCGAAAGCATAAACGGAGGAATAACGATCGGCGAAGAGTCGATGGTTACAAAAGTGGTGATTGTCAGCGACCCTGTATCGCATTGTGCGTTTCATTGGATAGAGTTGGTAAGCGATCTGGTGATGCCTTTGGAGATGCGCTCTGCGTTCGTGACTTGTGCGCCTAGAACACTCCGCTTTAAAGAGTTCAATCTATTTGAAACTCTTTTCGACGATGGTGCCGTCACCCGTGAAGACGCCACGACGCAAAGTGAACATCTACCGCCTTTGAAGATCGATGGCATCGATGTGGATCGCTTACGCGTCACCAATACGAGTCACGACGAAAAAGGTGAGGTAAAGAAGTGGGTAAGTGAGACGTGGTACTCACGCGACCTACGGGAGCTGATCCGGTTGGGCGATGAAGAGAGCGGCTATGAGATGCTGACGGAGATCAAGCGGACCGATTCCGATCCGAAGCTGTTCTATCCGCCGGAGGGATGGAAGATCGAGGTACAAGCGCCGCGTTGAGATAACGATGTTTCATGTTCGGCAAAGCAGCCTGGCACAGGACTGTTACGGCTGGGGTTTGGTGGCCTGTGGCGGCGTAGGGCGGTAGGCTTCTTTTTCGGCTTTGCCGGAGGGGTCGACGGGAGTGTCGTCGTCCTCTTCGGAATGGGGTTTGGCGCGTTTAGGGAGGGCGAAGGGTTGTTTGAGGCCGGTTTCGGCGGCGGCTTTGGTGTCGGGCTGGCTGTCGCGCGTTGCCAGGGCGGCGCGATACTGCTCGACGGCTTTGGGGCGGTCGGTCTGGATGTCGTAGAGGCGGCCAAGATAGATGTGCGACCAGGCGAGAGTGCGGGGGTCCTTGGATGTCTTGAGAGCCGTGTTGAAGTGACCGATGGCCTCTTCAGGCTGGCGCTCCATTAGCTCGGCGCGGGCGAGGACGTAATTAGCCTCGGCGTGATCGGCTGCGGGATCGGCAAGGGCCTTCTCGGCGAGCTCGGAGGCGGTAGCAGTGTCGCCTTTGAGGAGGGCCATCTCGGCCAGGCGGAGGCCAGCGGGCTTTTGGGGCACACGGTGTACAACATCGTTTGCGCCTTCGGGCAGAAAGACGATCTGCTCGTCGTGGTGGCGCTCGCGGGCCACGTCCATGCCATATACCATCTCGCCGATGTTGTCCTTGAGCGAAACGCCATCCTTCTCCATCAGGCCGAGTTGGTTGTAAAAGTACTCCGTAATGACCCAGCCCTGGCGCATGTCGCGGTCGACGAGCTTGCGGCGGAGAACTTCCGCCTGACGGTCGTATGCGGCCTTTTCCGCGTCGTAGTGCTCCATCTCGATACGGGCCTTGATGGCCTCGGGGCGCTTGGGCTCGGGCAGGCCGGTGTCGAGGGTGCGGGCTTCGATGGCTTTGATGAGGCATTCGGTGAGCAGGGCGACGATGTCGGATTTGTGGGCGAAGTCGAGCGGGGCGTTCTGCACGGGCTTCAGCAAGGGGAGCAGGCGGTCCATGGCAGCGGCGCGGGCATAGACGAGAGGCTCGACCTCATAGTGAAGGTAGGTGTGGCGGATCTCGTCCATCTTGACGGTCGGGGGCGCGGCGCCATTGGGGGAGGTGACGATGATGAAGTCGTTCGCGTAGATGCGGGCGTTGGGCGAGCCAGGGGCAAGCATGGGCTCAAGGAGGACAAGGAAGCGGCGGCCATCGTAGCTCGATGCGGGTTGGTGGAGGTAGATGTTGGTGCCCAGGATCATGCGCGTGAGGGGATCGTGGACGGCGTTGACGAGGGCCTCATACTCGGGGCGGTGATTGACCCATAGGGCGTGGAGGTGGACGTTATCAGAGAAGGAGCGGAGGAGCGGAAGAACGTTGACGACCTGGGTAGAGTCGGGGGGAAGCTCGGTTTCGTCGACCGAAGGGGTAAGGTCCGGGTACGGCTTGACGTAGAGAGCGAGCGAGACGTACTGGGCGAGGTTCAGGCCGGGATCGGCGAGGGAATGCTCGCGGATAAAGGCGCAAAGTTTATCGCGGGCTTCGCGGGCGGGCTCGGCGTCGGCGATGGCTGCGTTGACTTCGTCGCGGATGCGGAGGCGGACGGGATTGGAATCGGTGAGGCCGGTGTCGTAGCCGCAGGTGTTGAGGGCGACGGCGAGCTCAAAGAGCGGTTCGCTAGTCTCAAGCGTGATGGCGGAGCCAGCGGCCTCGGGCTGGGCAATGCGGGGAGTTGCGGTGCTGGAGGAGTTCTGCGCAGACTTCGGGGAGGATGGGGTGCTGCTGGATTCGGTAGCGGTCTGGGCCTCGGAATTGGAGGCTAACGTGAGGAAGAGGAGGACGGCTGCAACGATTTGGAGTATAGGGGGCACGATGAACGCTCTTTTACCAGCTTATGGGAGCGGAGATGGCGGGGCAAGGAGGATGCGTTGCGCTCCCGCCATATGCTCTGTTCTCCCGCTGTCATCGGGTCGGGAGCTTGAGATAAGAAACGACGTGTACAACGCTTCGGTCTAAAGGCATTGTGGTTGTATCGAGAACCTCGTAACCAGCCTCGATCGCTTCCTGATGGAGGTAGCGGCTCCAGCCGTCCATGTTTTCATTGGCAAGATCCGGCTGTTGCCGGTCGTGAACGAGCCGCACATTTCTTGTACGGTCATCACATTCGACGAGGATGACGCGCGCATGGGCCAGTCCATGCAGCGCGAGCGCCTCGCGGAGGAACGTGATGCGGCATTGTGTTTCGAGCAGAACAGGTCTCCCGGAGGTAAGCGTGGGCGCTATATCGCCGATCCAATAGAGGGCGAACCCTCGTTGGGATGGACCGCCTGGGCCAACGGTTGGTCCGTACCTCGCCATCACCTCTTCAGAGGGAAGACTGATCCGATCTCCTTGGTAGACGGTAATGTCGGGGTGCTGACGCTCAATGATCTGAGCGATCGATGTCTTTCCCGCGCCGGACGCACCGGTAAGGATTACAAAAGGGGTAAGCAAAGTGCCGGACCTAAGAAATCGAAAAGCGCCGCCGTGCCATGTTTATCCCTGGATGGACCGACGGGGTAGGTGAGGAGCACGCGACTGCGGACGCGCTGCCCAGGCATTGAGTAGCCACAAACGCATGTGCCGGGCCGATCGAAGCGCGGCATCTATGCGAAACCATTCCAGCCCCTGGTACCCGCTTTATACAAAACACTCGCCCACCATTTCCTCTCCTTTAGCCCACAGGGCCAAAGCCCGACTTGGATCAAGAGCGTAGGAGCGTACACCGGTCTTGGCGCAGGATCATCATTGATTTCAGCGACGTGGCAATCTTCGCAATATTTTGCTCCGACTTCATCTGGAGACGCCACGATGCCTGCCCAAACTGAGGTGGCCGCCCCCTGGGAAATAGTCTTCCAATCGTAAGCCGCCATGGCCGCGTCCTTTCCCGCGCCGAGCCCCTCTACCAGCTTCTGCATGGACTCCGTTTGGATTGCACCCGGATGAACAGCCGTAGCCCTGATTTTTCTGTACCTATGACGCAATCGTTCGAGCAAACGCTTTAGCTGCGGACGGACACGCCGGAGTAGGTGAGCAGCACACGGCCGCGGACAGCGGTGCCGAAGACGCGGGCGGGCTCGAAGACGCTGAGCAGGAGACGGTCGCGGACCTGGTGGAGCACAGCGGCGTCCTGCGGGCCGGAGACGATGGTGTAGTCGAAGACGCGGCCCTGGGCGTTGATGTCGGCCTCGACGACGATGGTGGCGTTGTGGGCGGTGATGAGGGGACGGGAGTGTTCGGCCGAGTAGAGGTAGCGCGGCGTAGAGATGGCGGCGAGCGGTTCGTCGTTGGCCATGACGGCGGATGGGACGGCGACGGAGCCGAGCAAAAAGCCAACAGTGCCGATGAGGGCGACCGCGGTAGCGAAACCGGCGGAGAGCTGGACGACGAGCGGGCGGACGGCGTTGTCCCACTGGAGGCTTAGAGTGTCGACGAGACGGGTGGTGCGGCGCGCTCGCTCGTGCGAGATGGCGAGGCGGAGCTTGAGGCCAAGGTCGGCGGGAACGGCGGGCTTGCGGAGGAGGGCAAGCGAATCCTGCATGGCGCGCCAGGCGGCGAAGTCGTCCGTGCAGGCCTTGCAGTCGCGAAGGTGGTCTGCAACCCGTTGCATGATGCGACCGTTCGTGACACCGTCGAGGTACTCGGAGAAGTGGGCGCGGATGCCGTTGCAGGTACTGGATGTCTTCAACGGATTCACTGGGCGATCCTTGCCGGTGCGAAGGCACCTTGGTTGAGCGTCGGGCGCTGCGATTCCGCCGCTTGCGCTTCGAGCAGAACGGTCTTGAGCGCGGCGCGTCCACGCATAAGACGAGATTTGACGGTGCCGAGATTCACGTCAAGAACCTCGGCGATCTCTTCATAGGCAAAGCCTTCCAGCTCGCGCAGGATCACCACGGTGCGGTAGGGCTCGGGAAGCTGCTGGAGAGCGGCTTCGACTTTGGCGCGGACTTGATTCTGAGCGGCGCAATCGAAAGGTGAGTCACGACCATCGGCGAGGGTGGCGGAGAGCGACGGCATCTCGCCCTCATCGTCGAGATCGGCGGCGGAGGAGTCGATGGTGAGCTCCTGCCGCTTGTGGCGAGACCACCAGCGGCGCTGATTGGAGGCCTCGCGGAGGGCGATGCGGTAGAGCCAGGTGCGCAAGGATGACTCGCCGTGGAAGGAGCGGATGGATCGGAAGACCTTAATGAAGACTTCCTGGGTGATGTCGGCGGCGTCGGCTGGGTCTTGCAGGCTGCGGGCGATAAGCGAGAAGAGCGACTGATGGTATTGGGCGATCAGGAGGGCGAAGGCCTCTTCGGAGCCGGCTTTCAGCTCGCGCACCAAGACATCGTCATTCGTCGCGATGCCGAGGGTGCCCGCAAAGTCCATCGTGATGCCCTCCATACCGGGTGTCCTCTACCTTACGTTCTCGGTTGTACGTCGCGCAAGCAGCGAGTGGAAAACTGCGCCGCCGGCGGCCGAGTGCTCGCTCACTCTATCCTTCTTAGACACCGGAGGGCGGGGTTTTAGTTCCCGAACCGGGCCCGGCCTACGGCTGAAGGATTGACGGATCGGCGCTGGCCGGTCAGAATGGAAACAGTCCTTCCTTTGGAGTGGGCCTGTGGCGCAGCTGGGAGCGCGCTTCCATGGCATGGAAGAGGTCATCGGTTCGATCCCGATCAGGTCCACCAATTCGTTTGAAGCATTTAGCTTGCCCCCTTCCAACTCGCCGGGGCCATCGGCAACGCCTCGATCCTGCTCCTGATGATCAAGCACGGCATCTTCCGCCGCCTGCTCTCCTCGGTCGCAGCTGTCGGCGAGACTGCATTGTCCAACTATCTCCTCACAAGCCTGCTGATGCAGACGGTCTACGTCTGGAGCCCGCTCCACTGGTATGGCTATTTGGAGTATTACAAGATCTACCTCGTGCTGCTGGGGATGTGAGCCGTCAACCTGACCGTCAGCCTTATCTGGCTGCGCCACTTCCGCCTCGGTCCGGCGGAGTGGGCGTGGCGCTCGCTTACGTACTGGAAGCGTCGACCCGGGCGGCTCAGCGCTTGATCATTGTGACGAATGTCGTCAAGTTCCTCCAGAAAGGAACCCGCATCAAGCTCGTCGTGCAGGCACAATCCCAGCCGGACAACGTCTCCAGCGCCACACTTCTCACCGCAACCCCCGTGCGACCGGTTCGTCCGGTCGCACGGGGATAGCGGGTTCGATCGATGTTTGGCTGAGCAAGACTTGCTGGATTTAGGACACGGAGATCTCCTAAAGGTTAGTCCATGCTCGCAAGCACACAAGCCGAGACTGCCTCGGATAGGGCGGTCAGCGTCTTTCGCGCGAACGGCGGCATCTTGAATACCCGCAGAGCCATGAAACTCGGCGTTTATCCAAGAACCATCTACGCGCTCCGTGACTCAGCACGGCTGGAGCGCATGGAACGAGGCCCATATCGGCGTGCCGATGCGCCCGCGATTGAAAACTCAGACTTCATAACGGTAACTCTCAAGGTCCCCAAAGGGATCATCTGCCTTATCTCAGCTCTGGCCTTCCACCAGATGACGGCACAGGTCCCCGACGCCATCTATCTGGCCATCGGACGGACGACAAGGGTCCGGCTCTCCGTCATCCTCCAGAAATCAGAGCGGTGGTCGAGTCGCGCACGGTACCGGAGAGCGGGGTGCACGAGCAGTTGTTTCCCGAGGGGAGGGTAGCGAGGGCGAATAGGAGAAGGGGGGTCATGGAGTCTTGAGTGTCTGATCCTAAGTTACGCGGGGGGAAGGATCAGGTTCCCTGATTCATGAGCGGGAAGCCCATCGAACAACATGTCAGCGTCGTGGTAAGCGACAGTCGCGGAACACTGTCACGGCGGTACCGGGCTACGACATTTCTCGTAGACATACGACGCTTGTAGTAGTACCGTAATTGCATGAGAGTTCCACCTTCCCTCGATACCCCAAAGCCGCTTCCCACGGAGGCCGAACTCGCGATCTTGAGCGTTCTCTGGTTGATCGGACCTGCCACAGTCCGCGAGATACGCCTGGCGCTGAGTAGCAAAGAAGTTGCTTATACTACGGTGCTCAAACAGGTCCAGGTGATGACGGAGAAGGGTCTATTGGAGCGGAACGAGCGCTTCCGCTCCCATGTCTATAGTCCGGCCCTTCCTAGGGAGGAGACGCAGCAGCGTCTCGCAGCAAATCTACTGCATCGGGCCTTCGATGGTTCAGCAAAGAACCTGATGTTGGGAGCTCTCTCCAGCACGAGAGTTTCAGCCGCCGAGCTAAAGGAGATTCGAGAGATGCTCGACACTTTCGAGAAAGGGAACCGATGACTTCGTCTTCCGTTCCAGAAAATATTGTTGTGGCCGCCCTGGGCTGGACCCTGTTGCACTTCTGCTGGCAAGGTGCTGCAATTGCGGTTGTGCTTTGGTGCGCGTTGTCGTTGCTCCATAAGCGCTCATCGCAAAGCCGTTACCTCGCCGCGTGTGCCGCTCTACTCCTGATGGTCGCGGCTCCGGTCGTTACCTTCACGCACTTGGTGGTCGTGGCTCACGATAGTGCAGGCCCACTCCTGATTGGCATGTCCTGGATTCATCCGGAGGACGGCCGGGGCGGTATTTCGTATTCAGAGCCTCTGTCGGCTCGGGTGATCCGCGCTACCGAGAGCTGCTTGCCCTTCGTCGTCTCTCTTTGGAGCGCAGGCTTGCTGTTCGTTTGCGGCAGGCTGGCCCTCGGCCTTCTTCAGGCGCACAGAATCAAATCTGCTCCAGCCCCGCCGTGTGATGAGCGCCTTTCCGCAACGTGCCAACGACTTGCACGCAGACTGTCGATCACACGGCCTATACGGCTGTTGAACTCGGCGATGGTTGAGGTTCCGACGTTGATCGGCTGGTTCCGTCCCGTGATCCTTGTTCCTTTTACCTGCTTGACTGGGCTCTCGACGGACCAGGTTGAGGCCATCCTGGTTCACGAACTGGCCCACATCCGCCGGCACGACTATCTCGTCAGCGTCTTGCAGTCCGTCGTCGAAGCTCTTCTGTTCTATCACCCATCCGTTTGGTGGGTATCGAAGATCGTCCGCAGAGAACGCGAACACTGCTGCGACGACATTGCGGTGCAGGTAAGCGGAGACGCCCTGACCTACGCCAGAGCGCTTTCCCTGCTTGAGGAGTACCGCTCAACCCCTCCCGTATTTTCGCTTGGAGCCACCGGAGGAAATCTAGTCATGCGCATTCAACGTCTACTTGCCCCGCAGCAACGTCCCGCCCTCCCTCAGTCCAGTGCCCTTGTCGTTCTCGCGTTCATGATCGCGGGCGCGGCAGTTGGTGTAGGAACGATGGCAAGAGCCCAGTCGTCCAGCGGTTTACAGCCCGCCCTTCCTTCCATACCGCGCTCCGCATCCTCACCTTCCGGCACTTCCCACCCAGAGCATCGGAAGACCGCCGATGGACTGGCGCTGGCTCCTGAATACGAGAACTGGCTTGATCAGGATGTCCGCTGGAACATCACTCCCGTTGAGCAGGAAGCGTTTCTTCAGCTTGCCAGTGACCCTGAGCGGGACCACTTCATTGAGCAGTTCTGGCTCCGGCGAGACCCTACGGGTGCTTCACCCAACACATTCAAGACAGAGCACTACGGTCGGCTTGCCTACGCGAATCAGCATTTTGCCGCGAACTTACCCGGATGGGAGACGGACCGAGGTCATGTTTTCACCGTGTACGGGAAGCCTTCAAGCATCGACAGCCATCCCGCAACACTCTCCACTGAAGAGTCCTATGAAATTTGGACCTACGATAACGCATCAGGAATCGATCACAAACTCGTGCTGAAGTTCGTCGACGCCTGCAAGTGCGGCGACTACCAGCTTCAGCAATCTCCCTTCGGCACAAGCAACGGGGTGACGCCCGACCGGTTGCTCTACGACAAGGGGCTGAACGATATCCTCGAAGGCCGATATGAAACCGCCCGGCTTGCGTTGCAGACCCTGCTCAACCGTTACCCAGCCTCGTCGCTCACCACTCCCGCTCAATTGGCTATTGCCAGGAGCTGGGATGAGCAGGGAGGACCCGAAGCGAGCGAGCAGGCGAATCGCAGCTATGACGAAGCTGGGGTTGCACCGCTGCCGATCGGAAACGGTGTTATGGCACCGATCGTGACGTACAGCGTGGAACCGGAGTATACGGAAGCTGCGAAGAAGGCCAAGGTAAACGGGGCCGTGCTGCTGAACCTTTGGGTCGACGAACAGGGCGCGACTTCGCATGTCCGTGTTGTTCATAGTGTCGCTAAGGACCTCGATGACAAAGCGATCCAAGCGGTTCGCCAGTACCGCTTCAAGCCCGCCTTGCGTGACGGGCGGCCCGTTCTCGTCGCCGTCAACATAGAAGTCAATTTCGCCACGTTCTAAGGGGAACTTGCTGTGTTGTTGGGGTATACCCCGATGCTACGTTGCACGGTACCACTGATTCGCGTTGCATCAGGGTACCTTTTGGCTCTATGCTACACGAGATGACGAAGCTTAGAGAACCTGCTGCAACACATCGTCCCAAGAAAGACTCGAAAGGTCAACGAGTCGGCTACGTTCGCGTGAGCGCGGTCGATCAGCATGAGCAGCGTCAACTTGAAGGCGTGGATCTGGACCGCACCTTCCTCGACAAAGCGTCCGGGAAGGATGTGAAGCGGCCTCAGCTCGAAGCGATGCTCGGCTTCGTCCGCGACGGGGACACGGTAATCTGTCATTCGATGGATCGGCTGGGACGCAACCTGGACGACCTGCGAAAGCTAGTCCTCGGCCTGACGGATCGGGGTGTGCAGGTTCAGTTTGTGAAAGAGAACCTCATCTTCACCGGCGCGGACTCACCGATGGCCAACCTGCTTTTGAGTGTCATGGGTGCCTTCGCTCAGTTTGAACGTGAACTGATCCGCGAGCGTCAGCGAGAGGGAATCGCGCTGGCCAAGAAGGCCGGCGTCTACCGTGGCGGGCAACCGGCGCTTCCGGCCGCTCGGGCGGCGGAGCTTCGCCAGCGGATCGCGGCGGGTGAGATGAAAGCGAAGCTGGCCCGGGAGTTCGGCATCGATCGCACGACTGTTTACAGGTACGCGGTCCGCTCTGGAGCAGGGAAGTGAAGAAACTCCTACAGGGCTCGATGCTATGCCGATGCGGCAAGTCTAAGATCCTTGCTCAGGGTATGTGTGCCACCTGCTATTCCCTGAGGAGGCAGGATGACGTGCACTTCGCCGGACTGCGAGAGCGTGTTCTGAGCGAGACGGCTACCGTTGTCGCGTATGCGACGCCTCGGGGCGGGATAAGCGCTCGATCATCGTGCATCACCGCAAGCCGGGCAGATCGCTTCTGTCTCTCATGATCTCGCTTTGTCCAGGCTGCCATGCGAAGGTGCACCGGACTATCGCGATCCTCGTCGACATGCCGCCTTTGCTTCGGGAGTTGTGGCGAGAGCAGCATCCGACCGGCCATGAGCAGGTCGCGCTCAACCGGTGCCGCTGTTCGATTGTGAACATGTCAGACAAAAGGACTGCGTACTAAGATGAGGCCGAAGGGTGATGATGTTCTTTTGCAACCTCAAACTGCTCTTCCAGCAGGCAAGCCACAAAGAGCTTCTGTATTCGTAAGGTAGCTCGCCTAGATAGGCTTACCCACCCTAACGATCCAAGTGAGCTGTGATTCTTCACGTTGGCATTCGACACACCCGAGTGGGATCGAGGAGATCGCGCACAAGTGGCGGATTGCTTCTTCGGACCGTTCGATCAGACGCCAATCAACTGCATATGTCATGAGGGGACGGAAAGGATTGCCCTCACCAATGTTCGTGAAAAGGAACGTCCCCCCTGGGGATAAACAATCGCAGTAGAGGCCCTTCATCACGTGTGTTAGCAGGCGATCTGGCAAGTAGTCGAATAGCCCGCCCGCAACGATTAGATCAAAGGGCTTATCGTTGCGGAGCGAGCGAACTGCCGAAAGGATGTTTGCGCAGAGTGGGCGGAAATGTTGCGTCGTGGATCGAAGGCGCTCTCCAGCAAAATCCAGAGCAGCTGCATCTATGTCGTTCAACACCAACTCGCCCTGAAAGTGGCGGAGCATCGGGAGGACTGGAAGAAGGTCACGGCATCCTCCGCACCCAACCGATAGAATTCTTGGACGGAGCGAGGTCCCTGACAGCGCACACAGGAAGGTCTCCGACTGGCACTTGAGCTTATACCGGTGTTGCTGCACGATACCCGAGTGAAGCATCGCTTGTTCAAGGCTGTGGGCGAACGTGTTTGGTTTTGCCCCATTAATGCCGGCGGCTATGTACTCGACCGCGCGAAAGTCGCCATGATAGCCGTTAGGCCAATTTTGTAGGTGAAAACCGAGTGGTGAAGTCGCCATAACACGGCGAATGCGCTCAAACAGGTTCATGATGTCCGCTTGCGACCTGCCTGCGAGCTCCAGTTCTCTAGCTTTGGCGTTGATCTTGTACAAGGCGGAACCAGCATAGCTGTACGCAAGCGTATTGTCGTGGACGTAGGTGCGCCCAAGCTGTTCAAGTTGGTTTGAGAGATCTGCGACGCTTCGATCTAGATCAAATGATTGCTCGTTCTCAAGCACTGGCATGATTTGTACCGTCAGTACTAACAGATCGCGAGCGTCGTTTGGCGGAGCGTGTTGAGAATGAGGCTGTTGTTCTCCTCATGCTCGGTGTTTTCAAGCAGAAGTTGACATTCAAGGGGCGGATGATGGCAAAGCCTTCGTCTTGCAAGCTCCGTAGTCCTTGGTTTGCCGTTCGACCAGGAATATAGGGGTTGCTGTGCTGCCCTTCGCTAGCTTTACTCTTGTCCCATGAAGTCTGACACGCTCTCCCGTCTTGACGTTCGTGGTTTTTCCCGTTAGCGCATATATCTTGTTTCCGCCCTGAGTCAAAAGCTGCAAGCTTCCTGTGCCATCGGATACGCAGCCGTTCAACGTGTGGTGTGCGTGATGCACTTCGACGGTGATGGCTGTAGCAACGACAGCGCCAACCCCGATGGCGACTCCGGCTACTCCGGCCCCTGACGGACCGAAAGAAACATTGCGGCAGTTGGGATCGTTGGGCTGGCAGCAACCAATCATCGCAGCACAAAAGAGCGAGGTCAGAGTCATCGCCGCCATCTGCCGACGATGCGCGCGAGTAGAGATAGCAGCGGTATCGATATTTTTCGTGTGAGGACCAGCCAAGATAGCTCCAGTTTGGTGCATGGTTCTCCTTCTTTGTCGAAGACATGGTTTTGTGCCCCGGAGCAAGGTCGAGCGATTTCTATGCCACCCCTGACAACCAGAGGAAGAGGCCTTTGCCTACTGTCTTACATAAAGGGCGGTTGATCTCTCAGACCGCTTACCGGGTGTCCAAGAGACATCCGTAAAGGTTTTACCGTCGCCAGCCAGCGTTTGGATTTCGACGCTCTCCACCGTGCCGTTCAGCTTGTAGGTGTAAAGGATTCGGTGCGAGTTGAGCTGCTTCAAAGCGACGGTTCTTCCGGGCGAGACCAGTGGGCCGGTTATCGCTGTATCGGAGCCATCAAGCTTGGCTTCAATGGCAACTTTGTATGCCGGAACTTCCCACCGGTACAGGCTGCGGGGTGCCGCTAGAACTACGATCGTATCCGCGACAGAGCTATCAACTTTGGTCGAAACCCAACGGCCGAGCAGCCCCTCGCCTGCGGTTAGCCGTTTGTAGGTGAGGCTGTCATGATACGTAACGCCGTCCGGTTGCATGCCCTCGGCAGTCATGTAGAAGAAGGTCCCATCCGCCGATAGTTGGCGGTGGATTCGTCCAGTAACAACCCCATTGGTTTTGTGGACCGTGTCCCAGGCGTTATCTCCGGCTACAGTCCAGGTCGATGTGCTCGTACCCCCGGTACTGTACTCGCGACCGTCCATCCTGAAGCTGGTGTAGGTGGACTTTGGCCCCTCCGAGTAGTGGTACATCCCATCTGCGGTCTGGGAGTATGTGAAACTCGATCCGATGAGATGGCTTCTTGCCGGATCAAGCGTCCAGGTGCCGACCCAAAGATTCTCGGAAGCGTGAACACTGAGGAACGATGTTCCGCAAAGGATATAAATGAGAAGAAGCCTTTTCATGATCACCTCAAAAGTCTCGAGTTGGCAGATGGAGCAACAAGGCCTACAACAAGCAGGTTGATTCGCGACGTGTAGAAGTACCGAAGCGCCAAGCATGATCTGCCGAGCGCACTGCGATATGGGAGCCGGAACGTGCTGCTTAGGAGCGAAAGCTAGAAAGTCTCGAACGCTATAGCTGGCTTGATGTTCTGGTTTATACGAAAGAAATTTTCTGGATCATATTTGCCCTTGATTGCAGCAAGGCGATCATAGTTGCCCCGGTAAGAGGCCCTGATTCTGTCCTCGCCCTCTTCCATCATGAAATTCATGTAAGCTCCGCCGCTGCCGAACGGGTGCACGGCCTCGTAGTACGCCTTGGCCCAATCGGTGATCTTCCCGCAGTTCGCGGGGTCCGGATCGACTCCTACGATAACTTGGCTCCAAACGGCGTCACGGTGACTGAATGCCGTGTCAGACGGAGCCACACGGTTCACCGCGCCATTTACTGGATAGAGGTGCATCGAGGAAAGTGGCGTGGGAAGCTGGGCTGCATGATCGATGTGCTGTGCGATAGCTTCATCGGTCAGTTCTTTGAAAAAGTCCGCCTTCCAATACCAATGCAGCCCTGTTGGGTACAGACCGTCGAACATTCCCTGCAACATCGGAAACGGCATAGGAACAACGAATTCAAACGCGGGTCGGCGGTATCGACGAACAGGATCAAGGATTTGATCTGCCTGTTGCAAGGAGCCTTGGTAGCACCAGACGATAGCGCACATCTTCTTTCCATGGAGTTCTTGGGGGAACGGAGGCGCAGATGGCACCGTGAGAAAGGCAAAGAAGCCGTTTATCTCCTCTGGTGCCTGCACGATGAACTCGCGGTACCACTTCATCATGTCGGTCGCATCTTCCAGGTTCCAAAGCATGGGTCCGCCGCAAACTACATCCACCGGCTGCGCTTCAAAGACAAAGCCTGTAATGATGCCAAAGTTTCCGCCACCCCCTCGCACCGCCCAGAAGAGGTCGGTGTTTTCCTCTGCGCTGGCTATTACGAAACGTCCGTCAGCGAGCACGATGTCTACCGAGATCAGGTTGTCAATCGTGAGGCCGTACTTGCGGGAAAGGTGCCCCATACCTCCGCCCAGAGTCAGTCCAGCGACGCCAGTGCTGGACACGATGCCGGATGGGACCGCGAGACCGAAGGCGTGAGTGGCGTGATCCACCATAGCCCAGGTGCAGCCCGCTCCAACCATCACCGTGCGCGCAGAAGGGTCGACGCGAACGTAATCGATGGTCGAGAGGTCAACCACGAGACCGTCGTCACAAACACCCAATCCCGCAGCGTTGTGGCCGCCACTGCGAATCGAGATCGTCAGTCCGCTCCCCCGCGCCAGCTTGACTGCTGCTAAGACATCCGCGGCAGATGTGCACCTCGCGATGATGCGAGGCTTGCGGTCGATCATCGCGTTATAGACCTTCCGCGCATCGTGATACGAAGGGTCATGCGGCTCGATCACGGCACCACGAAACTCGGAACGGAACTGCTCAAGAACCTCTTGGAATGGCATACGCAGGCTCCTTACCTTGTATTATGCCCAGCACACCGTTCTGGGATCGTTCTGCGCAGTTAGCGGACGATTTGGACCAGCAATTTCGTCAAACGTCGTTGAAAGGCTAGGGAACCACAGCGTTGGGCCGAGCCCAGCCCACGCCGGTAACTGGCGGCGGCTTGTTCGGGCTCGCCTTCGGCTCTTAGCAAATCACCCTGAACACGATGCAGTTCTGGAAGAGTCCATTCCTCCCCGTTCTTGGCCGTAAAGGCGAAGCCTGTCGCAAGGCTTGTGCTCGCTTCTCGTGACATGCCCGCCCGCGCAAACGACTGGGCTAGCAGAGCGTAGAAGAAGGGCAGTCGCAACTCGGCACCGAGGGTGCGCAGACGTTCCAGACCATGACTGAACTGCTCCAAACCCGCGCTCGACTCCCCCGTTTCGCACATGGCCCAGGCAGTAAGAATCTTGGCCATTGCTAGGTAGTATGCGTACCCGTGACGGCTGCAGAGTTCGACAGCTTGGCGTCCCACTTCGAGGGCGGATGCACCGTCGCCCCTGAGCGCGTGCAGCATCGCGCTGTAGTTGAAGGCGATGGCCTGAATGAACGGATGGTTCATGTCTTCAGCCGCATGAACCGCTTCCGCGATGAACCTATCTGCGGAAGTGTCGTCCGCATCTGGTGCGAGATGCCAGGCCACATGGGACAGGTAGGCGCGGCAGAATACGCGCACATCTGGGCCGCCGAAAACCTCCAGTACTGAGGCAGAGGAGCCCTTATGAATTTCGAAGGCGGACGTGAGATGCTGAAATGCGCCTTCCAACTGCCCGAGATGAGAAAGACTACTGCCTAGCAGAAAGTTGCCAGCCAGTTCGAGCTCAGAACTGGACGACCTTCCTGCAGCAGTGAGAAACTCCAGTGCCTCTTGACGCGAGGTCTCGACTTGTCCGCCAACCACGTGAAAGACCCAGGATCCGCTAAGGATGGTGAAGAGCTTATATTCTCCGAGACGCCGCGAAAGGCTTAAAGCGCGACCATAGGTGTTGCCAACCCCAGCTGCCGAATAGCCTTCTGTAGTAACCAGAGCCGTACCGAGAAGTACCAATATGTCCAGTTCCTGCTGTAAGCTCTTTGCAGACTCAGGAAGTGGCCGAAGCAAAGTCAGCGCACGACGGAGAAGCTGGGCAGATTCTGCGTATGCAAACCGATGTCTGGCGAGGTCGGCAGCCGCACACAGGTGATCGATAGCTTGCTCCACCATGCCGGCCTGTTCGTAATGAAGCGCAATGTGCCCGTCCCATTCCCGGATGTTGCCGGTATACACCTCCGTTAGGGCTCGTGCCACGCGACGGTGTAGATACCGCAAACGAACAGGGGATAGCTCGATGCTCGCCACCTCGCGAATGCGATCGTGCGTGAAGTCGTACTCCGCTCCACCACGGCCTTCGATGATCTGTCGTTGCCATAGCTCGTCAAGCGCTTGCAAAAGACTGTGCTCATCCCAGTCCGACGCTTTTTCTAGCAATTCAAAGGAGAACGTCCGGCCCACGACACTGGCCAGCCCTGCGAGCTCATAGGAAGCTGCAGAAAGCCCGGCGAGTCGCGCGCTGATCACTGCATGGATACGCTTACTCTGCAGGCCCGCACGGACACTTTCGACCACGAAGAGCGGGTGGCCCTTAGTGAATTCGTATATCTGCGCCAGGTTCTCGGCTGTAAGGAACTCAGCTGACTCCTGGCGCGCGAGACTGGCGGTGCCCGCTACATCGAGGGGTCGAAGCGGGAGCTCCACCACTACATCTACTTGTCGCAAGGAAATCAAGAACTTAGAGAATGGATGATCACGCCCAATCTCTTCGCCGCGCACCGTCCCGATCACTAACACTCGTTTGACCGCTCCTGAACTCAGAACCAGCTGTAGCCAATCGAGTGAATCAGCGTCACACCATTGCAGATCGTCGATAAACAACACAAGCGGACTTGCGATCTTCCCGAACGCCGCGTCCAATGCCGCATAAAGATTGTGCTTCTGCCAGCTTTCGCTGGGAGCACTCGGGTCTGAAGTGCCTACTGCGGGTTCATGCATTTCAGGCACAAGTCTGGCTAATTCCGCCCGTTGCGCTACAGAGAGAGCTGGCCACACTGTTCGCAACGCACCCGACCTGAGCCATTGCGCGACGGGCGCATAAGCCACCTGTCCGTGTCCGGAGTGACAACGACTTCTCGCAACCGCATACTTGCTGCGCTCCGCGTCATGAAGGAACTCTTCCGCGACCCTTGTCTTTCCTATCCCAGGTTCCCCCGAGATAATGAACGCGAGTGCTCGACCCGACTTTGCCGATTCCCATGCGAGTTCCAGGCGTTTCATCTCAGGCACACGGCCGATTAGAGAATGAATCTTCTCCTGTTCCGAAGGCATCGCGGCTGGTTGCGCCAACTGCGACGGCGCAACCTGCAAAATGCTTTCGAAGAGCAATACCGTGTGCCGGCCCGGTGCAACGCCCAGTTCTCGGCGCAATACTGCCTTGCATTGGTGGTATGTCCGTACGGCGCTGGCGCGGTCCCGGTTGGCGATGTGCAGCTGCATCAGAAGCTGGTAGCCGGCTTCCGCGGTTGCATCGTGCGCCACGAGTCTCTCGGCGCATGCGATCGCGGTCTTCACATCGCCGAACCGCTCAAGCAGCGAAGCCAACCGATGCAGAGCCGTAGACAAGTGCGCTCGCAAGTCCTGCCGAATGGGTACAAGCCACTGGTCATAAACAGCGGGCAAGAGGTCATCGACGTAGATCTGGGCTGCTCGCGTTAACCACTTTAGTTCGCTGGGCGGTTCCTGCTCCTCAACCGCTTCAGCCGCATGTGCGAGAGCGGCCAGGAAGTCGACTACATCGATCGAGCAGGACCCGCCTCGATCCCAGTGAACGTTGAAATGGTCTACCCTGAGGAGGTTCTTGCTCGCGGGCAGCGCGCGCTTAAGGTGGTGTAACAGTTGCCGCAGATTTGTCCGGCCCTGCGGCCCAGTAGATTCCGGCCACAACAGAAAAGCTAGACGTGCCTTCGGGTGTGGTGTTTCTGCCCGGAGCAGAAGCCACGCCAGCAGGGAATGCAGGCGCGGTGTATCAACAGAAGTGATCGGTACTCCCGCGTCACTGATCTGCAGATTGCCAAAAAGCTTGATGTGTAAGTCGCTCGTGTCGGTCCATCCCGCAAAACATTGGCGGTTCCGACTACATCACGCTTGGGCCGGTATGGCAAGGCGTCTTTGGATTCCGTCGTCGGCTTTCGAAATCCACAATCGCCTAAATCGAGGACCGCTGCAACCTTGCAGGGCTACGACATTATTGCTTTGCGCTTACAAGCCGCTACATCTCGACTGTACATAATCTTCATTATCAGACGTAACGCGTTTGTTTTGTTAGAGATAAGGTGACACGGCGAAGGGCTTGTGTCAAGTGAACCCACAGGCGCTCTTCCGGCACTTCAGGGCGACCGACTACTTCTTGGTTGGCACGATGGCGTCTTTGGCCGCTTTGCCGAGCCGGAACTTCACGGTTGTCGTCGCCGCTATCTTGATCGACTCGCCGGTGGCCGGATTGCGGCCCATGAGCGCCGCCCGCTGAGTCGTGATGAGGATACCGATGCTGGCACCGCCCACGGCTTCATCTTCATCGAGGACGACTCCTGTACCTCAAACGACATCATTGACCCCGAATTGTACGAGCGCGGTCGTTTTCTCGTCGCCTCCGCCTGTTTCCGTCCGGTCGAAGAACAATTTAGAACATGGCGCTGGTGTAAGTATCCTTTAGCGCACAGCGAAGAGCTACCGTTTGCAAGGTCCCACTTTCACCGTAACTAGAGAGATGTTCCTTCGGGCTAGAATCCAGCTGCGTCGAGATCCGCAGGCGAGGATCGTCGCTGTGGTCACGAGGATGCCACTAGGAAGTTCGGGGGTGACGCTGGTGGGAGATCGTGTATGGTTCCGCAGTGTGGTGGAGCCGTCGGCGTTGATGTCTACGGTGATGGCGTAGCCATCGATCGTGTCGCTGGTCAGCGCGGACATGGTCCCGTCCGTGTCCGAAAAGATACTGAAGGCAAAGGTGCTGCCCGAGGAGGCAACGCGCGCCGAATCTACGGCTGGGCCGCTGAGCATGATGTCGAACGACAGCAACGAGCCAAAGGTGTAGGCCTGGAAGTAGTCGTTGTAGCCCGTGCCGTTGTCGAACTGTAGATCACCGGGGAGCGAACCGCCGGCATCTCCTGTGAGGGTCGGGGTACCGGAAGGACTACCGTCCCCGCCAAAACGCCGGATCTGCACGGTTGCCGGACGGGAGCCGAAGGGGCCGGGCTCGAAGTTGAAGTCTAGCGAGCCCGTCGTTCCCGCCAGTGTGGAGGTGTCGATGGTGGCGCTGTACGTGACCGAGGCGGCGCGGGCATGGCTTGCCAGGGATGCGAGGAACAGAACCAGCAGAAGGTAGGGTCGCATCTTAGTTGAAGCCTCCGGTATAGGTTGCGGGCGAGAAGCGGATCGCCGTCATGAGAGGATTGGCGAAGCGCACCGGCACCGAAACGCTAGTTCCGGGACCGAGGCTGGGAGTTCCGCCTACCGTGATGTAGGGCGAACCCGCGAAGTCGCCGGTGGCGTTGGCGAGGGTCGCGCCTTGCGTCAGGCCGGTCAGCACTACCTGAAACGGCCCGGCGATGGCGGAAGGTCCGTTGTTCTTGACCGTCACCGTGCCGGTGAATAACTTTGTGGCGCGGCTATACGCCAGACCGGAGGCGGTGGTCGCCACACGGGAAGCACTCAGCAACTTCGCCGTGAGAGCCGGACCCGCAGACTTACCGTTGACCGTGGTCACGGCGAGGCTCTTCGGATAGCGGTAGCCGGTACTCGGATGGTAGCCGGTGATCGTCACGCCGCCAGTGCCGCTGCCCGGATCGATCGGATGGGTGGCGTTGAGCGCGCCGACGCCGCCGGAAGTGCCGTTGAAGTTATCGTTCCAGGTGAAGCCAATTCCGGTGTCCTGGACGACGGCGTTGGCGTCGTTGCCGATCACCCCGACGAGGTGCGTTTGGAACGAGAGCACGGCACCCGGCGGCGCGGTGTACCCGCAGGAGTTCAGCACGCTTCCGTCGAGACAAGGGTCCGCCGGACTGTCGTAAAAGGAGAGCGTGTTGCCGGTCTGATTCGCCGCTAGCGTCAGCGAAGTGTCAATCGTCGGAAATATGTTGTAGTAAACCGGAAGGAGCACCGCATTGGGGGCAGAAGGGGGATTGGCCTGCGGGTCGTCCTGGTAAGAGTATCCGCCGGGAGGGGGATCGTTGAACGGTGTGGGGGCAAACAAATTATTGAAATTCGTGTCATAGAAAGGGTTCGGCAGGGGAAGGTTGGTAATCAGCTGCTGCCAGTTGAAGCTGGTAAAGCCGCACGCCGTTGCGGCCTGCGCGAGCGTTTTGCCCTGGTTGGCTGTAAAGGAACTGAAGATGTCCGTGCCGGTGGAACTCGGCCTAGCCACCGCACCGTTGATCAGGTTGACACAGGGCGTCGTCGCGATCAGGTTGTTGGCGAGCGAGAAGAAGGCCGTGCCGCCGCCCGGGGCAATCGGCGCGATGAAGTGGACGATTCCGTTCTTGCGGAGGGTATCCGTGTCGGAGAAGTAAGCGTTGGGGCCGCCGTAGCCCGTCTTGTCCAATCCGTTTCCCTGCACCCCGTTGTAAGTATCGATGCCGTTGTCGGTGAAGTAGAAGACCTGCAGGGGCGAGCCAAGCCCGAGCGTCGAGACAGGCGCGCTGCTGTTGTTGATGACGCCGATGAGGGTGCCGACTGAAAAGTCGCCCCCCTCTGACGGCGAGTTGTAAGTTGGCTGGCCGGTGGCCGAGATGGCCACCCCGGCATCCGTGACCGTGATGACGAAGCCGCAGGTGGCGTCATTTCCAATCGCCGGACACTGCGCGGCGAGAGGAGCCGTACCCAGAAGGCCCGCGGCAAAGAGAGAGGAGGCGCGGACCGCCCGCGCCACAATCGGCGAGGACGATCCGGAAGAAAGACGCCTGTGAGTTCCGCACAGACGCCCGGGAGAGAGAGGTACAAGGGAAGATCGCATCGGTTTCCTGTCTTCGTTGCGTTTTTTTGTTGCGTCGGTTGCCGGTTACATCTGGTCGAGCGAGCCCTTGTAGATGGTTCCGGTTCGATGCCGGATGGCCCAGGGCTGTCCGCCCGGTTCCACCGCAATGTGATCGGCGTCCATCAGGAAAAAATCCAAGTTGTTGTTCTGGATGTTGTACCGGCCGATCGACGGTGTGCCGTAGCCGGTGATGAAGATGGAGCCGTCGACGCCCGCCGCAATCTCCCGTCCCTGGGAATTGCTGACCTGCTGCCAACTTGAACCGTTGAACTTCTGGATGTGTCCGTTGAGATCGATGACCCAGGGATCCCCCTTGTTGTCGACCGTGAGATGGGTACCGCGTTGCGTGGGCACCGAAGCTTTGATGTCGGCGCTGCCGTCGGTTGGGCCGGAGACCTCAAAGATCGATAGGTCCACTCCCATCGCCCAGACACTGCCGTTCTTGCCCACGGCCACATCCCGCACGACGCTGTCAGTCGTGTTGAGGTTCTGACCATTCAAGTCGTAGTGAAGCAAAGTACCGGTGTCCGCGTCGATCCCGTTGTAGTCGTTGATCGCCCAGACGCCGCCCAGCGGATCGACGGCGAGCTTCTTGATGTTCGGCACGCCGTTGACCTTGGCGTCCCACGTCGCGGTTGCCCGGTTGTATTTGAAGAGGCTGAGGGAATGTTTCGCGCCGGCCGCCCAGATGTCGCCGTTTGCGCCGATGGAGAGCGCACCGGCGGGGTTGTCGGCCCTGTTGTTGAAAAAGTGCATATCGATCCAGGTCTGTCGATTCCGCTGGATCAATAGACTGGGAAGAGCGTCGTCCTTAAGCCCATCGATGGTGACCATGTTGAGCGCGTTGACATTCCAGGCTCCGTTGCTCAATTGGTTGTTGAGATCGCTTCCGTCGCTTCCGTTGTTGAAGCCTCCGATGCCTGGGGTTCCGTCAGCGAGTAGCAGCGGCCCCGCGAAACCGGGAGTCAAGGCCGCTACTATCTGCGTGAAGTTAGGTGCCGCGTCGGCGGCCACGTATTTCGGTCGAAGGCTCTCTATGCTCGGAGTACCGCTATCGCCATTGGTGATGCAAGCAATCTCCTGGTAGTTCAAGTCCACTCCGCCGCTTCCGCAGTACCCAACTTGGCTGTCCTTCACGCCTTGCCATCCCCACCCCAGCTTTGTCAGCGCGTCCGGCGTATTAACCAGCACAAGTCTCGCTCCGTAAGACCCGCCCTTCGTCTTCATCTGGTTAATAGTCACGTTCTGCGGCTGCACCCTTGGATCGGTGCAATGATTGGTTCCACAGGCCGCATATGGCGTGTAGATCAAATCAGGGTGCTGCGTATTTGCGAGTTCGTTGGCGAATTGGCTGGTCATGTCGCGCGCCGATCCAACGAAAGCCTGATTGGTGAAATCGAGAAACACCACTTCACTGGGGTTGGCGATCAACCAGTTTTGAACCTGATTGATGAGATCGCGCGGTTGATAGCCGGTAAGTATGGCCGAATGCCCGTACATCAGAAACGCGTCACTTTGTACGACATAGGGCGTGTCGATAAACGCGAACTTGTCGTTCGCATCGCGCGGGTCTCCATTGTTGTAGAGGTAGTAGCCTACACGAAAGTCGAAGTAGCGCGCTCCGTTGCCGAGTTGGTAAGGGATGTCGCCCCACTGAGTCTCGCTGACGTCGGCGGGACCAAGGACCAGATTGTACATGGCGGCATCATGGGTTCCCGGCATCGTGATCTCTTTTAGAGGCACATTGCCGACGCTCCACGACAGGTCCGACAGGAAAGTGCCGGGATACGCGTGAAAGTTGTAGTCGTTCAGCTTTGCGGTCGCTGCGTTGTAGGTGTAGGCCTGAAAGGTGCCTGAACCCGGCACGTACCAGACAAAGCCCGACGCCGCCTGGCCAAGAAAATTGAGTGGAAGCGCGGTATCGTATTGCGTTGAGGAAGAAGATTGGAAGTTCTGCGACGTGCCGGTGCCAGTGCGGTATGAAGCCGCCGTCAACGCGCCCGTAGAGCTGGATGTATACGCCGTAACAATGCTGTTTCCCGGGCTGTACCAAAGGAAATCGCTTTTACCGTCGCCGTTCAGGTCGAGCGCTACCGCGTTGTCCCCCATGGAGCTGTCGGTGTCCTGAAACCCGTTCCCGGGCGTTCCGCCGGTCAAATAGTTAACCGCCTTCACCGTGCCGTCCCCGTTCGAGAGGAAACCGATGACCGTCTTCGTGCCCGCCTGCCACCAGAGGAAGTCCTGCTTGCCGTCGCCGTTAAGGTCGAGAGCAATCGCCCGCGCGTTATTGTCCTGAGAGTTCCCGGTAAACCCATTCGAGTTCCTACCCGGAACCGCCAGTGTAAACAAAGCAAAACCGTTGCTCCCATTGTTCCTGTAAAGATGAACGGTACCGGCCCGCGGCGAAAACACCAGAAGGTCCGGAGAGCCATCGCCGTTTATGTCCAACGGAACGATGTGCTCGTCACCCGCCGTCATCGTCTCTTGCCATCCAGTCGCTCGACTCGGCGTTGAGTTTGCCGTCAGGTTGATGCTCTGTAGATTGGAACTGCCGACCTGCGGAATATAGATCGCTGCGCTTCCTCCGCCCGGTGTGTACACAAGAAACTCCGACGGGCTGCCGCGTCGATTCATCGCGACGATGCGAGTGTTGCTGTTGGTCATGCTGTCGCCGAAATTGAAGTAGTCCGTACCCCCGATACTCAGGGAGTCGCACCTGACGGTGCCGTCGCCGTTGGACAGGCAGCGGATCGTGTCGCCTCCGCCAGGACGATATTCGATAAAGTCGCTCTTGCCGTCGCCGTTCAGATCGAGCGCGACGAAGGTGTCGCGGGTGTCCCGCAGATCGCCGGTAAACCCACTTTGTCCGCTTCCTGATCCGTTCGCATAGGAGACGTAGTGGAACGTCCCGTCGCCATGGGAGAGGTAAGCGCCGGCAGTGCCGCTGCCCGGCCGGGAGTAGAGCATGTCGGCCTTGCCG
This sequence comes from Acidobacteriaceae bacterium, assembly GCA_965277085.1. GTDB lineage: Bacteria > Acidobacteriota > Terriglobia > Terriglobales > Acidobacteriaceae > Edaphobacter. The sequence continues at coordinate 1,841,809 of OZ255708.1, forward strand.
TCGCCGTTGAGATCGAGTGAAAGGAACGTGTCGTGGGTGTCCGACAGATCGCCGTAGAAGCCGCGCATGGAGATCTGCGCGTGCGCGGTGGGAAGAAGCGCGACCGCCATCAATGCGGCCAGCACGATGAAGCAAGCGGATCGCGCTCGTTTCGCTTGGAAGATCATGATTTTTCTCCTGAAGATGGCTAACGTGCGGAGGAGTTGCGGAGGAAGCCTTTGGCGCGCCGTCCAAAAGCCGCGAGGCTGAGCAGACCGGTGCCGAGGAGGGCGATGGAGGAAGGCTCGGGGGTGACGGCGGGGGCTTGCAGGGCCGTACCGGTGTTGGCGTAGGCGATGTTGCCGAAGAGGAGATTGTTCGCGCTGGAATTGAGATTGTTCGGGCTGTCGTAGAAGGAGATGGACTTAATGGAGTCTCCGGACACGGTGAGTCCTTCGAAGCTCAGGCAGGTGTTGTCGGAACAGCCCCGCTTTGAATTGAAGTACCCCAACGAAGCGCCTGTGGGATCGAAGGCTTGGAAGTCGATGAGGTAATAATTGCTGGTGCCGTTGCCGGCGAGGTCGAAGTCCTCAATGTTCATGCCGAACTGGATGACCGGCACGGCAAACGTGATTGTGACGGCTTTTCCGTCACCGCTGCCCTGAAAGCCGCCCGCACCCACGACAACCGTGCCATTCGAGAAAGCGCTATTGCCGTAGTTGTACCCGACCTTGTCCGTTTCAAATCCTCCGCTGCCACGGGAGAAGGTGAGCTGGTTGTTTCCATTGGCAAAGGCGACCGAGGGTCCGGCATAGGTAGTACCGGCCGCATCCTTGTCTACGAACTTGGTGTCGTTCGTGCTGAGATCGAGTGGCGTGTAGAGTTGCGTGACGGTGGTGGCGGAGGCAACGGTCGCGAGGTGGGCAACGCAGACAAACGTGTAAAGTACCGCAAGGAATCGAGTCAAACGCATTTCTTTCTCCTTAGTGGATCGTTCGTGAGTGCGCCCGGAATCTCTGCGTTTGCTGTGGGCGCAGGTTGTCAAAAGTGAGGAAGGCTTAGAGGGTGGTGTATGCGGAGGCCGCCGTTTGCCGCTCAGTTCCGGAAGAGAGAGGCAGAGCGTTGCCGGGTATGCGCTTGGCTGGCACCGACGCGATGAGTTGCAGCAGTGGGTAGAACAACGCCAGACCGCAGAGCAAGCCAACGGTCAACAACGGTGCGAGCACTTCATCGCTCATTGGAAATCTCCTTACGCTCGGGGAACTAAAAATGAGCTTAGAGATGGAAGCAGAGCTGAAATAGAGTAGGGGTACACGAAAACGACGAAGTGGTGGACTTCCGGCGTTTTTACCTGGCCATAGTAGATCCCTGGCCTAGCGTCAGCGCGTTAGGATGGCCCGGTGACTCAAGGCATACCGCAGCAATGCGTTGGGCCCAGACAAATCGAGCTTGCTACAGATCGCGGTGCGGTAGTTCTCCACCGTGCGGTCGCTCAGGTCGAGAGACGCGGCGATCTCCCGTGAGGTGAAGCCCTCGGCGACCCTGCGCACCAGCTTGAGTTCGAGCGGGGTAAGCCGTTGCAGGCCCACCGGCAACTCTTTTGCTGGACGCCCTTTATGGAGCGCCAGGCTTACCGTTTCGCTCACGTAGCTGCCGCCGCCTGCCACGCGGCGCACCCCTTTCGCCACGTCGGTCACGGCGGAACTCTTAATAATGTACCCGCGAATGCCCAGATCGATGGCTTCGTAAAGCAGGTCCGCGCCGGTATGCAGCGTCAGAATGACGATCCCGACCGGAGAGTGGAGCCGCTTCAGTTCGCGTACCACCGCCAACCCGTCGCGCTTGGGCATATCGAGGTCGAGGATAACTATGTCCGGCTTGAGGAAGGCGATGGTCCGCAGGGCTTCTTCCCCGTCCGCCGCCTCGCCCACCACCGCGAGGTCCGTCTCTACAGAAAGCGCCATGCGGATGCCCTGCCGCATCAGCGGATGATCGTCGGCGATCAGGATGGTGATGGGATGCTCTGCGGGTTCGCCCATGATTGTCTCACTTTCTTCCATTAGCCGGTTCTGGTTACGGTGACGATCACCTTCGTGCCCTCACCCTCCGCAGACTCGATCGCGGCATGTCCGCCGAGTGCCTCGGCTCGTTCCTGGATGCCGATCAGACCCAATCCGGAGGAGCCGGTCTCTCCGGCAGAACCTGTAAATCCGCGGCCGTTGTCCGTCACCACTAATCGAAGACTATTCCCCGTTTGGGAGACCGTCACCGTCACTTCTGTCGCGGCGGCGTGCTTCAGGACGTTGGCCAAAGCCTCTTGCACGATGCGGTAGACGTTAATCTCCGAAGTTTTCGCGAAGAACCCGTCGATGTTCTTGACGGAGTGCGTCATCCGTGCGGCGCTGCTCTCCTCGAAGTGTTCGAGAAGCGACAGGATGGCGGTAGTCAGCCCCAACCTGTCAAGCTGGTACGGCCGGAGGTCGTAGGAGATGCTTTCGACCTCCTGGATGGCCACGGCCGATTGATCGGCGATCTTCGCAAGGTGGTCACCCGCCGCTCCGATACGCGCTGTAGGCAGCAGCGCAAGCGTCCGGATCAGCGCCAGATGCTGACCAAGCGAATCGTGCAAGTCATGCGCGATGCGCTTTCGTTCGCCCTCCTGGGTTTCGATCAATTTATGGGTGAAGGCCTGCCGCATCCGGCTCCGTTCCAAGTCGATACGGCGGCGCGACCACACGAAATAAAAGATGCCGCCGAGCAACAGCACGCTCACGAGTGCCTTCATCCACCAGGTGCGATAGAACGGAGTAAGCACACGGATGTCCGCGCTGGCGCCTGCCGTTTCCCATGTCTCGCCATCGCCGTCCGCCGCTTGGACCTCGAACGCATAGGCGCCCGGAGGCAGATGCGTGTAGTACGCGACGCGCCGTGTGCCCGCGACGATCCACTCCTTATCGTAGCCGCGCATCCGGTAACGAAAGTTGACCTGCTCCGGACGCCTGGACCCCAGGGCCGTGTAGTGGATTTCCAGGTTGCTTTGCTCCGGGTGCAGCACGATTCGGGAGCCTGGCAGCCGGCTGGATTGATCGATCGTATGTTCTTCCAACGTCGCATGCGGCGAGCTTGCCTCATCACGGAATTCGGAAGGATGAAGTGAGCCGATTCCGTTGGGTGTCGCAAACCAGAATGTGTCGTTGTTCAGACGGAGGAAGCCTTGGTTTGCGGCTTCTCTCATGTCCGTTGCCGGCAATCCATCGGCTTGATCGAACACAGTTAACCGTGGCTTGCTTGACTGATCGGAAAGCCTCTGCTCCAGGCTTCGTTCGCGAACCCGCATCAGGCCCACGTTCGATCTCAGCCAAAGATCGTCTTCATCCCCTACATCTACACTGTAGATGACGTTGGTTGGAAGCCCGTCAGCGATGCCGAACGCGTGGAAGTCTCCCCCAGCAAATTGAACGACACCGTCTCCCAGGGTGGCAATCCAAAGCTCTCCGGTCCGATCAAGGCTTATGGACTGCACCGCGCCGAAGCTCCATGAGGAATGTGCGCCAAGCGGCTGTAGGCGTCCGTCTTCAAAGCGCAAAGGCCCTGTCGCAGTTCCTACCCACACCGTGTGCGGGCCGGCTTCCACAAGACAACGCACATCCCCACTCCAGAGCATTTCCACCGGTGCCTTCGGGTCTTTGCCGTACCGGTAAAGCCCTGTGGCCGTTCCGATCCACTGATCTCCAGAGGCAGACAGTAGCATGGCGTGAACGACGCTACTGTCGAAATCGCCCCGCAGGTAAGGAGCTGGCTTCCCATGCCGAAGCCTCTCGATGCCAAGATGATTGCGGGAGCTTATCAGCAGATTTCCGTTTGTGTCTTCAGAGAGAGCGTAGATGAGGCTCCAGTGCCTCTTTCCGGCGAAGAGCGGCTGAAGCGAAGGCCCGTCTTTCCCCGGCTGTAGACGCAACAGGTCTGTTCCGCCGGCCCAAATATCGCCGTTTCGTTGCCGGAAGAGAACCGAAACCACCTCCGGAATGCCCGACGTAGGCAGCGAGGAGATCCGTTGCGGCAGGTATTGAAACAGGGCGGTTCCAGGACTGCCGGCCCAGATCGAACCGTCCGCTTGTTCCACGACACGAAGTAACCATGGAGTGTGCATGTCGGTCAGCGGCAGAATTTTGCCCTGCTTCCAACGTGCTGGATGTGCGCTGTGCAGGTTGAACCACAGAAAACCCGCTGTGTCTTCATAGGAGACAAAAGAACCTTTCGGCAAGCCCTCGTACATACGAAGTGTGCCGTTCTGTACGCAGAAATACCGGCCAAGCTGAGAACCAACGCTGTACCAGACGCGGTGCGATGTGTCTTCGTAAATGGAGCTAACATCCTTTTCGAAGGGGCGGTCTTCGCCCGGCGGCGTGGGAAAGTGGTTCCAGTGGCCGTATGAGAAACGTTCAACCCCGGATGCGGTGTGCCGCCACAAGCCTATGGTTTCAAAGTCCGGCGTTCTTCGGTCGTCTGTCGGGATAAGAGGACTGTCTGCCGATCCATCCTGCTCCGGATGCATTTGTTTAAGCTCGCCGCCGCGCCATTGGCTGACCCCGGCATCGGTGTAAATCCAGACTGCCCCCGTCTCGTCACCGTCGATGCGCAGGACTCTTCCACCACTCAGCCCCTGCTCTTTGCTCAAGGTGGAAAAGTGCCCATGGTCGTCTCTGATGACGCCGTGGGACGCCGTACCTGCCCACAGTGTTCCCGTTCCATCTTCCCAGAGCGAAAATAGGGCAATGTCGTCGTCCACAATCCCCGGTGTATGATCCGCTGTAAAGGCTGTGAACGCTACGCCATCAAAGCGCAACAAACCCTTGCCAGTCCCCACCCACAAGTAGCCGTCGCGTGTCTGAAGCAAGGCATTGACCGAGCGCTGCCGAACGTCCGCTCCTTGCGACCAGCTACGGACGACAAGATCAGCAGCGGGCAAAAGCCGGACCCAGGCAGAAGATAGAAAGACGCAAAGCAGCAGTGCCCTGCATCTGTTCCACCGGTCAACAAGGTTGCGAAACCTCAAGCGTCAATCCCTTTCACTGGAGCATAACCGTCGTTGTATCCCCCGCAGGCCCCAAAAAGGACGGTTTCGGACGAATACATCCTGAACTCGAAAGAGCCAGTGGGTAGCGATCTCTGTCGTCAACTGGCGAGAGACTACTACGAGGTCATGCGTGTAGCTAGGGTATGGGTACACGAAAACTGGGAATTGCCCCACGATCGCTCTGATTCGCCCTTCACAAGGCGGGAGCATTTGCGCAAGGAGACCAGGAAGAACTGGTCGCGCGAATCGACCGAGGGTATGGGTTTGCGGATCGAGTGCCTCAAATCATCTCAGATGACCGATTTTGATGAAGGCTGCCTTCATGTCAGTCAAAGGTAAGGATCGCCCGCTTCTGTGGTATCCGCCATGCTTCACGAGGCTGGCGGCAGTGCCTTCTCAAGAAGCTCGCAGAGGTGAGCAACTTTGGTGGTCCGATGCTGAGCGACGTAGATGCCCCACCGGTGAAGCAGAGACTCGGGGATGTCGAAGGTGGATCGTCGAACCTCCACGCCATCCGAGACACGGCGGTAGTTGGATTTCGTAAACTTCGACGGTTTGGGCTTCCCTGCTTCGTTCTTCTTCATGCGCTCTTTCACGGATCAGAGAATGACGGGCGTTGTAGATGGCTGTCGGAAGGTTAGCGCTACTGCTGAGTCCTTTGACGGGGGCGGTACGCGCCGGACGGCATGTTTCCTGACGTGCCCGGTGATGAGGTGAAAGCCGAAAAGGGATACCAGACCGGAAAGCAGAAGCGTGGCTGGGGCCAGTACCAGAGCAGGTACTCGAACCACCATCCTGAGAGAGGTCCTTCCGACAAGGGCAGACGAAGGCGTGCCGCCGTTTTCAATCCAGCGACGTGCGCTGTGGCTTCTTCGTTGCGCCAGAGGAGCCGGTGCCAGATGTTTGCGACCGTTCCGCCGAGCAACTGATCGTGCAACCGGCAGTGAGTCAACTCGTGGGAGAGCACCACGGCCAAAGAAACGGGCGTTGCAGCCGCCGCCGCAGCGACGTTGATGCTGGAGTTGGTTTGACGGGTGCAACCGAGGGAACCAGCAGGACAACCTGACAGGGCCATCTGCGCCGGGGAGAGAACGTGGATCGGGATACCGCGTGCTCGTAGAAACGCCACCTTGTCGGGGTCGGAGCGTGACAGGGTGGCGATACCGCTCTCAATCTCGGGAGAGTAGGTCTTGTTCGGCTTCCATTCGGCGGTGACGGCCAGGGGCGCGGTTTGGTCTTCGTGCCAGCTAGCTCGTTGAAAGTAAGCGGTCTGGTAGAAGAGCACCTGCGCGACGAACAGGGATGGCAGCAGAAACAGCGGCGCAACGAAGCGCGTCGATTTATTAGCTGGTCGCAAGGCGGGTTCGGCTCCGTTTCGATGATGCCTGATCTGAGGACGAGGCGGGCGGCTGTCCAGACTTATCGGCCTCCAGGATGCGGTGGATCGTGGTGTGACTGATGCGGAACTGGTGACAGATGTCGCGGATCGGCGTGTTCGCACGGTATGCGTTGACGACCATCGTTCGTTGCGCGGGGGAGAGTTTGTGTTTGCGACCTCCCTTTCGTCCCCGTGCTTTGGCAGCCTCGACGCCGGCTCTGGTGCGTTCCCGGATGCCCTCTCGCTCGTATTCCGCAAAGGCGGCGATGATGTGGAAGTAGAGCTTGCCCGATGCCGTCGTTGTGTCAATCGCCTCCGTGAGAGAGGAGAAACGCACTCCATGCTTCTTGAAGCCGGCGACGAGATCGTCTAGCTCGCGCATATTGCGCCCCAGCCGGTCGAGACGCCACACCACAAAGCTGTCCCCTTCCCTCATGATGTCGAGAGCGGCGGTGAGTTGCGGCCGAGCCTTTGAACCAGACGTGATGTGCTCCTGGAAGACTCGGCCGCATTTCGCCTTTTCCAGGGCGTCGAGCTGCAAACCCAGATTCTGTTCATTCGTCGAGACGCGGGCGTATCCAATGACCATGAGCGAGACCGTTTCGTAACACAACTGCCACCACAATCATAATTGATTGCGTTATGGATTGTGTGAGGCTTCGGAGCTTCTTTGGAGCGCAAACCGGGTGTCCGGGCCGATGGAACAAAACTGATCGTTTGTGGGGCAATGGATGGAGACGTTGGAAGGGCGGTCTTCAAGTTCTTTTTGATAGAAGGAAGGGCGCAAAGTCCACCTCTATTCTTTATGAGTACTGCCGGTTCGACCGTGGCTGCTCCTTGGCGACGCAGCTCTCAGCGATGGGCGGCAGTGCTCTTCAACCTTTCAACAATCTTCTCCGAGATAGAAGAAATATGTTGTCAGCGTCCTATTTCTTGCGTACTGTAGAAGAAATGAAACCTACAGCGTCCTTGAACGATACCGACCTGATGACACTCCTGGCGATCCTTCGCCTCGGTGAAGAAGCGTATGGTGTGCCGCTTTGCCGCGAACTCACATCGATAACCGGTCGGACGGCGGCGCTCGCCAGTGTCTACAAGACGCTTCAAAGGTTGGAAAAGCGCGGTCTGGTGACCAGCCGCATGGGCGAACCAAGTGCCGAACGCGGCGGCCGAGCAAAGCGCTTTACGCGAGTCACCCCGCTAGGGATTGGCGCCATCGACACGACACGGTCTCTGCTCAATAGTTTGTGGCGGGATGTGCCTGAGTTCGCCAAAGCGTTGCGAAAGGAACAGGCATGAGAGCCGATGTCGTGATGCGAATGGCTGTGGCTTGTCGAACGCGATGGCGCAGGATCTGCCGGAGAAGCGTTTGCCGGAGATTTGCTGGAAACTTTCAGCAGCGGCCGCAGCCGATGGTGGTGCTTCGGTCAGGCACTGCGGTGGGTGGCTTCCTCTCTTGAGCTGCGTCTTCAAGCTATGCACTCGCCATTATGGTTCTGCATGGCGTTCGTCTTGCTCCACCCGCTTTGGATGTGGATCTGTGCGCCTTTAGCCACGCGCCTGCTTACCGAGCTATCGCAACACAGCCGTGTGGCCGGGCTCAGCCGTTTTGGAGATTGTTGCAGGCTTGTTCCCAGCGGTCATGTTCGTGTGGATGGGCGTTTTCGTCTTTCTAGCCCTCCGGCGACAGGCGGTCAAACGAGTTGGTTGGGTGGGGATACTGCTCGCATTTTCCACCGGCCTAGGCGTTGTCTCCGCGGCGACGATGCTTCGGCTCGGGGCCACGGGACTCGATCTCCATATGCTCTCCCGCACGGACTTCTACTATCCCGTTTCCCATTCACGCTTTAGCGCGTTGCTGTTCCTCGGCTTGTTCGCCGCTGTCGGTTTGCTGCCACGCGAACGAGGCCTAGGTGATCAAAGACAGGATCAAGGACGAGTGCTAGGCTACCAAAAGTTGCTGCGCATCGTACGAAGCCTTTGGCTGATGGCCTTGCTGGTGCCCCAAGTATCTGCGCAGAACACGACACCGCAGCAAGTGGCTGCGAAACGGCTGATGCGGCTTGTGGACCTTTTTGACGGAAACGATTGGAACGCCTTCCATGCCGCCTACGTCGCGAGTTTTGTTCAAGCGCCGCCTGAGGTTCCTCTAGGAATTGAATTCTTCCGTCAGCGCACACAAGGGTTAGACCTGCGTAAGTTGGAAGAAGACACGCCGACAAACGCCACTCTGCTTGTACAGGAGCACGATTCCGACCAATTCGCGCGCATTAGCGTCGAGGTCGAGCCAGCTGAGCCACACCGCATTGTGCGGTTGCAGATGAGAGCCATCGACCGACCAGCGGAGTTTCCGTACGGCTCTCTCACCGATGCCGAAGTCATTACTCAAGCCCGAACGCGACTGCACGCGCTGGCTGATGCCGGTCATTTCGCGGGAGTAATGCTGATTCAGCGTGACGGTCGCACCGTTTACTCCGACGTGCTTGGAGAAGCGGACCGCACCCTGCATATCGCCAATACGATGGATACGCGTTTTCGCATCGGGTCGATGAACAAGATGTTTACAGCAGTGGCGACGTTGCAGCTTGTTGCCGCGGGCAAGTTGCAGTTGCACCAGCCGATAGGACGCTATTTGCCGGAGTACCCCAACAAAGACGCCGCCGCAAAAATTACCGTTAGGCACCTCCTTACACATACCGGGGGCACTGGAGACTTCTTCGGGCCCGAGTTTGATGCTCATCGCCTTAAGCTTCGCACCCATGAGGACTTCGTGTCGCTGTTCGGACCTCGGTCTCTACTCTTTGAACCCGGTACACGCTTCGAGTACAGCAATTTTGGATTTCTCATCCTAGGCGCCATCATCGACCGCGTCAGCGGGCAGAACTATTACCAAAATGTTCAAGGCCACGTCTACAAACCCGCAGGCATGAGGTCCACCGGATCGAACCGGAAGATGTCGTCGTACCCGGACGATCCATCGGCTACACGCAGGCAGATGGCAAACCGTGGCGGCCAATGATGCGACCCTGCCGTACCGGGGAGCATCCGCTGGAGGCGGCTACACCACTGCGGGCGATCTGCTCCGCTTTGCCGCAGCGCTGCAAGGCAACAAGCTCCTGAATGCGAAGGACACTGAACTTCTACTGACACCGAGCCAGGCACATGGAGGCGGTGAACGCTATGGCTTCGGCTTCCAGATTGATCGCCAACCGAGCGGGACCTGCTTCGGACACTCGGGTGGCGCTCCCGGTCAGGCTGCGATGCTGGAAGTTTGCCCGCAGGCCGGGTACACCATCGTGTGGCTTGCCAATATCGATCCCCCTGGGGCCTTGCTTCTGACGGACTACCTTGTGCATCGTCTGCCCCAACGATAAACCTGGGCGGCAACTGGCGACGTTAGTGGCAGGTTGGACGAGTGGGAAGGACAGGGCCTATGGTCGCAATCAGCTGTGTGGTGTTGCTACCAATCTCTACGCTTGTGGTCGTGCGGAGAGTGCGACTCCTTCGAGTAAATCGCATTGAGTATTCGCAGAACCTGTCTACGGCCGACACCCGACCAAGACTGTGGATGGAGCCGGATCTCGGGGTGTTTCTACGAAAGATCGCGCCATCGGTCGCCGCGTCGATACTTGGCGAAGGTGGAATTGCAGCACTTGCCGGCGGGTACCTGGTGAGTGCGGGCGTGCTGTTAGCACTGGCGGCCGCCATCCCAGCCACTAGCTGGCCTATGGCCGAGCATGTGAAACGAAGCAAAGGGTGGGCCGCCGAAGTGATTCTTGCATTGGTGGTGACGCTGGCTTTGGCGAGTGGTCTCGCACACCCAGAACAGGTGGGCCAGAAGCAACGGTGCGGCGAACGCCTCCTGTCGCCGGGAGCACGGTCTCGCACCATGGCGCGGACCTGTCCGGCGTGATCCTGACGTTGCCAACCAGGCCGCGACAAACTGTGCTGCCACCCCCGCCGATCAAACATGGGCAAACGACCACAACTGCGCAGCCACTCCGCATCGAGTTCGATGGCGTGTATTGGTACTTCCAAGCACCGGACCGATGGCCCCAACCGGATGCTAAAGTCGTCCAGGGGGACCCGGTGCGTGCAAATATCCGATCCACAAATGCTCTGTCGTTACGGATGGAGGCGCATCAGCGTTTGCCCGAACTCACGTCTGTGGACCGATACCACGACATCATTGTGAAAATGCGCGATGCGGACAATCTTCCGGGGCTGCTTCGGGTAAGCCTACTGCTTGAAGGCGAGAAAGGGACGGACCCTCTGCTGCTGGGAACGCGCGTTTTAGAGGCCAGCACAACGAGGCTCGGTTATGAGTACCGGCCGGCTGTTGAGGAGGACCTCCGATTCTCCGTGGCGCCGGCAGCAAAAGGGAGAGACTGGGTGGGAGTGGTAGTGCGGGTGGAACCCGAATGGGCACGAGCACAAGCTGCAGCGCACGTGGCTGTTGTGAGTTTCTTACTGGAGCCCTAAACGACGTCAGATCCAGTTCGCACTCAAGTACTTCTTCTAGGAAAAGCCACTATGCCCCTCTCTCGCAAGCTCTTATCGTCCGGCATCTGCGCGCTTTTCCTCGTAATCGCCATGCACGCGCAGACCCCCAGCAGCGGCACGGACGAAGACCGCACCGCCGTCGTTTTCAACCGCGTCAAGGACGACCAGTCCCGCTTGCGCATCTTTCTGCAGGCGATGCCCAAGGGCGCCAACCTCCACAATCATCTCGACGGCAGCGTCTACACCGAAACCTACATCCGGCTTGCCGCAGAGCGCGGCTTCTGTGCCGACTTTACCGCCTAGAAGATAACCCCGCCCCCATGCCACACGCCCGCCGACGAACTGAAGGGCATGGGCATGCGCGACCCCGGCCGCTACGAAAACTTCATGAATCTCATCTCGCGGCGCACCTTCCGTAAGGCGCTCGGCTATGACGTGCCCGGCGGAAGCACCGGCGGCGTCGGGTTTCCCGCCATCTACGCCATCTCCGTCGTCGTGCCAGCGGAAAGCATGGCGTTGTCCAGAACTCTCGCGGCAAACGACCACGAGACCTACACTGAACTTATCTACCAGCCCGACATCCTCGACCAGACGGCCGCGTCTGTTAACGATACGATTTGGAATCCCAACGATCTTGAAGCCGCCTACCACCGCGCCCTCCGCGGCTTAGGCCCGTCGTGCAGCAGGCCGCCGCAGACTTTGAGCGCTCGAAGGCTGCTGCAGATAAGGCGCTCGGCTGCGCGGGACCCAACCCGGCACCGGTCTGCAATTTGGAGGTCCGCTTCCTCTCCTACGCCCGACGCGGAGATCGCCAAGACCAGGTCTTCCAAGCCATCATGATGGCCTTTATGCTGGTCGGCGCCGACCCCAACTACGTCGGCTTCAACATCGTAGGACCGGAGAGCAAAGAAAGCGCGGTGGCCGACTACGACCTTAACATGCAGATGATCCGTGTCATCGGCGCTCACTTCCCCCGCGTCCATCGCAGCCTACATGCCGGCGAGCAGACGCTCGGCAAGCAACCACCGGACGCCTTGCTCGATCACGAAAAGAAGGCCATCGGGATCGCTGGCGCGGAACGTATCGGCCACGGCACCTCGATCGCCTTTGAACAGGACGCCGTCCACACCCTCGCCCTAATGGCGCGCGACCACATCGCCGTCGAGATCAACCTTACGAGCAACAACCGCTTCGGTGCCTTCGGCTCCTACCGCCCGCTTAACCCTTTATCGCGCCGCGGGCGTGCCGGTCACGCTCAGCACCGACAACACGGGCATGGCGCGCGTCGACCTCTCCAATGAGTACGTGCGCGCGGCCTATGAGCACAAGCTCGACTACAAAGACCTCAAGTATGTCGCGCGTACCGGCATGCAGGTCACCTTTTTACCTGGGCAGAGCCTTTGGGACAATCTGCAGATCGGCGTTCCCATAGTAGCCTGCCAGCACGACATGCTTGGTGGGGACGAGCTCTCCCCCGCGTGCAGAGCATCTTTGTCGCAAAGCGCAAAGGCAAAGCTGCAATGGCGTTACGAAAAAGAACTCGCCACGTTTGAAAAGGAGGTTCCTAACTGGCGCTTCTAGCAGCCCTGACTATTCAGTTTTCCATATAAGCACAAGATAGAGTCGCATGTGCAAGGCGTTTGCATTCAAATACTCCTCATAAGGAAAGATCGACCCATAGCAGACAGCAGAGCACACCTTCTAACGGTGCAGACCACACTCTAAGCTGACTCCGAGCTCAACCATGTTCTCCAAAACTAGGGTTTGTGACAACACTAGGTGCTACGAGTGCGATTTTTGTAGTTGAAGAAGGTTCGTGTGAACGCTCTCTGTTGGGACACGAAGGTCCTGTAGGCATCGGGACCAGAGAATTATCCTCCCCGGAGCCGGTCAGGCCCTTACCTGCTTGATTAGCCGTTTTCTGAAGGGACCCCCTCTAAGCCGTCAGCCCTCCCGAGCCTCTTCAAAGAGCAGTGTGTTGCGCGGCAGCGGCAGATCGAGCGTGAAATCAAGGATGCGCTGTTCGTGGACACGCGGGTGCTGCTCTCTCCATAGCTGTAGGAGCAGCGGCGGCAACTCAGACAACACCGTCCGGTGCACGTGCGCATGGCAGCCCAGACAAAGCGAAATCATGAAATGGAGCACGGAACGGTCGGGAACCATTCAGATCGGGCGCTCCATCGTCCCCACCGAACAGCCCTGCGTTTGCCAAGACCATGTTTACCGATCGACCGCTTTCCAGGCCGATTCACGCGCAGCCATATCGCCCTTGCGGATTGCCGCTCCTTTGGCCCTCCTCGCTTCCACCAAAGAAACAGAGAGCCTGTGTCGCATCTCCGCCGGGATCGCGGGGTCCGAGCATCGCCAAACTTTCCTCGAACGATAAGAGTAGCGGCCATCAGGAGGAACGGGCCACCTTGCGGCCTTCGCTTCATGCACCCAGGATTGTTCCACATGGCTTTCGCGTACCATCGTCACAATCCGTGTGATTTGATCGGTTGATCGTGACACCCGGTTCTGAGCCGATCGGGCACTTTCACCTTCATACGAATGAGGAGCAGGTCGCCGCGTCGTAAACGGCCGTTTATGGCACTCCAGCCCAAATGTGCATACTGAACCGACCTGATCCTAAACAAGGCGGCGAGACCCGAAATAGACACTCATGGGTCCTTACAGCAGCGTAGGTTTGTTTTCCGGGCAGACCGGCATGTAAACACGGACAATCCGTGTTGCAAATTCAATCAAAACGCAAACACATAAGTAACTTCTCAGGTACATAAAGCGCAGTCTCAGACAACTCTAAGACGATAGTGCCAGTATGATCCTCAACGCTCACCAAAACCATACTGCCTCTAAGAATCTGAATCCTACAAAGACCAACGCAGCTTTGAAGGCCATGCTTGTGGTCGTTGCTGGGAGTTTTCTAACCCTTGTCCCCGCTGGATGCGGCAAAGGAACGTCGGCGCTTCCCTCTCAGAGCTCGAAGCCAACGCCCATGCCTGTGCCCGTCCCTAACATCGTCGTGGCTCCGTCTAGCCCCACCGTTCAGGTGGGTGGCACAGATGCGTTCTCGATCACACAAGGCGGCACCATAGCCGGAGCTCAATGGGTTGTCGTGGGAGGGACGGTGAACGGAACCATCGATTCAACCGGCCTTTATCACGCTCCCAGCGCAGTTCCGAGCCCAAGCACGATTACAGCTGGATATATGCTTGCAAGCGGCAGCACGTTTACCGCAGAGGTCACGATTGTAGGTGCCCCCTTGGCAATCGCGACGGTGGCTCCAAGCATGCTAACGAGTCTATCAACACCCGTTGAGGTTACCGGCTCGGGGTTCGCCTCCGGCGCGGCTATCGTAATGGATGGGGTAGCCATCGCCACGTCATATATCGATGCGTCTCATCTATCCGGGACCCTAGTACTTACCTCTCCTCTGTCACACACGCACCAAGTTGCGGTAATGAATCCTGACGGAACGCTGAGCGCAACGACCAGCGTTCAGGCTACTTTCGCAGGTTTGCAAGTTCAACCCGCCGTCCTTACCCCGGGCACAGTAAACCTAGTTATAACAGGCGCGGGTTTCGCTTCTGGCGAAGTGGTGACCATGGGCGGGAACTCTTTAGCTACGACTGTTATTTCCCCAACTGAAGTTCACGCAACCGGATATCTTGCTCCCTGGCAGACCGGCAGCGTAGTGGTCGCAGTTGTCCAGGGCGCCCAGGGTGCGGTGCCGCAAGCGAGTAACGGGGCTGCCTCAGGGCTGGGAAGTCAAACCGTACCCATCGCGACGACTTCGGTCTCCTACGATGCGGCTGCCCGTTTCACTACTCAGGCGGCCTTTGGTCCGCGTCCAGGATTGGTAGAACATATCCAGCAGATCGGCTTTGCTAACTACATTACGGAGCAGTGGCAGCAGCAGCCGATGGCTTACGCATACGACTACAAGCATAATCAGTACAATGCAAGGCACGACTACCTCATTGACGTGGCGCAAGGCAACACACTCCTACGGCCCAGAGTGGCCTACGCCTTGGGCACTTTTTTGGTCAGTCAGTGGCGGGATTTCGATCCGTCGAGCATCTACATCGAGCAAAAGCTTGAAGCCGATGCGAGCGGAAACTATCGTCAGCTACTTACAGATGTAGCATCGAGCCCAAACTTCGGGTACTTCCTGAACTTGTCGAACGACTTCGCCTCTCCCCAACCCAACCAAAACTTCGCCCGTGAACTGATGCAACTATTCACCATCGGCCCCGTCCTCCTGAACGACGACGGGTCTGTACAAACCGATCCTAACGGCAACCCCATTCCCTCCTACGATCAGGACACCGTTCTGGCTATCACCAGGGGACTTACGGGATGGACTTATCCGACGCCCGTTGACCCCAAGGCCACCGCTTGGGGGGTCGACTACTCACAACCGCTCACAGGTTACGAAGCCGGACATGACCATGGTACTAAGACTCTCTTTGGAACCACGCTCGCGGCTGGCTCCAGCGTCGCCGAGGACCGTGATGCCATACTCGACATCTTGTTCAATCATCCAAATCTGCCTCCGTTCGTCTCGTATCGTCTAATTCAGCACCTGGTCAAGAGTAACCCATCACCGGGCTACATCGAGCGCGTCTCCAAGGTGTTCGAGAACAACGGTAAAGGCGTCCGCGGGGATATGGATGCGATAGTACGTGCAATTCTCCTTGATCCAGAGGCCCGAGGTGGCGACACCAGTTCTTCATCGAATGACGGATTTCTCCAAGATCCGCTCTTATTTCAGCTATTTGCAATGAATATTCTTCAAATTGCTACGGGTGACGGCCAGATCGTCGACTTCACCAACCCTCTCGGCATGAATCTCTGGAACCCGGCCACCGTCTTCGGCTATCTTAGCCCAACCAACGTCGTGCCGGGCACAACGATTGTCAGCCCAGAGTTCGCAGCACTCAACCAAATCACGGTTTTGGACCGGTCCAGCATGCTCTGGGGAGTCGTAAATCACTCTTACCCAGGTTACACGGCCGACTTTGAGCCTGGATCATGGCTGTTCAACACATTTAGGACAGTGCCTTCGATGGTTGAAGCTCTGAACCACATCGCCTATCACGGAACAATGTCCGAAGATGCAAAGAACATCATCATCTCCAGCGCCACCCAGGTGAGTGCCTCTGATCCACAGCTTCCATTGCAGGCAGCCGTATTCTTGGCGTTGAACGCCGATTCGTACACTGTGACGCACTAGCTAGGGTGGCTACGAGACTCAAAGAAAAGCATTGAGAACTACAGGAGAAATGATGAGAGCGACGACGATAAGAACCATGATTCTTGGGCTATGTACAACTTTGTCAGTGAACGGGTTTGCAGCGGTGCTTCGCAGAGACGCGGGGGCATCCATTCCAAGAGACGTACAACAACTAATTGTCCTTGACAACAGGGCGATGCAGAACTCGGTTGCGGCACGCGGTTTGGAGGAGCAAGCACTTCCACCTGAACTGGCCAATCTAAGAAAGGCACTGTTGACCTGCGGGCTCAACGTGGATGAAGAGGTCGATCTGCTAACCTTCGCGGTGTTCCGGGTGGGAACCGGAACAAGAACCGTTGGGATCGCTCAGGGGCAGTTTCAGCCGGCTCTCGTTCAGAAGAAAATGAGGCGTAACAAGGTGAAGTTATCCGGGGTGCGCAACTAAACCGTCTCGGTCCTAGGAGACGGTAGCGCATTCGTCTTCCTTGACCAAACAACGATGATCTTTGGAAGTATGGAGGCCGTAGAAGAGGCCCTAAACGTTCGTGACGGTTTAGCCCCAAGTCTGCTGACCAATGACGATATGTTGGCCGCCATTCCAGCACTTGCTCCATACGCAGTTTGGAGTCTGCTTGATCAAAAAGGCACCCAAGAGATGATGCGCGGAACCCTGGGCGATGCAGCACAGTTGATGAATTACGAGGCAGCAAAGAGTCGTCTCCGTTCTTCACGCTACCTGCTGGATTTCCGAAATGGCATCCGTTTCGAGCTGCAGGTGGTTACATCGGACACGATGACAGGAGCAACGCTCTCCGCTGTCTTGCGAGGCGCCGCCTTGATGGGCAAAAGTGTCGGAGCACCCGTTGAGAAAGCCGCGCTCGGCCAGACGACGATCAGTTCGGATTCCGGCGTGCTCTCGATCGCCTACCAAGCTTCTGAAAATCAGTTTGCGGCGGTTATGAACTCCGCTTTGTTCCGGCAGGTAACCCAGTAGAGCGTCGACCGCGTGTTCGTGTTGAGACGACAGTGCTGTTCGATTCTCGTACAACTGTACGACCGCATCGATTACTGACGATTACCTGTTTGGCGTGACGGTTAAAGCTTATGGCTCTAACACTTTAGACATCGCCTAGGGAGATCCAAATGGCCACTGGCCGACGTCAATTCCTTTCCTCTTTTGGTCGCGCGGCAATCACTGGTGTTACCTCGCCCCTCTGGGCCAGCCTGCCCAGCCAAGAAGCAATGGCGCAAAGCCCAGCCGGCCCGTATAAGGCAATTGTAGTAATCTCCCTGACGGGGGGAAACGATAGCAACAATATGCTCATTCCGCTGGACACCAGCCGTTATGCACAGTATGCCTCTCTGCGCCCAACGCTTGCAATCCCAAGCGGCGCGTGCCTTCCCTTACGAGCTACACCAGGCGGAGGACAGTATGGTTTGCATCCCTCGATGCCTAACATCGCTTCTCTGTTCAACAACCGACGTGCTTTGTTCGTCGCCAACGTCGGTCCCAAGGACACACCGTCCAACAAAGCTCAAATGCTGGCCTCGTTAAATTTGACTCCACAGGACATGTTCTCTCACCCAGCGGGATTGAATCAGATGGAGAGCGCTTCGGATGAATCGTTGCCGACGAGCGGCTGGGGAGGAAGAATCGGGGACCTGCTTGTATCGCAGAGTGGAAGCCTTCCTCCCGTGATTAATACTGTATCGTCGGCGACCTTCACGGTTGGCCGATCCGTCCAGGCCATCGCAGTGCGGGCGGCTGTAGGTGCTGCGGCGGCCACCTCTATTCCGTCCGTCTTAACCGATGGTGTGAGCGCCCTAGCAAGCC
Organism: Acidobacteriaceae bacterium; assembly: GCA_965277085.1. GTDB lineage: Bacteria > Acidobacteriota > Terriglobia > Terriglobales > Acidobacteriaceae > Edaphobacter. The sequence continues at coordinate 1,859,816 of OZ255708.1, forward strand.
TTGATAGCCGATCGCCCAATAAGCTCGTGTCACAAGTGGCAGCGTTGCGTGCACAAGCACTTCAGCAGCAGACGCTCTTGAATCAGGCGCAACTCTCCGGTGTGCCGCTGTCCACTGTCTTCCCCCAAACGAAGGTAGGGCAAGAGTTGTATACGGTGGCGAATGTGCTGAAAGGCACCCGGAACGTGATCGGAGCGTCGCGTCAGATCTTTTACGCACAACATGGACCGTTCGATACGCACGGCACCCAGGCAGTACAGCACAACAATTTACTAGCGGAGTTAGATGGTGCTTTAGGCGCGTTCATGAGTGCGTTGAGCGAACTGGGATTGAGCAATCAGGTGATAGTTTGCACCCTGTCAGACTTCAACCGAACCATGGTTGAAAACTCCAGCCAAGGAACAGACCACGCCTGGGGAAGTCACCAGCTCATTCTTGGCGGGGGGATTGCCGGCGGCCGTATTCTCGGCACCTACCCAGATCTCGATATTGGCGGCGGTATGGATTGGACGAACGGTTCCGGAGTTTGGGTTCCCACGACTTCAGTGGTTGAGATGGCTGCTGGTGTTGGAGCTTGGATGGGTTTGTTACCCTCTGAGCTTCAGGATGTATTTCCTACACTGTCTCGTTTCCCTAGTGGAGCACTGTCTCTAACTTAGGCAATTATATAGTTGACTCAGTGACATCTTTCCTCTATTCTTGATTCATGAGCAGCCCACGCACTCTTCAAGAAGCCATCATCCACTTCGCCGATGCCGATACTTGCCTCAAGTTCTTCGCCGCCGAACGGTGGCCGGACGGTGTGATTTGCCCCACTTGCGGGAGCCGTGAGGTCAAGTTCCTTCCTACCCGCAAGCTGTGGGAGTGCAAAGGTAAACACGCCCGCAGGCAGTTCTCCATCAAAGTTGGCACCATCTTTGAGGATTCTCCCCTGGGCCTCGATAAGTGGCTCCCCGCCGTGTGGCTCATCACTTCCGCAAAGAACGGCGTTTCCTCTTGCGAACTGGCGCGGTCGCTCGGCATCACTCAGAAGTCCGCTTGGTTCATGCTTCACCGCATCCGGCTTGCCATGCAAAGCGGCTCCCTGATGAAGATCGGTGGCAATGGCGGTGAGGTAGAGGCGGATGAGACTTTCATCGGCGGCAAGGCTCGCAATATGCACCTGAGCGTCAAGGCCCGTCGGATTACCGGCACTGGCACCAAAGACAAGGTTGCCGTCATGGGCATTCTTGAGCGCGGCGGCAAGGTGAAGACTATCGTCGTCCCAAACCGGAAGAAGATCGCTCTGCAATCGGAGGTTCGTAAGCACGTTGAAGCAGGCGCGGCCCTCTACACCGATGCGCTTCTCTCCTACGAGGGCCTTGCCGGGGACTATGCGCATCAGGTTGTCGATCACGCTGTTGAATACGTCAACGGGCGCATCCACACCAACGGCCTCGAAAACTTCTGGTCGCTGCTGAAGCGCGGTATCAACGGAACCTACGTGAGCGTCGAGCCGTTTCACCTTTTCCGATACCTCGATGAGCAGTCTTTCCGGTACAACAATCGCAAGAACATGAACGATGCAGACCGCTTCTCCCTCGCCCTATCTCAAGTGGCTGGCAAACGCCTTACCTATGCCGAGGTCACCGGCAAGGTGGAAGAAACGATCAACTAAGCATCGCGGCTGGCAGAAACGGGGACGGAGGAAGCGCGTTTAGCTTTGCGCGCCTCTTCCCGCTCTCGCTTCTCCTCTTCCATGGCAGCCTTTACGACTGCTGGGTTGGCCTTCAGAATCTTGCGCAATCCCTTGGTAAAGACGTCAAAACTATTATTGCTTGAGGTCATTCAGGCTAACTCCATGCTGCTTCATCAGCTTCAACATATTCCGGACGATGGCCTCGCGCTCAAAAACTTCTTTGGCGTACTCCCAAAGCGGTTCTAATGGTGGCGGGTTTGCAACCCACTCCGCAATCGGCCGCACCTCTAAGGCTTGGTAGACTTCTCCCTTGAGCCCGGATCTTAGAACGGCGGCGTACTCTCCCGCTAGAAGATCAGCAGCCTGTAAAGCTGCTAGCTCTTTATCGTTCCCCGGAATTATCTCCCCCGCAATGGCGCGCATCGAGGGCGGCCACTCTTCCCGCGCAACCTCGTAACGCTCAATGCACGTGCGGAGTTCTGTGCATCCGTCAAACACGAAGTCAACTTTTTCGCGTGAGCCCCTGTCGAGATTATCTACCAATACGCCGGGAACCATTTTCATGAAGGCCCAGTCGTAGACGCGGGTTCCCATCCTCTTCCGTAACTCCACAGGTTTGCTTGTTAACAAATCGTAGTCCACTGTCACTACGTAGCCCCGGAGATCATGCTCAGAGATAATCTGAGACATCGTCAGCGTCTTGGCATCACTTGCTCCAGCGTGCTTGAAATAGTTCAGCGAGAATCCTTTGAGCGCAGAATCCCACGCCTCAGTAAAACGCTCCCAGGTATCAACGGAAGCAATCCATCCAGCAAGGACGAACCTCCCCTCTGCCCTGTCCTTGTTGCTTTCGTCAAAAAAACCTCTGAGCATCAGTAGAAGCCTTTTGTCACGTTTAGCTTTAGCAATCCCACATAGGTGGGGAATAGCCCAGCGAACGGGAATCACTCTGCACCCCCATCATCCACCAACGGGAGCACTGAGTCAACTATATAATTGCCTTCATTAGGCGTGGCCCCCGAAGGGGGCCTTTTGTTTACGAATCCGCCTCGATCTGTGCCTGATAAAGTGCCGCTCTTATGCCCAAAACGGAAAAGGATTACGATCAGAGTCGCGGAACGCCGCAATGAGATCCCGTAGTCGCTCCCGACGGGCAAAGAGCTGCTTCATCAAACGTTGAAGCTCCTCAAAACAGTTGCCATACCAAATCGGAGGAGCCAACTCCGCAATTTGCCACATTGTGCCGAAGTCCATAGTCTCGATACGGCTTAACCACGGCTCAAAGCTCGACCATCCTTTAACTCCGGCATAGATAGTATCGCGCCCATACGCGCCGCGGAGAGGTGAGTCAGGAAAGTTCCATGCGCCGGCATTGAAGCAAAAGCCTTGATCGATAAACGTGGCCTTATACCGGCCTTCTCGTGCAGTGCGGTGGAAAACGGCCTGCCGTCCATCACAGTTGCCCGTCCATTTGTCAAGCGCTAAAATGCCCGCGAAATCTGAGGCATTACGTACCTTATTAAGCTGTTCTCCAGGCAAATAATCAACCACCTGTCCCGGCATCAAGCCGCCCACAAAAGCGCATCCGAAGTGCTCTCCAGGAAGATACGGTTCACGCTTACCGGCTTGCAGGTCCATGTACATCTCTGGGTCGTCGGTTATCCAATCAGGAACGTTCATAATGTCGGTACGTGGAACCGGCAAGCCGATCGATTCGGCTAGTCGAGTCGCGATCCATTCGTTGGCAAGTACGCGGATGCCTTGCGGGTTGTTCTGAAACTTGACTACCCAGAGTTTCGAGTCTGCATCCATCATGAGTTGGCTCTGGGACCCTCCTCGCATTCGTCGAACTGCTTGAACTGCCTGTACCGCCAACGTCGTCCTCCGCCCCGCCTCAGGGTGATACGTGAACCTTACGCTGCAATCCCTCTTTACTGTAGTTCCGTCAGAAAATGTTACTACAGTTCAGTGGCTCAGCGCGCCTTAGGGCCGATATTACAGAATCGGGGATCTCATTCTCACCATTGGGACAACGAGGTCTGATCCATTTCATCGAGTTCGACCAACCAGTCGCGGCCCTGTAGTGTGGCGATGGACTGCGCGATCAAGCGCAGGGCCTGCAACATCTTGCCTTGTTTACCGATGATCCGACCACGGCCTGAGGGGTGGACCTTTAGGATCAACACGATCAAACGACCCCTTTCATCGACGCTGTTTCTAACCGATTCAGGACGCAACACAAGGGCCCTAACAAGCGGCAAGAAAACTCCAGCGATTTGATTCGACGTACTTATGCTAAAGTCCCGTCGGGGTACGCACCACCCGTGTTCGCCTTTGTCTTATTGATAAGGTCGCCGAAGAAGCTCTTCCTCAGCGCACTTTCGCGAACACACAAAACGTTCTCCCGGTGCTAAAGTCTTCCTGCAAGCCGCACATCGTGGACGCAGCAAAAAGACTATCCCGGAGCGGCAAGCCAGAGCAAACCTCCGAATAGAATCGCGCACAAGCAACGCCACTCCAGCTAGATGACGAAACTGCAAGCCGTCTTCAGAGCCGCGCATCGGCGAGGTGACTCGTAAGAGCAATATAAGGCATCTAGGCGACGCGCCATCGACCAATAGGAGCTTGCGACGTAATCAAGAAGAAGAGCGCCGGCCGTATCCGAGACACCCCATGGCAAAGGCTGGAGCAGTCGAAGGAGATGAGCACAACACCTTAGCCGAACACTGTCCTTCCATATCTGTCTTACGGATGTTCGTTGCATAAGCGCAGCTTTACTGCTGTGAAGTTGTGCCAGATGAGTGAACACCTTTGCGTTCGCAGTCATCCTTCTCAATGTTTCGTTGGTTGCAAACGTCTTCCATGAGCGCGCATCCCTCTCTGCTCGTTCCAAGGGTTGAGAGATCAAACGCGCTTCAGTTCCAACGTGTTCAAGTCTGTTCAACAAAGCTAAGAAGTCGATGCCAGTGCGCTGCCAATGAACGGCCACCCCCTGCCAGATCATGAAGACGAGCAATATGACCATGTAGGTCGAGGCAAGCACGACGTCGCTGGAACGGCCAAATAGCGATAAGTGAGACATCGTGTATACTCCTCCCCCTGTCGTCAGCCTACAGCGTCGATATCGGTCCGCTTTGAAACGGCGCTCGCGTCCCCGACATTCCAGACACTGTATGCCCAGAAGAATACCATCAAGACCCAAACAGCGTTCGATCCAGCATCGAAACCCTTAGAAACAAGCCACCCATGCTGTGCCCTAAGGAGATTAATGATGAGAGTCCAACCAACCCACAACATCATTCCCCAACGTACAGATTCTATTTCATTGCTCCTTTGTACACGTAGCTGAAGATTGACTGCCGCTGTAATCAGCAAAACCGTGCACAGTAAAAGAGACGTTAGAAGGTCGAGCCGGGCGTCCCATAGGCGACTGCGCTCGTAACCGGCAAGCTTGAGCGAGAAGGCAAGCAAAGCTGGTATCAATGTACCGACAAAAGCCCCGGCAATCAAAAAGAGTCGGACTCGGGTGGGCCAGGCGGAAAGCGGACGGGCGCTGTTAACGAACAGTTCTACTGTGACGCAACACAGAAGCGAAAAGTCGATCCCATAATCCACGTAGTACGCCACGTCGCCCATGTCGTGTATGCGTACATGGAAGACTGTTGCGCAAATTGAAAAGAGGAGATGGTAAAGCGCATAAAAGCCTACAAACCAGAAAGGACGCTTTTGGCCTCGGGCGAGCCAAGCGAGCAGCAGCACGCATTCTGACACAATGCCTGCTGCTGAGATCGCTCTTTCCGTTTCAAGAATTGACATTACGGCTTCGCTGTGTCATTGTCTACCGAAGCGAAAGCCATGTCAACACCGACGTAACAGTATCTATGAAGGAGGTAACCGTAATAGGCGTTACCCGCGGATCGCACCCCCCTCTTTGTGCTTCGGCTGAACGGGCACCAAGCAGGCAGCAGAACATCACGACAAGCAAGCAGAACAGTCTTTTCATTGAATCTCTCCGGCGAGGTATCACCGTGACCAGCCTATGACGAAACATTGTGACAAGCAGTGAAAACTAGACACATGCGTTTCCGAATCGCTTCTCGCCTTCCGAAATGGGCGGTCCCCTCAAGGTGTTCATGCGAGTCAGGCTTCCATAAGGCGTACTCACGTGCGTCGACAGTTCATTGACAGAGTGCCACCTTCAAATAGGTTGACATCTCCAAGAGAAGGTGGTGCAATCTGACACGATGGTAACCGGACGTAACGCGTAGCTATCTACAGAATGGTGCTGTTGACTGACTTCTTGCATTTCTGCTTTTTGCCTATATAGGGAGGCTCGTACATGCATTACAAAGAGCTGTTTACCGCAAGCACTCTGAAGGCGCAGCCATTAAGGGCGGTTTCGCTTGTTCGTCCACTGATCGGGAACTTGCGTCCCGCGCTGATTACCGCAGACGACGGAGCACACTATATTGTCAAGACGTGGGGTAATGGGCAGCATCCCAACGCTCTTGCCAATGAGCACCTTGCGTCCGCCATCTGTGCCGCCGTGGGGCTTCCGGTACCTGCTTCAAAGCCCATCGAACTCTCTAAGCAGTTTCTGCACAGTGTTTGCCTCTCAGCTCCCAACGGGGACTGCACTCATCGTCCTGAACCCGGCATTCACTATGCGAGTCCCCTGGTTCTTCCCAAGAGCGATCAAGCCTTCCTCATCGAACAACTGGGTCGGAATCTCGTTGGATTTGTGGAGAACAGACGGGACTTTCTAGGTATGTACATACTGGACGTTTGTTTTAAGCACCGAGCGTCGCGGCAGGCAGTTTTCATCAAATCAAAGAGGGGTCCGGCTTCACAGGCGATCTTCATCGATCATGACCAAATGTTTGGAGGGTCGAATTGGGAGACTGCAAATGCCTCGCAAAATCCCCACCACCGGAACACCGGGCTCTACCGTGGCCTCCTGATCAAGAAAGATGTAAGCTCTTGGCTGAGGATGTTTGGCGCAAAGCTTCATCCGGCTGTTGATATCGCCGTTAAACACCTTCCTTCTGAGTGGTACACGGGAGATTTAGCTTCATTTCACAGCTGGCTCCACTACAGAATTCAATGCTTGCCGGAGTTGGCCGACCAAGCACTTGCGCAAAACCCAATTTTCAGGGAATATCTCGATGCAACGATGCACCTACCGAACACTAGAATTTGCCAAATCGGAACTTGAGCCTAAGGGCGTAACGTTCGCTGTTCTCCTTCGTTTCGACGATGTGCGCGAAAAATTCTTCAGAAGCTTTTACCTTGCCGATTGGCAGGCAGAATTCGGAACTGGCTATGAAGATCAGGTTTCTTATGTGGAAGACATGATGTATGAATTTCGTCAGTTCGCACACAGACCTTTCACTGATTCGGAAGAAGCAATAGAACAAGCCTCAAATTTGAGCGTCGGTCCTCTAAGGACCGGGCTCACGGGTACAGCCGCACTTCCCCTGATCGCAACGATCCATCCCGAGCTGCGGGATGATCTGGACGCTCAGGTCTGTTCCAGGAGCTCGTTCCGGGCCCTCATTCAATCGATCATCGAGAACTCTGAGGGAGTCTTATATGCATCGGACCACCACCTCAGTGTCGAGCAAGCGTAAACGAAGTGATTACCATCACGAAACCATCCAAATAACCAACGATCACGTACATACAGATGAAGTGCCATCTGGTACAAGCTTCAAATTGAACAACGACTTCAAAGCAACCTCGTAGTAAAGTGTTCCACTGTTTCTATTTCTGTCTACTCCTCGATCTCGTTGCGAATCCGCTGGTCTGCATGGAGAGAAATGTCAATTTATTCGGGGCCTCAGAGAGGCAACGCGCCCCGCTTCGCTTGTCCTCCCCCTATCATTGCGGCTACTAAATTCGTCCGTAAGATGCGCGGACGATCACAATCAGTTCTTATCGAAGACGTGGACCGCAACCTGTACGTCCTCAAGTTAAGGAGCACCCCCCAAGATTCTCGTTGTATTGCAAATGAACTGATCGGGACGGGCCTTTGCCATGCCTTATCGCTTTCGGCTCCGCAAAGCTGCTTTGTACAGGTCGAGGAACAGTTTATTGACCGTTTCCCGGATGCCTGGTTTCAAACGTCCGAGGGACGTATCCGTCCACCAGCCGGACTTCATTATGGGACCGTCTTCGTGGGAAAGGCAGAAGGTTCAAATCGTCCCTTGGATATGCTGCCTGGTGGGTCCAAATACGTGCTGGATAATCACGCACAGCTTTGCGGGATGTATCTTTTCGACGTTTGGGCCAACCACGTAAGCCGTCGGAAAAGGCTCTATTTGGTCAATATGGAGCGGAGATCGTCCCGAGCCATCTTCTTCGACAATGGTTTGTTGTTTGGAGGTCCGCTAGGGCGTTTCGATGACTACGAATTGCAAGCGCCATTCCGCAAAAGAGATGCCGCAAATGTGGCATGGTCAGACGATGCTGGGCACATTTGGTTGGAGCAATTCAAGACGATCATCCCCCATGCCTTAGATCAGATCCTCGAAACGGTTCCTCACCAATGGCACGCCGGTGGACTGATAAGACTTCAAGATGCTCTCCTCCAACGCCTGGAGAAGATTGAAGAAATCGTTGAGCCGTTTAGAGCGTCTTTAGGCATAATACCTACATTCAGGTAACGATCAGTCTTGGTCAAACTGAACGACTTTCCGCGCGAAACGACAAGATTGACGAGCTGGGGCTGCCGGACGCGGCTGGCGAGCTGACCAAGGCGAGGTTGACGCTCGAAATTGCCGCACCCTCGTCTCGGACCTGGCCCGCAACCGTGCCGGGTCATTGTCGATCGGACCGTCAGACCGACTTCCTCACCATCCCCGGCCGGGATGTCGATCATCGTCACCCGCGCGCCGGGAGCGCGGTGCCATGTCTATCGTCTTCGCCTGAGAAGGATTTCAGGCGGCGGGACGTACCTTTGAGGCATGGGTCGCGGCGTCTGCGGACGTGGCGTATGCTTTCCTCAATCCGCAACCAAGGAGTAACGATGAAACTTCGTCATCTCGCGTCCGCGCTTCTGCTGGGCTTCTCTTAATCGCTTCCCCGGCCTTCGCCTCCGGTCCCAGGTACGGCGGCGGGGCACCATACGTCTTCGCACGGCGGTTCCTATGGGGTTCACGGCTCCAGTCACAAGGGCGAGCACTACACAAGCCGGACGGGTTCGCACAGCTACGGCACCCATCGGTAGGCCGAAGCCGCCGTAAACCGGCTTCATCCCGTGCACTCGGTCCAGGGGCCGCGCCACTCGGTCAGCAAAGGGGCGACGGCGGTCATTTACTCGATCGAAGCCCACGAGCTGCGCGACAGCATGGGCGCCGCGACCGCCATCGGGCTCCGCGACCGCGCTCTCGTCGCCGTCATGACTTTCACCTTCGCCCGCGTCTCGGCTGTCGTCAATCTCAAGGTCGAAGACTACTACCCGCAGAAGAAGCGCTGGTGGCTCCGGCTGCGCGAAAAGAACGGCTCGGTTAACGAGATGCCCTGCCACCAAAGCTCGAAGCGTACATGGATGCCTACATCGCGGCGACCCGAATCAGAGACGACCGCAAGGGCCGCTCTTCCGCGCCGCCGTCGGACGCACTGGCCGGCTCTCCCCCGGCCCTCTCTCCCGCACCGATGTCTGGTACATGGTGCGCGCCGCGCCGTCGGTGCCAGGATCGAAACCGCCATCGGCTGCCACACCTTCCGCGCCACTGAAATCACCGACTACCTCACCAACGGCGGCCGGATCGAAGTTGCCCAGCGCATGGCCGGACACGCCAACAACAAAACAACTGGTCTCTATGATCGGCGCGAAGACGACATCAGTCTTTTAGAGGTGGAGAGGGTCGGTATTTGAAGCCTGTGTACATAGAGCGTCCTACAAGGCGGAAGGCTAAGGCAGTACGACGCGTGATGGAGGTCGTGTTTTGGCTTATTACATTAGCAATCTCGGCACAACAGCCACCTACCAAGGTTGTCTTGGATCACGAAACATTCTCCCCTGCCGGGTACGCGGGTCTACAGCAGCTCGCAAATCAGGTCGTTGGCACCATCGACCAGCTCATCCCAGGTCAGGTGAGCGAGTTTGTCCATGGCAACATAATCTGCTTTCAGGTGACGACGCGAACAAGCCTCAAAGCCCCGAACGTGTCGTCTCCACCCATCACGCTATCGACCGATTACAAACTCTCCTACGAGCCGACGACTACAGTTGCGGGCAGAACTCGCATCGCTTTGTTTGAAGTGGAACCGCTTTACGCGCCCTCCTACCGCGAACGGTTCGTGTACCAGCTGTCGCATGAGCTCGCGCATATCAAGATGGGAGTGCGCGTCGACAACTACCTTGTCGAAACCTTAGCGGTCGCGGTTTCGCATGAAGTGCTCGTTTGACTAGGGATGACTGCATACGCCAGCTCTGAGTTCACCGCGCAAATGCACCGTCTTCCCGACGAGGTTCAGCGCGCCTATGCGGCAGGCAACCTCACTGCGCCGCAACGCTATTGGCAAACCCGCACATCTTCGAACGGCACGTCTGTCGATGACCGCCCTGTTCAATCGTTAGGGGCGGCACTCATCCGTACGAAGCCCGTTCCATGGCCTGAGTTTTTGGGTATAGCACTCGTAACAGCCTGCGCGCTGGACACCCCTCAGACAAATGCTCAGGTGTGCCTGCCCAATCTTGAGGGAATGGGACGCATTAGATCGGTCCTCCTTTCTCTTGGCTATTTTGAGCGTCGCTAAAGCGCGAACGGATGTGAACTGCTGAAACGACCGGTGTAGGTGAGTACAAGCTGGGTGCGGGCGATGCAAGGACCCTATCATGCGAGGTAGACATGGCTCGCAAACGCCCTAAAACCTTACTGGCCGCTCCTTGTCATCCGGTCACCTTCGACGTCTGCCTCCCTCCCGGCACACATATGCTCCGTCCTTGATCGCCCCATACCACCGTTCTCCCCTAAGGTGATAAACGCCCGTCTTTGTGTTCAACCAAACAATTGTGTCGTTCGGACAATGCAGCTTAGCCTCTTGCTCGGAATGGAAGTGCGGGGCTGGAGTTGGTTCGCATGGGCGGGACACAAGGCTGAGACGAAAAGCGCCGTGGTTAAAACAATCGTTTTCAGTGACGGCATAGCCGAAACCTCAGGTGGATGAGGCCAATATAGCGACCGTGCGCGGAAAAGGAAGGAAGATAACGTCCTTACGTTATCTCGATTCGGCATACCCAACGTATGCCTAAGATTTAAACATTTAGACTGCGGGAATTCGCAATTTATGTGAATAATGACAGATGGACATTTCTTCCAAGCCTACCTTACCAAAAGGCCGCACGCAGCTTGCCACGGTGCTGAGCGGTGCCGGAGACATTATCCATGTCGGTGATGTTGAGCGCATCCTGCAGCTGCCTCGCGCCGAGGCCGCTAAACGGCTGTCCAGATGGATGGAGCAAGGCTGGCTCCACCGGGTCGGCCGAGGAGCCTATGCGCCGGTCGCTATCGATACGCTTGGCGCGGACCAGGTGCTCTCCGATCCGTGGGTTCTCGTGCCGGCGCTGTTTTTGCCTGGCTACATCGGCGGGCGCACGGCGGCAGAGCATTGGGATCTGACAGAGCAGATATTCAAGGACATTGTCGTGGTGACGGCTAAGGTACTGCGCCAGACTCATCAGGTCCGGCACGGCGCTGCCTTCACGCTGCAGCATGCGCCCGCTGAAAAGATATTTGGCACCAAGACGGTCTGGCGGCATCGCAGCCGTGTGCTCGTCTCCGACGTGCATCGCACAATCATCGACATGCTCGACCAGCCTGAACTTGGCGGCGGCATCCAGCATGTCGCTGATTGCCTTGCGGCTTATCTCGCGCGCGCAGACCGCAACGATGCGCTGCTTATGCAGTACGCCGGCCGGCTCGGCAATGGCGCAGTCTTCAAACGCCTCGGTTTCCTTGCCGAGCGAGCCGGTGATGCCGGCCAGCTCGCGGAGGCTTGTTTCTCGCGCCTTACGTCCGGCATCGCGAAGCTCGATGGCGCACCCGGCGAGCAGCATCTCGTCGCACGGTGGAGGTTACGCATTCCTGTAAGCTGGACGCGCGCCCAGACATGATTGACCGCCGAGAAATACTAGATACATCCAGTCGTGTTTCCCTCAATCCCCATGTCGTCGAGAAGGATTATGTTCTCGGCTGGGTGCTGGCCGGCATCTATGCGCACGAGGAACTGGCGGATAGTTGGTTGTTCAAAGGCGGTACCTGTCTCAAGAAATGCTTCTTCGAGACCTACCGCTTTTCCGAAGACCTCGATTTCACACTGCGCGATGAAGGCCAGATCAACGAGGAATTTTGCGCACCGCCTTTGGAGAAATCGGGGCGTGGATATATGAGGAAACCGGCATCGAGATGCCGGCCGACAAACAGGACTTCGATATTTTCGTTAATCCACGCGGCAGCCTCTCATGCCAGGGCAAGCTCAGCTATGCAGGGCCGGTTTCGCCGCGTACAGGCGGGTGGCCGCGGATCAAGCTCGACCTGACTGCGGCGGAGCACGTCGTCCTCCCGCCCGTGCGCGTGCCGATCTTTCATCCTTACACCGACGCGCCGCAGGACGGTATCGAGGTGCTGGCTTACGACTACGTCGAGGCATTTGCGGAGAAGTTTCGCGCTCTCGCAGAGCGGACGCGACCGCGCGATCTTTACGATGTAGTCAACCTCTACCGCAACACGGAGTCGCGGCCGGATGCGACCGCGTTCCGGGACGTGCTGCAGCAGAAATGTGAATTCAAGGGCATCGCCCTGCCTCTACTCGCGGACCTCATGACGCATCGGGGCAATGTCGAAGCCGGCTGGAAGACGATGCTCGACCATCAGTTGCCCGCTCTGCTGCCGGTCGATTCTTTTTGGGACGAGCTGCCCGCGATCTTTGACTGGCTGCATGGTTTTGCCGTCCTTGCGCCGCTTGTCCCCTTCCCGATCGTCGGCACGGTTGTGCGCGAGCGCATTTTCACGACGCCGGGCGGCTTCAGCGGTCAGTCCTTCATCGAGACGGTCCGCTTTGCCGCAGCAAACCGGCTGCGCATCGACCTGCAATATCGTGACCTCAAGGGCACGGTGACGACGCGCACCGTCGAGCCTTATTCGTTCCGCCGCTCCTCGGCAGGCGATGTTCGCCTGATGGCGACGCAAGAGGCGGATGGCCAGGCCGCAGCTTCCGTATCGATGGCATCCTCAGCGTGAGCGTAACGCAGCGGACCTTTGTGCCGCGTTACCCGATCGAGTTAACGCCGACCAGCCCGGTTGTAATCCCGCAGAGCTTCACCATCGCCGCGTCGCGCGCCCCGCGCCGACCAATGCGGCGCGCCGTGCGCACGGGTCCGACATACATCTATCGGTGTCCGGCCTGCAGCAAAGAATTTTCTCGCAAGACCCTCGATTCGGCGCTTAGGCCACATAAGAATAATTCCGGCTGGGACTGTTACGGCCGACACGGCATGTACGTCCGCACTAACTTCTAGAGGCTTTCTTAGGGCAGATCATTGCTTGCGGAGGAAGCCTCGCGTCTCGCGGGCGAGCTGCGCGGGGCGAACGAGAGACACGCCGCTCTTCTCGGTTCACTTCGCGCGTTGGTTGAACCAACTCAAGGCGAACCCCTCCCGCAACACTCATCCGCTTCACCTCCAAGCGCATCGCCACCGAAGGCGAGGCGCTCACTCCCACCGAAGATGGAACCGGCGTTAGTTCCCTCCGCCAGTTCCGGCCTCTCCACTTCGGAGCAGAAGGTGCTCGACGCTTTGGCCAGTCTGGAGGCGGTCGGCGTCGAGGCACCCCTGAAGACGCAGCTCGCCGCCTTCGCCGGATACTCCAATCCGAAGAGCGGCGGCTTCGCCGCGTCCGCCGCCGCGCTCGTGCGCAAGGGTCTCATCGAATCGAACGGCGGCAAGGCGTCGATGACAGACGGCGGCCGCGATGCCGCCAATAAACCCGGCCGCCCCGCCACGACAAAAGAACTGCAGGACCGCATCTTCGCGCTGCTTGGGGAAGGGGAGCGCAAGCTCCTGACGCTCTTGATCGCCGCCTATCCCGAAAGCCTTCCGCGTGTCGAACTGGCCGGTCGAGGCGGCTACAGCAACGCGAAATCGGGCGGCTTTGCGGCTCCACTTGCACGACTCATCGAACTCGGCTTCGTCGATGTGGTGAGGAACGGGGTCGTGCGGGGAAGCGAGATGCTGTTCCTCAAAGGTAAGCGAGGGGCCGATGAAGGGCGGCGTTCAAACCCTGTTGTATTGCCGGTGCGGTAAGGGCAAGGTCCGCACCAACGGCATGTGCAAGATCTGCTACACCCTAAGGCTGCACGACGCCAAATACTTCAACGGTCTTCGGGAAGTCGTGTTGAAGCGCGAGGGCTACTGTTGCCGGGTATGCAGCGCGTCGGGCCTGGGCAAGCGCGCTATCGGCGTCCATCATCGCGTTCCCGGCGTATCGCTGCTGCCCCTGATGATTTCGCTGTGTTCCGGATGCCATGCGAAGGTGACCAGAACGAAGGCCGTGCTCTCCGCCATGCCGCCGCTCCTGCTACAACTCTGGCGGGAACAGCACCCCGAGGGACACGAGCAAACGCTGCTCGACTTCAACACTGGAGTTGCGGCCGCCGCAACCATCCCCTTGTTCGCGGATGGCAAGGAAGCGCACTGACGCCATGTTCTTCTTGATAAAGGACATTATCATGCGCTGTAATTAACGTACGGCCACGGTGCTTTTCATCGTATGCTGGCACCTCACCCGGCCCCCCCAACCTTTTGCACACGTAAAGCATCGGTATGCGCCAACGGCTTGCTCAAGCACGACAGGCCACTTTAGGAGTTTTCTATGGAAGAACAAGAACAGCTAAAGTCTGCGAATAAGGTACTTGATGCGGGTGTTTTAGCTGCTACCGTAGCGGCGGACTGCAAGAAAAGAGAAGTTGAATATTCAGATGATGTCAAAATTGGTGTTGATGCCTCTTCAGGAGGCGACTACTCCGATTGTAGCCATTTTGTTCACGATGTTCTTAGTCGAGCGGGGTACACGGTCGATTATGCTACAACCCACGACATCGTTGATCCCGAGAACTCCGATTTTACAGAGGTTAAGGCTGGCGATGCGCGGAGTGGTGATGTGATGGTCCAAGGGGGTCATATGGGCATATACACCGGCGACTCCGACGGAAAAGGTCCTTTAGGGGTCCAGATGGGCACAAATGGACCAGCGACCCTCGCGTGGGGACCGCAAGGGTACTTCAATCCTACTCAACCGTTGCGGTACTTTCGACCCGATCCAACTCCCGATTCCACGCCTGATCCGGCCCCGGACCCCACGCCTGATCCGGCTTCAGACCCCACGCCCGATCCGGCTCCAGACCCAACTCCGGACCCTGGGCCCGATCCGGCTCCAGACCCCGCGCCTGATCCCGCACCAGACCCTACGCCCGATCGGCCCCAGACCCCACGCCCGATCCGGCTCCAGACCCAACTCCAGACCCCGCGCCCGATCCGGCTCCAGACCCCGCGCCTGATCCGGCTCCCGACCCGGCTCCCGATACAAGCAGCAGCTAGAGCAGTGAAAATGCGAGAGCCACTCGACTAACAACTAGCTTAGCTGCGTAGCTTCTACTTAATTTGATGAACCTGCATACCACGAACCAAGCGGCTGTCCTTCGTTTTGCCAACGTTCATAAGTTCTGCGTTTCGCGGCTGGAATAGAGGTCCAATCTTCGATAGTGATAAGTGAATCGGCTCGCAAATTGTGAAGAGCTTCCCAATGGTAGGTAGCCACAGTCGGATCTCTTGGCAAGAGACTGTCGTCTGATGTACGGAGGAGAACGCCACCCCAGTCTGAGTCCTCCTCAGCTTTCTCAATTGCTTTGAGGTCAGCAGGTAGAAACGGTAAAAACACTAGCGGTGCCACATTACGAGCTTTGCTTGCTCTGGTGATGGCCAACGATCCAGCACGTTGTCCGATAACGTAGTGTACACCTGATGAGACCAAGAGCGCTTTGCCCTTTAATGAGGCCGGTGACGCTCTAAGACCATCAATATACACGCGTTCTGGTTGCTGCTCCTACTTAACCTGCATGGTAAAAAGACCCTCAGCTTTGACATCCGGCTTTAGCATCTCATCTGCTTCATCACGTTCTTCTTGGTTGAGAGAATCGAGAAGCGCCTGTTCTCTTGCCTGCGCCACTACATTGGCTAAACCCTCTCTGGAGGCCTCCACGTAGAGCCACACCACTGGAACCATTCGAGTTACACGACGTAACTTCTCATTCAACTCGTCGGTACGACCGTAGTGCAACTCTTTACTAAATTTGGAAAGCACGGCGTAGGCTTTTCTGTCGGCCGCCAGTTCTTGCTCTACATTCACTCCCTCTTTCGTAATCTCATGCTTAAGGAGCTGATGCGCCATCTCGTGTACAAGAACGAACAGTACTAAGGCATTGAAAGAGGCTCCCTGCACCGCAGCACAATCCGCATCCTTCGCAGGGCACCTCAAATAGGTTTGCATTGACCGAAGCCAGTCGCGTCCGTATACTTATAGATAGGGTCGAGAAGCGGAATAATACTCGATGTTCGATATGGTGTACTGAGAAGGGGGCGCGGGAGAGAGATAAATACGTCCTCCGCATATATATCATGAGCGGCAAACTGTGTTATATTCCCAAATAGGCAAGGTAGTCAACGGGTAGGATTACCGTATCCTTTTGAGTGTAGGGTGTTCGCAGTTCTCCTTTTATCTGTACCACCACCTTCGGGCGCACTTTGGGCAGCTCGTTCGCTATTTTCTTATGAAACTCAGGCTCCCATAATAACTCCTGCATTTACATATCGATAAGAGACTGGAATGTGTTTTATTAATGAATGGATCACTCCACTTTATAAGTGGCGTTTGAAGGTCTCGCCTAAGCCCTTCAGCCTTTTGGTCGATCGTCTGCTTTCCATAACCGGACGCGCTAAATAGAAACATTAAACAGAGCATTTGTAAGCATTTCATTGTGCTAGCCCATCCACGTCGATTACCTTAGTCTCTCCAGCGGTCACTATAAAGTGATTTTCTGCGAATACCGCTTTATAGTCTTTTGCTACTCTGATCCGATAGGTTCCAGGCAATAACCGGCGCGACCAGTTTGTTAGTCCAACCGGGCTCCCATTGATGAGTATGCTGTAGGTACCCTTACTAGAATGCACTGACAGCACACCCAGAGGCTGATCCCATGGTGCCATTATGTCAACGATGGAGTGGACAACATCACTCATAGCAAGAGCCGGGTGTGTTAATTCATCATGAAGCACTATTAGATACTTATCTAGACCGTCACCAGCATTTGTCGAAGCAAACCTTAGCTGGTCCAGCACAGAATCTGCATCTATACAGTTTGTTATCTTCCTAGAACCTGGCTGAACCTGTAATTGCTTCAAAACCGCCAGAGCTGTGCCATCCTGCTTGGGAAGGCTCGGTAAACGGTCTTTGTACCAATGCTCTACGCAACCCTGCAAATCTTGCCGGTCGACAGCAGCTGTTTGAGCGGCCATGCATTGTTTCTGAACGAAAGCATGACTATGACCCCAGAGATCATGACCTTCCGGCTTCCCCTGAACAACCATACGCCTAGTAAGACGAGTGCTATGACAAGAGTCCAAAACTGAATAAGAACGGGCAGAACCAACTGATCGCCGTAGAGATACTTCAAGGGAGCTGTGCGTATGATATCGGTGGCCGCGTCATACGAAAGAAAAGCTCCATATAGCGACAGCAATAAAAAGGCGTATGCGGTCATGGGGAGGAGACCTGCTATTTCTTGGTTGGTTTTGTCTTTGATTCGATCGTGGGCAAGCGGCTCACATGGGATAGCCTCACGGGCAAAGCGTTAGACCCAGAGCCGACGGTTAACTGAGAAGGAACACGAACGGCAGAGACGCGGGAAGCGCAGAGCCGGCTAACCCTTCGTGGCACCCGGCTTTTGTTTAGCAAACGGACTGGGGGGAAGCGCGCTTTTAGGCACTTTTAGGATGGCCTTCATTGCATCCTTAAACCGGCTGAACGCTTCGGGACCTTCGATCATCGCGGGATGGCGGCGAGGTTTTTTCATACCATGATTGTAATTCCAAGCGTCAAGGGGTAGCGAAGATGGAACATGGTCAATTCGTAGGAAGTGTACTGCCCCGTGTTGCTCGCATCTCTATTCCGGGCATACCTCACGCCACCTGGGAAGCGGACGGCGGATTGGTCCTCGACCTCGACATCAGCATAGTCAACTCGATAGTAGAGGTAGATTGCACAATGAACATCTACAACGAGATCACCTTTCCTTATATCCACATGAGGGCGCTTGATCTTGCTCGCGCCGCTGTTGATCTTGTGGCGTTTGGAAGCGGCTGGGGGCTAAACGTTGATCTTCATACCTTCATCGCCCCCGATCGCGTAAGAAAACGCCTACTGCCTTGTCACGAAGGACTTTCACATTCCTGCACTGTGTACAAGCCCGAGCAAGTCCTGTCCGAAGAAGGACAGCAGTCTTTCCAGAATATGCTCCTCATAATATTTGAGGAACCACCTCTTTTTATGGCTCTACACGACCTTACTCAGGCGATCACTGAGGCGCACCACGCTCCTGTAAACTGCGCTAGAGCAATCGAAGGTCTAAGGACGATGATGTTGCCGGGCGAGCCTAGAGCAAAGCAGTGGGCTAGGTTCCGCGACAGCCTAAATGTTCAAGAGGGATACGTCCGCCTGATAACAGATCAATCCGTGTCAGCGAGGCACGGGCAGAGGTTATTCATTCATGGTGCATTAGTGCGCGAGGTAGTGTAGTGTTCATGGAAGATCATGAACCGCTTTCTGGAGTACAGAAAACGAGGCAATCAGCAACTGCCCATCGACGAGTTTCCAGTTCTTGTAGATACCCCGTTTTCGCAAGCGTTGACCATGTCGTTCCAAACTCCTTCAGCATCCTCTGCAAGTGCCGAAGACCATGCAGCCTCAAGCATCTCCCGTGTAGGTTGCCGGGGTACAACAATGTAAAGCTCGTTCTGCCCTGTCACGGTGTCCTCCAATGTAGAGGATTATAGAGAGGTCAGTCAAATGAGTACTTACCTAAATGAGGCCCTGTTCATGCAACAAGGCAAAGCCTTCTACCTGCGTTGGCAATTGTTCGAGTCGTTCTTTATACGCGGTTGGTATGGCACATTGCACATTGAGCGGTCGTGCCAGCAAGCTCAACCAACATATTAGATAAACTAGAGTCCGAGTATTGGGCATGGCGGATATTAGCTACTCTAGATTCGGACGAATGAAGATGCCGACAACCTTCCATGTGGAATCTTTTTTGATAACTGCTACATCTTCAAATACCTTCCCGCCTGAGCATTGGGTCGTGAAAATGAATCGGTAGATGCCCATACTGCTGCTCTTATTTCCGAGTGCGCGACTGATCATTGAGCCCCGTTGCTTTGCTAGGCTTGTAGCAATTTGGACCCATTGGTCCTTTCCTTGCTGCTTCATTGAGTCGTCAAAAGTGTCATCATACATTTGGGCGTAGCTCCCTGCATCAAAGAGTTTCCACTCTTTCGCTGCGAACGCTTGGGCGTCTGCACTGTCCGTCTGGCCCAAATGGAAGGCATCGTTAACAAAAGGAGGTTTACCAACATGATGATGAAAAACCGTTGTCTTGTCTTGGCTGCCATTCTGGACCTGTTTCAAAAAACTTGCAAGCTCGAAGTTTTGGGGGCCGCCTTGCTTGGGGTAACAGCTGGATGTACGATACATCCTCACTTCGATAAAGTCATCAACCAGCGCTCTAGCTGATCCTTCGTCCATCTTCGCGCAGATTCTGCGAGTGCTTCCGTGCTCGGGTATAGTGCGGTTCGACTCTAACGGCCAAGTCCTAAGCTGTTCTCAAGCTCGTTCTGCGAGTGGGCGCGGCCTACCGGCAACGCGCGGTCAAGTGCGGCATCCTGACTCGTCCGCTTTCCATCCTGGCTGTAGAACTGGCCTTTGCCGTCGATGTGGATGTTGCGGCCGGTTTCGATGTTTTGGTAGGTCTGCACGGTGCCCGTCTCGCCCTTCCACTTGAACATGACGGCGGCTTCCGGCTCCAGGGCCCTGTTGACGGGAGCGTAGTGCCGCTCGATCTCGGCGATGGTGTAGACGCGCTCGGTCGGCTGCCTGAACTCGACGGCGGCGGTCTTGGTGATCTCGGTCGCAAGCCGCTGACCGATGGTGGCGGCGTCGTTCGTGTAGATGCGGGCGTCCTCAGACGCCCGGGAGATGGCGACGTAGGCGAGCCGGGTATTGACGAGGCTGCGGGCGGTCTCTCCGTCCATGTTGGCGATGACGCGGCCTGTCGTGAGGCCCTGGGAGCTGTGCGAGGTCACGGCGTAGCCGTGGTCGAAGTGCCGCATCTCCCGTGGATCGAAGGTGACGGCGCGTTCGTCCTTGCCGTCCATCCGCACCGTGATCCGGTGTGGCTCGATCTTGGTGACCGTCCCTAGATCGCGGTTGGCGACTCCAAGCTCTTTATGCGAGGTGGTGAACTGGATGCGCTCACCCTCCGCGATCTCGCGCTGGGTTTCCTGGTAGACGTGACGCCCTTCAGCCGCTTTGGATCGTGCGATACAACCTCCCCGTCGTTCCGCCGCATAGTAATCGTGTTGGTCTTCGCGTCGACCGATTGCACGGCGGCGTAGCTGCCTCGCTCGATACCATTCGCCTTGCTGCCGGTCGTGTGCTGGAGCACGTCGCCGGAGTGTACTTTGCGGCCGACGTTCGATCGGCTCCGGTCATGTTGGAACTGTGGGCAAGGGTACTGAATGCCTGGCTGTCCTTGGCCAGAGTGCCGTTCGCCTGCAACTCCACCCGCACCGCCTGGTTGATGGCCT
Organism: Acidobacteriaceae bacterium; assembly: GCA_965277085.1. Classification (GTDB taxonomy): domain Bacteria; phylum Acidobacteriota; class Terriglobia; order Terriglobales; family Acidobacteriaceae; genus Edaphobacter. The sequence continues at coordinate 1,880,413 of OZ255708.1, forward strand.
GACAGCTGCGATTGTCGGGAGAGACGATGAGCGTGTTCTCGGGCTGGGCCGCGTAGTCCCTGGCGATGGCCTCGCTATGCTCCCTGGGGCTAACAATTTTGGTTATCCGGCCCGGGCCGGTAAGCATCTTCACTCGCCTGCAGTCTCACCCCTTGGCGACTTCCTGGCCGCCTCCGACGAGGAAGCTCTGCAAGGTCGTGGTTCCGGTTTGGCGTCTCGGAGCTGGGCTGCCTCCCGCGATGACGGCGCGAATTCCTCCACCGTATAGCTCTGCTTCTCCGCGCCCTCGCGGATGGAGGCGAGCACGTCGCCTTGGCCGTGGCGGCACCTCGTTTCTCATCCGATAGTCCGCAGAACGGCCTTGACGAGTCGTTCGCGCCATGGCATTCTGAGGCTCTCTCCGTTTCCATTATCTTGGGCTCCGTCGGTTATCTCTGCTGGCCAAGGCACGCATGAAATTGAAGAACCGTCTCCTTTTTGATTTTTTTCTCCTCCTCTTGGTTATCCCGCTTTGCGGCCAGGAGCCTGCCTACTTCCAGGGTTCTCAGGCCGTCCGCTTCCCGGTAGGTCCCGACGTGTACTACTACGTCCTCCCGTGCAGCGAAAGCAACCTCCCACCTGCCCTCCCCTCCATCACCCCATTGCCGAGTCTCTGCTGGCCTGTCCGTGCCGCAAAAGTTGCGCTCGTCAACGGCAAGCGTCAAGCATCCGCCTTCCTCATCGGCTCCCTGAAGGTCTCCGCCACCAATCTCAAGTTTGTTCCGTTCGATCCTAAAGAATCTGCCTTCGCCTTCGACTCGCCCCTATCGGCGGTAGGCACTCAGTACGACCCCAACTCGCAGTCTGCATTTTTCTTCACCCAGCAGCAGGGCTACCAATTTGCTTTCCTGAACGCCTGCGAACTCTGCGCCTCGGGCACAACTCCTCCGCCGCTCGATAAAGCCAAACTCGAGATTGTCTATAAGCTCTTTAGTACCAGTCTGAGAACCTTTGCCCCCGTAGCCGAGCACATCAACACCCTTGCTACTAACTTGCGAATTGAGTTCACTCCGCAAAACCAGCCCGTCCTTACCGATCCTGCCGGTGCCATGAAGCTCTACGGTGCCCTCAATCAGCGGCTTGCTGACTTCTGCTCCGAACCCGCACGCTCCTGCGTCCAAACCTTTACCCGCTATCAGCAATGTGCCGCTACCTCATCCCCTTCCACCTGCGGTCCACCACCATCCTGCACCTCCACCTGCAACATCGATCCCGTCGCCTTCAAGGCGACACAGGCGACCCTCTGCACCGCCCGTAATCGCAACAGCGCGTCCGCCGTACCTGATTGGACTGTGGTCTTCCTTGAGCAGGATGCTCTCCGAGCCGCACATCCCGCAACCAGCCTGCAGATAATTCCCGAGACCCCCGACCAGATAACTGCGCGCCTTTCAGCCATAAAACAGGGCTGCAGCGTAGCACAATCCTATGAAGTCGCACAGATGTCTCATCTCGCAAGTTTGAGCACTCATAACCTGGCGAGCGGCGCAACCAGACCGTCGCAAACCTCTTCGACCGACACACTGCGTGTCCCCAGCGTCCCCGAAGGCCTCATGAGATCGTACATGCTGAAAACTGTTCAACCCGTCTATCCACCAGTCGCCAAAGCGGCCCATGTCAGTGGAACTGTCCTACTTCACGCCATCGTCTCAAGAGAAGGAACCATAGCCGATCTTTCCGTCATTAGTGGCCCCGACCTGCTCCGCAACGCTGCCCTCGACGCCGTTCGCCAATGGACATTTAGTCCCTACGTCGTCAACGGGGCACCAATCGAAGTCGGCACCAGCATCACAGTCAAATTCGGCTTCAACAAAGCTGCGCCGCCCGCGACCCAACCCTGAACCACCCCCAGTCAACGTGCGCGAACAAAAGCCAATGCCTAAACCCTTCGTCGCTAAATCGCGACAGTGGACGCCAGTTAACCTTGCAGCACCACGACTTAGCCTTGGTCTGACGACAATGTTCTCGCTACTACTACTAGCCCATGTCTCTGGGAAACTGCGCAACTTGCACGCTCAGGACGATTCATTAAACATGGTTCAGCGATCCGGCCCATGCTGTGGTAACAGCCACTATGCGGGACCGCGTGACTTGGCGGCATCACATTTCAGTGTATCCAGCCTCCATCGAGCAGCGCCGCTGCGGGAGGCTAGGTCACCGTCCCATGCCTAAACTTTGTCCATACTCCATTTGCGAAGGTTTCCGCCCTTCGGGCATGGCGCGGTCAAGCGCGGCTTCCTGGCTTGTCAGTTTTACATCTTGCCTGTAAAAGAAGCCGTTCTGGTCGATGTGGATGTGGCGGCCGGTCTCGGTGTGACGGTAGCTCTGGACGGTGGCGGTCTCGGCGATCCATCGGAACTGGGCGGCGTCCTCCGGCTTCAAGGCTTCGCGGATAGGCGCGTGGTGCCGCTCATGCTCTGCGGCGTGTAGACCTTCTCCTGCGGTGCAACCGCAACTTGCCGCTGGACCGTTGCCTGTTTCGGCTCCAACTCCGCCATATGGGCGCTCTGCTGCGACACTTCCCGGCTCAGGGCCCAGGGCAGCTTCTCGCGGTCGTTGGTGAAGATTTGCGCATCATGCGCTCCGTGCGAGATGGCGACATAGGCCATGCGGTTGTTGAGCAGGTCTTTGGCGGCAAGGTCGGTGCCGATGTGGATAAGCACCCGGTCTGCGGTCTGGCCCTGGCTGGAGTGTCTGGACCACGGCGTAGCCGTGGTCCAGATGCGGATGCTCTCTGGGGTTTACGACGACGTTCCGGCCTCCGTCCATCTTCAACCTCATGCTCCCATCGTCCGCGATACTCTGAAAGGTGCTCAACTCGCGGTTGGCCACCTTCAAGTCGTTCGCGGGCGCGGTGAACTGGATGCGGTCTCCAATGGAGAACGCCCGCTCCCGATCGCTGTAGACGGAGACTCCCTGCTGCCGGCGCGGGTCGTAGGTCAACTCCGAACCGTTCGCCCTGACGACGGTGAGCAGGTTCTCCTTGGCGTCCACGCTCTTGACGCGGGCGTACTCGCCTTTTTGGAGGCCAGTCTCTTTCGAGCTGCGCGAGTACAGGAGCACGTTGTCCGGCTCGTAGCGGACGGCCCACGTCCGGTCGGCTCCGGTGAGGTCTTGCCGGGGCACGAGCGTCTGGACGCGGCGCTCTTCCCCGCTCACCACGCCACGCGCCCGCAACTCGGCATGGATGCGCTCTTGATCTCAGAGCGGTTGTCGGGCGAGACAACGAGGGTGCTCTCGGGCGATCTTGCGTACTCCCTGGCGATGGCTTCGATGCGCTGGGCGGGGTCTTTAACCTCATGCACTCTTCCCTGACGCTCCAAGCCTTGCACGGCCTTTCCGACTTCGCCTCCGGCCAGTTGCTTGACGACGTTCTTCAGTCCCGCGTCTTCTTGACGAACGATCTCCTCAAGCTTTACCGTCTTCATCCCCGCTTCCTGCAATTGCGCGAATGGGCGTTCGGTTTCGACCGCCTCGTGCTGCCGGGTGTTCCCCACCAGGAGAACGCGTTCGTTGGGATGGAGCCGCGTCACGAAGTCGTGCATTTGCTTAGCGGACGCGAGCGAGCTCTCGTCGAGGACATAGAGCGTCTTCGCGCCGGTGTCGGGCCGTGGGCCTTTGGCGAGATGCATCTGCAAGGTGGAAGTCTCGATGCCTGCTTCACTCAGCCGCGCGGCGGCTCCACTGGTCGGGGCGAAGCCCTCAACCCGGTAGCCGTTCGCCTCCACGCCTTCGCGGATGACGGTCAGCGTGGTGGTCTTGCCTACCCCGGCCATGCCGTCCAAGCCGACGATCTTCTCCTTGCTCTCGAAGATCTCCGCCGCCGCGCGTTGCTGGGATTGATTGAGCTGCGGGTTGCGGCCGATCGCCTCCGCCCGCGTCCGGTCGTCCACCAACGCCGGTTGGTTAGGTTGGACTTGGTTGCCCTCCCGCATCCGCGCGATGGTCTCGCGCTCGATGCGAAGCATGACGGCGGTCGTGTACTGCTGTCCCGCCGACGCGGAAGCGTTCTCGACGGTGCGGAACTCGCCCTGGGGCGCGGCGGTCGAACTCCCCCGCACCTCCCGGCGCTGGCTTGGCCCATGCTTCGGTCCATCGCTGCCGTCATCACCGCCCGCTCGTCCTGGACGGAACGCTTCTCGAAGACGTGGTCGCGGGCGTAGGTCACGGCTTGTTTGACCATCTTCGGAGCGTCCACCTCCTGCCGGCGATGGTTGGCGAGAGCGCGGGTCACCACCCGATCGGCCTGGTGGCCGTGCTCGGCGGCAAGCTCGCGGTGCCGGTGCAACACCTCGGCCGGCGATTGCAACTCTTTCGAGTCGCAGGTCCGGTGCGCCGCGACCTGGGCCGCCCCCGCTCCCTCTCGGCCGATCTCCTGGAGGTGCTTCTCAATCTGCCCGCGCCGGGGACTCGACGCCTCAAGGTAATCCGCAGTATAGCCCTTGATCTCCGGCTGACCGTGCTTGCCGCGCTCGATCTCGTAGCCGAGATTCTGAAGCCGCGCCGCAAGCTCCGTCCGGTAGACCGTGGTGGCGAACTGCTGCGATTGGAAGAGTCCGCGCTCCTGTAAAGCGCGTGTCGTTCCGTCCCCGCGCTCGGTGACGTTGAAGACGACGGCGTGGGTGTGGAGCTGCGGGGCGGCGTAGCCGTCGATGGGCGGGCGGTGTCGTGCTCGAAGGTCGCGGCCGCGAACTTGCCGGTCAGCTCGGGGGCCTGGACGTTGCCGATCCGCGCCTGAGTTACCGCTCCAACTCTCCCAGAGCGATGCCGACGCTCTCGCGGTGAGCCTCGCGCACCCGGTCGTCGCCTCCCACCAACGCGGTCAGCGAGACGGACTTGGGAGCGGAGAACGTCGCATCCCATCCGGCCCGGTGCTCGACCGAAGTTACCTTCCTGCCGAACTGGTTCTCGTAGGTCCTCGCGGGCTGATGCCGAACCATCTGCGCTTCGGTCACCGGGTGCTGGCCTTCGGTCAGCCGCGCGAAGTGTTCCGCGCCCACCGGTTCCTCCAAGCCCCAGCCCTGGGCGAGCCGGCTGTGCCACTCGCTGTGGCCCTGCATGTCGCGGCTCCAACAATTCGCCTGCTCGGACTGGAACTCGCGCTCGTGATACGCTCGGGCCTGGCCGCCCGAGAGGGCTTTCGAGATCGTCAGCAGGGGTTCTTAGAGGACGATCCGCATCTCGAACTTCTGCGCCACCGGTTCGACGATCTGCACCACGCCGTGGCCGGGATTTGTTTGCTCCCACAGCCGCACCAACCCGAAACGCTTCAGCTTATTCACATCGCGGGTCACCGAGCCGCGATTGCGGCCCAACTCCTCGGCTAGACGGAGACGCTCAACCGCTTCTTGCGGACTACCTGACAGATGCGGACGCGCTGCGCGGTGAGGCACTCCATCATGTCGAGCGGGTCGGCGAAGGTGAAGGTCTTCTCCGGCTCCAAAGACTCGCCCTGCTCCCGCCGCGCCGCCCGGTCGAGCGACCGCTGCCGATGCCCCTCGAAGCCGTCCTCAAATACCTTGGTGGCGACTGCCTTACTCTTCTTAGCTTCTCCTCAATGCCTCGACCTCGCGGAAGAACCGTTTGGCCGTCGCCAGATACCCCGGTAGGGCACCGGCTTGGCGTCGCCCAGAAAGTGGCGCTCGTGGGTGCCATGAGCGTTATCGAAGCCCAGAATGCGGCCATGATCGACGCTGGACCGGTGAGGTAACAGAGAGCGAGATTGTAGCGAACGACATCGCCGCCTTCGTCGGTCCAAACCTCCTCACGAAGTATGCCGATCCCCCCCGCGCACCGAAACCTGGTCTCGTAATCGGTATCCTTGCGCAGACCGGCGGGACCGCCCATGGGACGACTCTACCACAGAAGATGCTCGCAAAGCACCATCTGTACCTATGCGGTCCTTTCGCTTACGTCTCCTTCGGGCATGGAGGCACAGTGCTGTACCCAGGCTTGTAAGTCAGCCACGTCTCGCAAGGCCTGATTCCAGGATTCGTATTGCTGACTATAGCTTTGCCCATTGGCGATCACCGATGTTTCCGCTCCGCCGCGTGTCCGCAAGATCGTGACCTTCGAAATCATTCGTGCATGCGACAGGAATTTGGCTCTCGCGAAGTGCTGCCTTGCTTCGGGTTCGCTGGCTCGTTGAGCGCGTAACCGTTACGTCCGCAATCTCCCGCCGGATGCCACCCTCAAATCCGCTCACGCGAGCGGCAGCCGGTTGGAGTTCCTAATCGATCCATTGACTCTGGTCCCACTCCGGCGGCTTGCCGCCGGTTCCCTGCTTGCGTCCGAACGGTGAGTTGCCTTTTCGGATTCCGGCTCCCTCTTTTGAGCCGCCGGGGTCGTTTGTGCCGTCTCCGGTTCCGCGAGCGTGAGCTGCACCGGCTTTGCCGGAATAGCGCCCGCAAGCACCGGCTGAGGCGGCTCGGGCGCGGCAAGCTCAGGCGGAGCCTTCGGCTCTGGCACGTCGAACTTCCGCTCGATAAACTCTGGCTGCAAGCTCCGCCTCTTGGTCAACGCGAACTTCACCGGCACCACCCGGTTCTCCTGCTTGATGTATCCCCGCAAGGGCTCCGGTCCGGCGATCTCGGACGCCATGGCGAGCGGCTTGGTGCTGATCTTCATCGCGTGGGAGACCGGCGTCTTGCGTCCGAACAAGAGTCCCCGCCGCTCCCCGACGCTGCGGGATTCTCGGATGCGTTCGACCTCGATCTCGCCCAGCGTCTCGGAGATCCATTTGGCGGCGCGGGGTTCGGAAGTCTTGAAGAAGATCTTGGTCGCGGGCTGCGAAAGCATGGCCTCGGCGTCCCGGCCGTACCGCTTTTCAAGCTGGCTCCGGCCCTGGAAGCCGAGCACGACGGGATTGCCGTACTTCCGGTTTCGGTCACGGCGGTATGGAGTTGCGGCAACTTGTTAAGGCTGCCGAGCTCGTCCAACACGAACCATACCGGCTTCGCGCCGGGCTTCACACACGGCTCCATCATGCGCAGGATGAGCAAGTCCAGCCAAACGGGATGGAGCGGCAAGAGCCGCTCCCTGACCGAAGGCCGTGAGGTCAGGAACACCCATCGCGTCCGCTCGGTGCGCCACCGCTCCGTGCAGAACATGACGCCCGCCTTGCTGGCTGTCGGTAGAAGCGCAAGGCTATCGGCGATCATGTTGAGGCTGGCGAGCACACCGCCGCGCTGCGGTCCGGCCTTCCGGTCGATGTAGGCGGACTCGGGCGTTCCTTCGACTCGCCGCTCGATCTCCTCGGGGTCGGCCATCCACCGCAGCAGCTCGGAGACGAGCGGCTTCTTGTGGAGCAAGCGCGCAAGCCCGGCCCCGGCAAACCCAGCCATCTAAAGTTGCCCGCCAGACTGAACCGGATGCCGTTAGCTTTGCCGGGCCACTTCCATCGCCGTGCGGAGACGAGCTCCGGCCCCTTGGTCCTTCGGCCGTGACGCTCCTCGTCGTCGGTTTGGAAGCCCAGCTTCGCGGCTTCCATAAAGAAGAAGGAACGCGGCCGCGCCGAAGAGCAGCGGGCTGAGCATCCACCTGCCCACGCCTTTACCGTCGAAGAACTCCTCCTCCAGGAACGGCCCGTACTGATGGGGAGCGAAGATTTGCCGGGTCAACGTCAGCCCTGTCCATCCCTCGGCCTCGGCCTTGGGCGAGAGCGTCATGGGCAGAGCCGGGCTGCCGATGGCGGTTCCGGCCGGTGTCGCGGAGACGACATCGCCGTCGTGCGCCAGCTCCGGCTTGCGCTTCGGCGCGGTCTTGAACACCGTCCAAACCGGCCCGGCAAGTCCCGCGCCGCCAGGTCCGTCCTGCATCTGGTTCCAGGCGAATGGGACGAGGTAGAGCCGCTGGAGAGGCGTGAGGAAGAAGCTGTACCAGGCGATCAAGGTGAGCGCCATGGCCAGCGCAAAGATCGGCGCCCAGATCATCGTTCGGCCCCGGAACTGGAGAGGGCGCGGCATTATTTGCCCTCCGTCTTCGGCGCGTCGTCGTCCTCAAGCCGACGCAGCATCTCCTCCGCCTTCGCCCGCTTGATGGAGTCGGCCTGGGCGACGATCCGCTGCACCGTCTCCTTCGGAAGGTCGACGGCCACGGCGGAGAGAAGGTTGACGACGATGCTTCTGAGACCCAGAACCTCGGCCAGCAGCGTGGGGTCGGGCGAAGCTTTCTTCTTCGGGACGGCCGTTTCAGGTGCGCGTTCGCCGCGTCGCGCAGCCACTCAGAGCACGTCTTCCCGGCGGCGTTTGCCGCCGCTTCGACCGCCTCCATTTCGGTTTTCGGCAGCCGCGTTGCTATGGTCTTCGCGCGGCTGGAGACGGAACTTTCGACGGCGGCTGGCTCGGAAAAGAGCGGCGGCGGGATGCGGGAAGCGGTCATCGCGGGGGCCCGGTGTTGCTCTCTTCCACGCTACGGTGGAGCCCTAAAGTCCGTCAACTTTACCCCAGTTCCGGGCGGAACCATCGCGTTTACAACTGTCTACCGTGGTAAACACGGGTAAACGGAAGCTCGCTAAGTGGTTGTTTCTTCGTCCGACTCGTGCCGCAAACACGTTCACAACGGTAAACGCATCTGTTTACCCGTGTTTACTTCCGTGTCCGAACCGACACGGAAACTGTAAGTCGCTCATTCTAAGTTAGTAGACAACCGTATACGCTTCGTGTCCAACGGGAACCCTCTGGGGATGACGTGTTAGCTCTTATTCCGACGCAAAGCGGCGTTCTGTTGCACTTTAAGTGAATGCGGGCGTGCTCTGAGTGTATCCACTTTAGCGCGCGGCTACACTAACGGCGAGGGCATTTACGCATGGCAACCATGACCGATCCGGCGCTGATCTGCCCAAATGCGGTGAGTCTATCGCGCTCACCGAGTCGCTTGCCGCGCCCTGGTGGCTGCCACCCGCGCGCAGTACGAGCATCAGCTGGCGACGCAAGCGAAGGTCTTCGCCGACGAAAAGAAGACGGTCTCCGCGCAACAGGAAGCGAATGAACGGCGCGCGGATGAACTCGAAGCCGCCGCCCGCAACCAACGGCAAGAGATCGAACAGGCAGTGAGTGCTCAAGTTGCGGCGAAGCTCATGAGCGAACGGAAGACGATTGCCGAGCAGGAATCTGTCCGCGCCCGCCGTCAGATGGAAGAAGAACTCCAAGCCGAACAGGACGCCGCCACGCAACAGACCGAACGAATCCAGACTCTGACGCGCAAGCTCACCATTGCTCAAGCGGCGGAAGCCGGTCTTCTCAAGAAGCAGCAAGCCCTCGAAGACAAGGAACGGGAGCTGGGTCTCGAACTCCAGAAGGGCATCGCCGATGGTCTCGCGGAGGTCCGCGCAAAGGCCTTGGCGGACGCGCAAGCCGGTCTTGATTTCAAGGTGCAAGAGTGCGACACCATGATTACGCAGCTTCGCGATCAGATCACCAGCCTCCAAAGGAAGGCGGAACAAAGCTCGCAACAGGCTCAGGGCGAGTCGCTGGAGGTCGTTCTCGAACATCAACTCCGCGCCCAGTTTCCCTTCGACCTGATCGAACCTGTCGCCAAAGGAGAGTTCGGCGGCGATGTTCTCCATCACGTTCGGGACCACACTGGGCAGCTCTGCGGCAAGATCCTCTGGGAGTCGAAGCGCACCAAAGCCTGGTCTGACGGTTGGCTGACGAAGCTCAAAAGCGATCAACGCGCCGCTCACGCCGAGCTCGCCGTCATCGTTTCGCAGACCATGCCGAAGGATGTCACGCACTTCGACCAGATGGACGGCATCTGGGTTTCGAGCCTCGGCTGCATCCTCCCCGTCGCCAACGCGCTGCGGGTCAGCCTCATTGAACTCTCGAATGTGCGCCGTTCAAGTGATGGACAGGAGACCAAGGCGCAACAAATCTATGCCTACCTGACCGGACCGCGCTTCAAACATCGCGTCGAATGCATCGCCGAAAAGTTCACCGAACTGCGCAAGGACCTCGACGCGGAACGAAAGTGGATGACCAAGCAATGGGCGAAGCGCGACCGCGAACTACTCACCGTGCTCGAAGCGACCACGGGAACGGCGATCTGCAGGGCATCGCAGGACAAAGTCTCAAAGATATCGACGCCCTCGAAGGTCCAATGGCGCTCGAACTGACGAGCTGAGGGAAGTTAGAAGTGTTCCAAGGAAGGCCATGCGCGACCGCTTATTCTTGCCGGAAACGATTTCGGAAGCTCTCGATACCAATCTGGCGAACGGTCTCCGTGCGATTGCGGACGCGCTCGACGGCGGTCAACTGGACGGCAAACATCTCGGCACCATCGCCGCTGCCGGTGGAACACATGACGATCGCATCCATCTCCGTGTGACGCTCGATCTCGCCGCGCCCATCGTTCGCTGGGACGCCGACGAGGTTGTGGAGCCGGGGAGACTGCTTGCCCGCAAGCAGCTTCTTGACGCCGTTGAAGCGCATGATAGATTGTGCTCTGTAAGAGTTATGCCCAACGGCTCCGAATCAGAGCCGGGAAACTGAGTTTAAGTGTTGCGGATTCGTCGATCTGGACACTGAGTTGGTCGATTGACTGTACAAGCCAATCGGTCTCCTGGAGCTCATCGGGCGCGTGCGAAGAGAGCACTCCGATGACCCGGCAACCCGCGCGCTTCCCGGCCCTGACGCCTGCAGGCGCGTCTTCGATAACGACACAATCGCCTGGACTTCTGGAGAGCAGCGCCGCTCCACGGCGATAACCTTCGGGGTCGGGCTTGCCTTTGGCGACATAATCGCCGGCCACAACCCGCGCCGGTGCGACGATCCCGGCCGCTCCTAACCTGTCGCGCATCATGGATTCGGACGCGGACGTGACCACGGTCCAGCGGTACGGCGGCAGAGTATGGAGCAGTTCCCGCACCCCTGGAAAAGCGATCACACCCGTTTGTTCCTCTGCCGCGAACGTGTCGAGCAACGCCAGATGTTTCTCAATCGCGCCGTCGTCGGCTCCCGGAAGATGTTCGCGGAGCGTGTCGGCGGCCGTGCGTTCGGCGGATGTCGAGTTGCAGCTTGTTGCACTCGGCCCATCGCATCCAACACCGTTCGTCGCCGGCGGTGGAGCAGACCAACACCCCGTCCATGTCGAACAAAATGCCTTCCGCCTCGATCTCTGCGGCGAATGTGGCGGCAAGCGACGGACTGGAAAGCGCGACATTCATGGGGCGAGAGTATCAGTCATCGGCGATTTTTCATCCTGAATCTCAGTCCAAAGCGTCGGCTGTCGCGCCGCGATTCCGGCGCGGTCGAGCTCCGCAAGGCGCTCTTTCCACTTTTCGATCAGCTTCGCGGCCTGCTTTTGCCGCCGCTCGGCGCGGGCAAGCATCCGCTCCGCATGGGTGCGCTGATGTACTGGATTATCTTTGGAAGCTCCGCTCACGTGATCTTGGGAACGTCCGGCTAGGCGTCCGCCGTCGTCGTTTCGCTGGCCGGTTGAGCCTCGGGAGCGGTGGTCTTCTTCGCTTTTGCCGCCGTCTTCTTGGCGGCCTTCGGCTTCGCGGCGTACTTGCGGGTGGCCGGTTCTTGGGCCCGTTTCTGCGCGGCGGCGATGCGCACTTTCGCCTCGGCGCTCATCGTGCGCTTGCCGGGTCTAGTTGCCTTCTTGGGAGCCATCGCGCCCTTTTCCGTCGCTTTGTTGGACGGTCCTTTGGGCCGCCCGGGACGTTCGGCGGGCGGTGCGTCCCCTCCCATGATGCTAACGAACAACTCGCGCAGCTTCCGCATCTGCACAAACTGCCGGTTGATGTCGTTAATGATCGCTTGAACGTTCATGTATATCCTCTCCTTCAGCATAGCTGTGAAGCCCGCACATCTCTGTTGAACTCCGTTGTCATCGCAGCAGCAGCCTACGGCAGCGCGTACCAGGTGCCTTTGCCCGTTCCATGCTGAGCTAAATGCCGCTTCTCGACCAAGGCGGCGAGATGCTCCTTGAGGGTGTTGCGGCTGGCTCCTGTAAGCCGGATTATCTCGCCCATGGTGACGCGGCCATGGCTTCGCGCCTGGTCGACGATCTGGACGGAGAGCGCGGGAAGCGCGGCCATGACGATCTTCTCGCGCTCGATCTTGGCCGCGAGCCTCCGCTTCTGCTGATCCAAGGAACGCAAGAAGAAGAGCAGCCAGGGCTCCCAATTGGGGGCCGGTCCCCGGATCGTCGCCTGCGTCTGCCGGAGGGCGAGGTAGTAGCCATCCTTGCTGTGCTCGACGACGCTTTCGAGTGAACTGTAGGGGACGTAGGCGTAGCCGGATTGCAAGAGCAGCAACGTGGTCAGCACCCGGCTCAACCGTCCATTGCCGTCCTGGAAAGGATGGATTTCTAGGAAGACGACGGTGAAGATGCCGATCAAAAGCAGGGGATGGAGCTGACGCCGCTTGCGGGCGTCGGCGAACCAATCGATCAGCTCAGCCATGAGCCGGGGCGTCTCGAACGGCGTGGCGGTCTCGAAGACGATGCCCATCTGCCTTCCGCGTTTGTCGACCGCCGTGACACTGTTGGGCAGCTTCTTGTACTCACCGCGATGCCGCTCGTCTTTTTCGCTGTGGCGCAAGAGGTCGCGGTGAAGCTGCTTGATGTGGTCTTCGGTCAGCCCGATCTCCTCCCAAGCGCGGAAGACGGTCTCCATAACCTCGGCGTACCCGGCTACCTCCTGCTGGTCGCGCCCGGCGAACGATCCGATGTCGAGGTTGGCGAGCAACCGCTCGACCTGGCGGTCGGTCAGTTTGCTGCCTTCGATCCGGGTGGAGGAGCCGATGCTCTCAATGGTGGCCACATGGCGGAGCGCGCGGAGCCGCTCGGGAGCGAGCGTCCCCAAAGCTCTCCAAGCCCCTTTGAACTCGTCGATTCCGGCAATCAAGGTAAGGACTTCCGGTTTGATTTGGAGCGTGTCGAGCGGGAACATGGCTTCACTATATGTACACCCATAAGCACCCATAAAGCCAGTGGTAAGTAAGCGGACGGCATGGCCGCCCGCTACCGATGACCGGTTTAGCTGGCTTTAGCGAGCGCGGGGCCGGGTTCTCTTTCCGGCTCCACTGTGGCTTCCTGTGTAGGCGTTTCGAGTGCTCCAAGGATGACGGCGGCGGTCTTCTGGACCACTTCAAGGCTCTCCGCGAGCAGGGCCGCGTTGCCGTGGTAGAGGTGAATGTACTGGGCGGAGGCGCGTTCGTTGCTCAACCCAACGGCGGTTCCGACCACGAAGGCAATCGCTTCGGCCTCGGTTTCGCGCACGATTTTGGTGGTCGCGGTACGCCGGTCAGCTTTGTGAAGCATCGGGTCTTGATGCTGCCGCGAAGCGGCCCCCGCACCCTGACCCCACTGTGGACAACTGGCTAAAATGGATAGTGACGCACGGGATATTTCGCTGGACGCGCGGATGCGAGATTCATCGGCCGCCGACCACCCTGGTAGCAAGGTGAATGCTGTCGCGCGGATCGCCAAGGATGTGTACGACAGAACCAAAGCTGAAAACGGGACTGCGCTTGTGTTTGCTGATCGCTACGCCACATCGGATGGAAAGTTCAACTTTTTCACGGATATTAAGGCGAAGCTCGTTGCGGGGGAGTTTCTCCGGCTGAGGTGGCCGTCGTTCACGATTTTGGGACCCGCAAGGAGTTCGCCGCGATGCAGAGCGCAATGCGGGCAGGCCGGATCCGGATTTTTGCTGGGGACGACAGAGAAGATGGGCGTGGGCTTGAATGTGCAGAATCGGCTAAAGGCTGAGATTCATGTGGACATGCCGCAGCGCCCTGACCAAGTGGAGCAGCGCGAGGGCCGGATCGTTCGATTCGGCAATATGTACGATCAGGTGGAGATTTACCGTCTCATCACGAAGCCCCACGACGTGAATGCGCCGAAGGCCCACGATCTCCAGCGAGCGCAGCTTCTGGAGCGCAAGCAGACATTTTTCACGCAGTTCAAGCTGGGCGGGCAGCTCGGCCGTCACATGGAGGACATCGCCGGCGACGTACGCCTGAGTCCCGAGATCTTCGCCCTGGCAAAGGCTCAGGCAACGGGGAACCCGTTGGCGATGGAGAAGGTCAAGCTGGAGAACGAGATTAAGCAGATCTCGTTGCTCGACCGCGCAAACCAGCTTACTCGGCACCGGAACAAGTAGGAGCTGGACCAGAAGCGCATGGATCTGGAGTATTCCAACACGCAGCTACCGAAGGTGGAAGCCGCGATTCAGAAGCGCAACGCGCACGAGGTTCGGGATGGCGACGGCAAGTTGGTGAGCTTGAAGATCGTGTTCAACGATCAGCAGTTTCACACGCTGAAAGACGCGGCGGAGTACCTAAAGGCGCGTCCGAAAGTCGATGACGAGACCCTGCTTGAGGTTAACGAGATTGCGATCGACATCAACACGCGCCGGGCCACCCGGACCGACCTGGGCAGCGGCCAGCTATTCACGTCGACGCACGTGGAATACAAGCTCGCCGGTCAGTGGTTCGATGCGCCGAAGGGTGATGTCGGGGGAACGACTTCGGCCCACTCGCTCCTTACATCGGTTCTGATCAGGATGCGTGATCTCGATGAAAGGGCGGAGCGGATACGCAATGATATTGCGCAGTCGGCGGTGAGCATCGAGCGGCTGAAGCTGGAACTGGAGAAGCCCGGCGCCTACAGCGAAACGCTCAAGAGTCTGAATCGCCGCCTGGATGAGGTCTCGACCGAGCTGCTGGGAGCCGTCAAAGCGGAAGATGTGATCACCGACAGTAACGCCGTTGAGCGCGAGGATGCGGAGCCGGCCGCAGCGCCGAAGGAAGCGGCGAAGACCTCGCTGGAGGTTTGTGCCCAGCCTGTCCACGACCAAAAAGCGGTAGACACGTTTGAGCGCCACGCCCGGAAACTCGTAGAGCGGTACGGGCAAGGGATCGAGCCGGGTAAGGCCGACCTGTTGGTCGCGGTCAAGATGGCTCAGGGAGGTTGGACTCCGAGTCAAGTCACTGATGGAGTCCGAATTGCCGGCTTTAAGGCTGCCGCGCTTCGAGGGCCCGAGATGCTGTCTTATGCGGGCCGAATCTCGGAGCAGGCGCTCAACGCAGTTGATCAGAGCAGGGCCGGTTCGTTGGAGCCACGGGTCGCAGGAGGAGTAGAGCGGTAGACCGAGACCCTAAGACAAAAGGAATGAGCTTAGATCAGGTTTTGGTGGTGGTACCTTGCCTATATGTGCGGTCGCTACCTTCGAAGGTCAGACAAACAACGGATCGCGGAGGCCTTCAGGTTGGGGAAGCTGCCGGAAGACTTTATGCTGCCACCGGACTACAACATCGCTCCGACGACGTTCCAACCCGTGATCCGGGAGAGCAGGGAAACGACCGAACGAGAGATGGTCCTGATGCGGTGGGGTTTGATCCCGCACTTCACGAAGTTATTGACCGACGTCAAGGGCATCTCGACCATCAATGCTCGTGCCGAGTCCATTGAGAAGAGCCCGACCTGGCGCGTACCGTTTCAGCGTAGACGATGCCTGGTGCCAACGGACGGGTTTTACGAGTGGTTGCGAGTCGACCCGAAGATAAAACAGCCTTACTCGTTCATGATGAAGGACGAGGCTCCCTTCGCCTTTGCGGGCTTATGGGACACTTGGAAGGAGCCAGATGGGGTTGGCTCCAATCCTTCTCCATCATCACGACGGAGGCGAATGAGTTGATGGCGACAGTCCACACCCCGGATGCCGGTCATCCTGCATTCGAAGGATTATGGTCGTTGGCTGAGCAGGGAAGTGACCGAACGGCCTCCGGTGGATCTGCTCCGTCCGTTTGAGTCGGAAGAGATGAAGCGTTCCTCCTGCAACCCGCTGGTCGGCAATGTGCGGAACAATGGGCCGGAAATGCTCAACAGCGCATAATGCGTATCGCTCCGGTATACCCTGTCGCCACGTACATCCCTTTTCATCCGAGGGTGGTGGCATCCCGACGCATGAGTCGCGGCTCTCACATGCGCTCTCGAACATCCAACCGGTCCTCGAAACAGAGGTCAGAAGGTGTAGCGGATGCCGGCTTCAACGCGGCGGCCCGGGCCGGCGGCATACGGCCGGTTGAAGAGAGGAGAGCCGAGAACGCTGCCAACGCCGGTGACGTTGGTGTGGTTGAGGAACTTGGAGGAGCGGAGGTTGGCGGTGACGGTTTGTGGGTGTTCGGCCTTGGGGTTCCGAGTGAGTTTGAAGGCACGCTGGAGGTTGGCGTCGAGGTGAACCGTCCACGGGAGTAAGCCTCGGTTGCGACCGAGGATAGCGATGCCCCGGCCTGAGGTGAGGAGGCCGTAGGGCGTCTGGACCGCGCCGGGTGTGCTTGCTGCGGCGACTTGGGGGCGGTCATTGAAGTTGCCGTCGCCGTTATTGTCGAAGCCGGTCGTGATGTTGAACGGCTGGTCGCCGGAGCCGTAAAAGTCACCACTGAGCTGGACGTTTCGAGGAAGTTGGAGAGAGAAGTTCCCCAAGGCTTGCCAGGCGCCCTCATCGCCGCGTCGGGCGAACTCGCCCGCATCCGAACGGGAAGCTTGCGGTGTAAAGAAGGTGTTGTCGTCGAAGTCGTCGATCTGGGAGATGTGGACGGTACCGGCGAAGAACTGGAGGCGCTTGAGGGCATGGTTCTCGATCCCAATGTATTCGAAGTCGATGTGGCCCTGGCCGCTGTTTTGAACTTGAAGGATGTTGACGTTGGGAGCAAGCGGACGGGGGCCGGTGGGCGAGCTGGTAAGGGGTGCATTGACGTTGTTGGAGCGGAACTGGTTCCAAGTCCGTCCGGAGCCGAGATCGGCTGCGAGGGTGAAACCGAAAGGTAGCTTCCGGCTGCCGCCCAAATTGTAGGTGCTGTAGAGAGGGGCGGAAATGTGAGGTGCGAATTGGCGCTGGTTGAGGATGGGAGTGGCCCCGGGGGAGAAGGGCGCGCCGAATGTGGGGTTGTAGACGGTGGAGGAGATGCGCTGGATGCCGTCCGCGCTGACGACCCTGGGCGTAGTCGTTGGGGATAAGGATGCCCGCGAACAGACCGGCGTGAGCATGGAAATCCCACTTGGCGTCTTTGCCGGGGGACCACTGAAGACTCAAGCGAGGTGTTGCGGCGTCGGTAAGGAGCGGCTGGGTCTGGAGGAAGTAGCGGAGACCGAAGGAGATCTGGAGATGATGGGGTAGCTTCCAGTCGTCTTGAAGGAAGAGGGCGTCGTTGACCTGGAGGAAGTCGATCTCGGGATTGCCGGTGACGATGGAAAAGGCGGTTGGCGTGCCGCCCGGGAGGTGGAGCTGGGCGCGGCGGTACTGCTCCAGACCGGAGATGGTGGCGGTCTGGCCGGGTACGGGCTGATTGTTGGCGTCGAGGACGGGCGCGGGACCACCGCCAAAGGTGTAATTGCCGTTGAAGTTGTTCGGCAGGTAGCGATGATCGTTGTTGAAGAAGAACTGTGTGCCCGCCTTGAGGGTGTGGTGAGCGGTGGTTAGAATGAAGTCGTCGTCGGCTTCGAGGCGGAAGCGGTGGTAGTGTAGGTTGCCGGAGGGGGCTCCGCCACCGGTGAAGGCACCGGCCACCTGGAGCTGCGGCGCGGTGGAAGCGGGGTTGTCTTGCTCTCCGAACCAGCGAAGGCTAAGGCGGGCCTCGTGCATGAGGTGGGCACTGGCGGTGGTGATGTTGGAGAGGCGGAGGGTGTTGTCGTAGACTTCCGCGTAGTGGGCGCTTCGGCGAGAGTGACGCCGCCGACGCCGAGGTTCCGGAGGCTGGAGACGGAGCCGGTGTAGCTGGCGATGAAGGTGTTCTTCGGGCTGAGCTGCCAGCCGGCACGTCTAAGAGACGAAGCAATGTCCAAAAAACCCAACGAAATTCAGCTGCTGGCTCAATTTAGATATGAAATTCGCCGCTTTCTGCAATTCAGCGAGCAAGCCGCGACGGCTGCAGGCCTGCAGCCGCAACACCATCAGCTTTTGCTGCAGATCGCAGGCGCTCCTGACGGCACTCTGGTTACGATCTCCCACATCGCCAATGTCTTGGGTCTTCGACACCACACTGTCGTCGAACTGAGCAAGCGGTGCGAGTTAACGGGTCTCGTTCGCAGAACCCACGACCTCACTGATCGTAGATGCGTGGTGTTGGAACTCACAGCTCAAGGCCGAGAGGCACTCCGTCATCTTTCCGAACCCCATGCTCGGCAGTTGCGTGAGCTAGCCCCTAGTCTAATTGAGGCACTTACACGGATTGGCAATTTAAAATGACCGCGCTGCAGTTTGCACACCGCTCGATTGAGGAGAGGCACGCATGAAGTCAGAACCATCGATGCTTAGGGATTTTACTGTGGATAAAAGAGTGTGGCTGCTCTCTGTCGTCTCCATCGGCATTGGTATCTGCGCTACTTTCCTGGCAGTTCTTCTCCTACGCTGTATCGCGCTTTCCACGAACATCTTTTACTACCATCGCTTCAGCACCATGGCAGTTTCCCCGGCGGGGAGTCCTCTGGGGCATTGGATGGTTGCGGTGCCGGTCGTGGGAGGCCTGCTGGTTGGCTTGATGGCGCGTTTTGGCTCCGACAAAATACGCGGGCACGGTATCCCTGAAGCGATCGAAGCGATTCTTCTTCATCGGGCCAAAGTCGATCCGAAGATCGCTGTTCTCAAACCCATATCCGCAGCGATTGCGATTGGTTCCGGTGGCCCGTTTGGAGCGGAAGGTCCGATTATCATGACCGGCGGAGCCCTGGGCTCGCTCATCGGACAATGGATGCATGTGACTGATGCAGAGAGAACCACACTGCTTGTAGCGGGGGCAGCGGCGGGTATGTCGGCAACCTTCGCGACGCCGGTGGCGGCAATTCTTCTCGCCGTCGAGCTTTTGCTTTTCGAGTGGAGGCCCCGCAGTATCGTTCCCGTAGCGATCGCAAGTGCTACCGCAGCCCTTCTCCGCGTCTATTGGCTCGGAGCGGGGCCGCTGTTTCAGATGCCACCTCTGGCGGAAACGCATCGTGTTTCCTGGACCATTGGGGCATCCATTTTAGGTGCTCTCCTCGGCCTGGTCGCGGTAGGAATGAGCCGCATGATGTATGCCTTCGAGGATCTATTCGAGCATTTGCATCTTCACTGGATGTGGTGGCCAGCGCTGGGCGGCATTGGGATTGGGGTGGGTGGCTTGTTCTTCCCACGTGGTCTCGGAGTCGGCTACGACAATATCGCGGAGTTGCTGCGCGGCAACGCTCCAATGGGTCTCATCGTAGGAATCTTGCTCGCAAAGTCGCTCATGTGGGCTTTTTCGCTGGGCTCCGGAACCTCTGGCGGAGTGCTTGCGCCGCTGCTCATGATCGGTGGTGCTGTGGGTGCACTGGCGGGACACCTGGCGCATGCTCCGGCCGAAGCGCAAGCATTCTGGGCTTTGATCGGGATGGGATCCATGCTTGCGGGGTCGCTGGGCGTTCCCTTGACGGCAATTCTGTTCAGTCTGGAAGTTACCCATTGTTTGCCCGCACTGCTTCCACTGACAGCGGCCTGCATCGCGTCGTATCTCATCACATCGCTCGTCATGCCTCGTTCAATTCTGACCGAGAAACTGAGCCGGCGAGGCTACCACCTGACCCGTGAGTACGGGGTCGATCCGCTTGAACTCGTCCTCGTTCGCGATGTTATGTCGGCTCCACACGAAGACGGACCTACGCAAACACACCCGTCGTTTTATGCCTTTGCCGACGAAACCACGCGCGGAGCCGCAGAGATTATGGCAACGGAAGGATTGGAAACCCTGCCCATCCTAGATCGAAGCACGAAGCGGGTATGCGGTGAGCTCTCTCTCAAGGATCTGCTTCACGGGAGAGGACGGTCGATGCAACGAGAAAGCGAGCGTCTTCGGCTCTTCAGAACTCCTCCGCCCAAGCAGGATATTTGAGTGATCCCTAAGGACTAGTTTCGATAAACACGGACGTCATCCGCGTTTCCGGTGGGTAATCAATGCTCCGTGCAGTGCTTTTCTATCACTCAGAAGGCGTTAGCGTAAGATTCCGACGTTTGGAGTAGTGACCCCAGTAAAGCGTGATTGCTTGTTTGCCGAAATCCCTTTAGATTTTGTGACTCGAGTTCAGCAGTACAGCTTTAGCTGATCGGTTCTACGTCCATCCGGAGCCCAAAAGAGGCAGAAATAAGCTCATGATGACCATCGGGCACTCGACTCTTCCGATCGCCTCCTTTCTCCGCGCCCTGGCAGAGAACGACTGCAGACTCCTTATAGATGTGCGCCGGTATCCAGGATCACGTAAATATCCACAATACGGACAGGATCAGCTTTTCGCGTCTCTCAATATGCAAGGCATCAGTGGCGTGTGGTGCGAGGAACTTGGCGGCAGGCGTCCGGCGCTAAAGGACAGCATCAATACAGGCTGGCGAAATGAAAGCTTCCGGGGATATGCGGACTACATGCAAACGCCGACCTTTGCAAAGCAGATCGACTGGCTCATGGGGCTGCCAGACCTGGGCGCGGTGGCGATTATGTGCGCAGAAGCCGTTCCATGGCGCTGCCATCGATCACTCATCGCCGATGCAGTCCTCACTCAGGGTGGGGCTGTCGACGATGTCTTTGTCTCACCCGATGGGAGATCATCGCGCAAGTCACATCGGATGACCCCTTTCGCCCAAGTGAACGGACATCATGTCTTCTATCCTGACCCAGCTTCAGAGCAAGCCGACCTCATGGGCATACTTCCGTAGAGCCTCGGTGCTCCTACCGGCGAAACCGATATAACCGTCCGGGCGAACCAAGTAAATTCCAGGGCCGGTGCCCAAGAGCCGTTCGATAGATGGTGTCCATTGGTGCACATGGGAGTTGAGTGCCACAGCGGCTACTTGCCTCAAATCTTTCGTGATTTCCGGAAAGGAATAATCGACTGTGATCAGCAGGTGCTTCGCTTCGCGCAAAGCTGCCAACAACGTGTGGCCTGTTTCCTTACACACTGCATCCGGCATTCGGTCTCCAGCACGGAGTGTTCCATAGACCCCCTGCGTGCGCACTATAGAAGATCCACGGTAGCTAATCGAAACCTCAGAAATGGTACGTACCATCGCGGTCTGAATCATCTGAAACTCAGTCGCACGATGGATGACAAAATCGCGCATCCGCCCAAGGAGAAGGTTCGAAGCGGTCGCAAGCCTCAGACCACGCGCGGTGCCCCGCAGCAGTTCCTCTCCAACCTTACCGCGCTCCTCGTTATAGCTATCCAACAACCGTTCATTTGCGCCTTTGGCCACGGCGGCAAGCTTCCACGCCAAGTTCGCCGCATCCTGAACGCCGGTGTTCATTCCCTGGCCACCGACAGGGGAATGGATATGAGCAGCATCCCCCACGAGGAACACGCTTCCTTGGCGATATTGTGCGGCTTTCCTCTGATTGACCGAGAAGGGTGCCATCCATATCGCGGATTCGGCAACGATATCTAGATCGCTCTGTTTGAATGCTTTGTTGAAGTCTTGGAGGTCAGGCACACGCCGCTGATCGGACGTCTGTTGCCCGTGCAAAGCCAGTACAACCCGGCAGAAACCGTCACGCAACCGACCCATTGCCACCACGTCCCCGCCCCGATGCAAATGGACCTGGAGCTCATCGCCGGGAACGTCCTGTCCTCTAAGACGAAGGTCACCCAATTGGAAGTTCAGGCTTGATGTGGAGCCTTCGAAAGCCACATCCATCCCGGAGCGAACAGTACTATGGGCTCCGTCGCACCCCGCCATCCAACGAAAGCTCCCTCGTTCCTCCCGGCCATCTGGATGCCGCAGTGTGGCTCGGACCCGATCGCCATTGATAGTGTTTTTGAAGCTGATCAGTTCCACTTCTCGTTCGATCTCGACTCCCAGTAACCGCAATTTAGCCGTCAGCAATTCTTCCGTTTCGCTCTGAGGAAGGAAGAGTAGGTAAGGGAAGCGGCTGGGAATCAACCCGAAATCAAGAGAGGCAAGCTGCTTCGCGTCGTTCCAGATTTGTGCCTTCGCTATTTTCCTTCCCTGAACCGCCGCCTGATCAGCGATTCCATAGCGATCAAATTGTTCCAACGTTCGGGCCTGAACGACTACTGCCTGAGACCACTGCGCCGGATGTTCGGCCTTATCTATCAAGCGAACTGGCAGACTAAATCTCCGGAGTTCTATGGCGAGGGCAAGTCCAGTAGGCCCTGCGCCGACGATCAAGCACTCTTCATCCATGTCGAAGTTTAGGCCTTTCACCTCGAATTAAGATGCTCGTCCGTATCGATTAACTTTGGAAAGCGATAAAGCCTATACTCGGACAGGTCAGGCTCAAGCCTTTTCCTGCACCTCTTAGCCCGCACAGACGGTTCGCTCAATGATTGCTTTCGATGCCGCGCATAAGGCGGTGCATTATCCAGAAGATCGGCGCTTCCGCATCTGGATCAGCACCCGCACGCTTCTGCTTATCTCCGTGGCGGTGTTGAGTCCCATCGTGCTGGCCTGGTTGCAACATGCCATCTTTGGTCTGCCGTATATCGCTCCATCGTCAGCGTCCGCCGAAGGAACTCCCAGCGGTCCTCACGGCTTTCCCTTCTGGATTCGATGGAGCCACTTTTCTAACCTCTTCTTCCTTTTTATGCTGATCCGCAGCGGTCTTTCGATCCTTATGGATCATCCTCGGCTCTATTGGAACGATCACTGTACACCAGGAACGGAATGGATGCGCTTCACTCCGTTACAAGTGCCGAAGGACCGCATCTGGACGGCGAAGGACGACGCTCGCTATCTCTCCCCGCTCGTCTCTACCCCCGGCTATCGCCACACAGTGGGAATCGCGCGCTCATGGCACTTCATCACGGTGTACGGTTTTGTGCTCACGGGCATTTTCTTCGTGATCGGTCTACTGACGAGCAATCAATGGGAGCGACTTGTGCCCACTTCGCCAGGTGTTTTCGTGCAGGCCTGGAACACCTTCGTTCTTTATGCCAACTTTCACTTTCCGCCTGAGCCCAACGGATTCTATGGCTACAACGCCTTACAGCAACTCGCATATTTTGGGACTGTCTTTGTGATGGCTCCTTTGGCAATCCTTACCGGCATGGCGATGTCGCCGGCACTTGTGAACCGTTTTCCGCTCTATACGAAGATCTTTGGAGGGCGACAGGGAGCCCGCTCAATCCATTTCCTCGTTCTGGTCGGGTTCATCGGCTTTATCGTGGTCCATGTTGCGCTTGTTGCTTTGACAGGCTTTCAGCGCAACATGAACCACATCGTCCTTGGAACCGACGATCTTGGATCGTCCGGCATGATCCTGGGGTTCATCGGGATTGCTGTTGTGCTGCTGTCGTGGATTGGCGCGCACTACATTTCCTGGTTCTTTCCCCGTGGACTTCAGCACGCACAGAAGGCCGTCACGCACCCCATCATGCTGCTCACGCTAGACCGACTCATTCCGCGTGAGCACTACACGGCCAAGGACATCTCTCCCCACTTCTGGCCGAACGGAAAGATGCCGGTGCGGGAGGATTGGAAGCAGCTCGCCGCGGAGGGCTTCAAGAGCTACAAGCTTAAGGTCTCCGGCCTGATTGAGAATCCGGTCGAGCTCTCCTTGGATGACCTTCGCAGCTTGGGAATCGAAGAGAACATCACGATGCATCATTGCATTCAGGGTTGGTCCGGCATCGCGCAATGGGGCGGCGTCTCCATGCGCAAGCTCATCGAACACGTCAAGCCATTGCCGTCCGCTAACGTCGTCGCTTTCTATTCCTTTGGTGGGTCACTCTATGGGGATCTCTACTACGACACACAGAGCATCTTAAATGCTCTCATGCCAGAGTGCCTGCTGGCGCTCTCCATGAATGGTGCGCCATTGCCCCCGGAATATGGTGCGCCGGTGCGTCTTCGGGTGGAAAATCAGCTTGGCTACAAAATGGTGAAGTGGATTGAGCGCATCGAGTTCGTCACCTCGGAAAAGACCCTGGGCGAAGGGGAGGGCGGGATCAACGAAGACGACGAATACTTTGATCTGCTCCCGAACATATAGCTCAAATGAAAAAGCCGAATTCAACCCCTTCACCAAACCATAGCGCAGCCCACGTCTTCTCGCTGATCGAACGGCTTCGCCTCGGTTGGCTGCTGGCGCACCTCCCGGCGAAGTCTGTCTGGGCGGCGTACGTGGCACTCAATAGCTTCGTTACAATCGCCCTGCTGACGCTGCTGGCGTTGCTGACTCACAGCCCCTTTGTGTTTCCCTCGCTTGGTCCAACGGCTTACCTTTTCTTCTTTACCCCGCTCGCTGAATCCGCCAGCCCGCGCAACGCCTTGTTCGGCCACGCCATTGGACTGATTTGTGGCTTTGCTGCCTACAAGGTCACGGGGATGCATCCTTTTCCGGAAGGTTTTAGCGGTGAAGTGTATTGGCCGCGCATCTTGGCGTCTGCCCTGGCTCTTTCGCTTACCGGCGCGATCATGGTCCTCCTCCGCGTTAATCATCCGCCTGCAGGGGCCACCACCATGATCGTTTCACTCGGGATTCTCGCGAAACCTGGCTATTTACCGGTCATCGAAATCGCCGTCGGGCTGCTGGCCCTACAGGCATTCGTCATCAATCGGCTCGCGGGATTGCCGTACCCCGTATGGAAGAGCCAGACACCAGTTGTCGGGGGTCATCCTTGAACGCAACGACTCCAATCACCGAGAAGCAGATCGCGCTTCTTGTGGACAGCTTTTACGCAAAGGTGCGTGTGGACCCCGAGATCGGCCCAGTCTTCAACGACGCCGTGCAGAACTGGAGTGCTCATTCGGCGCTCCTCAAGGACTTCTGGTCAAGCGTTCTTTTGACCACGGGACGGTACAAAGGCAATCCGCTCCTGGCGCACTTTCGCTTGCCGATTGAAGAAAGACATTTTGACCTTTGGCTGACACTGTTCACAGAAACGGCAAAGGAAGTGTTGTCCGCCCCACAGGCTGAAGTTGTCTCCCAAAGGGCAAATCTGATCGCTATGAACATGAAGCGTGTTCTCGCTTCGAGTCAACGCTTAGAAAACACCAACCAGCAGTGAGGAATCTATGACAACCGAAGGCTTTGCAGATGATGGAACGATGCTCAAGGACTATGCACAACTCGATCTTAGCCAAGAGGTGCTCACCTCCGAGCAGACCAAGCCTTGGCAGGCGGGCCACACTGCCAGAGTGCTGTTCAAGAAACCGGATTTCCGAATAGTCCTGATCTCGATGGAGAAGGGTTCCTTCCTCAAGGAGCATCATGCTGACGGCACGATCTCCATACAGGTTCTGAATGGGTCGATCCGCTTTACCTCGCAAGGAGAGACGCATACTCTCCAGGCACACGGTCTGGCAGCGCTGGGCGCTTCAATTAAACACGAAGTCGAGGCGCTGGAAGAATCGGCGTTCCTGCTTATGATTGCATGGCCAAATTCAGAAAAGCTCCAGACAATCACACATCGGGAACACGGAACTTAGAAGTTTCGAGCCGGAATAGGGTATGCCTAAACGCACACGCTTCATGCGCGGCTTCGGGCCTGTCTTGCGTCTGCCAGCGAACTCGACCTTGTCGGTGAAGCCAGAGACGGACCCACGGCGGTGAACATGATCGGCAGGTTCAAGCCGGACCTTGTGTTCTTGGATATTCAACTTCCGCTCCTCTTGGGATTCGATGTGCTGCGTTCCATTGAATACAATCCGGCTGTCATTTTCACAACGGCGCACAACGAGTACGCGGTGTCGGCTTTCGAGTGGGGAGACTTCGACTATTTGCTCGAACCTTTCGATAGGGAACGTGTCGCACTCGCTCTCAGCCGCTTCCAGGAACGCAGCGGGCTTTCCGAAGGAGCAACGGCTCTGGCGGATAGATTGGATACCACAGAGAGCGAAGGGGTTATCCGGCGCTTCTTCGTGAAACAACGAGGCATCACCGTTCCCGTCGACGTTGAAAGCATCATCGCTATCCTGGCCGAGGGCGACTACTGCAGGGTCCAAATGGAAGATGAAAGTCATTTCATCCACCTCCCGTTGCGAGAGTTCGAGAATCGTTTGAGCCCCGAACACTTTCGACGTGTCCACCGCTCTGCATTGATCAACATAGCGAAGGTCGTTCGTATCGAAGCTGCCGGCCGTGTAGCAAACGTCTCTATGCAGGGTGGGCTGACCGTTCCGGCGAGCAGGTCAGGTCTGGCGCAGCTAAAGAAGCTGTGTCTTTAGGCCTCGGCGACAGGTTTGGCTCGCTCACAGAAAAGTTCTTGAACGAGGAGCGGGGTCACCTAATTTCGGTGCAGGTCAACTATGCGCCGCTTTCTTCCATACCTCTCTCTTTTGTGTCTCTTTGTTCCTGCACTGGCAGCGCAGAGTTGTCCTGATACAGGAACTCTTCGGGTATCGTCTTCGACGCCACAGGCACCATTGTTCGAGGCGCCAGCGTTGCGGCGGTCGGATTACAAGGAAAAGTCCGAAGTACATCCTCGGAAGCCGATGGACGATGGACCCTATTTTGCCTCGCGCCCAATTTATACCGGGTTCAGGTAGTCTCACCTGGATTTCAAAGTAAAGAGACTGTGGGCTTGCCTGTACAAAGCAATGGGATCACCACGCTCACGACAAGACTCCAAATTGCATCCGTAACGCAGAGCCTGGAGGTCGATGGGGAAGACATTGCAGCCAAGTCGGGAGGTTCGAACGTCCTAACCGCGAAGCAGCTTGATGGACTTGCTGAAGATCCGGACGATCTTCAGCGGCAGCTTCAAGCCTAGCGGCAGCTTCGGGCGGCATACCAGGTTCGGCCCTCATCACGGTCGACGGATTCCAGAGTACCTCAAACCTACCGCCAAAGTCGGCGATTCAGGAAGTTCGCATCAGCCCAGACCTGTTCTCTGCGGAATACGAGTACCCACCTTACGCAGGTGGGCGGACCGAGGTGTTTACAAAGCCAGGTCAGGACAAGTTCCACGGTGCAATCTTTGGCGCACTGGGATCGCACGTCTGGAACGCCAGCGACCCATTTAGCGTGAGTGGAACCCCTGCCGACAAGCAGCGGGAGGGGTTTGAGTTGAATGGCCCATTGCTGGCACATAGAAAAGCCGATTTCGCTCTGGACCTCGATCATCGCAGCATCGACGAGAATGCCGTGGTAAACGCTTCCGTTGTGTCTAGTGCCGGGGGCGCCTATCCTCTTCAATCAAATAATAACCACCCCTCAACGACTGTGGTTGGCCAACGCTCGTACAGGCTGGCAGCTAGGCTCCAAGACACACTGACCGTCTCGTTTGCGGCGAACAACAACAGCACAGAAAACAAAGGTGTGGGGGGCTCGTGTTGGAGGAGGCCGGCACCTTCGCCCGCGTGTCAGAGTACGACCTTCGGGCCGTCAATACGACATTTCTCACGAAGGTCCTCTTGCATTCGGTCCGATTGGGGCTGAGCTGGAAGACAACGGAGCAAACGCCTAATTCAACCGCAGCACAGGTAACAGTGGCCGGAGCCTTCATTGGCGGTGGGTCGACCATCGGTCGACTACATGATGCCGAACGTGATCTCGAATTTGACGATGAGGTGTACCTGTCGCTGAAGAAGCACACGATTAGAACAGGAGTTCAGATGTTAGGTGCGTTCATCAACGACATCGATCCAGACACCTTCAATGGTGCGTTCACTTTTGGCGGAGGCTCCGCTCCAGCGCTAGACGGTTCTGGAAACACCATCAACATCACTGGCCTGGAGCAGTATCGCCGAGCCCTCGCCGGATTACCTGGTGGGACTCCGACCACCTACTCACAAACATCCGGCACGGCGAACGTCCCGCTAGAACAGTGGACGATTGCTGCTTACGCACAAGACGACTGGAAGGTTCGCGCTCGGATCTCGGTCTCGGCCGGACATCGCTATTTTGCGCAGACGGCACCGGCCGTACTCAACGGTTTTGCGCCCCGGACGGGTCTGACATACCCCCTGGGCAAGAAACGTCTGTGGGTGCTGCACGCTCGCACGGGGCTCTTCTATGCTCCGATCGCTTCACCCATCAGCCTTGAGACAGTGCGTCTGGATGGACAGCGACAGCGAAGTCTCACCCTTTACTCGCCTGCGTACAACAACCCGCTAGGGTCCGCAGCCAGCACGCCGCCCATTGAACGACAGCGGAGGTTCGCGGATGGAATCGGCATTACGCCTTCTTCGCAATCACAGCTGAGCGTGGAGCATACCTTTTTCAAAAGCTGGTCCGTGAACGCCAATATCTACTACACCGCTTCCTGGGGGTGTCCTTAGGTCCTTTAATGCCAACGCTCCCCTGCTCTTAACGGCTTCGAGCAATCCTGCTGCCAGACCACGTCCCCTCACCCCAACCTCAACCTTTTCGAGTACGGCAGAACCGGGAGATTCGCTGGTCCGTTCGCCTTTCTCGGCGTCAACCACTTCGCGCAGCGATTCAGCCTCATCTCCGGCTACCTGTATAACGGCTTCCGTACGAACGCCGAGAACCCCAATATCTTTCCCCAGAGCACCTACGAGAAGAGCCGTGACTGGGCCCGGCCAACGGGATCTCCGACGCACAGTCTCTTCGCAGTGATCATCTACTCGTTGCCTTTGAAAATCGGCAGCACCACGAACTTTTCCGTGTCTAGCGGTGGACCCTATGACGTAACGACCGGATTCGATAACAGCGGTGACGGCGTATTCAACGATCGGCCCTCCTTGACCACGACCTCCGGGTCAGGCGTCTACGCAACACGCTTTGGGCTACTTTCCACAAACGAAGTTAACGGCAATCTCCAACGAAACATAGCGACGATGCCGGCCACAGTCCACCTCGATCTTTCGTTGAACCGGTCGTTCAGTCCCAAGGAAAAGCGCGGTTCAGTGCTCCACCAGCAGACTCTCCGCTTCGATGCGCGGTCAGCCAATCTCTTAAATCATGCGAACTACACCGCCGTGGACGGAATTGCCGGCACTCCGCAGTTTACTCAGCCGACAACTGCCGATTTCGGTAGACGTATCGAGTTCGGCGGTCGCCTCAGCTTCTAACAAAGTAGTCCAAGGGAAGTTATGTCCATATATCTGTTGAGTCTCGCTCTGCTGTGCAGTCCGTTGATTGCTCAAACCCAAACGTCGACGGGATCTTCGGGAAACGTGAAAGAGAATGGTCCACCGGCTATTCGTTTGCACTCGTTGTTCGCTCAAAACTTCTTACAGTTGAGGGTGACTGGAAGCAAAGCGTGGCCCTGCGCGCCTATGCCCCTGCTCATCCAGGCAGCTACATTGTGTTCTCGAATGGAGGACCGCTCATGCTCCTTCAGGAGCCCTCTGAGATTGAAGAAGCCGCAAAGTTCCACATTCCAAGATGCTTGGCAAACAACAAGCCCCCTTGGGAGCAAAGCAAGGACTTCTTGGTCGGCAGCAGGCGTTGATCGGTAGACAGATGAAGGAGGCAACCGGAACCGAGGAGATGCGGCGCACCGGAGCTGAGCAGGGGAGAGTCGGAGCTGAGCAGGGCGCACTAGGCCGTGAGCAGGGGCGAATTGGGCAGGAACAGGGTGTCGCGGGGCGGAGCTTCTACAACCATGTGCAAATGGCCTTGGGGCGATGCGTCACCCAAAAAGGTGTGTTCCAGCGCAATCGCTCACCACACAGTAGCAAGAGTGCTGGAAGCTGGGTCGCCTGGCCCGTTCCACCCGCAACCTCCTCGAGATCGTCGAAGCCATCAACCAGGCCGGTGCCCGATTTCAATCCATCTCTGAACCCTGGGCCGACACGACCACGCACCCCGGCAAGATGATCATGACCAGTTTTGCCGGAATCGCCAAGTTCGAACGCGATCTGATCCGGGAGCGTACCGGAGCGACCATGCCGACGCGCACAAGCGCGGAGTTCGCTTCGGACGGCCCAAAAAGATGAATGATGACCAGAGAAAGTATGCAGAAAGACTACTCAAGGAGGGGAACGCGTTCGCGAAGTCGCACGCACCTTCAGCGTTCACCCCGCCACTCTCTACCGCCTTCTCAACACCTGCCGCATGAACCGACCCAACTCAACTGAAGCCTTTTGGCTATGCAATTCATAATCTCGCTCCTCACTTTGCAATGCTCGCCAAGTCCGCTGCGCTCTCCCAGGTCGCTCGAGACGGAGACACAAACCAACCAAAAGGAACTGTTTGGTCATCATCGAAGCCGGGAAGCGGGATCGGCCTATAGCCGGACGGTAAAACGATTGTTCTCGTGGACGGGCAGAAGCCGCAAATCATGGCGGTGGACACCACGACGGATAAGGTGGTGTCCACGATCGAGCTTGAAGGGCACGAGAAGGCCGCGCAGGTCGCGCGCTACAGCCCCCACAGCAAATATCTGGTCGTCACCAGCGTAGACGAGTCGCTTGCGACTATTTTCGATAGCGGGCTTAAGAGGCAACGGGTGCTGGACCTTGGCGAGGGGCCCATGGACATGGCCTTTCACCAAGATGGCCGACGGTGCTGATTGCCGACGAGATCGACGGCACGCTTGCCGTCCGCGACTTGGAACGCGCGGAGATACTGCGCACTGTTCGTGCTGGCGTCGGCGCCGAAACCCTCTCCTTCTTCTAGGGCCATGAAGGCTCCGCTCTTTGCGCGCCGTTGCTCCCAAACCCCCCCTTCTGTGAGGCTCATCGTGAACTGGCAGCAAACGTTGAACGAAGGCTCATTCTCGGCAAAGGGCTTCGTTTTTGCAGATAGCGGGCGTTTGGACCTGCGGCTTGCCTACCAGACGCTCGGTAGTCTGGCGCAAGATAAGGGCAACGCGGTGCTGCTCCTGCACGGCACAGTCGGCAGCGGACGGTAATTTCTTCAGCCAGCCTTTGGCGACGCCTTGTTCGACGCCGGCGAACCGCTCGACGCCGGTGAGCACTTGATCATCCTCCCCGATGCGATTAAGCATGGGAGTCGAGCAAACCGAGCGACGGCATGGGACAAGCCTTCCCCACTACAGCTACGCGGACATGGTGCAGGCGCAGCATCAGGTGATCACGGAAGGTCTCGGGCTGTCGCGGCTCCCCCTTGTAATGGGCACCAGCATGGGCGGGATGCAAACCTGGATGTGGGGCGAACGCTATCCGGACATAATGGACGCGCTGATGCCCATCGCGAGCCTTCCGGAGCGCGTTACCGGGCGCAATCTGCCTTTGGCACCGACTGCTCCTGCAGGTTGCCCGGCTCGATGAACCCGATCAGCCCGGATCACCGCCGCGCGGCTTGGGTTTGGCCTGGGTGCTGTTCCAGATGATGGCCGGCAGTTCTGCGCGATTGGCGGAGAGTCTGGGCAGCCCCGAGCAAGCCGATGCCTACATCCAATCCGTCGCGGAAGAAGCGCTCGCACGCGAAAGCCTGCTCGACGTCATCTGCGAGTTCGAAGCATCGCGGGATTACGATCCCGTACCGCATCTTGGCCGCATCCGCGCTCCGCTGCTCGCTGTCAATTTCGCCGACGATGCGATCAACCCGTCGGAACTCGGTGTGATGAACAACATGATCGCGCAGGTAGGTAAGGGCCGGGCGGTGCTCCTGCTGGCCACGGATACAACGCAAGGACACCAGACACTGTCGCAGCCCACACTCTGGAAGGAATACCTGCGCGATTTGCTAGAGCGGAGCAAACGCCCAGGCTGATATGTTTTTGTTCTTGCCGGCAAAACGAGTTGTAAGATGCCGCCAAGCAGCGGACCGGATGGAGGGAGCTTTCAGGCGGGTATGAAGAAGTTGAAGAAAGCTGCGGCCGGAGGCGGAGAAGTAGACTGGGCATCTAGGGCAGGCCTCGTGGTGAGGAAAACTTCCGTCCTTAATTGCTCCGGCAAAGGGACTTGCGGCGCACCGTGAGTGAGTGTACAGTCACTCATATGACGGCGCGGAAGCCTGTACTGTCCACATCCAAAGACCGACGTGAGGCTGTCATCCTGAGCGCGATGACCGTCTTCGCCGCCAACGGATATCTGGGAACGCCAGTCACCGAGGTCGCCACACGAGCAAACATCTCAACGGCCTACGTCTTCAAACTGTTTCCCAGCAAACAGGAACTCTTCGTAGCCGCCTTGGAGCGGTGTTTTGAAGTGATCCTTGCAACTCTGGCGAAGGGTGCGGATGAGAGTGCAGACCAAGCGCCAGAATCCATTTTATCCGCCATGGCAGGGGCTTACGCGGCTTTGATCGCCGACCGCAAGCTGCTTCTCCTGCAGATCCATGCGCAATCCGCCGCGGGTACCCCGGAGATCGCAAAAGCCTTCCGCCGCGGCCTCGCCTCCACCGTCCGCTTTGTGAAAGCGAGATCCAACGCCTCGGACGACTTGGTGCAAAGGTTTATGGCGTACGGCCAACTCTGCCACCTCATCACAACCCTCGGTCTGGATGTGAACAAGAGCTCCTGGGCCCGGGTCCTGACCACCGGGATCCGGCACGTGTAATGGTCATTTCCTACAGTGAGTAATCATTCACACACTAAGCTACACGAAAGGACCACCAACCATGAACTCGAACACACGTACCTTCCCCACCTTCGTTACTGCCACCGAGGTTGTCCTGCCAGGGATCGTGGAGTCCTCCGGGCTCGAGACCCGCGAACGCGCCCTCCCGGCACCGCGTGCCGGAGAAGCTCTGGTACAAATGGAGGCCACCGGCATCTCCTTCGCCGAACAGGCCATGCGCAAGGGTCAATACCCAGCTCAACCCACATTTCCTTTCGTGCCCGGCTACGACTTCGTGGGAAGGATTGTTGCCGTAGCTCAAGGAATATCGCAAAACCGCATCGGAACCCGCGTGGCCTCAGTAACCAAGATCGGCGGCTGGGCAAGTCACCTGCTGGTCCCGGCTCAAAATCTCGTCGCCGTTCCCGATGGCGTCACCGCCGTGCAGGCGGAGACCGTCCTGCTCAACGGGGTCACAGCGTGGCAGATATTGTTCCGTGAAGCCAAGGCGAGAGCGGGCCAGACGATCCTCGTGCACGGAGCCAACGGCGGCGTTGGCACCGTTCTCTGTCAACTTGGCCGGCACTTTGGCATCCGAGTCATCGGCACCTCCTCGCCTCGCCATCATGAGGTCCTGCGCGCCATGGGAGTGGATCCCGTCGACTACAACGCACCCGATCTCGCGGAGCGTATCCGCGCCCTGGCTCCAGACGGGGTCCATGCCGCCTTCGATCACCTCGGGCTCGAAAGCGCCCGGTTGTCTTACCGTCTGCTTCGCCGCGGCGGATCCCTGATTATGTATGGAAACGCCGCTGCGCTGGGCCAAAAAGCATCCATTGCGAGTGTCTTCCTCCGCCTCATGGGGCAGTTGCTCCTGTGGAAGCTGCGTCCCCAAGGCCACCATGTCACCTTCTACAACTTCTGGGCGGGTCGCCTGCTTCGTCCATCGGCGTTCCGCAACCGGATCGACGGAGACCTAAAAGCTCTCTTCGGACTCCTACGAACAGGAGCTATCGATCCACCGGTCGCAGCGGAGTTTCCTCTCGCCGATGTGAGATCGGCCATGGCGTTGGCTGAATCCCGCACCGTGCGGGGCAAGGTCGTCCTCGTTCCTTAACGCAGTCGATGTAGGACAAGAAGCTCACCCACCACAACCAGGAGGAAACACATGCGTTTCGTCGTCGTGCGCGCTACCGGTCGCACCGGCCCGGCAAGTTGTGGAACAGGCGTTTCAGAGAGGCCACAGCGTCACGGCAGTCGTCCGCGCTGCCTCCTCCATCAAAGAGACAGACCGCATGCGCGTCGTGGTCGCAGACCCCTGCAAGACGGAGGATCTGACGCCCATCCTTGCAGGGGAGGACGCGGTGATCTCATGCCTGGGTCAGCGGCCGGGCGGAAATTCATGGATCGTACGCGATGCCGCCAAAGCCACGCTCGACGCCTTGCAGAACGCTGGAGTCGCGCTATCTGATTGTTTCCGGCGCTTTGCTCTACCCGAGTCTCAATCCCCTGGTTCTTCTTCTCAAGCGCGTCATGGCTCACAAACTTCTGGACACCCGCGCCGCGGAGGACCTCATCCTCGCTGCCAACCTGGACTGGACCATCGTGCGACCTCCGCATCTGCGCGAAGGAACCACCGGCAAGGGATATAGGATCGAGGCCGGACCTCGCCCTCCCCTCACCTGGGGTCTGCAGTTTCACGATCTGGCAGCCTGCCTGCTCGATCTCGCTGAAGGAAACCGCTTTACACGCGAGGTCGTCGGTGTAGCCTCCCGTTAGGACCCCAAGTTCCGCCAGGGTAAAATATAGCCCGCCTGACAGCGCATAAAAAATAAGGCATTCGCGCGTGAGGGCGACTGCGCTGACGTCAGGCTAAGCGGCTGCCTCCACGATCGTGGCTTGACGTCTCTCTGATGCGACCCCAGGTAAGCGCATCTTTAGCATTTCCTGAGGGTAAACGGGTACCCCTGGACGCACGCGCTCTGGTGAGGAATTGAATACCGGAAACCAGGCGCTGGCAACCCAGCGATGCCTGCATTGGACGTGTGCGATCGGCTCCGAGCGCCATCATGATTCTTGCGGAAGGCAGCACCTTCGTCGATCGCTGCTGATTCTGATCGACAAAACGCGATCCGCTATACCCCAACCGGCGGCACGGTGCGATTTACTCTGGATACGGAGCGAGGCCGGGCTGTTTTCGCGGTCGTCGACACCGGCATAGGCATACCGGACGAGGAGCTGCCGCGTATCTTCGACCGTTTCTACAAGGCGCCCAACGCACGCAGTTCCATGCCGAAGGATACGGTCTGGGGTTGTCGATCGCGCAGTGGATCGCCGTCGCTCACAAAGGAACGTTGGTGGCCACAAGCCGCGTGGACACAGGAACATCGATGCGCCTCACCCTTCCCGCTGGACGGCAACGCACACGGACAGAATTCCTGAGCCAATCGACTGCGCGGACCTTGAGTCCGGACGGAAGTCAACCTCTCTTCTCATTCATTGGAGAAGAAGGTGAGGAGTTGTTCCAGAAAGGCAGCCGGTTGCTCTTGCGGAGTCACATGACCGCAGTTCTCAATCTGCGTATAGCGGATATCATCAGCGAAGGGCTCTAGCTGGAGGAACGTGGCATCCCGAACGACACCACCGCCATCACCAGTGTGGGCTGAAGGAGTCTCGTCTCCATGAAAGCATCTTCAATCTGTTGCGCATCTACGGCGAAAGCTCGATAGTGATCGAAGCCTCCGCGCAAAGCTTGTGAACCGGTGTAAGCGCGGACATACTCTGCACGTGACTCTTCACTGAGCTTCTGAACTGTGCTGTTTTCGTAGAACCAGTTGGGGTATGTTTCCTCATGGCCCACGAGGACGCTTTCAGCAAGACCGGGCGCAGCGTGGAAGCCAAACCACCATGGGGGGTCCGGCCTCCAAGAACTTTTCCGCACCCGGGAGGCGTCCAACCAGAGACCTCTGTCAATACCAGATGACGCACTCGCTCCGGATGACGAAGTGCAAGCATTAAGGCCGGCTGCAAGCCGATGTCGAAGCCGACAACATCCACCTTATCCGTGCCAAGAGCCTGCAACAAACCCTCACAATCCTTGGCCAGAGAGTGCAGATCATACCCGTCCGATGGCCGTGAGCTCTCGCCAATGCCACGAAGGTCGGGTGCAATGACGCGAAAGCCGTGACGCACGAGACCGGGCAGGATGCGATGCCACACTACCAGTTGAACGGCCATCCATGCAGCAACAAGACGGGTCGACCGGTGCCGGCTGTCGCCACGTTCAGAGTGATCCCGTTCGTCTCAATACAGTTGAGATCTACCTGTATGCCATCCAGAGTTGTCTCACGCTTCATAAAGCTGATTATGGAAGGGGATGGAGGTGGTGTCTATCGGATACCAGGAGGTAATCTGGGTACCGGGAGGAAACCACCCATGGAGATGCGACGTTTACAGCGAGAACGATATGCCCTGTGCGCATCCTGCTCGACCAGTTTTCAGATCGGTGGGCGGTGCTCGCTATTCTTTCCCTCAAGGAAGGCCCTGTCCGTTTCAATGCCTTGCGCCGCAGCCTGGACGGCATCACTCAAAAGGTTTTAGGCCAAATCCTGCAACGTCTTGCACACAATGGACTGGTTGAACGAAGTGTTCTTGCCACGAAGCCAATCGCGGTCGAATACAAATTGTCGGAACTCGGACGTCGCTCCTGCCTTTGGTCGAGCAGCTTCGGCAATGGGCACTGAAGCACAAAGCACCGCTTCTGTCCGCTCGGCAAACGTATGAAATATCTACAGGGCTGTAAGCGTTGCATGGCCATGCAATCGAGTGGTCACCCGGCGAAGACGCCAAATGGACTCTGCACGCCCACGCCGGTCTGTTCTCCAACCGGTTCAGCATCTACGATCACGCGGAAATACGCGCAAAGACGGCGTTCACCGCATCATACGCACAATTTATAGCCCGGTGTTTGGCGACCCCTCGTCCGTCGGCCCACACCCATCTGCAGCTAACGCCGTCTTGCCGACTGCTTCAGCAACTCCAGCTATGCGACCTACGGCATAGGCGGCGCCTACACTTTATCCAAGGCGTTTA
This sequence comes from Acidobacteriaceae bacterium, assembly GCA_965277085.1. Lineage (GTDB taxonomy): Bacteria > Acidobacteriota > Terriglobia > Terriglobales > Acidobacteriaceae > Edaphobacter. The sequence goes on from OZ255708.1 coordinate 1,916,885, forward strand.
CCTTTTCGGCGGCTTGGCAAAGGCCGGCTTTGGAACCTGTGCCGCTCCAATAACATCAATGCGCCGTACACCGATTCGCCGACGGGCCCCCGACCTTTCGCGCCCAATCTGGACCTTCTTCAAACGCAGAACAGCGGACAGGGTCGCCTTTCGCTTACGCCCCAGCGATGCGTACGATGGCTTTGCCGAAGTTCCTGCCCTGCAGGAGGTCGATGAAGGCTTCCGGCGAGTTTCCAATCCATCCGTGATGTTTTCGCGGTGCTTCGCCTGTCCGCTTGAGACCCAGGCGCTCATCTGGTTCTGAAATACTCGAACGCAGGACCATAGTGAACGATAATCATGAAGCCCTGTAGGCGGATACGCTTTACGATAAGCAAACCGGCAAGAAGCGGCAGCCGGTCTGGCCCGGAGGGCGCTTGCGCATCGTTGTAGCTTGAGACCACTCCACAGACCGGAAGACGTGCGTAGATGTTCAGATGCCCCAGCACAAGGTCGAAAATCGGGCCGCCAACGTTGTTAAGATAGATGTCTGTCCCGCCCGGTACCGCCTCGGCCAGCTGATCCTTGAAGCAGGGATCGCGGTGATCAAGACAAACGCCGAAGCCCAGAACATCCACTACGTAGCGGCACTTGTCCGCGCCGTCCGCAACGCCGACAACCCGGCAGCCCTTGATCTTGGCAATTTGACCGACTGCGGAGCCTACCGCGCCACTCGCTGCGGCGACGACGAGCGTCTCCCTGCTCTTCGGCTCGCCGATGTAAAGGAGTCCGTGCCAGGCCGTGAAGCCCGGCATGCCGAGCACACCGAACGCGAGAGAAGGATGCTCGACGCCAGGGCCGAGCTTGCTCAGGTCGGAACCATCCGACAGCGCAAAATTCTGCCAATCGGCATAACCAACGACGAGATCGCCTTCTGCCAGATTCTTGCGCCGGGACGCCACAACTCGGCTCACCGTAGCGCCACCCATGGGTTCGCTGATGGCAAACGGTGGGGCATAGGACACGGCGTCGCTCATCCGCCCTCGCATGTAGGGATCGAGGGAGAGATAAAGAGTTTGAAGGAAGAACTTGTTCATCGCCCGAACGGGCATCTCCGCTTCCTCCAGGCGAAAGTTGCCTGCGGTCGGACACCTTGAGGACGCGAATAAGAAGAATACGGCTATTGCGCATAGGTTTCATGGTCGTACTGGGGTGCCTGGATCGCGAATGTCCGTCTTCGGAGATTTCTACACAATTCCCGGATGGATCAGCAACGATGGTATAGGGTCCAAACGGGCCCATGGTTAGGATAGACAACCTCCACCCTGCGGCTCTGCAACTCCCCAAGCGCGCCCTTAGTCATCCACCTGAAGCGCGATGTGGTGGAAGCCACCTTCGCGCCCCCCATTACGTCCCGGCGACCCGCTGGCATAGCGACAGCGTTGGCAGGTTCGATAAGTTCAATGCGGATGGCTCCGCTGCGGAGGAACACGCCACAGCTCCCGGTCTCCGCAATCCCAAAGTCGATCTCGCGGACGAATCCAAAATTGTCGCGCCACCAGGCGACGTCGACGTCGAGATCTTTCACGCCTGCTGCTACATGGTCGATCCGATCGAAGAAAATATGTGACATGTTGCCCTCCCGTAGAGGTAAAACTTCAAGCTTTTGGTTGTTGGAAGCGTTTCGCCAGAAAGGTAAGCACGTCGGGCGTGGCCGCTTTGATTACCGTGAAGTGATCCGCACCGGCGTACTCTCGGTATGAGACGGGGTCCCCGGCGGCGATCAATTTATGGGCGAAGGTCGCTGTGAATGGCTCCGGAACGAGAGTGTCCGCTGCGCCTTGGACGATCAGCGTTGGCAATCGCAGGTTGAACCCAGGTTCCACCGACGGATCGTTCGCGGCAAGGAACGCCGGTGCTTCGGCTGCGTAGGCTTCAACCCCAAGCACCGCATGGCTCCATCCGAATGGCCGACAGCCATCCATCTGCTTGAGATGAGGGTTGGCTTGCCGAGCGGCACGCACTCCGTCGACCAGCGATCGTGCCAGGCTGGCCGCGCGTAAATACGGTAGCGGCACTCTGGCGATAGCTCCCAAACCTTCAAAGTTGGGAGAAACTACAGCGTACGCGGACCTCACGAGGGCGGCGGTCAGGAAGACATAATCACTGGTCCAGCCGTCAGCCCAGGCAACGACCGGCTATCCGCCCGCGGGTGGATGGCCCCGCGGAACGAAAAGGAGCGTCGACGCCTGCGTCATGTCGCCTTGCACGCTGGGCATGTAGTAAATGAGCAACCTTGCATCGGCTTTTACGGCGTCGGGTGCTTGGTAGGACGTTGACAACACAAGATCGCCCGAGGAGGGTGTGCTTGCCCAGGACGGCCCGCTCACCAGGGCAGCGCCGCCGAAAAGGCGAGCGCAGCCCACAACGAAAAACGTTTGCGAGGCTTCCGGTTGGGGAGTGGACAACTCTGTAAGACATCTTTCTATCTCCCTACTTCTGTTTCGAAGAACTAACTTGTGAACAGGCCGACGGCCATTGATCCTGCGTGTGATCTCAAAGGACACCTGGCTTGCGTCTGGTGATGCACACTCAGACCTGGCTCATACCGCCATCGATCGCCAGTTCGGCTCCCGCAATGAAGCTGCTTTCATTTGAAGCGAGGAACAGGGCAGCGGCCGCGACTTCCTCCGGGCCCCAGGCGGCCGAGAGGGATGAGCTTACTGAGGGTCTCCCGAACCTGCTCCGGCGCAGCCGCCATCATCGGTGTATCGATCGGTCCGGGGCTTAGCGTGTTTACCCGGATTCCCGGCCTGCCAGCTCGTTGGTCCAGGTTCGCGCGTAGGATCGCACCGCCGCCTTGGTCGCGCCATAGGTGGTGTAACCGGGCGTGCCGATCGCACCGGCAATCGACCCGATCAGCACGATCCTACTGCCGCTGGACATCAGCGGTACCGCCTTCTGCACGGTGAACAGCGTCGCCCGCGCATTGAGGCCGAATATTTATCGAAGTGCTCTTCCGTGATGTCGTCCAGCGTGGCCGCTTCGGAAAAGCCGGAGTTCGCGACAAGGATGTCCAGCTTGCCTTTGCTCACCCTGACCTTTTCGCAGAGCAGGGCGAGGCGGGTGGCGTCGCCCTGCACCGCCTCGACATTCTTGCCGAGAAGTGCGACCGCTTGATCGAGTTCAGCCTCCCGGCGGCCAGCGATGAAGACGTACGCGCCTTCCTGCACAAAACGTTGAGCGATCGCCAGACTAATTCCACTGCTCCGCCCGTAACCACTGCTATCCGATCCTTCAACTTCGCGATGGAAATACCCTCGAATGATCCTTCATCGGCGAGAGTTTGCATATGAAAGCAGATGATGCGGCTCCTGTCGATACAGGGTCGCCAAGTCTTCGTGCTTCACGGCGTGGAGATGGGGCCTACGAGAATCCACGATTTCGAGACTAGAAGTGGTCTCATAAACGTCTGAGGAGCATGTGGATGCATGCGAGTTGGACAAATCCAAGGAAGTTTTCGATGTGAAACTCCCATCGGGTGACGAGCCTGCGGAAGTTGTGCATCCAGGCGAAGAGCCGTTCGACTTTCCAGCGCTTCTTGTAGCGACGCAGTTTGCGCCGGTCCTGGGTTTTGCCCCGATGACAGCGGTTCGGGGCGATCATCTCAATGCCGTATTCATCCTTGAGTCGCTGGTCGAGCTTGTCCGAGTGGTAAGCCTTGTCCCCGACCAATCGAGCGGGGAGTTCATCGAGAAAGCTTCCGGCAAGAACCTCCTCAACAAGGTTGCACTCGGCAGGTGAAGCGCTTTGGACAGAAACGGCGAGAGGAAGACTGTTGCCAGCGGCGACAGCGACGATCTTCGTGCCCTTGCCGCGCCTGGTTGGGCCGACGGCAAAGCCCCCTTTTTGGCGCTCGCGAAGGTGGCATCGACGAACGCTTCTTCCAGGTTGAGCTTGCCTTGCTGGTAGAGCAGCCGCGCCAGCAGACGCAACGCCTCTTCGAGCTTGCCGGTGCGAATCCACTGCTGAAACCGCCGGTGACACGTCTGAAAGGGAGGGTACTTCTCCGGCAGTTCGCGCCACTGTGCCCCCGTGCCGAGCACTCAGAGCACACCGTGCAACACCGCACGCGTCTCATGCCACGGACGACCGCGCTTATCCTCGCGACGAACCGGACGAAGCACCGGCTCGACCAACACCCACTGTTCTTCCGTCAACTCCCAACGTCCAGTCATCGCCGCACGCGGAGCCGCTCAGAGCATCTCCAGAATGCACCAAATCAGACGCCTTGGTATTTATGAGACTGGTTCTAGTAAGGACTGTCATAGAGCGTGCGCGGCATAGACCGGTTGGCCGTGGGTCGTGGTAAATACCCTTCCGCCGTGAACCCTACGGGAGCTGTGCATTGTTCCACCAATGATCTTCTCCGCACGAACCACGTCGTTCGGTCGCCATGGACGATAAGAAGGAACTTGTCGGTGGTAAGAGCAATCTCGTACTTCACGATGCTGCTACGCGGGATACAGATAATCGCCAGTCCCGCACAACCACGCCGACGCCCTCCACGACCGCGGCCCCCTAAGCGCGGCGCCAATCCAGGAGACGAGCGATCCGGCCACGAGAAGAGGTACAATATAGGCTGAATTGAAAGGCAAGGTCCAGAAACTGCCTCAGAAAATCGCCCAGCTTTCCTCTATGTTTCATCTGATTGCAGCGTTGGAGTAGCCGACATCGTGTTCGTCGGTGTTATACCTGGCGGCGATGGAAAGAGTCTTCATGTCCACGCCGGCCTCTTGGAGAGCTCTGATAGCCCGCTCCGCCTGCTCGTGCGTTTCATAGACTGCGACGACAGAATTAGTTTTTTCCATGATGGCCCCTCTTCGCTTCCCCAGTCTTGTCTTCCAGGTAAAGATTTGCTGTGCAATCGAGCACACCTTTAAGGTATGAAATAGCCGAACAGACAAATGGTGTACCGAACGGCACAGTTCCTGGGTTCTTCCAAGAGGAGGATGACTTTAGAAGAGAGCCTGCCATGTCACACATCCATCTCCCTGCGTCATCGCCAATCCAGCACTCCTCTTGGTCGAGCCCGGAGCCTTGGGATTTTCCAAAAGGGCGGCTCAACTCGAGCAATCGCACTACTATGTCACGAAAGCCGATAACCTACGAGACATTTTTTTAATGCGGAGTGCGTTTCAGTTTAACGTCGCCGTTCTGAGCGATTTCCTCGGACCGCTGGCTCTGCGTGCGTCGGTACAGGTCATAAGAGGACAGTGGCCCAAAGCTCGAATCATAATCCTGGGCAAGGCGCCTGACTACTTCGAGGATCACCTCTACGATGATGCTGTGATCCATGCTTCAAATGAGGCTGTTCTTCTGTCCGCACTCGATAAACTCTGCGAAGATCCCTGGAATCAACAGGGTGACGTCCTCACAACCTGGCTTAATCAGGTGAGTTCGGCTTCTTATAAAGCAAGAGGCTGGGCGATACAGGAGAGTAATCCTACGAAGAAGATGCCAGAACAGGTCAGGGAGATGGCGTTCCCCAGAGACCGCCCTGCAAATGAACGAAGGCCTCAACCGATGAGTTGAAATGAGAAGTTCGTGCAGTCCCTTCTGATCGGGCCTGTATTTGGCGATGATCACTTTCGCTTTGACAGGGATGTCGCCTCTATCTGCACAACAAAATTCCCGCTCTCACGCGAACGGTCATGGATAGACATCATAAACCTTTGCGGGGCACTGTGGTCTAGGTTCACAGCGAGGCGGCCGGTACCGTCGTGTCATACATCACCAACAGAACTGGGCAACACAGCTTTAAGCGGCTCGCTGGAGACTTGAATCACACCGTTTGGGCTACCTGAGAGGACAACAGTCTTCAACGAAGAATCCTGTTCGCACATCACACTAAGCAAAGGGGCTATGTCAGGGAGGCAACGTGGACACAAAGAGTGGGCCCTCCGCTGGGCTTATGCCGAACTGACCATTTATCTGCGGACGGCACCTTTACGCTGCCCCAACGTGTTTGGGGCCGCCTTCTGTTATCTCTATGGAGAGAGGTAGGTCAGGGCTCATCCTCAAGCCAAACAAGACGATGCTCAGCATCGAGTATCAACCCATGTGGTCTGGCGGTAACGACTCGAAGGTTCAGCTTACGTTCATCGATGTGCCCGAGCCTATGTTGCCGACCACCTGCCAGATGATCTTTACGGCATTCGGAGGTACTGGGGAGATCGGTTCCACACGCGTGATGGAGCTCGCGAGATACCTGCACAAGATTGGCATAGGATGCGAGCCGGACGTACTTGCGGGAGCGCACAAACCAAAGCCCGCGGATTGTGTCGTCTCTTTTCGTTACCAGAGGCAGCGGAGGACGTGCCGTCTGCGTCGGCCAAAGCTGCAATGGTAGCCGTGACTCTGGCCGCTATCCTTGCTATCGCCGATGGACATGCGAGTGAAGAAGAGGCGACCACCGTTGACGGGCTGATTCGGAAATGGGCGGCTTGCCACCGAATTTGCAGGCTAGGCTGCGTGCCGTCTATCGGTTCACGGTGCAGCAGCCTCCCACCCTACTCAGTCTGAAAGCCCGGCTCGAAGCACCGACTATTGAGGATCGCAAGCAGGTGAAATGGCTCTCACAAAAAAATGGCAGCTCCTCTGGCGTTGTCTCGCCAGAGGAGGTAAAGCTACTCGAACGGATTTTGCTTTTTGTGCCTTGATGTACTCCATGGCATGGAAGAGCTCATCGGGTCGATCCCGATCAGGTCCACCAACTTACTTCTACAAGCCAAACAGCTAGAGGAAGCAGCCTTCTGCTCCGGCCGCTCCGTCGGCTGATGCCGGTTTAGGAGCCGTCTATTCGCGCAGCTCACGATTGGATGAATTGATCGATGTCTTACTTCGTTTTCCGCACCAGATAATTTGGCATCTGCTGAGCACAGCAGCTACCGTAATTGTCTGGCTGCCGAAGAAACTCAATCGAAAGCGTCGAAGGATGGTGGCCATCCATGCTGATAGGTCAGGTCACCCTTCCACGGTGTAACGGTCGGTTTGCCTTTCATATCAACCAGCATGTGCAAGGACTGCGCCTTCTCTCCGGCAGCGCGATCGAGAAACCAATCCGCCACAAAGGTGAAGGCCTCAGGTCCCATCTGGCCTGAAGAGCGCGAGTGCAAACCGTGGTTCTCCCCTTGGTAAACGACCAATGTTTTGGGAGCGGTCACCGCATTCATGTACGCGTAGGTTGCGGCAATGTCGCTTAGCTGATCGTCCTCACCCGCACACACGAGATAGGGACAGTGAATGCCAGCAACCAGCGCGTCGTTGTTGATCGTCTTACAGTAAGCGTCGAAAGCCACATCATCATGGATGTTCGTCATGTACATCTGACGCAGCCGAAACGTTGGGCTAGCGGCGTCCATCATAGAAAAACCACCCGGCTCGAAGCAGGTCATCAGCACCCCGCATGCAGCGAAACGAGGTTCGGACGCGGCAAGCAGGGAAGCCCAGTAGCTTCCGTAGCTATTACCCATCACATAGATTTTCTCTGGATCGATTTCGGCCCGACCCTTGCAATAATCGAACACGGTTGACGCCAGCTGAGGAAAGGTTTCGTGATCCCACCATACCTCACTGGTAAGAGACTCTCCTTGGCCGGGTACATCAATCGCCAAGACCGCGAAGCCGCGAGACAATAACGGATCGTCTTCCAGCGCGACGACCATTTCCTTAAATCCATCCATGCCCGCGGTGTCCACAATGCAGGGTACTCGCTGGCCTTTTTGGAACTTTGGAGGCAAGTGAAGATAGGCACTCACCTTCTTTCCCGCGAAAGGCAGATCGACCCTTTCCACATGCCAGGCGGCGAGCGATGCGAATTGGTCGTAACACTCCCGTTTCTTGCGGGCAAGCACCAGGTTGAACTCTGTATTGGCTGCGATCGGCCATTGCGCTCCGCCATACATCACAGCCGCGATAAAGAAATGATTGCGGGCGGTCACCGTATGTTTCTTGTTCAGCGCTTCACGCGCGGCCATCTCCTGTCCATGAGCAGCCTGTGCAAAGACGCGAGCCATATCGTCGTATTTTTTGATCTGCTGCTTAAGGCCCTGAAACTCACCCGCGGCGCTTGCGCCACAGGCACCTGTGTAGTAGCTGATACGGTCCTGATCCCACTCAGGGCCTGCTAGCTGGATCATGAGGTCCAGCAACCAACGTTGTGCTCCCAGACGTTCAGATTCTTTCGTCACTTTGAGTGGCAGAGTCGGCATAGTTTCCTCCATTGACGGGTTGAGTATTGTTAATTGTGTGAACAGGCTCACCTAAATAGAACTAAGAGCGGCCAAGCGGTTCTCAGGTGTATTGCGGAAGGCTATAAAGCACCAGCAAGCTAGAGAGAGAAGCCGCCGCTGGATATATTCAGCGTGATGGAAAGATGTCCGATGATCATATCCCACTCGTGAATTTCATAGGTGCTGAGACCCATAGCAGTCATGGGTTCGGTCTTCATGAAGCCGTCGGCTTCTTCGAGCGACTCGGCGCGGAAGATGATCAAACCCAAATCAATGCTTTCGCTCTTCACAGGAAAGGGTCCCGAGCCGAATACTTTCCCTTGTGCTTCCAACCCGGTTATATAAGCAATGTGCGCCATTTTATGAGGTTCTGCTTCAGCCTGGCTGGCTGTAACCCTGGTGAGAACGGCGAAAAGTTTGTGTGTGAGTGTGGGAACGTACGGAGGGGCGACGTTTCCGGTCGGGGTGGGCATTGTTAGCTCCTTTAGAACCTGTACTGGTGTATAGGTTGAGTTATTTGAAGACGAGGGTATGTGGTGATGTAGGTACAGGCTGTAGAGCCTACTTCGCCTGCGGCGAGGGGGCTGTGTGGATGAGTTCAATAACATACTGATTGAGATCGCTTATATGCCCGAAGCGGGGGCCCCCCGATTGCGTGCTCGGTGGGTTAACCGCGGTGGCACCGCGAGACACGGCCAGTTCCCACGCGGCGTCTACATCCGGAACGCCAAATGCTATGTGGGTGTATCCCAATTTCAACATTGCGGACGTTAGGTCAGCCGAGGTAAGAGGCTTTACGGGTGGAGCCGCTACAGGTGGAGTGGCTTGGAAAATCTCCAGCCGACCGCCCTCACGCTCCATAAAGGCAGCCTTGAACTCCGGCGTTGCAAAACGTTGCGTCACTTTGAATTCGAAGACGCGCTGGTACCACTCGATGGTGGCCTCTAGGTCTGGAACCGCCATACCTGCATGGTCAATAAACAGCTGGTCGACATTGGCTGGCATCTGTATCCCTCCTGATTGGTAGTTGTTGTTGCGTTGATGGGTCGGTAGTACCGGATACCCGCCAGCTTTACAGGCATGCTGTTCTATACACCCGCAATGGCGCAAGCGATAAGAGCGACCAGACCGCCGACGATCGCTATGTTCGATCCAAGAAGCTGCAGACCCTGTGGCCGTCCCTTGTTCGTCACAATGTCTTGCACAGGAACGGCCACCGTGGCCGCAAGAACATACAAGATCAAGATCCACCCAAGCGGAACGATGATCAGTCCAAGTGCCAAGCAAACAGTCGCTATGATCTCTAGGGCTGCGGAACCAAGGAGACCCAGCTCTGGCAGAGGTATGTGATGTTCCTTCATTAGACCAATGGTTTCTTTCCGGCCGCTTGCTTTCCCAATCGCCGACATTAGAAACATGAGCGCCATAAGGCATCGTGCAACTACGTACAGAGTGTGAGCATTCATTCTTTCCTCCTTGAGAGCAATCGTTGAAAAGCACAACCCGCTAACACGTGAGTTAACGAGGCGTAAGGGGCACCTCTTCTACCGCCAAAAAGAGATCGTTGAGTATACGGTTTCTACGTTTGTAGATATGCGTATTTGCGTTGATGAACGCCTGATGCGGGTCAGAATCGTCCCTCTCCGCGACGTCTGAGTCGTCCGAAGCGTCACCGTTGGATGCTTGAAGCTGTTGTTCCTTGTCGCTGAGCTGTCTCAGGAGGGGTTCCGATCCTTCGACAATCTGTTGGGCCATCAGGCACAAGTAATCCGCAGCCTGCTGAGCGTTCTTCTTATCGAAAGCTTCTGATACATCGCCATCACGCTGCGATCGTGCCGAGAGTTCGGCTTGAGTTACCTCGAGCATCAACAGGTCCTGTGTGCTTGCGAGGCATTTGCGCAGCGCGGACTGTGCAGATTGTTTTGTTTTGGATTCATAGTCGGCGAGGTCGGCTTGATCCTCTGCTTGCGCGATGCCTTTATTGATAGCTTCACGGAGCTCTCTTACCTTCGTGCTCTTTGTATCGGGGTGCGAATCATCTATGGTTAGAAGAGCCAACTTGCTGGCCGTTCGCAAGAGCCCGGCGACAGCTTCTTTCTGAGTAGCGAGCGTGTCTAACGGCCAGAGGCGGGTGAAGACAAACCACATAACCACCGTTCCGAGCAGCACGCCGACGAGGCGGTCTCGAGGCTGTACGATCTCGCTGGTGATGGCTGGCGTCAAGAGTGCAGCGAACGAATAGGAAATAGCGATTTGAGAACCGGCGTAGGAAACTCTCGGGCTGCCTTTGGAGACCCAGCCCGCGACGAAGAAGACCATAGCCACATACAGCATGAACTCGAATACATTGTCGAGGTGCGAAGTAATCAACACGATTCCGCCGATTCCAAATAGCAGACCACCCACGAGAACGCCGGTGATACGCAACGCGAGCTTTCGGAGAGTTCCACCGATCGTTGTATCCGCGGCAAAAAAACATGTCACAAGCGCGGTACTGATACCCTGCCACGCCACTCCGTTGTAGATGACGTAGCAGATCATGCAGGCGAGCATGACTTTGACGGCGAAGCGGATATCGTCAGGCGTAACAAAGGGGTGAGGCTGCGGCGGCGGAGCTGGGGCGGGCTGGTTGGCGGTTGGATTCGCAGGAGCTGCGGAGGCGGCGTCACTCGACCACAGGCTCCAAAGGGTATCGAGCTGAAAGCCAATGTCAGCGATAAGCTGGCTTGAACCGTGGTGCCCAGCGAAGCTGAAAGCTTCCTCGTTCTCACGCGGCGTGGTGATATTTCGTTGAACATGATCGGCCAAGGTTAGGCAACTTCGCGCTAGTTTGTCTGTGAAGTCCTTCTGCTCCTCAAGTGCATGGGTACTATCGCGGTTTGAAAGTTGCACCGCTTGATCAGACAAGAAATCGATGCCGTTCAGCACTGCGCTGAGGCGAAGCATGTAGTCCTGGTCGATAGAAGGCTGTGTAGAGAGCGCGGGCAGTAGCTTGCGTAAGCTGCTGGTTCCGGCAAGGCTCAGCTTGGCCAGGGCTTGCAGCTTTTGCTGCTCCTCAGCACTCAACGCCGCGCCTCCGGACTTCTTGAGCACGGCGGCTGTGGCTTCCAGCCTGTCCACGATGCCGCTGGTAATCCGCTGCCGCGGTCCTGGGTGGGGGTACAGAAAGTCCACGGCCGTCGCGACCAGGCATCCGACACTCATCATCAAGGCCATCCACAAGCCGGCAGTGATGGCGGACTCCGCGCTATTTACGGTGTCCATTCGGATAAGGACCTCCGAGATCGTAACGGGACCAAGGGCCGCGAGGGCGGGTTGATGCAACCCTCTCGACAAGATCATGCAAACGAAAATGCCAAAGGCTAGGGCCGACACGCGAATCCACGGAAGTTCCGCTGTCAGGAGCACAAGCACGATGGCGCCGGCGCACGCGACCCAGACGATGATGATGGTGCCTTTGGTGCCGGCCCAGGTTTGTTGGGGTGTTTCCCTGGGGAGCAGAAGCGGAGTAAATAAGGCAACAAAGAGCGTTTCACTATGGCAAGCTTCGCCAATGAGCAACATGATGGCAGCCGCGATGGCAGTACGCGCCGCGAACGAGAGGCGACCGGGCGTGGGCCCCAGCTCGCGGGTGACAAACCCCCACAGGGCCCCGTCGAGATCGAACGACGTTCTAACGAGCGGCTGACTGGCCGTTGCCATGAGGTTTCTCGTAAACTGCTTTGTTGTAAACGCCAGGATCGGCGGGAATGGGGACAAGACCCTGCTGACTACGCACAATGGTCGTGGCGGAGGCGCCAAGACGAAAGAGCTCTGGAGCCGGGTTTAAGACGCGGACGCGCACAGGGAAACGCTGCGCCAGCCGTACCCAGTTCAGAGTCCGTGTCGTCATGGGTAGGCCGCCGGCCTGCGGTGGGGTGACATCCTCCGGCATTACGCCGAAGCCGACACTCTCCACTACTCCGCTGAAGCGAGTATCCGGATGGCTGAGCACGTAAACGTCCACCGGCATACCCGGCGTGAGACGTCTCAGCTGCGTCTCCTTATAGTTGCTCAGGACCCACCAAGCTGTTGTATCAATCAAGGTGAACACCTGTTCGCCGGTTCTGGCGTACTGTCCCACCGCGATCGTAAGACTTGTAACGCGAGCCTCGAAAGGGGCGTAAACCCGGCAACGCTCGAGATCATAGGCCGCCGATTTCACCTGGGCCTCTTTCCCCGGCAGCTGTGAAGCCATCGTTTGTAGGCGATCAATGTCGAATGGTGCTTGCTCCGCCCGTAGCTTCTGCTGTGCACCGCCTACGGCAGCCTGCCGAACCTCCGCCTGCGCTTGTAGGAATCGTGCCCGGTCCGCCTCCAGCATCGTCTGAGCTTGAGAGACGTTTTCCTCCGCAGCTCTGGCGTTCGTCCTCAGTTGATCGATCTGTTGCTCCGTAACGAAGTGGCGCGCCAACAGAGGTTCGGTCCTTGCGAGAGTATCTTCAGCAAGCTGGTATTGTGCCTCCGCGGTTTTCAGGGTGGCCTCCTGACTCTGAATCACCTTCTCTGTCGCCATCGAATTGGCCTGCTGCCCGTTTACTGACTCCGTGCTCGATTTCCGCCCCACGGTCGTGATCTCTGCGCCCAAGGTCTGCGAAACGATCTTCCTTCGTTCGTCGATGATTTGCTCCTCAAGATTTTTCCTGGCGGACATAGCTTGTTGTAACTGGTACTCGTAAGGCTGCGGATCGATCTCGTAAAGAAGATCTCCCTTGTGAACGAATTGATTGTCTTTGATGGGTAGCGAGATGATATGCCCGCTCACGTCAGGGGCGATTCCTACGTAGTTAGCGACAACGTTAGCGTCGTCTGTCCGGGGACTGATGTTGGTCTCCCACAACGAGATAGACCCAAGCACCGCCGCCGCGACCACGATGGCAACGGCAACGATCCATCCAGTAACTTTTTTCGTGTTTGACGTCTCAGCCATCGCGCCTCGATAAATGAAAAAATGTAATCAGCTGTAAAAAATAATCCACGCCAAAAAGGTATAGGCCGCGGCCGCACAGGGGTAGACAAGCGTTTTAAGCGGAATCGCTGGCTCGAGCTTGATTCGGAGCAGAATGAAGTACGTCACCACGGCAAGGATGATGCCGATGAGGCTGCATACTATCCACGCTGGAAAGTAAGATCCCAGAACATCGACCGAAGGCGAACGTGAGCAGCCGCAGAGAAGCAAAGGAGTGACATGGACGAAGCGTCTTCTATTTTGCATTTCTGTTCGCCTTCAGGAACCGTGATCCCAGTAAGTCGCCCGTGGAATAGGCTAGCTGCGCGAGGTCGGTCAAGACTTCGGACGCGGCTTGCACCTGCTCGTTCCGTGATTGCGCGAGGGTCTGCTCGGCGTTCAAGAGGTCGATATAGGTCTCCAGGCCGAGCGCAAACGATTCCCGCGCGGCGTCATAGGATGTCTGCGAGGAAACCAAGAGGCTCCGGGAAATTTCCAAGCGGCGAAACGCTACTTTCGCATTGATATAGCTTGACCACACTTGATTCGTGGCCACATCCTGGGCCGATTGAAGCTGCGCCTGGGCAATCCGCTTTTGTTCCTCGGCTTGAACGATCTGATATCGACGGCGCCCGCCATCGAGGATCGTCCAATTGAACGACAGTTCACCTTGCCAATTTCCTTGATGAAGGAATGGTGCCGCACCTGCGCTCGTAGTAGTCCATAGCAGATCTTCCCCAGCCTGCGCGTGTACGGTCAGTGTAGGGAACAGAGCCGACCGCGCTGCCTTGATCGATTGATCGGCACCGCGGATTCGTCCAACCGCTTCGAGCAAATCGGGCCGACGCTCCAGGGCTTTCCCGATCAGTTGCTCGGCCGACTCCTCCAGTTCGCTGCTCTGCGGCATGTTCGAGATGTCCTTTATCTTTACGGGGAGTGCTGGGTTCAGTCCTGCGCTCTTGGCCAAGTCGGATTCGGCGGTCTCCTCCATGCCGATTGCATTTTCCAGGTTGTACTCCGCTTGTTGCCGTTGTGTCTTGGCGTTCAGAAAGTTAGGAAGCGTGGCTAGGCCTTGCTCCATGCGCGCCTGTAGCTGCTCTTCGATCGCCTCGGCATCTTTTAAGGATGCTTGTGCCGACGTGACCAGGCCCTTGTTGCTGACGACACGGTAATAATTGCGAGTTACGTCCAATGCAATCTGCTCATGGGTTGCGGTCAGGGACTGACCCGTCACAAACAGGTTCGTAGTCGCACTGCTGATGCTGGCACGCGTGTTGCCAAAATCGAGAAGCATATAGTTCAGCGCCAATACGGGGTTGACGGTCGTATCGTCTTCACGCAATGACGGTCCGCCGAGGACAGGGCCATCCGCATAGGGAAACACCAGAAATTCGCGCATCTCCGATGTAGGAGCGCTGACGGAAAGCGTGGGAAAGAGCGCGCTGCGAGCGACCTTGACAGCCGCGGCCTGCTGCTTTAGCTGCTCCCAGGCGACACGTCCGTTGGGATTCTGTTCCTCGGCTATATCGATCAGTTCGAATAAGGCATATATTTTTGACGTATCTGTAGGAGGGTATGTACGGGGCATACGCCGCAAGTCATTCACATAGGGGGCGGCGGCACGCTGGCTACTCTGAGACGAGTACCCGAGCTGAGCGGAGGGAGCCGAGGGAAGCTGTCCTGTTGCAACTTGCGCAGGCGCGCGAACCACGACCGCCGCAGATAGAACAGTGGCTCCCATTACCAATCTTTGCCTCCATATTCCTCGGCCGTTGTATTGCGAGCCAAATCTCATTCGAACCTTCCCGACACGAACTACCGTGGTTCCTTGTTCATTAAAGAAATGCGCCGCTGTTTCATCGTGCTCGTTGGTGTCGCCACCGTGTCCTGCCTGGTACCCTTCGTAAAAAGCGACTTTTAATCCCATGAAGCGGTGTTTGTGCCAGCGATTACGCGGAGACAAGCGTCATGGTGTCGCACTGCATCTTCTTCTTTGGCGTGAAACCAACCTCCGAACCTTTGCTCCGCGTTTGACTTGCTCCGGAACAACGAGTCCGGCAAACTTTCCACTCGCACCCACCGCAAACGCGGTCGATGACCGACCGAGATCATTGGAGGCCGCGGTAAGGACTGGGTTTGTCGGGAACCGCTCATCCTGCATCTCCTTGAAACGCTAGCGTTTCAGCTGAAGTGTCGATACAAATTGATTAACGCGTCCTAGTCACGCGACCGTTAGAGAAGATGCTAGGTGTGTCTTGCACATTCGTAAATAGCGCGAAATGCAAACCCCGCTTGCTTCGCGCGTCAGCATCGAAATGCGCAAGTTGGCTATCCATGTTCCAAAGTGCTCGCCAGATATGGGAGCGGAGATTGATCGAGGGTGATGGCTGGCAGCCTACTTCGCGCGCTTGCTTACACGGCAAGCCTGCTTTGCCTTAGAAGCAGCGGTCCACTATCGCTAAGGTGCATCATTCTAGAGTGAAGACGTTGCAAGTGAAGCCACGCAAGCGACAACCTGCCTAAGCAGATCGCTTACGAACTTTTGAACGAACGACCAGCAGCAGCAACAGATCTTGTGAAGACGTCATTCCATCGAGGAACGAGCCGGGGACACGCCTGAAGTTGAAGCTGTCAGACCAGTTCTTAAACCAGTTCATATGTGCTGTCTAAGGAAGCTATACCGAGGGTGTACATTGCTCGACAAACAAATTCAAATCGGACAAAGGTTTCGTTGGAAAAGCCTAAGCGATCAAAGTTCCTTTGGAACCGCAACGGTTACAGCAGTTCGTTCCGATGGTGAGCTAGGTATGTCCCCCGAAGTGGAGGATTACGCCTCTGCCTGGATTGAAGCGGAGGGTCAAAGCGGCTCCTTCGAACACAGGGCGTTTACTGTCCTTCTCGGCACAGATGGAAATAGCTACCTTGACGGCCAGCAAGTCGCCATCGAGATCACCTAAACAGGTTAATTCAACGGCGTGGATGCACGACGGCGCTCCCTTTAGCTGGTTGTCTAATCCACGGGTAGCTGGGAGGAAAGAATGGGCCTAATGATCGAAGCAGGTGTTGATGTCAGCTCCTACACACGTTTACCTTTGAGTGTCGGCGTCGGTGCGGAAAAGTTCATCAGGGAAGATGTAGCCCCGGATAGGCTTCTTGATGAAAGGCAGGCAGCCATGCCCATGAGCGGAGGTGCCGCGCGAACCAAGGTCCTTGTAGTGGACGATGAACATATCATCGCGAACACTCTATCGATCATTCTCAACACGTCTGGCTTCGAAGCCCGTGCGGTATATAGTGGCGAGGCGGCGGTGCAGGCGTTCGGCAGCTTTCAGCCGGATGTGGTCATCAGCGACGTTGTCATGACTGGAATGAGCGGAATAGAGACTGCGATCGTGTTTCGAACGCAGCGGCCGAGTTGCAAAATCCTCCTCTTTTCGGGTCAGGCCGTCACGGCGGACTTGCTTCATGATGCCCGGGAACAAGGGCACCATTTTGAGATCATGGCTAAACCCGTTCATCCCTTCGACCTTCTCGCGAAGCTGCGGACCGACAGTGTCGCTGTGAACATCTCACTGGATTTTTAGTCTTCCTAAGGATTGCAGCCTTATGAAATCTCAAGTACCGCGGAAAGAAGCAGCCGGACCTAACGTCAGCCTCTACGGAGGCTTCCCTAATGCCCGTAAGCGTGTGACGCGACGCAATTTTGTACTTGTTAGTATGGCTGGATTCGGCACCATGGCTTCTCCTCTTAAGCAATTTGCTCAAACGGAAAACGGGAAAAACAAGATGCCGGAAAGTAACAAGAGCGCCCTGATGCTCTGTGATTTTCAACTGGGGATCGGAGATCAGGCTTATGCCAAAGACGCTGTGCCGCACGCCGCGGCCGCACTTGAGGCTGCCCGAAAAGCTGGCATGCTGGTTGTGTTCAGCAGAGTGTGTTTCCAGCCGGGTTACATGGACATTTCGCCTCGCAACCAAGCGTTTGCCATGTACAAGGCGAAAGATATGCTTCCGCCGAACGCAAGTCATCTCATTCCTATCTTCGAACCCCATCCCGCTGAAATCCTCGTCACCAAAGATCGCTTCAACGCCTTCAGTGGCAATGCTCTTAAAGTTATCTTGCGGTCCCAGGGGATAGCACACCTGGTGATGGCTGGAGTAGCTACAAGCGGTGTTATCCTATCAACCTTTTGTCTGGCGGCGGATGAGGATTATGGCATGACCATTTTGTCGGACGCATGCGCCGACCCGAAGGCGAGCCTCCACGAGGAACTTATGACCAATCTCTTCCCACGTTCGGCAACTGTGCTGCCTGTTGGCGCGTGGATCAAAAGTCTGACTACCTAGCCACAGCTTGAGACGCGCTTCGTAAAGGCAGAGCTAGACGGCCAGGGCGTCCTTGAGTGCGTTTCGCACCTGATTCAAGAGAGCGTCATCCTCTGTAGGCTCATCAGAAGGCGGGGACTCTGGGGGTGTTGACAGAGCTTTGGTAAGGTCGCTTAGACAACGCATCGTCTCGTCCGACGAACAGTTCTGCTCTTTCGCAACTTCCAAGCCGAGGATATCTCCTTCAACCACCGTGATGTCGCGCAGAAACACCTGGAAGAGCAATTGCGTGATCTCCTGAATAATAGGCAACCTTCGTTTATGGCTTTTTTGCGTCATAGTTACCTCAAACGCTCGCAATTCCGTGTTCATTTGCAACAGCTGAAGAGCCTTGCCGAACGAAGAGCGTATCTTGATCAGATCGCTCAGCTTGTCCTCTGTGGTACAAGCGGTCTCACGCAAACGGCAAATCTTTTCGAGCGATCCCAAGGCGCCGACAATTGCCTCCCGCATCTGTGAGCTTGTGCGCACGGGCTTGATCTGGTCGTAAACAACCCACATAATGCAAACGCCGAGCATGACTGCGACGACGCGATCGCGCGCCTCTGACAGAGAGGTTGGGGTGCTCGTTCCGGTCAAGGTTGCTAGAAAAAAGCAGTACGACAGTTGCCTTCCGGCATAAGCCAGTTTATAGCTGCCGAGGAATACATGTCCACCAACAAGCGTCATGATACCCACGGTCGCCGTGAGGCCGGCAATGCTTGACATGTGGGGCATAAGGAAGACTATAGCGGCAATCGCGCAGATGCCGGCCAATGAGTCGCCGATTAACCGAAGCACCTGCTTCTGGCGCTCCATACCCAGGGAGTCTTCCGTGGTCACAATACATGTGGTGACACTGGCGTCGATCTGCGACCAGTCCACACCTGTATACAGGCCATAGCAAATCGTCGCCGCCAGAGTTGTTTTGAAAGCACTAAGGAGATTGTTTTTGTCTTTTAGAGCGCCCGGCTTAAGGAAGCCGGATTTCGCCTTCTTTTCACGACCCTCCGGCAGTATGCGATCACCGTGAAGAACAGCCGCCAGAGTCTGAGCGGTTTCGGTCAAAGCCGCTACAGGCTCGGACAGCTGTTCGCGGGGTGGATAAGAAAATACGGCCGGAGCGCACCCTTTCCGTATAACGTCTTGGAGATCGCGAAGCTGGGTCTCAGTGGTTTGAAGCGCAGACTCATCCGCGGCTGAGATGCTCTTGCCGCACCGCAAGGAAAACCATAACGCCTGATCCACCAGAACGGTCAGGGTTTCAATGGCTCCGCTAAGCCTGGCATGTACGAGATGCACGAGATCGTTCCGTTTGCCCGCATCCTCTAGCAGTGCCTTGGCCGCTGTTGCGCCTTTTAGTGAGAGCTTCTGTAGCTGCTTTTGACCTTCCTTCGGCGAACGGTGATGTGTATGTGCGCTAAGCGTATGGCTGACTGCGTCGAGAGTAGTAGCCAAGCTGTCCTGCAAGCCTTGCAGCGGCCCTTTCACGCTGAGGAGATACTGCACGAACACGGCGCTCGAGGCTCCTATCATGATCGTCAGAATGAGGCTGAGGCTGCTGGAAACGGTCGATGCCGCCGGGTGGCCTGCATCCCAGGAACGCAGGAAGCTTCCACCGAAGAGCGCAAGAACCAGCCAGGGTTGCGAGATTTGCGCGGCTTTGACCATGTACATGCCGATAAACAGAATAAGAGTTTCCGCGACAAACCGTACCGCCGGCGAACCACCAAGGACATTCATGACAAACATCATGAACAACAGGCCAGCCCCGCACGTTCCCACGAGCAACACCAGGGTCATGGCGTTTTTCTTTACGCTTCCTGCAACGAAGAAGAAGGGCATGTACAACCCGAGGCCGATCTCGCTGAGACCGAACGCCATGTCGATCCAGAGCGCCAGTAGCACAGCCGCAACAAGGCGAAATAACGTCGCGTAGCGCTCCGGCGACGGCTTGAGCTCGTCGCGCAGAAAGGACCAGAACACATGCGGCCGCTTATGCGAAGCTGATTCAGCGTCAATTGGTGCCGTGCTGGTCGCCATAGGTATCTCGCGAGAGAATCTTCGCTCTTATCTGTCGTGCACGGAAACTTCCGCCGTTGTTCCGATCAGCAGCAGCCGCGGGTCTCTGGGTTCGATATGGATGCGCACGGGATACCGAGCGGCGAGGCGAACCCAATCGAGCGATCGTTGCACCGTGGGCAGGCTGCCCGGTGTTCCCGGAGAGCCACCGACAGAGGAGGTGTCCGACGACATGACGCCGGTGCTGATGCTTTCCACAACGCCGGGCAAGGTATGGTGCGGATCAGTCATTAGAACAACGTCGGCCCGCATGCCTGGTCGAATGAACCGGAGCTGCTCCTCGCCGTAATCCGCTTTGACGTACCAGGAATTTTGTTCAATCAAGGTAAACATCGCGGTGCCCGGTTTGGCGTACTCGCCGCGGGCTGTATTCAACGAAACGACGCAACCATCGAAGGGGGCATGGACCTTTGTCCAGCCAAGGTTAAGTCTGGCCTGATCTACGGCCGCCTGATACGTAGGTCGCTGAGCAAGCAAGGTGCCCAGCACCGGAATCTGGTTCTTTGATCGGCGCAGCTCATTCTCTGATTGGTTGACGCTGACCAAGTCCTGCTCGCGGGTTGTGTAGGCGCTAGCCTGCTTCGATTCGCTCGAGCTCACCTGCGCCTCGGCGCTCCGAACCGACTCTGCGGCACTCTTGCGGTTAGCCTGGAGCTGATCGTATTGCTGCCTGGATATGTAATTCCGTTCCGCGAGCGGGGTATTACGCTCCAAACTAAGATCGGCAATCGCGAGGTTCGCCTGAGCAGTTCCGAGCGAGGCGCGCGCCTGGGCTAACTGATCTGCGGCCTCTCGCACCGAATCGGTACCCTTGTGCACGTTCAGGCGACTGTTCGCGACCGAATCCTTGGATGCATACACCTGGTCCTGAGCGGCTCGAATGGATTCCTTCTCTTGTACGATCTGCTGTTCGAGCGCGGCTTGATTGCCAAGTGCGGATTGCAACGAATATTGGTATTGCCGGGGATCGATCTCGACCAGCAGCTGTCCGGTGTGCACACAATCGTTGTCCCCGACATGCAAGGAGATGATGCGCCCTTCAACCTCAGGTGCCATGCCGATGTAGTGTGCGCCCAGGCTGCCGTCCTGCGTGCGCGGATTGTAGGTCATACGAATAAAGGTCAGGGCGGCGAGCACCACGGTGACAACCACGATCGCGCCTCCAACCACACGGCCGAGAATGCGGCGGCGTTTTTCCGATGGATCTTCTTGTCGGTCGCCCGCCAGCTTGTTCACGTATTTATCTTCGTCCAAGGATTTCCTCCCTTCTCTACGAAACAACCAGCCACGTCAGGCAAGAGATGGCGATGACGACGCATAGATAGATGAGCGGCAACGGTCCCACATATGGCTCTATCTTCAATTTGAGAAAAAGCGCACGGGCGGCGAACGCGGCCGCAACCCCCAGGAGCATGCATAACAGCCAGAACGGGAAATACGATCCGAGCACGTCGATCACATGAGATCCAGCGCAGCCGGTCAAAGCTCCGCACCAGGCTGTGATCAGCCATACGGCAACCCCCGGACGCGTTACGCGCATTCGCAAATATTTCAAGGTTTTCCTCCGGCGGGTTGAGGGATTAAAGGACCGAACGAGAGCAATTGTCCGGTGCTGTACGCGAGCTTGGCGGCAAGCTGCAACGTGTGGGTACGCGCGCTGGTAAAGGCGCTTTCGGCTTGCGCTAGTGAGGCCTGTGCGGAAGTAAGTGGAACCTGATCGCCCAACCCATGGGCAGCCGAGACTTTTGCGGAATCGAAGTACTCGCGCGAGGCCACGAGCGCCGCCTCCGCGGCCTCTTGCTCACTGAGCGCCGCCTCCACGTCGGTGTAGCTCTGCCAGACCTGCTGCTGCACATCGAGCGTGAGCTGATCGAGATGAATCTGCGATTGCCGGACCTGCGACGCAGCCTCGCGCACACGAGCTCGCTTAGACCCGGCGGTAAAGATATCCCATGTAAGGTTGGCCGCGACGACATAGGTGGGACCGTTCGTATCCGGGGTGCTGGCCGCTGACAGACCATTGCCCGTGGGCGGCGTCGAACTGGTGCTGTGGGTATATTGCTCCTGTGCCGTGATCGAGACGTTCGGAAACAAACCCGCGTGCGCGCTCTTTTCTTGCTGCTGCGACGCCTTGATTTGATCCATCGCTTCGTGCAGTTCGGGACGCCGTTGCGTGGCGGTTTTCACCAGCTCCTCCACCGAAGCGCTCACCCACCGCGTTCCGATCTCGTAGCCCAGCGGAGGAACGTCGAAGGCCTGTTCCGCCTTCAAGTTCACATCGGCCGCAAGAGCAACCTTCGCCTGCTGTAACTTCGCTTTCGCGCTCACCAGGCTCGCATAGGCTGACAGCGTCTGCGCTTTCGTCTGGTCTCGCTTGATTACCGATATCAGGCCTTGTGCGTAGCTCAGCTGGGCTGCGGCGTCCTCGATCTTGGCTGCGGCGTAACTGGCCTCCGAGGATTGCTGGGCCTGCTTGGCGGCCACCAACGCGTAGTAATCCTGGGAAATTGTTAGGGCCACCTGTTGTTCCGTCGCGGTTGCCTCCTCGCTCGTCGACGCCTGAGTCTCCTTGGCCGCGCGATACGTAGCGAGGTTTGCTCCAAAATCGAGAACCGTCCATGTGAGTTTCACGGCTGGCTCCAGAATGGTGCTATTGATCTTCACCACGCCCTCGGACGAGATATTGGGGGGCAAACCGAAAAGCAGATCGCCCCGCAAGGCAACAGCCGTGAGAGCGATCGTCGGGAACAGCGGACTGCGAGCGATAACCGTTTGATCTGCGGCCTGTTTTGTGCGCTCCCAGGCCGTGCGAGTCTGCGGGTTGGCTCGCTCGCCCATCTCGATTAACTGTGGCAGCGTATACACGGCGGGTGTACCGGCATCCGGGATCTGTGGAATTGCCGTGTGCCCTCCGACCATCGTCTCGTTTGCCACATGCGGAGCAGCGCTACCTGGAGCATTGAACTGCGCACGTGACTGCGACATCAACACTGAGGCGAGCAAAGCCATGCTGAAGACATAACGGGCGCAATGACTCGCATTGGATGCTCGGGAGATCGTGCTAGAGCTGGGGCTGCCCGCACCAACGGGGCGTTCCCTCCGAACCACAAGGGCCGCGCACGAGTTGAGCCGGTGTTCTTGCTCCATTGTTCGTCCATCCGACCTGGCGAAGTTCTTTGCCGTAGTCCGTGCGCATTGCCATAAAACGCATACCGTGTTCCGGTCAACATACTCGAAGCGCGCTGAGAATGTCAGCTTACATCGTGTGTTACTTGCATGCGCTGCAAACAAAAGTCGCTCGTACTGTACGCTCGCCGGTCCCTTCGACCGCAAAGAAAATCCGGAAGAAGGGACGAATGCGTTTTCGGCCGCTAGGGCACAAACCTCAGCAACTTCGTTCGTGACGTTCGTCTCGTACCGAGCCGTAAGTGCAGAACAGCTAAATAGATAGGTTGCGTGTGCGTCGGTAGCCTGCTAGTATGATGTGCTAGTCAAGAAGAACCAGTTTCACCCCACTGCTCCACTGACAGCCCTCCTGTCCTTCGCCGCTCCGATTTGTCTCTGCCCATTCGTTGGGTTGGGCGACCATTACTCTTTGCAATCCCTGCGTTCTCCGATCCCATGATGTTTCGGCAAGCGCATGGCGTTCGTGATTCGTCCACGACTGATCGTGGTTGACTCGCACTAAACCCTTGTTAAAAGCTGGCTCGCGGTGATCTCTTCACCGCGTCTAAGCCTTCTGGCAAGCCCGTTGCTGTCGGGCAGAGCAGGTATTCGGTGGTCGCAAAGTCAAGAAAGGTAGATCTAAGAATACGTCCCGAGGACATGCGCATCTTTGTCGCGATCGGGCGCGCGCGCACCCTTACTGAGGCCTCGGAGACGCTCAAAATTCCTCTCTTCACCGCTAGCCGTGCCCTCAAGAGGATTGAACGCACCGCACAACTCGTGCTGATCCGGAGGGATGAGTCCGGTTTGCATTTGACGGAGGTCGGGCATGAATACCTGAAATCCTGTCAAGCCGTTTTACAGGCGCATCAAGCCGCCATGGAGGTACTTCTCGCTCGACAGTTGGAGCCGGAAGGCCTGTTGCATATCGGGGCGCCTGTGACCTTCGTTCGCGACGTACTAGCGCGCGTCTTGTGTGATTTTATAAAGCCCTTTCCTAAATTGAGAGTGAAAGTGTCCCTCTGCTCCGACCCATATCAGGAGCCCGACGCGACCTATGATGTTTTCCTCAAAGTACGGGTGCCAAACGAATCTCGATACCAGATGAAGCTATTTCCGGCGATACGGCAAGGCGTGTTTGCCAGTCCACAGTTTCTGGCTGATCGTCCTCGGCTGGTACATCCGACTGAACTTGAGAGCCATGCGTGCCTTGCATTTAGCGAATCTGAGCACCGCGCCTATTGGAAGTTTTGGCAGGGTGGCGAGCATCTGTCAGTGAACCCTGCCTCCCGCATCATCATCCCGGACCCTTACGCTCTAACCCAGCTTGCGATCGACTCGGCTGGATTTACCGTTTTGCCGCTTTGGATGGCGCGAGAGCACGTCGACGCGGGCAACCTTGTCCAAGTCCTTACAGGGTGGACAGTGGAACCAATTATCTTTTGCGCCTTATACAATGGCCGACCGCGACCGGCCTCCAAGGAGGGTGTCTTCTTGGCCTTTCTGTCTTCTGTTCTGGGCGGCCCCAAAGACCCGAGGTGCGCAGGCGGGGATCCGAACGATCTGTTCGTCCATGGCAGCTTGGAAAAAGTCGTTCTCGCAACTCTCCTCGAACCCTGATCGGGCAAGCACAACGAACTGCCAGCACACGCCACGCAAGAGCTCCGCTTGGGGTTCGCCCTTGGCCGTATCCGTCAGTTGGCATCACTACACATGGTGAGCGATCTAGGTTTGCAGCGTGTGCAATACATCTGAGAGGTAAGCTCACTTCATCAATCGTTGTTGTGATGATGCAGCACAACGCACGATGTCCCATGACGCACCCAACGAATACGCTATGTTCGAAACGTACTTACTTGGGCTAACCAAAGGAGACCTGATCTCCTTAAGGAGTTGACGATGCCCGAACAGCTTCAAGTACAAATTCCAGATTTCGAGCATAGAGTGGAGCAGGTGAACGGTGTAAGCCTACAGTATTGGATTGGGGGCAATCCCGAAGGGACACCGGTGCTTCTCTGGCACGGCTTTCTTGGTACCAGCTACTCCTGGCACAAAGTCATGCCGCTACTGCTCAAGGCTGGCTACTTCGTGCTTGCGCCGGACATGCGCGGATACGGCGATTCCTCCAAGCCGGATGGCAATGCCGGGTACGACGGAAAGACATTAGCCGATGACTTCCGTTTGTTGACACAGCAGATCGGCTTTGGAGCAGGCGCTCCACTTCTCGTCATCGCTCATGATATGGGAGCTCCACCGGCCCTTCTCTGGGCGGCACATCATCCTGATGAGATCGCCGGCCTCATGTATCTAGAAGCTCCGGTCATGCTTTCTGGCATCCTTTCCAAGATCATCGCGTATACGCCTGAAGCCATGAAGAACGGTTCCATGTGGTGGTGGATTCTGCCGCTCGCGCACGATGTACCCCGTCGTCTGATTGTCGGCAACGAGCGAGCGTTTCTGACATGGTTCTATAAGTTCGAAACAGCTGATCCAAGCGCTTTCTCACCCGAGGCCGTAAACGAATACCTGCGCACCTTTTCAGGCGAGTCCGGAGTTCTCGGAGCCTTGGGGCTCTACAGAACTACCTTTGATACGATTGCGCTCACCGAACCGCTTACGACAAGCAAAGTAAAGGTGCCGATCGCCGCTTTCGGCGGAGACAAGTCACTGGGAGGCAACGTGAAGCAGATGGTCGAAATGGTCGCTGACAAGGTATCCGGCGGAGAAATTTTATCCTGTGGCCACTTCATTCCCGAGGAGGCACCGGACCAGCTTATGAAGCACTTCCAGGACTTCGCGTCGAAAGTGGTCAGGGAATGAATCGCAGTCCGCCGTAATTCCGTTCTAGGCAATAGCGGCGATTGCTGGTTCTTCATAGCGCACGTGCGCTCAACTCAGAGCGTCACTAACAACCAGCTAAAAACAGATGGAGAAGACATATGGCTGAGAGCACTGGTATTTTTTCAAGACCGAACACTGGCCTGCCTCCCGACGACCTGCAACGTATGTTGCTTGTGGCTCAGCCCGACACCGATCAGACCCTGCAACACCTGGGAATCGTTGGCGATACCTACACTACCCTGGTCACAGGCGATGACACGAACGGCCGTTTTTGCCTGATCGACATGCTCATTCCTCCTGGCGGTGGGCCACCGCCGCACCGCCACGATTTTGAGGAATCGTTTATCGTGCTTGAAGGTGAACTTGAAATTACTTTTCGTGGAAACAAGATGACCGTGGGCCCGGGAACCACGGCTAACATTCCTTCCAACGCTCCGCACCAGTTCCGCAACGGTACCAACAAGCCTGCGCGTGCGCTTTTGTTATGCTCTCCGGCCGGACAAGACAACTACTTCGCACGCGTGGGCATTCCCTTGCCTACGCGTACAACACCGCCGCCGGTCGATCAGAAAGCGGCGCAGATCAAGAAAATGATGGAACTGGCACCCGAATACCGGACTGAGATGCTAGACCACGCTTGAGCGACCTTATGCTGTAACTCTTAATTTCGGGGGTGTTGACTTCCCGAACCTGCACGAGCGAATGGAGGAGATGAATGTCTGATAATTACGTTGAGTGTTCAGAGCTTTCTGATAAGACGGTCGAGCGTGTACGGGTCTATCGCGACGACCGCGAGGGGGTCGACATGCAGATAGATTTTACGGATGGAACCAGCTTCACGTGCTCGTTTTGCGTCGCACCTCTGTTTGAAGCAAAACTGCTACGGTCTGGAGCAAGCGGCATTGAGACGCTTTGTACCTACGAGATCACATAGAACTCGTCCGGCGACAAACCATCCATCATAAGCAGATCATCCCGCGCTCGAACACCGTTTTTCAGATTTGTGTTTGGTCGTTATAAGGTTCAGCAATGATCGCACGATTCTTCGAGCTTCTAGGCTGTATCACCTTGTTCAGTCTTCGGGCTTTTCGAGATGTTCTGCGGCCACCGCTTGAGTTAGATTATTTGATGAAACAGCTTTACGACGTCGGCGTTGGTTCCATGTCGTTGATCCTGACATCGGGCCTCGCGCTCGGGATTGTAATGGACCTGCACACTCGGAGTACCTTGGTGCAGTTTGGAGCCGCGGCGCAGATTCCGACCTTTCAGGCGATGGCGTTCCTGAACGAGATCGGTCCACTGGTCGCGGCTCTGCTTGTGGCTGGAAGAGTCGGTGCGGGCATGGGAGCGGAACTCGCCAACATGCGCGCAACAGACCAGATCGATGCAATCGAAACGCTTTCGATCGATTCATTCAAGTTCCTGGTGGTCACTCGTATTGTTGCATGCACGGTCATGTTGCCTCTGCTTACGGTGTTCATGGATGTTGCTGGAATCCTGGGCGGCTTTCTGTCCGAGCACTTCTCGGCAAATTTGAGTTGGGATTTGTACTTCACGCGGGCCTTTGATGGAGTCGCCTTGGCAAACTTCATTCCGCCGACGTTGAAGACGGCTGTCTTCGGCTTCCTCATCGGTACGATCTCGTGCTTCTTCGGCTACACCACCAATGAGGGTTCCGACGGTGTGCGCCGGGCGTCGACGAACAGCGTTGTAGTGTCTTCACTGGCGGTAATCGTTTCGGACGTCATTTTGTTGAAGTGCATCTTCTTTTTGTTTCCGGACCAGGCGATATGACGGAAGAGACGAAAGCAAGTAAAAACGACGGGCCAGCAATCGGCTTCGAAAATGTGGTCAAAGGGTTTGGCGATCGGAAGGTGCTGGAGGCCATTTCGTTCGACGTTGCGACAGGAGAGGCTCTTTGCATCCTGGGCCGCAGTGGTACAGGGAAGAGTGTTACCTTGCGGCTGATGATTGGACTTTTGAAGCCGGACAGCGGCAAAGTAATGGTCATGGGTCAAGACGTGGCGTCGCTTGACGGTAACGGCCTTTCAGCAATGCGGCGAAAGATGGGTTTTTTATTTCAGAACGCGGCTTTGTTTGACTCGTTCTCTCTAAACGACAATCTGGCGCTCCCACTCCATCGACAGGACAAGCACCGCTCACCGGCGGAGATCAACGACGCAATCGAGGAAGTGCTGAAAGAGGTAGGGTTGGAGAACGATCGGAACAAGATGCCCGTCGAGCTTTCAGGGGGTATGCAGAAACGTGCCGGCCTTGCGCGGGCGCTCGTGTTGCGGCCGGAGATCCTGCTTGTAGACGAGCCGAGCAGCGGACTTGATCGAATTACGGCGTCCGAAATCGATGATCTACTGCTCAAAGTGAAGACCGAGCGGCATACGACGATGGTGATTGTGACGCATGACATTCACGGTGCCCGGAGGGTCGGTGACAAACTCGCGGTACTAGACGACGCAAAGCTGCTGGCAATTGGGACGCCGGAGGAGTTGGATGCGCGTCACGATGAGCATTTAGAACAATTCATCTCGGAGACGGGAAAATGAGTAAACGCAATATATGGGTGGGCGTCCTTGTGGCGATCGGGATTGTATTGTTTGGCACCGGCCTGTTTTTAATAGGCAACGAGCATCAGGCCTTTCGTCGCCACACGGATTTCTTTACCGAGTTCGCCAACGTGGACGGAATCGCCAAAGGTGCGAAGGTTCGCGTGAACGGAATGGATGGCGGCCAAGTCGCCGAAGTAATCATTCCTTCGTCGCCCAGAGATAAGTTCCGCCTGCGAATAACCATTGAAGATCGCCTTCGCGGGTTGATCCGTGACAATTCGGTCGTTTCCGTTGAGAGCGACGGCCTAGTCGGAGATAAGTTCCTACTCATAGGCGGTGGCAGCGTGGGCTCCCCGCAGGCTGGTCCAGGATTGACCCTGCCTAGTAAGGAGCCTTTTTCCATGAGCAAGATGCTCGATCAGGCGAGCGGGCTCCTAACCCAGGTGGGCGCAACTGTTACGCAGGTGGAAGGAACGATTACCCAGGTGCGGGGGACGATCGCGGATGTCCAGGGCAAGATGGATGGAACACTTAACACAGTCACAAGGACGGTGAACAACGCCAACGGAATCGTCACAGATATTCGCCATGGAAAAGGCAGCGCCGGCGTTCTGCTCGAGGATCAACCGACGGCTGACAACGTGAAGCAGGCGGTGCTCAACGCCCGAGATGCAACGACGAGCCTGAGTGCGGCTTCGGCTCAGGTGAACGGCATACTTGACGAGGTGCGGCAACGGCGGATGGTGGCGAAGGTGGACGATACCCTGGATAACGCTAACACTGCGACACAGCAGCTTGCGCAAGCGTCGCAACAGGTAAACGCAACGCTCAAGGATGCGTTTGCCCCGGACCAGTATGGAGAGAGTGCCGGCGCTAACCTCCAGCAGTCGCTCACCAACATCACGCAGGCGTCAGGGAATCTGGCGGACGATACGGAGGCGTTGAAGCACGAATTCTTCTTCAAAGGCTTTTTCAAAAAGCGAGGTTATGACAGTTTAGATCGTCTGCCGGTGGAGTCGTATCGGAACGGGACACTGCTAAAAAAGCAAGCGCAGAACCGAACGTGGATTTCTGCGGTAAACCTGTTTCAAACGAGTAACATTCCGGACAACAACGATCCGGGCAAGATCGGAGGCGCGGAGGAGACTTTGTCGCCCGAAGGCAGAGCGGCGATCAACGAGGCGGTGAGTAAGATTCCGAACTTGTACGCGAGTGCGCTGATCGTGGAAGGGTATTCAGACATGAGCACGGCGGGAGAGATGCTTAGCCAGTCCCGCCACAGGGCAATCTTAGTCCGGAATTATCTTCAACTCCGGTTTGGGCTCGCTTCGCAGACGATGGGTGTCATCGGCATGAGCGCGGTGCCACCTGTAGCGGCGGACAGACGGACCTGGGACGGCATTTGTCTAACGCGCTTAGCTTCGAGAGGTAACAAATAAATCCAAAATACATTCAGGAGTAAACATGGTCGCGATTCATACAGCTACCTTGATTCTACGGGGGAAGCCTATCATGCTGATGTAGCAAGTCGTCCTACGCTTTCTAAGCAACTGTTGATTGCAGTATACGCAAGCGGCATTAGATGTAAGCTTGCTTCACGTTTTAGCTTCGCGAAATCCAAAAGAGGTCACTAGTATGCAGATTGCGATGGTTGGATTGGGAAGAATGGGTGCCAATATGGTCGCCCGTCTCATCAAGGGTGGTCACAGCTGTGTGGTCTTCGATCACAGTCCGGATGCGGTACAGGCCTTGGTGCAGAAGGGCGCGGTTCCCTCTTCCTCGCTCAAGGAGATGGTAAGCAAGTTGCAGACACCGCGTGCCGTGTGGCTCATGGTTCCCGCCGGCGTCGTCGATCAGACGATACAAGAACTCCAGCCACTTCTTGAGCCGAGAGACATCATCATCGACGGCGGCAATTCCCACTACGTGGATGACATTCGCCGGTCGAAAGCTCTTGCCGAGGCGCAAGTGACCTGGATCGATGTAGGAACGAGCGGAGGCGTGTACGGTCTCGAACGCGGATATTGCCTCATGATCGGAGGCCCGGACGAAGCTGTGCAGTACCTAGACCCAATCTTTAAAACGCTGGCACCCGGCCTGGGTTCGGTGGACAGAACTCCAGGACGAGACAAGGCTCCGCCAACGACGGCCGAAGATGGGTATCTACACTGTGGACCAGCTGGGGCGGGACACTTCGTCAAAATGGTGCATAACGGCATCGAGTACGGCATCATGGCGTCCTATGCCGAAGGTTTGAACATCCTCAAACATGCAAACGTGGGCAACACACAAGAAACCTTTGACGCCGAGACGTCGCCTTTGCGCGAACCGGACCACTATAAGTATGATCTCCCCCTTCCAGAAATCGCCGAAGTCTGGCGGCGCGGCAGTGTAATCGCCTCTTGGCTGCTTGATTTAACGGCTACCGCCTTGGTGGAGTCTCCGGATCTTGAAGGGTACAGCGGGCGCGTTTCGGATTCGGGAGAAGGACGATGGACAACCATCGCGGCCATCGATGAAGGTGTTCCAGCCGACGTGTTGAGCGCGGCGCTTTTTTCACGATTCACTTCACAGTCCAACGCGGTCTACGCGAACAAATTGCTTTCCGCGATGCGGTACCAGTTTGGCGGTCACAAAGAGAAGAAAGGTTGAAGCATATGGACGCCCAAAGCAACGCATCCACGCCACCGGTTCCAGCCTGCACGATGACTATCTTCGGCGCGAGCGGCGACTTGACCAAGCGTCTCTTATTGCCTTCGTTATACAACTTAGCTGCGGCTAAGGTGCTTCCTGACGGGTTCCGTTTACTCGGGGTCGCCAGGGAGGATTGGGATGACGCCAAGTTCCAGGATCACATCGCAACCACCCTGAAAGAGTTTTGGGCTACCGAGGTGAACCAAGACACCGTGGCATGGTTAACCACTCGTGCCGGATACCAACAAGCGAACTTCGATGAAGCGGCTTCATTCGATGCTGTCAAGCAAGCTATCGAGAAGTTGGAAAAGGAGAGTTCCTCGGGCGGAAAGCGCTTGTTTTATCTAGCCGTTGCGCCAAGCTTCATCTCGGGCATAGCCGCTCAGCTCTCTCATACTGGATTGTTAGATGAGGAAGGCGATCGTTGGCGGCGCCTGATTGTTGAGAAACCGTTCGGCCACGATCTCGCGTCCGCCACCGCTCTCAACGCCGAGCTTCAGAAAAGCTTGCGGGAAGACCAGATTTATCGGATAGATCATTTTGCCGGAAAGGATGCTGTCCAGGACCTCACAGCCTTTCGGTTCTCGAACGCAATGATTGAGCCGTTGTGGAATCGCGCGATGATTTCCAACGTGCAAATCACCGCGGCTGAAACCGTCGGCGTTGAGGGGAGGGCCGGATATTACGAGACTGCGGGCGCGCTAAGAGACATGGTGCCGAACCACATGGCGGAGATGCTTTCCTTGATCGCCATGGAGCCCCCGGTATCGTTCACCGCCAAGCATATGCGCGACAAGCAGGTGGAGCTGCTTGCATCCGTGCGGAAGCTTAAACCTGAAGACGTTGGCACCCACGCTGTGCGCGGCCAATATGGCCCAGGCACCCTGAACGGCAAGAGCGTACCAGGGTACCGGGAAGAGCCGGGAGTGGACGCACAATCCGACACGGAAACGTACGTCGCGATGCGGGTTGACATTGATAACTGGCGATGGTCGGGAGTCCCCTTCTATCTCCGAACGGGCAAACGTATGTCCAGTGCGGTCACGAGTATTGTTCTTACACTCCGGGAACCTCCAACGCGGCTGTTTCCCGGGTCCGAGCATCAAGCGCCAAACAGCTTCACCTTCAACCTGCAGCCGTCGCCCAGTATCCGACTGGCATTTAATGCGAAAGATCCGGGGCTCACCACTTCCATCTGTTCGGATTCGATGCGGTTTGCCTTTCCTGGAGGTCCGTTTGGCGACCATGCTAAAGGCTACGAACGCTTGCTGCACGATGTCATGATTGGCGATGCCACACTTTTTCAAGCGGCAGAGTTTGTCGAAGAAGGCTGGCGTATGGTGCAGCCCTTACTGGACGCTTGGAGTGAGCCCACAAAAGTCGCCTTTCCGAACTACGCGGCGGGATCTTCCGGTCCTAAGGCGGCCGATGAGTTACTCGCGGCTGCGGGTCACGCTTGGACATCCTTGGAGTCAGCATGAACGTCTTGGCCATAGACATCGGCGGCACTCACCTGAAGTTTAAATTGCAGAGTCAGTCCGAACCCGTAAAGGTTAAGTCTGGTTCGAAGATGACGCCGGAAAAGATGATGGACTCCATCAGAGCGTGTACGGCAGACTGGAAGTTCGACCATGTGTCCTTGGGCTATCCAGGGCCTGTTGTGCATGACGCACCCTTGATGGACCCACACAACTTGGGCAAGGGCTGGGTCGATTTCGAGTATAAGAAGGCCTTTGACGGTAAGCCGCTTCGCATGTTGAACGATGCGGCCATGCAGGCGCTCGGCAGCTACAAAGGCGGTCGTATGCTGTTCTTGGGCCTCGGCACCGGCCTGGGGTCCGCCATGGTGGTCGACGATGTAGTCCAATCCATGGAGCTTGCCCACTTTACCTGGAAGAAAGGCAGGACCTACGAAGATTTTCTTGGTGCCGAAGGTCTCAAGCGCGACGGTCGAAAGCATTGGCTCCGCCATGTAAACGAAGTCGTCGCGGAGATGCGGTCCACACTCAAAAGCGATTATATTGTCCTCGGTGGTGGCAATGCCAAGCTCGTCAAAGAGTTGCCCAAGAACGTCGCAATTGGAGCTAACGACAACGCGTTCAAAGGAGCTTTTATGCTCTGGAAAAGTGAACACGCGTCGTCCCGATAAAGCGGCCCGGTCTACGCAGAACTCATTTGCGTCTCTTGGGCAAGCGTGAAGCAGGCGCGACCGTGCTCTTCGGCGATGATGCAACACAAGCAAGCTGCTGTCGCGGTTTAGGTGGTCTTGTAAGGAGTGAAACGTGCCGAGGATGATCGCGTGCTCGTTATCTTTTGCACGGTCGAGAACTGCGATAGCTTGCCGCGTGTCTCCAGAACGAAATCCTCCGGTTGCACAGAGATTTCGGCCACGATCCGCCACATCGTCATCGTCTGACCTCTATTCAATAACCCGCGCCACCACGTCGTAATCATGCGATTCGGTGATCTCCGCCCGATAGAACGTCCCCGGCACAAGCGTCTCATGCGGCCCGAAATCGTTGATGAGGACCTTGCCGTCAATCTCCGGGGCGTGGAGCGGGGTGCGGCCCTCCCAAAGCAGCTCGGTCTCCTCCGATTCTCCCTCGACGAGGAGGTCGATCTCGCGGCCCACCCACGCGGCTTTCGATTTCATGCTGATCTTCTGCTGGAGGCGCATCAGCTTGCGGCGGCGCGCCTGGATGGTGCGCGCGGGTACTTTGATACTGGCGTCGAGATCGAAGGCCTTCGCACCCTCCTCGTCGGAGTATGTGAAGACGCCCAGCCAGTCAATCCTCGCGGCCTGGACGAAGTCGCAGAGGAGCTGGAAGTCCGCCTCGGTCTCGCCGGGGAAGCCGACGATAAAGCTGGTCCGAATGACGATGCCGGGAACGATCCGCCGCGCCTTAGCGATCAGGTCGAGGAAGAGTGCGCCGCTGCCACCCCGCTTCATCGTCTTGAGGACCGAAGGACTGGCGTGTTGCAGCGGAACGTCGAGGTACTTGGCGACGGTCGCGTGCCGGGCCATGGTTTCGAGCAGCCGCGTCGTGACCCTGTTCGGATAGGTGTAGAGGAAGCGCAGCCAGCGCAGGCCGGGGAGCGGCGCGAGCGCGTCGAGCAGCTGCGCCAGCCCATCTTTCAAGCCGAGGTCTTCGCCGTAGCAGGTGGTGTCCTGGCCGATGAGCGTGATCTCGCGGACGCCCTGCGCGATGAGGTTTTGCGCCTCAGCGACGATTGAGCCCATGCGCCGCGAGCGGAACTTGCCGCGCAGCTGCGGAATGATGCAGAAGGAGCACGGATGATCGCAGCCCTCGGCGATCTTGATGTAGGCCGACGCGCGCGGCGTGGCAAGGATGCGCGGCGTGGCGTCGTTATAGAGGTATTCCGGGAGAGCGGCGGTGGCTCCGTCCCAGGCTTCGCGGGAGAAGCGGCCTTGCTGCTGGCGAAGGTCACCTTCGGGGCGCGAGGTGGTGCCCGGGTCTATGCCACGCTGAATGTGGTCGCC
This sequence comes from Acidobacteriaceae bacterium, assembly GCA_965277085.1. Taxonomy (GTDB): domain Bacteria; phylum Acidobacteriota; class Terriglobia; order Terriglobales; family Acidobacteriaceae; genus Edaphobacter. Next base: position 1,951,358 of record OZ255708.1, read on the forward strand.
CGGGTGCTGAAGCGGCTCGTCGCCATGCGTGGTGCCGGTCTCGGCGAGCGACTGGACGATGCGCAGTTGCGGCGCAATGGGCGTGTCGGTCAGCGGACGTGAGTGCTGGTTGACGGCGGAGGCAGCGCGGGAGACGAGCGTTTCGTTGACGAGCGGCGGGCTGAGGAGCGAAAGGTCGTGCTGGGTGTGCGACTCAATCTGCGGCTGGCCAAAATCTTGTGGAAGTATCTGGAAGGGTGAGTTTGTCTGCGGGGAAAGACCGGCCGCCGAAAGGATAGCTTCGAGCTCGCCTGTGCCGACGACAGCGTCCACCTCAGGGATGTTCTTCCGGATCTCGTCGCGGTAACGCTCAACCAGGCAGCCGGCCACGACGATGCGCTGGGCCTTGCCGCCATGCTCCCGCTTATGCTGGACCATCTCCAGGATGGTGTTGACTGACTCCTGCTTGGCTGAATCGATGAAGGAGCAGGTGTTGATAACAATAATCTCGGCGTCTTCGGCTTTGGGCGTGAGTTCCGCGCCATTGTGGTGTAGCAGCCCCATCATCACCTCAGAATCGACGAGGTTTTTGGGGCAGCCGAGCGAGACAAAGCCTACCTTAGGACGTGTCGTGGTGACGAGTGGAGCGTCGAGGATCGCGGTAGCGGACACATCCTCTAGTTTACGGCAAGTTTACCGGCTAGCATCTGTTTTCGATGCGCATCGTTCCAGTGCGCTCCACCTGTGGGTAGCCTATCAGCGTGACTATTTGAGGAAGTAGCGGGGTTGTTGACCAGGCGTCCAGGGGTTGTAGGTGGCGGCGAAGGCGGCGCGAGTGTGGATGGCGTCGTGGGTGTAAGTCCACCACTCGATGAACGGGTGGGGATCGGGGGTTTCGAGAGCCTTCTCGCCGAGGAGCTGGAAGGTTTCGACGCCGGTGGTTTGGGGGTCGGGGAGGATGGTGTGCATGGCTTCCTGGCCGTAGACGTCGGCGGCGTGCTCGTGGGCGCGGCTATACGCGTTGACGAGCGGCTCGGAGACGAAGGTGAGCGCGGCGAGGACGAGCAGGTAGACGGGGAGGGCGGCCCAATCGGCTGGGGAGGTGATGTTCCAGGCAGGCCCGTAGCGGCGGAGGAGCCATTCCGAGACGTGGAAGCCGATCCAGAAGGCGGCGAGCAGGAGCGTGCCCAGGAAGAGGAGCGTCCAGTAGATGTGGTTGAGGACGTAGTGGCCCATCTCGTGGCCGAAGATGAAGGCGATCTGCTCGGGGGTAGCGGCGGCGATGCTGGTGTCCCAGACGACGACGCGTTTGGAGGGGCCGAGGCCCGTGACGTAGGCGTTAACGCCGGTAGAGCGCTTGCTCGCATCCATCCAAAACATGCGTTCGGGCGGGATGGAGAGCTGGCCGCGGGCGACCACGCGCTCTAGCTGCGCGACGAGGGCGGGGTCGTGGGCGGCTAGGGGCTCGAAGTGCGAGAAGAGCGGGTCGATCAGGATGGGCGCGATGAAGACTCCGGCGAAGACAGCGGCCATGGCGGGGAACCAGAACCAGAGCCACCAGCGGCGGGGCGAGCGGCGGATCAGCCAAAAGAGAAGCATGGTACCGAGGCCGGTGGGCCCCCAGTCAAGGACGAACTGCTTGGCGAGATCGGCGAACCAGCCGGGCCAGCGCTGGACGGAGAGGCCGTAGGCGAGGCTGAGGTGATGGCCGTAGACGCCGAGCGGGAGGTCGAGGACTGCCATGATGAGGAGCAGAAGGAAGGTGAAGAGGAAGCACTGCGCCCAGCGGTTCGGGCTGGCACGCTGGGCGAGGTCGCGGAGGCGCGGGGGAATGCGGAGGGCGAGGAGAAGGAGGATTTGGAGGATGCCCCAGGCGGCTCCGGCAAAGTGGAGCAGGGTGCGGGTGCGGAAGAGGGCTTGGGCGAGGCGGAGTTTCTCGGGAGGGAGGGTGTAGGGGGATTGGGCGTGGAGGGTGGCGGCGCACAAGAGGAGAGCGGCCGACGGGAGCCACTTTGAGACTCGATAGAGCATGAGGCATGGTCTCACCTTTGCCGCAGCGACGTTCTACCGTGGGCCGCGTCGAACTTCGGTACACTCGGCTTCAGGCAGTGTGCTTTGTGGAGTCAATCCTTTTGATGGATCTATTGAATCGCCCGGTACGTCTTCTCTCCTTTACTCTCCTTGGCGCGGCAGGACTCTCTACTCTCCATACGCGGCATGTGGCGGCCGCCGCCGAGCCGGTGGTGGTGCAGGCGATGGAGGCAGAGTTGCACCGGGCGATGACCGCGCTGGGTGCGGACGGCGGTGATACTCCGAAGCCGTACTTCCTCAGCTATGCGGTGGCGGATAGCAACGCGGTGAGCATCTCGGCGCAGTATGGGGCGATCGTCAGCTCGAACGCGGCTCACCGGCGGATGGCGGATGTGGAAGTGCGGCTGGGGTCTCCGGCGCTCGACAATACGCATGGGGACCATCGGGCGAGCGCGCTGACGACGGTGCCGCTGCCGCTGGCGGACGACCGGGCGGCGATCGCGCGCAGCCTGTGGTTCGCGACCAATCGCGGGTATGGAAAGGCGCTCGACAGCTTCCTGAAGGTGAAGACGGAGCAGCAGGTGCGGGCGAAGGAGGAGGACGTTTCGGCGGATTTTTCGAAGGAGACGGCGGCCAAGGAGCTGCTGCCGCCCGCGCCGGAGTTGAAGATCGACCAGGCAGCCTGGGAGGGGCGGCTGCGGGAGCTTTCCGGCCAGTTCCAGAAGTACCCGGACATCTTCTTCAACACGGCGGCGCTGGATGCTTCGACCGAGACGGACTACTTCGTGTCGTCAGAGGGGGCCAGCGTGGCGACCCCGAGCCATGTGGCGCGGCTGGTGGTGGTGGGGCGGACCCGCGCGGCAGACGGCATGGATCTGTTCCGGGTAGAGACGTTCGAGGCGGACAGCCTGAGCCATTTGCCGGATCAGAAGACGTTGCTGGCGAAAACGGAGGCGATGGCGAAGAACCTTGAGGAGCTGCGGGTCGCGCCGATTACGGAGCCGTTCAACGGGCCGGCGATCCTAAGTGGGCGGGCGGCGGCGGTCTTCTTCCATGAGGTGCTGGGACACCGGCTGGAGGGGCAGCGGCAGCGCGGGGATGAAGAGGGGCAAACCTTTACGAAGCTGGTGGGCAAGCCGATCTTGCCGAGCTTTCTGAGCGTGGCGGACGATCCGACGCTCGAGACGTTCGACGGCCATCCGCTGAGCGGGCACTACAGCTTCGACGACGAAGGGCAGCCGGCGCGGAAGGTCGAGCTGGTGAAGGATGGGGTGTTGCAGACGTTCCTGATGTCGCGGCTGCCGGTGGCGAGCTTTGCGACGAGCAATGGGCATGGGCGGGCGCAGAGCGGGCGGATGCCGACGGGGCGGCAGGGCAACCTGATCGTCACGTCGTCGAAGGCGGTGAGCGACGCGGAGTTGCGGCGGATGCTGCTGGCGGAGGCTAAGCGGCAGGGCAAGGCGTACGGGCTGTACTTCGAGGACATCTCGTCGGGGTTTGCGGTGACGACGCGGCGGTCTCCGCAGGCGTTTCAGGTGATCCCGTTGGTGGTGTACCGGGTGTTTGTGGACGGGCGGCCGGACGAGCTAGTGCGTGGGGTGTCGATTGTGGGTACGCCGCAGGCCGCGCTGAACAGCATCCTGGCGACGGGGAATAAGCAGGACATCTTCAACGGGGTGTGCGGCGCGGAGTCGGGGCAGATCCCTGTGAGCGCGGTAGCACCGGCGATGCTGGTGTCGGCCATCGAAACGCAGCGGCAGGCGCAAGGGACGACGCGACCGCCGATCCTGCCGCCGCCAGGTTTGGCGTCGGCTTCACTGAAGGAGGGGCGATGAAGGCTCTCTTCGCGGTTGCGCTGGGCGTGTTGGCGCTGGTTCCTATAGAAGCGTTGGGTCAAGAGAAGCCCGACCCGATGTTGCAGGCTATGCAGGATGAGCTGGCGCGGGAGAAGGCGGAGCTGCTGCTGCCGGGGATGCAGCGGCCCTACTTCATCGAGTACCGCCTGGACGAGCAGGCGACGTGGGAGGCGGTGGCCAACTACGGCGCGCTGACGCGGGACGAGACGGGCAGGCAACGCGTGGTGCGGGTGACGGTCCGTGTGGGCGACTACAAGGCGGATTCGAGTTCGAGCCGGGGTGATGGGGTGGTGCAGCTTGCGCCGGAGGACAATGACCCGACCGCTCTGCGGTACGCGCTATGGACGGCGACGGACGAGGCATACAAGGGCGCGCTACGGGCGTACTCGGCCAAGCAGGCGAACCTCCAGCGGTTCCAGTCGGCAGCGACGGCGGACGACTTTGCGCCCGCCAAGCCGGTGGTGAAGATTGAGTCGCTGGTGGCGCTCGACCTAGACCGCGCGGAGTGGAAGCGGCGGATTGTGGAGGCGAGCGGGCTCTATGCGACAGCTCCCGGTGCGCAGTATGTGCAGAGCTCATCGGCCAACGTGCGTGGGCTGGCGGTAAATCGCTACCTGGTGAACACCGAGGGGACGGCGGTGCGGCACGGGTATACGGGGTACAACGCGACGATCACGGTCGGCGGGCAGGCGGCGGACGGGATGCAGCTCGGGCGGTCGAACGGGACGACGGCTGCGCTGGCGAAGGACCTGGAATCGGCGGCGGCGTTCCGGCAGCGGACGCTCGATGATCTGAAGAGCCTGGAGGAGTTGCGGAACGCTCCGGTGGTGGCGGCGGAAGACTTCCACGGGCCGGTGCTGTTCTCGGGCGACGCGGCGGCGGACACGTTGACGCGGCTGTTTCTGCCGAACATCGAGGCTGACCGGCCCGACGCCGGAACGACGGCGCGGACGCAAGGGGCATACAGCTCGAGCCTCCATACGCCGGTACTGTCGGCACTGCTGAGCGTGAAGGACGATCCGACGCTTCGGAGCTTCCACGGGCAGCGGCTGCTGGGGGCCTACGATGTGGACGATGAGGGTGTGCCGGCGCAGCCGATCGACATCGTGCTGGCGGGCAAGCTGATGAACTTCGACATTGGGCGGGAGCCGGTGAAGGACTTCCCGGAGTCGAACGGGCATGGGCGCGCCGGGCCGGGACAGCCGGCGCATTCGCGGTCGGCGGTGATGGTGTTCACTTCGACGCAGCCTAAGTCTGCGGCGGAGATGAACGCAGCGCTGCTCGATCTGAGCAAGCGGCAGGGGCGGGACGTCTATGCGGTCGAGACGCTGGGCGGCGAGCTGGTGCCCAGGCTGCTGTATGTGGTTCACGCCGACGGCAAGCGCGAGCTGGTGCGCGGGGCAGCGTTCGATGAGCTGGACGCGCGGAGCCTGCGGTCGGGTATCGTTGCCGCTGGGGGAGATGGGTATGTGGCGAACTCGCTGGGGCCGATCCCGCAGACTACGGTCGCGCCGAGCCTGTTGTTTGGCGACATCGAGGTGAAGCGCGCCACGGAGGAGCAGGCGAAGCTGCCGTACTATGGGCCTCCCGGACGGTAGTTGCGTGGGGCCGCCCGATACTCACTCTGAGCATGGGTACCCCCCCGGGGGGTACTTAGGTACGAAGTGTTGCAATCAAAGGACTTAGTTGGGTACTTGTACGATTTAGGTACGAAGTAGTTAACAGAAGCCTATGTGCAGTTTATTTTGTCGTATAACTCAAGTATACAAGAAGCGACATAACTCATGCGCAAAGTGGGGTCGTTTTATGTGATTCATTCTAAGTGAGTTACAAAGTATTTTTGAGCGGGGGACTTGACAAGTTTTTAGAACGCCGGAACATGCCCGTTCTAGCCGCGCCCCAAACGCAGATTCCCTTCGGGAATGACAACCAGAAAGGCAAAGGCGGAAAGCAGATTCCTTCGCTTCGCTGCGGAACGACAGAGGGGAGCGGGGAGCTTTCCCGGTGAATGGCACCAGGAAGGCAAAGGTGAAAGCGGATTCCTTTGGTTCGCTGCGGAATGACAAGCTAAAAAGCAGATTCCTTTGGTTCGCTGCGGAATGACAGAGCCAATGAGTTAGTCGGTGCGGACGAGGAAGGCCTGCGCGTCGGGGACGTGGATGGCGGCGGCGACTTCGGTGGCGACGGAGCGGGTGGGGAACCTGGGGTTGATGCGGACCCAGAAGCCGGTTGGGCCTTGGAACTCAGTAACTTTGGCGGTGGTGTAGCGGCGTAGGAGATCGTTTTTGAGCTGGACGGCGTCTTCGGCGTTGAGGAAGGCACCGATCTGGACGCACCAACGGCCGTTGGGATCGGCACCGGGTTTAGGGGTGGGGAGGAAGGCCTCGACGCGGACGCGGGCGATGCCGGGGCGGTATACATCGATGGCTTGGGCGGCGGCGAGGGAGAGGTCGATGAGGCGATCGCCGACGAAGGGGCCGCGGTCGGTGATGCGGACCTCGACCGCGCTGTTGTTGCCGAGGTTGGTGACGCGGACCACGGACCCGAGGGGGAGAGTTTTGTGGGCGGCGGTGAGGGCGTTCTGGTCGTAGATGGTGCCGTCGGCTCCGGGGTGATTATGGTAAGGCGGACCGTACCAGCTGGCTAGGCCGGTTTCGACGAGGTCGGGGCTGCGATCTGTCTTGATGACAGAGGGTGACGGGGAGGAAAGTTTCGGGGGGAGCGAAATTGTCGCCGGACGGGAAGGTTGCGATACAGGGGCCGGGGGTGACGGCGGGATGTAGACGGCGGTCTGTTTGTGGTGGCAGCCAGCGAGAAAGGCGGTTGCAAGTACAAGAGTGGCGGCCGCCCGTGACACGCTCACGGCCTGGGCGTGGCTGAACCGCCGATGGGGCGGTCGTCGAGTTTGCGGGCGAGGCGGTCGAGTTCGGCGGAGGCTTTGCGGAGGGCAACGGAGCTGTTCTGCCGGACTTCGGGGACGACATCGTCGTTGAGGTAGGTGACGACGCGGCGAAGTTCGTCTTCTACACCGGAGGCGACCTCGTGCAGGCGCTGTTCCCAAGCACGTTTCGATGTATCGGTGGTCATCGCGCGGACCTCACATCTAGTTATACGAGCGGAAGCGGCGGATGGTTGTGTCGCCATCTCGTTTTCGGCGGTGAGTTGCCGTTCGGGTAACCAGAAGGGGCCGCGTGTATCGTTGTCGACTTGAGCGACTTTCGGCGCGGGAACGTTAGGCTGCATCGCTGGTGGCCGAGCGCGTCTTTTTACAGGGTGAGGATGTCTTACTTGCAGGAGGGTGGCGGCATGCGCTGGGTCTTGTGGTCGGCGTTGCTCCATGCTGGCGTTCTGGCTGCGCAGCAGGTTCAGCCCGCTCCGACGCCGCTGCCGGACAGTCCGGGCACGACGGCGACGTACCATCAGACCGCGTCTGTGACGACAGCGGCGTCGGTGTGCGTGGCGGGAGAGAAGGGAGCGGATGGGAAGCCATGTCCGTTACCGGCGAACCGGAGCCCGTATCAGCGGTTTCTGAACTCGCCCGATCCTCTGCCGCTTTCGGCGCGGCAAAAGGGGTTGCTGGCGATCCACGATGTGGTAGACCCGGGCAATCTGTTTACGATTACGGCCAATGCCGCCTTTACGGTGGGGATCGACCCGCATACGGGGTATGGGCCAGGGTTGAAGGGCTTTGGGCGAGATATTGGGTACAGCCTTGTGCAGGACGCGACGGGGGAGTTCGTGTCGACGTTTGCGCTCGACTCGCTGCTGCATGAGGACCCGCATTATCATCGGTCTCCGCAGGCGAGCGTACCGAGGCGGTTCGTCCATGCGGTGTCGCATACGGTGATCTCGCAGCATGACGATGGGCGGAAGATGGTGAACTACAGCACGCTGCTGACATACCCAATTAGTGCGGAGATCGCTAACTTGTATGTGCCGGGAGTGCATGGGAATGGACCGTCGACCGTGGCGCGGGTGGTGACGGGACTGGCGAGTGACCCGATCGACAATTTGATTACGGAATTTCTGCCGGACTTCGCCAAGCGGGTGCATATCCGCGTGATCTTTGTGCAACAGATTCTCAACAATATTGCGGAGCAGAAGGCGGGACAGTAGGAGGTTGACGGCGGAAGACTACCGTTCAATGCAGATTTCTACCGTTGGCTTCGCATGACTTCAAAATAGAACTTTATGGCTCGTATGCTCATCTAACAGAAAGACGTTTGCTTGCAGGGAGATACGTATCCGACGAGGCACCCCAGAACACGTCTTTTGCGTCGCACTACGCACCGCATCGATAGATGATCGACAGATGGTCCATTTCAGGAGACAAGAAATCCATGGCTAAGAAACCGGCAAAGGTATTCGAGAAAGCGCTCGTCATTGCAGCGAAGGGCGGCTGGGCCGTCTACAACCGGCTCAACTCGATCAGCCCGAACGCCAGCTTTACCCCAAAGTGGAGCGACAAGCCGCTCTTGAAGAGCTACCAGAAAGAGAAGCCGCCGCTGGGCTGGCCGCGGACGACGGATTCACTGTGTCCGAAGTGCATTCCGGAGATCCGGCAGCAGATTGTGGATGGTAAGCTGCCACACGAGATCCTGTTGAACGAAAAGGTTGGCGAGATCAAGGCGCAGATCATTGAGCGCGACGGTCAGATTCTGATGGTGAAGGACTGTCCGATCCACGGGCATTTCGAAGACGTGATGTCGATCGACACGGCGTTTTTCAAGCATCTGGAAGAGGTGTTTCCGGGGCGCGACATCAAGGCGCACAACGACGAGGGCCTGCATAACCACGGCACGTCGACGGTGACGCACGGGCGCGGATCGGTGCTGACGATCGACCTAACGAATCGCTGCAACATGATGTGCGATCCGTGCTTTATGGACGCGAATCAAGTGGGGTTTGTGCATGAGTTGACGTGGGACGAGATCAAGACGATGCTCGACAACGCGGTGACGATCAAGCCGAAGCGGCAGATGAGCGTGCAGTTTTCGGGCGGCGAGCCGACGTTGAGCCCGTACTTTCTGGACGCGGTGGCGTATGCGCGCAAGGTGGGTTATACGTCGGTACAGGCGGCGACGAACGGGATTGAATTTGCGAAGTCGAAGGAGTTCTGCAAGGCGTCGGCCGAGGCTGGACTGCGGTATGCGTACCTGCAGTTCGACGGGATCGGCAACGCGGCGAATTCGCATCGCAAGGTGGGTAACGCGTTCGACGTCAAGCTACAGGCGATCCATAACCTGCATGAGGCGGGCGTGGACATCGTGCCGGTGACGACGATCATTAACGGCATCAACAACGAGCAGGTTGGCAATATTATCAACTTCGCGCTGGACAATCCGAAGAAGATCAACTTCCTGAGCTTTCAGCCGGTGAGCTTTACGGGGCGCGACGAGGCGATCTCGGACGAGCGGCGGCAGGCGCAGCGGTATACGCTGTCGCACATGGCGCATGATGTGAAGAACCAGACGGGTTTGGGTGAGCCGACTCGCGACTGGTTCCCGATCTCGTTTATGTCGACGTTTGCGGACTGGGCGGACTTGGTGCATGGGCCGAACCACGACTGGGGTCAGCTTTCGTGCGGATGCCACCCGAACTGCGGTATCGGCATGGCGCTGATGATCGACAAGGAGACGAAGGAGGCTGCGCCCGTAACGGCGTTCCTCAATGCGGACCGACTGGCGAAGGATGTGGCGCGGATTAACGATGCGGCTCGGGGCAAGTGGATCTCGATCGTTGGGGTAACGCTGGCGCTGCTGCGGAACTACGAGCCTAACAATGCGCCGACGCACTTCAAAATTAAGGATCTGTTGCAGAAGTTCGATAAGAGCTTCGGCGCGACGGGCAAGAGCTATGGCAAGGTGAGCGCTGACCGGACGATGGACGACATCAAGTTGCGCCGGTCGGATCGCTGGAACTTCCTGTTTATCGCGGGTATGTGGTTCCAGGATCTGTTCAACTACGACTTCCGCCGGACGGAGCAGTGCATTATTCCGTATGCGACGCAGGAAGGCGAGATCAGCTTCTGCGCGTACAACACGGGCGTGGGCTGGCGGAACATTATCGAGAAGATGCACATGACTTCGACCCTGACGAAGTGGTACGAGGAGCATGGGCGGCACGAGATCTTCGCGGGCGGCAAGAAGGTTGGGCTCGAGAAAGAAGCGGCCTATGACCTGGTGCTGAACGATACACACGTAAACGCGGCGGCTAACGATACGTTCGATAAGAGCGGGATCGCGAAGAACGCCCGCGAGGAGAAGATCCGGGCGCGCGACGCGAAGATCAAACTGGACGCCGAGAACGCGAAGATGGCCAAGCTGTACCGCAAGGAGGTATTGGGCGAGCAGGAGCAGGCCGGGTTCATCTCGCTGGGTGAGATCAAGGCGGCTCCTGTGCGGCGGGCTGAGGTCGAGGTGGCCGATTCGCGGGTTGAGGAGACAGTTTCGGGCGATTAGAAATCCGAAGAGCAGATTCTTTTCCGAAATAACAACCAGGAAATCGGAACGGCCGCCATCCATTGGCGGCTGTTTCCATTGAACCGTTTAATCCAGCCGAGGGTAGCTGATACCAACACAAAGGGCACGTGACCAGCGTGTGCACTCTCCTTAGAGAGTTGCAATCCAGCAGCCGATAACGGGTTGGTGATAACTCTTCGGCGCCTCCTCTTCTCTCTCGCTCTCTCACTTTGCTTTGGTGTTCTATCGAATGATAGCTGCGCGCAGAGCGCCGTCCCCCAGGTCCAGCCAGCGACGACTTGGCGCTATGACAATGCGCGCACGGGTCAGAATACGGCTGAAACGAAGCTAACGCCGGCGAATGTGAATCAGTGGAACTTTGGCAAGCTGCGGTCGTACAAGGTGGACGGATATGTATATGCGCAGCCGTTATATCTGCCAAATTTGAGCATGGCGGGCGGCACGCACAATGTGGTGTTTATCGCGACCGAGCATGAGAGCGTGTATGCGTTCGACGCGGACCATAATGTGCAGCTGTGGGCGGTGAGCATGGTGGACACGGCGCATGGGGCGGCGGTGGGCTCGACGAGTGTGCCGAGCGCGGACCTGGGCACGAGCGACATCGTCCCGGAGGTGGGGATTACGGCGACGCCGGTGATTGACGCTTCGACCGGCACGATCTATGTGGAGGCAAAGAGCAAGGAGAATGGAACGTATGTGCACCGGCTCCATGCGCTCGATGTGACGACGGGAGCGGAGCGGATGGGCAGTCCGGTGGTTATCGCGCCGTCGATCGCGGGCAATGGGGTGGGCAACTGGGGCGGCACGATCAACTGGCAACCACAATGGCAGCATGAGCGGACGGGGATGCTGCTTCTGAATGGCAAGGTGTATATGGCGTTTGCGTCGCATGGCGATAATGGACCGTACCACGGATGGGTGCTGGGGTATGATGCGGCGACACTGCAGCCGGCCGGGGTGTACAACACGGCGCCGAACGGGAGCGAAGGCGGCGTATGGGAGTCGGGCGCGGGGCTGGCGGCGGATACGGTTACGACCGGCGGACGGATGTTTGTCGTCAACGGCAATGGCGACACCAACGATGGGCTTCCGTACACGGACTCGCAGAGCTATGGGAACGCGATCGAGCGGCTGGACCTGAGCAACGGCGTCCATGTGACGGACCAGTGGACACCGTTCGACACCGACCTGCTGAGCGCGTCGGACATCGATCAGGGGTCGGGTGGGATTGTTCTGCTGCCGGATCAGGCGGGGGCGCATACGCATGAGCTGGTGCAGGTGGGCAAGAATGGGCGGCTGGAGTTATTGGACCGGGACAACCTTGGCGGCTTCGACCCGGCGATGAACCACGTGGTGCAGGAGATCGGCGGTCAGGGAGTTGGACTGTGGAGCACGCCGGCGTACTGGAACGGCAATCTGTACCTTTGGCCGGCGAACGACAACCTGAAGCAGTTCAGCTTGCAGGACGGTTTGTTGAGTACGATCCCGGTGACGCGTTCGACAGAGGGATCGGGATTCCCCGGAGTTTCGCCGGTGATCTCATCAAATGGAACGAAGAACGGGATTTTATGGGCGCTTCGCAGCGACGGGTATGGATGGGGGGGACCGGCGGAGCTGGAGGCGTTCGACGCGGCCGACGTAAGCAAGCTGCTTTACTCGACACTCCAACAATACTGGCGCGATCATACCGGTGGGGCGGTAAAGTTCACGGTGCCTCTGGTGATCGACGGCCAGGTGTTTGTGGGTGCGCAGGGCGAGGTGGATGTGTTTGGCCTGCTGGCGAACGCGTCGCCAACGGTTCCATCCGTGACGTTCAGTCCGGCTCCGGGCACATACGGGACGGGGCAGACGGTGACGTTGTCGGATAGCCTGAGCGGGGCAACGATCTTCTACACGACCGACGGCACGGTGCCGACGACAAGCTCGGCGGTGTACACGGGGCCAATCAAGGTGGACGCCACGACGACGATTCAGGCGTTCGCGGTGGCGGCTGGCGCGGACAACAGCAGCATCGCGACGGGGAACTACTTGATCGGCGTGGCTCCGGTGCTGAGTTTTAGCAATGGGTTCGCTTCGGTCGCGAGCCTTACGCTGAACGGAACGGCGGGGAACTGGGACGATAGCCGGCTTCAGCTGACGATTGGCGGATTTTATCAGGCGGGCAGCGCATTTTCGACCAAGCCGGTGCATGTCGAGACGTTCATTTCGGACTTTACGTTTCAGCTTTCGGGCATTCCTCCCTTGTCGGATGGATTTACATTCACGGTGCAGAACAGCAGCCCGCATGCGCTGGGGCAGCTTGGCGGCGGACTGGGATATGGATCGTGGGCGCTGAACGGGCCGCAAGGTATTCCGAATAGTGTGGCGATCAAGTTCGATCTTTGCAACAACAATGGAGAAGGCTACGATTCGACGGGTATTTACGTGAATGGAGCCTCGCCCACATTTCCGGCCATCGATATGACGAAGAGCGGGATCAACCTGAACAGCGGCGATACCATGCGGGCGCACATTGTGTATGACGGGACGACGCTGTTTCTGACGATTACCGATCCGGTCGCGGGCACCTCGTTTTCGACGAACTTTGCGATCGACATTCCGGGGACGATCGGCAGCAACACGGCGTTTGTAGGCTTTACCGCTGGGACGAGCAATCTGCCGTCGAGCCAGAAGATCCTGACGTGGAACTTCTGGTCGAATCCGCCGCTGGGACCGCCACAGCCGGTGCCAACGCCAGTGGTGGTCCCAGGTGCCGGCCTGTATACGACGCCGCAGCTGGTAACGATGTCCGACTCGATGGGCGGATCGGCGATCCACTACACGACAGATGGCACGGTACCGACAGCTTCTTCGCCGGTGTACACGAGCCCGCTGATGCTGTCGAATACCACGATGTTGCAGGTGGTCGCCACGGCGACGGGGTACCCGAACAGCAATATGGTGAAGGGAACGTATCTATTTCCGAGCAGCGCCGTTCCCACGCTGGAACAGCAGCCGCCTCCTGGGCTAAACATGACGGGAGTGGGTCCTGTCGTTCCGGTGACCGGCGACTTCAACGGGGATGGCAAGGCGGATGTGGCGGTCATCAACGCGGTGGCCTCGTCGGTCAGCGTGGCGTTTGGCAATGGCGATGGGAGCTTCCAGGCGGCGGTGAACTATCCGGTAGGACCGCTGGCCTCGTGGATGACGGCGGCCGATTTCAACGGAGATGGCAAGCTGGATCTGGCGGTGGTGAGCGGGCCACTGGGTAAGATGACGGTGCTGCTCAACGATGGCGCGGGCGGCTTCGCGGCGGCGAGCGGACCGATGACCGTTGGCGTGGGGGCGATCCATGTGGCGGCCGGCGACTTCAACGGCGATGGGCACATGGATCTGGCGCTGACAAACGGAACGAACGGGACGGTGACGATCCTGAGCGGAACGGGCACGGGAGCGTTCCAGATTACAGCGACGTATCCGGTGGGTCGTGGACCGGGCGGGTTGACGGTCGCGGACATGGACGGCGACGGGATGCCGGACCTCATCGTTTGGAATACGAAGGACAACAGTATCAGCGTGTTGCGGAACGATGGCTCGGGGAGCTTCCTTGCGGCGGCGACGTATGCGGCGGGCAAGGCGCCTTCGGGGGCTGGAGTCGGAGACTTCAACGGCGATGGATTTGCGGATGTGGCGATCAGCAACTTCGCGAACGGCACGGTAAGCGTGCTGCTGAACGACGGAAAGGGAAAGCTGCTTGCGCCGGCGACCTACGCGACTGGGAACAATCCTACTTCGGTGATGGCGGTGGACCTGAACGGCGACGGGGTGCTCGATCTGGCGGTGACCAACGAGGGGAGTAACTCGCTGGGTGTGCTGCTGGGCAGGGGAGATGGGACATTCGGCGCGCAGGTTGCCACGGCATTGCCATCGCAGCCTTATTTAGCGGCGGTGTCGGACTTCAACGGCGATGGGCGCATGGACCTGGCGATCACCAGCTATACGCCTCCGCCGGGACCGATGCAGCTTCATCCAGGTAAACCGGCGACGCCGAACCGTGTGCTGAGCCTCTTAACTGTTCTGTTGCAGGATGGCGGAGGAGCGAAGCCGTAAGCAGGAGCGGACCGCACCAAAAGGAAGAGGCCCTCACCGGGGGCCTCTTCTTCGTTGCAAGCAGAGAGCCTAGCCTCTGCGATGGTGGACGGCATGGGTATGTGCGCGCTTGCTGTACTTGGCGGTACGGAGATGGGCGTGGCCGCGGCGGCTGGAGGCACCAAATGACCACTCGCGCACTGGGCCGACATCGACGTGGACGAACTGCGACTTCGGATAATAGCCGACGCCGCCCGCATCGAGGGAGAGAGCGGTGTCGCGGAGCTTGGCGGTGGAAACGCCGGGAATGCGAATGTCAATGGCCTTGGCTTCCATATGCTGGCTGTGCTCAGCGACGCCGGAAGCCGGGGTACCGCGCCGCAAAACGGCATTGGACCAGGGTGTCCGATAGCCACACACGATATCGATAACGCCGTTGGGCTTGTTCAGCTTGGCCATCAGGTTGTGAAGAAGGTCGAACTCGCGGGGATCGTAGTGGCTGACGCTGTCGGTGCGGTGATCGCGGAGGAAGTGGTTGAGCTGGTCGAGCGCGGTGGGGATGTAGAGATTTCCGACGCGGTAGACGACGTCGATGCTTTCATTGGTGTGGAGATGGTGCAGCTTGAGGTGGTAGACGTTGGCGGTGGAGAGCAGGGAGCTCTCGCGGATCGTTCCTGAGGTTGTGTCCGCGTCCATATCTACTGTGCTGGCCTTGGCAGAAGAGACGACCGAAAACAGGGAGGCTGCGAGAAGGGTGGAGGCGGCAAAGGCTTTGCGCAATGAGTGCATTCATGCTCCGGTGGAGGGTAAATGTCTAGCGTTACTGGCGGATCGATCAGCGGGTGTTTGCTAAACGTCCGAGGTCAAATGCGATTTAGCATTCGTCATTCGCTGTAACGATTCTATCGCGTTTCCATCGCTACAGGGAGGGTTGCCTTTCTTTTTCCTGAGAAGGTGTTTCCCACGTTACTTCCGGGGCATGGAAGCTGATGGCAGACGCGAGCGTGTGGCAACCTAGGAGCATGAGATTGAGTTTGTACCAGCAGCGTGTCCTCGGCGCATTGATTGAGAAGGAGATTGCGACACCCGAGGGGTACCCGCTGTCGCTCAACGCGCTGGTGAATGCGTGCAATCAGCGATCGAGCCGCGAGCCGATTTTAGAGATGACAGACGAGGAGGTACGCGAGGCACTCTATGGGCTTGAGGAGCACGGCCTGACGGCCAGCGTCCGGGACAGCCGTGTGCCGAAGTACGAGCACCGAGCGCGGACGGTGCTCCACCTCCGGCGGGACGAGACGGCGGTGGTGTGCCTCTTGTTGTTGCGTGGGCCGCAGACGCCGGGAGAGTTGCGGAGCCGGTCGGAGCGCCTGCATACGTTCGACGATCTCCCGGCGGTGCAGGCGACGCTGGACAGGCTGGCTTCGCGGACACAAGGACCGGGGGAAAGTCCTCTCAGGTTTGAGGGACCCGTGGTAGTGATGCTTCCCCGGCAGCCGGGATCGCGCGAATCGCGGTATGCGCATCTGCTGGGTGGGCCGGTTGCGATGGAGCCGGTGTCCTCTCCGGTGCGCGAGGAGGGAAGCGTAGCGGGGCGCCTGGACCGGCTGGAGGCGGAGGTTGCCGAGCTGCGGCACCGGCTGAGTACGATGGAGTCGCAGCGCGATGTGCCGGATGGGGATTAGCCGCACGGTTGGTTTGGCGGTTTGCTGGCCACCGCCGGTGTGGTCGATAGATACTGTGTGAGGATTGCGTTCGATACGGAGAACGGGACGCCAACATCGATGCTCGAGACGTCGCTCAACCCGTGTGCCCCGTTGGAGGAACGCTCCGTGACACAGCTTCTATCCGGGAAGCGCATGGAGCAAATCCTTGATGCCTCGTTGGAGTGCATTACGTGCGTGGATCGGGCGTGGTGCTTTACGTATATGAACCGAGCGGCTCGCGATCTGCTGCAAGCAGGCGATCTGCTCGGGGAGAACTTGTGGGTTCGTTATCCGGCGAATCAGCGGGAACCGTTTGCGTCGCACTACCGGCGGGCAATGGACGAGCGCGTCGCGTCCGAGTTCGAGGCATACGCGCCCACGATCCAGCGTTGGATGAAGATCCGGGCGCAGCCCTACGATGGTGGGATCATCTTGTTTTCGACCGACATCACGGATCGCAAACAGGCGGAAGCGGTGCGGGACACGTCGCAGTCGCAGCTGCAGCAGGTACTGGACGCGACGACGGACGCGGTGGTCAGCTTCGATCGCGAGTTCCACTACACGTTTGTCAACCGGCAAGCCGCGTTGCTGTTGGGGCGAACCGATCTGTTGGGCAAGAACGTTTGGCGCGAGTTCCCATCGACCGCCGCCGATTCTCTGCTGAAGCAGACGATGAGAGATCGGGTCGCGTGTGAGTTTGAGGTGTACAACCCCCCTCCGCTGGACCGATGGTTCCGAGTGCAGGCAAGGCCTTCCGACGACGGCATCGTAGTGTTCTTCCGGGATGTGACGGAGGAGCGTGCGGCGAAGCAAAGCCTGCTGGATCAACAGGCGACGCTGGCCTTCGTGCAGGATACGGCACGGGTGGCTACCTGGGAGATCAACCTCAGGACGCGCGAAATGCACTTTAGCGAGGGGTCCTATCCGGTTCTAGGGCGGCCGTGCGCGGAGATCGTGACCGTGGATCGTTTTCTGGAGCTCGTGCATCCGGACGATCTGGCCGCGGTACGGAGCAACAGCCATGAGGCGTTGCAGGACGGCCTGCCGCATTCGGTGGACTACCGGGTGATCGCGCCAGACGGCGAGGTTCGTTGGATGGAGGGTCGCGCGCTGACGATCTTCGACGCGGATGGGCGAGCGACGCATCTGCGCGGCATGACCACGGATATTTCTGTGCGCAAGGAGAACGAAGAGCGGCTGCGTACCAGCGAAGAACGCTACCGGGTGTTGAGCGATCTGAACCCGCAAGCGCTTTGGGTGGGCGCGCCGGATGGGCGCATCGTGTACGCGAACCAGGGATATTTAGAGTACCTCGGGATGACGCCGGACGATATCGAGGGAACCGATTGGCTGATGGCTTTCGACGAGGAGGATCGTGAGCGGGTGGCCGCGGCCTGGACGCACTCAGTTGTAACGGGCGATGAGTACGCGATCGAAGCACGGCTGATCCGAGCGGGTGACGGGGCAGCGCGCTGGTGGTTCTTGCGGGGATTGCCGGTCCGCAACGCGGAAGGAGCTATTCAGCAGTGGCTTGGCGTCGCGAATGACATTCACGATCATAAATCTGCCGCTGAGGTGCTGCGGCTGAAGCAAATGGAGACTGAGCGGCAGCGCGCGGAGATCGAAGCGGTGTACCGCACGGCACCGATCGGGTTGGCGCTGTTCGATCCGGTGGAGTTCCGGTATTTGCGGCTAAACGACCGGCAAGCGGAGATCGTCGGTTTGCCGTGTGAGCAGGTAATCGGCAGCAAAGTCACCGACTTAGCACCGATCGTCGGACTGCGGGAGATGTTCGAACAGGTTGCCGCCGGTCATGCGATTCAGGACCAGCTGCTCGAAGGGGCGCTGGCGACGAGTCCGGACGAGCATCGGTACTGGAATGTCAACTACTTTCCGGTCTACGGACCCGACGGAACGGTGCAGGCGATTTCAGCGGCGTCACTGGAGATTACGCGGCAGAAGAAGTCGGAGTTGGCGCTGATCCAAAGCGAAAAGTTGGCGGCGGTGGGACGGCTGGCGAGCTCGATCTCGCATGAGATTAACAACCCGTTGGAGGCGATCACGAACCTGCTTTATATTCTGGGAACGGATAGGGAGCTGCCCGATGCGGCGCTCGAATTTGTCCGAACGGCACAGAGTGAATTGGCGCGGGTGTCGCAGATTGCCACGCAGACGCTGCGCTTTCACCGGCAAGCGGTCGACCGTACGCGCGTGACGGCTGCGGAGCTGGTGGACTCTGTGCTGAACCTATATCAGGGGCGTCTGAGCAACTCGGGAATCGTGGTGGAGGCGAGGTACGCAAGCGCGACGCCGATCTTCTGTTACGAGAACGACATACGGCAGGTGCTGAATAATTTGATCGCCAACGGGATCGATGCGATGCGGGGTGGAGGTCGGCTGGTGGTGCGGGCGCATGACACATCCATGAGCGGCGTGTCGGCGGTGCGGATCACGGTGGCGGACACAGGGCATGGGATGTCGGCGAAGACCATGGAGCGGATCTTCGAGCCGTTTTACACGACGAAGGATTTGAATGGGACGGGGCTGGGGCTATGGATCTCGGCTGGGATCGTGGAGCACCATCGGGGGCGGCTGCGGGTGCGGAGTTGCCAGGCAGATGATAGTAGGGGCACGGTGTTTACGCTGGTGTTACCGGTGTAAAAAGAAGGAATAAAGATCTTCCATATCTCATAGCGCGGTATGCGTTTTCATCACAGTTCGACACCTTCGCGCCATATGTGTTTCAAAGCAATGAACGTATCCATCCGTTCTGAATGGTGAGCCGATTGCATCCCTCTACCTGCATTCGCCACTTCTTGCAGGTAGAGGGTACAGATTCATGAGAAATTTGCTCCTGAAGTATGTCGTAGCCACACTCTTTCTTTCGACCTCACCACTTCACATCTTCGCAGCCGATGTCAACGCACGTATCAAAGGGACTGTCACGGACCCGGGTGGCGCAGTCGTCAGCAACGCGGCCGTGGTCGCCACTAACGTGGCAACAGGAGTGAGATTCACCACGAACTCTTCGGCCAGCGGCGACTATCTCTTTGCGCAGCTGCCGATTGGCACATACTCGATTTCGGCGACAGCAAGCGGGTTCAAGACGTTCTCCGCAACCGGCATTACATTGAACATCGATCAGGAGTTTGCGGAGCAGATCCATCTTGACCTTGGCAGCGCCGCAGAGACGGTTTCCGTGGAAGCCGACGCGGTACAAGTCAACACCACGGACATGCAGATCAGCAACATTGTCACGAGCGGGCAGATGGTGGAGCTTCCGCTGATCGGACGCAACTTCACCGCGTTGGCGCTCACTCAGCCCGGCGTTCAGGCTTCCGACAACCGGTTCGGCACCAACTCCATTAGCGGCTCACAGAGTCAGCAGAACTCCTTCTTGATCAACGGCGCAGACACGAATGACATTGCACTGAACACGCTGTCGCTTACGCCTAACCTCGACGCCATTGACCAGTTCAATCTTATTGACGGCCCCCTCAACGCAGAGTATGACCGCAACTCCGGCGGTATTATTAGCGCCACCATCAAGCAAGGAACCAATCATTTCCACGGCGACGCCTTCGAGTTTTATCGCGATACCTTCCTCAATACGAACAACTTCTTCCAAAAGAGCGTTACCGGCGCTTCTACTCCGGTCAGTCCCTTCCATCAACATATCTTTGGTGGAACGCTTGGAGGACCAGTCTTTAGGAACAAGCTATTCTTCTTTGGAGCGTATCAGGGAACAAGGCAGCGCGTGCCTCAGGGTACGGGAAACGTGAGCGTTTATTCCGCCGCCCAACTCGGAGGCGATTTCTCGGCCGACCTGATTCAGTCGTCGAACCCAACAAATCCGGCAGGCATCACTTCCTTCAGCACGAATCCGATCCCGTCCACCATTAGCATTCCGGGATGTGCTGCGGGAACGACTTGGAAAGCGTGCCTCACGCCAAAGAACGGAATCTTGCCGGCCGCAGCGTTCAATGCTAACGCCGTCGCATTGGCCAAGCAATATCTACCGGCAGCCAACAGTGGCACGTATGGCTACGTTTTCAACGAGACCACAACAACAACGGCTGATCAATATATTGGTCGCGTGGACTTTTCGCCAAACTCGAAAAACCAGATTACGATTTTGGGTCTTTACCAAAAGCAGGTATCCAGTAACACTATTCCATTCAGTGGGGCCACCGTTCCAGGCTTTGGAGATGGCAGCCTATCACACATCCAGCAATATACCTTCGACTACGTCCGTCAGATCAGCAACAGTGCGGTCAACGACTTGTCCGCTCATTACACTCGTTTCAATTTTAACTCCGGCGCGCCGCAAAAAGTTGTCGCTCCAAGCAGTGCTGGGTTCGCAATTACTCCACAGGACCCATCCGGCCAGACGATTCCGACCTTGTCGGTGACTGGCTACTTTACGTTGGGAGGGACCAACAACGGCCCTCAGCCCCGTATCGATCAGGTGATTCAGCTTGATGATAATTTCTCGAAGACCTTTGGCCGGCACTCGCTGAAGTTCGGCTATGATGGTCGTCGCTTCAACGTGTCGAACCTATTCGACAATAGCAATAGCGGCTCGTACAGCTTCGACAGCGGTGGCAACTATTCGACAGGGGACGCCGGACTGGATTTCCTTTTGGGAGTAACAAACACATTTAGCCAAGGCACCGGGTCCGTCATCCAAGCAGATGCTTTCTTGAACTACATCTACGCCCAGGATAGCTGGAAAGTAGCCCCCAGTTTTACCGTCAATTACGGCGTTGGTTACTCGATCGATACGCCTTTGCGCAATCACCAGTATGGCGGAGAGGCAGTCGCGTGCCTTGGAATCGGTCAGCAATCGACCATCTTTCCGACGGCCCCGAAGAACCTCCTTTATCCAGGAGATCCAGGATGCACCAACAGCGGTCAGGCGTACACTCGCTATACCGAGGTTGGTCCCCGAATTGGTTTCGCATGGGCACCGAATCTCGGCATTCTCTCCGGCAGCCCTGGCAAATTCTCCATCCGTGCCGGCTATGGAATCTACTACAACCGCTCCGAAGAGGAGAGCGCTCTGCAAACGCTTGCCACGCCTCCCTTTGGGTTTACCAGCGGCGGTGCGTCCGATTTCAACGGCACCCCTCAATTCAACAACCCATATGCCGACATCAATGGCGGCGCTGACGCTTCTGGCAGTAAACTCGGGTCGGCTTCCGAAAGCAACCGTTTCCCGTACACCTTCCCGACCAAGGGACAGGCGATAGACTATTCGAGTTTGACGCCTATCTACAACATCAGCAGCTTCGATCCAAGCTTTCGCGCGCCGTATTCTGAAAATTTCCAGTTGTCTGTTGAGCGGGAACTCCCGATGAACACTATTCTCCGCGTAAGCTACGTGGGTTCTCTCGGACGGCACAATCAGATCACCTATGAAGGAAATGCTGAAACCGCGGCGGGGCAAGCGGCTTGTGCAGCCGATTCGCAGTGCATTGCAGCACGCAACACGCAGGCCCTCAAGTATCCCAGTCACACAATCGGCAATAACGCGCTATTTCCGGACATCGGCGAGGTCGGTTCTTATGGTTCTTCAAGCTATAATTCCGCTCAAGTCAGCCTGACCAAAGCCTTGTCGCACGGACTGCAGTATCAGGCAAGTTATACATATGCCCACGCGCTCGACAATGGTTCAAGCTTCGAAAATTCCGGCTTCGGATCGAATGGGCAAAGGGGCTACAACCAATACAACACATCGCTGAACTATGGCGACTCTACTTACGATGCGCGCAACCGGTTTGTCTTTGCGCCGGTTTATGTAACGCCTGTTTTGACGGGCCACAGCGCGTACTCTCCAGTAAATCTGGCGCTCTCTGGCTGGGAGATCAGCGGTATTCTGACATTAGCAACGGGGCTGCCCTACGATATATCTTATGCAGGTGCAACCTCCCGCTCTCTCTACTGCTCGAACGCGCTAGACTTTTACGCTTGCCCCGACGTTCCGCTTCAAGTAGCGCCTCTGGTGCGCTCCAATCCACGGATCAGAAACGCTACAACCGGTCGAAGCACCTACTTCGCCGCTTCCAGCTTTGCTGCCGAACCGATCGGTCAGTTCGGGAACATTCATAGAAATCCCTATCACGGGCCAGGCATCAATAACACCAACCTAATCCTCGCCAAGAATTTCAATCTTTCCAGCGACGGCGCATACCGTGTGCAATTGCGTATGGAAAGTGATAACGTCTTCAATCATACGCAATTCAACAATCCGACCAGCAGCTTCACCAGTGGAAGTTTTGGTCAGATCTCTTCCGCAGCATCTGCCCGTCAGACTCAATTGGGAGCTAAGGTCTACTTCTAGCATCCCGTATTAAGAGCGGCGAAGAGGCACCCTCTAGGTGCCTCTTCGCGTGTGCGCTATAAGCGTCAGGCAAAAACCTCTACAATAAAGAAAGACCATGGCCGACGATCTCTTTCCGCAATCTCCGCTGGACCCTCCTTCTCCGCAGGACGCGAACTCGAACAACCCTCCACCGGCGGGGAGTCCTCCCGATGGGCAGCCGCAGTCGCCGCAGGGGCGGGGGGCGCTGAATATGCTCTCGATCAACATTGAGGACGAGATGCGGCGGTCGTATCTCGACTATTCCATGTCGGTCATTATTGGGCGGGCGCTGCCCGATGTGCGCGACGGGCTGAAGCCGGTGCATCGCCGTATCCTCTATGGAATGCAGGAGATGGGGCTACAGTTCAACAAGAAGTACACGAAGTCGGCCAAGGTGGTGGGACACGTGATGGGCAACTACCATCCGCATGGGGACTCGGCGATCTACGACACGATGGTACGGATGGCGCAGCCGTTTTCGCTCCGCTACCCGATTGTGGATGGGCAGGGTAACTTTGGCTCGGTGGACGGCGACCCGCCGGCGGCGATGCGGTATACGGAATCGCGGCTGACGCGGATTGCTGGTGAGATGCTGGCGGACATCGACTCGGACACGGTGGATTTTGTGCCGAACTACGATGAATCGACGATGGAGCCGGCGGTGTTGCCGTCGCGAGTGCCGAATTTGATTGTCAATGGCAGCTCGGGCATCGCGGTGGGCATGGCGACGAACATCCCGCCGCACAATTTGACGGAGATTGTGAATGCTTGTATCTCGCTGATTTCAAAGTCGCCGCAGGACCCTACGTCCGATCTGGCGTTGGTGTTGCAGCATGTGACGGGTCCGGACTTTCCGACGGGCGGCATCCTGTTTGGGCGCGCGAACATCGCGGCGGCGTATGCCTCCGGGCGTGGGCGTTTTATGATGCGCGCCAAATGTCGCATCGAGAACATATCCGGTGGGCGGCAGGCGATCATCGTTGAAGAGATCCCATATCAGGTCAACAAGTCGAAGCTGATCGAGCGGATCGCGGAGCTGGTGAATGAGGGCATCATCACGGACATCGCGCGCGACGAGTTCCGGGACGAGTCGGACCGCGACGGGATGCGGATTGTGATTGGACTGAAGCGCGGTGCCGAGCACCAAATCGTGCTGAACCAGCTGCACAAGCACACGCAGATGCAGGAGAGCTTCTCGATGATCTTTCTGGCCGTGCACAATGGCCAGCCGAAGGAGTTGCCGCTGGATCAAGCGATTCGGGCATTTTTGGATCATCGCGTGGAGGTGGTGCGGCGGCGAACGGCGTTCCTGCTGAACAAGGCGCGGGACCGCGAACATATTCTGCTGGGATACCAGATCGCGCTTGACCATTTGGATCAGGTGATTCGAATCATCCGCCAGTCGGGCAGTCGGCCTGAGGCCCGCGAACGACTGTACAGCTACTTCTCTGGGAAAACGATTAACCTGCGCGGTACGGAGCTTGCCGGGGTTGCCCTCGATCCGGCTAAGTACAACATCGACATGACGTTCTCGGCGACGGGCGTGCTGATCCTGAGCTACCGGCAGATCGACGCGATTCTCGAACTACAGCTGTATCGCCTGACGCAGCTCTCGATCGACGAACTGCTGAACGAGCTGCGCCAGGTGCGGGATAGCATCGCCGAGTTCGAGTCGATCCTCGCCTCGCAGGCGAAGCTCCGGGCGGTGATCGTCAAGGAGCTTGAAGACATCCGCGACCGGTATGGCGATCCACGCCGTACGTTGATCGTGGACGAGACGGCCGAGTTGGGTCTCGAAGACCTCATTATGGACGAGCAGGTTGCCGTAACGGTGTCGAATACGGGCTACCTGAAGCGCACGCCCATATCTATATATAGACAGCAGCGCCGGGGCGGGACGGGTCGGCTGGGGATGAAGACGCGGGACGAGGATTTCGTTGCGCAGCTCATCGTCAACTCCACTCATGCGTATCTGCTCTGCTTCACGAATGCCGGACGGGTCTACTGGCTGAAGGTGTATGAGATTCCGGACGCGGGCTCGGCGGGTAAGGGAAAGGCGATGGCGTCACTGGTTGATCTGCAGGCGGGAGAAAAAGTGGTCACCATCCTCCCCGTGCGCGATTTGACGGAGGCGGGCAAGCACGTGCTCTTCGCCACGCGGAACGGTACGGTGAAGAAGACGCCGCTGCGGGATTTCTCGAACGTGATGTCTCGCGGAATCATCGCCATCGGCATCGACAAGGACGACGAGCTGATCACCGCGCGCATCACCGACGGTGAGCAGGTCATCTTCCTGGCGACGCACGACGGCATGGCTATCCGCTTCAACGAGCAGGACCTGCGCCCCATGGGTCGACCGGCGACCGGCAACCGGGGCATCACGCTGCGCAAGGGCGACTTTGTGATCGGCGCGGCCGTTACGCCCTCGGCTGAGGCGCGGAACAAGGCGCGGCTGGAACGTGCCGCCGCGAAGGGACTGACCGACCTGGTGGAAGCGGCCATCGATGACGCGACGGTCTCGACGCCGCTCGCGCTCTCCGGCAACCCGGACGATCAGGTAGAGCCGGTCAAGTCTGAGAAGCTCGAAAAGCTGGACAAGCAGCTCGGCTTGACGCCGTGCCTGATCCTGTCGGTGTCGGAGAACGGCTTTGGCAAGCGTACGGACGTGGATGCCTACCGGCTGCAGAGCCGTGGCGGCAAAGGTGTCATCAACATGAAGACCACGCCTAAAATCGGCAAGGTCACCGCGATCAATCTGGTCGACGACACCACGGAGCTGATGGTCATCAGCCAGTTCGGCAAGATCATCCGCATCGACACGAAGAGCATCCGCGCCGCCGGCCGCGGCACCCAGGGCGTCAAGCTGCTTGACCTGGAGCCGCAGGACAAGGTCGCGGCGGCGGTCGTCATCCCGCCGGAAGAGGATAAGGTGCAGCTGGAGAACGGGACGCTGTTGCAGTAGATCGGTCTTTACGGTACAGAGGAGGTTTCCGCCGCATGGCATGTCTCTTGTTGCAGATCAAGAACGTCGCGTCGCTCGTCTTCGTTCGCACCATCGACTCACTTAGCGACGATGTCCTTGGAAATAGCTATGTCATTTTCGACGACCTCGCTGGGTGGCGGACTCCGCGCCACCCACGCCGGAGACCTCCGCATCCTCTTCCGCTACACGACGGAGAGCCATTCTGTGGTGATTACGTATATTATTCTATGGCACATTAGAAGCTGGCGACGGCTTAGTGGTCAAAGCATGTTCAGCTTGACGTAACAGGTTATTTAGTGAAAGTCGCCCAGGCGATGCTTAAGTTGTTCAAGGTATGTCGTCATCGGCCAATACCTATCTCTTTTAGGATTATAGTTTAGCAAGTCGGCTAAAGGAATACGTTGCCCCGCAATTGACCTAGCGCCCTGAAAGCTAGCTTGGTCTTCGGCAGCCTGATTAGGGCAATTATATAGTTGACTCAGTGACATCTTTCCTCTATTCTTGATTCATGAGCAGCCCACGCACTCTTCAAGAAGCCATCATCCACTTCGCCGATGCCGATACTTGCCTCAAGTTCTTCGCCGCCGAACGGTGGCCGGACGGTGTGATTTGCCCCACTTGCGGGAGCCGTGAGGTCAAGTTCCTTCCTACCCGCAAGCTGTGGGAGTGCAAAGGTAAACACGCCCGCAGGCAGTTCTCCATCAAAGTTGGCACCATCTTTGAGGATTCTCCCCTGGGCCTCGATAAGTGGCTCCCCGCCGTGTGGCTCATCACTTCCGCAAAGAACGGCGTTTCCTCTTGCGAACTGGCGCGGTCGCTCGGCATCACTCAGAAGTCCGCTTGGTTCATGCTTCACCGCATCCGGCTTGCCATGCAAAGCGGCTCCCTGATGAAGATCGGTGGCAATGGCGGTGAGGTAGAGGCGGATGAGACTTTCATCGGCGGCAAGGCTCGCAATATGCACCTGAGCGTCAAGGCCCGTCGGATTACCGGCACTGGCACCAAAGACAAGGTTGCCGTCATGGGCATTCTTGAGCGCGGCGGCAAGGTGAAGACTATCGTCGTCCCAAACCGGAAGAAGATCGCTCTGCAATCGGAGGTTCGTAAGCACGTTGAAGCAGGCGCGGCCCTCTACACCGATGCGCTTCTCTCCTACGAGGGCCTTGCCGGGGACTATGCGCATCAGGTTGTCGATCACGCTGTTGAATACGTCAACGGGCGCATCCACACCAACGGCCTCGAAAACTTCTGGTCGCTGCTGAAGCGCGGTATCAACGGAACCTACGTGAGCGTCGAGCCGTTTCACCTTTTCCGATACCTCGATGAGCAGTCTTTCCGGTACAACAATCGCAAGAACATGAACGATGCAGACCGCTTCTCCCTCGCCCTATCTCAAGTGGCTGGCAAACGCCTTACCTATGCCGAGGTCACCGGCAAGGTGGAAGAAACGATCAACTAAGCATCGCGGCTGGCAGAAACGGGGACGGAGGAAGCGCGTTTAGCTTTGCGCGCCTCTTCCCGCTCTCGCTTCTCCTCTTCCATGGCAGCCTTTACGACTGCTGGGTTGGCCTTCAGAATCTTGCGCAATCCCTTGGTAAAGACGTCAAAACTATTATTGCTTGAGGTCATTCAGGCTAACTCCATGCTGCTTCATCAGCTTCAACATATTCCGGACGATGGCCTCGCGCTCAAAAACTTCTTTGGCGTACTCCCAAAGCGGTTCTAATGGTGGCGGGTTTGCAACCCACTCCGCAATCGGCCGCACCTCTAAGGCTTGGTAGACTTCTCCCTTGAGCCCGGATCTTAGAACGGCGGCGTACTCTCCCGCTAGAAGATCAGCAGCCTGTAAAGCTGCTAGCTCTTTATCGTTCCCCGGAATTATCTCCCCCGCAATGGCGCGCATCGAGGGCGGCCACTCTTCCCGCGCAACCTCGTAACGCTCAATGCACGTGCGGAGT
This sequence comes from Acidobacteriaceae bacterium, assembly GCA_965277085.1. GTDB lineage: Bacteria > Acidobacteriota > Terriglobia > Terriglobales > Acidobacteriaceae > Edaphobacter. Next base: position 1,978,782 of record OZ255708.1, read on the forward strand.
TCTGTGCATCCGTCAAACACGAAGTCAACTTTTTCGCGTGAGCCCCTGTCGAGATTATCTACCAATACGCCGGGAACCATTTTCATGAAGGCCCAGTCGTAGACGCGGGTTCCCATCCTCTTCCGTAACTCCACAGGTTTGCTTGTTAACAAATCGTAGTCCACTGTCACTACGTAGCCCCGGAGATCATGCTCAGAGATAATCTGAGACATCGTCAGCGTCTTGGCATCACTTGCTCCAGCGTGCTTGAAATAGTTCAGCGAGAATCCTTTGAGCGCAGAATCCCACGCCTCAGTAAAACGCTCCCAGGTATCAACGGAAGCAATCCATCCAGCAAGGACGAACCTCCCCTCTGCCCTGTCCTTGTTGCTTTCGTCAAAAAAACCTCTGAGCATCAGTAGAAGCCTTTTGTCACGTTTAGCTTTAGCAATCCCACATAGGTGGGGAATAGCCCAGCGAACGGGAATCACTCTGCACCCCCATCATCCACCAACGGGAGCACTGAGTCAACTATATAATTGCCTTCATTAGGGGTTAAGTTCATGTATGAAACAGCATCTTGATGAGCTTTAGCGATCTCCATGTCCAGATTCGCGTATTGGCTGCCGTACTGTTCGTCTAGATCCTTCAACCTTTGGGCTAGATCAACTGGCAATTGTGCAGGCATCGGTCCAGGCAGTCCCATCTTGTAAGGGCGAGCCCTATCTTGATCAATGCGCTGAAGTGCACCGGACCATTCATAGCTAAGATTTTGCATCCGTTGATGTAGCTCTCCAATCCGGTTGTAAGGGTTTGTTCGACCTTGGGAGTTTTCCTGCATTTGTTGCGAATCAGCTTTTACTAATTGGCTCGGCGAAGACTGGGCGACAGCCTGTGTTGATTGTGTATTGACAGATCCAAGTGTAGGCTGAGGCTGTGCATCGGACTTAATCAGAGGTGTGGACAATTTGGGGTGTTGTGGGGGAGCTAACTTCTCTTTGCGATACTGGCTAACATCCTGCGGTAACTTACCAGCTTGTGGTACAACTTGTGGGTCATTTACTGGAGAAGCAGCCGGCGATGCTATCGTTGTCGAGTCGCTTTTCCGATCAAGATTGAAGAAGTGCGGCATGCCTGGAATTGCGAGAGCTGCTGCAACAAAGCAAAGTATAGTGAATAGTAAACTTCCTGCCGCGAAGATGTCACTCCTGGGCCATCCTATACGCTGGTAGCCCATCAGGAGCAAGCCGAGAAGGATGAGTACGGCACCACAAGCAATCATCAACCGAGCCAAGGTATCCTCCATCAAGTAAATTGGTACTCAAAAGGCTTAGTGAGTCTGAGTATACAAAGAGATACCGCTTGTGACACCTGAGGCAGTTGAACTCGAGCCAGACCGCTGTTCGGGATTGGAGTCGAACGGCATATAAGTTTCTTACGAGTAGCGAACAATCGAGCGTTGCTTCCAGTTCGCGCATCCAACTGTGTGGTACGAAGGAGATCCATGCTCAACCTCTTGACTCGGAAGCTTCGCAACACGCTCTTGATTGCGCCGCTGTTGCTCTCCACGGCGGTGATGCCGCTGGTGGCGCAAGACTATCGACGCGACGACCGCCGCGGTAACAACAACTACTACAACGGACAACGGGACGGCGGCCGGGGCGGCAACTACGATCGCGGCCGGAACGATCATTATGACAACCGCAATGACGATCGTTACCGGCATCAAGGCGGCATCGGGCCTGGTAAGGGCGCGCTGATTGGGGCGGGCGGCGGTGCCGTGTTGGGCGCTGTCTTCGGTGGCGGGGCGAAGGGAGCCTTGATCGGCGGTGGTGTAGGCGCGGGTGCGGGTGCGCTGCTCGGCAAGGCGCACCAGGACAATCAGCGACGCGATTACCGCCGCGACAACTACTAAACGCAAATCGGCGCACGATCTTCGATGAACGATAAGGACGGTACCATGATGAAGCTCCGCACTCTTGCACTGACGTTTGCCGCCGGTATGCTCACGCTCGGCACAGCCTCCTTTCACGCTCAACAGCCTACAGCCACGCCTGACTCGATGACGCGCACGTCGGACACGCCGGCCGCGGCACATAGCTGGACGACGGACCAAATCATCACCGCGACCGTCCACCAGGCGTGGATTTTGGCGGACAAGGATGATACGAACTTTTTCGAGATCGTGAAAGAGCTGGCAGAGATCTCGGCGCGGAACCGCAATCTGGTATTGCCTGACAGCGCGGCGGCGGGGCAGAAGGCTGGCGCGTACATCAAGAAGCAAGCGAAGGCTGACCACGACGCGTTGCTCTATGCTATCGTCGACCGATCTGTACGGATGACGGGTACACCGGCACCGGCACACGCAAACTAGATCGCGTCTTTTCTCAGCCGCTACACGTATCCTAGACCTATGCAGAGCTGTGCAATCTTGCTTGCAGACGCTCACTCCGAGATGGAGCGCGAAAATGCGTCGATTGCACGTGGGCTGAAGCAGCAGGACCCCGACACGCTCGACCATCTAATCGAGTTGTATCAGCACCGGCTGCTGCGATATCTGTTGTTTTTGACGGGTAAGCGCGAAGTGGCCGAAGACCTTTTTCAAGAGACGTGGGTGCGGGTGCTGTTGCGGGGGGCGCAGTACAACGGGAGGGCTCGCTTCGACACATGGCTGTTCACCATTGCGCGGAACCTGGTGATCGATCTCTCGCGCAAGCGGACGATGGTGAGTCTGGACGAGATGAGCGACGCGGCGGATGACGAAACGCCGTTTCAGATCGCGGCGGAAATGCCGTCGCCGCTTGAAGAGTTTCAATCGCGGGAGAACTCGGCCGAAGTGGCGGAGGTGCTGCTGACGCTGGAGCCGAACTCCCGCGAGGTGTTGGTGTTGCGCTTCCATGAGGAGCTGTCGCTCGAAGAGATCGCCGAGGTGACGCGGGCACCGTTGTCAACGGTGAAGTCGCGGCTGTACCGGGGTTTGGCGGCGTTGAAGCCGGAGATGGCGCGGCTGCGTTCTGGCTCATGGACGCTGGACGCGGAGACGGTTCGATGACGCCAGCGAACGGGATGAGCGCAGCAGCGCGAGCCACCCTAGTCAACCGGACGCATCGCGTGGTGCGGGCGCGAGCGCTCACGATCCAGGACAATCGAGCAAGAATGCGGGGATTGCTGCTTCCATTGCTGCTGTGTTCGGCGCTGATGGTGCTGCTTTTCGTTGCGCTTTGGATGTTGCTGGACGGGTACGACCTGGTGGCGTCCGATCTTCCCCCGTCGGCGCACCATTACTTGATGCTGCTGTGGTTCGTGCCCGTATCCGGTGTGCTGGTGGCGTTGGCGTGGGTACGCCGGAGCCGCGCACAGGCGGACGGCGAGGTGGCGGATTGACTTTTCTAAGCCAAAGCGGAGCGAGAGGGAACGACGAGCTGGCGATGATTCCGCGTTGGTCGGTCGTGCTGGCCGTCATCACGTTCGCGGCGGTGCAATATCTGTTTCATGGCGTGCTGCCGCATCATCGGCCGGAGATGCTGCCGATGCGGCTGCTGATGGGCTACTCATCGGGAACGGCGTTTGCGAGCTATGTACTGCTGGTGGGGTATGTCAGCCGGGATGTGAAGCGGCGGAACATGTCTCCGGGACTGTGGTTGCTGATCGTGATCCTGATGCCGGGTGGGATCGGCGGTGTGGTGTATTTCCTGCTGCGGCAGCCGATCCTGTCACGGTGCCCGCACTGCTCGACCGAGGTGGCGTCGACCACGCACTTCTGCCCGCAATGCCAGTTTCAGATGGCTCCGGTGTGCGGGCGGTGCTTTCGCGGGGTGCAGATCACGGATGTGTACTGCGTGCAGTGTGGGCATGATTTGGCGGAAGACTCCATGCCGGCGCGGCTGCGGGCGTACAGCGACTAAGATAGCCTGATGTCCCTTACCGCGATCATTGTGGACGACGAACCGCTGGCGAGGCAGGAGTTGCAGTATCTGCTCGCCGAACTGGGAGGTGTCGAGGTGGTTGCCCAGGGAGCGAACGGGATCGAGGCGGTGCAGCTTATTCAAAAACATCAGCCAGCACTGGTGTTCCTTGACGTGCAGATGCCGGGGCTGGACGGGTTTGGGGTCATCAAGAAACTGCTGGAGAAGAAGGTCGAGCTGCCGCAGGTCGTGTTTGCGACGGCATTCGATCATTATGCGGTGAAGGCGTTTGAGGTGAACGCGGCGGATTATTTGTTGAAGCCGTTCGACAAAAAACGTCTGGCGAAGACGGTCGAGCGGGCGGCGGCTCGGGTGATCGTGCCGGATGGAACGGCGAGCGGGGCCAAGTTGGACGCACTGCTGCGGCTGGTGGAGGAGCAGGCGCAGCCGGTCAAATCGCCGTCGAGCAAGATCGTCGTACGCGCGCAGAACCGGCTGATGCTGGTCCATCAGAGTGAAATCTGCTACGCGGGCATTGACGAAGGAGCTATTACGGTGGTGACGGCCACCATCGAGGGGCAGTCGAACTGCCGGACGCTGGAAGAGCTGATGGAGCAGCTCAATCCAGAGATCTTCTGGCGAGCGCACAGGTCGTTCATTGTAAGTTTGCAGCACATCCGCGAGGTGGTGCCGTGGTTCAACTCGAGCTATCAGCTTCGCATGGACGACCGCAAGCAAACCGAGGTGCCGGTGAGCCGGTCGCAGACCAAGCGGCTGCGGGAGCTGTTCAACCTGTAACGCTAGAGCGCGGCAAGGTAGGGAAAGGCTTTGTTCATAGCGGCCAAGATCGTTGCTGCTTCTACGAAGTGTGCCGTTGTGGCGGCGATCTGGGCGGCCAACTGCTTCAAGCCGTCGTTCGTCGTATCGAACTGTTCCTTGAGCGCGGTAAAGAGCGCCGTCGTCTGGTGGAGCTTGTACATGTTGTCTTTGGTCAGCAGATCCGCAACGTCCAGATACGACGGATTGATGGCCGTCAGCACGACAGGATCGGTCGTGTTGTCCATCGTTTTCTGATAGAGGTCGAGCAATGCCTGATAGTCCGCCCGTTGTTGAGGAGACAGGGGAAAGACCGGCGTCTCCCGCGGCAGGGCGGGCACAACATGGATCGATTGGGTTGTCTTGGTCGTCATGCTTACTTTCTCCGATCGGGGTGCCTGGTTCGAGGCGTCTAGTTGGAAGACAGGGTCCCATAAAATCTGCCAAGATCGCTTGCAGCTCCCGAAAGCTCCGCGAGCTTATCCTTCAGAGTTTCGGGATTGTTGCCCTGGGCGGCGGCGGCTAATGCGGTGTGCGTCAGAGCAAGGTTGCGGATGGCTTGCTGCAAGGTGAGCAGCCGCTGGTCTGCGATGCGCTGTTCGCGCACGATCTGCGGCAGCTTCATGATCTGCTCTCGCCGCCGCTCCGGGTCGAGGTCCCTGGTCGTGCGCAAGAAGAAGGTCTGTTCGGTACGGATGATGTTGTAGTCGAGTTGCTCTTCGGCGCGCAGCGTCTCGATGTCCCCTTCCAGCGCTTGGCAGAGCGCTTGGAGGTGCGGGTCCATCTCGCGGATGGCCGCCGGCACCTCACGCTTGACCTTTCTGCCGTTCAGAAACATCGCCAAAGCCTCCGCCGCGGCGGTGATGCCCTTCTCCTGCGTGGCCGTAAGCGGTGCCGCCGGGGTCGTCACAGTGGACGTCTTCGTATCGGTTGTACTTCCCGTCGTAGTGAGCACGGTAGTCTGTGTGGTGGACGCCGTGGCGGCCTCGATCCCAAATGTGCTGTCGATCGCCGGAGCGAGTGTATTGCCGAAGTCGGTCAAGGAATGGCCAAGGGACTTGGCCGCGGCATCGAGCGCGGGACTTCGCGTCCCGCTCGTCAGGCTAACGAGCTTTTCGGTATAGCACCGGAACGCCGCCAGGGTGGTCAGGCGAATTTGAATATCTTGCTGGGACATGAGCGGCGGAATGGACCGCGCGTCGTACACGGTGCGCTTGTCGTCGAATCGCGCTGGCGCTTCATAGTCTATGCGGCGGTCATAAAGCGCCTCGGCATCCCGGTACGCCGCGGCTGCCTGTTCGATCACCGGCGTGGTGGCGTCGGCAAGCGCGAGGCTGTGTTTGTTCAGCGACGAGAGGCAGCCAGTTGCACCGAGACAAAGCGACAGGCAGAGCACTCCGATAAATGGTGGACGTGCGAAAGAGCTGGCGTCCGAACTGCGCAGCGTACTGGACATGCGCCATCTAAAACCGCACCAGAAGGTTTGTCAAACAAATTCTTAGCTCAGGCACGTTGGAAGATGACGGTGGCTATGGAATGCTCGTCGAGGCGCAGGGCCGTCTCGCGGTTTTTCTGTACGACGCGAAGGTCGCGCTCTTCGCCGTTGTTGGTGAGAATAAGGACGCGGGAGCCGTCAGGATTTTCAAAGGCGATGTGGTGGAGTTCGGTGGCGTCGGAATGGCTGGCGATCCGGACGGCACCGCGCTGAACGTGCTGGGAGAAGTGGCGCAAGGCCCAGTATTGACCGCTATAGAGCAGAGTTCCGTCGTCTTTGAGCGTGACCAGACCGCCGCAGGAGAACGGGCCGATGTTGGGCGCGCCGCGCGGATCGAGCATCAGGTTCCAGGTGATGATGCACCGGCACCAGTTGCCAATGGCATCGGTGAAGATCTGTCCCCAGCGCGTCCATTCTTCGGCATAGTGCGGATCGGTGTAGTCGGGGCCTCCTTCGGTCCAGTAGAAGGGTAGCTGCGGCTCGGCCTCGTGGAGGCGGCTCATCATGTCGGCTGTGCCCACGTACCCATGCCAGGCGACACCGGAGACATACTTGCGGAGTTCGGGGTCTTGCATCTGCCAGCGGACGCGTTTCCAGAGGTTGTAGTTGTGATCGAGCAGCCAGATTTGCGCGGGGTCCTTCTTCTTACGAAGTAGCGGGCCGAGGTGGTCGCGGATGAAGTCGGACTCGATCTCCGGGGTCCAGTAGGTGGCGGGCATATGGCCGCTCTGGTCGGTTTCGAGCTCATTCTGCGAGGTGATGGCGTCGATAGGTACGCCGGCCGCGCGGTAAGCGTCCAGGAAGCGTGAGATATAGAGCGCATAAGGCGCGAGATATTTGTTAGTCATCCAGCCGCCGAGCATGGACCCGTACGTCTTCATCCAGCCGGGCGGGCTCCACGGGGAGGAGAGAAGAAAGAGGCTGGGGTTGATGCCGCGCATCTCGCGCAGCATGGGCAGGATGTAGGCCTCGTCGTGCGCGATGGAGAAGTGCTTCATCTGGAGGTCGTCGGGCGTGTCGTTGTAGCTGTAAAGATCGCGCGAGTAGTCGCTGGAGCCGATAGAGGTGCGGCCCACGTTTAGGTTCATGGCGGTTGGGGAGAAGGTCTCAGCGAGGAACTTCCGGCGGGCGGCGGCCTCCATGGAGTTGAGGAGAAAGCAGCTGGCGTCGGTATAGGCGCAGCCGAAGCCGAGCATGGTCTGAAAGCGCTGCGTGGGCTCGACGGTGACCATTTCCGTAGAGGCGCTACGTGCGGGAAAGCTGGTGACCGCTTCGTGCTTTTTGGTATAGCTGGTCATGAAGACTTGGGGACCGGAGGTGGAAGACGCCTGGGCGGACGCGGCCCTCGGCAGCAGGTGGAACGCGGAGACGGCGGCGGCGGCTTTCACGAAGCCGCGGCGATCAAGTGGGCTTGGATGCCGATCGTTCATGGGTTTCCTTTGAAGTGTTGGCGAAGAACTTGTAGTGAAGTGTAGAGCGTCATTTGCGTTGCGCCTTGGGTGAATAGAGCATACAGCGCGGATATCAGCGTGGTACAGAAACGAAATCTGAGGTGAGGACACGATCAAGAGAGCTGCGGTGGATACGTTTGCTGTCCTTCGAGGAACGAGGATGGTAGAAGGGAACCGCGCGCAAAGAGGGCTGCGATGGCAAAGCGAATTGTTTTTTGTTGCGATGGCACCTGGCAGACGCCGCGGAACGGCACCAACGTCTACCGGCTGTACAAGGCGTTGTTGCAGACCGCCGATCAGATTGCTTTCTACGACGACGGCGTGGGGGCGGACGGCAGCCGGTTCGACAGGCTCGTGGGCGGCATGATCGGCACCGGGTTGCTCCAGAAGATCATCGACAACTATACAAAGATCGCACACGTGTATGAGGCGGGGGATGAGCTCTATTTCTTCGGCTTCAGCCGTGGAGCGTATACGGCGCGCAGCTTGGCGGGGATGATTGCCACCTGTGGGTTGCCGACGGCGCAGTTCGACGATGGCTGCGTCAAGAGCGTCTTCGAGGCGTACCGCAATCCGGCCAGGCGCAAGGAGATTCTGGGGGCGCTGGTAGGATGCGTGCTGGAGGACGCGACGATCCGCATGATCGGTGTCTGGGACACGGTGGGCGCGCTGGGCATACCAGCACTCTTCGGCAAGCTCGATCCGGGGCATTTCGGCTTCCTCGATACCGCGTTGCATCCCGATGTGAAGAATGCGTTTCAGGCGCTGGCCATCGATGAGCATCGGGTTCAGTTTCCCGCAACGCTATGGACCACCGCGCCTGCGCCTGGGCAGACGCTCGAACAGGTCTGGTTTACGGGGTGTCATGGCGATGTGGGTGGAGGCACGGCGATGGCGGGCGGTGTGGACGACGCGACGCGGCTCTGCGACATCCCTCTGGGATGGATGATGACCAAGGCCGAAGGATTAGGCCTGACCTTCGACCCGGCGGTGGCGGCTGCGATGCGGGAGCTACCAGCAAGATATGCGCTCAACGCGTATGTGGATTCGTGGAGTCGTCTGCCCTCGCAGCCTCCACGCCCCAGGCCGATCCCTGAGGATGCTTGTCTCGCGAACAGCGTCTCCATCCGCGTGCAATATGCGCTCACATACATGCCGCCCAACCTCAAGATGGAAGAGGGGGCGCTGGCGGACAGCTATAGCATGGTGGATTTAGTGGATGAAACGGCGATCTAGCTTTCCAGCGCGTCGTGTACATCGCGGACGAGATTGCGAAGATAGCTGCGGCGGTTGAGCAGGGCGATCATGCCTTGCTTGGCTGCTTCTTTTTGCGCGTCGTCGGCGCTGTCGAGGGCGGCATCCCAACGTGTCCAGAGGGCTTCGAGGTCGGCCTGCGTCTCGGCCATCTTGGCGGCAAAAGTAGCCTGTGCGGCGAGAAGATCGCTACGAAGCTGGGGGTCGTCCTCGCCCATCTTCTTGGCCATCCGCATCTCTTCCAACTGCATATTCAGCTCGAAGGCCTCTTCGAGCAGGTCGGGTGGGACGATCTGCTTCTTGGCCGTGCCCGAGGTGCGGGCGGCGTCGGTAGCAGCTTTTGACTGCTCTTCAAGCTCGACGCCTTCGAGGGTGAGGAGGTACTGTGTGCGGAGGATCGGGTCTTTGAGGGTGCGATAGGCATCGTTGAGCAGGGAGGACTGGGCGAGGGCGGCCTCCTGCTCGGCCTGGGGTTTGGAGGCGAAGCGGTCCGGGTGGAGCTTGCGGCTGAGAGTGTAGAACTGCTTTTCGAGCGCGGGGATGTCGAGGTCGAGCTTGCGCGGGACGGCGAAGAAGGTGAAGAAGTCTTGTTCCATCTATGTAGAAAAGCTTGACCCGCACCCGCAGCTCTTCGTCGAGTGCGGGTTGATGAAGTTGAAGGCTTGGCGCATCAGCGTCTCTTCGTAGTCTAGAACCATGCCGTGCAGGTAGATGAAGCTCTTGGGGTCGACGAAGATGCGGATAGGCGGAGCGTCCGTGGCGGCGGCGTCGAGGTGCGTCTGGGCGAAGGCGTAGACTCGATCGCGGTCACGGGCCTGAGTGTCGAAGCGTATGTTGTAGGAGAGGCCGGAGCAGCCGCCACCCTGGATGCCTACGCGCAAACCGCCCTGGTCGGGGGTGATGTTCTCCTTGGCCATGGCGATGCGGATGCGCTTCAGGGCGCGCTTGGTGAGCTGAATGCCTTTTTGACCTGGAGCCTGACCGTCGGCATCGAGCACGACTTGGCCAGCGAGCGGGTCAGTCGGCGGAGGAGCCGATGCGCCTGGAGCCGGGGTACCGATTTGGGTAAAAGTGGCCATAGGTGTTCTCTTGAAAGTAAGAAGCGCAGCGACTTTCTCGCTGCGCTTCAGCGGTGTTGCAGAAGCTTAGTGCGCGCCGACCGCGACCTGTTCCGTCTCAGCGACGTGGTTCTTCTTTTTCCAGTCGCCGATAGCGGCGCGGATCGCGTCTTCCGCGAGCACCGAGCAGTGGATCTTGACCGGGGGAAGCGCGAGCTCCTTCACGATGTCGGTGTTCGAGATGGTGAGGGCCTCGGCGATGGTCTTGCCCTTTACCCACTCGGTGGCGAGCGAGCTGGAGGCGATGGCCGAGCCGCAGCCGAAGGTCTTGAACTTTGCGTCCTCAATAACCTGGGTCTCGGGATTGACGCGGATCTGGAGGCGCATCACGTCGCCGCACTCCGGAGCGCCGACCAGGCCAGTGCCGACGGCCTCGGAGCTCTTGTCCATCGAGCCCACGTTGCGGGGATTCTCGTAGTGGTCCACTACCTTGTCGCTATATGCCATGTCTATATCCTCACTTGATTTGATGGTACTCCGGTGCGGTTCGGTGCGCCGGATTGGCGGCATGGATGAAGCCATGCTCTTCAGAAATTAGTGGGCCGCCCACTCGATCTTGGTCAGGTCGATGCCTTCCTTCACCATCTCATAGAGTGGCGAAAGCTCGCGCAGCTTCAGCACCACATCGATGACCTTGTCCGAGACGTAATCGACCTCCGCTTTAGTGTTGAAGCGACCGAGGCCGAAGCGGATGGAGCTGTGCGCCACGTCATCGCCCAAGCCCAATGCTTTCAATACATAGCTTGGTTCGAGCGTGGCCGACGTGCAGGCCGAGCCGGAGGAGACGGCGATGTCGTTGATGCCCATCAGAAGCGACTCGCCCTCGACGTAGACGAAGCTCATGTTGAGGTTGCCGGGTAGATGGTGGTCCATGTTGCCGTTGACGTGGACGTAGTCGAGCGCGTTCTCGAACTTAGCCTTCATGTAGTCGCGCAGGCCCTGTAGGCGGGCCGACTCGGTGGCCATCTCCTGGCCGGCGATCTCGCAGGCTTTGCCCAGGCCGACGATGCCGGGGACGTTGAGCGTGCCCGAGCGCATCCCGCGCTCATGGCCGCCGCCATCGATCTGCGCCTGGATCTGGACGCGGGGGTTGCGGCGGCGAACGTACAACGCGCCCACACCCTTCGGCCCGTAGATCTTATGCGCGGTCAGCGAGAGGACGTCGATGCCGTCCTTCTGCACGTCGACGGGAATCTTGCCGACCGCCTGCACGCCGTCCGTGTGGAAGAGGATGCCGTGCTGCTTGCAGATCTTGCCGATCTCAGCCATGGGCTGCACGACACCAATCTCGTTGTTGGCGTACATGATGGAGACGAGGATCGTCTTGTCCGGGCCTTCGGTGACGATGGCGCGCTTGAGGTCTTCGAGATCGATCAGCCCGTCTGCCATGACCGGCAGGTACGTCACGCGAAAGCCGTTCTTCTCAAGCCGCTTGCAGGTGTCAAGCACGGCTTTGTGCTCTGTCGCTTGCGTGATGATGTGGTTGCCGCGCTCGCGGTACATCTCGGCGATGCCCTTGATGGCGAGGTTGTTCGACTCGGTCGCGCCTGAGGTGAAGATGATCTCCTTGGCGGTGGCGTTGATGAGCTTGGCGATCTGTTCGCGGGCGGTCTCGACGGCCTGCTCCGCCTCCCAGCCAAAGGCATGGTTGCGGCTGGCTGCGTTGCCGAACTTGCCGGAGAAATAGGGCAGCATCGCTTCAAGGACGCGCGGGTCCATCTGCGTGGTCGCATGGTTGTCCATATAGAGCGGAAGGGTCACGCCCGCCGGAAGTGGCTTCGCTGAATCCGTAATGATGAGCCCGTTGTTTGCCATGTCGTTGAAGCTGCCGTTGTTGCTGATCTCTGCGTTCATCTGTACTCCGTTTTCTTGTTTCTAAACCTGTCGCTAAACCGCGATGCTTACCAGGCCGCCCGCAACGGCCATGTCCTGTTTTTCGACCTCGGCCATGTCTACCAGATCGCCGATGCGGATGCCGTTCAGCAAGTCCTTGATGCTGTCGTTCACCTTGCGTAATGGTTCTTTGATGGTACAGTGCCCCGCAAGGTCGCATGTTCCGTGGATCGTAATGCAGCTGGTGATAAAAAGCGGGCCGTCGATGGCGCGGATTACTTCAAATGCCGTAATCTCCCGAGCTGCCCGGGCTAGAGCGTAGCCTCCGGTGCTTCCCGCTGTCGAAACCAGCAGGCCGGATTTAGCAAGCGTCTGCAAGATCTTTGCAAGCAGTGGGGGAGGGATGTGATATGCCTCGGCGATGTCCTTCGCGCTGCGGGCGGTGGTGCGCGGCGTGGCGATCGCCTGCTCGGCCAAGTACTTCAAAGCCATCAGCGCGTAGTCCGCTTTCTTGGTCAGACGAAGCATAGGAGTCAGACCCGATCGGTCCTAGATAGAGTGTACGGTGCCCCGGAGGCTGGCGCAAGACGCTACGTCGATGGCGTAAGCGGAGGTGAAGCTGTGCCTTCGCTCAAACGGCGAACAATAATCCAGGCGTACTCCGCCGCCGAAAGAGGGGCAAGGATGGCAATTGTATGCACTAGAGCGCCCTTCCACTCGCCTATTTGCGCAGATGGAGCGATCTGTGCAAACAGAACAATCACCAACATGATGATTTGCAGAAGCGTATAAAGCTTGCCGAAGCGGCTCGGGCGGAAGTTCCGCAAGGTGCCCGTAGCGAAGAGCAGCGTCGCGATCAGCAGGATGCCGAGGTCGCGGCTGAAGACCAGCACGGTCACATAGCGCGGCATCAAGCCCACAAGGGTGAGCACGATAAAAAGGGTGCTGAGCAGGAGCTTGTCAGCAATGGGATCGAGGTAGAGGCCGAGCGTCGTGCGCTGTTCCAGCCAGCGCGCCAGCAGACCGTCCAGGCCATCGCTCAGTCCGGCGAGCATGAATAGCCCGAAAGCCATCCGAAAATGCCCGTCGAGGATAGCAATGACCAAGAAGGGAATGATGAAGAGCCGCAGCAGCGTCAAGAGGTTGGGAGCGGCGCGGAACTGGGCTAGAAAGCGCATCACGGCGATGAGTCATCGTAGACTATGCGAACAGCGATACGGCGGGAGGGACGGGAAAGTTGCCGTTCCTTCGACATTGCTCTAAACTGAAACGACGCACGTAGGCGCGTAGCTCAGTTGGTTAGAGCGCTACCTTGACACGGTAGAGGTCAGCGGTTCGAATCCGCTCGTGCCTACCACTCCACATCTGGGCTGTTTGTCGCGAAGCTCGATTGGACCTCTGCGAAACGAATTGGAGCAACTCTCATGGCAGCCAAATGCGATCTTTGCGGCAAAGGCCCGCAGTTCGGTAATAACATCTCTCACGCCAACAACACCACACGCCGTCGCTGGAATGTGAATTTGCAGCCCGTCAAGGCCAAGGTAGGCCCCACAGCCACCAAGCGGATGCGCGTGTGCACCAGCTGCATCAAGACGGGCAAGATCGTCAAGGCGTAAATTTACTACGTGCGTAGCAGAGCCCAGCCCTCTTTCGTGGCTGGGCTTGCTATGTTCGGATTGTTACTGCTTCTCGAAGGCCAGCGATGCGCTGTTCATGCAGTAGCGCAGGCCTGTAGGCTTTGGGCCATCGGGAAAGACGTGCCCCAGGTGCGCGCCACACGTCGCACAGGTGACCTCCACTCGCCGCATCCCGTAGGCGTTGTCTTCATGCGCTTCGATGGCCTCCGCCGAGACCGGCAGCCAGAAGCTGGGCCAGCCGCTGCCCGATTCAAACTTCTTCTCCGACGTGAATAGCTCAGTGTTACAGCCGGCACAGCGATAGATGCCGCCTTCGTGGTTATTGTTCAACGGACCGGAAAACGCACGCTCCGTTCCTTTCTGCCGCATAATATGAAATTGTTCCGGGGTGAGCAGCTCGCGCCACTCCGCCTCCGTCTTGTGTACTTTTTGCTTCGGTGTCGCTGTTTCTGCCATGGTCTTGCTCCTGAGCATTGGATGCTTGGCACCCCGAGACGCCGCTAGTCCTCTTTGGCGATCACTTCGATCTCAACCAGCGCATCCTTCGGCAGACCGGCGACGGCGACGGTCGAGCGTGCGGGCGCGACGACCCCCTCAGGCGCGAGATACTTGGCGTAGACCTCATTCATCGCGCCGAAGTCGCTCATCGATCGCAGATAGACCGTTGTCTTGACTACATGGACCATGTCGATGCCCGCCTTGCCCAAAACTGCTTTGATATTCTCAAGTGCGCGCTTCGTCTGCTCCACAATCCCGCCGGGCACAAGCTGGCCCGATACGGGATCGAGGCCGATCTGGCCGGAAGCGAAGAGCATATCCCCTACCCGGATGGCCTGCGAGTAGGGGCCGATGGCGGCGGGAGCGTCTTTGGTGGCGATGGCGGTTTTGGTCTGCGGGGGCATAGCCGCCATTGTCGCCCGTACCGCACCGGCGTGCAAGCTCAGCGCGCAAAGAGGTAACTTCATCGCGTTCTTACACTCTTCAAGCTGCCAAACGCCGCAAGACGGCATATAACGAGATGGGAGCAAAAACGAATGGGACTATTGGATGAGATTGGATCGATGACGGGTATGGCGGAGCAGGGCCAGGGCGGCGGAGCGGGCAACATGGCAGGCTCGGTGATGCAAGCGTTACAACAACATCCCGGCGGTCTTCAGGGCGTGATGGATAGCTTCAGGCAGAACGGTTTGGGCGATCATGCCGACGCGCTTGCCAACGGCCAAGAGCAGACCACGACCCCGGAGCAGGTGCAGCAGGGGCTTGGCGGCACGGGCTTGATCGAGTCGGTAGCCTCCAAGGCGGGTGTCTCGCCACAGGTGGCGCAGATGGCTCTCGCCGCGCTTATGCCGATGGTGATCAGCCACTTCGCTTCCACAGGTCAGGCACCGGGCGAAGGCCACATGGGTATGGCGCAACAGCTGCTCAGCCGCTTCCTTTAAACTCGAGTCACAATCACAAGGAGACATCATGGCCGACCTAGATCAGTTGAAGCAGAAGTATGCTCCCGTCATTGCTACAGTGGAGTCGTTTTATCCCTATGGCGCTCACCTGGAAGCCGTCGACCTCGACGGCGAAGCACTCCACATCAAGGGCAGCGTCCCTTCCACTGTCTGCGCGAATCGCGTCTGGGACGTGATCAAGGAGTGCGATCCGACCTATAGCGATCTGCACCACGAGATTGCCACCACAGGCGGTGAGACCCAGCCCTACATCATTGAGTCGGGCGATACTTTGTCGCACGTCAGCAAGCTCTTCTACGGCAACGCCAACCTCTATATGTTGATTGTGAAAGCGAACAATCTGTCTGATCCGAACAATGTAAAAATTGGGACGACATTACAGGTGCCGGTCCGTTCCTGAATTGGCAGTAAGTACTGTGCTGTGAGCGGCGAACGGCCTCGGCGGCGTTCGCCGCTTCATTTTTCGGCATCGTATTGCGTGTAGGTGAACGGAGACCTTTTGCCCATGAAGATGAAATGGCTTTGCAGCGCGGTGACGATGGCGACTTTAGCCGCTCCGGCGTTTTCACAGTTTGGTATTTACATCGGGCGCACGCCCCCTCCTCTACGGTATGAGCAGCGGCCGCCCATGCCGGGCGACGGTTACACCTGGGTCGACGGTTACTGGGGAACGCAGGGTCAACGGTATGTCTGGGTTCCTGGCCGCTGGGATCGTCCGCCCTACCAGGGAGCCTACTGGAACCATCCGCATTACGACCATTACCAGCAGGGATGGCAGATGCATGAGGGTCACTGGGATCATGACGACCACGGCGATCACCACGATGACCACCGCGACGACCATCATGACGATCGCCGAGACAACCGAGGGCCTCGCTAAAGCTGGAGATCAATCGAAGAGCCCGGAGCAATCTGGGCTTCGCTTGTGTTTGCGGTCCTTCCAAGGGGTGCCGCTTAGATCGGACGGAGGTATGGCACCATCCGGGCGACAACCGCGTCCCAGGTATAGCGAGCGAGCACCATGTCGCGCGCGCGAGCGCCCATGGCGGCGAGGCGGTCCGGGCTGTTGAGCATCGCGATCAGCTTAGCCGCGAGATCGTCGACCGAGCCCTTTTCGACAAGCTCTCCGTTGATGCCGGGGGTGACATGCTCGCGGAGCGCCCAAGCGTCGGTCAGAACGCAAGGAAGCTGGTACAGCATGGCTTCGAGCGGAGCGATGCCGAAGGGCTCATAGAGCGAGGGCATGACGAAGAGGGTGCTGTCTTCGAACAGTTGCTGGAGCTTCCCCTTCTGCTCGGGGTCCGCTTTCGAGAGGTTTCCGTGGAAGACGACACCGTCAGGCATGGCGGGAAGCACGCGCGGGCCTACGATGTGGAGCTCGGTGGTAGGGTGAGTCTGGCGGACGATCTGGAGCGCCTCAAGGAGTTGCGGTCCGCCTTTGCGCTCGAACTCGACGCCCACGAAGAGGAGGCGCTTGGCGGTATAGGACTTGCCGGGTGCTACCGGGGGGATCTCGGTGAGATTGATTGCGCCGCCCACGTTTACGACACGTTCTGGAGAAACGCGGTAGTCGCGGATGAAGGATTGGCGAAGGTACTCGCTGAAGGTGAAGATGAGGGTCATTTGCCCGGCGACCGCTTCTTCGTAGCGCAGGGCCTGGTCGATGCGCTTGCGGGAGACGCCATCCAAGCCGTAGCCACTGGCTAGCAGCTCGGGAAGGTTGCCATCGTGATACGAGACGCAACGCTTGTCGGGGAAAGCCTCGGGCAGGGAGAAAAGATGGCCGACCTGGAGCAAGGTCTCGCTTTGAACGGGGATGGAGCGAGCGGCCCGGGTGAGCGCGTTGCGGTAGGCCGGATCGAAGTAGAAGTGCTTGCGCCAGGCCGCCCGATTTCGAGAGAAGTTCTTCAACATCAGGCTGTATTGCGTGAGCTTCGAGACGCGCACCCCGACGGCTTTGTCGAGGAGCTGTTGACGCTCCAGGGCTGCGATGAGGAAGGCGCTGATGCCGGACCAGGTCCTCGGAGAGTAGGGATCGGAGCCGACCGACCCTCCAACAAACAAGGTGACTTCGCGCATGCGTGTGAGCATAGCATGGGGCGATTCCTCACTAACCGCCAGTCGGCCACCGTACCCGAAAGCGTTGTCGAAGTGGGCGGCAACGGAAAATCGGATTCCCAAGTAGGCTCGGTCTCCCGCTCAATCCATGCGGCGGGTCGCTTCGTGCGGGTGTGTCCAGCTATGCTCCAGATATGGCTTCTCTTGCAAAATCGGTCACAAGCAGGATTCTGCACAACTCCTTCTGGTACGGGCTGGAGACGCTGCTTGAGACCGCTGTATTTATTGGGACCTCAATCGCCATCGCGCGATACCTCGGCCCACAGAAGCTCGGTTACTTCAGCTATATCAATTTCTTTGTCATCGTCGTGACGCGGACCAGCGGCAGCGGTCTGGCAAACGCGACCCGCAAGTACATGTCGGAGTTCCTCGCCATCGATCAGCCGGGCACGGCGCGAGCAGTGTACAACCTGGCTTACAAGTACCAGCTGCTGGGAGCGATCACAATCACCGTCCTGGGCTTGACGGCGGTCTTGCTGTTTGGCGATCCAACCTACCGCACTATGTCCGTGCTCTTGATCGTCTCCATCGTTCCCGGCGTCATGTCGTGGGTCCCGGCTAACGCCAACCAGGCGTTCGAGGATGTGTCGAAGAACACGTTCAGCGCGTTCTGCTACCTCGTCACCTATCTCGCGATGATCTTACTGACGCTGCACTTCCGGTGGGATCTGACGGGCATCGCCGCGGGACTCTTCGTGGGGAGGACAGTGGAAGTGGTGCTGCGGACCATCCCCCTGCACGCTCGGCTGCGGACGATGCCGCTTGCGCCTCTCGATACCGTGATTAAGCACCGGATACGAAGGTTCTGCCTGGAAGCGGTGGGCATTCAACTCTTGATGGCGGTGGTGTGGGACCGGTCGGAGATGGTGTTTCTGCGCGCCTACTGCAGCCTGGAGCAGATTGCCTTCTACTCGGTCAGCTTTGGCCTGGCGAACAATCTGCTGCTGTTCCCGCGAACGTTCGGCTCGGCCACCGGCATCACGCTGATGGTCGAGGCGGGGCGCGACAGCGAACGGGTCTACAGCATTGTGCAGAACGCCTGTCGGTACCTTCTGCTCGTGGCGCTGCCAGTGCATCTGGGCGCGGCGGCGATCACCCGGCAAGCCATCGGGCTCGCTTATGGAGCGAAGTACGCGGGTGCGGTGCCGGTATTGATCGTGGCGGCTATCCTCTCCGTTCCACGAGCGTTCCAGGAGATTCCCGAGGTACTGATGCGCGCGGCGGACCGTCAGAAGCAGCTGCTGATTTGGTTCTCGATTACAGGCGTGGTCAACATCGTGTTGGACTGGCTCTTGATTCCCAGATACGCGGCGGTAGGCGCGGCGTGGGGCAACGGCCTGGCGCAGATGTTTGGCATTGTGGCGATCTGGTATCAGGCGAAACGGTTTTACACCTTCCAATTTCCGGTGAGCTCGGCGATACGGTTGGTGGCGGCCAGCGGCGTGATGGCGGGCGTGGCGTATCTCTTGGCTGGCGCGATGCCGCCGGCGTTTGGCGTTCCTGTGGCGGTGGTGGCCGCGGTGGTGTCGTATCTTGTGCTGGTACGGCTGGTGCGCGGAATGCATGCCTCAGACCGGGCGCGGCTTGCGCCTTTGAGCGCTCGGTTACCCCCCGGTCTGCGAGGTATCGCAGCGGCGGCCATCGCGCTCGCCATTCCGTACGAGGCAGCCCAGGTGGCGGGCAGCGTCTCCGGGACCTGAGGTCACTTCGGCAGCAGGTTGGTAATCCGCAGCATGACGTAAACCACGGCGATCATCACGATGGTCGCGATGCCGGAGTATTTGGCTGCCTTGGACAGGGGAAGGCGCGCGGGAACGATGCCGCGCTCCACGCCTAAACGGTGGATCGCCAGCGCCAAGCCGATGTTGACAAAGACCAGAATGGTGAACGATCGGGAAAGAAACCAGCCCGCCGCGAAGAAGCCGCTCAGGCCGCCCACCATCAGGTTGCATAAGCGACGGATTTCGTCGTCGGTCGAAGCACCCGGTTCACTCGTTTGCAAAGAGAACACGCCGCGCGGAGGGCGCGCGAAGAAAGGCCGTGACGCGGTTGCAGGTGCGGCATTCCCATCGGGCATGGCGAACGCCAAACGCAACGGAGGATGTGGAACGGCGCGCGTCCCTACGGGGGCTGGATTTGTGCGAAGAAGCAGTCGCGGGTACACCGCTTGCGGGTCGGCGACGGTGGTTGCGGAGGAGGAGCGGGCAGCCATGACCAACTCAATCAGCGTGGGCGCCACCATCAGCATCCAGCAGAAGAGGCCGATGACGCCGGTTTCGGCCGCGCAGACCACGATGGTGTTGTGGGCGGTAATGTGAAAATACTGGTCGAAGCGGCCGATGCCCACTCCAAAGAAAGGATGGGTGCGGACTAGGGTAAGCCCGACGGACCAGGCCTCCATGCGATCGGCCCCACTTTCGGCGGAGATCTCGCGTCCGCCCGACCATCCGATGGCTGAAAGGACAATAAAGCTGACAACGCCGGTGATGACGGCGGGCAGGATGCCGAACTTGCGGCGGCCCAGCACGATCAGCGCAACGACCAGGCCGATCATGCCTCCGCGCGAGTGGGTAAGGAACATGCCATAGGAGAGAAGCGCGACGGGCAGCAGCACAAGGACGAAGTTGCGCGGAAACGAGCTTCGCCGCCAAAAGATGAACACGCACGGAATAAGCCCGACGAGGAATTGGCAAAGGTCGTTGGGGTCGTTGAGAATGCCCAAACCGCGGATGCGGGTGAAGTGTATCTCTCCAAAGCCCATCAGGAAGACCCAAGGGCTTGTGACGTCCCCGTGAAACACGGCCGACGCTCCTTGGTAGATGATGAACAGCGCCGCCGCCATCAAGGTGGCCACCAGCAGCTTGAGCTGCTTGAGCGTACGAAAGTTCAGCAAGATGAGGAAGAACGGAAGCGCGTCGGAGAGATGGCCGATCAAGGTGGCGGGAACGATGAACCACAGACCGTTGAACGCCATCGAGCAGGCGACGCAGCCGAACATGGCCAGCACGCCATATGTTTCCGACATCTTGAAGAGGCCGGAGTTCGAAGCGTTGAAGCTGGAGGCGAGTATCGCCAGGATGGCAATCCACACCTCAATGCGATATTGAGCGAGATCGCCGAATACCGTTGTGGGCGCGAGATAGGCGACGAACACATAGACGAGTGTGAAGAAGATGCCCATAGACGGTCGCGCTTCGTTTCCAGGTAGTAGTTTATAGGGAGCTTCGCCGCTATGCTCCGTCTGTTCGGTCCCCATGACGGCTGGTTTTCCTAAGTGGGCGAAGCGGGAGACGCTTCTGGTTTGAATGTGCTGCTGATCACGTTTTCGTTTCCGCCTGCCGGTGGCGTCGGTGTGCTGCGCGCGCTCAGCCTGGCAAAGTATCTGCCGGAGAACGGTGTCCGCGTGGATGTGCTGACGGCTGGGAACGCGCCTTCCGTGGGTCGCGACCTGCGGCTGCTGCGGCAGGTGCCGGAAGCGGTGACGGTGCATCGGTCGTGGACGCCGGACCTGCCCTTCGCGCTGCGGAAGCACGTCAAGAAGCTGGTGAGCGGATCGGGGGCGAAGGTGGTCGCCGCCGCGCCGGGGGGATCGGGCGGCGGCGGCAATCCGTTGAAGCGCCTGGTCCGGGACATGATCGGCAATCTGCTGCTGCCAGACCCACAAGTGGGATGGCTGCCGTTCGCGTTCCGCCGTGCCCGCAAGATCGTTCGTTCGCGCGAGATCGACGCGGTGCTGATTACGGTGCCGCCGTTTTCAAGTGTGCGCCTGGCGACGATGCTGCGGCGTGAGTTTCCCGCGCTGCCGGTGGTGGTGGACTTCCGCGACGAGTGGCTGACGACCACGCTCGACCTGGTGAGCTTCAACAAGAACGAGCGCGCGCGCGCCGTGGCGCAGAAGGCCGAAGCGGAAGCCGTGCGCGACGCGACCGCTGTGGTGCTGGTGACCGAGGCGGCGCGGCGAGAGCTGATCGGGCGCTATCCCGGGGTGGACGCAGGGAAGTTTCACTGTGTGCCGAACGGCTTCGAAACGCGGAAGGTGCGCGAGTCGACTCAGGCGCGGACGGACGATCGCATGGTGCTGACGTATGTGGGATCGGTGTATGGCTCGACCGATCCGGCAAACCTGGTTGCGGCGGTGCTCACGTTGCCGGATACGTTGCGCGCGCGGCTTCGACTGCGCTTCATCGGGCACATCGAGACGGCGGCGTTGCGCGCGTCGCTGGAGCGGCTTGGCGAGACGGTCGAGCTGAAGGGCTTTATGCCACAGGCCGAGGCGCTCGCGGCGATGGACGACACCGACTTCCTGCTGCTGATTACGCATGACCGGATCAATGTCTCGGCCAAGTTCTATGACTACCTAAGCGGGTCGAAGCCGATCGTGGCGCTGGTGCATCCCGAAGGCGATGTGCGGCGGTTGCTCGAAGAGACGAAGACCGGATGCTGGGCGAACATCGGCGATGTGGCGGCGATCACGCGATTGCTGACGGAGTTGCTGGAGGGAACGAGCGCGTGCGGTTTGCTTGAACCGGATCGTGAGCGGATTGCGCGGTATCATCGGCGTCCGCTGGCGGGGGAGTACGCGCGGCTGCTGCATCGCTTGATGCTGAAATGAGAACGGACACCTCTGGACTGCAAACGAGGAGCGGCTTAGCCGCTGCGGAGCCATCGCGACCTTGTAAGATCGCACGTGATGAGAACGGTGGGAGCGGGACCGGAGACATTGCGGATTGGCATCGTCGGCTGCGGCAAGATCGCCGATGGGCACGCCGAGATCCTGCATTATCTGCCGGGCGCGGAGCTGGTGGCGGTGTGCGACCGCGAGCCGATCCTCGCTGAGCAACTCGCTGTCCGCTTCAACGTGCCGCGCTGGTACGCGTCGCTCGATGCCATGCTGGCGGAGGCGAAGCTCGATGTCGTCCACATCACGACGCCTCCGGGAGTGCATCTCGCGCTAACCCGGCAGTGTGTTGCTGCGGGCGCGCATGTCTTCCTTGAAAAGCCTCTGGCGCTGAACGCTGCGGATTGCCGCGCGTTGATCGAGACCGTGATCGCTGGCGGGCGGCAAATGACGATCAACTACTGGCCCAACTTCGATCCACCGGCGCTAGAAGCCAAGCGGCTGCTGGCCGACGGAGCCATCGGCGATCCGGTCCATGTGGAGGCGTTTATCGGCTACGATCTGGCCGGAGCGTATGGACAGGCGCTGATGGGCGACGCGCGGCACTGGGTCCACGCGCTGCCGGGCAAGCTCTTCCAGAACATGATGGACCACATCTTCAACCGCATCGTGCCGTTGCTGCGCGCGGACGAGCCGGAGGTACAGGCGTTCGCCTACAAGCGGCGCGAAGGGTTGCGCGGGGACGGCACGGACGCGATGCTCGACGAGCTGCGGGTGTACCTGCGGGGCGGCGGCGTTTCCGGGTACGGCAGCCTGTCGAGCCATGCGCGGCCGGTGGCGAACCTGATGCGCGTGTACGGGACGAAGAACACGCTGGAGCTCGATTTCTCGAACCGTACCGTGGTGCTGGCGGCGACGCAGAAGTACCCGAGCGCTCTGGGGCGGCTGGTGCCGGCGTTCCAGATGGCGGGGCGGTACCTCTCCGCCGGACGGAAGAACATCACGGGGTTTCGACGGCATGAGTTCCAGTACTTTGCCGGGATGTCGACGCTGCTCGAACGCTTCTACGAGGGCATTCGCACGGGGGGCGAACCGCCGATTCCCTACGCCGAGATCCTGCGCGTCGTCGACGTGATGGACCGTGTGATCGAGCAGGTTTACCCGCCTCATCACGGAGCGGCGCGATGAAGATCCTGATTACCGGCGCGGGCGGGTTTCTGGGTAAACGCATCGTCGAGCGGCTGCTGGCGCACGGACAAACCGATTTGCGGGCCATGCTGCGCGATCTAGCCAAGGGCGCGGCGTTGAGTGCGCTGGCTGCTCCGTATCCGTCTGCAACGGTCGAGCTGTTTCCCGCAAACTTGAAGAATCCAGGCGAGATTGCCGCCGCGCTCGATGGTGTCGGGCTGGTGATCCACGCGGCGGCGGCGTTGAAGGGCAGTCCGGCGGAGATGTTTCTGGACTCTGTCGTGGCGAGCCGGAACCTGCTAGACGGGATCGTCGCAACGCCACTTAAGGCAAGGCCGCGCGTGGTGCTCATCAGCTCGTTCGGCGTCATGGGGGTGGCGGCGCTTGGACGCGGCGCGGTGGTGGATGAGACGGTGCCGCTTGAAACGCGTCCGGGCGAGCGCGATGTGTACAGCTACACGAAGTTGCGGCAGGAACAGCTCTTTTGGGAATACCGCGACCGGCATGGCTTCGAGCTGGTGGTGCTGCGTCCGGGAGTGATCTACGGTCCCAGCGGTGGACACTTTTCGAATCGCGTTGGGCTGAGCTTGTTTGGACGGTTCGTGCATCTTGGCCACGGCAACCTCTTGCCGCTGACGTATGTGGACAATTGCGCCGAGGCCGTCGTGATCGCCGCCCTTGCGCCCCAGGCTGCGGGCGAGGTCTACAACGTGGTCGACGACGATCTGCCTACGTCGCGGGAGTACCTGCGGCTCTACCAGCGGGGGGTGAAGCCGATGCGGACGCTGCCCGTGCCGTACTCGCTGCTGCACTGGGGCTCGGAGTTGGTGGAGCGGTATAGCAAGCGCTCGAAGGGGCAGCTGCCCGCCATCTTTACGCCCTATAAAACGAAGGCGATGTGGGGCGGCAACCGGTTTTCCAACGCCAAGCTGAAGGGGCTTGGCTGGCGGCCGCTGGTCCCGACGCGCGAGGCTCTGGAGTGGACCTTTGCCGCCTTCCGGCAAGAACCGAAACCAACAAAGTAGAGGAGCAACATGGCTAAGATACTGATTACCGGGATCGCTGGTTTTGTTGGATCGAACCTCGCGCGGGGCTTGCTGGCAGAAGGTGCGGAGGTGCTGGGGATCGACAACCTGAGCACGGGCAAGGCGCACAATCTCGACGAGATACGCGACTGCATCGACTTCAGGCATGGGGACATCTGCGATGCGGGCGCGATCCACGAGGCTTGCCGGGGCGTGGACTACGTCTTCCACAAGGCCGCGATTCCGTCGGTGCCGATGTCGGTGGCCGACCCTGTCGGGACCAATGGCCCGAACCTCGATGGAACGCTGTTGGTGCTTGAAGCCGCGCGCCACGCCGGGGTGAAGCGCGTGATCTATGCGGCGTCGTCAGCCGCGTACGGAGATGACCCGGCGCTGCCGAAGACCGAGACCATGCTGCCGCGGCCGATCTCGGCATATGCCGTGCAGAAGCTAGCCGGCGAGCACTATCTGGCCAGCTACACGCGGATGTTTGGGCTGGAGACGGTGGCGCTGCGGTACTTCAACATCTTCGGCCCGCGACAGGACCCTACGTCACAATATTCCGGGGTGCTGGCGCGGTTCATCTCGCAGATGTCGGCGGGGGAGACGCCTACGATCTTTGGCGATGGGTCGACCAGCCGAGACTTCGTCTACATCGACAACGTGGTGAGCGCGAACCTCTTGGCGGCGCATACGATGGCCCCGGTGGCGGGCAAGGTCTTCAACATCGCGACTGGGCAGCGGACGACGTTGCTCGAGGCGTATGAGGCGATCAAGGCGGTTGTCGGGTATACCGGCGGGGTCGAGTTCAAGCCGGAGCGGGTGGGGGATATTCAGCACTCGCTGGCGGATATTTCCCTGGCGCAGAGCACCTTTGAGTACACGGTGGTGGCAGATTTTCGCCGTGGGTTGGAGGAGACGATTGCCTGGTACGGAGCGGCTGTATAGCGGTCGAAATATAGCTTTTTTCGGAATGCCAGAGAAGTTAATCTAGCTCGCTAAGGCCGCTGTTTGCTCAAGCAGCGTCCAGAGGTCGTCGGCTACGTCTTGCCAGCTACGGCTGCGGCGGGCGGAGATGGCGTTGGCGTCCCATGGTGTGTCGAGGGTTCGGGAGAGCGCGGCGGCGAGGGTGGATGCGTCGCGCGGCGGGACGAGCGCGCCGCAGGTCTCGTCCATCAGCTCCGGAATACCGCCGACGTAGGTGGCGACGACGGGGCGTCCGGCGCTGAGGGCCTCGACGACGACGTTAGGGCAGCCTTCCATGTAGCTGGGGAGGGTGACGAGGTCGGCGGCGGCCATCCAGCGGGCGATTTCGGCGGTGGGTTGCGGGGGGATAAAGGTGACGTGGTCTGCAAGATGGTGGCGGGCGATGGCTTCGTCGAGGGCGAGACGGTCAGGGCCGCTGCCGATCAGGTACGTATGGAGACGCGGACGGGTGTGGCGTAAGAGCGCGAGGGCCTCGATGAGTTCGAGGAGGCCTTTGCGAAGATCGAAACGGCCGATGTAAAGGGCGATCTCGGCCTCGGGACCTAGGCTGAGGGCGCGGCGGGCTTCGAGGCCGTCGGCTGGGTGGAAGAGGGAGGTGTCGCAGCCATTGAGGATGGCTTGGGTGTGGGCAGGAGGCGCGCCGAGACGAAGGGCTGTTTTGGCGAGGTCTTGGCTGACGGTGACGACATGGCTGGCGTGGGCGAGGGCGTAGCGGGTGGGGCGTTCGCAGAGCGGGGCGATGCGGTTGAGATCGGAGCCGATAGCGGTGAGGACGGCGGGGACGCCGAGGGCTTCGGCGATGCGGACGGCGGCGTAACCGTTGGGGTAGATGACGTAGTTAAGGATGAGGTCGGGGTGCCAGGCGCGGACGTGCGGGAGGAGCTTGCGTGCGATGGTTGCGCCGTTGAAGGGGCGGGAGAGGGCGGGGAGCGCAGGGTAAGGGATGTAGGTGACATCGACCTCGCCGGGGCGCCAGGCGGCGTCGGGCTCGATGCCGCGCCGTTTAGGGGGAGCGAAGTTGAAGGGGTAGACGGAGTATGGATAAAAGACGTGGAGGTCGCAGCGGGCGGCGAGCAGGCGTAGGGTCTGGAAGGCGGAGTGGCCGGCCCAGGGGTCGACGGAGGTGGGAAAGTAGTGCGTGACGACGGCGACTCTCATGCCGGGGTGCTCGCCGGTTGGATCAGGGCGTCGACTGCCTGGAACATCTGGAAGGCGCTGGTCCAGTGGAGTTCGAGGTGGCGTTCGCGGGCGGCTTCGGCGATCCACTGGAAGAGGTTCTCGAACCCTCCGGGGGTCGTGCCGTCTCCGAGCATGGCGGCGGCGTTGTCCTCGCGGGCGGTGTGGCCGTAGAGCTTGAGGAAGAGGTCGTCGCCGAGGCGGGGCGCGAGGTCGAGCCAGCGCTGGACGCGGTAGGGGGTGGGGAGATCGTAGGAGGCAAGCTCGCCCGTCTCAATGCGCGGCAGGAGGCGGCCGCGGAAGCGAAGGCCGCTGGGGCCGGGAATCATGAGGAGATCACCCTGCCGTCCGCCTCCCACTGTGGCCTCGATGCCTTGGTCGAAGCCGCGCGGGTGGGCGGGGTCGCCGGTGGTCCAGTAGATCTGGTTGACGATGCGGCTTTGCGTGGGGGAGGGGAGCGAGGGCATGGTGAAGTCGGCGTAGCAGCCGAGGTCGCGGAGAAGTTGGAGTTCGCCCGTGACCCCGCAGCCGTGGCCGGTAGGGTGTGAGTTGTCGAGCGCCCAGTTGCCATGGATGAAGCCGAAGACGGGCTTGCCGTGGTGGGTGTGGAGGAGGCCGTGGTCGCGGCGGAGGGTGTCGGTGAAGCGCTGGACTTTGCCGACGAAGGAGGGGGCGGTGTCGTGGAAGTGGTGGAGGTGGACTTCCACGTCGAGCGTTCCGTCGAGGGCGAGCTTGGCGATCTTGTCGAGGATGGCGGGCTCGTACTCCTCCTGCGGGTAGAAGGCGGTGAAGACGGGCGACCGTCCAGTGCTGTCGCGGGGGGCGTTGGCGGCGATGGTGGGCCAGCGTTGCTCCCAGGCGGCCATGCGGAGGTGGGCGTTTTCGAGGGTGGTGTTGCCGCAAGGCTCGAAGTGATCGGTGAGGGCGACCCAGAGGCGCTTAGGCGAGCGGAGGGTGGTGTGATGGCGGAGGCGGTTCTGAAGGTACGAGGGGAACCAGAGCTCGGCGTGTTTCGGGAGGTTCACGGGCGCGGCCTCTGCGTGGAGAGCGGGGGGAACATGGGCGAGAGGCGGCGCACAGGTATCATCTTAGTTCACTCTATCGGCATGGCGACAGGCCTCGGATAGAGGATGTGGGCGCGGCCCAGAATGGCTTAGGAGGCAGACTGGCGAGTGGGTTGGGACGGAGCGTCGATGCGCCGCCTGCTTTAATTGCAAGAGCCATGAAGATCGTTCACGTTGTGTACAGTTTGGAGATCGGGGGGGCGGAGGTGCTGGTGGCGCAGCTCTGCCGGTTGCAGCGCGCGGCGGGGCATGATGTGACGGTGTTTGTGTACGACAAGCTGGGGAGCGTGGGCGAGGGGATGGAGGCGGAAGGCGTGCCGATCTACCGGCCGGGCAAGGCGCATCCGCTGGTGACGATGGGGCGGTATCTCCGGCGATTTCTGGAGATGAAGCCGGATGTGGTGCATTGCCACAACCCCGCGCCGACGACCCACGCGGCCATTCCGGCGCGGCTGGCGGGCGTGGGTCGGGTGATCACCACCCGGCATCGTGTAGACCCGCTGCCGTACCAGACGGCGATGGAGGTGAAGTACAGCTTTATGATGCTGTTCTGCGACGCTGTGGTAGGGATCTGCCAGGTGACGTGCGACAACCAGGCTGGGGCTCCGTTTGCGGCGAAAGGCAAGATTGTGCGGGTGTACAACGGGACGTTGCCGGTGGAGCGGGTGGGGCCGGAGGGTTTGGACAAGCGCGGTTTTACGCTGGTGTTTGTGGGGCGGCTTGCGCCGGAGAAGCAGCTGGAGGTGCTTCTCCGGGCCGTCTCGATTGCCGCCAAGCGGGTACCGGAGCTGGCGTTATGGATCGTGGGGGACGGGCGGTCGCGGCCGCTGCTGGAGGCGCTGACGGCGGAGCTTGGCATGGTCGGGCAGGTGAAGTTTTGGGGGCAGCGGATGGATACGGCGCGGTTCTTCTCGGCGGCGGACGTGTTTGCGATGTCGTCGCTGACGGAGGGGCTGCCGATGTCGCTGTTGCAGTCGATGAGCCTGGGGACGCCGGCGATCCTGACCGACGTGGATGGGAATGGGGAGATTCTTCGGCTGACGGGTGGGGGGTTGCTGGTGCCCGTGGGGGACGCGGAGGGATTTGCGGAGGCGATCGTGCAGATGGCGGAAGATGAGGAGTTGCGGGAGGAGTGTGCGCGGAAGGCGCTGGCGGCGTATCGGGCGGGGTTTACGCTGGAGACGATGAACGCGGGGTATATGGCGCTGTATCGAGGTGAGGATAGGTCATAGCCTAAATGCAGGTTCGATCTGCAACGTCCGTTCAGGGTAACAAGACCGAGCCTACTGCAATGCTCTCGATTATGGCAATTATTGCCATATGCAATATGCTTGCAATGAAGAGGGCCTGCCCATGCCTACACGAAACGTGCATCTGACCGAACATTTTGATAGCCTAATTGCCACCGGCATCGAGTCTGGCCAATTCAGTAACGCCAGCGAAGTCGTGCGTGAGGGCTTGCGCTTGCTGGAGCAGCGACAACGGGAAGACAAGGCCAAAGTCGAATGGCTGCGCAGCGCAGCCCAGGAAGGCGTTGACGCTCTCGAACGTGGCGACTACACGACGATGCGTTCCCGCGCTGAGATCAGTTCTTTCGTCCGTAGTGCCGGCAGTGCGCGGCGGTAGATGTGACCAAGCACCAGCCTTCCGAAGTACGAATTGCCGCGCCAGCGTTTAGGGACATTAGTGACATCTGGGTATGGACCGTGGAGCGGTTTGGCCATGCGGCCGCGCTGCGCTATGAGACACTGATTGATCAGGCGATTGCCGACCTTGCGGACGACCCGGCGCGCCCAGCCGCAAAGCAGCGCCCGGACTTGCTGCCCGGACTTTGGTCTTATCATCTTGCCTTTAGCCGCGCACATACGGCGTGGGATCAGGCGGTCAAATCACCACGTCATCTCGTGATCTTCAGGCATTTGCAGCCAGGCGTCATCGAGATTGTCCGCGTTCTTCACGACAGCCGTGATTTTGCTAAACATCTGCCAGCCGAGCTTCAGACCGAGTAGCTTTGTCTGAAGCTACCAGCTCCATTTTTAAACACACTCTTTATGTCACTGAAAGGGTGGTTCCAGTGAGTACAAGACCACAGGTTGTATCGCGTATAGTTGTGTGGTGCATACGATGCGACTGGGCCTTCTTTTACTCACCTCGATCCCTGCTTGCAGACCTATCCCTAGCCGCACAACCTTCCGGTGGCACCTCAAGCTTCACCGGCCAGCACGTCACGGTGCCCGCCGACGGGGGTCTCATCTTTCAGATGAAGATCAACGGTCTGGGCCCATACAGAACGGTCTTTGATACTGGCGCAGTTAATCTCATAAGCGCCACTTTCGCGCAGCAACTCGGCCTAAAAATCGACGAAAAGACAACTGATTTCGGTGCAATCGGCGGGAGCGTAAAAGCGAGAACAGTCTACGTTGACACA
Source organism: Acidobacteriaceae bacterium (assembly GCA_965277085.1). Lineage (GTDB taxonomy): Bacteria > Acidobacteriota > Terriglobia > Terriglobales > Acidobacteriaceae > Edaphobacter. The sequence goes on from OZ255708.1 coordinate 2,008,334, forward strand.
CTTACCATCGGTGAACTCAACATTAAGAACCAGACGTTCTATGTACTTGACATCCCCTCCGATGCGGGCACTCCGCAAATGGCCGTTGGCTGGGAGTTCATGCAATTGTTCGCTGTCGAGATCGATTCAAATCGCAATGAAATCACATTTTTTGAGGGCACACACTTTCGCTATCAGGGTAAAGGCGAAGCAGTTCCGATCTTCTTGCACACGAACGGCAACGGAATCGATGTGGACGCAAAAGTCAATGGCATTAAAGGCCGCTTCCTAGTCGACTCTGGTAATCAGTTTGGAACATTTCTAAGCTCCGCCTTCGTCACTCAGAACAATCTCGTGCAGAAGCTAAACGCGCGCTATCGCGGCTATAACGGACGCGGTTTTGGCGGCGATTCGCCTCCTGCCTGGTACGTGCGCGTGCATAGCTTTCAAGTCGGCAAATTGAAGATTAAAGGCTCCATCCTGCGCTTGCAAACCGCAAACGATAGCTTCAACGACAAGCTAGCTGGCAACATCGGTCAGGACATCCTAAATCGCTTCATCGTCACGGTTGATTGCAAGCACGCAGTTATGTATTTCGACAAAACTCCGTTATGGAACAAGCCCGCGAGCTTCAATCGCACCGGAATGCTCGTTGACTATAACCACGACTCGGATGAGATCAAAACTGTGTTTCCCGGCGGTCCGGCCGATGCTGCAGGTCTCAGGCAAGGGGACCGCATACTCACGATAAATGGCACTAAGCCAGTAGAAGATCCGAACGACCCACTCTTCAGGCAGCCCGTCAGCACGATCCTTCACCTTCAAGTGCAGCGCGGCCAGCTTTCTCAGCCATACGACATCAAGCTGCGCGACCTCCTCTAGTCGCACTCAGTTTTTTTGTTGTCTTCCAAGCGAAAGCGAAGCTAAGTAGCAACACCGCAGAATCCTTTCGGGAATGACAACCAGAAAGGCAAGGGCGAGAGCGGATTCCTCCGCTTTGCTACGGAATGACAGACAAGTGGTGCTGCGGAATGACAGACAAGTTGGTCAGGTGCGGTGGAGGTGAGTGGGGGCGGTGGGGGACCAGATCTTCCAGAGGGGGCCGCGGGTGAAGAGGAACTTGTAGAGGCCCGCGACGGCGGCGGCGTTGAGGACGAGGAGAGCACCGGCGGGGGCGGCGAGGCGGTGGAGGAGCGGGAGGCGGACGCGGAGGGAGACCAGGGCCATGGTCCAGAAGGCGAGCTGCGCGATGGCGAAGAGCAGGAAGGGGAGGGAGCGAAGGCCGAGGGCGATGGAGCTGAGGAGGAGGAGCGCGAAGAAGTACGGAACGGCGAGGCGGAGCAGCTTGTGGGAGACGAGCTGGAAGAGGACGCGGTTGGCGGGGGTGAGCAGCCAGGGGTTTTCGGCGACGAGCTGGAAGTTGCCGGCGAGGGTGCGGACTTTGCGGGAGAACTCCCCGGCGGAGGAGGCGGGCCAGGTGTCAGTGACGAAGGCGGTGCGTTCGAGGACGCTGCGGTAGCCCTGGCGAATGATGCTGAGGGGCTGGAACATGTCATCGAGGATGAGGCCTTGAGGGGCGGCGGTGGCGAGGGCGCGGCGGACGGCGTAGAAGCCGCCGTAGACGCCGGTGGGGGAGTCGACGGCGGCCTCGCAGTTGCGAATCCACTGCTCGTAGCGCCAGTAGAGGCCGCTGACGGCGGAGGCTGCGCCGTCCTGGTGGGCGGTGTTGAGGAGGAGTTCGCCGGCGACGCAACCCACGGCGGGGTCGGCGAAGTTGGTGAGCAGAGCGGCGAGCGCGCCGGGTTCGATGCGGGGACGGATGTCCACGAAGAGGAGGATCTCGGAGTTGGCGGCGGCGATTCCCTGGTTGACGGCGGCGGACTTGCCTACTTGGATGGGGAGGAGGATAGGGTGAAGGCGCGGGTGCTCGGTGGCGGAGAGAATGGCGTTGGTGGCGTCGGTGGAGCCGTCGGAGATGACGATGATCTTCTCGACGAGGGTGGGATCGAGCGCGAGGAGATGGGCGAGTTGGCCGGGAAGCATGGGCGCTCCGTTATGGACGGCCATGACGATGGTGATCGGTGGAGAGATGGGAGGCCAGGGGGCGCGGAGCCAGGGGCGGGGGAGCAAGCGGGCGAGCGCGGCCATGATGAGCGGATAGCCCGCGTAGGTGTAGGCGATGACCATGAGCGAGAGCCAGAAGAGGATGTGCCAGGAAACGATCACTGGGCACCGCGGCGGCGGACGATGGTCTTGATGGTCTCGAACATGATGAGGAGGTCGAGGCCGAGCGACATGTGCTTGATGTAGTAGAGGTCGTATTCGAGTTTTTCGCGGGCCTCCGCCATGGTCGCACCGTAGCCGTAGCGGACCTGCGCCCAGCCGGTGAGGCCGGGACGGATGAGGTGGCGCAGGTAATAGAAGGGGAGGGCTTCGGAGAGCATGGGGATGAACTCCGGGCGCTCGGGGCGGGGGCCGACGAAGCCCATGTCGCCGCGTAGAACGTTCCAAAGTTGGGGGACTTCGTCGATGCGCGTCTTGCGCATGAACATGCCGAAGCGGGTGACGCGGGAGTCGTTCTTGGTGGCCCAGCGCGCGCCGGCGGCCTCCGCGTCGGTGAACATGGAGCGGAACTTGATGACGTCGAAGGGGCGGCCGCCTTTGCCGACGCGCCTTTGGCGGTAGAAGATCGGCCCCTTCGACGAGAGGCGGACGCCCAGAAGGACGAAGGGGAAGAAGGGCGCGAAGAGCAGCAGGCCGGTAGCGGCGGCGAGAAGCGAGACGATCTGCCGGGTGAACTGCTGGTAGGGCCGGATGCGGAAGCCCTCGGCATAGAGGAAGCTGGAAGGGCGCAGGCCATCGAGTTGAATCTTGCCGGCGAGGCGTTCGCGGAGGGTGCCGACGTCCTCGACCGTGATGCCGCGAAAGCGCAAGTCGACGAGTTCCTGGACGGGCAGCTCGCCGCGGTGGCCCTCCATGGCAACGATGATGCGATGGACCGGCGGCGTGGCCTCTGCTAGATGGTGCAACTCTTCCACCCAGATCTGCTTGCGTTCGTCCTGCTCGGCGTCGATGTCGCGCCAGTGGACGATCTCCATGCCGAGATCGGGACGACTGCGGATGGTTTCGACGATGGAGCGAGCGAAGTCACCGGCACCCAGGACGTAGACGCGCTCGCGGAAGAGCGGCTGGCCGACCATCCATTCATACGCCCGCCGCCAGATGATGAGCGCCGGGGTGAGCAGAGCCATGCCGACGGCGTAGATGCGGCCACGGTCCATAGCGAAGTCGGGGTAGAAGTACATGGCTGCCGAAAGGACGAAGCAGTCGAAGCCGAGGACGAGCAGGATGCGGAAGTAGATCTCGTGGCGTAGAGAGACGATCTGCGGCTCGTAGAGATCGAAGTAGTACGAGAAGAGGAGGCTGAGGATGGTGGCGATGGCTATCTTTAGCAGCCCCTGCTCATAGAAGAGGTTCAGGTAGGCGTCGTCCCATCCCAGTAAACCGACCGTCGCCAAGAGAAAGCAGCCGCTGACGATGAGCGCCTCGCAGAGCAGCAACATCACGGTGCGGGTGGGATAGTAGACGTTGAGCAGGCGGATCATCGTACGGTCGGGCTCCGGTTATGGTTTGTCGCCGGTACCGACATAACCATCGTAGCCGTAATAGCCGTCGGCGACGGGAGGATCGACGACCGCGTTGAGGACGATGCCGAGCATCTTTGCCGCTTTGAGTTCCGCGAGCGCGCGTTGGGCGACTTCGAACTTGGTGACGCCGCCCCGCGCGATCAGCAGGACGCCGTCGCAGGAGCGCGAAAGATTGACGCCGTCGGCGATGAGGTTGACCGGCGAGGAGTCGACGATGATCCAGTCGAAGAGGGGCGCGGCGGTCTGCATCAGATCGGTGAAGCGATCGTTGCCGGAAAGGTCGGCCGCGCGTTCGGGATTGCCGCCACCGCCGATGAAGGTGAGGGAATGGAGACCGCTCGGCAAGGGCGATTCGGGATCGTCGAGGCGGGGCCGCTGCATGATCTCGTCGAGCGCGGCGCTTCCAGCCAGGTATTCGGTGAGGCCGGGTTCGCTGGGGGCACCGAGCATCTTGTGGAGCGAAGGGCGGCGCATATCGCCGTCGATGAGCAGAACGCGGCTGGCGTCGTGGCGCGCCAGCGAGATGGCTAGATTGGCGGCGATGAAGCTCTTGCCTTCCTGGGGGAGACCGCTCGAGATCATGACCGACTTGAGGGTGTTCAGGTCGCGGAACTCTTGCAAACGGGAGCGCAGGCTGCGGAACTGCTCGACGGCCGCGCCGCGTTCGAGCAACGCGGGAAGATGCGCGAGGACCGGCTTCCAGGAGTGAAACGGAAGGGCGTCGAAGAGAGAAGCGGATGGCTCCTCGACGGGAGCGACGGGAACCGGTTGCACACGCTGAGGCCAATCGGCAACAGACCGGTGCGGCTCGGCTCTTGCTTCCCGCTCCGGCTCGGCGGGCTGCGGAGTCTGCCGAATCTGTGGAGAGGCAACCTCGGCCTCCATAGTGGCGACGGCCGACCATACGTTGGTAGTCTGACGCTGGTTAGCGGAGTCCGGCTGCACTTTGGGATCTTTCTGGCGGGCGTCGCGGTCCTGTTCTGCGCGGAGAAGCGCTTCGTAGATCTTGCTCATTGGTCGTGCCTTTCCGGTTCCAGATCCATCAGCAGGGTCGACGAGCCGCGGTGCGCACCGGCCGAGACGCGATCCGGAGCCACCATAAAGGAGGGCGTGTCGAGATCGAGGTCGCGAACGACCGACGCCACCATCTCGGGGGTCACCCGCTGGGTCTGCTCGACATAGGCCAGGATTAAGGAGTGCTCGCAGACGAGATTGACCAGGCGCGGGATGCCCCGGCTGGCGCGATGGATCGCGGGGATGGCGTCCGGGCTGAAGATTGGCTCGGCGGTTCCGGCGATCAAAAGCCGCTGTGCGATGTAGGCGGCGGTCTGGTCGGGCGTCATGGCCTGGGTGCGGCACCAGAAGGAGATGCGTTGACGCAGCTGGCGGACGGCGGGCTGGCGGAGCTTCTCTTCAAGCTCAGGCTGGCCGGAGAGCACGATTTGCACCAGCTTCTGGGTGGAGGTTTCGAGATTGGTAAGCAGGCGTATCTCTTCGAGGAGGTCGAGCGTGAGGTTTTGCGCCTCGTCGACCACGATAACGCAGGTGTCGCGGTTACGAAAGCGCTCGATGAGCCAACGATTGAGCTGGATGAGCATCCCGGATTTGGTGCGGTTTTCAGGTGTGATGCCAAAATCGGAGAGGACGAACTCCAGGAAGTCGAGCACGTCGAGCCGAGGATTGAAGACGAACGAGGTGAAGACACGGCTCTGGTCGAGCGAACCGAGGGCGCGGCGGAGCAGGGTGGTCTTGCCGGTGCCGACCTCGCCGACGAGCACGATGAAGCCTTTATGCGCGGAGATGCCATAGGTCAGCCCGGCGAGCGCCTCGCGAGTGTGGGGCATCATCAGCATAAAGCGTGGGTCGGGACTGGAGCCGAAGGGTTCGGTCTTGAGCTGGAAGAAGGTGTTGTACATGGTTAGCCCTGAACCATGGCAGGCTGCGTCTTCGCCTTGGGCTTGAGAAGCCTACGGAACCAGGGGAGGTGTTCCGGGGAGGCGGAGGCCATCTCCGGCGCATAGGCGATGACGGCGAGGGTAGGCAGCTGGGTAAAAGCCCAGACGTCGCGCTCGGTGCGAAGTGCGGTATTGCGGTATTCGAGCAGACCGACGATGCCCAGGCCGAAGGCAAGACCGGCAATGAGACCACCAGCCGCGAAGAGAGGACGCTTGGGGAAGGTCGGGCTGTCGGGCAGGTTGGGCGCGTCCATCACGGTGAACTGCTCACCCTGCATACGCGCTTCGAGATCGGTGGCCATCTTGGACTGGTTCATCTTTCCGAGCAAATCGTTGTAGAAGCCTTCGGCTGTCTTGTAATCGCGCGTGAGCTCTTTGTACTGCTCTTCGACGAGCGGGCTCGATTGAATCCTTTCCTGATACATGTGGACATTGGATTGAATCTGGGCCTGCTCGGCGCGTTTGGCCTGAATGCCCATATCGAGGGATTTCATCTGGGCGCGCATTTGGATGGTGCTGAGGGACTCGGGCTGCCTGGCTGAAGAGCCGGACGCAGAAGGAGCGGCGGCCTCGGCCTTCTCCTTGGCGATCGCTTTGCGGAGGTCGGCGATCTTGCGGCGCACGGCGATCACGTCAGGATAGTCGGCGGTGTAGTGGCTGCTGAGGTCCGCCTCCTGCGTCTGGAGCGACTGCAACTCGGCCTGTTGTGGTGTCAGCAGAACGCCGCGCGGTGAGAGGACCGTGGAGTTGCTTGCCAGGGCGGCTGCCGACTGGGCCTGCTGGGTCATGACGGCTTCGAGGTAGGACTTGTCCTGCTCCATGCGGGAGAGGGCCTGGGTGGCGGCTTCAAGCTGCGTGTTCAGGCTGGTGAGCATGTTGACGTTGGGGCTGCCTTCTCCGGGCAGCTTGCCGACGTTCTCGCGCTGGAAGGCGGCGAGCTTGGCGTCCTGATCGTCGAGGTTCTTCTTGGCGTCGGCGAGCTGGCCCTTGAGGAACTCGGTCGTGCCCTGGGCGGCTGCCTCGCGGGCTTTCAGGTTTTCGCTGGTAAAGAGCGAGGTGATCTCGCCGCAGACGAGCTGGGCCGTGCGCGCGTCGTTGGCGGTGAAGAAGATGAAGAAGCCAGGAAGACCGCCGCTGCGGGAGATCTCCGAGTGGATCGGTTTGATGGAGATGTTCTTGCGCACCATGTCGATACGGTCGTCCATGGACATGCGGGGACCGCCCAGATTGTAGCGCTCGATGATGGGCTGGATGCGAGACCGGCTGAGCATCTGCTCCTTCATGGAAGCTAGCCGGCTGTCGAGGTCGGAGGCGATCACCGGCTTCACGTAGTTGTCAGGGACTTTCTGCTGGTCGATCAGCACCAGCGTCTGCGAGGTGTATTGCGGTGTGATGAAGAACGAGACGCCGAACGCGATAATGGACAGCAGGATGGCGGGAACGACGACGATCCAGCCCCGGCGCTTCAGGATGCTGATGTAATCTTCGGCGGTAAGTGTGCGATGTCCCAGCATATGAACTCCTTATCGGCGGCTGTGGCCGATAACCCCAGGCGAGTAGGTTAACCCGGCGGCGATGGTTTGCGACAGACCGCTGAAGACGACCGGGGTCGCAGCGATGCCTTGCGTGGATTGCCGCTGGGCGGTGTAGCTGCCGTACGCGGAGAGATGCCGGCCAATGGACCGGTTGACCTGGCCGGTGGCGGAGAGGGTGTTGGAGGTGAAGCGATCGTTCGCGATCGCAAGCAAGCTGCTCGAATGGCTATAGACGATCGAGGCGGAGGCGTTCCAGACGCGCGCCAGGCGGCGTGTGGCTCCGGCCTGGAGGCTGTCGGTGGTTGCGCCGGTCACCACGCCGGAGCCGGTATTGGTTCCGCGAGCATAGCTAACCGTCAGCCCGGAGGCTTTGGCCGCATAGGTGAGCCCGGCGTTGACGGTCGCGTTGATGGAGGTTCCGCTGCCTGTGGTGCCCGCGATGCCCATGCTGGGGATGCTGGTCCATTGTGGACCTGCGGAGGCGAAGACGGAGAGCCGGCGATTTACCGCGTGACTGTAGTCCACGGTGACCGAGTTCGAGGAGAGCGATGAAACCAGGCCGAAGGCCGTCTGCGGGGAGGAGATGGATGTGCCGGGATAGGAAAAGTGAACGTAGCTATAGCTGCCTCCAAAGCTGGTGCGCGCATCCAGGCGATGGCTCACGCTGAGACCGCCCGTGTATTGGTCGCTGTTGAAGGCCGAGGAGGAGCCGGTGGATGAGTCCAGAAAGCGCGTGATGGCGTAGGAGCCGGTGGCCGTGAGTGAGGTGCTGGGCGTGAGCCGCCGTTGCGCCGAGCCGATGGCCGCGTTGGAGACGCGCGATTGGTCCAGGGTAAGGACGCCCAGCCCGGCACCGGTCCCCACATCGACGGGCGCGGTGCCGGTGTCGCCTACCCCAGGAACTCCGGAGAGGCCAGTGGTGGCGCTCTGGGGCAGATAACTCACGGAGTCGGCGACGGTAAAGTTCCAGCGTCCAGCCGTGAGCACCTGCGAGAGCGCAAGGTTTTGGAAGACGCTCGATGGGGCATCCCCCGTGAGATTGGCGAAGTACCCGCCCGAGTAGACCATGCTGAACGGGTGCCGCTTGCTGCTTGAAAGATAAGCGAGATCCCCGGAGATAGTGGTGAACCCTGCCGTTCCGCCGCTTCCGTAGTACCCTCTGGTGGCGCTGCCCGACAGCGTAACTGCATAGCTCAGCGTGCCGCCAACAGTCGGCAGATGAAAGCCCTGATACGAAGAAGCGCCTTGGGCGTTGGGGCGCGCTTGCCCAGACAGTGGAAGGGTGCATGCGAACACGGCGGCCAGGAAAAGCGAAGGATGGAGTGGGCGTGTCATGGGATGACGATGGTATCTCCGGGCAGGAGGGTCACGCCCTGCTGATCGCCGGTCTTCAGAGCGATCTTATAGTTGAAGCGGATCTTCTTCTGCTTGCCGGCCTCGCCGCGCAGGATATAGATATGCTTGGCGTCCGCGAATGGGCTAAGGCCACCGGCGGAAGAGATGGCCTGAAGCGGGGTCATGTCCGGGGTGAGCGGAAGCGCTCCGACGTGGCCGACCTCACCGATCAAATAGATCAGCTTGGGATGGATGCTCACCACCGTGACCGTCACGTTGGGATCGGTCAGCATCTTTTTGAGCCGGCCGGTGATGTCCTGACCAAGGGCCATCGGCGTCAGCCCGGCGGCGGAAACATCGCCCAGCAGCTCCATGGAGATCATGCCATCGGTACGAACCAGGATGCTGCCGGACAAGTTCGGCTCCTTCCAGACCGTGACTTGCAAGGTATCTTCAGGGCCGATGATGTAGCGGCTGGGATCGGATACCGATCCGGAAAGCGCGGTGCTGGGCTGCGACGGCGTGGGTGAAGGAGCAGTCGCGGTGTCGGGGCTGGCGCTGAGTACGGGTTTGGCCACGCCTTGTTGTGCCGGAAGCGCAACGGTGGTCTGGACCAGAGCGATGCTAAGAGCGAAGAGGGAGAGCTTCATAGACGATCCTATCGTTACAGTACGGCTTGATCCGCGTTTCGGATGAAAGGAAGCGGAGTCCGTTACTCAGTGTTGGACGAATCCGCTTGTGCGGCGAATCCGTTCTTATAGAACGGTAACCGTTCCAAAGGTGACTGCGCACCGTCCCTTACGTTAGGATATGTCACCCAAAGCAGAAATGGGACAGGATTGAGCTTAGAATAAGCAGGGGCTCGCGGATGCCGCCCGAGGAGTGACTCACGATATGTCCGATCGTATGGCCGTGGCTCCTTCGTCGCTTGCATCCGTCGAGTCGGCACCTTCAGCGAAAAGCCCGGCATGGGCTAGTTTCGCCGGCGGAGGAACTGCAAGCGGACGCTCACGATGGCTTGGGCCGACTCTGTTGGCCGTGCTTCTTTTGCTGCTGTACGTTCGTGTAGGCACCAAGCTGGTCGCGGACTGGTACAACATTCCGGATTTCTCCCACGGCTTTCTGATTCCATTCTTTGCGCTGTTTCTTCTATGGGATAAACGGCAAGCAATCGCGGCGACCCCCACGCGCCCCAGCTGGGCTGGATTTTCATTGGTCATCCTTGGCCTGTTGTTGCTGTTGACCGGAGTCTTCGGAGCGGACCTTTTTCTTTCCCGAACCTCGTTTGTGGTGCTGATGGCGGGTATCGTGTGGACGCTCTTCGGTAAGGCGATGCTGAGCGAGTTGAAGTTCGTTCTGTTCGTTCTCTTGTTGGCGATCCCGTTCCCCGCCGTGGTCTTCAATCAGTTAACGTTTCCGCTTCAGTTGATGGCTTCGCGGATGGCGAGCGCGCTGCTTCCGCTGGCCGGCGTGCCCGTGCTTCGTGAGGGCAACGTGATCCAGTTACCGGCGATGCAGCTTGAGGTAGCGGAGGCGTGCAGCGGTATTCGCTCCCTGATGAGCTTGTTTACGGTAGCGGTGATCTATGGATATTTCCTGGAACGCACCACGCTCCGGCGAACGATCCTGGCGCTCGCCAGCCTGCCGATCGCCATTGCCGCAAACGCTATGCGCATCTTCGGCACCGGCTTGTGCGTTCAATATTGGGACCCGGATAAAGCGCTGGGCTTCTTTCACGAGTTTTCGGGATGGCTGATGTTCCTGATCTCGCTAGGCTGCTTATATCTCGTACACGCGGGAATGCGCGTATTCAGCCGAAAGGGGGTGGCCGCATGAAGACGCCGCGGTTTTGGGTGGTCGTCCTCTTGTTAGTGGGCACGTTGGCGCTGCTCCGCGTTCGAGGCGATGTGGACAAAGTGCCGCCCAGCCAGCCGCTCGATCAGATGCCGCCGACGATCGCGGGCATGAGCTCGACCGACATTCCGCTCGACCAGGGCGTACTCGATGTCTTGGGCAAGGGTGTCTTCCTCAACCGGGTCTATACTCCCGACGCTAACGCGGGCTCGAACGCCGCTCCGATCGGGCTGTTTATTGGTTATTTTCCAACGCAGCGTACCGGGCAATCGATCCACTCGCCGCAGCATTGCCTGCCGGGGGCTGGATGGACCTTCGACTCGTCGGGCGTAACCAATCTAACGGACGCCTCCGGCCAGAACTACAAAGTGGGTGAGTACGTCATCTCCAATGGAAAGGCGCGGCAGGAGGTCCTATACTGGTACCGCTCTCACGGACAGACGATTGCGAACGACTATGCCGCCAAGTTCTATATGCTCCTGGACGCCATACGGTATAGCCGGACCGATGCCGCGCTCGTCCGGGTGATCACTCCCTTGCGGCCAGAGGACACGCAGCTCATGGCCCACCAGCGAGCCGTTCACTTCGCTGAGCAGATGACTCCATTGCTGCCGTCCTTCATTCCGAACTAACTTTCCGTCCATAGAGTGAGCTATAAGAAAGATATGTCTCCCATGTTCAAGCAGAACAGCCTTCGTACAGGCCGCACCTCGGCGATCTTAACCGCGTCAGCCGCTTCCCTTGCTCTTACATTTGCCGCCGGTTGCCATCGCGACCCCAACGTGCAAAAAAAGAAGTATCTCGAAAGCGGCATCCGCTATGAGAATCAGGGCAAGCTGAACGAAGCCGTTATTCAATTTTCAAACGCGCTGAAGGTGGATAAAGCCTACGCGGACGCTCACTACCAGCTCGCCAAGACCTACATCAAAATGGGCACGTTCATGGCCGGGTACTCCGAGCTGATGAAGACGGTCGATCTGGACCCGAACAACATTCCGGCCAGGATCGATCTTGGCGACATGATGCTGGCGGGTGGGGTGCCCGACCGCGCGGAGGCGCAGGCCAAGGCGGTGCTGGGCATGAACGCCAATAATGCGGACGCCCATGCGTTACTCTCGAAGATCGCGATCCGCAAAGGCGATCTGCCGCAGGCAACGAGTGAGATACAGCACGCCATTCAGCTCGACCCCGGCAAGGCACCCTACCATACGCAGTTGGCGTTGATCGAAGCGAGCGGACCGCAGGCGGTGGGCGCGCAGGCGGGCAACGAGGCCTCCGCCGAGCAGGAGTTGCAGAAGGCGGTTCAGCTCGACCCGAATGACGCGCAGGCACGGCTGGTGCTCGCGGCCTTCCTGGAGAAGAAGGGCGATAAGGGCGGCGCGGAGCAGCAGTATCAGGCCGCCATCAAAGCCGCGCCCACCAATCTGCGCGCGCGTACCGGGCTGGTCGGCCTGTACCTGCGTGAAAATGACAAGGGCAAGGCCGAGCAGACGCTGCGGCAAGCCGCCGAAGACCTGCCGGACAACGAGGACGCGGCCACATTGCCGGAGCAGTACTACCTACAGACACACCAGCTCGATCAGGCGCAGAGCGTGTATGCCGACCTTTCGTCGAAATACCCGAAGAGCTTTCCGGTCAAGCTGGCGTATGCACGCATCCTGCTGGCCAAGGGCGACAACGCCAAAGCGCAGTCCCTCGCCGACGAGTTGACGAAGGGCCACGCCAACGATCCCAAAGTGGCCATGTTGAACGCCGCTCTTCTGTTGCGTGGGGGTAAGACGGACGAGGCTGTTGATTTGCTTCAGAAAGCGGTCAAGAACACGCCGGACAATACCCAGTTGCGTTTGATGCTGGCGCGCACGGCGGAGCTCAAGGGCGATAAGGCGACCGCCGAGACGAACTTCCGCGAAGCTAGCCGCATCGAGCCGAAGAACGTAGAGGCGCAGCAAGGATTGGCACAGATGGCGAGCGCACGGGGCGACTGGGGCCAGTTAACGCAGATCGCCAACAACGTCATCGCGAACAATCCCAACTATCCCGATGCCTATCTGTGGCGCGGATTGGCGGAGGCCAATCAGAAGGATTACAGCAAGGCGGAAGCCGACTACCAAGCCGCACTGAAGCTGAATCCGAACAGCCCCGTCGCGCTGACGCAACTGGGCGAGCTTCGCCTGCGCCAGCAGCATGGAGCCGAAGCCGTCCCCTACCTCGAACGTGCGCTTGAAAAGAACCCCAACGACACTCATGCGCTTGGTCTGCTGGTCGGCAACGATCTTCAACAGAAGCAACCCGCGAAGGCGGTCGCGCGTGTACAGCAGCAGATCGTGAAGTCACCGGAGAATGCCAGCCTTCAGACCATGTTGGCGGAGTTGCAGTTGCAAACGAGGGACTTTGCGGGAGCACGGGACAGCGCACAGAAAGCCTTGCAGCTCAACCCCGGGAATGAAGGGGCGCTTCAGATCTATGGGCAAGCGCAGAGCGCGTTGGGCAATCCCGACGCGGCCATTCAAGCATGGCAACAATGGATCGACAAGCACCCGAAAGATCCAGTGGCCACGACGATGATGGGGTCGCTTGAAGAGGCGAAGGGCGATAAGGCGAAGGCAATGGACTTCTACAAGAAGTCTTTGGCCATCGATCCGGGTCAGCCGCTGGCGTCCAACAATCTGGCTTACCTCATGGTCGAGAGCGGCGGAAATGTGGATGTGGCGCTATCGCTAGCCCAGGCGGCGCGCCGCGCGCTCCCCAACTCGCCCGATACGGCCGACACGCTGGCATGGGTGTACTACAACAAGGGGACGTATCTTTCGGCAAAGGATTTGCTGGAGGAAGCGATCAAGAGCAACCCAAACAACGCGTCCATCCAGTACCACCTCGGCATGACGTACAGCAAGCTGAACGACAAGGCCAATGCGGAGCTGCACTTGAAGAAGGCGGCCTCGCTCGACCCGAATAGCCAGGCCGGTAAGGATGCGGCGGCGGCTTTGGCGAAGTTGGGGTAGGCTTCCGCTACGATGACGCCCGGTCGGCTTGTGGCTCGCGTAATGTCTGGGTTCCCTATAGCTGGCGTTCGCTTGGCTGAAGCGGAGCTGTGAGCCATACGCGGTGGCTTCGAATAACTCTCCGGTGCTGTAGCCGTCGCGGAGGTCACTGTAAACGGCAGACAGAAGAGCCGATCGCAGCCTCAACCAAGCACACAGCCGAGATTGTAATCTGGACAAAGAAGAAGGGCGTCCTCGCGAAGAGGACGCCCTTTGTACGAGGAGTGTTGAGGGGTAAGATTACGCGTTCGACTTGCCCGTGAAGCGGCGGCGAAGCATACCGGCCGCACCGAGAGCGCCCGTGCCGAGGAGGATAAGCGAGGAAGGCTCGGGGGTGGGGGCTACAGTTGTGCTCGATGCACTAAAGCTGGTCAGCGTGCCGGTGGAGGAGCCGATCGCTTGCTGCGTGGTCAGGTCGAAGGTAACTGGAGTGTCGGAGAAGCCAGCCTCCCGGAAAAAGCCAGTGCCCTTCAGATCGAGCGTCATCAAGTTAAAACCATTATCTGGAACGAAGGTTGGCGTCTCGGTGAGAAGGTAGAAACTGAGCCCGAGCGAGCTGATGGAAGCTAGCTGGACACCGGTTCCAAGGCTTACAGCTGGGCTGTAGGTGAATGGTCCGGGCACGAACGTGACTGCTGTCCCAAACGTAATTGGCGTACCGTTCAGACTGCCTGATGTGACGCTCTGCTGTCCCGCGGGAAACGAGATGGTATTGGTAGTCGAGTTGAAGGAATCCGAACCAGCGACGTTTACGCTCGCCAGAATTGAAGTGGCGTTGGCAAGGGGAGCGAGAGCGGCAAGCGCTCCACCTAGTGCGAGAGTTTTAATCAAATGCTTCATAATGTTTCTCCTGAGAGTGGATCGTTTAGCGATCTACGGTGATTATCGTGTGCTTGAGACAACTAACGTTTCAAGCCTTCGAGCCGACAAAGATGTTGTTGAGCGGAGAAATCAGGCTTTTATCTGTGAATCCTGTCGTACCAGGAACACACGTTCAGGCACCTGAGCGTATCCATAAGATCGCCATTTCAGTTTTTCCACTCCGTCACGTTACGTTTGTGATTCTGCGTAAGTATTGCTTGCGCCGAGAGAAATGGCAAGAAAACTTTTCCAATCTTTGGAGAAACATTCCTGTTACTAAAGTGCATTACTGAAAGAAGTGCCATTGCTAGCTCATTCTTGAGGCTAGTTGTTCCCATTGCGTACCCTGTACGAATCTACGGCCGGTGTTGGATTTGCCAGCAAGGGAATTTTTGTAGGGGAGGGTGAACCCTCTTCATCAACCGCCTGCTTGCCCCACAGCGCGATCAACTTGTCCAGTTCATACCCATTCTCCAGCGCGGCACCAAGGATGAGCTCTGGTAAGCTCGGCGTCTCCGGCAAAACGGCTCCGCGTGTCTGTGCTGGCTGGTCAAGGAACGATGGAAGCGCCATCCAGGCGACCAGCCGTTCAAAGAGTTCGCGGTTCAGGAAGGTCTTGCCTTCGTATTCGTTGACGCCAGCCAGCCAGCGGATGTCTAGGTCGTTCCAGAAGCTTCGTGTTCCAAACAGGGAAACAAGGGATTGCGACGTATCGGGGTGAAAGAGCAGGACGCGCACACATGCGGCGGCTCGCCAGGCACGGTCCCCATCGAGGCCCAGCGACGAGAATATCTCGGCGTGGGCGGCGCGGAGCTGGAGGGCGTCGAAGAACTCCCCGGCTGGGCGCGTCGACGTTTCGAGCAACCGCAGCACAGTCCATGCGAGGACAGGTGCCCAGATGGAGTGAGAGGCCTCTTCAGCTTGCGTTTCGGCTAACGGGAGCACACGGGCAAAACTCGCAGGCCAGGGCTTGCCGCTGGTGGGAGGGAGCGCGAAGACGGATAGCGACGCCAGTGATTCGGCCAGCCGCGATGTGAGCGACGTGGTGTCGAGTTCCACGCCTTCAAACTGGGCTGCCGTATGCAGGAAGTCTGTGGCGCGTTCTGTAAAACGCTGTCGCGCGGCTGTAGTGAATTGAGCCATTGTATAAAGGGCACCGGGTGCCGTGTCTTCGATGGCGAGCGGCTCCTCGGAGACGAGCGCGACTTCTTCAGCTTCAACGGCTGAGTCAAGGGTGTCGAGTACTATAGGCTCCATTATTTCTTCCGCTTGTGGCTCGATATCTTCGGGCACTCGTATCAGCAATGGGAGCAGATCCTGGAGACTGTCGTGGCTGAGAAGCTGGCGTAGCGCCTCGTGGATCGGACGGAGGCGGAGCTTCGAGAGCGCCTCGTCGAGGTTGTAGACGCCCGCGCCGCGGAGAGCGTCGCAGAGTGTGTCCCATGGTTGCTCGGTGGTGGATTGCAGATTGCGCCACTGCTGGAGGACGACATATTGGTAGGCACGGAGACTAAGCGTGAGCCCATGGTCGCGGAGATCGCAGGCGCGCCGGAGATACCATAGGCCGCTCGGCTCGTCCTTCCAGGCGACGACGCGGCCATCGCCCATCTGCAGGTTAAGTGCCTCATGCAGCTGCCGAGTGCGGAGCGTGCCGCTGCCCTTGTCCATGGATTCAGCGGAGACGTGGAGGGTGCCGCGCGTCTCGCCATAGCGATTGTTGAAGAGGATGAGAGCACGCTCGTCGCCGAGGCGGTTGGAGTAGGCAAAGACGTTCTCGTCGACTTCACCGTCAAGCGTCCAGAAGTCGTACAGGACGAAGTTCTCGCTTTCGGCGTAGAGGCGGCGATTCTTGAGCAGGGGGGCGATCTCGCGCTGGTGGCGGGCAATGAGGTCTTCGTTGGGCCACTCGTCAAACTTGGCGGTCTTGTACTCCATGCCGTACTTCTCGGTGAAGGCCTCGATCTGGCCGTGGCCGAACATGGGCAGGCCAGGGATCGTCGCCAGCAGGGTGCAGACGCCGAAGTAGCGGTCGCCGGAGCCGAACTGGTCGATGGCGGTGCGCTCGTCGGGGTTGGACATGAAGTTGACATAGCGCTTGAGGATGTCGGGGTCGAACTCGATGGTCTTCTTGAGGTACGAGCGGTACTTGGCGTTCTCCTCGTCGCGCAGCATGTTCATAAACGCCGAGTTGTAAACGCGGTGCATCCCGAGGGTGCGGACGAAGTAGCCTTCGAGCAGCCAGAAGGCTTCGGCGAGCAGCAGCGTGCCGGGGACCTCGACGGCGACACGGTCGACCACCTCGCGCCAGAACTCGGCGGGCATCAGAGCGTCGAACTCGGCGTTCGACATGGCGTGCTCGGCGCGTGAGGGGATCGAGCCGCCGACGCCGGGAATGGGAAACCAGAGGCGCTGGACGTGCTTCTTAGCGAGCGTCATGGCGGCGTCGAAGCGGATGATGGGGAAGAGGCGTGCGACGGCGAGGATGGTCTGCATGACCTGCTCGCGAACGTAGGCCTTGGAGTAATCGAGCTGCGCGGTGTCGTTCCAGGGGAAGGTGGTGCCGTCGTTGCCGTGATAGACGAAGCGTGTTTCGCCCGTGGCGCGTTCGTGACGGCGGAAGACCACAGCGGCATCGGTCTGGTCGAAGTAGTGGTCTTCGATCTTGATCTCGACGCGGCTGTCATTCGAGAGGTCCGGGCCTTCGAAGCTGTAAACAGGGAAGGGGCTCTCGGGCACGGAGAGAAACCACTCGGGATGCTCCATCACCCAGGTGGAGTCGATGCCCATGTGGTTGGGCACCATGTCGCTGGCGAGGCGAATGCCTTTGGCGGCGGCGCGGTCGCGAAGAACACGATAGGCCTCTTCGCCGCCAAGGTCTTCGGCGATTTTGTAGTCGGCGACCGAGTAGGCGGAGGCGACCGCGTCGGCCTGGCCGCGCATCCGCTTGATGGTCTGAGAGGCGACGCTGCGCTCCCATAGGCCGATCAACCAAAGGCCGTTGAGGCCGCGATCGGCAAGGATGCCCAACTCTTCCTCTGGGATCTGGTCGAGCCGGTGGATGTGGCGGCCATACTTCTTCGACAGCTGTTCCAACCAGACGTAGGTGGATTTGGCGAGGAGGACAACAGTCGGCATCCAGGCGTAGTCGGCGCTGAAGGCCTCATATTCGTGAACAATAGGCTGCTCGGGCGTACCGCTGCCGGGGCGGAGACGGCGAACGCCCTGTTCGTCGGTGAACCACTGGCCGCCAAAGCCGACGAACTCATCGCCGGCGAATCCCTCGCCACTCCAGCCTTGTTGCGCTTGTGTGTTCTGCGTGGCGGCAGAGCCGGGATGAAACTGCATCCAGATGGCGATATCCTCTTCCTTGACCGTGTCGATCGCCAGCAGAACGCGCTTCATCTCCTCGCCGAGGTGCGGTGCCCACTCCTCACGGATGTATTCGAGCTGGCCGGTGAGCGAGTCGGGTGAGGCAAGCATCGGCGCGCGGAGCACATCGAGCAGGGTTCCTAGCGCGGGATCGAACTCTGGACGCGACGCAAAGAAGGTGTCGAGCTGCGCGGTCACCCCCGGGTAAACGGTTTCGCCGGCCAGGGCCGCATCGTCGAAGAACTCGCGGAACGGCGCAAAGGCGGGGTTGATGTTCGCCAGCCAAAGGAGCATCATCTCCTCGAAGGCAGCTTCCCGGTTGCTCATGCCATCGCTGGACTCAGCGAGCCACTCGTTGATCGTCTGTTCGCCGCGGTAGACGGAAACATTCGGAAAGTGTTCGGTGAACTGGCGGAGGAGCTTCTCCATGCCGGGTTGATTCACCTGCGCGGCGAACCAGCGCAATGCTTCGGGTAGAACATCGGGATCGAGCGTCTCGCGATATCTGGCGATGAGAGCATGGCTAAGCTCGTCGATCAGGCCCAAGGCGAAGAGGCTGGCGGCGTGGATGGCCTGCTTCGGATCGGTGGCCGCGCCGCGCACCTCATTAACCTTTTGCGCAAGCGCCCGGCTGGCGGCGAGATTGGCGAAGACCACGTTGCCCGTATAGCTGAAGAGGGCATCGTCGACGCCGTAGCGGTCGCGGGCCTTGCGTGCGATGTGGAACTCCATGCCTATGCCTCTTCCTCGCACCCAGGTTTGGGAACCTTTCCGTTGATTGGATGCCTGGAACTCCGCTCGGGAGCCGCCAGCCCATGCGGCGTACCGGTCCGTACAGGATAGCTTATGGCGAGGGGTGGCTCGCGCTTAGCTCTTCTTACGCGGCGGAAAGAAGGTACGGGTCGAACTGCGTAGCGGCTTGGCCGCGGCGACGAAGAGCGCCGAGAGGAAGGGTGACTCGACAACGCTTGCACATCGAGCGGTAAACTCCTGCGCCGACGTGGAGGAGGTACCGTGAGCCGCATGGTGGCGGCCGAGAAAATGAAGCTGCTCCCATTCGCGCTCGATGCCGCGCGCGGATTGGTCGAGCGCTGCGATCACCGCTGGATCGTGTTGCAGCACTGGCGGGAGGGCCTGGGCGCAGGCGGCAAGCTCTTCGTAGGCTTCGGCGGCGAGCAGGCGGTGGAGCTGGGCCAGCGCCTGGTCACGAGCGTGGGCTTGCTCGGCGAGGGCGGCTTCGGCGCGGTCGAGGAGAGCCTGGAGGCGTGGCTCGGACAAGTGGGCGAGCGCGGGGGTGAGCAGGGCAACTACGCTGGCGTGGTCTCCTGCGCGCAACAGAGTCTCGGCGGGGAGGTAGTGGAGGCTAAGAAGCTTTTGACGGCGTTGGGCCAGGAGCTCGGCTTCGGCCAGTTGCAGCAGATGGGCCGTGTCCTCGGTGTAACCCTCCTGCTGGCAGACGGAGAGGACGCGGATCGCGCCGGTGAAGTCACGTCGGGTAAGGGCCTCGCGGGCGGTGGAAAGCTGCTCGGCGCGGCGCTGTTCGCGGCTTTGGCTGGCAAGGCGGGCTTCGAGGGCGGATTGCAGGCTGTGTAGGCGTTCGTTGCCGGGGAGCCGGACCATCGCCTCGCGCGCAACGGCCAGTGCGGCGACTGGGTCGGCCTCGAGCGCGCGGCAGCGGCGGACCGTCTCGTCGAGCAGGCGCTGTTCGTCATTGAGCCGCTGCTGGCGCTGCAACTCCGCCTGGATGCGAAGAAGCGCGGAGTCGTAGGGCATGGTGTCGAGCGCACGGGCAACCAGGGCGGCCGCGCGCTCGATTTCTTCGGGGCTAGAGGCGGCGTGGGCCCGCTGCTCCACCTCTTCAACGACGCGCCGCCTCTGCGCGTCGCGCAAGGAGGTGCGGGCGGTCTGTAACAAGGTTTGCAGTTCGGGATCGAGCGCGTCGAGTTCTTCCGCTTCCGTGAGGGTTGTCAACGCATCTTGGTACTTCTGCTCGTCGATCTGCCGCCGCGTGCGGTCGAAGATGCCCTTCATCCGCTCGCGGCGGGTGTTCTCCTCAGCCTGCCGGACAAGGGAGGCGTGGACGGAGCGGAGGCGCGAGTTGCCGGTGTCGAGCTCCAGCGCCTTTTCGAGGATCGACCGGGCGGCAGGAAAGTTACCGGAGGAGCGGGCGGCTTCGGCCTGACGCAGGTAGCCGTCGATCCGCTCGTGAAGCAGCTTGCTGGACCGGGCGGTTTCGAGCTGCGCGATCACCGCCGTGTCTCCGGGCGCGATGCGCTCGGCCTGTTCGAGCAGCACGACGGCTTCGTCCAGATTGCGTCCGGCGAGCGCGTCGCGGGCCTTGCCCAGAAGCGAGTGGACCTGCTCGACCTTTTGCCGCCGTTGGAAGTGCTCCTGCACTTCGCCCAGCAGCGCGCGGGCGCGACGGTTCTGGCCTTCGAGCTTTAGGATCTGCAGCAGCAGCTTCTTCGCGCCGGGGAAGTCGGCGTCCGCCGCAAGTTGCTCCGCTTGGTCCAGCATCTCGGCGACCTGTCCTTCGGTCTGCGCGCGGATGATGGCGCACAGCTCCGCGGCCATTTCTTCGGCGGTGGCGTAGCGGTCCGGCGGCTCCTTGGCCAGCGCGCGGTCGAGCACCTGCTCCAGTTCTATGGGGTAATCCTGTATGAGGCTGCTCAACGGAGGATGCGGGCTGTGGAGCAGCTTCTGGCATAACGCCATCTCCTCGCCTTCAAACGGCAGCCTTCCCGTCAGGAGTTGGAAGAGCACCACGCCGGCGGCGAACACATCGGAGCGGCCATCGAGCGGCCTCCCGTTCAGCCGCTCGGGTGCCATGTACGGCACCGTGCCGATGATGTTGCCGGGTTGGGTCATGCTGAGATCGCGGTCGACGTTTTCCCACCGCGCAATGCCGAAATCGAGCAGCTTGGCAACCCCGTCCGGCTGGACGATGATGTTGGCCGGCTTCACGTCGCGATGGATCATCGCCCGCTGGTGCGCGTAGCCGAGCGCGGCGCAGACCTGCTCCATTATCTTCAACTTATCGATCAGAGGCAGGGGGGCGTTACCCTTGATGAGCTTGTCCAGCGGATCGCCCTCGATGAACTGCATCACGATATACGGGTAGCCGTCGTGTTCGCCCACGTCGTAGACGATCACGATGTTCGGGTGCGCCAGCATGCCAGTCTTCTCGGCCTCGCTGTAAAAACGGCGGAGCATCAAGGGATCGCGGATGAAGGCCTCCGTGACCGTCTTGATGGCCACGGGACGTCCGATGAAGGGGTCTTGCCCGCGATAGACGACGCCCATGCCGCCGCGCCCGAGCACGGAGAGCACGTCATACTTACCGATCTTCTTCGGGATGTTCTCTGGTTGCATGGCCCTCTAGTCGATGGAAGCGGTCATAAACATGGCGTGGCGGATGTTGAACGCCTCGTTCAGAAACGCGGCGGCTTCCTTCCGCTCGGGCGTTTGGCCGGGGGGCGTCGAGTTCAGATACAGGATGTAGAGGTTGGCCGCGCCATCGAGATCGTTGCTCGCCGACTTTGACCGCGCCTGGAGCAGAATCTTCGCGGGCAGCTGCTTTACATTTTCGAGCGCCTGCTTGACCATTTGATCGCGTGCCTGGATCTCGACCTCGGTCATCAACTGCGCTTCATCGGGCGGCGCGTCTTTTTCGGCCACGCCTTCGGTGTCGTTGGGGTTGATGTTCCGCATCACGACGAACTTCTTCGGCTCGTTGCGCGTGATGCGGACAGGCGTCTGCACGATGTTCGCCTTGGTGGAGTCGAGCATGCGGAACGAGAGGTCGACCACGTCGGTCAGCTCGATCGTCTCCTTCTTATAGTTGTAGGGGCGGATTACGTCCTCCTGCACGGTCTTCGGGATGGAGTTGAGCTTTGTCCGCGCGGCCTGCACCGTCTTTTCCGCCTCGGTGAGCCGCGCCTGAGCCTCCTCCACTTCCTTCTTCTTATTTTTGACCTGTGCCGCCGTCACCATGCTTTGCTCGCGCTGAGCGATCAGAAGCGCGGCTTGGTAGGTCTGATCGGCCTTGTTCCACTCTTCATTGGGCAGCTCGCGTTCGCCGCTGCGGAACTTCGAGGTCAGCGTCTCGGGCGTCGTCTTCTCGATGACGCGATGCTCGGTAATCTCGCCGACGAGATGGAAGTTCGGTTGAATATCGTTGGCCGAGCCCGTGCCTCCGCCGGCCGCACTCGCCGGCCTGATTACCTTTACGGGCAGCCCCGAGGTCTCAAGCCCCGTGGCGATGGCATCCTGAAGCATGTCGGCAAAGCCGCCGCTGTCTCGCCGCGAGGTCTGGTCGAGGAAGAGCACGCCGATCGAGAGCTTGCCGCGAATCTGGTAGGCCGCCTGGTTCCTGGTGCGCTCGTCCCGGGCGGCTTCCAGATTGGGACGATACTGCTGCGCTTCCGTCAGGTACGCCCACGCCAGCGGCACCTCGGAGGCGAGAGGCTTAGCGATGTAGCGCTGCGCCATCACGACGTAGTAGTCGCCGATCGTCTCCGAGAGCAGGTCCATGCGGAGCTTGAAGTCGGGATCGTCGCCCAGCTTGCTCGCCTTCTGGAGGTACTCGTAGGCCTCGCGGTTGGCGTCTTCGTCTGCGCGGCCGTGGATGGGGCTGTGCGCTTTGACGAGCTGCTGGGCGCGGTCCGAAGCCGCGCGGATATAAGCCACCTCGAGCGCGGCCATCTGATCTTTGACCAGCGCCTGCTGCGCGGGTGTCAGGTCGGCGAAGACCTCATAGGCGAAGATGGCGTCTTTGTTGGCGGTGTACTCGGCGCTCTTGGCGATGGCCGCGTCGGCGGCGGCCCGGTCGTCGGCTTCGCCTCGCGACTTCTTCGCGCTGTCGAGAAGTTCCTTGCCGCTGGCGCTGGGCAGGATGGCGTAGGCCTGCTCATACTCGGCGACAGCATCTCTCCATTTGCTCGCCTTCACCGCGTCGGTGCCTCTTGCCATATGCAACCCGTAGGCCGCGCCGACGATCTGCTTGAGACGTGGCTCTTCGTCGGCGAAGCCGCGATAAGGCGCGACGGCGGCATAAGCCTCGTCAACGCGCTCGGCTTTGACCAGCCCTTGCGCGGTGGCAACGGCGTTGTTCTCCGCCTGGAACAGCTGCTCTACATTGCTTCTGAGGGTAGCTCCCGCCGCGAGCCTGAGATCGATCTCGACCACGTGCTGCGCGAGCGCCTGAGCTTCGAGGAGGTTCCCGTACCCGGGAGTATGGTCGGTCATGGCTTGCTTGTACGCGGCGAGCTTGGCCGTTCCTTTGTCGACCATCGCGGTAAGTTCCGCCTTGACCTGATCGCGCAGCTGGGTGGCGGGCGCAAACGCCGTGACCTGCCGCAGCGCCTCGTCCGCGCAGTCTTTGGCAGCCTTTAAACTGGCGTAGGATGGGGCGGCTCCGCTTTTGCTCTTGGCATAGACGGATAGCTGCTGCTCCCCATCGCCGGTAAGCAGTTCAGCCAGGTAGGCCTTGGCGCGGTCGGCGTGCGGACCCGAGGGGTACTTCGTTTGGTGCGCTTGCCACAGAGTAATGGAAGTAGCCCGTTCCGCGCGAAGATAGCTCGCGAGCTCCGGATCGTCAGCTGGGCCGAGGACGATTTTGGTGCCCGCGATCAACGGCGGGAGCGCGGTTGTGCCCAGTGGGTCGGAGGCGAGCACCGTCGCCTGGAAGCCGCCGCGATCGATCATCTGCCCCGGCGTCAGCGCCTCATCCTTCTCGTACTTGAAGTTTCCCGGCACGACGCAGACCGCGGGCGCGCCGCCGATCGCGGCCACCATCGTGCCGCTCGCCGTGCGCTCAAGCGTCTGGACGGAGCCAAGCGAGATCTTCGGCATGGCCTTGTACGCGGATTTGTCTATGGGAGCGGAAGCCGATGCCGGACCGCAGCCGCGCAGCTCGGTCTTTCCGTTGACCAGTAGATTTGTAATCTGCACATAGGCCGGTCCTGTAGACGCGGTGAAGAGCACGACGCCATTGACGGGCACATCCTTGGCATGGGCGACACCGCACCATGGACCCAGAGCGGAAACGACGATAGCGAACGGCAGCAGGGGTGACCCAATGCAAACACGGTTCTTCGGCGGCATGGCTTCCTCAACGCAACAAAATAGGGGCCCGGGAGAGAGCCACGATTCTAAATCGTGAACACCCACCCCGCCAGCGTTTCTTGCCCCATGCGATAATTTCCTGCAGCCGCCCGCCCTCCACGAGCCTGTAGCGGTACAAGTTCGGCGGCGCAACCGTCCAGCGAAAGGATGCAGCATGGCAGGCGAACCGGCGTTGTACGCTACTCCCACGGGCACGGAGGGCACCGGCCAAGCCGCCACCCTGTTGCTGCAGGTCTGGCCTGCCGAGGCCGTGGCGCTCCGCTCGAATGGAGCCCCGCCCTGGATAGTTATGTTGCGTCAGGTCATCGTGTCGAGCGGAGGCACGTTGTCCGGCTCGGATGGGGACGAGGGTAGACTACCGGCGGCCAGTTTCCCGTCAGTGGCTTCCGCCGTTCGTGCAGGCCGCCGTCTTCAAGCGCTGGTGACTGGCTACGCGGTGGAGAGCAAAGGGCAGCTCTTCGGCGTCGCGGTCCTGATCCATCCGAATTCGGCCACAGACACCGCCGCGCTTCGGTGTTGCCTTCAGCAAAAGACGTGTCCCGCTCAGATGTTGCTTGCCACAACGCGGGGAACCGTTTCGCCGGACGGTGGCCGCCGGATCGAAGACGCTCTCATCGGCGAGCTTGCGGTGTACGAGATTTCTTACGCGCATTCGGAGGAAGCGGCTCGAGCGGCCGAGACGCTACTGCGGGAGCATCAGGACAGACATATCGTCTCGCAGCGGGTTCCCGCGTTACCGGCCGCAAAGCCTTCGGCAAGCTCCCTTGTTTTCGCCCGAATGTACGCGCGGCCACGGAATGTCGCCGCCGCCGTCGCCGCGACGATCGTTCTCGCTGCTGGAGTCGCCATTGCCCGTCGTCCGGCAAAGCGCCCTCAGCCGGTGGTTGCGCCCGTAGTTCAGCCATCGATAGTAATTCAGCGCCAGCCCGTTCCCGCTTCCGTAGAAAACATGCCAGCCGTGGCGCCATTCCCAAAGGCCGGTCACGCCAAGAAGCCAGCGCCCGCGCTCGAATCGCCGCACACAGCCGAAAAACCTGCGCGCGGACGCGGCGATCTCACCTCCGAACAGATTCGCCAGATCCTTGCGCGCGGCCAGAACGCCCTCGACCGCGGCTGCTATACCGAAGCCGTCCACTACTACCGCCGAGTCCTCGACGACGATCCGCGCAACGGCTCCGCGACCGGCGGCATGGAGAAGGCGCGCGTGCGCATGAGGCTCAGCGCGGAGAACGCCCAGTGCTCACGCTAGCCATCCGGGTAGTTGACCGCCGACCGCGACCCGCATAGCCTTAACTTATGCTTATCACGCCGCTCCAACTTGAACATGAACCGCTAGGGATCGCCGAAGTGTTCGTTCCCGGCGACATCGAGTTCCTCTCCGGCATCACGCAGATCGGCACGCTCCCTGTTGATGGCCAAGCCGACCTGATCCTCGAACATCGCGGCGGCGACGATACCGTGGCCGACATTCGCGTTCGCGCCCGCTACGCCGGAGACTTCGAGATGGAGTGCGCCCGGTGTATCGAGCCGGTTGCCGCGCCGCTCGAAGGCGAGTTCGATTTGATCTTCCGCCCGCAAGACGCCGATGCCGACGCGACCGAACGGGCCATCAGTGAAGACGAGACTGAAATCGGGTATTATGAACAGAGCGGCTTGCTGCTGGAGGACGTGGTGCGTGAGCAGGTGCTGCTGACCCTGCCCGGACGTGTTCTCTGTCGCCCCGATTGCAAAGGGCTTTGCGCTCACTGCGGACAGAACCTGAACACCGGGATCTGCTCCTGTGAAGAGACCTCGTCCGATCCGCGCTGGAACGCGCTCGCCGGCTTAGCCGGTAAGCTCACGCTCAAGCAGTAAGCTCTACAGATTTTCCTTCGCTGTGCGCTGAACGCGACGGTTGAAGACTTGAAGGGAACACCGCCATGCCCAATCCGAAGCGCCGTCACTCCAAGCAGCGTACCGCCAAGCGCCGCAGCCACGACTTCCTGACCCCTGTCGGCACCTCCGAGTGCCCGAACTGCCACGAGCGCAAGCTGCCCCACCGCGCCTGCGGCAAATGCGGCGAATACAAAGGCCGCGCCGTGCTCGCGACCAAAGAAGCCAGCTAAGTCTTCAGTCCTAACGCAGAGCAGGCAAACCAGCAAGATGCCGATTGACATCGTGATCGATGGAATGGGCTCCGACAAGGCACCCGAATCCGAAGTGCGCGGGGCTCTCTTGGCATGCCGCACGCTCGACGTCCGGGTCCACCTCGTTGGGCCTGAAGACGTATTGCGCCCTGTGCTGCGACACCATTTGGCCGCGCAACATCTTCGTAATCAGCATCTTCCCGTCTTCATCGTGCCCGCCTCCGAGTGGATCACCATGGACGACAAGGCCGCGCAGGCGGTGCGCGCTAAGCGCGACTCGACGATGCGCGTTGGCTTGAAGATGGTTCGTGAGGGTCGAGCCTCCGCCTTCTTTACCGCCGGCAATACGGGCGCGGCCATGGCGACAGCCAAGATGGTTCTGGGGATGCTCGCCGGTGTGCATCGCCCAGCACTCGCAACCATCCTTCCCACCACGACAGGCTGCCCTTCTCTGCTCCTCGATGTAGGCGCGAACGTCGACTCCGATCCCGACAATCTCGTTCAGTTCGCCATGATGGGCAACATTTACGCCCGCAACGTGCTCAGGGTGGCGAACCCGCGTGTGGGTCTGCTTTCCATCGGTGAGGAAGATTCCAAAGGTAATGCCCTGACCCATGACACGCTGCCCCTGCTCCGCGCGCTTACAGGGATCGAGTTCATCGGCAATGTCGAAGGGCGTGACCTCTACAACGGGCGCTGCGATGTCTCGGTGTGCGATGGCTTCGTAGGCAATGTGGCGCTGAAGACGAGCGAGGGTTTAGCAAAACTGGTGAGCTCCTCCTTGCGCGACTCGCTCAAGTCGACGGTCACCTCCCAATTCGGTGCGCTCCTCTCGCGCAAGGCCTTCAACGACTTCAAGAAGCGGCTCGACTACTCCGAATATGGCGGTGCACCGCTCCTGGGCGTGCGCGGACCGTGCATCATTGGGCACGGATCGTCCAACGAGAAGGCCGTGATGAACGGCATCCGCGTGGCCGCCGAGTTCGCCCAGGCCGAGGTCAACGCCGCCATCGAAGCCGCGCTGCGCCCCGCGAACTAATACCATCCGTCCGGCAAGCGTCGCATCCAACCGGCATGCCTTCCTGGAACGTCACCGATATTCCCTCGCAAGCCGGCCGGCGCGCCCTCATCACCGGTGCTAACAGCGGTATCGGCTACCATGCCGCGCTCGAACTCGCCCGCAAGGGAGCGCACGTCCTGCTCGCCGCGCGCGACCGCACACGGGGCGAAGCGGCGCTGGCTCGGCTGCGACGTGAGGCACCGGGTTCCTCCGCCGAACTGGTCCTGCTCGATCTCGCATCCCTGACGGGCATTCGCAGCTTTGCAGAGGCGGAGCTCGCGCACTGGAAGCCGCTCGACCTCCTCATCGATAACGCCGGGGTGATGGCTCCACCCAAACGCCTGCAAACGGAGGATGGCTTCGAACTGCAGTTCGGCACAAACGTGCTGGGACATTTTGCGTTAACGGCGCTGCTCTTTCCGCTTTTGCAGGCCGCTCCCGGCAATCCACGCATCGTGACCATCGCCTCGATCGCGCACAAGCGGGCCAAGATCGACTTCGACGACCTGATGGCTCACCACAGTTACGACCCGATGCGGAGCTATGGGCAGACAAAGCTGGCCAACCTCTTGGTCGCCTTTGAGCTCGACCGGCGTTTGCGCGAGGCCCACTCGCCAATCCTAAGCGTTGCCGCGCATCCCGGCGTCGCCAAGACGAACCTGCTGGAGACCGGCGATTACCCTCGATTGGTCAAAGCCATTCGGCGAACAGCGAACTCGCTCATCGGCAAGGTGATGAACACCGACGCGGAAGGTGCGATTCCTACCCTGTTTGCTGCCACCGCGCTCGATGCCGCGAGTGGCGGCTACTATGGCCCGCAAGGATTTCAGGAGACCCGCGGCGGCGATGTAGGACCGGCGAAGATCGCCTTGCAGGCCAAAGATAAAGCGGTGGCGAAGCGACTGTGGAGCGTCTGCGAGGAGTTGACAGGAGTGCCTCTCCTCTAATCCGCAGAGGGATGCCGTATCGTTCCGAATAACTATGCTTAATGCCTGCGCTCGTCATCGGACATCATAATAACCTGATCGGGTTGTGATCACGGCCCCACGGGTGGGGCTATCCACACGCAAGCGGTGGAATGCTCCATCATGTTTGAGTTGCTGTGGCTTATAGACAATACGGTACTGGCTCCGGAGATTCGCGTCAGTCTGCTGTAGGTCGCTCCATATTCGTTCTGGAGTCGAATCGTTGAACATCTGGCCGCCGGTCTTCTGGGCAAGCTCGCGTAGCGTCTTTTGCCCAAGCGAGCGAAACGAATCGAACTCTGAATAGAACGCGTAAATGGCGGTGTTGGCGCTCTGGCACATTTGTACAACATCCTCTAGCTGGGAGTGGCTTGCGTTATCCGATCCATCCGTAAACAGCAAGATGAAGTTTCCCGCCTCGACCTCATGTGTCGTCCGGAACTCATCCCGGCACGCACGATAAACCGCATCGTAAAGCGCTGTTCCGCCCATGCGGCTCTCATGGTCCTGGGCGACGTGTCGTATACCGTCACGCAGCGGCGGAAGATCGCTCGTCCAATTTTGTACGAGCTTCGCTTCCGAGTCGAACCGCATCACGAATCCCCTGTCTCTCGATGCATCAAAAAGCCTGTTCAAATAGTGAAGGGCGATTTCTTGGTTTTGTTGTAAATCTTCAAGAACAGACCGGCTTGTATCAATCAAAACACCTATCCGTACGGGAAGGCTCCGGCGTACCTCGAAAGAAACAATCTGTCGTGGGTGCTTTCCATTGTCGAGGATGCGCACATCGTTTGCGGTAAGGTCATCGATGGAGGTTCCATGCCAGTCGGCCGCATGGAAGGTTACGCTTACCTCCTCCACCGAGACGCTTAGCGTAAAAGGCGCAGTCTGGCCCCGCGCGATGGTAGAGAGCATCGTCAGCAATCCTGTTAGAACAACCCTTGCCGGGAAGATCATCCGCATCTTGTCGTGAGTATAGCGGGCTATCCCGTGCTTTCCTCCCATGATGTACTTACTACGCCGCGAGACCGAAGGACCTAACGTGCTACGACATCTTCAAGCGCCAGGTCGTTGACCTGTCCCGCCAATCCGCGCAGCACATACTGCAAAATGCCGCCGTGCTGGTAATAGAGGATCTCCTGCGGGGTGTCGATGCGCAGCGTCGCGGGAAAGCTCTTGGTCATGCCGAGCTCCGATTCGGCGATCATGGTCAGGTTCCGGCCATTGGCGAATTTGCCGTCGAGCATGGCCGCGAGCTGGCCGGGTTCGTCGCCGATGTGGAAGATCTCCTCGCCGGTAAGGCCAAGCGACTCGGCGTTTTCTCCCGGCTCAAACTGGAAGGGAAGGATGCCCATACCCACCAAGTTGGAGCGGTGAATACGCTCGTAGCTTTCGGCGATCACAAACTTGATGCCGAGCAGGCGCGGTCCTTTCGCGGCCCAGTCCCGCGACGAGCCCGACCCGTACTCCTTGCCAGCCAAGATGCAAAGCGGCGTCCCGCGCCGCGCGTACTCGACCGACGCCTCGTAGATCGACATACCCGTGCCTTCGGGCAGCAGCCGCGTAACGCCGCCTTCGGTGCCGGGTGCCATCCGGTTGCGCAGCCGGACGTTGGCGAACGTTCCGCGCACCATCACCTCATGATTGCCCCGACGCGAGCCATAGCTGTTGAAGTCGACCGGCTCGACGCCATGCTCCATCAGATACTTACCCGCCGGCCCATTCTTCTTGATCGAGCCAGCCGGGGAGATGTGGTCCGTCGTGACCGAATCGCCCAATAAGGCAAGACAGCGCGCGGCGCGAATGTCTTCGACCGGCGCGGCCGCAGCCGTCATGCCTTCGAAGTACGGCGCTTTGCGGATATAGGTGGAGTCTGGCTCCCAGCCGTAGGTCTCGCCCTGGGGTACCTTCAGCGTCTGCCAGTTGGCGTCACCGTCCGAGACCGTGGCATATTGGGTGCGGAACATCTCGGGGTCAATGCAGTTGGCGACGGTGGACGAGACCTCCTCCTGGGTGGGCCAGATGTCGCGCAGATATACGGGTTCGCCGGTCTTGCCGTGGCTCAAAGGCTCGTTGGCAAAGTCGTGATGAATGGACCCGGCAAGCGCGTAGGCGACGACCAGCGGCGGCGACATCAGATAGTTGGCGCGGACCTCCGGCGAGATGCGCCCCTCGAAGTTGCGATTGCCCGAGAGCACGGAGACGGCCACCAGCCCGTGATCTTCAATAGCCTTCGATACGTCCGTGGGCAGCGGCCCGGAGTTGCCGATGCACGTCGTACAGCCATAGCCGACCACCTGAAAGCGCAGCGCGTCTAGGTACTTCATCAAGCCGGACTTCTTATAGTAATCGGTGACCACGCGCGACCCCGGCGCAAGCGAAGTTTTGACCCAGGGCGGCGTGCGTAGGCCCTTTTGCACAGCCTTCTTCGCCAGCAGACCGGCGGCGATCATCACGTAAGGATTTGACGTGTTCGTACACGAAGTAATGGCCGCGATGACAATCGATCCATGGTCGAGGTACTTGTCGGGATCGACGCCGAAACGGCCTTCGACGCTGGTCGGCTGCACGGTCAGCGTGTCGACCGGCAGCGTAGCTACAGGTATCTCCGTTCCTTCCACCAACGGAGCGGGTGCGCCGATGCCGCTTGTTACGTCGCCCGTAGCGCTGGCGTGGCCGCCCTCCCCTTCCCAGCGGACCATCTGTCGAGCGGCCTGTTTATTGGCGTTCAGGCCGAGCAGAGAGGGCAGCTGTTGGGCGAAGCTTGCCGCCGTCTCCGATAACAAGACACGATCCTGCGGGCGCTTTGGACCGGCGACGCTCGGCTCCACCGTTGCGAGATCGAGCGCGATGGTCGCGGAGTAGGTGGCCTCCGGCGCGTCCGCCGTGTGGAACATACCCTGCTCGCGGTAATACGCCTCGACCAGAACGGTCTGCGCTTCCGGCCGTCCCGTGAGTCGCAGATAACGCAGCGTCTCCGCGTCCACGGGAAAGAAGCCGCAGGTCGCGCCGTATTCGGGAGCCATGTTGGCGATGGTCGCGCGGTCGGCCAGTGGCAACTCGGAGATGCCGGAGCCGTAGAACTCCACAAATTTTCCAACGACGCCCAACTTGCGGAGCATCTCGGTGACGGTGAGCACAAGGTCGGTAGCGGTGGTACCTTCCTTCAGTTTGCCCGTCAGCTTGAAGCCGACGACCTGCGGGATCAGCATAGACACCGGCTGGCCAAGCATGGCCGCCTCGGCCTCGATCCCACCCACGCCCCATCCCAGCACGCCGAGGCCGTTGACCATCGTGGTGTGCGAGTCGGTGCCGACCAACGTGTCGGGGTAGGCCATGACTTCACCCTGTTCATCGGGCTTGGTGGTGAAGACGACACGGGCCAAATACTCGAGATTGACCTGATGGCAGATGCCCATGCCGGGCGGCACGGCGGAGAAGTTGTCGAAGGCTGTCTGGCCCCACTTGAGAAAGGCATAGCGCTCGCGGTTGCGCTGGAACTCGAGCGCCGCGTTCAGGTCGTAGGCGTGGAGCGAACCGAACTCGTCGACCTGCACGGAGTGGTCGATCACGAGCTCCGCCGGCTGGAGCGGGTTGATCTTTTCGGGATCACCCCCAAGCGCGCGCATGGCGTCCCGCATGGCCGCCAGGTCGACAATGGCGGGGACGCCGGTGAAGTCCTGCATCAGCACGCGCGCGGGCATATAGGCGATCTCACGCGAAGGCTCGGCCTTGGCGTCCCAGTGGGCGAGGAAGCGGATGTCGTCCACGCAGACCGTGCGCCCATCTTCGTGGCGAAGCAGATTCTCCAGCAGGACGCGGAGCGAAAAGGGCAGGCGCGCCAAGTCCGTACCCGCCTCGGCAAGCGCTTGCAGACGGAAGATCGTGTAGGTCGTGTCGCCGCTGCGAAGCGTAGCGCGACTGTGGAACGAATTGGGGTGCGAAACGGGCATGGGGTCGTCTCCTGAAGGCGAGTTCTGACGGGATGCGGGGCCGCGAGGAGCAAGCGCGCGGCGAAGCTAGGGTAGCAGAAGGAGAGGAGAAGCTAAGCGCCGATGCGGCCGCGGTCGTGGCGTCCCCGGCGGAACCGCTGGATCGCCTTAACGCGCACCGGACAAGAAAATCCGTAAACGCTGTCTGCGTTCCCAGCCGATGTACGCGGATCGCCCATATAGGTAGTCTACCGTTACCTGACATCTGGATAAAGTACTTCATACGGTGTTCCCACTTTTGTGGCCGCATCTTATTTCCTGTACGGATGTTCCTTGTAAGTGGAACAGATTTGCAGGAGCAACAACCGCAAGCGCAGCCACACGGGGAAGTGCCGCACGCCCCGCCTTCTGCGCAGCCCCAGCCGCAGGCGTGTCCACACGAGGAGCGGTCGCCCCGCTAAGAGCCCATAACTATTTGACTCAGAAGCACCCCATTGAGCGAAAGGACAACGGCCACCGCGACCCACCCCGCTAGCTTCGTGCGATAGGCGCTGGCGAAGCTTCCCATCACCGCCGGTCTGCTTGTAAGGAGTAACAGCGGAATCAGCGCGAACGGCAGCGTGAAGCTGAGCACGACTTGCGAGAGGATCAAAATCTTCAACGGGTCAAGGCCGATCGCGATCACCGCGAGAGCCGGGATGATGGTGATCAGCCGCCGCAGGAAGATCGAAAACCTAATATCGAGAAAGCCTTCGATAATCACCTGGCCCGCCATCACGCCCACGGTCGACGACGACAGCCCCGAGCACAGCAGCGCCACCGCAAAGACCGTTGCCGCCGCCGGTCCCAGTAGCGGACCGAGCGTTCGATAAGCCTGCTCAACGTCCGTCACCGGCGCGGCTAAATGTGTAAACGCAACAGCTGCTACGACGATCATGGCTGAGTTGATAAGCCACGCGCCGTTCATCGCGACGATCACGTCGATCAACTCGAAACGCAGGTACGGCAGCTTGGATTCGGTTGCGCTAAGGGTCTTGCGCCGGGGCAGCACCAGCGCCGAGTGAAGGTAAACCACGTGCGGCATCACCGTCGCGCCCAGCATGGCCACGGCAAGATATGTGCTTTGGCGCAGGCTGTTTGCCGTCGTGGTGTCAAGCGTCGGCACCAGCGTGTGGAAGGCGGCCGTGTGCCAGTCGGGATGCACCAGAAAGACCTCAAAGCCGTAGCAAAGGCCAATAATGCCCACAAAAGCCATGATGCCGCGCTCCAGCCAGCGATAGCCCGCCAGATCGAGCGCAAGGATCAGAAACACGGCCACCGCCGAGACCAGCGCCGCCGCGAAGAGCGTCTCTGTACGGGTCCACCCGTGTGCCAGCAGTGACGGCCCGCATAGCAGATACAGTCCTAACGCCGCCCCCAGAAACTCCGCCAGATCGGTGGCGATCGCCGCGATCTCCGCGCATACCCAGAGCGTGATCGTGATCGGCCGGGCGAAATGCTTGCGGCAGTTCTGCGGCAGCGTCAGCCCCGTCACGATGCCCAGTTTGGCCGAGAGAAACTGGATTAAGATGGCCATGGCGTTCGACCAGAGCAACACCCAGAGCAGACGGTAACCGAAACGCGATCCACCCTCGATGTTGGTCGCGAAGTTGCCGGGATCGATATACGCGACCGAGGCCACAAAGGCCGGTCCAAGGTATCCCCAAAGCTGCCGCCGCCAGCTCTTTGCCTCGACTTCGGTCTGGCTCACCAGTAAATTAGCCATGCCTAAATCATAGCGCAGTGTTACCCTAAGTCAAGGCGCAACGGCATGGCGAAGGTCAAAGACAAGCTCAAGACGAAACGCAAGCCCCAGCCTCCCAGCGAGGCGGTCGACGATTACCTCAAGGCCATCTTCCGGCTAGGCGGCCGCGAGGAGCGAGAAGTGGCCTCGACCGAAATCGCGCTACATCTGGATATTACCGGCGCTTCCGTCACCAACATGCTCCAGAAACTCGCCGCCGCCGAGCCGCCGCTGGTGCTCTACCGCAAGCACCATGGTGTCCGTCTCGCCGCCTCTGGCAAGCGTCGCGCGCTCGAGATCGTCCGCCATCACCGACTGCTGGAGACCTTCCTTACCCGCGTGCTCGATTACCCCTGGGACGAGGTGCACCAGGAGGCTGAGCGCCTGGAGCACTTCATCTCCGAGCGCTTTGAGGAGCGCATCGCCGCTAAACTCGGCCACCCCGAGTTCGACCCCCACGGCCATGTCATCCCCTCGCTGGATGGCTCAGTCCCCGCAATCGAGCCGGGTTGCGAACCTCGCCTCTTGACTGAGCTTCCCCTTGGCGAAAAAGCGAGAGTGGTCAGTGTATCCGACGCCGATCCCGCAATGCTCCGCTACCTGGCGAAGCAGGGCATTCGGCCTGGTGTCCGGCTGACGCTGTGCGAACAACTTCCCTTCAAAGGCGCATGGTCGGTGTTCGTCGCCAAGTCGGACCGCCCCGTCTTTCTGAGCGACTCGCTGGCCGCCGCGATCGTCGTTGCCGTCCGCTAACGCTGTATTCTGATGACAGATGGCGCGCACTCCTTATCCGCAGACCGACCGCGAACTGATCCGGCTGATCGAGCGTTCGGCCGGGCACCGCGCCGGGTATAAGCAGCTCATTCGCGAGCTTGGCCTCGGCGGGGGACGAGAGCGCCGTCTGCTCCTCGAACAACTGGCGCGGATCACGGCGCGTGGCGAGCTGGTCAAAACCGAGTTTGAGCAGTGGGCGCTCCCGCACGCCGATCCGGCCAAGACGGCGCGTCCACGCAAGAACGCCGAACCCGGCCAGCCGCAGGAAAACCGCGCCACGCGCGACCATCTCGTCGCCGGCAAGCTCGACCTCCATCGCGATGGCTACGGCTTCGTCCGCCCAAACGGAAGCACCAGCCGAGACGACGATCTCTTCATCCCGCCAAACGAGCTGAACGGCGCCATGCAGGGCGACGAGGTGCTAGTGGATGAAGCTCCGCCAGGCCGGGATGGCCGCCGCTCGGGCCGGGTCGTCCGCGTCCTCACCCGTCGCAACCCAACCGTCGTCGGTATCTTCCACTACGCCCGCCCGCACGGCCGCGTCACGTGGGAAGCCGCGCCGTTCCTCCAGGGCAACTACGTCCGTCCGCTCGACGAGCGCATGACTGAGCCGATCCTCATTCCCGACGGCATGGAGCTGCCTGCTACCCCGAAAGAAACGCCGCATCGTGTCCTGGGCGAAGAGGCGCAGACTGTCCAGCAGGGCTGGTCTCTGCCGGATGACGACCACAGCCACACACCGCTTGAAGGTCTGGCTGTCGATATAGAGATCACGGAGTTTCCCGGCACGGGCAAGCCAGCCAAGGGCCGCGTCATCGAGGTGCTCGGCCCGCCCGATACCTTCGGCGTGGATGTCGAGATCATCATCCGCAAGCACCACCTCCCTCACGTCTTCCCGGCAAACGTCCTCGCCGAGGCAAGCGCCTCCGCCGCACAGACCGTCGAGAGCCTGCCCGAAGAAGAGCTCGCCCCCCGCCGCGATTTCCGTGGTCTCCCCATCGTCACCATCGACGGCGAGACCGCCCGCGACTTCGACGACGCCGTGCTGGTCCAGCCCCTCCCCAACGGCCACTGGCGGCTTCAGGTCCACATCGCCGACGTCAGCTACTACGTTCGCCCCGGCACCGCGCTCGACCTCGAGACCCGCCTGCGCGGCACCTCCGTCTACTTCCCCGACCGCGCCGTGCCCATGCTGCCGCCGCAGCTTTCGTCGGGCATGTGCTCGCTGCGCCCTGATGAAGACCGGCTCGTCCTCTCGTGCCTGATGGAGATCGACGAGCACGGCGAAATCCTCGGCTACGAGGTGTGTGAGGGCATCATCCGCAGCGCGCGCCGCATGACCTATACGCAAATCCAGGCCGTCCTCGACGGCGACGCACCCGCCCGCACAGAGTTCGCCGAATTTGTCCCCGCGTTTGAACAGATGTACGGGCTCGCCCTGAAGCTCAACGGCAAACGTCACCGCAGGGGTTCCATTGACTTCGACCTGCCCGAGCCCGTCATACTCTTCAACCCCGACGGCAATATGCGGTCGATCGTGCGCTCACAGCGCGGCTGGTCGCACCGGCTCATCGAAGAGTTCATGCTCTCAGCCAATGAGTGCGTTGCCACCTGGCTTGAACGCCACGCGCCCAGCGTCTACCGCATCCACGAGATGCCCGACCCCAAGCGCATCCTCGACTTCGAGGAGACCGCCAGCGCTTTCGGCTACTCGCTCGGCTTCTCCAGCCTTCCCGTCAAGCGCATTCAGACGAAAGGCGACCGCCGCAACGTCCGGGGGACCGACCGCAAAGCCCAAGCGCACGACATCCCCGAGTCGATCCCCGTCACGCCGCAGATGTACCAGCGCCTTACCGCCAAAATCGCCGGCACGCCCGAAGAGCGCATCCTCGCCTTCCTCATGCTGCGCTCGCTCAAGCAGGCCCGCTACAGCGAGAAGAACGTCGGTCACTTCGCCCTCGCCAGCCCCAGCTACACGCACTTCACCTCACCCATCCGCCGCTACCCCGACCTGATCGTCCACCGCCTCCTGCGAGACCTCCTCGAAGCCGGCCTCGACCCCACGGGCGGCCCCATACTCAGCACCGACCCGCAACCGTGGAGCTCCACACCGTGCAAGCACCCGGAGACGTGGGCGCAGCAACCCATCCCCGAACCCGAACTCGCTGCCATCGCCCTCGAATCCTCTCAGGCCGAACGTCGCGCCGACGACGCCGAGCGTGAGCTGATGGAGTGGAAGAAGATCAAGTTCATGCAGGACCGCGTGGGCGAAGACTTCCACGGCATCATTCTCTCCGTCACCAAATACGGCTTCTTCGTGGAGCTCGACGACCTCTTTATCGAAGGCCTCGTCCCCCTCGCCAGCCTGGGAACCTACGGCGGTGAAGACCGTTTCTTCTTCCGCGACACCGATCGCCAGATTGTCGGGTCACACTCCGGCACCGCCTACAAGATCGGGATGCGCGTCCACGTCCTGCTCGACCGCATCGACCGCCAGCAGCGCCGCTTACAGTTCGCGTTGATTCCCGACGTTATGGAAGCGCCGGTAAAGCGCGCCCGCCGCTCCAAAACCGCCGCCAGCCCTACCGGCGAACGCCCCCACTCCAGCCCCCAACGCACCGGCAAGAAGAAAGCCCGCGTCAAGGCGAAGAAGTCCAAAGGCAAGAAGCGCTAAACACCACTTCCGACCCAAGCAAGCCAGTAAGCAGTAAGACGATGGAGACGAAAAGCAGGCCCACGCGGATGTCATGCACTGCGTCTCAGCGCCCTCTGTCCTCAAGGCAGGTTGCATAAGGAGCGGCGGCGTTCAGGGCGGCGATCCGGTTGTTGATCGGTACTTCAAGGACGACCGTCATGCCAATGATCATTGCTCACAATTGCGGAGCACAGCAGAAGTAATCTTGGGCCGTTGGTGAGGGGCCGATGCTCATACGCCGCACCCACAGTCAGGAGCAGTGCCATCGCATACCAGAAGGGCATCACGCGGCCAAGAACGCGGGCCAGCAGTGCGGCGGCTTTGGCGTGTTCCGTCTCGGCCAGCTTACAGAGCTGCGATGTACAAACGCAGCAACTGCTAGTTCGTTGCCTACCAGGGTAGAAGCAACAATGCTTGTTGCGATGTCGTAAAACAACTCATAGGTAGTGGATGTAGCAGCCACAAGGAAGCTTCGGGATCACTAGCTAGATAGTCTAAGTTCGTTGTAATGGCACCCCGTCAAGAGGCACAACGCTTCCACTGCTAATTCATGGTCCGCGCGCTGCGGCAAGCCGGACACCGTCAAGCACCCCACCAAACCTGCATTCATCACCCGCAGTGGAAACGCACCGCCATGCGTGGCGTAGTCCGCATCCGGCAACGCGTACTTGGCGAAGAAACTCGCGCTCTCCGCCTCCAGCTTCAATCCCATCGCATAGGAGCTGCGATGAAACCGCCCGACCGTGTTCGCCTTACGCTCCACCCAGCGGTCATTGTCCGGCGTCGTCCCGGCAAGCGCAGTGTAGAAGAGTTGCTGGGATGGCTGTCCAAAGCGGCGAATGTCGACCACGATCGCAAGGCCGCGCACAACCGCCAGCTCCCGCACGATCGCTCCCAGCCGCCACGCCACCTCAGCGTCGAACGCGTCGAGCACCAGCTCCGCCTCTTGCCGCGCGATCTGCGCGATGTCCTCCGCCAATCCCATAGCAACAAGCCTAGCGCATTCAGCATCGCGACCGCATCCAATACCCGGATGCGAGAATGATCTAGACAGCCCAAAGGATTCCATCAGCAATGGCAGCAGACCCGAACACCCGCGTCGTCGGCATCGATCTCGGCACCACCAACTCGCTCGTCGCCTTCATGCAGGGCGACGCTCCGGCGATCATCCCCGGCGAGGACGGCGAGCGCCTCGTCCCCTCCGTCATCGCCTGGACGGAAGACGGCATGGCCATCGGCAACGCCGCCCGCGCCACCCTCCTCACCGACTCCGCCAACGCCGTCTACTCCGCCAAACGCCTGATGGGCCGCGGCCTAGCCGATGTGCAGGAAGAACTCAAGCTCTTCCCCTTCAAGCTCGTCGACGGCCTCAAACCGGACGAAGTCCTCAAGCTCAACGTCGGCGGACTCACCCTCACCCCGCCCGAGATCTCCGCCTACGTCCTGATGCAGCTCAAGAAGAACGCCGAGCGGTTCTTCGGCGCGCCAGTGACCAAGGCCGTCATTACCGTTCCCGCCTACTTCAACGACGCGCAGCGCCAGGCCACCAAAGACGCTGGGCGCATCGCCGGCCTCGAAGTCCTCCGCCTCGTCAACGAACCCACCGCCGCCGCGCTCGCTTATGGTCTCGACAAGCAGAAAGACGGTCTCATCGCCGTCTACGACTTCGGCGGCGGCACCTTCGATGTCTCCATCCTCAAGCTGCACGAGGGCATCTTCGAAGTCGTTGCGACCGGGGGCGACACCCACCTCGGCGGCGACGACCTCGACAACCTCCTCATCGCCATCGCGCTCGACGACATCCGTGGCGACCTCGGCGAAGACCTCCGCGCTAACGGCGAAGCCATCCAAGCCATCCGCAAAGCCGTCATCGAAGCCAAGATCGCCCTCTCCACTGAGCCAAGTGCCAAGCTCGCCGTAATCCTCCCCAGCGGCCAGCCCTACGCCCGCGAGATCACCCGCCAGCAGTTCGACGCCCTCACCGCGCAGGTCATCGCCCGCACCGCCGGGCCCGTCCGCCAGGCCCTCAAAGACGCAAACCTCACACCCGATCAGATCGACGAAGTCGTCCTCGTCGGCGGCTCCACCCGCATCCCCGCCGTGCGCCAGCTCGTCGACGATCTCTTTCAGCTCGCCGCCCGCAACAAGAAGCCGCATATCGATCTCAACCCGGACGAGGTCGTCGCCCTCGGTGCGGCCGTCCAGGCGCAGATCCTCTCCGGCTCGGCCAACGCTACCACCGAAGACCTCCTTCTGCTAGACGTCACTCCGCTCTCGCTCGGCATTGAGGCCCTCGGCGGTGTGGTAGCCCGCATCGTCCAACGCAACTCCACCATCCCGGCGTCGGCCACCGAGCACTTCACCACCGGCGTCGACGGCCAGACCAACGTGGCCATCCATGTCCTACAGGGCGAGCGCGAACTCGCCAAAGACTGCCGCTCCCTCGCCCGCTTCGACCTCAAAGGCATCCTGCCCATGGTCGCCGGGCTTCCAAGGATCGAGGTCAAGTTCCTCATCGACGCCAACGGCATCCTCCACGTCTCCGCCCGCGAGCAGCGCAGCGGCAAAGAGGCCGAAATCGACGTCAAACCGACCTACGGCCTTACCGACGAACAGGTGGAAACCATGATCCTCGACTCCTTCGCCCACGCCGAAGCCGACATCTCCGAACGCCAAGCCATCGAGGCCAAGAATGAAGCCGAAACCATCCTCGCCGCCGTCGAAAAGGGCAAGACGCACAACGCCTGGCAGCAGCTCACCTCCAACGAACTCCTCAAGATCGAGGAGCAAAAGGAAGAGCTGAAAGCCTCGATCCAAGGCGGCGACTACAAGGTCATCCGCCGGGCGATCGACGCCCTCGACAAAGCCACCCGCCGCTTCGCCGAGCTGATGATGGACACCACCCTCGCCTCCGCCATGAAGGGCCAAACCATGGCGTCCGCCGGCGAAAACATGGGCACCGGCCCCTCCGCCCCCCACCCCTTCGCCCCCGCGGAGATCGACAGCTCCGCGCCCAACCTACTCGTCAGAGCCGATCCAGAGACGCCGAGCGAGTCTACGGAGGACTGATGGACTTGCGATGA
Source organism: Acidobacteriaceae bacterium (assembly GCA_965277085.1). Lineage (GTDB taxonomy): Bacteria > Acidobacteriota > Terriglobia > Terriglobales > Acidobacteriaceae > Edaphobacter. The sequence goes on from OZ255708.1 coordinate 2,048,454, forward strand.
CATCCTAAGAACAAAAGATTTGTTGACGCAGCCACACTCTTGTGCTAACGTCCTCACAACTTCGAGGGCTGCAATGGACCACACGTCAGTTATTGAGTTTGCTGCTGCAACTTCATCAGATGTCGTAGGTGGAGTGTCACAAAATACCTTAAATCGGTATGCTACAAAGCACTTCCAGCTGTACCCTGATATCTATAAGGGCAACGGCGAGTCTGCTCCGATCGACCTTAAGTGGTCTTACCAAATTTCAAAAGCGATCAGTTTTTCACTGGCACCGGCAATGGCCGGGGACGATCTGAAGCGGCGCGTCTTGGCTGATCCTTTCTTGAGGTATGCCAAAGCTTTATACCGTGCTGAGTTAAACGCACCAACCGTAACCGTCACTTTACCCGATACGCCAGTTCACTTCACCACAGTCGCGGGAGCGGATTTAGGCTCGGTCACGGTAAGCGGAACCCTCACTACTGCGATCGTTGTAAATCCCGCTCCACCGGGAGCTTACCGTCTCGTTGTGACCAAGGTGGACGTTCATATCAAATCGCGTTCATTAAAAGCGGACGCCTTGGCCAACGGCTGTAACACCAACCAACTCATCGAACACATCCTGGACGCCGTCTTGAAAGCTCAGCTTCAACGATTCGTCGAAGCCCTTCCCTTACCACAACCGCATTACGCAATCGACGGGATCAACGTCCAATTGACCGATGTGTCTGTTGTTGACAGCACGCTCTTGTTGGCTCTTTCAGCAGGAGCTGCAAAGCTAGCGCAACTTCAACTGGCGACCTCAACACTCCATGGCGAGACGTTGGAGAGGGCAGTCTTTGGCAAGACTCTTAAGCGCGAAATGTCAGAACCTGCTCAAGGAAAAATGTCCGCTAAGCTGACACTCGCTGGCGCTACACGCTCTATAGACGGTGGAGACTCGACATATAAGCAGCTGGATGCTGGCACACTCCCGCCGGGCGATCTGTTTTTGGCGTTTTCGAACACCGTGTTCCAGCTGGTTGCGAATAAGTACCTCAACATCGCAGTCGAGCAAAGCCACAATTCAGGAGGGTGGGCGTATTACGAGTACAAGTTTGGCTATAGAGTAAACAGCCCGCAAACTCAGATCATCAACTCAGGCGTGCAGGTCAAAGCTCAGTTGGAGGGGTACGCAGAGGGATCGGCGGGATTATCCGGCTGTTCGTCGGCAATAAAGGTAAGTATTAGTGCTGATGCACGGGCGATTCCTGGCGCACAGATCAACGCCCAGCTTTTGAGTAAGAATGCGGGAAAAGAGCTTTGGCTTCATCCTTTCGATTTTCCTTTCGTCATTGGAGTGGATGTTGAGATATCGCCCGACGTGTTCGTTTTACACTTCTTACTGTCGCTCGTGGCGTCAGCTCTGCTCAGCCTCTTCTCGGCAGTGATTCTTCCTCTCATATCCCTCGCTCTCGAGATTAAGCTGGTTACCTTGCCTGCACAGGTTCCAGGGACACCAGTGCCCGCGACACCCACAGTTCATTCCGTTGGAAATTGGGGCGGACTTCTCTTCATCGGTATTGATGTGGGGCTCTAAGTAGCACCATGTATTTCGGCAAAAGAGGTCTCACAGATGCACGAAGAACCATTTCCATTAATTCAATATGCATTCGTTGTGTTGGGCATTCTCGTGAGTTTGTCACTGCCCTTACTCCGAAAGCTACTTCCAGTTCCAAAGACCTTAGCGGAACAGAGTCAGAACCGTGTCTACTTAGTGGTGGGAGCTTTTTCGCTGCTTACGGCTCTTTTAGTTGTGGCTTTTGGAGGCACCCAGACTAAAAGTTGGTACTGGTATACAGCACTCTTGGCTGGGTATGCATGGGATTCAACGCTTCAGAAAATAGCCGGAACGTAGCTTAGTGCTAGCTACCGCACAGACACATCCGCTGTGACCCCGCCCAGGCCAAGTCCTAGTTGATCCATGAGCCTTGCGTACAATGGAGGCTACTCGCTCCACGAGGTCCGGCACCTTGGACGGCTTGTCGAGGAGCATCGGGAACTGCTGCTAAGGAGTTGGCATGATTACTTCACCACCCGCGCCCGTGATTGAGTTCAACTGCGACGCCATGGACGTGACCTTCGACGAATATATGCTTCGGGTTCGTCTAGCCGATGGACGTGAGATCGCCGCTCCCCTCGATTACTTCCCACGCCTCCGCGACGCCACCCCCGCCCAACGCGCCCAGTGGGAGATCATCGGCAACGGCTACGGCATCCACTGGGAAGCACTCGATGAAGACATCTCCGTGCGCGGCCTCCTTCGCCTGCACTGAAGCGACCAGAAGCGCCTCATACGGGCATGAATACAAACGGGTCCGAGAGAACCCGCTTGTATCCACGCAATCCTCAATACGTCATATTCGTCAAATCCTCAATCAGCCCCGGCCCCGCAGGCTCCCAACCCAGCGCCTTGCGCGTCCATGCGCTTGAAGCCGGCATATCCAATCCCGCAAAGTGCGTCAACCAGCCAAAGTGCTCGGCGGCCTTCTCAGGAGTCAGCGACACGACCGGCACCTTCAGCCCGTTACCAATGGTCTCGGCAATCTCGCGGAGAGAGACGCCTTCTTCCTGCACCGCGTGATACACCGTGAAGCCCTCACCCGTTTGCTCAATGGCCAGCCGGTAAAGATGCGCTACGTCCTCGACCGGAGCCGCCGCCCAGCGATTCGCGCCATCGCCGATATAGGCGGATGCCCCCTTGTCGCGCGCTGTTTGCGTCAAAAATGGCACAAGCCCCTGCTTGCGCGTGTCGTGTACCTGCGGCAGCCGGACGACGGCCACATGCACACCCCGCTCTGCAACAGCCTTAGCCGCCCCTTCCGGGTTACGCGGGATCGCCTGGTTCATCTGTGGCGGGTCGCTCTCCACGCGCACATGTCCAGGCCCGCCGCTTGCCAATCCCGTACCGGAGGTCACAACGAGCAACTTGCCTGGCTCCATCACAGAACCCAGCGCCTCGATTGCCTTGATCTCATTCTCAGCATTCTGCGCGAACTTCGAGAAGTCATGGTCGAACGCCAGGTTCACCACGGCATCCATGCCCGTCGCTCCACTGCGCAGGCTATCCAGATCCTCCAGGTCGCCGCGGTGTACCTCAGCACCCGCCGCCTTCAACTGCTCCGCGCCCGCATCGCTGCGTGCCAGCCCACGCACCTGATGACCCGCCGCAATCAGCTCCTTCACCAACTCCGTCCCAATAAACCCTGTTGCGCCCGTCACAAAAATTCGCATCGACTCTTCCTCTCGCTGTTTGTGTCGCGGCTGGTGTAAGCACCGCGCCAGAGTTGCTGTGCAGCTTCCCGTAAGTGGAGGCAGTCTCCGGTAATGAGATAGGTGGAGATTGTCTCCGGTTGCAGAATCTTTCTGCGAAACTGACGTATGCCCGCAAAGCAGCCTTCACCATCCTCGGCCGCACGCAAGCCACGCGCGGATGCGCAGCGTAATCGCGAGCGCATCCTCGAGGTTGCCCACCAGGCCTTTACCCGCGACGGAGCCGAAGCCACGCTCGACGACATCGCCCGTCACGCCGGTATCGGCTCGGGCACGCTCTATCGCCACTTCCCCACACGCGACGCTTTGATCGAGGCCGTCTACCGCGGCGAAGTCGACAAACTGACCGAAGCCGGGGAGCGCATCGCCGCCACCATGCCGCCGCTCGAAGCGCTTCGAGCCTGGATGCTCCTCTTGATCGACCACGTAGCGAAGAAAATCCTGATCCTTCCCGCCATGGAAACCGTTGCGGGCGGCTCAGCCCGCCTCATGGAAGGCGCGCGCGGGCCCATCCATGGCACCTTTCTCGCCTTGGTCGAACGCGCCATCCACAGCGGCAACCTTCGTTCCGGCACGGAACCCAACGACTTCGTCCGCGCCCTCATCGGCACCTTCCACACCATGGCCATGCCGGGTTGGGAAGCAAGCGCCCGCCGCCTCGTCGACATCCTCATCGCCGGCTCGTGCCCCAATGCTATTCTGTGCCCGGCGTCCGTACTGGAAGAAGAGGGGCAAGCGTGACCATTACCGAGGCGCAGCAGGATACTCGCCGGGCGTTTGTTGGTGGCGGACCGGGTGCGTTTGTCTCAGGCGTTCTCTGGTTGATCACCGCCTTATTGCTGAAGCAGCGAGGAATCGGTCCGGCGTTCGCCTTTCTCTTCTTCGGCGGCATGCTGATCTTTCCACTGTCGCAGTTGGTCGCACGCTTTGTTTTTAGGCGCACTTCGGCCTCGAAAGACAATCCTCTTGGCCGTGTTGCCTTGGAAAGCACCATCGCGATGATCGGCGGGCTCTTTGCCGCCTGGCTTTTCCTTTCTCGCCAGCCCGCTTTCGTGTTTCCCCTTGCCGCCATCGCCGTGGGCACGCACTATGCCGCGTTCCGCAGTGTCTACGGAGACGTTCTATTTTGGGTGCTCGCTGCCTTGATCACAGCGGTCGGTGTCGTGGACATTCTGCGTTACGTGCAGATTCCAGGTGGCACCGTCCTAGCCGTTGGGATAATGGAAATTCTCTTTGCTATCGTTCTCACGGTTCGCGCCAAGCAGGCTTGAGGACTACAGCAAGCCATGGCACAGATAGAATCGAACCATGTCCGATCACGCCGCCCAGCCTCTCCCCGTCTACGACCTCGCGCAGCCTCCCGCTGAAGGCATCGTCCGCGTCACCTTCCAGCCCGAGGGCAAGACCGTCGAGTTCCGCTTCGACACGCTCCCCTACGAGGGCCACGGCGCACCCATGAGCTTCCTCGACGTCGCCGAAAACTACGGCATCTTCCTCGACCACGCCTGCGGCGGCGTCTGCGCCTGCACCACCTGCCACATCTGGGTGAAGGAGGGCGCGGGGGGCATCTCCGAACCCGAAGACCTCGAACTCGACCGCATGGAGACGGCCGCCGACATCCAGCTCAACAGCCGCCTCGGGTGCCAAGCCGTCATCGAGAAGCCCGGTGCCTACATCGTCGAAATCCCCAAGTGGAACCGCAACTACGTTCAGGAAGGCAAACCCTCTCATGGCCCAGGCGCATAGCGTCTGCCTTTCTGTTTGTCATTCCCGAAGGGAACCCGCGTTTCACCTCGCCACAATCCCGTACTTCCGTTCCAAAAACACGCGCAGCTCCTCGGGAAGCGCCGCGCTCAACTCCTGCCAAGTCAACAGCTTCAGCCGGCAAGCAAACACCGGCGAACGCACCGCCGAGAGCACCGCGTAGTATTGCTCGACCAGATCGTGCCGGCGCACGTCGCACAACACGCAGAACGCCTTCTCGTGCGCAAACGCCGCCAGCACGTTGCGGATCAGCTGGTAGCCCTGCACCATCCCCGTTTGCTTCCAGGGCAGACGGCTGACCTCAAAGACCGTCGCGAGATCGCGGTAGCGTTCAATCAGCTTCAAACCCGCGTTCTGAAACCCCGTCTCCGTCAGCTTCGCCTCCACAAAGAGTGTGCCCAGTTCCATGTCGATCTCGGTAGCTGGCTCTGTCCGTCCATTGCCGAGCGGAACGCCCGGGTTCGTTCCGAAGAGCGGCGCGGAGTCGAACCCAACACCCATCAGAGCCGCAACGCCAGACCGCAACTCCCCTCCACCCGACACCTCGGGATGACAGAAGATGTTCATCAACAGCGCATCGGAACTATTGACCGAATCGAGTTCCTTCCAATGCCAGTCCGCCCGCGCTCGCACTGTGCGCCACCGGGTATGCGCCTTCGTCAGCCGCGCCGCCCACCCGGCGTTTGCACAGATGCTCCGGTACGAAGCTGGATGAAAGTTCCCATGCCGCCCGTTCTCATCCAGCCCAAACACCACAGCCGGGTTTGCTCCACTCGAAACCTCGTGCAGCAGCCCGTCCGCCCGCGCCATCCTTGCCGCGCGCTCACTCAGCTCCCGCCGCAACATCGACGCGCTATACCGTCGCTCCCCTACTCGCATGGAACCATCATCCGCCATCGCGCGTTAGACTATCCACCAGGAGAGCCCCCATGCCCCGTGAGATCGAGTGGACCGACACCGAAGAGATCGGCATTCAGCTGCAAGAGAAGTTCCCGGAGCTGGACCCCTACACCGTACGCTTCACCGACCTGCACCGCTACGTGACGGAGCTCCCCGGCTTCATCGGCAACCCCGCCAAGTCGACCGAAGGCATCCTCGAAGCCATCCAAACCGCCTGGCATGAGGAGTACGAAGACGCAAAGTAAGCGCAGTCATCCTCTTCGCATCAGTTGACGCGGCAGCCGCGACCCCATTGCGGTAAGCACCACCAGGCATAGCCCAGCCCAGACCGCCGTGCCCGCCCCGATCACGATCAAATCGGCCGCATGTCCTTTCGCCACATGAATCCACCGCACACACACCCACGCGCCCGCCCACCCGGCGCACGCCGCTAGGAGCGCCCGCGCAATTTCCCCGCCCTCCAGCCCCGACAGCCGCACCAGACCGCGCCGATGGAGCAGCACCGCCAGCGCCACCGTCAGCAGCGCGATCCCGGTATCCGACGCAATCGCCAATCCGAGCAGGCCCATCCGGTGGAAGAGCACGCTATAGATCGGCAACGAAACGAGCGTCACCACCCAGCCCGCAATCGCCGGCACGCGCGTGTTCCCCGCCGCATAGAACGCCCGCGCATAAAAGCTCTGAGCCGCCCAAAGAGCGATCGAGAGCGAGAACACGGCGAAGTACGTGGCTGTCGACGTCGCGTCGGCGCGGCTAAAGGAACCGCCCCGATACAGGTCCACAATCGGCCCGGCTAGCCCGATCATCCATCCCGCCGCCATCAGCGATACCGCAATCACCCGCGACGCCGACCGGTTCACCGCCGCCGCGAACTCCTCCATCTTGCCCTGGCTGAAGAGCGACGCGAAGAACGGCAGCGAGGCTGCCCCTGCCGCCGCGCCCAGGATGCCCAGCGGCGCGTTGAACAGCGTCTTCGCCACGCTCAGCAGCGAGATGCCCCCACGATCCGCCGAGGCGAAATACGCCAAAATCCACTTGTCCGCCATGGTCAGCGAGACCCCCAGCATCAGCGGCAACGACAACCGAAGCCACTCCCGAAACGCAGGATCGTTGAGCTTCAGGACAGGGTGATAACGCAGGCCGCCGCGCCACGCACCCACGGTGTTCATCACCAGCGACCCAACAAATGCTCCGCCAAGCACGCCGTAGGCCAGCGAATACGCTCCATAGCGGCGATGAAGCAAGAACGCCCCCAGAAGGATACCCGCGTTGTAGAGCAGCGGCGTCACGGCCTGGTAGATAAAAATCTTGCGGACCAGCAGCCGCGACCCCAGCACCCCACCCGCAAAGAAAAAAAGTTGCGCCGGCAGCAGCAGCCGCGTCAGCGACGTACACAGAACGGCACGCGCTCCATCGAACTTAGGAAACGCCACCCGTGTGTAGAGCGGCGCAAAGATCTCGCCCAGCAAGATGCCCAGCCCCAGCACCACCAGCATCGCGTTCAGCACAACGGACAGCGCCCGGTCCGCTCCGGCCTCGTCTTCCGCCTTCTGGTACCGGTTCAGCATCGTCACCAGCGAGGTCGACACCACGCCGCCGATCAGAAAATAATTGATCATGTCCGGCAACTGGAACGCCGCGTAGTAAGCGTCCGTCACCGCGCCCGCGCCAAACACCCGCGCGATGTACAGCGACCGCACCAATCCCAACACGCCCGACAGCAGCGTGGAGACCATTAGCAGAAGCGTTGCCGAAAAGATCGTCTGCGCACCGCCCAGCCTCAGCCTCGCAGTCGGTGAGCTTGCGGCAGACTCGATCAAAACAGAACTTCCGTCATGCTCCGATTCTAGCCGCCGCTAAGCGAGGTTTTCCCCGTTGCCCGGAGGCATCTGCGCAACGTGTGGCAGCCGCACCCCGTGGAGGTCCGGCATGGCGATCGGCTTCATCACCGGAGCCTCGTTCGTATTCGCCGCAGTGACTACACCCCCGCCGATAAACTCCGGCTCAGTCGTTGTCATACGCGACGACGGCTGGCTCCTCGGGCTGCCCTCCCAGGGCGTCGCCGGCTTCGGAGCGCGCACCTGACGCACCGTCGACGGTACCGCCCTGCGCGCAACATCCATCCCCACGCTCTGCCGCTTGCTGCACGACAGGCACCGCACAGGATAGTGGAATACAAGCAATCTGCCCACATCCTTGAACTTCAATCGCGACCGGCGAAACGTCCGCCCCATGCAGAAGGCGCAGGTCCGTCCCGTGTCCGTGGCTTCGATCTTCTGGTCGGGTGTGGTCATCGGTCGTCTCCTTCGTCCGTCGTTACTCATCCGTCGTTACTCAAATAGATAGCGCGAGGTTGCAAGCGGCGTCTGCCGGTCGCGCACCGTACGAATAGGATGCACCTTCTTCATCCCACCCTCCGGCGCTTTTTCCAGCATCTCCAGCAACGCCACCATCTCGCCGCGCAGCTGCTTCAGACCCACACGGTCCGGCCCCGGCACTTCGGCATTCACCGGGATCGCGAGCGCAAGCTCCGGCTCCCGGCTCCGGCTCTCCGCCAGCAGCATCTGCCGCGCACCGGGGATCGTGAACCCACCCTCGTACAGCAACGATTTGATGCGCAGCACCATCCGCACATCGCGCTGCCGGTAGAGCCTTTGGCCGGTTCCGCCTTTGTTCGGCTTCAGCTGCGGAAACTCGGTCTCCCAAAACCGCAGCACATACGCGGGCAGACCGCAAAGATCGGCCACCTCGCCAATGCGAAAGTACAGCTTGTCGGGAATGGCAGCCACATCCTTCGCTGCCGTCGGCGTCGATCTCCGTCGAACTTCCAGCTGCGCCATGCCGCCTCCAACCCGGCGGAGTCATGGGAAGCCTCCGCCGCAACGTGAGCCTTCCACGAGTATAGTGCGCTTCATCGTTCAGGCCACGTCCACAGCGGCGCGTCCTTACTCCCTCGTAACCGGCTGCCGGGCGGGAGTCCTATGTCCTGCTGCCCGCGCGTATTGCACTGGCCACGCCGTCTCCTGCTTCAACGCCTCCGCCGCTCGCATCGGCCAGTACGGATCGCGCAGCAGCTCCCGCGCCAGCAGCACCAAATCCGCCTGTCCTGTCCGCACGATCGTGTCCGCCTGCCACGGCTCGGTAATCATCCCCACCGCGCCTGTCGCAATTCCCGCCTCCCGCCGTATCCGCTCGGCAAGGCTCACCTGATATCCAGGCCCCACCGGAATGTCCGCCTTCGGCACATCGCCGCGCTCGACACATCCACCAGGTCGATACCCTCCGCCTTCAACAGCTTCGCAAACTCCACCGACTGCGCGATGTCCCACGCGCCTTCCACCCAGTCCGTCGCCGAGATGCGCACAAACACCGGCAGCCGCTCCGGCCACGCGGCCCGTACCGCCCGCACCACCTCCAGCGGAAACCGCACCCGGTTCTCAAAGCTCCCGCCATACTCGTCCGTCCGCCGGTTCGACAACGGCGACACGAACTCATGCAGCAGATACCCGTGCGCCGCATGGACCTCCACCACATCGAACCCCGCCTCCGCCGCCAGCTTGGTCGAAGCCGCAAAGTCCCGCACCACCTTGTCCATCCCCGCGCGATCGAGCGCCACCGGCACCTTGTAGTTGTCAGCAAACGCCACAGCCGACGGCGCAACCACTGCAAACCCGCCCTCCGCCTCCGGGATCGCCCGCTCCGGCTCCCACGGCACCGCCATGCTGCCCTTGCGTCCGGCATGCGCTAGCTGCACCCCGGCATACGCTCCCTGCCCGTGCATAAAGGCCGTAATCCGCTTCAACTCCACTGTATGCTCTGGCTTCCATAGCCCAAGGTCATTCGGCGTAATCCTCCCCTCGGGACTCACCGCCGCGGCCTCCGTCATCACCAGTCCCGCCCCACCCACCGCGCGGCTTCCCAGATGCACGTAGTGCCAATTGTTCGCGAACCCGTCCTCCGACGAGTACTCGCACATCGGCGATACCGCAATACGGTTCGGAAGGTTTAGGCTGCGCAATCGATAAGGAGAGAAAAGGGTGGGAACCGCGTTACTGTACATACCCATTCGATGTTCACGAGAGCGCGAGGATCGAAAATCCTGTCAAGACCCCATGACCTAGTAAAGCATCTTCATCTCCAACAAAATAAAAGGTTTAGAGGCTAAGAAAACTTTGTGCAGGAGTTTTCTCCAACCCTGTAGAATAGAGACATACACCGATCTTCGCAGCGGCCTTACCGGGCAGGCTGCGCGCACCGCGCACAGCAACTCCCCTTTGGTTTGTCATTCCCGAAGGGAATCTGCTTGTATGGGCCCGTCATCTATCGGCTAGTTCCAGCGTATCCCGTTATCTTATTCATTCTAGATACTTTAGCTATAACTAGCCTGGAATGAATACTTTACATTCCACGCTTCTGCGTAAGTGCTCATTACAAATGGCTTGCGTTGCCGGTAGGGAGGGGGGGTACCCCGCCGTCGCACCCTCCCTGTAGGAGGCGGAACTTCGTCGCGTCCCAATGCGTATCATCCCCTGCAACTCGTAGAGCGAGGTAAACGCACCATGCGAACTTTTCTATACTCCGTCGCCGCAGTCGTACTTATCGCCCTCACCGGCTGCAACATCTCAAAGAGTGATCATGGCGGCCGCAAGGACGTCAAGATCGACACGCCGTTCGGCGGCCTTCAGGTAAAGACCAACGACGCCGACGTGCTCGGCAGCATCGGTCTACCCGCCTACCCCGGAGCGACGCTCGTTACCAAGGAAAAAGGCGACGACGGCTCCGCTGACGTGAACCTCAGCTTCGGCAACTTCCAACTCAAGGTAAAAGCCGCCTCCTTCCGTACCGGCGACAGCCCGGACAAGGTCCTCGCCTTCTACAAGAAGGGCCTTGGCCGCTTCGGCAACGTCATTCAATGCGACGGCAAACACTCCGTCGGCGCACCAACGCGCACCACCGAGGGGCTGACCTGTGACGACGACACCCATACCTCCGCTTCGAGTTCCGACTCCTACAGCAAAGCCGTCCACATCTCAGGAAGTGACGACAACGCAAAGTACCAACTGAAGGCTGGCTCCAAGAAGCACCAGCACATCGTCGACATCAACCCCGAAGGCGCGGGCACCAAGTTCGGCCTCGTGGCCCTCGATCTGCCCACGGACTTCCACTTCGGCAAAGACAACGACGACAAGGAGGACAAGCAGTAAACGGTCGGAAGGGCATGGCTTCAGCCAAGCCGCAAACCCGTTTGCCGCCGCGTCCGTGAACCAGTAGCCTGTAACTATGACGCAAACTTGTCATCGCTGTGGCGGCGACCTCCCCTCGGGCAACGAGGCTCCGGTCTTCTGCCCGCACTGCGCCGCGCCGCAGCTCCTTCTCTCGGAGGCCTGCCTCGCCGAGGCAACCGCCGCAGCCGACACGACCGGCGCCAACCCGCCGCCCACGCCGCGCCAGGTCGAGTGGCAAACCGCCATCCGCTGCGCGCTGCTGGTCGCCGGGATCGCTGCCGTGTTGAGCCTGCTCGCGCTCCGCATCCCCGTCGCGTCATTCCTCTCGACCGTCTGGGTGCTCACCGCGTCGCTCACCACGCTCGGCCTCTACCAGCGCCGCCGTCCGTTGGCCTGGATGGACGCCGGCATTGGCGCGCGCATCGGTCTCACCGCCGGTCTCAGCACCGTCGCGTTGATGGCCATCGGCTTTGCCGCAGTCGGCCTGATCGCCCGCTTCGGTCTGCACTCGCTCGGTGGCTTCGACGCGACCATAGCGCAGCTCCTGGTCCAGGCTAAGGAAGCCGCCGCAAACGCCGCGAACCCCGCGCCGCCGGAAGTCCTCAAGCTCTACGACAAGCGCGAGTTCCAGGCCGGTTTAATGCTGGCTTCGCTCGCCACGAGCGCTGTCTTCCTGCTGATCGTCAGCGCCTGCGGCGGCGCGCTCGGCGGTCTCCTCCGGACGCGCCGCCCCGCGCAGGCCTGAACCGAATTTTGGATGGGTGTTGCCCGAATCGATGCTGCTAGAATCATCCGAAACCGCCATGCCAGATCAAACCGAAACTGCCGCTCCGAAGCTACGCACCAAGGGCCGCCTGATGTCCGCCTCCGAGATCGAGCGCACTCTCGTCCGCCTCGCCCATGAAATCGTCGAGCGCAACGAGGGCGGGGCCAACCTCGGCCTGGTCGGCATCAAGCGCCGCGGCGTCCCGCTCGCCCAGCGCCTCGCCGCCACCATCGCCAAGATCGAGAAGCATCCTGTCGACACCGGCGTCCTCGACATCTCGTTCTACCGCGACGATCTCACCACCGCCGGTCCGCGCCCCGTAGTCACCCCCGGCGAGCTCGGCTTCGACATCGCCGGCCGCGACATCATCCTCTGCGACGACGTCCTCTACACTGGCCGCACCATCCGCGCCGCGCTCGATGCGCTCTTCGCCCATGGCCGCCCCAAGAGCGTCCAACTGCTGGTCCTGATCGACCGCGGCCACCGCGAGCTGCCCATCATGGCCACCTTCACCGGCCGCACCATCCCCACCTCCAGCCGCGAGATCATCGAGGTCAAGCTCAACGAGATCGACACCGACGAGCAAGTGCTCCTCGTCGAACTGGCCGACTAGCTCATCCAAGTGACGTTGTTGCATTTGCTTTCTTGGTTGTCATTCCCGAAGGGAATATGCGTCTGTACCTCATAGACTTTGGGCTACCGCACTCAGGGCCAAAGCCCCGCAACATATCAGCCTAGGTAGGCAACCCGAGGAACCCCAAGGGCTGAAGGCCCGACATATAGCCCGCGTGACGACAACCATCCATCCCGGTTCCCTCCTCACGGTCGACGCCCTTTCCATCGCCGAGGTCGCTGCCATCCTCGCCCTGACCGCCCGCCTCGAACGGCTCTCACCCGCCGAGCGCGCAGCCATCCTCCAGTATCGCCGCGTCGCCCTACTGTTCTACGAGTCGAGCACCCGGACCCGCACCTCGTTCGAGCTCGCCGCCAAATCGCTCGGTGCGACCACCACGCTCGTCTCCGACAAGTCCTCCTCCATCGAAAAGGGCGAGTCCCTCAAGGACACCGGCCTCACCCTGCGCGCTCTCGGGGCCGAGTGCATCATCCTTCGACATCCGTCCTCCGGCGCGCCCCACCTGCTCGCCCAGACCACCGGCCTTCCGGTCCTGAACGCCGGAGACGGAATGCACCAGCATCCATCGCAAGCCCTGCTCGACCTCCGCACCATGCTGACGCGCCTCCACCTCGATCCGACGACGGCGCACGAAGCCAGCCTACAGGGTGTCACCGTCGTCATCACCGGCGATATACGCCACTCCCGCGTCGCCCGCTCGAACGCCATGCTCCTCCCCCGCCTGGGCGCGCGCGTGATCCTCTGCGGCCCCGAACCTCTTCTCCCCAACGAGGCCCTCAGCCTCCATCCATCCATCGAGATCGTCCGCGACTTCGACGCGGCCCTTACCCAGGCCACAGTCGTGATGATGCTCCGCATTCAGCGCGAACGGCTCCACAACCTCGACCTCGACCTGGCCGACTACATCGCCCGTTACCAACTCACCTCCGAACGTCTCGCCCAACACGCCCCGAATGCCCTCATCCTCCATCCTGGTCCCATGATTCGCGGCCTGGAGATCCAAGGCGAGGTCGCCGACGGCCCCAACTCCGCTATCGAAGAGCAAGTAACCCACGGCCTCGCCGTCCGTTCCGCGCTGCTCATCCGCGCCCTGGGAGCAACCGCATGACCGACCTGCTGATCCGCAACGCTCACGCGATCGATCCTTCTACCGGCCTCGACGCCCCGCGCGACCTCCTCCTTAAGAACGGTCGCATCGCCGCAATCGAACCTAGCGGCGTTCTCCCCAGCGGACCGGAAGAGCTAGACGCTACTGGCCTTACCCTCGCGCCCGGCCTGATCGACGTACACGTCCATCTCCGCGAACCCGGCCAGACCTGGAAGGAGACTATCGCCACCGGAACCCGCGCCGCCGCCGCTGGAGGCTTCACCACCGTTGTCGCCATGCCGAATAGCCTTCCGGTCAACGACACGGTCGAGAAGCTGCACTGGGTGCTCTCGCCCGACCGCGACTCGGCGATCCAGCTCCTCGCCATGCCGGCCGCAACGCTTGGTTCACTTGGCGATACGCTCTCGGACTATGAAGCCCTCGCCCGCGCCGGGGCCGTGGGCTTTACGGACGATGGCAAGCCCATCCTCGGCGACCGCGTCATGCGCGCGGCTCTGGTCGCGGCAGCACGGGTCGGCCTGCCGATCTCGCAGCACGCCGAAGATACCCGGATCTGCCCCTCGTCGGGCGTCCATCACGGGCCGGTGGCATTTCGCCTCGGCCTGCGCGGGATGACGGTCGAGGCCGAGTCCGCCATCGTCGAACGCGACATCCAGTTGCTCCGCGACATTGAGCGCGTCGAGAAGCTCCGCCCGCACCTCCACGTTCAGCACATCTCGACAGCCAAGGCGCTCGCCGCCATCCGCGAGGCCAAAGCGCAAGGCCTCCACGTCACCTGCGAGGCTGCGCCGCACCACTTCACCCTGACGGACGAGGCGCTCCTCACCTTCGACACGAACTGCAAGATGAACCCGCCCCTCCGCGCCGAAGCCGACCGCCTCGCCGTGATCGAGGCGCTGCTCGACGGTACCGTCAACTGCATTGCCACCGACCATGCCCCGCACGCCGCGCACGAGAAGGAGGTCGAGTTCGAGCGCGCCCCGAACGGCATTACCGGCCTCGAAACCGCGCTCGGCCTGGCTCTCCGCATCCTCCACCGCGACTATGGCCTGCCCCTCGCCAAGGTCCTCGCCCTGATGAGCGCGAACCCCGCCCGCCTGATCGGCCTCACCGACCGGGGTATCCTCACTCCCGGCAGCTACGCCGATCTCGTCCTCTTCGACCCCGCTGCTGAGTGGACCTACAACACTGCCGCTAGCCTGTCCAAGTCGAAGAACTCTCCGTTCAATGGTGCTCCGATGCTCGGCAGGGTCCATGCGACGATCACCGAAGGGCGTATCGTTCACCGGCAATCCAGACGCTGAAAGCTGTTGCAAGCCGTGAATGGGAGGTGGTTCAATGAGCTGCATGAGCGCCTTGGAACTACCACCCCGCATCACTCCGTTCCTCTGGTTCGACGACAACGCCGAAGAGGCCGTCGACTTCTACATCGCCATCTTTCCGAACTCACGAAAGCTCAAGGTGGTCCGCTCCCCCGTACAGACCAGCGTGGCGGAAGGCAAGGTTCTCGTGATCGACTTCGAACTCCATGGCCAGCGGTTCACCGCCATGAACGGCGGCCCTCACTTTACGTTCAACAAGGCCATCTCCTTCAGCATCGTTTGCGCGGACCAGCGGGAGATCGACCACTACTGGGCGAAGCTGACCGAAGGCGGCAAGGAGATCCAGTGCGGCTGGCTGGAAGACCGCTTCGGCCTCTCGTGGCAGGTCGTTCCTGCTCGCATCGGCGAACTGATCAAGACGCCCAAAGGCATGGAAGCCATGATGAAGATGGTGAAGTTCGACATCGCGGAGTTGGAGCGCGCGGCTGCCGATGCCCTGAGTGTAGATTAGACCAAGAAGATTCAATTTCCTATAGCTAGTCGTTTCTAGCCGTGGGGTATAACACTTTGGCTAAGAGATAAAAACCGAATGGCAGACCAAAATAATGTGCAGGATTCATTAGTCGATAATCTAGTCAGTATGTATGAGAGAGCGCCAGTTGTACGTATGCTCGTCGCTGCTCATCCTCCTGCTGCAATTGCAGAAGCCGGAATTCTTGCTGTCTACAAATGGTGGAAGCACCGCAGACTATATGTTTTTACCGATGAGATAATCACGCTCGAATTAAACCCTCCAGAAGAGCAGGTACGGTCTCGAGAGTTCTGCGAGGCTTTCGGCGCAACGTCTAGGCGTGTACTTGAAACTCGCAGAGAAGAAAAGGTTCGTCTTTTCGCCAGACTGTTTGTGTCATTCATTAACAGAAACGCATTTAACGAAGACGCACTTGAAACGTTTGATGAAGACTTGGCAGTTCTTGACGATCTAGGTTTTCGCGAGTTTGAACTGTTACTCTTGATTCATAAACAAGAGCTACAGTTTCCTTCAACCGCTGAGGAGAATCAAGCTCAGCGAACGAGTCGGTATTGGACGATCTTTCAGGCTGACGCAATCGCGACGTTTAAGATAACAGCCGCTGAGCTCGATGCGATGTTACAGAGACTCGTTCGTACTGGTTTGTACGTCAGTATTGCCGGATCATTCTGGGATTACTCTGGGGGTAGAGGATACCTAACGCCTCTGTACGAGAGTCTCTTAGCTAACCTCCAGGTTGAAGTTTGAGACATACAGATTATTGTTTATGCGTGTTCAAGTACATTCATCCGTTTCGCCACGCTGACAATCGTCTCCAGCGCCTGATCGATCTCCGCGCGCGTGTGCTCGCTGGTCATGATGGTGCGGACGCGGGCTTTGCCCTCAGGCACGGTGGGGAAGGCGATACCGGTAGCCATGACACCCGCGTCGAAGAGGGCGCGGGAGAAATCCATCGTGCGCCGCCCGTCGCCGATGAGGATGGGCGTAATGGGAGTCTCGCTCTTGGGCGTGGTCACGCCGCCGACATCGAAGCCGGCGTGGGCGAGCTGCTCCTTGAAATACCAGGTGTTGGCCCAAAGACGTTCGATGCGGTCGGGCTCAGCTTCGAGGATGTCGAAGGCGGCGATGCAGCTAGCGGCGACGCTCGGCGGGTGCGAGGTGGAGAAGAGGAACGGGCGCGCGCGGTGGTAGAGATAGTCGATCAGGTCGCGCGAGCCGCAGACGTAGCCGCCGAGCGAGGCGATGGCCTTTGACAGCGTCCCGACCTGGATGTCGACCTTGCCGTGCGCGCCGGTGTGGTCGACCGAACCGCGCCCGTTGAGGCCGAGGACGCCGCTGGCGTGGGCGTCATCGACCATCATGATCGCGCCGTATTTATCGGCCAGATCGGCGAGTTCAGCGACCGGGCCGATGTCGCCGTCCATCGAAAAGACGCCGTCGGTGATGATGAGCTTCTTGCCGGGCTCGTTCTCGACCTCGCGCAGCAGCTCCTCGCAGTGCGCCACGTCCTTGTGGCGGAAGACTTTGATCTTGGCCTTCGACAGCCGCGCGCCGTCGATGATGGAGGCGTGGTTCAGCTCGTCGGAGAGGATGAAGTCGTCCTTGCCGAGGATGGACGAGACCGTACCCGCGTTGGCGGTGAAGCCGGACTGGAAGACGACGCAGGCCTCGACATTCTTGAAGGCGGCGATCTTTTCTTCGAGCTCCATGTGGATGCGCATGGTGCCGGCGATGGTCCGGACCGCGCCGGAGCCGACGCCGTACTTCGTGGTCGCGGCGATGGCGGCTTCGCGCAGCTTGGGGTGGTTGCAGAGGCCGAGATAGTTGTTCGAGGCGAGATTGATGACGCGGCGGCCGTCGTAAGTGCAGACCGGGGCCTGCTCATCGCCGAGGACGCGGAGCTTGAAGAAGGTGCCGCGCGCCTTGAGGTCGTCGAGCTGGGCGGTGAGATGGGCGAGTTGTGGGCGGGCGGTCGCGGTGGCCATAGGTCTATGCTAAACGGTGCGTTGTGGTGGCACCGCAAATGCAGATTCCCTTCGGCAATGACACCAAGAAAAGCAGAGGCTCAGACCGCGAGGTGGGCTGCGACCTGGGTGCGGGCTTCGGTCCAGATGTCCTCGTCATTGCCGAAGCCTGTCAGCCAGTGAATTTCGGGCTCGCGTCGGAACCAGGTGAGCTGGCGTTTGGCGTAGTTGCGGTGGCCTTGCTGGGCCTGGGCGATGGCAGCTTCGCGGGGGAGGGTCCCTTCGAGGATCGCCAGTGCCTGGGCGTAGCCGAGGGAGGTAAAGGGGCGGCAGTCGCGTCCATACTGCGTGATAAGTTGCTGCGCCTCTTCGATCAGGCCGCGGTCGAACATGGCGGCGGCGCGGGCGTTGATGCGGGCATAGAGTGCCGTTCGTGGCGGGTTCAGGCCGAGGCGGAGGATACGGTAGCCGCTCAGGGCTTCGCGCCCTTGTTGCCACTGCTCGGTGAGGGGTTGGCGGGCGGCGAGGCTGACTTCGAGGGCGCGGGTGAGTTTGGGGGCGTCGTTCGGGTGGATGGCCCGCGCGGCGGCTGGGTCGAGGCGAGTGAGGATGCGGTGGAGGTAAGCGGAGCCTTTCTTTCCAGCTAAAGCCCTGAGGCGGTCGCGTAGGTCGTCCCGGCGGGGCGGGGCGGGGAAGAGGCCGTCAAACAGAGCGCGTAGATAGAGTCCGGTGCCGCCGGTGACGATCGGTGTGTGGCCGCATGCGGTGATGGCGGCAAGGGCTTCGCGGGCGAGACGGCTGTAGTCGCCGGCGGTGCAGGGCTGGTCGGGGTTGAAGCAGTCGAGCAGATGGTGCGGAATGCAGGCTCGCTCTTCGGCAGAGGGCTTAGCGGAGCCAATGTCCATACCGCGATAGACGGCGACCGAGTCGCAGCTGACGATCTCGCCGTTGAAGTATTTAGCGAGGCGGAGAGCGAGGGCGGATTTGCCGCTCGCTGTGGGGCCAGCGACCACGATGAGCGGATTTTTAGCTACCACAAGCGCCACCAGCCTTGCGCAAAGACACGGTGGACCCCGGCGCGGAGAATGCAGAGGATCAGGATGACGAGTGCGATGAGGAGAAGGCCGCGCACCTGGCGGCGACGCTCCTGTATTTCTGCTGCACGCGGTCCTTCCCGTGAGTCGCGACGCTTCAGCATGATGCGCCTACGGCAAGGATGGAGGCACACCCACCCACCTTAGGCACCATAAGACCGTGCCGAAGGTGGGGCACCCGGGTGTGTGGCGCGGTCACAAGGCCTACTCCTGCTTTTGGTTGACGAGATAGTGAATGCGGAGCGTCAGGTTGGGCCCGTGGAACTCGGCGGGCAAGGAGGGGAACTGGCCGACACCTGTGATGGAGCCCCAGGCCGCGCGGTTCAGGGCGTCGTCGTGGGTGGAGCCTTCTAGGAAGATGCCGCCGATCTTGCCGTCGGGCAAGATGATGAAGCGCAGTTGCGTCACGCCCTGTTTGTTGAGTGGCGGGTACGCTTCCTGTGGGAGCTGCGGTATCCAGACCTCGTAGATCTCGCGGAGGATCTTCTTTAGATACGGATCGAAGTTGACACCCATGGTGTCGGAGAGGATCTCGGCTCCACCCAACCCAGCGGGCGAACGGGTCACTCCGCCGCCGTACTCGGCTCCGGCGCTGCCGCGGTTTTTGGCTGCGCCTTCGACAGCCTGGCGGATGGTGTCGCCAGCGGACTTGGTTGCGCCGCCGAAGTTGGGCGTCGGCTTGGGCGCGTCGGGGATGTTGGCAAGTACAGGCGGCGCGGGCTTCTGAACCGGCTGCTGGATTGGAGGCAGCGGGGTTGGACGGGCCTGTTGCACCGGTGGAGCGGTGGCGGAAGGTTGAGGCTGTGGCGTGGCGGGCAAAGGTTTGATGGGAGGCGCGGCCTTCCGCATGGCTTCAAGCGTCTTCGCGTCGATGTGCGGCTTGGCGGCCGGGACCGGTTTGGCCTTGGGTGCGTGCTCGAGCGCCTTGGCGATGTCAGCGGGAAGCTGGAGGTTGGTGAGTTCACGCTGCTTCAGCACCTCGGATGGATTGATGAGGCGCGGCTGGTGGAAGAGCACGCGCGGTCCGTAGAAGAGGAACCAGCCGATGACGATGTAGACGAAGACCGAGATGTAGATGGACTCGCGAAAACGGGCGCGTGCGCGTTCGTCGTCGAGGGTGTCGATGAGGTGGATAAGCTCGTGCTCTTCAAGCTCACCGAAGCGACCGGTGCGGACCTTGGTGACCGCACCCGGCTGGTTGTTGGGCGGTTCGACCGGGTTCGGGGGCGGTTCAAGCGTGGGCGCGGGCATCGGATAGGTGTAGGACGGTCCGCTGGCGGCGACGTTCGCGCAGGGCCCATCGTGAGTACCATCACTATTTTCTCATTGTTCCAGCATCGTGCCTTCTGTTGACCCGATGTTTGTGGTCCTGCCGTAAACTGGCGAGATGGCCGCGCGCTTTCATCCTGACACCAAGACCGTTGTGTTGACGATCAGCGACCGTTGTTTTGCTGGAGTGCAGGAGGACTTGTCGGGGCCCACGGTGGTGCGGCTATTGCTGGAGGCTGGCGTACAACATCCGGCGGCGCATACGTTGCCCGACGAGTTGGGCGAGATCGCGGAAGCGCTGCGGCGGTATGCGCGCGGGGCGAACCTGATCGTGACGACCGGCGGAACAGGACTGAGCGCGCGCGATGTGACACCCGAGGCGACGCGTGAGGTCTGTGACCGGATGGTGGAAGGGCTGGCCGAGCGGATGCGGGCGGCGGGTTTGGCGGAGACGCCGCTTGCGCCGCTGAGCCGGGCGGTATGCGGGACACTAGGAAACACGCTGATCGTCAACTTGCCAGGCAGCCCGGCGGGAGCGGAGAGCGGCTTGCGGGCTATCCTGCCGTTGCTGCCTCATGCGCTCGATCTCTTGGCGGGGAAGACGGCGCATGAGCCGGGTGGTGCTGGTGCTTAGTCTGCTGGTCGAAGCGGTAGGGAAGCCGCAGGGCAAGTTCGGCTGGTTAAAGCGGTGGAACCTCCTGCTGCTTGGCTTGTTGAAGCCGCTCGGCTTCTGGGGAATTGGCATCATCGCGCTGGTAGACTCTGCGGCCATTCCGATGCCCCTTGATCCCATGGTCGTCGATTATGTAGCGAACGACCATGCGCGCGCTGTGCTCTATTGCGTCATGGCGGCCTTGGGATCGGCCCTTGGAAGCCTGCTGCCGTACTACCTGGGCCGTGCCGGAGGCGAGCTGTTTCTGCTGAAGCGGATCAACCGCCAGCGCTACGAAAAGCTGCGCGATCGCTTTGAAAAACAAGAGTTTTTGGCGATTATGCTCCCCGCCATGGCTCCGCCTCCATTTCCGGTGAAACTGTTTGAGCTGGCTGCGGGTGTGTTTGAGATGCGGCCACCAGTCTATTTTGCCGCGATCTTCTTGGGCAAGCTGGTGCGGTTTGTGGCGGTGTCGTTCCTAATTATCTTCTTTGGACAGCAGATTCTAGATAGCGTCACGCGGACGATGCACCACCATCTAGGACTAGCACTGGGCGTTTGCGGCATCGTGCTGCTGCTAATTGCGATGTATGTGGTACGACGCCTGTTCGACCGCCGTAAAGGCGTCAAGCTGCCCATCGAGGATGAACCTGAATCATAGCGGATCAATGCGCTGTTAGCTTGGATTTGTCCTGGGGGACCCCATGTCGAGCGGTCGCGTAGTCAGGTGGCCGACAGGATCGTCGGTATGCCCCCAGCCTGGCAGCTCCTGCGATCCCGTGATGAGGCGTACACCGTCCTTGCGCCCGATGTACGTCGAGGCCCATGAGAGAAACACAAAAAACCGGTTCTGGAAGCCAATGAGGAAGAAGATGTGAACGACCAGCCAGGTGGTCCAGGCGGGAAAACCGCTCCAGTGGGCTTTGAAAGGCCATTGGATGTTTGCGACGGCGGCTGAGCGGCCAATGGTGGCCATGTCGCCTTTGTCGAAGTAGTGGAAACCTTTGTTCTGGCCGCCGCGGCTCTCTCCAATCAGTTGGCCGATGCGCTTAGCGGCAAAGGTGCCCATCTGCATGGCGGGCTGTGCAACGCCCGGGACCTGCTTGCCATCCTGCATGGCATGAGCGAGATCGCCGCAGATGAAGATTTCGGGATGGTCCTTTGGATTGAGGAACTGATCGACAATAACGCAGCCACGTTTATCGACTTCTACGCCAAGCAGCTTGCCAAGTGGTGAGGCCTGGACGCCCGCGCCCCACAGAGTGACGACTGAGTCTATGCGCTCGTCCCCCACCATGACGTAGCCTGGCTGGACGTCGGTGACGTGGGCGTTGAGACGGATCTTGACTCCGAGATGTTCAAGCTGTTTAGCTGCACTGGCCTGCAGGTCGTCGGGGTATGCGGTCAGCAGCTTGGGGGAGCCTTCGAGAATGAGCACCTGCGCGGACGACGGGTTGATGTGCCGGAAGTCGCGCGCCATGTAGAGCTTGGCGATGTCGCTAATGGCGCCTGCAAGCTCCACGCCGGTGGGGCCGCCGCCGATAACGATAAAGTTGAGTGCTGGGTGAGTGCCGGTTTCGAGCATCTGCCGCTCGGCAAGCTCAAAGGCAAGCAGCACACGGCGTCGGATTTCTATAGCGTCCTCAACTGTCTTGAGGCCGGGCGCGAGCGGGGCCCACTCATCCTTGCCAAAGTAGGAGTGGGTGGAGCCGGTAGCGACGATCAGGTAATCGTATTCCACACGGGCACCGGTTTTGAGCTGAACGTGCCGCGCGGCGGTATCGAAGGTGACGGCTTCATCCATCAGCACATCGACGTTCTTCTGGTGGCTCAAGATGGAGCGTATGGGTTGCGCGATGTCTGCCGGGGAGAGCACGGCAAGCGCCACCTGATAGAGCAGAGGCTGGAAGGTATGGTGGTTGCGACGGTCGACCAAGGTTACGTCGACAGGGAGCTTGGCGAGTCCCATTGCGGCATTGAGACCGGCAAAGCCACCTCCAAGGATGACCACGCGCTTACGTAGAGGATCTGCCGGGGTGATTGCCATCGAGTCTCCTAAAATTAGGGTACTCCGATGGGATGCATAGAGTGAAGATGGCGATCTTCAATTCAAATAAATCCTCTACAAACCTATGGACTTCTTTGTACCGTCAAGGAAGCGTAGCCTTGCGTTCCCGCCGTGATGACGATGTCGGTCACGTCGGGTCCACCCTGGTCCATGGGTGTAATGCTCAGGTTGCCGTTGATATCGGACAGGACCGCAGTCTGGGCAGACTGATGTGTAGGAGAGATAGGACAGCGGCCGTGGACGGGGCAGGGCGGGGTCCATTGCCGGACGGTCTGGAAGACTGTAACGCCAGCTCCGCCGACCGGGTTACCGGAACCGTCGACTACCTGAAGGGTAATCGGAGCGAACGTGGCCGTGCCGGAGAGATTTTGCGTGCCGCCGCCTGTGACGACGACGGCGAACTGCCTGGAATCGACTCCAGTCGCGGTAAAGTTGGCGCATATGTTCGTCCAGGCGCAGGTAGAGCCGGTCGCCTGTGCTCCGGCGGCGAGCGGACCGGCGTGGACCGTAGCCGACGCGGTGCCATTACTGCTGGTGGCAGTATCGGCTGCGGAAAGGGTTATTCCCGGGCCAGCAGAAGTCCAGACGACGGAAGTCTGCGCGGGCGCGCCCTGCTGCTGGAAGCTGGCCGTGGCGGTCCAACTTGCGGTTGCCCCGGCGGCGAGAAAGCGTGTGGCGGGCGTAACGGAAGCGGTGCGTGAGAGTGGGACGGCGACGAACGAGGCTTGTAGCGTCTGTCCTTGCGCTGCGGCCTGGAGCGTTATGGCACCGGCGGTTTGCGGCGTGACTCCGGTTGCGGCGAAACCGGTGCTGTCCGTCAGGACCGTGCAGATGGGCGCACCGCAGGCTGTCCAGCTTACCGTACCCGTGGTCGCCGAGAAGATGACGGGCGTGCTGGCAAGAGGCGTGATGCCATCCGAGTTGAGAACTTTGACGACGAAGGACGGGCTGGCGGCCAAGCTCACCACATGGTTGGCGGACGGCGACGAGACGAGTTGCAGGATGTAGGTTGGGGCGGTGTAGACATACTGCAACGCGCCAGTCATTGTGGTGGTCGCCAGGGTGGAGAGGTCCGTCACGGCAACATCCGCGGTCGCGGTGGTGCCTACGGGGACATTGGATAGAAAGGGAACGGAAGCCACGATCGATGTGTTGGACCAACTGAGCACGCTGGCGGTCACCCCATTTACCTTCACCGTGTTCCCGGTGCGGAAGCCCATGCCGGTAATGGTGATATGGGCCCCGGCACTGGCGCTGGCGGGGGCCACCGTGTCGGCATAGAGAACGCGAGCCTGGTAGCTGTAATCCGGCCGCCCGTCACCCGTCTCGGAGGCGAGGGCGATGCGGAAGGCTCCGGCGGAGGTAGTCTGCGCGTCCAGGAAGGTCATGCCGCGCGCCACGCCGTTGAACGCTACGGTCGACGCTACGGCAGGCCGGGTGCCGGTCGCGTCCGAAGCCCGCCAGAGACCAAGGATGGGACGGAGTTTGTTGCCGGTGGCGGTGCCCCCTTCATCGAGGGCCGTCATCTCAATCGCGAAGGAACGCTGGGCGCGGACAGGGAGAGAAAACCACGCGGTGTGATCGAATGACCAGTTTTGATTAGGTCCGCAGAGCGTGTCCGTCCACCAACCGCTCGCGGGGATGGTCGCGGGAGCGGATTCGGTGCCGCCGACGCTGGCTAAGCCGTTGGCCATGTTGTGCATCGGCGGCTCCCAGTAGAGATTCCAGCCGGGCGTGACGTAGTTGAAGCGGAATGAAACGGTGTCACCTGATGGGGCAACCGTGGAGATGGGATACGAGTTAATGGCGTACTCCCCGGTGTAGAGCGGATTGACAGGCTCGGTATGGACGAAGATGTCCAAAGCGATGTCGTTCGCGGGGATGGGGAAGTAGGGAATCTTGTAGTATCCCGCCACATCGTAGTAGGGAAAAATCTCCCCAAAGCTGCCGGCGATCCCGGCGGGTTTGGGTGCGACGGGGCTACCGTGAAACTGTTCGCCGGCGTGACCGGAGACGGCGGACGCAACCTGATACCCGTCCACTACCTGCCAAGGCAAATTATTGCGGATCAGAACCACATTGACGCCGCCCATGCCTTCCTGGTTTGGAAAGCGAAGGTTTCCTTGGAGGGTGCCGGCTTGCGCGTAGGTGGCTTGCTTTCCGGGAGGAACGGAGTTGCTATCGACCGTATACAGTTCTGAGATAGCACCCACATCGTCGTCACGCAGGGTGAACGGGTCGGGCAGGCACTGGTAAGTGTAGGGGCCACAGATGATGTCGATGGGGTGCATGATGGGCCAGTGCTGCGCCTGCTCGTAGGTGGGCTGCGGTGTGCCCATGAACACGTTGTCATTGAGCTGCGACCAACCGACGCCGAGTACACGCCCAAAGGCGCGCTCCAGCTGATATTGCATCTGGAGCTGCATCTCCGGCGCCGGACCGGTGCAGCGCCCGTTGAGAAGAAGGATGGCGTGCTGGATGTAGCCGCTCGGCACAATGGAATCGACGCTTTCGGTGACACCGTGCTGTAGGCAGCCGCTGGGATCGCTGGCTCCGCCGCCCAGCAGGAGGTCGGTCACCGAACCGTCCCGATCGTAGATGACGGCGATCTGTATGGCGCTGTAATTGGTGCTCTGGACGTCGTTCGGGAAGACGAGTCCGTTCGATCCCATGTAGACGTTTGAGCCGCTGACCTGCTCCGCCAGCACGCCACCCTGAGCGAGGGTCAGGCGCGAGGTGGGAACGTTCCAGACCTGCGCCGCGGCGGCGACCAGGGCGTCAGCCGCCGCGTGGTTGACGTAGGAGCTCAGGTCGCCGGGATCGGTGAAGTAGGCGGGCGCATCGGTGTACCAGGTGACATTCATCCCACCGGTCCAGAAATACGGGGCGCCCGTGACCCAGCGCGGATTTGCGGCCTGCGCACCACTA
This sequence comes from Acidobacteriaceae bacterium, assembly GCA_965277085.1. Lineage (GTDB taxonomy): Bacteria > Acidobacteriota > Terriglobia > Terriglobales > Acidobacteriaceae > Edaphobacter. The sequence goes on from OZ255708.1 coordinate 2,073,974, forward strand.
GCGGAGAGTGCGGCCAGGAAGAGCACAAGCGCCGTGCGGATGAGGTCTAGCCTAGTGAGCCGCATTGCTTTGCTGCGCCTGCCACGCGCCAAGGATGGAAAGGATGCTGCGAAGGCTGATACCCTTGGCCGCGGTCGAGGCGAGCGGCAGGGTGCTGGTGCTCTCAACTAGATTGGGAGCGGAGATGGTAGAGCGCAGCACACCCGGCGCTGTGATCTTCCGTGCGGCAAGAGATATGTGTTCGCGTCCGACTGTAAGTGAAGAAGCAGCGGCGGAATGCAGACGGCTATTCTGCAAGGCAATTGCAGCGCGGGGAAGGCGGGCCTGTACCCAGCGAAGATCGACGGAAGGCTCGGCCTGGGCAATGGTGGTGTCGTCCGCCCTGGGAGCGATGCCTGTGCCGATCACAGGGATGACGCCGCCTTGTCCGCCGACGGGCGAGCTGAGACCTGAAGCGGAAGGTGCGTGCAAAAGGATCAGCAGGCGTTGACCGGGCTTATACCGCTGAGTTCCGCCAGTCCAAAGACCGGCCCACTCGCGGAGAGTGTAAGTGGACTGCCCATCGCAGCCGTGGATGGGCTGGTCGATGCGGAAGGCGATCTCGACCGTACCCGTGCCCTGAGTAAAGGAGGTATGCGGCGTAACGGAGAGCACTTCGCCGACGAAGATAACGCCCGCCTGGCCAGCCATCTGAAGAAGTTCGTCCTGAAGGGTGCCCGGCGCGATGCCCGACTCGAAGGCGGTCTGGGTCGCCCCGGCCGGCATGGCGGACGCGAGAAGCGGACTGGCCAACGTGGCGGCAAGCATGCTGGTGCGGAACAAAGACATCAATGGCCCTCCTGCTCTGTTGTTCTTCGTCGTGCGGGCAGGCGAGGGTACGGGTGTCTTATTTCGGGGCAGCGCTCATGCTTCAGATTTCTGGATAAAAATCGAAGAAGGCGTCGATCGACAGGCGAAGCTGCGCCTCGATCTGCTCGCGCGAGCCTTCGAGCACATGCATCGTAACGTGTGCCTCGTTGCCGTTTTGGAGCGCGACGGTGGCGTCGCCTATTTGGGTAATCTCATCCGCGGGAAGAAGCCTCATGCCATAGACCAGTGTCAGATTTGCCATAGACACAATTGTTGCACCAATCCCGGTGCGGGAGTGCTCATGCATCGTTTCGGCGGCCAGCGCATTTAGACTGAAGAGGTCCCTATGTCCGAACTTACTTCCACCTCGACGACCCGCGATACTGTCATCCTCGGCTCCGGCTGCTCCGGCCTGACCGCCGCCATCTATGCCGCTCGCTCCAACCTGAAGCCACTGGTGCTTGAAGGCCATGAGCCGGGCGGACAGCTCTCCATTACCACGCTGGTCGAAAATTTCCCCGGTTGGCCCGAGGGCATTCAGGGTCCCGAGCTGATCGAGAACATGAAGAAGCAGGCGACGCGCTTTGGGGCCGAGCTGCGGATGGCGCATCTTTCGGCGATCGATCTAACCAAGCGGCCGTTTGCGCTGGATCTAGGCGGCGGAGAAATCGTGCATACACGGACGCTGATCGTGGCCTCGGGAGCGAGCGCGCGCTGGCTGAACCTGCCTTCGGAGCAGGCGCTGATCGGTTATGGCGTCAGTTCGTGCGCCACCTGCGATGGATTCTTTGCGTCCGGAAAGGAGATCGCGGTGATAGGCGGCGGCGACTCGGCCATGGAAGAGGCGCTGTTTCTCACACGCTTCGCCAGCAAGGTGACAATCATCAACCGAACGGAGCGTTTTCGCGCATCGCCGATCATGCTGGAGCGGGCGATGGCTCATTCCCAGATCAAGTTTGTTTCGAACACGACGGTCGAAGAAGTGTTGGGCGTTGAAGAGAAGGACGTCAAAGGACTGCGCCTGAAGAATCGCGCATCCGGCGAGGAGTACGTGCTGCCAGCAAGTTTTATGTTCCTTGGCATCGGCCACATTCCAAACGCACACGCCTTCAAGGGCATCCTGGACCTCGACGAGGACGGCTACATCCTGACACGGGATCATGTGTTTACGACGCTCAATGGCGAGATCATCCCTGGGGTGTTTGCCTGCGGAGACATCCAGGACCGGCGCTACCGGCAGGCGATTACGGCTGCCGGGTCGGGGTGCATGGCGGCGCTTGAGGTCGAGAAGTACCTCGAAGAACACGGCCGCTAAGGCGCGCAAAGTGGCGTACAGGGCGCTGGGACATACTGTCACCAAACGACCTGTCTACTACGAACTGAAGATGTCGCCCGGCGGACGGCGATTTTCATGTAGACAGAAGATGAATCTCCGGTAATCTACGGGTATCGGCATACATAGTTCATGGGCACCCCGCTTGTTTGGCTGGGCATAGCAGACATCTGCTTTTGAGACGGACTGTCATCTGTCGCAGTCCTCGTTGCCACATCGTCTCTGGAGGTCTCTCTTTCCGTGTCCCATAAATTAGCTTTATCGCTTGCTTTTTTAGCGTTGATCTTCTTTGGACTAGCCACTGGCCAGGCTCAACAGACGCTCGGCGGTATGGTCGGCACGGTGACCGATTCGCAGGGCGGCGTTCTCCCGGGCGTGACGGTGACCGTGATCGAAGAGGGCACCCACCTCAAGCGCACGGCGCAGACCAATGACAGCGGAAGCTACGCTCTGCCCAATCTGCCGATCGGTAGCTACACCGTCAGCTTTGAGCGCGAGGGGTTTTCGATCACGCGCTATCCCGGCATTGCCATTCAAGCGGATCGTAGCGTTACGCTGCCGGCACAGATGCGGGTGGGCTCGACCAGCGAGAACGTCACTGTCGAGGCCAGCCCGCTGATGAACGCGGTCGATACAACCAACGGCTATGTGCTCGACCGCGCGCAGATCGATGCGATTCCGCTGCCGACGGGTAGCTTTACCGGCGTGGCGATCCTGTCGCCGGGGGTCAACGCGGAGTTGCCGAGCGGGACAGGCGCGAACGCTGGATTGGGCAATCTGCCGATCTGGGCAAATGGACAGCGGGACACGAGCAACAGCTTCTCCCTGAACGGCGTGGACGCGAGCAATCTGTTCAACGGTAAGTCGACAAGCCAGGTGGGCTCGGCGCGGGTGATCAACAGCACGGGAGTCTCGACGTCTAATGGCGCGGCTGGAGTGATTCAGTCGAGCGCCTCCATTTACCTTTCAATCGGCAACGCGATTCCTACGCCGGCTCCTGAGACGATCGCCGAGGTGCGGGTAAACGCGTCGATGTACGACGCGCAGCAGGGCTCGACTTCGGGCGCGCACATCGATATGAGCACGTCCACGGGGACGAACCTCCTGCATGGGAGCGCCTACGGACGGCGGGGAACCAACGCGCTGAACGCGGCCCCTTTCTTTTTCAAGAACGATCTAGACATCCCGGAGAGTTTGAAGAATCCCGAGCTGCACCGCTACGTGGTGGGGGGTACGGTCGGGGGACCCCTCATCAAGGACAAGCTCTTCGGTTTTCTGGCGTACCAGCATCTGCAGGTCTCGGACTCCGAGATCGGCTACTCGTTTCTGGATGTGCCGGTCGGCCTGTCGGACACGACGCGCGACGCGGCTTCGTTCGCAAACATCATCAACGCGCAGTTTCCAAATGCCAACCTGACCGCGTCCTCGATCGATCGGACGGCGCTAGCGCTCTTCAACTCGCCGTCTCTGCCGGGAGAACCGGGCAAGTGGCTGATTCCGAACGACACCGGCTCTGGGGCGCTCACGTCGACGCATCCCTTCAACGCGTTTTTGCCGGGCACAGGACGGTTCAAGGCGGACATGGCGGTAGCGAACCTCGACTACAACGCAACGGCGCGCGACACGCTGGCGCTGAAGTATTACTACCAGCACGACCCGACGCTTGCACCCTATGCCTACTCGAGCGTCCCCGGCTTTACGGAGCACCTCGACGCGGGCGCGCAGGTCTTCTCGATCATCAACAGCTTTCTGGTCAAGCAGAATCTCTCGACCACGCAGACGCTCGGCTTCATCCGCGAGAAGATCTACGCGACCAACGAGCAGCCGTTTGGCCCTGGAAGCATCCCGGGCGGCTCGATGGGCAATGTGTCCATCAACACCTTTGGGTCGAACTACTTCCCCGGCGTCTCCATCGTCAACGTGCTTGGCAACGCGGGGACGGCGTCCAACGTGGGTCAAGGCATTCTCAACATCGGACCGAACGCCGAAGGGCAGGGGCCGAACACGGGTGTCTTCCAGAACCGCATACAGCCCTCCGCCAATGCCATCTGGACTTTGGGCAAGCACACGATGACCTTCGGTGTGAGCTACGGCTATACCCAACTCAACACCATCGACAAGCGGCCCGGTACGGGAACGGTCGCAACGGACGACCTGAGCCAGTATGCACAAGGCCTTGTAACACCGGGCGGTTCGTCGACCGGCTTCTATGTCAGCTCGTTTCTGCAAGGCAATGCGAGTCGCTACTATCGATCGAACCAGCTCGGTTCGTACGTACAGGACAAGTTCCAGATCACGCCGCACCTGAGTCTGACGGCGGGTCTCCGCTACGACTGGGACGGCGGCCTGACCGAGAAGCAGGGGCGCATCTTCAACTTCGATCCGAAGCTCTACAGCTACAGCGAATCCGCGGATACGATCAATAATCCGGGGTTCATCATCGCCGGCAACAATGCGAACGGCACCAAGGGCGTGAGTCCCACCACCCTAACCGGGCGGCAGTGGGGCATCGGGCCGCGTCTGGGCGGGGCGTGGCAGCCCGCGCTCTTCTCCGGCAAAGTGGTCGTACGGGCGGGGGCGGGAATGTACTACGACCGCGGCGAACTCTTCAGCTATCTCTCGCCGGGGTATGCGATCGGCACTGTCACCGGAGGTCCGTTCGGCGTGAACCAGCAGCTTCCGTTCGTGACGGCCCAATCCTGCAAAGCCGCCACTTACTACGAAGGGTATCTGCCGACCTGCGAGGGGACTGCGACGGGTGGCAACCTGGCCAATCCGTACGGCAATGCGCAAAGCGCTCCGCCCACCAATCCCAAATCTTCCGACCTGAGTAACTACCTGCCCAACTTGGCGGACCTCGCCAATGGCGGACAGCCCATCTCGCTTGGGGTGTACGACCGCGCCAACAAGCTGCCGTATACCTACAACTACACGCTCGACTTCCAGTGGCAGCCCCGAAACGATCTGGCAATCTCGCTTGGCTACGTCGGCAACCTGGGCCGTCACCAGGTGATTCCCGTACCGTTCAATCAGCCGAACATTGCTTCGCCCTCGACTTCGATCCATGGCGAGAAGTACACCTACGGCTACACTGTGCTCGACCCAAACACCTTCGAGCCACTTAAGCTGCAGGATGGATCGTCCTACCGGACCGATTATGAGGGCGGCAACGTCGATCACCGCGTGCCCTTTGTCGGCTACGCGGCGGAGTCGATCGACTACAAGGCAGCCGGTGTGGACGCCTATAACGCGTTGCAGGCGCACGTCGAAAAGCGAATGAGCCACGGCATCCAGGTAGGGGCGTCGTACACCTACTCGCACGCGCTGGACGAGCAGAGCGGGATCGGCCTCTTCTACAACGGAAACAATCCACTAAACCTACGAGACGGGTATGCGTCGGCCGACTTCGACCGCACGCATGTCATCAACTTCAGCTACGTGTTCCGGCTGCCGGACTTCGCGGCAAAGCACAGTCTTGCCGGGTATGCCGCCAACGGCTGGTCGCTGGTGGGTCTCACCGTGTTGCAGAGCGGACAGCCTTACAGCGTGATCGACTTTACCGGCGCGGTGGGAAGCATCTTCTACAGCACGAACAACGGCATCACCAACCCAATCGTGCCGCTTGCGCCGGGCTGCACGCCGAAGAGCGCGTTGACGGGACACTCCGGCGCATTCGGCACCACAGCCCTCAAGGCGGAATGTTTCACCGTTCCGTTGCTGGCTCCCGGCGCGTTGAACGGCGCAATCCCGTCAAACGATACGTTTGAGACGAACTTCACGCATGGCCAGCGCAACATCTTTCGGCAGGCGTTCCAGAAGCGCGCCGACGCGTCGCTGTTCAAAGAGGTGGCCTTCAGCGATCGCTACAGCCTGAAGTACACCTTCGACGTCTACAACCTCACCAACACGACCAGCTTGGATGTGCCCGGCAACGAGGTCTCGCAGAACCAGTTCTTCAACAACTTCCCGGTGGCTGGCGAACCGTTGTACAACGTGCCCTTCGGCATCGGCGTGGTGACGCACACGATCGGCAGTCCGCGCCAGATCCAGATGTCGCTGCGATTCTTGTTCTAACAGCCCGGCTCGCGATGTTTGTGTCATATCTGTGATGCGAACCTCGTGTGGATACCGCTATTGCGCGGGCTTCGCGAGCGGCTGGCCAAGCGACACGGGCGTGCCGAAGTTCGGCGTGCCGTCGGCGTTCCAGGTGAAGCGCTGGATGCGCGGGGAGCGTTCGTTCTCGCAGCCTTCGCCGGGTTTGGGATTGGCGTGGTAGATGATCCAATCTTCCTTGCCATTGGGCGACTTGAAAAAGCCGTTGTGGCCGGGACCGAAGGCCTGGGCCGATGGGTCGGTCCCTAGAAACGTATGATCGAGTTTCGTCCAGCTGTTCGCGTTTAGAAGGTTGGCGTTATGTTCTGCCTGGAGCAGGCCGAGCGAGTAAAAATCCGTCCAACAGCCCGAAGCGGAATAAGACAGGAAGATTTTGCCGCGATGCTTGAGGATTTCAGGGCCTTCGTTGACGTTGACGTGACGCCCAGGAAGATCGCCATGCACTTCCCACGCATAGGTGGGCTTTGAGATTAGGGTGCGTGGAGAATCGATCGTCCACGGATTGCTCATGTGCGCAATATAGAGATCCTGCTCGCCGTCGCGGTCGCCTTGCCACCCGGCCCAAACGAGATAGTGCTGGCCCTTCTCCTCGAATGTGGTGGCGTCGATGGCCCACTTGTCACTTGCGTCGCTAATCTTGCCTTTAAGGGTCCATGTGCCCTTTGTCGGATCGTCGTTGCTGTTCTCGACGACGTAGATCCTATGCGAGGCGTTCTCCCCGGTGTCCGCCGCGAAGTAGATATACCACTTGTTGCCCCAGCGATGGAGTTCCGGTGCCCAAAGCTCGCTTGACCAGGGATGACCGGGTTCGGGCGTCCAAACAACCTTCTTTTCGGCGTGACGAAGGTCGGTAATATCCGCGGTTTTAAGAAGGGTAAGGTCTTGGCCCGTGGAGTTGGAGTAATAGTAAAAGCCCTTCCACCAGACCACCCAGGGATCGGGTCCGCTGTCCAGCAAAGGATTGGCAAAGGTGTTCGCTGGCACCGAGCGCGCGAATTGTGGAAACGCAGGCAGAGCCACATACAGCAGCGCACACGCAAGCATAATTCTCTGAAAAGAGCCGAAGGTCATATCGAAGCACTCTATACGATTGGCTATTGTGCGGGGAAGTGGTGGCAAGAGACAGGACCGAACTGAGACGCCGGTGCGATAAATCTCTTCTAAGCGCCGTTCTGCAATAAAGCCTTTGGCTCCTCATATAGGCGCACTTCCAGTGCCGGATGTTCCGCGACACGTCCGACGAAGTTCGATGCTAGAAGCTGTAACGCAGGCCCAGCTCCATGCGGCGTCCGTTGTCCGCAGCGTAGGGCAGGCCGAACCGCAGCGAGCCGAGTACGCCTCCTACGGCTGTGACGTTGGTCTGGTTCAGCAGATTTGAGGAGCGCAAATTGATGGTGACGGTCTGCTGGTGCTCGGCCTTGGTGTTGTGCGTGAGTTTGAACGTGCGTTGGAGGTTGGCGTCGACGTGCGTGGTCCAGGGCATGACGCCCCTGTTTCGGCTGAATACGCCTGTGCCGCCGCTGGTGGTGAGCAGACCGTATTTGGTCGGAACAGCGTTGGGAACGCTTGGAGCGGCGAACTGGGAGCGGTCGTTGAAGTCGCCGTCTCCATTGTTGTCGAAGCCGGTGACGATGTTATAAGGCCTGTCCCCCACGGACGAAAGGTTAAAGCTGAACTGGACTCTTTCGGAAAGCTGGAAGGTGCCGTTCGCGAAGATCTGCCACGGGGGTTGTCCACTTCGGCGAGCAAATTCGCCTCGGTCGGAGCGAGAGTTTTGGGGCGTGAAGAAGGTGTTGTCATCGGTATCGTCGATTTGGTCGAGATGCACCGATCCAATGTAAAACTGTGCCCTCTTGAGGCTATGGTTCTCGACCGCGAAGAAGGCGAAATCGAGGCGGCCCTGTCCGCTGTTTTGCACCTGGAGGACGTTGAGATTGCGTGCGCGAGGGCGGGGGCCGGCTGGAGAATCGTTGAATGGCGCATTGATGTTATTGGAGCGGTAGAGATTCTAGAGTTGGCCCTTGCCCAGGTTCGCCGAAAGGTGAATTCCCTGGATAGAGCGACGGTGCCGCCTATGCTGTAGGTCGCATAGCTGGAGTTGGTGAAGGATTCGGCAAGGTGCCGTTCGCTGTAGATGGGCGTGACGCCGCCGAAGAGGGATCGCCCAACACTGGGTTTATAGAAGGTGCGGGTTGTGCGATGAACACCGTCTTCGCGCACTATTTCCGCGTAATCGTAGATGCTGAATCGGTTGGAGGACAAACCTGCATGGGCGTGCAGATTCCACTTTGCGTCTTGCCCGGAGCCCACTCGACGCTCAAGCGCGGGGTCAGCGCGCCCACCAGGATCGGCTTACTTTGCGTCGCGTATCGCGGGCCCGCTGCGACGCGAACACCATGGCTCAGCTTCCAGTCGTCCTGCAGGAAGAGGCCGTTGTTGAACTGCGTGAAATTTACTTGAGGAGCTCCGGTCACACCGATGTAAGCGGTGGCCTTTCCGTCGGCGAGGCCGAGTTGAGCACGGCGATACTGCTCGATACCCGTGATGGTTGCCGTTTGACCGGGAACAGGATGATTGGAGGCGTCGAGCACGGGAGCGGTTCCGCCGCAAAAAAAATATAGGTGCCGTTGAAGTTGGTCGGAAGCCGACGATGTTCGTCGTTGAAGAAGAATTGCGTACCGAACTTGAGGGTGTGATGAGCCGTGACAAGAACGATGTCGTCATCGATCTCTAGCCGAAACTCACTCAGGTGCTGTGGCCCAAGCGTGGCACCACCGCCGGTGAACGCGCCGGCAACCTGGACCTGCGGAGCCGTCGAGGAGGGGATGTCCCCTTCGCCAAACCAACGGAAGCTCACGCGGTCTTCGTGCATCAGGCTCCTGGTCGCGTTGGTGACATCGCTGAGACGCAGCGTGTGATCGTAACGCTGGCTGTCGTAGCCAGTTTCGGCAAGCGCGGGACCGCCCACGCCGATGTTCCGCGGGCTGTTGTGCAAGCCGGTATAGCTGGCGACGAAGGTGTTTTTCGGCGTGAGTTGCCAATCCAATCGGGCAGTCGGCAGCCAAAGGTGCTGAGGCGCTGCGACGTTCGCGAAGACGTTCACCTGGGCACCGGCCGGGGTTAGCTCCACAGCAGGCCAAGCTGTTATTTCTGTAGTCGAATCCGGCATAGGCATCCCGGACGAGGATCTGTCGCATATTTTCGACCGCTTCTACAGAGCCGCGAACGCACGCAGTTTTCATGCTGAAGGGTCCGGTTTGGGATTGTCGATCGCGCAGTGGACCACCGTTGTTCACAAAGGAACGCTGCCTCCGCGTCCAGATTGAATCGCACGGTGCCGCCGGTTGGCGTGTATCGAACGCGTTGTCGATCAGGATCAGCAGCAATCGACGAAGATGCTGTCTTTCGGCAAGAATCATGATGCGCTCAGACCCGATCACACAGGACCAACTCGGGCCTCGCTGGGATCGCCAACGCCTGGCTTCCAGCTTCCAACTCCTGCATTAGCGCACACGCGTCCAGGGTACCAATGCGAGCGCAGAGGGGTTCGAGTCCGTTCGCGCCAGGGTGAGCAGGTTTTCAATCAGATCCGTTGTAAACTCAGCCTCCACCAGAATCTAGTTGACCATATCCTCGTAGTCGGCCACCGAGCGTTCGCGCTGCAAGATCACCTCCGCGGTCGTACGGATCACAGCAATCGGTGTTCTCAGTTCATGCGAGGCGTCTGATGTAAACCGCACGATTCTGGTAAACGCTGCGTCCAGCCGGCCCAGCATATTGTTTAGGGTTCGCCGAGTTCGCGCAACTCGTCGTTAGCGGCGGGCAGATCGAGTCGTTGGGCAAGGTTCTGTTCGGAGATGCCTTGCGCCGCTTGGACAAGGTCGCGGACAGGCTTCATCGCGCGCCCGCTCAACCAATAAGCCGCCCACGCCGGCAAGCAGCAGCACAAACGGCAGGCTAATCCACGCCGACACGCAAAAGCTCGACAGCACCTGATACAGGGGACTGATCAGAGTCGCGGTTTGCACCAGGTACGTGCCGCCGCCCACCTCCACCGCACAGGTTGCAACCGTGCCCACCAGCGTCGTTACGGTGGACCCTCGGATTTCGGATTCCCGTCTACGCTTCAGTACGGGTTCGGCGTGGAACGGCAGGTCACCGGGAGAAGCACCGTCGCCCTAACTATGTGGGTACGCGCGGCGTCGATCTGTTTCGCTCGATCGACGCCAATGCTCCCCTTCCACCAAACTTCGAAGGGCGGCCGAACCAGGCAATTGGGCAGGTCCGAAGGTTCCAATCGGATGGATACCTGAAAAGCAACTCGCTCGAGGTGACGTTTCGCGGCACACCTGTGCCCTTCTTCAGCGGACAGGTTCAGTACACCCTGGGCAAGACTTACAACAATACTAGCGGCATCACGTACTTTCCCGCGGCAAGCTATGATCCGAAAGCCGACTGGGCGCGGTCGGACAACGATCATCGGCACCGCTTTGACCTGCTTGCAACCTTTGTTGTACGGAGTCTATTCCATCTCGGAACGTCTTTGTCCACATACTCCGGGGCACCCATCAACGAAACCAGGGGAAACGATGAGAACCGCGACGGCATGGCCCTGGACCGTCCGGCAGGCATTCCACGCAACTCCCTTCATGGGCCTGGTTACCTCGACCTGGACCTTAATTTGTCTCGCGACTTTCCGCTCGCCCGAGACAAAAAGGGACCTGTCGCGACGCTCTCCGTCAACTCCTTCAATGTCCTAAACCATGAGAACGACATCACCTATGTTGGCGTCGTCGCTCCCCCTTTCTTCGGCCGTCCTGTGGCGGCTCAGCCAGCCAGGCGTATGCAGCTAAATCTCGAATAAAGTTTTTGAGCTAAACGATCATCGGGAGAAGAGCATTGTGGAAGGAATTCAATCCGGATTTGGTCGTAAGTTCGTTACGCAAGTTTGGGCGGACCCACATCACCAAGACTGGGATTTGCGGGAAGGTGATCTGCACCATGATGGAAAAGAATAAACCAGAGCCAGAAGAAGCCCGCAAACGGCGTCTACCGCATGATGTTCGCGTGACTGAGAACTACTCTATGGCTCCACTGACTTGTTTATGATGTGGTGGCCAGAGACGGGATCGAACCGCCGACGCCGGCCTTTTCAGGGCCGCGCTCTACCACTGAGCTATCTGGCCTTGGCTTATCTTTCCGCGGCGGTCGCCAAGAACCGTCCATGCGCCTCGCTCTTGTCTTCGATTCGGCGGGAGCCTGCTCGGGAGAGGGCCGCGGCGGGTACCGACGGCTGACAGCGATATCTCAGTATAGCAACCAGAACGGCATCCGCCAAACCCAACACCTGTCGGCGTTATGCTGGAGGGCACACCTGTTTTTCTCAAGGAGCTTGATGCCGCCGTTGATTCTGTCCCTAGTTCTGCTTTGCCTCGGAGCGGGTCTTGCCCAGGCGCAGCTCACGATTGCTGAGCAGCGCGCGACGCGTGCCTTCGACGCGGTCAAGGCGAGCCCACTGGAGCTCCACGCGTTTTTAGCCCGGATGCCGAAGGGCGCGGACCTGCATATGCACCTTTCTGGGGCTATTTATGCGGAGACGTTTATCAAAGATGCGGTAGTGGACGGGCTATGTATCGACCCAAAGGCTCTGGCGTTCACCAAGCCGTCGGGAACGCTGCAGCCGCTATGTGCCGAGGGGCAGCTCCCAGCCATCGCCGCTTTACAGGATCAGCATCTATACGACGCCCTGGTGGATTCGTTCTCCATGCGGAGTTTTGTGCCGACGCCCGGTGTGAGCGGACACGACCAGTTCTTTGCCACATTCGCCCGCTTCGGCGGGACCGATAAGAGCCATGCCGGGGAGTGGCTGGACGAGGTCGCACGGCGGGCGGCGGCGCAGAACGAGCAGTACCTGGAAATTATGCAAACGCCAGTCTTCAGTGCGGCGGCCAAGCTGGGCTATAAGCTGGGCTGGCCAGAGGTCCTGGGCGAGGCCTTGAACGCAAAGGCGGAAGGCGCAGCAAAGCCAAGCGAGGCGACCACAGCCGCCTTCGCTCATCTGCGTGAGCAGCTTCTGGCCGATCCGGCGTTTCGCGCGAACATGGAGGTAGATCGGAAGCAGTTTGCGGACGATCTCGCCGCCCGCGCCAAGCTCGAACACTGCGGACAACCGGATGCGGCGGCTGCCTGCGCGGTGCAAATACGTTTTCTTGGGCAAGTACTTCGGGCCTTTCCGCCCCAGCAGGTCTTCGCGCAGACACTGCTTTATTTTGAGCTGGCATCGAGCGATCCGGATGTCGTCGGCATCAACTTCGTGCAGCCCGAAGACGCCTACATGGCCATGTCCGAGTACCACCGGCAGATGCTAATGCTCGACTACCTTCATAGCGTGTACCCGAAGGTACACATCTCGCTCCATGCGGGCGAAGTTGCACCGGGATTGGTGCCGCCGGAGGGGGTCCGCTTCCACATCCGCGAGGCGGTGGAACTGGGCCACGCCGAGCGTATAGGGCATGGCGTGGACGTCATGTATGAAGACGATCCGCGCGCTCTGCTCAAGGAAATGGCCGACAAGCACGTCATGGTGGAGGTTAATCTGACTTCAAATGACGTGATCCTCGGCGTAAAAGCTAACCAGCATTCCCTGCCCGCATATCGCGCCGCGCATGTGCCCGTGGCGCTATCGACCGACGACGAAGGCGTGTCGCGCATCGATCTGACGCACGAATACGCGCGGGCGGCGGTCGATTACGGGCTGACGTATGCGGACCTGAAGAACATGGCGCGGGCTTCGCTTGAGCACAGCTTTTTACCGGGAGCAAGCCTCTGGCGCGAGCAGGATGGCTTTGCCCGTATAGTGCCCGAATGTGCTGGCCAGAATGGTGAGCCTTATGGTCACTGTGCGGTGTTCTTAGCGGCGAGCGAGAAGGCTGCGCAACAATGGGAGCTGGAACGACGGTATGCGATCTTCGAAGCCGGTGCTCATTAACTTGCGCCGCGAGACCACAGTGCCGCGCGCGTGGAGATATTCTCGGGCCGCTGTCATCTTCGCTCTTCTGACGGGCATGGCGTTCGCCCAGTTTGGCGTACCATCGGGCGGTCGACCCTCACCTGAAAGGAACGCGCGTATGCAGGCCCTCGATCTCGCACGGCTTCAGAAGTGGCGGAACGACCGCGAAGCGAGCTTGTCCGCTCCGGATGGCTGGTTATCGCTGATCGCGCTCGAATGGCTCAAGCCCGGTACCTTCACGGTCGGGTCGGCCGCGACGAACACGCTGCGGCTGAAACGCGGACCGCGCCGTCTGGCCGTGCTCAACGTGACCGGAGATGTAGTGCGTCTAAACGCGCCCGAAGGCGGCTTTGCCAATGGAACGACGTTGGACGGCAAACCGGCAACCAATTCGATCCTCCAATACAGGGCGGGGCATACCTCTGAGCTGCGGAATGGCAGTCTGCTGCTGACGGTAATCCGGCGCGGCGACAGGCTGTACCTTCGCGTGAAGGATGCAAACGCCCCGGCGCGCCAGCGTTTCCATGGCTTAGTGTGGTATCCACCGGATGACCAGTACCGCATCGTTGCGCGCTGGATTCCCTCCGGTGCGGCGGGCAGTCTCGCCATCACCAACGTCCTTGGGCAGGTGACCGAGGAATCCTCGCCCGGCATGGCGGAGTTCACGCTCTACGGGCAGGTGGTACGTCTTTTCCCCATCATTGAGAAAGGTTCCGCCGAGCCTTTGTTCTTTATCTTCCGGGATGCCACGAGCAAGACTTCATCCTACGGCGCGGGCCGCTTTCTTTACGCTGCGCCACCGAGCAACGGGATCGGGCGGCCGGGAACGGTGCTGCTGGACTTCAACAAGGCAGAGAACCCGCCCTGCGCGTATACGGCCTTTGCCACCTGCCCGCTGCCGCCGCAACAGAACCGCCTCACGATCCCCATCCCGGCGGGAGAAAAGCGATACGAAGATACGCCGTAGCGTCGCATCTCAGTCGCCCGCGACCTCAGCCATCGGGTGCAGCGTGCGGGTGTGTGCGCGTCGCGTTGCGAACCGAACACGGAGGCTATCGAAGAACAAATAAACCACCGGTGTAGTAAAGAGCGTCAGAGCCTGCGAGACGATCAGGCCACCGACGATAGTGATGCCCAGCGGACGGCGCAGCTCCGAGCCGGTACCCGTGCCGAGCGCCAGAGGCAAACCGCCAAGCATGGCCGCAACCGTCGTCATCATGATCGGGCGGAAGCGCAAGAGGCAGGCCTCATAGATGGCATCGTGTGGACTTCGGCCGTGGACGCGCTCTTCCACCAGCGCGAAGTCGATCATCATGATGGCGTTCTTCTTCACGATGCCGATGAGCAGAATGATGCCGATCATGGCGATGACGGAGAGGTCGACGCGAGTAAGCAGCAGAGCGAGGATTGCACCTACACCGGCTGAGGGCAAGGTCGACAGGATCGTCAGCGGATGAATAAAGCTCTCGTAGAGCATCCCCAGGACGATGTAAACGGTAACGAGCGCAAGTAGAATCAGCCACGGCTCGGAAGCGAGGGACTTCTTGAAGGCGGCCGCAGTGCCTTGGAAAGCACCGTGGATGGACGCGGGCATCCCGATGTCGAGTCGCGCACGCTCGATGGCGTCGGTGGCGGCGTTCAGCGACTCGCCCGGAGGCAAATTGAACGAGAGCGTAACGGCGGCGGCTTGTGATTGGTGGTTGACGACGAGCGGGATACGCTGCGACTCGAACTTCGTCACAGCGGAAAGCGGGACCATCGCGCCCGTGGTCGATTTGACGTAGATGTTCTTGAGCGCGTCGGGATCGCGCTGGAACTCGGGCGCGACCTCCATCACGACGTGGTACTGGTTCAACGGGCGGTAGGTGGTCGAAACCTGCTTCTGCGAGAAGGCGTCCGACAACGTTGCATCGATAGCGAGGGGCGAGACGCCGAGACGGCTGGCGGTGTCGCGGTCGATGGTGAGCTGCTCGCGCAGGCCCTGCTCCTGCTGGTCGGTTGCCACGTCCTTGATCTCGGGCAGCTTCTCCATGGCGGCCTTCAGCTTGGGCGACCACTCGTTCAGGTCTTTGAGCGAGTCCGTGGTGAGGGCGTACTGGTACTCGGTGGCGGTGTTGCGACCCCCAATGCGGAGGTCTTGAAATGCTTGGAGGTAAAGGGCGGCTCCCGGCACGACGCCAACGCGGGGGCGCAGCCGGTCAAGGATCACCTGGGCGGTCTCGCCGAAGCGGCGGCGCTCGGCGTCGGGCTTGAGCGACATGAACATGAAGCCACCGTTGGAGTTGCCGCGGCCTCCGGCGAAGGCTGTCACGTCCTCCACACCGGGATCTTCCTTGACGATACCGACGAGCTCGCGCACCTGCGCCTTCATGGTGTCGAAGGAGACATCCTGCTGGCCCTGGATCTGGCCGCCGATGCGTCCGGTGTCCTGCTCGGGGAAGAAGCCTTTGGGCACGAGCGTGTAGAGGTACACGTTGAGCACAAAGGTGAGGACTGTCACGGCGAGCACCAGCGGACGATGGCGCAGCACCCAGCCGAGCGCGCTGGCGTACTCGGCGGTCATGCGGTCGAGAAAACGGCCGGAGACGCGGTAGAACCAGCCGGGGGTGCGGTCGGCGTGCGCCTTGAGGAACTTCGCGCTGAGCATCGGCGTGGTGGTGAGCGAGACGACCAGCGAGATCAGGATGGCGACCGAAAGCGTGACGGCGAACTCGCGGAAGAGCCGCCCCACCACCCCTCCCATCAGCAGAATTGGGATGAACACGGCGATGAGCGAGACCGACATCGAGAGGACGGTGAACCCGATCTCCTTCGAGCCAAGCATGGCGGCTGCGAAGGGAGAGAGACCTTCTTCGAGGTGGCGGGAGATGTTCTCGATGACCACGATGGCGTCGTCGACGACGAAGCCGGTGGAGATGGTGAGGGCCATCAGGCTGAGGTTGTCGAGCGTGTAGCCCAGCAGGTACATGACGCCAAAGGTGCCCAGCAGCGAAAGCGGCACGGCGACGCTGGGGATCAGCGTCGAGCGGACCTCGCGCAGGAAAAGGAAGACCACAAGGATGACTAGGACGATCGACAGCGCAAGCGTGCGGGTCACGTCGGCCACCGAGGCGCGGATGGTCAGGGTGCGGTCGAGCGCGATGTGTAGCTGGATGACCGGCGGGATGGAGTGCTGGAGCACGGGCAGCATCGCCTTCACGTTGTCCACTGTGGCGTTGACGTTCGCGCCGGGGGACTTGAAGACGAATACCATGATGGCCGGCTTGCCGTTGAAGAAGCCGGCGGTTTGGATGTCCTCGACGCTGTCGACGACGCGAGCCACGTCGCGGATGCGGATGGTGCCTGGGGTCGTGTTTCCGCCGCTTGCCGATGAGGCAACGGGCACGACCGTGTTGCCAACTGTCGAGGTGGGCAGGCCGGTGGGCGCGGCGGAGGCGCTGACGGGACCGCGTCCGGTGGCTACGACGAGTGGAGCGTAGGCCGCCGCGCCGAAGAGCTGGTCGGTGTCGGAGATGCTCCAGCGCTGGCTGTTGCTTTGCAGGTACCCCTTGGGCTGGTTGACGTTGACACCACCAATGGCCGCGCGTAGGGCCTCGAGCCCCAGACCGTAGTGGGCCAGTTGCATCGGATTCGCTTCGACGCGCACGGCGGGCTTGGCGCTGCCGCCGCAGAAGGTCTGGCCCACGCCGGGAACCTGCGAGATCTTCTGGCTCAGAATGGAGTCACAGGCGTCGTAGAGCTGCGGCACGCTCAGGGTGTCCGAGGTGAGCGCGAGGATGAGGATCGGCGAGTCGGCCGGGTTGATCTTGTAATAGCCGGGATTGCTGGGCAGGTTGGTGGGCAGTTGGCTGCGCGCGGCGTTGATCGCGGCCTGCACGTCTCGCGCGGCCCCGTTGATGTCGCGGCCCAGGTCGAACTGGAGCGTGATGCCGACTGTCCCGGTGGACGACGACGAGGTCATCTCGTTGACCCCGGCGATCTTCGAGAACTGCCGTTCGAGCGGCGTGGCGACCGACGACGCCATGGTCTCGGGGTCGGCCCCCGGCAGCGACGCGCCGACCGAGATGACGGGGAACTCCACCTGCGGCAGGCTGGCCACGGGCAGCAGCAGGTAGGCGACCGCCCCGGCGAGCAGAAGAGCGATGGAGAGGAGCGAGGTGGCGACCGGGCGCTTGATAAAGGGCGCGGAGAAGTGCACGCCTTCGCCCGAGAGCATGCGCTCGGCGAGGGTGGGTTTGGTGGGTTGGTTGTTACTAGAAGCCATGCTGCCGCACCTAAAGATGAAACCTATGAATGATCTTTGCAGCAGGGTCGCGCATAATTGTCACGCAGCTATTCTTGAGTGTAAGTACGAAGTGTTGTGCGTCAGGATGTTGTATTGACGGCAGATCAACCTGCAAGTCGTCGTTCGGGCCACCACACTCTTCTGATGGACCTACGAGCCTAGAGGTGATGACGACGGCGCACTCGCGTGGTCCGGAATACGCGTTGGCCTGCAGCGCTTGGATGTATAGTTCCGATGCCTTCTGCAACATCGGTGCGCCTGCGACCTGCCTGGTCCTTGCGACTGTACCGTCTTGATTGAAGGTCGCCAGCAGAATGACAGTACCTTCAATGTGTGCGGCTCTTGCAATAGCTGGGTAGACGAGCCGCGTCGCTTCTTTAGTGGAAATCAGTCCGCCGCAGGTTGATGTCTGTGCTTTGGCGTTCATTGCACCCACCAACAAGATGACAATGCCGTGAAACAGCAGATTCCTCAGCTTCGCTGCGGAGTGACAAACAAGGGAGAATGGCGGCATGGGCATGGTCAGTCTCCGGCTACGTGGGCGTGTTCGTTGGCGAGCTGTGGTGCGGCAGTCTTGCCAAGTCCTAAATAGCGTCTCCCAACCCGGTCGAAGAAGAGGTAGACCACCGGCGTGGTGAACAGCGTCAGCACCTGCGAGACGATCAGACCGCCCACGATTGTGATGCCAAGCGGTCGCCGCAGCTCCGAGCCGGTGCCCGTCCCAAGCGCCAGCGGAACGCCGCCGAGTAGCGCGGCCATGGTCGTCATCATGATGGGGCGGAAGCGCAGCAGGCAGGCCTGGTAGATGGCTTCGGTGGGCGAAAGGCCCTGGTCGCGTTCGGCTTCGAGGGCGAAGTCGATCATCATGATGGCGTTCTTCTTGACGATGCCGATCAGCAGGATGATGCCGATTAGCGCGATCACCGAGAGATCGACGTGGAAGAGCAGCAGGGCGAGGATCGCGCCAACGCCCGCCGAAGGGAGCGTCGAGAGGATGGTGAGGGGGTGGATGTAGCTCTCATACAGGACGCCGAGGACGATGTAGACGACGATCAGGGCGGCGAGGATGAGGATGGGCTCGTTCTCCAGCGAGGCCTCGAACGACGCGGCCGTTCCCTGGAAGCGGGCGTTGACGCTGGGCGGCATGTGCTCGTCACGGATCAGCTCGGCTTTGGCGGCGTTGACCGCTTCCACCGCGTCGCCGATGGATTTGCCGGGCGCGAGATTGAACGAGATGGTGGCCGACGGGAATTGTCCCTGGTGGTTGATGGCGAGCGTGGTCTGGCGCGGCTCCAGCCGGGTGAAGGTGGAGAGCGGGACCTGGCTGCCGTTCGAGCTCTTGACGTAGACGCGGTCGAGCGAGGCGGGGTTGAGCTGGAAACCGGGCGCGACCTCCAGCACGACGTGGTACTGGTTCGACTGGGTGAAGATGGTTGAGACCTGGCGCTGGCCGAAGGCGTCGTCGAGCGCGTCGTCCACATTCTGCGGCGTGATGCCGAGACGGCTGGCGGTGTCGCGGTCGATCACTAGATGCGCTTCCAGCCAGTTGAGCTGCTGATCGCTCGCAACGTCGGTTAGGGTCGGCAGCTGGCTGAGCTTCTCGACCAGACGGTTCGACCAGGTGGTCATCTCGGCGGTGTTGGCGTCTTCGATGGAGTATTGATACTGCGTCTTGCTGATGCGGTCTTCGACGGTGAGGTCCTGCAGCGGCTGGAGGAAGCACTGGATGCCGTCCACCTTGGCCACGGCGGCGGCGAGGCGGCGCACGATCTGGACGGCGGTGGTCGAGCGCTTCTCGCGGTCGCGCAGGTTGATCTGAATGCGGCCGGAGTTGAGCGTCATGTTCTGGCCGTCGATGCCAATGAAGGACGAAAGGCTCTCGACATCGGGGTCGTGGAGGATGACGCGGGCGAGCTGCTGCTGGCGGGTGGCCATGGCCTGGAAGCTGATCGTCTCGGGAGCTTCGGTAATGGCGAGCAGAACGCCGGTATCCTGCACCGGGAAGAAGCCCTTGGGCACGATCAGGAAGAGGTAAACCGTAAGGATGAAGGTGGCGAGGGTGACGAGCAGGGTGAAGGTTTGGTGTTCCAGCACCCAGCGGACGCCTACGCCATAGCGGGCGATCACGCGCTCGAAGAACCGTTCGGAGACCCGATAAAACCAGCCCTGCTGAGACTCGGGCGTGTGCTTGAGGAGCTTGGCGGCCATCATCGGCGTCAGCGTGAGCGAGACGAAGGCCGACATCAGGATGGTGACGGCGAGGGTCACGGCGAACTCGCGAAAGAGGCGGCCGACGATGTCGCCCATGAAGAGCAGTGGGATAAGCACGGCGATCAGCGAGACCGTGAGCGAGACGATGGTGAAGCCGATCTGCTCGGACCCTTTGAGCGCGGCTTCGAGCGGACCGTCGCCTTCTTCGAGGTAGCGGGAGATGTTCTCGATCATCACGATGGCGTCGTCGACGACGAAGCCGGTCGAGATGGTGAGCGCCATCAGGCTCAGGTTGTTGAGCGAGTAGCCGAGAAGGTACATCACGCCGAAGGTGCCGACGATCGACAGCGGCACGGCGACCGACGGAATGACCGTCGCGGCAATCGACCGCAGGAAGAGAAAGATGACCATCACGACGAGCGCGATGGTCAGCATGAGCTCGAACTGCACGTCTTTGACGGAGGCGCGGATGGTATTGGTGCGGTCGGTCAGGACTTCAAGCGTTACGGAGGAGGGCAGCGTGGTCTTCATCTGCGGAAGAAGCTTCTGCACCTCGTCGACAACGCCGATGATGTTGGCTCCGGGCTGGCGCTGAATGTTGACGATGATGGCGGGGTGGAGCGTGCTCTCGGCGTGAGCCGTGGCAGCCCGTCCCATCCATGCCGCCTGGTAGAGGTTCTCGGCACTATCAGTGGCGTTGGCCACGTCCGACAGACGCACGGGCGAGCCATTCCGGTAGGCGACGATGACGTTGTTGTAGTCCTTGCTCGAAAGCAGCTGGTCGTTGGCTTCGATGGTGAAGGCCTGCTTGGCCCCGTTCAGGCTTCCTTTAGCCTGGTCGACATTCGCGGAGCCGAGTGCAGCACGGAGGTCTTCCATGCTGAGGCCGTAGCCGGAGAGCGCGGTTGGGTTGGCCTGGATGCGGACGGCGGGTTTCTGCCCTCCGGCAATCGAGACCAGGCCGACACCCGAGAGCTGCGAGATCTTCTGCGCAAGCACGGTGTCGGCGAGGTCTTCCACCTTCGAGAGCGGCAGGGTGTCGCTCGTGAGTGAGAGCGTCAGGATCGCCGCGTCGGCGGGGTTGACCTTGCTGTAGACCGGCGGGTTGGGCAGATCTTTCGGGAGATAGGTAAAGCCGGCGTTGATGGCCGACTGCACGTCCTGCTGAGCGATGTCGATGGACTCTGTAAGCGAGAACTGGAGCGTGATGACGCTGCCGCCGCCGGAGCTGGTGGAGGTCATCTGCGTCAGGCCGGGAATCTGGCCGAACTGACGTTCCAGCGGACCGGTGACCGAGGAGGCCATCACCTCCGGGCTGGCACCGGGATAGAAGGTGAGGACCTGAATGGTCGGGTAGTCGACCTGAGGCAGCGCGGAGACCGGCAGCTGGAGGTAGGCGACGGCTCCGGCAAGCAAAATGGCCACCATCAGCAGCGAGGTGGCCACGGGCCGGAGGATGAAGGCGCGCGAGGGACTCATCGCTGGTATCCAGTCGGGCTCATTCAGCTCTGCCCGGAGTGTGGGAGGACGACGCGGCTGCCGTTGCGGAGGCGCTCCTGGCCGTCGACGACAATTTGGTCGCCGGGATGCAGGCCGCTGGCCACGATGAGCTGCGAGCCTTCGGTGACGTCGATCTTAACCGGCTGAGTGACAACATAGAAGTCGACTGCCGTCGCAGGCTGTACGGTCGCGGGGGCCCCCGTGGGTGTTGGCTGACGAAGCTCCGGTGGCGGTTGGCCCTTCCGGACGAGGTAGACGAAGCTGCCTTGCGAGCCTGTTTGGAGTGCCGCCGCGGGAATAACGGTAGCGTCCTGCCGCTGTTCGAGCACCAGGCGGACATTGACGAACTGGTTAGGAAAGAGCGCGTTGTCAGCGTTGGGGAAGACGGCCTTGACCTTGTCTGTACCTGTGGCGGTGTCGATCTGGTTATCGACCGTGAGCACAGTCCCTGTGGCGAGGTGCGTAGCGGACGAGCGATCATAGGCCTCGACGGTCAGGCTGCGACCCGCGCGAGTGAGCTTCAACACCTGCGGCAGCTGGTCCTCAGGCAAGGTAAAGATAACGGCGATGGGCTGGAGCTGGGTGACTACAAGCAGACCGGTCGTATCGGCGGCGTGGACAATGTTGCCCGCATCGACCTGGCGCAGACCGACCACACCATTGATCGGAGAGGCGATGCGTGTGTACGCCAGATTGACCTTCGCCGCCTGAATCGCCGCCTGGTCCGACAGCAGGGAACCGGCCGCCTGACCGGAGATGGACTGTTGCGTTTGCTCCGTCTGCTTGGAGACCACACCGGCATTCAGCAGCGCGGTATAGCGTTCCGCCTCGGCACGAGCGTTAGTGGCATTCGCCTGATCCTTGGCAAGCTGGCCTTGCGCTTGGGCGAGCGCGGCCTGATAAGGTGCGGGATCGATCTCCATCAGCAACTCGCCCTGCCGTACCGCCTGACCCTCGCGAACATTGACGCGCATAAGCTGCCCATCGACCCGCGTCTTGATCGTCACGGTGTTGTAAGCGGTCACCGTGCCGAGCCCAGTGAGGTAGACCGGCATCGTCTTGCGTTCGACGGCGGCGGTCAGCACGGGCGTGGGACGATCTTCCTGTGCGGCCATGCGGGCATTCTGCGCCTCCTGCTCGGCGGCGTTGCGCCGTATCTTCCACACTGCCGCGCCAATGGCCAAGGCTACAAGGAGCAGGAGAAGCAGCTTGCGGATTGTGCCTCCTCCGTTACGCGGAGTCTGCGGCGCGGGGTGTGCCGGGAGCGCTGAGGAGGAGCGATCTGGCTCCAGGTACACTTCGCTGTCGGTCTCAGAGATCGGTGACGCCATCCGGCTCGGCCTTTCGCGGTAGAAGGTGGGGAATGGGCTGGTAACCCCGAGGGGTCTGGAGTTTCCACGATCTTTACCCATCTTCCGCCAGAGTAAATGATAATGGGGTATGCAGTCCCCACAAGGCTCCCTCATCTCGGAGGTTTCCGTTGGCGCGATGTGTCCTCTCTGCGTCGATCTCGATGGCACGCTGGTCAAGTCGGACACACTCTACGATTCGGTGATGGCGCTGGCGCGTCAGCATCCCGCGATGCTGCTGAAGCTGCCAGGCTGGCTGGGGCAGGGAAAGGCCGCGCTGAAGCGGCACATCACGTCCGCCGTCACCCTAGACGTAACGCATCTGCCCTATAACCGCGAGTTGCTGCAGTATCTTGAGCAGGAGCACAGCACTGGGCGTCCCATCTATCTGGCGACAGCTGCGGATACAGCGCTGGCTGAGCGCGTGGCCAACCATCTGGGCCTGTTCGCCGGTGTACTAGCGTCCGAAGGCACGGTCAACCTGGCGGGCAAGAACAAGCTGGCGGCGTTTCACGAGCGCTTTGGCGACGAATTTACCTACATCGGGAATGCGCTGCCCGATGTGCCCTTACTTACCAATTGCAAAGAGCCGATGGTCGCCAATCCGACCGCTGGGCTGCGGGCGGCGTTGGCTAAGGCGAAGGTCGTACCGGTGCGGTCGTTCACGGATTCGGTATCGCCTTTGAAGGCCTGGTTGAAGGCAATACGGCTGCACCAATGGGCAAAGAACGTGCTGATCTTCCTGCCCGTGCTCCTGGCCCATGCGTGGGCACCGGGGCCTCTGCTGGGCGCAATCATCGCGTTTGTCAGCTTTGGGCTGTGCGCCTCAGCGACCTATATCGTCAACGATCTGCTGGACCTCGAAGCCGACCGCAAACATCTTAAGAAGCGGCGGCGTCCCTTTGCGGCGGGCGATCTTTCGGTAGTGGCTGGCCTTGGCGTGGTAGCGCTGTTCCTGCTCACCTCGCTGGCGTTAGCGCTTTTACTGCCGCACATCGTAGCCGCCGTCGGCGAGCCGTTGCCTCGGCCTACTTACTTCCTCACGTGGTTGGCCGTCTATGCCGTCACGACCTCTGCCTACTCCTTCCGGCTCAAACGCGCCGTGCTGGTCGACGTGATCGTGCTCTCCGGCTTGTATACGATTCGCATCATCGCGGGCTCCGCGGCGACCGGTGTTCCCGTCTCGGCGTGGCTGGGGGGATTTTCGATCTTCTTCTTCCTGTCGCTGGCGTTCGTCAAGCGCTTCGCCGAGCTGGAGGGCCTGCGCCAGCGAGAGTCCGCGCCCCAGCAGATACTGGGCCGGGGCTACCATGTCTCGGATATCGAGCAGCTGCGTAGCTTTGGGTCGGCCTCTGGATACGCGTCGGTCGTGGTACTGACGCTCTACATCTCAAACATTACCGCTGTTGAACTTTACGAGCATCCCAACCGGCTGTGGTTGCTGGTACCAGTGCTGCTACTTTGGATCAGCCAGCTTTGGCTGCTGGCCTCGCGTGGGCAGCTTGATGAAGACCCGGTCGTCTACGCGATCACCGACAAGAAGAGTTTGCTGATGGGCGTGCTGGTGCTGCTGGTGGTGTGGTCGGCGTTGTAGAGCATGGCAGTTATCCTAATAACGCAATTTCAGCGCACGAAAGTTCATGACAAAAGCTATACCTCAACTTACGTCCTACGATGAGCCGTCGCTCGATGCCGCTTTCGCCAAACTAAGCGCGGAGCTCTCCAGCGCGCCCGTAGACCCCGAAAACTTTCGTCTCCACTGGCTTGGTCGTAAGCAAGGGCGTTTGAAGCTTGTCAGCGAAGCTTGGTTGAAGGCGGCTCCGCCCGAAGCTCGCAAGCCGTTGGGCATTCGCTTCAACCAGCTCAAGCAGCAGATTGAGGCGGTGTTGGAGGTGCCGGCACGTCCAAAGGCTTCCATGGGAGGAGGCATCGACATCTCCCTGCCCGGTACTATCCGCACTCCCGGCATCGCCCATCCCTTGCTCAAGACGATGCAGGAGATCGTTGCCGTCTTTCATCATCTCGGCTACTCAACCAACCTTGGTCCGCAGGTGGAGACGGATTTCTACAACTTCGAGGCGTTGAACTTCCCGCCCAATCACCCCGCGCGGGACACGCAAGATACTCTCGTCATCGCCAACCAGCAGGGCCGTCCGGCGCGCGACCGCCTGCTGATGCGGACGCACACCTCGCCCGTGCAGATACGTACGATGATCGCGCAGGCGCCTCCCGTGCGCATCGTCATCCCCGGCAAGGTCCATCGCAACGACGCCGCCGACGCAACGCATTCGCCCGTCTTCCACCAGGTCGAAGGCCTCTGCGTGGACACCAACATCACCTTTTCCGACCTGAAAGGCACGCTCGACCACGCCATGAAGGCGCTCTTCGGCTCGGACGTGAAGACGCGTTTCTTCCCCAGCTTCTTCCCTTTTACCGAGCCGAGCGCCGACGTGCAGATCTCCTGCATCTTTTGCGCGGGTAAAGGCTGCCGTAAATGCAAGCACTCCGGCTGGATCGAGCTGCTGGGCTGCGGTATGGTCGACCCTGCCGTCTTCGCCGCCGTCGACGAACAGCGCGTGGCGCAAGGCCGCGAACCCGCTTACGATTTCGCCCAGGTGAGCGGTTTTGCCTTCGGCATGGGCGTTGAGCGCATCGCCATGATCCAGCACGGCATCGCGGACATCGGCCAGTTCTATTCGGGCGATATGCGTTTCCTGGAGCAGTTCGCGTGAAAGCTAACAGCAAAGCAGCTAAATCAAGAAAGCTAAGAATAGCATACCAAGCAAGGAGAATATAGCTGCCCAGGTAGCCTAAAGCTATATGACGCATGTGCCTATAAAGACAAAGAACTTCCGGGATCTTTTAGTCTGGCAAAAATCGATGCAACTGGCGCGTGAGGTTTACGCCCAAACCGCATTGCTGCCAAAGAGCGAGACCTTTGGCTTGCAAAGCCAGATGAGACGAGCCGCTGTCTCCGTGCCCAGTAACATCGCCGAAGGACGGGGCAGATCGAGCGACGCTTACTTGCGCGCATTCCTGTGGATAGCACGCGGCTCGCTGTACGAGCTTGAAACACAAGTCCAACTTTGCCTTGACCTTCAAATGATGGAACAGGTTCCCGCGCAAGAACTGATGAAATCATGCCAGGAGGTGGAACGTATGATTAATAGTTTTGCGAAGACACTTAAAGCCAAAGACACAAAGCAGGCGACCAAGCCGATCGACACACCGTTGGTCATACGCACACTATGAAAATACTATCCAAATGGCTGCGTACGTTTCTTCCCGACCTATCCGCGGACGATCATCAACTAGCTGAAGACTTGACGCTGCGCGGCATAGCCGTCGAAGGCGTGCATGATCTGGGTCCCGGCCATGGGCACCTCTTCGAAATGGACATCACCACCAACCGCGTCGATGCGATGAACCACTACGGGATCGCGCGCGAGGCGGCGACCATCTACGATCTGGCGCTCATGCCGCTTGAAGCGGCGCTTGTCAGCACGCCCGCCCCGCCGTTTCCCGTGCGGGTGGAGGCACCGGAACTTTGTGGCCGCTTCACCGCGCAGGTTTTGCGCGACGTCGCGATCGCACCGAGTACCGGCATCGTCGCGGAGTTCTTCCATTTGCTCGGCCAGAAAGCCATATCGAACGCCGTCGACGCCTCCAACTTCACCCTGCTTGGCATGGGCCACCCCACCCACGCCTTCGATCTCGACAAGATCGAGGGCGGCCTCGTGGTCCGGCTTGCTCATCGAGGCGAGCGCCTGAAGCTGCTTGACGGCACGGAGCGGGTCCTCGAAGCAGACGACCTCGTGGTGGCTGATCATCGGAAGGCGCTTGCCTTGGCCGGGGTAATGGGTGGCTGGGATTCGATGATTACGCCGGCCACCAGGAACATTCTCGTCGAGGCCGCATGGTTCGATCCGGCGAGCATCCGGCGCAGTTCCCGCCGTCACCTCCTCCACACCGACGCGAGCCACCGCTTCGAGCGGGGAGCCGACTTCGACGCCGCTCCGGTGGCGAACGCTCTTGTCTCGCGCCTCATTCTAGACTTCGGCGGCCATGCCGAAGGAGCGTTGATCGACATCGTCTCGCCCGAGGTTCAGGCGAAGACATCGTCCCGTCCAGCCATCCAGCTCTCCGTGCGCGAGGTCCAGCGGCATCTCGGCACGACAGTCGATCGCGCCGGAATCACCCGGGAGATCGTGGAACGCTACTTGACCGCGCTGGGCTGCAAGCTCGACGCGCGGACAGGGGACGGTTTCGCTGTGACATTGCCGAGCTGGCGGCTCGATCTGGAGCGCGAGATCGACCTCATCGAAGAGATCGCCCGCGTCCATGGCTACAACCGTTTCGCCAACACGTTGCCCGCACCGGGAATCGTCGTCGCGCATCCACTCGCGGCCAAAGAGGCTGCGGTACGCGATCGATTGTTGGTGCTAGGCTACAGCGAAGCCATCTCCAGCACCTTCGCCTCGCAAGCGGACGGCGAGCTCTTCGGCGCGGCAGGTAAAGGCATGGTCGCCATGGAAAACCCGCTCTCTGAAGAGGCCACGCTGCTACGGCCCTCCCTCGTGCCGGGAATGCTGACCATGCTGAGCCATAACCTGAACCGCGATGTGCGCGAGGTGCGATTGTTTGAGCAAGGGCAGATCTTTACCGGCTCGACTGAAGCGGTCGAAGAGGCAGCCAGCCTCACGCTGGGCTTGACCGGCGCCGTGCCCGCGACGGCCCTGTACAAGAGCGCCGACGCGCTGTTCTATGAGCTCAAAGGTGCAGTCGACTCACTGGTCTCGCTCTTTGACACGCGCGGCGAAACACTATGCTTTACGCCCGGCGCGAAAACATGGCTCCAGCCCGGACGATGCGCGTCCGCGTCACTTGGCGGCACATCCATTACGTCGTTCGGCGAACTCTCCGCCACGCAAACAGGCCAGCGCAAGCTCCGCCAACCGGTGTTTCTCGCTGAAATCGCTCTCGACGCCCTCTATACGCTGCCGCTACGCACCGCCATGGCGCGGGAGCTGTCGCGCTTCCAGGCCGTCGAGCGTGACTTCTCCTTCACGTTCCCGGACACAACGACATGGCAAGGTGTAGAGACGGTGATCCGCTCCCTCAACATTGCCGCGCTGGTCAAGCTGGCACCGGTCGAGATCTTCCGTGACCCTAAGGGCCGCTCCGTCCCCGCCGGGTCGTACGCTCTGCTGCTGCGCTGCGTCTTCCAGTCCCACGAGCGCACGCTCACCGAAGAGGAGCTGACCGGCTGGTGGTCGGCGATCATCTCCGCGCTCACCGGCTTAGGTGGAACGATTCGCGCGCCCGAGTCGGCGGTAACGCAAGGGAAGGAGCCAGCGTAGAGGCCCGCATCTACGCTGGTTCCTCCCTCGATTGCGTACCAGGAAATCCACGTCGCCGCCTTCTATACTTGCGGGTATGAGCACAGCCGTTAGCCCCGCCGCAATCAGTGTGGATGAGTTCCAAGCGCTCGAAGAGAAGGTTCTGCGGGCGGTCGAGATCGTCCGTCGTGAGCGGGAAGGGCGTTACGCCGCCGAGGCCGAGACGGCCCGTGTACGCGAACAGCTTGCCGAGCAGACCGCGTTTGCCGAGATGGCCATGGTCTCGCTCAAGACGCTCGAAGACGAGCGCGTCGAGATCCGCGGGCGCGTCGAGAAGATGCTGACCCAGATGGACGAGCTGCTTTAACCACCAGGAGAAGACTTGTCACAGGCAGTCGCACAATCCATCAACGTCTCGATCTACGACCAGGTCTACCATCTGCGCGGGACTGATCCGGCGCATATCGAAACGCTGGCCGAGACGGTTGACGCGAAGATGCGTGCGGTGTCGGCCAACGGCAACACGGTCGATTCCTTACGCGTGGCCGTTCTAGCGGCACTCAACATCGCCGACGAGCTAGCCATGCTGCGGACTCGCTACGACGCCCTGACCGGCAGCGTGCAGAGTTCGCAGACGGCTCTTCGCTCGCGCGCGGGCACCCTCTCCGGGATGCTGGACGAGGTGCTGAGCGACCCGGTGGGCAGTCGACGCGCAAGCTGAGTATTTCCTTGTCTTTCGCTGTGGCTTGTTGGAAGATGAAAGCGCTGTGACTGCTTCATCTTGCCGGAGTCTCCGATGCGCCGCTTCTCTGCCGCCTGCCTGCTGACCGTTGTCTTTTCGTTTTCTTCTTTGCGTGCACAGGATGCCGCCTACAAGGCCGATCCCAAGTTCATCAACGCCATGGCTGAAGGCAAGAAGATGATGCGCACGCATCAGTTTCCCTTCGCCATGGACGCCTACAAGAAGGCCAGCAAAGTGGCGGGCGGCAAGGATGCGGAGTGCCTCCAGGCTTTGTTCGACGCGCAGATGACCTACCAGTCGTACAAGGACGCGCTGAAGACCGTGACCTCTCTCGACGAGTTGGCGTCCACGCCGAAGGCGAAGTTCACGGTAGCGGTCGATCGCGGGACGGCGTTCTGGCGCATGGCGGGTGATAAAGGCAAGCCCGAAGACCTTCACGCCGCCGATGACGCCTTCAAGGCGGCCATCGCTATCGACCCGAAGAGCGGCACGGCACACTATCTGGATGGCCGGGTGCTCGCCAAGCTGGGTGAAATGGAGCCCGCACAGCGGCAGTTCAAAGAGTGCATAAGCTGTATGTCGCCTAAAGACCCGAGCTACACGCGGATACAGCACTTTGCCGTCAACCCGTCGCTGGCTACGGCGAAGATGGCTCCGGCGTTCGTGGTGACGGCGCTCGACGGAACGAAGTTCAATCTGGACGAGATGGGCGGGCGCGTGGTGCTGATCGACTTCTGGGCCACCTGGTGCGGACCGTGCAACGCCGAGCTGCCGCGCATGAAGAAGATCGCTCAGCAGTTCGCCGGACAACCGCTAGTCATCATCAGCGTCAGCTGGGACGCGGACGAGACGAAGTGGAAGGAGTTCATCGCCAAAAACGGGATGAACTGGGTGCAGTATCGCGACGCGGACCACAACCTGAGCTCGCTCTTCGACATCAACAGCATCCCGCATTACTTCACCATCGACGCCGACGGGGTGTTGACGGCAGAGATGATGGGTTCAGGTTCGGATGTCGAGGGCAAGTTGAAGAAGCTGGTCGCCAAAGCCAAAGCGGCGAATGCGGTGCCGATTCAGACCGCCGCCAATTAGGTTGCGGCAGAACTTGACTTGCCAATCCGAGCCGTCCCGGTTAGCATCCAACCTAGAAACCGGCCTGCAAAGCAGGTGTGGGGAATTACGCTGGTTGAACCAATATTCATTGAACAGGGACCTAGCTCGTATACATGGCTCGGTGTGCTATGTCCGCCAGTCCGGAAAGCCTAAAGAGCCACGGCCGGGTCCCGCCGTCTATAGACGGGTTCACCAGCGCCTCGCTGCACGGCCCAGTGGGTCGGTTTTGTCTTCTCACTATGTGCGGGTGCATACGTAGTGCGTCCTTCCTTTCATCTTGGATCTCTTCATCTGCCGGTCTACGGCATCTGCGCGGCTTTGGGGCTGATGAGTGCCTTGGCGTTGTCGCAGGTGACGGGCCGGTTAGCTCGACTCGATCCAGATAAGGTTTGGGACGCATTGGTGGCGATTGCTATCGCGGCGCTGGTCATCTCAAGAGTGCTGCTGGTCGCCGGGAGCTTCCGGTTCTTTCTTCAACAGCCACTGCTGGTGCTGTCTTTACCAGCGGTGAACGATACCGGTCTGCTGCTGACGACGGCCTTCGCTGCGGCTTATCTGCGCTGGAAGCGGCTGCCGGTGCTTCGGTTGCTGGACGCGCTGGCTCCGTGTGCCGCTCTTCTGTGGGTCTTCCTCAGTTTCGGGCGATGGGCGGAGGGCACGCGCGAGGGGATGCCTTCCCGCTCCGGCGTGTGGCCGGTAGAACTGCTTGCAACCATTGTGGCTGCCTTGTTGTGCGGCATGCTGCTCCGGGCGATACGTGCCCTCCGGCCTCCCGGCCGGGTGTGCGCGCTTGGGCTCGGAGGAGGCGGCACCGCCATCTTCGCGGTCGACCTCCTGCGTCTGCCGTCCGACCTCGGCAAGGCTGCTATCCTCGACCCTGTGCAGTGGCTTGGATTGGCGATGATTGTGGCGGGTGCGGCGCTGGCGATTGCCGTGCCAGCCGAGAAGGTAGGGAGCGCCGATGCCGTCTAAGAATATGTTGCCGAAAGGCCAGCGCCACCACTCCGTTCGAGCGGAGTACCGGGCGACGCGCGGAGTTGAGCCGGCGGAAGCTGCTCCGGTGCCGGTCCTTGATCTTGACGATGAGGACGACTCGCGGGTTGAGGACGGCGTGCGAAGCTTCACCGCCGATGCGGCTGCGGCGGGGCTCCGGCTGGATCAATATCTAGCTCAGGCTATTCCGGACATCAGCCGGGCGCGGGTGCAGCTGCTGATCGACGCGGGCCAGGTACGTGTCGACGGCGCGCCGGGCAGGGGCAAGCAAAAGCTGAAAGGCGGCGAGGCCCTGGAGATCGAGGGCGAACCGCACCCCGAGCCGCTCCACGCCGTGCCGGAAGACATCACGCTGGAGATTCTGTTCGAGGACCAGTATCTAGCTGTAGTGAACAAGCCCGCCGGGATGATGGTCCACGCGGGAGCTGGTGCAACAGAGGATGAGCGCAACCGGGGCACGCTGGTCAACGCTCTGCTCTTCCATCTGGCGAAGCTGTCAGAGATGGCGGGCGAACTGCGGCCGGGCATCGTCCATCGGCTCGACAAGCAGACCAGCGGAGCCATCGTTGTTGCCAAGGACGACAGCACCCATCGCAAGCTGGGGGCAATGTTCTCCGAACGCAAGGTGCACAAGACGTATCTCGCATTGGCGCACGGGCACATCGCCAAGGACGACACGACCGTGACGTTGCCCATCGCCCGGGACGTGAACCGCAGAACACGGATGACGACCCGGCGAGCGGATGGGCGGTCGGCTGTGTCGCACATCCGGGTGCTGGAACGGCTGGCGACGCCCCTCGGCCCGTTCAGCTTCGTCGAGGTGCGCATCGAGACCGGCCGCACGCACCAAATACGGGTGCATCTGCAATCGATCGGGCATCCTGTGGTGGGGGACACGCTGTACGGTGCGCCCCGGCATATCGGTCCGGCAGAGGGCGGCCTGGAGCTCGACCGGAACTTTCTTCACGCCGCGCGGCTGGCGTTTACGCACCCGCAGACGGGCAAGGAGTTGGCGATGGAAGCTCGACTGCCGGAGGAACTGGAAGCCTTTCTCGTGGCGCTGCGGACAGGTGTAGGCCCAGTTGCGTAGAATCATCCGGTGATCGTTCTGTTTCGCAAGCCCGTCTTCTCTCTGGCCGTATTCGCTGTTGCCTCGCTGCCCCTGTTCGCTCAAACACCTGCTGCCGCCGCTCCTTCCAATGCGGCAACGCTCCAGACTTCGGCTCCTGCGCTGCAAACACCGGCTCCGCAGCAACCCGCTCCTTCGACCGAAGCTCCGTCGAGCAATGTCCCGGTGCCGACGATCAAGGTGCAGGCCAATGAAGTCAATCTCATCTTTACCGTGACGGACAAGAAGGGGCGGTTCATCACGGGCTTGCAACGGCAAAACTTCGGCCTGCTGGACGATGGCAAGCCGCCCGCCGCCGTGATCCGGTTTACGCAGCAGACGAACCTTCCGCTGCGCGTCGGGATCATGCTCGATACCAGCAGCTCGATCCGGCAGCGGTTTCAGTTTGAACAGGATTCGGCCATTGAGTTCTTCCTTCAGGTGCTGCACCGGGACGACCGGGCGTTTGTCGAGGGCTTCGACGTGCAGACGGACGTGTCGCAGGGTTATACGAACAATATCGACCTGCTGAACCAGGGTACCCGCAAGCTGCGACCCGGCGGAGGCACGGCGCTTTACGATGCGCTGTATAAGACGTGCCGCGATCAGATGCTGACGCTGCGCGAGACGGGCGCGGTGCGGAAGGCGCTGATCCTGGTCTCGGACGGCGACGACAACTACAGCCGTGCGCTCGAAAGCGACGCAATCAAAGAGTGCCAGCGGGCGGAGACGATCGTCTATGCCATCTCGACCAACGTGAGCCCGAGCAAGGATAAGGGAGACGACGTGCTGCGGGAGATCGCCGAGGCTACGGGCGGGCAGGCCTTCTACCCGACGCGCATCGAGGATGTGGCTACTGGCTTCCACAACATCGAAGAGGAGCTCCGCAGCCAATATTCGCTCGAGTACCGCCCGGCGGACTTCAAGAACGATGGGTCGTTCCGGACGATCTATCTTCAGGCAACCGACCCCCGGTATCACGTACGGGCACACAAAGGGTACTTCGCGCCCGCTCCAAGATAACGGCTGCCCGACGCATCTTTGCTCCGCGGCGGAATGACAGACAAGTATGAAATGTCGCGGCGGCGTGAAACCTTAGCGGGAAATCCGTGTCTAAAGGGAACAGGGAACCTCCCATGACTCTTCGCGCCCTCTTCCGCACAGCCCTCCTTGCCAGCCTTTCTCTTCCTGCTTTAGCCCAGCAGCCGCCGGGGATTGCGCAGTCTTTGGGTGCCTTGGCGGATCAGCCTGGAACGCATACGAGCTTTACGTTCGACCGGTCGCTGATGCAAATCGCGCAGAACCTGCTGGAGTCGAACGGGATGGATGCGCGACGGGCGGCGGCGGCGCTGACCGGGATCTCGGTCGATTCGTACCATTATCCGCAGCCAGCGTTCTACACGCCGGAGGTGATGGCGTCGATTATCGACACGTTCCACGCGGCGGGCTGGAAGCATATGGTGAACGGTAACCAAACCCCCGCAAGCACGGCACAGCCCCGGACGGCGGCGACCGACCTGTGGCTGCACTTCAACGGCGGCGACATCGACGACATCGTGGTGCTGATCCGGGCGTCGCGGGACATGAACGTGATCTCGGTCACCGGCGATCTACGGCCATTAGACCTTCTGCACCTTAGCGGACACTTCGGCATACCGAAGATCGACCCGAACGCAGTGATGGTGCCGGCTCCACGATAATTGTCAAAGCCTCAAAGTATTGAAAAACATTAAAGTCTTAAAGTCTTGAAAAAAAAGGTAAAAGTCTACAATGCGAGTTTAGAATTTAAGGTCCAGCTCGAAGACTTTATCTGAAGCGTCTTGTTGACTGCCTTTACGCTCATCCACGCAAAATCCGCACTTCCGGCAGCAAACTCGTCTGTTGCTTCCATTATATGGAACCGGCCCAAACTCATGCGCATATTTCGAGGTACAAGGGAACAGCGCTAAATACGTATTTACAACGAATTTACGGGCGAGTTTGGGAGCGGAACGGCGAGCGTTGGTATTGACAAGATCTCGAGAGTCACGTTCCGTAGAGTTCGATCTGGCGCAGCAGGGCGAGTTTGCGTGTTGGCGGCAAAAAGCTCGCTTCGATGGAGTTGGCGGCGAGTTCGCGCATCTGGTCGAGGGAGAAGTCGAAGGTCTGCTGCACAAGGATGTACTCATCGAGCAGGGTTGCGCCGAACATGGGCGGATCGTCGGAGTTGAGGGTGACCATAAGGCCCATGTCGAAGTAGCGGCGGACGGGGTGGGCATCGAGCGAAGGGCAGCACGCGGTACGTAAGTTGCTGGTGATGTTGAGTTCAAGCGGGATCTGGCGGCGGGCGAGCTCTTCGAGGAGTTCGGGGTCGTGCTCCGCGGCCAGGGCGTGGCCGATGCGTTCGGCTCCGAGATTGAGCGCAGCCCAAATACTGGCTGGGCCGTCGATGGGACCGCCGGACTCGCCAGCGTGAGCGGTGAGGCGTAGACCGGCGTCTCGGGCCTCGGCGTAGAGTTCCCGGAATTGGGCGGCTGGCCCCCTTGCCTCATCACCGCCGATGCCTATTCCAATGATGCTGGGATAGAGGATGCGCATGGCGGCGGCCTTGCGGAAGACGCGGGCAGCTTCCTCCACCCCAAAGTGGCGCACCGCGTCGATGATCCAGAGGACTGAAGTTCCGAAGTCGACTTCGGCGCGGGTGCGGCCTTGCTCGATGGAGTGGGTGACCTCGTCAACGTCGAGGCGGTTGAAACGATAGAGGATGCCCCAGGAGATGTAGACCTCGGCGTGGACGACGCCCTGTTGCGCAAGAGCGCGGACCATCTCGTAGGTGATGAGCTCGTAGTCGGCGGGGGTGTGGAGGCGCTCCGTGACAGCCTTGAAGGAGAGGAGGAAGCTGGGGAAGTCGTGGTAGAGGTAGAGCTGGCGGGCGGCTTCAAGGGTGAGCGGGACGGGATCGTTGCGGAGGGAAAGGGCGACGAGGGTCTCGGGAGTGATGGAGCCTTCGAGATGGAGATGGAGCTCGGCCTTGGGAAGGTGGCGGAGCCAGGTGGGAATGTCGAGTTCGTCCGGTGGAGGCTCTGGGGCGCGTCGTGCCATCTCTTGAGTGTAGCGGTGGCGCACGCTAGGCGTGGAAGTACAGACGGCATGACAACTGAGTCGCAGAACTCTTTAGGGACGGAGACAAGCTGAACATACTGAGGACGCTTGGATGTTCTTTGCGCGAAGCTTCTTGGATTTGCCTTCGCTGCGAAGCTTACTCTAAATTCTGAACCTGCTCCTTGGCCCGCTCGATCTCGACTTTCATCGCGAGTCCCAGTTCCGTCACCGGCAATCCCGCCGCTCCGGCCGTCTTCGAAAGCAATGTATTTGCCTCGCGGTTCAGCTCCTGTAGCAGGAAGTCCAACCGCTTCCCCAACTCTCCTCCTTCATCGAGCATGACCACAAACCTCGCCGTATGCGTCTCCAGGCGCACCAGCTCCTCTTCCACGTCCGAGCGATCCGCCAGCAACGCTGCCTCCGCCAACACCCGCTCCTCGGAGATCGTGGCCCCTGACAACACCTCCGCCATACGCCCGCGCAGCCGCTCCACCAAGGCCGCCCTTACTCCCGCGCACAGTTCCCGAGCCTCGGCCGTCAACCTTGCGAGCCTTCCCATTCCCGCTCTCAACTCTTCAGCCAGCGCCGAACCTTCCAAAGCCCGTGCAGCATCGAACCGCTCCAACAACTCAGGCAGCAAGCTCAACACCTCGTCCCCGCAATGCTCCGCAACCGAAACCATAGCGGTTCGCAACATTCCCGGCACCCGCAGCAGCGCATTCACATCCGGTTCTGCTCCCACCACACCGCAAGCCTCCGCCGCCTCCTTGAACGCCTGGAGATGCCCTGTCAAGAGCTCCCGGTTCACCTCCAGCCCCGCCGCGACCGCCTCCCGCCGGACCATCTGCACCGTCACATCCACATGGCCCCGTCGCACACGCTCCTTCACCGCCCGCCGGATTGCGGCCTCCACCCCGTCGCACCCTGGTGGCAACCGCAGCGATAGATCCAGAAACCGATGATTCACCCCCTTGATCGTCAATGAGACACCATCACCCTCTACGCTCGCAAAGCCCGTCATTGAATAGATCAAGCGACACCCTCCAGCCGATCGTCGTCAGCAAACTGCATCGTATACAGCCGTCGATAGCTCCCATCCAGCGCCAGCAGCTCTTCGTGTGTCCCCATCTCCACAATCCGTCCTGTCTCGATCACCGCAATCCGTGTAGCCCGCCGCACCGTAGACAACCGGTGCGCGATCACGAACACGGTCCGCCCCTGCATCAGATTCGCCAACGCCGCCTGCACATAGCGCTCGCTTTCCGTATCGAGAGCGGAAGTGGCCTCGTCCAGCACCAGAATTGGCGCGTTCTTCAGGATTGCCCGCGCAATCGCCAGCCGCTGCCGCTCGCCGCCCGAAAGCCGCGCGCCTTTCTCGCCGATCACCGTTTTGTACCCATCGGGCATCTGGAGAATGAAGTCGTGCGCCAGCGCCATCTTTGCCGCCGCCTCCACCCGCGCCATCGGGACGTCGGGCCGCCCATATGCGATGTTGTTCCGCACCGTGTCGTTGAACAGGATCGTCTCTTGCGTCACTTTGCCGATCTGCGCCCGTAGGCTGGCGATCGTCACCTCGCGTAGATCGTGCCCGTCCAACGTTATCCGCCCGGCGTTCACGTCGAAGAACCGCGGCAGCAGATTGACCAGCGTCGACTTGCCCGCCCCGCTGGGCCCTACAAACGCGATTACCTCCCCGCGCTTCACCTCCAGATCGATCCCGTCCAGCACCAGCCGCGGCCCCTCATCCGTTGAGTACGAGAATCCCACCCCTTCAAACTTGATGCTGTCTGAAAACCCTTTCAGGGTAACCGCTCGCTTCCGCTCCCGCACGTCGTCCTGCGCGTCCATAAACTTGAAGATCTCTTCGCTTGCCCCTAGCGCCTGCTGAAAGCTGTTGTAGAACAACGCAAACTTCCGCACTGGATCGTACAAGGAGAACGTCGCAAACAAAAATGCTATAAAGTCGCCCGTCTTCATGTGGTGCGCCACGATCTGCCGCCGCCCCACAAACAGCAGCAGCGCAATCGCGATCGACCCTACCGCGTCCATCAGCGGCGACGAGATGGCCTGCACGGACACCGACCGCAGGTTCGCCCGGAACAGCCGTCCCGCCGCCCGACGGAACCGCTGCATCTCCCACAACTCCATCCCGAATGCCTTAACGATCCCATTGCCCGTGATCGTCTCGTGCAGGATGTTCTGGATTTCGGCCAGCTTGTCCTGCCCCGTCCGCGTCGTCGTCCGGACGCTCCGCCCGATCCGCCGCGCCGACGAGATCACCACCGGGATAAATAACAGCAGCACCCACGCCAGCTTGCCCCCCAGGATGACCACTGCGCCGACCACGAATACGAGCGTAAAGAACTGCTGCAGAAACTCCCCCAGCACGCTCGACATCGCTGTCTGCACCCGTTCGATGTCGTTGATCAATGTCGACAACAGCGTCCCCGTCGTATGCCGCTGAAAAAAGCTCACCGACCGCCGCAGCACCGCGTCGTACAAGTCGTTTCGCAGGTCCGTAATCATCCCAAACCCGGCATAGTTCACCAGATACGTCCCTAGGTAATCGCAAACAGACTTGATGACCGCCGACAGCACCAGCGCATACGCCACCACGTTCCACGCGTTATGAAAGTGGCTTGGCACCAGAAAATGCAGGTTCAACGCTCGCTTCAGATGCGGCAGATGGAAGATCAACACATCGCTGTACGGCGAATCCGGGTTCAACACCTGGTCGAAGATCGGCTTCACCAACAGCAGCCGAAAGGCCGCCATCGCCCCCACCATCGCCATCAACAACACGGAGGCGAGCGAGTACAGCGCATATGGCCGCACATAGAGCAGCAATCGCCAAACCCGCCTCACGTTCCACCCGTCCGCCCGAGTCCCATTGCACCGATTCTACGGCGCAACTCCGTTCTCCGCGCACACTCATCCGCGCGGGCTGCGGAGCACCACTCCGTGGCGACGACGCCTAAAAGAATAATTCCGAAAGGAGTTCCTGCCCTCTACCGCGGCATGTCCCGGTGCGCCGTCTTCACCCGGTACCCCATTGCCCCCAGCCGCTTCTTCATCTCTTCCGCGATAAACACCGACCGGTGCTGCCCCCCCGTACACCCAAACGCCACCGTCAGGTAGCTCTTGCCTTCCTTGATGTAATGCGGCAGCAGAAAGTCCAACATCTCCGCCGTCTTGTCCAGAAACTCCCCCGTCTGCGGAAACTGCCTGACATACTTCGCCACTTTCGGGTTGCGCCCCGTCAGCTTCCGAAACTCGGGGATAAAGTGCGGATTTGGCAGAAACCGCACATCGAACACCAAATCCGCGTCAGCCGGCACGCCATTCTTAAACCCAAAGCTGCTCGACGAGATCGTCAGATTACGGTCATCCCGGTCCGAACTCCGCCGCTCAAACTGCGCGTTGATGTGCGCCCGCAGCTCGTGGACGTTGAACCGCGTCGTATCCAGCAGGATGTCCGCCACGTTCCGCACCGGGTCCAGCCGCTTGCGCTCCGCCCGGATGGACTCCACCACCATCTCCCCGCGCCCCAGCGGATGCGGCCGCCGCGTCTCCGAAAACCGCCGGATCAGCGCCGCCTCCTCCGCCTCCAGGTACACCACGCGCGTCGGAATCACCGCCCGCACCTTCTTCAGAATGCGCGGAAACTGGTCCAGCCGGATACCCTCGCGCACATCCACCACCAGCGCCGCGCGCTCGATCTCCGCCGACCCGCGCACCAGCTCCGCAAACTGCGGAATCAGCTCCAGCGGCAAGTTGTCGACCGAGTAGTACCCCAAATCCTCAAACGCCTTCAACGCCGACAGCTTCCCCGACCCCGACATCCCCGTCAGGATCACCAGCTCCCGGCTCGGCAGCTCCAGCTTCGTCTCTTCGGCGGCGGCCATGGCCGTCTTATCGGCGGCGATACGCTTCTTCGCGGGGGTCTTCCGGGGCTTGACGGCACGCTTCTGCACCATGCAGGAATCCTAGCACCGGGCGGAGGGGTGCTCGATTTGAACACGCAAGCGGAGCGAGCTGAGGCAAGCTCGCGATTCGTCCACGCTCACCGAAAGGAGTTTCTTAGCTCCTTACCACACAATCAACGAGGGGAGAATCTCTGGCCGGCAGTTCCCAGATTACACCACAAGAGCCTCGGAGTTCACCTCTTTCTAACTGCTCAGAGCCATTTCGCTTTTCTACCCGACCTGTATCTTACGGGTGGCTGATTTGAGAAGGTCTCGCCGGAGCCGCCAGTTCTTCTATGCCAATCTGCTTTTCGATGATCTTCACAATCGACTCGGGATGCCAAATCGCAGCAGCGGCGAACGTAATGAACATCGTGAGCAGCAGAGTGCGTTTGTTGAGGATTCCTGTATCCTGCACGAGATAGAGGCCGCGCAGTAGGGGGGGCCAGAGGATGTGATGAACGAGTATCAGTATTGCACCAAACAACAGCACACCTGCAAAGAAGAACAAATCGAGATTGAACATTTCCATGACGATCAATGTGAGCTCCGCCACACCGGCTGCAATCTGTGCGAAATGAGCACTGCCGGTGTGCCTGATGTACATACGAGTGAGCCACATACGAGAGATCAGCACGGGTAAGCCAAACGTAACCCCAATCACTGCGAGACACGACAGTGTAGCTGCGATCCAATGAAAAGTTTTATTCCTGCTCAGAACAGCACGAGAAATTGCTTGAACCATGCCGACACTGGTTAGATCACACAAACCAGAAAGTATGACCGACAGATAAGACGAAACCAGCAATACTAAGATACCAATCCAAGTGTTTCTACTGTCCCAATTAAAAGTGCTAACATGAAGGCTCGCTTTGAAGGCATAGATGTATAATATAAAGATAGGTATCGGCGTGGTCGACATTAACACAACAGCAAGCCAATGTTTTCTACAAAGGAAAACTCCTAAAACAGTAAGGCAAGCACTTGCCAGTCCAATTGCAAGTAGGCAAACCTCCTTAAATGGTGAACGATGCGCTGCTGTTGCCGCTGAGAGTAAGGCGAGGAAAGCGGTGCTTCCGACGCTGATTACCATTGACGAAGCGATACTTCGCATTGTGACAAGCTTCTTGCCAAAGATGGCAGTCAGAAGTGAAGAGTAGATTACGGAGATTCTCTCTATCACTCGCAGCTCATGGCCGCGCGAGTGCTCGTGTAGATAGCTGAGGCGCAGCCACAATGTTTCGATTCTGCTGTTTAGGGCTCGATGCTCGTCTTCATACACAAGGCTCCCCAAATAGAGAAAGAGCACGCTCAATAACCCGCTGAGTATTCGAAGCGCCATAAGGATATGCCATTTTATCAGAACAACATTAGAGCAGATTACCAGCAGGTTTGATCTATGGGACAAATCTTAGAGCAGCTGGAGGAGCGCCTCACAATCTGAGACGGGCATTGACGTCCAAACTCTGCTGCGAACCGGAGCGTCGTGTAACGACAAGTCGCATTTGGAAGGATTCCGGGCCAATGCTCATCCTGCACCCCGAACCAAAATAAGATGTTCTGCTCGCCCACTCTCCAATTTACGGCCACATCCTCTTCGCCGTCACGCAACGCACTCCATGTACGCTAGTCCCATGCGCCCGCAAGCCCTCCTCCTCACCCTCTTCCTCGCTCTCCCCGCAGCGCCCGCCCGCGCCCAGGCCTACGACGCCCACCCCAAGCTGGTCATCCTGCTCGTCGTCGACCAGTTCCGCGGCGACTATCTCGACCGCTTCCGCGCCGACTTTACCGCGCCCAATGGCTTCAACCTCTTCCTTCAGCGCGGGGCCTACTTCACCGACTGCTACTACGACTACGCCAACACCATGACCGCGCCCGGCCACTCCACCATCGGCACCGGGGCCTACACCGACGGCCACGGCATCTCGCTCAACGAATGGTGGGACCTCGCCCGCTCGACCAAGCACCCCATCTCCTCCGTCGAAGACGAGCGCTACGCCATCGTCGGCGACCCCGACTCGAAAGACCCCGGAGCCTCGCCCCGCAATCTCCTCGCCTCTACCTTAGGGGACGAAGTCGTGCTGGCGACGGGCGGCAAGTCCAAGCTCTTCGGCGTGTCGCTGAAAGACCGCGCGGCGATCCTCACCTCCGGCCACGCCTCGAACGCCGCCTTTTGGCTCGACCACGCCTCCGGCAAGTTCGTCACCTCCACCTATTGGACCGCGCAGCTTCCCCCCTGGGCCGCCGCCTTCAACGCCGGTCCCCGCAGCGCTCAGGCCCTCGCCGAAGCGCGCGGCCGCCCCGGCCACTTCTACGACGATGTCGGCGCGTCGCCCGCCTCCGTCACCTATCTGCTCGACTTTGCCCGCGCCCTCATCGCCGGCGAGCAGCTCGGCACCCATGCCACGACAGACGTCCTCACGATCTCCATCTCCTCGACCGACATCCTCGGTCACAAGGTCGGCCCTGACGCTCCCGAGCAGCGCGCCATGATCGACGCCGTCGACAGGAGCCTCAACACCTTCTTCACCGATCTCGACCACACCATCGGCCTCGCGAACGTCTGGGTCTCGCTCACCGGCGACCACGGCATCGCCCCCGTTCCCGCCAGCGCCGCCAAGCTCGGCATCCCCGCCGCCACCTTTAGCAGCCCGCAGATGATCGCGGCGCTCAACACCGATCTCAACCGCCGCTACGCCCCAAAAGAGTTCACCAACTTCATCCTCGGCGGCGAACTCCCCTACATCCAGCTCGACCCCCGTCCCTTCACCACCCTCAAAATTCCCGAGGCCGAAGCAGAACAAGCCGTCGCCGACCTCCTTCCCGTCGCCCTCGAATCCGTCCTGCCGCCCGCGCCCGAAGGTGTCAGCCAAACGCGCCTCCCCCAACGCCCATCGATCCGCCGCGTCTACACCCGCGTCCAGATGGCCGCCGGCCAGCTCCCCGCCACCGAAGAGGGCCGCCTCATCCTTCACAGCTACTCCCCCAACGGCGGCTGGTACGTCATGATGACCAACGGCATGTACCAGCTCTCCTACGCCACCGGGACCAACCATTTCAGCCCCTACTCCTACGACCGCCATGTGCCCCTGGCCTTCTTCGGCGCGCCCTTCGCCCCCGGCACCTACCACGACCGCGTCGCCCCGGTCGACATCGCCGCGACCTTCGCCTCGCTCCTGCGCGTCAACCAACCGTCAGCCAGCGTGGGTCACGTCCTCACGGAGGCGCTGAAACCCGCAAAGTAACTTGATGCTCGATCAATCAGCAAGCGCTGAGCTTCACACATATACGGGCTATAATCTGGCAGATACGATCATGCCATCCTCCGCCGCAGCCGACACGAGAATCATCCATTGCGGCGACTGCCTGGATCAACTGCGACGGCTTGCCAGCGAATGCGTGGACCTCATCTACATCGACCCACCGTTCAACTCAAATCGCAATTATGAGGTCTTCTGGGGCGAGACCAAGGAGAAACGCGCGTTTGAGGATCGGCATGAATCCACCCGCGCCTACATCGACTACATGCGGCCACGGTGCGTCGAGCTGGCCCGTGTGCTCAAGAAGACCGGCAGCTTCTACTACCATTGCGATTGGCACGCCAGCCACTACGTCAAGATTATGCTCGACCAGATCTTCGGTGAGAACCAGTTTCAGAACGAAATCATCTGGAAGAGGACCAGCGCCCACAGTTCGGCAAACCGGTACGGGATTGTTCATGACAGTCTCTTTTTCTACACAGGTGGCGCGAAATGGACGTGGAATCCGCAGCTTCAGCCTTTCGACCAACGCTACCTCAGCGAGTTTTACACCCATTGTGACGAGGATGGCCGCCGTTGGACCCGCTCCGATCTCACCGGCGACGGCCTGCGCAACGGGGACAGCGGCAAGCCTTGGCGTGGGATCGATGTTTCCGCCAAGCGACGGCATTGGGCCATCCCCGGAGGTCCACAGTGCCTTGCCAGTATGGAAGAAGCAACCGTACAGCAGAAGCTGGACGCCTTGGATCAAGCAGGTTTGATCCATTGGCCTAAAAGAAGCGACGGAGTTCCTAGATTCAAGCGTTACGCCGACCAGCAGCAAGGCGTGCCGCTTCAGAGCGTGTGGGACGACATCCCGCCCCTGCACAATCTCGCCCCGGAGCGCCTCGGCTACCCGACGCAGAAGCCGCTAGCACTGCTCAACCGCATCATCAAATCCAGCAGTAATGAGGGTGCCGTTGTCCTCGACGCCTTCTGCGGCTGCGGCACCGCGCTCGTCTCCGCCCAGCAGCTCAACCGTCAGTGGATCGGCATCGACATCTCCCCCACGGCCTGCCGCGTCATGGCGAGCCGCCTCCGTGAAGTCTGCCGGCTGCCCGAAAACGAAAAGCAGTGGAAGGCTGGGAAAGGTTTCATTGTTCGCGATCTGCCGCGCAGTGAGGCTGAACTGCGACGTATCCCTCCGTTCGAATTCGAGAACTGGGCAGTGATCGCGCTCGGTGGCATCGGCAACAAGGCCAAGGTCGGCGACATGGGCATCGACGGGCGCATCTTCCCCGCCTCGGCAACACCCGCGAAAGTCAAAGATGGCTTCGACTTTATGGATCAGTGGTATCCCATCCAGGTGAAACAGAAGGATAAAGCCGGACGTCCGGACATCGATGCGTTTGAAGCCGTCATGACACGCGAAGACCGTACCAAAGGCTTTTTCGTCTCCTTTGCGTTTACCTCCGACGCTTTATCGGAAATCTCCAGCTTCTTTCGGAAGTCCGGCCGCATGATCATCCCGCTCACCGTTGCCGAAATCCTTGAAGACCAGATCGCTCACAAACTTGCCTGATGTCAGTTCTCTACCCTCTACACTGATTCCAACCATGACCACCCCCGATATGCGCGTGCACCTCTGCGGCGTCCCGCTCGCCTCCCCCGTTCTCGCCGCAAGCGGCACCTGGGGCTACGGCGTCGAGTTCGAGGACATTGTCGACTTCACCCGCATCGGCGGCTTCGTCACCAAAGGCCTTTCCCGCGAACCTATGCCCGGCAACGCCGCCCCAAGAATTGTGGAGACGGCGGCGGGGATGCTCAACGCCATCGGCCTCCAGAACATGGGCGCCCGCGCCTTCGTGGATGAAAAACTCCCACGCCTTCGCACCATCCCCGGCGCGCTCACCATAGCCAACATCTTCGGCTTCACCATCGCCGATTGCGTCGCCGTCATCGACATCCTCAACGACGCCTCCGACATCGCCCTCTACGAGCTCAATGCCTCCTGCCCCAACACCGCCCACGGCGGCATGGTCTTCGGCACCGACCCCGCCCTGCTCGGCGACCTCGTCTCCGCCTGCAAAGCCCGCGCCAAGCGTCCCCTGATCGTCAAGCTCTCCCCGAACGTCACCAGCATCCCCTACATGGCCACAGTGGCTGCCGGAGCGGGAGCCGACGCCCTCTCGCTCGTCAACACCTTCCTCGCCCTCTCCATCGACATTGACACCCGCCGCCCGCGCCTCGCCAACACCACCGGCGGCCTCTCCGGCCCGGCCATCAAGCCCATTGCCCTCCGCATGGTCTACGAGGCCGCCCGCGCCGTCCGCATCCCCATCGTCGGCCTCGGCGGCATCTCCCGCGCCGAAGACGCCGTCGAGTTTCTTCTGGCCGGGGCCACCGCCGTCCAGGTAGGCACTGCCAGCTACGCCGACCCCCGCGCCGTCCAAAACATCGCCAAC
Source organism: Acidobacteriaceae bacterium (assembly GCA_965277085.1). GTDB lineage: Bacteria > Acidobacteriota > Terriglobia > Terriglobales > Acidobacteriaceae > Edaphobacter. The sequence continues at coordinate 2,118,668 of OZ255708.1, forward strand.
GGCCTACGCAGCTGGTGCGCCAAACAAGGCGTAGCCAAAGTAAGCTCCCTAACCGGCGGCCTTAAAGTTTGACGGGTACGGTAACGAAAGCGTGCAATAGGGCGGGACAGCGCGTACTTGAGGTGTTCGGCGAGGGGTGCAAATCTAGCCCCGTGGCAGATACCTCCTCTTCGCTGCGGAACTACTAACAACTGGAGAAATCTATGAAGGTTCGATTTACCGCTGTCTTAGCTGTCTTTGTTTCCATGATCCTGTCGTCATCAGCCCAACGTCCGCCGCGTCTAGCGAAAGTGACAGGGCCATGGATGAATACGGCGTTGTCGCCGGATGAGCGGGCGGACCTGCTGGTGAAGGAACTGACCCTTGACGAGAAGATCCAGCTGGTGCACGGGATTGGGTGGGGACCGCTGCGCGAAGGCGATCCAGTGCCCGCGAGCAACAATGGCGGAGCGGGGCAGGTGCTTGGAGTGCCGCGGCTGGGGATTCCGGATTTGCAGCAGGCGGATTCGGCAGTAGGCGTGCGGATGGCCGCGCCGCAGAGCCGGTATGCGACGCTGCTGCCATCGGTGCTGGGCGCGGCGGCGAGCTGGGACCCAGACGCCGCTCATCTGTACGGCGACGTCATCGGCCGCGAGCTGCGGGCGCAAGGGTATAACCAGTCGATCGGCGGCGGCGTGGATCTGGCGCGCGACCCACGCAATGGGCGGCTGTTCGAGTATCCGGGCGAAGACCCGGTGCTGGCCGGGGTGACGGTCGGACACCTGATTATGGGCGTGCAGCAGAACAACGTCATGGGCGACATCAAGCACTATGCGTTCAACGATCAGGAGACGGGGCGGACGATCGTCGATGTGCATCTGGATCGAAAGGCGGCGTATGAGAGCGATCTGTTGGCGTTTGAGATCGGGATCAGGATCGGCCATCCAGCGTCGGTGATGTGCTCCTACAACAAGTTCGAAGGCGACTGGACGTGCGAGAACGACTGGCTGCTGAACCATGTGCTGAAGGGCAACTGGAAGTATCCAGGGTTTGTGGTGTCGGACTGGGAGGCGACGCACTCGACCGTGAAGGCCGCCAATGCTGGCCTCGATATGCAGATGCCGGGCGAGGAGTACTTCGGCCAGCCGCTAAAGCGGGCGGTCGAGGCAGGCACGGTGCCGCCAGCGCGGCTGGACGACATGGTGCATCGCCTGCTGCGAAGCATGATTGCGGCGGGGGCGTTCGACCATCCGTCGATGCCGCGCATGGTCGTCGATCCGTTCAAGGGGCGGGACGACGCGCAGCACATCGCGGAAGAGAGCATCGTGCTGCTGAAGAATGAGCGCGACGTACTGCCGCTTTCGGCCGGGTTGAAGTCCATAGCCGTGATCGGTGCCCATGCGGATGTGGGCATCATGTCAGGGGGCGGGTCGGCTCAGGTGGACGCTCCCGGAGGGGACGCGGTGTATCCAGGCCAGCGGACGCAATGGGGACGGGCGGTGTACTTCCAGAGCTCGCCGCTGCGGTACATCAGGGAGCACGCGGGCGGGGCTACGGTGAAGTATGACGCGGGAACGGATTTGGCTTCAGCGGCGGCGCTAGCGAAGGCTTCGGATGTGGCGGTGGTGTTTGCCGATCAGTATATGAGCGAGGGCGGCGACTCGGTGACGCTAGCTTTGCCCAACAAGCAGGACGCGCTGATCGCGGCGGTGGCGACGGCGAACCCGCGCACGGTGGTGGTGCTGGTGACGGGCAATCCTGTGTCGATGCCGTGGCTCGGGCGGGTAGCGGGCGTGGTGGAGGCGTGGTATCCGGGCATTGGGGGCGGACAGGCCATCGCCAACCTGCTGTTCGGCACGGTGAACTTCTCGGCGAAGCTGCCCATCACGTTCGTCAAGACGGAGGCGGACCTGCCGCACAAGGATGTGTTTGGGATCGATTCGTCGAAGGGCGACGCGGGGCTGCCGGAGCATTGGACCAAGGCACAGCAGGAGACGAGCTTTCCGGCCGACTATACCGAAGGCGTGCGGTTTGGGTATAAGTGGTTCGATTCGGAAGGCAAGGAGCCGCTGTTTCCGTTTGGGTATGGACTCTCGTATACGACGTATAAGTACAGCGGGCTGACGGTGGATGCGGTGGCGCGTACGGTTACCTTCACGGTAACGAATACGGGCAAGCGGGCGGGCACGGAGATCGCCGAAGTCTATGTGCAGCTGCCGAGCGCCGCGGGGGAGAAGTTCCGTCGGCTGGCGGGGTGGGAGCGGGTGGCACTCGCTCCCGGCGAGAAGAAGAGCGTCACCGTGCCGATGGAGGCTCTGGCACTCGCAAGCTACAACATGGCGAAGGATGGCTGGGAGTGGCTGCCGGGGGAGTATACGGTGTCCGTGGGCGGCTCATCGCGAAGTTTAGGTCTTACGGCGAAGGCGGGCTTGGCCAACTAGGGTCAGGTATACGCCAACCGTTCCAAAGGTTGTGTTCCATCTTAGCCGGGTACCCCCACCCGGTACTTAAAGTACGAAGTGTTGATTTGAAAAGAGTTAGAGGCGTACTTGGGTACACCCGGTACGAAGTGGTTAACAGCGAAAGGCCCGGCGGAAAGCCGGGCCTTTCGATCTAATTCAAGAATAGCAGGTTGGACATAACTGATGAACATGTTTTGGACATTTTTTATTTGGTTTGGAATGAAGAAGATATAGGGATTTGGGGCGTGGAGGGGGCTTGACAAGGTTTAGGGGACAGAATCTTGGGCGGATGGCAGGTCTGCCGGGGAGAGGAGTGCCCCCTTAGCCGCGATGAAACTGTGGTGAACGTGGGGCCGCGGTATCCGTGGTGGGGGTGTAAACGCAGATTCCTACGGGAATGACAACAGAAGGGCAACGGAAAGCAACGCCGCTAGCGGCGGCGAAGGTCGCCCGCGAGCTTGAGCAGTGCGAGGGTCAGGGTCAGGACGCCGGTGGGGAGGCAGCCCATGGCGATCATCAGCACGAGCCAGCCGCCGTTCGTGTGCGGGCCTTGCTTGCCGACCCCGCCGAAGACCCAGAACATCAGGGCGACCGAGACGAGCCCGGTGCCGAAGATGTAGAGTCCGGTGCGGAGGAGTTGTTTGGTGTCTTGTTGGAGCGGCATCAGCGGATGGCCGCCTGCATGATGTACACGATGACTCCAGTAACCGAGACGTAGAGCCAGATGGGGAAGGTGTAGCGGGCGAGCTTGCGGTGGGCGGGGAAGCGGCCGGTGAGGGATAAGAAGAAAGTTATCAGGATCAAAGGCAAAGCTATGACTGAGCAGAGGATGTGGGTGGCGAGGAGTTTCCAGTAGAAGGGCCACCAGGCGGAGAGGCGATTGAAGTGGGTCTCGCCGTGGAGAGTGAAGTTGAGCAGATAGGAGACGAGGAAGATCGACGAGAAGAAGAAGGCCGTGAACATAGCGGCGCGATGACGTGTGATCTGCCGCGAACGGATGAAAGTGTAGCCGACAAGAAGGGCGACGGTGGAGAGGGCGTTGAGGACGGCGTTGAGGAGAGGCAGTGAGCGGAGATGGGTGCCCGAGATGTCCGTGGGGGCATGAAAGTAGACGAGATAGCAGATGAGCGCGCTGGCCAGCGCGGAGACGACGAGGATGGTCGCGATCACGGCGGGCGGGGTGCGGAGGTTGGCGGATGGGGCGGTGAGCGTGGGCATTTAGAAGAGCAGGCGTCCTTGGGCGTCAAGCATCATGGCGGCTAATAGAAGCGGGAGGTAGAGGACGGAGGCGCGAAGGAGGTTGCGGGCGTCCGGGCCGGTGGGCTGGCGGACGATGCGGGCGAAGCGAATGGTGTACGCCAGATAGCCGAGGCCGAGGAGCGTGGCAGCGATGGCATAGGGGATGCCAGTGACGCCGAGCTGTACGGGCCAGAGGCTGACGGGAATCATCAACACGGCGTAGAAGAGGGCCTGGACGACGGTGGAACGGGCGGCGTAGGCGGTGTTGGGCAGGGTGGGGGTGAGACGGATGCCAGCGCGGGCGTAGTCGTCGCGGTACATCCAGCCGATGGCCATGAAGTGGGGGAACTGCCAGACGAAGAGGATAGCGAAGAGAGCGACGGCGGGCCACTCGATGAGGCCGCGGACGGCGGTCCAGCCGATGAGCGGCGGGAGCGCACCGGGGAAGGCGCCGATGAACGTGTTGAGTGTGGTGAAGCGCTTGAGCGGCGTGTAGATGGCGACGTAGCCGATGGCGGTGAGCAGGGTGAGGGTGCCGGTGAGCGGGTTGGTGGCCCAGGCGAGATAGAGGGAGCCGAGGAAGACGGCGGCGAATCCGAGGCTGAGGCCGTGAGCGAGGCCGATACGTCCGGCGGCCATGGGGCGGGCGGCGGTGCGGCGCATGAGGGCGTCGGTCTTGCGCTCGAGGGCCTGGTTGAGGACGGACGATCCGGCGGTGACGACGGCGATGCCGAGCAGGGCTTGCGGCAGGCCGGCGTGGAAGGGCGAGATGCCGCTGCGGAGCGAGCCTAGATAGAAACCGGCTCCGGCGGTGATGACGACCATGGTGGAGACACGGAGCTTGAAGAGGGTGGCGTAGTCGGCGAGGAGGGTCGGGCCGGTGGCGGCGCGGGCGGTCGCTTGTTCAGGGAGGGTCGCCGGTACTGTCGCCGCTGGGATCACGCTGGGTTTAAGTTTAGCGCGTTTGGCGGGGAGGGCCGGGATGGCGAGGGAGAACGGGGCGGGGTTGGTGGTGGGGCTTCAAAACGACTTGTTAGCGATGGAGGTTAGCGGAAGGCGATTGCAAGTGACGATGGTCCGCTATCTTCTCAACAGGCTTATTACCTCAAGCTACCTCTCGCCTATCTTTGGTGGGCAATGAAGGCTTTGGCTGTACCAACCTCTATAGAAAGCTTTGGTGTGCCACCTTCAACATCGCGTCGGTGGTTCCACCATACGGCATGACCCAATCGGGGACGTGGTCGGGGTCAATTCCAATCCAGGCGTCGTCAGCGCCGATCCCGCCATGCTGACCTCTGATCCCTGTGCGCTCTTGAAGAACGCCGTTGTCCCATATTTCCATTTTTGGAATGACCCAACCAAAAGACGCATTCGGGTATATACCCAAGCAGAGCAGGAAATCAAAGTCGCTGTTCCGAATGTTCTGGAACTTAATCACTCCCGCACCCCACATGAAAGATGTTTTAACGGATATGGAAGCCCCATTTACCTGGATCAGGTTTCGCTTTTTCGAGGTCAAAAAACCATCTTTTCTCAGCAGCCCGCTGGCTAACTTTCGACCAATTGCGCCCTTTCTTCCGGGAGGAAGGGCTCTCATCCAATTGAAAGGGCTGCCGACCCAAGCCTGATCCTCTTGGATCGCGTCCGGATAATGACCTGCAATGTCATGAGAAAGGGTCTCAAGCGTCTTGAAGCTCATGTTTTGTTGACTCCTTGGCTAACATAGTAGTCTCTTGGGTCCAATTGTATCGAGACAACCGGTGTTCCATGACGAGAACTGCATCAGGGTTGCTGTCAATCAAAATGAAGTTTCTTCCGTTCTTGGCGGCTGCCTCTCCCAAGGTTCCACTCCCAGCAAAGCAGTCTAAGCAGATGTCACCAGGATTGGAATGAACAAGGACGATGCGTTCAACGACGCCTAAGGGTTTCTGTGTGGCGTATCCGGTTTTCTCGCGTCCGTTGGTGGGAACAATAGTGTTCCACCAAACATCGGTGGGGGTCTTACCGCGCTCTACCTTTTCTGCACCAACGAGACTGGGGGCCATGTATGCAATCCGGTCACTTGCATCAAGGTTGAACGTGAAGTTTTCGGGATCTTTTGAATACCAAAGAATGTTGTCGTGCTTTGGTGACCACCGTTGCTTCGACCGCGCTCCGTAGTCGTATGCCCAAATGATTTCGTTCTGAAAACATGACCGCCCAAAGAGCTGGTCTAAGACAATCTTGCAGTAGTGAACCTCGCGCGCGTCAATGTGGAAGAACAGGGAGCCGCGCGCGGAGAGGATTCGATACAGTTCTTCGAGACGTGGCGCGAGGAAGTCCAAATAGTCACTGAAGAAATCGATATATCCCGTAGAGCCAATCTTGATTGTTTTGTAACGTCGGCCGGAGAACCCCGTTCTGTCGCCCTTCTCATCCTGCACCGTAGAAATGCGATGCCGAACCTGCGTCTTGCCGGTGTTGAATGGCGGGTCTATGTAGATCAGGTCAACAGACCCAGCGGCAATACCTTTTAGAGCTTCGAGGTTATCGGCAAGAACAATCCTATTCATGGAACCTTGCCCCTCCAAGAGCACAAATCAAAGTTAACAGAATCTGCAAAATTAACAAGAGGCACTATATGGTAAGCGTGAGATCTGGTGTAACCCCTCGCTCTCTAAACATGGCGTAAAGTCTACCGTCTCAACGTGACCACCGGCCCGGTCACTGGGTGACAGAAGACTTTGCCGTGGTTGAGGGCGATGCGGCGCTGGGCGAGGGCGGCCATTTCGGGGTCGTGGGTGACCATGACGATGGTGTGGCCGTTGCGGTGGAGGTCGCGGAGGAGGTCCTGGACGATGCGCTGGTTGGCGGCGTCGAGGTTGCCGGTGGGCTCATCGGCCAGCAAGATGGGTGGGTTGTTGATGAGGGCGCGGGCGATGCAGACGCGTTGCTGTTCGCCGCCGGAGAGCTCGCTGGGGAGGTGGCCGATGCGGTGGGCAAGGCCGACGCGGTCGAGGGAGGCGCGGGCTTCGGCTTCGTCGGTCATGGAGTGGAAGTACTGCGCGAGCATGACGTTTTCGACGGCAGAGAGGTAGGGGATGAGGTGGAACTGCTGGAAGATGAAGCCGATCTTGTCGGCGCGGAAGCGGTCGAGCTCGGCGGGGGACATGGCGGCGGTGTCGATGTTGTCGATGCGCAGGGCGCCGGCGGAGGGGCGGTCGAGGCAGCCGAGGAGGTTGACGAGGGTGGATTTGCCGGAGCCGGAGGGGCCGGTAATGGCGACCCACTCGCCGGCGACGATGGAGAAGGTGGCGTCGTCGAGGGCGCGGACGGTGCCGCCGTGCGAGGTGTACTCGCGGGTGACGTGGGCGAGGTCGATGACGGCGCACTCGGCGCGGGTGTTTTGGTCGGTCCACTGGGTTTTGAGTTCAGCCATGGGATTGTTTTTACTCAACTGTTTGGGCGTCCATCACATTTAGAGGTGAGTTACCTTGAAGCGGAATAAACTCCCCGCTTAGATAGCCGCTCCCAAGAATATATTTTCAACAATTATTCCATCTTTTATTACGACGACGTTCTGGCCGACGATCGAACGGACGCCTTTCTCCGGCCCTATGCGCCATCGGATGCGTGCCATCCCATCTTTAAGATCAACGTTTCCTATCTGGTGAAACCTCTTTTGCGGATACTTTAGCTGAAGCCGACCAATGAAGTCGTTTAGAGCGGGCTGCCCGACGAGAACAAAGCTCTCGTCGATGGTCCTACAGTCTTCGCTGTAGATTGCTTTCATTGCAGCCAGCCGCTTTGCCTTGTCGGCAGTGTTATAGATGTCCAAGTAGCGGGTAACGGTTTCCTGAAAATGGCTTAAGTTGGCCGCACCTAAGGCGGCGTTTAGAGGTTGCGCGTCAAGACGGCGGGGACGCCATAACGGAACGGAGCCCTTTTCTTTTTCATAGGCTTCGCCTTGAGGATACGAGACAAGCTCGATCGACGATCCCCATGGCGTCATGAAGTAAAACCAAGTCTCTCCCGCCGTAGGACCGGATGTATTGACGATTGGATCAGTCAATAACTTGATGCCCTTGGCACGGAGTGCCGCCGCGCTTGCATAGATATCGTCGGTGTAAAAAGCAATGTGCGTTGCGCCTAGGTCGTCCATGTAAGGCTGCTCTTTCGCGCTTTCCGTCGAGTCATATTCAAATATTTCGAGATTAGGACCATCTGCCGCGCGCAACATAATGACATGGGGCAAATTGGCTGATGGATGGAGATGGTACGTTTCCCTAAACTCTTTTCCAACCTTATAAGGACCAAGCTCCGTTAGAGGTACAAAGCCGAAGGTGTCGCGAAAGAACTTGACCGCTTCTTTGGCGTTGGGCACATTGATGCCTATATGCTCCGCACCGGTAACTTGAACATCTTGGGCGAACATACCTCTCGATATAGGCTTATCGGGGAATACCACGAGCGCTATGGCTACGATGACGGCATGATGGAAAGATGGCGTAAGCATTGAAGTATGTTTTTTCTTCACGGCTAACCAGATTCTCCCTGCTTCATAAAGAAATGTTCGCATGTGTGATAGTACCTTAGCCATCAAGTGGAGGTCTTTGAGCAGGAAACAATTACTCGTGCTTGGGCGTCCAGTAATCATTCCCCTTTGAGCAGGGCCGCGGGTTGGAGGTTGCGAAGCGCGCGGGTGGGGAAGAGGGCTGCGCAGGTGGCGATCACGAGGTTGAGCGCGAGCACCAGTGGGAGGACGGAGAGGCGGGGGAGGGCGGCGGTGTGGAAGTTGGCCTCGGAGATGAGGAGGGCGGCACCGGAACCTACGAGGTAGCCGATAAGCACACCGGCGAGGGCGAGGACGAGGGCCTCCACAAGGAAGAGGAGGAGGAGCTGGAGCTGGGTGCCGCCGAGGGCTTTCATCAGGGCGAAGTCGCGGCGGCGTTCGAGCACGCTGGCGGAGAGGGTGGCGAGGACGGAGACGGCGACGGTCAGCGCGATGAGAATAACCGCCGCGTACATGAGGGCGTGGGTACGGTCGACGATGCGGGACTCGCCTTCGACGAGTTGGCGGACGGGGGCGACTTGTGCGGTGGGGAGGGCCTGGCGGAGGCGGGTCAGGGCGGCTTCGACGTTGGCCGCGCCGCCGGGGATTTGGAGTTCGAGGACGGTGGCCTGGGTGCCGGTCCATTGCGTGAAGGTGGTTAGAGGGATGTAGATGCGGCTGTCTTCGTCGCCGCCGGTGCGGAGGTGCGCGGTGGCCGGGAGGGCGAGGGGCTTGCCGGCGAAGGTGAGGGTGAGGGGGTGCTCGGAGGCGATGAAGTTGGCGACCTTCTGGCCTATGAGAGGGGTTTGTGTATCAGGGGAGGAGGTCTGCCACCAGGTGTTGAGGCGGCGGGCGGCGGGGAGGTCGGTGCCGGCGACGACGACTGGAATGTTGCGGTCGGTGGTGGCGACGGCGTAGGCGAAGGGCGCGAGGAGGGCGTCGGGACCGGCGGCTTGCTTGATGCGGGCGAGGGTGGCGGGGTCGGAGAGAGCGGCCTTCGGCAGAGCGGAAGCACCTTCGGCGGGCTGGTTATTGGCACGGCTGAAGCCGTGCCCTTCCGAGTTATCGGCTAAGCCCGCGTCTGGCTCTTCCGGGTTGAGGGTATCGGCCTGGCTGAGGCTGTGGTCCGCCGGGTTTGGAGAGGGCATGGTGACGATGACGTTTGCGCCGAAGGAGCGGAACTCGTGGTGGAGCTTGGCGTCCAGGTCGGCGTAGAGGGTGAGGAGCGCGGTGGCGACGGCGGCGGAGACGGAAAGGGCGACTAGGGCGGAGAGGGAGCGGGCTCGGCGATGGAGGAGGGAGCGGCGGAGGATTGTGGGGAAGGACAGGGGAAAGTTGTTAGTTGTCAGGGGACGCTTGGTTGGGTTCATGCGTCGGCCCGGAGGACGGCGGAGGGGTCCGTGTTGAGGGCGGCGCGGATGGAGGGCGTGCTTCCGGCGAGGGCGACGAGGAGGGCGATGCCGACGGTAATGGGAAGGAGGGTGGGGTTGAGGAGGTGGCGGGTGGGATCGCCGGAGAAGATGCGCGCGCCGAGCCAAGCGGCCAGGCCGGAGCCGAGCAGATAACCAAGCGTGCCGAACAGCAGCGCGAGGAGGCAGGTTTCGGCGTAGAAGAGTCCGGCGATCGCGGCGCGGCTGGCTCCGAGCGAGCGCATGAGGCCGATCTCGTTGCGGCGTTCGAGCACGGCGGTGGCCATGGCGGCGGAGACGGCGAACCCGGCCGCGAGCAGGGCGGCGGCGGCGATCAGCCACATCAGGCCGGAGATGCGGGCGAGGACGGTGCCTTCGGTCTGCTCGACTTTGCGGATCTGCTGGGCGTCCGCGCCGAGGATGGCGTCACGGATGCTCGCGGCGATGGAGTTGGCGTAGGGGCGGCAGTACCAGATCTCGCGCTGCTTGGCGGGAAGGGTGTCTGGGTCGACGCGAGCGAAGGCGTCTTCGGGCTTTGTGCGGGCGGAAACTTCGACGCGGGAGACGGCATCGGGCAGCGCTAGGAAATCCTGAACATCATCTAGCTCCATCAGTGCTTCGTTGTCTGTGACATCACCCGAAGTCACGATCCCCACTACCAATAAAACACGAGGTCTAGTTTCGTGATCTAGAACAAACGACGCGTATCTTCCATCGTCTTTTTTCAGATATATCTGGCCTGGAACATTTACACCGAGTTTGGATGCGAGCTTCGCCCCTAGAACTACCTCGCTTGCATCGGACACATGGCCTTGCGGCCATCTACCGTTTACTTGCCACCAAGGATGAAGGATGGGAGCGCTACTAGACCCAGAAAAACGCAGCCCCGTCACTGTTGCTAGAAGGTAATTCTGGTCTACCGTAGCTTCCAGTTTTCCGGCGAACGACAGTTCCGGGCTAACTCCCGTGATGTTATTGGCCCAGAAGATTGTCTTGAGTTTGGATAGATCGGACTCGTGGAGGTAGGCTCCGCCGGTGGCGGGTTTGATGTCGACGCCGCCGAGGTTGACGGCGAGTTGGTCGGCTTTGGGGGTGATGACGATGTTTGCGCCGTAGACGGCGAGCTCTTGGTGGATGCGGTCGCCGATGGTGGTGGCGAGTGCGAGCATCGCGGTGATGGCGGTGGTGCCGAGCAGGATGGCGATACCGGCGAGGGCCTTGCGGCGGCGCTGGCGGCGAAACGATTCGAGGAGGAGGCGGAAGAACATCTACTCTGACCCCTCTACCCGCAGAACCGCAGATTCCCTTCGGGAATGACAAACAGAAAAGCAAGAGCGCGACGCGGCGTCGCTTGGGTGGAAGCCCACCTTAGCGCGGTCATGCTGCGCGAAGGTGGGGCACCTGGTTGTGTGGCGAACGGGCATCTACTTCTCGAAGACCGGGGCGAGGGCGCGGAGGTCGGCGGCGGCGATGGTGATCTGGCCGTTGGTGCTGGTGGATTTCAGCGGGATGGGGTTGCAGCCGCCCGCTTGGCCCATGGAAGAGGCGTTAAGGGGGCTGGCGCACATTTTGCAAGTGATGCCTTGGGAGCCGATGTAGAAGCCGACCGGGCCGCAGATTTGGCAGGCGTCTGCGACGGAGACGATGGTGTTGTCGGGCTTCTTGAAGAGGAGGAAGCGGACCTCCGCCTCCCCGCCCTGGCCGTCGTCGATCTTGACGCCGTAGCGATGAAGCTTGTCGTCGTTGATTTCGGCGGTAGGCACGGCGACCTGGCTGCCGACCAGCGTCACGGGGGTAGTGGAAGAAAGCGCCGTGGTGCTTTTGGCGTAGATGAACTCGGCGGTGGAGAGAAAGATGAAGAGGAAGGCGGCGGCGACGACGGCGGAGGCCCAGAGCTTTTCGCGGCGCTGGGTCCAGGCGAGCTTGCGCTTGGCGGCAGGGTTGAGCGCGGCGACCTCCGGGGGGGGGAGAACTGTCCGACGCTTGGACTCCATCAGGATCATTAAAGCGGCCAGGGCGAGCATGGTGACGAAGAAGAAGAGGTCGTTGCGGACGATGGGGCCGATCAGGCGCATCTCGGCGGCAGAGGAGGGGAGGACGCCGTTTTCTGAGAGCTCATGCAGGCCGGAGACGAGGAGCTGGAAGGTGACGAAGTAGAGGATGACTGTGGTGACGCGGAAGAAGCGCTGGAGGTTGATCCGCACACTGCCTCGGATGAAGAGGACGCCAAAGACGACGGAGACGGCTACGCCGAGTAGAGTGCCGGTGAAGGAGAGGATTTCGGTCGAGTTGAGGGAGACGGCGGAGAGGATGAGGACCGTCTCGACGCCTTCGCGGAGGACCAGGAGAAAGACGAAGAAGAAGAGGCCAGTGCGGGAGGCGTTGCCGATGAGCGAGGCGACCTTGCCTTCGATCTGGCCTTTCATGGAGCGGGCGGTCTTCTGCATGAACCAGATCATGCTGACGACGAAGACGGCGGCGGCCAGCATGATCCAGCCTTCAAAGATGTCCGGGTTGAAGTTGAGGCGGGAGAGGACTACGGCGACGCCTACTGAGGCGGCGACGGCGGCGGCGAGTGCGTAGAAGACAGTGCGCTTCAGCTCGGGGCGGCTTATTTTCGAGAGGTAGGCGAAGATGATGCCGACGATGAGGGAGGCTTCGACGCCTTCGCGGAGGGTGATGATAAAGGCTTGCAGCATTGCGACGTGCTCGCTTCCCGGCGGCTTCTGCCAGGTTCAAGTGTATGTCGGACCAAATCAGTCGTCAATGCGGAGGATAGTGCGGGAGGGAATTAGCTGGCGCGCTTTTCGAGGATTTCCAGGGCTTTATCGTGCTGGCCAAGGTTACGATGAAAGGTAATCAGATCGGCTTGGATTTTATCGAGCCGATTGTCTACATGAGCTTCCAGACGATCGATGCGCGCCTCTACACGGTCTAATCGCGCTTCAAGATGCGCTTCGAGGCGATTGATACGGGCTTCAATGCCCTCGATGCGGGTGTTCAACCGAAGTTCTAGCTTGTCCGTGCCCCGCTGGTTGTAGAGGATGCCGAAGAGAATACCGATTAAGATGACTAAAGTGGGGCCCACACTTGACGCGATTGCCGCTGTTTCGTGCATGGTGGCCGCCTGGTGATGAAGCTGTGGTGCGCCCGGAAGGAGTCGAACCTCCGACCTACTGGTTCGTAGCCAGTTGCTCTATCCAGCTGAGCTACGGGCGCACATTGCGAGGAGCAACTCCTCAAGTCTAGAGGAAGTTGGCGGGTGAATCAAGGGTGGATGGTGCGCCCGGAAGGATTCGAACCTCCGACCCTTTGGTTCGAAGCCAAATGCTCTATCCAGCTGAGCTACGGGCGCGTCTGAGTCTGAGGGTAAACGGGCACCGCGTCGGCTGGCAAGGTCAGCTTGCGGGAGCAGGTTCGGAAGCCGGAGCGGGCGGGGCAAACATGGGCATGGCTTCGACGATGTCGAGGCCGGCGCGTCGGAGGAGCTGGTGGATGACGGGCTCGGTGAGGCGGGAGGCGTCGTATTCGATGCGGATGGTGCGGGCACGCTCGTCGAGATGCAGCTTGCGGATGCCATAGATTTCGCGCAGGTTCCCGATGGCGATGCTGGCGTTTTCGGTGGGTGGCGTGCCGTAGCGGTAGAGGACATCGAGCTGCGTCATGGGGTTGATGATAGCAGCGGGCGAGCTTGTCGGAGATGTGCTAGCGGGCCGGTCTGCCATTCGGGTTCCAGGCCGGTCTGAAGTCGGAGTCTGCAAGCCAGCGGATGGGGGCGAGCATGGAGGCGATAGCGGCGGTCATGTGGGGGAAGTCGATAGTGGAAAGGTCGTCGGTCGGGTGGTGGTAGTCCTTGTGGAGGCCAAAGCTGGAGACGGTGTGGGCGACGATGCCTTGGCGGGCAAGGGCGTAGTTGTCGGAGCGGGTAAAGAACTCTTCCTTCGGGTGAGGGTCGGCGACGAGGCGCGCGCCGTGTTGGGCGAGCTCGGGGCCGAGGTTGGAACGGGCATACCCTGTCAGCCAAAGGGCGTCCGCAGCAATGGCGGGGTCGGGGCGGCCGATCATTTCGAACTCAAGATTGGCGATGATGGAGGTGAGCGGGACGGTCGGATGCTGGAGGAAGGCGCGGTTGCCGAAGCCGCCGATCTCCTCCGAGCCGAAGAGGGCGAAGACGACGGTCCGGGCGGGGCGCGGGCCCGATGCGAGTAGATGCGCAAGGATAAGGACGGTGGTGGTGCCGGAGGCGTCGTCGTCGGCCCCGTTGTAGATGAGGTCGGCGGTGCCGTTGGGCTTGGACATGCCCAAATGGTCCAGGTGCGCGGTAAGGAGGACAACTTCGTTGGGGCGAGTGGTTCCGCGCAGAAGGGCGACGGCGTTCCAGGTCTCGGTGCGCGGGGTGTCTTCGAAGCGGTCGAGGCGCTTGGCGAGGCGGTCGGGAAGGGGTGCGGGAAGAAGGCTTTTCTGCAAGAAAGTGCCGTGGTCGCCACCGGGTTCGAGGTCGAGTGTCTGGAACTGAGCGGCGGCGAAGAGAGCGGCGAGGTGCTCGTCCCGAGTGGCGGAGCCGCGGCCGTGGAGTTCGTCATCCGCGAGAAAGGCCATGTCAGCGTGGACCTCGCGGGCGATCTGTTCGGCTGCTGCTTCGGCTGTCTTCGCCGGGGTGGGGGCGTCCAACACTTGAGGATGAGAAGCTGGTGTGAGGCAAAGGAACGCGATTGCAGCTATAAGCAGAGATCGATAAGAGAGCATGGGCGTGGACACGAGTATAGATGGCTTGAGAGGAAGACGATGAGGCGCATGGCGTGTGGGATGGCGGGAGCGGCGATGACTCTGCTGATGACGGGGTGTTCGGGATTTTTTCCTCCGCTAACGACGACCACCACCACGAGCACCCCCTCCACCTCGGGGGACTACGTGTATGTGGCGAATTCGGCCGGAAACACCATAGCCGGGTTTGCGGTGACGACTTCGAAGACGGGTGTGGGGACGCTGACTTCGCTGGGGACGGCCTTGAGCTTGCCTGTGTCGCCTACCGCCATGGCAATCACGCCCGCGAACAGCTATCTCTATGTCGCGGGGCTGGGTGGGGTGTATGGATATTCGATCAATACGTCCACCGGTGCGCTGACAGCGTTGCTCAATGGCGGTGTGGAGGCGGTCACGGCGTTTGCTACGGCTTCGATGGACATTTCACCGGATGGCCACTGGCTGTTTGGGCTGAGCGAGGACGGGCAGACGCTGTACGAGTGGGCGATCAACGCTTCGACGGGAGCGCTGACTTTGCAGACGGCAACGACGTATGCTGTCGCTTCCGGCGTGACGGTATTACCGAAGATGGTAGGGGTGGCCCCGAGTGGAGCGTATGTGGCTGCGGCTCTGGGCACCGGTGGATACGTTGTGTGGCCGCTGACAACCTCGACTGGCGTGCTGGGAAGCAATCAGCAGCTTGCCACGGGAAGTACGCAGATTAGCGACAATGCGCTGGCAATCGATAGTGGCGCAACGTATATGTACGTGGCCAGGAGCGGGACGAGTTCGGGCGTGGCGGTCTACCAGTTCAACACGAGTGGTTTTGGAAGCAGAGGAGGTCTGAGTGAGATTGCCGGATCGCCCTTTGCCTCAGGAGGCGGCCCATTTGCGGTGCTGCTGGATAGCACGGGCAAGTACCTGTATGCGGCGAACCGCACGGAGGCGACCGTGGCTGAGTTTGCGATCGGTGCGGGTGGAGTGTTGACCGCGATTGCCGGGTCCCCCGTGGCGACTGGGAGCTTGGTGAGTTCGTTGGCACGAGACAACAGCGGGAAGTATGTGCTGGCGGCGGCGAGCGGCGGGTCGCCCGACCTGACGATGTATGGCTTCGATGCGGCCATTGCGGGGAAGCTTGACTCGGCGGCTACGGCGGCGACAGGGAACGATCCAGTGAACGCGGTGCTGGTGGTGGCAACGCATTAGCCCTGCGAACGCAGATTCCTGCGGGAATGATAAACCGGCATCAGGCTTGGCCGCGCCGGCACGTAAGATGGGAAGATGGGTTTGGGACGGCGTTGGCTGAGGCTGGTTGGCATGGTGGTGCTGTGCGGATGTTCGCGCTTCCATCCTCATCTGGCGTCGAGCTACGTGTATGTCACGGCAAAGGAGACGTTTCTTAGGGATCGGATTGCTGCTGTGTCGAACCGGACGGGGACGGTGCGGAACGGAGACCGGCTGAAGGTGCTCGACCACGGACGGCGGTTCCTCAAGGTGGAGACGGAGAAGGGCGAGCAGGGCTGGATCGACGAAAAGGTGGTGGCTCCGCAAGAGGTCTTCGACGGCTTCGGCGATCTGGGCCGGTCGCATGGGGCGGAGAAGCCGGTGGCATCGGCCGTGGTGCGGGATGAGGTGTACATGCACCTGAAGCCAGGGCGGGATACGGAGAAGCTGTTTCGCCTGGGCGAAGGCGAAAAATTGCAATTGCTGACGCGGGCGACGTTGCCGAAGGCTGTGGCGGCGGTGCCCATGAAGGCGCGGGCAGCGAGTGCGGCTACTCCACCGGCACAACCTACCCTTCGCAAGGGCGCAAAGGGAGCTGTACCTATAGCTTCGGCTGAGAGGAAACCAAGTGTGCCGGGCGAGGTTCCAGCACCTCCAGCCATGGAAGATTGGTGGTTGGTGCGGGACTCAAAGGGGCACACGGGCTGGCTGCTGAGCCGGATGATGGATGTGGATGCGCCGGAGTCGTTGACGCGCTATGCGGAAGGGCAACGGATCGTGGGGGCGTATGTGCTGAACCGGGTGAACGATCCCGAGGCTCCGTTCGACGACAAGAATGTGCCGGAGTACCTAGCCGTTATGAGCCCTTACAAGGCGGGGCTGCCGTACGACTTCGATCAGGTACGGCTGTTTATCTGGAACGCGAAGAAGCACCGGTACGAGACGGGATTTCGCGAGAAGAACATTGAAGGCTATCTGCCAGTCGACATTACGGCGATGAAGGACCTGAATGAAAAGGGCCCGATTGGGACCATGGACCTGCCGGCGTTTCGTTACAAGGTGCTGGCGGCGGATTCCGGACCGGTCATGCCTGATCCTGCTACCGGCGCGATCGTGCCCGGCAAGACGTTCACCAAGACGTACCGGTTAGAAGGAAACATTACGCATCGGGTGCTGGCGGCTGGCGAGGTGCCTCTCGAAGAGGCGCATCCTATCCCTCCAGACGAGACGAAGAAGAAACGACGGCGTTAAGTTGCGGGCTTCTTCGCTCCTGTTGGTGGTCGGCTACGGCGCGAAGGTATGGAAGGGAAGAAAGAGCTGGAAGACCGTCCAGCTTGCGTCTTCGCGCTGGCGGCTACGGACGAGCAGGCGTCCACAGTGACGATGGATGATCTCGCTTGAAACCCAGAGACCCAGACCAGTGCCAGCCGCTCCCTTAGTGGTGAAAAAGGCGGTGAAGAGGCGCTTCATGGTCTGCGGGCTGATGCCGGAACCGGTATCGGCGACCGTGATGACGACACCGCGCGCACCGGTGCGCCCGTCAGTGGCCTTGCGGGTGCGTACGAGAAGACGGCTTCCGCGCTTACCCTTCATGGCGTCGATCGCGTTGCGAACAAGGTTTGAGAGCACTTGCCGTACTTCACTTTCGAGGCAAACGATGGAGTCGGCGTTTCCACCCATGCGCAGGCGGCGCTCGACCGTGATTTCGGCATTTTCGATCTTGCCGCGGTAGAGGTCGAGCACGGAATCGAGCATCGTGTCAGGACGAATGGGCTGCGGCCTGGTGGATTGCTTGTAGAAGCGTAAAGACTGTGAGGTGATGAGGGCTGCCCGACGCAGCTCGGTGTCAGCCAGTTCGAGATACCGCTTGATCTCGTTCGTTTCGGTGCTTTGGCGCGCGAGATACAGGAGGTTGGTTACGGATTCGAGCGGGTTGTTGATCTCGTGCGCGATGGAGGCGGCGAGACGGCCCACGGCAGCAAGTTTTTCGCTCTCGCGAAGCGCGGACTCGAACTCCACCCGCGCGGTGACGTCGTTCTGGATGCCGACGAAATGGGTGACCTGGCCGTCGCGGTTGCGGATGGGTGAAAGGGAGAGCTCGTTCCAGAAGAACGTTCCATCTTTGCGGTAGTTACGGATGACGGTCACAACTTCCCGCTCAGCTTGGACAGCTTCACGGATTAGTACTAGCCCAGGTTGGTCGTACTCGCCCCCCTGGAGGAAGCGGCAATTCTTGCCCTGGACCTCTTCGAAGCTGTAGCCGGTCATGGCCTCGAAGGCTGGGTTGACGTAGAAGAGCGGCATATCGGGCTCATCGGCTTTGGCAATGGTGATGCCGCTCGAGACGGAACAAAAGATCTTGCGATTGAGGTGCAGTTCTTCAAGCGCCGTTTGATAGCGACGAAGGAACGCGCGATGGGCGTACAGAATGACACTCAGTTGCGTGAGCAGCGTGGCAGGATCGAGCGGAAGGGTCAATGTGCCGTCGAACGTGCCCGCCTCCATCTCGTCCCGGGAGAGCTCGTCCGGCTCGTATACAGCAATCAGCGCGGGCGTGACGGTCTCGGGTTTGTTGTCGCGCTGTAGAAAGAGAGAACGAATGACACGGGCTGTCGAGGCGTCGGCAATCACCACTTCAAAGCCAGCGAGCGATTCGGCCGTGGGAACTGAGGTAGAGAGATCGGCGGGTGCGAGATCGAGCTGCTTGGCGGCGACCTCGACCAGACGACGAGTGATGGAATTGCGGAAGAGCAGGGCGGCTTGCGGATTTGGGGTGCTGCTGTCTTCGAGAGTTACCACCGGATTGTCGCCGCGTGCAAGCTCATAGGTGATCATCGCGGGGCCCTCACAGCCAACCGTCACTCCCTGGTACGGTGACAGTGAAGAGTAGGATGCCCGGATTGAGGGTGAGGTTTGAGCAAGGCGTGTCCCGTACGTGACCGGAGTGCCGTTTAGGAGTAGAAACTGGCAATAGCGTCCACAACGGCGGCTTGCTCGTCTTCGCGGATCTCGGGGAAGAGCGGAAGGGCGAGGACCTCGGCTGCGGCCTGTTCGGCGTAGGGGAAGTCGCCAGGCTTGTGGCCGAGGAAGGCAAGCGCGGTTTGGAGGTGGAGGGGAAGCGGATAGTAGATCTCGGAACCGATGCCCCGATCGGTGAGAAACTGCCGGAGTGCGTCGCGGCGGGGTGCGCGGACAACATACTGGTGGAAGACGGGAGTGGCGCGCGGGTCAGTGCAGGGAAGAGTAAGGTGGGACGCGAGCCCGGCGGCCCGGAAAAAGCGGTCGTAGGCTCCGGCTCGTTCGCGGCGTTGGCGGTTCCAGTCCGGCAGGTAGCGGAGCTTAACCTCGAGAACGGCGGCCTGGAGGCTGTCCAGACGGGAATTGCCACCGATCTCGTCGTGGAAATAGCGGCGGCGCATACCGTGGGCGCGAAGCATGGCGGCGCGCTCGGCCACGACGGGGTCGCTGCTCGTGACGAGGCCGGCGTCGCCAAAGGCTGAAAGATTCTTGGTGGGATAGAACGAAAAGGCGGCGGCGGCTCCAAGCGCACCGGCCGGGGTGCCGCGCCAGGCGGCTCCAAAGGCTTGAGCGGCGTCTTCGATCAGCGTCAGATTCCGTGGGGCGGCAATTTCGGTGAGGGCGTCCCAATCGGCGCATTGACCGTAAAGATGAACGGGAAGAATGGCTTTGACGGTCTCAGCCCCGGAGGCAAGGAGCGTGGCGACAGCGGCTGGGGAGAGATTGAAGGTGACGGGGTCGATGTCCGCAAAGACGGGAGTAGCGCCGCAGCGGAGAATCGCGGATGCAGTAGCGAAGAAAGAGAAGGGAGTGGTGATGACCGCGTCGCCTGGACCTACACCCGTGGCTTCAAGCGCGAGCCAAAGGGCGTCGGTGCCGCTCCCGCAGCCGACGCCGTAGGAGGAACCGCATGTCTGAGCGGCGGCGGCTTCAAAGCTCGTCACGGCGGGGCCAAGAACAAAGCGCTGCGAGTCGCACACTGCTTCAATGGCGGCAAGGACTTCTTGCCGGATCGCGGCATACTGCCGTGAAAAGTCCAACATGGGTATTGACAGGCCGGGTCGTAACGAAGTGGAAACCGTAGTCACAATCACGATGGTACGCCGGGCCTAGGCGGTGGCGTGCACCAAAAATGGTGCTGTACGGTTACGGTAGCGGTATATCTTACAAAGATATACCGCCTCGTTGGCAAACCTGTACTGGTTCGGCACATCTATGTGTATTGATATATGCCGTTTCATCCATTGGGCCTGATGACTTAGAATGCTGTGCATCTCTCCCCGAGTGGTTACCGCAGATGACGCGAATAAGACAAAAAGGAGATCGGCACCATGGAAGCCAAGCCGGCGCAGAACATACAGGACACGTTTTTGAACACGGTCCGTAAAGATAAAAGCCCCATCACGATTTACCTGGTAAGCGGCGTGAAGCTAACGGGGAAGATTCGGTCCTTCGACAAGTATTCGGTGTTGTTGGAGAACAACGCGCAGGAGCAGCTCATCTTTAAGCACGCCATTTCGACCGTAGTCAGCGGGCGAGCTGGATCGCACATTGAGCTGAAGAGCGACGCCAAACCCGAGACGCGTCCTGTTGCGACTGCGAGCAATAACCACGAAAGTGCCGGAGCGGCGGGCTAGTTTGGCGCGATCCGAGGCAAGGCTTGTGGAAGCGGCTAAGCGAGCCGAGATGCCGGTCAATGAAACTCCCGGTACTGGCGAGCGTGCCGTGCTGGTTGCTGTCGAGTTTACCGGGGAGCGGCGGCGGCTAAGTTCAGCGGCGCGGCAGGCCAGGGAAGCAGCGGCATTGTTGAGCGGCGAGACTGGGTCTGGTCCTGGTGCTCACGAATTGGGCTTTGAGGCTGGACTAGCGGAGTTTCAAGAGCTTGCCCGTAGCGCGGGAGCGGAGATCGCGGCGACGCTCGTACAGCATCGTCCGAAGCCAGATGCGGCGACCTTGGTTGGGCAAGGCAAGCTCGAAGAGATAGAGGGTGTAGTCGCCTCGACTGGGGCGCAGGTGGTGCTGTTCGATCATGATCTGACCCCGTCACAGCTGCGAAACCTCGATGCCAAGCTGCCTTGCCGAGTCATTGACCGGACGCAGTTGATCCTGGATATCTTTGCCCGGCATGCGAGGACTCGCGAGGGTCAACTCCAGGTGGAGCTGGCGCAATTGCAGTATCAGTTGCCGCGGCTGGCTGGGCGAGGAAAGGCGATGTCGCAGCTCGGTGGAGGCATCGGAACCAGGGGGCCGGGCGAAACGCAACTTGAGACGGACCGGCGCAAGATCAATCTGCGGATTGACCATGTGAAGGAGCAGCTTGAAAGCGTGCGGCGTATCCGGCGGCAGCAGCGACAGCGTCGCGAGGCTGTCCCGGTGCCGGTGGTGGCGCTTGTGGGGTATACGAATGCGGGAAAAAGCACACTGTTCAATGCGCTTACGGAAGCGGGCGTGCTGGAGTCAAGCCGGATGTTTGCGACGCTCGATCCGAAACTCCGGCAGTTGGTGCTGCCCTCGCGACGAAAGATCCTGTTGTCGGATACGGTGGGCTTCATCCGCAATTTGCCGCATACGCTGGTAACGAGTTTCCGGGCGACGCTCGAAGAGGTCGAGCGGGCGGAGCTGCTGCTCCATGTGCGCGACGCGTCGAGCGCGATGGGGGACGACCAAAAGGCGCAGGTCGAGAAAGTGTTGGGCGAACTGGAGGTTGCCGGCAAGCCCGTGATCGAGGTATTGAACAAGGTCGATCTTGTGGCACGCGAAGAGCGGGAAGGGTTGGTGCGCGCCGGTGCCGTCGCCGTGTCTGGGTTGAAGAAGGAAGGTTTAACGGAGCTGTTGATGGAGATCGACCGGCTTCTAGTGGCCGATCCGCTAGCGGAAGAGAGCTTTCGGGTGCCGCAATCGGAGGGTAGTGTGATCGCTGCGCTCGAGGCGGGTGCCGTCTTGGAGGAGATGCGATTCGCTGGCAATTTGGCGTACTTTAAGGCGCGCGGTCCATCATCGCTGCTGGGCCGGTATCGGGAGTATCGGGATAGGACTGTCGTCGAAGTGGCGGTTGACACTTAAACTGCAAACCGCCTGACGGGGAGCGGAGGTGGTGTCCCAAGTCACGCGGTTTGCAGGACCCAAGGAGATCGGGTCTTGGTATGCTTACAATTGTAACCGTATGGGTCATGGAGTCAAGCGTTTGGTCCACCAAATCGTGGGCTAGGGCCAGAAACGGGATTGCGCTTACCTGGTGGCGGTTGACACCCCGGAAGGGGCTTTGCTAGAAATAGGAGTACCGCCTAGGCTGTATCCTCTTCGCACGGCGCACGGTAGGCCGGGTACGCAGCTTCCATCTTAAAGAGCAAGGATTCTTCCGGCTTTCGCCGGCCCTTCATGGACTTGATACTGAAACAACTTGGCGATCTTGTGCTCGGCTCTGTGCCGACCATCCTCCTGTTTATTCTGCTGGTGATTGCGTACGGATATTTAGTGCGCCGACCGTTAGACAAGGTGTTGGCGGAGCGACGCGCTCGGACGACGGGTGCAGTGGAGCAGGCGCGAGGCGCGATCTCGGCGGCAGAGGCGGAGACAGCGGTCTACGAGGATAAGCTGCGAGCGGCGAAGGCCGAGATCTTCGGTGGACGCGAGGCGCGGCGGAAGCAATGGGGAGCGGAGCGTGCGGCGGCGTTGGAAGAGGCCAAGGCGACGACGCAGCTGCGCGTACGGACGGCGCGGGAAGAGATTGAGCAGAGTGCGAGTGCGGCTCGGCAACAGATTGAGGGGATGTCGACTGAGTTGAGCGCGCAGGTGCTAAGGGCAGTTCTTCCGGCGGGCGCTGCGTCTGGAGCAGTTGCCGGGAAGGCGGCGCAATGAAGAAGCTTGCCTCGATTTGGGTTCTGTTTGGGCTGTTAATGGCCATTCCTGCAAGCCGCGCCGTAGCACAAGAGAGCCGTCCTGCTACGATCGCAAGCGGCGAAGCGAGCACCCCCGCCGGACAGTCGGGAAAAGTCGACCAATCGGAAGCAGATGAAGACGCCGTCTACCGGAAATCGCCCATGGTGCGGAAGATGGGCGCGATGATGGGGATGAACGCCAATCAGTCAGCAACGGTCTTCGAGGTGGTGAACTTCCTTATCTTGGCGGTGCTACTGGGTTGGTTTCTGCTGAAGGCGCTGCCAAAGACATTTCGCAACCGGAACACGACGATCCAGAAGCACCTTGTGGACGCGCGGACAGCGACCGAAGAGGCGAACGCGCGGCTAGGTTCAGTTGAAGACCGGCTGAGTAAGCTGGACGGGATCATCGCAGAGCTGCGGGCGCAATCGGAGAAGGACGCAATCGCGGAAGAGCAGCGGATTAAGGCCTCGGCGGAAGACGAGAAGGCTAAGATTTTGGCGGCGGCCGAGCAGGAGATTGCGGCTGCCACGGTGCAGGCGCGCCGCGAATTGCAGAAGTATGCGGCGGAGCTAGCTATTGAGCAGGCGGGGCACAAGCTGGTCGTGAACGCCGAGACGGACCGGCTGCTGGTGCAGGCGTTTGCACATCGTCTGAGCCAAGGCAAGGAAGGGCAGAACTGATGGCGAACGTCTTCGCTCCACGGTATGCCCATGCGCTCGCGCAGGTGGTCGTGGCCAAAAATCTTGACCCAAATGCCGCGCAACGCCAGATGCGGGACTTCGCCGGAACGTTGGCGGGCAGTCCTCAGTTGCACGAGATTTTGATGGACCCTTCGATCGCGGAAGAGCAGAAGCTGCGGTTGCTGGATGCGATCGCTTTACGCATCGGGATGATGCGCGAGGTGCGAAACTTTCTGGCGGTGGTGATGGATCATCACCGTCTGGACGCTTTAAGCGACATTCTGGCTGAGTACGATCTGGTAGCCGACGAGGGAGCCGGGATTGCGGAGGCGGAGATTACCTCAGCACACGAGCTCAACCCGGACGACCGCGCGGCGCTTGAAGCCGAGGTGGCCAAGCTGGCCGGCGGTCAGGTGCGGGCGACGTATACGCAGGACGCTTCTCTGTTGGGCGGCGCGATCGTTCGGCTGGGCTCTACGGTGTATGACGGCTCGGTGCGCGGGCAGTTGCAGCAGTTGAAAGCGAAGTTGATGCAGGCTTGACGATAGCCGTGTAGGCTCGGTTGAGATAAAGAGAGATTGGGTTAGACACATATGGCACAGATTAGCGCAAATGAGATTACGGAGCTGTTGCGGCAGCAGATCGACAACTACGAGCAGCGCATCCAGGTGGATGAGGTCGGAACAGTGATCTCGCTTGGCGATGGAATTGCGCGGGTGCATGGGCTCGACAAGGTGATGGCGGGGGAGTTGATCGAGTTTCCGCACGGCGTGGCCGGGCTGGCGATGAATCTCGACGAAGATCAAGTCGGCGCGGTGCTGCTGGGCGATTACACAGAGATCAACGAAGGCGATCAGGTGAAGCGGACGGGCAAGATCATGTCCGTACCTGTGGGCGAGGCGCTGATCGGCCGGGTGGTCAATGCGCTGGGCGCACCGATCGACGACAAGGGACCGATCGACACCACACTCTTCAACCCCGTCGAGCGTTTGGCTCCGGGTGTAATCGATCGTCAATCGGTGCGTGAGCCGATGGCGACCGGCATCAAGGCCATCGACACGATGATTCCCATCGGGCGCGGACAGCGCGAGCTGCTGATCGGCGACCGGCAGACGGGCAAGTCGGCCATTGCGCTCGACACGATCATCAACTCTGCGAAGAACAACCTGATCTGCATCTATTGCGCGATCGGGCAGAAGCGCTCGTCGGTGGCGCAGGTGGTGCAGACGCTAGAAGAGTACGGCGCGATGGCGTACACGATCGTTGTGGCTGCGACCGCTTCCGAGCCGGCACCGATGCAGTATCTTGCGCCGTTCGCCGCGACCGCCATGGGCGAATACTTCCGCGACAATGGCAAGCACGCGCTGATTATCTATGACGATCTTTCGAAGCATGCGGCGAGTTACCGCGAGATTTCGCTTCTGCTGCGCCGTCCACCAGGGCGCGAGGCGTACCCCGGAGACGTGTTCTATCTGCACTCGCGGCTATTAGAGCGGTCGTCGAAGTTGAGCGATAAGCTGGGCGGCGGTTCGCTGACGGCGCTGCCGATTATTGAGACGCAGGCCGGTGACGTGTCGGCGTATATTCCGACCAACGTTATCTCCATTACGGACGGGCAGATCTTCCTTGAGACGGACCTGTTCAACTCCGGTGTGCGTCCGGCGGTCAACGTGGGCCTTTCTGTGTCGCGCGTGGGTTTCTCGGCGGCGACAAAGGCAACCAAGCAGGTAGGGGCGACGTTGAAGCTGGATCTCGCGCAGTATCGTGAGCTGGCGGCATTCTCGCAGTTTGGCTCAGACTTGGACAAGGTCACGCTCAATCAGCTCAATCGTGGGCAACGGCTTACGGAGTTGTTGAAGCAGCCACAGTTTCAACCGCTCTCCGCTGAGAAGCAGGTGGCGATCCTCTTTGCCGGCGTAAACGGGCTGCTGGACGATGTTGAGGTTTCGGACCTGCGAGCGTTTGAAGACGGATACTATCCTTACCTGGAATCAAGCGCACCGGCAATTTTGACTGACATCGCTACCAAGAAAGCTCTTGACGACGACATTCGCGGACGACTCACGGCGGCGATCAAGGACTACAAGCAAGGCTTCCTCGCTCGTCTGAAAGACAAGGCAAGCGCGAATGCAAAGGAGCTTCAATCTTCGCAGACGACTCCGGCAACGGCGATGGTGGGCAACAAGTAGACTTATGGCAAACGTCCTCGATCTACGGCGTCGCATCCGCAGTGTAAAGAACACGCGACAGATCACCAAAGCCATGAAGATGGTTTCAGCAGCCAAGCTGCGCCGGGCGCAGGAGCGCGCTATGCAAGCCCGGCCCTACGCGCAGATGCTGGTGAATGTTCTGGAATCGCTTGTGCGGCGAACGGACCTTTATAACGAAGAGACGGGTGAGGTGCTGCATCCACTGTTGGTGGAGCGCGAGGAGAAGAGCGTTCTGGTCGTCGTAATTGCGGGCGACAAGGGGTTTGCCGGCGGCTTCAACTCGAACATCGGTAAGGCGGCTCAGAAGTTCATCGACGCACGTGTAGCAAAGGGAGATAACGTCGATCTGGAGCCAATCGGCAAGAAGGCGATTGGACTGTACAAAAAGAAGGTTCCGGCGGCGAACTACCAGAAGACGGAAGAGCATTACGACAACGATCTCTCCACGCACTACGAGACCATCCGGCACCGCGCGGCACAAGTTGAGTTGGTGGCCGAGCATACCGACTTGCTGCTCAAGACGGAATTTCCTGCCGTGGCGGAGATGGCGAGGTCTATCGTCGCGCGGTACGAGCGTGCGGAGATCGACGCTGTGTACATCGTTTATAACGAGTTCAAGTCGGTGATTCAGCAGCGGGTTGTGGTCGAAAAGCTGCTACCGATTCGCAAGTTGGGAACGCAGGAGATTACGTCGTCGGAGGAGATGACGGAAGAACAGCGGGATGCGGCGATCCGCGCGGCCGAGTCCGAGGGCGTCAGCGTTCATGCGCCGGATACGACGGAGATAGAGTCCGAGGCGAAGAAGTTCGGCACGGCGGATGTGGACTATATCTTCGACCAGCCGCCGGAGGAGATCTTTCGCAGCTTAATGCCGCGGTATGTGACGACACAGATCTTCCACGCGCTACTCGAAAGTGTGGCGGCCGAGCACGCGGCGCGCATGACGGCGACCGACGCGGCGACGAAGAATGCCGGGGATTTGATCGACTCGCTATCGTTGACCATGAACAGGGTGCGGCAGGCGGCGATTACGAAGGAAATTATCGAGATTGTGAGCGGAGCGGCGGCGTTATAGCTTCGCCTGTTCGAGAGAGATAAAGACTATGGCAGAGAATATTGGAAGAGTGGTTTCAATCAGCGGCCCGGCCGTTGACGTGCAATTCGACGAGAAGCATATGCCGCCGATCTTTCAGGCGTTGCGGATTGTCAGCGACGGGTTTGTGGTGCCCAGCCCGTTGAGTGTGATCGTCGAGGTGCAACAGCATTTGGGCGAGGGCCGGGTGCGGTGCATTGCTATGGTGGCGACCGAGGGCATGGTGCGCGGGATGAAGGCCATTGACACGGGCGCGGGCATTACAGTGCCGGTTGGCCGCGAGACGCTGGGCCGTGTACTAAACGTGTTGGGCGAGCCGGTGGACGAGCTTGGCCCAGTGAACGCGAAGGTGCATATGCCAATCCACCGGCAGGCCCCGGCGTTCGATGAGCAGTCAACTTCGGAGGAGATGTTCGAGACGGGTATCAAGGTCATCGACCTGATTCAGCCGTTCTTGAAGGGCGGTAAGATCGGCCTGTTCGGCGGCGCGGGCGTCGGCAAAACGGTCATTATCCAGGAGTTGATCAATAACGTAGCCAGCCAGCACGGCGGCTTCTCGGTGTTTGCGGGCGTTGGCGAGCGGACGCGCGAGGGTAACGACCTTTGGCATGAGTTCCAAGAGTCGGGCGTCATCGATATCCACGACTTCAACAAGAGCAAGGCCGCACTGATCTACGGGCAGATGACCGAGCCGCCGGGGGCGCGCTTGCGGGTGGCGCTGACCGGGCTAACCGTCGCCGAGTACTTTCGCGACAAAGAGGGCGCGGATACGCTCCTGTTTATCGACAACATCTTCCGGTTTACGCAGGCGGGGTCTGAAGTTTCGACGCTGCTCGGACGTATGCCCTCGGCCGTGGGTTACCAGCCGAACCTCGCGACCGAGATGGGCGAATTGCAGGAGCGGATTACGTCGACCAAGAAGGGATCGATTACCTCGGTGCAGGCGGTGTATGTGCCGGCGGACGACTTGACCGATCCGGCCCCGGCGACCACGTTTGCCCACCTGGATGCGACCACGGTGCTGTCACGGCCTTTGTCCGAATTAGGGATCTATCCTGCGGTCGACCCTCTGGCGTCCACGTCGCGCATTCTTACGCCGCGCGTCGTTGGGCAGGAGCACTACGATGTGGCGCAGGGCGTGAAGCGTATCTTACAGCGGTATAAAGACTTGCAGGACATTATCGCAATCCTCGGTATCGACGAATTGTCGGAAGAAGACAAGATCACTGTCGCTCGCGCTCGCAAGGTGCAGCGGTTCTTGTCCCAGCCGTTCCATGTGGCGGAGATCTTTACCGGAATCCCAGGCGCTTACGTGAAGGTTGCGGACACGGTACGGAGCTTTAAAGACATCATTGATGGCAAGCTAGACTCGGTTCCGGAGCAGGCCTTCTACCTGAAGGGCGGCATCGAGGACGTGCTCGCGGCAGCCGAGAAGATGAAGCAGACGGCATAACTATGGCGGAGAGTTCAAATACGTTGGCCGTGCGGCTAGTGACGCCGGACCGGGTGCTAGTGGATGCGACGGCGGACGCGGTGGAGCTGCCGTCACAGTCCGGCTATCTGGAGGCGCTGTATGGGCATGCGCCTCTCCTGGCGGAACTGGCTGCGGGCGAGGTGCGGCTGCACGGCGGCACCTCCGGCGACCAGAAGTTCTTTGTGGCCTGGGGTTTCGTCGAGGTGCTGCCCGAGCGGATAACGATCTTGGCAGAGACGGCGATGAAGCCTGAGGAGATCGACCGCGGCGAGGCGGAGCGGGAGATCGTGGAAGGCGACAAGCTATGGTCCGAGGCTGGCGATGATGGGCAGAAGTACGATGAGGCGAACGCTTTGAAGCGTGAGGGCGAGGAGAAGCTGGCGAGCGCCTCGGGGAAGTAATGCTGAAATTTGTTCTCACGTTATATTGCCGAACTAGTAATCATATGGGTCATCAGGTGGAGGCAGTTCGCGGAAGTTCTTGGTTATGCTCAGATCGAACGAATAAAGTGGAAAAAGGAGACGGCAAGCAATCGTCTCATGCTGTTCTTGTGTAGTAGTGGGCAGAAGTAGTTTTCTACTGTCGAGCGAAGCAAGCATTCCAAAGTTAAGATCAACCAACCGTCGCCACACAATGGAATTTCGTGAATCTACGAAGGTTGGGTCACTTCCGATATCATCAAAGTGGATCTCTTGCCAGTATTCTCTCACCTTTCGCAGAGCTTCTATTTCGAATGTACCTGTAGCGTTAAGTGCTTCGATTGTCTGAATAGCGAATGATTTAGATAGTCTGCCAAAGCACAACGGACGATTTATAGGCGCATGCCAACTGTAGGTTTCATCGTCGTGTTGAATGTAGCTTACGTACTGTCTTGATTCTCGATTAGCCAATATTGAGTTTGGGAGGATGAACTCGCCGTACTCTCCTTCACGCGAAAATTCTTGACGCGCATAATCAACAATTCGCTTAACCTCGGTCAGGTCTCCTGGTGCAGTGTTGTAGTAGTAGGCGTACACGCCTTTTCCGATATGCTGGTCGACCTGTTTTACAAGCCTGATGAATTTGTCCTTATACGAGCCAGGACAGCGGACTGCGTCGAAGAGGATTAGCGCCTTCGCGGCTTCCTCTTCGGCAATACTCTCTAAGATGCCTGTAGCATGGCGATTGCCTAAGTGAGATACTTCACGTGCTTCTGCCCATAGGCGCGAAGAGTTTTCACAGATCAGAGGCAAGCCTGCCGCAACAACTGTCAAAAAGTCGTCAGGCGAAAGCTGTAGCAGGTGCCGATGCGCCTTCCCAGGCTGAACTGAAAGGTAAGCACCGCACTGAGGGCAGTAGCGATTTCCTATGTCGCTCGATATATTGCAATCAGGACACTTCATATCTTTCGATCATCATAGCTTACGGGCGGGCTTGCATCCCTTGGTCTACTTGCTAAAGGCTTAGCTACAGTTTCGCCGCCAGACTGGTAGACCGCGGTTTTGATCCTTGGCGTCTTGAAGGGTTAGGTTGTTCGTAAACAGTGCTGAATCTGTCAGCTACCAGCTTGACGGAGACGGCTTGGACAGTAGCTTAGATTGCATGACCCTTCTGCTGCCGGAGCGTCTGGAGCACAACCTGGAGCATTTCGTCTTCGGGAGCGGCTTTGCCGGTCCAGAGTTCGAACTGGCGGGCACCCTGGTGGACGAACATTTCGACCCCGGTGATGGTGGCGATGGATTGCTCGCGGACGAAGCGGAGGAGTGGGGTTTCGAGAGGGTTGTAGACGAGGTCGAAGACCAGCTTGGGAGTGAGCGCAGCTAGCTCGTGGGCTTCGAGGGGGGAGCCGGTGGTTTGGCCGGTCATGCCGATGGGAGTGGCGTTGACGATGATGTCGACTCTGGTCCTTGGGAGGGCTTCGCGTGTGAGGACTTGGACTCCGGCTTGGCGAGCGAGTTTCTGAGCAGTCTCGCGCGTGCGATTTAGGAGAAGAACCTTGGACCCTTTGTCTTTCAAGCCGAAGGCGGCGGCCCGGGCGGCCCCTCCGGCACCAAGGACGAGCACGCGGGCGTCCTTGAGAGGCATTCGCTTTTCGAGCGGACCGATGATGCCGGCGACATCGGTGTTGAAGCCGTGAAGTTTGCCGTCGGAGACGCGGAGGACGGTATTGCACGCGCCGATCTGGGCGGCGAGCGGGGCGATGGTTTCAAGATAAGGAAGGATCTGCTGTTTGAAGGGCATAGTGACACTGAGGCCGTTCAAAGGGAGATCGCGGACGAGTTGGAGGAGGTCGGGGAGGGTGCTGGTCTGGAGCGGGAGGTAGACGGCGTTGATGTCTTTGCGGCGGAAGGCGGTGTTGAGCATGAGCGGCGAGAGGGAGGAGCGGACGGGATTACCGACGACGCCGTAGAACTTCGTGGCGGCGTCGATCTTGTCGATGCCGTAGAGGTCGAGGAGGGTGCGAGCGTCGATCTGGCCGGGGGCAGTCTCCGCGCCTTGGCTGGCGGAAGCGAAGGTGAAGGCTCCGCCCCAGCGGGGGCTAAGGATTCGGGAGAGGATGCCGGGTTCGCCCATGGCAATGGCGACGATCTGGGCTTCGCTGGCGTGCCGTTCGAGAAGGTGGCGGACCTGGAGGTTGTCGGCGAGAGTCGTAGCGGTAGGAACGATCTTGAGGAAGTCGGGGGTGAAGGCGGCGATACGGGCGTAGATCGCTTCGAGGTCTTCCGTAGCGGTGAAGTTGTGGTGGCTGAGCAGGAGGGCGGCTCCGGCTGTGCGAAGACTGGTGAGTTGGGCAACGGTGAGAGCTTCGGCGGATTCGAGTTCGAGATCGAGGATGTGAAAGCCTACATGGGCGGCCGTGGTGAGAAGGCCGAACTCTTGTGCGAGGGTGTCGGGAAAATGGCCACCATATTCGGCGCGGCGGCAGGTGGCGATGGCGGTGAGATCCGGGTTCTCGGCGAAGAAGAGCTGGAAAGCGGCTGGGTCCGGTTCGGCGAGAGTGTCGAGACGGAACTCCAGAAAGTTACAGTCGACGAGAGCGGCGCTAGCTTTGGCGAGCATTTCGGCTGAGGTTTGCGCGGAGAGCGAGATGCAGACTTTGCCGATGCGGGCGCGAAGGGCTTGAGCGGCGGAAGGGGTCACACGGTTTCCTTTTGCAGGCGTTTGGAAAGACGGATTTGGACGCAGATTCTAGCTTACGCGGGTCCGGCAAAGCCGTGATGAGGTAGTCTGAGGGCCATGGAAACCGAAGTCGTTCGGGTGAAGGAGTGGGCTAAGTATCCGTGGCTAGCTCATGGATTCAGTGTGCGTATAGGTGGAGTATCGACAGTGTATGGCGGACGGACTCTCAACCTGGGATGGACGAAGGAGGATGCGGCGGAGGTGGTGGAGGATAATCGACGGCTTCTGGTGAAGGCGATTGGAGGCAAGTCGGGCGGTCGGCTGACAACGCTGCGGCAGGTGCATGGAACCGCGATCAAGATGGTCGGGTCTGTGGAGGAGAAGACGCATGAAGGCGATGGGCTGATGACAGCTTCGCCAGGCGTTCTGCTGGGTATACAGACGGCGGACTGTGTGCCTGTGATGTTTGTCGATGTAGCAAAGCGGACGGTGGCGGTGCTCCACGCCGGGTGGCGGGGAACGGCCGCAGGGATGGCCGCGGCAGGTGTGGAACGGATGCAGACGGAGTTTGGTTCGCGGGTTGAGGACATGGTGGCGGCGGTCGGACCGGCGATCGGGCCTTGCTGCTATGCGGTGGGAGAGGAGGTACGAACGGCATTTCGCGACGGGTTTGCGTATGGTGAGGCGTTGTTTCGCGGCGATCGGCTCGATCTATGGGAGGCGAACCGGCGGCAACTTATGGATGTGGGCGTGGCGGCTGAACGAATCGCGGTTATTGGGGAGTGTACGGCGTGTGCGCGGACGTCGGCTGGTGAGCGGCGGTACTTTTCGCATCGAGCGGAGCATGGCGTAACCGGGCGGATGATGAGCATAGCGGGTGTGCGAACGGATGCTTGAGGATTATGGGTGACTTCTTATGGAGTTCACCGTTCAGGAAGAACATCGTTCCCGTTGAGGAACGGCTGCATGGGCTGGACGATCTATGTTGTTGAGTACACGACGGCTTACTCTGTAGCGTTGCTGTATGGGAAGTGCAGGGTCGAGCGTCGAGCTACAGATGATTGTGAAGAACGGGGGGACGACGCTGCGGCGTTGTCTCCAGAGTGCGGCGGCAGTGGTGGACCGGATCGTGGTAGGCGATACAGGCTCGACCGACGACAGCGCGCGCGTCGCCCGGTCGTTCGGAGCGAAGGTGGTGAAAGTGCTTTGGGCGGAGGATTTCGCGCAGGCACGCAATGCGGTGCTGCGGCACGTGAAGTGCGATTGGGTGCTGGTGCTCGATGCTGACGAGATGCTCGGCCCAGACGCCGGAGCGTCGCTGCACGAGGCGATTGCACGCGCGGAGATCTTCGCCTACGAGGTGGAGCGATGGAACTATGTGGCGCAGAGCAATAGCCGGAGCGGAGAACAGGGAGCGCGGCTGAATCCGCGTCTGATTCAAGCCGCGGCCGCCTATCCAGCGTATGTGCCGAGTTGGAATACGCGGCTCTTTCGGCGGCATCGCGGGTTGATCTTTGAGCGTCCGGTGCATGAAAGTGTGATGCCGCGCGTAGAGGCGCTTGGCTTGAAGACGACGGCCGCTCGCTTCGTCATTCACCATTTTGGCCATGTGGAGGACGCTGCCGAGGAGCGTATGCGCAAGAACGAGCTGTATCAGGCAATCGGCACGGAGCATCTGCGGGCGCACCCAACGGACGCGCGAACATGCTTTGAATTGGGTCTTGGTGAGTTCGAGCACTTCCAACGGCCGGAGGCGGCGTTACGCTGCTTTGAGAGGGCGGTACGGCTGGCACCCAACGATGTGGCTCCGTGGATCTTTCGCGGGGTGTGCCTGGTGAGGCTGAGGCGTTTCGACGAAGCGTTGCAAGCGCTTGCAAAAGCTGGCGCGTTGGACGCGAACAATATCGTGCTGCATGAGACGGCTGGCGATGTGTACTTCCATACCAAGCGTTTTGCAGAAGCAGCCGGGCATTATGAGCGCGCGGCGTCGCTAGGCAGCGGGTCGGCGTTGGTTGTGGCCAAGCTGGGAGCGTCGCTGGTGCATCTTGGGCGCAGACACGATGGAATGACCCTGGTCAACGCGGCCCTCGATGCGGAGCCGGAGTTTGCCGAGCTACACGATCTGGGCACAGCGGTGGCGATGCTTGCGGGGGAAGCGGAACGGGCGGCACAACTTGCAGTGCGCCGGCTGATGCTCCCGAAGGTAGCCGCCTTCCACTACGTGCTGGCCGGCAGCCTGTGCGTGGCGATGGGAGAACGGACCGGTGCGCGCGCTGTGCTGGAGAAGGGGCAAGGGCTGTTTCCAGACGACACCGAGATCCAGAAGTCGATCGCACAGCTTGCATCTGAGCCACCGGCGCGCGGAAAGGGAAAGCTGCTTACATTGCCGGTGGGTGGTGCGGGTCGATTGGATGGACCGGCTCGGGTCCTGCCGCAACCTTCGGCTTTGCCTTTACGCCGGAAGGGTTCACCGCGTCCCGCAGTTCCTTCGAGGGCTTGAAGAAGGGCACACGCTTCGGCGGAACCTCGACCTTGTCGCCAGTCTTCGGGTTGCGTCCGGTGCGGGCCTTGCGTTGGCGGGTGCGAAAGCTGCCAAAGCCTCGGACTTCGATCTTATCGCCCGATCGCAGCGCGCCGATGATCGACTTGAAGAGCGTATCGACGATCACCTCGCCGTCGCGACGCGTTAGGTCTCCCAGCGCGGCGACTTTTTCGACGAGGTCTGCTTTAGTCATGCGATCGGCTCCCGGCAGCGTTAGAAAGATTGTACTGTGAGACGCGTGGCGCGGGTTTCTTCTATTTCCAGAGAAAGTAGAAGCCTGGCTCGTGCTCAAGGAGTTTGGCTGGATTGGGGAACAGCTCATCGGTGCCGGAGAGCAGCTGTGAAAGAAGCGTATTCTGCTTCTGCGTGCGGATGACGGTAGGTTCCCCGGAGATGCCGGCGTCTTTGGCGGTGTCCATCAGCGCGACTCGAAATCCACCTTCCCGATCAATCAGGCCAAGTCCGAGCGCCTGCTGCCCCGTCCAGACCTGCCCGGTCGCGAGCGGCTTGATCTTGTCTTCGGTCGTGTGGCGGGCAACGGCGACATCACGGATGAACTGGCCGTACATATTGTCGACGAGCGACTGAAAGTAGGCTTGCTCTTTGGGAGTGAGATCGCGCGCTGGATCACCGGCGGTCTTCAGGTCGCCCGCGTGAATGTCGACGCTCTTGAGCTTAGCCCAGCGCATCAGTTCGCCGTAGTTGGTCCATTCCATGACCACGCCGATAGAGCCGACGATCGACGCCTGATTCGCATAGATGCGGTCGCAGGCGGAGGCGATATAGTATGCGCCGGAGGCACCGACTGAGTCGATGGAAGCGACTATCTTCTTATGCTTCTCGCGGCGCAGGCGAAGGACTTCGTTGTAGATCTCTTGCGAAGGGGAGGAGGCTCCGCCGGGCGAGTTGATGTGGAGGACGATAGCTTTCACGGTGTCGTCATCGGCGTAGCCACGCATTTCAGCGTCGATCTTGTCAGCGGAAAGGATGACGCCGGTGATGTCGACGACGGCGATCTGATCTGTGTTGGCGAAGAAGCTTTTGTTTTGGCCATGACGTGCAGAGTGTGGAAGCGCGAGCGTAAGCACCAGAGCGACCAGCGCGCAGGAGCCAACAATGATGGCGATGTAAAACCAGGCGGAGCGCTGACGGGGCCTCGTCGCGTAGGGGGATGGATAGAGGGGCATCGGTGGTGGCGGAGGCGGGGTGACTTCGTCCGGCATGGGGCGAGTGTATCAGGCGGCTCGCATCCGCATAGGAAGGGTCTCCAGTCGCGGCTGGCGCAAGAACCGCGTTGCGTTCCGGTTCGACCCAAGACGGGGTGTACTACGAGGCTCGGCGGCTGGCAACGTTCGCTGACGTACATATGATCGCGGCAACGAGGCAAGCGATAACGCTTCTACAATGCGACCACATCGCCTTCGCCCAGCTTGCGGTGGAACAAGTCGAAGACCAGACCGTAAAGTCGATAGGCAAGCTCGGGATCGTAGCGGATGCCTTCGTCACGCATAAATGCGTGTGCGCCGTTGACCTCGTGCCAGCTTAGGCGCTTGTTGAGCTCGTTCAGGCGCACGAGCACCTTCATGCGGCCTTCGGTGGGGATGTGCGGGTCCTGGCGGCCCCAGATCATCAGCAGCTCGCCGTGGATGTCGGCGGCGCGGGCGAGCGAGTCGTCGGCCATGCCTTTGCCGAGCGAGCCTTTGTGGATGTCGGTGGCGTAAAAGCAGGCGGTGGCGAGCACGTCAGGGTTCATGGCGGCACGGAAGGCCAGATGGCCACCGATGCAGATGCCCATTGCGCCCAGCTTGCCGGTGCAGTCCGGCCGCGCGGCAAGGTGATCGAGCACGGCACGGGCGTCCGCGTCGTAGGCGGCCACTTCTTTTGTGGTCTTTAGCTCGTTGCCTTGATCGGAGCCGGCCTGGTCATAGGCGAGGACGGTCCCAGGCGCAAGGAACTCGTGATAAATCTCCGGCATTGCTACGATGTAGCCGTGTCCGGCAAGCATAGCAGCGGTGCGGCGGATGGGCGCGGTGATCTGAAAGATTTCGGAGTAGAAGACGATGCCCGGGTAGCGACCGGGAGCGGCGGGACGGACGATGTGGGTCCGCATGGGACCGGTGGGTGTGCCGAGGGTGACGTGTTCGTCGTTGACTACGATCATGGTGCTCCTCCTTTGATATGAGTTGGCTTAGCTAAAGAGAAACTCCTTGGTGCGGAGCTCTTTGACGGAGTCGCGAAGCTTGGCGGCTTTCTCAAACTCGAACTTTTTGGCGGCTTCACGCATATCGGATTCGAGTCGTCCGATGTAAGCGTCAAGCTCCTGCTGCGTGGTGAAGTCGGGGATGCCCTCGGCGTCGTCGGTCAGGTCGGCATAATCGGCTTTGAGGATGCCGGCAAGGCCCATTTCCAGTGGACGGTTGATGGAGGTCGGCGTAATGCCGTTCTCCTCGTTGTAGGCGACCTGGATCTCGCGGCGGCGGTCTGTCTCGTTGATGGCCCGCTGCATGGAGTCCGTCATCTTATCGGCGTAGAGGATGGCACGGCCTTCCAAGTGACGGGCGGCGCGGCCGATGGTTTGGATGAGGGAGCCCTGAGACCGGAGAAAGCCTTCCTTATCGGCGTCAAGGATGGCTACTAGGGAGACCTCGGGCAGGTCGAGGCCCTCGCGAAGCAGATTGATGCCGATCAGGACATCGTATTCTCCTTTACGAAGGTCGCGGAGAAGTTTAATGCGTTCCAGGGTTTCGATTTCGGAATGCATATAGCGGCAAGCGACGCCTACTTCGGTGTAGTAGTTGGCGAGATCCTCGGCCATGCGCTTGGTGAGGGTGGTCACTAGAACGCGCTGGTTAAGATTGACTCGGTCGCGAATTTCTGCGAGCAGGTCGTCAATTTGTCCTTTGACCGGCCGTATTTCGACAACTGGGTCGATCAGACCTGTGGGGCGGATGATCTGTTCGACGACGACACCGGCGGATTTTGTAAGTTCGTAGGGTCCGGGGGTGGCGGAGACGTAGACGATCTGTCCCGTGCGTCCTTCGAACTCGTCGAATTTCAAGGGGCGGTTGTCCATTGCGCTGGGCAGGCGAAAGCCATAGTCGACCAAGTTTTGTTTGCGGGAGCGGTCGCCGTGCCACATCCCATGAAGTTGCGGAACGGTGACATGGGATTCGTCTATGAATAAAAGGTAATCACGCGGAAAATAATCGAGCAGCGTCGGCGGCGGCTCTCCCGGCAAACGGCCAGAGAAGTGGCGCGAGTAGTTTTCTATTCCGTGGCAGTAGCCAACCGATTTGATCATTTCCAGATCAAAGCGAGTGCGCTGATGGATGCGTTGGGACTCGACAAGACGGCCTTGCGACTCCAGTTCCTTCTCCCACCACTCCATTTCCAGGAGGATGGAGTCGGAGGCTGTCTTTTTTCGTTCCGGCTGCACAACATAGTGCGATTTAGGATAAATAGGTAGGCGAGAATACTTCTGCTTAACCGTCCCAAAGAGCGGATCGATTTGAGAGAGTCCATCGATCTCGTCGCCGAAGAGCTCGATCCTGTAGGCATTTTCGTCGTAAGTGGGATAGACCTCGATGATGTCGCCACGCACGCGAAAGGTACCGCGTCGAAAATCGACATCATTGCGCTCGTAGAGTATTTCTACGAGACGGCGAGTGATGTCCTCGCGTTTAATCTGCTGGCCCTTTTCAAGCAGCATGAGCATTCCGTAGTAGGCTTCGGGAGAGCCAAGGCCGTAGATGCAGCTTACGGACGAGACGATGATGGCGTCTCGTCGCTCGAACAAGGTACGGGTCGCGGAAAGTCGTAGCTTATCCAATTCCTCGTTGATGGTAGCTTCCTTTTCGATAAACAGGTCGCCGGAGGGAATATAGGCCTCAGGCTGGTAGTAGTCGTAGTAGGAGACGAAGTACTCAACCGCGTTATTAGGGAAGAATGTCTTGAACTCATGGTAGAGCTGCGCGGCGAGGGTCTTGTTGTGCGCAAGAATCAACGCCGGACGATTCAACTCGGCGATCACTTTTGCCATCGTAAAGGTCTTGCCAGAGCCGGTGACGCCGAGCAGTACCTGGTCCTTTTCGCCCGCGTTCAGACCAGCGCAGAGTTCGCTTATGGCACGGGGCTGGTCGCCTTGGGGACGGTACGTCGTGGAAAGCTGAAAGTCCATCCCTATAGGATAAAGCGGAGGAGGGTAGCGATGGTGCAGCTTTGGTTGATACGGCACGGGGAAACGGAATGGAGTTTGTCGGGGGCGCACACCAGCCGAACGGACATTCCGTTAACCGATCATGGCCGGGAACGCGCGGAAGAGTTGAAGACGTATCTAGGTGGACGACGCTTCAACGCGGTGCTGACGAGTCCCATGCAGCGCGCGCGGGAGACGTGCTCCATCGCCGGGTACGGCTGGCAGGCGGTGCCGGACGACGGCTTGAAGGAGTGGGACTACGGGGTCTACGAGGGCAAGACGACCAAGGAGATCCGTGAAACACACCCCGGCTGGAACGTTTGGAAAGACGAGATTACAGGAGGCGAGACGGTGGAGCAGGTCGGCACGCGCGCCGATGGCGTGATTGCGCGGGCAATGGCGGCGGTTCTCGGTGGAGATGGCTCCG
Source organism: Acidobacteriaceae bacterium (assembly GCA_965277085.1). Classification (GTDB taxonomy): domain Bacteria; phylum Acidobacteriota; class Terriglobia; order Terriglobales; family Acidobacteriaceae; genus Edaphobacter. The sequence continues at coordinate 2,156,875 of OZ255708.1, forward strand.
TGGCGCTCTTCGCTCACGCCCATATCCTGCGGATACTGGCTGCGCGGTGGATCGGCCTTCCGGCTACGGGAGGACAGTACCTGGCGCTCGGCACGGGTTCGGTGAGCGTGCTGGGATATGAGCGGGAGACGCGGGTGATCGAGCATTGGAACCGCGGATTTGAAGATTAGCGGTGCGATTTCTGCCTTGGTTCTCTTGCTCTGTGCAGTTTCGGGGCAAGCGCAGGCGCGGTTGCATGGCCATGTCGTTGACCGGCGAGGCAAACCTGTCGCGGGTGTACCCGTTGTCGTGGAGGGCCGGCCTGAGTCGGCGATCTCCGATGACACTGGCAATTTTACAATCCAGCTCGCGGCCATCCCGCTCGGAGGGCTGACGATACGCGCCAAGGGACCGGCGTTCTCCTCCTCCGCAGTGCCGATTACGTCCGCAGAGAGGGATATTGAGCTGATCGTGGTGCCTTCGCGGTTGGCTCAACAAGCAACGGTTACGGCTACTCGGAGCGCGGTGGAGATGGGCCCGTCCGCGGTCACGCAGAGCACGTTGTCGTACGACGAACTTACACGGTATCCCGCGCTTACCATCGATGAGAGTTTGCGCCAGCATGCAGGCTTTGAATTGTTTCGGCGGTCCAGTGGATGGGTGCAGAACCCGACGAGCCAGGGGATCTCGCTGCGCGGGCTTGGGTCGACAGCTGCCAGCCGCAGCCTGGTGTTGGCGAATTCGGCTCCGCTCAACGACGCGTTTGGCGGATGGGTGCATTGGAATGAGTTGCCGCCGGAGACGATCGAGGCGGTAACGGTGACGAGTGGCGGGGGGTCTGACCTCTATGGATCGAGTGCGCTTGGGGGCGTGATCGATGTGATTCCAGCGCATCCAGAGGCGGCCCGTGCGGACGTTAGCTTGGTGGCGGCGAGCCAGGACACACGGACCGCAAGCGGACGCGGCGATCTTCAGCAGAGACGCTGGCACGAGCTGGCGGCGGCTCAGGATCTGCGCACGGCAGGCTACATCTTGACGGCACCGGCCTCGCGCGGAGTTGTCGATGTTCCAGCGAACGTTCATTTTGAGAATGGCCGACTGGAATTGGATCGCACAGCGGGTGTTGGGCAACGCGCGTTTGTAACAGGCAATGTTCTCAACGAGGCGCGCGGCAACGGAACGCTGCTCACCACCAATGGAACGCGGCTCTGGCGTTACCTTGCCGGTGACGATTGGAGCGCAGGCGGACGGACTAGTGGGCGGGCACGCTTGTTCGGCGGTGACGAAGCGTACCGTCAAAGCTTTTCCACCATTTCGGCTGGGCGGACGCGTGAGACGTTGAGCCGCATCCAGAAAGTGGAAGCGCAGGAGCTGGGGGCTTCTGCGGATGCGTCGTTTCACCTCGCGCAGCTCGCTTTCGTCGGGGGAGCCGACGTGCGGGATATTCGGGCGAGCGATGACGAGCGGCCTACGACGGGAGCGTTGCAGAAGACTTCCGCGCGGCAGCGCTTTATCGGTGGCTTCGGAGAGGCTATTGGGGAGCGCGGAGGGTGGTCGGGCTCGGCGTCGCTGCGGCTGGACTCGGCGGCCGATCTGGATACGCGGCAGTTTGTTGGGAATTTGAGGACGGCAATCGCGGATCGGAGCGAGATCGTGGCCAGCCCTCGCGTAGGCGTCGTGCGCCAAATTGGGCCTCATCTGGCGCTGCACGGATCGGGTTTCCGGGCGTTCCGCACACCCACGATGAACGAGCTATATCGTACCGGGCAGGTCGGGCAGGAGATTACCTTGCCAAACGCGCAGTTGGTTTCCGAGCGGGCGACGGGTGCGGAGGGCGGGGCTACGTTGCGCCTGAGGCAATTAGTCCTTACGACTACGTACTTTTGGACTGAGGTGAACCGGCCTGTTGCGGCGGTGTTGGTCAACAGCACTGCCACAACCATCACAAACGTCCGGCAGAACCTCGGGCAGATTCAGAGTCAAGGGATGGAAGCGAGTGCGACGTGGAACGAAGGTCGTTGGCTTGCCGCGAGTATGGGCTATCAGTATGCGCATGCTGTAGTTACAAAGTTTCCAAGCCGAACGGCGTTGATTGGCAAGTGGCTTCCGGACGTTCCTAGGGAGAGCGCGACGGCACAGGTGCGGCTGCGGAACGCAAACTTTGGGGAACTGACGCTGGCAGGGCGGGAGAGTGGGCGCGCCTTCGACGACTCGGCGAACACTTATGTGCTGCACTCTTTCTTTGAGCTGGACGCTTATGCGGAGCGGCAGATCGGACGCGGCTTTACGGCATTTGTGGCGGGACAGAACCTTCTGGGCCGCCGGGCGGAGGTGGCGCGGACCCCGGTGCTGACGCTGGGGATTCCTCCGGTGGTACAAGGTGGCGTGCGCTATGGCTGGGGCGGCCACTAGACACGTATTTGGCGATGCCGGGGCGTTGCGCGTGGTAGATGCCGCTTTCACCGGAGAAGAGATAGCTAGTAACGGAGGCGAGCGCGCAGAAGGCTCCGGCTTCAGGGCCGAAGATCTCGAGCGCCATGAGGCTGGAGGTGATCGGCGTGTTGGCGGCACCGGCAAAGACGGCCACGAAGCCCATGGCGGCCAGCAGTGACGAGGGCAGCGGGACGATATGCGAAAGGGCATTGCCGAGTGTCGCGCCGATGTAGAAGAGCGGGGTGACCCGGCGAGCGGCGTGTCGAAGACGGAGGCGAGCCCGCGCTCATGCCGGCGATGAGCAGGGTACGGCGGTTTTCACGGCTTAGGGTCAGCCACGGGATGCGGCTGAGGAGGCGGTCGATCTGGTCGGCAAGCGACGCGCCGGTCTGCACGGCGGTACCTTCACGCCCAGCCGAGCCGCCAAAGAGATGCGTTAACGTGGTGGCGAGCAGGATCAAGGGCGTTATGCGGAAAGGGACCTTTGCGCGGGCGACGTCGGCCTTAGCGTGGATCTGCTCGACGATGAGGTCGTTACCCGCATCGACCGACTGGCCAAGATAGTAGTACAGCAGACCAACCGAGAACCCGGCGACGGCAGCAGGGCGATGAGCCAGGTGTGAGCCTCGCGAGTAGCGGTTGCCCAGTTGAGCAGGACAATCAGCAGCGCAGAGGCGGAGCCGGCGAGGATACCTACAAAGATGGAAAGAACGACCCACCGAATGGCGTTGCGAAGTTGGAAGAGAAAGCGCATGGGTCCCCTACGTAGTAATCGTAGGAGTCATCAGCCGGTGGACTGGCGGTTATGGCGGAACTCCATCGCCTTAGTTGCGTCTTTTTATTTCGCCCGCAGCTTAGTTTCTCTTGCGTGTCTCAGTTTATCCACGTCGATCAAATCCTGAGGGCGTCCGGCCGCCAGCTTATTGGTGATCAAATCATCGCAAGAGATATAACGCACAGGTATCACATGGTCCACAAGCGCGGATTCCGAGGTGTTCCATGCCTCGTCAAACGTTAGGCCATCAATGTCGCAAATGATGTCGATACGAACGGAGCTACACCGATCTGAAAGACAGTTCCTGGTTTGGCGAAGTCCTCGATAGTGGCATCGGCCATGTACGCGCCGTGTAGCAAGTGCGTTTTGAGGATCAGGCCGTATAAAGAGGTCTAGGTCTTTTGTGGCTCGGGGCTCTGTGTACCTAGCGTAAGCGTAGCCGCCAACGACAAGATAACGGACGTTATGCGCGTTGAAGGCGGACAGTAGATCGTTGAAGTCCTTGTGCATCGTCTACTGGGCCTCTCATGCGATACATTTCCAGCGTGAACTCCCAAGTTGCGTTCATGCGCTCAGAATCTGAAACGCCTTGCCAGTAACGGTAGGTCTCCGCCTGTTGCTCTTCAAAACTAACGATCTTGCGTACAGTCTTATCGATCATGACCTTTCCATTTTATCAAGAAGCGCGCTGAACTCCTTGAGAAGCCGCTCCGCATCCGGACATGCTACTCCAAGCGTGTCTGGAACTCCGGGATAGGAATGCCGCGGAGCACCTCGTTCACCGCGTTGTTCAGCAACAAGGTTTCTTCTGCGGATAACTCTATCGAGGTACTCGTAATGGATGCCGCTAGAACTCGCAGACTACAAGCCTTTCTCCACCAGGAACAGAATCAAATCCTTCACGCGGCTGCTGTAGCCCCATTCGTTGTCGTACCAGCTGATCACCTTGCCCATGTTCGTGCCGACGACCTTCGTCAGCTTGGAGTCGAAGATGCTCGACAGGGGGTTTCCGCGGAAGTCGATCGAGACGAGTTCCTCTTCGGTGTAACCGAGGATACCTTTCATCGGTCCTTCCGCCGCGGTTTTCATCGCTTGATTGATGGAGGCGACGGTGACCGGCTTCTCGCTGGTGAACGTAAGGTCGACGACCGAGACGTTGGGGGTGGGGACGCGGATGGCGAATCCATCGAGCTTGCCATCCATCTCCGGCACGACAAGCTTGAGGGCTTTGGCGGCACCGGTCGAGCTAGGAATCATCGACAGGGCGGCGGCGCGGGCGCGGCGAAGATCCTTGTGCGGCGTGTCGAGGATCACTTGGTCGTTGGTGTAGCTGTGGATGGTGGTCATGATGCCGGACGCGATGCCGAAGGTGTCGTGCAGCACCTTGACGACGGGCGCGAGGCAATTGGTGGTGCAGGAGGCGTTTGAGATGACGTGGTGAGTGGCCGGATCGTACTTGTCGGAGTTGACGCCGAGGACAAGGGTGAGATCCTCGTTGGTGGCGGGGGCGGAGATGATGACCTTCTTTACTGTGCTGCCGAGATGAGCCTTGGCCTTGGTGGCATCGGTGAAGAAGCCGGTGGATTCGACCACGATCTCGGCTCCGACGGACGCCCAGTCGAGCTTAGCGGGGTCGCGCTCGGCGAAGACCTTGATCTTCTTGCCGTCGACGATAATGGAGTCCTCAGTGGAGGAGATTTCGTTCTTGAGGTTGCCGAGGATGGAGTCGTACTTGAGCAGATGGGCAAGCGTGGCGGGCGTGGTGAGATCGTTGACAGCCACGAAGTCAATATCAGGATTGCCGAGCGCGGTGCGGAAGACGTTGCGGCCGATACGGCCGAAGCCATTAATGCCTACCTTGACTGCCATGCGTTTGCTGCTCCTCGAAGGGTGATCGGCCCGGAACGAACGGGCTACTCCTCCACTATAACGGTTGCGTATGAAACGAAGGTGCTTCGCGGGAACCTAAGCAGCCATTTGCGGGCGGGTTCGCCGGGTGGTATAAGCAGCCTATGCGCGACTTGCGCGATTGGATACGCGAACAGATGAGACGACGTTCCCGCCGTGGCCCGAATGAATCGGAGTCCACTGGAAAGATTGGGCAGGAGCTTCCCGCCGACCAACAGGCTCCGCTTAGGCCTAACTACCCCGAACCGGCCGCGCCGCGAGAGATTATGGCCGCCGCGGAAGAGACGGTTCCCGAGCCTCCTCCGTTAGCCGAGCCCGCAGCCAACGTGGCTCCAGCCACTGACAGCCGCATGGTAATTGAAACGCAGCCGGAGAGTCTTGGTACGCCGCCCGCCGAGTTGGAGCCGGTGACGAAGAAGTCGCCGCGCGGCTATGTCGTTCTTACGATTGGCCTTCCTGGATCGGGCAAGACGACTTGGTACAAGCGACGGGGTGTGACACCGCTTTCGAGCGACCTCTTGCGGACGCTGCTCTTCGACGACATCACCGACCAGCGATACCAGGGGCTGGTGTTTTCAACGCTGCGGAGCCTCTTGCGCGCGCGCCTCATCGCCAAGATGCCCTGGAACTATGTGGACGCGACGAACCTCAGTCCGCATGAGCGGCGGCAATGGATCAAGATGGCCAAGAGCTTCGAGTACGAGGTGCAGGCCGTCTTCTTCGACGTGCCCTTAGCGGTCTGCATGGAGCGAAACTCCAAGCGCGACCGCCAGGTGACGGACGAGGTAATGCAGAAGATGGCAGAACGGCTGCGCCCTCCCGCGTTCAAGGAAGGCTTCGACAAAATCACGGTGGTGCGAGTAAAGGGTGCGGAGCCGAGTGCGCCTGCCGGTGCATCGATCGAGCCGGAGAGTGCCTCGGCTGCTCCGGAAGCAGCCGTCTAAGGGCCATGGCGGGCGACGTTGAGTTCACGGGCGTAAGCTATACGCTTCCGAACGGGCGAACGCTACTGCGCAACGTGTCGCTCCGGTTGGAGGAGGGCACGATCACGGCGCTGCTAGGAAGGAGCGGCTCAGGCAAGACGACGCTGTTGCGTATGGTCAATGGGCTGGTCGTTCCCACGGGCGGCGCGGTGGTGGTGGATGGCCGCGCGAGTGCGATGTGGGGAGCGGTCGAGTTGCGGCGGCGCGTTGGGTACGTCATTCAGGAGACTGGATTGTTTCCGCACATGACCGTCGCGCGAAATGTGGGCATGGCGCTGGAACTTGCCGGCGTTGCAAAGGATAAGATCGCCGCACGTGGCGCAGAGGTGCTGTCGCTCGTGGGGATGAGTTTGGCGGAGTATGGCGAGCGCTATCCATGGCAGCTTTCGGGAGGGCAGCGGCAGCGGGTGGGGCTGGCGCGGGCTTTGGCGGGAGATCCGTCATTGCTGCTGATGGATGAGCCGTTCGGGGCGCTCGACCCGATGACGCGGGCCGAGATGCAGACCATGACGCGGGACCTGTTCGCGCGGATGAGGAAGACGGTGCTGCTAGTGACGCACGATCTGGATGAAGCGCTCTATCTGGCCGAGCGTGTTGTGTTCCTCGTCGACGGCGAGGTTGCAGCCGACCTGCGCTCTGACGAAGTGCTTGCGTCGGAACACCCGCAAGTGCGCGAGTATGTGCAAGCGGTGCATCGAGCGGTTCCGGCTTGAAGGAATTTTTGGCAGCGCATAGCGGTGAGATCGCGCGGCTCACGTTTGAGCATCTGTGGCTAACGCTCTCGGCCATGCTGCTGGCGGCGGGGATCGGTTTGCCGCTTGGAGTTCTGCTGACGCGGCAGCCACGGCTTGCGAAGCCGGTGATTGCCTTTGCCAACATCGTGCAGACGGTGCCGAGTCTCGCGCTCTTTGGCTTGCTGCTGCCTGTGCCCTGGTTGGGGGAGAACGCTTCTAGGCTGGCGATTCTTGCACTGACGGGCTACGCGCTGCTTCCAATTCTGCGGAACACTTATGCAGGAATCGGGAGTGTCGATTCCGCCTTGATCGATGTGGCGAACGCGCTAGGGATGACGTCGGCTCAGCGCCTGCTTAAAGTGGAGCTTCCGCTGGCGGCAAGCGTCATCCTGGCCGGTCTGCGGACGGCGACCGTGACTTGTGTTGGCGTGGCGACTATCGCCGCGGCCATCGGCGCGGGTGGGTTGGGCGAGCTGATCTTTCGCGGCGTCGCGAGCGTCGACAACCGGCTGGTGCTGGCCGGAGCGATCCCCGCGGCTCTGCTTGCCTTGTCGGCAGATACGCTGCTAGGGATTGCGGAGAAGCGGTTGGCGGTGCGCCGGTGAAACGTCCGGCCTGGGCGGTCATGGCGCTCCTCCTCGGGCTGGTCGGCTGCGCCCCGCCCCGCTCCTCTCGCATCACTATCGGAGCGAAGAACTTTACCGAACAGGTGGTGCTGGGCGAGCTGCTCGCACAGGAAATCGAGGAGGTCACGGGCGCGCGCGTGGACAGGCGCTTTTATCTCGCGGGAAGCTACATCTGCCAGCAAGCGCTCATCAACGGCCGGATCGACGGGTATGTGGAGTACACGGGCACGGCACTAACGGCGATCCTGAAGCAGCCGTTGCCACCGGTCGGCGAGCGAGACGCGGCGGCCGTGTACAGCCGCGTACGTGAGCTATACAAGAACAAGTTCGGGGTGAGCGTCGGGCCGGGGTTGGGATTTGAAGATACGTTCGCCATGGTAGTGCGTGGGGGCGATGCGGAGCGATTGCGTCTCAAGACGATCTCCGACACGATTGTGCCGGCTAGAGATTGGAAGCTGGGAGTAGGGTATGAGTTTGAGGAGCGTCCCGACGGTCTGCGTGGCTTGGAGGCAGCTTACGGGCTGCGCTTTGCCGGACCTCCACGCGTGATGGACCTGGGTTTGCTCTACCGCGTGTTGTCACAAAGGCAAGTGGACATGGTGGCGGGGAACTCGACCGATGGGCCGATCCGCGCGCTTGGCTTTGTGGTGCTGGAAGACGACAAGCACTACTTCCCGCCTTACGAAGCCGTGCCGCTGGTGCGTGAAGACTCGCTGGCGCGGCATCCTGGCATCGGTCTCGCGGAGGCACGGCTGGCGGGCCAAGTTTCCGCCAACGAGATGCGCGCTATGAACGACGCCGTAGATGGGCAGCATCGCGATGTGGGAGCGGTGGTGCGGGAGTTCCGCCGCGGAAAGGGGCTGTGATGGTGGAGCCGTGGTTGCGGGGAACGCTGACGGAAGTGGACGCCGTGCGGCGGCAGGTGCTTCATGCGCTTGCACTGACGGTGGAGGATGTCGAGCGATGGTGCGTGGGGCTCAGCGATACGGAGATGCGCGCGCAGCCGTCCGGACTGCCTTCGGTGGCGTTTCATCTGCGGCACATCGCGCGCAGTTTGGACCGGCTGCTGACCTATGCGGAAGGCGGCGCGCTCTCGGAACGGCAGCTTGGCGAACTGCACAGCGAGATGGAGGCGAACACAACGGCGGCGGAGGTGCTGGCCGAATTGCACGATGGTCTGCAGATGGCGGCGAAGCGCATCGGCGTGATTTCATCGGGCACGTATGAGGAGCCACGCGGCGTTGGCCGGGCGATGCTCCCGAGCACGGTTGGCGGCCTGCTCGTGCATTGCGCGGAGCACACGCAGCGCCACACAGGGCAGGTGATTACGACCGCTAAGGTAGTGATTGCAATGCGCTCGCCAAACGTGTAGTCCACGACCTTGTTGACGATGGCCGTTCGCGGTGTATGATTCGGCACGCGGCGTTTCTGCTTCATCGAAGGTGCTGAGACGCGCATCAACCATAGGGAGGGACCTGATATGCCGAGTTATCGATCGAGTATGGCCTTGATGGCGATGGGGGCGGCGTTGCTGGCGGAGACGGGATGCCAGCGGTACAGCAAGTCCGAGGTGTACTATCTTGTGGCCAACAACCTGAAGCTGAGCTACTGGAAGACGGCGAACGCGGGGTTTGAGGACGCAGCCAAGGCGCTCGGCGTAACACCGCTGGAGCGTGGCCCCGACACGTTCGATCCCCAGGCGGAGGAGGCCGAGTTGCAGAAGGTGATCGCGTCGAAGCCTGCCGGCATTCTGATCTCTGTGGCCGATGAGAAGCTGATGACGTCAAGCATCAACGACGCGGTAGCTGCCGGCATTCCTGTGATTACGATGGACTCGGACGCGCCGGGGAGTAACCGGCTGATGTTTGTCGGCACGAACAATCTTGAGGCGGGACGGCTCGGTGGGCAGCGCCTGGTTTTCAGGTTGAACGGCAAGGGCAACGTGGCGTTCTTTTCCATGCCCGGACAGCCGAATCTAGATGAGCGCCTGAAAGGCTACAAGGATGCATTTGCGGATCATCCCGGCATCAAGGTCGCTGAAGTGTTCAATGTGAAGGGCGATTCGGGTACGGCTTTCGACGAAGCGCAGAAGTTGGTTACAAAAAGCGGTGGAGACAAGATCGACGCTTTCGTTTGTCTTGAAGCATCAGCGGGCAAAGATGTGGCCGAGGTGCTGCGGCGGGCCAACGCGAGCGACCGCCCTCTGATTGCGATGGACGTGGACAATGAGACGCTCAAACTGATCAACATGGGCGAGATCGATTCCACGATTTCGCAGCGGCCCTACACCATGGGTTACGTCGGCCTAAAGGCGCTTGCGGAGATCCATCATGCGCTCCCGGCCAAGTTCGCCACCGATTACGCGACCGATCCACATTCGCCCTACCCCGTATTTATGGATACGGGAACAGCACTGGTCGACAAGACGAACGTGGACAACTTTATTAAGGCTAACGCGCAATAAAGCGCTGGGAGCACACACAAGTACTTGACACGAGGTGCGTTTCGGTCGATCCGCTTAGGGATGGCCGGGTATGGCATAGCTCAGACCGAAGCCATACGGATAAAGCGGGTGATTCGTGTCGTGCGGTACATCACTCTTCTGCCGGACCACCTCTTCCGTGGACGAAGGTAGTTCGAAAGGAAGATGGCCTTCGGGGGCAGCTTGGCCCGTAAGCACCCCGAACAATGCGCGGTCGCCGATGCCAAAGTTGCCGAGGATCGCGGTGGCTTTGTCCCGCACGTTGGTCAGAATGGCCGGGCGGTCCAGATACACGGTGAAGACGACCGGGACACCTGCGGGCGCGGCCTGTAGCGCGTCGTAGGCGGGGTCGCCGGGGCGAAAGTCGAGGCGGCCTTCGTGTTGGAAGGAGCCAAAAGCATAGCCGGGATGGAGCGTTTCAAACGGTGTATCGGCGCGAATGACGATCAGGTCGGCCTTAGCCGTGGAATCCACAACGGTAAAGTCGAAGTTGGCCGCGATAGCGGGATCGATGCCAACAAGGAAGATCTTCTTGCCTTGGACGCGATAAGGAAGCAGATTGTTTTTGTTCTGAAGCAGAACGAGCGACCGCTGCTGTCCTTGTTCTCCCTCGTGACGGAACTCCGCGTTGCCAAGGACGGTGCTGGCTTGCGCGGGATCGACGAATGGATCTTCAAACAAACCCATCTGGAACTTCTGGAGAAGAACCCGTCCCGCGGCCTCTTCCATACGGGCTCGTGTGAGTAGGCCATCATGCAGCGCTTGTAGTACAAGCTCGCTTTCGTCCGTGCCGCCAATCTGATCGACGCCCGCATTGATGACCTTGGCGAAGCGCTGCTCCTTGGTCAGCGACTCCGCGCCCCACGGCATGCCGATGTGCATGAAGCTGGCCTTTTCGCCCGCCGGCGCGCCATTCTGGCATATGGCGTCACAATCGTTGGTGATGGCCCAGTCGCTGAGGATCACACCCTGGAAGCCGTACTTTCCGCGCAGCAGGCCAGTAAGGAGCTGCTTGCTATAGCCCGCGCCGACCGGCTCCAGCGGCCTGCCGTCAAGCATAACGCCTTGAAGAATGGAGTAGGTTGGCATGACGCTAGCGACATGCGCCTGGAAGGCTCCGGTAAACGGGATCAGGTGATAGTTGAAGTTGTTGCCGGGGAAGACGGCGAAGCGGCCATAGGCGTTGTGGCTGTCGAAGCCGTCTTTCTGCGCGCCATACCCGGCCCAGTGCTTGACTACGGTGGCGACGCTGCCGCCGGTCAACCCGTCCGGGCCGTTCTGCATCCCCGAGACATAAGCCTCGACCATGGCCTTCGCCACAGCAGCGTCCTCGCCGAAGGTGCCCGTCATGCGCGACCAGCGCGGTTCGGTGGCAAGGTCGGCCTGGGGCGAGAGCGCTTCGCGAATGCCGACGGCGCGGTACTCCCGCCGGACAATGTCGGCGAAGGTACGGACGAGCTCAGGCTTACCTATAGCGGCTAGGCCGATGGTCTCTGGCCATTTGGAGAAGGCGGTATCGCTCACGCTTGCTCCGGGTGTGTAGAGGAAGTGGCTACGCGGATCGGTGCTGATAGTCATCGGCACACCGAAGCTGGCTGCCTCTGCGATCTCCTGCACGCGGTTGTTGGCCTCGGCAAAGGCGGCCGGCTCTGCGTTGAGTCGGGTGATGGCGGAGGAGACGCGTTTGCTCTTGACGATGGTAGTGACGGCGGCGAAATCGTAGACCGTGCCGCGTCCAATGGGATCGCCCGGTGCGGGCAGAGTGCCATGGACCATCAACCCGGCGAGATCTTCGACTGCCATGCGGGAGATCAAATCACGGGTGCGCACCTCCGGCGTCAGTCGCCAATCTTCATAGGGGTCCAGCTTGCCATTGCGGTTCAGGTCTTTGAAGCGTAAGCCGCCAATTGTGAGGAGAGGCGCGTGGCGGAAGCCGAGCTTCTTCTGCGGCGGAGCGGTCTGGGCCGGAACGGCGACACTGCAGAGAAGCAGAGCGGCGAGGCTAAAGCGCATGAGTTGCGTTCCTTTCGCGCCGTGCAAAGAACTGCCCGGCACATGCCCTTATACCTTGTGCAAGAGACTATTCATAGCGCAACGCTTCGGCGGGGAGGACGCGGGCGGCCGATGCGCTCGGATAGAGCGTGGCCACCGATGACACGCCGAGCGACACGGCAGCCACGATGAAGGCGTCGATCAAGCGTGGCGCGAAGGGCAGATAGTCGATGGAGTAGACGGCGGCGTCGAGATGGATGAAGCGGTAGTGGCCGCCCACCCAGCTAAGGCCATAGCCAAGCAGCAGGCCAAGTGAAGTGCCAACAGCGGAGATGAGCAAACCTTGAAGCAGGAAGATGCGCCGGATCTGCTCGGCGCGAACGCCAAAACTCATCAGGACGGCGATGTCGCGCGTCTTTTCCATCACCATCATCGTTAGCGCGATGAGGATGTTGAGCGCGGCGACACATACGATCAGCGCGAGGACGATGAAGGTAACAATCTGCTCGAGCTTGAGCGCGCGGAAGAGTTCGCGGTTCTGCTCCATCCAGTTGGTGGTTTGGAAGCCTTTGCCGGCTGCGTCTTCGATGGTGTGACCGATCCGATCGGCTTGGTAGAGATCGTCGACCTTGAAGCTGATGACGGAGATCAGGTCAGGCTCGGAGAAGAGGCGTTGCGCGTCGGCGAGCCGGGTGAAGGCGTAGCTTGAGTCGTATTGATAGAAGCCGGATTTGAAGATGCCGGCAACGGAGAAGCGCTGGTAGCGCGGAACGAGGCCGAGCGGGGTCAACTCGCCTTGCGGACTCGTGACGAGGACGGTGTCGCCGGTGTGAACGCCGAGCGTGTCGGCAAGATCGCCCCCGATGACGATAGGCGGGAGGACGGAGGAGAGGAGGGCTGTGCTTTCCAAAGGTCCGGCGGACCCCTGGACCACAGCTTGAAGAAGGTTGCCGACGGCGCGTTCGTCGGCGGGCACAATGCCTTTGATGAGCGCACCGCCGCTGCGTGCCCCGCGCGAAATAAGCACTTGCCCGTAAAGTCCGGGCGCGGCTGCAGTCACGTGCGGCATGGCGCGGAGTTGGGCGAGGAGCGGCCGCCAGTCGCGGATGCCGTCCCCGGCGACGCGCATCAGGTCGACGTGCGCGGTGGAGCCGACGAGCCGCTCCTGGAGATCGCGGCGCATCCCATTGGTGATGGCGAGTGCAATGACGAGCGAGGCCACACCCGCCGCCACGCCCCCGACTGAAATGGCGGTAATCACACCGACCACCGCCTGCCGCCGCTTGGCGCGCAGGTACCGGGCGGCTATAAAAAGTTCGAAGCGCATCTGGGTTTTAGAGTACTATTCGCACATGGAACAGGACCTGGTTGCGGAGTTGCGGCGGCTTTTACAAGAGGTCATTACGCCCGATCTTGAGGCGCTGATGGTAAAGCTGGACGCCATCCAGCAGCAAATGCAGCTCTCCGAACGGAACATCCTGGAGGCACTGGAGACCTTCCGCGCCGAAGCCGAGGTGCTGCGGGCGGAGACGGCGGCTTCTCACGCGGAGTTGCGTTTGGAGCTTGAGGCGCTTAGAGCGCAGATTGAGGGTGAGCAGATGGGCGAACGTCCGGCGGCAAACAAGCCGAACGGGTTCGTCATGTAGAGTTCGATGGTCCGAAGCCTCGAAACTCAGATTTGAGCATCGCAGACGCAGATTCACACCAGGAATGACAAACAGATCGGCAAGGCGATGTGATCTAGTTGGCGAGGACGGCGCGGTAGCGAACCTGGTTCTTCTTAACTTTGGCTACAGCTTCATTGGCCTTGGCCATGGGAAAGCGCTCTGTAATCGCTTTAACGTTGTGGCGCGCGGCGACATCGAGCATCTCGTGCAGATCACGTGGGCTGCCTGTAGGGCTGCCGGCAACGCCACGTTGGGCACCAATCAAGGAGAACGCCTGAAGTTGGATGGGCGAAGGCGGAACGCCCACCACGCAGAGCGTGCCTTTAGGACGGAGCGCGTTGACATACCCCTGCCAATCCTGGTCGGCGGATACGGTGGAAAGCAGGAAATCGAAGCAGCCGGCGACTTTCTTCAGCGCGCCAGTATCACGGGTGTTGATGAAGTGGTGCGCGCCTAGTGACTTTGCCTCTGCTTCCTTATCCTTGGAGGTTGAAAATGCAGTCACTTCGGCTCCGAACGCGTGGGCGAACTGTACGCCCAGATGTCCGAGGCCGCCGATGCCGACGATTCCCACGCGTGAGGAGGGGCGGACGCCATGGTTGCGAAGTGGGCTGTACACGGTGATGCCGGCGCAGAGCAGAGGAGCGACGTTTTCGCTTTCAAGCGATGCGGGAACCGGAATGGCAAACTTCGAGTGGACGCGGATCGCGTCGGCGTAGCCGCCGTTGCGGCCGACACAGGTAGGTTGCGACTTGGCGCATAGGTGCTCATCGCCCTGGCGGCACCACTCACAGATGCCGCAGCTATTAGCTTGCCAGCCGACTCCGACCCGCTCTCCTACTGAGCGGTCACGCACATCGGAGCCGATGGCGGTCACTGTGCCGACAATCTCATGGCCCGGTATAAACGGGTATTTGCTCAGGCCCCAATCGTTGTCGATCAGGTGGACATCGCTGTGGCAGACACCGCAGTGGGTGATGCGGATTTCAACTTCGTTCGGCTTCAACTCCCCCGCGTCGTACTTGTACGAAAGTAGCTGTGCTCCGGCCGCGTGAACGGCCAGACCATGGATCAAGTTCATGTGCGTCATTTCCTTTGTACTCCCTCGGCGAGGCCGACGGAACTCTTTGATGCTACAACATGGGACAACGGGCATCCGAGAACGCGGCTGGCAAAGCTGGCGTGCGATGACACACGGACTTCGGCAAACGTCCAACGAACTACTAGTCTGCCGAGTACATCCATTGGGAGAGTAAAGTTCAAGATGATGATCTTCCGTCGCCGTCTGCACAGGTTCGTCGTCCTGGCCGCTCTTTGTGGAGCCTCGCTGGCCCCTGTTTGTGGATGGGCACAGACTGCGCCACCAGCACAGCAGAAGCCCGCTGATCCAGTGCCCGATGACACTGGTCCGGTGGTCGACAACGGCACCATCATCCTTAAGAAGAAGAAAGAGACGGATGAGCCTACGGTTCCCGTCGCCCCGGCGGAGCCGAAGGTCAAAAATCCGAACGGCGAGACGTACTCGATCCGTGTCGACGTGCCAATCGTCAACCTCGACGTGAATGTAGTCCTCGATAAGACGCACCAGTTCGTTCCGGGCCTGAAGCCGGGAAACTTCCTTGTGTTGGAAGATGGGGTGGAGCAGAAGGTGCAAAGCGTACGGCTTGCACAAACGCCGATCACCGCCGTGATGCTGCTGGAGTTTGCCGCGAATAGCTACTACTTGATCCGCGATATGCAGCAGGCATCCTACAGCTTCTTTCGTTCCCTGCGGCCGGACGATTACGTGGCAGTGATCACCTACGATCTCCGGACGCACATCCTCAATGACTTCACCAACAACAAGGATGTGGTGGCGCAGTCATTGCAGACGCTGACCATTCCCGGTTTCTCCGACACCAATATGTTCGACGCGCTGTATGAGACGCTCGACCGGACAAGCCGCATCGAAGGCCGAAAATACATTGTGCTGATTGGATCGGGCCGCGATACATTTTCAAAGATCAATCTGGACAAGATTCTTGCCAAGGTCAAAGCCACGCCGAATGTGACGATCTTTACCATCGGAACGGGAGCGTTGATCAACGAGATGCAGGGCGGCCGAGGGGGAATGTCGGGCGGCATCCGCGACCTCAACTACTTGCAGGCGCAGAATCAGATGAAGACCTTTGCGCAGATGACGGGCGGCCTAAGCTTCAGCCCCATCTTCCAGGGCGAGCTCCCGGACATATTCGCGCAGATCAACAACTCCATTCGCAACCAGTATGTCGTGACGTATCGACCGACCAACACGAAGAACGATGGCGGCTATCGCAAGGTAAAGGTGCTGTTGGTCGACAACGAAGGACACCCGCTGCAGATGCAGGACGAGAAGCACAAGCCGCTAAAGTACTCCATCGTGGCCCGTGACGGCTATCGTGCCAAGCTGCCGGTCGAGTAGCGTGCGGATCGCGTCGCTCCAGCCCTCAGTCACGCTGACCCTTGCTTCACTAGGTCGCTTGGATCTGCTCTGCGCCTGCACAAAGTACTGCGTTGAAGCTTTGCCGGAGCTTGCGGCTCTTGGTCTGCCGGTGCTGCATGATAGCTGGACCGCGTCTGCGGACGAGATACGAAACAGTGCTCCGGACCTGGTGATTGCCAGTGTGCCGTATCGTATGGAGTCGCTGGCGGCCATCCTCAAGGCGGGCCGGCCGCTCCTGGCCTTGGCTCCGCGTTCGCTAGCCGATGTGTACGCGGACATAAACCTGATTGCCAGTGTGGCCGATGCCCGCGCCGCAGGCGAACAGGTAGTTGCAACCATGCGGGACGCGATCGCCAAGGCGCGGACACTAGCTGCTTACCGGCCAAATCGCCGCGTCTACTGCGAAGAGTGGGGCAAGCCGATCATTCACTCGCAAGCTTGGGTGGCGGAGCTGATCGATGCAGTGGGCGGCGAGTTCGTCGGCGTTCCCGGCGAGCACACCACCGCCGAAGCGATTGCCGCCGCCGATCCCGACGTGCTGCTCTTCGCCTGGTGTGGTGCGGGCGATCGCGTTCCCCTAGCGAAGGTGGTGGAGCAGCGCGGCTGGGCGTCGCTGCGCGCTGTGAGAAACCGCGAAGTCTACTGCGTCCCAGACGAGTACCTGAACACGCCCGCGCCTACGCTGCTTGAAGGGCTAGCCTGTCTGGGCGCGTCGGTGCGGCCGGGACTCTTTCCCGAACACGGGAGACTGGTTCGTCTCCCCCGCCCGCGCGTTGACCCCAGCCGGGAGGCACAGTACACTTTGAAAGGCGGATGAACGACGCGCTCGTTCCCGTTCGCATCTCCGTATTGCCCCCTCGTTCAATGGTAGGACTAGCGACTCTGACTCGCTCGATCGGGGTTCGAATCCCTGGGGGGCAACCAGAAGGCTGTGTCGCTTTAGAATAGCCAAAGCGAGGTTCCGGCCCATGGCGAAGCAGCAGCAATCCTCTTTACAAGCTTTCGAGATCAGCTGTCCAGACTGCGGCGCGATGCTGACGATCGACCCGGCGACGCGCTCGGTCATCGCACACACGCCCGCTCCCCGCAAGAAGACCTTTGAGGACCTGAGCGACGCGGCTAAGGCGCTCCGAGCCAGCGATGAGCGGCGGGACAGCCTCTTCGAGCAATCCATCAATGCGCAGAAGAACCGCGACGACGTGCTGGGCAAGATGTTCGCTGAGGCCGTGAAAAAGGCCAAAGAGACGCCGGACACGGGCAAGCCGCTGCGCGAGTTCGATCTAGATTGAGGCTTTATCGCTTCAGTTCAGCTTTATCGCTTCAGTTCAAAGGTTGCCGGCTCGGAGACGATTTCGACGAGCTTAGATGGATCGTTCGGGTCTCCATGGAATGCGCGATATTCGATGCTGTAGCGATGCTCTCCGGGAAGGAAGTCATAGAGGTCCGTAATGTCGGCAAAGCCCTTGACGTCGCTTCCCGGAGCAACGCGGAAGAAGTCGTCGGCTGTCGGCGGCCTTCGTTTTGCCATAACACCGGTGTAAGCGACCTCCTTGCCTTCGCAGAGAATGCGAAAGAGCTTCATCCGTAAAGGAGGCGTGGCGACAATTTTGTTCTTTTCGAGGTACAACACGCCGTTACCTGGTGGGTTCGTGACAACGATAGAAACGATGACGTGCTGGCCTGCTAGGTCGACGGAGAGCTTTGCGAATGGATTCATCTTAGATTCCTTATGTGACGGAGCCGCCGGCGCGGACCCTTGCTGTGATGCGGGAGCGGAACAGGTTAACAGTGGAAACAGCAGGGCACTAACAATGCTACTTCGCACCTTCCACAAAATACTCAAAGCTATCGGCGTTGTTGAGCGCTGATGACGGGTTGCTCTTGGCCAAGGCAAGTGATTGAGCTTGTCCATAGGCGTGATCCTCCGTTCCGCCAATGTCGGTAAAGTGCGACATCTCATGAGCTAAAGTCCCCGCTTTTGAATCTGTGCCGGTGGCTGGTGCGCTTTCGAAGGCATCGTCGAGATAGATATTGTGATTGGTATCGCCAGGATGCACGTATGCGAAAGTGCCTGGTTCAGGGGGATCGGCCGGGTGGAACTTGTTGATGGTCATTATTTCATTCAACGCCAGCTCTTTGTCGACGCGGGCCTGAAGCGTCTTACGAGTGGCTTCGTCATCCGATCCAAACCATTTCTTCACTTCAGACTGCGTGCTCTTGTTCCACGAGGCAAGGTCGGCCTTACGTTTAGTGAGCAGCGCGTGTTGGTCCTTAAGCGCCTGCTTGATGGCGGCCCTGTGCTTATCGCGCCATGGATCGGGATGCGGCTTCTTGCGTCCTTTGGACAATTTGGAAGCCACGGCGGATGTCGTATCTACGCCAGCAACCGTAAGGCCAGCTATAATCCCGCCTATACCGGCCGCTCCTGGAGACGGCGCGCCCATTTCTCCAATCATGACGTTGGGAGAGCCGCTGACGATAACGCCGCCGTGAGCGGTCTGATCGCCCATGCGAGCGGCGGGCAGGAAGTTGATAAATACGCCGGCCGACCCTTTAACGATAATATCGGGTGGACCGACGCAAGTCGCCATGGTGGTGACCGTTGCTGCTGGAAGGCCGTTGATGAGAACGGTTGGGGCACCAGGGGGAAGGATCAAACCGCCGACGTGCGGTACCGGGCCGGTGAACATCGGGCAGGTATGCATATCGGTGATCCGTGCGGCTGGTGGCATCCATTCGCTCCGTATATAACTGCGGTGATGATACAGATGCGCCCTACGGCTCACAACCCTGTTTTACCTTTTCCGGCAATCGCCGCGAAAACGGTAAACTGTATGCATGCCACCTATTCTGAATGCACAGGGGCTTACAAAAGCCTTCGGTGCCGTACCCTTGTTTCGCGAAATCTCGTTTACCGTTTCGGATGGCGACCGCATTGGCCTGATTGGCCCCAATGGCGCAGGTAAGTCGACGCTGCTGAAAGTGCTTGCCGGCGATGAAGACGCCGACGCAGGCGACGTAGCGACGCGGAAGCGAGCGCGCATCGGCTATGTGCGGCAGGAGTCCAGCTTTGCTCCAGGACTGACGGTACGGGATGTGCTCGAACAAGCACTGCTCTTGGCGAAGGTACCCGAGGCCGAGCACGAAGGGCGGCTGCGTGAGACCAGCGGTCGCACCGGTTTCCCCGACATGAAAGCCGAGGCCGCGAAGCTCTCCGGCGGCTGGCGCAAACGGCTGGCCATTGCGGAGGCTGTGGTGACCGCGCCTGACGTGCTGCTGCTCGATGAGCCGACGAACCATCTCGACCTTGCTGGAATTGCGTGGCTGGAAGAGCTGCTGAGCCAGGCGCCGTTTGCCTGCGTCATGGTCAGCCACGACCGGTACTTCCTTGAGAATGTGGCCACAGCCATCGTCGAGCTGAACCGCGTGTATGCCGATGGACTGCTGCGGGTGCAGGGACCATATTCGCGCTTTGTGGAAGAGAAGCAGAACTATATGGAGGCGCAGTCGAAGCTACAAGACGCGCTCAAGAACCGGGTCAAGATCGAGGTGGACTGGCTGCGGCGCGGACCGAAGGCCCGGAGCACGAAGGCTAAGGCGCGGATTGATAATGCGAACGACCTGATCGGGCAGCTCAAGGAGGTCAACTCACGGACGCAGACCTCCTCGGCAGGGATCGACTTCGCCGCCACCGACCGGCAGACTAAGCGACTCGTGGAGTTCGAGGACGTGAGCTGCGTTCTCGGCGACCGCAAGATCGTCGAAGGCTTGAACTTTCTGGTGACCAGTGGGATGCGTGTCGGGCTGGTCGGCCCGAACGGCAGCGGCAAGACGACTCTCCTGCGAATGTTGACCGGCGAGCTGGAGCCGAGCGCGGGCGTCCTCAAAAAGGCGGCGTCGCTCAAGATCGTCTACTTCTCGCAGACGCGAGAGCTGGAGGAGGGCGTAACGCTGCGGCGTGCTTTGGCGCCGGATTCGGACTCGGTCGTCTACCAGGGACGCGTCGTCCATGTGGCCAGTTATGCGACCAAGTTCTTGTTCACCAGCGAACAACTCAATCAGCCGGTCGAACGGCTGAGCGGAGGCGAGCGGGCGCGGGTGCTGATCGCCAAACTGATGCTGGAGCCGGCCGATCTGCTGCTGCTCGACGAACCGACCAACGACCTCGACATAGCCACGCTGGAGATTCTGGAAGAGAGCCTGCTCGAATACACCGGCGCGCTGGTGCTGGTCACGCATGACCGCTATATGCTCGATCGCGTGTCGACCATCGTCCTTGGTCTGGATGGCAAGGGCGGGGCGGAGACCTTCGCCGACTACTCGCAGTGGGAGCAATGGCGCGGCGTAACGGTCGAGGAATCGATTATCCCCGGTCAGGCAGGCACTGCAATTGCCGCCACGCCGATAACTACCGCATCGTCGAACGGTATAGGCAAGAAGAAGCTGTCCTACATTGAGGGGCGCGAGTTCGCCGGGATCGAAGCGGCGGTTGAAGCGGCGGAAGACCGGCTGCAGGCTGCGCGCGAGAAACTGGAAGAGACATCGGTAGTCACGGACGCGGCCAAGCTAACAGCGGCGTTGCGGGAGATGGAAGACGCGCAAGAGTCGGCGGACGGGCTGTATGCGCGCTGGGCGGAGTTGGCGGAGAAGGCGGGTTAGCAACTACTTCTTGTGCGATGGATTGGAGGTGTGTGGTTTCCCTCCGAGCTCCTGCCAATGCTTTTCCGTGAGTTCGCCCCCAAAATGCTTGGCGGCGGCTCGAATGTTAGCGAAAGCCTGATCACGTTCCCCATCCGAAACATCCTTGACCTGGTCGAACCGGGCGATCGCATTGCGGACGTGCGAGGCGTTCGTCAGCGGTTCCTTGCGTTTGTCGGGAAAGGCATAGACCGAATCGGGTAAGCTCTTGCGCTCGTCCGCCGAAAGGGCCTTGTCGTCGTCGTGCGGCTTCCACGTGGTTTTCATGGGTATTCCGATGGTGAAACCACCCGCTGGGTTGGCGCACGGTAGTTTCAGGGTATGCTGCTTGCACGATGAAAACTCTTATGGCGGGTGTGTTGGCGCTTGTGGCGGTGTGTTGTTCCGGACAAACTTCGAAGCAGGCCGTGGTGTTGCATGCAGCGCGAATGTTGGACGTGGCTGCGGGGACGGTGGTGTCGCCGGGCGAGGTGCTGGTGGAAGGGGAGCGGATCGTCGCTGTGGGAGCGAAGGTAGCGCGGCCTGCCGGGGCGGAGGTGATCGACCTGGGCGATGCGACGCTGATGCCGGGGCTGATCGATGCTCATGTGCATCTGTTTCTCCATCCCGGAGCGGAGGATTTGCAGACGGTTCAGGAGTCGGTGCCGCAGCGGGTGCTGATCGCGGCGGATGCAGCCAGACTCGATCTAATGGCGGGGTTTACGGCGGAGCGGGATATGGGCTCCGAGGGTGCTGGCTGCGCGGATGTGGCGGTACGGAACGCGATCAACTCCGGGCTGATACCCGGACCGCGGATGCGGGTGAGCTGCAACGCGGTCGATTTGACGGGCGGACACGAGGACGCAATCGGCTATAACCCGGCGCAGCGCGTACTCTCGAACGCCGACTATGCCGACTCGGCTGACGAGATCGTGAAGGTTATACGGGAGCAGCGGAAGGACGGGGCGGACTTCACGAAGATCTATGAAACGGGCAAAGACACGTTTGTAGACGGAGTGTTCAAGACCCCTTACCAGTACACAGTCGCAGAACTGAAAGCTGCGGTCGCCGAGGCAGCACGGGTTAGCGGTGCCGGACACGGAGTGGCGGTGCATGCGACGGGTGAGCCAGGGACAGGATATGCAGTCGCTGCGGGCGTGGAGTCGGTCGACCATGCCTATCAATTGAGCGACGCGACGATGGCGGCGATGAAGGCGAAGGGCATCTACGCAGTGCCTACCTTTGCGATCAGCGAGTATTTTGCCGAGCATGCGGGTACACCCGTCGCGGTGGCACATCGGCGCGCGGAGCAGGCCTACCATGTGGCGGAGTTCAAAAAGCAGCTCGCCGCCGGTGTGCCGATGGCCGTGGGTAGCGACGTTGGGCCTTTTCCGCATGGAACGCAGGCGCGAGAAATGGAGCTAATGGTCGAGTACGGGATGAAGCCGGTCGACGTGCTGCGGGCCGATCTGCTCCATAGCGCGAAGTTGCTTGGGTGGGCCGGGCGAATTGGCGAGTTGAAGGCCGGATATTACGCGGATGTGATTGCCGTGCTGGGCGATCCGACGAGAGACATCGCGGCTTTAGGGAAGGTCCAGTTCGTGATGAAGAATGGGGTGGTGTATCGGCGCTAAGCTCACGCTTACATCATACTGGACGACAGGCGAGAGTGCGTGTATGGTGCATTTGTGCACGACCGGGTGAGCTGCGGCTCTCGCCAGAGGCATCTCAAGGTTTACGGAGTCGCGGATACGAGGCATACGACGATGGACGACCACGGACAGAGTAACGGGTTTCCGCGTATCGCCGATGCCGAAGTCTCGGTTCTCAACGCCGACGATCCGTCCCTTGCGGTTCATCGGGGTGAGACGTGCAAGCTCTGCAACTCCGGGCCGCACATCCCATTCTCGATGGCCTTCCAGCCGATCGTGAATGTCGAGCATAGGATCGTCGTGGCGTATGAGGCTCTGGCGCGTGGACCGCACGGAGAACCGGCACGCACCGTGCTCGACCACACACTCCACAACAATCGCTATTCGATCGACCAGCAATGCCGCGAAAAGGCAATCGCGCTTTCGGCTTCGCTCGGCATCCTCAAGACCGACGCCTACCTGTCGGTCAACTTCTACCCGAACGCGGTGTATGAGCCTCGGAACTGCCTGGAGCGCACGTTTCGCGCGGCGGAAACGGCTTCGTTTCCGTTGTCGCGCATCGTCTTTGAGGTGACGGAGATGGAGCGGGTCCGTAGCCATCGCCATCTGAACGACATTATGACGGAGTACCGGAAGCACGGGCTGCGGGTGGCCATCGACGACTTCGGTGCGGGCCACTCGGGGCTGAACTTGTTGTCCGTCTTTCAGCCGGATTTTCTCAAGATCGACCGGGCACTTGTGGACCGGATCGACCAGCGTCCGGTAAGCCGTTCCATCGTGAAGTCGGTCGTCCAGGTGTGCCGGGATCTCGGCATCAAGATGATCGCGGAAGGGATTGAACGCGAGGAGGAGAAGCAGGTGCTCTGCGAGCTTGGCAACTTTACGATGCAGGGCTTCCTGTTTGCCCCTCCGGCGTTCGAGACTCTTCCTAAGTGGCCCTAGCGCCTTACCTGGGCGACCACTGCTCGTCGGCGGAAGGACCGTAGAGAGCGGGGACCGGAATGCCATTGAGGCGCAGATAGACGCCGAGTTGGGCGGTGTGGTGGACCATGTGGTTGAAGAACATTTGACGGTAGGCGAGTAGGCGCGGACCGTTGGAGATGACTTGTTGGCCAAAGGTAAAGGGCCAGACGGCGAGGAGGCGTTCATCGGTGGTGCCAGCGAGCGAGGCGCGGCACTTCGCGGCTGCCTCGGCCAGGTGGGCGACGGTAGCGTCCCGGCTCTCGAAGATAAGCGGGATGCGTGGACGGGTGGGCGCGGCCATGTCCATGCTGTCGTCTTCGAGCAGATAGTGGCCAAAGAGCGGGATGGTGGCGCAATGCATTGCCAGCTTGCCGAGGGGCATCGACTTGTCGTGGCACTTGAAGTCGGGGCGGTCTTCGGGAACGCGCTCCAGGGTGCGGCGGGTATTGGCGATCTCGATGTCGAAGTCTGCGAGGAGAACGTCGGCGATGGTCATGGCGCGTGCCTTTCTAAACCGGGTTAGAGTCCAGTGATGTTGTAGCCGCAATCGACAAAGGTGATCTCGCCGGTGATGCCGGAGGCGAGAGGCGAAGAGAGAAAGAGGGCGGTGTTGCCGACCTCGGCGGTGTCGACGTTGCGGCGGAGTGGGCCGCGCTCTTCGACGGCGTTGAGGATTTTTGAGAAGTCGCCGATGCCACGGGCCGCGAGGGTCTTGATGGGGCCGGCGGAGATGGCGTTGACGCGAATCTTCTTCGCACCGAGGTCGGCGGCCAGGTACCGCACCGTTGCCTCAAGCGCCGCTTTCGCCACGCCCATAATGTTGTAGTTAGGGAAGACTTTTTCCGCGCCGTAGTAGGTGAGGGTGAGGATGCTGCCACCCTCGGGCATCAGCGGCTCGGCCGCGCGGGCGAGGGCGATCAGCGAGTAGGCCGAGATGTCGTGGGCGACGCGAAAGTCTTCCCGGGCGGTCTGGAGGACGGTGTTCTTGATGTTAGGCGCGAAACCGATGGAGTGGACGAGGATGTCGAGCTTGCCATAGGCGTCTTTGAGCTGGACGAAAACGGCCTCGATGTCAACGTCGAGGGCCACGTCGCAACGGAAGGTCCTGGCGTTGGGGAGTTCTGCGGCCAACTCATCGGCGTCGCGCTGCAGGCGTTCGCTCTGATAACAGATGGCGAGGGCGGCTCCAGCTTCGGAGAGCTTCTGAGCGATGGCCCAGGCGATGGATCGCTTGTTGGCGAGGCCGAAGACGACGGCGACTTTGCCGGTGAGGTCGAGCATGTTTCCGGGCGTGGTTCCTGTCATGGTGCGGGATGAGTCCTTTCGCGTGCATGGGAAGGATAGCAGCTACGACGTTGGATCGCCGCAGTACGCGCGGCCATGTATGCTCCAGAGCATGATAGACCTTCGCCTCAGTGTGCCGTTCTGTGTGCTCGCTTACGCCGTGAGTTGCCCGGCGCAAACGGTTCCGCTGTCGTATGACTGTCATTACACCGCGAAACCGGTCATGATCGACGGGAAGCTCGATGATGCGGCGTGGCGGCGTGCGGCGTGGACCAGCGATTTTATCGACATCACGGGCGACACGGCCAAGAAGCCGCGGTATCGCACGCGGGTGAAGATGCTCTGGGATGATCGGTATCTGTATATTGCGGCGGAGTTGGAAGAGCCGGATGTGCATGGCACGTTGACGGCGCATGACTCGGTGATCTTCCACGATGATGATTTCGAGTTCTTCCTGAAGCCCGTTCCCGGAGGCGAAGCTTACTTCGAATACGAGATCAATGCGCTGAACACGACGTGGGACCTTTACCTGAACAAGCCTTACCGGCTTGGGGGCAAGGCCGACAACTCGTGGGAAGCAACGGGCGTGAAGACCGCCGTCGCCGTGCGCGGAACGTTGAACCAGCCTGGGGATCGCGACAAGGGTTGGACGGTGGAGATTGCGCTGCCTCTCGACGCCTTTGCTTCGCGCCAGCCGGTGCCGCATCCGGTGGATGGGACGGTGTGGCGCGCGAACTTTAGCCGGGTCGAATGGCTGGCGGGGCACCCTCGCGAAGAAAACTGGGTGTGGACCAGCCAAGGCGAGATCAATATGCACGTGCCAGAACGCTGGGGATACTTGAGGTTTCGGCGCTAAACGACGATTACTCCGAAACACAAGAAGAAGGCACAGGCACGGCTAAAGGCTTGCGGTGGCGGGTTGCTGCGCCGCGATCCAGCGGTTGATTCGAGCTTCGAGGACGTTCAGGGGCAACGCGCCGCCGGAGAGGATCTCGTCGTGGAAGGCTTTGAGGTCGAAGCGGGGGCCTAGCTGCTGCTGGGCGCGGGCGCGGAGTTCGCGGATCTTGAGCTGACCGAGCTTGTAGGAGCAGGCCTGGCCGGGGCCGGAGATGTAGCGGTCTGTTTCGGATTGGATGGTGGGTTCGTCAATGGCGTGGGACGCGCGCATATACTCGACCACCTTGTCGCGCGACCAGCCCTCGTCGTGGATGCCTGTGTCGACCACCAGGCGGACGGCGCGGAAGAGTTCCGATCGCAAACGCCCGTAGTCCGAACCGGGGTCCTGATAGAAGCCGATCTCTTTGCCGAGCTCTTCGGCGTAGAGCGCCCAGCCTTCGGTGTAGGCCGAGTTGCCGCCGTGCTTGCGGAACTCAGGGAGGCCGGTGAGGGACTGCTGGATGGAGATCTGGAGGTGATGACCAGGGACGCCTTCATGGTAGGCGACGGCTTCATCGTTGATAAACGACCGCTTGGTAGGGTCGGAGACGGCGACCGAGACGCGGCCGGGGCGTTTGCCGTCAGGGGTGCCGCCCTGGTAGTGGGTGGCGGCGGCGGCCTGGAAGGGCGGGATGGCTTCGACGGTGACGGCGGTCTTGGGCAGGAGGTTGAAGAGCTCTGGCAAACGCGGCTGCATCTGAGCGATGTATTTGGAGAAATCGTCGACGATGGCCTGGGCGGAGCTGGGGACGTACTTGGGATCGGACTCGATCTTGGCGCGGAAAGAGGCGAGATCGGGATAGCCGTTCGCTTTGGCGAGGGCGGCCATCTCGGCGGTGATGCGGTCGACTTCGCTGAGGCCGATGGCGTGGATCTGCGCGGCGGTGAGGTCCGTCGTGGTGAAGCGGCGGAGCGCGGCCTGGTAGCGGCGTTTGCCGCCGCCGAGCGAGTTCACCGAAAGCGTAGTGCGGGTGTAAGGGATGTAGTCGGTCGTAATGAAGGTTGAGAACTGCTTGTAGGCGGGGAAGACTTCGTTCTGGACGGTGGCGGTTATGGCGGCGGAGAGGCGCTGCTTGTCGGCGTCGGAGAACGAGGCCGGGAACTTCTTGAGCGGCAGGAGATAGGGGTTAGCGGCGAGGACGCCGTCGCACTGTCCAGGGACTTTTTCTGCAATGAAGCGGACGGGGGCGAGCTTATCTTTCAGGCCGGCGCGGAGGACATCCTCGGTCTGGAGGAAGACGCGTGGGATCTGGTGGAGGCGGGCGATGTAGTCCTCATAGTGCTTGACGGAGTCGAAGGGCATGGAGAGCGGAAGGTCGGCGAGACCGGTTTGGGGGCCTCCACCGCCGCCCGAGGAGCTGAGCGGCATCTCGTAGTCTTTGAGGTCGTAGTCCTCGATGCGCTGGGCGAGCTGGCGCTCGAAGAGGTCGTGGGAGATCAGGTCCTGCTCGGGGAAGCCGGTGGGGGCGATGGCGCGGATGCGGGCGAGGTTGGCAACATCGAGGTCATGACGTTTGGCGATAGCGGCGAGGGAATCGTCGCCGAGCTGATCGTTGTAGCGGTAGTCTCCGACTGCGGTGGCCAGAGTGGGGTTGAGTCGGAGGGTGGTCTGCCAGGACTCTTCAAAGAGGGCGTTCTGGGCGGCGAGGCGGGTTTGTACGGTGGCCGTTTGGGCGGGGAGGGTAGCGGCGCAGAGAAGCGCGGCGGCAAGCAGGAGGGAAGAGGAGCGCATGAAGGAGAGAGTAGCAGAGGTTGCTAGAGGAGTTGGAACTCAGCGAGGCGACTGGCGTTTTTGTCGAAGGTGAGGGTCGCAGCACAGCCTGCCCACTGGCCGATGGCGGCGATCAGAGCGTCTGGGAAAGAGGCCTGACCGGCTCGGACGGTTTCAACCGCCATGTGGATCTGCTCTTCGTTCTGAATAACAAAAACTTCGGTCTGAAGAACGGCTTCAATGATCGTGGCGATCTGAAGGCTTGGCAGATAATAGCTATTGGCCAAAACCCAAGCGGTTTCGGCCATCGTGACGAGGCTGATGAAGCCCGGATCATCTTCGGTCAATTCATGCTCGATCAAGCGAGTGGCCCTAGGCGACAAAATTGGGTCATCCTGCACGATGTGGCGTATGAGGACGTTCGTGTCGAGTCCTCTCATCAGCCAGTCGCCAGCCGGTAGCGCTCGGCCACACCCGCGGCAACAGCTTCATCCATCTCCTCAATGGTGGGCGGCGGGCCGGGGCGTGGGGGAACAATCCCTCGGAGGGCGGACGCGGGGAGCCTCGGAAGAATGACGACGTGGCCGCTTGGATGGAAGAAGAACTTGACCTTGTCGCCGGGTTCGAGGTGGAGGAACTCGCGAACGGCTTTAGGGATGGTGGCCTGCCCTTTAGAGGTGAGAGTTGCTTCCATGACGACTCCTTACTTATCTACGTAAGTAATACTTTGTCGGTAAGAACTGTGTCAATGACCATTCCGGAGCAGAGAGTGAAGAGGCGTTGGGCCTTTGCTACGTCAAGGCCTATCTGGGTGCGGAGAGCTTGGGTGTCAGGGAAGCGCTGCTCGGGGCGAAGGCGTTTGAGGAAGGTGAGGCGGAGGGGAGTGGATTCAGTAAGGTCAATCGGGTGGAAGTTGAGGAGATGGGATTCAACGGTGAAGGAATCTGCGCCGAAGGTGGGACGATTGCCAATGTTGGTGACCGCCTGGAAGGTCTCTTCTCCGATTCTCAAGGTCGTGACGTAGACGCCGTTGGCGGGGAGGAGTTCAGGGTAGGGGGCGAGGTTGATGGTGGGGACGGTGAAGCGGGTGCCGTAGCCCCGGCCGGAGGCGGGGGTGGAGTCGATGCTGAAAGGGCGGCCAAGGAGCGCGCGGGCGTGAGATACGTCCCCAGCAGCAAGGAGGGCGCGGATGCGGGAGGAGGAGACGATGGCCCCGCGGAGGAGGTGCGGGGTAAAGATGCGGACAGTGAAGCCGAGTTCGGTGCCGAGTTGCTCGAGGGTGGCGATGGTGCCTTCGGCGCGATAGCCGAAACGGAAGTCCTTGCCTTCGTGAACTTCGGTGGCGTGGGCGGCGTCAGCGAGGATGGTTTTGGCGAAGAGGCGGGGGGAGAGCTGGGCGAGAGCGGGGTCGAAGGGAAGGACGAGGGTGGCGTCAATGCCGGTGGCGGCGAGCAGTTCGAGTTTACGGGGAAGCGGGGTGATGAGGGTGTGCGGGGCTTCGGGGCGGAGATGGCGGACGGGATGGGGGTCGAAGGTGATGGCCAGGGATTTCTGGTTGGTGGCACGGGCCTGGGCGATGACTTCGGCCAGGATCTGCTGATGGCCGCGGTGGACGCCATCAAAGTTGCCGATGGTGGCGACCGTGGGCCCGAGCTGGGCGGCTGCGAGTTCAGGGAGGGAGTGGAGGGTTAGCATCAGGCGATCTCGAAGGTGAGTTGGAGGCCGTCGTGGGCGAGGCGGATGTGCGGAGGCAGAGCTGCGTTGGTAGTGTCGTGATCCAGGTCGTGGCCCATGTGGGTGAAGAAGGCCAGCTTCGGCTTGAGGAGATCGACCAGTGCGACAGAGTGAGCGAGATGGGAGTGAGAGAAGTGGGGGGTGAGTCGCAGCGCGTCGAGAATAAGGAGGTCCAGGTTCTGGAGGAGAGGGAGACTCTCGGCGGGGATGTTGGACATATCAGTGAGGTAGGCAGCTGCGCCAAAGCGGTAGCCGGTGGTGCGGAGACGGCCGTGGATGAGGGGAACGGCCTGGAACGTGGCACCGAAGAGGGGGATGGCGGCATCGGGCGTGGCGAGGCGGTGGAGGGCGACACGAGCAGACGTGGAGTGGCGTTTGGCAGGCTGGAAGGTGTAGGCGAAGATGCGCTCGAGAGTGTCGGCTGTCGCTGGGTCGGCGTAGAGGGGAAGGTCGGCTGGGAGCTTAAAGGTGAGAGGGCGCAGGTCGTCCATGCCGAGGATGTGGTCGGCATGGCCGTGGGTGTAGAGGACGGCGTCTACTTCCGAGATGTCTTCGCGGAGGGCCTGGGCGTGGAAGTCGGGACCGGTGTCGATGAGAACGGTACGATTGTTGTAACGAAGGGCAATACTGGGGCGGGTGCGGCGGTTAGGGGAGCCGGGCTGACGGGCAGAGGTGCAGACGGCGCAATGGCAGCCCAGGGTAGGTATGCCCATGGACGTGCCGGTGCCGAGAAAGGTGAGGGTGGCTTGCATAAGACAGCTAAGGACGAAGGCAGCTAAGGACGGTTGGTGAGCTTACGAACGATTTGCGCTTGGATTGTCAGTGAGCGGCTTCGCCGATTAGCTTAGCGGACGATACGTGGGCCTCCTGGCGGTGGGGGCATGGAACCGCCTTGCGGGGCCTTGGCGGCGGCGGAGCGGGAGAGGGCCTGGGTGACTTCAAGGAAGGCCATGCGGAGTTCGAAGAGAGCGTTGTCGAGGAGCTGGGCTTCCGGAGGGACGAGGTTGCCCTTAGTGCGGGCTTCAAGGACGGACAGCATGTCGATGCTTTGGCGTGCGCCCATGAGATCGATGCGGGGCTGGTCGCCCTCCTGCGCTGAGCCGCCGAGCTGCATAATGGCGGTCATGTAGACGGATTGGACGAGGCGCTCTAAGGTCATCTCGGGGATGCGCTCCATGCCGGGATTGGCGGCGCGGATGGCGGTGTCGAGGCGCTCGGCGGTGGCGTCGAAGGCGAGCTTGGCTTCGCGAGACTGCTCGGCGGTGAGCGGTGGGAGCGGATCTTGCTCGGGTTCTTCGGCCGGAGGAGCGGCGGGTTCGGGAACGGCGGCAATGGGATCGGGGGTCGGTGCTGGTTCGCGTTCGCGGTCGGGGCTTGGGTCGGCGTCGGGGCGAGGGTCGCCGTCGGTGGTGTGGCGGCGGCGGTCGGTGATGACGAAGGGGATCGATTTGTCGGGCATGATGTCTCGTTTCTTGAAGTTGGATGCGGTGGCGCGGCCGGGGAACCGCAGGTCCATCGACTCGCGCTATGCGCTCGCTCAGGATGACAGTATGTATGGCAAGGGGATGGGGTGGGCTGTGCCGCCGGGATAGGTGATGAGGGTAGCAAGGGCTTCGCGGCGGATGGTGCCGAGGGCGAGTTGGATCGTGCCAGAGGCCAGGGGGATAACGGTGGCGGAGGTGAGTTCGCCTACGGGTTTGCCGTTCGATTCGAGTGGTGTGTTGAGCGGGGGGAAGGCTCCTTCGAGGCGGAAGCCTTGGAGGGTACGATGGACCTGGCCTCGGGAGCGGATACGCTCGACGATCTCCTGGCCGAGGTAGCAGCCTTTGCTGAAGTGGAGGGCGTGGGTTTGCGCGGTCTCTTGCGGGAGGTCGCGGTCGCGGATGTCGGTGCCGTAGCGGGGCGTACCTTCGAGGAGGCGTAAGACTTCGAGAGCCTCGTCGGAGGGTGACTTGCCGCCTGCGTTTGAGAGGGTACGGTAGAGGTCGGGAGCGGTTTCGCTCTCCATCCAAAGCTCGAAGCGCGGGACCAGCGGGCCATGAGCGTGGATGAGGTCGATGGGCGCGCCGTGCCAGACGGTTTGGGTGAGCGAGAGCGGATGTTCGGAAACGGCTAGCCCGATATGAGCGAGGAGAGCGGCGGCTTCGGGGCCGGCGATGCCGATGCCTGTGCGCTCTATGGGCGAAAGTTCAACGTCGTCCATGATGATGAAGCGATCGAGCAGGGCGAGAATGGGCTCGATTTGGGTACGGTCGGTTTCGAGAAGAATGCTGTCCGGTAAGGCGTAGGCGGTCGCGGTGCCCTGGATGCGGCCTTGCGCGTTCAGGAGGAAGTTGTAGTTGCCCTGGCCAGGGGCAAGGTCGTTGATGGAATTGGTGACCATGCCATTGAGCCAGCGGACACGGTCTTCGCCCGTGACGCGAAGCCAGCCGAGCTGATCGAGGGGAAAGAGGGCGGCGTTGTAGAGGAGAGCGTCCAGTTCGGCGGCGAGTTGGGGGAGGGTTTCGGTCATGCCGGTGCGTAGACTGATTATAGAGGTGTGGCGTGGGCTGGATGCGGGGATGGATGACTCTCGGGCTGGTGGGGTGCGGAGTGTTGAACCCGCCCTTTGCAAGTGCGCAAAGGATGGGGCACCCGATTTTTCTTGGTGAAGAGAAGAAGGCAGAGATCCGGCTGACGGCGGATCAGGGAAAGGAGCTGTTGCGGTCGGTGGATGAGGTTCTGGCTTTTGTGAGCGCGGACACCGGGTTGAAGGTGGAGCATCCGGTGAAGCGGCGGCTGATCTCGCGAGCGGAAGTGGGCAAGTTTCTCCGGGTGAAGTTCGACGAGGACGAAGGCGCCAAGCGGATGGAGCAGACGGAGCTGGTGCTGAAGAAATTCGGGATGCTGGACCGGGATTTCCATCTACGTCCCTTTCTGTTAAGCCTGCTTACGGAGCAAATCGCGGGGTTCTACGACAACAAGACGAAGACGGTGAATCTGCTGGACTGGGTGGC
The DNA here is from genome assembly GCA_965277085.1 of Acidobacteriaceae bacterium. Taxonomy (GTDB): domain Bacteria; phylum Acidobacteriota; class Terriglobia; order Terriglobales; family Acidobacteriaceae; genus Edaphobacter. Next base: position 2,188,868 of record OZ255708.1, read on the forward strand.
CATCGACGAGCAGAAGCCGGTGTTGGCGCACGAGCTGACGCACGCGCTTCAAGACCAACGGGTAGATCTGGAGCGGTGGGCCGATGTGGGACCGCACGACGTGGCGCGGACGGCGGCGGACGATACGCGGCACATCCAGGCGGACGAGGGAGACACGGCGCGCGAGGCGGTCGCGGAGGGGCAGGCGATGGTCAGCTTAGTCGATTGCGCCTTGAAGCCAAGCGGGAAAACGCTCGCGGACGCGCCAGAGATGCTGGACAAGTTCAAGGCGGCGGCGGGGGACACGGCGGGGTCGCCGGTGATGGCACGGGCCCCGCTGGTTTTGCAGCAGTCGCTGCTGTTCCCGTACAGCGAGGGCTTGGCGTTTGAGGAGGCTGTGCTGCGGAAGCGCGGGCGAGCAGGGGCGTTTGCGGGAGTACTGGATCGGCCGCCGAGTTCGAGCGCAGAGATTTTGCATCCGGCGGAGTATCTGGCGGGAACGCCGGTGCCGGTGCTGCGGCTGCCAGATCTGCATCCGCTGCTGGATGCAGAGTATGCGCCGTACGACGTCGGGGTGATGGGCGAGCTGGATGTGCGGGTGTTGACGGAGCTGTTCGCAGGAAAGGAGATCTCGGAGGCGCTGACGCCGGCCTGGGATGGTGGGATCTACTACGCGGCGCAGCGCCGGGCGACTGCGGACAAGGGGAGTACGGGATCGTTGGCGCTGGTGTATGTGTCGCGGTGGAGGACGGGGGAGGCGGCGCGGGCGTTCTTGCGGGTGTATGCGGGCGAACTGGTGCGGAAGTACAGCAGGGTAGTTGAGAGAAAGAACGAAGAGCAGGACGGAGAGGAACAGGTGTACTCGACCAGCGAGGGGGATGTGGTGTTGTCGTTGCTGGGCGAGACGGTGTATGTAGGGGAGGGGCTGCCTGTGAGTTTGTCACGGGAGGTGCGGAAGCGGGTGTTGGGGGCGCAGGGAAGCGGGCCGCTGATGGTGGCTGGAGAGTTAGGCATGGGTGTTGGCCGGTGGGTGGGGACGTTTGGGATGATGCGGGCGGTGCTGGCTTGGCCGGGGCAACCACAGGTCCTTCGACTCCGCGAATTACGGTGAGGCTGTGAGCCGCTGCGCTCAGGAGGACAGCCTATGAGAGTAGCGGGCGGGTAGTATGGATGATGGTGACGTAGAAGGAGAAAAGTTTGCAGAAGGCGGAGATTGGAGTGATCGGCGGCAGCGGCTTGTATGCCATGCCGGGGCTGGAAAATGTGCGCGAGGAGCGCGTGGCGACACCGTTTGGAGAGCCTTCGGACGCGTTTGTGCTGGGCGAGCTAGAGGGACGGACGGTGGCGTTCCTAGCGCGGCATGGGCGTGGACACCGGCTGCTGCCGAGCGAGCTGAACTTTCGCGCGAACATCTATGGCATGAAAGCGCTGGGGGTGGAGCGGATACTGTCGGCGTCGGCGGTGGGGTCGTTGAAGGAGGAGCACAAGCCGACGGATTTCGTGATGCCGGACCAGTTCATCGACCGGACATTCGCGCGGATAGGTACATTTTTTGGCGACGGTGTGGTGGCACACGTGGGGTTTGGCGATCCCGTATGTGCAACCGTTGTCGATACATTTGCGACGGCATGCGCGACGGTGGGCGTGGTCGGCAAACGCGGCGGGACATACGTGTGCATGGAGGGGCCGCAGTTCTCGACGCGGGCGGAGTCAAACCTCTACCGCAGCTGGGGCGCGGACGTGATTGGGATGACCAATTTGCAGGAAGCCAAGCTGGCGCGCGAGGCGGAGATCTGCTACGCCACTATGGCGATGGTGACTGATTATGACTGCTGGCGCGAAGGGCACGACGATGTAACGGTGGATGAGGTGGTGCGCGTCTTGCACCAGAACGCCGCCAACGCGGCAAAGGTGGTGGGCGCGGCGATTGCGGCTCTGCCTCGCGAGCGGACTTGCGGGTGTGTGGACGCGATGAAGTACGCGATCTTGACGGATCGGGACGCCATTCCGGCAGCGGCTAAGGAACGGCTGGGCCTGTTGATTGGGAAGTATTTGTAAAGCAGTTTGTTTGTAGCGATGTGAGCACACAAGGGGCGTATGGCGATTTTGGTGGTTGGATCGGTGGCGTTCGACAGTATCGGCACACCGCAAGGCAAGGTAGAAAAAGTATTGGGCGGAGCGGCGACGTACTTCGCGCTGGCGGCGAGCTTCTTTACGGAGGTCCGCGTGATTGGCGTAGTGGGTGAGGACTTCATGCCACACCATGAGGCCGTGCTGACGGCACGCGGCGTCGATACGCGGGGCATCGAGCATGCGCCGGGGCTCAGCTTTCATTGGACGGGCGAGTACGCCGGAGCGATGAATGAGGCCAAGACGCTGGGCACGGATTTGAACGTGTTTGCGGCGTTCGAGCCAAAGATCCCTGAGGCATATCTGGACAGCGACTATTTGTTTCTTGCGAACATCGATCCGATATTGCAGGCGCGGGTGCGCGCGCAGATGCCGGGCGCGAAGATGGTATGCGGCGACACGATGAACTACTGGATCGCGGACCATCGCGCGAACCTGGCGGTGGTGCTGCGGGAGCTGGATGTGCTACTCATCAACGACGGCGAGGCGCGGATGCTGTCGGGCGAGACGAACGGTTTGCGGGCGGCGGAGGCGGTGCTCGCGCAAGGGCCAAAGTCGCTGGTGGTGAAGCATGGCGAATACGGAGCGACAGGATATTTTGGAGCGCGATCGTTTGCCGGAGGGCAAAGCACAAGGCCTTTTCGCGCGCCCGCCCTGCCTCTGGCGGAGGTAGTCGATCCGACGGGCGCGGGAGACTCGTTTGCCGGCGGGTTCTATGGGTACATTGCGTCGCAGCCGGTGCTGACGCCAGCGGTGTTTCGGACGGCGATGTTCTATGGCGGTGTGATGGGATCGTTTGCGTGCGAGCGGTTCGGTACGGAGCGGCTACAAGCGTTGACGAGGGGCGAGATCGAAGAGCGGTTCAGGGTATTCCGGGAGATGTCGCATCTGGATGGCGATGGCGTCTCGGCGTAGGTTGAGTGCGCGGCCGGCTGCCGCGATCGGGCCGGTCTACGATCCGAATGCGGTGCGGCCAGCCACGCGGCAGGAGACGCTGCCGGTCGCTCTAGGGGCGGTGGCGCTGGCGTTTCTGGCGCTCACAGTTTGCTACAGTCGCGGTTACTTGTTGCTATATGGGGACGCGGTAGCGCACTTGGGGATCGCGCGCCGGATACTTGATTCGCGCAACCCAGGGCTGGCGCAGCTGGGCGGGGTGTGGCTGCCGCTGCCCCACCTTTTGATGATGCCGTTTGTGGGCAAAATGGAGTGGTGGCGGAGCGGCTTGGCAGGGGCTTGGCCATCCCTGATCTGCTATGTGGCAGGTGTGGCGGGAGTGTACCGGCTGGCGCGGAGGATGGTGGTGCCGCGGTGGGCCATCGTAGGAACAGCATTCTTTGCGCTCAATCCCAACCTCTTGTATCTGGCAACAACGGCGATGACGGAGCCGCTGTTTCTTGCCCTGTTGATTTGGTTGACGCTGCTTACGGTCGAGTGTGTGGAGGCGGTGCGAGCCGGAGCGGATGAGATGGCTCGACGAAGAATGTATCTGCTTGGGTTGCTGATTGTTGGCGCGGTGTATACGCGATATGACGGATGGGTGCTTGGGGCGGCGGTTTGGTGCGTCGTAGTGTTGACATTGTGGCGATATCGCGGCGTGAAGGCGTGGGGAGCGTTCGCGGTAATGACAATGCTGGCGGTCGCGGCTCCGCTAGGATGGCTGGCGTACAACCATCACTTTATGGGGGATGCGCTGGACTTTATGCGCGGGCCTTACTCGGCTGCGGCCATCGAGCGCAAGACCACCCCGGTGGGGGCGCAGCACTACAACGGCTGGCACCATCCGCTGTGGGCGGGGGTGTTGTATACACGGACGGCGCAGGTGGACGCGGTGGCGTGGGAGTTTGGTTTTGGAGTCATGGCGGCGGCGGTGTACGGGGTTTGGAGTGTGTGCAGGCGGCGGTTACACAGGGCTTCGCTGTTACTTTGGGTGCCGCTGCCATTCTATATGTACTCAGTGTCCTATGGGCATGTGCCTATTTTTATTCCGCAGATGAATCCGCATTCGTTTTACAACTCGCGATATGGTATGGAGTTGCTGCCGGCGTTGGCGTTGTTTCTCTGTGTCGCGCTGGGGGTTGCCGAAGAGCGGGTGCGGGTGCGTTGGGGATTATGGTCTCGGCTGCTGGAGCCGGTGGCACTGGTGCTCGTGCTGGCAAACACGGCGGCGATAATTTACTGGAAACCGCTCGTGCTCAAGGAGGCGATCGCCAACTCGCTGACGCGTGTGCCTTTCGAGGCGGCGGTGACGCGGGAGTTGATGAGATTGCCCGTGGGCGTGCCGATTTTGATGGCGGTGTCGGACCATGTGGGTGCGGTGCAGCAGGCAGGGATTCCGTTGCGACAGATAGTAAGCGAAGGAGATCGCGATAGTTATCAAGCGGCTTTGGCGGCTCCGGCGAACCATGCGGCGTATGCCGTTTCCTTTGCGGATGACGCGGTGTTTGGTGCGATTGCGAAGCATCCGGAGGGGCTGACGGAGTTGACGGTAGTGTGCTCGACGGGGCAAGGATGTGCGCGAGTTTACCAGTCGGACAGGTTTGGAGGGCCGCGATGATTCCGTTTGTGAAGGCGCATGCGTGTGGGAACGACTTTTTGGTGATCGAGGCTGCAGCGGTCGGACAGGATTACGCGGAGCTGGCGCAGCGGCTCTGTGCGCGAAACACGGGCGTGGGCGCGGACGGGATCGAGTTTGTGGAGCGGCGCGCGGGTGGCGAGATCTTTTTGCGGCTGTTCAACGCGGATGGGAGCGAGGCGGAGTTGTCGGGCAATGGGACCCGGTGCGTGGCGGCATTGTTGGCCAAGAGCGAAGGGCGAATGGAGGTTGCGCTGGGCACGCATGGCGGGGTGCGGCGATGCAGTGTCGTTGAGGCGAACGAACCGCAGTATTTGATTGAGAGTGGGATGGGTGTGCCGCCTGTAATGCCGCGGACGATCATGGTGGACGGTGTCGGTATGGTGCCGGGAGTGATGGTGAACGTCGGAAACCCCCATTTCGTGCTCTTTGTGGATACTGAAGACTTTTCCGCGAAGGGCATAAGCTGGCAGGTGCTGGGTCAACGTATTAGTGGAAGTAGCTTGTTTCGGTTCGGTACAAATGTGGAATTCGTGCGAGTAGCGTCGGAAGGCGAGATTGCGTTTCGGATTTATGAGCGCGGATGCGGGCCGACGATGTCGAGCGGAACGGGGACGTGTGCGAGCGCGGCTGCCGCGATGGTGTTACGCGGCGCGGCGCGTGAGCTGACGGCGGTAGCGGAGGGTGGGGCGCAGCGGGTGGTTTGGGCGAACAATGATGCGGAGATGATGCTGACAGGACCTGCGGAAATCATTTGTAACGGTCAGGTTTACGAATCGTGACCGTCAAGCCGAAAGCGTTGTTGCCGGGAGCGACGCTGGGGATCGTATCGCCGGCGAGCGCGGCGAAGGCGGAGTTGGTGGCTGCTGGGGTGGCCGAGTTGGAACGGCTGGGGTATCGAACAAAGGTGTTTCCCTCTGCACTAGCGCGAGGCCCGCTCTACTATGCAGGGACGGTGGCGGAGCGGGTGGGCGATCTGCACGCGGCGTTTGCGGACCCCGAGGTGGATGCGATTGTCTGTACGCGGGGCGGGTGGGGGTCGGCGGAGTTGCTGCCGTTTCTGGATCGCGATCTGATCGCGGCGAATCCAAAGGCGTTCGTTGGATATAGTGACCTCACTTCGTTACAGATTTGGTTGCGGAATGAGTGCGGGTTGGTGAGTTTCTATGGTCCGATGGTGGCGGCGGATTTTTCGAAGCGCGAGGGCGTGGATGAGGCGAGTTGGAGCGCCGCGCTCTCAGGTAGGCGTGGGCGGACGATAGGGAGGGGAGACGGGCTGCGGGTGTTGAAAGATGGGGTGGCGGAGGGCGTACTTGAGGGAGGATGTCTGTCGATTGTGGCGGAGTCGCTTGGAACGCCGTTTGGGTTTCGCGCCGGGGAAATATTGTTTTTGGAGGATATTGGGACGAAGCCTTACCAGTGGGACCGCATGCTGTGTCATCTGCGGCTGGCTGGGGTGCTGGCTGAAGTGAAAGGAATTGCGCTGGGGGATATGGGCCAGTGTGTTGGCATGGAGGAGATGGCGCTGTTGGAGAATGCGGTTCTTCATGCGTTGCGCGATTTCGCGGGACCTGTGGCCGTAGGGCTGAGGTGTGGGCACGTGGATGGCGGAAATCGAACGCTGCCGCTGGGGGTAAGGGTGCGGTTGGAGTGTGGACATGAGGCGAGGCTGGAGTTTCTGGGAGCGGCAACGGTCTAAAGTTCAGCGTGCCAGCTGCGTGCCGGAGCTAGTCGCCTCAAACGCGGATTCCTTCGTGAATGACAAACAGACAAAGCACATGCGGATTCTTTGGAAGGCAGACCGGAAAAGCAGGACGAACTGTTTCGGTATCGTAGAGAGATGGGCAAGCACATACATCTGATTGGGGTTTGCGGAACGGCGATGGCGTCCCTGGCGGGGATGCTACGCGAACGGGGGCACCACGTAACGGGGTCGGACGTAGCCGCCTATCCACCGATGAGCGATATGCTGCGCGGGCTGGGAATCGCGGTGATGGAGCCGTATGCGGAGGTGAATCTAGAACCTCAGCCGGATCTGGTGGTAGTGGGGAACGCGATCTCGCGCGGCAATGTGGAGCTGGAGCGGGTGCTTGACGAAAAGACACCGTTTACATCGATGGCGGCTCTGTTGCGAGAGGAGTTTCTGCTAGGACGGGAGACGCTGGTGGTGGCGGGGACGCATGGAAAGACGACGACCACGAGCATGCTGGCTTGGATTTATGAGGTGGCCGGTATGGAGCCTTCATTCTTGATCGGCGGGATGGCGGAGAACTTTGGGACGAGCTTTCGAGTGAGAGAGCAAGGGCCGTTTTTGCTGGAAGGAGACGAGTACGATACGGCGTTCTTCGACAAAGGGCCAAAGTTTCTGCACTATTTTCCAGACGCGGCGATTTTGACGCATGTGGAGTTCGATCATGCCGATATTTATGTCGATTTGGAAGCAGTGAAGACGGCGTTCAAGCGATTCGTGAACCTGATCCCTCGACGCGGGCGGCTGGTAGCGTATGACGGGAGCGACAACGTTTCTGAGTGCGTGGCGAAGGCGTTCTGCGGCGTGGAGCGGTATGGGTCCGCGGCGGATTCGTACTGGCGAGTAAGCGGGATGCAGAGCGAAGGCGCGGCGATGCGATGGCATTTGGCGCGTGGCGGCGAAGCCTTTGCGGAGTTGCGGCTGCCGATGGCGGGGGAGCACAACGCGCTCAACGCGACAGCGGCGGCGGCGTTGGCTGCTGGTCAAGGCGTGCCGGTAGAAGCGATCGTCGAGGCGCTCGCGACGTTCAAGAGCGTGAAGCGGCGGCTGGAGGTGCGGGCGGAGGTGGCGGGGGTAACGGTGATCGACGACTTTGCGCACCATCCCACGGCGATCCGGGAGACGCTGCGGGCGTTGCGGAGCGCGTACGCTGGTCGGCGGCTGTGGGCGGTGTTGGAGCCTCGGTCTAATACCTTGCGGCGCAATGTGTTCGCGGCGGAGTTGGTCGAGAGCCTCGCGCTGGCCGATCGGGTGATGATGGCCGAGGTGTTCCGGTCGGACAGTATTCCCGTAGAAGAGCGGCTGGTGCCGGAGGACGTAGTGGCTGCGCTAAAGGCGCGGGGTGTGCCGGCGGAGTTAGGCGCGGACGCGGACGCGATTGTGAGAGCGATGGTGCCGCAGGTGATGGCTGGAGATGTGGTCGCGATCCTGTCGAATGGCGGATTCGGCAACATATACGAAAAGCTGCCCTCGGCGTTGACTAGGCGGATGGAGGCTAGTGCCTAAGGTTACTTGCCGCGGATCGTGAGGAGAATCAAAGCGTTCGGTTCGAGGGTAAGGTTGACGGTGCCTTGGGCGAGGTGGAGAGTCTCCGGCACCCCAAGTGCGGTCTGACGATTGAGAGTTTCAACCTGAGCTTTAGTGGGATCGAGCGGGCTGCCCATGGCGGCGTACTTGGGAAGGACGTTGCCGTGTTCATCGTCGACGCGCTCCATGCTGATGGAACCGTTCAATGGAAGGTTGCGGAAGGCGAGGGTCAACGGGAGCGGATGGCCGGTGGTGCCGGGATCGGCGATGTTCCAGGCGGCGAGAACGAGGGTGCCGTCGGAACGGCGCGTGACGAGAACGTTGGAGGCGGAATTGGCGAGGCGCTCAGTGCCAAGTTTGTGGAGGAGGGCAAAGTCGTAAAAGCTGGGCTTGTCGATGCCGCCCTTGGCGCGGAGGCCGAATGCGCCGAGGAAGGGTTTCGGGAACGGACCGCCTTCCTCAAAGACATCGGAGAAGGTCCACCAGGACATCTCGTCGACCAGACCGTCGCACTCCCGGATCGTGTTGGCAAGGGCGGCCCCGACGAAGGTGGTGTCGCGAGACTCATGGTTGCCCTGCACGTTCCACTCGGTCCACAAGAGGGGAAGGTTGGGCGTGGAGGACGCCCTGATCTGCCCGTGGACTTTGGCGACAGCCCGGCAGACGCGGTCGTCCATGGGGATGTCTTCGGTGGTGCCGAGCATGTCTTCCGGCGAGTCGTCGGCGTAGCCGTGCGTCGAGACGAAGTCGACAGGAACGTGCGCCTTGGCGGTATGAGCGAGGAACTCCGGCACCCAATGCGCGGCCGAAGTGGCTGGCCCGCCGACCCGGAGCCGCGGGCTGATGGCCTTCAGATCGCGGGCGGTGTGGTCGTAGAGCTCGAAGTAGCTTTCAAGGCGCGGTACACCGTTCCAGAAGTCGATGTTGGGCTCGTTCCAGACCTCGAAGTACCACTGCGCGACCTCGTCGATGCCGTAACGGTCGACGAGGTGCTTGGCGAAGGCGGTCATCAGGTCATCCCATCGCTCTATGCTCTTGGGTGGCGAGACATTCTGCTTGTACCAAAAGGGATGGAGCGCGTCCGGGTTGAAGGCGAGCTTCTTGGGCATGAAGCTGATCTCGACCAGAGGCCGGACGCCATTCTTAAGGAGCCCGTCGTAGACCTGGTCGACATAGGCGAAGTTATAGACGGGTTCGCCGTGTTCATCTTCGGTGTAGACGCCGAGCTCGTCATGAAGGATGGCGTGGAAGCGGACGTAACGCAGATCGGTGATGGCCTTGACGGCGCGGAGGTCCTCGCGGTAGCTCTCGCGAAGGGTAAGGATGGCGCGACCCGAGCCGAACATCTGTTCCCAAAAGTGGGGGAAGGGGGTGGCGGGTGCTTTGGCGTCGATGGTGATGGTCTGTTGGGGGTGACCGGGAAGGGTGAGGAGGAGGGCCGTGAGGAGGATATAGAAGAGCTTCACTGCCGTCTCCTTAGTGGTGGTTCAGCCACCCTCGCGGCGATGGAGGTCATCGTGAGGGTGGGGCAATTGGTTGGGTCGCACAAACCGCAGATTCACTTCGGGAATGACAACCAAAAGGCAGATGCAGATCGCGCTAGAAGCTGAAGCGAGCCTGGAGGTTGACGATGCGACCGGCGAGCCCGTTCTGAGCTTGGCCGAAGTTGGGGTTGAGGATGTCAGTGACCAACGAGCTGTTTTGCAGGTTGGTCTGGTTGAAAAGGTTGAAGGCATCGGCGCGGATTTCGAACTTGGCGCTCTCACCGAGTATAGGAGCGTTGGGGAGGCCGAAGGATTTGGTGACGGTGGCGTCGACGTCCTGGTAGCCGGGACCGTTGAAGGAGTTGCGCGCGACGCCAGGAAGCTGCGGAAGGCCTGAGGCGAAGCCGCCTCCGGGGGCGACCGGTGCGATCGGCGTAACGAAGTAAGGTGAAGCAGCGGCGCCGTTGGCGATGTTGGGGAAGTTCAGATTGGGACGGCCGATCTCAAAGGCGGTGTTGCTGGTGTTGTGGCCCGCGTTGTTCAGGTAAGCGGCGGGACGCAACGAGTTATAGGGGCTGGAACCATAGTAGAGATTGCCGCCGGGCACGTTGTAGTTAGGGGTAAAGGGGAAGCCAGTGTGAACGTTGTAGATGCCGCTGACCGACCAGCCGCCCGCAACTTTTTCAAGCAGGTTGTTGCCGTGGAAGAAGACGGGCTGCCAAAGACCGTAGAGCTTGAAGGCCTTGCCGTAGTTGAAGTCGGACCGGCCCCAGGCGAGGTCGGGACGGTAAGGGTACGGATCGGTGTAGTAGGGACCAGAGCCGGTGTCCATGGTCTTGGCCCAGGTAAACTCCGCGTCGAACATGACGTTGTGCGCCATCTGGTGCTTGACCCCGGCCAGCAGGGAGTTGTTGCTGGAGTGGCCGGTGTTGCCAAAGAGTTCGACATTTGAGACAAGGGGGTTCTGCGGCTGACCGTTAGCGAAGGCATTGGCGTAGAGGAAGCTGTGCACAATGAGGTGGCGCGATAGGCTGCCCTGGTAGCCGACCGACGCGACGAACTGGTGTCCGAGGTCGTATTGGGTGTCGAGGGAGAAGTGCTCCGTGTAGATGGTGGGCTGGTTCGGCTGGAAGGCAACGAGACTGACGCCACCGGAGGTGGGGAGGTTGGCGGAGTTGTAGCCGCCGATGGTGTTGGGATTGGCGGGATAGCCGAAGAGCGACTTGGGATCGCTTGCAACGCCGTAGACGATGCGCGGATCGATGCTGGCGACGCCGTTGATGATGCTGCTGCTGTTGAAGGAGGCGCTGGTCACGTCGGGCGGATTGCCACCGGCGTTGCCGGTGATGGCGATCTCGGTCTGGTTGAAGTTGAGGCCATAGCCGCCGCGGAGGACCGCCTTGCCGTGCAACATCCCCGGGCTGAAGGCGAAGCCGAACTGCGGGCCAAAGTTAGCTTTCTGAGCCGTCGTGAGGTTGCCGCCGCGACGCACCGTGAGGCCGGTGTAAGTGGACGCTCCGCTACCAAGCACGACCGCGTTCAGGTTGTTCTCCTTTGAGTACAGCGGCCCAAAGTAGGAGTAGCGCAGACCGGCGTTGACGGTCAGGTTCTGGCGGACCTTCCAGTCGTCCTGGATGAAGAACCCGTAGAGGGTCTCGCGGCTGTCCTGGCGATTGGTGGTCGGAGTACCGGTGGCGGGGTTGAAGCTACCGTTCTCCGAGTGCGGCGCGTCATTCAGGAAGTCCCAGATGTTGTAGAAGTTGTAGCTAGGCCGTGCGTTGTAGGTGGGGTTGTTGAGGTAGTAGAGACGGGTGACCTCGCCACCGAACTTGACGTTGTGGTTGCCAACGACCTTGGTGGCGACGTCCTTATAGGTGTAGGTGTGCTGGTTAAAGTTGCTGGGGCCGGGCGCTCCAAAAAAGTTGAGTTGGAAGTTTCCTGTGGTGTCGATGGTGGACTGAGGCAGACCAAAGGGCTCTTGCGGGTTGCTGGTGACCTCGTTCCAACGCCATCCGGCGTCGTTGCCGCGCGCCTCGTTGAGGAAGCTGGGCGAAAAGACATGCGTCCAGATGACGGTGTAGGCCTCGTTCGTCTGGTCATGGTGGAAGAGGTTATACGGACGGTCGGTGCCGGTGTAGTTGGTCCTCGTAAGGGGCACCCAATAGATAGCAAAAGCGACGTGGTCCTTCTTGGTCACATCACCATCGAGGCGGCCGTTGTACTGATCGCCAACCACGGACTGGGGGTTGACGGTGTTGTAAAGGGCGACATCGGCCACATTGGTGAGGCCGCCGCCCACGCCGGGATTGGTGGTGCTCCGCCAAGTGAGGTCCTGCGCGCCGCGTGGTCCATTGATAGGCGAGCCCAGGTTGAGGCCTTGGCCTGGGATCTGATGGCAGTTTGTGCCTTCGATCAATCCGGCGTTGGCGCAGCTTTGGTCGATGATGGCGTTGGCGCTGACCGCGCCCCCAGGAAAGCCGAGGTACGTGGAGGCGATACTTCCAGAGGGGGAAAGCGCGCGGAAGGCGGCGGTCTCGTACCAGCCGGTCCCAGTGGAAGAGGAGCCGTCGCGCTGGGTCTCGTACGCGAAGAAGGCGAAGAGGCGGTTGCGGAGGATAGGGCCGCCGACCGAGCCGCCATACTGGTTAGACCGGGTGGTGTCGCGCTGTAGGCCGCGCTGGGAGGGTGTTCCAGCAGTAAAGGTGTTGGGACCGTTATAGCGCTGGTACGCGTTGAGGCCGGGACGGTTGGCGCGGAAGAAGAGGCTGCCATGGACCTGATTGGTACCGGTCTTGGACTCAATCTGGATCTGCGCGCCGGAGAAGCGGCCATTCTCAGCGTCATAGCCGTTGGAAAGGACCTTGACGCTGCCGACGGAGTCTTCGTTCGGGGTAATAACGGAGGTGCCCCCCCAAACGGCGGAGACTGTGGAGATGCCGTCGATGGAGATGCCGTTGGTCTCGTATTGACCGCCGTTGGCGTTGGCCTGTGGGCCGTTCTCGGTCTGGAAGACGCCGGAGCCGCCGCTGCCGCCGGGGCCCTGACTGCCGGGCAGATTATTGTTGCCGCCGTTGCCCGAGCGCGAAGCGTCGCCGAAGACGCCGGGCGCGAGCTGCACGAGCTGGAAGACGTCGCGTCCGGCCGAGGGCAGGTGCTGGACTTCGTTCTCGGAGACGGTGCCGGAGATGGAGGCCGTCGCGGTCTCAATGGCAGCGGTCTGGTCGGCGTTGACGTTGACCGTCGTGTCCGCGCCGCCGACAGTGAGCTGGACGTTGACGGCGTTGGGCTGGTCGGGATTGATCTGGACGTTGTCGACGACCTTCTTGTTGAAGTTCGGCGCGGCGGCGGAGAGGGTAAAGTGGTCGGGCGGGAGGGCGTTGAAGTTGTAGACGCCGCTGCTGTTGGAGGTCGCGGTGAGGACGCGACCCGTGTCGGTGTCGGTAAGGGTAAGGGTCGCGCCGGGGATGACCGCGCCTTCCGGGTCGGAGACCGTGCCCTGGATCGAAGCGCGGAACTGGGCGTGAGCGCAGAGGCCGCCGGCGAGGAGAAGAACGAGAGTGAGGCTGCGGCGAGCAAAAGAGAAATGGCGGAGCGTGGGCAAATGCATCTGGCCTCCGTAGGGTTGCTGCTCCATCAGAGGGTGCGGACACTGCGCCGGTGGAGCGGCTCGGCGGAGATACTTGATCGGGAAACTATGTTCCATTCTGGGACATACTGTCAAGGACGGGAGTTGTAGGAGGCACACTGGAGAACATGGAGGCGGTCTTCCTTGAATCGGCTCGGCTAAAGTTCCGCACATGGACGGAGGAAGACCTGCCGCTGGCGTTCGGTCTTTGGGGTAATGCCGAGGTGGCGCAGTATCTCGGTGGTGCACTGACCGAGGAACAGTGCCGGGCGAAGCTCCGGGTCGAGATCGATCGACAGGAGCGATTTGGAGTGCAGTACTGGCCAATCTTTGAGCGGAGCACGCAAGCGTTTGTGGGCGCTGCGGGTCTGAGGCCGTACCAAGACCAAACCGAGGTGCTCGAGCTGGGCGTTCACATCGGACGGCAGTTCTGGAGCGCCAAGATGGGCGAAGAGGCGGCTCGCGCGGTGATTGGGTATGCGTTTGAGACGTTGAACCTAACAGCTTTAGTCGCAGGGCACAATCCAGGCAATCTGCACTCGAAGGCGCTGATGGGTCGCTTGAGCATGCGGTACACGCATGACGAGCCGTGGGGAACGCTGCACCTGCTGCATCCCTTTTACCGGCTGGAGCGATAAGCCGGACGCTCCGTCCGCCGCATCCAACGCTGCATGGAAACACTGGAGAAGAAGCGGTTAGGCAACTCGGATATGGACCTCACGCGAATCGGGTTTGGAGCGTGGGCCATTGGTGGCGGCGATTGGGCGTTCGCGTGGGGCCCGCAGGATGACGCAGATTCCGTTGCGGCGATCCAGAAGGCGCTCGACCTCGGCATCAACTGGATCGATACGGCGGCGGTGTACGGGTTGGGACACTCGGAAGAAGTCGTGGCGCGGGCGCTTGCCGGTGCCACGGCTAAGCCGTATGTGTTTACCAAGTGCGGCATGGTGTGGAACGAAAAGCGCGAGATCGACCGCAGCCTGAAGCAGATCAGGCGCGAGTGCGAGGACAGCCTGCGGCGGCTCAGGGTGGATGCGATCGACCTCTACCAAATCCACTGGCCGATCCCGGACGAGGAGATCGAAGAGGGATGGACCGCGATGGCGGAGTTGCAGCGCGAGGGCAAGGTGCGCTGGATCGGCGCGTCGAACTTCTCTGTTGCGCAGATGGAACGAGCCACCAAGATTGCGCCGGTCACCTCATTGCAGCCGCCGTACTCCATGGTCAATAGGAGCGTAGAGGCAGAGATCCTTCCGTTCTGCCAGACTCAAGGCATTGGCGTCATCAACTACTCGCCCATGCACTCGGGATTGTTGACCGGGGCGATGACCAAGGAGCGCGTGGCAGCCTTCCCGGACAACGACTTTCGCAAGAAGGCGAAGAACTACCAGGAGCCGCAGCTCTCCAGGAATTTAGAATTGGCGGAGCTGATGAAGACGATCGGTGCTCGGTTTGGCGTCAGCGCGGGCGTGGTGGCGATTGCCTGTACGCTGCATAACCCGGCGGTCACGGCCGCCATTGTGGGTGGACGGAATGCGAGCCAGGTGGAAGGGGTGTTTCCGGCGGCCACCTTTATGCTGCCTGAGGCGGAATACGCCGAAGTAAGAGCTTTCCTCGCAGAGCATTTCTCGTAGCGGAATGCGGCGGTACTGGCATTAGACTTGGTGGACCATGCTGGAGCCCTTTCGATCCAACTTCAATGCCCGGTTTACGGATGCAAAATACCGCGAGCTGATGTTGCAGCTACAAAAGAAGACGCGCACGCCGGAGATTGACTTTCGCGTGGCCGAGACACCTTGCTTCTTGCCCAAGGCCATGCTCGAAGACATGGCGGAGATCGGCGCGGAGTTGACGCATCAGCTTGTCGGCAACGCGGCGTATATGGCAGCTGCGGCCGGGGCGGTGCCGGAGAAATACCGCGTGCCGGGCGAGTCGGCCCATCCTCACTTCATGACGGTCGACTTCGGTCTGGTGCGCGACGCGAACGGCACACTCGCGCCGAAGCTCGTGGAGCTGCAGGCGTTTCCCTCGATCTTCGGCTACCAGGATGTGCTGGCGGCGCAGTACGTCGAGACCTATGGGCTAGACCCCGCGCTGCGCTGGCTGCTGGGCGGACTCGATGAGGCAAGCTACTGGGAATTGCTGCGCAAGGTGATCGTGGGCCATCACGCGCCGGAGAATGTCGTGCTGACGGAGATCGAACCCGAGGAGCAGAAGACGCGGCCCGACTTTCACGTCTATGAAGACCGTCTTGGCATCCGCACGGTAGACATCGCGAGCCTGCGGAAGGAGGGGCGGCAACTCTTCTACGAGCGCAATGGGGTGTGGATACCCATCGCTCGCATCTACAACCGTGCCATCGTGGACGAGATGGAGCGCAAGCAGGTAAAGCTGGGCTTCGACTACCGCGACGATCTCGACGTGGAGTGGGCGGGGCACCCAAACTGGTACTTCCAGATCAGCAAGTTCTCACTTCCTTACTTAAAGCATCCGTCGGTGCCGCAGACGGTTTTTCTGGACGAATGGTTTCGAGGCGCGGGTACGGAACGGTTACAAAAGGAGAGGGACCAGACACTGTTGAAGCCGCTATATTCCTTTGCGGGACGGGGAATCTCCTTCGCTCCGGGCGACGAAGAGCTGCAATCGATCCCAATGGAGGACCGGCACTTGTACCTCATGCAGGAGAAGGTACAGTTCGCGCCAGTCATCGAAACACCGCATGGAATGACGCAAGCGGAGGTGCGCGTGATGTATCTCTGGCCGGATGGCGGTCAGCTAACGCCCGTCATCAGCCTGGTAAGGATGGGGCGCGGTCTGATGATGGGCGTGGATCATAATCGAAATCGCGAATGGGTCGGGGGGTCGGCCGGACTGTACCCAAGTAAGTAACCATCGTTTTTTATCTCATGCGGAAGAGGAAAGTTGCCGAAGGTGTCTAAGCTAGACTAAAGTCATCCGTAAACACTTCAGACCGGATGAAAGCAGGATGCATGACGCAGCAACTGGAGGTACCGCAAAGTGCGGCGATCGTTCTTCCTTTTCGGCAAAGTCCGTGCCGAGCCGCAGTACGGTTTCCGGTACGTTTGGTCTTAACGGTACACACGTCCATGGGCGAGTTTATCGCGTATACAGAGAATGTTTCGGCCAATGGCCTGTTGTTTGTCTGCTCTCACCTGCCTTTGTTTGAAGACGCCATAGAGTTCACGATGTGCATGCCCTCGGAGATTCTCGGGACCGAGAAGGATGTGCAGGTGCACTGCACAGGGCGGATCGTTCGGCGGGAACGCGGACGGCAGTTCGCGGCACTGCAAGAGACCAGAGCGGCGGTCATGATTGACGAATACAACCTAAAGGCTTGAATACTATGAGTGTTGAAGTCGTACACAGTGAAGTGAAAGAGCATCCCGAGGCGCTTGTCGCCGGAACTGGCATACGGGTAATTCTTGCCGATTCGCAGGCGATCTACCGCGTCGGCATCCGCAAGGTGTTTGCGCTGGAAGATGATATTCGCGTCGTTGCGCAGGCGGAGACGTTGGCCAACCTCCATTCGGCTTTGCAACGCTATCCCACCGATGTCGTGGTGCTGGAAGGACAGTTGTTGGCCGGCACGGTCGACGCGATCCCCGACCTGGTGCGCCGCGCGCCGGATGCCAAGCTGATCGTTCAGGTGGTGGATGCGGACGAAGGCAACACGGTCGAGCTCTACCGTAAAGGTGTGCGCGGCGTGGTGCCGCGATCCATCAGCCCGGATCTGCTGGTGAAGTGCGTTCGTAAGATTGCAGCGGGCGAGACCTGGATCGACAACAAATCGGTGAGCTGGGTGATCGACGCTTACCGGTCCCAGGCCACGTCGCTGACCAATCCCAAGTCGCAGCCGAAGCTCTCGAAAAAAGAGTTGGCGATCATTAGCTGTATCACGCGCGGAATGCGGAACAAGGAAATCGCCTTTCAGATCGGCACCACCGAGCAGGTCATCAAAAATTACCTGCGCAAGGTATATGACAAGCTCGGCGTCTCGGACCGGCTGGAACTAGCGCTGTACTGCCTTCACCATCAGTTGTTGAAAAAGTACACTGAGGGCGAAGGTATGCCACCGCCGGAAGAGGGTTACGGACAGCTGCGGGCGAAGGCGTAATGCGAGAAGGGCGGCTCAGGTGAGACGCCCTTCCTCATTATTGCTTGCTTATCTCCACGTCGATGGTGAACTTCACATCGTCGCCCAAGATGGGCGCGCCGTACTTCTGCCCGAAGTTGAAGTCTGCTCGGTGGAGGATGCCGGTCGCGGAAAACCCGCTAACGGTCTTACCATTCATCCCTTTCTGTGGGGGCGCTGGGCCATCTACATCGAGGGTGACGGGCTTGGTCACGCCACTGAGTGTCAGGTCGCCGATCATCTTGAGCTTGCCGCCGGCGTTTGTTAGAGACGTCGACTTGAACGTAATTGCGGGATTCTTCTCAATGTCGAAGAAGTCGGGCGACTTGAGGTGCTTGTCGCGTCCTTCATTGCCGGTATTCACGGTCGCCGTGGCAAGGGTGGCTTCGACCTTGGACTTGGTGATGTCTTTTTCGTCGAGGACGACAGATCCCTTAACCCCGCTGATGGAGCCGCGCACGTTCGAGACGCCAAGATGGCGGATCTGGAAGTCCGCCTGGGAGTGTGCGGGGTCCATGGTCCAGGTGGAACTCTGCGCACGCAGGTTGGGTACCGCGAGCAGCGCGGCTGTAAAGGCGAGTGCCAGTGAATGTTTGATGCTCATCGTGCGAGGTATCCTTTTTCTGGCGCTTCCAGATCGGTTCATGAGCTGCGCTGCCGTTGAAGCGCCGCCTTGTGCTGCGGCGCTGTAAAATGTTGAAAGCAAGAGGTGCTGCTCATGAGATTGCCAGCGTGCGCATAAGTTGCGGAGATGTAGCCGATGACGTGACGACGAGACGTCACTGACCCACGTTAGCGGATTCGGAGTGAAAGGTATAGGATATTGAGATGCGCGAGATAATCACCCTCCAGTGCCCGGAGTGCAAAAACAGGAACTACTCGACTACCAAGAATAAGAAGACGACCACTGGCCGGCTTGAGTTCTCGAAGTTTTGCAATACCTGCCGCAAGCACACGGACCATAAAGAAACCAAGTAGATCACCCGTTTGGGAGCGAGGCATACTCTCCTCCCGCACTTCGGGGGAGTAAGCTCAACGGTTAAACTGTCGGTCTCCAAAACCGAACTTCTCGGTTCGAATCCGAGCTCCCCCGCCAGCCCTTCCATGTCTGTTCCGGTGACGCCGAAGGCTCGACGCAGTACAATCTTCACAGCGGCATTTCGCCAGGAAAGTTTTGAGGCAGCACCATGGCCAAAGCAATCGCAGTCGCGGACGAACAGAGCACCGGCACCCAGCGCTTTAACGATCTCAAAGCGCAACCTGAGCGACTCCGCAGTTTCCTTGAAGATGTGCGCGCGGAGATGCGCAAGGTCGTTTCGCCCTCGCGCGAGCAGGTGCAGTCCACCACAATTATTGTGCTGATTACAGTTTTCTTCTTCGCCGCCTACTTCTGGCTGGTTGACAACATCATCGGCCACGCGATTGAGGCCATACTTTCCAAGCTGACCAAACACTAGAACCGGCAAGGCAGAGAAGCATTATGAAGTACGAAGAAGGAACAATTATGGCGGACGAGCAGAACCCGGCCGCGCTCCCATCCGAGGGCGAGCAGCCCGCCGAACAACTCGCCGCGCCCGTCAACGAGAACTTCAAGTGGTACATCATCCATGCCTATTCGGGTTTCGAGCGCAAAGTGCGCGAGTCGCTAGAGAGCCGTATCATGGCTTTTGGCCTCCAGAACCGCATCGGCCGCATCATGATTCCCACCGAGCCGGTTACGGAGTTGGTCAACGGCAAGAAGAAGACCACGGAGCGCGTCTTTCTTCCCGGCTATGTGCTGGTCGAGATGGAGCTCGATAACGACCTTTGGCACGTCATTAAGAACACCCCCCGCGTTACCGGCTTCCTTGGCACCGGCGACAATCCCGTGGCACTCTCCGAGCAGGAGGTCAGCTCGATCCTCTTCCGTTCCGACGCGTCGAAGGACAAGCCCGCCATGAAGGTGAAGTTCGCCAAAGGCGAGCAGGTTCGCATCAACGAGGGTGCGTTCGCCAACTTCAACGGCGCGATCGACGACATCAACGAAGATAAGCAGACTCTCAAGGTCATGGTTAGCATCTTCGGTCGTCCCACGCCAGTCGAGCTCACTTTCTCGGAAGTCGAAAAGATCGTCGACTAACCAGACCTTAGCGGCAGCTGGCATATGAGGCCAAACGCTCGATAGATATAGATACAAATAGAAAGAGAGATTTACCCGAATGGCACCGAAGAAGATTACCGGATACGTTAAGCTCCAGGTGATGGCTGGCAAGGCCACGCCCGCTCCCCCGATCGGCCCCGCCCTCGGTCAGGCTCAGGTCAACATCATGGAGTTCTGCAAGCAGTTCAACGAACGCACCAAGGGCCCCGAAATGGTAGGTTTGACCATCCCGGTCGTCATCACGGTCTACGGCGACCGCACCTTCAGCTTCATCACCAAGACCCCTCCCGCCGCTGTTCTTCTATTAAAGGCCGCTGGCATCGAAAAAGGCTCCGGCACGCCCAACAAAGAGAAGAAGGGCAAAGTTACGGAGAAGCAAATCATCCAAATCGCCACCCAAAAAATGCCCGACCTGAACTCCACGACGGTCGAGGCGGCTGCGAAGAGCATCCGCGGCACAGCCCGCTCCATGGGCATCGAAGTCACCGCTTAATTCTTCGATTGTGCCAGAACGCATCGCCTATCTTGTCAGCAGATAGGCGATGCGTATTTAAGTGCCATGTTTCATCGCAAGCAACCAGGATGCGGAAACTCGCGGATAATAAACGCAGCGCATGGAATCCTTCTTCAGCCGCTTCCGAAATGCTCTGGTGTTGGTCGCCGTTCTCACCGTGCAGACCATCGGTCTAGCCGTGCAGGTCCGTCGTCCGGCATCGTCTGCGCACGGAAAGGACAGCGGGCAGATCTATCTTCTTCGGCTATGGGTCAACGCGGCGGCCACGCCAGTCGAGCGGATCACCCACGCCGTTGGCCTTTTTGTGCGGGACACCTGGGCGAATTACATTGATCTTCGCCATACACGAGAGCAGAACGCAGCTTTACGCCAGCAGATCGCCTCGATGCGGTTGGAGCAGGCGTCATTTGCGCAAGACGCGCTTCAAGGGCAGCGGCTTCAAGCGATGCTCAACTTTCAGCAGCATTATGTAGCGCACACAGTGGCCGCACAGGTGATCGGCACCAGCGGCTCCGACCTTTCCCGTATGCTAACGTTGGACAAAGGATTGGACGCGGGGTTGAAGCCCGACATGGCGGTCATCACCCCGGATGGCGTTGTGGGCAAGCTACGGGAGGTCTTTCCGCACACGGCACAATTGCTGCTCCTGAACGATCCCAGCTCCGGTGCGGGAGTTATGCTTCAAAGTTCGCGCATTCGCGCGATTGTGCGAGGTACCGTTACCGGGCGGCTCCAGATCGGCAATCTTACGGCGGACTCGCGCATCAAGCCAGGCGAGTCCGTGCTGACCTCTGGCGGCGATCTGGTCTTTCCGCGTGGACTTCCCGTTGGCGTCATCGAGTCCGTCGCGCCCGATCCGGATCATCAGCCGTATACCTCAATTTTGCTAAAGCCCGCTTCTAATCTGGCTCAGCTCGAAGAGGTGCTGGTCATTATCGAGACACAGTCAGCGATCTCGTCTCAGGCGCAGCAAGATCTGGCGCAAGGCGTCTCCACCGCCGAGGGACTGGCAGCTCAAGCCGCTGAGGCAAAACGCGCCGCCGACCTGCTCTCCGAAAAACTGCCGAGCCTGCATGAGGACGTCGCGCCCGGCGTGACCCAAGCCGATGGTGCAGCGGCTCCCCCAGAGGCGAAGGAGCCGGGCGGCGCGCTTCCTCGTCCCTTACCCACCCTGCACCCCGATCGCTACACCGCGGGAAGTACACCGCCCGCCACCGCATTGACTCCCGGCGCGAAGGCCAGTCCGGAGACTGGCCCGGCAAATGGCGGCATCGTCGACCCGCCCCCCACGCCCGTCGTACGCAAGAAGCCCAAACCCGTTGAACCCGCGACCGGCAACACAAGCACCGGAGCGCCCGTACCTCCCGCTTCGACTACGGAGCCGCCGCGCTAGCGCACCCATGGCCGACCGCAGTTACACCTCCCGCCGCGAACTCGAAGAGCACAGCTTCCACCCCGCAGTCACGTTGCTGGTGCCCGTAGCCTCGATCCTGTTGCAGGTCATGCTCCCCCGCCTTGTGCCTCGGCTGGCAATCCTCGACCTCCCGCTGATTGTCACTATCTTCTTCGCGGTGTCTCGCCGATCGCCGATCGCGGGCACCCTGACCGGCACGGCGATCGGTCTGCTCCAGGATGCGCTGAGCGGCCTGCCTATCGGCGTCAATGGGATCGCCAAAGCCATCATCGGGTACATCGCCGCAAGCATCGGGGTACAGGTCGATGTGGACAACCTGACGACGCGCGTTCTCATGAACTTCGGGTTTTCGCTGCTGCAAAGCTTTATCTTGTACCTGATCGAAGGCAGGCTGCTGGGCCTCCAGGGTTTGCATGTCCTGTGGAAGCATGAACTGCTGCGTGCGGCGGCAAACACAGCGGTCGCCGTGCCGATCTTCTTTCTGCTCGACACGGCGAAACGCATGGACTGACGGCCTAGAACGTGAGCACGCTGGTCTGACCATAAGGCAATGCGCCGGCGTCAAGCGAGACCTGGTTGATCCCCGAGATCGACACGCCCAGATTGCGGGCATACGAGCCGGATTGCAGCCCCAGATTCTCTCCAGGGACGTCGTTAAAAGCCACATCCTGGTTGTAGATCGAGTTGGTGTCGATGCCGAGCGCAATCCATGCAGGCGTGTACCATATGGCCAGATCGGTCAGGGCGTCCATGTCGGTGCCGATTATTCCTATCCAGTTCGAGTTACTCATAAAGAGATTATTGCTGAGCACCTCGGAGTGATAATCGACCAGGCGAAAGAGAAAGCAGTTGCCATCCTGACCCGAGCCCTGACGGCGTGCGTCGAAGATATTGTTGCGAACGACCCAGTTATTAGCCGGACCCGCGTCGCCTTCGAGCGAAACGGAGTGCGCATAAATATTTTCAATGGTGTTGTGGTAGATCTTTCCGCTGGACGAAGAGGTGACATCGAAGCCGTTGTATAGCTGTCCATCCGCACTCTTAGTCATATTTTGTGCAAGGTTGTAACTCAGCACGTTGTTATAGCTGGTATAAACACCCTGCGCGTTTTCCGATCCATTAATGCCGATCGCATAGCCCTGTCCGTCGTGCAGCCAGTTGTGCGTCACGACGCCATTCAGCGTATCGCGCACCGCGATCCCGCCCTGGTTCATCCTTGTTTCGTTGTAGGAGACGGTCGTATTCTGCGAATGCGCCGACTGATATGACTGGATGCGGATGCCCGATGTGTTGACGGCCGTAACAGTGTTCTTTGTGATAAGCGCCCCCGCCGTACCCTGAACAAGGATGCCGGCTTTGTCGTAGTTCAAGGTAGGCGCCGTGTTGATGGTTCCAACGGTGTTGCCTTGTATGATCCATCCGCGCAGGGGTGCCGCGTTGTTCCAGTCGGGCCGTACCTGTATGCCCGACGTGCCCGCGTTCGCAATCGTGCAGTTTGAAACCGTCCAGAACTCCGCTCCATTCCCCACCCCAAGGATGCCCGTATCCGTCACGTTAGCGATGGCGAGGTTTGAGATGGAGATATACGAGATGCCCTGGCCAAGCACACCATACGTGCCGCCTGTAATCATCGGTGGCGCACCCGAGCCATAGGCGTCGACGACGATGGGATTGGCCGCGGTCCCGGAGGCCCTCAGTGTAAGTTGCCCACTGAACTGAGACCCGCGTGCAAGCAGGATGCTGGTTCCGGGAGCGATCGCCGCCTGCGAAAGGCTCGCCAACGACTTCCAGGCAGTCGACGGTGAGATGCCGGAGTTTGCGTCAGACCCGGCCACGGAGTCGAGATAATAACAATTCAACGTGGGACAGGAGGCCGTAGGCGCTGGCGGTGCCGGCACAGCAACGCCCGCCACCGGCCAGAGGGTCGCTCCGTTAGCGACAATCTGTAGGTAAGGAGCAGCCGTCGACACGATCAGGCTGGCTCCGGGGTTGTTATAGGTGTGGGTGGACCAGTAGGCGCTCCCCGCGTGGTATAGGACCAGGTTGCCGTCGCCTTGAAAAGCGGCGACACACCCAGAGCTACAACTGGCGAAGCTGCCGCTGGCCCAAACGGCCTTTCCATCGGCGTATGCAACGAAGTTGCCGTCCGTCTGATACACCAGCGTTAATGACGAGAGCGCCACAGGAGCGTTGGGCGAGAGAGTCAGTTGCCCCGCGGCGAAAATTTGTTGATCGGCGAACATGGCGGGTGAGGCGGCAAACGCCACCCATAGGAAGAGCATGCAAACGCGATAATTCAATGGGGTCTCACTTATTCAGGTAGTTGATTTATTTGCACACGCGGATGGACAAGCGCGAAACGCGCGGAAAATTGTGCCCTGAGTGGCTCGGGAGGGTATGGGCAGAGTATACAGAGAAGAAGTGAGTCCGCAATAATCGCTTTTCTAAATATCTGCGCGTAAAAGATCACGGATGAACTTGTCCGAAAGAATGATTGCACGCTCAAGTATTTATTACACAATAAGGACAATATCTTCCTTCCGTACTGTGCAAATGCTCTAGCGCTGCTCAGGGAAACGGCAGGTACGCAAAGCCGGTTTAGACTGTAGGCAGCATGTCCACGGCTCCGCAGTTCGATTTGCTGAACGAGAAGAAGGAGAAGGTCTCTCCCGCGAAGCTCCACGCCGCGCAGTACATCGTCGCGTTCGTGCTGCTGATTCTTTTCGCCGGCTTGTGGCGGCTCCAGGTGCTGGGAGCGAGCAACTACCGTGTGCTGGCCGAGGCGAACCGCATCCGCAAGGTGCCGGTGCTCGCGCCGCGGGGGCGCCTGTTCGACCGGGAAGGACGCATCCTGGTCGACAACTATCCGTCCGTGGCGTGCTACCTCCTGCGCGATCAGGTCAAGGATCTATCCTCCGATCTGCCGCTCATCTCGGCGGGCCTCCATCTGCCGGTCGACCAGATCCAAGCCATCCTCAAGAAGTTCTCCAGTTCGCCGGGGTACCAGGCGATTCCCCTGAAGGAAGACATCACGCCCGACGAGCAAGCCTTCGTCGAGGCGCACCGCAACGAACTGCCGGAACTCGAAACGCTCGACACCCAGCGCCGCCTCTACCCCAAAGACGGCTTCGCGGCGCACCTGATCGGCTACGTCGGCGAAGTCTCCGAGCAGATGCTCAACGATCCCAAGTACGCCTTCTACGAGCCTGGCGACGTCGTCGGCCGCTCGGGCGTGGAGCAGACGTATGACGCCGTGTTGCGCGGCCGCGACGGTTCGCGCGACCTCATCGTCAACTCGCACGGCAAGGAGGTAGGCCGTCTCGGTCAGGAGATCGCCGTGCCTGGAGTGGACCTGAAGCTCACCATCGACCTCGATCTACAGATGGCCGCCGAGCGCGCCATGGAGGGCAAGGTTGGCGCGCTGGTCGCCATGGACCCCCACACCGGCGAAATCCTCGCCATGGTCTCACGCCCCAGCTTCGACCCGAACCAGTTCTCCGGCCATCTCACCAAAACCTACTGGAACTCAATCCTCACCAACCAGGACCATCCGCTGCTGAACAAGGCTATTCAGGCGCAGCTCGCACCCGGCTCAACCTTCAAGATCATCATGTCGCTGGCCGGCCTGCAGGAAGATAAGGCGCAGGACCTCAAGGTGAACTGCCAGGGCGGTGCCAGCTTCTATGGCCACTTCTACGCCTGCGACCTCCACCACGGCGGCGTCAGCATCCATAACGCCATTCCGCTCTCCTGCGACACCTTCTACTACACGCTCGCCAATCGCCTCGGCATCGACACCATCGCCCACTACGCCAACGAAGCGGGCCTTGGCTTCAAGACCGGTGTAGACCTGCCGGACGAGGCCGCCGGAACCGTCCCTTCGACGCAATGGAAGCTGAAGACGCAGCACACTAAATGGTTTGCGGGGGAGACCATCTCGGTCGGCATCGGCCAGGGTGCCGTCACCGCGACACCGTTGCAACTGGCCCGCGCACTAAGCGGCATCGCCTCGGGAGGAGCCATGCGACGCCCACATCTCGTCTTCCCCAGCGAACTGCCCCCCGACCAGGTTGAAGCACTTGCGTCCAGCTTCCCAGGCTCGGGTGACAAGACTATCCCTATAACGCCCGACAACTGGCAGACCATCACCGACGGCATGGCCCAGACGCTGATCTCCGGCACGGCGGCGGCCTCCCGGCTGGCTGGCATCGACTTCGCCGGCAAGACGGGCACGGCCCAGGTCATGAGCCACGACGCGCTAGCTCGTTCCGGCGGCGGCCACAAGACCGACCCCAACTCCTGGTTCGTCGGCATGGCCCCCCGCCGCAACCCTGACATTGTTGTCGCCGTCCTCTGGGAGCACGGCAACTGGGGCAACAACTCCGCCAAACTCGCCGCGCAGGTGGTCAACACCTTCGTGACCAAGCAACGCAAACAAGCGGGCAATCTCTTGCAGGTTGCGGAAGCCAAGCCGCTGCTCAAGGACACACCCATGCCCGGCATTCGCCAAACCGACACGCTGCCGCAGCCTGTATTGAAGCCTGTCGCGCCGTAAAATAGCCCCAACATGACCCGCTTCTCCTCCTTACGCGACTTCGACTGGCCGCTGCTCGGCATGGTGCTCACGCTCTCCGTCATCTCCGTTCTGGAGATTAAATCCGCCACCCTCCACACCAAATTCCACGGCTTCGATCACAAGCAGATCGGCTTTCTCGTCGCGGGCGTCGTCATGATGTTCCTCATCTCGTTGGTCGACTACCACCGCCTGCTCGATCTTGCGCATTGGGCCTACGGGCTCTCGCTCGTCTCGCTCGTTGGGGTCGCCCTCTTCGGCACGCGCGTGCTTGGCGGCAAACGATGGATCAGCTTCCACGGCATCCACTTCCAACCGTCCGAGTGGATCAAGCTCGTCCTCATCGTCGTCGCCGCGCGCTTCTTCTGGGCCCTCGCCGGCAAAGAACTCACCTGGGGCGACATCGCCCGCGCCTTCGCCCTCATCTGCGTCCCCATGCTGCTCGTCCTCAAGCAGCCCGACCTCGGCACCGCGCTCACCTATCTGCCCGTCCTGCTCTGCGGCCTCTTCCTCGGCGGCATCCGCTTCAAACAAGCCGCCATCCTCCTCCTTACCTTCGTCCTGCTGCTAGGCGGCATCTGGAAGACCGGCAAGGTGCTCAAGCCCTACCAAAAGGCCCGCCTCACCAGCTTCATGGACCCCGAAAACGACCCCAAAGGCTCCGGCTACCAAATCCGCCAGTCGCTCATCGCCGTCGGCTCCGGCGGCATCTGGGGCAAAGGGACCAACAAGGGAACCCAGACCCAGGGCGACTTCCTCCCCATCCCCTACACCGACTTCATCTTCGCCGCCTTCTGCGAGGAGCACGGCTTCATCGGTGCCATCGGCGTCCTTCTGCTCTACTTCCTCATCCTGATGCGCCTCATCCAAAACGCCCAGACCGCCGCCGACCTCCCCGGCACCTTCATCGTCATGGGCGTCGCCGCGGTCATCGTCTTCCAGATCGCCGTCAACATCGGCATGGTCGTCGGCCTGATGCCCGTCACCGGCATCCCGCTGCCCCTGATGAGCTACGGCGGCTCGTCCATCCTCTTCACCTTCCTCGCCCTCGGCATCGTGATGAACATCCGCATGAGGCGTTTCGTAAACTAATGTCAAAGCACCACAAGAAACCGAGAGTTCAGAAAGAGGAGGATCGCGGCACATGCCCACTTCGTGGCGAAGATGCCTCCGAGAACCAGAAAAATGAGAACCGCTATTTGGACACGAGCTAATACAAATACCACGATTAGTCCGCTTGTTCCGGGCCGAGCAGTTTGTGAGCCGAGTTTGTTAGCTGGAATCTCAGGAGCCGAAGACCCACTCCGCTGCAATAAGCTTCGTAAACAGCCTGGCAGGTGAAGGCTCAGGATTGAGCATCATGCTCACCAACAGCAGGTTGGCGACTTCGATGGGCAGCGTTAAAAGATGGGCAGCGTTAAAAGAAGCGCGATGGCAAATACACCGTCGCAATGTCGTCTCCACTTTCTAGTGCAACTTGTAGATTGGACTGGGTAGATCAGTACTCATAACGCATTTCTCGTCACTTAAGCGTGTACCGCTTGGCAGTGTGAGACATATCTGGAGATCTCCGGCGCTCTTAGCCGTTCGCCAGCGAAGCGGGATCCACTCTGACAAAGATATCGTCCCATTCCATAGATGGCGTGTCCACATTGCCATGAAGCGCGTAGAAACCAACCGGAAGAAAGCCAAGATTCCGGAAATGCATCATCGATTCTTCCATCGTCGGAACATCCTGGTACAGGCGAAGCGCGCATAACTCTGTCTGGATGATGTCGACAAACGAGAGAAATCCGCTCGCTCCCTTCAACACCTGTAAGTCGTGACCTTGAGTATCGATTTTCAGGTACACATTCGTTTTGGCTGGATCGACCCGGAGTTCGGACAGGAGATCATCCAATCGGCGCATGGGAACAGTCTCTGTTCCTTTAGGCTCCATGTAATCGCGAAACGTGCTCATGGAAGAAAACTTCGTAGGTGTGTGCAGTGAGTTGAAGTCGGAATGCAGAAAGCGTTGCATCTCGACAGTTCCGTTTTCCGCGCCCAGGCAGCAGCGATGCACCTCCCACAGGGGGTCCCCTTTGGCAGTGTCAACCACGCGTAGATATGCTTCTTCGGACGGCTCGAAGCTTATGATCTTGCCCCGATAGCCTGCCTGCCGGACTAGTTGGCCGAACTCTCCATAATGAGCGCCGACGTCCAAAACACTGGCAATATTCCTGACGCGGATCAGGTCACGGATGTGCCGTTCCAACGTGTTGCGTTCAGGAAGCTTCGATAAAGTAACGCCCGCCGATGCCAAGGTTATGTTGACTACGTTCGCAACATGGCCCGAGAAGGTACGCTTGATCAAATCTCACCTCGTTGGTGACGCCAATTATATCTACATCACTGATTTTGCTTCGTGGTGCCGAGGCTAAAGCATATGTTGTAGAGGCTAGCAGCTCATTAGCCCACGCAGCAGGCGGTCCCGCCAGGCTGCTTCGATCGCGTACATACAGGTAAACTCTAAGGCTGTTCCCGCAGCAACCGCACTTTAAACGACGCAAAACCACAGAAAAGGCGGTGAGGCAGCAGTCCACTGCTGTCTTCCAACGATCTTGCCTGTGCTCACGTTCCCATAATGCTCTTCCAAGCGGAGGACCTGGACGAAGTCGCTCAATACTCCATGCACGCTTGAGCGCCCTGAGCGCAAAACCGTTGCTGGCTTGCCATCCCGGGGCAAACCGCAACCATGCTGGTGCGATCTTCCGCATTCATGCGATACTCGTATTGTGCAGCCACACAGGGCTATTGGAGCCGGTGAGCCGCATCGGCCGCTCCCATCTGGTGCTTGGCGCCGGGAGGCGGGCACAAGTTTACGCCGTACCCACAGAAATCAGAACAAAGGCCGGCCAGGCTGGATTCGACTCCGCAGGCCGGACAGGATTAGGGAATGAACGCATCCGGAAGGCAAACGGCCCCGCCTCACTTCGAGGTTGTCTCGGTCACCTCCGCGCTGCGTCCCCAGGTAGAAGGCTTCCGTCAAGTCAAAGATTCCCTCCGTGCCTCCGCCGTGCGCGTCTGTCAAAGCGCGACACGGGCGGAGTTGTACCCGCAATCCGCACCGGTCATCGTCGACGCAGCTTCCCACTCGCCCCTCCTGTCCGCTCCCGCGGTGAACGGCGCATAAGCCGTTCGCGATCCAGTCTGCCGTCCGCCCCGCTTGAGGAAATCAGGCGCGGGCAGAAAGAGCAGACCCGATGTCCAAAGAGATTTACATCTCCAGCACCCCCCACGAGACCCGCCTCGCCATCGTCGAGAACGACGCCCTCACCGAGATCTACTACGAACGCGAGAACGAATACACCCTCGCCGGCTCCATCTATAACGGCAAAGTCACACGCGTCCTCCCTGGTATGCAGTCGTCCTTCGTCGACATCGGCCTTGAGCGCGACGCCTTCCTCTACATCACCGACTTCATGGAGGAGGCTCCGGACTCCGCCGAGTTCGACACCACCAGCCTGAGCGACGGCCCCTCGCGCGACCGCGTACCAAAACTGGAAGCTCAAAACGGCAGCGTGCCCCGCGCCGAAGCTCCACGCAGTGACCGTGGCGACCGCAATGACCGTGGCGATCGTGGCAGGGGCCGTGGCCGGGGAGATCGCGGCAACCGGCAGCCGGCAGCCGAGCTCCCGCGCCCCGACGCCGAGCCGGAGTATGAGGCTCCCCGCCAGACGGCACCCGCCGAAATCCCATCGATCTTCGCCGCGCAGCAGCCCAGTGCGCCCGAAGACAACGAACTCGGCGAAGGCGCACCCGGAGCCGACGGCAGCCGTCGCTGGCGTGGCCGCCGTGGACGTCGCCGTGGACGCGGCCCCAACGGCACTCTGCCCGGCAATCCCACCGCCGAGCAGGATGAGTCGCCTCGCACCACCTCCGCCGGAGGCGAGCAGCCCGTCTTGGCCGAAGAGCCTTCCACCACCGCGCCAGTTAGTTCCTACCAGCCAGACATATACGCCAACGAAGCCATCGTCGAGCTCGAAGCCGGTACCGAAGCCCCCCGGCCCGACCCCGCACCCCAAACAGAAGGCCGCTCCTCTGAACGTTCTGAGCGTGGCGGCGGACGTGACCGCGGAGGCCGCGATCGTGGCGGTCGAGGCGACCGTAATCGTGATGGCCATGGCGGACGCGAGCGCAGCGGCGGAAACGACGCCAGTGACGCCCGTCCAGCCCGCATCCCGCGTGGCTTCGCCCCCTCCGCCAACCTCTACGGCGTCGATGAAAGCCCATTCGCGGAAAGCTCCGCGCCTGTCGAGCCCATCATCCTCCCCGGCGAGTCACTCTCCAAGTACCGCAAGGGCGGCGAACCCGAGCCGGTAGCAGCCACGGGCACCGTCTCCGCTCCTGCGCCTTCCACCGAGTTCACCATCCAGGGCGCATGGGACGGCGGCGCAACTCTGCCGGGCGAATCGCTCTCCCGCCATCGCCGCACCGAACCGCGCCCAGACTCGCGCCCCGACTCGCGCCCAGAACCCCGCGCCGAGGTCCGCACCGAACCCCGCATTCCGTTCATGCGCCCCGTCCCGCCCGTTGCGCCCGCCGCTCCTCGTTCCGAGACGATCCCCGAGATCGTTCATGAAACCGACGGCCCCAGCGTCGCCCCCATCCCCGAGACCCAGCCCGAGGTCGCCCTCGCCGCTCATCCCGAACTCGTCCCCTCCGTTGACCTGATCCACGAGCCTAGCGCCTCCCAACCCGCCGCCGAGTACGAGCCCGAAGAGGCCTCCGCCTCCTTCCGCGTCGACACCACCCGCAGCGAGTATCGCCAGCCCGCGCCCGTCCTAGACGCCATCGCCGAGCCGCAGCCCGAAACGAAGCCCGCTTCACTCGAAGAAACCACCTTCGGCCACACGCATTTCCTCACCCCCGAGCCTTCCGCTCCCGAATCACCCCACGTGGAAGAGCCCGTGCTCGACGCCATGATGGGTCAAGTCGTCGAGTTCGACCCCATCCCGACCCCCGCGCTGGAACCCACAACCGGCACCACGCTCCCCAATCACGACATCGTCACACTCAATGCCTCAGGCGAGATGCACTCCGAAGCCCTCCCGGAGATGCACGCTCCCGCCGACCTGATCGAGGAGCACGCCGACACCTTCGAAGAAGAGGAACAACCCGCCTCCCAAACCTTTGCGCCCGGCTCCGGCGACCTTGAAGAAGAGGTCATGGACGACGACGAATTCGAAATTACCGCCCTGCATGCCGGCTACGAAGACGACATGGAAGACATGGAAGAGGAGACCCTCGAAGGCGCGGCCGACCTCGGCACCATGATCCGCGAGATGTCCATCGATCAGATCACCCGCCCCGCCGTTCCAGCCGACGACCAGGACGACGAGGACTTCGAAGAAGACTTCCTCGAAGAATCCGAAGAGGCGGGCACTTCGGAGCACAACGATACCGAAGACACGGACGAGGACTCCGAAGAGTATGCCCGCACCGCCGAAGCCACCGGTGACTTCTCGAACGAGTTCCGCGAACCTGAAACCTCCCCTGCCCCCGCGGATCGCACCGCCTCCAACGAGCGCCGTGGAGGCCGTCAGAACGTGCGCCGTGGCGGACGCGACCGCGAACCCCGCCGTGGCTCCGACAGCTCCGGCCGCCCCCGCAACATGGGCGGCAGCGGCGACCGCGAACGTGGCCGCTCCGGCGGTCGCAGTTCGGCACAGATGACCAACCTCCCCGCCATCTCCGATCTCCTCAAGCCCGGCCAGGAGATCCTCGTTCAGATCGCCAAAGAGCCCATCGCCAAGAAGGGCGCGCGCATCACCTCGCACATCGCCCTTCCTGGCCGCTTCCTTGTCTTCATGCCCACCGTCAACCACACCGGCGTCTCGCGCAAGATCGAATCCGACGGCGAGCGCCGCCGCCTCAAGGAAATCCTCCTCTCCGAGAAAGGCGAGGCCGCCGGTGGCTTCATCGTCCGCACCGCTGCCTCCGGTGCCACCGAGGAAGAGCTCCGCTCCGACCTTCGCTTCCTCCTCAACCTCTGGGCCGACATCAAAAACCGTTCAGAATCCTCCAAGTCGCCCGCCCTCATCTATCACGATCTCAACCTCGTCGAGCGCATCCTCCGCGATCAGGTCACGGACAACTTCTCCGCTATCTGGGTCGACACCGAAACTGAATACGAACGCGTCCTGCGCTTCCTCCAGCGCTTCCAGCCCGCGCTCATCCGCCGGGTCAAGCTCTACCTCAAGGAGACCCCCCTCTTCGAGCAGTTCGGCATCACCGAAGAGATCAACAAGGCCCTCCGCTCGAAAGTCTGGCTCAAATCCGGCGGCTCCATTGTCATTAACCAGACAGAAGCTTTGGTCGCGATCGACATCAACACCGGCAAGTTCGTCGGCAAGACCGCGCGCCTCGAAGACACCATCGTCAAGACCAACCTCGACGCCATCCCCGAGATCGTCCGCCAGATCCGCCTCCGCGACCTCGGCGGCATCATCATCATCGACTTCATCGACATGGACGACCGCCGTAACCGCAACAAAGTCATGGCCGCCCTTGAAGAGGAGCTGAAGTCCGACCGCGCACCGTCCAAGGTGCTTCAGTTCAACGATTTCGGCCTTGTCGCCATCACCCGCAAGCGCGTCAAGCAGTCCCTCGAACGCACCCTTTCGACCACCTGCAACGTCTGCGTAGGCACCGGCATGGTCAAGTCGCCCGTCACTGTCTGCAACGACATCTACATCGAGATGCGCAAGATGTACAAGCACCTCGACAAGGGCGATGTCATGCTTCGCGTCCACCCCGAGGTCGTCAAGCAGCTCAAGAGCACCGGCACGCGCTGGCTGCAAGAGATGGAGGAGATGTCCGGCAAAACCATCCTCGTCAAGTCCGACCCTGCCCTCCACCCCGAGCAGTTCGACATCCACTAAAGGAACAGCTTCTGCCTTCTTAGTTGTCATTCCGAAGGGAATCTGCGTTGCGGGCGCCCCACGTCCCGATTTGAGACGTGTGGTATCGAGTGGGCCTTCCAAGTACACCCTCAACCCGTCAGTTGGCAAAGTTTTCCACTCATGTTATCCATACTCATGCCCACTCGCAACGTCAACTTGACTGAGGAACTCGACCGATTTGTTTTGACAAACATCGAGAGTGGCCGCTACGAAAACGCAAGCGAGGTCGTCCGAGCGGCCCTCCAAAGCCTGGAACGCGAGACACAGGAACACGAGGCGAAATTGGCAAGGCTTAGGTCGGCAATCGACCACGGTGACGCGAGTGGTCCCTCCGAACCGCGGGTCTTCGAGCGTGTCCGCAGGCGTCTCCAGCTTTCCGGGACCAAGCAGTAGCCGTGCCGGCTTTTGAACTCTCGCGAATGGCTGAAACCGATCTGCTGGAGATCGGATCGTACACATTGGCTTGCTGGGGCGAGGCACAGACCCTCCGTTACATCGATGGTTTAGAGGCATGCTGCCAAAGGCTTGCAGATCAGCCCACGCTTGGCCGGACTTGCGAACACATACGGTCGGGTCTGCGACGTATGGAGCAAGAGAGTCACGTGATCTTCTACCGTCTCAGCGACAGGGGCATCTTAATCTCCCGCATCCTGCATCGTCGTATGCTGCCGAAACATCACGAAATAACCGGTTGAGCCTGTCTGAGCGTTCCATGATACGATCTGCTCGCACATCTGTTCGCTAATCGAACCTTCTTCCCGCAAGGTGATCCTTTCCCGATTTGAAAGCGTCTACACAACTACAAGAGAGTTTCCGGGTTGGAAACCTCTAGAGACTTTGCACGACTCTACTCATTCTTAGGGAGTTACAGATGCATATAGCGATTCATCTCCGTCACGCCGCGCGCGTCGCGGTCCTTTCCTTGCTCACGGGCGCGGCCGGTCTCAGCTTGAACGCACAGCAGGCCGCCACGCCCGACTTCCATGCCGCGCTCAAGATGCCGGTCAACCCGTTCCTAGCCGAAGACACCTCTTCTTCAAGCTCCAGCTCTGTCGCCACCGGAACCGAAGCTACGACCGATGCCGTCTCCGCCGAGCGCTTGTCCCTTGGCGGCGATTCCACGCAGCCACCCCCCGTCGTCGCTACGGCCGTCCCCGCTACACCGACAGCTCTCACAACCCGGACGGCTCGAGCAAGTACACCTTCGAGGCCGGTGGCGGCTTCACCCTGCCCACCGGCGGCACCAAGAACTACCTGTCTACCAGCTACAGCTTCCAGGGCGGTATAGGCCGCAACTTCAACAAGAATCTTGGCGTCATCGCGCAGTTTGATTGGGACAACTTCGGCATTCAAACCGCCAAACTCAATAACCTGCTCGCAACTTACAACAGTCTCGGCGCAACCGACCAAAACAACGCCCCGCTTAGCCAATTGAACGGATCGAGCCACATCTGGTCCTTTACGCTCAATCCGATCTACAACTTCGCCGGTGGCGATAAGACAGGAGCGTACGTCGTCGCCGGTGCTGGCTTCTACCATAAGATCGCTACCTTCTCCATTCCCGCCGTCGGTACCTACTGCGACTACTATTACGGCTGCTACCAGTACGCGGCGAACGCGCCCATCGACAGCTACACCAGCAACGCCTTCGGC
Source organism: Acidobacteriaceae bacterium (assembly GCA_965277085.1). GTDB lineage: Bacteria > Acidobacteriota > Terriglobia > Terriglobales > Acidobacteriaceae > Edaphobacter. The sequence continues at coordinate 2,223,326 of OZ255708.1, forward strand.
GTAAACGGTGGCGTGGGCTTCACCTATAAGCTGTCGCAATTCTCCAACACCAAGCTCTTCGCCGAAGCGCGGTACGTCTACACCGCCAACTCCCGCCGTCCATACTACGACGGAACAAACGGCACCTCCCTGAGCAACACTTACTTCAACGTCTTCCCGCAGAACAGCGCGCCGTCGACCTACATCCCCATCAAGTTCGGCGTTCGCTTCTAACGAACGAAGTGCTTGCTCTTACTTCTTTGTTTGTCATTCCCGAAGGGAATCTGCTTCTTCTCGGACCAGTCGCAATCCATCGCACAAGAGTGAAATCACTTGACAAAACCAACACCCAAAAAGGGTTCCGTCACATAGGGACCCTTTTTCACACCCAGACCCCGGTCAGACTAGCCCAGACTTAGGTTCTTTGTTTTGAAGACTTTGAGACTTCCGAAAATTTAACGATTTCAGCACAAAAACCTCTACTTTGCCCGCATCGCCGCCTCCACCTCATCCACCGTGTGCGGCAACTTCGCAATTAGGTCGACTAATTTTCCAGCAGCATCCACATAGACAACATCCTCGATCCGCACACCGATCTTTTCCTCCGGCAGGTAAATTCCCGGCTCGATCGTAAACGCCATGCCCTTCTCAAGCGGCTTCGTATAGTCCCACGGATCATGCACATCGATCCCGATCAGGTGCCCGATCCCATGCACCATGTACTTGCCCAGCGGCCCTCCGTGAAGGTCCTTGCCGTGCGCGTTGATGTAGTGGAAGGCCACCGTGTCGAGCGAGTCCGGCTCCTTATGGTTCGGGTCATTGATCTTCGACTTGCCCGCCACAAACGCCGCCGCCGCCGCCCGCTGCGCGCCCAGCACGATCTCATAGATCTCCCGCTGCCGCGCTGTAAACTTGCCGCTCACGGGCAGTGTCCGCGTGATGTCCGAGGCGTACATGCTGTACTCACCCGCCGCGTCGATTACCACCAGATCGCCCGCCTGCATCGTCGCCGAGTTCTCGCTATAGTGCAGCGTCGTCGCGTTCTGCCCCGATCCAACAATGGACGGATACGACACCCGCTCGCACCCCTCCTCCATCAGCTTCGCAACAATCACCCCGGCCACCGTGCGCTCCCGCACCCCCGGCCGCACCGCCTTCATCTCCGCCAGCTGCGCCGCGATCGATGCGTCCGATGCCTTCTTCATCAGCGCCATCTCAGCCGGGGACTTGATCGCCCGCAGCTCCATCACTGGCGTTGCCAGATCGTGCGTCGCAGGCGCATCCGCCACCCCCAGCGACACGGCCAACACCTGCATCACCGCGCCCGCCGGCTTCGATCCCTCCTCCGTCCAGACGTTGCGAAGCCGCCCGCGATTGTCCGCGACCGCCGCATTCAGCGCGACGGGCATCTGCGCCATCGGCAGCACCTCATCCACCCCGGCAGTTGCCGCGGCGGAAGGCGTCGCCGCGTCCATCTTGACGCCCGTATAGAGCTCCGTCCGCGGGTTCCGCGTAGGCAGAAACAGCACCTCGCGATAAGGCTGCGCCGCCCGTGCCGGAGCTGTGTCGGTCGCCACCGCAGCCGGACTCGCCGCCATCACCACCAGCGCCGCTCCCGGCTCGTTCCACCCCGTCAGATAATAGAAGTCTTCATCCTGCCGGTACTCTTGATACTCCATCGCGGGTTCTTCCGCCGCAAAGAGGACGGCTACACCCCCATGCAGCTTCTCCGCAAGCGCCACTCGCCGCGCGCGATACTCGGGTTTCGGCACTGTCTCGAGCGCACGCGCAACGTGGGTGGTGAGGAGCAGTAGGAAAGCTGTAGTCACAACACGGCGATGAACGGGCATGACAAGAATCCTAGCTTATCGCTTAGGAAGAGAGATACCGGGACAAACTGATATTGGACCTTAGCATTGCTGAAGATGTTGGAGCGGGAGACCGGGATCGAACCGGCGACATTCAGCTTGGGAAGCTGACGTTCTGCCACTGAACTACTCCCGCTCATTGCGCCCCGAGCGTTGAAACAATGGTGGAGCTGAACGGGATCGAACCGTTGACCTCGTCGTTGCGAACGACGCGCTCTCCCAACTGAGCTACAGCCCCGTACCGTGCCACTCGCCACACCCACACCCGGCGCGCCAAGCGAACTCTCTGAGTGTAGCAGGGACTCCCCGCCCGCTCAACCGGCCCACTCGTCCGCGCCAAACACCTGTCCCGTCACGGGCGTTCCCGCCGCCAAGGGCTTCTCGACCACGTGCCACACATCGGCGTCCTCGACCACTACACCCAGCACCGGCACCTCCAGCCGCGCCCCGCTTGGCGACACCGCCACCAGCACCCCCTCCACTCCATCGAACAGCGACTCCGTTAGCAGCAGCTGCCAACGCCGCCGCCCGTCGGTGACACCCTCATCGCGTATGTCGACGACCTCCGCCTGAAACTCCCTCACCGCGCCGGCACCCGGTTCACCGTCTTGTCCAGCAACTCCATCTCGCGCCTGCTCCCAAACATGAACGGCGTCCGCTGGTGGATACCTTCCGGCACCACATCCAGCACCCGCCCCGTACCTGTCGACGCCACCCCACCCGCCTGCTCCGCCAGAAACGCCAGCGGATTCGCCTCATACAGCAGCCGCAACTTTCCCTTCGGCTGCTTCGCCGTCGGCGGATACAGAAAGACCCCGCCCTTCAGCAGCGTCCGATGAAAGTCCGCCACCAGGGACCCGATGTACCGCGAGCTATACGTTCCGCTCGCCCCGCTCCGCAGCCGATCCACATACATCCTATAGGCGGGCGGCCACTCTGCCGCGTTCGCCTCGTTCGCGCTGTAGTACGGCCCCTGCTCCGGCATCTTGATCCCCTCGGTCGTCAGCACAAACGCCCCGATCGTCGGGTCCAAAGTAAAGCTGTGCACTCCGCTGCCCGTCGTATACACCAGCACCGTCGACGGCCCATACACCACATACCCCGCTGCCACCTGTGTATGCCCCGGCCGCAACACTGCCGCGTCTACCTCTTCCCCCACCTGCCGCTTCAGAATAGAGAAGATCGTCCCCACATTCACGTTCACGTCGATGTTCGACGACCCATCCAGCGGATCGAACATCACAATATACTTCCCTCGCTCCGCCGACCGGTTGAACGTGACCGGCTCCTCATCCTCCTCGCTCACTAGCGCCGCCACCATATCTCGCGCCCCCAGGCAAGCCAGCAGCGCTTGATTGGCGAACACATCCAGCTTCTGCTGCGCCTCGCCCTGCACATTCGTCTGCCCGAACGCCCCCAGCACGTCTGTCAGCCCCGCCGAGCGGATCTTCGCTTCGATGATCTTCGAAGCCAGCGTGATCCCACCCAGCAGCAGACTGAACGTTCCACTCGCCTCCGCCACCGCTGCCTGCTGTTGCTGAATGTGCTGCTGTACCGTCACCACCATGCGCGCCTGCTCCTCCGCTCACTGCATACGACTCTAGCATCGCCTCCGCGCCCGCGCCCAGCCCAGCCGCTACACTGACAGCACGCCGTATGCTTCCGATCCCGAAACGCCTCGTTCTCTTCTCGCTCGCCGCCGCGCTTCTTACTGGATGCCGCAGCCACCCCGAAGACCCCAGCACCATGGTCATGGAGATCGAGTCCTCCCCTAACAACCTCGATCTTCGCCAGGGCACCGACGCCCAATCCGAGCGCATCGGCGGCCTCATCTTCGACGCCCTCATCAAGAAGGACGCCCACTTCAACCTCCAGCCCTGGCTCGCCACAAGCTGGGAGCAGCCCGACCCCCTCACCCTCGTCCTCCACATCCGCGACGGCGTCCGCTTCCACAATGGCCAGCCCCTGGAAGCCGAAGACGTTGCTTACACCCTCCGCAGCCTTACCGACGGCACCCTTGCCACCGCAAAGGGTGGAGCCTTCGCCTCTATCGAAAGCATCGACACTCCCGACCGGCTCACCCTCACCCTCCACCTCAAACGCCCCGACAGCAGCCTCCTCTTCAATATGTCCGATGGTCTCTTCGGCGTCGTCCCGCGCGGCTCAGGACGCGACTTCGGCCTCCATCCCATCGGCTCCGGCCCCTTCCGCTTCGTCGCCGCCACTCAGGACAAAGAAGTCGTCCTCGCCCGCAACCCCACCTACTGGGCCGGGCCGCCGCACCTCGCCCGCGTCCGCTTCGCCGTCGTCCCCGACGGCATCACCCGCGCCCTCGAACTCCAAAAAGGCTCCGCCGACGTCGAATCCGACGCCCTCACCCTCGATACCGTATACACCCTCGGGTCCGCCCCCAATCTACAGATCGAGACCGGCCCCAGCTCCGTCGTCGTCTACGCCAACTTCAACACCCAAGACCCACTCCTTCGCGACCCCCGCGTCCGACAAGCTATCGCCTTCAGCATCGACCGCCCCGCCATCATCCACGCCCTTTCCCGCGACCAGGCCCGCCCCGCCGGCAGCCTCCTCCCCCCGGAGCACTGGGCCTTCGCCGCCGACCCCGCCCTCCAGTATTCCCACGATCCCGCCCGCGCCCAAGCTCTCCTCGACGCCGCCGGTTACCCGCCCGGCAAAGACGGCATCCGCCTCCACCTCACCCTCAAAACCAGCACCGACGAGTCCACCCGCCTCCTCGCCGCCGTCCTCCAGCAGCAACTCCGCCTCACGGGCATCGACCTCCAGCTCCGCTCCGCCGAGTTCGGCACCTTCTACGCCGACGTGACGCGCGGAGCCTTCCAGATGTACATCCTCCGCTGGATCGGCTCCAACGAAGACCCCGACATCTTCCGCTACGCCTACGATTCAGCCAGCTTCCCACCGAGAGGCGGCAACCGGGGCCGCTACACCAACCCGGAGCTCGACACAGTCCTCCGCACCGCCGCCGCAACCACCGATCAGCCCACCCGCCGCACCCTCTACACTGCCGCCCAGCAAATCCTCGCCCGCGACCTCCCCGGTATCCCCCTCTGGTACCCCAACACTGTCCTCGTTCACACCCGCCGCCTCGAAAATGTCCACCCCAGTCCCAGCGGCAACTTCAACTTCCTCCGCTCCGCCACCCTCCGCTAACTACAAGAACTGTCATCCTGAGCGAAGTGGATCACGCTCTTATCGTGAGACACGGAGTCGAAGGACCTGCGGGCTCCTACAGCCGCACCGCCAGATGTCCCGGACAAACATTCTCCGCTTCGCGCACCAGCCGCCTCACCAGCCCCTCGTCTTGCGCCAAAAACCACACCCCGCCCACCACGCGCTCCTGCGGATGCCCCCCCGGAAACAGATGCAGCGTTAGCGCCTCCGCATGCTTCCGCAGACTCGCCTCCTTCTGCAACTCAAATCCCGCCGCCATCCGCCGCAGCCGGTTCATTTGATACCGCATCTTGTTGCCCGCCACCCCCGCAGACCGCCCAAGACTGGCATCCATCGTCGTCATATACTCCGTCAGCGTCGTAAGCTCCGCATCCATCGCGTTCCCCACCGCCGCCAGCTTCCGCTTGCCTTCGATCGGCATGGCCCGCGCGCCCATCCGCTCCGCCAACCCCTCCGCCGTCGTCAGCGCGTCCGGCAAGCTCACCTCATGCCGCGCCATCACCGCCGCGATCTTCGGCTCGACAAGCGTCGCGCTTAGCCGCGGCAACACCGGCGTAATCCGCCCCAGGATCGCTTCATACAACACCGCCGACTGCGCAAAATAGGCAATCTCCGCCGGTCCGCCCACATACGCTGCGGTCGGCAAAATCGTATCCTGAAACACCGGCCGCAGCAGCGCGTTTGGACTGATCCGCTCCGGCTGAGCCTCCAGAATCCCCAGTAACTCCGCCGTCGAGTAGACCCTACGTCCGGCCTTCCACCCCCCATCCGGCAGCCGCTTCAAGGCCTGCCGCTCCCCCGTCGCCTCATCCTCTAAAAACAGCAGGGAAGCACCCGGCGCGACCAGCACCTGAGCATGGCAACCAGCACCGGCAAGCTCCTCGCCACGCCGCAGCAACGCCGCTTCCAGCTCGGCCGCGTGCTCGATGGCATACCGCAGCGTAGCCGTTCCCATCGCGTGGAACTCCGCCCCGGCGGCATCCATCACGATCAGCCCATGCTCCGCGAACACCCGCACCATGAGCCGCGCAAACGCCCCGCCCAGCGTCATCCCAGGCGCATAACATTCCCGCAATACATCACAGACCGGCGCATACCCCAGCAGTTCACTCGCCTGCTCCAGCGCCGCTTCAATCGGCTCACCCAACACAACTCCGCCCACCGGCACAGCCGCGGCTACCTCCGCGTTCCAGCGAACCTTCTCCACCGCGTGCTTCCCCAGTAGAGCCACATGATCCACTTCTTCGAGATCATGGTCCTCCGTCGCCAGCCAGAACACTGGCACATGGTCGATCCCCGTCGCCGCAGTCGCCTGCTTCGCCCGCGCAACCGCCGTAGCCGCCTTCAACAGAGTCAGCAGTGGACCGCCAAACAGCCCCACTTGCTGCCCCGTCACCACGGCCCGCGCGCCGGCCCTTAGCTTCTGAATATTCGCCAGCGCCGCCGGACCCGCACCGAACTCCAAACTCTGACGCGCGAGCGCATCCGCCAAACGCCCGGCATCCTGCACGCTCACATCCCGCGACGGCCATCTACCCGCAAATGGCTCCCCGCCATACCATCCGCGCACCCGCGAGTCCGCCGCGCTCTCCCCCATCGCCAAATACTCCCGGTACAACCGGGATATATGCGGCAACACCGTAATGGGATAACACTCTGTGCTCATCGTATTAATCGGGCTGGCGTTCGTTGGATGCCGCCCCCCCTCACCCTGATGCAGGGATGATACCGTACCCTCATGGCCGCCACCTCCACCAAAGCTCCGAAAGTCACAGCCAAAGCCGCAGCCTCTACCGCGCCGAACCCCGCCCGCGTCGATCCTTATAAGAACTTCAAGTTCCGCGCCGCCTCCCCCTTCGCGAAACCCAAAGCATCCCTCAAAGCCAAAGTCCTCGACTCCAAACTCGCCTACCAGGGCAAAGTCTTCAACGTTTACACCGATACCGTCATCGAACCCGGCGGGAAGGAAAACACCCGCGACGTCATCCGCCACAACGGCTCCGTCGTCATCCTCGCCGTCGATGACCACCCGGACCGCACCAATCCCGCAGACCCCGACATCATCCTCATCCGTCAATACCGCCACGCCGCCGGACAGTTCCTCATCGAGCTTCCCGCCGGACGCATCGACGCCGGAGAAAACCCCCTCGCCGCCGCCAAGCGCGAGATGATCGAAGAGACCGGCTTCCGCGCTAAAAAATGGACGCTCCTCACCAAATACTTTGCCAGCCCCGGCTTTCTCGGCGAATGGATGCAGATCTACCTCGCGGAGGACCTCCGCGAAGGCACTGCCACCCCTGAAGAAGACGAGCAGATCGAGATCCAACGCGTTCCTCTTTCACAAGCCATGCAGCTCGTCGCCTCCAACCAGATCCACGACGGCAAAACTCTTATTGGTCTTTCCCTCTTTGCCGCCGCACGATCCGTCCGTGCAACTTAGATCTTTGTAAAGGTTTATGCTTATGTCTTGTAAAAGACAGATAAATCTCCTGAATAGTCGCACTGTAGAACAAAGTAATTGAGAAAACTCCTTTACTTCAATGTGCGTCTAGTTCGTTCACCCGGCGCAACTACCGGCCAGGCAGCGGCAGACAGGAGAGCAAACGTGTCCCAGTACAAAGGTCAAGTCAAGTGGTTCAACAACGCGAAAGGGTATGGCTTTCTAGGTCGTCCGGAAGGCGCGGACGTGTTCGTTCACTACAGCTCCATCCAGCACGATGGATATAAGAGTCTCAAAGAAGGCGACGACGTGGAGTTTGACGTGATTCAAGGAACTAAAGGACCACAGGCAGATCAGGTACTCCGCTCCAAACAGGCCTTGTAGCACCTGTGATCGTCGCTCCCTCGCGGAGCATTTCGCAAAACTGAAGCGTTCGTCGCATACTGTCTAGCAGGCGGTCTGGGGTAGCCTGCACCTATGGATAACATCACTCTAGCGCGGCTGCTCGACGAGACAGCCGCGCTTCTCGAAATCGACGCCGCCGACCCCTTCCGCGTGCGCTCCTATCGTCGCGCCGCCGAGGCCGTCGAGCAGCAAACCACCCAGCTCGCCACCCTAGTCGACGATCCCAAGGAACTCCTCGCCATCAACGGCATCGGCAAGGGAATGGCAGCCAACATCGCCGACCTCGTCCGCACCGGCACCATGCCTCTCCGCACCGAGCTCCTCACAAAATACCGCCCCACGATGTTGCAGCTCCTCAAACTTCCCGGCATGGGCCCCAAGACCGTCGCCCTCGTCTGGTCCGCCCTCGGCGTCGCCGACATCGACGCTCTGGAAGCGGCTGCGAAAGCCGGGCAGCTCGAAGGCCTCCCCCGCATGGGCGAAAAATTCGTCAGCAAGCTCCTCAAGGGCATCGAAGACCACCGCCGCAACTCCTCCCGCTTCCGCATCGACGCCGCCGGGGACTACGCCGCACGCATCGCCGCCCTCATTCTCCAGTTCCCCGGCATAGAGCAGGTCACCCCCGCCGGCTCCCTCCGCCGCGGCCGCGAGACCGTCGGCGACCTCGACCTCCTCGCCACCGGCCCCGCCTGCGAACCCGACATCGTTCACCTGGCGGTAGAGTACGTCGCCACCCTTCCCCTCATCGACAAGCTCCACGCCCGCGGCCAGAACAAAGTCACCTTCACCCTCCGAAACAACCTCCAGGTCGACGTCCGCCTCCTCCCCCGCGCCAGCTACGGAGCGGCCCTCCAATACTTCACCGGCTCCAAACACCACAATGTCGCCCTCCGCCAGCGCGCCATCAAACGCGGCCTCACCCTCTCCGAGTACGCCCTCACCCGATTGGAAGACAACCAGATCATCGCCTCCGAATCCGAAGAAGCCATCTACAACGCCCTCGACCTCGACTGGATTCCCCCCGAACTCCGCGAAAACTGCGGCGAACTCGAAGCCGCCGCCGCCCACACGCTGCCTACCCTCATCACGAGAGCAGACATCCGCGGCGACCTCCATATGCACACCCACGCCACCGACGGCCGCGACACCATCAGCCAAATGGCCGAAGCAGCCATCGCCCGCGGATTGCGCTACATCGCCATCACCGATCACTCCAAAAACCTCGCCATGACCAACGGCCTCGACGACACGCGCGCCCTCGCCCACATCGCCCGCATCCGCGAAGTCGACGCCCAGCTCACCGAAGAGTTCCACACCCGCACCGGCCCCCAATGGTCCGAGCCTTTCCTTTCCTCTTCCAACTTTCCCCTTCCCTCGCCCTTCCGCGTCCTCCCCGGCATCGAAGTCGACATCCTCGCCGACGGCTCCCTCGACCTCGACGACACCACCCTCGCGGAGATGGACATCGTCGTCGCCAGCGTCCACTCTCACTTCGCCCAGCCCATCGAGGAGATGACCGCCCGCGTCCTCCGCGCTCTTGAAAACCCCCACCTCGGCATCCTCGCCCACCCCACCGGCCGCAAGCTCCTCCGCCGCGAACCCTACGCCATCGACCTCGACCAGGTCCTCCGCCGCGCCGCCCAACTCGGCGTCGCCGTCGAGCACAACAGCGCCCCCGCCCGCGCCGACCTCTCCGACGCCCACCTCCGCCTCGCCAAACACCACGGCTGCAAACTCGTCGTCAACACCGACGCCCACGCCACCGAAGAACTCGACCAACTCGCCTTCGGCATCACCCAACTCCGCCGCGCCTGGCTCACCCCCGCCGACCTCCTCAACACCCAACCCACCGCCGAAGCATTACTCGCCAACATGCGCCCGAAACCGTGACCCAGCCCCAACAGCGTCTGAACTGTGAGTGAATCGTGACAGAACCTACTTACAACTTATTTGTGTACATCAACGAGGTTTCGGTTGTGGAATTAGGCGTTGTGGTACACGATTTAGAGGGTAGTGACCGAGATAAGCTTAGTACTTTGCAAAGCCTAGTCACGGACGACCATAAAGTTGCAGTACGTTATAGAACTAGCCGAGAGATTAGCATGCGGGAATACTCCGGCATAAAACGCTTAGGCAGAGACTTAGGCATTTTCGAGCACATCTTTTTAGAGATCAATGCGCCAAGAGAACCTCTGGTCGTTATCACGGTTGTAAAGAATAACGAACTGCAAACTGCTGCAGCGATCAGTCTTGGGCCTTTAACGCGAAATAGTTTGATCGGAACTTCACTGGAGGACAATCAAGCTGCTGTGGATTACCTTGATGCTTATATATCGAACGAGGGCTTTGATATACCAAAACTACTAGATGATGACTACTTTTCGGCAATTAAGTTGCTATTCAACAACAAGCATTTTGTAAGCTGCGCTAAACTCATTGTATCGTTTATCGATACAGTAGCTTTTGTTGACAACGGCGATTTAAGAGATGAGTGTTCTTTTCAACTCTGGCTTGACGCATACGCCGACTTGACGACGCTTGATGTCACGTCGAAAGAGTTATGGGAGTTTAGAAATGGCTTGTTGCATATGACGAGTTTGTCCTCTCGGTCCGTGTTAAGCGGTAAAGTATCTCGGTTGGTACCATATACGGGGTACCCCGTGATACCTCGCCCTCCTTCTCGCCAAGGCGAGAAGTACCTTCATCTAAATTCTTTGATAGAAGTACTTGCAAATGCTACAGCAGAATGGATCAAAAGCTACAATAGCGAATTAGGAAAATTAGCACATTTTGTGAGCCGATATGATCTAGTAATCTCCGACGCGAGGGCTCGAAAGATCGACAAGGTCATCTAAGCCGGGTGCCCCACCTTCGCGACAGTCTCACCGTCGCTAAGGTGGGCTTTCCCGCCCACCATCCTCCTGAGCCCCCAATGCTATCCCGTACCCAGCCGCCCGGAGCCGCCACGCAGACCATCGTCGACCTCCCCGAACCCCAGCACCGCTCTCGTCACCACGTCTCCCCCATTGGAACTTCCTTCCATAGGGGAGCACACTAGAGCCATGCCAAGCAGCCCGCACAGCGGAACTCTCGATTGATCCGACTGTCCCGCCGTCGAAAGCATCCCCGGCAAAGTGAGTGGCGCATGGATCTTCCGCGACACGCGCCTCCCTGTGGCCACCGTAATCGAGAACCTCGAAGACCTCAGCGTTGACGCGGTAAGCGAACGGTTCGAGATGGGCGCGAACAAATACAAGCTGTGCTGGAGTTCGTCGCACAAGGCTTGCTTATGCCAAGGTAAGCTTGAGCGCATAACACCCTTCCCGCGGCGCAAAAGTACTGGGTGCCCCGACTTCGGCATGTTTCATCATGCCTAAGGTGGGCCGAGCGGCGTGAACTACAAACCCCATCTTCTCCAATAGAATAATCCCAGGGCGAATGCCGGCATCTTGTCAAGCCCTAAAACAGAAAATATGTTGTAAGTCACACGGAATGAATGATCTACAGCCACCCTGTTTTGTGCATTAGTTTTGATCGAACTGCTATACTATGAATAGAGACCTTAGAGGCATGAGAGCAACCGCTGTTAACTACTTCGTACCCAACCGTACAAGTACCCGCCTAAGTCTCATCGTTTGAATACTTTCGTACTTAAAGTACCCGGTGGGGGTACCTGTGCGAAATGGTCTTGAGCCCACGACAAATCGGGTGCCCATCATTACCAGCCACCGCGGGTGCGTCTAGTGTTGTCGAGGTTGCCACAACCTCAACCGCTTTGCAACACAACAATGGCACCGCGCCCGAAACCGTCACCTCACCCACATATGCCCTACCGCTCTCCCCACTTCAACTTAGACCGGAGCACATTAAACAACCCATTCGGCTGATGCCGCAACAACCGCACGCTATAAGCCGACCGGTGACACCGGATATGGTCGCCCAGATATAACTCCACCGCCTCCTGCCCGTCTACAGTAAGGTAGGTTTCGTTCGGCACTCCCACCACATGCACCGCGATCGTCGACTCCCCCGGCACCACGATCGGCCGGATCGTCAGCAGATGCGGGCAGATCGGCGTCACCACCATCGCGTTCACGCTCGGCATCATGATCGGCCCCGCCGCCGCCAGGTTGTACGCCGTCGACCCCGTGGGCGTGGACACGATGATCCCGTCCGCCCGGAACGTCGCCACAAATTGCCCGTCGATCTCCACCCGAAAATCCGCCATCCGCGCGATCGTGCCCTTCGCCACCACCACGTCGTTCAGCGCGTCCCACTCCCGCAGCGCACGCCCATCGCGATACAGCTCCGTCCGCATCATCCGCCGCTCGTCGATCGCCGCCCGCCCGGCGCACCACGCGTCCAGCGTGTTGTAGATCTCCCCCAGCGGCGTCTCCGTCAAAAACCCCAGCGAACCCAGATTCACCGACAGGATCGGCGTCTCCGTCCGCGCAAACGCCCGCGCCGCCGACAAGAGCGTCCCATCCCCCCCAAACACAATCACCAGATTTGGCCGATGCCCCGGCAACTCCCGCCGCTCACATCCCTCGCTTGCAGCCGCCCCCCCGCCCGCACCTAAATACGCCGCGCTGTCCACATCCAGCACATACCCATATCCATGCGCCTTCAGCCACCGCACCAGCTCCGGCAAAATCACCGCCAACTCCGGCTTCTGCGGCTTCGACACAATCGCGGCTAGGAGCATACCACCAGTGTATCGGTTATGTCCGGCAAACGTGAGCACGCTGGGGTACTCATCGTTGCAGGATGATTGTGCTTCCCTTAGTTACGGTCGCACTATGCCCACCAGCCGACGTGTGCGTTCGTTGACGGTTATTCTTTTGAGCGGTTGGGCCACTCGGGCTTCTCGATTTCGATGCGCCAGATGGGGCCGCCCTGGTAAAGCTGACCCTCGGTGGCGAGGATGACGGGAACTTCGCCGCCCAAGATCCACACGTGGACATCGTCCGGCTGTTTGCCAACGAGGGGAGCGATGACGCCGGTAATACCGCCAAGTTCGATGTGAATCGCGAAGTCCATGGCTTTGCGGTGGCTGCCACCGATGTAGACGGGCTCCTCCGCTACGGGATGAATCACAAGATGAACCAGGCGTGCGCTTGAAGTGGTTGCGGCCACGTAGCCAAGTACGGTCTTAGGAACCTGGAACGCGATGTTGCCGATGAGGGTGAGGGCCATACCGTTCGAGACATCGGGGGGCATGTCGAGGTGCTGGGTATCGACCTTCTCCTTGCCGTCCTTATCGATGGAGCGTGAGGTGACGATACCGCTAGCCGCGTCGACAAGGGAGTCGATTGGCTTGGGGAAGGAGGGTCCCTTCTGGATGTGGTGATCGCTGATGAGCTTGAAGACGCCTTGTTGCGTGTAGGTGGTCAGGTCGTCGTCGAGGGAGCCGTCGCGAAAGTGGAAGGTGAGCCGGGAGGTGACGCGCGCACCATGCACCGTCTGGATCAGGTCGCCGTACGCGAGGCGTTTACCGGAGGTGTCTTTGAGGATGAGAAAGGCGCGGGAGGCCCCTTGGACGTGACGCACGGGGATGGGATCAGCTTGTAGCGGCAGTGAGAGTGCGAGCAGAGCGGAGCTAAGAGCGAATACCTGCCGGATCGATGCAAACAAAGGAGTTCCCTCGGCTACCGATATTGAAAGCGTTTCCCCATGGTAGCTGGTGGAGCTGTCGTCCTTTGCCCAGTGGCTAACTTAGCGAGCGATCGTAGCGGTTTTTACACTCGATTTGCTGTGATCTTCAAGCGCCTGGGCTTCGGGGATGAAGGTGATGGCCTTGGCGACTTGGGGGTCGTTATCGATTAGGGTGCGGAGGCCTTCGGTCTCGTTGAAGGCTGAGCGAAAGAGCTCACGCTTGATCTGTGTCCGAAGCCATTCGGCATTGGTGGCGATGTCCGCGTCGGTGTACTCGATGTCCTTCTCCTTGAGGAAGGCTTTGAACTGGGACATGACAGCGTCGTCGACTTGGAAATCTCTCGATACGGTATGGGTGGCAAGGTAGTGCTTGGAGAAGTTAAAGAAGGCGTACTTGGGGAAGAGCGAGTCCTGGAAGTGATTGGACTTGAGGGGTTCGATCTTTTCGTCGGGGGTGATACCGCCGCCGCCGTAGACAGTGCGGCCGGAGTCGGTAAGCTTGACCTCGCGGTCCGCCCCTTTCTGGACACCGTCGCGGACGTAGTAGTAGTCGTAGAGTGAGATGTTGCTGTAGTTGCGCTGGATGAGGCGGCCCGAGGGTGTGTAGTAGTGGTAGGTTGTGAGCGCGAGGCCGGTGTTCTCGGAGACTTGAAAGACGGTTTGGACGAGGCCCTTGCCAAAGGTGGTTTCGCCGACGATCAGGGCGCGGTCATGGTCCTGAAGCGCGCCGGAGACGATCTCGGCGGCCGAGGCGGTGCCGCGGTTGACGAGGACGACGATGGGGTACTTGGCGTCGGAGCCGTGAGCGGCGCGGTAGACCTGATCGGGAAAGGCCCGGCCCTTCTGCGAGACGACGATCTGGCCCTTTTGAAGGAACTTGTCAGACATATTGACGGCTTCGTTGAGCAGGCCGCCGGGATTGTTGCGGAGGTCGATGACCAGACCCTTCAAGCCGGATTCGCTAAACTTATCGACGGCGTCGGCGACTTCGCGGGAGGTGGTCTCCATGAATTGCTTGACGTGGATGTAGCCGATGCCGGGTTTGATCTCGTAGGCGAGGTCGACTGAGTACTGCGCGATCTCGCCGCGGGTGAGATCGAAGGTGAGTGGCTTGGCGACGCCCTCGCGCTGCATGACGACGGCAACGTGGGTGCCTTTGGGCCCTTTCAGCATGGAGGCGACGGCGGCGGAGTCGAGCCCTTCGGTGGGCTTGCCGTCGACGGTGAGGATCATGTCGCCGGGCTTAATGCCGGCCTTGAAGGCGGGCATACCTTCGGCAGGAAAGAGGACGAAGACGTGGACTACGCCCGCGACCATCTGCGGCTGGATGGTCATGCCGACGCCGTAGTAGCGGCCGTGCTGGTCTTCGCGCATCTGGGCGAAAGCCTTTGGATCGTAGAAGTTCGAGTGGGGATCGAGGACATGGAGCATGCCTGGAATAGCCCCGTCGTAGATAGCTTTGTCGGTCTTGTCACCGGTGAGCTTGTCGGCGTAGTTGCCTTCGACGATGGAGTACACATTGGTGAAGGAGCGGAGGGAGTCGCGGAGGGTGGCCTCGTCCGAGGAGGACTGGGCGGCCACCTTCTGGCTGATCACCGACCCGGCGAGAGCGCACGCGGCGAGGAAGATAGATGCGGAGAAGAGAGCGCGGCGGGTGCGTGGAGCCATCGGGCGAAGACCTCGGGCGGAGCCTGTGCGGGTGAAACGGCGTAAGAAGTACGCCTAGCGTTGGACGGAGTATACACCGGGAGGCGAGCGGCTTAGTCGTTCCCGGCGTTCCGACGAGAGGAGCATGGACCGGATTGGCCTCACGTGCAACGCCGCATTTAGAATGAAGGGAGATGCCGTGCGGAAGCTGACGGAGTCTTATCTAGCGAGTAGCAGCGCGGGCGTATACGCGCGGAACGATTACGAGTGACTCAACGAGTGACGATGAACCTTCGATTTGTGAGCTTAGCGCGGTATATAGCGGTGTGCGGGCTTGGCCTGCTTCCTTTTTCGACGTTTGCCCAGATGGCGCAGACGCCGCGCTATCAAAGTCCGATCAATGCGCCTGTACCGCAGACCAAGCTGCCGGTGCCCGCCGCAATCACGCCAAATGGCGAGGTGGTGGAGGATGTGGTCGTGCGAGTGAACGATCAGATCATCAACCGCTCGGACGTGGAGCGCAGTCAGCAGCAACTAGCGCAGGAATTGCAGCAAAGCAACGCTACCCCTTCCGACGCCGAGGACCGGCAGAAGAACATGTTGCGCGACATGATCGACCAGCAGTTGCTGCTATCGCGGGCAAAGGAGCTGGGATTGAATGCCGACGCCGAGGTGATCCGGCGGCTGGACGAGATTCGCAAGCAGAACAAGCTGGACACGATGGAGGATCTTGAGAAGGCCGCGCGGCAGCAAGGTGTGTCGTTTGAGGATTTCAAAGCGAATATCCGCAATGGCATTCTGACGCAGCAGGTCGTACGAGACGAAGTGGGGCGTCGACTCCAGGTATCGCAGGCACAGGAAATGGCATACTACGACGCGCACAAGCAGCAGTTCGAGCAGCCGGAGCAGGTGCGGCTCAGCGAGATTTTGATTCCGACAGCGGCAGATGCGAATGATGCGGCGGTGGCGCAGGCGCAGAGCAAGGCGGATGAGGTTGCGGGCAAGCTGAAAAGCGGCATGAAGTTCGAGGAAGCGGCGAAGACCTATTCCGGTGGGCCAACCGCGGCGCAAGGGGGCGATCTCGGCGAGTTCAAGCGGGGCGCGTTGGCCAAGGTGCTGGAGGACCAGACGTTTGGGCTGAAGGAGGGTCAGTTTACCGCGCCCATCCGCACCCGGCAGGGCTTTGTGATCCTGAAGGTGACCGGACATGAGGCTGCCGGAACGCCGCCGCTGAAGCAGGTCGAGCCACAAGTGCAGGAAGCGATGTATGTAGAGCAGATGCAACCGGCGTTGCGAGCATACCTGACGAAGTTGCGTGAGGACGCGTACATCGACATCAAGCCGGGGTATGTTGACGCCGGTTCAAGCTCCAAGCAAACAAAGCCGGTGTTTACAGCGTATGCGCCGCCAGTCGCCAAGAAGAAAAAGACCACGCAGAAGCAACGGTTCGATCGTGGAGGACGGTTCTCGACCGTGGATAAGACGGCGAGCCGGGCGGCTGCGGCTTCCACGCCCGCGGCTGTTGCGCCTGCAACTGCGGCTACAGGTGCCGCACCGGCGACGGTGGCGGAGGCGACCACCCCAGCTTTGCCAAGCAGCGCCGCCACTACGCCCACGCCACGGATTACGCCGACGGTGCAAGAGGGCGGACCGATGGCGAAGATCACGAGGGGCAAGAAGGTGAAGCGGGAGAAGATCCGGTTCGGGCAGGCTCCGCGGAACTCGCTCGGCGTGGGGCCGGAGACGGCTGGGCTGGCGCAGGACGATGGTCTGGGAGCCAACCACGAGCGGCATGCCGACGTGGCGGAGGCGGCTCCCGGGACAGCGATCGCGCCGATCATCCCAAGCGGAACTTCGATCAACGAGGTATCGAGTTCGAACACGAACGATGTCAATCCACTGACGCCGGTAGCTCCTGCAACGGGCAAGACGCGATACAGCGCGCGCGCCAAGACGATAGCGGCGGAGAAGGTGGCGAAGAAGACCGCCAAGGTTAATGAAAAAGTGGCGTCGGCCGCGCCTCCGATGACGGCGGAAGAAAAAGCGGCAACGGCGACACAGGCGGCTCCGTTGGGGCTGTCCGGCGATACGGCGACAAAGAAGAAAAAGGTAAAGGTGAAGGGCGCGCCCAAGGAGCGTCTGGCGCAGCAGCCGGTCGCCCCAAAGGCTCCCACACCGGAGGAGACACCGACGAAGGCGGCAGATCGGGCCACGGCATATGAGGGCACGGCGGGTGCACCGAAGGCACCAGCTTCGTCCGATACGACGACCCTGCCTCCAGCGACCGCTCCGGCTTCGGCAACGCCAACGAACAATACGACTCCGGCCACACCGGGTAATCCCATCGGAACGCCGCTGCCTCCGCCGCAGTGAGTACGAATGTTGGGCAATGAACGCGGGGGCCTCGGCTCCCGCGTTTTCATGTGCGGAAGACGGTATCCTGAGGCCATGAAAGACTTTTTTGTAGCGGACGCGATCCGGCACGAAAACGAGACGGTAACGGCGTATTTCGTGATCGCGGCGCTCTCAGTGCGGGACCGCAAACCGAGCGGGCAGTATCTCGCGCTGACGCTGGCGGATAAGACGGGCGCGTTCGAGGCGCGGATGTGGGAGGAGTTCGCCGAGGTGGTGGCGACGTGCTCGGAGGGCTGCTACGTCAAGGCGCAGGGGCTAGTCTCGAAATATCAGGGTAAGTTCCAGATCACGCTGAGCAAGCTGCGGAGCGCGGCTTCGACGGAGGTGGACCCGACGGACTTTCTACCCGCGACGCAGTTCGATGTGGAGGCGATGTGGGGGGAGCTGCGAGGGTATGTGGGGGGATTTGCGAACGAGGATTTGAAGCGGCTGGTATTTGCATTCTTGGATGACGAGGAGATTGGGGCGGCGTTCAAGGCGGCTCCGGCGGCCAAGGTGCTCCATCATGCGTGGCTGGGGGGTCTGCTGGAGCATGTGGTGACGCTGGTGCGGGTGTGCCGGGCGACTGCGCCGTTCTACCCGGAGGTCGATCCCGATCTGCTGGTAACGGGTGCGATCCTCCATGACATCGGCAAGGTGCGGGAGCTGCATTGGGGGACGAGCTTCGGCTACACGCTCGAAGGGCAGATGATCGGGCATATCTCGATCGCGCAAGGGATGCTGCGGGAGAAGGTTCAAGCACTTGCGCCGTTCCCGGAGAAGCTGCGGGTGCTGGTGGAGCACATGATTCTGAGCCATCATGGAAAGTACGAGTTCGGCTCGCCCAAGCTGCCGATGACGCCCGAAGCGCTGCTGCTGAACGCGCTGGACGATCTGGAGGCGAAGATGCAGATCATGCGGAACGAGTTCGGCAAGGCGGTGGCGAATGGGAGGGGCACGGAGGAGATGACGGAGTGGGTAAGAAGCATGGAGCGGAGTTTGTTCGATTCACGGGGTTGGCTTGAGACTGATGATTAACGAAGAGTCATACACAAAGTATGATCTGTAACTAGATAGTTTCAAACCAAGCATCATCGATAACGACCACTTCAATCTGCTGAGTGTTCACTCCAATACGGAGTTCACGTAGCTTTTCCGCCAAGTCGTTTCCGTCGATCAGGTCAATGGCTGGGGCTCCATCACGAGTCGCTTCTTTAATGGCAGATGGTGTGAAGGTGCCCGTCGTGATGAACAGGCCTTTATCTGAGCGCCCGACCATAGCTCCACGAAAATCTCTAATTTCTGAAGGACCAACCGAGCCGCTATACCGTTTGCATTGGAATAACACATGAAAGCTCAGAAGACCATGGACGCGAGCTATTCCTTTGCCATCAATGCCACCATCACCGGCTCTTCCAGTGACTTCAACTTGGGTAAACCCAGACTCCCTAAGCAGTCTTTGGACGAGGCGTTCAAAGGCAGACGGTGAGAGCTTCTGAGTGAGGAGATGATACAGCTTCTCCTTCCACTGCTCCTCTGTAGCGGTTTCCTGCTGCACCGCTTTTTCCAGATCGACAGAGCCTGCGCTCTTCTTGAACTGCGCTCTGACGGCCTTGACGATGTCAGGCGCATTGACAGTGCGGTATTCACTGGCCTTGGGCGTCAACGCCCATATTCCGCGACTAGAGTTCTCCAATAGGCCGTATTTCTTAAGGTAGGAGCGTGCCCAAGCGAGGCGGTAGCTTACTTCGGTTAGTGTGCTCTTTTCTGGATCGTGAGAGAGCGAGAGTACCTCGTCAGACATCTGTTCTTGAATGACGACCTTATCGTAGATCTCCTCAATCGAACCAGACCCTCCCAGGGCACGCAGGGCAGCCAAGAGGGGATTCATGAGTTGATCGAACGTAGGGACTTTTTGGCTGTTCATTTTTGTTTTAAGAGTAACAGTCATCGGGCTCAAAGATGGCCACCACGCGGTTGAGCACGTCATCCAGCACTGCGCGCGGAATGGACTCGATCTTCTTGCCGCCACGCGCTTTCAGATCGACGGCGCGGAGTTGGTCGAGGCGGACGACGCCGCTGGCGACGAGGCCGCAGCCGGTGAGTGAGACGGTAAAACCCGCGATGCGGGCAAACTCGCCGCCTCCGGTTATGGGTGCCACGATGGGCATTCCGGTGACCTTGTTATAACCCTCGCTGGAAACGATGAGGATATAGCGTTTGCCGCGCTGCTCGTGTCCTTTGGTTGGGTCAAGGTCGAGGTGGTAGATGTCTCCGGCCTTCACAGGAGTTCGTTTCCAGCGGCGGGCATATCGAGCCACTCATGGTCGACGGACGGAGCGGGGGCGGCTGGGTCGCATTGGTCGATGAGGTCCTGGAGCGAGTAGCGGCGTTGCTTCTTACCGGCGACGACCAGACAGCCGTCCTGTACCGTGATGCCGACTTCGGTGTTGACCGCGAAGTCGACCACCTCTAGAAGCGCTGGCGGGAGAGCCAGCATGACCGATCCCCCTACTTTTCTCAGGCTCGTTGTATACACTGCGTTGCCTCTTGCACGATTATATCTTCATATAACTACGGCTCTACGGAGCAAGAACCTGTTGGTACAATCGACCTTTGGCCTGAGAGACACAATGATCCGGTTTTCGACAGCGGGGGAGAGCCACGGCGAGGCGCTGGTGGCGTTGGTGAGCGGGATGCCGGCGGGGGTGCCGGTGGATGGAGCGTTCGTCGACCGGGAGCTGTGGCGGCGGCAACAGGGGTATGGGCGCGGCGGGCGGATGCGGATTGAGCGGGACACGGCGCATATTTTGAGCGGTGTGCGGCATGGGAAGACGATCGGGTCGCCCATCGCGATGACGCTGGCCAACAATGATTGGAAGAACTGGGAAGAGATACTGCCGGTGGCGGCGGGCGACGCTGCGCTGCACAAGGCGGTGGCGTCGCCTCGGCCGGGGCACGCCGACCTCGCCGGGAGCCTGAAGTATGACTTTCCCGACGCGCGGTACGTGCTCGAGCGGGCTTCGGCGCGGGAGAGCGCGGCGCGTGTGGCGTGCGGTGCGCTGGCGAAGCTGCTGCTCCGGGAGTTAGGCGTCGAGGTGGCGAGCCATGTGGTGCGGGTCGGCCGCGAGGAGTTGGGACGGGAAGCCGCGTGGGAGGAGATTGCCGCGTTGCAGGCGAAGGAGACAGTGCTGCTGAACTGCGTGGATGAGGCGGCTGAGGCACGGATGAAGGGCGAAGTGGACAATGCGCTGCGGACAGGCGACACCATCGGTGGAGTGTTTGAGGTGGTGGTGCATGGGCTGCCGCCCGGGGTGGGGACGCATGTGAACTGGGACGAACGGCTGGACGGGCTGCTGGCGCAGGCGGTGATGAGCTTGCAGGCGGTGAAGGCGGTGGAACTGGGGCGCGGGGTGACAGCGGCGGAGTCGCTTGGCTCGGCGGTACACGATGCGATCTCTTACGAAGGGCAGAACGGCCATACGAAATTTTCGCGGGAGCGGAACAATGCCGGGGGGATCGAGGGCGGTATTTCGAACGGAGAGGACTTGGTGGTGCGGGGATATTTGAAGCCGATCTCGACCTTGCGGCGGCCATTGGCATCTGTCAGCTTTGAGGGCCGGGAACCGGTGAAGGCGGCGTATGAGCGCAGCGATGTGTGCGTCGTGCCGGCGGCGGGTGTCGCGGCGGAGGCGATGGTTGCGCTGACGGTGGCGCGGCTGATGGTGGAGAAGTTCGGCGGGGACTCGCTGGGCGAGATGCGGCGCAACTATAACGGGTATCTGGAACAGATTCGGGCGTATTGATGGCGGCTTGTTGATGGGGAAGACGGCAAAGATCCATGAGGTGGTGAAGTATCCGGCGGCGGTGTTGGCAAAGCGGGGCGAGCCGGTGACGGTCTTCGACGCCAAGCTGAAGAAGCTCGTCGACGAGATGTTCGAGAGTATGTACGCGGCGCAGGGGATTGGGCTGGCAGCCCCGCAGATCGCCATCTCGCAGCGGATCGCCATCGTCGATGTCAGCTTCCAAAAGAACCCGGAGGAGAAGATCGTGCTGATCAATCCCGAGGTGATCGACCGGCGGGGCAAGCAGGTGGAGGAGGAGGGCTGCCTGAGCCTGCCGGACATCCGCGAGAAGGTGTCGCGGGCGGAGTGGGTGAAGGTGCGGGCGCAAGACGCTTCGGGGGAGTGGTTTGAGGTGGAAGGGACCGAGCTGACGGCGCGGGCGCTGTTGCATGAGATCGACCATCTGGACGGGATTCTGTTTATCGATCACCTGAGCCGCTTGAAGCGGGAGCTGGTGCTCCGGAAGATCAAGAAGTTGCAGAAAGACGGCAAGTGGTGAGGCTGGTCTTCTGCGGAACTCCGGAGTTCGCGGTGCCGACGCTGCGGGCGGTTGTGGCGGCGGGGCATGAGGTGGCGCTGGTGGTGACGCAGCCGGATCGGGCGGCGGGGCGCGGGATGGGGCTGGTGGCTCCGGCGGTGAAGACGGCGGCGCGGCAGATGGGGCTGGAGGTGGTGCAGCCGGAAAAGATCAATGCTAACGAGGAGTTCCGGGCGCGGCTGGAGGCGGTCCTGCCGGAGGCGATCCTGATCGTGGCCTATGGGCGGATCATTCCACAGTGGATGTTCGATCTGTCGCCGCTTGGGAACATCAACCTGCACGGCTCGTTGCTGCCGAAGTACAGGGGAGCAGCGCCGATCCAGTGGGCCATCGCGGAGGGCGAGACGGTGACGGGTGTGACGACGATGCGGATCGATGCTGGGTTGGATACCGGCGATCTGCTGCTGGCCAAGGCGGTCCCGCTTGCGCCGGAGGAGACGGCGGTGGAGCTGTTTGCCAGCCTGGCGGCGATTGGCGCGGAGTTGATGGTGGAGACGCTGGCGGGTTTGGCTGAGGGTAAGGTCGAGCCGCGCCCGCAGAATCATGCGCTTGCCACTCAGGCGCCCATCCTGCGGCGAGAGGATGGTCTGGTCGATTTCAGTCAGCCAGCCAAACAGATTTATGACCGTTGGCGCGGGTTTCAGCCTTGGCCCGGGGCGTGGACGACGCTGCGTGGGAAGAAGTTTGTGGTGGGTACGATGCGACTGCTGGATGGGAGTTCGCCTGAGGAGCCGGGAACCTTGGTCCTTACCGAGCGGGAGATGCTGGTAGTCTGCGGTCAGGGCACGATGATCGCACTCGACGAAGTGCAGCTTGAGGGCAAGAAGCGGATGATGGCGGCGGAGTTTCTGCGTGGCTTCCAGCTTTCAGACAGCGAACGGCTGGGCGCTTGAAGACGGTCGACATTCCGAAGGGGACGCGGACGCCGAAGGTGACGGCGGCGCGGCGAGTGGCGTTCGAGATCCTGATGTTGGTGGGGGAGCGGCAGGGGCATAGCGACGAGCTGCTGCACTCGGCACGGACGGAGGTGCTCTCGCCCGAGGACCGGAACCTGACGACGGCGTTGGTGATGGGGGTGCTTCGGTGGCAGATTGCGCTGGATGCGCGGGTGAAGATGCTGCTGCAACGGCCGGACCAGCGATTGGCGGAGCCGGTAGCGCTTGCGTTGCGGATGGGGGCGTTTCAGCTGCTGCATATGGACCGGATTCCGGCCCATGCCGCCTTGAGCGAGAGTGTGGAGTTGTGCAAGCTGGCGAATGAGCCTCATGCGGCGGGGATGGTGAATGCCATTCTGCGGAAGATTGCCGCCGCGCAAAAGCCGGGCAAGCGGTTGTATGAATCCGTTCCGGCATTTGCGGAGCGGTTGGGGCATCCGCTTTGGCTCGTAGAGCGATGGGTGGCGGCGTATGGGCGCGAGGCGGCGCTGGCGATCTGCGAGGCTGACCAGCGGGAGCCTTCGAGCGGAGAGCTGTTTACAGCGGATGAACGCCTGCCACAGATGGACGATGGGTCGCGGCTGGTGGCGGAGCTTGCGTCGGCGGCGATGCCGGAAGGCGGAACGCGAGTATGGGATTGCTGCGCGGCTCCGGGTGGGAAGACGCTGGTGCTGGCGCATCGGCTGCCTTCCGCGACCATCCTCGCGACGGATGTGAGCGGACGGCGGCTGCGGGCGATGCAGGAGCGTCTGCGCCGTGCCGGCGATGGCGGGCGCGTCGAGTGCCGCGTGGCCGACGCGCTGGCTATGCCGGGGGAGGAGCAGTTCGACCTGATCCTGTGCGATGTGCCGTGCAGCGGGACGGGAACGCTGGGGCGTAATCCGGAGATACGGCATCAGCTCAAGCTGGAGGACCTGGCACGGCAGGCGGTTCGGCAAAGGGCGTTGCTGGCGGCGGCGTTTGGGAGGCTGGCTCCCGGTGGGCGGCTTGTGTATTCGACGTGTTCGCTGGAGCCGGAGGAGAACGAGCAGGTAGTGGAGGAGTTCGCCGGGGAGCGGCGAGTCCCGGTGGAAGGACTGCTCGGAAGACTGATGCAGACGGAACGGCTTGGGGAAGTGGCCGGGGCGCGTCTCGTGTCAAGCGGTGTACGGGAAGGTTCGCTGAGGACGTTGCCCGGGGTGCATCCGGGCGATGGCTTCTTTACGGCTGTGTTTGAGCGTTAGCATTGCCGCCGAGGGTGAGGCGAATGGTCTGGCCTTTTTGGACGCGGAAGCCGGATTGGGGGCTTTGGCTGGTGACGGTGCCGCCTGTGCTGGCGGGTTGGTCTGGGTTTGCGGGGTCGGGCGTGGCGGTTGAGGGTTGGTTGGCGTAGACGGCGAGGCCGAGGCTGGCGGCTCGTTCAGCCGCTGTCGAGTAGGAGAGGCCGATGAGTGAGGGCATGACGAAGGCTGAGGTGGCGTCTTCCTTCTGGCTGACGAGGAGGTTGATGCGGGGGCTGTCGACGCCGGAGGCGTTGGGAGGCGGGGTCTGGGCGAGGACGAGGTCGGCGTCGCCGGGGGCGGGTAGGTGCGCGAGGGTGCCGAGGTCGAGCGAGAGGCGGCGGATGGTGATGGCGGCGGGGCGCTCGGGCATGCCGCGGACGTCGGGGATGGACACCTTCTGGGGGCCGAGGCTTTCAATGGCGCGGACCTCCCACTCCTGCCGGACGATGACGCCGGGTGCCGGGACCTGGGAGATGATGTGTCCGGCGGGGACGGTGGCGGAGTAGAAGCGGCTGACGGTGACGAGGTTGAGGCCGCGCGCGGCGAGGCGGTGCTGCGCGTCATCGGCGGTGAGGGTGACGATGGAGGGGACTTCGACCTGGGTGCCGTGGATGGCGAGGCGCATGGTGGCGAAGGCGAAGGCCAGGGTGATGGCCAGCATTAGGAGGGCACCGAGGACGAGGTTGAGGGCGCGGGGCATGGCTGGGGTTAGTGTAGCTCCGAAGCGGTCGAGGGCCGGTGTTTGACTACCTTTGGGCGGGAAGTTTTTGTTTTTTTGATAGGTGATCTAACAAAACAAAAGGGTTATGGGTAGATCACCCAATTTTGGGTGTGCACCGGATATGGTGCAGCAGGTTTGCGGGAGTTTAGACGGCAAAAGTTTAGCAAGTCTCAAAGTATTCATAACAAATGGCTTAGGTCTAAATAAGTCCGCCGAAAAGCCCAGTATTCCGGCTAAAGTCTTCATTGCAGAGGAGTTGTTGTGGAGGGGTATGCACTTTTCCGCGTGCAAGCAGTATGTGTCGGACCTTCAGCCTTTGCGGTTGTTGGCTGGGGCTCCCTAGGCCTTCGGCCTAGGCTGATAAGTCGTCGGGCCTTTGGCCCTCGTCCTGGGTGGTCTGGATGAAGCAGCTCGTCGCCGGATGGTGGGGAGGCGAAATGAAACGCAGATTCCCTACGGGAATGACAAACAAAAGGCAAACGCAGATTCCCGGCGGGAATGACAAATAGAAAACAAAGGCACGCTAACCCGGGGGCGGCGTGGCTTCCGCGGGCGAAGGGGACGGCAGTTTCTTTCGAGCGCGTCTTTTGGCGGGGTTGACGGGTTGGGCGGCGGCGCGTGCCGATCGTTCATGGTTGAGGGCGAGGAGACGGCTTAGGATTTCGGGGGTGGTGAGGTTGGGTGGCCAGCCGTAGGCGGCAAAGACGGCTTCGTCGAGGAGGCGGTGGGCGTCGGCGAGCCAGGTGGGGCGGGTGTTGTATAGGTTCGTGAGGGTGCGCTTCTTGAGGTCGGCCTCGGGGGTGTTGGGCGGGTTGAGCCAGTTGTCGCGAAGTCGAACGAGGTGGCGGGTGGCCTCGGCGATGGCTTCCTTTCCGGCGAGGCCTGGGCCGGAGGTGGGTTCGTCGGTGGGCGGCCAGGGGAAGGGGAAGGTGTCGAAGGTGGAGTCGGGGGTGTAGCGAAAGCCGCTTTCGACTTCGCGGAGTTGGGTGCCCTGGGCGCGCGCCCAGAGTTCGTGCGCGCGGGAGTGGAGGACGCCGAAGAAGTAGTCGTCGTCTCGGGCGAAAGCGAACGCCGTATGGTCTGGAACAACGGACGTTGAAAGCCAAACGAACAGACGATGTTTAGAAACGCTGGGTGTGGCTATATACCGCGTAGAGCCCGCTATGGCTGCTCGAAGTTCTGGCCGGGGTCTTTGATGCCGCCACCAGACAACGCCAGTTGCGTCGCCCGATTTAGCGGTCGCTCTAAAGGGTTTCGCGTGATGACGGAGGTACTCGAAAGGCAGTTCGTAGAGCGCCGCTTCCTGCTGGGACGTTTCGGTGCCGAAGTCGATGATGTACATGCCACGGGAGCGGCGGGTGATGTCGGTGGCGTTGACCCAGGGGCGCACTACATCGGCATTAGAGCGGCCGTTGGGGTTGAGCGGGGCGGCGAGCATCTTGCGGGCGGTCTCAGCATCGATGTCGAAGGGGCCGACCTTGGTGGTGCCCATGAAGCAGAGGCCGCGGTTCTCTGGGAGCCGGAAGGCGGTCGTGGTGTTGGGTCCCGGAGGTGAGGTCGGGGTGGATCGCCGGAACGAGTTCGCCATTGAGCAGGAAGGGGGAGGGTTCGGGTTCGTTGAGGAAGGCGGGGCGTAGGGAGTGTGGAGGTCCCACCCTCTCCGACGATGAAAACGTCGGAGAGGATGGGGCACCCGGAATTGTGGCGTCTGTGGAACCCACCTTAGCCGACGGTGAGACTGTCGGCGAAGGTGGGGCACCCGGCATGGCTGGGATCAGTTTAGACTGCGACCAGTATAGTGGTTCAAACAAGTCTCCTTCGAAGAGCCGTTGCAACAAAGGATACGCTAAGGTATGCCAAATGTACGCTAGTCACGTAGGCTGCTATGACTTCTAAGCCATCTTTAAAGACCTTTATCTCTACCTTGTATAAGGACCTGACATCGCTGATGTCAGGTTCGTTGTCTGTCATCTTCGCTGTTGTTGCATTGTACGTTCCTAGCAACCATGCGAAGCTTGCCTTTTGCATCTTTGCAGGGGTATGCGTTCTTACCTGCACATACAAAACGTGGGCGAACGAGCGAGTCGGACGCTTACAGGCGGAGGAGTATTTGACAGGTCCAGACTTTCACATTCAACTTCACAGATGCTACCGTTGGACAGGCGGTGGAGGGCCATTTCTACTTCTAGACCTGACCGTTACAAACCGTTCGACGGGCCTTGCAACTGCCGAACATTTTGACTGTTTTCTCAAAGCGGGCGATGCAATCAGAAGCAAAGACGGCGGGTGGACTACCGTTGATCCGTTCAACTCTTTCCGAGTCGCAGATGTTTCCACAGGAGTGCTCTCCATCCAAAACCGAGCAACGCTCGATTTGGCAGAGGCTATGACTGTATCGCAACTAGCACGAGCGCACCATCTCCATGGATTTATCGAGTTCTACTTTGCGAAGCTGCCCTCTGAAGAGAGAGGCGTATTGCTTGAACTAGCGATAACCGACAGCTTGGGCACAAAGCATACGGCGAAAAACTTTGTTCCGTTTGTAAGTGAAAGCTGGTTCGGAGCACAAATTAGCCAAGAGTACAAGACGCCAAATACACGAGCATAGGCGAAGCCTGAGTGATTAGCGGCGGTTGTCGGTGGCGGGTTCGGGGTGGATGAGGAGGCGGGCGACTTCGGGGGCGTCGAGTTTGAAGGCGCCTTCGAGGGCGGTGATGACGGCGTGGACGCGCGCCATGGGGAGGTCGTCGGGGAGGGTGCAGTGGCAGGTGATCTGGATGCGGTCGTTGGTTTTGTTGACGACGACTTCGTGGATGTCGAGGATCTCGGGGAAGAGGCGGGCGGCGTGGCGGAGGCGGCGTTCGAGGTCGCGGTCGCGTTCGAGCGAGGCAGGGCGCTCGATGGTGGCGGGCTCGCTTTCGATGTGGGTGAGGATGGAGGTGACGGCGGGAAGGTCGCGACGGATCTCGGCTTCGAGTTCCGTGACGAGCTCGTGGGCGGCGCGGAGGGGAAGGGTTTCGCCGACTTCGAGGTGCTGCTCGACGTGCAGCTTGCCGTCGTATTGCTGGACGGAGACGTCGTGGATGGCGAGGTTGGCGCGGGCGGCGACGGCGCGGATGCGGTCGTGGACGGACTCGGCGACGGAAGCGATGGGGACGGAATGGACGACGACGTCGGCTCCGGGAAGATGGCGGCGGACGGATTCGGTGGCGGCCTTGGTGATCTGCTCGGAGCGCTGGAAGGTGAGGTTGCGGGGGAGGCCGAGGGTGAGGTCGGCAAAGAAGGAAGAGCCGGCGCGGCGGGTGCGGACGCGGTCGACGGAGACGACGCCTTCGATGCGGGTGAGGTCGCGGACAAGGTCGCGGCGGAGCTGAGCGCGCGTTTCGGCTGGCGTGGCGTCGAGGAGGGCGTCGACGGTTTGGCGGCCGAGACGCCAGGTGACGCGGAGGATGATGGCGGAGACGAGGATGGCGGCGAGGGGGTCGGCGAGTTCGAGCTGGGGGTAGTGGAAGCGTTCGCCGATGTAGGTGGCGGTAAGGCCGAGGAGGACGGCGACGGACGAAAACATGTCGGTGCCGAAGTGGAGGGCGTCGGCTTCGAGGGCGGGGCTGGCGGTCTCCGTGGCGACGCGGTGGAGGGCGCGGGAGCGGAAGAAATCGACGGCGATGGAGAAGAGGAGGACGGCGAAGGGCCAGAGGCTCAGCGGCAGGGCTAGGTGGTGGCGGAAGAGGATGCGGCGGACGGCCTCGATGAGAATCCAGGCGGACGAGCCGGCCATGAGGCCGACCTCGACGAAGGCGGAGAGGGATTCGATCTTGCCGTGACCGTAGTTGTGGTCGTCGTCGGCGGGGCGGTCGGAGAGCTGGACGGAGACGAGGGTGAGCGCGGCGGCGACGAGGTCTATGCCGGAGTGGGCGGCTTCCGACAGCAGGCCGAGTGAGCCGGTGAAGAGGCCGGCGGCGAGCTTGAGCAGGGTGACGAGCAGGGCGGCGAGGACGGAGGTGAGCGCGGCGGTGCGCTTGGCTTCTGGATGGGGATGGGCGGGGGGTGCGGGCGGGTTGGACACCGCGAGGGCCATGGGGTGATGGTACAGGGTGTGGAGTGGACAGCTACCCTGCGAACTCTTCGATCGAAATCCAAGTGAAGTCACGTGGAGGTTCTCCTCGTAAGGCCCGCGCGCCCTTGTAGGCTACAGTTCCGAAACTACTAACCAGGACCAATGTACCCACTATCCATAATGGAAAGACGTGATGAGTCGTTCCTTTGGCCAGCATCCACCAACCAAGACACCACCCGAACACACTCCCGATCCCCGCACAAACGATCGTCACGTACAAACGAAACAGGGCGAACGTCAACCGGTGCAAAAGCCATTGATGAAGCCAAGCGATCCCGGTCGCGACAATGAGGGTTACTACGACAGCTATCACCAGGTAGCTCCAGCCGAATACCGCGGTCAACTTCGGGAAGTGGAATACCTGAGCATCTTGCGATTTGCTTATGAAGGCGTCTGCTATTAGACCTGCTCCGGCGAGCAGCAGAAATCCAACCGAGCACGGCCCCCACATGGCACACCATGCGGCGGCACTTAGCGCATACTGTCTCGCTGGTGGAACGAGCACGCAGACTAAGAACACCAACGATCCTATGAGTAGGAAGCCGAAGATGATCGCGGCTAGTAGGAGTGGGAGCACGGCTAGATTGTAGGCTTCGTCGCTTTGTACAGCCCGGCGGTGCCGAGGGTGTAGCTGGTCCAGGTGGCGTCGGTGAAGCCGGCGGCGTGGATGAGTTGGAGCATGCGCGGGGGGCGGGGGAAGCGTTCGACGGAGGCGGGGAGGTAGGTGTAGGCCTCGCGGTCGCCGGAGAGGAGGCCGCCGAGTTTGGGGAGGATTCGTTTGAAGTAGAGGGAGTAGAGCGCGCCGGTGAGGCCGGAGGGCTGGTTGCAGTCGAGGATGCCGATCTGGCCGCCGGGGCGGAGGACGCGGAAGAGTTCGGCGAGGCCTTCTTCGTAGTTGGCCAGGTTGCGGAAGCCGAAGGCGGAGGTGACGAGGTCGAGCGAACCAGAGGCGATGGGGAGGTGGAGGGCGTCGGCTTCGATGGGGAGGATGGGGTGGGGAGCGAACTTTTGTGCGCCTCGGGAGAGCATTTGGTGGGAGAAGTCGACGGCTAGGATGAGTTGGTAGTTGTCAGTTGTTAGTTGAGGTGGGCGGTGTTTGAGGAGGTGGAGGGCCATGTCGCCGGTGCCGCAGCAGAGATCGAGGATGCGGGCTTCGGGGCGGCGGAGGATGGGGCGGAAGGCACGGGCGGCGCGGGTCCACCAGTAGCGGTCGATCCCGGCGGAGAGGACGTGGTTAAGGGTGTCGTATTTGGGCGCGATGGTGTCGAACATCTCACGGACGGAGGTGGCGGCGGCGGCCTCGTCGTCCGTGCCGGTGGGGCGGGCTCCGGTGGCTGAACCGGGAGGACTCTTTGGCACGTTCATTGTCTTGGAACGTCTTTCTTATAGGCTAAATAAAGCAGGTCAAGATGAGCGCGCGGTATGTGCATCCTGTTCGCGACTCTTTGGGCAAGACACTGAAAGCTGTCGCTATCTTGCTTCTTGAGCCCGATAATGGTACGCCATTTCAATAAACAGATCGGATCAAGATTTTCTTTCTCACTAGTTAAGCCCATGCCTACATAGCCGTCCAGCGGCACCTCAAGCCAAGGCTCTATCGTAATCAAATTGTTGTAGCAGTCGCATAAACATCGATTGAGCACGCAATCCAATAGGAAAATGTTCAAAAACTTCCGCGCACTTCCCCAGTAGCCACCATTGATGTCGCCATCCTTCCTGGTACATGGAGAAGGAAGAGCTTTGCGCAACTCTTCTGTTTTGTCATCCAACACGTCGCTAAATGAAGCTACGCTGTTCGCTTCATTGAAAGCACCTATTAATTTCGGAGAGTACAGGAACTTTACCGCTGCATCCATTGTCCCTGAAGGACCTTGCCCGCGGGTAGTAGATGATGTTATGCCAGCGCCAGCCACCCGCATTAGGAGCCAATCGATGGTCCGCTGCTCAGCATTCATATGAATTTCCTTATTATGACTCGCGGTTGACTATTGCGTCTGCGGCTGTAAAAAGCTCCTGATTCGTGACATCCTTGACGACTTCTGTTGAGCCAATGCCGGTGGCGAGGACGAAGGCCCGTTGGCCGCTGCGGTTTTTCTTGTCGGCGGCGGTGAGGACGACGAGCTTTTCGGCCTTGGCGGTGAAGGGGGGGAGCGGGCCGAAGCGGAGGATGAGGGCGACGATGCGGTCGTGGTCGCGCTCCTTGAGGACGCCGCGGGATAACGACAGGTGCGCGGCGGCGATCATGCCCCAGCCGATGGCCTGGCCGTGGAGGAGTTGTTTGTAGCCGGTGGCGGCCTCGATGGCGTGGCCGAGGGTGTGGCCGAAGTTGAGGATCATGCGGAGGCCTGTTTCTTTTTCGTCCTGTGAGACGACGGCGGCCTTGACCCGGACCGACGCCGTGACGACGCGGGTAAGGGCGGCGGGGTCGCCTGCGAGGATGGCGTCGGCGTTGGCCTCCATGTAGCGAAAGAGTTTAGCGTCGTAGATGATGGCGGACTTGATGGATTCTTGCAGGCCGGAGCGGAGTTCGGCTGCGGGGAGGGTGGCGAGGAGGTCGGTGTCGCTGAATACGGCGAGGGGATGGTGGAACGCGCCGATGAGGTTCTTTCCGGCGGCGAGGTTGACGCCGGTCTTGCCGCCGATGGCGGAGTCGACCTGGGCGAGCAGCGTGGAGGGCAGCTGGACGTAGGGGACGCCGCGCATGTAGATGGCGGCGAGGAAGCCGGTGATGTCGCCGATCACCCCGCCGCCAAGGGCGAGGAGGAGGGCGTCGCGGTCGGCTCGGGCGGCGGCGAGCTGCTCGGCGAGGGATTCGACGGCGGGGAGGCGTTTGTGACGCTCGCCTTGGGGGAGGAAGAGGACGGTGGGTTGGGCGTCGGCTGGGAAGGAGGCGAGGACGCGCTCGTGCCAGAGGCCCCAGATGTTGGGCGAGGTGACGAGGAAGGGGCGGAAGGGCTTGCTGGCTTTCAGCTTGCGTAAGCGGGGGTAGAGGGTGCGGAGGAGGCCTGCGCCGATGGTGATGTTGTAGCTGGCGGAGGGCGTGGTGAGGGGGATTACGGGCACGGGTTTATGGTAGCGCACGGCGGGGAGACTACAGGTCCTTCGGCTTCGCTGCGCTCCGCTCAGGATGACAGGGTTTTCGGCTGGTGAAGCTTGGAGAAACGTGAAGTCGTAGCATTGCTGTATGGATGCGGTCGATTTTCTGGTGTTGGGCGGAGGGATTGCGGGGCTGAGCGCGGTGGTGCGGTTGGCGAAGGCGGGTCGGGTGCTATTGGTGTCGAAGGAGGCGCTGGCGGAGTCGAACACCGCCTACGCGCAAGGCGGGATTGCTGTCGCAATGGGCGGGGCGGAGGATGTCGCGCTGCATCTCGAAGATACGCTTGCTGCGGGCGATGGCCTGGTGGATCGCGCGGCGGCGGAGGTGTTAGTAGCGGAAGGGCCGACGCGGGTGGAGGAGCTGCTGCGGTGGGGAACGGCGTTCGACCGATATCCGAAGAACAAAGACGGGGAAGATGGCGAGCTGATGCGAACGCGCGAGGCGGCGCATAGCTTGCCGCGGATTCTGCACGCGCACGGGGATGCGACGGGTCTGGAGATTGTGGTATCGCTGATGCGCCATGTGCGGGGGCTGGCGAACGTCGAGTCGCTGGAGTGGACGACGGGGGTGGAGTTGGTAGAGGAGGGCGGGCGCGTGGTGGGGATGACGCTGCTCGATCCTGCGGGTGAGTTGCGAACGGTGCGCGCGGGGGCGGTGCTCTTGGCGAGCGGCGGCGCGGGGCAGGTGTATCGCGAGACGACGAATCCGGCGGTGGCGACGGGCGACGGGATCGCGATGGCCTATCGGGCGGGGGCGGCGGTCAGCGATATGGAGTTTTATCAGTTCCATCCGACCGTCTTTGCATGGGAGGGCGCGCCGCGCTTTCTGATGAGCGAGGCGCTGCGGGGCGAGGGCGCGTTGCTGGTGAATGCGGCGGGGGAGCGGTTTATGGGGCGGTATCACGCAGGGTTGGAGCTTGCGCCGCGCGATGTGGTGGCGCGGGCGATCACGCGGGAGGCTCTGGATGGTCCGGTGTATCTGGATATGCGCGCGGTGAAGATGGACTTGAAGGCGCGTTTTCCAGGAATTTCGGGGTTTCTTGCGGGCTATGCGCTGGAGCTTGGGCGGGACCTGATTCCGGTACTGCCAGCCGCGCATTACCTGATGGGTGGGGTGGTGACGGACCTGCATGGGAGGACGACGCTGCCGGGGCTATATGCGGCGGGCGAGGTGGCGTGTACCGGGGTGCATGGAGCGAATCGGCTGGCGAGCAATTCACTGCTGGAGGGGCTGGTGTTTGGCGCGCGCGCGGCGGAGGCGATGGTAGCGGAGCAGAAAGAGGAAAGAGGAAAGAAGAAAGAGGGAAGAGAGAGCGGGGACGCCGCAGAGAAGTCTGACGAGATGGATGCGGCGGGTTGTCTGGCGGAGTTGCGCCGGTTGATGTGGCTGGAAGCGGGCTTGTTGCGGGATGCGCCGGGGTTGCGGCGGGCGGAGACGGGTTTGACGGAGCTGGCGAGGCGGATGCCTTGCG
The DNA here is from genome assembly GCA_965277085.1 of Acidobacteriaceae bacterium. Taxonomy (GTDB): domain Bacteria; phylum Acidobacteriota; class Terriglobia; order Terriglobales; family Acidobacteriaceae; genus Edaphobacter. The sequence goes on from OZ255708.1 coordinate 2,256,907, forward strand.
GAGTAACACGGGCTGCGGTGGAGGCTCGGAATCTGCATACTGTAGCGGGGCTGATCGTGGCGGCGGCGCTCGCCCGGGAGGAGAGCCGGGGGGCGCATTACCGGAACGACTTTCCCTTGCGCGACGCCGTGGGGAAGCATTCGGTTATAGAACGGGGAACGCTGCGGTTTGTTGAACATCTGGCGAGCGTGACGGCGGGTGAACTGGCTGGTGGTTAGGAGCTTTAAACGCAGATTCCCTTCGGGAATGACAAATAAAGGGCCAAACGTCTCTCCGTCTGGTTCCGGCCGGGCTAGAAGAGGGTGAAGAGGACGGGTACGACGATGCCAGCGATCCAGAGCTCGGTGATCACTGTGGCGTTGCGGCCATACTTGTAGGCCATGTAGAGACCGGAGAGCGTCGAGGAGACGAGGCCGATGGAGACGAGCGCGAAGAAGAGCTTCATCGGCCAGAGGTTCTGCTGTTTGGCTGGTCGCGCTGGCGTTGCGTCGGATTTGGGCTGAGGAGTTTCGGGAGATTTGCCAGAAGGGGCCGGAGGTTGCGGCTTCCGCTCGGGTACGACGAGGGTCTGCTTCTTGTGGAGCTGGCCTAGTTCGACGAGGATCTTGGGCGGCTGGTAGCTGCTGCCGCGCGTGGTCTCGTGCAGGCTGAAGGTCTGGACGAAGCCGGTAAAGGCGAAGAAGAGCAGCGCGGGCGCGATGAAGACGCCGAAATAGAGATGGATTTGACGAACGGTCTTCAGCAGACTGGGATTGGTGGCCATAGCTGCTCTCCTTTAGGCAAGTGTGCGGCGACGAGGGTCACGAATGGCTGAAGGATTTCGCAGGTAGCAGCAACGAGGCGGCGACAGTAATCCCGAGGAGGAGGACGATTGCGGCGAGCGAGGCGAGTGGACCGACTTCGATCCAGGGGTCGGCGAGCATCTTGACTGCGGCGAAGGCAAGGACGGCAGCGAGGCCGTAGTGGAGGAAGCGCAGTTTGGTAAGCAGATGCGCCAGCAGAAAGAAGAGCGAGCGCAGCCCCATGACGGCCATGATGTTCGACGTGTACGCGATGAAGGGGTGGCGGGTAATGGAGAGGACGGCCGGGATGGAGTCGAGGGCGAAGACGATATCGGTGAACTCGATGGCCACGAGGGCGAGGAAGAGCATGGTCATCATGCGGCGGCCTTGTTCGATGACGAAGAAGTGGTCCTGGCGGAGCGACACGGGATGGAGCCTGGCGATCCAAGCGAGCCAGACGGGCGGTTTATCCGCGTCGTCCTTCTTGTCAGGAACGAGCAGGCGGACGGCGGCCAAGAGGAGAATGGCGGCGAAGGCGTAGCTGATCCAATGGAAGCGGGCGAGCAGGCCGAGGCCGGCGGCGATGAAGGCTCCGCGCATCACGATGGCTCCGGCAACGCCCCAAAAGAGGACTTTGGGCTGGCGGTCTTCGTCGATGCGGAAGAGCTTGAAGAGGAGGAGAAAGACGAAGAGGTTGTCGATCGAAAGGGCTTCTTCGATGCTGTATCCGGCGAGGTACTGGATGGCCGGCTCGCGGCCCAGAGTGTGGAAGATGAAGAGGGCGAAAGCGAGCGCGGCGCTGACCCACCAGACGGTCTCGACGATGGATTTGGTGTGGCGGGAGTGCGAGCTGTGACGAGCGTAGAAGAGCTCGGCGGCGAGCAGGAGCAGAAGAGCTAGATGGAAGCCGATCCAATGGGTAAGTGGTGTGGGCATCAGGGGTGTGTAGCGGGGCGCCGCCGCTTAAATCTTCGCAGTCAGGCGAAAGCGGGAGGCTGTTGCCTGGACGAGTGTAACCTGCCCATGTCCAGGATTGACCTCGCGACGAACGCTGAGGATTCCGAAGGTGTGCAGTAGCTTTACATCGCGATGAACGGCTTTGCGGTCGCGCTGAAGAGCAAGCGCCAGATCGGTTACGGAACGCGGCTTCTCTCGAGCGACCTCGCAAAGGCGAAGACGCTGAGGGGTGATGCATGCCAGCATGTCACCGGGCGTGTCGAACGAGATGCGCTTGACTAAGACAAGGGGCTCGCGGCGGTCCAGTTTACGGGCACGGGCAAGCTTTCGCCGCCGCATCTCGTCGAACGATTCGACTTCGATGATTGTCTTCATGCCTGCTCCTTGAGGGTCTCGACTTCGTCGAGAAATCTAGACAGCGTCTGCTCGTAGGCGCTGAATCGTACCGGTTGCGCGGTGCCCATCCAATGTCTTTCGTGAACTCCGTGAGCATTGTCGTAGCCCAAAACCCGGCCGTGATCCGTTTGGCAGATGCTGAGATGGATGAACGCCAGGTTGTACTTCGCGACAGCTCCTTGATGGTCCACGTAAACCTCCTCGCGGAGAACGCCAAAGCTGCCCGACTTGCACCGGACCCGATGCACATCGTCGATCACTTTGCGCAGCGATCGTCTTGCCGCCATGGAATATGGTAGCAGGTGGGTTGAGGAAAGCCTCGGCTGTGACCGTCATTTTTGATTGATGAGGCGGATCATTTCGAGCAGGAGGTCGCCGGAGACTTGGAGGGAGCGGGCGCTGATCTTTTCCAGGGTGTCCTGGTCGGTGTGGTGCCAGCCGTCGGGTGTGGCGGCGGTTGGGGTGCCGTAGTGGGCGTCGATGAAGTCGAGGACCGGGACGCCGCGTTTGAGGAAGGGGAGGTGGTCGTCCTGTTCGCCTTCGCTGTACTTGAAAATGGAGGCGGTGTGGCCGGTGTTCTTGGCGGCGGAGCGAAGGGTCTCCAGGAGCCAGGGCGTGGAGTTATCGACGTAGTCGATGTTGAGATCGCGGTCGGCGCACATATCGGCGACGATGAGGGCTTTGATCTTGGCGATCGTACCGTCTTGCGACCACTTGGCGGCGAGATGGCGGGTGCCGTAGAGCGAATCCGCGTCGGTCCAGTTGCCAGAGACGGACTCTTCGCCGTCGTCGAAGACGAGCCAGACGGAGTAGCCTTCGGGCGGGTGGGTGCGGAGGAGGGTGCCGATCTCGATGAGCAGGGAGGAAGTGGCCGCGCCATCGTTTGCGCCTACAAAGGCGGTGTCGCGGAGGTTGTAGTTGGTCTCGTAATGCGAGACGAGGACGATGATGCCGTCTCTTTTGCCGGGATACTTGACGATGTAGTTGCGCATGGACTGCGCGCCAGCGGGAGTGTTGGAGGTGAAGCTGTCGACCTCCAGGTTGCCCTTGGCAGCTTCGGGGGCGAAGTGCGCCTTGATGAAGTTTTCGGCGGCGGCGTGGCCGGGGGAGCCGTTGAAGCGTTTGGGAGCGGCGGCGAGGAATTGTTGTGTGAGGGTGTAGGCGGCCTGGCCGTTGAAGTGGGGTTGCTGGGCGGCGGATGTAAGGGCGAGAACAAGCGAGAGCAAGAGCAGACCGCAGGTCCTGCGACTTCGCTGCGCTCCGCTCAGGATGACAGCTCTTGGGCGGTTCATGCGGCGGCGGCCACCTTTTTGCGACGGTCGGGGTGGACAAGAAAGGCCACGCCGACGCCGAGGAAGTAGAGCGCAAGCATGGGGCTGGCGAAGAGGCACATGCTGAAGGGGTCCTGCAACGGGCAGATGACGGCCGCGATGATGAAGATGGCCAGCACGGCATAGCGGAAGTGCTTCAGCAGGAACTTGCCGTCGACGATGCCGAAGAGCGCGAGGAAGAAGATAAGGATTGGTAGCTCGAAGCAGATGCCAAGACCAAGGATCACCGACATGAAGAAGGAGGTGTAGTCCTCGATGGTGAGGATGGGGTTGAACTTCTTGCCGAAGTCGAAGATGAGAACTTTGATCGCGCCTGGCATAACCCAGCGGTAGCCGAACCAGACGCCAGCCATGAAGAGGCCGATGGTCGCGAACATGAAGGGCCAGACGTAGCGCTTCTCATGCGCGTACATGCCCGGCGAGATGAACAGCCAGAGCTGGTAGAGGATGAAGGGGCTGGCGAGGATGCAGCCGCCGACAAAGGCCGTCTTGAGGTAAAGGTTGAGGCCGTCTGTGGGGTGCGTGAAGTTGAGCTGAATGTGCAGTTGGTCGAGCGGAGCCTGGATGATGCCGTAGAGGCGCTCATGGAAGGCGTAGGCGACCGCAAAGCCGACGACAAGATAGGCAACGGAGTGGAGCAGACGCTTGCGAAGTTCGCCGAGGTGCTCCATCAGGCTCATGCCGGGAAGCTCGGCGCGGTCGGTCACCGCCTGACGGGCGCGGTCGATAGGGTCGAGCGTGGTCTCAGCCATGGAGGGTGGCCTCGGCGGGAGCGTGGACGGGCGGCATCTCGGAGTCGGGCGTGTGCGGGATGGAGTCCAGGACGGATGAGAGCGGATTGGAAGAGCTGCGGCTGAGCGGAAGGCCGGTCGATGGAGGCATCATGTGCAACTCGCCCGAGGAGGCGATGGCTAGCGGAGCGGTATGACGCTCGGGTTTCTCAGCTTCGGCGATGGCGTCGGTCGTACTCACAGCGTCGTTCGCGTTCGCAACAGGCGCGGCGATCGTGTTCTCTTCGGTGTTCTCTTCGTAGACGGCGACGGCGCGCTGGTGCGGGTGGTCGATGACGATGGTTTCGTCCTGCAAAAGCGGAGGGGCGACCGGCGCGGCGGCTTCCATGGCGGCGATCTTTTTCTTCTGCTCTTCCTGCTCGGAGACGCGGAGCTCATCCTCCATCTGCATACGGAACTCATTGGAGGCGCGGCGGAACTCGCCCATGAGCTTGCCGAACTGGCGGGCGAGCTCGGGCAGCTTCTTCGGACCGAAGAGTAGAAGCGCGATGAGTGCGATCAGGGCGGTGTCGCCGAAGCTCGGCATACGTGTTCTCCATGATACGGCTTGGGTGCGCGGTGAACAAATTGCTTAGCCGTCAGAAGAGCGGATGGCGGTGTGTTGTAGAGTGGATCGAGTCCCGGCGCTGTTGTGCATCTTTCGCGCGCGGTTCCCGTCTAAATGGAGAACGATCGGCCATCGCCGATATGGAATGGTACGGGCGGCAACATCCCCGTGGATTGGGTGCCTCGGCGAGAGAGCACAGCGAGTCCACTGCAGCCCTGGTTGTGAATGCTTTCAACATCCCCGTCTCTCCGGCCTGGCTGGATGAGACTGAAGGCGAGTGTACGATGATGGATCTTTTGCAAGAGGAAGCCGTTGTGGCTGAGCCTGCGGCGTGTTCGCTGGATCACTATCTCGAGCAGCCGGACGAGACGATGGACGCGCGCATTGCGGCGGCGCGTGCGACGCTTGGGACCGATGTCGTGCTGCTGGGCCACCATTATCAGCGTGATGAGGTGATCCGCTTCGCCGACTTTACTGGAGACAGCTACAAGCTCTCGAAAGTGGCCTCCGAGACAAATGCGAAGTTCATGCTGTTCTGCGGTGTCCATTTCATGGCCGAAACGGCCGACATCCTCGCGCAGTCATGGCAACAGGTGATCCTGCCGGACCTGAACGCTGGGTGCTCCATGGCCGACATGGCGGAGATCGGCCAGGTGGAAGATTGCTGGGACACGCTGGAACGCGCCGGACTGACGGGAGACTTGATCCCGCTGACCTATATGAACTCGGCCGCGGCAATCAAGGCATTCTGTGGTGAGCGCGGCGGTTTGGTCTGCACGTCGTCGAATGCACGCGGCGCATTCGAATGGGCATTTGCGAGGGCGGGCAAGATCCTGTTTTTTCCCGACCAGCACCTGGGACGGAACACCGGCTCTGCGATGGGCATTCCGCTCAGCGAGATGGTGGTCTTCGACCCATACCAGATCGGTGGTGGTGTTGCGCCGGAGCGGCTGCGCGCGGCAAAGATCATCCTCTGGAAGGGGCACTGCTCCGTCCATCAGCGATTCCTGCCGGAGCACGTCGACCGTGTTCGTCGCGAGGAGCCGGGAATGCAGGTGGTCGTGCATCCCGAGTGCCGCTGGGAGGTCTGCCAGAAGGCTGACTCGATCGGTTCGACCGAGCGGATCATTCAGGTGATCGAGCAGGCTCCGGTGGGGTCCAGCTTTGCCGTGGGGACGGAGATCCACCTCGTCAACCGGCTGGCGAAGCGCTTTGCGCCCTTAGGCAAGCGGGTCATTACGCTCGACGACTCGGGCTGCCTCTGCACGACGATGTACCGGATCAGCCCACAGCATCTCGCGTGGTCGCTGGAAAATCTGGTCGCGGGCAAGGTGGTCAATCGCATCAAGGTCGCCTCGGACGTGAAGCAGTGGGCGAAGGTCGCGCTCGACCGTATGCTGGAGGTGAAGTGAGTTAGCCCGATGAATCGAACTTTTACCGTCTCCGAAGCGCAGACGCTTTTGCCCGTACTGGAATCACTGCTGGTGCGGGCGCGGGAGCAGGGACTGCGCGCAAATACCTTGAACTACGAGATGCAGGAGCTGAGCCAACGCATCCATCTTGCTGGGGGGATGCACGTGGATGTGGTCGCTGCGGCGCGCCGCCGGGGAGAGCGAGATAAGGCCGCGCAGCAGGCAAAGGACACGCTGACCGAGATCGACGAGATCGGAGTCACCGTGCAGGATCTCGGCGAAGGCTTGCTTGATTTTCCGTGCCAGATCGATGGCGAGGTCGTGTTGCTCTGCTGGAAGCTGGGTGAGCCGGCGATAACGCACTGGCACACGGCGGAAGAAGACGCAGAAGCAAGGCGTCCACTCGACGCACGGTTCGGCAAGGGTGAACGGGAACGGCTTAACTAAGATTGGCCGCGCCCTAAAGATTCTTCGCGAACGGCAATAAGAGAGAACAAGACGAGGGAGCCAGCGGTGAGCTCCCTCGTTTACGTTCATGGAGTACCAACTACTTGGTGGGGAACTTGATCTTTGTGCTTGTTTTGGTCGCGGTTGTTTTACGGTCTTCCTGCGCGCTTGCGCCGGGGCTGTCCGACGTGCTGCCCTGGAAGCGGGAGTGCTTTCCGTCCCCAGGCTGGAGAGGCGAGATGCCACCCTTTTGCATAAGCTGCGCGGCGATCTCGTAGATCTCCTCGGGCGCGTAGTCGGGCGAGAAGAGCGTGCGACACTCTCCGATTACCGGGCCTTCGGCGGCGTACTCCGGCGTGCCGGTGATGACTTCGAGCGGCTCGCCGTTAGCCAGTCCGCCGGTCCTGACCAGACACCGTTTGGATCTGGTTTGGCTGGCTTTTCGAGCGGGATGAGGAGTTTTTCAGAACGTGTGAACAAGGATGTCGCCTTTCGTCGGTGAGAGGGAGGAAGGCCGTATGGAACGCGGCACCGATGGCGGGCAATCGTGCAACACAAGATTTGCCGGACCGATGCCTACGATGCGAGGTCTTGCGCGGAGATGCGCCCTGTAAATGGACCACTGCACGAACACGAGTATTTTCCATAGAAGCAAACTTATGTTGGATGATAGGCATTATCGTTTATGATCGATACATGGAAAGTAGGCTACAGGTGGAAACGGCATCGTTCCGTGATCTCTGCGCCCAGCATGGCATTGCCGCGACGCATCAGCGGCAGGTGCTTCATGAAGTCATGCAGGGGATGGAGGGGCATCCCAGCCCGGAAGAGGTTTATGCGCGGGTGCGGGAGCGCATTCCGTCGATCTCGCTGGCTACGGTGTACAAAAACATTCACCTCTTCGTCGCCAGTGGCGTGTTGCGTGAAGTCAGTCTGCATCACGGCTCAGTGCGGGTGGAGCGCAACGACAGCCAACATCATCATCTGGTGTGCTCGAAGTGCAAGACGATCGAAGATATTGGCGAACGGGAGTTAGGGTTTGACGCGCACCAGGCGAAGCTGCCCAGTGGGTTTCAGGTGGAGCGGTATGCCATCGATGTGATCGGGGTTTGCGCGCGCTGTCAAGGCTGAACCCTGGAACACAACGCAGCACAGCAGGTAAAAGGAGAACATCTTGTCAGATGAAATGAAATGCCCGGTTGTCCACGGTGGGGGCCAGCCCGCGATGCAGGGCGAGGCGCGAGGCACGGACTCAACCAACGCGACGGAGTCGCCGATGCACGGCGCGGTCACCCACACGGCGGAGGGGATCAAGACCAACTTCAACTGGTGGCCGAACCAGCTCAACCTGTCCATCCTGCACCAGAACTCGAAGCTATCGAACCCAATGGCGTCCGACTTCGACTATGCGGAGGAGTTCAAGCAGCTCGATCTGGATGCCGTGATCAAGGACCTGCATGAGCTGATGACGAGCTCCCAGCCTTGGTGGCCGGCGGACTATGGGCACTATGGACCGTTCTTTATCCGCATGGCGTGGCATAGCGCGGGCACCTACCGCATCAGCGACGGGCGTGGAGGAGCGGGCATGGGTACGCAGCGCTTCGCTCCCCTGAACAGCTGGCCGGACAACGTCAGTCTCGATAAGGCGCGGCGGTTGATCTGGCCGATCAAGCAGAAGTACGGCAGCAAGCTCTCCTGGGCCGATCTGATCGTGCTGACTGGCAACGTCGCGCTTGAATCCATGGGGCTCAAGCCGTTCGGATTCGGAGGAGGACGCGCGGATGTCTGGGTGCCGCAGGAGGACATCTTCTGGGGACCTGAAGGCAAGTGGCTCGGCAGCGAGCGCTATAAGGGTGACCGCGAACTCGATCAGCGGCTCGGCGCGGTGCAGATGGGCCTCATCTATGTGAACCCGGAAGGGCCTGACGGCAAGCCCGATCCGCTTGGCTCCGCACGCGACATCCGCGAAACCTTCGGGCGCATGGCCATGAACGACGTGGAGACCTTCGCACTGATCGCGGGCGGCCATACCTTCGGCAAGGGCCATGGCGCGGCCGATCCCAACAAGTATGTTGGTCCCGAGCCGGAGGGCGCGCCGATCGAGGAGCAGGGCTTCGGCTGGAAGAACTCCTTCGGCAAGGGCAATGCGGAGGACACCATATCGAGCGGCCTCGAAGGCGCTTGGACCATGAACCCAACTCAGTGGGACAACAACTACCTCGAGAACCTGTACGGCTTCGAATGGGAGCTGACCAAGAGCCCGGCGGGTGCCTGGGTCTGGATTCCGCAGGGTGGCGCGGCTGCCGATGCGGTGCCCGACGCGCACCTCGCCGGTAAGCGCCATGCGCCGATCATGTACACCTCGGACCTTGCGCTGCGGATGGACCCAATCTATGGGCCGATTGGCAAGCGGTTCCTGGAACATCCGGAGGAGTTCGCGGATCAGTTCGCGCGGGCGTGGTTCAAGCTGACCCACCGCGACATGGGGCCGAAGGTGCGCTATCTCGGCCCGCTGGTTCCCGAAGAAACCCTGGTCTGGCAGGACCCCGTTCCCGTTGCCGACTACCACCAGATCGGTGAGCCAGAGATCGCGGCCTTGAAGGCGAAGGTTCTCGCGTCCGGTCTGTCCATCTCCGAGTTGGTCTCGACCGCGTGGGCTTCGGCGTCGTCCTTCCGCGGTTCCGACAAGCGCGGCGGAGCCAACGGCGCTCGCATTCGGCTAGAGCCGCAGAAGAGCTGGGAGGTCAACCAGCCGTTCCAGTTGGCCAAGGTCCTCGCAAAGCTAGAAGCCATCCAGCAGGAGTTCAACAGCGTCCAGAACGGCAGCGGCAAGCGCGTCTCGTTGGCCGATCTGATTGTGCTTGGCGGCTGCGCGGCGGTTGAGGCGGCGGCGAAGAAGGCTGGTCACGACGTGGCGGTGCCCTTCGCGCCGGGTCGCACCGACGCTACGCAGGAGCAGACCGATGTGCCGTCCTTCTCTGTGATGGAGCAGACCGCGGACGGCTTCCGCAACTTCCTTCAGGTTGGGCACCCCACTCCGGCCGAGGCGCTGCTGGTTGACCGTGCGCAGCTGCTGACCCTGACCGCTCCCGAAATGGCCGTGCTGATCGGAGGCCTGCGTGTGCTCAACGCCAACTACCGGCAGGCGAAGGACGGTGTCTTCACAGCCCAGCCGGAGACGCTGACCAACGACTTCTTCGTCAACCTGCTGGACATGGCGACGGAGTGGAAGCCTTCCGCTACCATCCTTGGCTCGTTTGAGGGCGTTGACCGCGCGACGGGTGAGCTGAAGTGGAGCGCCTCGCGCGTCGATCTGATCTTCGGCTCGAACTCCCAGCTGCGGGCGATCTCGGAGGTGTACGCCTCTGCGGATGCGAAGGCGAAGTTCGTCAAGGACTTCGTGGCGGCCTGGAACAAGGTGATGAATCTGGACCGGTATGATCTGGTGGAGCGTGACGACAATACGCACCATGAAGACCTGGCACACGCGTAAGCGTGACAGCTTGTCAATCTAGGGCGGTCCTACACGGGCCGCCCTTTATCGTGTGGCGAGTGCGGTGGAGGCGCGCTGTCTCCAGTTGCGGAGTGTCTGTGAAATGAGGCGGATGGCCCAGCGTGCGGTAAGCGTCGCCGCAACTAGGGCGAGGACGACGAAACCGCCGGCGGCGTAGGGATGGTGCGTCGCTGTCCAGGTGAGACCGATGGCGGCCGCGTCTTCGACCGTGCTGAGGGCGATGTTCGAAACGGGCTCTGGACTGGGTGTTACGGCCGCGCGGACGGCGAGCTTTGAGCCGTGAGTGGCGGCGGCGATCATGCCTCCGAGGGCTGTGGCGGCGAGCTGTAGTCCAGGAGAGAGGTGCGTGGTGGCTCCGTAGGCCAGCAGCGCGGCGACCGGGATGCGGATGAAGGTGTGGGCGGCGTTCCAGACGAGGTCGAAACCGGGGATCTTGTCGGCGACGAACTCGGCGGCGAAGAGAACAGCGGCGGCGGCGAGCACCCAGGGGTTGGCGACGGCGTCGAGGCCGGAGGGGAGGACGACCCAATGGAAATGGGCGAGCGCGCCGAGCGTCAGGACGGTAGCGTAGACGTTGAGCCCGGCGGCGAAGGAGATGGCGACGACAAGGGCGGCGATCGTTTCGGGGGTAAAGGTCATACCGTCTCCTGTTGGGAGCGAGTGTATCAGGGAGGAATGGTGGCGGACGAGAAGCAGGTTCCCTACGGGAATGACAAACAAGAAGCGGGAAGGGTCCTACTGCGGCGACATGGATGCTCTGGCGATGATGGCGTCGAGGCGGTAGGTGGTTCGATCCCAGATCACCGTAAGGGCGATGCCCGCGAGGATCAGCCCGGCGCAGAGGCCAAGCCAAAGTCCGACGGCTCCCATGTGGGCGTGGAAGCCGAGCCACCAGCCGATCGGCAGACCAAGCAGCCAGTACGAGCAGAAGTGGACGTAGAGGCCGACGCGCGTGTTGCCTGCTCCGCGCAGTGCACCGGTAGCGGTCATCTGGAGGCCGTCGAAGAGCTGGAAGACGGCCACGATCATCAGGATGGGCGTGGTGGCGGCGATGACGCGCGGGTCGGGGGAGAAGCCGCGGGCGATCTCCCGCGGGAACAGCAGGAAGACGGCGGACATGGCGAGCATGAAGGCTCCGCCTAGCAGGATGCCGGACCAGCCTGCTGCCCGTGCGCCGATGGGGTCGCGCCGTCCGATGGCCTGGCCGACGCGGACGGTGGTCGCGGTGGCGATGGCCATTGGGACCATGAAGGTAAAGGAGGCGCAGTCGAGCGCGATCTGGTGGCCCGAGAGCGGAAGCGCGCCGAAGGTGGAGACGATGGCGGTGACGGCGGCGAAGATGGCCACCTCGACGAAGATCTGGGCACCGACGGGCAAGCCGAGGGTGATGAGCTCGCGAAGGCGTTTGGCCTCGTAGCGCCACTTGGTTTGGAAGAGACCATAGTGGTTGCGGCGCTGCTCGGCGACGAGGAAGGCAAACATGAGCGCGGCCTGGTAGCAGCGGGAGAGGGTGGTCGACCAGCCGGAGCCGGTGACGCCGTAGGCCGGGATCGTGAAGCTATGCCCGTAAATGGGCCACGTATGGCCGTAGATGAAGAGCCAGTTGAAGCCGACGTTGATGAGGTTGGCCGAGACGAGCGTGATGGCGATGGGGCGGACGTGATTGAAGGCCTGGAGGTAGCGGCGCAGGACCATCCAGAGAAAGAGCGCGGGCGTGCCCCAGTTGAGCGCGTTGAGGAAGGGAAGGGAGAGGCGGAGGACTTCAGGGTCGGTGTGGAGGTGCTTGATGCCCACGGGCAGAGCGAACGCGGTGAGGAGCATCAGGACGGCGGCGAGGGCGATGGCGAGGAGGAGGCCGTGCTGGAGCGCGCGGTTGGCGTCGTCGATGCGCTTGCCGCCGAAGTGCTGCGAAAGCACCGTGTCGAGGCCGATGAGGACGCCGCCAATGCCGAAGGCGAGCGTGTGGTAGAGGACCTGGCCGAGGGCGGCGGCTCCGAGGGCGACGGCGGAGTTGGGCAGGTGGCCGACCATGACCGTGTCGACGATGCCCATGGACATCCAACCCAGCTCGGCGAGGATGAGCGGAAGGGCGAGGTGGAGCATCTGCGGGATTTCGCGGCGAATGGACATGGTGTCGGAACGGCTCAGGTGACGGGGATCTCTTGCCGGACGTGGGTCTTGCTGTGGGTGGTGAGGGTGATGGCGGCGGCGAGGATGAGCGCGCCGCCGAGCCAGGCTGCGGGACCGAGATGCTCGCCGAGGACGAAGATGCCGAGTAGCGAACCTACGAGCGGCTCCATGTTGAGCAGGACGCCGGCCTGGGAGGCGGGCACCTGAGTCATGCCCCAGTTCCAGAGCAGCGTCGTGGTCGCGGTGCAGAGGACGCCGCTGGCGGCGAGCGCAAGCCAGGCTTTGGTTGAGATGTGCGCGACGGGCGGCGCGCCGTAGCGGAGAGGGACCCAGACCATCAGCATTAGGGTACCGAGGACGATGCCGTAGGCCGTGACCATCAGGTGCGAGTGGCGCTCCATGAGGCGCTTGTTGATGAGAATCCAAAAGAGGGCGATGGCGAGCGAAAGGACGACTAGGAGGTCTCCGGCGAGAGAGGCTTCACCGGGTTTGCCGTGACTGCCGCTTAGGGCTATGAGTGCCGCGCCGATGGTGGAGCCGGCGAGGGCGAGCCAACCGATGCTGTCCATGCGCTCGTGGGCGAAGACGGCCGCGCCGACGGCGAGGATGACGGGCATCGTGCCGACCATCAGCGAGGCGTGGCTAACGGTCGTGAGCGAGAGGCCGTAGAACTGGATGAGGAACTGGACGGGCACGCCGAGGAAGGACGCGGCGAGGAGCAGGCCCCACTCGGCGCGGCTGAGCGAGGCGCGGTGGGTGACGAGCAAGGGCAGGAGGAGGACTGCACCGAAGAGGAAGCGGTACAGCACCATGTGCGCGAACGACATTTCGGCGAGCGCGATCTTGCCGAAGAAGAAGCCGGTTCCCCAAAGCGCGCTGGCCAGGGCGCAGGCGGCGAAGCCCAAGGGGCGATTCTTCGTCTCAGGGACCATTCCTTACTGTCGCACAAAGGTGACGCGGATTCCCTTCGGGAATGACAACCAGAAGGGCAACTGCCTAAGTGCGAAGGGTGGCGGCGATGCGCTCGATGGCGTTGTGCGCGGAGAGGACGGCTCCTTCCTGCCAGCCGACGAGATGGGAGAGGTAGTCTCCGGCGAAGTAAGTGCGGCCTTCCGGTTTTTCAAGCTGGTTGTAGGCGGGCAAGCTGCTGGCGAGGTGGTTGTTGGCGAAGCAGCCGAGGGAGAACGGGGTCTTGGTCCAGTTGATGTAGATGGGCTTAGTGAGGAGGGAGCTCTTGCCGGGGTGGAGGATCTCGACGGCGTTGCGGGAGGCGGCTAGCTTGGCTTCAGTGGAGGGGAGTGCGCCGAAAGCGGTGGGCTTGCCGGAGGTGCTGTCGGGAAAGCCGTTGCCGAGGCGGCCGGTGTCGTCGCGCTCGGAGTTGAAGCCGGACACCAGCACTCCTGTCGGGGAAAACATCTTGTCGCTGGGATACCAGACGAGGTCGATGGGTCCGGACTTGACGAAGGAGATGCCGCCGTAGATGTTGTTGTCTGTCTCCCAGAAGCGCGGCGATTGCCAGGCGACCTTGTAGAGTGCGGTCATGGGCATGCCGGTGAAGGCGCGCCGAGTGGCGGGAGTGAAGTTGTTGCGGGTTTGGGCCAGGACCGAGATGGGGATGGTGCAGATGCAGAAGTCGGCGGTGAGGGTTTGGGGGGTGCCGGCTTTGGTGTAGGCGACCGTGACGCGGGTGGCGGAGGTGGTGATCTCGGTGACGGGGGAGCTGTACTGGACCATCTCCGGCGGGAGGGCGCGGGCGAAGCCGTAGCCGATGCGGTCCATGCCGCCGATGGGCTGGAACATGGTGGCTTGCCAGTCGATCTGCTCTTCGTAGAACTCGCCCTTGGTGAGATCGGCGGCGAGCAGCTCCCTGAAGGGGAGGGGGCGGTGGAGAACTTCTTTTAAGGGGCCGGCACTGCGGGCGGTGGTGAACCCGGCGCGGGTGGTGCCGGTGTACTTGCCCTGAGCGTTGAGGTCGCCGAAGCCGTGGAGGAAGTCGGCCAGGCGCGCGAGGTCCTCCTTGGTCAGCGATGCGTCAAGGGATTCCTTGCCGATGGCTTTGCTGAGGAGTTCCGCGATGTAACCGCGGGTGTCGTGGAGGACCTGGCGCTGCTCGACGGGCTTGCCGCCGTTGAGCAAGGGGGACTGCATGAGGGCGGAGCGTGAGGCGTTGACTTCGACTTCGAGGGGGACGTTGAGTTCGCGGCAGTACTTAAGCAGATGGGTGTGGATGGAGGGGATGCGGGCGGGACCGGCGTTCAGGTAACCGCCATCGGCCCAGGTGCAGCTCTGCACGGTGCCGTCGGTGAACTCGACTTTGGAGCCGTCGCGGACGGACCAGGAGCGGCCGCCGGGGCGGTCGCGGGCTTCGAGGATGGTGCAGTCGAACCCGGCCTTGCGGAGCTCGTATGCGGCGGTAAGGCCGGCGATGCCCGCGCCGAGGATGACGACCTTCTTGCCGCGCCCGAAATCGGCGGGAAGGTCGGGCAGCGAGGATGCGCCAACCGGGGGCAGGAGGCCAAGGGCGTTCATGGAGGAGAAGGCTGCGGCGTAGCCTCCGGTCTGAGCGATGCGCTGAAGGAAGACACGACGGGTGAAGCTCATGGGCAATGGGTCCGCTTGGGTCTATGGGTTGAAACTTAGGGGACTTCCTCAGTTTGTAACAGGCGCTCGTGAAAAGCAAGGAAATTAGTGCCCGGCAGATCTGAGTACCCTCAAGACGTGAGGTTGCCGAGGTCGGTCTCGGTTTATTCCTCGTGGGGAGTTACGGCTTGTCGCAGCAGCTGCGATGTTTTAATCAGATGTAGCGGCAGCTTCTTGTCTTGGGAGTTCCAAGCCGCCCAGCCGGAGCCGATGACTACCGTGTCCGGAACGGTGGCTGCGATGAACGCTATCTTGTTGGCGGATGTATCAATTATAACGGTCTCTCCCGTAGTAGAGACGATGATGAGATTCCGTCGTTATCGCAGTCGCGAACGTGACCGTGCAATTTGGAACCCGACACCACATCGTAGGGTTCGTCGGGCGGCCCTATGATGTCGATCCCATTGTCGCAGCCGGTCTTGAGGGCGTCGTTTTTGCGGTCACAAGGGAATGCGCCCATAGATTGGCGACCGGTCTCCAGGTTGATGGTTTGCGGGCCGATGTTGTCGCAGAAGGTAAACGCGCCACTTTTAAGTGAGAGTTGATACGTGGGGCCTTTGTGCCGTATTAGACGTTCTAATACTGGCTGTTGCTCGGAACTACTTACGGCGGCGGCATGGAGGGGCAACGGTGTCTTCGATGTCGCATCGCGAAGTTCGACACATTTACAGCCGATGATTAGTGTTATTACGGAGGAGATTGTTACAATTTTCAAGTTAATTTCTGCGTCTTTGCGTTCTCTATCGCCTTGGCAACTGTTTCCAGCTGCAGCTGATTTTTCTTTTCGTCCAGCGTTTGCCATGCGACCCAATCTGATCCAATGATGGCTCTACTACCGCCTCCCGAATCTAAGATTGCAACCTTTTCTTTCGGGCCGTCGACTAGCTCTACAGCACCCATTGTTGCCACAACCACGAGTTTGCCTTTGCTGATCGCAAGCATGCACGTGGCCGCTGAGGACGTAATTGTTGTTACCAACCATAATGTTGTCGTTGCCGCCACCTTCAGGTCCAGAGACGATTACGTAGTCGTCACAACTGCTTTGCTCTTCCTCGTGATCCCAATCGCAGTGCTCCGTCCCTGGAGACTGATGGCCCGTGGTGAGGTCTAGTCGCTGGGAACCGCTCACTCTATCGCAAAAGCCAAAGATACCGTTCTTCAAGGAAAGTTGATAGGCAACTCCCCGCGTGATTGGTGTCCACGCCGTTAGTAAAGGCAAAGGAGCGCGGGTCTGCCCGGTTGGTCGATCAGCCTTCGCTTCGGGAGTGAGGGAGGGTTGTCTCTTACATCCATAGAGCGCAAATAGCATCGCGAAACTTATGAGTTTGTTCATATCATTTTAGATTACGATCAAAGTACTGCTTATTTGCAGTCATCGCCTTTGCATAGGCGGCTTCATTCTGACTGTAGTAGTGGTCGCCCTTCAGTATACGTGCGCATCCCGCGCAATCGCCTTTGTTGAGCTTGTTGAGAAAATCGAGATGATGTTGCGCCGTCCTCTTGTAGAGATTCGTCCATTCTACGACTGCATCTCCAAGAAACTTAAATGCAAGAAAGCAGCATTCAAGATCGGGAGGCTTAAAGAAAATTACTTTCTTACCGTCTGATTCCTTGATGACTTTGGCAACGATTTCGGACGGCGTGGCGTATCTTGAGTTCTTATCGTTCTGAACAGTTTTCTTTACGCGACCAGCGGGCCAATACTCCCACGTTCCTGGCAGATACTGATGTAAATGAGACTTGCGCTTGGCCTCCGACATGCACTTCACATTACCCAGATTATAGTTCCAGCATGTCTTGCCGCCAGTCGTCTCTCCCATGTACTGAGCAGTTAAGACGCGGGCACCGTCAGTGTTAAGTTCCGGCCACGCTTTCTGCAGCAGGTCCGGCAGAGTAAGCGGATCGACTTTCGTGCCAGCTCGCGGTACCTCCAGGGGGCGGTCGGTGTATCTGTGGCCGGTTTGGCCTGAGGAGGCCACGTGCGCTTCAGGGGTCTTGAGTGCTTCGTGGAGCTTGCGCGGGAGTGGCGCGAGGTCGTCTACGTTGGCGACCGGGTAGGAACGGGAGGATCGAAATTTCTGGATTGCGTGGACTTCCCGGATGAGGGAGCGTTTCTTGACGCTGGAGATTTCAAGCAGGTCGCGGATGGTCATGCAACCCGGATGGATGAGGCCGTCGGCGTGCGGCATGTGCAGGCGGTATCGCTGATAAGCGGCTATGGCGGCGATGGTGCGCGGACCACATAGGCCGTCGACGCGCAGCTCGTCGTCTTCGACGTAGCGAGCATGTTCAGAAGCAGCTGGACGGAGGTGACGTCGTGTGGGTGGTTGTTGCCGCCGCATCCGACCGTTCCGTGAATGGCTCGACTCATGGATAGCTACCTCAAACGCGGATTCCCTTCGGGAATGACAACAAGAAAGCAACAGCTACCAGACGCGGCAGCTGTTGGTGGGGACCATGGGGGAGCCTTGTTTGCAGTTGAAGGCGGCGGCGAAGCCGGGTTGGTTGACGATGGCTCCGTTGGCGCGGAAGTGGTCGGGGGCGTGGGGGTCCTGGAGGACCTGGGAGCGGACTTGTTCGGGGCGCGCGTTTTCGCACCAGTTCTGGGCGAAGCCGATGTAGAAGCGCTGGGGCGAGGTGTAGCCGTCGATGTTTTTGGAGAGGTCGACGCCGTTCTGCTTAGCGCGGTCGAGGTAGGCCATGTAGGCGAGGACGAGACCGCCATTATCGGCGGTGTCTTCGCCGAGGGTGAGCTTGCCGTTGACGTGCACGTCGTCGACGGCGATGAAGTTGCCGTACTCGGAGACGACGCAGCCGGTGCGCGCCTCGAACTTCTTCGTGTCGTCGGCGGTCCACCAGTCGGAGAGGTTGCCGTGGCCGTCGAACTTCTTGCCCTCGTCGTCGAAGCCGTGGGTGAGCTCGTGGCCGATGACTGCGCCGATGTGGCCGTAGTTGACGGCGTCGTCGGCTTTGGGGTCGTAGAAGGAGGGCTGGAGGATGCCGGCGGGGAAGTTGATGTCGTTCATGGAGGGGTCATAGTAGGCGTTGACGGTGGGCGGGGTCATGCCCCATTCGGTGTGATCGACTGGCTGGCCGATCTTGCCGAGCTCGCGGTCGTTCTCAAAGGCGTTGGCGCGCTCCTTGTTGCCGAGCGCTTCACCGGGTTTGATGTCGAGCTTCGCGTAGTCGCGGAACTTGTCGGGGTAGCCGATCTTGTTGGCGACAAGGTGGAGCTTCTCTTTGGCGCGGAGCTTGGTGGCGGGGGACATCCAGTCGAGAGCGTCGATGTCGCGGCTCATGGCGGCCTCGATGTCGTGGACCATTTCGAGCATCTTGGCCTTGCTGTCGCCGGCGAAGTACTGCTGGACGTAAACCTCGCCGAGCGCCTCGCCGAGCGCGGTGTTGACGGCGTTGGAGCAGCGCTTCCAGCGGGGCTGCTGATCAGGCTGACCGTTGAGGATGCGGCCGAAGAAGTCGAAGTTCTCATCGTCGAAGGATTTGGGGAGGTTGGAGGCAAAGGTGGTGAGGAGGTGGTAGCGCATATAGGCCTTGAGGGTGGCCATATCTGCGGCGCGGACCTCGTGGACGAGCGTGGGCAGGAACTCTGGGGTAGAGTTGTTGATCTCGGTGATCGTGGGGGAGTGGACGGCCTGGGCGAACTGGTTGAAGTTGACGCCAGGAAGCTGGGACTCAAAGGTGGCGAGGGGCTGGAGGTGGTAGGTCTTTTCGGGCTCGCGGAGGTCGACGACGCCGAGGGAGGCCTTGGCGAGGGCGGTCTCCATAGCCATGATGTTGGCGGCGTCTTTCTTGGCTTGGTCGGGCGAGGAGCCGCCCAGGACGAGCATCTTGGTCACATGGGCGACATACTGGTCGCGCAAGGTCTGGTCCTTGGCACCGGTGCGGAGATAGTAGTCCTTTTCGGGCATGCCGAGGCCGGCCTGGGAGATGAAGGCGATCTGTTTGGAGGCGTCTTTGAAGTCCTGCTGCTCGCCGTAGCCAAAGAAGACGTCGACACCGAGGCGCTGGAGCTTGCCGATAAGGGCGGGGAGGGCGAGCTTGCCGCGGATGCCGTTAGGGAGGCCGTCGATCTCGGTGAGGAGGGCCTGGATGGGGGCGAGGCCCTGCTTGTCCATGACGGTGGTGTCGACGCAGGCCTGGTAGTAGTCGCCGATCTTCTGAGCGTTGGAACTGCGGTCCGCGCCGCCAGCCGAGGCTTTGGTCAGGATGGTGTTGAGGGACTGGGTATTAACGTTGTAGAGCTCGTAGAACTGATCAACGCCAGCCTGGTCGGAGGGGATGGGGTGGTTAGCGGCAAACTTTCCGCAGGCAAACTTGTAGAAGTCGTTGCAGGGGTCGGCGACGGGGTCGATCGAGGAGGTGTCGAAGGCGGGGACGGGGAGGTAGATCTTCGTGGTGGCGGAGGTTTGTGCGTGGAGTAACGCCGAGGCGGCGATGGCGAGGGCGGCGAGGGTCGCAGAGGTGGAGGGGGCGAAACGTCCCATGGGGTGAGGTCTCCTGTGTGAAGACATCATCTCAGGTTTAGGGGCATGCGTACATTTGGCGGGGTGGCTCGTCTATTGGAGGAGCAACTGAGATACTTTGTTGACGGCCATGGGGAACCGCCCGCAGCGCTTTGCGTCGTTTGGACCGCGTTTGATCGCGGCTGCGATAGCGTTCGTTCCGTGGGCGGGGGTGGCGAAGGGACCAGCGCCGCCGCAGCGGATTCCGTTGGCGCAGCTAGGCTATCTGGCTCCGCCGGCGAACGCGTTGGCAGGTGCCGGGGCGCTGTCGACGGTGCATTTTCTGGATGAGACGCATCTCCTGGTGACGTTCAATGTGCGGCGGCTGATGAAGCGGCTGGCGGATTGTCCGCCGGAGGACCAGGACCGGATGGTGGAGGCAGTGCTGGTCGAGCTTGCTTCGACACCGGGCGTCAAGGTGGTGGCTCGGACGAACTGGCGTATCCATGATGGTGGGCAGTATCTCTGGGATTTGGGAGAGGGGCGACTGCTGCTGCGGGTGCGGGATACGCTGACGACGGTGTCTCCGTTAGAGGGGATGGCGATCGGCGAGGCGGCCGGTGGAGCGTTCAAGGAGCATCCGTTTTTGAAGTCGGGTCGGCGGATTGCGGCGGTGATGCTGTCGCCAGAGCGGGATCTGGCCACGGTGGAGACGGTGGATCATCCGTGGCGTAAGGAGACGGGAGAGGCGATCGCCGAGCATCAGCCGCAGGCGACGCAGATCAACTTCTACCGGATTGGGCGCACGGACGAGGGCCGGGGACGGACGATTGCCGTTTCGGCAGGGGCGGCGAAGGCGGAGGGGCTGGTCCGGATTCCGCTGAACGCGGCGGGGTATCTGGAGATTTTGCAGGAGAGCACGAACCGGTGGCTGTTCGACTATACGACGTATACGGGGAAGCATCTGGAACTGTCGCCGTTCGATACGACGTGCCGCCCGGTGGCTACGTTTGTGAATCAGGCTGAGTTTGTGGCGCTGGGGTGCCGGGGGTCGAGTGACCGGTTGAGCATTGGCGGCTTCAACATGCGCGGGGAGCAGATGTGGCAGCAGGATTTCATGGACACGCACGCGTTCCCGAACTACGTGTTTGCGCCGCAGGCGGGGCGGTTCGCGCTGAGCCGGAACATTGTGGCGCCGGGAGCGGGGATTACGGCCGAGTTCGCGCCGGACGCGTTTACGACGCAGGAGATACGGGTGTACCAGAGCTACAACGGAAAGCAGTTGCTGCGGGCGGAGGCGTCTCCGGTGCAGCGTACGGGGCAGAATTACGATTTGTCGCCAGAGGGGCTGAGCCTTGCGGTGCTGCACGGGGATGCGATCGAGGTGTACCGGCTGCCCGAGTTGTCGAAGGCGGATGTGGCGGGGGTCAAGGCGGCGCGGGCGCTAGCTCCGGTGGAGGAGACGGTTGTGGCGGTGAACCTGAAGGCGCGGAAGGGTGCACCGGCGGCTGAGGTGGAGATTGTGGAGCCGGTGACGGCGGCTGTCTCCGCGCCTGAGGTGAAGCCGGCGGTGGAGGCTCCGGTAGCGGCGGGGCCTAAGGTGGTGGCTGCGGCTCCCGCGGCGGGGGCGGTCGACGCGGGAAGTGAGGCTGCGGGGGATGGAGTGCGGAAGGCTCCTACGCTGTATACGTTGCCGGGAGACAAGGGGAAGCCGCAGTAGTGAGCGCCACTGCGTGCAAGTACCATTTGTGGTACAGTGCTGGAGTAGATGCCAGTGGATTGCAGCCAGAAATCTTTGTACGGTTTTACCGGATTGCGGGTGGCCGAGAGCCGGTGCGTGAATGGCTGTGGGCGTTGGGCCAGGCTGACCGTCGTATGATTGGCCTCGATCTTATGCGGGTACAGTTTGGATGGCCGGTCGGGATGCCGTTGGTGCGGAGTCTACAGGGCGGTCTGTGGGAAGTGCGGTCATCGCTTTCAAGCGGCCGGATTGCGCGGCTTGTCGTTTGCTTTCACGATGGAGAGCTGGTTGTGCTGCACGGGTTCATTAAGAAGACCCAGAAAACTCCGGCGAACGATTTGTTGCTGGCAAAACGAAGAATGGACGAGGTAACTCGATGAAGAAAGAGAACGCGCACATCGGGTCGTCGCTGGATGAGTTCCTCGCGGAAGACGGATATTTAGAGGAAGCCCGCACGACCGCGATTAAGGAGACGATTGCCTGGCAGGTGCAGCAGGCTATGGAACGCGACAACATCACCAAGGTGGAGATGGCTCGCCGCATGAAGACGAGCCGGGCGGCGCTTGATCGACTGTTGGACCCGGGGAACGCGGCTGTTACCTTGCAGACGCTTTCAAGGGCAGCGAACGCAATTGGGCGGGGTTTGCGGATTGAATTGGTGTGACGAACGCGGTCAAGGGCCACGTTTGTACGTGGGCATCCTTGATGCTTGAGAGCTGCGTTCAGGCGGCGGTTTTGAGCGCTACTGCTTTGACGCGGGCGTTGAGGCGGGACTTGTAGCGGCTGGCGGTATTCTTGTGGAGGACGCCTTTTTGGACGCTCTTGTCGAGGATGGAGACGGTGGCGCGGTACTGCTCGGCGACGATCTTGGTGTCGCCCTTGCTGATGGCCTCGCGGAGGGTGCGGAGGACGCCGCGTAGCTTGCTCTTGTTGGCGCGGTTGACGGCGGTCTTGACGGTGGTCTGACGGGCGCGCTTGAGGGAGGAAACATGATTTGCCATGAGGACTCTTTTCTTGTGGTCCGCTGAGCGGACGATGGATATGTGGAGCGGAGCTGGGAACGCACAGCTTCCAGTTCTCTTTATTAGTGTATGGAATGAGGAGGGGCTGGTCAACCGTCGCGGGCATTGATCCGCGAGTTAGTCGATGGTCCAACCCACCTTAGGCGCGATGGGATTGTGCCGAAGGTGAGTACCCGGCATCCATGGTGAAGCGAGACGCAGATTCCCTACGGGAATGACAACCAGAAAGGCAAAAACAAGGCAAAGAAGCTGCCACGGTACGAAAGTAGCGGTTTACGGAAATTTGGCTTGACGGCGGGCGCGAGACGTTCTACTGTTTGCCCATTGAGACTTGTTTGGCTCTGCCCGCCAACCCGGTTGTACCCTCCAAAGCCTGGTTCCAGGCTGCGCTTTCCCACTCCCCTCCAAAACACTGGCTGTACAGCACTTCCTGACGGAGGTCAGATACTCTATTGGACAAAAACGGTTTGACCCACAAAGCCCTCGCAATCACCGCCGGTATTGAGCCCCTTTATGGGACGCGCGACGAAAACCTTCGCCTGATGGAAGACGGGTTGCATGTAACGATCGATTTGCGGTCTGACTCGATCCATGTAACGGGCGCGGCGGAGGCCGTGGGGCGAGTGGAGCGCATCTTCGCGGACTTCGAGGCGCTGCGGAAGGGCGGGGTGCATCCGCATAACGGCGAGTTGAACGGGATGCTGAAGTTGGTGGTGGCGGACCCGGCGGTGACGCTGCGGGGCTTGATGGACGCGGGCAAGCAGCGGTCGGTGGGGGTGAAGCGGGTGGTGCAGCCGCGATCGCCGAACCAGCGGAAGTATGTCGAAGCGATTGAGGCGCACGACATGGTCTTCGGGCTGGGGCCGGCGGGAACGGGCAAGACGTACCTGGCGGTGGCGATGGCGGTGTCGGCGCTGATGGCGAAGAAGGTGAGCCGGATTATCCTGGTTCGGCCCGCGGTTGAGGCGGGAGAGCGGCTGGGATTTCTGCCGGGGTCGTTGCAGGAGAAGGTGGACCCGTATTTACGGCCGCTCTACGACGCGCTGTATGACCTGATGGACCAGGAGAAGGTCGATAAGCTGCTGGAACGGAACGTGATTGAGGTGGCACCGCTGGCGTTTATGCGTGGACGGACGCTGTCGGACGCGTTCATCATTATGGACGAGGCGCAGAACACGACGAACGAGCAGATGAAGATGTTCGTGACGCGGCTAGGGAACAACTCGCGGGCGGTGATTACAGGCGACTTGACGCAGATCGACTTGCCTAACCCGAAGAAGTCGGGTCTGCTGGAGGCACTGCATGTCTTAGATGGCGTTGAAGGGATCAAGTTCTGCCACTTCGATGATGTAGACGTGGTGCGGCATCATCTGGTTCAACGGATTGTGCGCGCGTATGACAGCTATGGAAGAGCGTCGCAGCAGATGCCGCTGGGGATTGTCGAGACGGTGTTGCCCGAAGGAATGCAAGGGGTAAAGCCGATGGCTAAGACGCAGTAGGCGGTAGGTAGAAGAAAGCGTTCTGGGCTTGCGTGCTAGCCTTGATGCATAGAGGTTTCGTTATGTCGACCAGCGAATTGTCAGAAAACGTTATGTCCAAACTGAGGATCTTGCAAGGAAAGCTGGGCGCGGACGATCTGGAGTCGACGCTTGACAAAAGCTTGAACATTGCCAACTTTGTCGCAGACACGGTGAGCAATCCGGAGAGCAAGTTGCTGGTGGAGCGGCAGGGGAAGTTTACGGAACTTAGCGAGATCGCCTGATGGCCGCGCCGGTCGATCCCTTTTCGTCGAGCCCGTTCAAGACGGTAGATTACGATCCTGAGCCGGTGCGAGAAAATATCCGCGGATACGTCACGCTGGCTGCGGCGATCACATTCTTTACGGTCGTGAGATTTTACCTGGTGGAAGCGAGCATGGTGGGCGAGGGCGTATGGCCGCATATTAAGGAAGCGATGCAATCGGTTCTGCCGGCCGTAACTTCAGTGCTGGGGACGGTGCTGGGCTTTTACTTTGGATCGCAGAAACGCTGATGCCGTCTTAGAGGTAGCATAGGATCACTAATCAGTATGAGCCGACTTTTACGATGATCCTCGTCGAACCTCCAAGTAAATCTTCTAACTCAGTGGGCACTTCGACGCGCGTGGCGCGTTTGCGACGGCGTGGGGCCACTTTGCTGTGGATCGGCTTGCTTACAGCTATCGGTTTGGACGCGCAGACGCGGGTGGGTAGCGTTAGGCAGGCTGCGCCCGCAGGCTGGCAGCTGGTTTGGGCGGATGAGTTCGATGGTGCCGCGGGTACGGGCCCAGATCCAGCGAAGTGGACGTTCGATCTGGGGAGCGGGCCGGGGAACCACGAGCTAGAGACGTATACCTCCGCGCGGGCGAATGTGGAGCAGCGGGATGGCCGGCTGGTGGTGACGGCGATCAAAGTGGGGAAGACGGGCGAGGAGAAAGAGGACAAGAAAAAAGCTGCCGGAGCGGCAGAGGCGGCGGAGACTGTGTATACGTCAGGGAGGATCAAGACGCAGGGTTTGTTTGCGCAGCGGTATGGGCGGTTTGAGGCGCGAATGCGGTTGCCGCTGGGTAAGGGGATATGGCCGGCGTTCTGGCTGCTGGGCGGGGATATTGCGACGGTAGGGTGGCCGCAGTGCGGCGAGATCGATGTGATGGAAAACATTGGCGAGCCGGGGGTAAGCCACAGCACACTGCATGGGCCGGGGTACAGCGGGGGCAAGGCGGTAACGGCGCAGTATGCGCTGCCGGCGGGCGAAGCGGTCGATACGGGCTTCCATGTGTATGCGGTGGAATGGGCACCGAACGACATCAAGTTTCTGCTGGATGAAAAGCTGGTTGCGGAGCGAACGCCGGCAGATTTGCCTGCGGGGACGAAGTGGGTTTTCGATCATCCGTTCTTCATCATTTTTAATCTGGCGGTGGGTGGGGATTGGCCAGGGTATCCGGATGCGACGACGAAGTTTCCGCAGACGATGCTGGTGGATTATGTGCGGGTTTATACCCGGACGCCATGATTTCTATCGAAAGCGACCTTGGTGAGAAGTTGTCGAAATCGGGGTTGAGCCGGTTTTTGGCGCGGGCGCGGGCTGCGGTAGGGTTGGCGGGCGAGGTAGAGGTGCTGCTGGGGGACGACGCGGAGTTGAAGCGGCTAAACCGCGCGTTTCGGGGGAAGAACAAGGCGACGGATGTGTTGAGTTTCCCGGCACCGGCGGAGATGGCGGGGGAGCATGCGGGAGATTTGGCGATCTCGCTTGAGTCGGCGGCTCGGCAGGCGGCGGCGTTTGGGCACTCGCTGCGGGACGAGGTGCGGGTGCTGATGCTGCATGGATTGCTGCATCTACACGGCATGGACCATGAGGCGGACGCGGGAGAGATGGCGGCGCGGGAGGCCTCCCTAAGGAAGGAATTGCGGCTGCCTACAAGCTTGATTGAGCGGGTAGGTACGCCGGCGCGAGAGAAGGCAAAGCGATGAGCCTGGTGGTAATGCTCTCGATGATCGTGCTGCTCGTGGTGCTGACGCTGGCGGCGTATGTGGACCGGATGTACTCGGAGATGGGCAAGTTTTTGGCGCGGGAGTATCAGGACAACATCGACGCGTGGGAGCGGGTGGTGGAGCCGAAGCTGCGGCTGGGGCGGGAGTCGGTGGCGCTGTCGGCGAGTGTGCTGCGGCAATTGTCGCTGGCGGGCATTGCGCTGTTGTCGGGGCTGCGGTTATATGGCGGAGGGTCGTCGGGGCGGGCGGGAACGGCGGAGGTGCTGCGGACGGTGGTGGAGTTGGTGCTGCTGATCCTGGTCTTCGACCGGCTGATTCCGCAGGTGCTTTTTTCCCGGACGCGGGGGACCTGGATCGCCCGGATACTGTATCTGCTGGAGGCGCTGTTCTACCTGATTCTGCCGGTGACGCTGCTGCTGGGGCTGCTGCTTTCGATCGCGGCGCTGGCGGAGCCGGAGGATCATGAGGAGGCGGAGCATCCGTCGGAGGCGATGGACGCTCTTCTCGAGGCCGGAGAGGAGGAGGGGATTCTGGAGGAGTCGGACCGTGAGCTGGTGCGGTCGGCCGTGGAGTTCGGGGACAAGGTGGTGCGGGAGGTGATGACGCCGCGGCCGGAGATCTTTGCGGTGCCGGAGGCAATGACGCTGGAGGAGTTTACGGCTCAGCTAGATGAGCACGCGTTTTCGCGGGTGCCGGTGTATCGCGGGTCGCTGGACACGGTGACAGGGATCGCGTTTGCGCATGATTTGTTGCAGATTCTGGATACGGAGGCGCGGACGGTGACGGTGGCTGCGGTGCAGCGGCCTGCGGCATTCGTGCCGGAGACGAAGAAGGTCGCGGAGCTGCTGCGGGAGATGCAGCGCGAGAAGCAGCACATGCGGGTGGTGATCGACGAGTACGGCGGGGTGGCGGGGATTGTAACCATCGAGGACTTGTTGGAGGCCATCGTGGGGGAGATCGCCGACGAACATGACGAGGCCGAGGACGACGATGCGCTGGTGCGAGAGGCGAACGGGGCGTATGCGGTGTCGGGCGGGTTTGAGGTGTCGCGGCTAAGGGAGCTGTTTGCGGACCAGTTCGAGCAGGACGGGGAGGCGGTGGAGGAGGGCGCTGCGACGGCGCTGCGGCTGCCGGAACACTATGAGTCGACGACGCTGGGGGGCTTGGTGTCGGAGATTGCGGGGCATATTCCACTGCCGGGCGAGGTGGTGGAGGAGGAGGGGCTAAGGATGGAGGTGCTGGCGAGTACGGATAGGCGGATCGATCGGGTGCGGGTGAGTCTGGCGGCGGCCAACGGCGCGTCTTCGAGCGCATAATCGAGGGATGGCGTTTCATTCTGGATTTGTATCGATTATTGGGCGGCCCAATGCGGGGAAGTCGACGCTGTTGAATGCGCTGCTGGGGCAGAAGCTGGCGATTGTGACGCATAAACCGCAGACGACGCGGACGCGCATCCATGGCGTGTTGGAGGTGCCGCTGAAGAAGAAGTCAAAGGGTGAGGCGGGCCATCCGGCGGCCCAGGTAGTGCTGGTGGATACGCCGGGGGTACACAAGCCGGAGACGCAGCTGGACCGGCGGATGATGCAGGAGGTGCATGACGCGCTGGAGTCACGGGATGCGGTGCTGTTTATCGTGGACGTGACGCATCGTTTGCCTCAAGCTACCAAGCCGAATGCGTTGAAGCCGTTTACAAAGAGCCGGGTAGAGCTATCGAAGGCGGAGGACGACTTTGCGCTTTCGCTGATCCAGAAACTGGATTGTCCGGTGATTCTGGTGCTGAACAAGATGGACGCGATCCCGAAGGCTGATTTGCTGCCGCTGATCGCGCATTGGTCTTCGCTGCACAACTTTGCGGATGTGATTCCGATCTCAGCGCGGAAGGGGGAGAACCTGGACCTGCTACTGGAGAAGGTGGTGGGGCAGTTGAAGGAGGGGCAGCGGTACTTTCCAAAGCACCAGTTGACGGACCAGCCGGAGCGGTTTCTAGTGGCGGAGCTGATCCGGGAGAAGATTCTGATGCTGACGGGGGAAGAGGTTCCATATGCAACGGCGGTGGTGATCGAGCGGTTTGAGGAGCCGGTGCCTGAGC
The DNA here is from genome assembly GCA_965277085.1 of Acidobacteriaceae bacterium. Taxonomy (GTDB): domain Bacteria; phylum Acidobacteriota; class Terriglobia; order Terriglobales; family Acidobacteriaceae; genus Edaphobacter. Next base: position 2,284,674 of record OZ255708.1, read on the forward strand.
TGACGGATGCTGGCAAACCCAAGAAGCGCGCGGCTGGGGCGAAGCTGCCGCTGACGAAGATTGCGGCGGCGATCTTTTGTGAGCGGACGGGGCAGAAGGCGATCCTGATCGGCAAGCAGGGAGCGATGCTGAAGGCGATCGGGACGGCGGCGCGGAAGGACATTGAATCGCTGCTGGGGACGCGGGTGTTTCTGGAGCTGTTTGTAAAGGTGCAGGAGGAGTGGCGGAGTTCGCGGGGGTTTGTGGAGGATTTAGATTGGCGTCGGCAGCTGGAGCAGATTGCGGCGCAGCAGGCGGCTGAAGAAGGTCCTGTCAAGTAACCTGGTTGGACATGAAAAGCTTACTTTTATTTGCGCTGCTGCCGTTGTGCTGTGTCGCCCAGGAGGTGAAGGCTCCGGTGCGGCATGAGTTCGTGATCAAGAACTTCAAGACCGAGGGCGGGGTGGTGCTGCCGGAGGCGCATATCGTCTATGGGACGTATGGAACGCTAAACGCGGCGCGCGACAACGCGGTGCTCTTGCCGTCGCACTACATGGCGGGTCGGCGGGGGTATGAGTGGCTGATGGGGCCGGACAAAGCGCTCGATCCGGGGAAGCTGTTCCTGGTGACGACGGAGCTGTTCGGGAACGGGAGCTCGTCGTCGCCGAGCAATACGCCGAAGCCGTTCGACGGGCCGCGGTTTCCACTGATGACAATTCGCGACAATGTGGAGGCGGCGCATCGGCTCTTGACGGAGGATTTGGGGATCACGCATCTGCGGGCGGTGATTGGGTTTTCCATGGGGGCGCAGCAGGCATTGCAGTGGGCGGTGAGCTACCCCACGTTTATGGACCGGGTGGTGGCGACATCGGGAACGGCGAAGACGTATCCGCATGGGATTGTGCGGCTGGAGGGACAGATCGCGGCGATTACGGCTGATCCGGTGTTTGCGAATGGGGACTATACGGCACCGCCGACGAAGGGGCTGGAGGCGTTTGGGACGGTGTGGCTAGGGTGGCTGTTCTCGCAGGAGTGGTGGCACGAGGAGCTGTGGCGGGCGGAGGAGAAGCCGGGAACTACGTTTCAGGAGTATTTTGAGCACTTTCGCAAAAACTTCATCCCGAATGCGGACGCGAATAACTTGATCTTGCAAATGCGGACGTGGGAGTCGAATGACGTGGGCGCGACAAAGGGGTTTGGCGCGCCGGTGAAGGGTGGGTACGCGGGGAATCCGGGGGAGGCGAGTACGAACGCGGCGACGGAGCGGGCGCTGGCGTCGATTCGGGTGCCGGTGCTGTATATGCCTTCGGCGACGGATATGTATTTTCCGGTGACGGACGCGGCGTATGAAGCGCGGTTTATTCCAAAGGTGATTTACCTGCCGATTCCGAGTTTGTGGGGGCATACGGCGGGGGCGGCGAGCAATCCGGCGGATGGTAAGTTTCTCAATGAGAAGATCGGGGCTTTTATGCAGGGGAGGCTAGGGGCGGTGAAGTAGGGGAGACAGGTACGTTACTCTGTTGTTGGAGATTTGACATGGGACCAGCAGGTGTCCATCTAAGAAAAGATCAGTTCATTGCCGCTCTAGCATCTCTGAATGTAAAGTTGCATGCTGAGGGTTTGCAATTAACCTTCTACTGCATCGGCGGGGGAGCATTGATGTTAGCCTATGGTGCCCGCGCCACTACAGAAGATCTTGATGGTTCTCTGTCGCCAACCGATCCCGCCACTGTACGCCGGTTTGAGGTGTTGAAGGCGCAAGTGGCTGCTGAACGTTCGCTTCCCGAGCAGTGGATCAATTTACAGGCGGCTAGTATCGTGCGTGAACAAGGCTTTCGTCAGAGCGACTTCGTTCCCAAAGCCGGTTATATGTGGTCCAATTTACAACTTATGTTTGCCAAGCCAGAGTGTTTGCTTGCGATGAAGTTGCAGGCTATGCGGCCGAGAAGCAGCGATTTGAAAGATGTCGAATTCCTACTGCGTCAATTGAACATCCGGTCTATGAGCCAAGTGCAAGATGCAATTGCAAAATATTTCCAGTTGAGTGATCTAGGCAACGATGAAGTGGTGCCGGTCAAGCTGGCCATTGCGACTGCGTTTCCTGGTGAGACTGAGTACGAGATGCTTCGCTTAAAGGCTTTGGCTCTTTATGCGGAGGCGAAGAAGCGATGAAGAGCCGCGAAAGAATCGACGAAATGGCCTGGTCTGTTTTGGTGGCTCGTGCGACAGCCGAAGTCTCGCCCCCGGGGTATGCTGTTTCGGGCAGACCGGCGAACTTTGCGGAATTGGGCCGGATGATTGAAGATACCCAAGATTGGGAGTACTGCTGGAGCGAATTCTTACACGAGTTCTATTCCTACAAGCAACCCAACTTTTTCGATGAGCCAAGCCCCGAAACGTTAAGCGTGGAACAACAAGCTTTTCTAGCTGCGGCGGCGGAGTCATTATGTTGCCGTTTCGATTTGGCGGTTCCCGCGTGGACGCAAGAGGCGCGGTATAGGTTGGCGGAGCCGTGGGACCCAAGCGCGTTCTGGTATCCGGATGTTCCGCTAGCTTCTCGGGTGGCGACATCGAGTCCCATTTTCCTCAAGCATAATGTCCTCTTCCCCGACCGTGGCTTGATCGCTTTGTAAGGGCTTCCAAGTGTATGGTGTTGAAAGTCGGGCGACTAAGGAGAAGTGTATGCGTGTGGGATTGATGACGCGGGAGTATCCGCCGAATGTGTATGGCGGGGCCGGGGTCCATGTCGAGTATTTGAGCCGGGAGCTGGCGAAGAAGATCGAGGTGGAAGTCCACTGTTGGGGGACGCAGCATGTGGACGAGGGGAACCTCCATGTACGCGGGTTGGAGCCGCCGGTCGAGATCATGGGCGACAGCACGGCGAAGTTCAAGGGCGCGGTGGACGCGTTTGCGTTGAATCTGGCGCAGATGAAGACGCTGGGCGAGATCGACGTGGTGCATACGCATACCTGGTACGTCGCGATGGCGGGGTTTCTGGCCAAGAAGCTGTACGGGATTCCGTTTGTGCTGACGACGCACTCGCTGGAGCCGCTGCGGGCGTGGAAGGCGGAGCAGCTAGGATCGGGGTATGCGATGAGTTCGTGGATGGAGCGGACTGCGGTACTCGACGCGGACGCCATTGTGGCCGTATCGCACGGGACTAAAGCGGACATCCTGAAGGCGTATCCGGAGGTGGACGCGGCGAAGATCCATGTGATCTACAACGGGATCGATCTAGAGGAGTACCGGAAGACAGACGACATCTCGGCCTTGGAGAAGTATGGGGTCGACCCGGCAAAGCCGTATGTGTTGTTTGTGGGGCGGATTACGCGACAAAAGGGCGTGACACATCTGGTGGAGGCGATCCGGTATCTGCCGGCGGGGACGCAGGTAGTGCTGTGCGCGGGTGCGCCGGACACGCCGGAGATCGCGGCCGAGATGCGGGAGAAGGTGGAGGCGGTGCGAAAGCTGACCCCGGGGAGCGAGCCGGCGGCGGTGGAGTTGAGCACGCCGGACGGGGGACACGCGATTGCAACGGGCGACCCCACGGGGACGGGGCACAACATCGTGTGGATCGAGCAGATGGTGACGAAGCAGGAGGCCATCCAGTTGTACTCGCACTGCGCGGTGTTCTGCTGCCCATCGGTGTATGAGCCGTTTGGGATTATCAACCTGGAGGCGATGGCGTGCGGGGCGGCGGTCGTGGCGTCGGCGACGGGCGGGATACTTGAGGTGGTGGTCGAGGGGGAGACGGGGCATCTGGTGCCGTTCGATGCGGATGAGGTAACGACGTTTCCGAGCCAACCGGCTCGATTCTCAAAGGACTTGGCGGAGAAAGTGAACGCGCTGCTGGCCGATCCGGAGAAAGCGAGACGGTTTGGGGAGGCGGGAAGGAAGCGGGTGGAGGAGAAGTTTGCATGGTCTGCGATTGCAGATCAGACGATTGCGTTGTACCGGAGTTTGGTGGAGGGGAAGGCTTAACACCGATCAGGCGGATGACGGGATAAGTGCGGACTTACTTTGAGGGTAAGGAGGGAAGATAAACGAAGATTTCCCTCGGGATGACAAACAAGGATTGACTGCGCCGTCGGGCTAGAAGATGTAGCCGAGGTTGGTGGTGAACTGGAAGCTGTTCTTCTGAAAGCCAAGAGGCGGGTCGTTGATAAAGTTGTCGGACGCGCCGAAGTTGACCGTCAGCCTATGGAACGTGGGCAGGGCGAGATTGATGTTCCCGTTGGCCGAGTAAGCGTTGGGGTTGTTCCAGGCGGGAAGGACGTTGCCAGACTCGGTGAGCAGAAGTTTGCCGGGGAGATTGCGGCGGTACGTCTCGGAAAAGGTGGAGCCGATGAGGTCCTGGTTCTGGCTGGCGAGCGAGGAGTTGAACTGCTGCTTGAGGTAGTGGACATCGACCTTGAGGTCGAGCTGCTGGTTGGGCCGTTGCATGGGCGTCCAGCCGAAGCCTCCGCCGTAGACCTGTTGGAGATGAAGGCCCTGCGCAAAGTTGTGGTCGAAGGCGAGGTCGCCGAGGGCGTAGAAGCGCGGGCTGATGTAGCGGTCGTACTCGAGATCGGCATGGAAGATGCTAGTTTTAGCGACGCTGTCGGGGATCGGTTTGGCGGGGGGTGCGGGTTGTGGAATAAAAGGCTGGGTGAGCTTGCCGTATGCTTCGTTGAGATTGAAGACGGTCTTGTCGTGCGGCGGGAGGAAGGCGACTCCCGGCATCGCGCGAACGAGGTTCAGGCCAGCGGTGAAGGTGGGACCGTAGCTGGTGGCTTGAACGTCGGTGGCCCCGGCGGTCGCGGAGCCTTGCCAGCCGCTGAGCGGGCTGTGGCGGCGCAGCTCCCGGTCGAAGGTGGACTGGTCAATGATGAAGGCAACGTTTGCCTCGGGAATAGTCACGGGGAGGGAGGAACTGACGCCGGTGGCTGGCGTGACCTCGACCGTGGCGTCTCTGTAGGCGAGGGTGCCCGGGTGGATGAGGTCCTGGGCGCGGCTGGGCGTCATCGGGACGCCTTTAGGGATGACGGCGAAGTTCGCCTGTGTGCGTAGTTCGCGGACGTTGTCGAGCGAGACGGTGATCTCACCGGCCATATCGCTTTTGAAGACGATGGAGTTGCCGGTGCCGCGTACGAGAGTGCCGGTGAGTTGGTCGCCGTTCTTGAAGATAAGCAGATCTGGCTCGTGTTTGGTTTGCGCGCCGGCGCGGTTGGCGGCGCATGCGAGAGTGAGGATTAGGATAAGCGTGAAGCTCTCCCTTGCGCGCCGAACGGCCGCGTTCTTCGATTGCGATAAAGACATGGGATAAGCGTACCGCAGACCGGCCTTGTCAGTAACGTGAGCTTAAGGTTGGAGGGTGTAACGGAAGAGCGGTCGACACTGAACGAGCGTACCTTGAGTCATTTACGTGCGGGATACCGCGGTTACCTGGGCGTGAAAAAGAATGTATTGACCATCGTTCCAAATTAGGCATACTATCCGTTTCGCACTCGACATTTGCGCTTTGCCGCGTGGAAGGCCGAGAGTAAAGGTTTTACAGTAACGGTCCCCAAAACACTCGTGGTCCAAAACAGCCGCCCCATGCGGCTATGGAATAGTTATGCCCTGGAGAAAGAACGATGGCATGGTACGCGTATTGTATCGCGGAACGGCAGGCCTTCCCCGAACTCAGCCGGCATCGCCGTCCGACCCCGCTCGTTGGGGTCAACGGCATTCTGGATCATCAGACGTTTCTATTTCCCACCGGTGAGCTGGCGGTTATTGTTTCCGAACATAGCCTGGACGAAGTGGCCGAGGTGGGGCAGCAAGCGGCTAAAGACCATGCGCGGGTGATTGCGGAGTGTTTCCGGCACTCTACCGTGCTCCCCTTTCGCTTCAACACCACCTTCGCCGACGACGATGCGTTGCGACGGTCGGTCCGGTCCAACCAGCGGCACTTCGTGGCCAATGTGGAGCGGCTGCGGGGCAAGGCCGAGATGCACCTCAAGGTTCTGGTGGACGATACCTGTCCGGGCAACGCTCTGCGTGACATGACGGTGGGGCAACAGTACCTGAGCAGTTTGCGAGAGAGCGCGAGCCGGCAGCGGGAGCGGCAGTCAAAAGCGAGAGCGCTTTCGGTCCAGATGCACCGGATGTTTCTGCCGATTGCCGAAGAGGTGAGCTGCAAACGGATGGATTCGGGCAAGATGCTGCTGGACATTGCGCATCTGATCGACCACAAAACGGTGGAGCGGTATCAAAATAAGTATTCGTCCGCGACGGTACAGATGAAGGAGTGCAGCATGCAGCTGTCGGGACCGTGGCCGCCGTACCATTTTGTGCAGCGGCAGGCACCACAGCATCAGCACAGCGCATAGGCGAGCGGAGGAAGGACCATAAAGGCACGCTACATCGAGCAGTGTTTACCTTTTTGCGTTCTGGACACCCTTTGGAGGTACCGTTGGCATCGCATGAGTAACACGCAAGCGCGGCGACACGTCTAAGCCTTGCCAAGATGCTCATTCGACAACGGAGAAATTCATGAAACGTAACAAAAATCTTTTTACAGCCGCGTTCCTTCCGGTTCTGTGTTTTGCGGGCTTTTCGATGGAGTTTGCCACTCCGGTGCTTTCGCAAGAGCCTAACCCGACCTCTTCTGGCCAGACCGGGGCGATGCAACAGCGGGACGGTATCTATATCTATCAAGTCAAGGTCGTTCAGCGGGATCTGGACGCGGTCAATTATCTGCACCGCAGTGGATCGACCCGTATTGCCTTCCAGGGAACTGCACTGCTACCCGCCGCCAAGGGGGAGGCCAAAGTCACGAGTGAGCGCGGTGGCATTACGATCGACGCCGAGTTCAAGGGGCTGACTCCGGCGAACGGTTTCGGCCCGGAGTACCTGACTTATGTGCTGTGGGCGATCTCGCCCGATGGCCGTCCTCAGAACCTGGGAGAGGTACTGCCTGCCGGAACGAAGAACAATATCCACGTAACGACAGCCTTGCAGTCCTTCGGCATGATCGTGACCGCGGAGCCTTACTTTTCCGTCACCAACCCGAGCGATGTGGTGGTGTTGCAAAACGTGATCATCAACGACCAGACGACGGGCGTGCTTGAGAAGGTTAACGCGCATTACACCTTGCTGCCTCGCGGGCTTTACGCGTTTACGGATGGCTCGAAGACGATCTCCGATCCGATCACGCGCAACGAGAAGTCGCCCCTGGAGTTCTACGAGGCAGAGAACGCCATTCGCATCGCCAAGGCGGCGGGCGCGGACAAGTATGCAGCGGACATTATGCGTGAGGCCGCGCAGGACCTGCGCAACGCGAGCGACATTGACGCCAACAAGCACGGCGATCGCAAGATGGAGATCACATTCGCGCGGCAGGCCGTCCAGCGGGCGGAGGATGCGCGCATCAGTACGCTGCGCAAACAGGCTGATGAACGGCAGCTGAATGCCGAACTGGCGAAGCAACAGGCGCAGGCCGACGCGCAGCAGTCGCAGATGCAGGCGCAGCAGGCACAGCTTGAGACGGAGCGTGCTCAGGCCGCGAAGGCCCAAGCCGACGCTGAGCGGGCCCGTGCCGAAGCGGCTGCTGCTGAAGCTCGCGCCAATGCGGCGCAGGCTAATAAGAGCGCGGACGACGCCAATGCGATTCGTGAGAAACTCCGAAGCCAGCTCAACAGCGTGCTGGCCACAAGCGAAAGCGCGCGTGGCTTGATTGTGAATATGTCGGATGTGCTGTTCGATACGGGCAAATACACGTTGAAGACAGACACTAAGGTGAGCCTTGCGAAGGTGGCGGGCATTCTCCAGGCGTATCCGGGACTAAAGCTGCAAGTTGAGGGCTATACGGACTCAGTTGGCAGCGATGAATTGAATCAGAAACTGTCGGAGAACCGTGCGGGCGCAGTGCAGGACTTCCTGGTTTCGCAGGGTGTTCCGGCGGCCAACATCTCGGCGACCGGCTACGGCAAGACGCATCCGGTCGCGGACAACAGCACGGCCCAGGGGCGGGCGCAGAACCGGCGCGTGAACCTGGTGGTATCGGGCGACGCAATTGGGGTGCAGCAGAGCGCGCCTGACTCGTCGCAGCAGTAGGGTAAGAGCAAGGGCAAATTCCCTTTGGAATGGCAACTATGGAGACGAGGGCCGCACGGAAATGTGCGGTCCTCGTTGTTTTTGGATATAAGGGAGAGATGAAGAGTCTGGCAGGGAAGACGGTGCTGGTGACCGGCGCGAGTTCGGGGATCGGGGAGGCGACGGCGCGGGCATTTGCACAGTGCGGCGCGAGGCTTCTGCTCTGCGCGCGAAGGGTAGAGCGGCTGGAGACGATGCGCGAGTCATTGCTGGCTACGGGAGCACCGGATGTTCATACGTTTGGGCTGGATGTGCGGAGCCGGGGCGCGGTGGAGGCAGCGTTTGTGGAGCTGCCCGCGGGGTGGAACGAGATCGACGTGCTGGTCAACAATGCGGGACTGAGCAGAGGGCTGGCCAAGGTGTATGAGGACGATCCCGAGAACTGGGAAGAAATGATCGACACCAACGTGAAAGGGCTGCTGTACGTGACGCGCGCGGTGGTGCCGGACATGGTAGCTCGTGGACAGGGACACGTCATCAGTTTGGGATCGACGGCGGGCTATATGACCTATACCAACGGCGCGGTCTATTGCGCGACGAAGGCAGCGGAGAAGGCGTTGAGCGAGGGCTTGAAGCTGGACCTGATGGGAACGCCGGTGCGTGTGACGTCGGTTGATCCGGGAATGGTGGAGACGGATTTCAGCAACGTACGTTTTCATGGTGACGCGGAGAAGGCGTCGAAGGTGTATGCGGGATTGACACCGCTGCGGGCAGAGGATGTAGCGGAGGCAATTGTCTGGGCAGCATCACGGCCGGCGCACGTCAACGTTCACAACATCCTGCTGACTTCGATCGATCAGGCGAACTCGGTTATGCTGAACCGCAAGAGCTAGAGGTGGATGGACCAGCCGAGTTCAACCAGCTTCTCTTCAATGTCTGCAAGCGCATTGGTGAGCGCGGAGCGGCGGTGCGGACTTGATGTTCGCTCGGAGAGCACGCGTTCGCGCTGCATTTCGAGGGCTTGACGCTGACGCTTGCGGTTGGCTTCGTCGAGCGCGCCTGTTTGCGCGCTGGCGCGGATGTCGGACGCGGTCGGATCTTGGCGCTCTGCTTGTTGCTCTTCCACGGACTTGCTCTCCCAACCTTTGGACATAACCCATGGTAACCCTTCCTCGTTTCCAAGGATATGGCTTTTACGTTTGACAGGCCGCAAGGCGGCGGTAGCGCGATGCCTATAATCGAGCGTGGGAGACGCGGTGATTGTTGAGATTGCAGGGCTGAAGAAGGTGTACGAGGGCAAGCAGCGCGTGGTCGCGGTGGATGGCATCGACCTGAGCGTGCAGCCGGGAGAGTTGTTCGGGCTCTTAGGGCCAAATGGCGCGGGCAAGACGACGACCATCAGCGTGTGTACGACACGGGCGCTGCCGACCTCGGGCGTGGTACGGATCGCGGGCGTGGATGTGGTGGCGAATCCGGCCTTGGCGAGGGTGCACATCGGCGTGGTGCCGCAGTACAACACGCTAGACCGGGCTTGCACGATCGCTGAGAATATCGGGTTTCATTGCAGCTACTTCGGCTTCTCGCGCGCGGAGGCGAAGGCGCGGACGGAGCAGTTACTGGCGCAATTTCATCTGACGGAGCGTGCAGGGGCGTACCCTTCGCAGCTCTCGGGCGGCTTAGCGCAGCGGGTGCAGATTGCGCGGGCCATCGCGCACCGGCCGAAGGTGCTGTTTCTCGACGAGCCGAGCGCGGGCCTCGATCCGCAGAGCAGAATCGCGATGTGGGAGGCGGTGCGCGGGCTGCGCGAGGAAGGGATCACGGTGGTGCTGACGACGCACTACATGGAGGAGGCGGATGAGCTGTGCGACCGGGTGGCGATCATCGACCATGGCAAGATTCTGGTGGAGGATACGCCAGCGGCGCTTAAGGCTTCGATCGGGGCGCAGAAGATTTATGAATTGGAACTGAGTGGCATCGGAAATGTGCCGGACTTGGTTGCAAAATTGGAAGCCTTGCAGGGTGTGACGAACGTGGAGACGCAAGAGACAGGAGTCCGGGTTTTCGCGCATGGAGCGGACGGGCTGCTGGCAGAGATTGTGGTGGCGGCGGGTCCGTTTGGCCTGCGCGATCTGACCATCACCGAGACGAGCCTCGAGACCGTGTTTATCAAGCTCACGGGCCGCGACTTGCGGGAATAAGGGAGATTGTATTGGGAACAATGGCAGTTGGAAGACCGGCGGCAGCTTCTAAAGGGGTACAGTACACGCGGGCGTTTGTGGGTCTGTTCGTGCGGGATCTCTATGTGCTGCGGCGTGAACTTTTTCCATTCGCGGTGCGAGTCTGCATGAACCCGCTGCTGTTTCTTTTTGTGTTCACGTACGTAATCCCGCACCTTAGCGGACCGGCGGCGGCCGCGAACCCAACGGCTTCGATGGCGGGTGGAGGCGCGGCGTTCGCGACCGTGCTGCTGCCGGGGCTCATGGCGGTGGCGATTATGTTTTCGGGGATCGCGGCGGTGGCGTTGCCGCTGGCGGCGGATTTCGGGGTGACGCGCGAGATCGACGACCGGGTGATGTGTCCGCTGCCAGTGGCGGCGGTCGCGGTCGAGAAGATCGTGTTTTCGGCGATGCAGGGTGTGCTGGCGGCGGGGATTGTGTACCCGCTGGCGTACTACGTGCCAACGGCGCACGCGCAGACACACGTTACGAGCTGGTGGTTTCTGGCGGCAGTGCTGGTGCTGTCGACGCTGACTGCGGGGGCGTTGGGGCTAACAATTGGCACCGCTGTGAAGCCGCAGCAGATTGGGCTGATCTTTGGCGTGGTGGTGATCCCGATCACGTTTCTGGGATGTGTCTATTACCCGTGGGCGGCGCTGACGCATATTCGCTGGCTACAGTTTGGCGTGCTGGTCAACCCGATTGTGTATATGAGCGAGGGGCTGCGGGCTTCGCTGACGCCGGGGTTGCCGCATATGCCTCCGGCGATGATCCTGCTGATGCTGACTTTCTTTCTGGTGCTGCTGACTTGGGTGGGGATACGAGGGTTTCTGCTGCGCGTAATTGGGTGATTTCAGCCGAGGCGTTGATCCGATAGACTTGCTGTTGCTTCGTGAAGCGAGTGAGGACAATCCGTGAGACGTACTGTGGCGATGGTGGTGGGGGTCGTGTTGAGTTGGGTGCTTTGTGCGCCGGGCGTTGGTGCAACAACTAAGAGTGCGGCGACGACGGCTCCATTGATAGTGACCGGGTGGACGTTGCAAGATGCGGCTAAGGTTCCGCAGGCGGGAGAAGTGGTCTCAGCGGCCGAGTTCGACGCTGCGGGATGGTATCGGGCGACGGTACCGGGAACGGTGCTGACGACGCTCGTAGACAATCATGTCTATCCCGAGCCGCTGTACGGGGAGAACAACCGGCCCGAGATTATTCCGGAGAGCCTGGCGCGCGGCGCGTACTGGTATCGAGCGGAGATGGTGGTTCCATCTTCGTTCGCCGGGCGACACGTCTGGTTGAACTTCGACGGCGTGAACTACTCGGCGCGCGTGTGGGTCAACGGTACCGAGGTGGGAACGATGCTCGGTGCGTTTGTGCGCGGGACGTTCGATGTAACGTACAACGTCAAGCCGGGACGGAAGGCGGTGATTGCGGTGTTGGTGAAACCGCAACCGCATCCAGGGATATCGCATGAGCATACGCTCCGGAATGGGATGGGGCTGAACGGAGGCGAGACGGCCATCGACGGGCCAACCTTCCTCTCGACTATTGGGTGGGACTGGCTGCCGGCGATTCGCGATCGAGACGCGGGGATCTGGCAAAAAGTGTATCTCTCGACGAGCGGACCGGTGCGAATCAAAGACCCGCTCGTGACGACCGATCTGCCGCTGCCGCGTACGGATACGGCGGATCTGGCGGTGCAGACAACGCTTGAAAACATCACGGACAAGCCCGTGAAAGGCGTGCTGCGAGGGCGGGCGGAGCAGGTTAGTTTTGAGCGCGAAGTAGAGCTTGCGCCGCATAGTTCGCAGGTGATGAGTCTGGATGCTAAGAATACGCCGGCGCTGCACATGACACAGCCGAAGCTGTGGTGGCCGAACGGGTATGGGCCGCACAATCTATATAACTTGCGGCTTAGCTTCGAGGTGGCAGGGAAAACTTCGGATACCAAGGATGTAAGTTTTGGAGTGCGGAAGATCACCTATGCGGTGCCGGACTCCGATAGCTTGACGATCTCGGTGAACGGGGTACGGGTATTTATTCGTGGAGGAAATTGGGGGTTGGACGATGGATTGAAGCGCATTCCCCGCGAACGGCTTGAAGCTGAGATACGGATGCATCAGATTGCGAACTTGAATATGATTCGCAATTGGGTGGGCCAGAGTACGGGCCAGGACTTTTACGACCTATGCGATAAGTACGGGATTTTAATCTGGGACGAGTTATTCCAGCCTAACCCGTCTGATGGCCCCAATCCGACGGACCTGGCGACCTACATGGCCAATGTACGGGACAAGATAGTGCGGTTCCGCAACCATCCTTCGATTGCGGTCTGGTGCGCGCGGAACGAGGGGTATCCGCCTAAAGAAATCGACGACAAGTTGCGGGTGTTGATGGCGGAGCTGGAGCCGGTGCGGTTATATCAGCCTAGTTCCACAGAAGGCCGCGGTGTGACGTCACATGGGCCGTATCGATGGCGGGAGCCTCGCGAGTTCTACAAGATGGATGCGGCGTTCAAGACAGAGACGGGTAGCATGTCGGTGCCGACGCTTGAGTCGATCAAGGGCATGATGCCGGAGAAGGATTGGGAGACGATCACGGACGACTGGGCGGAGCACGACTTTACCAAGGGGGCGCAGGGAGGCGATGTATACCCGTCGGTGCTCGCTTCCCGTTATGGAAAGATTGCTAACCTGGCGGATTTTGTGCGCAAGTCGCAGATGATGAACTATGAGGCGTTTCGGGCGATGTACGAGGGGCGCAATGCGCAGTTGTTCAAGCCGACAACCGGGATACTGACCTGGATGAGTCATCCGGCGCAGCCTAGTTTTGTGTGGCAGCTCTACCACTACGATCTTGAGCCTAACTCGTCGTTATTTGCGGTGAAGAGCGCGTCTGAGTTGGTTCATATTCAGTTCAACGAAGCGAATGGGCAGTTAGAGGTTGTGAATAATCGGTCGGAGCCTCTAGCGGGTGCGACGGCGCATGTCGCCATCTATAACCTGGATGGGTCGGCGGCTGGGACGAGGGACTATCCTGTGGTGGCTCCGGCGGATGCTGTGGTCGATCTAGGCTTACTGGATGTTCCAGCGCATGTATCTTCAACCTATTTCCTGCAACTTATATTAGATGATGCAAGTGGCAAGGTGCTTTCGGATAATTTTTACTGGCGAGCGCCGCCGGAACGGAAAGACGATCTTACCGAGTTGGATACGATGCCGCGGGTCACGTTGGACGCGCTAGTCTCACGGCGGGATAGCGCGGGTCAAACTACTGTGACCGTAACGCTGCATAATGCCACGAAGAGCATCGCGCTCATGACCCACCTTCAGCTTCGAATGACTACGGGCGAGCGTGTGCTTCCGGCTTATTACAGCGGGAACTACGTTTCGCTAGCCGGCGGGGAGACAAAAACAATCACTATTGAGGCCGATACCAGGCTGCTTAACGGCAAGGACGCGGTGGTGGTTGTGGATGGGTGGAATGTGGCTGTGGGGGATGCGGCGGCAGCCGGGATTTCGGTCAGGACGAATGTGGATGCCCTTGTGGATCATTCACCCGCCACAGGGTTGCCGTTCCAGACGGTCGGACTCCGCTAAAGCGTGAAACCCACGTCTCAGGGTCGAGACGTGGGCACGCATCGTCCGGATGAACCTAGACGAATAGGGGAGCCAACACCAAGGTAATAGTGGCGAGAAGTTTGATGAGGACGTGGAGGCTCGGACCGGCGGTGTCCTTGAAGGGATCGCCTACGGTATCACCGACTACAGCAGCCTTGTGAGCGTCTGATTTCTTGCCGCCGTACTGTCCAGTTTCGATGTACTTCTTGGCGTTGTCCCAGGCACCGCCGCCGTTGTTCATCAGCATGGCGAGCAGAACGCCTGAGATGGTGCCGACCATGAGCAGACCGGCAACGGCTTTGGCACCGGCGAGGTTGACGGCAACGCCGTTGATCGAAGGGACGGCAAGGCGAATCCCTGGCCCGACGATGTCGGCGACCGCGCGGTAGCTGGGGCTGAAGTTGCGGAAGATGAGGCCGACGGCAACGGGCAGGCCGACGGCGAGCAGACCAGGAAGCACCATCTCCTTCAACGCCGCGCCGGTGACGATCGAGACGCAGCGGGCGTAGTCCGGCTTCGAGGTGCCCGCCATGATGCCGGGGTTCTCGCGGAACTGGTCGCGGACATCCTGCACGACCATCTGCGCGGTGCGGCCGACGGCTTTGATGGCAAGTGAGCTGAAGAGATAGGTGAGCATGGCCCCGAGCAATGCGCCGACGAAGACGGGTACCTCGGCGAGATTGACCTCGGTGAAGGTCCAGCCGTGGGGCATAAAGCCACCGGCAACGGCGACTTTCTGCTCGACGATGGTGCGAATTTCTTCAAGATACGCGGAGAAGAGGAGGAACGCCGCGAGCGAGGCGGAACCAACAGCGTAGCCCTTGGTGAGGGCCTTGGTGGTGTTGCCGGCGGAGTCGAGCTTGTCGGTGCGGTCGCGGATACTCTCGTCCTGGTTGGACATCTCGATGATGCCGCCGGCGTTGTCCGTGATGGGCCCGAAGGTGTCCATAGCGAGGATGTAGGCGGCGCAGGAGAGCATCCCCATGGTGGCGATAGCGGTGCCGTAGATGCCTTTAGCGTAGTCGCTGACGCCCGCCACACCGGCCAAGCCTTGCACGCCGAAGTAGTAGCTGAGCAGCAGCGCGGCGGAGATGACGACGACGGGCATGGCGGGAGTCTCCATGCCAACAGCTAGGCCGGAGATGATGTTGGTGGCGGGACCGGTGAGCGACGCTTTGACGATGGATTGGACCGGGCGGTACTTGGCCTCGGTGTAGTACTGGGTGATCCAGACGAAGAGGAAGGCAGTGACGAGACCGGTGACGCCGCACATCAGCAGCCAGAGAGGCTGGACGCCGGGGCCGCCGAGCATGAAATGGATCGCTGCGGCGAAGCCGAGAAGAGCTAGCCCAGACGTCACGTAGAAGCCGCGGTTTAGAGCGGACATGGGATCTTCGTGCTCGTTGGTGGAGACGACGAAGACGCCGACGATCGAGGCGATGAGGTTGATCGCTAAGACGATGAGCGGAAAGAGGATGCCTTTGAGGCCGAAGACCGGGAAGAGGGCCGCGCCAAGGATCATGGCGCCAACGTTTTCGGCAGCGGTGGATTCAAAGATGTCGGCTCCGCGGCCGGCGCAGTCGCCCACGTTGTCGCCCACGAGATCGGCGATGACGGCGGGGTTGCGGGGGTCGTCTTCGGGGATGCCGGCTTCGACTTTGCCGACTAGGTCCGCGCCGACGTCTGCCGCTTTGGTGTAGATGCCGCCGCCGAGCTGGGCAAAGAGGGCGACGAGCGAGGCTCCGAAGCCGAAGCCGACCAGCTGGTAGGGTACGCCGCGCGGCTCGTTGAGGCCGCCGAAGACGAGGAAGAGGGAGGCGACGCCCAAAAGCGAGAGAGCGACGACCACCAGACCGGTGACGGCACCGCCGCGCAGGGCCATCTTGAGGGCGCGGTCGAGCGAGGTGCGGGCGGCCGAGGCGGTACGGATGTTGGCGCGGATGGAGCAGTACATCCCCGTAAACCCGGCCAGGCCGGAACAGACCGCGCCTACGAGAAAGCTGATGACGGTCTTCGCGGCATAGGGCGCGGTGCGCGGCGAGACGCGGTAGCCCACAAACACGACGATGGCCAGCACGGCGGCGATAATGGCGATGGTCTGGTACTGGCGCTTCAGGAAGGCTTCGGCCCCTTCGCGGATGGCATTTGAGATGGCCTGCATATCGGGTGTTCCGGCGTCGGAGCCGATGACCTGGCGGGCGAGGAAGAAGGCGAAGGCCAGGGCGAGGAGAGCGACGGCGATGGCGATCCAGAGATAAAGGCGTCCGTCGTCAGTGTTGCTGGTGGCCGAGCTGGTGGCCGGGAGTGCTTGTTGCAGAGCGACGGCCAGGAAGCTTGATGCGTGCATAGACTGCGTTCTCCTTGTGTGTTCAGCGCGTGCGGTGTGGTGCTTTGTTTGAGGCGGCCATTATCTCTGATTTAGCGAGGATGTGCGAATCGGAAGTTCCGCTTTGGGACGGGAACACGTTTTTACAGTTTCGTTATGGCCTTTCGCGGTGCCAGGCGAAGCATACTGTGGTGAGTTGCGCTCTATCGGGTCCCGGAGTTGTTATGCCTATGTCTTGCTTCCGCCGCGAGGTTATTCTCTCGCTCCTCGCTTGTTTCAGTTTGGTAGGCTGTTCGGTTAGCGTGCTTCCCGCTCCGGTGGCCAGCGCGGTGCCGGTCAGCGGCAACTGGCAAATCGCTTCCGCGGATGCGAGCGCGGTGCGGCTGCCGGTGTTGACGGGAGAGTTGTCAGGTTCGAGCGGCGCGATACGCGGTGTAATGCACTCACGCTCAAATGGCGACTGCGTTGCGCCGACAACGTCTGTGGAACTGACGGGCTCGGCCAGTGCTGCAAACGCGGTCACGCTTACAGGCGCGCTCGCGGGCGGAACGGTGAAGATCGCGGGAACATTGGCGGCGGATGGTCGGTCACTCGGCGGTGCGACGTATACAGTGGTGGGCGGAAGCTGTGCGTTTGCCGCGCCTGCTATGGCTGTCGCCAACGCCTACAGCCCAGTCACCGGAACCTTTACTGGCGGCTTTTCAGACGCCAATGGGCAGGTGATTTCAATCGCCGCGACGCTCACGCAGAACCCGGCTTCAGACCCTAGTGGCAACTTTCAGCTGAGCGGGACGGCCACCTTCCCGAACAACGCCTGCTTCAACAGCCCGGTTAGCATCGCGAACTCCCAGGTGACGGGCGGGAGCTTCAGCCTGACCTATATAGATTCGGTGACGACCAACAGCGTGACGGCGAGCGGGACCTTCTCAACGGATGGGCTGACCTTGACGGCCACGAATTGGGCGTTGACAGGGCCTTGCGGGCCGGATAGTGGTACGGGATCGCTGACGCGACACTAAGGTGTTATGGCTGAAAGCGCAGATCCCGTAGAAAGGGGACATAAATCACCTGTCAGGACGCCAGGTCGTAGAAAAGGACCTTCCCGCGTGGCGCGAGTTGCATCAGCAGATCGTAGTCAGCAACATTGCGCGTGAGCACGGTCAATCCGGCATTAGCAGCCGAGACAAAGATGAGAGCATCGTTCAAGGCACGGCGACGTTCCGCTTTGCCGTACTGCTGAAGGCGTGCTAGAAGTCCGGCCAAAATTCCGGCCTCGCGCCAAGCCGTCAGGTCTGGGTTGACAATGCGATGCGGAGGGCGGCGTTCGACGCTGGCTATCACCTGCTTGAGCACTGTGGACGTATCTGGGTGCGACGGATCAAGTAAGCCTGTCAATGTAACCAATTCACATTCGGTCACCGTGGAGTGCCATAAAGAAGCGGATCGAAGATCCGTGTCCACCGCCGAAGAGAGTCGACCGTTCAATTGATCGATATAAACGGTGGTGTCGAGCAGTAGTGGCGGCAATGCTCTGGAGTGCTCGATGTAAGGCAGTGCGGAGCGGTCGCGCGGATAGAGACGATCGGAGTGTTTCTGCGGTTTGGTTTGTCGCAGTGCGCGATAGATGCCCGTGTCAGAACTCAAGATCGAGATCAGAGCTGATGGAGCCACGCTGGCTGTGCAGCCACTCCGCATAGTCGTCAGCGACTGCGATGTTCGCTAAGGCGGCTTCGAGCAATTTGGAGTCCGATTCAATCCCAGTCCGGCGTTTAGCCTGTGCTACAAGTTGGCTAGGCATCCGAGCGCGAACAACCTGGGTGCGCGCGCCGGAGAGAAGGCCTTTGGACTCGGCCAGTGAGAGCATCTCGACTACCCTGGTTTGATGGGGAGTGGCGGTAGCACGCTTTGTCGGCATACGTGAAGCGTAGCACACAGGACTGCCAAATGTGGCACAGCTATGCCATCTGAGGGACGGCGGCGAGCTTCGCGCAGAGGTCATCGGCGATGAGCTTGCCGTGAAATCGCCCGTTCTCGATGAAGATCTCATTGGTGCGTTCGCCGGCGACGATGACGCCGGCGAGATAGATGCCGGGGACATTCGATTCGAGCGTGGCGGGATCGCAGACGGGGCAGCGGTCGTTTGACTCGTCAAGCCGGACGCCGAGTCGCTCAATGAACGTGAAGTCCGGGTGGTATCCGGTAAGCGCAAAGACGAAGTGGTTCGGCAAGGTCTTTTTACCCTCGGGCGTCGCGAGGGTCACGGTGTCTTCGGTGATCGACTCGACCGTGGAGTTGAAGAACGCGGTGACCTCCCCGTTCTTGATGCGGTTAATGATGTCCGGCAGAATCCAATATTTAACGTGACGGTGCATCTCAGGCCCGCGATGGACGAGCGTCACGCGCGCGCCGTGCCGCCATAGGTCGAGCGCGGCGATGGCGGCCGAGTTCTTGCCGCCAATCACCAGCACGTTGAGTCCGAAGAAGGGGTGGGGCTCGTAGTAGTAGTGCTTAACTTTGGAGAGATCTTCGCCGGGGATGTTGAGATAGTTTGGCAGGTCGTAGTAGCCGGTGGCGACGACCAGCTTCTTCGCCCGGTGGGTGATGGCGCGGTCGAAGCGGTCGGTGGTGTGGACGCGGAAGTCGCCGTCGGAGCCGCTCACAGAATGCACTGTCTCGTACTGGCGGATGTCGAGGGCGTAGTGCTCGGCGACTTTGCGGTAGTATTCGAGAGCCTCAGACCGGGTGGGTTTCTGGTTGGGGCTGGAGAACGGCATATCGCCAATCTCGAGCAGCTCCGGCGTGGTGAAGAAGGTCATGTGCGCGGGGTAGTGGAAGAGCGAGTTGGTAAGGCAGCCCTTGTCGACCAACAGCGCCGATAGCCCGGCGCGCTGCGCCGCGATCGCGCAGGCCATTCCCGTGGGTCCAGCTCCAATGACGAGGAGATCGTGGATTTTGTTGTCGTGATGGGCTTCGCTCATCCCTTCATTTTAGCGAGTTACGGAGGAGGCGTTTCGCGGCGACGCGGCAGCGGGTAGAGTTAGGACGATGAGTTTGGACGCGATGAACGTTGGGCCGGATGAGCTTGCGCGGCTGCGGGAGCGAGTGGATCGGCTGGAGCGGGAGGTGGCGGAGTTGCGCGGAGTTGGGGGCGCCGCCGCCCGAACCCACCTTAGCCACGATGAAACTGTGGCGAAGATGGGGCACCCGGATGGTGTGACTGCTCCTCCTCCGCCTCCACAAGGCTTCGATCTGCCCGTATTAGCCGTGGGGATGCCGCCCGCACCGCGCGCCTCGCTGGAGAGCCGGCTGGGTTCCCAGATCTTCAACCGGATTGCCATCGTCGCGTTGCTGATTGGGACGGCCTATGGGCTGAAACTGGCCATCGATAACGGCTTGCTCGGGCCTGTGGCGCGGGTGCTGATCGGTCTTGCGGCGGGCGCGGGGCTGGTGCTTTGGTCTGAGCGGTTCCGGCGACAGGGTATGTTGGCGTTCTCGTACTCGTTGAAGGCGGTCGGCTCAGGTGTGCTGTATCTCTCGCTTTGGGCGGCGTTCCAGCTCTTCCATCTGCTGCCTGCCTCCGCAGCGCTCGCGGCGATGATCCTTGTGACGGCGTGGAACGCGTTTATGGCTTGGTCGCAGGATGCGGAGCTGCTAGCGGCGTACGCGCTGATCGGCGGATTTCTCACGCCGGTGCTGCTCTCGACCGGAGGCAACCACGAGATCTTCGTCTTCACGTATGTGCTGGCCATCGACGCGGCGACGGTCGCGCTCATCCGGTTGAAACACTGGCCGCGGCTGCTGCTGGGGACATTTCCGGCTACGGTGCTCTACTTCATCGGCTGGTATGTGAGCTGGTACGCGGCGGATGCGCTTGGCGTGACGGCGCTGTTCCTCCTGCTCTTCTGGGCCGTGTTTGTGACGACTTCGCTTGGCGTGGAGGAGCGGAAGCGGGCAGAAGCGCCGCTGCAAGACGTGCTGCTTCCCTTGGGCGCGGCGGCCTTCGTTGCGTTGGGAACGTACTCGGTGTTGCAGGACGCACACCATCACGACTGGCTGCCGTGGTTAATGCTCCTGCTGGCGGCGGCGTATCTGGGGTTGATGCGGCTGCCGCAGCGGCGGGCGGTGTCGGCGGTACATCTATCGCTGGCGGTGGTGTTCCTGACCATTGCAATCCCGCTCAAGGCGAGCGGGCGATGGATTACGGTGGCCTGGCTGGTGGAGGGCGTGGCGCTGTTCTGGGCATCGACGCGGGTCGGTGCGGACGAGGAAGCAGAGCCTCTGAGCGTGACGGCGGTGCTGCGCTGGCTTTCCATGGGCTCGCTTGCGCCGGGCTTTGTGGCGGTGTTCGTATCTCGATATTGGTACTCGGCATGGATGCCAGGGGCCTTCTTCCAACACGATGTGGGGACGGCGTTGGTGGGAATTGCGGCGTTCGCCGGCGTGGCCTGGCTGGCGGATCGGCAAGTGCGGCCGGGTAAGCCGAGCGAGCTGCTGGCGGCGTTGATCGCGGTCGACCTGCTGGCGCTACTGCTGTGCGTGCGGGAGATTGCGGTGACGCGCTACAAGCCCGTGGCGCCGTTTGCCCATGCGGACCTAGGAAGCGCCGTCCTTGGCATGGCAGTGCTGGGGTGTGTAGCTTGGGTGGCGCTGCGGCTTGCGAATCGCGACACGGAGCATGCGGTCTGGCCGCAGTTGAGCGGCGCATCGGTCGTCGCGTTCAACCTGTTGGCTGTGCTATCGGGAGTGCGGGAGATCGCCGCGTTGTGGCGACATGGCGTGATCGCGCCGAGCGACCGGTTGCAGGAGGCGTTGGCGATCTCGGCCTTCCTGATGGCTTATAGCGCAATGCTGCTGGCGGTTGGATTTTGGCGACGGGCGGCGTTCGTGCGGTGGCAGGGGCTGGCGTTGCTGGTCTTCACCATCGCAAAGACGTTCCTCTACGACATTGCCAGCCTGAGCCAAGGGTATCGCGTGGCCAGCCTGCTTGGGTTGGGGGTGCTCCTGATGGGCGTCAGTTTTGCGTATCAGAAAGACTGGCTCGGTTTGAAGGAGTCTTCCACGACCGTAGAAAAGGAGCTGCCTTGAAGGCGATATGGCTTGTGCTGCTGCTCTGGCAGGTGGGCGAGCATGATCCTTTAAAGACCGCGCCAACGCCCGAACCGCAGCACTTTCTCTACGAGCGCACCGTGACCGTGAGGGCCGATGCTGCGAAAGGGCAGGCGTGTGCGTCGCTCGATGGGGCCGTATACGCGCATAGCGCGGAGGCTTTGAAGGATGTGCGGCTGTATGGCGAGGCAGCCGGCGAAGGTCCGCGCGAGATACCCTATGCGATCACGCAGAGTCAGCCGGCGGATGAGGAAAGCATGGCGGCGAAGGTGCTCAACCTGGGTAAACGGGGCGACCGGATCGTCTTCGACCTGGCGATGCCGGACCGTCCCTACACGGATGTGGACCTCGACTTAGCCGGACACGACTTCATCGCGACAGCGAAGGTTACAGGCGCGAACACCGTGAACGGAATACCCACCTCGCTGGGAAGCTTCACGTTGTTCGACTTTTCGGAGCAACATCTGGCTAGAAGCACCGTGCTGCACTTGGCGGAGACACGGTTTGCCGTGTTGCACGTGGAGATGAGTGTTTCGGCTGCGCCGAGAACGGTTCAGACGAACAGGAGCGAGGTGGTCGTTCAAGGAGCTTCCGTGCCGCCCAGTCGCGAGGCGCAAACGGTGTATACGGCTGTGGCGGAAGCCTCATCGCTGGTGCAGCGAGGGCGAACGACGGTCGCCAGCTTTCGCTTGCCCGCCCGTGTGCCCGTCGAACGGGTGAGCTTCGTGCTTACGCCCGGGTACTCGGGCAGTTTCAGCAGGAGCGTCCGTATCTCGGCCAGAGAAACAAGCTGGCCCCACGATCATGCCGCCAACGACGATCCTGATGAGACGGTGCGGGGCACAATCGAACGTGTTCAGCTCACACGTGCTGGTCGCCAGATCCACCAAGAGCAGATGAATGTGCCGGTCACGCTCGGATCGAACCTGCAAGGGGAGGCGGAAGTAGAGGTCGAGGTGGAGAACGGCGATGACGCGCCTCTACCTTTGACAGCGGTGCGGTTGGAGATGCGGCAGAGGAAGGTGTGCTTTCCGGTGCAGGCGGCTGGTTCGGCGTTGACGCTCTTCTATGGGGACGATGCGCTGGAGGCTCCGCAGTACGACTTTGCCAGGGTGTTCTCGCTGGGGAGCGATGTGGCGGTGGCGCGGTTGGGGCCGGAGGAGCGGAACCCTGGGTATGTGCCTCGGGCTTCGGTGGTGAAGTCCTTAACGGAGCGGCACCCGGAGGTGGTTTGGGTGGGACTGCTGGCGGTGGTGTGTGTGTTAGGGGTGGTGGCGGTGCACTCGGCGAGGCGGGTTCAGGGGTAAGCTGTGGGGATGGACGAGGTGGTGGTGCGGGAGTGTGGGCGGGTCGATGCGTTCGCGTTGGCAGTCATTGGGGCGGCGACCTTTGTGGAGGCGTTCGCGGGGCTGATTCCGGGCGAGGCGATCCTGGCGCACTGCCGGGCGAAGCATATGGAGACGGCGTATGTGGCCTTCTTTGAAGATGCTAGGACGCGGGCGTGGCTGGCGGAGGTAGCTGGCGGGGGAGGACCGGTGGGGTACGCTCTGCTGACCGCGCCGGAGTTCCCCGCGGGGCTGGCGCTGGAGGCGGATTTAGAGCTGCGGCGCATCTACCTGTTCTCGCGCTTCCATGGCGGCGGGGCGGGGCGGCGGATGATGGAACTCGCGGTTGCGGCGGCTCGGGAGCAGGGAGCGGGGCGGCTGCTGCTGGGGGTGCATCCCGACAATGTGCGGGCGTTGGCTTTCTATAAGAAGAGCGGGTTTGTGCAAATTGGGGAGCGGCGGTTTCAGGTGGGGCCGTCGGTGTTTGTGGACCCTGTGCTGGCTTTGGAACTTTAGAATTTAGGAAATTTTGACTTCGGTCTAACAAAACAAAAGACTTAGCGATCACACCTATTGCAAATTGTTCATTCCAGATACTTTATCAATAAAGTATCTGGAATGAACAACTTATAGCATGCACTTGTGATGGCACCCGGCAGCCTGTCACTGGATGCAGACTCTTTCAGGTACGACGCCGAACCAGTAAGAGCGATGCAGTTAGCCGCGACTGTTCGGTTTAGCAGTAGTGGCTGAGATGCTATTGCCACTATCTCTATTCTACCGAATGGCACATAACTTATGCACAAACTTGTGAGCGGCGCTAAGTTGTTCCATTCAAAAAAGATAGATGCATTTTCCAGTGCGCTGGGGGCTTGACAAGTCTGTGGGGGCAAGGAGAAAGCAGGCGGTCACGCGAGGTTCAGCGGCTGCCAGGTGGAGGGCTGCGAGCTCGGCCTGGACTTCGGGTTTGATCTCAAGGGTGATGGTCATCGCTGGCCTCCTTGTTCAGGATACGCGATCGTTGGGGCGCGCGGCATACAATCGGGAGCGGAGTGATTGCGTGCGTTTTCTGGTCGGGGTATTGGTTGCTGTTTGTTGCGGGATGGCTCAGGGGTGGCCGGTTCGCGCGGGAGCCGAGATCGGGGGTGCTGCGGGAGGTTTGCTAGGCATCGAGACTGGCCGGGAGCTATCCTTACGGGCGCAGTCGGGTCGCTGATCTTCGGAACGGCTGGATTCTTCGGGGCAAGTTGGGCTGTAAAGAGGATGGGGGCGAATGAGTTGGTTTTCGCGCTTTTGGCCGAAGAAAGAAGTTCCTACCTCACCGCTCGAAGGCATCGAGCCTCTCCCCGGCGAGGTTCGTCCGCCCTGGGTGGAGTACCCGGGCATTCCTCCATGGGATTTTCACTGGCGGGAGGCTGGTGAACCGTGGAAGGTCTATATTTGGGAGCCCTACTACAACGCTCTAAGCGAAGAGGAGCAAGCTCAATATCTTAAGCGGTGGGAAGTTCCGGCAGATTGGTACACATCGTACTTCGACAAGGCTAGAAGGGAATTCTGGGATCATGTGGACGACCCTGAAGAATGATCGATTGGGAAGCGAGGCTGGTGCTGGAGGCGATGCGGTCGCTGGAGGCGCAGTGGACCGCCGTGATCGATGGAATGGATAACGAGGACGTTCAGCCGGAGCATGGAACGATCTGGCTCGATTGGAGATGACGCGGGAGCGGATCTGGGCGGCGGCTTGCGCGGACTTTGGGCCGGGGGTGCGGTGTTCTCGCGGGAGCCTGTTGGCGTAACGCCTCGGGTCTAAGGAACTCTTCGTCCGGTATGTGGTTGCCGCTCCGCCGACCCTAGGTACGGTGAAACTGTGCCCAGTGTCGGGCACTCGACCAGCAGTTTCATTTACTGGACCGATTTGGAGAAAAGGCTTGGTTCAGATTGCGAATGGTTGCTGTAGGTCGGCCAATCTGGAGAGTATGTCTGTGATTGGTTCCCCCATGAAGCCCAATTAGAACGGTTGCCGCGAGCAAAAAGCTCCAGGAACGGACCAGGGCTGCACGACTCAATAAGGAGATATTGTTCGTCTGGCTTACGAGAGTGTTCGCGCTTGCGGCTCGAAAGATAGTTCACCTGAGTTCGGCCAGGAGCAAGTGTTCTCGCGTGTTTGCCTCGAATCCCAAATAATAAAATCTCGGTAACATTACGAAAGTAGAAGCCCACCCCACGTCCGTCAGATCCACCGTCTTTGCGAATCTTGTGCCAGATCACGTTGCTCTTGTATTCAAACCCCCAAGCCTTCATGACTTCCAGCCCATTTGGAAGCATTGCATTGGGAACCCAAAGGTAGAGGTGACACACTGGAGCAGCGGCAACAGCCAGAGGAAGCTCTTTGATCTCCCGCAGGGAAAGGGTGCTGTAACGTGATAGACGACGATGTTCAGGAGCGATCTTCCCAGTGCGGTTTTTGAACTGCCAGGGGGGATCGGCTAATATTGCACCAAACCGGCGTTCAGAGATGAAGTTGCGAAGGTCTTCTACGGCCTCGTGCGGCGTGGTCTCGTCTGGGATGGTCACAAATCGAATATACATCGTCAATGCACGTGTCGGCGCTTCTCTGGCAAAGGTACGTGAGACACGACTCAGAACGGGACATGGACGCGTCACTATGTAATGCGCGGCTTTTGCAAGTGGAGAAATATGCGGACATCGAGCCCTCTGCCATCATCGGATTCATCGCTCACAAAATACATAACGCTTCAAGAACACTACGAATCCTTACGAACTATCGAATCAGACACAAGTATCGAGACTCTAAGGGTGCGGTTTGGGGCAGATACATTTGCAACTGCTCGGAAGCGCTACCTGCTTGAACATGATGGTTTGATTTTGCGGGATCGGTTGATAGTGCTACTTCAGCAAGAGGGTAGCTTTACCAATCGGGTAAAGATGGTAATGTACTTCCTCTTTATGTTGAGAGAAAGTCGATACCGTAATTTCATTTGTAATGAAGTAGCTGATTCGAATGGTGTATGGCACATTGACGCTTTCGCCTCGACCACTGCGACTGTTCCCGATGTGGGTGGCCGAAAGGCGTTCACGAATCTTCGGCGCATGCTCGTACATGCGGGACTGCTTGCTGACGACAGCGCGTACACCGTCTCCGCATTTCCAAGACTGGATATGTGGTTCTCGGAAGGGGTCGAGATTGCTGCACAGCATATAACTTCTCCCGAGGATCGGCAACGATTTCTTAACGCTCCACAAGCCGATCTACTGCGAAGGGGTATTCATGGCCTCCTGAACGCGCCTCGCAGCATTATATCTGGATTAGTGGGTCCCTTGCTTGCAGACACTACGGCTGATTTTCTACCGCAATACAGCAGTGGGCTTGGTAGGCTTGGCCCTGTTGCCGGTGGATTTCGCGAATGGGTGAAGGCGAGTCCTATCAAGCGCGAATCGCTCTCGGGTACGGCAATCATATCCAATCCCGCTCTTCTTGAGCGTGCAAATGCACAGCACTTCTTACTCGAAAAGCGGATGGCCGACATTTGCAAGGAAAGTGGATGCTTAGTTAAAGAAAGTCTTTATGTCGACTTGCTCGCACAGAAGGGTGGTATGTACCTTATGTTTGAGATGAAAAGCTGTACATACAACACCTTGCGGAGCCAGGTGCGGCGCGGGATCAGTCAACTGCTAGAATACCGATATCTTCACCGACAGGATTACCCGAATGTGCGGCTTTGTCTTGTTTTAGAAAGAAGACCAGCAGTACACAACGAGTGGTTGGTAGATTTCGCGGAGACGCTTGGTATCGGTGTAGTATGGCTGACGAATTTGCAAGAGTTCAGTTGTCGTGAGGCAACAAGACTTACCCTTAAACAGTTTTTATCCGCAGTCGATAGTTGGTCAACAACTTAGCCCTGCACGGTAGCTCATCGCACCACTTCGTCCACTTCGCTGATCCAGCTTGGGGATTTAAGCAGTTCGCGGGATTTCGAGCCGTCGGCGGGGCCTACGAGGCCGTCGTTGTACATCATATCGATGAGGTGGGCGGCGCGGCCGTAGCCGATGCGGAGGCGGCGCTGGAGCAGGGACGTCGAGGCTTTGCCGAACTCGAAGACGAGGCGGACGGCGTCGTCGAACATGGGGTCGTCGTGGCCGGCGCCTCCGTCGATGCCGCCATCGCCGTCGGCTCCCGTGCCGTCGTCTTCCTTGGGGCCTTCGAGGAAGCCGTGGACGTACTCGGCCTCGCCCTGGGCGCGCCAGAAGGCGGTGACGGCGGAGATCTCCTTTTCGGTGACGAAGGGGGCGTGGACGCGCTGGACGCGGGAGGTGCCGGGGGGGAGGTAGAGCATGTCGCCGCGGCCGAGGAGGGATTCGGCGCCGTTGGAGTCGATGATGGTGCGGGAATCGACCTTGGTGGCGAGGCGGAAGGACATGCGGGTGGGGACGTTGGCCTTGATGAGGCCGGTGATGACGTCGACGGAGGGGCGCTGGGTGGCGAGGACGAGGTGGATGCCGACCGCGCGGGCCATCTGGGCGAGGCGGGTGATGGACTCTTCGACGTTGGCGCGGTCGAGCATCATGAGGTCGGCGAGCTCGTCGATGATGATGATGATGTAGGGGAGGGGCTCCTGGTTGGTGTCGTCGAAGAGGTAGTCGGAGCCGTGGTCGAAGAGCTTGTTGAACTGGTCGATATTGCGGACGTGATTGGCGGCGAGCAGCTTGAGGCGGCGTTCCATCTCGCGGACCGCGTTGCGCAGGGCATTGGCGGCGAGTTTGGCCTCGGTGATGATGGGGGTGAAGAGGTGGGGGATGCCCTCGTACATGCCGAGCTCGACGCGTTTGGGGTCGACGAGGATCATGCGGACCTGCTCGGGCGTGGACTTGAAGAGGACCGACATGATCATGGCGTTGATGGCGACAGATTTGCCCGAACCTGTGGAGCCGGCGATGAGGACGTGGGGCATGGCGGCGAGGTCGGCGGTGACGATACGGCCGTTGATGTCTTTGCCGAGGGCGATGGCCAGCTTGGATTTGGATTGGGCGAAGGATTCGCACTCGACCACGTCGCGGAGCCAGATGGTTTCGCGCTCGGCGTTTGGCACCTGGATGCCGACGGTGGACTTGCCCGCCATGCGCTCGATGAGGATGGATTCGGCGGCCATGGCGAGGCAGAGGTCGTCAGCGAGGCCGGTGATGCGGGCGACTTTGACGCCGGCGTCGGGGCGGAACTCGAAGGTGGTGACGACGGGGCCGGGGTTGATCTGGGTGACCTGACCGGCGACGTTGAACTCGGCGCATTTCTCGACGAGGGTGCGGGCCTCGTCGCGGAGGGCTTCTTCGCGGACGATGGCGACTTCTTCGGAGCGGAAGAGGAGGGAGGAGGGCGGGAGCTTGTAGCCGCGGACGGATTTGGGGGTGATGGTGACGGGGTGGGCGTCGGCGTCGGCGCGTCGGCCGAAGGAGATGGGGGCGTTCTTGGTAGGAATTGGAGATGAGTAGGGCTCGGATGAGGGTGCGGGTTCTGGGGCGTCGATCTCTTCCCATAGCTCGACGGGTGCGGAGGCTTTGGCTGATGCTTCAGCGAAGGGGAGCGCGGCGGCGGTCGCGGTGGAGAAGGGGGTGACGGGCGGAGCGTCGACGTGGGTGCGAGGCATGGCTTGCCAGACGTTTGCGGACGGTGCTGGCGCGGGGATGGGGTCGGGGACTACGGATGGGGTGGGCTGGTTGCGGCGGGTGAACCAGCCGGTGAGGGTAGAGAGGAGGGTCTGGGGGGCAGGTTCCAGGGTGAGCGGCGCGGGCGGCGGCGCAGCAAGGCGTTGGGAGAGGGCCTGTTTTTCGCGGGCGCGGCGGGCGGACTCTTCCATGCGCTCGCGCTTGCTGGTGAAAGCGTTGAGGTCTTCGTCGGGGTTGCGGCGGGCGCGGAAGGCTCGCCAGCGGTCCTGCAAGCGCTGGAGCGGGGCGAAGCGGACTGTGGCCCAGTCGCGGGCAGTGGCGAAGGAAAAAGTGGTGGCGAGGTATAGGGAGATGCCGACGAGCATGAGGAGAACGATGGTCGCGCCGGGGAGATTCAAAAGATGGACGAGGGCGTCGGCGAGGAGACGGCCGGTTGCGCCTTCGATGGGGAGAGCATTGCGGAAGAGGATGCTGTGGCCAAGGAAGATGGGGATGAGGCCGATGGCGGCGGGGCCGAAGACGAGCCAAAGGAGGAGGCCGGTGCTGCGAGCGACGACCGAACCGGCGGGCCGGGCGAGTAGCCAGCAGATGCCAATGCGGGCGAGGGCAAGCGGAAGGAAGAAGGAGGCGACGCCGAGGAGCTGGAGCAGGGCGTCGGAGAGGTACGCGCCGGCGAGGCCGCTCCAGTTATGCGCCGGGTGGAGGGTGCCGTTAGCGGATTGGGCATAGCCGCCGACGGTGTTGAGGGAGGGGTCGTTGGGCGTGTAGGTGACGAGGGCAAGGAGAAGGAGCGCGGCGGCGACGAGGACGGCGACGCCAAGAAGCTCGTTGAGGCGGCGGTGGCGGGTGGGCGTAGCGGTCTGTCTAAGCGGCTTCATGGATGGGCGCGGATCTGTTTTCGCTCCGCGAGGGAGACGAGCAGACAGCCGACACCGCCAGAGCACTTTCTATTATGGAGGAACGACAGCGGATGAGGTGCATGGCGGACGCCTGTGGAATCAGGATGCACACGGGTGGGGAATTCGCCCAGTACGAGCGGGAGCCCGGTGCCGTGAAAGCGACCGAGCCACCTCCCGCCCGATGGCTTCGGCCCGACGCCGCGCTTCGAGTGCCTCATCGCCGAGTACGACTGTACTTCTATAGCTACTCAACCTGGGAAGGCCGCGGGTATTTACCTTGAAAACCTCTCGTCCCGCCCCGAGTTCCGCGCGCGGGGCGTCCGCAAGGCGCTCCTCAGCCATCTCGCCGGCATTGCCGCGGCTAAAACCGTGCTCGGCTGGAGTGGAGTGCCTTGACTGGAACCGGCCGGTCACCGACTTCTACCATGGCCTTGGTGCGCGGATGAAGACGGAATGGCGCGGGGATGAGAGTCTCGGGCGATGCTTTGACTGCTTTAGATGGCAGCCTCGCCAAATAGCCAAACTGCGTCCCTATAATCGAAGAGGCGCTGCGGTGCCTTGGAGGTACCAACATGGCGCAACGCGACGATAAGAAGCGTCTCGGCAAGAAGCACCGGCAGGCGGCGACGCGGCCGAAGAAGGGCCGCGCGCCCAAGGCCACGCCAACAACCGGAGCGGTCGATCCGCGCAAGCGCAAGGTGCTCGCGTCTACGGCGGCGAAGAAGGCGGCTGCCAAGCGCGTCTCCAAACGCTCACCTGAGAAGGAGAACAAGCGGACCATTCGTCCTGACGCGGCTCCAAAGAAGGCGGCGCGACCAGTGGATGGCATCGTCGGGCGGCGGACACCGAACTCAGCCAATGTAGCCGGACGGGGCGAACGCCTCGGCGACGAAGAGCAGGAGTGGCGCGAGATGGAGCTGCTCGCCTCGCAGATGGTGACCGAGCGCGCGCCGAAACCTGAAGATACGCGTAAGCTGCCGCTGATCGCCGTCTGCGGGCGGCCCAACGTGGGTAAATCGACGCTCTTCAACCGGCTTACGGGATCGCGGCGGTCAATCGTCGGTGACGAGCCCGGGATCACACGCGACCGCATCTACGGCGAGATCGAGTGGCAAGGGGAAGACGCGCGCATTGTCGATACCGGCGGCGTTGTGCCGGACGACGAGGCACTGATTCCGGCGGAGATCTTCCGCCAGGCGCAGGTCGCGCTGGAGGAAGCGGACGCGATCGTCATGGTGGTCGATGGGCGGACGGAGCTTGCATCGCCCGACATGGAGTTGGCGCGGCTGCTCTTGCGCGGCGGCAAACCCGTCTTCCTCGCCGTCAACAAAATGGACACCGATACGATGCAGGTGCAGGCGGAGAACTTCCGGCGGCTGGGCTTTCGCAACGTCCTTCCGATTTCCGCCGAACACGGAACCGGCATCGGCGAGCTTCTGGACGAGGTCTTCGCGGTGCTGCCGGAAGCGGTCGAGCTCGAAGAGCCCGAGGTAATGCTGACGGCGGGCGATGAGATGGAAGAAGATGAGGGCGGCCCAGACTTCGCGGTATCGCCTGCAGCCAAGCCCGTTCGCCGCCTGCGTTCGCACGGCGAGTACGAGGCGAAAGAGACGAAGGTTGCGATCATCGGGCGTCCTAACGTTGGCAAGAGCACGCTGCTTAATGCGCTGACTGGCACCGACCGCGCCATCGTCTCGCCCATCGCCGGGACGACGCGCGATGCCGTCGACGAGGTGGTCGAGCGCGGCGGGCATAGCTTCCGCTTCGTAGATACGGCTGGCATCCGGCGCAAGGGCAAGACGAAGCTGATGGCGGAAAAGCTGTCGGTCATTATGGCGCGTAAGCATCTGGAGGCGGCGGATGTTTCGCTACTGGTGATCGACGCGACAGAAGGCGTAGCCGCGCTCGACGCGAACATCGGCGGCTACGCGCACGAGAGCGGACGCAGTGTGGTAATCGTGGTCAACAAGTGGGACTTGATGACGACGGTCGGTGCGGACGGGATGCGCCTCTTCGACGGCAAGCCACCGGCGGACCAGAAGGTCTACGAGCAGCAGGTGCGCGATGCGCTGAAGTATCTGGAGTATGCTCCGCTGCTGTTTATCTCGGCCTCGGAAGGCAATAACATCGAGTCCGTCTTCAAGAAGGTCGAGTTAGTCTCGCGCGAGCGGCGCAAGCGCGTGACGACGGGGCAGATGAACAAATTTCTGGAGAAGGTGGACTTCCAGAAAGCAAGCGTGCCAATGAATAAACGGGTGCGTATTTATTACATGACGCAGGCGGCCGTCGCTCCGCCAACCTTTGTCCTGTTTACGGACAAGGACGTGAAGCTGCACTTCTCCTTCGAGCGGTTTCTAGGCAACCAGATACGGGACCACTTCGGCTTTATCGGCAGCCCGATCTGGTTTAAGGTGAAGGCCAGAAACAAGAAAAAAGCGGAGTAGCCATGCTGCAAACACAAGCTGCTTAGCTTATCAGAATGCGTCGACCTGCAAGCCTGGGATAAGGCGGAAATGACGCACGTTTGTAGTAGGATTGAATATCGAAGGACTGTGCGGTAGCTCCGATTAGCAGATCGATGAAAGGAATGATATTCCCTTTCATTGTCTGCTCTCCATCGATGCGTCCCGCCAACTCCGCGACCTTCAACGTATAGGGGAAAACTTCTTCTCCCGCGCGGACTTTTGCGAGCAAACCAGCGAGATCTTTTGTGGCTTCGGCTTCCGAGATGTGGATGATGGCCATATGTAAATTATATTCCGGCAGTCAGCCATTGTTGCCAGGCGTCGAGCGCGCGGTCGCACTGGAGTTTGTGGCGTTCTTTTTTGTCGCGCATCTTCTTGCGGAGCTCTTCTTCGAGCGGTGGGAGCAGGTCGAAGGTGATGTTGGCGGGCTGGAAGCGCTTGAGGTCGCAGTGCGTGATGTAGTGCGTCAGCGAGCCGTTGGCGCTGGCGCGGGGCGCGGGTTCGGGCGTTTGACCATGGGCGAGGGCGGCGGCGTAGCGTCCGGCGAGCATGCCGGAGGCGATCGATTCGGTGTAGCCTTCCACGCCGCTTAGTTGGCCCGCGATGAGGATGTTGGGATGCGCTTTCAGTTGCAGCGTCTCGGTGAGCAGGCTGGGCGCGTGAATGTAAGTGTTGCGATGAATTTGGCCATAGCGCAGGAAGGTTGCATTTTCTAGTCCAGGGATAAGTCGCAGGACGCGGGCTTGTTCAGAATATTTCAGATGGTTCTGAAAGCCAACTAAGTTATAGCTGTCGGCTCTTAGATTTTCTTGTCGAAGCTGGACGCAGGCATAGGGCCATCGGCCTGTCTTTGGATCGGTCAGGCCGACGGGCTTCATAGGACCGAAGCGTAGGGTATCCTTTCCGCGTCGAGCGGTTTCTTCGATGGGAAGACAACCTTCAAAGTATTGGAGCTGAGAGTTGCCAGTTGCCAGTTGTAAGTTCGATGAGTCGCTAAGGTGCTCCCAGAGTTTTGGTGGGACGGCTTCGGCGGTCGATAAGGCTTCAAGGAATATTTCGTATTCTTCTTTGGTGAACGGACAGTTGATGTAGTCGGCGGTCCCTTTGTCGTAGCGGGCAGCGAAGTACACTTTACTCATGTCGATGCTTGCGGCGTCGACGATGGGGCTTATCGAATCGTAGAAAGCTAGATGGTCCGCGCCGGTCAAGCGTTGCAGTTCGGCGGCGAGCGGCGGGCTGGTAAGCGGGCCAGTTGCGAGAATCGTGAGCGTGTCTTCGTCGAGTTCGTCAAGGGTGAGGACTTCTTCGCGGTGGACGGTGATGCGCGGTTCGGCTTCAATTCTTGCGGCGACCCGTTGCGAAAAGAGCTCACGGTCGACGGCGAGTGCATGGCCGGCGGGAACGGCGGTTGCGTCGGCGTCTTGTAACAGGAAGCAGCCCGCCTGGCGCATCTCCTGTTTGAGCAGCCAGGGAGCGGTGTTCTCGCTTTCGGACTTAAGCGAGTTGGAGCAGACGAGCTCGGCGAAGTCGGCGGTCTGGTGGGCTTCCGTGGAGCGGTGCGGGCGCATCTCGTAGAGCGCGACCTCGCGGCCCTGTGCGGCGGCTTGGAGAGCGGCTTCGGGACCGGCGAGGCCGCCGCCGATGACATTGATCTTCTTCATCTTTTCAGGATACGGCTTTGTCGGAGCTCCTTCGCCGCGCGCCGTCCTATGATGGAGACATCGCCGTGTCTTCGCCCATCCAGATCGCGCCCGCGCTTCAAGAGCAAGCCGCCAAGCTGCCAACCCTGCACGACTTCTTTTCGCCGGGCGGGCTGCTGTCGCGGTCGTCGCTCGCGTTCGAGCATCGCAGGGGGCAGTATGAGATGGCGCGGGCCATCGAGCGGGCATTCGAGGAGAAGCGGCACCTGATCGTCGAAGCAGGGACGGGCACAGGCAAGACGCTGGCGTATCTGCTGCCGGCGCTGCGGCTGGCGCGGGAGCGGGGGCAGCGAGTCATCCTTTCGACCGGCACCAAGAACCTGCAGGAGCAGCTTTACTTCAAGGACATTCCGTTTTTGGAGTCGTTGCTAGGGCCGCTGAAGACGTGCTACATGAAGGGCCGCAGCAACTACCTTTGCAAGCACAAGTTGTATGCGCTGCGGGCGAGCCCGATACTGTCCGGCCTCGAAGACATCTCGCAATTCCACGCCATCTCCGCCTGGGAGAAGACGACTGTGACCGGCGATCGCGCGGAGATTGACGAGCTCCCCGAGCACTCCGCGCTTTGGACGAAGCTGGATGCGCGAACGGAGGCTTGCCTGGGGACGACGTGTCCGGACTGGGAGGGCTGCTTCGTGACGGCGATGCGGCGGAAAGCGCTGGAGAGCGATCTGGTGATTGTGAATCATCATCTCTTCTTTGCGGATCTTGCGATCAAGCAGCAGGCTGGGAGTGCGCCGGACGCGGGGATTTTGCCGGAGGCGGGGGCGGTGATCTTCGATGAGGCGCATGAGCTGGAGGAGGTGGCGTCGAACTATTTCGGCATAGGGCTAAGCACGCAGCGGTTTGACGAGTTGACGCGCGACACCGAGATGATGCTGAAGGCGAAGGGTGCGTCGACGAGCGCGATCGAAAGTGTGTGCGCGATGTTGAAGGACCGGGCGCGGATGTTCTTCGCGGCGCTGCCGGACGAGGGCTTTGGCCCGGGACGCATGCCGTTCGAGGACCGCGGCGGCTTTCTGGAGGAGAGCGGCGACACCTATACGGGCGCGGTGAACGCGTTGACGCGGCTCGAAGGGGAGCTGGAGCTGCTGCGGAACGTGGAGGAGGCTCCGGGGCTGCGGAAGCGGGCGGCGGAGATACGCGCGCATCTGGCGTTTTTGCTGGAGTCGCCGGACCGGAACACCGTCTTCTGGATCGAGCGACGGGCTGCGGGTGGTGTGCGCAACCTCGCGCGCGGCGGGGCGGCGGGGGCGTTCCATACGCATCTACAGGCGACGCCGATCGACGTGTCGGAGCTGCTGCATGCGGCGTTGTTCGACTGCTATAGCTCGGTGATTCTGACTTCGGCGACGCTGACGGTTTCGGGCGGGTTCGACCATATCCGCAAGCGGCTGGGGCTGCTGGATGCGCGGGAGCTGGTGGTGCCGAGCCACTTCGAGTACGAGCGGCAGGCGCTGCTGTATTTGCCGCCGAATATGCCCGCGCCGAATGAGCCGGGCTTCCAGGACAAGGCGGTTGAGCGGATACGGCGGGTGCTGGAGATCACGCGAGGACGCGCGTTTTGCTTGTTTACGAGCTACCGGCAGATGCGCGAGGTGCATGACCGGCTCCTGGCGGAGCTGCCCTATCCGCTGCTTCTACACGGGACGGCTCCGCGCCACGTGTTGCTGCAGCAGTTCCGCGACACGCCGAACGCGGTGCTTTTTGGGACGTCGAGCTTCTGGCAGGGGGTGGATGTAGCGGGGGAGCAGCTGTCGTGCGTAATCGTCGACAGGCTTCCGTTCGCGGTGCCGTCGGACCCGGTGGTGAAAGCGAGGATGGAGGCGATCGAGTCGCTGGGAGGGAACCCGTTCTTCGACTTTCAGGTGCCCGCCGCAGTCATCACGTTGAAGCAGGGATTTGGGCGGCTGATCCGCTCACTCACTGACCGGGGGGTGCTGATGCTGCTCGACCCACGGGTGCAGCGGCAGCGGTATGGACGGGTCTTTCTCGACAGCCTGCCGCCGTATCGGCTAACGCAAAGCATTGAGGATGTGGAGGCGTTCTTCGCGCCGGTGCCCCTCTCCATCGAAGGGTGGAGCCAGCATCATCCGTTAAGCCGATGACAGCGGTAGCGTGGCCTTACTACAGTCAATGTGTTCCTCGGCTTCAGATCCTTTGCGGAGATCGCCGGCATTGTGCCGGTTTGGGTAGCCTTGCGCGCATGGAGATCGTCGATGTTTTGTACTAAGCCGCACCCGGCACGGAGCGTTCGTACTCCGCTCCTCGGTCTCGCCATACTGTTTCTATCTTGTGCGGCTGCACGCGCGCAGACGGCCGAAGACGGCATCATGCTCGCCAAGCAGCAGCTTTGCACGGGCGTCTTCTATGCCTATGATTACTGGGACCACTACTGGGAAGGCTCCGTCAACCGGACCAACGGCAATCTCGGTACGGTCACTACGCGCAACGTCTTTTGGACGGGCAACTATGCGGTAACGAATCGCCTGGATGTGATCGCCACCACGCCGTATGTCTGGACCTCGGCCAGCCGGGGTGTGCTGCACCCACAGCGCGGTTGGCAAGACTTTACGCTGGCGGCGAAGTTCAAGGCGGTCAGCATTCCGGTGCGGAAGTGGGGCGCGGTCCGCCTGATTGGTGTGGCCTCGGGCAGCGTGCCGATGAGCGGGTATACACCCGATTTCGAGCCGCTCTCGATCGGTACGCAAAGCAAGCGGCTGCAAGGCCGGGGGACGTTGAACTACCTGGGGAAAAACGGACTGTATCTGAATGCAACGAGCGCATATACGTGGCGCAACAACGTGACGCTCGACCGCTCCTCGTACTACACGAACGGGCAGCTCTACCTCAGCAATCAGGTAGCGATGCCGAACCTCTTCGAGTACACCGTTTCGGGCGGTTATCGCAAGAACGATACGACGCTGACTGCGAACTACACCGTGCAGCAATCGCGCGGTGGCGGCGACATCCGCATCCAGGACATGCCGTTCGTGTCGAACAGGGTGAACTTCTCGAAGATCGGCGGGACGCTCACCTATCCTCTCCCGAGGGTGCGTCCGCTGCAATTCTGGTTGATCTACAACCACACGTTCGATGGCCGCAACACGCCGCAATCGAGCACCTTCACACCCGGCTTTCTGTACACCTTCACCTTTGAGAAGCGAGCACGCTCATGATGTTTCCCCGTCAGGTCTTTCGTAAGGCTATCGCCGCGGCCACGCTGTTCGCGTTCGGCATGGTCGCGACGAGTTGCAGCAAGACAATCACCTCCTCTGAACCGCTGACGGTGGTGACGCCCGCCGCCGCCGATGCGAACGCGGGGACGTGGAAGATGGTCACGCTGACCGGTCCGGCGCAGATCGCCGTGCCCACCCCGGCGGCCACCACGGATGCGGGCTATCTGGCGGAGGTGGCGTCGATCAAGAGCCAGCAAGGCTCACTCACGGACGCGCAGAAGACGGCGATCACCTATTGGAGCGCGGGCGGGGTATTGCGCTGGAACGAGATTATGCGCGGGCTGGTAGCGCAGGCCGACTTGGCGCCGGAGCCGAACGCCGACGGCACTTATCCGGCACCGAGCGCGGCCAATCCATTTGCCTACCCGACGTATCCGTTTAGCAATCCGCCCTACGCGGCGCGAGCTTACAGCTACGTGTCCGTGGCGCAGTACGACGCGCTCAAGGTGGCGTGGTATTACAAGTTCCTTTACAACCGGCCAGCACCATCGAAGGTGGATAGCGGTGTGCAGTCGCTGATGCCCACGACCGGTGTGCCGTCGTATCCGTCCGAGGATGCGGTCGAGGCGGGCGTCAATCTGGCGCTCCTCTCGCTCTTGTTTCCGACGCAGGTGGCGGCCATTACGCAGAAGGCGACAGAACAGCAGCAGGCGGCATTGCTGGCCGGACGCGCGACAGCCAGCGACATTGCGGCGGGACTGGCGCTGGGCAAGGCTGTTGCGGCCGTGTTTACCGCGCGCGCCGGGAGCGATGGCATGAAGGCCGCGGGAGGAAACGCCGCCGGTTGGCAGGCGCTGGCCAACGCGGCGACTGCCCGGGGCGAGATCCCGTGGATCAGCCGTGACATCCCCGCGCGTCCGCCCATGCTCCCGGTCTTTGGCCAGGTGAAGGGGTGGGCTATGACCCCGGCGAACATTGTCGCGGAGAGACCCGGCCCGCCGCCTTCTACCTCCTCCATGCAGATGCAAATGGAGCTTACCGAGGTCCGCAACGCAGTCAACAACCTTACCGCCGACCAGAGCGCTACTATCTACAAATGGGGGGACGGGGTCAGCACGGTGACGCCGCCGGGCCACTGGAACGCGATCGCCGTGCCGTACATCGTCGCCGCACAGATGAGTGAGGTCCGCGCCGCACGCACCTTCGCGCTGCTGGACATGGCGCTGCACGACGCGGCGGTGGGCTGCTGGGAGGCGAAGTATTTCTACTTCAACCCGCGCCCATCGCAGCTCGATCCTTCCATCAAGACGGAGTTAGGCGAGCCGAACTTCCCGTCCTATGTGTCGGGGCATTCGGTATTCTCGGGCGCGGCGGCGGATGTGTTGTCGTACCTCTTTCCCGACGGCGCGGCGTTCTTTCAGGCGCAACGGGATGAGGCGGCGATGTCACGGCTGTACGCGGGCATCCACTACCGTTCGGACATTGCGGCGGGCATGGCGCAAGGGACACGCATCGGCGAGTACACGGTGCGCTTCGCCAAGGTTGATGGGGCCAACTAAGGCCGGCCGCCGCGCTCCAACGATACGATATGCTTAGTCCGTGGGCCGCAATCTCTTCATCCTTGCCGCGTCGCTAACGCTGTTTTCGCTGGTCTCGTGCGGATTGGCGTATACGAATATCGCGCAGCAGCCGGGGTCTCCGGGCGACTCGTCACTATGGCATACGATGGGTCTGGTGCTTCTGGTGATCGCCCTGGTGGTCATGCTGGCAGCTGTGCTGTCTTCGCTCTTCGAACAGGCGGAGCGGCGGGCGGAGATGGAGCGCCAGCGGCAGCGAGGCAAGTAGAC
The DNA here is from genome assembly GCA_965277085.1 of Acidobacteriaceae bacterium. Taxonomy (GTDB): domain Bacteria; phylum Acidobacteriota; class Terriglobia; order Terriglobales; family Acidobacteriaceae; genus Edaphobacter. The sequence goes on from OZ255708.1 coordinate 2,323,067, forward strand.
AGTCGCTACAATAGAGGGAGGGGATTGTGAGCGAATGTTTGAGGTCACCGTCGAGGCGGGGTTTTCGTCCGGCCACTACCTGCGGAACTACCGTGGCAAGTGCGAGAATCCGCATGGGCACAACTACAAGGTCTTCATTACGCTGATCGGCGAGCAACTGGACGAGAGCGGACTGCTGCTCGACTTCAAGCTGCTGAAGCAGGTCATGCGGCCAACGATCGAGTACCTCGACCACTTCATGATCAATGACCTGAAGCCGTTCGACGCGGAATTGAATCCGAGCGCGGAGAATCTGGCGAGGTATTTTTACCAGCAGACGAGCGGACAGTTGCGCGAGATGACCGGCGGGCGTGTGCGAGTGAAAGACTGCACGCTGTATGAGACGGACACTAGCTTTGCCCGGTACTACGAGTAAACCTTGTACCTTATCGAACTCTACAAATCGGTGCAGGGCGAATCGAGTTTCGCGGGTCTGCCGTGCATCTTCGTGCGACTGGCGGGGTGCAATCTGCGCTGCGCGTGGTGCGATTCGGAGTACACCTTCACCGGGGGTAAGCCGTTCACCGAAGACGAGATCGTCGCAGAGATCGAAGCGCTGGCCCCGTGCAGGCTGGTGGAGTTTACCGGCGGCGAGCCCATGCTTCAGGCCCGCGAGCTCTTGCCGCTGATGGAGCGGTTGCTCGCGGCCGGGTACACCCTGATGATCGAGACCAGCGGCGAACGTCCACTCGCCGACGTGCCGAAGGCTGTCCATAAGATCGTCGACGTGAAGTGTCCGGGCGCGGGCGCGGCGGCGGGCAGCTTCCGGATGGACAATCTTTCGGCATTGACGAAGAACGATGAGGTGAAGTTCGTGCTGTCAGACCGGACGGATTATGAGTTTGCCCGCGCCTTTATCGTCGATCACAACCTCAATGCGCTGGTTGGCGGCGTCCTGCTGAGTCCTGCGTTCAGCAAGTCGCCCAGCCCGCTGCGCACGACGGAGAACGCCACGCTCGACCCGCGAACCTTGGTGGAGTGGATGATGGCGGACGGGATTGACGCGCGGCTCTCGCTGCAGATCCACAAATTCATTTGGGAGCCGATGCGCAAGGGTGTCTAACCGGGGTCTGTGGGGATTCGCGAGAACCTGATGGCGTGAAATTCGAGTAAGAGTGGCATGACGACAGCAGCAATTTGTTTCGCAGCTACGGCAACGAACTTTGGGCATTTGCGCAAAGCGGATTGATGCGGCGGCGTGAGGCGAGCATCAACGATCTGCCGATCACGCAAGAGGATCGAAGGTTTGGACACTGTATGTGATGAGTCCAGCACTTTCTACTGGATTTTCGTAACTTCGCGTTCCGATCGACGAAATCCTGCATCCCACACAAGTGAACATATTTCCAGAGTTCTCAAAAGGAGTGTTGAAATGAAGAAATTTGCCATCGCCCTCGTTGCACTAAGCATGACTGGAATTGCCTCGGCGCAGGGCACCGACGCCAAACTCACTCAGCGTCTTGAGTCTGCCCACAGTGTGCTGCACCAACTCATGGCCACGCCGGACAAGGGTGTTCCTCTCGATCTCGCGTCAAAGGCCCACTGTATTGCCGTAGTCCCCAGCTTTAAGAAGGCGGCTTTCGTCGTCGGTGCCGAGTACGGTCAGGGCGTCGCGACGTGCCGCACCGGCCACGGATGGAGCGCGCCGGTATTCATTCAGTTAGAGGGCGCGAGCTTCGGCTTCCAGATTGGCGGCGAATCGAGCGACATCGTTTTGATCGGTGTAAACAAGAAGAGTCTTGACGACCTGCTAAAAGATAAGGTCAAGCTCGGCGGCGACATCGGCGTGGCGGCAGGTCCAGTTGGACGCAACTCGCAGATTGCGACCACGGAACTGGCCAATGCGGAGTTCATCACCTACTCCCGTAGTAAGGGCCTTTTCGCCGGCATTGATTTGAACGGCGACGTGGTTCACCAGAATACGAAAGATACGGACGCGTTCTACGGTTCGGATCTGCCGTACGCGAAGATATTGAGCGGCGGCGTACCCACTCCGGCGGCGGCGCAGCACTTTGTCAAGGCCGTAAACGAGCTTTTCAAAGAAGGTCGGGCACGCTGAATCGGCCCGATCTGATTGCAAGATTGAACGGCTCCCCACGTCGGGGGGCCGTTTCGTTTTAAGCGCAAAGATTTCCAAACCATGGGTCACTCTCCGGTGTAGGTGCGGTCTTTCCATGAGACGGCACTGCCGGTGAGCTTGCGCGTGAGGGCGTACCACTGGACGGCGAGAAGGGTGAGAATGCCGAAGGGATGGAGCGCTGCACTTCGCCAGTCTTGCCGAAAGCGTCCCACCGCGAGCATTCGTGGGAGCCACGCAGCGCAGACAGCGACCATAACGGAGAGGCGAATGGGCCACGATGCAGGGTGCGTGATGAGGTAGAGCGCGAGACCGTAGGGCAGGATCTGCCCGGCAAAGAGGATGAGGGTAATTGGGCCGATGCGGGTGGGGGCCGCGATGCCTTCGGTGGCGTTTTTGGCGAGGCCAAACCACACCTGGCGCGCAGTGGTGTACATCCGGCACGTGGCGAGGGGGGTTAGGTCGGCGAGGTCGGTGCGGAAGCCGCGCTGGCGAAAGAGGCGGGGCAGAAGGAGGCCGTCGTGCATGGTCGCCTTAATCTGTGAGTGGCCGCCGGTGGCTTGGTACGCGTCGCGGGTGCACATGAGGAACTGGCCGCAGCCAGCCGCGAACGCCGGATCGGTGCCAGTGCGCATCCGCGAGAGGGGAAGGAAGCCGAGCAGGACGAAGTGGATCAGCGGGAGAAGGAGCCACTCCAGGAAGGTACCGGTAAGCTGGCGGGGGAAGCCGCTGACGAGCCCGGACTGCGTCTGCGTGAGAAAGGTAGCCATGCGGGCGAGTGCATTGGGTTGAAGGCGGACATCGGCGTCGACGAAGCAGAGGACTGGATGGCGGGCGAGTTGGGCAAGCTGAGAGCAGGCATGCTGTTTGCCGTTCCAACCCGAGGGTAACTGCGGGGCAGTGGCGACGCGGACGCGGGGATCTTCAAGGGCAAGCGCGGCGACGATGCTTGCGGTCTCGTCAGTGGAGCTATCGTCCATGACGACGATTTCAAAGTCGATGCCGCGTGTGGCGAGGATGGAGGCGATTGCCGTGGCGATGGACGCTTCTTCATTGCGGGCGGGGATAAGGACGGAGACCGCCGGTAGCGGCTGCGCGGCTGCGGGCGGTGGCTGGTAGAGGCGCAGGTTGGCCCAGAAGAGCGCGGCGGGGACGGCGGCGCAGAGAAGCGCGGCGATGGCGGCGGCGAGGAGCATTACTTGTGTTCGCCGACGGGCTCGGGCGGGAGCAGGGTATGCTCGGCGCGGTAAGGACGGCGCTGGGCGAGAGCTTTCAGGCGTTTGCCAAGGGCGTAGAAGCCGCCACTGCCCGCGGTGCCACCGAGCAGAGTGATGAAGGGCCGAGGATCGCGTTGCTCGGACATGGTTTGGAGGTCCGCCATGGTAGTTTCGAGCGCGGCGACCAGACTGGCGTCGAATGCCTCTACGGTCGTCCCGGAGGTGGCGCGGACGGGTTCGCCGAAGTGGAGGAGGGTCTCAGGCAGGCGCTCGTTCCAGAAGGTGTACTCAATGGCGAGCGGAAGGACGGTGCAGGAGCCGTGCTGTTCGGCGACGCGGCGGGCAAGGGCGGCGAGGCCGGGCTTGAAGTCGAGCGGGCGCTGGCGTGCGTCGACGAAGCGGCCTTGCGGGGTAACCCAAAGGACGCCGCCCCCGGTGAGGACGGCTTCACCGGTGCGGAGGAACTGGACGGCCCCGCGGGCGCTTTCGAGGGCGACGGGAAAGATGCCGATGCGCTTGAGGATGCCGTAGCGTTCGAGCGAGACGGCGTCCATGGGGGCGAAGTGTTGACGGTCGGCCATCCGGCGATGACCGAGCAGGACCGAAACCATTGGGTCCCACCATGAGCTATGGTTGGCGTAGACGATGAGAGGCGTGCCGTCGTGCTGGAAGCGATGTCCGCCACTGAGCCGGACCGCGCGGAAGTGGCGGCGGAAGTAGCCGCGCACAATCCAGCGGAAGAACGCCAGGGTCATGCGCGAGATCTTCGGGGCTTGAGCCGGGATGGGCGCGCGGGCGGCTGGCATGGATGGAGCTTACCTTAGTTGGCTATGGACGGTCACGGGGCTATGGGGAGCGAACGCAGATCCCTGCGGGAACGACATGCAAAAGGGGGCGAAGGCGTCATGCGTGTGTGCGCGCTCGAAACGGTTTGATCGAGGGTATCTGCGGCGATCCACCCAGACATCATGACCATGGGCATGCCGGGTCCGGGATGGGCTGCGCCGCCCGCCAGATAGAGGTTGTCGAGCTCCTTAGATTTGTTGGCGGGCTTGAAAGCTCCGTTGAACTTGCCGTGGCTGGATATGCCGTAGATCGCGCCGTTGAGCACGCGGTAGCGGTCGTGGATGTCCTGCGGTGTGAGTGCAGACTCGAAGATGATGCGATCTTCGATGTCGGTCATGCCGGCGGTGCGCTTGAGCTTATCCAGAATAAGCTGGCGCTGGACGGGGAACATCTTCTTCCAGTCGTGATGCGGGCGTAGGTAGGGAGTGTGGACGAGGACGTAGAGGGCTTCGCCGCCCGCCGGTGCGGAGGTTGGGTCGGTCTGCGCCGTTGCCGCCAGGTAGCAGGTCGGATCGGGCGCGGGTTCGCCCTTGTCGTAAATGGCGTGGAACTCCTCATGCGGGTCGCGGGAGAAGACGAAGTCGTGATGGGCGAGGTGGTCATAGCGCTTGTTGAGGCCAAGGTAGAGAACAACGCCGGAGCAGGCGGGCTCATAGGTACGTTTGCCGTCAAAATGGCGCGCGGCGGCTCCGCCGATCAGCTCGCGGTGGGTGCGGACGGCGTCGGAGTTCGAGACGATGGCGTCGAACTTATGGACAATCCCATCCGTAGTGACGAGGCCGGTAACCTTGCTGGCGGCGCGGTGCCCTGTGCGTGGCGCGTCGGTGAGGATCTGTGCGACGTCTGTGGAGGTGTGGAAGGCAACACCGAGTTCGGTCGCGAGCTTTACGAGACCTTTCGGGATGGCACGGGTACCGCCGAGGGGGTACCAGATGCCTTCGCTCATCTGCATATTGCCGATCGCAGCCAGGATAGCTGGCGAGGCGTCGGGCGAGGAGCCGACGTACTGGACGAAATGGTCGAGCATCTGCGCGGTGTTGGCATCGGGGATGTGCTCGCGGATGACCTGGGCGACGGTCTTGCCGAGCCGCATCTGCATCACGTCCTTGAGCACCTTGATGTCGAACGCGCCGCCAATCTCAAAGGTGTCGCTCATCGAGCCGACAGACTTCCAAAAGAAAAAGCGGTCGGAGATGGAGTGGAGGTTTTTGGACTGCTCCATCAACTTCAGGTAGCCTGCGCCCATCTTCGGCCAGATGCGGTCAAGATCGGCGGCCATGGCGGTGCTGTCGTCTTTCAGGTCGAGGACGGTACGGTCTTCGAAGAAGCAGCGCCATTGCGGGTCGAGGCGCACCATCGGAACATAGTCTTCCATCGTGCGCCCGGCTTCGGCGAAGACTTTGCGGAGCATCGACGGCTGAATGAGGATGGTGGGGCCCATGTCGAAGCGGAAGCCTTGGGCGTTGAGCTGCGCCGCCTTGCCGCCGAGCCATTCGTTCTTTTCAAAGACGGTGACCTGGTGGCCGCGCGCGGCGAGGGTGCAGGCGGCGGTCAGGCCAGCGAGGCCGGAGCCAATGACGCCTACGCGGATAGTGTCCTTACTGGTGGTGCGATCTTCTTGAACGGGTGCGTCGAGTACGGGCATGGTGCTCCTTAATGCTTGGTGCGAGAGGCTATCTGTTTGCCAGCGGCGACTATCTGTTTGACGCCGTGCCACCGGACGGCCCATGTGGCGGCATGGCTGGCGGCGATGACGCCATCGAACAATTGACCGTGGATTTCGGTAGTGGCTTCATAGTGGCGCGTGTCGTTACCGCGGCGGCTCACGACAGTCTTAATGGCGGTCATTTCGAGCAGGCCTTCGGCTCCGCGGGTAACGCCAAAGCCGCTCTGCCGCCGACCGCCGAAGGGAACGCGAGGATCTGCCGTTGGGACGATGAGATCGTTGATGAGGACGCTGCCGGCGGTAAGTTTGGTTGCGAGGGCACGTGCAGCGTGTTCGTCGCCGAAGATCGAGACCGTGAGGGCGTAAGGGCAGGCTTGCTGTGCGGCCAGGATGCCTTCTTCGCCGGAGATGTCGAGATACGGAGAGGATGGGGGCGAAGAGGTCGGCCTGGGCAAGGCGCATGGAGGGCCGCACTTGAGTGACGAGGATGGGGGTTGCGTCGGGAGAACCTTCGACGATTGCGCCTTCGTGGGCAGCTTCGGCGAGGAGGGTTTGGAGTTGGCGGCGAGTGGCGCCAGGGATAGTGACGGGTGCGAGCCGGCCAAGAGCGGCGCGCAGTTGCTGGAGAAAGGCTTCGCGGCGTGCGGGGGTGGCGTCGACGAGCAGGATGCGGCGCGGCGCCATGCAAGTCGCGGAGCCATTAAGGCGCATTCCGAAGGCGAGGGCCTGCACGACGCGACCTAGGTCTGCGGAAGGAAGAACGATGACGGCGTCCGAGCCCGAGAGCTCCATAACGGACGGTGTGAGGATCTCGGCGAGCTGCCGCATGAGGAGGCGGCCGGTCGTCGCGGAACCGGTGAAGAAGACTTTGCCCGGATGTTCGCCGAGGGCCTGCTGAGCAGCTTCGACACTCTCGTCCGTGATCCGGAGAAGCCCCTGAGGGAGACCGGCTGCATAAAGCGCATCTGCGACGAGGACAGCGACTGGACGTCCTCCCTGGCCGGGTTTCCAGGTGACGGCGTTTCCGGCGGCAAGTGCCTGTAGCGCCTGCACCCCAGGAAGAAAGAGCGGGTAGTTTGACGGCCCGATGATCAGGACATGGCCGAAGGAAACCCGGGTAACTTCGCTGTAAACCCCAGAGAGCCAGAAAGGAAGGCCGCGGCGGCCGAGCTTGCGCGGAGCCAAGATGTGAGCGGCGCGGTCTTCGAGGAACTTGCAGGCCGCCAGCAGCGGAAGGAGTTCGGCGGCGCGGGTGTCGGCTGGGGTGCGGGCAAGATCGGGTGAGATGGCGGAGGCGAATGCGGTAGACATCCCTGCCATGCGGTGGCGAGCGGCTTTGAGAATATCGAGACGTGCACGGAGGGGCGTAGCGGCCCAATTCGATTGCGCGTCTTGCGCGTGCATAACGATGGCCTGGGTGGGAGCTTCCGCAAGGGCGAGCATGGCTAGCGGTCCTTTACGCCGCTAAAGAACGACGGCTGTCTGGATGTAACCGCCGAGATCATAGCTTCTTTTCGAGGATCTCAATTGCTTTGTCGTGCTGTCCAAGAGACCGATGGAAGCTGCCGAGGTCTGCTTGGATGTTGTCGAGGCGGGTATTGACCTTGCTTAGCTCGCGGTTTATTTCGTCACGCATACGATTCATGTCGTCCTTAAGGCTCTTCAGTCCACTTTGATTGAGCAAAATGCCCACCAACACCAGAAATGAAGGAATACTGATCGCCGCAATGTCGTGTCCCATACTGTGCGCTCCTTGCCTCTTGTCCGGTCAGCATAGCATGGCTACGAGGCTACACCGACCAGGTCGTCGTTGAGCAAAGCGTTGGTGATGCCAGCGTCCCACTGCGGCTCAATGTGCAGATCGTCTAGCAGGAGTTTGGACGTGATGCGCGCGGATTCGAAGATGACCGGCAGGCCGCTGCCGGGATGGGTGCCGCCGCCCACCAGATACATCTGGCCAATATCCTCAAAGCGGTTATGCGGGCGAAGGTGCAGCATCTGGCTGAGCGAGTGAGCCATACTAAAGGTCGCTCCTTTATAGAGGTCGAACTCGGTGGTCCAACCGTCCGGCGTCAGCACTTTTTCCGTCCGAATGCGGCGCTCGACATCGGTAATGCCGATCTTTTCAAGCTGCTGAAGAGCGAGTTGGCGGTAGCGCGGCGTCTCTTTCGCCCAGTCAACATTCGCCGACTCGTGCGTGACCGGAAGCAGGACGTAGAGAGTGCTCTTTCCTCCAGGAGCCAGGGTCGAATCCGTCACACCGGCATTCTGAACGTAGAACGAAGGGTTGGCGGAGAGCTGGTGCAACTCTTCAATATCGCGGAGATTTTGCCGGTAGTTGTCCGCCAGATAGATGGTGTGATGCGAGACATCGTCATAGCGGCCGTCGATGCCGAGATACATCATGAATGTCGAGCAGGAGTATTGTTTCTTCGCCAGCTTCTCGTCGGTCCACTTATTGCGGAGATGATTGGGCACCATGCGCTTCATGGCCCCGGCAAAATCGGCGTTGACCACAACGGCGTCCGCCGGAAGGCTATGATGCGCGGTTTTCACGCCGATGGCCTTGCCCTTCTCAACCAGAACGCGTTCCACTGGCTCATTCAGCAGAATCTCGACACCCATCTCGCGGCAGATACGTGCCATGGCTCTAGTAACGGCCCCACAACCGCCGGTAGGATGGAAGACACCATGCTCGTACTCCAGAAAAGAGAGAATGGAGAAGAGACTCGGACAGCGGAACGGCGACATGCCGAGGTACTTCGATTGAAAGCTGAAGCCGAGCCGGATGCGCTCATCTTTAAAGTGGACCTGTAGATCGGAATCAAGCGATCTCCAAGGGGCAAGCAGAGGAAGCAGCTTCAGCATGCTGGGCTTAGCGAGGTCGCGCCAGCTCTCGAACGGCGATTGGAGAAAGGGAAGAAACTTCTCCAGCTTATGGCGATTGCGCGTAAGGAACTTATGGAAGCGCATCGCGTCTTCCGGAGAGATAGCCGCGATCGCCTCTTCCATCCTAGCTACGTCGGGAGTAGCGAGTAGCTCTCCACCCGCGCCGAAGACGAGGCGGTACTGCGGGTCCAGGCGAGTCATCGGCACTTCGCGGTCGAGATCGTATCCCGACGCGGCAAAGATCTCCTTCAACACGCGTGGATAAAGAAAGAAGGTGGGGCCAATGTCGAACTTGAAACCATCCTGCTCCCACGTGGAAGTGCGTCCGCCAACACGGTCTCGCTTCTCGACAATGGTGACTTTAACTCCAGATTTGGCTAGCAGCATGGCGGCTGCCAGCCCTCCGGGTCCCGCACCGACAATCACTGCCTGCCGCAACTGCTTCTTCATCAACTAGGTACGCCCTCGCGGCATAGGCATATACGCCTTGCTCGCCCTGTTCAGATACCCAAGTATAGGATTGCGTCGTCTCTTCCCTGGAATGTGGTTCCGTACGGTGAAGGATTGCGCCGGATGCTCTTCGTGTCACGAAGCACATTCCGAGACAATGGCTACAAAAACTTGCGGACATTCCGGCGAACGGTCTCCGTCACCACGCCGTAAATCACATGGGTGCTCATTTCACTGAACTTCTCGCGTTTAGTCTGATCTTCAGGCTCCGCGGAGAGGCCCATAGCCGGAAGAGCGTTGCCGTGGGTGAGGGAGGCGAGCGCAATGCCGAAACTGGCCCCGTCTTTCGCCGTTGCCGCGGGGTAGAACTCGGCCAGAGCACCGTACGCTGCTCCGGCAAGGGTGCCAAAGCTCCAGTGAATGCTTTGCACCGCAAGGGTCTCCGTGGCTTCGTCCAGAGGATGTCCTACGATCTTCTCTGCGAGAACGGCGGGTGGCTTAGGTTCGCCGTGGGTACGGGGAGGGTAGATCTTTTCGGCGAAAGTCTTTACGGCAGTCGCCGCAAGGCCGCCGATTGCTCCCGCCAAAAGGCCTTTAGCCAGCGAACGTTTTTGAATAGTTGCCACTTGCGTAGTCGTATGGTCGCTCATGTCACCGTCCTTCGATTTGAGGGTTAGGATGCACTCGGTTGGAGGCGAGGTGCCAGTGACCGGGAATCAACCGGTATAGGCGTCGGCGTGAGTGTTGTCTGTTCCGGCTGGAAGGTGGGCAAGCCGGAATACCGCGGTCAAAAGCACCGCTACAAGTAAGTTGGCCAGCAGCGCGGGAACAGCGGCATACATCCCGTAGGTCTGCCCAAACAGGTGGAACGGGTAGACGGAACCCTTAAGCGAAAGGGCAATGGCCATAGCCGTGCCCAGCGTCATACCGGTCAGCCATCCGGCGAAGAGTGCCCACGGATGAAACCAGCGGGTAAATGCGCCGAGGATCACAGACGGGAAGATCTGGCAGATCCAGATGCCGCCGAGCAGCTGCATCTCGATAGCATAGGGTGCGGGCAACCGAAGCACGAAGACGAGCGCGCCAAACTTGACGACCAGCGACACGACCTTCGCCATGCTGGACTCCTGCGCGGGTGTGGCTGGGGTGCGGGCGAACTCGCCGTAGAGGTTGCGGGTAAAGAGGTTCGACGCGGCGATGGACATGATGGCCGCCGGAACGAGCGCGCCGATGGCGATGGCGGCCAGGCAGAAGCCGGCGAACCACTCGGGAAACATCCGCAGAAACAGGAGCGGAACGGCCATGCTCGTGTCTTTCGTCACAACCCCGGCGGCCAGCGCGACGTAGCCCAGAAGCGCGATCAGGCCAAGCAGGAAGCTATAAGCGGGTAGAAGGGCGGCGTTGCGGCGGATAACGGCCGCGGATTTCGCGCTGAGCACAGCGGTGGCCGAGTGCGGGTAGAGCATCAAGGCAATGGCCGAGCCTATGGCAAGCGTGGAGTAGCCGAGCACCTGGCCCTGCTTCAAATAGATAGTGGCGTGATGGGCGGCAAGCGCGTTGTTCGCCAGCTCGAAGACGCGGGCGTATCCACCCAGCTTCCACGGCAGGATGGTCAGCGCGGCGATCACCATAATGTAGAGCATCGCGTCCTTGACGATGGCAATCACGGCGGGGGCGCGCAGGCCGCTTGAGTAGGTGTAGGCGGCAAGGATGACAAAGGCGGCGGCGAGCGGCCACTCGCCCCGGACGCCAAGCGCGGAGATGACCACACGCATCCCGACCAGTTGGAGGGCGATATAGGGCATCAGCGAGAGAATGCCGGTCAGGGCGATGGCGAGCGTGAGCGGACGAAAGCCGTAGCGGCCCCGCACGAAGTCGGCGAAGGTGATGTAGCCGTGGCGATGGCAGATGGTCCAAAGGCGCGGGAGGACCAGCATCATATAGGGATACACCAGCACCGCGTACGGGACGGCGAAGAAGCCCATCGCCCCGGCTCCATAGAGCGCGGCCGGAACGGCAATGACGGTGTAGGCGGTATAGAGGTCGCCGCCGATCAGAAACCACGTCACCCAGGTGCCGAAGGAGCGTCCAGCGAGGCCCCACTCCTCCAGCGAGGCCATCCCCGCGACGGGACGCCGCCAGCGCGCGGCCCAGAAGCCCGCGACGGTAACCAGAAAGAAAAAGAAGCAGAAGACGGCAAGGGCTACGGTATGCACGGGCGTCCGGTCCTAAAACGGTGTAGACGCCATCCTAACCGATGCGAGGCCGCCCGGCCTGCGCTGGATAAACGCCACAGGGAAAAGTGCATAGATGCGCTTGTGTAAGTTTTTTGGAACGAAGATGATACGAAAAAATCCGGCGCAAGTGGCTGATTCTATTGGACCAACGCCGCAAACAGCATTTTGCGTAACACTGTGCGATCCTAAAATTGCCGGTCCTTCATTTACAACAACTTACAACTCGTCGCTAACGGAGCCCAGGGCCGCCATCGGTCCACTCATAGACGACGACGCCGAGGTCGTTGAGGGTTCGGATGGTGGCTTCCATGTTCCGGCGGACCTCGGGGCGAGCCTTGGCGGGGATGTTGTGGGCCTCCTCCAGAGCGATGACGCGGCCGTAGGGCCATGAAGTCGGGGGCATGGCGTCGAGGGCGCGGGGCAGGTCGGAGAGCCGGATGTTCAGGGTTTGGCGGCGGGCACCGACCGGACGCAGGAGGCCGCCTTCGCCCAGCCCGCTGGTGTTGGCGTCCGCGACGAGGACATGGAGGGTTAGCATCTCGCCTTGAACTGTGAGATAGGGGTTCTCCCACGAGGCGAGGCTCTTGATGGCCATAAAGCGGGTCTTCAAGGGAAGCGGGATGAGTTGCAGGGCTTGCCGGGCGGAGTCGATCTGTCGTGGGCTGGCGGTCGAGCGCGAGTCGACGGAGACGGAATCGGCGGTGTGGCAACTGAGGGGAAGGGCCAGAGAGGCAAGCAGCAGGAGAGAGCTTTGAGCGTTCCGCACAACTCAAGCATATCAACCTAACCAGGCTGGTCGGAAAGCAGATTGCTCCGTTTCGCTGCGGGACGCCAAAGTCAAGTTACCATCCTGTCCACAGGATGACGCGCAGGGTTGTGCCGGTAGCGAGCACGGTGTTGAGCACCTTTGTCGAGCTCGCATGGCTGCTTTTGTAAGGCAGAGGACAGTCTCGAAACCTCGATTCCGACGATACAATGGAGGGATGATCAAGGGAATGACGCTCGTCCAAGGGGTACCGGAGGCGGACGCGGGGCGGTTGTGGGAGCTGTTTGCGGCGCTAGGATTTGAGCAAGGCAAAGGGTGGGAAGATGGGCAGGGGGGTGGGGCGGCGTTCCTTGCGCCGATGGGCAATCTGGAGCTGGTGACGGGGCGCGCGCCCGCTGTGCCGCCGATCTTAATCGAGGTGACGCAGCTCGACCATGTGCATGGAGTGGCGAAGGGATATGGCGCGGTGTCGGAGGTAGAGGCGACGCACTGGAACTCACGGCTGTTCACGGTGGAGCTGACGCCGGAGCTGCGGCTGGGTTTCTGGGAATCGGAGAACCCGCTGCACGGCAAGCCGGTCGCGCTTGAGGGCGACCTGAGCGCGGCGGGGATGCGATTCGCCATCGTCACGACGCGCTGGAACACGGTGATTACGGACCGGCTGCTATTGGGGTCGCTCGACGCGTTGCATCGCAGCGGAGCGGCGAAGACGGACATCGAGATCGTGCGCGTGCCGGGCGCGTGGGAGGTGCCAAGCGCAGCGCGAACACTGGCCGAGTCGAAGCGATTCGACGCTATCGTAACGCTGGGCTGCCTGCTGCGCGGGGAGACGGCGCATTATGAGGCCATCTATAACGAGGTGGCGCGGGGGATTGGCCAGTCGCAGCAGGAGACGGGCGTTCCTCACGCGTTCGGCGTGCTGACGTGCGAGACACTCGAGCAGGCGCTTGACCGGGCCGGGTTGAAGGCGGGGAACAAGGGATTTGAGGCGGCGATCGCGGCCATCGAGATGGTCTCGCTGCAACGTAAGCTGGCGGTGACGGCCTGATGGGGACGAGGCGCAAATCCCGCGAGATGGCGATGCAGATGCTCTTCCAGGGCGACCTCGGCAAGCAGACGCCCGATGAGGTGCGGAAACTCTTCTGGCCGTCGCGCGACGAGGTGGACGCGGAGTCCCGCGGGTTTGCCGACGACCTTTACCGGGTGGCGACAACGCGGGCGGCAGAGATCGACGCGATCCTGGAGGCGCACTCGCAGAACTGGCGGATCGAGCGGATGCCGGTAGTCGACCGGAACTTGCTGCGGGCGGCGGTGGCCGAGATGCTGGCGTATCCGGCGACGCCCGGTCCAATCATCATCAATGAGAGCCTGGAGATCGCGAAGAGGTATGCCGCGCCGGAGTCGATCCATTTCTTGAATGGGGTGCTGGACGCGATCTCGCGGGATCTCTTAAAGAAGCGGCTGGGGTGATCGGCCGAAACGCTGTTTCCCTTCGCGAACGATAACCAGAAAGCGACATCACCGTTCCTCAACAGGGCTTATGGCACCTTTGATTGGTCGTGCCAACTCTCCGCTTGACGAAATGAATGGTCATTCAGTAGAGTTCATCCCGTCGGGGATATCTCCGCGAGTGGGTGGACACGCGATGGCGAGTGGGTCGGGCAGACAGATACGCAAGGTGGCGGTGCTGGGCGCGGGGACGATGGGGTCGCGCATTGCGGCGCATGTGGCGAACGCCGGGGTGCCGGTGGTGCTGCTGGACATCGTGCCTCCGGGTGTGGGTTCCGATGCTTCAAAAACCGAGCGGAACAAGTTTGCGCTGGGCGCGCTGGACGGGCTGAAGAAGGGAAAACCGGCGGCGTTTTATACCGTAGAGTCGGCGCGGCTGCTCACGCTGGGGAACTTCGAGGATGACCTTGCACTGATCGCCGACTGCGACTGGATCATCGAGGTGGTGGCAGAGAGCCTGGAGATCAAGCGGGCGCTGCTCGAAAAGGTGGAGCGGCACCGGCGCGCGGGGACGATTCTGACGACGAACACGAGCGGGATTCCCATTGCCAGCATCGCGGCGGGGCTTTCGGCGGAGGCGAAGCCGCATTTCTTCGGGACGCACTTCTTCAATCCGCCGCGGTATATGCGGCTGTTGGAGATCATCCCCACGGCGGAGACGGACGCGGCGGACGTGGCGGCGATCTCGCATTTTTGCGACCAGCGGCTGGGCAAGACGCCGGTGGACGCGCATGACACGCCGAACTTCATCGCCAACCGGATTGGAACGTTTTCCATGGGGAACGCGATCCGGCTGATGATGCAGCAGGGGCTGACCATCGAAGAGGTCGACACACTAACGGGCGCGGCGCTGGGCTGGCCGAAGACGGGGACGTTCCGGCTCGGCGACCTTGTGGGCGTAGACGTACTGGCACATGTGGCGCGGAACTTCTCGGCGCAGGCGGCGGGCATTGGCGATGAACGGCAGGATGTGGGGCTGGCCGAGTTTATTGGCACGATGCTGGAGCGAAAGTGGCTGGGCGACAAGGTCGGGCAGGGCTTCTATAAGAAGGCAGGCAAGGACGACCAGGGGCGCGATCTGCGGCATGTGCTCGACTGGCAGACGCTGGACTATAAGCCGAGCCTGCGTCCGAAGTTTCCGGCCATCGAGATGGCCAAGAACGTCGAGCAGACCGGCAAGCGGCTGGCGCAGCTGCTGCATGGCGACACGGCCAGTGACAAGGCTGCGGCGTTCTACTGGCCGCTGCTGACGGAGCTGTTTACCTATGCGGCGAACCGTGTGCCGGAGGTGGCCGCCTCCATCGTCGAGGTGGACGCGGCGATGAAGACGGGCTTCAACTGGGAGCTGGGGCCGTTCGAGATGATGGACGCGGCAGGCGTGCGGGCGACGACCGAAAAGATGCGGGCGGCGGGGCTGCCGGTGGCGGCCAATGTCGAGAAGCTGCTGGCGGTGGGGGAGAGCTGGTATCGCGAGGGCGAGTTCTTCGATGTGGTGAGCGGCGGGTACAAGCCGCTGCGGGTCGCCGAAGGGATCGGCGGCGTGGCGCAGGCGAAGAAGGCGCGCGGCGTTGTGAAGAAGAATCCCGGGGCGTCGGTGGTGGACCTGGGCGACGGGGTGGCGGGGATCGAGCTGCACTCGAAGATGAATGCGCTGGGCGACGACATCGTGAACCTGATTACGCAGACGCTGAAGCCGGCTTCACAGCAGGTGGCGGACTTCGAGGCATTCGTGATCACGGGCGACTCGGCGAACTTCTCGGTCGGCGCGAACCTGATGCAGCTGCTGCTGGGCATCCAGGAAGAGGAGTGGGACGAGGTGGAGCTAGCCGTGCGCGGGTTCCAGAACATGACGCAGGCGATTAAGTTCTGTCCGCGCCCGGTGGTGGTTGCGCCGTATGGGATGTGTCTGGGCGGCGGGGTGGAGATCGCTCTGCACGGCGCGGCGCGGCAGCTTCATGCGGAGCTATATATGGGCCTGGTAGAGGCAGGCGTCGGGCTGATCCCCGGCGGCGGCGGCTGCAAGGAGATGCTGCTGCGGGCGGTCGAGGCGGGGTCGTCGATCCGGCCGGACGCGCGGGGCGAGGGCGTGGAGATCTTCGAGGCGCTAAAGAAGAGCTTCGAAACGATCGCCAAGGCGACGGTGTCGACGAGCGCGGCGGAGGCTCGGGGTTTGGGATTTCTGAGGGCCTCGGACGGAATTACAGTGAACCGCGACCGGCTGCTGGCGGACGCCAAGCTTCGCGCGCGGGGCATCGCCGACGCGGGGTACAGCGCGCCGGTGATGCGTACGGATGTGCCCGCGCCGGGCGAGAGTGTGCTGGCGACGTTGAAGCTGGCGGTGTGGACGATGCGCGAGGGGCAGTACATCTCCGATCACGACGCGAAGGTGGCGAACTGGGTGGCGTACGCGCTGGCGGGGGGTAAGGTGCAGCCGGGGACTTTGGTGAGCGAGCAATATCTGCTCGATCTGGAACGAGAGGCGTTTCTAAGCCTCTGCGGAGAGAAGAAGACGCAGGAGCGGATCGCGTTTACGCTGAAGACAGGCAAGCCGCTAAGAAACTGACGCGCGGCGTGAAAGCGAGGCTTTATGCACGAGATTGCGGCTACGGTTGGATCGGCATCAGTTGTGTTGATCGGCATCATCTTCGGCATTTTGTATAACCAGCGCGGACTGGATCGCGTAGAAGCGCGGCTGGACAAAATACAGGCTGATCTGAACTCGTTTCATCGCAGCCTGGGACAGCACGACAAGCTATCGAGATTTTAGAAAAGCGGTCGGCGGCAAATTAGCAGGGAGTTACACCATGAATGACGTAGTCATCGTATCGGCAGTCCGTACCGCCATCGGCAAGGCCCCGCGCGGCACCCTCAAGACCACCAGGCCGGACGATCTCGCCGCCACGGCTATTGCCGGGGCGCTGGCGCGGGTGCCCCAGCTCGACAAGGCGGAGATCGAGGACGTGATCCTGGGCTGCGCCATGCCGGAGGCGGAGCAGGGGATGAACGTCGCGCGCATCGCGAGCTTTCGGGCGGGGTTGCCGGTTTCGTGCTCGGGGATGACGGTGAACCGTTACTGCGCGTCGGGGCTGCAGTCGATCGCCATCGCGGCCGACCGGATTCGCGGCGGTGGGGCGGACGCGATCGTCGCGGGCGGGACGGAGTCGATGTCGTATGTGCCCTTCGGCGGCAACAAGATTTCGGTGAACCCGTGGCTGGTGGAGAACTATCCCGGCAGCTATATGTCGATGGGGCTGACGGCGGAGCGAGTGGCTTCTCACTACGGGATCTCCCGAGAACAACAAGATGAGTTTTCGCTCGGCTCACACACCAAGGCCCTGGCTGCGGTCGCGGCGGGGCGGTTTGCGGATGAGATCGTGCCGGTGACGGTGACGACGACCACGCCGAACGGGAAGGGCAAGGCCAAGCCGGTCGAGTCGACCTTTGCGACGGATGAGGGGCCGCGGGCGGATACGTCTTTAGAGGCTCTGGGCAAGCTGAAGCCGGTCTTCCACGCCAGGGGGACGGTGACGGCGGGGAACTCGTCGCAGACCTCGGACGGAGCGGCGGCGGCGGTGGTGATGTCGGCCAGCCGGGCGGCGGCGCTGGGCATCACGCCCCTGGCGCGCTTTGTGGCCTTCGCCTACGCCGGGTGCGACCCGGAGGAGATGGGCATCGGCCCTATCCACGCCATCCCGAAGGTGCTTCGCATGGCTGGTTTGTCACTTGAGGAGATCGACCTGTTTGAGTTGAACGAGGCCTTTGCGGCGCAGTCTCTGGCCGTGCTGAAGGTGCTGGGGATCGATCCGGCGAAGGTGAACGTCAACGGCGGAGCCATTGCGCTGGGGCATCCGCTGGGCTGCACGGGCGCGAAGCTGACGGCGACGCTGCTGCGCGAGATGCCCCGGCGCAAGGCGAAGTACGGGATCGTAACGATGTGCGTGGGGGGCGGGATGGGGGCGGCTGGGGTATTTGAGGCGGTGGGCTGATGCCAGGTCGCTTCAGTAATCATCTTGAAAATCTGTATATCGGATGTGGGTGCCTCAATATAATTCCGTCAGTAGTTGTTAGTTTTGGAATGGCGTTTTCTTCACTCGCCTTTGCCTTTTATGCTGTGCTGTTAGTTGTCATTCCGCTCACGTTAGGAATGGCTTGCATTCTCTTGAAGCCGCGACTTTCAAGCGGTTTGGTGCTGTTAGGATGCTCCACGATACTCAGCTATCTCTTAGTAGTTGCTTACTCAGACTTCAAAGCTGGCTTCCGGCCGATCCCTTTCCATATCGGATGGTTCTTTCTAAATATTTCTTTAGTTGCACTTGCGATTATGAGGATGAATCGTCTGAGAACTGTGGGAGAGCTGGCGATATGAAAAGAGCGTTGATCGATATAGCTACTGCAAACGCTCTAAAGCGCCATCTGGAAGGCGTCGAAAAAGCGCGCCCAAAACTAATCTTCTTATGTCCCAAATGTGAGCAGCCTGTATCAGCGCATCGCGATGGACAGCCCGGCCAAGGGCCGCATTTCGAGCATATAGCGGGTAACGAATTGAATTGCTCTTCCGTGACAAAGCTAAGTACTAAGTAGAAGTTCAACGAGGTAACACCATGGCCACAATGATCGCCCCTTCCCCCGTCGCCGCCGCCAAGGTCACGCCCGGCGGCTCGTTTCTGATCGACAACCCCTCGCCAGCCGACTGCTTCTTTCCCGAGGACTTTACCGGGGAGCACCGGCAGATCGCGCAGACGACGGCCGACTTCGCCACCAACGAGATCATGCCGGTCTCGGACGCGATCGAGGCGAAGGACTTTTCCGTCGCGCGGCGGCTGCTGAAGGAGGCGGCCGACCTGGGGCTGACCTCGGTCGACATCCCGGAGGAGTACGGGGGCCTGGAGATGGACAAGGCCACCTCGGCCATCATCGCCGAGAACATCGCTAAGCAGGGGAGCTTTTCGGTGGCGTTCTCCGCGCACACCGGCATCGGCACGCTGCCGATCGTCTGGTACGGGACGGAGGCGCAGAAGCGCAAGTACCTGCCAAAGCTGGCCGACGGGACGTTTATCGGCGCGTATGCGCTGTCCGAGTCGACCTCGGGCTCGGACGCGGTGAACGCCCGGACGCGCGCCGTGCTGTCCGACGACGGCCAGACGTACACGCTGAACGGCGAGAAGATGTGGATCACCAACGCGGGTTTCGCGGACATCTTTACCGTCTTCGCCAAGTGCCTGGTGAGCGAGGGTAAAGACGCCGAGAAAGAGCGCCTGACGGCGTTCATCGTCGAGAAGGGGACGCCGGGGTTCGCCATCGGCAAGGAGGAGCACAAGTTGGGGATTCGCGGCAGCTCGACCTGTCCGCTGATTTTGACGAACTGCGTGATCCCGCGCGAGAACCTGTTGGGCGAAGTCGGCAAGGGGCACCACATCGCGTTCAACATCCTGAACATCGGCCGGTACAAACTGGGCGTAGCTGCTGTGGGCGGGGCGCGGATGAACCTGAACCAGGGCATCCGGTACGCCAAGGAGCGGAAGGCGTTCGGTAAGACCATCTCGGACTTTGGGCTGATCCAGGAGAAGATCGCGCAGTCGGCGGCGCTGATCTTTGCCGGGGAGGCGCTGTGCTACCGGACGGTGGGGCTGATTGATAATGCCCTTGCAACCATTGATAAAAAAGACTTTGCCGCGATCCAAAAGACCATCGAGGGGTACGCGGTGGAGTGCTCGATCGTGAAGGTGTGGGCGTCGGAGATGCTGGATACCGTGGTCGATGAGACGCTGCAGATCTTTGCCGGCTACGGGTATGTGGAGGAGTACCCGGCGGAGCGGGCGTACCGCGACGCGCGCATCAACCGCATCTTCGAGGGAACCAACGAGATTAACCGGCTGATCATCACCGGCCACCTGATGAAGGCGGCGATGAGCGGCAAGCTCGCGCTGATGCCGGCGATTAAGCAGCTGATGGACGAGGTGATGGCGGGGCCGTCGCCGAAGGAGGATGTGGAAGGGCCGCTGTCGGAGGAGTTTGCGCTCCTCTCGCAGGCCAAGAAGTTGACGCTCTTTGCGGCGGGCGCGGCCACGCAGAAATACATGGCCGCCATCGCGGACGAGCAGGAGGTCATGGGTGCCATCGCGGACTGTATCATCGAGGTGTTCGCGATGGAGTCGGCGGTGCTGCGGGCGGAGAAGATGTCGGCTAAGCGGCCGCACGAGATTGCGGTGGCGATGGCGAAGATCTACACTGCCGGGGCGTTCGTGAAGATCGAGCTGGCGTCGCGGCGGATCATCGCGGCAGTGGCCGAAGGCGACATGGCGCGGACGCAGCTGACGATCCTCCGGCGGTTGGCCAAGCACGATCCGGCGGACACGATCGGGCTGGGGCGTCAGGTGGCGAAACACTGCATTGCGGCTGGGCGGTACTCCTTATAGCATTCGCTCCCTCTGTATTGACTGAGCTGCGCGGAACAACAAGCCGGGCAGTTCTCTTTTTGCGCGGCAAAGAGGAACGCCGTGGGCGGGAGCGAAGATGAGTAACAACTTTTCCGGTGACCAGTGGTCTAATCGATAAACCGAAGCTGGGAGAAGTTCGCGCCGCACTTGACGGCGCTCCATTTTTCTTCACTGCGGTGCAGCAGACTTCAGGCCCTATAGGATCAGCCCCATGCGCCGTCTTTCGCTCTTCCGCTTCATTCCAGTGCTGCTGACGGTTGTCGCAGCGGGGTCGCTTTCGCTCTATGCCGCGGTACCCAGCCGGATCAAGAGCGTGGTGTCGGACGCGCGGATGGTGGCGCAAGAGGGAGGGGTTTCGCCGAAGGTGCGCGGCGCGGTGGATCAAGGACGGCTTGCCGGGGAGGCTCGGTTGACGGAGCTGTCCATCAACTTCCTGCCGTCGACGGCGCAGCAGACCGCGTTGGATGCGCTGTTGCAGGCGCAGCAGGATTCCGCTTCGGCCAGCTATCACAAGTGGCTGACGCCAGCTCAGTTTGGCGCGCAGTTCGGCATGAGCGACGATGATTTGGCTACCGTAACTGCATGGCTGCAATCGCATGGTTTGCAGGTAAGCGAGGTCGCGCCGAGCCGGAACGCGATCCACTTTTCGGGCACGGTCGCGCAGGTGGAGCAGGCCTTCCGGACGGAGTTGCACGCGCTGTCGGTGAACGGCGAGGCGCGCTTTGCCAATACGACCGCGCCAATGTTGCCGGGCGCGTTTGCCGGGACGGTGGGGTCGGTGCGTGGGTTGAACGATTTCCGTCCGAAGCCGCACGCGCGCGCCAGCCAGACGCTGGTGCCGTACAGCACGAACGGACGAAAGCTCCACGCCGATGCGACGCCGGTGCCGATGACGACCGATGGGACGGGCATCGAGTACATCTCGCCGGAGGACTTCGCCAAAATCTACAACGTGAACGCGCTCTATAACGCGGGCTTCAATGGCAGCGCGAGCTATCCAATCGGCATTGTGGGGCAGACGGCGATCAAGGCGCAGGACATCGCAGACTTCCGTACCTCGTTTGGCTTAACGTCCAATGCGCCGACGACGGTGCTGGTTCCAGGCACGGGCACATCGGCAGTGAACAGCACGGACGATCTGGCCGAATCGGAGCTCGATCTGGAATGGGCGGGCGCGGTGGCTCCGAATACGCCGATTTACTTCATCTACACCGGCAACAGCACGAGTGCCGGGTATCTCAGCTACGATGTGTTCAACGCGCTGCAATACGCGATCCAGACGTACACGGTGGGCGGCAAACCGCTGCCGATCCTAAGCATCAGCTATGGCGAGTGCGAGCCGAGCGACACGGCGGCGGACTTTGCCACCTACGAGAGCTGGTTCAAGCAAGCCAACGCACAGGGGCAGACGATCCTTTCGGCCTCGGGAGACGATGGCGCGGCGGGGTGCGATTACTCGACGACTTCGCGCACCAGTTATGCCGCAACGCAGGGTTTGGCAGTAGATTATCCCGCGAGCAGCGCCTATGTCACAGGTGTGGGCGGCACGTCTTACTCAGGCGATGTCACCAGTCTGTCTACCTATTGGGGAAGCTCGAATGACACGAATTACGGGAATGAGCTAGGCCTGTTTATCCCCTCCACCTCCTGGAACAACACGCCGAGCACCACCGCGGCGACGAGCTACGGCGGCCTGGGAGCCAGCGGCGGCGGCGTGAGTTCACTTTGGCCGAAACCTTCATGGCAGGCGGGCGTGGCTGGGATTCCAAGCGACGGCAAGCGGGACGTGCCGGACATTGCGTTGAACGCCGATCCTGAGCATGACGGCTATCTGGTGTGCATCAATGGGGGCTGTGAAGGCGCAAACGCGAGCTTCAACGTGTATGGCGGCACGTCTGTCTCGGCCCCGGCGTTTGCCGGCATTCTGGCGCTTGCCGAGCAGCGGCTCAATACTTCGGAAGGCAATCTGAATCCGCTGCTGTACGGGATTGCCGCCGGTGCCACTGGATACTCCGGGAACGCCGCGTTTCACGACATCACGACCGGCAGCAACATCGTGCCGTGCGTGACGGGCACGACGGATGTGGGATGCAACAGTGGCACGATGGGCTACAGCGCAGGTACGGGTTACGATCTAGTGACGGGCCTGGGCGCGGTGGACGCGTTCAATCTAACGAACGCGCTGAGCGGGGCGGCGGCAAAGGCGGCTACGTCAAACACGCTGAGCTATGCGCCCTCCACGCCGGTGACCGGGCAGAGCGTGACGTTTACCGCGTCGGTCGCAACCTCCGCTACGGGTACCGCGCCCACGGGTTCGGTTGTCTTCTCAGTAGATGGAGGAACGCCGTCATCAGCGGTAACGGTGAGCGGCGGCGTCGCAACCTACTCCGCCACCTTTTCGACCGGTGGAGCGCATACAGTTTCTGCGGTGTATTCCGGAGATGCGAACTACTACGGTTCCACGGCCACAGTGACACTCATGGTGACGGTAGCGGCCAATCCGAATAACGTCGGCACAAATACTACGCTCGTCACGAGCCCCGCAAATCCGGCTGCCGTTCCTCTCGGAAGTTCGCTGCTGCTGACAGCTACCGTGAGCAATGCAACCGCAGGCGGTAGCCTCACGGGTCTGGCGGGAAAGGTGACGTTTACAGGACCGACCGGAGCAGTGATCGGGCGACAATCGGTAACCGTAAGCGGGACGACCGGACAGGCGGTGCTTTCCGTTTCGGCGGCAAGGCTATCGCTGCCGGTCGGCACGGATGTGGTCACGGCGACCTTCGACGGTGGCGGCGCAAATGGTGCGGGCGGTTCCTTCCTGTCTTCCTCTGGTACAGCCACCGTCAATGTGACGAACCCGGCGATCAACATCACGGCCACCAATGTCACGGTGACAAACGGATCGGCTGGCACCTCGACAATCACTTTAGGCTCCGCAGGCGGGTATGCCGGCACGCTTACTCTGGAGGCCACGACCAGTTCGACGGCGCTGATAAACTATGCCACCGCTACCTTCAGTCCCGCGACTGTGACGTTGACGGCAGGCGGTTCCGGGACCGCGACGGTGACGTTTACGACGGCGACGACTCTCACCGGCGCGGCAAAGGGAGCCGGCAAGCTAACCTTGTCAAGCGCGCTTCGCCCGATCCTTGCTGGCGGTGGTTTGTCGCTCGCCGGCCTGCTCTGTCTCGGGCTAACAGGAACGGGGCGCAGACGGTTGCCTTCGATGCTGCTTAGCCTGATCGCGCTGGCGCTGCTCGGCGGTGCGATGGGGTGCGGCAGTTCGAGTTCCACCGGTAATGGCGGCTCTAAAACGAGCAACAACATTCCCGTGGGCGTGTACACCATCACCATTCTCGGAATGGATACCAACGCCGGTGTAACAGGCTCGACGAACATTACGCTCACCATCAAGTAAAGCGGTGACAGCCTCTTAGGCGGACGCGCGCTTTGCCGGAGTGGTGGTTGGCTCCGATGCTCCTTGCGCCTCGGCCATAAAGTGCTCCTGGGCGTTGAAGGGCTTGCCTTCGCGGGGCGCGCGGATGTAGTTTCCGTCGGGCTGCAGCAGGCGCGCCTTGGTGTTGTCCTTCAGATAGGAGCCGAGGATGTCTTCGCGCAGCCGCTTCGAGAGCGCGGGGTCGCTCACGGGGAAGACCACTTCGCAGCGTTCGTGGAGGTTGCGGGCCATCCAGTCGGCACTGCCGCAGTAAACCTCGGGCTGGCTGTCGTTCTGGAAGGAGAAGATGCGGCTATGTTCAAGGAACCGCCCGACAATGGAGCGGACGCGGATGCGCTCGGATAACCCAACAACGCCGGGACGCAGGGAGCACATACCCCGAACGATCAGATCGATTTCAACACCGGCCTGGGACGCGGCGTAGAGCGCCTCAATGGTGCGGCGGTCAAGAAGGCCGTTGACCTTGGCGACGATGCCCGAGGGTCTCCCGGCACGGGCGTGTTCGGCCTCGCGCTCGATCATGCGGACGAAGCTATCCGCCATCGTGATCGGGGCCACGAGCAGCGGCTCGTACGTCTCAGATTCCGACTCAGCGGTCAGATAGTTGAAGACCGACTGGATGGCCGCGGTGATCTCCGGGCGTGCGGTGAGCAGGCTGATGTCGGTATAGAAGCGGGCTGTGACAGGGTTGTAGTTACCCGTGCCGAGATGGGCGTAGCGCCGGACGACGCCGTCCGGATCGCGCCGGACGAGCAGGGCGAGCTTGCAATGCGTCTTCAGGCCGAAGATGCCGTGCGAGACGCCGACGCCCGCGTCTTCGAGTTCGCGGGCCCAGCGGATGTTGGAGTCCTCGTCGAAGCGCGCCATCAGCTCCACTACGACCGACACATCTTTGGTCTGACCGGCTTCGATGAGCGCGCGAAAGATCGGTGAATTGCTGCTGGTGCGATAGAGCGTCTGCTTCATGGTAATCACAGACGGGTCTGCCGAACCCGCTTCGATGAACTCCTCCACTGTGCAATAGCTGTCGAACGGGTGGTGCAGCAGAACGTCGTGGCGGCGAAGGTCCTCGAAGATGTCGGCTGCGGCGGGCTGCAGTTTGTAGAGGTGCGGCGTGAACTCGGGGTATTTCAGGTCTGGCCGGTTGACGAGCGAGGTAAGGTTCATCAGGCGGGAAAGGTTCACCAGGCCATCGGTGCGGAACACCTGCCACGGATCGAGCTCGAAGTTGGTACGAAGGCGCTCGACGATCTCGTCGGTGGCCGAGGACTCGATCTCCATGCGCACAGCGTCGCCTTTGCGGCGGTTGTGCAGCTCGGAGCGGACGCTTTCAAGCACCGAGCGCGACTCCTCCTCCTGCATATAGAGGTTGCTGTTGCGCGTGACGCGGAAGGCCGATTGCGAGAGCACCTCGTAGCCGCGGAACATCCGCCCCACCTGAGACTCGATCAGGTCGTGCAGCAGAATGAACTCGAAGTGCCCGGGAGCGGAAGGTAGCGGCACCAGGCGGGGAAGCGAGCGCGGCACCGTCACAACGCCCAGCACTTTGCCGGTCTTAACGGCGACTGACACCGGCGGACTGGCCGCTTTGCGCTTGAAGCGCAGCATCAGCGCAATGCAAAGGGCCTTGTTGAGCACACGGGGGAAGGGATGCGAGGGGTCGATGGTGACGGGCGTGAGGAGCGGGTCGACCTCGTTGGCGTAGAACTTCAGGGCGTACTCGCGGGCCTTGTCATCGAGCTGCTTCCAGCGAAGAATGCGAATCTTCTGCTCGGCGAGCGCGGGGATCAGCTGCTTGTTCCAGCAGGCATACTGCTCGCGAACGAAGGCAGCGATGGACGCGCTCAGCGTGTCGAGCCGCTCTTGTGGAGTGAGACCGCCCTCGTCGGGGGCCTGCGGCTGGTTGTAGCCGTCTTCGATCCGCTGGAGAATGCCGGCGACGCGAATCTCCACAAACTCGTCCAGGTTGCTGGCAGTGATGGCAAGGAACTTGACGCGTTCGAGCAGCGGGTTTGAGGGGTCCTGCGCCTCTTCGAGCACGCGCTGGTTGAACTTCAGCCAGGACTCGTCGCGCGAGGAGAAGAGGTTCTGGATCGCGGGTTCGGGCACCTTTTTCGCGGCGGTTTTTTTCGCGGACGTGATCTTTTTTTTCGTCATCCCTTGGGCAACAGAGTATCGCATCGTCGTGGTGGCGCGATAAAAGGGCCGGGAGAAGCGTTTCGCAGGGAAACCGAGGTACCCCCCTCCCCCATACTTAAAGTACGAAAGTATTCATACATAAGCAGATAGGTGCGTACTTCGCGTGCTTAGGTACGAAGTGGTTAACAGACGATTCTGGGATCGCAAGGGTCTAGGGAAATGGTACTTGTCAAGAGGGGGCACGTTTTAGCAGCTTGGCGCAGAAGGAATGTGTCGGGCTTTCAGCCCTTTGTCCTTCCTTGCCAGCATACCTAGGCCTTCGGCGTAGGCTTTTCTGTGGCGCGCCTTTGGCGCTTGATCCAAGCTGGGTTAAGGCCGCAAACGCAGATCCCCTACGGGAATGACAACAAGAGAGCGAAGGGCAAAAGCGGATTCCTACGGGAACGACAAACAACAAAAGCAAGGACAAACAAGAAAGGCAAGGACAACAGCAGATTCCGTTCGAGAATGACAACAAGAGAGCGAAGGCAAAAGCGGTTCCGGCGGGATTGACAAACCAAAGAGCAACGGCAACAGCGTTAGCCGTGGCGGTGCATCTTCCAGCCAAGGTACTTGGTGGCGGCCTCGTAGACGGGGGCGGCGGTGGTGGAGAAGTTGGCGGCGACGTGGTGTTCGAAGCCGTGTTCGCAGATGAAGCGGAGCAGCTCCTGCATCTTTGGGATTTCGACGACCCCCGCGCCGCCGAAGGTGTTGAGCGGGTCGTCGGTGAAGGCGCCTTCGCCGACGTAGCCGGTGATCTTGCCCTCGAAGTCGTCGGTGGAGAAGCGGGCAAAGGACATGGGGCCGGCCTTGACGGTGCCGTCGAGCGTGCCGTGGGTGTTCTCCTTGCCGACGGTGCCCGCGATGATGAGCTGGTAGTCCATCTTCACGCCCTCGCGGAAGAAGTGTTTGGGCAGGTTGGAGCAGTGGAAGCAGACAGCTTTGTCGGGGTTTTCGCCGTAGTTGTTGTTCCAATCGAGCAGGGCGGAGGGGGTCTCGCTGGCGAGGGTGAGGGCGTACATGGAGAGGGTGCCGAGGATGTCGACCTCGCAGGCGGAGGGAATGAGATTCTCGCTCATCATGGACATGACGGTGCAGGGGACGATGCCGAGGTACTCCTCGATGGAGGTCCAGCACTGGATGGCGGAGATGGTGAGCTCGCTGGCGGCCATCCAGCCGTCGATGACCGCGCCGAGCTTGGCCATCTTCAGCAGCGCGGCTTCGGGCGTCGAACCGACGGGGATGTATTTCTTGATGGCGGCGAGCTTGGCCTGGGTGGCGTCGTCGTTGTCCGGCGTGCGGCCGATGCGCCCCATCACTTCGGAGAGGTCGAGGGTTTCGACGGTGATGCCGGAGCGTTCGAGCAGCTTTTCGGAGTAGCGGACGGTGTTGAAGGCGGTAGGGCGCGCGCCGATGGCTCCAAGGCGAACGTTCTTGAAGCCTTTGACGACGCGGCAGACGGCTGCGAAGTCGGCGAGGTCGGCCTGGAACTCGGGCGAGTCGGGCGCTTCGGTGTGCAGACGGGTGAGAGTGTAGGGGATGCCGTATTGCTTGAGGTTGTTGCAGATGGACATCTTGCCGCAGAAGGAATCGCGGCGGAAGGCGATGGACATTTTGCCGGGGGAGTCGGGTGTGGCCTGGATAAGGACGGGGACCTGAAGGTTGGCGAGGCGGAGTGCGTCGGCGAGGCCGCGCTCCTCGCCGAAGTTGGGGAGGGTGATGATGATGCCGTCGATCTCGGCGGCGTGCGCTTTGAAGAGGGCGGCGCACTTCTTGGCGTCTTCGTAGGTTTCGACTGCGCCGTGAGCGGTGACTTCCGGCGTGAGCACGATGGGCTTCATGCCTGCGGCTTCGAGGGCGGCGATCATTTCCAGGCGTCCGCTTGTGGCCAGGTGGCTGGGGAAGAAGCCCCGGTTGCCTACGATTACGCCCATGGTCATTTGTTTTGGCATACATGCTCCAGTGGTTCAAGGTTAACTTAGTGGCAGTTGAAACGCAGATTCCCTACGGGAATGACAAACAAGAAAGGCAAGGCAACAGCAGATTCCCTTCGGGAATGACAAACCAGAAAAGCAAAGGCAACAGCGGATTCCTTTGGTAATGACAACTAAAGAGCGAGTCTAGCCTTTGCCGGGGCGGAAGCGCACCGTGTAGAAGAGGCCGCAGACGGCGAGGAAGACGCCCCACCACAGCGTCGGGTGGAGCGGCTGGAGCCAGGGGAGGAGGATCTCGTTGGGCGGTGGGTTGTGCAGCTCCATCAAGCCGGTGGCGGCGAGGACGATGCCGTAGCCCAGCATCAGGATGCCGCAGAAGAACCAGATGGAGAGTTCCTTGTGTTGTTTGCGTGGGGTGTCGGGCATCCGGAATCCTTAGAAGAAGATGAGGTTGAGGGCGAAGAAGACGACGATCACGATGCAGGCCCAGAAGATGGGTTTCTGCCAGAGTGTCTTCGCGCCGTCGTCGGGGATGGGCGTGATGCCGTAGACGAGGCCGGCAAGCTCTTCGCGGGGGACGGGCTTGGTGACAAGGCTGACGACGACCGTGACGACGACGCAGATGATCCAGCTCCACAATGCGCGATAGAGGTTCTCGGCCATGGGGCGGGCGTCGGGGCTCATGGCGATGTACTGGAGGGCGTAGGGTTTAAGCTGCACCCAGGTGAACATGCCGATGGAGGCGGCGGTTCCTGAGAGCAGGCCCCAGAAGCCGCCCCAGTGCGTGGCGCGCTTCCACATCATGCCCAGGATCACGGTACCGAAAAGCGGTGCGATGAAGAACGAGAAGAGCGCCTGGACGTAGTCCATGATGCTGTTGGCGTTCATGACGAGATAGGCCGTCATGATGGAGACGAGCATCCCGATGACGGTCGACCAGCGGCCCATAGCGACGTAGTGTTTGTCGGAGGCCTTCTTATTGATGAACGCGCCGTAGAGGTCGTAGGTCCAGACGGTGGAGAAGGCGCTGACGTTGCCGGCCATGCCGGACATGAATCCTGCTACCAGTGCGGTGATGCCTAAGCCAAGCAGGCCGGGACCGCAGTAGCGGATGAGCATCAGGGGGAGCACTTCGTCGTAAGAGTGCTGGCCTGTGGCCTTGGCGAGGCTGCCGGAGACGAGGTGCATCATGCTACCGTCGGGGTTCTTCAGCACGGCGAGCGCGAGCAGGCCGGGGACGATGACGATGAAGGGGACAGCCATCTTGAAGGCCGCGCCGATCACCGGGGCCATCTTGGCGGCGCGGAGATTTTGGGCGCTGAGCACGCGCTGGACGACGAGGAAATCGGTCGTCCAGTAGCCGAAGGCCACGACGAAGCCGAGGCCGAAGACCATGCCGGTCCAGTGGACGCCCATGGGGTTGTCTTTGAAGTGGCCGAGGGTCGTCCACATATGGGTGTAGTCGTTGGTGCCGACGTTGACGGCGATCTGCTTCTTGAGGTTCGACCATCCGCCCGCTTCGATCAGGCCGAGGATGGGGATCATGGCCGCGCCGGCCCAGATAAGTACGAACTGCAGGACTTCATTGATGATGGCTGAGCGAAGGCCGCCGAGCATGACGTAGAGGGCGACCGTACCCGCGCCGATCCAAATGGAGAAGGTGATGTTCCAGCCGAGGACGGTCTGCATGACGACGGCCATGGCGTACATGTTGACGCCGGACATCAGGATGGTCATCAGCGCGAACGAGACGGCCGAGACGGCCCGCGCGCCGTCGCCGAACCGCAGATGGAGATAGCCCGGAACGGAGTGCGTCTTCGAGATGTAGTAGAAGGGCATCATGACGATGCCGAGGAAGAGCATCGCCGGAATTGCTCCGAGCCAGTACCAATGCGCCGCGAGGATGCCGTACTGGTAGGCGGAACCGGCCCAGCCCATCAGCTCGAGCGACCCAAGGTTGGCCGACACGAACGACAAACCCGCGATCCAGGCTGTCATCTCGCGGCCGGCGAGGAAGAACTCTTCGCTGGTGTTGGTCTGGCCCTTGACGTAGAAGCCGATGAAGACGACGAGCGCGAAGTAGAGCGCGAGGATGAGGATGTCGACCGGCGCGAGCTTGGTGAGCTGCTGGCCGGAGAAGAACATGAGAGCGAGCGCAACGTGCATCGGAAAGAACCTCGGGGACGCGCCGGAAACGAGGTCGGCGCGCGCACTCTCCAGGAGATCGACGTTTAATTGAGCGGGTTCGCCGGGCGGCGCGTACAACCGTCCGGCGCGAACTCTGCAACTATACAGGACGGAAACGGCGGTTATCTATTGGCTTTATGACACAACGGAATGTGGGTGTACTCTATCGCTAAGGACGCTTGCCGGTTGCGGCAATGCCCTCCGCAACGATCGACCTACCAGGAGACAGCGATGAAGTTTTCCATGTACCGCACACAGATGGGCAGCCTGGCAGTTGCGGCCGCTCTGTCCTTTGGCCTTTCTTCGGCCTCCATTGCGCAGAACGGAGCCAAGCAGGACATGAAGAGCGCCGGACACGAGACCAAGGATGCCGCCGTCGATACCGGCCATGGCGTCTCGAAGGGCTCCAAAAAGGTGTATCACAAGACCAAGCACGGCACGAAGCGGGCTGGCCATGACACCAAGGTTGTCGGCGATGACATCGGCCATGGAACGAAGGTGGGCGCGGACAAGACCGTCGACGGCACGAAGCGGGCTGGTCATGACACCAAGGTTGTCGGTGAAGACATCGGCCACGGAACGAAGGTGGGCGCGGAGAAGACCGTCGACGTCACCAAGAAGGCGTATCACGGCACGGTGCATGGCACGGAAAAGCTGGGGGATAAAATCGTGGGCAAGCCCGAGCCTCGGCAGTAAGCAAGGCCGGTGAGGCACCGGATGGCAACCAGTTGTATGTGCATTGGCGCGTGCGATTCATTAGACGCGACATCACACAACTCTAGCCAACGGGCGCACTTGGTCGCGGTAACTGTCACCAGGCATGAACTAGCTAGCCAGGGCCACAGTCGCGTCCTCATCTTTCAGGGAAGCCCTGACCTGCTGCTGGGGCGGCCATATGATGTTCGCTGCGAGATGAACAAGGGCGATCCAGTACAGGTCCGCGCCGAGCAGATGGACGATCTGCATCCAGACTGGCGCGAGCAGAAGGACATCGGCGATGCCGAGGATAAACTGTGTTGCTAAAAGCGCGAGGACGATGCGCGCCGGTTGAGTTGCGCCGGTGTGGCGAGCCTTAGCGACCAGCCAGATGACGAAGATAGCGGCGAGGGTGGCGCTGAGCGGATGGACGCCGCGCAGGCGGATCAGCCAGGGGGAAGAGGCGGCGAGGTCTTGCGCGAACGCGGCGCTTAGACTGGCGGCGGGGAAGAGTGTATCGCCGAGGGCGGCGAGCGAACCGCTGACCCCAACGACCAGCGTGGCGGCGAGCCCGGCGATGGCCCAGGCGAGATTGCGGGCGGACGCGAGGCCTCTTCGGGTCTGCATCGTGCCCAAAAAGCGCGCGGTCAAGGTGAGGGCGGCTAGCAGCAGCAGCGTGTTGCTGAGATGGATGGAGAGCAGGACCATGCGGCCGACGGACTGGTTGCCAGTGACGTAGCCGAGTTTGACCAGAAGCGCGCCGAGGAGCGCCTCGTTGAGCAGAAGCACGGTGGACGCGACGGCGAAGACGCGGGCGGCCGCTCCTTTAGCCGTGGCGCGGAAGGTCCAGATGAGCAGGCCGAGGACGGCGAAGGTTGAACCGCCGGTCATGCAGCGGTGGGTGAACTCGATGACCGTGTGTGCGGTGGGCGACAGCGGGATCACCTGCCCGTTGCAGAGAGGCCAGTGATTGCCGCAGCCTGCGCCGGAGCCGGTCGCCCGGACGAGCGCGCCCCAAAGGATGACGAGGACGTTGTAGCCGACGACGGCCCAGGCGAACCGTTCGACCTGCACGGTCTTTCTCCGTACCCCGGTTTGGTTCTCAGCGACGGCCATGACGATATTCTACGTCTCCGGGGAACGCGTCTTTTTATGGTGCAACAAAGGCTGGCGGTCTATACTTGCGGGGACTTACTGCGCCCGGAGTTGCCGCGCCGATCGCGCCCCGTTTCACGTCACGCCAAGAGGATAAGCCATGCGCCCGCAGGACAAGAAGATCATTCTCGATGCCGCTCATCAGTTCAACGCATGGATTTTGGTGCGCCGTACGAATCCCGCCTCCATGCAGTACATTGGCCGTCCGGGGTACGCCCCGAAGCGCATTGACTGTAAGGCGAAGACGGCGGACCTGGACGTGGGGTCGTATAAACTTGCCGGCCTGGTGGTCGATCCGACGATCCATCCCCGCGCCTTCAAGCCGGGCAAGACGTCAAAGGTTGAGAAGAGCTGGAAGGAGATGAAGCCGGTGATGGGAACTCTCTACACGGTGGATACGAACCAGAAGAGCCGCCATTATGGATGTTTGCAGTTCCGCGGCAACTATATCCATGGCGACTACGATCTGTACGACATCATCGATGTGAAGCAGCCACATCGCAACCTGGCTTTGGTCGAGACCCTGCACGGTCAGCCGCACCGGCGCGGACACCTCGTTCCTCAGGTGCAGAACTTCGTCAACTCCCGCATAGGCGTGGACATGATCCAGCACGGAGGCGAGGCGCAATATACGGACCATTCCGAGCAGTCGATCGATGTGTTTGGTCCCGATGGTGAGGACCTGACGCTTCTGAACGAACTGACGGTCCGCCGCTGGTATAAGGACTACTTCGACGGGCGCCAGACACTCGGCTAACCCGCTTTAGCCCTGAGCCAGCTCTTCAGCCTTGAGCCAATTCCTTAGCCCTCTGGGTGGCTCGCTTGACGGCCTTGATGAGGGTGACGCGGAGGCCGCCTTCTTCGAGTTCGAGGATGCCGTCGACGGTGCAACCGGCGGGGGTGGTGACCTGGTCTTTAAGCAGCGCCGGGTGGTAGCCGGTTTCGAGGACCATGCGGGCCGAGCCATAGGTGGTTTGCGCGGCGAGCAGGGTGGCCACGTCGCGGGGCAGGCCGACGTTGACGCCCGCCTCGGCGAGGGCCTCGATGATGATGTAGAGGAAGGCCGGGCCGGAGCCGGAGAGGCCGGTGACGGCGTCCATGTGCTTCTCGTCGACAACGACGGTGCGGCCGACGGTGGAGAAGATGCGTTGGGCGATGGCCATTTGGGCCTCTGAGACGAAGCGGCCAGCGCAGAGGGCGGTGACCCCGGCGGCGATCATGGCCGGGGTGTTGGGCATGGCGCGGATAACGGCGAGCTCGCATCCGGCGGCGTCCTCGATGGAGCGGGTCTTGACCGAGGCGGCGATGGAGAGGACGAGCTTGGATGGGGCGAGGGCGGGGCGGATGAGCTCGACCAGCGCGGGCACCTGGATGGGCTTGACGCCGAGCAGGATCACGTTGGCCTGCTCCGCCGCTTCAAGGTTGCCGGTGGTGACTTCGACGCCGAACTGGGCCGAGAGGGCGAGGGCGCGCTCCGGGTGCTGGACGGTGGCGAGGATCTGGTCGGGGGCGAGCAGGTTATTTTTGAGGAAGGCCTGGAGGAGGATGCCGCCCATCTTGCCCGCGCCGAGGATGGCGATCCGTAGGCCGGGGAGCGCGGCGGCCGGGGAGGGGATGCTGTAGGTGGCTTCGTCTTGTTCGGGCTGTCCGGTCATCCGCAAAGAGTATCAGGAAAGTCTCAAAGTCTTGAAAACATTGGATCGAGGTCTGGATCGGGGTAGTGTCCTAATTTGGCTAAAAAGGAACGATGGCATCAGGAGACAGTTTGTCCTCTTCATTGCTGTGATGGGGGTCTTCTTCCCAGTAACCATCCAGAAGTTCCATAGTATCGATGTTGCTATTCCACCGAAAAGCAAATCTCCTTATCCAGTTATAGCCCATAGAGTTGTAGCTAATTTCCCCTCGCATGAAGAGCGCAATAGGGATTATGTCCAGCTTCGCCCAGAGTTCTTCGTTGATTTCGGGCGAGGAAAATATTTCAAAAGATGTTTCGCTTTCCGACCTAATCCAACGGCTGGTATTGTTGCTTTCTGTTTGTTCTCCGAGAACTTCTACCAAACCGTTCTCGAACTTCTCAATAAACAGTCCGCCATTCCCGTCTCTAATTTGCAGAGCGGAATCGCCTATATTGGTGAGTTTCAATGTACCAACCAAAAACCGTTCAGTTCCGGTATGGTCAACTTCAATTGGTTCGCAAGAAAGTCTGATAATGCCACGACGCTCATGAATTTGCAGTTCTGTTTGCTGTCCCACAAACGTGACTGTGGCCTCCGTAGCTTTGGCCGCCCTAAGAGTGGCTTCAGCGGCTTTGCGCGTTTCCCAGGCCTGCCAACTAACTACACCGCCAGTCCCGGCAGCAACAATGACAAGCCACCAGTTTGGGTCTTGCAAGGACGTGTACCAGTGATTCATTTGCTGGTTGGATTTCGGGGCTGTTTGTGTGGTGCAGCAATTGGCATCGTAGGCGTACGTCACAACCGGGGATGGCTGCTCGTGTTGGGATACGCTGTCTTTATCTTTGCCAGCGCGGTGTGGCTTACCGGACGCGCTTATGAGGAAGACACCGAAGATAACCAAGCCGTTCAACATGATGTAAAAACTGTATCACAAGAATTCTTGACATCCCGTATTCCTGTATTTACGGTTATTACATAAAGGGCGACATGGCAAACGTGCTCAGCACCGACAAAGAGATCACCATCGTGGCGGCACTCACCGAAGGCTCTTCGATCCGCTCGATTAAGCGCATGACTGGCGTTCACCGCGATACGATCATGCGGCTGGGCGTCAAGGTAGGCAAAGGCTGCACCGCACTGCTACACGGCCATCCGCACACCGAAACGGCCTACGCATGGTCGCACGATACGGACGATCCTGAGAGCCCAAGGCTACACGTCACCGTGCTGCATATCCATCCCGCGCTGTCGCCTTTGGCAGCCGTTCGCGCCGCGATCCTACAGGGGTACCGCCTTGCCAGCGCCTAAGCCCAAAGCGAAGCCGCGCCCCGTTGGAAGGCCAAAGCTCCATGCGGCGGCTAAGTCGTCCATCGTTCCCGTGCGGTTCAGCGCGGAAGATCGTCAGCGGCTAGAGGATGCGGCGCGGGCCAAAGGGCAAACCGTTTCGGACTTCATTCGGGAGACGATCCATGCTTCGCTCTGAGCCGCAAATCAAATTAGGACACTACCTGGATCGGCGCATGCGCCCGTGTCTGCATCCGACTGGTTCAGATGATCTACGGTAACCGACGGCGTTCGATGAATCACGCCTCTCGGTCCGACATCTATACGTGCCTATGGCAACTTCGGAGACGCTACGCATCGCCGTTTTGGGCGCTGGACGCATTGGCAGTACGTTTGCTTTTCAGCTTGCCCGCGACGGTCATCATGAAGTGACGGTAATTGCCCGCCCAGGCTCCACACGTCTCGGGCAATTACAGCGGGACCAGGGCATTGCGAATGCCGAGGGCGCGCGCGCGGAGTTGCGGGTTCTCGACGCGCTGGACGAGCAGACCCCGTACGACCTGCTGATTGTGACCGTGCTGGCCCACCAAGCCGATGCCGTGCTCCC
Source organism: Acidobacteriaceae bacterium (assembly GCA_965277085.1). Lineage (GTDB taxonomy): Bacteria > Acidobacteriota > Terriglobia > Terriglobales > Acidobacteriaceae > Edaphobacter. The sequence continues at coordinate 2,358,374 of OZ255708.1, forward strand.
AGCGCTTCGGCGCAGCGCGGCCAAGTGCGTCCTGTTCATGTTCAACAACTTCGATCCCGAGCGCCTTCAGGATGCGGTTGGAATGGAGCGCTGCTGCTTTGGGATGCCTTTCCTTCAGGCCAACTTCGACGGGGACGGCAGGCTTCAGGCCAAGATCGGTGCAGCCGGTCAGAAGAGTCTGTTGGGCCAGCAGCGATGGGTCGACGTGTTCCTCGCCGCTGGCCTGCCAGCCGTTCTTGAGCCCAATATGTTGCTCTGGCTGCGCTGCCACGTTCCGCTGTGCATCGCGTTCGAGAGCGTCTCCATCGCGGGTGTGCGGCGCGGGGGCGGCGCATCGTGGGGTGAGTCGATGACGATCGCGCGGGGTGTCCATGAAAGCTTTACGCTGATTCAGAGGCTCGGCTATAAGATCTATCCGCCGGGAAAGGCCTTGCTCAAGGCTAGCCCAGCCTCCGTGATCGGCGGCATGCTTTGGTCTATGTCGCGCATCAAGTCGTTCCGCGAGCTGTTGGCTACGGGAATCGACGAATGCCGCGGGCTTGTGGACGCGTTGGTCTTGGCAGTTCCGAAAGCGAACCCTCCCGTATCGATCGCAAAGATCGAGGCGATGAAGCCGTCCAAGTAAGCCCGGTTGCAACATGGAACCGCCTTTGCGCTTGCCGGACTATTTTCTAGATGGCGTACTCTCCGGCGGTGGCTTTGGTCCAGATGGAGGAGAAGTCGGTTGGACCGGAGCCGTAGTCGGTGCGCATGGCGAGGGAGGGGGAGGCGGGGAGCTCGGTGAGCTGGAAGTGGTCGAAGTCGCCGAGCGAACCTTTCCAATCGCCGCCCCATTCGAGGCCTTGCGCCTTCATGGCTCCGACCATGCGCTGGAATTGCGGGGTGGACGAGACCCAGTTGAGCGCGCCGCCCGAGCCGGTGGTGTAGGGGACGATGTCGGTGGCGAGGCCGTAGTTGTGCATGGAGAAGCCGGCGCGGGCGTTGGTGACGATGTGGCCTTTGACGGAGCGCCCCTGGGCGTACAGGGTGTTCTGCTCGGCGGCGGTGCGGAGGCCGGAGACGACGAGGATAAAGGTATGCTCCGCGTTGAGGGCGTCGGAGGCGGCGCGGATTTTGGTGGCGAACTCGGGGCAGATCAGTTTGAGGGCGGCTTCGCTGCGTGCGTCCATGGTGTCTAGTCCTCTTTCGTGATGCAAGATGCTTCCAACGTGAGGTTAATGTTAGGCGAAAGACTGTAAGGTGTTCTCCGTAGGCAGTTACATCGAAGGTAAGAGCGGTGAACGCAATTGGCCCCAGCAAACTTCGCTGGGGCCCGTATACTGCAATTCTCTGAAGTACGTAGAGCCTAATCTTTACGCGGCTAACCGTTTATGCTTGGTACGATTATCTTCATACAAGCTTGTCGCTAGCAATGTAGCACATGCTCACAGCATCGCGCAGCAAGATTTCTCTACTCCCATAGTAGCAAGCGGGGCATCACTGATGCGCACTCAGTAAGTGCCGCTTTTGATGAGGTTACTGGCGATGGCCGCTTGACAGGAATAAAGGCCGCTCGTAGACGCGATTCCGCTCATGAGGGAAAATAGTTTGCCGATAGAAGTCGTAGAGGAACCATGCACGGTAGAACCTCCATCGACCGGATTGCTTATCTCCCGCCTTTGTGCGTTCGGGATGGGAGTGCGGTCGCTCTTCGGCGGGGGTGCAAGGGAAAGAGAAGATCTGCGCAATTCGGTAGTCTGCTAGGGTGCGCTGCCGTTTGGCTGTTCTGGCTTTGCGCCGGGTTCCATGCGTGGGCGGCTGTGCCTGTCTCACCAGCGGCGTTGCGTGTGCTGCATACGACGCGCGAAGTGCGCGACCTTTCCGGGCAGGAGGCGGCACGGGGGTACCCTGTACACCTGAAGGCTACCGTGCTCTTTTGCGATCCGCCGAATATCGCTTTATTTGTCCATGACGCCAGCGGAGGCATTTACGTCCGCATCGATCCGGGAAGCGCCGCTTTGGCCCCCGGCACACAGATTGAGATGGATGGCGTGAGTGCGCGGGGTGACTTCGCGCCGGTCATTGAAAATCCGAAGGTGCGCGTGACGGGCATGGGCGGTCTGCCCCCGAAGGCGCCGCGCGTAAGCCTCGTCGAGCTACAGAGTGGTGTGGACGACAGCCAATGGGTAGAGGTGGAGGGAATCGTCCATTCCGTCTACGTCAACGGCGATCAGGCCATTCTCGAGTTGGCGATGACGGATGGATCGATCCAGGGTTCGGTGTTGAAACAGCCGGGTGTGGATTACGCCAGATTCATCGATGCCGAAGAGGTTCTGCGCGCGACCGCGGCCGCCGTGTTCAATGAGAATCAGCAATTGATCGGGGCGCGACTGGTGCTGCCGAACCTTTCCACGGTGCAAGTCCTTGAGGCCGCGCCCGCCGATCCCTTCGCCATGCCGATCCAGCCCATTACAGAGATCGCGCGGTTCAGCAGGCAGTTGAGCGCGGTGCACCGCGTGCATCTTCGCGGGCGTGTCACCCTGGTGTGGCCTGGGTCGCTGGTCTGTATTGAGGACGGGGGGGCGGGGTTGTGCGCACAGACCCTGGAGACGCCGGACCTGCGGCCGGGGATGAAGGCAGATGTGGTCGGCTTTCCGGCGAAGGGGCAAAGCGCGCCGATCCTGACCGATGCGCGGGTGCGCCGCGTGGAAGGCCGGGTGCCCGAGGAGCGTCCGCTGACGGGAGCGGCTGTGCTGACGCTGGCCAACGACGCGAAGCTGGTGGAGATTGAGGGTCAGGTGGTCGGAACGGACCTTTCCGCTTCCGACACAACGCTGGTGGTGTCGTCGCAGCAGGGAATCTTCTCGGCCGTGTTGCCCAAGACGTTGACGACGATGCCGATCGGCGCATGGCCGAATGGAAGCAAGATCCGGTTGCGCGGCATCTGCGCGCCCGAGGTGGATTCATTTCGCAGCGTACAGGTAGGGGGAACGGCGGTGCCTAAGGGGTTCCGGCTTCTGTTGCGGTCTCCGGCGGACGTTATGGTGTTGAGCAAGCCGTCCTGGTGGTCGCCGAATCATTCCTATCTGGTGGTCAGTGGAGTTTTGATCGTCACAATCCTCATCCTGGGCTGGGCGGCGGCGCTTCGGCGGACGGTGGAGCGGCAGACGAAGACGATCCGTGAGAGTGAGACGCGCTTCCGACATCTGGCGCAGCACGACGGCTTGACGGGTCTCGCGACCAGGGCGCTGCTGAACGACCGGTTGAACGAGGGCCTGGAGCGATGCCGCCGTGACGGAACCGGGTTGGCGCTGCTGATGGTCGATCTGGATCACTTCAAAGCCATCAACGACACGTACGGACACGACGCGGGCGATATGGCGCTGAAGGTGACGGCGGAACGCATGGTTGCGGCGGTGCGCGGCGGCGATACGGTGGCGCGGATGGGAGGCGACGAGTTTATCGTGCTGCTGACCGATGTGAGCGACGTAAGCAGGGTGGAGGATGTTGCGGCGGAGCTGGTGCGTGTGGTGTCACGCCCGTTTGAGTTCGAAGGGCGGGAGATTCCCATGTCTGCGAGCGTGGGGGTGTGCGCCTCGTTGAGCGGACAGTTCGATGCGCCGGGGCTGCTGAAGAGCGTCGATGGGGCGATGTACCGCGCGAAGGCGCAAGGTCGGAACCGCTTTCAGATGGCCGGACCGATGATGGCGATCGCGGCCCGGGGCTAGTACGTGGGGCGGGGGAAGGATTCGAGGTGGGCGATGGCGTCGGCGGCGCGGGCGCGTAGCTGGACGAGGTCGGCGGGGGACTTCTTGCGGAGAGCGTTGTAGGGCATCTGGAGGCGGAAGTTGGTGCCAAGGGTGTCCTGGTTGCGTTCTAGAAAGGTCCAGTAGAGGGCGGTAAAGGGGCAGGCGTCGTCGGTGACGGTCTTCTTGGGATCGTAGCGGCAGTGGGGGCAGTAATTGGACATCTTGTTGATGTAGGCCGCGCCGGAAACGTAGGGCTTGGTAGCGGTGAGACCGCCGTCCGCATAGGTGGCCATGCCGAGGACGTTGGGCTCGACGACCCAGTCGTAGGCGTCGACATAGGCGAACCAGAACCAGTCGGTGAGTTCGCGGGGAGAGAAGCCGCAGAGGTTGGCGAGATTGGAGAGGACCATGAGGCGGGTGATGTGGTGCGACCAGCCCTCGTCAATAACCTGCTTGACGACGGTGTCCATGCAGTGAAGGCCGGAGGGGACGCCCCAGTAGACGGCAGGGAGGGGGAGATTGGCGTGGAGGGCGGAGGGGGTGGCTCCGGCGTAGGGGTCTTCTTTTGCGAGGGAGTAAGCGGCTGCGGCTTCAGGGGTTTGGTCGGGAGAGGTTTCTTGCGGAGTGTGGCGTTCTTCCTGGGGAACGTGGGGGGCGAGGAGACGGTAGCCGTCGGTTTGCTCGTGGAGGTGGCGCATGAACTCGCGCCAGCCGAGGAGTTGACGGATGAAGCCTTCGGCGCTGGCGAGCGGGATGAGGCCGTGACCGGCGGCTGCGGCTACGTCGCGGATGAGGTCGAGGGGCAGAAGGCGGCCAAGGTTGAGCAAGACGGAGGTCTTGGAGTGGAAGAGCTGGAGGTGGTCGTCGCGCATGGCGTCTTCGAAGGGGCCGAAGTGGGGGAGGAGTTCGGTGAGGGCGAACTGCCAGAAGGTGTCGCAATCGGCCTGGGTGCAGGGGAGATTGAAGCCGTCTGGTCCGATAAGTGTGCCGAAGTGGTGGGGGTAGGTGGCTTCGACCAGGTCGAGGACTTCCGCGGTGATGGCATCGGGCGGGAAGGAGGGCGGAGTGGGGATGGGGATCTGGCCTTTGTAGGGGTTGCGGTTGTCGGCGTCGAAGGAGAACTGGCCGCCGACGGGCTTGGCGTTGGCCATGAGGATGCCGGTCTGCTGGCGCATTTTGCGGTAGAAGCGGTCCATCACAAAAGACTTGCCGTGCTTGTAGGGGCCGTAGACGGCGAGGAAGTCGGCTGTGGTGGAGGCCCAGGTGGTGTCCTCGACGAAGTTCATCTGGAGACCGGCTTCGATGGCGGTGGCGAGGTCGAGGCGGAGCTCGCGCTCGGCGGGGGTCATGCAGGTGAGCGGAGGAAGGTTGCGGTCGCGTTGGAGCTGGAGGAGGGCCTGGCCGTGGCTGGTGGGAGAGAAATGGTAGAGGACTTTGACGCCCTTGGCGGCTTGCTCCAGGGCGAAGTGGCGCATGTTGGAGATGAGGACGGCGAGTTTTTTCTTGTGGTACGGGCGGCGAAGGGCCTTGGCGGTGGACTCGACGATGACGATGCCGGTTTGGGCGGGCGGCTGTTCGGTGAGGGGGCCGGTGCGGTCGGTGTAGCGGTCGTAGGGGATGTAGATCCAGCGGCGGGTGGAGATGTCGTTTGCTGTGGGCTGGGCGGGCGCGATGAGGTCGGCGAAGAGGGCCATGAGTCGACTGTAGCGGCTGGGCGAAACCCTTGTCTCAGCGAGGAGACAGGCGGCGGTGGGTTTGTTGGAGGGATCAAAGAGATGCGGGCTTGCTTCTCAATCCGGCGTGCAGGTCCCGGTGTGAGGAGAGACCGCAAGTCCTTCGACTGCGCTGCGCTCAGGATTACAGATTTGTAGGGTGTGGAGGAAGGCTCATACGGGCTAGCTTTTCCGCCGATAGATGAGGGTGAGCGGGATCAGGCGAAGCGAAGGGCTTCGTGTGCGCCGAAGCTCCAATCCACATTGCGGCGGGACGAACCATGCAAACCCTATTGGAAGCGATTGCACAGCAGGTAGAGGCGCGGCCCGAGGCAGTGGCGTTGTGCCGGGCGGGACATTGCCTGACGTATGCGGAACTGGATGCGCGGGCTTCCTGTGTCGCGGCAGCGCTGGCGGAGGCTGGGGTACGGGCGGGCGATGCGGTGGTGGTGTGCTTGCCGCGTGGGTTCGATCAGATTGTTAGCTTACTGGGAGCGATGCGTGCGGGGGCGGCGTATGTGCCGGGCGACCCGGGGTGGCCGGAGGAGCGGGTGCGGTCGGTTGTAGCTGATTGTGGGGCTTCGGTGGCGATCGGACGCGGGGATGATGTGTCCCTAGGCGGGATGCGGGTGGTCGATCCAGCGAAGACGGGTCCGGCGCGCGAGTTCCGGTATGCGATGGCTGCGGCGGAGGACTCGGCGTACGTGATTTATACGTCGGGGTCGACGGGGTTGCCGAAAGGGGTGGAGATTACGCATGGCAATCTCGCGCACCTGATGGCGTGGCACACCGAGGCGTTTGGGGTGATGGCGGGGGATCGGGCGAGCCATCTGGCGGGGCTGGGGTTCGATGCGTCGGTGTGGGAGGTTTGGCCGTATTTGGGGGCGGGGGCGACGGTGGTGCTGGCGGACGACGGGGTGCGGACTTCGCCCGAGTTGCTGATGGAGTGGCTGGTGAAGGAGCGGATCGATGTGGCGTTTGTGCCGACGCCGCTGGCCGAGCCGATGATGGGCATGGCGTGGCCGACGGAGACGAAGCTGCGGTATCTGCTGACCGGTGGGGACACGCTGCATCGCGGACCGGCGGCGGGGTTGCCGTTTGCGGTGGTCAATAACTATGGGCCGACGGAGTGCGCGGTGGTGGCGACGTCGGGTGTAGTCGAGCCGGGTATGGCGGGCTTGCCGACGATCGGGCGGCCGATCTCCGGAGCGAATGTGTATGTATTGGATGAGCGGCGGCGGCCGGTGGCGGAGGGTGTGACGGGCGAGCTTTGGATCGGCGGGGCCGGGGTGGGGCGTGGGTATCGCAATCTGCCGGAGCAGACGGCGGCGAGCTTTGTGCCGGACACGGTTCTAGGGGAAGCGGGTGCGCGGATGTACCGGACGGGCGATCTGGCGGCGATGCTGCCGAGCGGAGAGCTACAGTTCCATGGGCGGGTGGATGGGCAGGTGAAGATTCGGGGGCAGCGGCTGGAGCTGGACGAGATTGTGTGCGCGTTGAACCGTCATGCAGAGGTGGCGGCGAGTGCGGTGGTGGCGCTGGGTGAGGGTTCGGAGAAGCGGCTGGTGGGGTATGTGGTCGGGAAGGGTGACGCCGCGCTGACGGCTCGGACGCTGCGGGAATTCCTGGCGCAGACGCTGCCGGGGTACATGGTTCCGGCGGTGTATGTCGGGCTGGAGCGGCTGCCGCTGAATGCGAGCGGGAAGCTGGACCGGAGCATGCTTCCGGTGCCTACGGACGAGAACCGCCTGGCGGAGGAGCTGGCGCGGGAACCGGAGGGGCCGATTGAAGAGGCGGTGCTTGGGATTGTGCGGAAGCTGGTAAAGCACGAGAGCGTGGGGGTGGAGGATGATTTCTTTCTGGTTGGCGGGCATTCGCTGATGGGGACGCAGCTCATCATGCGGATTCGGGAGAGCTTTGGGGTGCCGCTGACGTTGCGGGATTTGTTTGAGGGCGCGACGGTGGCGAGGTTATCGGCGCGGGTGGAGGCTCTGTTGATGGTGGAGATGGACGCGATGAGCGAGGAAGAGGCGCGGCAGATCTACGAGCAGCGGGAGGCGGCCTGATGGGTGCGGCTACGGCATCGCGGACGAGCGCGGCGGAGTGGAGCCTGCTCCAGATGTTGAAGCCGGAGGTGCTGGCAAATCCGTACCCGTTCTATGCGCGGCTGCGGGAGCGGGAGCCGGTGCGCTGGGACCCGTTTCTGCATAGTTGGGTGGTGACGAGCTATGCGGAGACTGTGACGGTGCTGTCGAAGTACAAGGCGGCGCGGACACCCACGCCGGAGCAGCTGGAGGCGTTTGGGTTGTCGGCGCTGGGGCCGTATGCGGAGACGATGTTGCAGCAGCTGATGTTTACCGACGCGCCGCGGCATACGCGGTTGCGGGCGCTGTGCATGGTGGCGTTTACTCCGGCGCGGGTGGAGGCGCTGCGAGGGCGGATGCGGGCGGTAACGGAGGAGCGGCTGGACGGCGTTGCGGAGCGCGGGGAGATGGATGCGATTGCGGACTTTGCAGCTCCGCTGCCGGCGATGGCGATGGGCGCGCTGCTGGGCATACCGTTTGAGGACCACACACGACTGAAGGCGCTGACGACGAGCTTTGTGGAGTTGATGGGGAACTTCGACCATGAGCCGGAGCGGCTGAAGGGATCGATCATCAGCCTGTTGGCGCTGCGGGAGTACTTTGCGGAGGAGATTGGACGGCAACGAATCACGCCGAGGGAGGGGCTGATTGGAAGCCTGCTCGGGGCCGATATAGAAGGTGCGCGGCTAACGGAGGAGGAGATCATCGCGAACCTGATTCTGGTGCTCTCCGGCGGACAAGAGGAGACGACGAACATCCTGGGCAGCGGGTTGCTGGCGCTGCTGTGTCATCCGGCGGCGTTGGCGGAGATGCGCGACGATGCGACCGTGCTGGCGAGCGCCGTGGAGGAGTTGTTGCGATTTGAGTCGCCGACGCAGCATACGGGGCGGATTGCGCCGGAGGATACGATGCTGGGGGGCAAAGAGATCAAGCAGGGCGATACGGTGACGGTGGTGCTGGCGGCGGCGAATCGCGATCCGCTGCGGTTTGCGGAGCCGGAGCGGCTCCACCTGCGGCGCGCGGACAATCGGCATCTGGCGTTCGGCTGGGCGGCGCACTACTGCATGGGCGCACCGCTGATCCGGATGACGATGCAGGTGGCGTTCCCGGCTCTGCTGCGGCGGCTGAAGGGGCTTAAGTTGATGCCTGAGCGGCCTCCGGTGTGGCGACCAAATATGGGGATGCATGGGCTGGAGTCGCTGCACGTGCGATTCGACGCGGCGGGGAGCCGATAGATGACTACGGTGGCGGACACGGTGGAGCAAAAGGAGCTATCGACGGCGAAGCGGCGGCTGCTGGAGCAGCGGATGCGCGGCGGACGGGTGGCGGAACGGATTGCGGCGCGGGAGCCTGGGGCGCGAGTGCCGGTATCGACGGAGCAGCACCGGGTGTGGCTCCACGCGGCGATGGAGCCGGACGTACCGATCTATAACGAGAGCCTGACGGTGCACCGGACGGGGAGCTTCGACGCGGGGGTCTTTGAAGCGGCATTCAATGAGGTGATTCGGCGGCATGAGGCGTGGCGGACGAGCTTTACGTTCTCCGAAGATGGGGCGGACGGCGAGCTGGTGCAGGTGGTTGCGCCGGAGCTGCATGTCAGTCTGCTCGTGACGGATCTGCGTGGGATAGACGAAGAGAAGCGCGAGGCGGAGGCTTGCCGCATTGCGACGGAGCTGGCTGCCGAGCCGATCGATATGGCGACGGCTCCGCTGCTGCGGGCGCGGGTGCTGCGGATGTCGGACGAGGAGCACCGGCTGCAGCTGTGTCTACACCACATTATCTTCGACGGGGTGTCGCTGTACCGGACGTTTATGCCGGAGCTGGCGGCGATCTATGCGGCGTTTGAGGCGGGGGAAGACAGCCCCTTGCCCGCGTCAGCTTTGCAGTACGGCGACTATACGCTGTGGCGCGAGCGGCAGACGGAGAACGCCGAGCTGACCCGGCAGATGGAGTATTGGGCGAAGAACCTGGCGGGAGAGCTGCCGGTGCTGCGGCTGCCTATCGACAAGCCTCGGCCAGCGGCGAGGAGCCATCGCGGGGCCGTGCTGTGTTTCCAATGGCCCGAAGAGCTGATGGCGCGGTTGCGCGCGTTGAGCCGGGAGTGCGGCGTGTCTTTGAACATGACGATCCTGGCGGCGTTCAAGACGCTGCTGTTCCGGTATGGCGGGCAGGAGGACCTAATCGTCGGCGGCCTGGCGGATGGGCGGCGGAGGCCGGAGCTTGAAGGAGTGATGGGTTACTTTCTGGATACGTTCGCGATTCGGACGCGGCCACGCGCGGAGCTGCCGTTTGCGCAGTATCTGGGCGAGGTGAGCCATGCGGCGCTGGGCGCGATGGCGGCGTCGGAGGTGCCGTTCAGCCGGGTGGTGGCGGCGGTGCAGCCGGCTCGGGAACATCACCCGATCTTTCAGACGTTTATGGCGTTCCAGCCGCGGGCGGAGGTCTTTGCCGAAGGATGGGAGCTGACGAAGACGAATGTGGAGGCGGTGGCGGCGAAGTTCGACCTGTATGTGGAGGTGGACGAGCGGCTGGACTGGACGGCGGTGCGGCTGATGTACCGGACGGACCTGTTCGCGGCGGCGACGATCGGGCGGATGGCGGGTCATTGGACGACGCTGCTGGAGGGGATTGTCGAGCGGCCCAACGCGCCGCTGGGCGATCTGCCGCTCCTGACGGAGGCTGAAGGAAAGACGATGCTTGTGCAGTGGAACGATACGGCGTGGCGGGTGCCGATGGAGACGGTGCACGGGGCGGTATCGGCGCAGGCGTGCCGGACGCCGGACGCGGTGGCGGTGGAGTTTGAGGGCGCGTGCTGGAGCTATGCGGAGTTGGAGCGCGAGGCCGGACGGCTGGCGGAGCAGCTCAGGCGGGCGGGCGCGGGACATGGGACGTTGGTGGCGGTTTGCCTGGAGCGATCGCAGTGGCTGCCGGCGGCGTTGCTGGCGATTCTGAAGACGGGGGCGGCGTATCTGCCGCTCGATCCGGGAACGCCAAAAGCTCGGCGAGAGCTTTGCCTGGAGGATGCGAGTCCGGCGGTGGTGTTGACGGAGCGCGGTTTGTTGGGCGACTTGCCGAAGACGAGCGCGCGTGTGGTGGTGCTGGAAGAGGCGTTAGCTGCGGGTGGTGAGTGGGAGGCGGGAGACGAGACTGCAAGTCTGAACGACGCGGCGTATGTGATTCACACCTCGGGAAGTACGGGGCGGCCGAAGGGCGTGGAGATCTCGCACCGGGCGATGGTGAATCTCTTGACGTCGATGGCGAAGGAGCCGGGGTTTGGGACGGCGGATGTGCTCTTGGCGGTGACGACAGTGTCGTTCGATATTGCGGGCCTGGAGCTGTTTCTGCCGCTGGTGACAGGGGGTAAGTGCGTGATTGCGCCGCGCGCCGTGGCGCTCGATCCGGTGCTGCTGTCGGAGGCGGTGGAGCGGACGGGGTGCACGGTGTTGCAGGCGACGCCTTCGACATGGCGGGCGCTGCTGGGGTCGGGCTGGCGCGGACGGAAGGGCTTGCGGGCGCTGTGCGGTGGCGAAGCCATGACGCGCGATCTGGCCGACGGTCTGCTGGCGCTGGGGCTGGAGGTTTGGAACGTTTATGGGCCGACGGAGACGACGGTATGGTCGACGGTGCAGCGCGTGACGGCGGGTGCTGGCCCGGTTTCGGTAGGGCGGCCGATCGCCAATACGACGACGTACATCCTCGATGCGCGGCAACAGCCGGTGCCGATCGGCGTGGCGGGCGAACTGTATATCGGCGGGATGGGGCTGGCCAACGGGTATCGCGGGCAGCCGGAGCTGACGGCGGCGAAGTTCGTCGTGCCGGAGTGGCTGGGGAAGCGGGTCTATCGGACGGGTGACTATGCGCTATACCGTGCCGACGGCACCATCGAAGTGCAGGGGCGCGCGGACAATCAGGTGAAGGTGCGCGGGTACCGGATCGAGTTGGAGGATGTGGAGTCGGCGCTGATGCGGCACCCGGATGTGGGGATGGCGGCGGCGAAGGCGTGGCCGGATGCGGCGGGCGGGCATCGGTTGAGCGCGTATCTGGTGGGCCGGGCTGGTGTGCGGCCACCGGATGCGGGTGCGCTGCGGGAGTTTCTGAAGGCACGGGTGCCGGAGTACATGATTCCGTCGGATGTGGTCGCGCTCGATGCGATGCCGCTGACGCCGAATGGCAAGATGGACCGGAAGGCGCTGCTTGCCCCTGTGGTGACCGAAGAGCGGGTGGTCGCGGCGGTGCCGGCGAGCGAGACGGAGCGGCGGCTGGCGGGAGTCTGGGCGGAGCTGCTGCGGGTCCATTCGGTGGGGATGGAGGAGAACTTCTTCGACCTGGGCGGGCACTCGCTGCTGGTGGCAAGGCTGCAGCAGCGGATCGCGGAGGAGTTTGGGCGGCGGTTGCCGATGGCCGCGCTTTATCATGCGCCGACGCTGCGGCGGCAGGTGGCGATGCTGGCGGATTCGGCCGAAGTTCCGGGTTCGGTGGGGAACGATCCGCGTATCCTGGCCATTCAGCCGGAGGGAACGAAGAAGCCGCTGTTCTGGCTTGAGCCGACTCCGCTGATCCGCAATCTGAGCGAGGCTTTGGGCATAGAGCGGCCTCTGCTGGGGGTGGCGCTGCTGCATGGCGACCTGGACGATCTAGGGCCGAAGCCGAGTTTGCAGGCGATCGCGCGGTGCTACGTGGATACGATCACCCGTGCTCACACCGGGCCGTACCTGCTGGGCGGCCTGTGCGTCGGCGGCATTCTGGCGTATGAGGTGGCCGTGCAGCTAACGGCGCTGGGGCATACGGTGGAGTCGCTGGTGATGCTCGACGCGGAGAACCCGGTGTTTTACCGGCGTTTCGATTCGCTCGGCGTGGAGCTGGCGAAGATCAAGTTCTATGCGGAGCGGGCGGTGTTCGGCAATGGCGCGGCGATGTTCTGGCGGCATGTGTTCTCGCGCACCCGGCGGCTGTTGCGGGTGGATGGGCGCGCGTCGACGGAGATGTCGGAGCTGGGTAACGTGATTTTGTCGGCGGCGATGGGGTACGCTCCGCCGGGGTATGCGAAGGATGTGCTGCTGGTGATCCCGCGGGAGCGGCCTTCGGTGGTGGACTACGTGCCGGGGTGGAGGGCGGTGGTGGAGGGCGAGCTGATTTGTGTGGAGGTGGATGGACACCATGATGAGCTGCTGACTCCGGCGTTCTCGATGGGGATCGCGGAGGCGGTGCTGGGGCATCTGGCTAAGGGTGAGGGTGTGTAGGGTTTGGGGCTCCGGAAGAGCGAAACGCAGATTCCCTTCGGGAATGACAGATAAAAAAGCAGAGGAACTTAGCGGCGTTCGGCTGGGGTTTGGCGGTGGTCGCCCGAGGCGAGGGCCATGCCGATCAGGGTCCAGGTGAGGAAGCCGAAGACGCCGACGAAGATGGAGTTGAGGGCGATCTGGACGAAGAACGCGACGAGGATGGCGCGCATGGCGATGCCGAATGGGTCGCGGAGGTGGGAGCTTGCGGCGGTGAAGATGCGGCTCCCCGCGAATAGGATGGCTGCGCCGTAGAGCAGGGTGCCGAGGAAGCCGAGGGCGTAGAGGGCTTCGAGGATGGAGCTGTCGTGGGGGCCGATGCTGGCGTCGGAGCCGCCGGTCTGGTGATCGGTGTCGAGCGAACCCATGCCTTCGCCGAGGGGCTCGTCCAGAAGACGGGCGAAGGCGTCGGTGTGGCCGAAGAGGCGGGCGTTGTAGCTGACGTCCTGCTTGGGGTCGGACATGGACTTAAAGCGGTCGGTGGCCATGTGGTTGACGACCGGGATGAAGGTGGCGGCGGCGGCGAGCATGACGACGCAGGCGAGCGCGGCCCAGGCGATGCGGAGGCGGGCTTTGCCGGGGAGCGCGAGGGCGAGGTAGCCGACGCCGAAGATCAGGCCGATCCAGGAGGAGCGGCTGCTGGTGAAGATGAGCGCAAGGAAGGCCAGCGGGGCGGCGAGGATGCGCAGGCGGCCTTTGAGGGCGAAGAGCATCAGGAGGCCGGCCATCATGTAGGCGGCGCAGGTGGCGGGGGCGTTGAGGGTGGAGAAGACGCGAAGTTGGAGAGGTTCGGGGACGCCGAAGGGCTCGGCCCCGAGGTCGACCATCCAGAGGCGGTCCCAGACGGGAAGGAAGAAGAACTGGTAGACGCCGTAGGCTCCGGCGACCAGTGTGCCATAGAGGATGGAGCTTTGGATGACGGCCTGGAAGTCGCGGTAGCGGTGGCGCTCGGCGTAGAGGAAGAAGGCGAAGCAGATGGGGGCGAGCCAGTTGAGGTCGGCCTGGAAGACGGCTTGCGCGGGGTAGCGGGTGAGCCCGACTACGGTGCCGAAGAAGATGCCGGCGAGCGCGCAGGAGAAGGGAAGTGTGATGCTGCGGCTGAGCAGGCGGAGGTTGGTGAGGAGGACGTAGCCCGAGACGAGGGTGGCGAGGAAGGAGGCGAGCAGGAGCGGGTTGGTGAGGACGAAGCCGGCTTTGTAGTCCACCCAGCGGCGGAGGAACGGGCTGACGTACCAAAGGGAGAAGACGAAGCCCACATAGGTAGTGCGGGATTGGACGAAGAGGAAGATGGCGAGCAGGAAGGACATCGCCGGGTACGCGAAGCGGAGGGTGGCAGGCGCGGCGATGGCCAAAGCAAGGACGGTGAAGAGGTAGAGGCCGAGAGCGGCGGTGCAGCGCATCCGGACGGGGGAGTGGAGGGTGCGGCGCTTCCACTTGGGTGCTGTGAAGGGCTGGGAAGCGGCGAGGGTGCTCATCGGGCGCGGGCCGGGGATCGCTGGACGAGGGCGAGGATCTGGCGTAGGTCGGCGGCGCGGGGGCGGATGTCGGGCGGCGTGTGTTTGAGGAAGAAGCGAAATCCGGTGAAGAGCAGGATAAAGCGGGCGATGGTCGAGAGCAGCAGCGCCGCGGCCGCGCCGGAGACGCCGTAACGTGGGATGAAGACGAGCATGAGCGGCAGGCTAAGCGAGAGGCCGGTGGCCTGGAGGATGGTGACAATGCCGGGACGCCCCATGGCCATGAAGGCTTGGGCCATGACGAAGACGCCTCCCTGGAGAACGACTTCGAGCACAAGGATGCGGAGCGCGGGGACGGCGGAAAGGTATTGTGGGCCGTACATCAGGCGGAGGAGGAAGGGGCCGAGCAGGCAGACGGCCGTCCCGGCGCAGGCGGTGATGAGGGTGGTGACGCGCATGGCCTCGCCCACCATGGCGACGATCTCTTCGGGCTTGCGTCCGGCGGCGCGGGGGAAGAGGACCATGACGACGGCGCTTTGGAAGAGCAGCAGCGCGCGGGAGAGGCTGAGGACGACGACGTAGGAGCCCATGGCCTGTGGGCTGAGCAGGCCGACGACGAGGACCTGGTCGATGTTGAGGGCGAGCGCGCCGAGGAGGTCGATGCCGCAGGAGCGCATCCCGTAGCCGAGGAGGAGTTTGCAGGTGGGAGGGTGCCAGGCGAAGCGGTTGGTTGCGGGACGGCGTCGCCAAAGGAAGGCGAGGATCGTGCCGGTGGTAGGGAAGATGGCGAGGGTGTAGGCCATGCCCGCCGTGACGGGGTTGAGGTGGTGGATGGCGAGGAAGAAGAGCAGACCGGCGAGGGTCGAGACGGGGATGAGGGTCTGGACGATGTTCGAAAGAGAGAAGAGTTCGAGGGCTTCAAGCGCGGCCTGACCGGCGATCTGGAGCGACCAGAGCGGAAGAGTGAGGAGGAAGATCTGCGCCCAGCGGATGGTGTCGGCGGGGTACTGATGGAGCCAGTGCGGGAGGAGCAAGACGCCGATGAGGGTGGCGAGCGAGCCGAAGAGCGTGACGAGCAGAAGGCCGTTGAAGACGAGGGAGGAGCGTTCGCCTAGGGATTTGCGCATATGGTAGATGAGCGCGCTAGGGGTGCCGACCGTGGTGGCGGTTGCGAGGAACACAGGCCAAAGGAGCATGGCGGCCAGCTCTCCGCGACCGGCGGGATGAAGGGTGCGCGCGGTGAGGATGCCGGTGGAGACGTTGAGGATGAGGATGCCGATCCGGTTGAGCATGGAATGGGCAACGGCGCGGTTGGCGGCGCGCGCGGCCGTGGGTTCGGAGAGGCCGGTGGCAGTCTCCTGTCCGGAGGGATCGATGGAGGCGGTCGCGGTGCTCACTCGGTGATCCATTCGGGGCGCTGGCTGGCCTTGGCGGGTTGGGTGAGGGAGCGCAGCGCAAGGGCGTGCCGCACGAAGTCCAGAATGCGGGTGCTGAAGACGGAGATATCGTATTGCTCCGCGTGGGCGCGGATGGCGTTCGGGTCCCAGGTTTGGGACTCCAGGTGGGCGATGCCGTCGAGCAGGGACTCGACCGTGGGCTGGGCAAAGAATACGCCGTTGAGGCCTGGAATGACGGTCTCGGTTGCGCCTCCGGCTTTGAAGGCGACGACGGGGCGACCAGCGGCGTTGACTTCGAGCGGGGTCATGCCGAAGTCTTCTTCGCCGGGGAAGAGCAGGGCGCGGCAGCGGCGGGCGTGGTCGGTGACGACGCCGTCGGGGGCGCGTCCGAGAAAGGTAATGGTGGGGCCGGCCATGTTTTCGAGGCGGGCGCGGTCCGGGCCGTCGCCGATGACGACGAGGCGGCGGTTGGAGCGGGTGCAGGCCTCGACGGCGAGGTCGAAGCGCTTATAAGGAACGAGGCGGGAGAGGACGAGGTAGAAGTCGTCAGGCGCGGGGACAGGCTGGCCGGGTGGTGGCGCGAAGCGGGCGGTGTCGATGGGTGGCGGGATGACTTCTGCGCGGACGCCGAAGGCGCGGTGGAGGCGGTCGGCGACGACTTGGGAGTTGGCGATGTAGAGGTCGGGGCGGGTGGCGGCGCGCAACTCCCACGCCTTGAGCCAGCGCAAGGGGAGGGCGAGCGCGGCTGTTTTGACGCGGCTGTTGCGTTCGCGGGAGAGGTAATCTTCAGTGCGCCAGACCCAGCGCATGGGGGTGTGGCAGTAGCAGATATGGAGCGCGCCGTAGCGGTGCCGGATGCCCTTGGCGTAGCCGAAGCAGCTCGAGAGAATGAGGTCGTAGCCGTAGAGGTCGGCGGACGCGACGGCGAGAGGATAAAGGAGGAAATAGGCGCGAAAGAGCTTGGCGCGCGCGGGCAGCCACTGCATCCAGGTGGTGCGGATGTTGGCCGTCTGGAGGTAGGGGGAGAGGCGCTCTTCGGCGGAGAGGGTGGAGTGGAGATGGGTGCCGGGGTAGGCGGCGGCTAGGGTGCGGTGGAGGACTTCGGCGACGCGCTCGGCTCCGCCGTTTTGAGCGAAGTTGTCGTGGAAGACTGCGGCGCGGAGTTTGTTGGTGGATGGAACCGCAGGTCCTTCGACTTCGCTCAGGATGACGGTGCTTTTTGGTTGCGTGCGGAAGAAGGTGAGGATGCCTTCGGCGTAGCGCTCGCGCGAGAAGCGGGGGGCGACTTCGGCGGTGGCGGTGGCGGCTACGCGGGCTCGGGTGGTGGGGTCGGAGAGGACGGTCAGAAGGCGGGTTGCCAAAGCTTGTGAGTTGCCCGGCTCGACCAGGAAGCCGGTTCGGTTGTCAGTGACGATCTCGGGGATGCCGCCGACGCGGGTGGCGAGGACGGGGGTGCCGGAGGCGATTCCTTCGACGAGGACGAGGCCGAAGGGTTCGACGAGGGCGTTGAGGACGAGGAGGTCGGCGGCGCGGAGGACGTCGGGGATGTCTTTGCGCGGACCGGTGAAGTGGACGCGGCTGTCGAGGCCGAGGCGCGTGCATTGCCGCTGGAGCTCGGCGAGGTGGAGGTCGTCGCGGTTGAAGATGGGTGCGCCGACGATGGCGAGATGGGCTTTGGGGTTGCTGTCGGCGACGAGGCGGAAGGCGTCGAGCAGCCCGGCGAGACCTTTGCGCGGATTGATCATGCCGACGGCGGCGATGAGTTGATCCTCCGAGGCTAGGCCGAGTTCGTCGCGGAAGGTCGAAGGGGCGACGGTCGACTTGTGCGGGAAGCGAGCGAGGTCAACGCCGTTATAGAGGACGCGGAGGCGGTGGCCGAAGTTAAGGCTTCCGGCGAAGGCGGTGGCAGTGGCTTTCGAGACGGCAAGCAGCGTGGTGCGGCGCGAGTGGAAGGCGGTGCGGCGGATCAGGGTGCTGAGGGGATGGGCGGGGAGATCGTCGTGGACGTGCCAGGCTACAGGCGTTTTTGTACCCAGCGTGGCGAAGGTGGCGACAAGACCGGCGCGGACGGTGTTGGCGTAGAGGAGGTCTGGCGCGATGGTGCGGACGAGCTTGCGGAAGCCGAGGATGTTCCGTGCGAACGAGCGGAGATAGCCGAAGAGGACGCGCGGGTTGGAGGTGAAGCGCGCCTTCAGGGTGGGTACGGGATGGACGGTGACCCCTTGCGCTTCGATGAGGGAGGCGAGATCGTCATCGGTGGGGCAAGCGGCGGAGAGGATGTAGGGCTGCTGGCCGTCCACGAGGGGCACGGCTTGCAGCGCGGCGAGGGTGTCGAGCAGGACGCGCTCGGCTCCGCTGCATTTGCCGGTGTGGTTGTAGAAGAGGACGCGGAGGCTGCTCATGACGCACCTCGGCCTTTGAGGACGGCGGGGACTGTGCGGAAGAGGATTTCAAAGTCGAGCGACATGGACCAGTTGTCGATGTATTCGAGGTCGAGCTCGATCCAGCGGTCGAAGTCGAGATTGCTGCGGCCGGAGGCTTGCCAGAGGCAGGTGAGGCCGGGTTTGACGGAGAAGCGGCGCATGAGCCAGGCCTCGGAGAAGCGGCTGACGTCGCGCAAGGGCATGGGACGCGGGCCGACGAGGGACATGTCGCCGAGCAGGACGTTGAAGAGCTGCGGGAGCTCGTCGATCGACATCTTGCGGATGAAGTTGCCGATGGGGGTGACGCGCGGGTCGTTGGCGATCTTGAAGGCTGGACCGTCGAGTTCGTTGAGATGTTCAAGCTCTTTTTGGCGCGCTTCGGCGTCGATGACCATGGAGCGGAACTTGAGCATGGAGAACTTGCGCTTGCCGAAGCCGTAGCGCTGCTGGCGGAAGATGATGGGACCGGGGCTGGTGAGCTTGACAGCGAGGGCGGTGGCGAGGAGCAGGGGCGAGAGCGCGAGGATGCCGAAGAGCGCGCCGGCGAAGTCGACGAAGCGTTTGATGAAGCGGCGGCCGTCGAGATGGACGGTTTCGAGGACCATGCGGCCTGTTCGATTGCTGAACGCGCCGCCAGCGTTGCGGCGTTTCTTGGTGACGGCGCCGCCGAAGTGATGGGTGAAGTATTGGGATTGCACCCCGACGCGCTCGCAGGTGGCGATGGTGTCGGCGATGGTCTGGTACTGGGACTTCATGGGGAGGGCGATGACGACTTCGTCGATCTCCCCGTGCATCAGGATGGATTCGAGCTGGTCGATGGGGCCGATGATCTGGTCGGGCGCGACGAAGCCGGCAACGGGGTCGGAGTCGACGTAACCGACGAGGTTGTAGTCGAGGTCCCGGTTGGCTTTCATGTCGTTGTACACATCCACGGCGCGGCTGCCGGAGCCGACGATGACGAGGTTGCGCTTGGCGCGGAGGTGCGGACGGATGGAGCGGTCGAAGTAGAGCAGCAGAGCGCGGGAGCAGCTCATCGCGAGGAGCGTCACGATCCAGAAGACGAGGGTGATCTGTTTGGCGAGCGACTGCGGGCGGAAGGCATGCTCAAAGAGGCCGACCACAACGGAGCAACAGGCCGTGGCGGCTACGACGCGAAGGGCATAGTTGCGGAAGCTGGCGATCCGTTCGAGGTCGTAGACGCCGGAGACGCGCAAGAGGGCGCGCCAGATCGCTACACACCCGACCGCGATGAGCAGGTTGCGGAGAGAGACGCGCAGTTGAAAGAACTGCGAGAAGGGCAGCTCGCTCTGCTGGAAATAATTCCAAACAAGGGTGCCGAAGAAGCCGGTTTGGAGGATCAGGAGATCGAGCCAGCGGCAGGCCCAGCCGGTCACGCCGCGCAGAGAGCGCGAGGTCCACTGGACTTCCGTGGCGGCGGAGGCGCGATCGGAGGCGAGAGAGTCGATGTGCGGCATGTCGTTCCCCTGGTCGGCGGAGGGTGTGGAGAGGGTAGGCATCTTATTTGGCCACGTAGGTGAGGGGATCGAGGTAAAGACCGAGGTTGGTGGCTTTGACGAAGCGGGCCACGTTGCTGAGCTTGTTGCGCGGCACAAGGACGATGTCGCCGGGTTCGAGGACAAGATCGTGTTCCAAATTTGCGGTCTGGTGGACGTTGTGGAGGTTGAGCTGGATGACGCGGCTCATGTCGCCATTGACGCGGCGGAAGACGAGCACCTGGGACTGCTGGGCGGTGTCTTTGAAGCCGCCGGAGAGCATGACAGCCTGGAGGGCAGAGGTGCGTTCGCGGAACTCGATGCGGCCGGGCTTGTCGACTTCGCCCGAGACGGCGATGTAGGGGCGCTCGAACTCTTTGAGGACGAGGTTGAGTTCGGGCTTGTTGAGCTTGTCGGCGAGGCGGGAGAGGACGAGGTCGTGGACCTGGTCGACGGTGAGGCCGGTGATTTTGAGGTCGCCGATGAGGGTGAGATTGACAAAGCCATCGGGTTGGACGACGACCGTCTGGTTGAACTCGGGAGTGAAGCGGTATTCAAGCGTAAGGGCGTCGCCGTACTGGAGCGTGTAGCGGGTCCGGGTATGGAGTTGAGCTTCATCGCTGGTGGCGGCGCGCACAACGGGAGCCGAGGTGAGGAGAAGAACGGGTAACAGCAGACGGGAGAGTTTCATGGGGTTCCTCGGTCGTGGTGCGGGCGTGGCGCGTGCGATCTTGTTTGCTATAGCCGCTTATAGAGCCAGTTGGGGACAGTGAAGGTGCGTTTGTTGAGGATGTGCCCGATGAGCTTGCCGCGGGCAAAGTCGATGGAGCGTTCGGCGTGGCAGATCTGGTCGGTGCGGGTCTTACAGGCCTCGACGACAAGGATGACGCCGTCGACGAGGGGGGCGAGCGAGAAGACGTCGCGGCCCTCTTTCAACGCGGGGCAGTCGATGAGGATGTAGTCGAAGGCGGCGCGGAGTTCGGCGAGGCAGTCGCGGCGGTACTCCCAATCGCCTTCCCAGGAACAGGAACGTCGCGGGGAGCCTTCGGAGGCGTGGCCGGAGTCGCCGAGGAACTCCGAGATGTTAGCGTCGATCTGCTGGCAGTGCTCGCGCATCGCGGCGGGGGCGCAGCTCAGGTTGCGGAGGCGGCGCGAATCGATCTGGAGGGTCCGCATGCTGGTGTCGCGGCTGAGGCTGCTGACCAGCGCGGTAAGGGTATGGGTGACGCCCTCGCCGGAGTTGGCCGAGGTGAGTGCGACGGCGACGCCCTGTTTCGAGGCGGCGCGAAGCTGCTGGAAGACGGTGTAGAGGAGGCCGTCGTAGGCGGGGGCGTCGGGTGTCTCGCCGTAGGAGTCTCGAGCGTGGGTGCTGGCGGTTGGGTTTGCCAATGTGATCTTGACGGTCATTATGCGATCCCTTCGTGGGGCAGATGGAGCGGGCCGGGTTGGGGCTTGGCCTGGGAAGAAGGTGCTTCGACGGGCGCGGAGTCCTGGCCGGAGCGATGCATGGCGAGCGGCTGGGGAACGAAGTTCGTCCGGCGTTGAGAGTGCTTTTCTGCGTGGGCGGTATGGCCGCCGGCGGGGCTTCGCGGCGCGGCGTTGTTAAGGCCGGAGGAGAGCAGCGGCACGGTGGCGAGCACAGGAACGCTTGAAATCGCTTCGAGTTCGAAGGGAGCGGCGATGGTGTCGCGGCCCATTTCGGCGAAGAAGATAACGCAGGCGGCGACGAAAAGCGCGGCGAAGGCTCCCATGCCAAGGGTCATGCCAATTTTGGGGCTGGAGGGGGTGGGCGAGAAGGTGGGGCGCTCGGCCACGGCCACGTTGACGAGCTGCTGCTGGTCCATGGCGTTCGACATCTGGGCCTCGGTGCGCTTCTGGGAGTAGAGCTGATAGTTGCCCTGTAGCTCGGTGACGCGTGCCTGAAGGGTGGTGAACTCGACGGTGGCGTCTTCGGTGCGGGAGAGGGTTCGCTGGAGATCGGTGAGCTGCCGTTGCAAGCTCCCGCGGCGGGCGGTAGCGGCGCTGAGGTCGACGGTGTTCTGTGCGAGCGACGTGTTGACCTGCTGCCACGCGGGGTTGACGTCGGTGGCGTTCTCGGAGGCGTTGACGTCGCGGGCCTGACGCAGAGCTTCGGTGGTATTTGCGATCTGCTGGTCGATCTCTTTCACCAGGCGATCGGTTGGGGGGAACTTGGTGAGCAGGGCGGTACGCTGATTCTGGTACGTGGCGAGCATGGTGCCGAGCTGTTCCATGGCCAGGATGTTGGGCACGGTGCGCTGCTGGGTGATCTGGCGGCGTTCGAGGGAGCGTAGCTGCCGCGTGCCGGTGTCGAGGCGATGGCGGAGTTCGCCCGTCTGCACGTCCGTGGTGCGTAGCTGGGTTTGCAGGTCGACGATCTGCTGCTCGAGCGCGGTCTCTTTGTCGGGCAGAGAGACGAGATCGTGCGACTGCTGAAAGGCGGCGAGCTGGGCCTGCGCGTCGTCAAGGTCTCTCTTATAACGTGCCTGTTCGCTGGCGAAGAAGGTGGTTGCGCCGCTGGAGCGTTCGAGTTCGTGCTGCTTGGTGAGGAAGGCGGCGAGCAGGCGTTCGACGGTGGCGGTGGCCTCTTGTGGGCTGTGGGCGTCGTAGGTGACGTGGATGACGTTCGACTTGCGCTGTAGCTCTACTTTCAGGTGCTTTGCGAGCTTGAGGACGGCTTTTTCGTGTGCCTTGATCTCGGCGGGGGTGTGCTGGCGGGCGTTTTCAGTGCTCCAATTTGGGTCGACGACGCGGTCGAGCACGTCGCGGCTATGGAGCACTTCGATCTCGGAGTTGATGCGCTCTTCGGTGACCTCGGCTTGCTGGGAGGAGACGTTGGTGCGCTCGGGGGTGATCTGGTATTCAGGCCGGGCGTTGCGGACGAGGATGGTCATCTCGGACTCGTACTGGCGCGGCGCGAAGAGCGCGTAGAGGCCGACGAGCAGCATGAGCGAGAAGAAGGTCGCCAGCAGCCGGTGCTTATAACGAAAGATGGACTCAAGAACAGCTTTCGCCGTGGTGCCCTTCTGCGGATTTTCAGAGACGGTGCTTTCCATGCTGGATCACTCGTTTCAGGTAGCTTGCCGCGCACATCGCGGGCGAGGTGCGGGTCCATGGTGTGCGAACGTTCAGTGCAGTTCTGAGAAGTCTTGCTGCGCGTGCCGGAGCGGTCTTCCCGTTGATCAATCCCGGTGTTTTGGGGTCAAAGTGGTCATCGGCTTCGAAACGGGTAAGATTACGTGCGGTAGCCTGCTTGCGCGAAACCGCCGTGCGGGAAGTGGCTCAAGTTTTGAGAGCCACAAGACGACGCGGGAACTGCTTCATCGCAGCGACCGTGTGTTCCGGCATCCAAGGCGTTGGAGGGATCGTTGTTGTGAGACAAAAGAGTCATTGGCGACGATCGACACTGCGGATTGGGGCAATGTTGCTGGCATTGGGTTCGGTGGCGAGCTATGCGCAAGACCAGGTGCCGGACCAAGGCGCACCGCGAAACTTCGGCGAGAAGTTCGTGGACTTCTATCGTGCGGATTGGGCGGGAACGTTGCCACAGACGCCAGCTCCGGCGCGGCGAGGCTTGCCTTCACCGCTCGACTCGCCTCCATTCCCGAATGCGGACTGGTCCTATGGGGGGTCTCCGGTAATCGGGGAGCCGGATACGCAGAGCTACCCGCTAATGACGGCCATCAACGGAGCGAGCTCCCGGACGAAGCTGTATGGATGGATCGAGCCGACGGTGAATGGGAGCACGTCGGGGGGATCGAACTTCCCGGTGGCGAACGACGCGACGCCGAACCGGCTGGAGCTGAATCAATTGGTCGTGTATGCGGAGCGGTTGCCTAACACGGTGCAGCGGGAGCATGTGGACTGGGGATTCCACCTGACGGCGTTATTCGGAACGGACTACCGGTTCACCACGGGAAAGGGATATTTCTCCGGGCAGCTTCTAAAGGACAACAATGCCTATGGATTCGATCCGGCGCTAGAGTATGTCGACTTATACGTTCCGCAGGTAGCGCAAGGGATGAATGTTCGCGTGGGGCGGTTTATTTCGATCCCAGGCATTGAAGCGCAGCTTGCGCCGAACAACTATACATTTTCACACTCGTTGCTTTATTCCATCGACCCATTTACGGACACCGGGATACTGGCCACGGTAAAGCTGTCGGATCAATGGCTGGTGCAGCTGGGGATCAACGCGGGGCATGATGTGGCGGTGTGGACGAGCGATGCCAAGCCTTCGGGCACGGCATGCGTCAGCTATACGACGGAGACGGTGAACGATAATTTCTACGTGTGCGCAAACGGCATCAACGATGCTAAGTACGCGTACAACAACCTGCAGCAGTATGACGCCACGTGGTATCACAAGTTTTCAAAAACTTGGCATACGGCGACGGAAAGCTGGTTTATGTATGAGCGCGATGTGCCGGCGGTGGGCGGACCGATCGTGCCCGAGACGAACGCGAATGGAGCGTTCTGCCATCCGAGGCTGGTGCGCTGCACGGCACCGGAGTATGCGGCGGTGAACTTCTTGCAGTATGAGCACTCGACCCATAACTTCTTTAGCCTGCGGACGGATTTCTTGAATGACAAGAAAGGGCAGCGGACGGGTTATCAGACGCGCTATTCGGAGGAGACGTTGTCGTGGACGCACTGGATCGGGACCACGGTGCAGCTACGGCCGGAGATGCGCTTCGATCATGCGTGGGATCGGGATTCGTATGGAGCGGGGACGCACCGGAATCAATTTACGGCGGCGGCGGATCTGATCGTGCATTTTTAGGTTAGGCGCGGGAAGAACTCTAGAAGCAGATTCCCTCGGGAATGACAAATAAAGGAAAGACAACAACGAACAAGAGAGACTTGAGCTACCGTTTGCGGTTTTGTTCGCGCTGGAGTTCACGGTAGGCGTCACTCTTGCCCATGCCGCGATCGCGGGCGACTCGTTTGAGCGCGTCTTTTTCGCTAAGGCCAGAATCTTTGACGAGCGCGGCTACTTCGGCGGCGATACTTGCCTGGGGTGCCGGCTGCTGGCCTGTTTGGGGAGCGAAGAGGAGGACGATCTCTCCGCGCACAGTTGCTCTTTCGGCCAAGGTCGACCGTACCTCGATCACCGTGCCACGAAGAAACTCCTCGTGCAGCTTGGTCAGCTCGCGGGCAACGACCACGGGTTGCGCCGCGCCGAAGACGCTTTCCACATCGGCAAGCGTTTCGAGGATGCGGTGGGGCGCTTCGTAGAAGAGTAAGGTTCCGCCGTCTTTTGGCAGAGCTTCCAGAGCGGTTCGGCGCGCGCCCTCCTTTGCGGGGAGGAAGCCGAGGAAGGTGAATCGCTCTGTCGCCAGACCGCTGGCGATCAGGGCTGAGAGGGCCGCGTTAGCACCAGGAACGGGGAAGACCTGAACGCCTGCGGCGATGGCGGCGGAAACGATTTGCCCTCCTGGATCGGCGATGCCGGGGGTGCCCGCGTCACTGACGATGGCCAACGTGCCTCCTGCTTTCAGCTCGGCGGCGAGCTCCTCAGCCCGCGAGAGTTCGTTATGCATGTGGTAGCTGACGGTTGGCTTTTGGATGGAAAAGTGGTTGAGCAGCTTCTGCGTTTGGCGGGTGTCTTCGCAAGCGATGCGGTCGACGGAGCGCAGCACACGCAGGGCGCGGAGGGTGATGTCTTCAAGGTTGCCGATCGGCGTGGCGACAAGGTAGAGCCCCGGTGCGAGCGGCTTTTCCGCCGGCTGATCGCCCATTGTCAGGCGTCTTGCCGTAGCCGCCGGCTGCGGCTGAGCAGGCCCATGGAGTGGGCGAGGTTCTGCGGGGTGATGATGCCGACGATGCGTTCGCCTTCGATCACCGGCAACAACTGCGCGCCCGCGCCGGACATCACGCGGCGCAGCGTCTTGACGAGCGAGTCGTCGGGGTGGGCGGTCTGGAAGCTGCGGGTCATCACGCCCTGGACGTAGCCATTGCCACTGGCGGCGAGCGCCTCAACGATGCTCTGCCGCGAGACCGCGCCGACCATGCTGGTGCCGCGCACTACGGGAAAGACGTCCTGGAGCACATGGACGGAGCGTTCGAGGGCGTCGACCAGCGTGTCGGACGCGGCGAGCGTGCTGTACTCCATCATCATAACGTCGCGCATCTTTACGGTGTCATTGTCGGTCTGGCTGTCGCTTTGGGGAACGACGGGCGCGTCGTCGAGGTGGGTGCCGATCATCAGCAGCGAGCCCATCAGTGACATCCAAACGCTATTGAGGAGCAGGCCGCCGACCATGAAGCTGAACGCGACGCCCTGGCCCACGGCGATGGTGCGGCGCATCCCGTTGAGGAGGCCGAGCTTCTGCGTCACGTAGGCGCGGAAGAGGCGACCGGCGTCGAGCGGCGGCGCGGGGAGCAGATTCATCAGCCCAAGGAAGACGTTCGACCAGACGAGCGCGCGCAGCAGATGGCCGGGCGCGATCCAAATCTTGGAATGGAGATCGATGCCCGGAGTAAAGGTTTCGATGGCTCCCCAGAAGACGAAGGCCGCGAGCAGGTTGGCAATCGGCCCGACGAAGAGCATCCGGCGCTGCATGGGGATGGAGTTGGCGCGTTCCGCGGCATCCGGGGCGAAGGTCATGAGACCGCCCGTGGGATGGAGCATCAGGCTGCGAACGGGCAGCGCGAGCCACGCGGCCGCAAAGGCGCGGGGGATCTCGCGGATCATGACGGCAAGCAGGAGCATAAGGCCCATGCCGACGCCGCGCGCCGCGCTGCTGTCGACATCGCCGCCGTACAGACCGCACAGCACGAGCAGGATGAGGAAGAAGATGTGGATGCGCAGCTCGACGCCAAGCACTTTGCCGATCGGGAGGGACCATCCGCGCATGGCTCTATTGTATGCGCCGCGGTTACGGGACGATAGGATGAGGATGTGCGTGTGATTGCCGGAACGTTTCGCTCTCGTCTGTTGGCCGCGCCCAAGGGCACTGGAACGCGCCCGACGAGCGACCGGTTGCGTGAGACGCTGTTCAACATCCTCGCGCCGCGGCTGGCGGGGTGCCGCTTTGCGGACCTGTACGCGGGCACGGGGGCGGTGGGGATCGAGGCGTTGAGCCGGGGTGCGGCGCACGTGTGGTTTACGGAGAACACTCCGACGGCGATTGCCTCGCTGCGGGCAAACCTATCTTCGCTGGGGATCGTTCGGGGGTACACGCTGGAGGATCGCGGGACGGGCGCGCTGCTGACGCGGTTGGACAAGCTGGGTGGCCCGGTGGATCTTATCTTTTTCGATCCGCCCTATGAGGCGGAGACAGAGTACGAAGCCACGTTGGGCTTTCTTGGCAGCGCGCGAGGGCGATCGGCGTTGGCGGCGAACGCGCTTGTGGTCGCCGAGCACGCGAGCAAGACGCCTCTGGCTGCACGGTATGGCGGGCTGGTGCAGACGCGCACGAAGAAGCAAGGGGAGGCGGCGCTTAGCTTCTATGCGTTTGCGTCAGAAGGCTCCGCCGGTGTGGATGCCGGTGCGTAGATCGACGCGGAACTCGACTTCTTTGTCCGTTTGCAGGTTCCAGCCAAAGCCTACGATTTCGTTCGGGGCGACCGTGGTGATGCGCAGGCCTTCCCAACTCAGCCGCTTGGTTTCCCAGGCAAGGCCGGTCCATCCCCATGCCTGGATGGCGTGAAAGCCGATGAAGAGGAGCAGCTCTTCGGCTTCAAGTACGGCGCCTACCGGCTTCATTGTGAGGAGCGTGCAGCGTTCGGGGTCGATCGTGTCGATCAGGTAGGCGTAACCGCCCGCCACGGCGCAGAGCACGTCGGGGTTGGGGCAGGCGAAGACGCCGGTAGGCATGGCAGGATTGGTGAAGCCAAGGGCGCAGGTAGCGAGAAAAGTGCCGCCGCTTACCGGCTTGACGGAGAGCAGCAGCGCGCCGCGGGCCAAGGCGTCTTCCTCGCCCGCGATGTTCATGGGGTACGTGAACTGCCGCACCGGAGCGATCATGGGCGCACGGGAGAGTACCTCAGCGGTCCAGCTTGGCGCGAATGGCATCAGCTTGCGGCGTCCAGAGCCTGCGCCATGTCCTCGATCAGGTCTTCCACTGCTTCGCAGCCGGCGCTCATGCGGATGAAGCCCGGAGGCACGTCGTCGCCGCCCCACTTGGCGCGCCGCTCGGCCGTGGTGGAGATGCCTCCGAAGCTGGTCGCGTCCGTCACCAGCTTGCAGGCGGCGAGGAACCGTTCCGCTGTGCCCTGGTCGCGCAAGCGGAAGCCCAGGGCGGGGCCGAGAAACCGCATCTGCCGTGCCGCGAGGGCGTGGCCTGGATGATTGGGCAGGCCAGGATGGAGGACCTCTTCGACTTCGCTTCGGCTGGTCAGGAACTCGGCGATGGCCTGGGCGTTGGCGCTGGAGCGTTCTAACCGCAGCGGTAGCGTGGCCACCGAGCGCAGGGCCAGCCACGCCTCCATTGGGCCGAGGATGCCGCCGGTCAGGGTGCGCCAGGACTGGATCATTTCGAGCAATCCCGCGTCGCGCACGGCCACGTGGCCGATCATCAGGTCGCTGTGGCCGCTTAGCAGCTTCGCGTCGGAGGCGACGGAGAAGTCCGCGCCCAGGGCGAGCGGTTTTTGGCCGAGGGGTGTGGCTGTGGTGTTGTCGACGGCCACGAGCGCCCCAGCCCGATGCGCCCGTTCGCAGAGGGCGGCGATGTCGCAGACCTCCATCGTGGGGTTGCTGGGCGTTTCGAGCCACAGCAGCCGCGCGCCTTCGAGGAGCTCGCCCTGCGCATCGTTTGCCGTGGGCGCAAGCCGCAGTGTGATGCCTCTGTCCGTGAAGAACGAACGCATCAGCTTGCGCGCGGTGTAATACGCGTTCGACGGGAGGACGGCCACATCGCCCGGCCGCAGTACCGCTCCGAAGACGGCGGCGATGGCGGCCATGCCAGAGCCAAAGACCCTGGCGTGGGCCTCGTAGCCAGGGCCGGACTCCATCTGGGCAATAGCGGTTTCGAGCGCTGTCCAGATGGGATTTTCAGACCGCGCGTAGCCATAGGGCAGTTTTGCCGGATCGCCTGGTGTGTGGAAGGTGGTGGCGAAGACCGGACCGGGATGCAGCGGCTCGCCCGCGACGGCTGGGGTGAGAGTGGAACGGATGATTTTGGTGGCGTCGTGCATCCACCTATGTTCGCAGACTCTAGTTGATGCAAACGCAGATTCCTACGAGAATGACAACAAAGAGAGGACGTGGTGTTGAGGCCGCTCGATCTTGCTCAACTGCGAAAGTGTTCCCATCCACGCGGCCTGAGCTTTTTGCGGCGTCCGGCTTCCGTGATCCAGATAGCTCTGCCGGTTGTGATGCGCCCGACTTCATTCACGGGGACGCCTGCAATCTTCTTCGGCAAATGCGCTGTGGGTGGAGCGGCGAACAGCAGCTCATAGTCTTCGCCGCCGTGCAGTGCTTGCTCGAGCGTCGCTCCCGTCCCGAGCGGCAGGCAATCGGCGAAAAGCTCCGCTCCTACGCCCGACTCGCGGCAAAGGTGTGCGAGGTCGCTCGACAAGCCATCGCTCAGGTCAATACACGCTGTGGCCCAGCCGTTCTTCCGCAGCCGCTTGCCCGTCGTGATCCGTGGTTCGGGAAACATCTGCGGGTGGTCTTCCTGTGAGTCATTCTGCACGGGGCGCGACTGGCCGGAGCGCATTCGCTCGAGCTCCGCCGCCGCGCCGCCCAACGATCCGGTGACGTAGAGGCGGTCTCCGGCGTGGGCTCCGGACCGTCGCAGAGCCATCCCTTGAGGCACTGAACCGACCACAACGATGTCGGCCAGGATGAACTTTCCCGGAGCTTGTGCGGTGTCGCCCCCCGCTAAGGGCACGCCATATCGTTCCGCGAGTGCATGCAGTCCCGCAAAGAAGCGGCGTACCCAGGCATCCTTTGTTCCCAAAGGTAAGGCCAAGGAAAGAAAGGCGGCTATCGGGCGCGCTCCCATGGCCGCCACATCGCTCAGTCCGCGCGCCAGGCAGCGATGGCCAACCGACTCGGGGGAGTGCCAGTCACGCCGGAAGTGCCGTTCCTCAAGCGAGAAGTCCGTCGTGACGACGATCTCCCTTCCGCTACCCGGCCGAAGAATGGCGCAGTCATCTCCGATCCCGAGGGTGAGGAAGCGTGTTGGTTGCCGGGCAGCATCGCGGCGGATACGCTCGATCAGCGCAAGTTCGTTCACCATGGCACCGAGGCTTTGGCAGCGAAGTTCCCGGGTGTGTACCGATGGGAAGTTTTTCTCAAGATCGAGGCAACCGGGCGGCCTTGCCCTGAGTGGAGCCGGACTGTTAAGATAGTTCTAATGATTCCCCAAGGTTTGAGATTCCCGAATGGCCTTTGCGATCGTTCATTCGCCGGAACTGATTTCGAGCCTTCGCGCCGCACCCTCCAGCGGCCAATCTTCGGGACCAGGCCTGCCCATTGAGCTTCAAGAAACGGCATTATCTCCTCTTTGTCACCCGCGATGCAGACGGCAGCCTCCAAAAGACACCGGTTCCGCTCTATTATGCCTATTTGTTTTTGGCTGTGGCGGCGGTGGGCCTGTTCAGCATTGTTGGGTTGGCCGGATCGTATTCGCGCATGCTGATCAAAACCGCCCGCTTCAACGAGTTGCGGCGCGACCACGATTCGCTGCGCAAGGATTACGCCTCGCTCGAAAAGAAGGAGCATGAGAAAGATGTGCAGGCGGCGTCGCTCGGTTCCTTGGCGGCGGAGGTCTCGGCTCTCTACGGTCTAACCACCAGCAAGCTCGCCATGCCGATAGGCACCCTTTCCTCAAAAGGTACCGCGCTCGTGAACGCCTCGGCGGGACTTACGGATGAAAGTTATTTCAAGTCGGTCGACGCCTTTTATGCTCTCCGCAGTTCCGCGCTCTCCGGCATGAGCTCTCCCACGGCTGCACCGTCGCTGGGCCATCGCAGCCTAGGGCTTGGCGATCTCGACGCGTTCGACGCGGGCACGGATGGACCGTCGATCTGGCCGGTGATTGGACCGATTACCTCCAGCTTCGGCCAGCGCGAAGATCCCGTCCTTGGTCATGGCGAGGGTGAGTTCCACAAGGGCATCGACATCGGCGCGCCGAACGGGACACCCATCATCGCCACCGCGGATGGTGTAGTGCGGTCGGCACAGATGGTGAATGGCTATGGCCGGGAAGTGATCGTCGACCATGGACATGGGGTGGAGACGTTGTTTGGACATATGTCTGGATTCGCGGTGATGGCGGGTCAGACGGTTACGCGCGGACAGGTGATCGGCTATGTGGGCCATAGCGGCCGAACCACGGGGTCGCACGTACACTATGAGGTTCGCATCCGCGACAACGCCGTCAACCCGCACAAGTATTTGCGAACGACCTTGGCAGGACTGAACGCCGCGGGTCCGAACGGATAGGTTAAGTCCGCGCGCCTAACTGAAACGCCCCGCCGCATGAGCGGGGCGTTTCGTGAGTGCTCCCTGCACTTACTCAGCTTTGGCCATCGTCTTGTTGCCGACGTAGCTGACGTGCCAGACGATCTTCGAGCCGTCGTCGGTGACGAAGAGGGAGCCATCGTTGCCGACGGCTACACCGACAGGCCTACCCCACACCTTGCCATCCGGTGTAACGAAGCCGGTGAGGAAGTCCTCGTATTCGCCGGTGGCGTGGCCGTTCTTCATGGGGATGCGGATCACCTCGTATCCAGCTCGTTTTGACTTGTTCCAGCTGCCGTGCTCGGCCGCGAAGCCGTCGCCGCTGTAGCTGGCCGGAAACTGCTTGCCGGTGTAGAAGGCGAGCTCCAGGGAGGCGAAGTGCGGCTGAAGAATCACATCGGGCGTGATGACTTTGTCCTTCAGCTCCGGGTGTTTGCCGACGTGGCGCGGGTCTTGGTGGCCGCCCATGTACCACCATGGCCATCCGTAAAAGCCGTCTTCTTTGACGCTGGTGATGTAGTCGGGGACGAGGTTGTCGCCGAGCCGGTCGCGCTCGTTGGTGGAGCACCAGAGCTGGCCCGTGGTGGGGTTGATGGCCTCGCCCACACAGTTGCGGATGCCGGAGGCGTAAACTTTTTCGAACTTGCCTTCGGGCGTGAACTCAAGCACGTCGGCTCGGTGGAACTCATTTGGGTGGGTGTCGGTGTCGTCGACGTTTGAGGCCGAACCTACCGAGACGAGCATGTGCTTGCCGTCCGGGGTGAAGACGACGTCGCGCGTCCAGTGGCCGCCGCCGCGCAGTTGGGCGAAGCCGGGAAGCTGGGCGACGATGGTCTGGGGCGCGCCGGTAGCGACTAGATCGCCGACCTTGTAGGGGAAGCGCACGACGGTCTTGGTGTTGCCGATGTAGACCCACTTCGGGTTGGGCCCGGACGGATAGAACTGGATGCCGAACGGAAGATCGAGGCCCGCCGCAAAGGTCGATACCTGCGCCGCCTTGCCATCCGCACCTACGCCGCGTAGCACCATGACCTTGTCTCCGTGCGAATCGGCGAGGAAAATGTCGCCGTTTGGCGCGGTGCGAATCAGGCGCGGCTCGTTGAAGCCGTCGGCATACATCTCCACCTTAAAGCCAGCCGGTGCGATAGGCATGGCACCTTCCGGACGCGGCGAGAGGGTCGGTCCGTTATCGACGGACTCGTCTTCTTTCGGCTCCGGCAGATCGGCGACCGTTATTTTGCGCCGTACACCGGGGTGCTCCTGAGTGTAGTCGGTGAAGGCGGCCTGTCCGGTGATGGTCGGCGCGCTCTGACCATGCGCGGTGGGCAGCGCCAGCAGAAGCGGAAAGACTGCAAGAAAAGAACGTGAGTTCATAACAAAGGTCTCCGAAGTTCGTAGATACGATGCGCAGCGGTATTACCGCGGTGCCTGAGGCGCTTGGGACCCGGCCAAGCCGCGAAGTAACTCGACAGGCAAAACCCCACGCAGCACCACGCGATCTTTCTTTGCCTCCACAGTGACCGAGTTGTAGGCGTCGCGCAAGGGGGTGGATCGGAGGCTGGGCTGATTTTCGGCGACCGCTCGCACCAGGGTCAGCAACGGCGATAGCTCCTGCGCCGTTCTCGCCGCGTTGAGGTCGCTTCCGGCGAGTTCTTCGACGCGCAGGTTGACACCCCTGCCCAGGTAGCGCAGGCTCGCCACGAAGACAGCATCTTCAGGTACCGGCAGCCGCAGACCGGCGATCGTCAACCAGCCGCCTTCGGCTAGAGGCAGCCCCAGCCGTCCAAGACCCCAGGCCGAGGCGAAGAGAGGCACGTCACCATACCGCGCTGCGAGTAGGGACGGCCCGCTTCGTCCCCGATCCAGCAAGGCGTGAATTTGCTCGGTTGTCGGCGCGTTGCTTGCCACGATGCGGTTGCGGCCTAGCACCGCGACGCGCAGCCGCCGCCCGCCGGGTCCGGCCAGCTCGCCTACCGGGATGCTGAAGATCGTCCTACCCGCGTAGCTCTCTTTCGCTGCCGCGATGGACGCTAGGTACCGCTCCAGCCGCACCGGATCGAAGCGGCCTTCAAAAACTTCCGAGTACGCCACCGGTCCATTTGGTCCGCGCGGATCGTCCATCCGATGCATGGCCAACGCGGCGGCGTCAAGGTCGCGTTCGGGCACAATGCCAGTGGCGTCCACAAACGCCTGGTACTCCGGCGCGCGGCTGACCGGTGTGCGGTCGAAGTGTGTGGCGGATCGCAGTGGCTTGACGTTGGCGTAGAGGATCGCGTCGCACTCCGGCAACAGGCGCGCCGGGCCAGGTGGCATCCGCAGCCAAAGCCAAGCCGCCACTCCAAGCGCGAGCAGCACAGCCACTAGCACCGCAGCGTATTGGCTGGCCCTACTCATGCGAACCGCAGTTGCGTGGAGACACCATCAGCGTCAGCATAGCCGATTTCCAAGCCGACCGATTTGCGCGCAGCATCGATTGCTGCGCTTGCCACCTTTCGCCGAGACCCAAAATACGGTGGGTGTAATGCTCGACTTATGCGCTTTGCCCGCACCGGGCCGCTATGGTAACTTTGATCTTGCGGCGCGTTGCGAGACGCTTCGCTGATGCGGGATCGGGCTGGCGTAGCTCAGCTGGTAGAGCTCCTGATTTGTAATCAGGCGGTCGGGGGTTCAAATCCCTTCGCCAGCTCCAATTTGTTGGAAAGCAGCTTCCAGCGTCGGTCGCAGCTCGCCAAATCGCCCGACAATGTGCACAGGTGGCCGAGTGGTTAATGGCAGCAGACTGTAAATCTGCCGCGTTATGCGCTACGGAGGTTCGAATCCTCCCCTGTGCACCATTCCTTTTACGAGGTCCCGATGGACTTCACCCCTGGTAGCACGGGACGTATGACGGTCGCGCTTAGCGTTCTTGCCGTATTGGCCGTGAGTGCTTGGTGGACGATGGAGCCGGGTAAGTTCCGCTCACTGTGCTGGATTCTTTTGGCATTCTTTTCCTTCCGAATCGTGCTGGGCCGTATGCGATCGCGGTAGGAGTTTGGTAGTCTTACTAAGTGGGATCGCAACACAGGCTGGCGTAGCTCAGTGGTAGAGCACTCCCTTGGTAAGGGAGAGGTCGAGAGTTCAAGCCTCTCCGTCAGCTCCAGGTTCCAATGTGCATACACAAAGGTATGGCACAGCGCGGGAGTAACTCAGTGGTAGAGTCACAGCCTTCCAAGCTGTTGGTCGCGGGTCCGATTCCCGTCTCCCGCTCCAAATTCAAACATGAATTCACTTCAAGGCAGGGGTAGGCAGTGGCGGCGATGTATGAGCAGGCAGTCCTTACGGTAGAAGATCCGCAGCGGTTTGGCACCGTTCATCAGGCAGTCGAGTCGGCTTTTGCCGCTTCGGGCGTGGAGGGATTCCTTGGGGCTGTCGAGCGCGCACAGCTTCGCATCCGTCACTTCGAAACGGTGCTGAAGGCTAAGCTGCTGGGTGAGACGGCGTTAGCCGAGTACAACCGCCTCGGCAACGCGGATCAGGGACAAATTCGCGAGTTCTACCTCGCCAGCCTCGAACAGGTCGCCCCGGACTTACGGCAGAAGTTTTTCAAACTTTACGCTTACTACTGAATCGTTAGAAGCAGGACACTGCCGGCCTCACAGGAATCCTTGTGAGGCCGGTAGCCGTTTAGGCCAGCATAATCTTGTCCGGTGTGATAGGATACTCGCGGACGCGCTTGCCCGTAGCGTGATAGATGGCGTTGGCGACGGCGGCGGCGGCTCCGGTGATGCCGATCTCACCGATGCCGCGCGCGCCAAGAGGATTGAATTTAGTGTCTGGGATGCCGACCACCGAAACATCGATGGTGCCGATATCCGCATTCGTAGGGACGTGGTATTCGGCAAGATTTTCGTTCGCGGTGCGGCCGTA
This sequence comes from Acidobacteriaceae bacterium, assembly GCA_965277085.1. Taxonomy (GTDB): domain Bacteria; phylum Acidobacteriota; class Terriglobia; order Terriglobales; family Acidobacteriaceae; genus Edaphobacter. The sequence continues at coordinate 2,393,284 of OZ255708.1, forward strand.
GACGGGATCGATGTGCGTTTCTTCATGGAGGGCGGTGGACACTCCCCACACGATGCCGCCGATGAGCTGGTTGATCCCGGTAGTCTGGTTCATCAAGGTGCCGATGTCGTACACGGCAACCATACGGCGGACGTGGACCATGTGGGTGGACTTGTCGACAGCCACTTCGGCGAAGACGGCCCCGAAGGACTGCGAGGTGTACGCGGTGTGATCTTCGCTGGGCTCGGCGCTGCCTTGCGCTTCAACGGGCTTGCCGCCGTTGCGGGCTAGGATGGCCCGAACGGACTCCGTCGTAGAAGGATTGGTCTTGGCGAAGAGCTTGCCATCCTTCACGTCCAGATCGGAGGCTCTGAGGCCGTAAAGGGGGGAGGCTGCGTCCGCGACGGCCATGTCGGCGAGCTTCAGCTTGGCCTGCTGGGCGGCGGCCTGGATCGCAGGACCAATGCTGGCGGCTGTCTGCGAGCCTCCGGAGACAGGTGCTTGCGGGAGCTTGGAGTCGCCGAGCCTCACATCGATCAGATGCGGATCGAGGCCGAGGTACTGCCCTGCCGTGTCGGCCATGATGGTGTACGTGCCGGTGCCGAGATCGACGGCGGCGGTGGCGACGGTGCCGCGTCCGTCGGGCTGATAGCTACAGGTAGCTTGCGCGGCGGAGCGATTGGCGGGATAGGTGGCCGTGGCCATGCCGTAGCCAATCAGCAGGTTGCCTTCAGGATGCTGGCCGGGTTGTGCGGCGCGTTTGGACCAGCCAAAGCGCTCTGCTCCCTGGGTGTAGCACTCGCGGAGGTGTTTGGAGGTAAAGGGGCGGTCGTGGCCGGGGTCCTTCTCCGTGTAGTTGACCATGCGGAGCTGTACGGGGTCCATATTCAGCTTCCAGGCGAGCTCGTCCATGGCGCACTCGAGCGCAGCGGTTCCGGTGGCCTCCCCGGGCGCGCGCTGGAAGGTGGCGACACCGAGGTTCATGTCGACCAGCTTGTGGCTGGTGTCGTTCGACTCGGAGGCGTAGAGCATCCGTGTTTGTGTGGCCGAGGGCTCGGTGAAGTCCTCCATCACGGAGGTGTGCATCAGGGCGTCGTGCTGGATGCCGAGGAGCTTGCCGTCTGCGGTTGCGCCAAACTTGATGTTTTGCACAGTCCTAGGACGGGCACCCACGGGGCCGAACATCTGCGTGCGGTCGAGGACGAGCTTGACGGGGCGGTTGACGACCTTGGCTGCCATGGCGCAGAGGATGACGTGCGACCAGGTGGAACCTTTGCTGCCGAAGCCGCCGCCGGTGTAGGGGCACTCGATGCGGACGTTGTCGATGGGAATGCCAAGGACCTTGGCGGCCGTCATCTTGACGCCCCGGATGTACTGAGTGGAGTCGAAGAGGAGGAGATTGTCGCCGTCCCAGGAGGCGATGGTAGCGTGCGGCTCCATAGGATTGTGGTTCTGGATCGGCGTTGTATAGGTGACTTCAAGCGTGGTGGTGGCCTTCGCCATGGAGGCGGCGAGGTCGCCGCGCTTCATCTCATACGGCTCACGGCCAGGCTGCTTGGGCGGACGGGCTTCATCGAGGCGGCCTTTGAAGTCGAGCTTGGCGGGCTGGGGCTTGTAAGTGATCTTGAGCAGCGTAGCGGCGTAGCGGGCCTGTTCCAGCGTGTCCGCAACGACTACAGCGATGGGCTGACCGTTGTACCAAACGTCCGTTTCTTGGAGTACCGTAATATGACGGCTGGCTGGGGGCTGGATTTTTGGGCCGGGGAGCTTGGGCGCGTTGAACGGCGTCACGACCGTAAGGACGCCGGGCGCTTTAGCGGCGGCGGTGTGGTCGATCGCGGCAAGGGAACCGTTGGGGATCGTGCTCTGGACCATCCAGGCATACGCGGGGTTTTTGACCTGGTGCTCAGCGGTGTACTTGGCTTTGCCGGTGACCTTGGCGCGGCCATCGTAGCGCTCGTGGAGCTCGTTCTTCGGCGGCTTTGCTTCCGTGTCTTGATAGAGAGCGGGGGCTATCATGCGTTGGCTCCTTGTGCGGCTACGGTGAGGGCGCGCACGATGCATTGTTTGGCGAGCTCGATCTTGAAGGCGTTATGCTCGTAGCCCTTCGCACCGGTCAGCGCGATGTCTGCGGCCTTCTTGAAGGCTTCAGGGCTGGGGCTTGCACCGGCGAGAGACTTTTCGGCTTCGAAGGAGCGCCATGGCTTGTGCGCGACGCCGCCAAGCGCCATGCCGGCGGACTTGATGGTGCCGCCGGACATCTCCAGGCCGACGGCCACGGAGACGAGCGCAAAGGCGTAACTGTTGCGGTCGCGCGCTTTGAGGTAATGCGAGTTTTTGGCAAACTTCGACGGCTTCAGCTCAACGCCGGTGATGAGTTCGTCGGGCTTGAGGGTGGTATCGAGCGCCGGATTGTTGCCGGGCAGGCGGTGGAACTCGGCGATGGGGATGGTGCGCTTTCCTTTCGGCCCCTGAACGAAGATGTTGGCGCCAAGCGCTGCCAGAGCGACGTTCATGTCGGAAGGATTGGTGGCGATGCAGGTCTCGCCGCTTTTCGGGCCATGGTCGGACTGGCCGAGGATGGCGTGAATGCGGTTGAAGCCGTTGATGGCCGCGCAGCCGGAACCGGGAACGCGCTTGTTGCAGGCCGGAAAGGCCGTATCCATAAAGTAATAGCAGCGAGTGCGTTGGAGCAGGTTGCCGCCTGTGGTGGCCATGTTGCGGAGTTGGGGGGAGGCTCCGCTAAGGAGTGCTTGCGACAGCAGCGGGTATTGGATACGGACGAGCTCGTGGTTGGCCAGATCGGAATTGCGGACGAGTGCGCCGATCAGCAGATCGCCGTCATGCGCCTGGTGGATGGTGGCAAGGTCGAGGTGGTTGATGTCGATCAGCACCGTGGGGTGCTCGACATCGTCCTTCATCAGGTCGATCAGGTTGGTCCCGCCGCCGAGGAACTTGGCTCCGGGAGCGGTGATGGCCTGGATGGCGGCGTCAGGGGCGGTGGCGCGCTGGTAGGCGAAGGGGTTCATGCTTGGGCTCCTGCCGAATTTGCGTAGGCGCGTACGGCGGCGACGATGCCGGGATACGCGCCGCAGCGGCAGATGTTGCCGCTCATACGCTCGCGGATTTCGTTGTCCGTAAGGGCGGGGTTTGTGGTGTGGCCGGATTCGAATGAGACGCGGCTGAGTTCGCCCTTCTTGGACTCGTCAAGCAACGCGACAGCGGAGCAGATCTGGCCGGGCGTGCAGTAGCCGCACTGATAGCCGTCGTGTTCGAGAAAGGCCTGCTGCGCGGGATGGAGGTCGTCGCCTTTGGCGAGACCTTCAATGGTGGTGATGTTCGCTCCCTCAGCGGCGGCGGCAAGGGTGAGGCAGCTATTGACGCGCCGCCCATCGAGCAGGACGGTGCAGGCGCCGCATTGGCCGTGATCGCATCCCTTCTTGCTGCCGGTCAGGTCGAGGTGCTCGCGGAGCGCGTCGAGCAGCGTGGTGCGGGTGTCGACCGAGAGGGTCTGGGGCACACCGTTGATGCTGAGTGTCAAGTTCGCGATCTGCGGGGCGACGGTGTGAGGCGCGGCTGCGTGAGCCAGCGCCGGTAAGCCTGTAGCCGCTATCGCGGTAGCTGCGCTGGCGGCTTGAACGAAGGCCCGGCGGGTCAGCTTGCTGGAGAGCGGATCGGCTGCGAGCGCTTCCTCAAGTTCGATTTCGGTACAGGGGGCGGAGCTCATGCAGGGTCCTTGCCGTTCATTTTTGTGGGTGACAACTGAGATTCAGACGAAGATAAAGCGACAAAAGATGCTTTAAGTACTTACTGACTTCCGCCCTGTATAGCTAAAGCCCATTTACAGCAGATCGACAAACGGCTACCTGGGTGGCCATGCGTTGGGTCTCCACGGGCTCTGAGCCATGTTGCGAAGTGGTGGTAGATCGCCTAAACTAGAGTTTGGAGAAAAGAGCATGGCGAAGCGACGTGGCAATCCGAACTGGGGTAAGCCGGAGCCGATCGGACCGGTGGTGCCGACCGTGACCTCGTTCGAGCTGGTAGTGAAGGAGTTCAAGCTGACCCCCGACCAGTACGTACGGTCCACACGGCTGCGTGAGTGGGCGCGTAGAAATAAGAACTCGAAGTATATTCCGGAGGCGCTCCTGGAGGCCTGGGGGTTCGAGATCGAGTCTACGCTGTAAAAGGGCGGACTCGATCTCGTTTGAAAAGAACAAGCACAAAGCTAAGACGTGCTGCTGTCACGAACGCCGCTCCGAGAGGACGGCGTTTCTGTTTGTGCCGCCGGATAAGATGGAGCCAGAGGTACACCGATGTTTGCTGCCGTAGAAGAGGCTGTTGCCGAGATACGCGCCGGGCGCATGGTCGTGGTAGTAGACGACGAAGATCGCGAGAATGAGGGCGATCTAACTCTGGCGGCGGAGTTCGTGACGCCCGAGGCTATCAACTTCATGGCGAAGTTTGGGCGTGGCCTCATCTGCCTGACGCTAACCGAAGAGCGTGCGGACTACCTGCGGCTCGGTCCGATGACGCAGGAGAACACGTCACGTTTTGGTACAGCGTTTACCGAGAGCATCGAGGCGCGGGTGGGCGTCACGACGGGTATCTCGGCTGCCGACCGGGCGCATACGATCAAGGTCGCCATCGATCCTTCCTCAACGGCACGCGATCTTGCGAGGCCCGGGCATGTCTTCCCACTGCGGGCGCGCAAGGGTGGCGTCTTGGTGCGGGCCGGGCAGACCGAGGCATCGGTTGACCTCGCGCGTATGGCCGGTCTGGTGACCGCGGGCGTTATCTGCGAGATCATGAACGACGACGGGACGATGGCGCGGGTGCCCGATCTCGTGAAGTTTTGCACCGAGCACAAGCTGCTGATGGTCACAGTCGCCGACCTGATCCGCTACCGGCTCCAGCATGAGCGATACATCTCGCGGGTTGGCGAGTCGCTGCTGCCGACAGAATATGGAGAGTTTCGCGCGATCGCCTATGCCAGCGAGGCGGACGAAGGCGAGTCGCATCTGGCGTTGGTCTATGGGGATGTGGCGCGTGAGGGAGAGGTGGTGCCGGTGCGGGTGCATACGCACTGTCTGGCAGGGGATGTGTTTGGCGGTACTCTGTGCGATTGCCGCGCCATGGTCGACGGCTCGCTGCGGATGATCGCAGAGGCAGGGCGCGGGGCGCTGGTGTATCTGCACAACGGTACGGAAGGATTCCAGTTCGACCGGACGGTGACTCCGGCGCGAATCGTCTTCCATCGCGACGCGCGGGGCAAGGACCGGACCGACGACAAGAGCCAGCGGACGTTGCGTCAGGTTGGGCTAGGGGGACAGATCTTGTCCGATCTGGGCATCCACCGCATTAAGCTGTTGACGAACACGCCGACGCATGTGCCTGCGTTGCAGGGATTCGGGATCGAGATTGTGGAGCAGGTGGCGATTCGCGGACGCGGCGTACAGGTATAGCTACTGCACCACCAGGCTTAGCGTGACGCTCTGCGAAACGACGGTGCCCGTGGTGGAGCTGGCCGAGACGGTGTAGGTATAGCTGCCGGAAGGCGTCTTGCGAAGGTTGCTGACGGCATTGCCGCTGCTGCCGCAACCGCTCACCAAGAGCATCAGCGAAGTGCAGAGCAAAGCCAGGAGCAGCGGCCAGCGCTGTGTGGGCAGCGATCGGCGGAAGCGCCAGAAGAGCAAGGCGGCAGGAGCAAGGATGCAAAGGGTGACTCCGTCCATACGGCGCAAGGCTGGCGGCTCATTGCGGGCGGTCGTGACGGTGTTGATGGTCACCGAGGTGGTCTGAGGCGCGGTTCCGTTCAAGGTGACGCTCGATGGCTGCAACGAGCAAGAGGCGTACTGCGCGGCGACGAGCGCGGCACAGTTGAGCACGACCTGGCCTGTGAAGCCGTTGATGGGCGTCACGGTAAGACTATAGGTGGCTGGGCTGCTGGATGCCACGGTGACGGTGGGCGAAGAGGCGGTGAGCGTAAACGAGCCGGTGCCTGGAGGAGCGACAGGGCCGGTGCCCGTTCCGGTGAGTGGAATCGCAAGGGGCGAAGCCGGATCGGAGCTGGCCACGGTTAGCGTGCCTGTGCGTGTCCCCACGGTCGTGGGCGTGAAAGCTACGGTGACCGAACAACTTGCGCCGGGCGCCAGGGTAGTGACGGCGCACGGTGCCGTGACCACGAAGTCGCCGGTCGCGGTGAACGCAAGGCCGGTGATGCTGGTGCTGGTCGAATTGTTGGCCAGCGTCAGCGAAAGGCTGGTGGTGGTCCCCTGGACGACGTTGCCGAAGCTGAGGGTAGCGGGGCTGATCTGGAGATGCGTCTGTGCTCCCGCCCCGGAGAGTTGCGCGACGAGCGGAAGGCTCGAGGCAGAGCTAACGATGGAAGCCGTGCCGGGGCGCGAGCCGGAGATGGTGGGCGTGAAGGAGATCAGCTCGGTGCAGCTGGCGTTGGCGGCGAGCGTCGTTCCGCAGCTGCCGGAGACTGCGTAGTCCCCTGTGGTGGTGATGCTGGTGAAGTTGACGGGCGTGGTGCCTATGTTTGTAAGTTGCAGCGGCAGAGACGTGGTCGCCCCCAGCAGCACCGTGCCGAACGCGAGCGAGGCCGGCTGGAGATTAAGGGTTGACGAGCCGGCTGTTCCCAGCAGGCTGAGGAACTCAAGCGAGGCGGAGGAGTCAGAGTCGATTTCCACTGTTCCGAGGCGCGCGCCGGGAGCAAGCGCCGAGACTTGCGGAGCGAAGGCGATGAAGAGTGTGCAGGTGGCGGCGGGGAGTACCGTCGCGCAGTTGCCGGAGACGGTGAAATCCGTTGAAGCCGTGATGGTCCCTACATGAAGGACGGACGAGCCGGTGTTGGTAAGCGTCACGCTCTGCGCGGCGGAACTATAGCCGATGGCGGTTGCGGCGAACGTCAGCGCGTTTTGCGAGAGGATGAAGTTGGCTGTGGGCGCGGTGTTCGAAGGCGAAGAGACCGCTGTTGCGCTGCCTGTTCCAGCGAGGTTGATCGTGTTGGGGCTGCTGAGTGCGTCACTCTCGATCGTGAGCGTGCCGGTGTCGTTCGAGGGCGGCGGCGTGGTGCCGCCGGAGGCGATTTGATCGATAGGGCTGTAGGTCAGGGTGACGGTGCAGCTATCGCCGGGGGCGAGCGTGTTGCCGCAAGTGGTGGTCGAAAGGTAGGGAAAGCGGCTGGTTACGCGATGGACAGTGATGGGCCCGGCGGTGGAAGTATTGGTAAGGGTGAGGGTCTGCTGGGCTGTCTGGCCGGAGGCAACCTGGCCAAAGTTAAGCAGGTTGCCGGGCGAGAGATTGCCGGTGATGGTGAGCGTATTGGTGCCCGTGCCGAAGCCTTCGAGATATGCGACGCCATTCACGGCTGCGCTGCCGTCGGTGGGGATGCCTTGCGCGGTGAGCGTGCCGGTAAGGTCGCCCGCCGTGACCGGGACGAAGGTCGCGGAGAAGGTGCATGTGCCGTTGGGCGCGAGGGTGGTGCAGGGTGCGCCCGTGAGGAGGAACTCGCGAGGCAGGTTGAGGTTGATGGCGAGAGACTTGGCGGTGAGGTTGGTAACGGTGAACTGGCGTGTCCCGCCCATGGTATTGACCGGGAATGGGCCAACGTTGACCATGTTGGGCGCGATCTGTAGCCCGGCAGTGGCGGCGGTGTAGGTGGCCGAGAGCGCTACGGGGTACGTGGTTGTGACGGGCGCGCCGCCCACCGTGCCAGTGACCGGAACAGTGAGGGTATCCGTGGCGAGCGCCGCGCCGGGAATGTACGTCACGGCGATGGTGCAGGTGGCGGCCGGGGCCAGCGTGGCGCAGGTGGTCGAGGCCTGAAAGGCGGCGTTCGCGTTCGAGGGATTGCCGATCATCAGCGTGCCGATGCCGGTGTTGGAGACGGTAATGGTCTGCTGGGTCGCGAGGGTGCCGGGGACGTTGTTGAAGATCAGCGCATTCGGGTTGAACGCGACGCTGGGGTCGGGCAGACCGGAGCCGGTAAGCGCGGCAGAGACGGACGTGCCTCCAGCCTGGAGTGCGAGGGTGCCGGTGCGTGGTCCCGTGGCGGTCGGGGCGAAGAAGACGGCAATGCTGCACGAAGCGTTCAATACGAGCGTGTTGCCGCAGGTGGTATTTGCGGCGTTGAGGCCGAAGCCGCTTGTAAGGACGGGCGTGCCTAGTGCGATGGGCGTGGCGTTCCCAGTAAGGTTGGTAAGGGTAAAGGTCTGTGGGGCCGACGAGCTGCCAACTGCGATGGTTCCAAGATTGGCCGTTGCCGGGGTGAGGGTGACACCGGTGGGCGGCAGGCCGTTGCCGGTGAGAGCGAGAACATATGGGTTGCCGTTGAGCGCGGAAAAGAGCTTGAGGGATGCGGTCTGCGCGCCCACGAAAGGCGGGGTGAACTGAAGACCAAGCCAGCAGTTGGCGCAGGTTCCTGTCGTGGCGGAGAGAAAGGAGGTACTAGGGGGCGTTCCATGACCGCTGCCGATGTCTTCGATCAGGATGGCTTTGAAATTCGGACTGAGCGTCGCGGCCGTCAGGGTGGAGAACGGCTGCGAAACTTTGTACCACTGCACTGAGGGCTGGGCGACGGGGATGCCGCCGAAATCAAGCGTGCCGTTGTTGGCGGAAAGGATGGGAGTCCCCGTGCCGCTGAGCGCGACATAGGCCGGACTGGTGCCGCTACCCGCCGTCACGCCCAGGAGGCCGGTGCGCGCGCCCGGCTGTGAGGGAGCAAAGGAGAGAATGACGTTGCAGCTGACCCCAGCGGCGAGGACGGCGGTGCAGTTGGTCTGGTCGATGAAGTCGCCAGTAAGCGAGAGAGTGAGGCCGAAGGAGGACGTCCCGGTGTTCTGAACGACGACGGTCTGCGTCGTGGACGAGACGGCGGTGACGGGTACGGGGGTCGGGAAAGCGATGGGTGTGCTGGGCGTTACGCTCAGGCTGGGAGGGGCGGTGCTGCCATTGACGCTGGGTTGAGGCAGGGTCTGTCCGGCGATGGGAACGGAGAGGCCTTGATCGAGCGTAAGACTCGCCGCGTTGGTCGACGGGGCGGTGTCGGTTGCCGTGGTGGAGAGATAGGTGATCTTGATCTGACAGACGCTGTGCGGGTTGAGCTGCGAGGGGCAGAGATCGGTGACCGTAAACGATGGGTCGGAAAGCGTGGTGATCGCTGTGTGGGCGATAGCTGTCGCTGAGTTGTTGGACAGATAAAGGAAGCGCGGCGAGGTGAGGCCGCCGTAGAACTGCGTTCCAAAGTCGATGCCCGTTGAAGAGAGCGAAAGCGAGGCGGCCTGGGCGAAGCCGGTAAGCAAAACGTTGCCCGCGGTGCCGATCTTCCAATTTGCCATTGCAGGGCCGTCGTTTGCGGGCGTGCCGGAGGCGGCGAAGCTGAGGACAATATGGCAGGTGGCTCCGGCGGGGAGTTGTTTGGTCGTCTGCGAACCGGAGACAAGGCAGTCGCTGGCGGGGGTCTCGGCGAAGGTGTAGGGAGTGCGTCCCAGGCCGTTCAGCGCGGAGGTGAACGTCGCCATAGTGGAGCCTAGATTGCTGACGGTGATGGTGCGGGTCTGTGCGGGGCTGGTGCTGGTTTGGATACCGAAATCCAGTTCGCGCGGCGAGAAGACAAGGGTCTGTGGAGTGACGGACGAGGGCACGGCGGCGAGGTTGGCTGTCTGCGCCGTGGCGTTCGAAGCGGAGACGGTCAAGGTGCCGGGACCGGAACCGCTCAGAACCAGGGTGCACTCCTGACCGGCGTTAAGGGTAGTGCCGCAGGTGTCGGCTTCGGTGAAGCCACTGAGGGCGATCTGAAGGCCGGTGGCTTGTGCCGAGCCTAGATTGCGGAGGAGGATCGTCGGAGAGGCGTCGGTGGAGAGAGCAAGCGATGCTCCAGCAATGGGCGTGACGCGGGCGAGATACGCCGCGCCACTGCTGCCGGTTGCTGTGGAACGATCGACGACTGCATCGTGGACGGCTGAAGGCAGAGCCGTCGTGGGCGCGTTGGTGAGGGGGAGGTCAAAGGTCTGGGTGGCAAGCAGGCTTGCATCTGCGCTTGGAGCGACGCCTCCGGCAAGGAACGCGGAGCCGGTGGAGTCGACAGCCAAGGAGGTGAGGTTGGTGGCGACGCCGGCGTAGTTCGGACTGGAAGACGCCAGGCCGCCAAAGCGGAATGCTTCATCGACCACCGTCTGCCCCGCCGCGCCTTGTGGAGAGACGCGCAGGGCGTAGGCAGTGCCGATGTCGGACACCGTGGGGGAGGGAAGCAGCGGCGTAGAGAGTGGACCATCGACCCAGACTGTGCCGTTTGGGCCGGGCGTCAGATAGGATTGCGTGCCGGGAGCGAGGACCGTGGAGGATTTGACAGAGGAGCCATCAAGCGGCATACGCAAGAGGACTTGGTAGTTGGTCGCGGCGAGCGGCGCGTCGACGGCGGCCACGGGAAACTGCCCGAGCGCGACATTGCCGGAGAGTAGGAGCGTATTGCTAGAGGGATCGATGGCGAGGGAGGTGATGCCGCCGCCAGGGATGAAGGTGGAGAGGGTAATGCCGTCGCCGCCGGGAGTAAGCTCGGTCAGGAAACCGGTCTGTGTCGCATTCCCGACATAGCGCGGGATCAGCGCCGGGAATGTGCCAGGGAAGCCGGGCGGCGTAGTCGGGTAGCCGGGAGCCGTCGTGAAGCCGGCGATGAAGGCGTCATCCTGCGCGTCGGCGGCGATGACGAGCGGAGAGGTGTCGCCCTTGGCGCCGCTCAGATAGGTCGCGTAGAGGAGGGTCTTCCCGTCGGCGGAGAACTTCTCGACAAAGCCATTCTGGTTGCTGCCTGTGGCGGGTGCCTGTGTGACTCCGCCTGGGGTGACTGGAAGGCCATTGCCGTAGATCAGCCCTGTGATGAAGACGGCGTCCGCAGTCGCGGCGATGGCCGATGCAGGAGCTCGTCCGCTGCCGCCAAAGGTAATCCACTGGAGATTGAGGCTGCCGTCCAACTTCGCCACAAAGGAGTTGGCGGACGTATCGACCGGATGCACAAAGGCTGCGCCGGAGGAGCCGGAGAGCGCGCCGGAGGTAGACTGGCCAGTCACGTAGACGTTGCCGGAGGGGTCAAGCGCCATCGCCAGACCTTGGTCCCCGGTTGCGCCGAACGACGCCTGGGCAAGGACGTTAGTGGCGGCGGCATCGGTCTTGAGGAGACGAACGCCGTCGCCTTGGTCGAGCAGAAGGATGAGGTTGTCGGCGGAGTCGGTCGCGACCCCGTTGAATTGTCCTTGTTGGGCGACGGAATGAAGACCGGCGAAGCTGAGTTGCTGGGGGCCTGGAGCCTGCGCCTTCGAAATCGTCAACAGGCCACAAGCTAGCCCAAGGACAGCGATAAAGGAGCGCACGATGTGTGGGAGTGTCGACGTTTTAATCATGGCTCGTGACCGCGGGTAGTGCACAGGTGGCGGCCTGACCTTTGATGTCCATGGAATGCCGAAGAAACTTGAGCTGCCACTCAAGCATATCCGGCACAACGTACCGTGAGATGTACTCTAAATCCTTTTCGCGGGATTGCACATTACTTTCGTACTAAGATGCAGGGCTTGCGGGCTGATGCTCCAAGTGGAGCAGGTAGCCGAAGCCTCGCGATTCCATTTCGGCGACAAAGGCCGAGTGACCGCTGTACTGGATGACCTGCATCCCGGCGGCGCGCGCTCCCTTTACGTTATCGGCGCGATCGTCGATAAAGAGAATGTGTTCAACGGGCGTGCCTAGGCCGGCGGCTGCGTGGGAGTAAATGGCGGGCTCGGGCTTGGCGAGCCGGAGCGTGTGGGACCACGTGCAGTGATCGAAGTGGCTGATCCAAGGGAACTTAGCCAGGACGGCGGCGGCCATGGCATCCCCCAGGTTGGAGAGGATGCCGGTGCGGATGCCGGCTTGTTGCAGGCCTTGCGCCCAGTCGAGCATGGGAAGGTTGAGATCGGTCCAGAGAGCGGTGTCGGCATCGATGAGAGCGTCGATCTGGTCTGGGGTGAGCACACGTTCTCCCGTGACGAGCCGCCAGTACGCTCGGCCGGTGTGGGTTCCTCGATCGTACTCGTGGCGGGGTAACCAATAGCCGTGCTGGAGGGCTGCTTCGTCGAGGCCGCTGATCTCGCGCATCCTCGCCCAGGCGTCCGGGTTCGGCGGACCAGAGAGGACCTGACCGTAGTCGAACAGAACGGCTTTGATGGGAGTGTCTGTTATTGCCATGCGCTCTACGATTGTATGGGAGCATGGGAAGGTGGCGATTGCGTTCTCAAAACGGACGGGCTGGGACCTGGGGGAGAGCGCATTTGCGGCGGCCATACGGGAAGCGCGGGCCAGTGAGCGCGAGCTGCTCGACCTTACCGTCTCCAACCCTACAGCCTGCGGCTTCGAGTATGACGCGGAGGCTCTGCTTGCATCGCTGACGGCGGCGGAAGGACTCCTCTACGATCCCGATCCGCGTGGGATGCGCTCGGCGCGCGAAGCGGTAGCGGTGTACTACGCAGATCACGGCGCAGCGGTCGATCCTGACGCGCTGATGCTGACGACGAGTACCAGCGAAGGGTACGCGCATCTGTTCCGGTTGCTGTGCGATGCGGGCGACGAGGTGTTGGTGGCGCAGCCGAGTTACCCGCTCTTCGACTTTCTTGCGGACCTGCATGATGTACAGCTACAGTCTTATCCGCTGTTCTATGACTATGGGTGGTGGATCGACTTTGCGGAGCTGGAGCGGCGGATCGGTCCACGCACGCGGGCAATTCTGGTAGTGCATCCGAATAACCCGGCCGGGCATTGGACTGGGGCGGCGGAGCGGGCGAGGCTGCGCGAGCTCTGCGCGCGAAACGGGCTGGCGCTGATTGTGGATGAGGTGTTTCTGGACTACCCGCTGAACGATGCGGCGCGACAGCCCAGCTTTGCGGCAGAGGAGGCGGAGGGACTGACCTTTGTGCTGAGCGGGATGAGCAAGATCGCCGGTCTGCCGCAGATGAAGGTAGCCTGGGTGCTGACGCTTGGGCCGGAGGACGCGAGGCGCGAGGCGTTGCGGCGTCTGGAGGTGATCGGGGACACGTTCCTGTCGATGAATGCTCCCATGCAGCACGCTTTGCCGAGATGGCTGGCGTCGCGTGGTGGCGTTCAGCGGCAGATTCTCAGCCGCATTCGGGCGAACGTAGCGGGCTTGCGTGCTTCCGGGGTAAGGATGCTGGAGGCGGAGGCTGGTTGGAGCGCCGTGCTCCGGGTGCCGACTTCTGCGGAGATGCTGCTGGCCGAGCGGGGAGTGGTCGTCCATCCGGGCTCGTTCTACGGCATGGGCGAGCGGAACCGCGTTGTGGTCAGCCTGCTGACGCCAGAGCGGGAGTTCCGGGAAGGTCTGCGGTGCATACGCGGAGCTAGGACGGATGATCCGAACGGTGGTGCCTGAAGGGCGTAGGCCGTGAGAAGGGCAACATTTGTGTTTTCTGCTTGTGGTCTAACAAACTAAAGGACTTAGCAGGTGATCTCCAATTTGCGCGTGTCCGCGCCTACGCTGCTGGAGGGCATCTTGTGGCTGAGTTTTGTCAAGTGCCGGCCTCCCTAAATGAGACGGAGAGCGACGATCAGGATTGTAGAAACGGGTTGGTGTCGCGCTCTTTGCCGATGGTGGTGATGCCGCCGTGGCCCGGAACGACAAGCGTCTCTTCCGGCAACGTGAGCAACCGGTCGTGGATCGAACGGAGGAGGGTGCGGGTGTCGCCGCCTGGGAGGTCGGTGCGACCGACGGAACCGGCGAAGAGCGTGTCGCCGGCGAGCAGAAGATTATGTGATGGGAGATGAAGGCAGACGCTGCCTTCGGTGTGGCCGGGCGTGTGGAGGATCGTACCGGTTATACCGGAGATGCTGACGGTCTGGCCATCGCGGAGGGAGTCGTCGGGTGGCGCAACTTCGGGTGTGGCTATGCCCAGCCAAGCCGCCTGCACCTCCATCATCGCGACGAGCGGAAGGTCGAGCTGGTTGTAGAGGATGGGTGCGCCGGTGAGCGCTTTGAGCTGCTGCGCGCCCGCGATGTGGTCGATGTGGGCGTGGGTGACGACGATCTGCTTGACGGTAAGGCGGTGGCGGGTGAGCGCGGCTTGGATGCGGGGAATGTCTGCGCCGGGATCGACAACGATGGCCTCGCCGGAACTCTCGTCGCCTAGGATGGAGCAATTGCACTGGAGCGGGCCGACGGGGAAGGTTTCACGGATCATGGATGGGCTTCTGCGGAGGCCAGAGAAGCAGATTCCTCCGCTTCGCTGCGGAATGACAACACGTGTGGGGAATGACAAACGTGGTGGCGGAATGACAACCAAGGAGGTGATGACAGGTTGCAGACCGACGGAACTTTCGAGGCTACTTTCTTGGCTGCGACGTGGTGGTCTTGGTTCCGGAAAGGACCGAGTGGTCTCCGCTGGCGCGCGAAAGCAGGATGGTCAATCCGATTGAGAGCAGCATGAAGAGGACGGCGGCCCAAGCGGTCAGTTTGGTCAGGAGGTTAGCCGCGCCGCGCGGGCCAAAGGCCGTCTGCGAACCTTGACCACCGAAAGCACCGGCGAGATCGGCTGACTTGCCCTGTTGCAGCAGGACGACGCCGATGAGGAAGAAGCAAACCACGACGTGAACAAAGACAAGCAGATAGACCATGGTGCGATTCCGAACTTTCTGAGGTGTGGATAGGCGAGCCGAAGCTCCGTTGCAGATCTGAGTCTACCATTTGGGCACCTGCGTCAACGCTTACTCAATAGCCGCGGATGGATGGATTGGTGCGGAGGAGGGGACTTGAACCCCTATGCCTTGCGGCGCTAGCACCTCAAGCTAGTGCGTCTGCCAATTTCGCCACCTCCGCGTTCGGCTTCGCTAACCAGGAATATGGTCTGCGGAAGACGGGAGCGGTGCTCAATCCGAAGACCATCATAGCATCTTCGGCGATGAGAAATGCTCGCGAAGTGAGGTGAAGCTGGGCAGTTCGAGGAAGATTTGCCCAGAGGGGGCCGAGTCGACAACTTCATGCTCAAGCACCCAGGTGAAGTCGTGCGGGATGAAGATGGCGTGGAGACCGGCGGCCAACGCGGGATTGATGTCCGACTTGGGGCTGTTGCCGATCATCCAGGTCGTGGCGGCTTCAAAGCCGTGTTTGGCAGCGAGGGAGCGGTAGGCGTCGTCATGCTTTTCAGGAAGAACTTCGACCGCGCTGAAGTGCGGAGCGAGGCCGGAGCGTTGGAGCTTGTCGTGTTGTTCTTCGGGATCGCCCTTGGTGACGAGGAGGATGCGGTGGCGCTGCGCTAAATCGGCGAGGGTCTCGGCAACTCCCGGCAGGAGCTCAATCTCCTGATCGGCGATGGACTGGACAAAGCTGTGGATGCGGGCGCGCTTCTCATCGGAGAGTGGACCATCGGCAAGCTGCTCAAAGCAAAGGACGAGGGAGCGGCGAAAGCTCTCCAGACCGTAGCCGTGTGCGGCGACTGTCGCGCGCTCTACCGTGTTCAGGTGGCTGCGTACTTCGGCTGGCGTATGGATGCGGTGATCGAGATAGGAGATGAAAGCGGCGATGGCGCGCTCGAAGTAGATGTTGTTCTCCCAGAGCGTGTCGTCGGCGTCAATGAGGAGGGTTTGACCGGGGGCGTAAGGCTTGGTAGGCATCCATTGATTGTAAAACCCCACCTTAGGCGCACTGAAACTGCGTTGAAGGTGGGGCACCCGGTGTTAAGGTTAGGCAATCTTTGGCTGATCGATGGTGTCGACCCAGGGATCGATCACGATCTTGGTGACGGCTTCCTGCTTGTCGCGCCACATCGGGTACATGTCCGGCACCTGGTCGATGCCTACGCGGTGAGAGATGAGGAACGACGGGTCGATTTTCTTGTCTTCGATGGATATGAGGAGCGGGGCAAGATACTTGTGCATGTGCGTCTGGCCCATGCCCATCTTCAGACCCTTGCCGAAGGCTGCGCCGAAGTTGACCTTGTCGAGTACGCCACCGTAGACGCCCGGTATCGAAAGAGTGCCTCCCTTGCGGATAGACTGGATCGCCTGGCGAAGAACAAAGGGCCGGTCGGTCTCCATCATTAAGGTTTGCTTGACCTTGTCGTAGAGGCCGACGGTGGTGTTGGAATGGGCTTCCATGCCTACGGCGTCGATGCAGCTATCGGGGCCGATGCCGCCGGTGAGATCACGCAGCGCCTCGACGACGATCACATCGTCTTCGCTGTAGTTGATGGTGGTTGCGCCGCAGTAGTCGCGGGCGAGCTTGAGGCGCTCGGGAAAGCGGTCGATGGCGATGACTTTGCCCGCACCCAGCATGTAGGCGCTGGCGATGGCGAAGAGACCGACCGGGCCGCAGCCCCAGACGGCAACGGTGTCACCGGGTTGGATGTTTGCGTTGTCCGCGCCCTGGAAGCCAGTGGGATAGATGTCCGAAAGGAAGAGAACCTTCTCGTCGTCGAGGTCGTTTTCGATTTTGATTGGGCCTACGTCGGCAAAGGGAACGCGGGCGTATTGCGCCTGGCCGCCGGCATAGCCGCCATAGATGTGCGAGTAGCCGAATAGCGCCGAGCCGCTATAGCCGTACATGGTCTCGGCAATTTGCGCGTTGGGATTCGAGTTATCGCAGAGTGACCAGAGGTCCTTTTTGCAGAACATGCAGTTGCCGCAAGAGATGGTGAAAGGGACGACGACGCGATCGCCGCGCTTCAGCTTCTTGACCTCGCTACCTACTTCTTCCACGATGCCCATGAACTCGTGGCCGAGTATGTCGCCCGACTCCATGGTGGGAATGTAGCCGTCGAAGAGATGGAGGTCCGAGCCGCAGATGGCCGTGCGGGTGATCTTGATGATCGCGTCCTGCGGATTGATGATCGCCGGGTCGGCTACTTCGTGGACCTCGACCTTGCTCTTGCCCATCCAACATACGGCCTTCATAGAGACTCCTTCGTTGCGGTGGTGCTTTCGGTCTGAGCTTCTTCGCTGGTGCCGGGAGGCGTGGGATTGTTCTCGCCGTACATCCATTCCTTGATGCCGCCCGATAGGCCTCGCGGCCCATGTGGCTGGCCTTTGACGGAGGGGATGGCACCCGCTTCCACCATCTCTTTAAAGTGGCGAAGATTCTCAATCACGGTCTGCTTGGGGCCGCGCTTGGCGGTGGAAGCGACTGCATTGCCGATTGCGCCGCCGGGAACTTTCACTTGTTGTTGAAGGAGGACCATCGTGCCACGTCCGCTGGGATGCGGGGTGAACGTGACCTGTCCGCTTTGGTCGACATCGCCGCCGGTAGATTGCCACACAATCTTTTTGCCCGGTACATCTTCGGTGATTTCCGAATCGAACTCCACTCGCTTGCCGTCGGCTTCTTCCGGATTGCCCATCACCCAATGCGTCGTTTTGTCTCCGGTAGGAGTGACGGAGACGACGTTTTCCTGCCACAAGGGAAACGAGCGAACGGCGCTCCAGAATTGGTAGAGCTGCTCGGGCGAGGCGAGGATCGTTTGGTAAGCGTGCGCGAATACGCGGCCTTCCTTCGTTTCGTTCACCAGAGGAATGTATGTCTCGCCGGAGAGCGGAAAGGATGGCCCTTTCACTTCGGCTGCTGGATTGTAGGCTACGGTCATCGCAAAACCTCATGTACGTTCGCACAACGATGGAATGGATGTTAGAAAGCGTCGCCGCGCTGCCTGTGGAGACGGAATAGGTCCGCTTGCATGGCCGGGGATTTGGATCGGCATCCTCATCGCCGTGTGTCGCATCTGACCGGCTTGCACAAGGATGTGCGGGTATTAAGGAGAACAAGCAATGGCAAACGGACTTGCGGTGGTAACAGGCGCGTCGAGCGGTATTGGGCTGGAACTGGCAAAGGTGTTGGCGGGCAGAGGGTACGATCTGGTGATGGCGTCCGCGGGCGACCGGCTGTCGAGCGCCGCCGAGGAGCTTCGTGCGTTGAGTGTGGCTGTAACGGAAGTAACGCTGACCTGGCCCACAAGCAGGGAATCGATGAGCTATGGACTGAGATTCAGTCGCTTGGGCGAACAGTGGATGTGGCGTGCCTGAACGCCGGTGTGGGTGTCGGTGGATTGTTCGCTGAAACCGACCTGCACGAAGAGTTGAACATGGTGCATCTGAACTGCGTCGGCACGGTTCGTCTGGCTAAGCACATCGTCCAGAAGATGATGGCGCAAGGCGAAGGTAAGATCTTGTTTACGGCGTCGATTGCGGGCGAGATGGTTGCGCCGCGCGAGGCTGTCTATGCGGCCACCAAGGCGTTTGTGCTTTCGTTCGCGCATAGTCTGCGGTACGAGCTGCGGGACACGAAAATTACTGTGACGGCGTTGCAGCCGGGACCAACCGACACCGACTTCTTTCATCGCGCGGGCATGGACAACACGCAGGTGGGGCAAGAAGGAAAATCTGAAAGCCAACCGGCAGATGTAGCGAAGCAGGGCATCGAAGCGCTGTTCGATGGCAAGGATCACGTGTATGCGGCATCCTTGACGACGAAGATCGAAGGCATGCTGGCGAATGTTGTTCCTGGAGCGGTAAAGGGTGCCATGCACGAGAAGATGGCGAAGCCTGTGGAATAGAAATAATTGTTTGTTAGATAAGAAGAAACCCTCCGTCACGGAGGGTTTCTTCTTGTTGGTTGAAGAGTATGAAACTAAACGACAACCTCTGCGTTACGCTCGGCCTTGATCTTCTGCGCGTCGTGTAGAGCCTGCTGTTTTTCACCGACGCCATTGGTGTATTCACCCACAGGCGTTGAATCCACGCGTGTGGTCACTTCGGTGCCTGGCTGTGGCGTGTAGGGCTTCACGTCCAGCCCGCTGCCACCTTTGATTTCAGATTGCACCGTATGCAAACCGTTGCCGCTATTCCAGGGACCGGTGAAATCCGTCTCGCCATACTGACTTTCGCCCGTAGATCCATTGAAGAACTCATCCACCAGGCCAGGCGTTGGTTCAATGATACCCACCGCAAAAAGAGGCTTTTCCATGCTGTCTAGCGCGGCGGTGAATGCGCGCATGTGTGTAATTTCGCGAGTCATCAGAAATTGCAGCGCTTGCTTCGTTCCGAGGTCTTCGGTGAAGGCGATCAGCCGCTCGTAGACGATTTTGGCGCGCGCTTCAGCGGCGATGTTGCTGCGTAGATCGACGGCCAAATCGCCCGTCACCTTCAGATAGTCAGCCGTCCACGCATTGCCCATGGAGTCGAACAGGGCAACACCGCCGCCCCCGGCAATTGCGACGAGAGGGTCGGCCTCAGCCGCTTCACGCTCGTGCTTCATCGGTTTGAGGTGCATACGGATCATGGCACCCACAACTTCCAGGTGGCTGAGCTCTTCCGTACCGATGTCCATCAGGAGGTCTTTACGTGCTGGATCTTCGCAGTTAAAGCCTTGTATGGAATACTGCATGGCGGCGGCGAGTTCGCCGTTCGCGCCGCCGAATTGCTCCAGTAGCATCCGCCCGAACTTCGGATCGGATTCTCCAATCTCGACGGTATACATCAGCTTCTTTACATGATGGTACATAGACGATCTCCTTTACTTACGACCATGGTCGCTAAACCATCGTGCTTACTGTCTCGATCGACCCTTCCCCGAACTGCTCGACTGTATGAGTACTCCGCCGAAGGTTAGAGTTGCACCGGTGCGGCTGTTGCCGCGAGCCCGGCAAGCGCGCTTTCGAATCGTGAGGGAGCTTGGTTCTCACTCATGCGACGGAAAGTCGCGAGCGCCTGAGCAACGACCTGATCCATGTTGAAGTATTTGTAGTTGGCAAGACGGCCACAAAACTCTACATCTTCGGTGCGTTCGGCTAGTTCCCGGTACTTGGCGTACAAAGCGGCGTTCTCCGGACGCGGGATGGGATAGTACGGATCGCCTTCCGCGCGGGGGTGTTCGTAGACGATGCTGGTTCGCTTGTGCTTTTGCCCAGTCAGATATTTGAACTCGGTGACGCGCGTGTAAGGATGCTCGTTCGGATAGTTGATGACAGGTGCTGCCTGGTATGTCTCAACGTTGTGTGTCTCATGCTGAAACTCGAGCGAACGATAGGGAAGCGGGCCAAAGCGGAAGTGGAAGAATTCATCGATCGGACCGGTATAGACGATCTTCGCGCCCGGGTACGTCCGTGCGGCTTCGCGGTAGTCGACACCGGTGCGGATCGTGATGCGAGGATGGTCGAGCATCTGCTCAAACATGCGTGTGAATCCTTCGGCGGGCATCGCCTGGAAGCTGTCGGTAAAGTAGCGGTCATCACGGTCGAAGCGCACCGGAATGCGTCCGGCGACCGAAGCATCGAGCTGCGAAGGATCGAGTCCCCACTGCTTCCGTGTGTACCCGCGGAAGAACTTCTCATAGAGCTCGCGTCCTACGCGGCTGACGACGATGTCTTCCGACGTCCGGACAAACGCGCGCTTTTCGACGCGGGCCGCAAGAAAGGCTTCCATGCCCTGTGCGTCTAGAGAAAGATGGTAGAGACGGTTGATGGTGTCGAGATTGATTGGCACAGGGACGAGCTGGCCATCAACCTGTGACAACACGCGATGCTCGTACGGCCGCCATGTGGTGAACTTCGACAGGTAGGCGACGACATCGTCCGAATTTGTGTGGAAGATGTGTGGACCGTACTTATGAATAAGAATGCCGTCTTCGTTGAGGCAATCGTAAGCGTTGCCGGCGATATGGTCCCGCTTGTCGATGATGAGAACACGCTTGCCGAGTTGGCTGGCGAGGCGCTCCGCGAGAACGCTGCCGGCGAACCCCGCACCGACCACTAGATAGTCGAAATGCTCTTTGTGGCGCCGTGGCTGAACAGGTCTTGTCGAGCGTATGGAGGACATGCTTTCGATCCTCAAAGGCGTGATCGACGCCGATACATTGTGCGTCGCGGCGAGAAGCGCGGGCGGCGTTTGCTTCATGCCGATGACGCGGTCGATTTCGCGTTGCATCGCGGCCCAGGTGCGGGTCCAGGAGCCTTGCGCGAGCTTGGTGGCGACCGCCTGCTTCCACGCATTTGTAGGCGATTGGAGTGCAGCGTCGAGCGCGGCCGCAAACTCTTCCTGTGTCTCGGCAATGGCCACAAGGCCAGCGTCGCCGTAGCCACGCACCACATCACGTATAGGTGTGGAAACAACCGGTTTACCGGCAGCGAGGTATTCGGGCGTCTTTGTGGGCGAGATGAAGCGCGTGGCGTCGTTGCGCGCGAAGAGGAGCAATGCAATGTCCCAGCCGGTGAGATACAGCGGGAGTTCTTCGTAGCTCTTTCCGCCGAGATAGTGAATGTTGGCGGCCCGCGGTAACGTGGCCGTATCGATCTTGACGACCGGACCGAGGATGACGAACTGCATCTCCGGCCGGAGCGCCGCCACTTTGCCGAGAAGATCTACATCGAAGCGTTCGTCGACGACGCCGTAAAATCCCGCGCGCGGATGTGGGATCGCAGCTTGATCCAGAGGTTCTTGTAACAACTTCTGTTGCGATTGTGCGAAGTGTGCCACATCGATCGAACTCGGGAAGGCGTGCACGTTTGCATGCTGGCGCTGCTTGGCTTCGAAGAGGCTGATACCGCCGGTGAAAACGACATCGGCCATGTTGAAGAGATGGCGCTCGTGCTCCATCAATGCGGGAGGCGCGCCGAGAAAGCCGCTAAGTTCGTCCATGCAGTCGTAGACCGTCGCTTCTGCTTGAAGGTGCGAAGAGAAACTAAGCGCCATGGGTGTGTAGTACCAGCGCACATAGCGGTCGATGGAGAAGGACTGCATCAACTCGGCTAGTAGCTTCTTCTGAGCGGTGTCGGCATTCACGCCGTGGAGAATGTGGGGGCGGATCACCCAAAGCGACAACTCTTCGTGTATGACTTCGAGATGCATGCCACGCGCGGCCCAGGCTTGTGCGGAGGGTGCGTCCGGCGCATGGAAGACCGGTTCTTCCCAGTAGAAGACGCGGCGGTCTTGAGCGGCGTGGCGCAAGAGATGTTGAGGGCGTTGCGTCACAAAGTGCCAGCGCAAATGGCTCAGGCAAAGCAGGTCGGGTTGCGATGAAGCGGAGTCGATATGGACGCCGGAGCCGGGTGAGGAAGTCTGCACAGTTGAGGGCCTCTATCTTCGTAAGATGCAAGTACAAGAGCGAACGCGGCCCGGATTGGGTCTGCTGCTCTGACGCCAAACGGCGGTCGCTGAGTTGTTTCTACTGCGTGACGGCGACACTCGCTCGTGCTGGTGACGAAGAGTCGCGCATAGGCATAAGATCTGTGCTCCCTGTTGCGTGGAGTGTGGCCAGCCGTTCTACATGGCGAACCGGTTGATCTTGTATGCTTGCCTACATATTCAGTATGCACCTTGCATGCTCGAAATGAGAAGCCCTTCGGTTGATGGCGCGCACGAAAGTGAGTAACCCGCGAGTTATCTATTGCCACGCGCAAGCACTCCGTTAAAAACTCGCAACAGATTGCTGGCGGCAATTCGATCGAGATCGGCCTCGCTATATCCGCGTTGCGCGAGCGCGGTAAAGACCTTCGGCAGATCGGCGGCGGAGTCGATGCCCTGGGGTAAAGAGGGAATACCGTCGAAGTCCGTGCCGATGCCGACGTGTTCAATTCCAGCAGTCTGCGCAACATGGTCGATGTGATCAATAAGCGAGGAGAGCGGAGCGCGTGGGAGGCGGCTTGCAAAACGGCAGTCGATAGCATTCGAAAGCGCAAAGGGAATGGGCGCGTCGTGCTTCGCAGTAAGTTGTCGGTGTGCTTCAGCGCGTTCGTCGCGTTGCGCGTTCCAGGCGTTGCGCCACGCCACGTCGATAAAGGCGGGAAAGAAGTTCACCATGCACACGCCCCCATTCGCGGCCAGCATGCGGAGCATCTTGTCGGTCACGTTACGGTGCGAGTTGGTGAGCGCGCGGGCGGACGAGTGTGAAGCAATCACCGGCGCGTTTGTGGTGGCGAGCACATCGGCAAAGGTGGCGTCGGAGACATGCGAGACGTCGATCATCATGCCGAGGCGGTTCATCTCGCGGACCACATCGCGGCCGAACGCTGTCAGGCCGCCGTGGTGCTTGACGGAAGGATCGTCGAGATCGCCGGAAGCATCGGCCCACTCGTTGGTGTTCGCCCACGTGAGCGTTATGTAGCGTACGCCGAGATCGTAATAACGGCGTAGAAGGTGGAGATCATTCTCAATGGAGTGGCCGCCTTCGACACCGAGCAGCATGGCGAAACGACCTTCTGCATACGCTTTGCGGATCTCCTCTGGAGATGTGCAGAGACGCAACGACTCGGGGTGACGGCGAGCTTGGTCGTGGACACTGTCGATCAGCGCGAGAGTGCGCTCCGCGTAGTGGCCCTTCCACTCAGTAGGCTCTGCCCAGGCCGCAAAGAACTCCGCGCCAAGGCCACCTTCGCGCGCCGCGTTTAGTGAGAGCTGACCCTCGCCAAGTGTGCCGTTGAATTGCCAGCTCTCATCCGCAAAGCGCTGCGCGGTGTCCGCGTGGCCGTCGATGACAAGGCGCGGCATGGTACGGGCGCTTACCAGCCGCGCGTCTGCATTAGGTTCTTCTCTTCGATCGCCGCGGCAGCCAGACCCTTCATCGTGCCGGTGCAGTCTTCGCTGGCCTCGGCGACGATCTTGGGATTGTTGTAGTGCAGTGTTGCGAGCACGATGGCCTTAGCGCGCGAGACAGCTTCGGCTCGCTCGGCGGGATTGTTCTCGATGTCGAGCGGGGTCGCGCCGCCCTTCATGAAGATGCCTGAGCCGACGAAGACCGTCTCTGCGCCGAGCTGCATCATCAGGGCCGCGTCGGCGGGCGTCGCGATGCCACCGGCCGAGAAGTTGGGCACAGGCAGCTTGCCTGCTTTCGCCACCATGCGAACAAGCTCATAAGGAGCGCCGTGGACTTTAGCCGCGTTGTAGAGTTCTTCGTCACCGAGCACGGTAAGGGCCTTGATCTCGCGGGTGATCTGGCGCATATGCTGGACGGCGTGCACCACGTCGCCGGTGCCGGGCTCGCCCTTGGTGCGGATCATGGCCGCGCCCTCGGCGATGCGGCGTAAGGCCTCGCCGAGGTTGCGCGCGCCGCAGACGAACGGCGTCGTGAAGGCGTGCTTGTCGATGTGGTAGGTCTCGTCGGCGGGCGTAAGGACCTCGGACTCGTCGATGAAGTCAACCCCAAGTGCTTCAAGCACCTGGGCCTCGGCGAAGTGGCCAATGCGCGCCTTCGCCATAACGGGGATGGAGGACACGGCCATGATCTCTTTGATGAGCTTGGGATTGGCCATGCGAGCGACGCCGCCTTCCGCGCGGATCATGGCGGGGACGCGCTCCAGCGCCATCACGGCGACGGCTCCGGCTTCTTCGGAGATGCGCGCCTGCTCAACGTTCATCACGTCCATGATGACGCCGCCTTTTAGCATCTCGGCTAGGCCGACCTTAAGGCGCAGCCCGGTAGCGGCGTGGCCGTAGTTTCCATTTCCATTGGTGGTCTGGTCTGGCATGGCATCTCCTCCGCGCCGCGGTTGGCATGAGGGTGGCATGGTGGCCGCGTGAAGTTTAAAGATAGCAGCTTTCCGTTTCACGTTGCCGTTTGTGGTGCGGTTACCGGATACCGCGCGTGGCTGAATATTCAACAACGTTTGTTGAACGCGCAACAGCGGTGCTGGAGTTTGGTCATTAGTACCTTCGAGGCCCGATGATTCACTTGCACTGCCCTGAGCTCACAATCGTCATTCCCGCCAAAAATGAGGCGGCGATGTTGCCCCGTCTCCTCGCTTCTCTGTGCAAGCAGGACTACGCCGGTCTGTCCGAGACGCGGGTGCTGGTGGCAGACGCGGGTTCTACCGACAATACAGTGGAGGGCGCGTTGAGCTTTCGCGACCGGCTGCGGATTGAGGTCGTTCCCGGCGGTTTGCCTTCGGTGGGACGCAACGCGGGCGCGCGGCTGGCGGATACCAAGTATGTCTTGTTCCTCGACGCCGACGTGGAGCTCTCCGAACCGACGCTTCTGCGACGCGCCATGGCGGCCATGCGACGGCGCGACCTGCACCTGGCAACGACGAATATCGCTTGCCGGTATGGTAGCTTCTTCGACGATCTGCTCTACGCGGGCAACAACCTGATGCAGCACATCGGCTCCAAGCTGAAGCCGTTTGCGACGGGGATGTTCATGTTGTTTGAGCGCGAGGCGTTCTGGGCGCTGGGCGGCTTCCATGAGCGGGCGCTGTTTGCGGAAGACTACCTGCTCTCCAAGGGTGTCCATCGCACGAAGTTCCGCATCGTGAAGGGCAAGATCTGGACGACCAACCGGCGCTTCCAAAAGCTGGGGCATTCGCGGATGGTGTTCCTGTTCTTCCAGACGATGATGCATAGCTGGGATGATGAATACTTCCTGCGCGACCGGGATTATTGGAAGGCGGGTTAGGCCAGATATTTGGGGTCGATGACGATGAAGAGCCCGGTTGCCTCGGCGAGCAGAGCGCCATGGGCGTCGCGCAATTCAGCGCGGTGGAAGAGCTTACGTCCCTCGCGTTTCACGTGGCTGGAACTGAGAGTCAGCGGCTGACCGAGCGGGCTGGGGCGCAGGTAATCGACCTGCATATGGCGCGTCATGGCGAGCGCTCTCAGCGGACGGTTCAGCTTGCTCATCACCTCATCCATCAGCGTGGCGACGATGCCGCCGTGGATGTAGCCGGGTGGCCCTTCGTGCTGGCGCGTGAGCGTGAGCGTTGTAGTGGCCGTGAGGGCTTCGGCGTCTACGGTGAAGTGGAGATGGAGGCCTTCGGGATTGGCGGGGCCGCAGCCGAAGCAGTGCGAAGCGAGCTCGTCGAGGGTGGGCGAGTCGAGCTCGGCAGGGTGGTGGGCGTCTTGTGTCGGCTTACTCATAACTGGTTGCAGACTTTCAGGATAGCTTGACCGAATTTGTCGAGCTTTTCGGTTCCCATTCCGGAGATGGTTTTGAGCTGCGGCAAGGTTTTCGGGTGGATGAGGACGATGTCGCGCAAAGTGGAGGAGCTGAGAACGAAGAACTGCGGCAGGCCCAGCTTGGCGGATTCGGCTTTGCGCCAGTCTCGGAGGCTGGTATCGAGGGCTTGCTGGGCGGGGGTTAGAGCCTCTTGGATCGGCTCAACCTTAGGTGCCTTGAGCCGTTCCCGCAGCTTGTCCGATTCGAGCACCGCATTCTCTTGCCACTCCTTCAGCCGTTTAGGCACTCTCTCGACGTCTGTAACCTCCTTCGCTGCAAGTAGAGGCATCGTCTTTGGTAAGGCGGGCAGATCGTTTGTCACGGGCGTTCTGACGGACTGAGGGCTATGATCGTTTGCGCGGCAGAGGGCGACGAGCTCCGCTCCGTATCGGTCAGCTTTCTCCGTGCCGATGCCCGAGACGGTGAGTAGTTCGGAGATGGTCTGTGGGGCAGCGAGGACGAGGTTGCGTAGGACGGTGTCGCTGAAAACGATGAAGGCCGGCTTGGCGGTCTTGGCGGCTTCTGCCTTGCGCCAGTCGCGGATGCGGGCTTCGAGGGCTTGCTGGGCGGACGTGTACGCGGCGGTGGTCTGTTCGCGCTCGGCCTTGAGGCTGGCTTTGGACGGGCGGCCGGACTTGGTTGCGGGAGCGGCTTTGGCCTTGGCGGCGGTGCTGTCGCGGAGGTGGACGAGGAGGGCGTCGCCGGTCTTCTCGACGAGCGCGCCTTCGTGGGTGAGGGTGGCTTTCTTGTAGGCGATGACGTCGCCGGAAGGGTTGGTGAAGGTTTCGGAGGTGAGTTGGAGCAGACCGGCGCGGGCTAGGGCGTCGAGGTACGTGTCGAAGAGCTTGCGGTCGGGCGTCAAGGCGAGATCGGTGTGGAGCTTGCCGGTGGAGCGCGAAACGCCGCCAGCGAGTGCGCGGAGGATGCTGCGGAGGTGGCGCTCTTCGTCGCGGGTGGGTTCGCGGAAAGGCTGGGCGGTGGAGTTCTGCGGTGCGCAGAAGTCGCAGTGGCCGCAAGGCTTCAGACCGTCTGCGGTGTCGCCGAAGTGCTGGATGAGCGCGGTCATGCGGCACTGGTTCGACTCGGCGAAGGCGACCATGCGGTCGATCTGGGAGCGGCGGAAGGCGAGCTGGGCGTCGTAGCCGGTGCGCCAGTTAGTCGCGCCAGTCGAGCGGATGAGGCCGTCCATGTCGATCTGCGCGGCTCCCTGGGCGGCTAGCTTCTCGGCGGCTCGGTCGAAGCTCTCGTGGTCCATCTTGAGGCGTTGGCGAAGCAGATCGGGCATCTGGAACTCGGAGGTGAGGAGCTGGGCGACGCGGGCGAGTTCGGTGGCGGCGGGGTAGTCGCGCTCGAGGAAGAAGTCGTGCATCTTGCGGTCGGCGAAAGAGTGGAGCAGGACGGTGCGGCTGGGAAGGCCGTCGCGTCCGGCGCGGCCGATCTCCTGGTAATAGGCTTCGACCGACGCGGGCAGAGCGATGTGGACGACGGTGCGGACGTCGGCCTTGTCGATGCCCATGCCGAAGGCGATGGTGGCGACGACGACCTCGACCGTGCCAGCCTGGAAGCCGCGCTGAACACGGTCCCGGGTGGCGGGCTCGAGCCCGGCGTGGTAGGCGGCGGCTTTGCCTCCGAGTAGACCGGCCAGCTCTTCGGTTGCCTTCTTAGAGGGCGCGTAGACGATGGCGGGACGGTTCTCGGGCTTGGCTAACAGGTTGACGGTGAAGGCGTTGCGCTCCGGCTTGGACATCTCGACGACCTCGATGTGGAGGTTGTCGCGGCGGAAGCCGTGGATGAAGAGGGCGGGGCGCGAGAGCTGAAGCTGGGCGACGATGTCCTTCTGAACGGCGGGCGTGGCGGTGGCGGTCAGGGCGATGATCGGGCTCGGGCGTAGGAGCGGCAGGTGTTCGCCGAGGGTCCGGTAGTCGGGGCGGAAGTCGTGGCCCCAGGCGGAGATGCAGTGGGCCTCGTCGATGGCGATGAGGGCGGGTTTGCGCTTGGCGAGCATCTGCGGAAAGCCGGGAACGCGCATCCGCTCGGGGGCGATGAAGAGGAACTGGAGCGCGCCCGAGAGGTAGTCGCGGCAAGCGTCGCGGGCCTGGTCGCGGGAGAGGCCGGAGTGGATGCGGGCGACGCGGAGACCGGCGGCTGTGAGCTTGGCGGCTTGGTCGTCCATGAGGGCGATCAGGGGCGAGATGACGAGGGCGGTGCCTCCGCGTGCGATGGCGGGGAGCTGATAACAAAGGGACTTACCGGCCCCTGTGGGCATGACGAGGAGGACGTCCTGGCCGTCGGTGGCGGCGCGGCAGACAGCCTCCTGATTGGGGCGGAAGGCGGGAAAGCCAAAGGTTTGTTTGAGGAGCCCGTGAAGATCGTCTGCTGGCGGGTCGTGCGGCATTAAGCCTTCAATCGGTGTAGAGAACGGACTGTGGATAAGAAGAACTGATGATCGGAGAAGAATTGCCGATTAGGTCTATGTTCAGGACATTCGTTGTGAGATATTGTTTTCCGTAAATAAATACTAGAAACGGGGACAACTTTTCGTATGGGAGTGCGTCTGATTTACTGTACCAAGCAATTGCCGGGCTTGCAGTTCCCTTCGGCTACGGCTTCACCTGTCCGCAAAACCCTCCCCTTCCCAATATGTAAGGCCCCCAGAAATCGGGGGCCTTCACTCCTTCTGCGGCTGCGTTCCGGGCGCGAAACTTCGGTTTTAGTAGCTGATCTGATAAAACAAACGGGTTACCACCAGATCGATCCTAACCTTGCAGGTAGAATCTTACGGTGCGGCGATAACTCGCGGCTCCTTGCTGGGCAAACCGAGGTTCAACAAGGCTGGAGCGACGCTATCTCCAACGGATTGTTACGCCCTTGTTCCCTGCTCTAAGGGATAACGGATTGTGCATGACCCCTGCTCAAGATCAGTGAACTTTTATCTCCCTTGAAATGAATGTATAGAGCTGAATAGGGAGTGGTGGGGCTTAACGGGATTTTGGTTGGGCTGATGTTGAGCCCGTGTCTTCTTTTCGCGGGAGTGCCTGCCGCGGCCATTCCTACGCGGGAACGGAGAAGCAGATTCCCTTCGGGAATGACAAACAAGAAGGGCAAGTGCAAAGGCGCGACCTCTGCGGGAATGACAAACAAAAGTCAAGTGCAAAGGTGATGCTTCGGCAATGACGGACGAGAAACGCGCGGGAACAGTTCTTTTGTGGGTTGTCGATGGCGTGAGTGAACCGCAGGTCCTGCGACTTTGCTCAGGATGACAAAAGTTTAGGGTTTGTGATGAGCTTGAGAGGCTTAGCGAAGGCCAAGCTTGCGGTCGAGGGCCCATGCGCCGGGGCCGTAGAGGAGGAGCATGGCGGCGAGGGTGATGAGAGCGAGGGTGTACTGGGAGCCGCTGTAGCCGTGATGGATGTTGACAGCGAAGAGGGCGACGATCATGTTGATGGCGATCAGGAAGGCGAAGAAGCGGCTAAAGAGTCCGAGGAGAAGGGCGATGCCTCCGGCGAACTCGGTGAACGCGGAGAGGCAGCCGAGCCAAAAGGGAAGGCCGAGGGTGACGACAAAGCGGCAGAAGTGGTCGAGCGCGGAGAAGGCGTTGTGGCCGTGAAAGCCTCCGGCGGGAACGACTTTGTCCCACCCGTTGCTGAGCATGGCGACGCCAAGGACGAGGCGCATGAGGAGTGCGCCCCAGGGTTGCAGGTTGGTGAGGAACTTGGTCATGCGGTGTGTCCTTAAAATGATGGAAGCGTGATGGATGGAGAAGCAGATTCCCTGCGGGAACGACAACAAAAGGGCAAATGCAAACGCAGATTCCTTCGGGAATGACAAAGAAAGGCAATGGTGTTCAGGGACTGGCGTACTGATCTAGAAAGCGCTGGAGGAACTGCGTGGTGGCAAGCGGCGTGGAGACTTCGAGAGTCATCTTGGGATCGGCGGCGGTGCGGATGGGGTCTGGCATGATGCCGGAGTAGAGGAGAAGCTTGGGCGTTTTGAGGGTGGCGAGGGGCTCGGCGAGGAGGAAGCGGTCGTGGAGGAGGAGGCGGACAGGGAGGAGCTTGGTGCGGGGATCGGCGAGGACGGTTTGGAGGGGATCGGGGGCGGGGGAGTCGACGACGAGGGCTTGTACGGCTGGGTGGTCTACGGCGAGTTGGACGGCCAGACTTGCGCCTAGGCCCACGCCGTAGAGGATGACGTGGTTTTCGGGGATGGCGCGGGATTGAGTGAGGAACTTCCAGGCGGCATCTGCGTCTTCGGTCATGCGGGCGTTGCCGGGGTGGAGGGCGGCGCTTTCACCGTAGCCGCGGTAGTCGATTGCAAGGAGGTTAAGGCCGGCATCGTGGAGGAGGGCGAGGGTGGGAAGGGCGTCGGCGAGGGAACCATCGCCGGAGGGAAGGAAAAGGACGGTGGTGTTGCCGTAACGGGCGAGAGGGGCAGCAGGGATGGCCCAGGCGGTGCGCTGAGGGAGGCCGCTGGCGTCGGGGCCGAAGCGGAGGAACTCGATGGGGGTGCCGGCGAGCTCCGCTGGGTGTGTGGTGGTTTGTTTTGGATGAAGGAGGAGCTGCCACTGGCCTTGATAGAGGAGGAGGCAGAGGGTGGCATAGCCGCAGACCAGGGCGGCGAGGATGACGACGCCGATGGCTTTGAGAAGCCAGACGGGGTCGACGACTTCGGGCGGGCTGGTGGGGGGACGGGGGGGATATTTGCGGAAGGCGTTGTCGGAGCTGCCGGGAGAGCGTTTGGGAGTGGGCGAGGCCATCGTCTTGAACTGTAGCATCTGCGATTATGCTCATGATGAGGGGTGCAAACGGTGGCGGAGTGGGTGAGGTTGTGCGGAGTGGCGGAGGTTCCGGCGGTGGGCCAGGTAGCGGAGCTGGCGGTGAACGGGATGGAGATCTGTCTGGCGAATATGGGCGGGGAGCTGGCGGCGCTGGATAACTGGTGTCCGCACCGGCACGGGCCGCTGGGCCAGGGATGGGTGGAGGGGGAGACGGTGATCTGCCCGTGGCATGCGTGGGCCTTCAACGCGAAGACGGGAAAGGCGGAGTACCCGGAGCATGAGCGTGTGGAAGTGTTTCCGGTGAAGGTGGAGGGGGATGCGGTGCTGGTGGATGTTGCTTAGCCAAAGCGCATCCAATTGGGTACGTCCGCTGGTATGAGGAAAACTTTCCCGCTGCGCAAGCCTCGGCGGGCGGTATGCTGCATCGAACGGACTGACAGCGATCAGCCGTCGATTAGTTTGGTAAGGGAGATTTTATGAAGATTCGCAACCTCGTTGTCGCCGCGTTCGCGTTCATCATCCTGGCCGGTGCGGTTACGCCCGCAAACGCCATGATGCGCCACCATCGTCATCATCACCGTCATCACAAGAGCTAGTCATTCGCGCGGTGAAAGCAGATTCCCTTCGGGAATGACAACTATTAGCTAGGCCCGGTTTGCACCGGGCCTTTTTGCGTATAGGTTGCGGATGGAGACTGATAGAATCAGGTGATTCCACCACACATTGGCAGAATCGGCAGGGAGAGGCCATGCAGGCTGTGCTCGCGCTCGAAGACGGGCGGATTTTTCGCGGAATGGGCCACGGCGCGCGGGTTGAGGGCGCGGGCGAAGTGGTGTTCAACACGTCGCTGACGGGGTACCAGGAGATCTTTACCGATCCATCGTATGCGGGGCAGATTGTGGTGCTGACGAACCCGCACATTGGGAATTATGGGACGACGCCGCACGATGCGGAAGCTTCGCGGCCTTACATTGAGGGCCTGGTGACGCGGGAGTTTTCGCCGGTGAGCTCAAACTGGCGGTCGACGCAGGTGGCGGACGAGTACCTGGAGCGGTATGGGGTGCCGGTGATCTCGGAGATCGACACGCGGGCGGTGGTGCGGCATCTGCGGGCGCATGGGGTGATGCGGGGGGTGATCGCTTCAGGCGAGAGGCTGGATGAGGCGGCGCTGGTAGGGAAGGCTAAGGCTGTCCGGGACATGACGGGGACAGATCTGGCTTCGGTGGTGTCGACGAAGAAGATGTACGAGTGGAACGATGCGGAGCCGAAGAACCAGACGGGGGACAAGCTGCTGGGGCGGACGGTTGAGGGGGAGCCGCTGCATGTGGTGGCGTACGACTTTGGGATCAAGGAGAACATTTTGCGGATGCTGGCGCGGGAGAACTGCCGGGTGACGGTGGTTCCGGCGCAGACCTCGGCGGCCGAGGTGCTGGCGATGGCGCCGGACGGGGTTTTTTTCTCGAATGGGCCAGGCGACCCGGAGCCGCTGGAGTACGCGGTCGAGAACATACGTGAGTTGCAGGGGAAGACTCCGCTATTTGGGATTTGTTTGGGGCACCAGCTGTTTGGGCTGGCGCTGGGTGGGGAGACTTACAAGTTGAAGTTCGGGCACCATGGCGGGAACCATCCGATCATGAATCACGCTACGGGCAAGGTGGAGATTACGGCGCAAAACCATAATTTCGCGGTCGATCCGGAGTCGCTCGATGAGGCTACGGTGGAGAAGACGCATACGAATTTGAACGATCAGACGCTGGCTGGGTTGCGGCATAAGACGGACCCAATGTTTAGTGTGCAATACCATCCGGAGGCTAGTCCGGGGCCGCATGATTCGCATTATTTGTTTAAAGATTTTCGTAGGATGATGGATGAGTGGAGGAAACTCTGATGGCGAAGACGAGTATGGAGATTGTGATGAGCGAGGACTTGAAGCGGCGTCTTTTTACGATGGCCGAACAGTCCGGCAAGACTGTTCAGGAGTTCGCTCAGGAAGCGCTATACACCTACGTCGAGGACATGGAGGACGGCGCTCTGTCCGAGGTTGCTCTTACCGAGGAAGGTTTGGAGTTCCTCCTACCTGAAGGGAGAGCTTCCGTTGGAGTGGACCGTCGAGTACTCGAAACTAGCAGAAAAACAGCTTAACAAGCTCTCACCCGAAATCGAAGATAGAATCCGTTCTTTCATGAGCGACCGCGTGGCAAAACGTATGAAGCCGCGCACCATAGCCAAGAAGCTGTCAGGCGCTTACGAAGATAAGCTGCGGTACCGGGTCGGCGACTATCGCATCATATGCCAAATTATGGATCACATGCTGCTCATCCTTGTGGTGGAAGTGGCGCATCGTCGTGAGGTTTACCGCTAATGCCGCGTAGGAACGATATTGCGAAGATTTTGGTGATTGGCTCGGGGCCGATCGTGATTGGGCAGTCGGCGGAGTTCGACTACTCGGGGACGCAGGCTTGCAAGGCGCTGAAGGCCGAGGGGTATGAGGTGGTGCTGGTGAACTCGAATCCGGCGTCGATCATGACCGATCCCGAGGTGGCGGACCGGACGTATATTGAGCCGCTGACGGCGGGGTATTTGGAAGAGATTTTGCGGGTGGAAGCGGGGATGTTGGCCGCCACGGAAGAGACGCAGATTCCCTCCGGGAATGACAACAAGAAAGGCAAGGACAACAAGGAGGGCAAGGGCGGTGTGTTTGCAGTGTTACCGACGGTGGGGGGGCAGACGGCGCTGAATCTGGCGGTCGATCTGGCGGATTCGGGGGTGCTGGACCGGTTTGGGGTGGAGTTGATTGGGGCGAAGCTGGAGGCGATCAAGAAGGCCGAGGACCGGCTGCTGTTCAAGGATGCGATGACGAAGATCGCGCTGGATATGCCGCGGTCGGCGCTGGTGCGGAATGTGACGGACGGGCTGGCGTTTGCGGGCAAGATCGGGTTTCCGGTGGTGATCCGGCCGAGCTTTACGCTGGGCGGATCGGGCGGCGGCATTGCGTATAACCGGGAGGAGATGGCGGACATTCTGTCGCGCGGGCTGGACCTGTCGCCGGTGGGGGAGTGCCTGATCGAAGAGTCGGTGCTCGGGTGGAAGGAGTATGAGCTGGAAGTCATCCGCGACCTGAACGACAACGTGATCATCATCTGCTCGATTGAAAACTTCGACCCGATGGGCGTGCATACGGGCGACTCGATTACGGTGGCTCCGGCGCAGACGCTGACCGACCGCGAGTACCAGGTGATGCGGGACGCGGCGATTGCGTGCATTCGGGAGATCGGGGTGGAGACGGGCGGCAGCAACGTGCAGTTCGCGGTGAACCCGCAGAACGGGCGCATGACGGTGATCGAGATGAACCCCCGGGTGAGCCGGTCGTCGGCGCTGGCGTCGAAGGCTACGGGATTTCCGATTGCGAAGATTGCGGCTCGGCTGGCGGTGGGGTATACGCTCGACGAGATCCAGAACGACATTACGAAGGCCACTCCGGCTTGTTTTGAGCCGACCCTCGACTATGTAGTGGTGAAGATTCCGAAGTGGCAGTTTGAGAAGTTTCCTGGCGCGGATGAGGGGCTGGGGCCGCAGATGAAGTCGGTGGGTGAGGTGATGGCTATCGGCCGAACCTTCAAGGAAGCGATGATGAAGGCGGTGCGGTCGCTCGAAACGGGTAAGAAGGCAACGGCGGACGACATCGAGCCGCGACGACTGACGCAGCGGCTGGTGACGCCGCATCCTGACCGGCTGGCTTACGTGCGGTATGCGTTTGAGCGCGGGATGACGGTACGCGAGGTGGCGCGGATGACGTCGATGGACCCGTGGTTTCTCTTCCAGATGAAGCAGATCGTGGATGAGACGGCGGCCATCGGAGGGAAGGGGATTGAGGAGGTTTCTGCCGTCGAGCTGAGAAAAGCTAAGCGGATGGGGATCTCGGACGAGCGGTTGGCGGCGGGCTGGGGGCTGACCGGGGCTGAGGGCGTGGCGCGGGTGCGGGCGTTGCGGAAGCGGCTCGGCGTGTTGCCGGTGTACAAGCTGGTGGATACGTGCGCGGCGGAGTTTGAGAGCTTTACGCCGTATCTGTATAGCTGCTACGACGAGGAGGATGAGGCCGCGCCGACGGCGAAGAAGAAGATCATCATTCTGGGATCGGGACCCAACCGGATAGGGCAGGGGATTGAGTTCGATTATTGCTGCTGCCATGCGGCGTTTGCGCTCCGGGAAGACGGCTACGAGACCATTATGGTGAACTGCAATCCGGAGACGGTTTCGACGGATTACGATACGTCGGATCGGCTATATTTCGAGCCGTTGACGCTTGAGGATGTGCTCGCCGTGTATGAGCATGAGGCGAGCGGCGGGGCAGAGATTGGGATGATTGTGCAGTTTGGCGGGCAGACGCCGCTGAACCTCTCGCTGCCGCTGAAGAAGGCAGGGGTGCCGATCATCGGGACGTCGCCGGAGTCGATCGACCTGGCGGAGGACCGGAAGCGGTTTGGCAAGCTGATTACGGAGCTGGCAATTCCACAGCCCGAGGGGGCGATGGCGACGAGTGTGCCGGAGGCGCTGGCGGGGGCGAACCGCGTGGGGTATCCGGTGCTGGTGCGGCCGAGTTATGTGTTGGGCGGCCGCGCGATGGTGATCGCGTATGACGACGAGGCCATCGTGCGGTATATGAGCACGGCCATCGAGTATTCGCAGGAGCGACCGGTGCTGATCGACCACTTTCTGGAAGACGCGACCGAGGTCGATGTCGATGCGCTGTGCGACGGCGACGATGTGGTGATCGCGGGCATCATGCAGCATATCGAGGAGGCGGGGATTCACTCTGGCGACTCGTCGTGCGTCTTGCCTGCGGTTGACATTGCAGCGGACGTGCTCGACACGATCCGGGCGTATACGCGCAAACTGACCATGGCGTTGTCTGTCCGGGGGCTGGTGAATATCCAGTTTGCGATCCAGCGCGGCAAGGTGTTTGTGATTGAGGTAAATCCACGGGCGTCGCGAACGGTGCCGTATGTGTCGAAGGCGACGGGAATTCCGCTGGCGAAGATCGCGTCGCGGATCATGGTGGGGCGGAAGCTGAAAGAACTGCTGCCGGCGCAGGTGGCCGACGGGAAGGACCTCGGGACGGGCGAGCACTTCTTTGTAAAGTCCCCGGTGTTTCCGTGGGGCAAGTTCCCCGGCGTGGACACGGTGCTGGGACCGGAGATGAAGTCGACCGGCGAGGTGATGGGCGTGGCGGACAACTTCGGCGAGGCGTTCGCGAAGGCGCAGATGGCCGCCGGACAGGTCCTGCCGATGGGGGGGACGATCTTCCTAAGCGTGAACGACCATGACAAGGACGGGCTGGTGGCGCTGGCGCGGCAGTTCGTCGAGATGGGTTTCCATCTGGTGGCGACGCATGGGACGGCGGCGGTGCTGGAGCAGGTAGGGTTGCAGCCGGAGCGGGTCTACAAGGTGAAGGAGGGGCGGCCGAATGTGGTCGATCTGATCAAGGGCGACCGCATTCAGCTCATCGTGAACACGCCGCGCGGGCAGGATACTGTGTTCGACGAGAAGGCGATCCGGCGGGCGGCGGTGCTGGCGCGGGTGCCGACGATTACGACGCTGGCGGCGGCCCGGGCGGCCGCGGAGGGGATTCGGGCGTTGCAGGATGGGACGCTGACGGTGTACTCGTTGCAGGCGCTGCATCGGGAACGGGTTGTAGCATAGACGCAGATTCCCTTCGGGAATGACAAACAAGAAAAGCAACGGCAAAGGCAGCAGCGGATTCCCTTTGGGGATGACAACTAAAGAGGTGGTGGCTTCTACAATGGAGGGATGCTGCTTGAAGGATTGCATCTCCCGCTGACGACGCCGTTTTTTGCCGATGGGCGGCTGAACCTCCGCAAGCTGGAGGCGAATGTGGCGCATTATTCGTTGACTCCGGCGGCGGGGCTGGTGGTGCTGGGGGAGATGGGCGAAGCTTCGCTGTTGTCGGATGGGGAGACGGTGGAGGTGCTGCGGGCGGTGGCACGGGCGGCGGCACCGACGAAGGTGCTGCTGGCGGGCGTTGTGCGGGATGGGGTTGCGGGGGCGTTGGCGCTAATTGCGGAGGCGGGTGGGCTGGGGTACGACGTGGCCGTGGTGCGGCTGCCGGTGTTTGCGGGGATTACGGCTAAGGAGCGGCGGCTCTATTTGGAGGCGGTGGCGGACCGGTCGGCGTTGCCGGTGCTGCTGGCGGGGGAGATGCCGGTGGAGTTGGCGGTATCGCTGGCGGGGCATCCGAAGGTGATTGGATGGGTGCATGATTTTGCGCCGGGGGAGCTGCGTGGGGTGTTGGAGGCGACTGCCGGGGTGACGCGGAGTGTGGAGGTCACGGCGGTGTTTGCGGCGGTGACGGGGCGGATGATGGCGGAGCGGGAGTCCGAGGGGCTGCTCTCGGTTGCGAGCCTTACGGGTGGAGGGCTTCTTACTCCAGCCAGGCCGCCGGTGAAGACGCGGATGAAGACGGTGGGTTTCCAGTTGTTGGCGAGCCGGACGGAACGGCTGCTCGATGCGCTGGAGGCTGGGGCGGTGGGAGCTGTGTTGCCGTTGTCTGCCGCCGCGCCGCAGTCTTGTTATGAGGTGTTTGCGGCTTGGAAGGATGGGGATGGGCCACTGGCAGCGGAGAAACAGTTGCGCCTGAAAGAGGCGGGGCGGCGGATCGAAGGGGAGATGGGGATTGGGGCGCTGAAGTATGCGTGCGATCTGAATGGGTATGCGGGTGGGGTGCCTCGTTTGCCGTTGCTGCCGGTGACGGGGGAGGGGCGGGCAGAGGTGGAGCGGTTGATGGGGGATTTGCGGGCTTGATGTGGGCGGTTGTAAACGCGGATTCCTGTCGGGAATGACAACCAAAAAGCAGAAGCAGATTCCCTTCGGGAATGACAAACAAGAGGGCGAGAGCAATCCTTACGCGTCCATGTGGACGGTGACGCCGCCAGCAACTGCGACGGCTAACGGCGTGGGTTTTGGCTGCTTGTCAGCTTCCTTTTGCTCGCGTACCTTGGCGGTCAGGCTGGTGAAGAGTTTGGCGACGGCGTCGCGTGGCGAGGCTGCGTCGTTGCTTACGCCATTCTTTTCGAGGATGACGTCCATCATGTGTTCGCCGAGGGCGCGGTAGGACTCGAACATGGCTTCGTTGAAGAACTGGTTGGCGGTGGTGTCATGGGGGAAGGCGCTATCGGAGGCCTTCATGCCGAGTACGTCGGAGGGCTCGTCGCTGGTGAGTGAACTCTTAATATAGAGGAGGCAGCCGCGCGCGGTCTGGCCGGGGTAGCAGATTTCGCCGATGGCGTAGTGGCCACCACGGAATTGCTTGCCGCCTTCTGCGCAGACGTCGCGTTGGGCGCGGATGTGGATTTCCACGCCGAAGTCGCGGCGGCAGCGGTCGATGGCGTTGCCGAGGTCGGCGAAGGAAAACTCGGGATCGGCGTCGGCGTCGGAGCAGATGATAAAGCGGGTCTTGCGGCGGACAAGTTCGTAGACGCCGAGGTTTTCGAAGTGGCCGCCGTCGGAGAGGTAGACGTAGTGGCTCTTGTCGCCGGTGTGGCCGAGGAGTTCGGCGGCGAGGTACCAGATGCCGGGAGCGTAGCGCTTCCAGTGGGAGGGGCTGCGCGGATTACCGCTCCACCAGCCCAGGCGGAGGTTAAAGAGGGCGAGCAGAGCGGCGACGCCGGGGCGGGTGTGATAACCCATGTTAGGCGAGACAGCCGCGCCGGAGGCAGCCATGGCGGTGCCGATGAAGGGACGTCCCCCGATGCCGCCGTAGCCCTCGATCTTGGCTTCCTTGTTGCCTACGGTGGAGCGGTAGCCGTGATGGTTCATGCGGCGGTCTTTCGGTCGAGCAAGGGCGTCTGTGTCGGAGTCGAGCGCGGCGGTTTCGGGTTTTTCCGTGGCGGTAAAGCTCTTGACGTAGTCGAAGCCGCAGAAGAGCGGCGAGTAGATGAAGGATGCGCCTTTGCGCTGCTGCCAGGCGAGGTCTTCGCCGGCGGTGAGGTTGAGGGTGGTCCCCCAGATAGGGTAGGGGCCTTGGTAGGGCTTACCGGTTGTAGAGTGACGGGAGAGGTCTTCAAGGGCGATGTCGTCGTCGGGAGCAAAGCCGGTAAAGGGGCTGGGGCGGCGCGGATTGGGAAGGTTGTTCGATGCGCCGAGAAAGGCGCGGACGAGGCGATTGCGGTAGAAGAGATGGAGGGAAAACTCGTTGACGTCGAGGCGTACCGCGAGGAGAGCGGCGATCAATGTCGGGAGGAGCCAGACAACGAAGTAGCGGTGATGCCAGGTAGGGAGCCACCGGCGAATGTGGGCCGAAAGGGTACCCGGCGCGGGGGCGGCGTGCTTGTAGGGCTCGGCGGAGGCGGGAACCGTGACGATGCGGGTAAGGGTGGGGGCGAATGGGCCGCGCCACTCGGCCATGGTGAGGTAGTTCCGCGGCAGGGGCACGGTCTTAACGGCGATTTTGTGCGTTCCCCAGGAGACTAGGAGCAGGACCCCGATCAGGAAGACGGGTGGTGCGATCGAGACGACAACATCGAGCTTGCTCGTATGGCCGGGTGTACCGCTGGAGCTGGCACTGTTCGCGCCCAGCAGACCGGTGGCGACGATAAAGAGCCAGCCGCCGGGGATGACAGCGGAGATGACGTACTTCTTCCACGAGGGTGTTTGCCAGGCAGTAAAGAGGAGGTGCATGAGCATAGGGCCGCGCAAGGCGATGGCCGCGACGCCACCAAAGAGGATCGCCCAGAGAAAGAAGTACCCGGCCACGCGGGCGAGCCACTCGCGTTTGGGATCGGGGAATTTGCTCCCCAGAATGCCGAGGAAGGCATAGGAGACGAAGGCAAGGCCGATCAGCAGGCAAGGCAGGCCGAGGATGGTGTAGGAGTCGCCGATGAAGACCTTTGTGTCGTGAATCAGCCAACGACGGAAGAGCCAGTCGAGCAGGCAGCAAAGATTGCCCCCGACAAGCCAGGCAGCGAAGAGCAAGACGATGGACGGCGATGCCTGATCGATGGCCTGGAGATCGTCACCGTCAATGCGGGTACGAAAGAGCACGGCGCTGACAAGGGTTCCTGCCACAACGACGATGGCAACCGCGATGACGGTGGCCATTTCGGAGGCGAACTGGGCGTACCAGGATGGGGTCATCCACCAGATCAGGACGCAGGCGAGCACACCGCTGAGGATGGTAAAGGACGCGGCGGAGGAGGGTTCGCGCGCGCCGGACTTGCTGCCGCCGAGCCGGCTGAGCGCGGTGGCTCCGACGTAGAGGCCAAAGGAGAAGATGAGGGCGAAGGCCACCAGGGCAACGATCATCCAGGCATGGCTAATCCTGTGGCTCCAGAAGATGGCGGGGGAGAGCAGCTGAAGGACGAGCATGACCGAGACGGCGAGCATGGCCAGCATGGTTTGGTTGAGAAGGAGGTTGCGAAGATAGACCGAGATCATGGCGAGGGTGTCGCCACTGACGAGGCCGACACGCGGGGTGAGATAAGAGGAGTACCGGCGCAGATAGTGGATGGCGTAGGGTTCGACGAAGCGCTTATAGGCGAACGGCTCGCCGGTGGTTGCGGGCGCAGATGGCGGGCTGGCGGCGCTATGGCCCAGCTGCTCTTCGACCCATTTGATCGAGCCTTCGCGTTTGATCCAGGCAGTGAGCCAGCCGAGCAGATAGCCACCGCCGGAGATGCCGCAGATATAGTGGACCTGCGTGAGCATACGGGCTTGCGCCAGCCGCTGGACGATGCCGAGGGCAACGCAGGCGCTGCGAATGCCGCCACCGGAGAAGGCGAGGCCGAGGCGGTCGGGAACGGCGGACGCACTTGCGGGAGCCGCGGAACTGTCTATGGTTTCGCCGGAGGGCTGGGCGGCAGCCTCATCAAGCTTCAGATCCCACGCGAGACCGCGGCGCGGATTTTGGGACTGAAGGCGAATCTCTTCGGCCTCGTCGGCGAGGACTTGTGCGAGGTTGAACGCGCCTTCCCCTGCGGGGATCAAGCGGCCGTCCGTGTGCTTTGAATGTTGAGCATGGGCATGGCTCCAGCTTGCAAATGGAATGGAGAGACGGGGCCCGGAGACTTGCGGAATGGGGGAAGCCTAGCAGAACGGGGCCAGTGGGAGCAATGTTCTTTTCAGAAGGACTTAGGTTGTGAGCGGTGTGCCTCCTGCTCGGCCGTGTATCAAAAGGTACACCCCGTAGCTTATGGAATGGTTCACCTGCTACACTCCACGGCAGCGATACGGGCACCCTTTTAGAGAACCTCAGAGAGCACCAAGTAGATCGCACATCATCCAGGGCAAACACACTTCAAAAGAGAGACCAAATGCAAACCATCGAAATACACAGTAAAACCAGCACTTTGCCGGTCATACCTTCCTTGCTGCGGCGAGGCCGGCGATCGCTTTTACTCCTCCTTACCCTCCTTTCGCTCTCGGCGGCCGCGTGGGGGCAACTCACGACCGCCGACATCCTTGGCACCGCCACCGACGCAAGCGGCGCGGTGCTGCCGAACGCCAATGTCACGCTCACCAATCTCGGCACGCGGGAGCAGCGCAACGCCGTCACCAACGGCAGCGGCGACTACACCTTTACGTTGCTTCCTGTAGGCCGCTACTCGGTAAGCGTGCGCGCCCCCGGCTTTAAGGTGTCGACCATCGAGAATCTGTCGGTTGAGGCGGGCGACCGTGCCCGCGCCGACGCCCATCTTGAGCTTGGCGCCGAATCGCAGACGGTGGAAGTGCAGGCGCAGACGCCCCTGCTTCAAGCCGACAACGCGACCGTCAGCTCGACTGTAACGGAAAAAGCCGTGCAGGACCTTCCGCTCAACGGACGCAACTTCGTGCAACTGGTGCAGCTCGTTCCCGGCGCGAACGAAGGTCCGGGGAACGGCCTCATCAGCGGTGGCCGTCCGGATGATCGTCGTTCCAGCGCCAGCTTCTCGGTCAACGGTCAGGACGATACGCTGAACAACTTCATTGTCGACGGCACGGACGATAACGAGCGCGTCATCGGCACCATCGGCGTACGTCCCAACGTCGAAGGTATCCAAGAGATCACCGTTGAGACCAACAGCTACTCGGCGGAAGCGGGACGTACCGCTGGCGGCGTGGTGAGCATCATCACGCGTTCCGGAACAAACAATTTTCACGGTTCAGCATATGAATTCTTCCGCAACGATTATTTCGACGCGCGCAACGTCCTGCAAACATCGGGAAGAAAGCCGGAGCTGCGTCAGAATCAGTTCGGCGGCAGCCTGGGCGGTCCGATCTTTCGGGACCGCACCTTCTTCTTCGCCGACTACGAAGGGCTGCGGCTTGTAAGCGGAACGACGTATACAAGCAACGTTCCGCAGATTGCGCAGTATAACGAGATCAACAGCATCGGTGGCGCGACTCCTCAGCAGCTGGTCGCCCAAGGGAATGGCACCCAACCGTACCCGGTCGACCCGATCGCTCTGGCCTACCTGAAGCTTTTCCCCGCTCCGACCAACGCGAACGCCACGAATAACTACGTCGTCAGCCCCAACAAGACGCAAACGAGCAACACGGCCGATGCGCGGGTGGATCATAAATTTGGGGATCACGACCAGCTCTTTGCGCGGTTTACCTACAACAAGGTGAACACGGTGACGCCGCAGGCCCTTGGTACGCAGAATGGCCTCCAGATTAGCGGCGGCCGGTACATCTTTGCTGGACCAGCAACCGATGCGGCCTACCAGTACGGCCTAGGCTACACGCACATCTTCAACCAGAACCTGATTTTGGACTTGCGCGCTGCTTATACGCGCATCAATAATCTCTCTCTGCCGCTGAACAATGGCACCAACCCCGATACGAAGCTGGGCTTCGGTCCAAACATGAACTTCAACAGCCTGTCGTCGTTCCTGACGCCGATCTCGTTTGGCGGCTTCTCGGACATCGGAGACGGCGCTTACGTGCCTCTTCAGGACATCGATAACACGTTCCAGTATGCGGGAACGGTGAGTTACACACTCGGCAACCATAATCTGAAAGTCGGCGCGGGCCTGGTGCGCCGCCAGGCGCGCAACGTACAAAGTGCGTTTGCGGCTGGGCAATATGGCTTCGGTCTATCAACGGACAACGTCAACGGCAACAACACGCAGACGCAGATCAACCAATTGGCCTCCTCATTGGTGGGAGCGTTTACCTCCGAAAGCCGCAACTACGACCTGACGCCGCCTGATTACCGTACTTGGGAGCCAAGCTTCTTCGCGCAGGACAGTTGGAAGGTGAATCCGAAGCTCACCGTTCTGTACGGTATCCGCTACGACCTGTTCACGCCCTTCACGGAAGCCCACAACCGCATCTCGAACTTCGATTTCCTCCAGGCAAGCGGCTCCACGGCGGCGAACGTCGGTTCCGCTCTAAAGGTTGCCAATGTCAACGGGGTCGACGGACAGGCTGGCATCAAGACCGACTACTCCAACGCGGCTCCCCGCGTAGGATTCTCCTTGTCCGCTACGCCTACCTTGGTGATTCGCGGAGGTTACGGGCTCAGCTTCTTCCCCGGCAACTACACCTCAAACGCTGATCTAAAGAACGCTCCGTTCGTTTCCGTGTATTCGCCGAACTGTTCGCAGTCGACGGTAGCACTGCAAATCCAAACCGCGCTGGGCGTTCCTCAGTCCAACTTCAACTCGCATTGCTTCACGCCGGGCCAGTACGACGGAACCGGCACTTTCGATGTAGGCCTTCCGCTGCCGGCGGCGCAGACGTTGAACAGCAACTCACTATCCTTTGTGGCGGAAGATCCCAAATTCCGTTCCGCGCTGATCCAGCAGTTCAATCTACAGGTCGAGAAGCAGTTTGGAGCAAACGTCCTGACCGTCGGCTATGTTGGCAATATCGGCCAGCACCTGCCGGAAACGATCAACAACATCAATCAGCCGGCACCCTTCGATCCAACGACGGCACCGGCCACCGCTCAAAACCTCCGGCTACAGGCGCAGCTTCCGAATCTTGGCGGCGTGGGTTGGCTTCAGAGTGAGGGCGTCTCCAACTACAACGCGCTACAGACCTCGCTTCAGCGGCGTTTTGTGAACGGTTTGGCCTTCGACGCAAACTACACATGGGCCAAGGCGCTGAGCGATACGAC
Organism: Acidobacteriaceae bacterium; assembly: GCA_965277085.1. Lineage (GTDB taxonomy): Bacteria > Acidobacteriota > Terriglobia > Terriglobales > Acidobacteriaceae > Edaphobacter. The sequence continues at coordinate 2,437,099 of OZ255708.1, forward strand.
TGGCTTTTCTCAGGAAGGCAAGCAGGGCTGGAGCAATGCGGACCCCACGCGAATCAACACCATCGACTATGGTGTCGCGGAGAACGATATTGCGAACCGCTTCGCTCTTTCACTCAACTATGAACTGCAGTATGGCAAGAACTTCACGGGCTTGAAGCGGTTGGCGCTTCATGGCTGGCAGGCAAACACCATCGTTGTCTGGCAGAGCGGGAAGCCGTTCTCCATTCTCAACGGCGGACAAAACGATGTGACGAGCGCATCCGCCGCTCCCGGAACGCCCGGCGCGACGAATTATGGAAACCGCGCAACTCCGGTCAACAGCGGCGGCAACGATCGTCCCAATCGGATCGGGAAGGCGTCGGGACCTAAGACGCTGACCGAGTACTTCAATACGGCCAACTACGCTCCGCAGCCCCTTGGCACCATTGGGACGGCGCAGCGTAATTCGGAGTTCGGTCCTCACTTCCGCCACGTCGATCTCTCGATGTTCAAAGATTTCGCCGTGAACGAGCGAGTTAGCCTACAGTTCCGGGCGGAGGCGTTCGACATCACCAACACGCCGGACTACTACATCCCCAATTCCGGTTCGAACAACGCAACGCTTGGCAGCTCGACGTTCGGTCAGGTAACCGACTACGATCCCAACTACAACCCGCGTCAGCTTCAGTTCGCTTTGAAGGCGACGTTCTAAACCATTCACGCTGGACCAACGGAAACGGCAAGGACATAGGTCCTTGCCGTTTCGCTTTGCTCATAAGGTGGTGCCCGGAGGGGGACTTGAACCCCCACGGCCGGTTAGGGCCTGCGGATTTTAAGTCCGCTGTGTCTGCCGATTTCACCATCCGGGCGGAGTGGCGGCTCTCTTATCCTACTGCGTTCGGCGGCTACTTCGTTGGATAGAGCTGACGGTAAAGCTCGCGGTTGCGAAGGATGGCCTGCACGTAGTCACGGGTCTCAGTGTAGGGGATGGACTCGACGAACTCGGGGACATCCTTATAGTCGCCCACGGCAAGCCACTGGCGGATAGGAACGTCACCCGCGTTGTAGGCGGCCAGGGCGTACTCTTTCTGGCCGGAGAAGCGATCGAGCACCTCACGGAGGTTGAGGGTGCCGAGCTGAAGATTGGTCGCGGGGTTGAGGAGCTGGTTGGCGTTGAACCCCTTCATGCCGAGCTTCTTGGCGGCGGCCTTGCCGACCGAGGGAAGCAGCTGCATCAGGCCGTAGGCGTTGGCGTGGGAGACGACTCCGGCGTTGAACTCGGACTCCTGTCGAATGAGCGAGGCGACAAGATAGGGGTCGAGGCCGTTGCGTTCGGAGTCGGCGACGAGGTCTGTCCAATAGGGCTTGGGGAAGAGGAGCTGCCAGTAGACAGCGGGGACGCGGTCGAAGGGCAGCATAAAGAACGAGATGCCGCTGTGCTTCATGGACTGGAGCGAGCGGGTGTACTCGCCAAAGGAGGCGTAGATCTCGGCCTGGGCGAGCGCTCCCCATTGGCTGGCGGTGGGGCTGGCCATGATCTCGGGGCCGATGTACTCGTTGAGCGCGGCGTTGGCGAGCAGGCGCGCTTTGATGAGGTGGACGTCGTTCTCAGGGAGCTCGCCGGTGAGATCGGGAACGACTGGGGGCTTGACGGAGATCAGTACGGGCGAGGGCTCGGCGGGTATCTGCGAGGCAAGGACCGTGAGGCGTTGACGGGCGAGCAGAGCGTAGTAGAAGTTGGGGTAGCTGGCGGAGAGTACGCGGTAATAGTTGATGGCCTGACCGAAGTTGCGCTCCTGCTCTTCCAACAGGCGGCCGCGCCAGTAGAGAGCGCTGGGAACCTCGATGCCGCCCGGGTACTGCTGAATCTGTTCGTCCATCAGGCGCGCGGCGTCGGGGTAGCGGCGAAGGCGGTAGCTCATCCAGGCGGCGCGCCAATGAGCGGACGGGGCGTAGGTGCTGTTGGGGAAGTGCTGAACGAGGAGCGTGTACTGCTCGATGGCTTTGGCGGCGTCGCGCTTGACGAGGTACATATTGCCGCCGGAGTAGAGGGCCTCTTCGAGCCAGCGGCTGTGGGGGAAGCGGGAGACCATCTGAGCGACGGCGGCGTCGTGGCCCGCGCGGTCGTCGGCGTTGCGGTCCAGCTCGGAGATGAGATAGAGCTTCAGGGCGGCGGAATCGTCGCCGGTCTGAGGTAGGTTGTCGACCTCGCGGCGGGTGAGGCGCTTGAGCTTCAGGTCGCAGACGGCGGCGTAGATGTTGAGGGCGTCGCGGTCGGCCTGGCTGAGGGAGCCGTCGTTCTTCTGGAGGTCGTGGTACTCCTGGCCGGCCTCGTTGTAGTGCTTGGCGTCGTAGAGGCGGTCGGCGTGGGTCTTGCGCTCGGCCGCGGAGAGCTGGACGCCCATGGCCTGGAGTTGCGTTCGAGCCTGTGTGGCTTCGTTGCTGAGAGGATCGCCGGTGTAGAGGCCGCGGAAGAGCGTCGTGGCCTTGCCGGTGTCTCCGGCGAGCTGATAGGCGCGGGCGAGGGTGTAGCGGAAGTCGGCGTGGCTGCCTTGCGGAGTGTTGGCGATGGGCTCGAGGACGCGGACGGCGGCTTGCGGATTGCCCTGCTGGATGTTGGCGTCGGCGAGCAGGACGGGTGCGCTGGCGATGAAGATGCTCTCGGGGTGGCGCTCGGCGAAGCGATCGAGCAGGGCGGGAACGTTTGCGCCGTGGGTGGCCTGGAGGTCGGCTTGCGCGCCGAGATAGTCGGCATAGTCGCCGAGGGCGTCTCCGGATTGGCTGGCCTGCTTGTAGGCGCCGACCGCATCGGCATAGCGATGGTCGAGCATGGAAGCGTGGCCGAGCGCAAGGTACGCGGTGGCCGCGCCGTCGCCGGGATGGGCGTGGGCGTATGCGACTACTCCGGCATAGGCGGCAGCGGAGCGGCTGGAGGCGAGCTGCTGAGCCATGGGGCGAAGCTGGGCGGAGGCCTGAAAGGCGCTGGTGAGGCGCAGGCTCTGGGCGGTCGGCGGTGGGGCGATGGTCTTGCCCCTGACGGTGCGTCCCTTCCTCCCAGAAGCCTTGGAGGGCGCGGCGGTGTGCTTGGTGCCCTTCTTTGCGGCTGCGGCGTGAGCGGCGGGCGCAGACTTCTTTGCCGCCTTCTTATCCGCGCCGCATGCGGGGTGGGCGAGCCCGAGCGCGAGGATCGCCGTACAGGCCCAAACTTCCACGAGGTTGCGGTTTCCGCTGACTTCCACATTACGACTGTATGTCATCCACGGCGCAGCAGTGTTTGGATGCGGGCTATGGAATCTTCTCAGATACCGAAGAGGGCCGGTTGGGCCTCGTTGCTCGCCGGGCAAGTGCCGGGTACACTGAGAGGGACTGAGTTGCCGCAACCCGCGTGCCGTCTCGCCTTCTATGTCCACCATGGCACCCTCCATTACGGAAGAGATCCACCCCGATGTCGCTCTGGTGGCGCGCGCCAAGGAGGGCGACACGGCGGCGTTCGAGAAGCTGGTGAGCCAGTACGACCGGCAGATCTTCCGGGTGGCGCAGCACATTACGCAGAACCGGGAAGACGCCGAAGACATTACGCAGGACGCCTTCCTGAAGGCTTACCAGAAGCTCGATCAGTTCCAAGGCAACTCGAAGTTCTCGACCTGGCTGGTGCGGATCGCGGTCAATGAAAGCCTGATGCGTCTGCGAAAACGGAAGACCAGCAAGACGGTTTCGATGAACGAGGATGTGCAAACAGAGGAAGGCTCGATCCCGCGCGATTTTGCGGAGTGGCGGCCCAATCCGGAACAGCTTTACAACCAGGGCGAGCTGGCGGATATACTTCGCAAGACGATCCAGGGATTGCCGCCGGGTTTCCGAACCGTTTTCACTCTGCGGGACATCGAAAACCTGTCGACCGAAGAGACGGCGGAGGCGCTTGGATTGAGCGTCCCGGCGGTGAAGTCGCGGTTGCTGCGCGCGCGGTTGCAGTTGCGGGAGCGTCTCAGCCGGCATTTCCGGCAGAAGAAAGAAGCCTAGGGCCATGACCTGCACGGATTTCCTTAGCCAGCTTACGGACTATTTCGACGGCCAGATCGACCCTCAGCTGTTGGCGGAGGTGAAGGCGCATATCGCGGAGTGCCATCACTGCGAAGTGGTGCTCGACACGACGCGGCATACGATCGAGATCTACCGGAATACCGAGGTCTATGAGTTCTCGCCGGAGCTGCGGGCGAGGCTGCATACGGCGATCATGACAAAGTGCCGGGCGGTTGGCTGCTAAGTATTTCTTCTTTTTGTATCCGATCTAACAAATAAAGGACTTAGCGGGTGATGACTCAGTTGTCATAGGCGATCAGCCGATGCAAGTTCTCGCTGGTTGAAGCCGCGTTGTCCTGCTGTTCCTGTAGCGCAATTAGACCAAGTTCTTCCAAATGTTCGTATGGATGACCTGTAGAACTAGAGAGTGGACCTACGAAATACTTGGTCATTCCCGCCAACAGGTGAACTGTCTGCAATAAGATCCACAACACGTTCAGGATGTTGGCTTCTTGCATATTCGTTTTCCGCCGGTATCCACGTATCGACCCATATAGACTGTGCCTTCATACCATCGCGCGCAAGGCCGCGGGTAAGCCTGAGCGTTGAGTTCGCATGGCACCAAATTTTGAATGTGTATGCGCTGCGCAACTCTGCCGCCAAGCAGAACACCCCCTCAACAACAACCGGCACACTACTAGGCACTTCAACCCACTGCGCCAACTGATCCTTCGCCCAGTCGTAGCGTTGATAGCGGAGCGCTTTACCAGCAGAGCCTGGCACGACCACCTGTTCAGCAAGTCTAGGTAAGTCAAACGCCTGTCCCACTTCGCCCGAGCGTTCGTTTCGACGTGACGACGGCAGGTAGAAGTCATCAACATGAACTAAGTAGGCATCGCTCATCGCCGCCACGAGTTGCTGAGCGAGTGTGGTCTTGCCCGATGCGCCCGGACCATCGATGCCCACAAGAGCGCGTGGATAACCTATTGCTCTGCTCTTTATCTGAATGGCGAGTTCAACCATGTCGATGATGTTTGTGCCCATATCATGCGAGGTGAGTCAAGCCGAAGACGATCATTGCCAATAAACCCAAGACGATGAGCAGGAGGAGGCCGCCGATGAAGAGATTGGCGGCACGTTTGTTCGCGGGCGACGGCTGCGTAATGCCGAAGGTCATGATGAAGGCGTGCGCGATCCGGTCGAGCCAATTCATACAGCCCATTCTATGGTCTTGGGCACTTACCGCTGCCAGAAGCGACGCGAACCCCATTCGGATGAGGGACGGCGAGGACAACGAGTACATGGAGTTGTCGTCTCATGACCGAGTACCCCCCTCCCCGTACTTTAAGTACGAAGTGTTGAATCTAAAGGACTTAGGTGGTAATAAGTACAGCTAGGTACGAAGTAGTTAACAGCGTCTTCTAGAGACGCACCCTTGTTTATTGTTCTGTATTTACAGTATACCGGACCATGCATAACTAAAGCACACAAGAGGGCGTCTATAGGTTGCTCATTCTATAGGGGTTAGAAATTATTTTGTGAAAAGGGGCTTGACACGCGGATTGAGGCTGCGGTTTGTGCGAAGAATGAGCCGGGGTAGATCGCTCACGTGGCTGCGGAAAGAGATCGTAAGGGAAGGGACAAGCAAGAAGGCAAGGGAAAGACGAAAGCGGATTCCCTTCGGGAATGACAAACAAGAGACGAAAGCGGATTCCCTTCGGGAATGACAAACAAAATAGCTAGCGGCTGAGGCGGAGGGCGAACTGGATGACGCGCTGCTCGGTGGAGGTGCTGGTGATGCTGCCGAAGGCGGGGGAGCCGAAGGAGCCGTTGGGCTGGGCGAAGGCGGGGGTGTTGGTGACGTTGAAGATCTCGGCGCGGAACTCGGCGTCGGTGCGCTCGGTGAAGCGGGTGTGCTTGACGAGGGCGGCGTCGAGGTCGCGGAAGGCGGGGCCGCGGACGGGGTTGCGGGAGGCGTTGCCTAGGGTGAACTGGGGGGCGGTGGCGAAGGCGGCGGTGTTGAAGAACTTCGTTGGCTGGCGTTGATCGGCGGGAAGCGAGGGGTTGGCGATGAGGTTGGGACGCTGGAGGGAGTAGCCGGCGAAGGAGTTGTTGTTGGTGGCCTGGGTGACGGTGATGGGCATTCCGGATTGCAGGGAGGCGATGGTGTTGACGGCCCAGCCACCGAGAAGGAGGTTGCCGAAGTAGCTGGAGCCGAGGCGGTGGCCGCGTCCGGCGGGAAGATCGTAAGTGGCGGCGATGGAGGTGACGTTGGGCATATCGCCGTTGGAGGAGTCGCGTTCGAGATAGGGGCGGAAGGCGTCGGCGGCGATGAGGGAGCTGGTGTTGGGCGAGGAGAGGACGGTCGAGGAGAAGACGGAGGAGGCGTCGTCGATGAGCTTGGAGTGGGTGTAGGCGGCGAGGAGATAGAGGCCGTGGGAGAGGCGCTGTTCGACTTTGGCTTCGATGGCGTTGAAGTTGGCGGTGCCGGAGTTGTTGCGGTAGGTGGCGACGTTCTGGAAGCGCGGGTAAGGCTTGAGGAGCTGGGCGGCGGAGACGGTCTTGCCGCCGATGGGGCTGGAGACCGGGATCTGGCCGTAGAACGGGTTGGGGACGGAGCCGGTGAGGGAGGTGGGATTGGTCAGGCCTTGGGCGAGCTGGGAGGCGGTGAGCTGGTTGAGGTTGGAGTCGGGGATGCCGACGTGGACGATGTGGGAGCCGACGTAGGCGAGGTCGACGGAGAGATTGTTGGTGATCTGGCGCTGGAAGGCTAGGTTCCACTGCTCGACGTAGCCGGAGCCGGCGGCGCGGTTGGCGGTGTAAACGCTTTGGCCGAGGCCGGCGCTGGGGGTGAGGGGAATGGGGGCGACGCTGGGGCCGTTCGAGAGGGTGAAGGCGGCGTTGACGTTGTCGAGGGTGCGCTGCTGGACGTTCTGGATGAAGGGGAACTGGGGGAGGGTGAAGGGAGTGGTGATGCCGGACTGGTCGATAAAGACGATGCCGAAGCCGGAGCGGACGACGGTCTTGGGCGATAGGAGATAGGTGAAGCCGAGGCGGGGGGCGATGTTGCCGTAGTGGAGTTCTCGGGCGGATTTGGGATTGCCGCTCACGCCGGCGTAGTCGAGCTGTTGCGTGGCTAGGTTGAAGACGGCACCTTGGTTGTTCTCTTCGGTGGAGGGGGAGTTTAGCGTCCAGCGCGCGCCGAGATTGAGGGTGAGGTTGGGGGAGGCGCGCCAATCGTCCTGGAGGAAGTACTCCTCCGTGTGGTCGCGGGGGCGGAGTTTGGCGGTTTGGAGGTCGATGGAGAAGGTGTCGACTTGGCCCAAGAGGAAGCTGGCTATGGAGTTGCCGCCGGTGTTGGCGCTGCCGGTGGGGGTCTGGGTGGCTATTTGCGTATTGGTGCCGGTGGTGGTGAAGGCGAAGGAGCCGGTGGGGTTGGGCGGGGAGATGGCGTTGAGTTGATAGAAGCGGATGTCGGCTCCGGCTTTGAGGGCGTGGCGGCCGAGGGTGTAGTTGAGGGTCTCTTCGAGTTGCCAAACGGCGGTCTGGTACTGGGACGAGGTGCTGGCGGAGGGGCCGAGCTGCTGGAAACCAGTGAAGGTGAAGAGGGGAAGGGCGTTTGAAAAGGCGGCGTTGGTGGGGATGCCGGGGATGCCGAGGGCGGCGGAGGCGGTGTTGCCGAGCAAGGGGCCGGCGATGGTGTTGCCGCGGCGGGTGTAGCCGAGGTGGAGGTCGTTGAGGAGGCGGTCGGAGAAGGTGTGGACCTCGTCGAAGACGGCTTGCTGGCCGAGGACGTGGGAGAGGCCGACGACGTTGCCCGCGCCGAGGACCGCGGTCGCAGTGGGGCCGCTGCCGTCGGGCAGGGCAGTGATGGGCTGCTCGACATCGCTGAAATAGGAGTATCTAGCGAAGGCGCGGTCTTTTTTTTGAAGAGCAAAGTCGAGGCGGAAGTCGAACTGGTTCTGGTGGTCAGAGTCGTTGGCGGTGCGGGTGTAGTTGTTGGCGGCGGCGCTGGTGGTGGGTGTGGGGAAGCGGGCGAGGAGGGCGACTGCGGCGGGATCGAAGGGGGTGGTGATGATGTCGTTGGGGAACTCGCGCCGGATGTATTTGCCGCCGGTAATGGTGGTGGTGGCGGGGTTGTAGATTTTGCTGACGCCGGTGAAGATGCCCTGGCGCTCGGCAAGGGTGGGGATGGTGGAGGTGATGGGTTTGCCGATGAGGGTTTTGATGCCCTGGTAGTCGCCGAAGAAGAAGAGATGGTCGCGGAGAATGGGACCGCCGATCGTGCCGCCGAAGAGGTTGCGGCGGTAGACGGGTTTGCGGCCAGTGGTGGCGAAGAAGTTGCGGGCGTTGAGGTCTTCGTTGCGGAAGAACTCGAAGAGGGAGCCGTGGAAGGTATTGGAGCCGGAGCGGGTGGCTACGTTGACGACGCCTCCGTTGAAGCGGCCGAACTCGGCGGGGACGTTGTCAGCTTCGACGGTGAACTCGGCGATGCCGTCGACGATGGGGAAGAAGGCGACCTGGCCGGGCTCGGGCTGGAGCGCGGAGATGCCGTCGTAGAGATACTCGTTGGTGCGGGGGCGACCGCCGTTGATGCGGGGAAGGAGGGTGCCCGGGGGAAGCGAGACGCCAGGGGCAAGGGTGGCCAGGTTGATGAAGTTGCGGCTGTTGAGCGGGATGGCGACGACGGTGGAGCCGGGGATGTGGGTCTCGATATCGCTTTCGGCGGCCTGGAGGAGCGGGGCGTCGGCGGTGACGGTGACGGTTTGCTGGTCGTTGCCGACGGTAAGCGGGAGGTCGAGGGAGACGGTCTGGCCGACCGTTGCGGTGATGCCGGCGCGGGTGAGGCGTTCGAAGCCTGGGGCAGTGATGTCGAGTGTGTAGGGGCCGGGGACGAGGTGGGGGAAGGTGAAGAGGCCGCCGCTTGCGGTGGTGGTTTGTTGCTGGATGCGGGTGCCAGTTTGAGTGAGGGTGACGCGGGCTCCGGGAATGGATGCGCCTTGGGGATCGGTGATGCGACCTTCGATGGCGGCGGCGATTTGGGCTTGTATACCGGGTGTGCGAAAGAAAAGGAGAGAGGCCGCGAACAACGAGAAGACAAGAAGGCGTTTCAGGTACATCTGTTGACTCCAGATCGACGGGACAGAGTTGGACCGCATCGGCGATGCAGATGCGGACCGCGGACAGTCGACTGAGTCGGAACAGGGCGTACATCGAAGACAAGCAACCGTCACAGTTTATACGATTCTAAATGAATAAAATCGTATCGTCCATGGAGGGCGGCCGGGCGATCAAGCGGGGAGCGACGGGGAGCGGCAACCCCCGGGTGCCTCGCGGTCAAATTAGGTGCTTATGCGACTTAGGCGCCTTAAGCGGCAACTTTTTCGACGGGCGAGGAAGCTACTTCGGAGAGCTCTTCAAGGCTCTTGCCTTTGGTCTCGGGAAGCAAGAAGAGGGTGACGGACAAGCCGAGGACACTGACTATGGCGGCGGCACCTTCGGCGGCGGGCAGGCCATGCCAGTGCATGAAGAAGGGGAAGGTGAAGACGCCGACGAAGCCGCCAATTTTGCCAAGGGCGGCCGCGATGCCATGGGCGGTGGTCCGCACCTTGACGGGGAAGATTTCCGACGGGTAGACGAAGGTGGTGGCGTTTGGCCCAAACTCGGTAAAGAAGTAGCTAAATCCGTAGATGAAGAGGAAGGGCCAAACGAGCTTTTCGACGTTGGGAATCATCGCGAGGAGCCCGAAGGTGACGGCCATCATGGCGAAGCCGAGGCATTGAATGGTTTTCCGACCGAGTTTGTCCATGGTGAGGGCGGCGACGGCATAGCCTGGGACGGCGAAGGCGGCGAAGATTCCGAGCTGGGTAAGCGTCTTCTGCAGGAGGGTGTGGTCGCCGCCGAGCGCGGAGAGGACGAGCGGGCTGGAGACGGTGTTGCCATAATAGGCGAAGTCCATCAAAAACCAGGCCGCGCTGGCACCAAGCAGGCGGAGGAGGATGAGTTTGTTATCGACCAGACGATGGTAGCCGTCCCAGAAGGAGACGGCGTGCTCTTTGGGATCATAGTGAACGGCCTTTTTGAGCTTTCCGGACGGGTCTTCCTCATGTCCGATCGCCTTGAGGAAACGGGGCGATTCTTTCAAATGACGGCGAGACCAGAAGACGGCGAGCGCGGGGATGGCGCCAAAGGAGACGAGAACACGCCAAATGATGTCCGGCGAGATGTGGGAGGAGAGCATGGCGGCGGCGAGCAGCGGTCCAACGATGAGGCCGGCGGCCTGCATGGCAAAGACCAGGGTGACCAGCATCCCGCGATGGGCTTTGCCGGCGTATTCGCTCATGATGGTGGCGGAAACGGGATAATCGCCTCCAATGCCAATGCCAAGGATGAAGCGGAAGCCGATAAGCCACCAGATGTTGGGCGAGAAGGCGCAGGCGATGGCTCCGGCGGCCAAGACGAGAACTTCCACGCCGTAGATGCGCTTGCGACCGATCATGTCTGCGATGCGGCCGAAGAGCAGCGCGCCGATGGCTGCGGCAAGCAGAGCGGTCGACTCAACCAGGCCCTCTTCGACTTTGCCGACGTGCCACATCGGCTTGAGCAGAACCATGACCACGCCGATGATGAAGAGATCGTAAGCGTCGGTAAAGAAGCCCATGCCGGAGATGAACATGATCTTCCAGTGCTCTTTGGAGATGCCGGCGTTGTCCATCTCTGAAAAGTCATTTTGCCGAGTGTCGATTGACGTCGCCATGAGACACCTCTTTCTTAAGAAAGATGCGCGCGTGTGTTACGGATGAATGAAATCGCGAGACGCGGAGCGCAGTTGGGCGGAGGGATCGTCGGTAGACGGATAGTCAAGCCGGTTCGTCGAGGCGCTCGATCATGACGTCGGTGGATTTGATGAGGGCGGCGGCGGTGTCGCCTTTTTTGAGCTTGAGTTCGCGGGCAGCGGAGGCGGTGATGATGGCGGTAATTTGGCTGTTGCCGACGGCGAGGACAACCTCAGCGAGGAGGCCTTCTACGCGGAGGCTGACGATTTTGCCGGCGAGCTGGTTGCGTCCGGAGACGCGGCGGAAGCGTTCGCGGGACTCGGCAGGGGCCTTGGCGGCGTCGGCCTGGAGGAAGGGTTGGAGGGCGGATTCAGCGATGCGGTGGTGGCCGCCGGGGGTGGTGATGGTGGTGAGCTTGCCCGCGAGAATCCACTGTTTGATGGTGGGATAGCTGATGCCGAGCAGGCGCGCGGCTTCGCTTGGCGTCATCAAGGGAGTCTTCATGGAGATGAGGATACAGAAATGGTGGAGGCGGCGGGAGTCGAACGTTTCCACAGGAAAGAATCGGCGATCCGAAGTAAGGAAACTGAAGTTGAATAGTTCAGTTTGTGAATGCGACAGCTTTACCTAGCTAGAGAGCAGATGAAGTCCTTACCGGTTTGAACCTTTGCTGTTTTGAACGGGAGCTGGAGTTTTGCCGCTTCACAGCGCCGGATCAGGTCCTTGTCGTCCGTAACGAATACATCACAAAAAGCCAAAGCGATCACCGCGTGCTGCCTGTCTATGGACCGGTTTCGGTCGAGTATGGCCGAAGTGTTATAGAGCTGAGTTGTCATAGCGCCCTCTACTTGATAGCATCTGAGGCTTTTCATAAGACCCCAATACACGAAAACTTCAATCTGTGTAGCTAGCGGCTGACGCTGCAATATCTCACTCGATAGCTTATAGACTTCTTCAGGCTCGCCGTCTTTTTCAACCCGCGCGCACATAACAGCGGCAAATTTCATGTCCAAAGCTGTTCTAGAGCTGTAGGTCCCCATAGTCCCGTTTTTGTGTGCAATCCGGTTGAGGTTCGCTGCACCCTGAAGTTGATCGAAAGAGGCCTCATACTCAATTACCGCCTGCCGTTGAGTGAAAACCTTCACGTGCTCTTGTACCGTCACTTCAGGGTGATGATGTTGAGAAACACCATGCAGTGTGGCGGATGCCTGATCCAGTGTCCCAATGGCCGCGAACTCATAGGGCTCTCCCGCCCAGAATAGATCCCAGGCATTTACGAACTCTCGCAGTTGAAGGTCCGCCCGCTCAAGGGCCCAGGATGGCTGAATTTGCGCGATAAGAGCAAGAATATCCTCTCTAAGTTCCACTTTAGATTTGGCTATCTCGTAAAAGTGTGTAATGGACAGCACAATCGTTACGGACCCTGCAGCCCGCGCTTCGACTATGACATCGATCCACTTTGGTGTGATGGCACAGGTGCTTAAGAAGTTTTGATCTACGTAGACGAGCATGACGCTATCTCCCTCGCCGAGGAAATGCGGGTGAATTTAGCTATGCACTGACCCACAGGTCAAAACAGATTCAATACTTGTGTTGCACAATCGTCTAAGACGCACACTTAAGTGGTGGAGGCGGCGGGAGTCGAACCCGCGTCCGAAACTACCGACAACAGAGAGCGTTCATGCTTTTCCCAGTGTTCATTTGGTCTCGCCACCGGAACTTAGAACGGGCGAAGATGCGCCGGTGGCCAGTCTGATCGATCTTGTCCCTTCCGCGCAGACGGAGCAGTTGGGACCAGCCTACTGTGCGACGATCGGTACCGGCCCGTAGGCGAAGCTGGAGCGATCGGCTGTCTAACTAATTAGGCAGCAAGAGCGAACTGAGGTTCGGCACTTATAGTTTTGGGCGCGATTACGGGTGTACCCACCCCGGCATGCCTCTCTGCCACAAGCAATCCCGTCGAAGCCGTGACGCCCCCATGTGGAGCTGGTTGGACGATGCGTTGGAGCGTTGCAAAGAACTACTGTCAGTATAACGCTATGAGCTTCCGATTGTATGTTCGTGGCGGTGTATATACACTAGCTATATGGACGTGTTCTCGACGCTGAGCGGGCAGGACTTCGTCTGGGACAGTGACAAAGCCGCGAAGAACATTCAGCGTCACGATGTGCGGTTTGAGCAGGCGCGGGAGGCTTTCCTCGATCAGTTTGCTTGCTATGAAGACGCGAGTACGCCTAACGAGACTCGACAGGCGTGCATCGGCGTGGTGACTGATTATAAGTTGCTCTACGTCGTCCATGTGGAACGGGAACACGATGTACTCCGCATCATCTCCGCGCGTGTAGCGGTGGCGGCGGAAAGGAGACGTTATGAAGATGAATGAACGGATCAAGCGCAACATGCAGCCGAACAAACCGATGACGCTGATCTCGCTAAGGCTTCCGGACCATGTGATTGAGGATTTGAAAGAGGTCGCGCCTACGTTGGGAATGGGTGGCTACCAAGCGCTGATCCGCGCCTATATCTCCCAAGGGCTTCGGCAGCATCTGGCGCAGATGGAAGCCGACCGGACGAAAGACAGCACGGTTGAAGAGCTTAGCCGGAGGCTGATGGCGCATGGGGTGCCGGAAAAGGCGATCCAGCAAGCTCTGAGTGAAATGGGGGCGTTGAGTTTGTAGCCAGCCAAATCATGGAGAGGGTTGAAGGCGCCGACGCAAATGCCCTTTGGGAATGACAAACAGAAGGTAGGCCTTAGGCGAAGGCGATGAGGACGGCCCCGATTGCGATGAGGGAGCCGCCCGCTATTTTGATCAGGGTGAGCTTTTCGCCGAGGAAGAGGGCGGCGAAGAGGATGACGAGGAGGACGCTGAGCTTGTCGACGGGGGCGACGCTCGAGGCCGGCCCGAGCTGGAGGGCGCGGAAGTAGCAGAGCCAGGAGAGGCCGGTGGCGATGCCGGAGAGGACGAGGAAGAGCCAGCTGCGGCGGCCGATATGAGCTAGGCCCTGATGCTTGTCGAGGCCGATGGCGATGGCCCAGGTGAAGACGAGGATGACGGTGGTGCGAATGGCGGTGGCGAGGTTGGAGTCCACGCCGGCGATGCCGACTTTGGCGAGGAGGGCGGTGGCGGCGGCGAACCCGGCGGAGAGGAGGGCCCAGAAGAGCCAGCCGCTGGTGGGGAAAGCGGTTGTGGGCATTTAGAGGGCGGCCTTTTCGAGGTCGACGGCTTGCCACTCGCCGCGCTCGATGCCGGTGCGGATTTGGGCGGGGGTGCGGCCTTTTTTCGTCTGCTGGTAGGCGTAGACGGCTTCGCGCATGCAGGTGGAGCAGGCCGCGCCGTGGGTGCCTTCGAAGCAGCTGTGGAGGCTGTTGTGGTTCATCTCGCGGTCGCAGCGGCAATAGCAGGGCTGCTGGTGCAGGACGTTGGGGATCTTCGCGGCCATCTTGTAGGCGGTGACCTGATAAGGGTGAGTGAAGTAGGGGCCGGTGAGCTGCGCGCCGCTTTGGACCGGGGCGAGGGGTTTGACGGGGGCGGTGGCGTTGTAGGCGGGGACGTCGTCGGCGGGGTTCGACCACTGGGCGGAGGCGACGAGGGTGGCGAGGCCGAGGGCCATGCATCCAATCCACTTCTTCATGATTTCAGTATAAGCTGGCTGTCACGGGAGCAAAAAGGACGGCATGAATGCTTCCACTCATGCCGGGAGGCCAGTGACGCAACTTGTGCCGGTCCGCTGTAGGTGAGCGATCACCGGAAATCGTCGACTGCGGATGGTCTCGCCCGTCTATGAAGAATAGTAGCACGTCTCAAGGTTGTTACACAATTTCATACCCCCCGTGGTGTTTAGGGTTTCGTTTTGGTCCGGCGGCGGGCGGTGGCCCAGCCTTCTTTTACTGTTTGGTGGCTGCGACCGATGGCGAGGGCGCCGTCGGGGACTTCTTTGGTGATGCAGCTGCCAGCGGCGACGTAGGCACCCGCACCGACGGTGACGGGGGCGACGAGGGTGGAGTCGGAGCCGATGAAGGCGCCGTCGCCTATGGTGGTGAGGTGCTTGTTCACGCCGTCGTAGTTGCAGGTGATGACGCCCGCGCCAACGTTGACGCCGTCGCCGATGACGGCGTCGCCGAGATAGGTGAGGTGGTTAGCTTTCGATCCCTTGCCGAGGGTAATCTTTTTTGTTTCGCAGAAGTTGCCGACGTGCGCGCCTTCGCCGATGCGGCTTTCGGGGCGGAGATGGGCGTAGGGGCCGAGGATTGCGCCGTCGGCGACTTCGGCGTGGTCGAGGATGCAGCCGTGGCGGACGAGGACGTGGTCGCCGAGGGTGGAGTCCTGGATGACGGAGAAGGAGCGGATGCGAGATTCTGTGCCGATGCGGGTGGTGCCGAGGAGCTGGACGAAGGGTTCGATGGTGGTATCGGGGCCTACTTCAACGGTGGAATCGATGACGCAGGTGTCGGGGCGGAAGAGGGTGACGCCCCCGGCCATGAGGCGGCGGGCGGTGCTGAGGCGCATGGCGGCGTCGAGGTGCATCATCTCGGCGATGGTGTTTGCGCCGAGGACTTCGTCGACGCTCTCGGCCTGGACGGCGACGACGCGCTCCCCGTCGGCCACGAGCAGGGCGGCGACGTCGGTCAGGTAGAACTCGCCGTGGGCGTTGTCAGTGGATAGGAGGTCGAGCTTGGGGAAGAGCTTGGCGGTCTCGAAGCAGTAGATGCCGGAGTTGATCTCAGGGGCGTCGAGCTGGTCGGGGCGAAGGGATTTTTGCTCGACGATAGCGGTGACCTCGGGGCGGCCGCTTTCCTTACGAAGGACGCGGCCATAGCCGGTCGGGTCGGGCGGAACGGCGGTGAGGATGGTCATGGCAGCGCGTTCGGCGAGATGGGTGGCGCGGACGGCTTCGATGGTCTCGGGGCGGATGAGGGGAACGTCGCCGGAGAGCACGAGGAGGTGTTCGGGGGGTGTTTGGCCGGTGGCGGCGAAGTGGGCTTTGACCTGTTGGAGGGCGTGGCCGGTGCCGCGCTGCTCGGCCTGGAGGACGAACTGGACGCCGGTGGAGGCGACGGCGGCTTGAACGCGGGCGGCTTCATGGCCGACGATGCAATAGATGTTCTCGGCCGGGACGACCTGGCGGGCGGCGGCGATGACGTGGAGCAGTAGGGCCTGGCCGCCGATCTCGTGGAGGACTTTGGGGCGCTTGCTTTTGAGGCGGGTGCCTTTGCCGGCGGCCATGATGGCGATGGCGAATGCTTTGTCCATAGCTGTCGATTTTCTCACGGTACCGGCCGGGCTTATGCTTCAGCAAAAGGCTTCTAATGGCGACCGGCATCGTCATTCCCGTTAGCGAATACTCGTACGCTGTACCGACCGAAGTAACGTAGCGACTCCGATTGGTTAGTAGAACCCGGTCATACTCAAAGACATCGATCCGATTCGGCATACACTATGGTGCGGGAGAAGTAACGAAGCCACCGCTAACAAGATGAATGCCCTTCCCGTTTGCACCGGAGCTGACATCGTCAGTAAGGATTGCGAGTCCATTGTCTCCCCAGCGAACCATCTTTGAAGGAGTTCCAGACATACCAGCAATTGGGATAGAACCAAGCAGGGTGAAATGCGTAAGGTCGAATGCCTCAATAACGTAGTTGCCTGTACCGCCGCTAACAGTTTGACCAGCAAAGTAGGCAATGTTCAGTTTGCCATCCGGCACCATCACGGGATTGCCATTGAAACCACCCTGGACTGCGGTAAGAGGGAAGCGGCCTACGATCGCACCAGTCGTTGGATCGATGATTGCGCCTCCATCCTTATACAGATAGCCTGTGATTGGTTCGAAATGGATGCTATTTCCGTACCCATAGATTTGTGCCTGTGATTGAAGTTGGACGCCGGCTGAACTGACAGCCAAGAAAAAGACGCCAGATCCAGAAGTTTCATTATCAATGCCATATAAGCTGAGTCCACTGGGATTCCAAGCCAGCGAGTCAATCGGGCCTGGTCCTTGATTGGAGCCAGGAACGAATTGCGGGCGAGCTACAGAATCATCGTAGATGGTTATTCCGCCTTGTTCCCGCGGACTGATCCCGACGAGACCACGGGAGACTGCAAAGGAGCGAGAGCTACCTGGTTGCGGTTGTATGTCGATGGCATAGTAAGAACCGCGGGTGTCTGAACCGAGTGGGATGTCGATGTCGGATTGAACGGCAGGTAGGGTGTAACGGCGCACCGAACCGATGCTGTCCAATCCAGCGTAGAGATAGGCGTCATCGGCGGAGATGGCTAGCTTGACCGGTTGGCTGCCGGTGGGGCTAAAGGAATCTAAGCCAGCGGTTTGAGGATTTAGGGTCGCAATGCTGTTGGCGTTGATTCCATTTGTGCTTCCTACGGACACGTAGAATCTTTGACTGATCGAGTCCCATTCAAGATCGTTTGCGGCGACGGCGACCTTTGTTATTGAAAAGGCCTTATTTCCGCTCGCCGGCGCGACGGTCGAGGTATAAGTTATGCCGAAGTTGAATGAAAGTATTGGAGTGGGTACAATCGAAATTGTTGTAGGCCTTGCAATCAGCGCAGCGGGAACCTTTGCGGTGAGTGTGCTGGAAGAAACATAGGTTGTAGTAAGGACTGTGTTGTCCCACATTACGGATGTAGTCGGCAGAAAATAAAGACCGCTTACAGTTAGCGTGAAGTCGCCGGTCCCCGCAATTACAGAAGCTGGACTAGCCGAGGTAATTTGTGCCTGACCAGCAGGTGCGCTGGGCCCGTTGCCATTGCCGTCACGAGGTGCGGTCGTCCCTGTAAATGTAGGATGACAACCGGTTAAAAGTACAAGGCAGACAGACAAGACTCGTGTGACAAGAGTACGCATACGATCTCCAGGCAACTGACGGATCATGATATCAGGACATCTTTATAAGAACGAACATCCAAAGCATAGCAGAGGCCCAACGTGGCTTTAGGGTGAAAGTGGGGCGGCTTACTTCTTTGGCATGGGTGGGATGGCGATGTCCAGCGGGGTGACTTTGCCGAGGGCGGTGAGGGGAGGGGTGAACTGGGCGGCGTTGCCGACGACGACGGTGGCGAGTTTGGACTCGTCAATGTATTTGTTGGCGACGCGGGAGACGTCGGCGGCGGTGACTTTGTCGATGCCGATGCGGTAGCGTTCGAGGAAGTCGGCGGGGTAGCCGTAGAAGGCTAGGGTGACTTGTTCGCCGAGGACCTTTTCGGGGGAGTCGTAGTTGAAGATGAAGCCGTTGAGGACCTGGTCTTTGGCGCGCTGGAGCTCGACGGGGGTGGGGGGAACGGTTTTGAGGCGGCCGATCTCGGCGAGCATGGCTTTGGTGGCTTCGACGGTGGACTCGCTCTTGGTGCCCGCGCCGACGTAGAACATGCCGGGGTGGTCGTAGGACGCGCCGAAGCTGCCGCCCACGTCGTAGGCGAGGCCGAGCTTGGTGCGGACGTTCTGGACGACGCGGGAGCTGAAGCCGCCGGAGAAGATCTGGTTCATGACGTCGAGGGCGTAGAGGTCGGGGTTGTCCTGGCGGGTGCCGAGGCCGACGATGTAGACGTTCGACTGGTCGACGTCGGTCTTGTCGGCGAAGTAGACGCCGGGGGTAGGGCCGGGGAAGTCGACTTTGGTGGGGACGAATGCGGGGCCTTTGGTGAGTGGCTCGAAGGCTTTGCGGAGCTTCGCTTCCATGGTGGCAGTGTCGAAGTCGCCCGAAACGGCGACGATCATATTGTTGGGCGCGACGGTGCGGGCGTGCCACGCCTGGAGATCGGCGAGGGTGACGGCTTCGGCCGTGCTGTATTCGGCTTCGCGGCCGTAGGGGCTGTTTGCGCCGTAGACAAGTTTGGTGGACTCGCGTCCGGCGATACCGGCGGCGTCGTCGTTGCGGCGGGCGATGCCGGCTTCGAGGCGGCGGCGGGCGAGGGAGAGCTTGTCTTGTTTGAAGTCTGGGTGGAGGAGGAGGTCGAGCGCGGTGGCGAAGGTCGTGTCGAAGTCGCCTTTGAGGCTGGACCAGCGGATGGAGGTGGTGGCGAGTCCGCCGGTGGTTTCGACGGTGGCGGCTTTGCTGTCGAGCTGGTCGTCGAGGGTGTCGCCGGTGATGGTGGCGGTGCCGGAGGTGCGCCAGGTGCTGCCATAGAGCGAGACGAGGCCGACTTTGGCGGCGGGTTCGTCGCGGCTGCCGCCTCGGATGAGGATGCGGCCGGAGATGAAGGGGAGTTCGCGGTCTTCTTCGAGGAGGAGGGTGAGGCCGTTGGAGAGGGTGATGCGTTTGGGCTGGATGGGGTGGAAGGCGTGGAGTGGCGGGGTGGGGATGGTCTTCCAGGGCTGGGGGGATTGGGCTGTAAGCGTGGCGGCAGCGAGGAAGACGCAGATTCCCTTTGGGAATGACAAACAAGAAAGGCGGATCATTGGGTGCCTCCTTTGCCGGTGGGGACGGGTGGGGGCGTAGCCGCGGGGGTGATGGTCTCGATGCGGGCGCTGGTGCGGTTGCTCGCAACAAAGGTTTTGTTGGCGACGCGGCGGATGTCGGCTTTGGTGACTTTGTCGATGCGGTCGAGTTCGCGGAACATCTGCCGCCAGTCGCCGAAGCGGAGCTGGTACTCGGCGAGGGAGTGGGCGAGGCCGTCGTTGTCGCCGAGGCCGCGGAGCATGTCGGCTTTGGCGCGGGTGCGGAAGCGGTCGAGCTCGGCGTCGGAGACGTCTTCGGTCTTGAGGCGGTCGAGTTCTTTTTCGATGGCGGCGCGCATCTCGTCGTCGGTGTGGCCGGGGAGTGGGACGGCGTAGACGGCGAACATGCCGGGGAACTTTTCGCCGGGGAAGCCGGAGAAGCCGGCGGCGGTCTGGGCGATGCGCTGGTCGCGGACGAGCGAGCGGTAGAGGCGGGCGGTGCGGCCATTCGAGAAGATGTCGGAGATAGCGTCGTAGACCGCGTCGTCGGGATCGCGATAGTCTGGCTTGTGGTAGCCCTCGATGTAGAAGGGTTGCGCGGCGTCGCGGAGGACGACGGAGCGTTCGGATTTCTGGGGCGGCTCGATGGTGGTCATGGCCTCAGGCTTGGGGCCGGCGGGGATGGGAGCGAAGTACTTCTCGAGGATCGGCATGGCTTCGCTGGCTTTCACGTCGCCAACGACGGCGATGACGATGTTGGCGGGGACGTAATACTTCTTGTGGAAGGCCTCGGCTTCGGTGGCGGTGATCTGCGAAAGCTCGCTCTCCCAGCCAACGCCGGAGCGACCGTAAGGGTGGGCGACGTAGGCGGCGGCGAGGAACTGCTCGATCATGCGGCCGGTGGGGGAAGAGTCGATGCGCATCCGGCGCTCTTCCTGCACGACGTCGCGCTCTTTGTAGAACTCGCGGAGGACGGGATGGCCGATGCGCTGGCTTTCGAGGTAGGCCCAAAGTTCAAGGCGGTTCGATGGCATGGCCCAGAAGTATTGTGTGGAGTCTTCGGAGGTGGAGGCGTTGATGCCCACCGCGCCGTTCTGTTCGGCGATCTCGGCGAACTGGTTGGGGATGACAAACTTCTGGGCTTCGGCCTGAGCGTCTTCGAAGGATTTCTTGAGGGTGGCGAGTGTGGCGGGGTCCTGCCCGACGCGCTTGCGGAACTCGGCGTCATAGGCGGCGTAGGTTGTTTCGACTTTGGCGAGGGCGAGCTTCTCTGCGGGGTAATCGGTGGTGCCGATCTCGGTGGAGCCTTTGAAGGCCATGTGCTCGAACATATGAGCGAGGCCGGACGCGCCCTGGGGATCGTCGGCCGAGCCCGCGTCAACTTCTGTGAAGAAGGAGAAGACGGGGGCTTCGGGCCGTTCGCAGACGATGAGGGTGAGGCCGTTGGGGAGGACTTTGACGGTGGTGCGCTTTTCGAAGCTGGCGAGGTCTTGGGCAGAGGCCGCGGTGCAGAGGGCGGCGGCGAGGGAAGCGGCGAGAACAAAGCGCGAAAAGCGGAGCAAGCGGACCTCCAGACAAAACATTGTTACAACGATTTAGAACAGTTCGCATGGTCGAAAGCGCAAAACGCAGATTCCCTTCGGGAATGACAAACCAGAAATGCAAAAGCATTTTATACAACTGCGACGGTGCTCTAGGTCGTTTTGCGCGGGTGCTGGACGAGGAGGTTCGGGGTGGCGATGCCGCCGCCGGTCAGCGCTGGAAGAGCGGGGGAGATGCTCTTCGAGTCGGTGAGCGC
The DNA here is from genome assembly GCA_965277085.1 of Acidobacteriaceae bacterium. Classification (GTDB taxonomy): domain Bacteria; phylum Acidobacteriota; class Terriglobia; order Terriglobales; family Acidobacteriaceae; genus Edaphobacter. The sequence goes on from OZ255708.1 coordinate 2,458,063, forward strand.
GGCTGAGGCAGAGGCGCGGGTAATGAGGTGGACGAGATTGTCGCCCGACGTGCCGGCGAAGAAGGTGAGGTTGTCGGTGCTCCAGACGCCAGCGACGGGAGCGGTGGCAGTGCCGGAGAGGGGGATGTTGGTGAGGGTGCCGGGAGTGGCAGTGCCGGCGGTACTCGGTTTGTAGGCGGGGAGGATACCGCCGGTGCCGGTATACGTGACGACCGCGGCGGTCGAGTCAGACGTGGGCTGTACGCTGGTGATCGCCGTAGGAGCGATTGCGGGGAGCGCGATCGTGCTGGCGACGGAGTTGAACTGGAGACCGCCGGTGGTGGGGCAGGGGCCGGTGGGCAGAGTGACGAAGAGGTCACTCAGGGTCTTGTTCGCGGCGGACGCGCCAAGGATGTGATGGCCGTCGTTGGTGGCGGCGATGCGATCGGTGGCGGCGGCGTTGTGGTCGGCGTTGGGGTCGAAGGTGTTGACGACGGTAGTCTGGCCGTTGGTCGTGGTGGGAGTGCTGGCAGCACAGTAGCTGACGGCGGTGGTGGAGGCTCCGGCGAAGTAGGCGCCCACGCTGGGTACGGTGACGGCGACATCAAGCGGGCTAACCGGGGGCGCGATGTTATTCCAGCCGGTGAACTGGGAATAGACGAGGAGCTGGTTGCCGGCGGTGATGTAGACAGTCTGCGAGTCGGGCGTCCATTGGGCGTGGGTGCCGACGCCGCCGTATTGGGTGACGATGTTGCCGTTCGCGGAGGTAGAGGCGAGATACACAACTTTGCGGGCGGGATCGGTGACGGCGACTGTGGAGTTGTCGGGAGAGACGCCGAGGACGGTGCCGGGAAGGGTGATGTCTTCCCGCGTGATGCTGTCGGCATTGGCGTTGAAGACCATCAGTTCGGTGTCGCTGCCCATGTAGATGGAGCTGCCGTCCTGGCTGATGACCATGGAGTTGGGCGCGTAGGGCAACTGGACGGGGGTGCCGAGGGTGGAGGTGGTGAAGTCCACGGGCACAAGGTAGCGGGAGCCGGTGCTGGCGATGTAGAGCAGGGTGCTGTTGGTGCCCGGAGTGGAGACGCCGATGGGATTGGAGGTGACGGGTTTGCCGTTGTTGAAGAGGCCGATTTGGTTGAATGGCGCGGGGTTGCAGCTGGGTGGTTGGCAGATGGCGGTGATGGAGGCTCCGCCGGGGAAGGTGGGGGTGACGATGCCGTTTGAGGCGACCGGGATGGTGGTGGGGGTGGTGGAGACGTATTCGAGCGTGAGGCCGGTAAGGGTTTTGCCGTTGGTGTCGACCACGGTGGCGACGAGGGGCTGGGAGAAGTTCTGGTTGACGGTGATGTTGGTAGACGTGGTGTTGGGGACGTTGAGCGTGATGCTGGCGGGGGGGCAAGTGGAGAAGAAGCCTGCGGAGCTACCGGCATTGGCCACGCTGGCGTTGATGACCGTGGAGCCGGGCTGCTGGGCGGTGGCGACTCCGTTCTCGTCGATGGAGACGATGGTGGGATTCTGGGCGGCGAAGACGAGGTGTCCTACCTGGCAGCTGATGTTGTTGGGAATGGGAAGGCCGGTGACCGGATCGGTGCGGGTGCTCTGGCCAAAGACGCGAGCGACGAGCTGGCCGGTGCCGGTTTGGGAGATGCAGGAGTTGCCGGAGTAGGCGGGCGCGGTGATGGTGTTGTTGGCGGCGAGTGGGCAGCAGTTGGAGGTGGGGTCGGTGCCGCAGTTTGTGCTGGGAGTGCCGAGCACGATGCTGGTGACGACTGGGTGGATGTAGACCGGAATGGGATTTGAGGTGACGCCACTGGCCTCGGCGGTGATGTAGGTGACGGAGTTGGCGGCGCTTGGCGTGGCGGGCGGGGTGCAGACGGTGTAGTCGGGGATGACGTTGAGCTTGCGGTTCCAGGAGCCAGCGCAGAGCGCACCAGTGGCGGGGTTCACATCGACGATGGAGATGTCGCGCGTGGAATAGGTGTAGGTGCTGACGGAGACGCTGTTGCCCTGGCAGTCGGTGCCGGTTGGATTACTGACCTGGCCGATCTGACCGTAGTTGAGCGAGATGCCATAGATGATGGGCTGAAGAACGATGTGGTTCAGCTGACCCACCTGGACGCCCGCGCCGGTGCTGGCGTTGCAGTAGGTGACGGTCGTCTTCTTCGCGCAACCGGTGATGGAGATGCCAAGGGGAACGGAAAACAACATTAGAACGAGAAACGTAGCGAACCGACGCATTCAACCTCCCCGCGTGGCGCGAACGAACGGCCGCACGGTCTTACAGCTACCGCTGGATATCTTGGTCTAAGTGTAGAAGGTGGGGGAAGGGGAAGCAAATGCGGGGCGTTTGTCCAGCAAGAGCACGGCGAAAGCAGACGCAGATTCCCTTCGGGAATGACAAACAAGGACGGCAAGAGCAACGGCAACGATGGACGCAGTTCCCTTCGGGAATGACAGACAAGAAGGGCAAGCGCAACGACAAACGTAAGACGCCGCTGCATCTGCAGATTATTTCGCGGGCATTTCGTTAGCGAACCAGTCGAGGGCGCGGGTGAGGACGTCGGCGCGGTGGGCGGGATCGCGGAAGGCATGGCCTTCGTTGGGGTAGACGACGAGCTGGGTTTTGACGCCTTCGGCGCGGAGGGCGTGCCAGAACTCGTAGCTTTGGGGCGCGGGACACTCGCCGTCGCGGTCGCCGACGACGACGAGGGTGGGGGTTTTGACCTTTTTGATGAACTCGATGGCGGAGCTTTTGGCGTAGACGGCAGGGTCGTCGTAGACGCTTGCGCCGAAGAAGGGAGTCATCCACTGGTCGATGGAGTTTTCGCCGTAGTAGCTCTTCCAGTTGGAGATGCCAGCCCCGGCCACGGCGGCGTGGAAGCGGGTGGTTTGGGTGACGGCGAACATGGTCATGAAGCCGCCGTAGCTCCAGCCGGTGAGGGCTTCGCGGTCGCGGTCGATGGGGAGACGTTTTTCAAGGGTGTCGATGCCGGCTTCGATGTCGTGGAGGTCGCCGTAGCCGAAGTCTTTCACGTTGGCCTGGGTGAAGGCTTCGCCCTGGCCGTAGGAGCCGCGGGGGTTGGGCATAAAGACGAAGTAGCCCATGGCGGAGAAGGGCGCTTCGCCGTAGCCGGCTCCGGGCCAGCGAGGGACGACGGCGGAGGAGGGGCCTCCGTGGACGAAGGTGAGGAGCGGGTACTTTTTGGAGGGATCGTAGTTGGCGGGGTAGAGGAGCCAGCCCTGGACTTTGAAGTTGCCGGTCGGTTGGTTGCTGCTCCAGGTGATGTCTTCGGTCTTGCCCCAGGATGGCTTGAGGGCGTCGTTGAGGTGGGAGATCTGGTGTAGGTTGTCGAGGTCGCCGGCCCAGACCTCGGGCGCGCGGTTGAACGAGGAGCGGATGAAGGCGACGGCGCGGGAGGAGCGCGAGGTGGAGACGCTCATGGCGAGGGCGCCTGCGCCAATGGATTCGGGGAGGGTGAGGCCAACGCCGGGGATGTCCTGGCCGGAGGTGATGTCGAGGACGGCGATGCGGGAGGAGCCGCCGAGGTGTTCGGTGAAGCCGAGTTTGGCATTGTCGACCCAGTGGAGGAAGACGGGGGAGGCGGGGCGGTTGGGGGTGAGGTTTTTGGGGGTGCCGCCTGTGGAGGGGATGAGGTAGATGTCGCCGCCGGTGGCACCCTGGTCGGACATGAGTCCGCCGATGAAGGCGATTTGGGTGCCGTCGGGGGAGTAGCGGGGGACGGCGATCTGGAGATTGTGGAGGGGGCCGGAGACGGTTACAGGATCAAGCACGACCGAGGCGTCTCTGGTTGGGGGACCGTTGTAATCGCAGCCTTCAGCTATATCCATACACTGTGCAATCGCGCCTAGCCGTCTGGTATATAGCTTTGCAATCCACCACGTGTTTTCGCCTGGCGGTTGAGCAGCGACAAAGGCAATGTCTCCGCCCTGTGACCAATTAAACTCATAGACGTGGAGGTTGGTGGGTGTTAGCCACTGACCATTGCCGCTCGTAGAACTTACGCCGTAGACGCGCTGTACTTCAACGCCGTCTTCGCCGATGACGCCGGCGGGGGGCTTCATGGCGTCGAGGGCACCGGCGGTGCGGGTGGCGTTTTCGACGTATAGGAAGGCAATCGATCTACCGTCGGGAGACCAGGCTGGGGCTTCGATGGAGCCAGTCATATGGGTAAGCTGACGAACTTTGCCAGTGCCTTTATTCCATAGGAATAGTTGAGTTTGTCCGTTGGCCTCTTCGGTGCAATTAGAGATAAAGGCAAGGGTATTGCCGTCGGGGGACCAGACAGGAAGGGTATTGGCACAGTTGACCGTTTTTGGCGCAACCTCGATGAGGCGATCTTTGATCGTAATGCCGTTAGCGGAGGAAAGGTACAGAGCTGTCTCGGTGGTAGAGCGGGCCGTCCAGGCGACGGTGGTACCGTCGGGGGAGATGGCGGCCTGCTGGGGGGCGCGGGTTTTGCGGAGATCTTCGAGGAGGGCGGCGATCTTGGGATCTACGGCTTTGGGGGCAGCTTGTGCAAGGGCGAGGGTGCCTGTGACGGCAAGAAGCAGGGTAAGGGCGGAAGCGGATCGCATTTCAGCAGGCTAGCACGGCATTTCGTGTACGGTGGGGTTGACGCGGGGCCGTGTGCTTGATACCTTTAGAAGGTTCCGCGAGTATCCGGAATGCGTCGCTGGCAACTAGCGCCGTTTTGGGCAGAGAAAAGCCCAGCCAGACACCGTTCACCGCGTGCTCTGCGCTACACTGGATACAAGAGATGTTTACCGCAACCGAAATTGGTTGTGGCCTATCGCAATCGTGCCTGTGATACCCTCCACCTTGGTATGGGCTATACGGGCCGGGACAGCGAAACGGAGCTGGCTTCTTTCCCGACGTACAGAAAGAACGCTCGGTCACCGTCGACTGTTTTCGTCTGGGTCATGTAGTTTTCAGACGCGAAGCAGGAGGATTCTTCGCACGAGGCGCTTCAGCGTCCTCATTATTTTGCGCGTAGAGCGTAAGTGCGACGACCTTCGGCGAGCGGCTGGCAAAGTTTGAGCAGTATGTGAAGGAGCTTCAGTGCCTACGTTTCATCAGCTCGTCAAGCAGGGCAGAACGCCCACCCGTTATAAGACCGCGAGTCCGGCGTTGCAGGGATCGCCCCAGCGGCGCGGCGTCTGCACCCGCGTGTACACGCAGACCCCGAAGAAGCCGAACTCGGCACTGCGCAAAGTGGCACGCGTTCGTTTGACCAACGGGATCGAGGTCACGACCTACATTCCGGGCATCGGGCATAATTTGCAGGAGCACTCGATCGTGCTGATCCGCGGTGGGCGTGTGAAGGATTTGCCGGGTGTTCGGTACCACGTGGTGCGCGGCACGCTCGATTCGGTGGGCGTGGCCAAGCGGATGCAGAGCCGGTCGAAGTATGGGGCGAAGCGCCCGAAGGCTGCGGCGGGTAAGTAAGTTTCAGTTGTATGTTGAAAGAATTAGGTTCAGCGGCTTGAGAGGTCTACGGCCCTGAAGGAAGACGAGAGAGAATGCCTAGAAAAGGTTACATTGCGAAGCGTGAAGTGGCACCGGACCCGGTGTACAGCTCGACCCTGGTGACGAAGTTCGTGAACTCCATGATGTGGGGTGGCAAGAAGTCGACGGCGCAGGGCATTTTCTACACTGCCATGACGAATTTGGAGCAGAAGGGCGGCGATGAGGCCTTGAAGCTGTTCAAGAAGGCCATCGAGAATTGCAAGCCGCTACTTGAGGTAAAGAGCCGGCGCGTGGGCGGCGCGAACTACCAGGTGCCGATTGAAGTGCTGCCGGAGCGGCGCACGTCCTTGGCGATCCGTTGGCTGGTGACATATGGCCGGGCTCGGGGCGAGAAGGGCATGGTCGAGAAACTGACGGCCGAGCTGCTGGACGCGGCGAATGGGCGTGGCGCGGCGATGAAGAAGAAAGAAGACGTTCACCGCATGGCCGAGGCGAACAAGGCGTTTGCGCATTATCGCTGGTAGGAAAGTTTCCAGGTAGAAGTTGCTAGTTGAAAGTGAAAGCCCGCGGGTTTAGCCCCGCAGATGAGAGATACGACCGTGCCACGCACTACACCTCTAAATCGTTGCCGGAACATCGGGATCATGGCGCACATCGACGCCGGAAAGACAACGACGACCGAACGCATCCTGTTCTATACGGGCATCACGCACCGTATCGGCGAGGTGCATGAGGGTACGGCGACCATGGACTGGATGGAGCAAGAGCAGGAGCGTGGCATTACGATTACGTCCGCCGCGACGACCTGCACCTGGAAGAACATCCGCGTCAACATCATCGATACGCCGGGGCACGTTGACTTTACCGCCGAGGTCGAGCGTTCGCTGCGGGTGCTAGACGGCGCAGTGGCCTGCTTCGACGCGGTCGCCGGGGTACAGCCGCAGTCGGAGACAGTGTGGCGGCAAGCGGACAAGTATAAGGTTCCGCGTATTTGCTTTATCAACAAGATGGACAAGGCGGGCGCGGACGCGGTGTACGCGACCAAAACCATTCGCGACCGGCTGGGCGCTCGGGCGATCCCGATCAATATTGCCATTGGCGCGGAAGCGAAGTTTGCCGGCGTGGTGGATCTGGTAACGATGAAGGCAATCCTTTGGCACGACGAGACGATGGGCGCGGAGTACTCGGTGGAAGAGATTCCGGCGACGCTGCTTGAGACAGCCAAAGAAGCGCGTCATGCGTTGATCGAGGCGGTGGCGGATTCGGATGACGAGGTCTTGAACCTGTTCCTGGAGGGTGAAGAGCCGACTGAAGAGCAGCTTAAGGCAGGCATTCGCAAAGCTACTATCGCGATGAATATCTTCCCTGTACTCTGCGGCTCATCGTTCAAGAACAAGGGTGTACAGACGCTGCTCGACGCGGTAGTCGATTACCTGCCGAGCCCGCTCGATATTCCTCCCATGATCGGGCACAACCCCGACAACATGGAGGAGGAGATCATCCGCAAGGCCGATGACGCCGAGCCGTTCTCCGCGCTGGGTTTCAAGATTATGACCGACCCGTTCGTTGGGCAGCTGATTTTCATCCGGGTGTATTCGGGGCAGTTGAAGACGGGCGACTCGGTGCTGAACCCGCGCACAGGCAAGACGGAGCGTATCGGCCGTCTGCTAAAGATGCACGCGAACAAGCGCGAAGAGATCACAGAGATTCTTGCCGGAGATATCTGTGCGGCGGTTGGCTTGAAGAACCTGGTCACGGGCGACACGATCTGCACGGACAAGAAGCCGGTTGTGCTTGAATCGATCGACTTTCCGAAACCGGTCATCGAGGTCGCGGTTGAGCCGAAGACCAAGGCCGATCAGGAAAAAATGGGCGTGGCGCTGTCGAAGCTCGCGCAGGAAGACCCAACCTTCAACGTGCGGACGGATATCGATTCGGGCCAGACGATCATCGCCGGCATGGGCGAGCTGCACCTTGAGATCATTGTCGATCGCATGATGCGCGAGTACAAGGTCGAGGCGAACGTCGGCAAGCCGCAGGTCAACTACCGCGAGACGATCCGGTCGAACTCGGACGCTGAAGGTAAATACATCCGGCAGACGGGCGGTTCGGGCAACTACGGCCACTGCAAGATCCGCATTTCGCCGAACGAGCCGGGCAAAGGCTACGAGTTCACCAACGACACCAAGGGCGGCTCGATCCCGAAGGAGTATGTGAAGCCGATCGACCAGGGCATCCAGGACGCGATGCAGCGTGGCGTACTGGCCGGATACGAGATGGTCGACATCAAGGTCTCGCTCTACGACGGCAGCTACCACGACGTCGACTCGAACGAAATGGCGTTCAAGATCGCCGGATCGATGGCGTTCAAGGAAGCCGCAAAGAAGGCCAAGCCGGTGCTGCTTGAGCCGATCATGTCGGTTGAGGTGACGGTGCCCGAGGAATATATGGGCACGATCATCGGCGATCTGAACTCGCGCCGGGGACGGATCGAGGGCATGGAGATGGTGGGCGGCACGCAGGCCATTCAGGCTTCGGTTCCGCTGAGCACGATGTTCGGGTATGCCACCCATATGCGGTCGTCTACGCAGGGCCGGGCGAACTACTCGATGCAGTTCAAGCAGTACGAAGAGGCGCCCCGCTCAGTCTCGGAAGAGATCATCGCCAAGGTGCAGGGCAAGGACAGCAAGTAGCTGAGTTCACAATCGAATTTGTAGCAACTTTTGTTGAGGAGAGTTTTTTATGGGTAAGGAAAAGTTCGACCGGTCCAAACCGCACGTCAACATCGGCACGATCGGCCACATCGATCACGGCAAAACGACGCTGACCGCCGCAATCACAAAGGTGCTCTCGAAGCACAACCCGAAGAACACGTTCCGTTCGTTCGACACAATCGACAACGCTCCCGAAGAGCGCGAGCGCGGCATTACCATCGCGACCTCGCACGTGGAGTATGAGACGCCGAACCGGCACTATGCGCACGTCGATTGCCCCGGCCACGCGGACTACATCAAGAACATGATCACGGGCGCGGCGCAGATGGACGGCGCAATCCTCGTGGTCGCGGCCACCGATGGTCCGATGCCGCAGACCAAAGAGCACGTGCTGCTCGCCCGCCAGGTCGGCGTGCCGTACATTGTGGTTTTCCTGAACAAGTGCGATGCGGTTGAGGACGAAGAGCTGATCGAGTTGGTCGAGATGGAGGTCCGCGAACTGCTGTCGAAGTACGACTACCCGGGCGACGACACTCCGATCATCCGCGGATCGGCTCTTGGTGCTTTGAACGGCGAGGCGCAGTGGGAGGCGAAGATCGACGAGCTGATGGCGTCGGTCGACAAGTTCATCCCACAGCCGGAGCGCGCGGTCGACCTGCCGTTCCTGATGCCGATCGAAGACATCTTCTCGATCTCGGGCCGCGGCACGGTGGTGACGGGCCGCATCGAGCGTGGCAAGATCAAGGTGGGCGAGCCCTGCTCGATTGTCGGCTTCCGCGACACGCAGCAGACGGTCTGCACCGGCGTCGAGATGTTCAAGAAGCAGCTCGACGAGGGTCTCGCTGGGGACAACGCCGGTCTTCTGCTTCGCGGCATTGCGAAGGAAGATGTGGAGCGTGGCATGGTATTGGCCAAGCCGGGATCGATCACGCCGCACACGCAGTTCAAGGGAGAGATTTACGTCCTGTCGAAGGAAGAAGGCGGTCGTCATACACCGTTCTTCAATGGCTACCGTCCACAGTTTTACTTCCGCACCACGGACGTGACCGGATCGGCGAAGCTGCCGGAGGGCACGGAGATGGTAATGCCGGGCGACAATACGCAGCTTGAGATCACGCTCCACACGCCGGTGGCGATGGAAAAGGGTCTCCGGTTCGCCATCCGCGAGGGTGGACGCACGGTAGGCGCGGGTACGATCTCCGAGATCATCAAGTAGTTCAAGGCTAACGAGGGCCGCCGGTTGGTCGAGAGGTTGATCTCCGGCGGTCACTCCAAACGATCTTTGTAGTGGAAAGAGTTGACGTAGATGGCGGGACAGAGAATCAGGATTCGGTTGAAGGCGTACGACTACCGCGTGCTCGACACGTCGACCAGCGAGATTGTCGAAACGGCGAAGCGTACGGGAGCGCAGGTGGCGGGACCGATTCCGCTCCCGACGATGAAGAATAAGTACTGCGTTCTTCGCTCTCCGCACGTGGATAAGAAGTCGCGCGAGGCGTTTGAGATTCGCACGCACAAGCGGCTGATCGACATCCTAGAGCCGACGCAGCAGACGGTGGACGCGCTGATGAAGCTCGATCTGCCGGCGGGCGTGGACGTTGAGATCAAGACGGTACAGAAGTAGTTCAAGCATTTGTAACACCGGCAGTGCCGAACAGGTTTCGGCATGATGAGGAAAGGAATTGCGATGGCGGTAACGGGAATCTTAGGTAAGAAGATCGGAATGACGCAGATCTTTGATGAGCGTGGCGATGTGCATCCGGTGACGGTGCTGAAGGCTGGCCCATGCGTGATTACGCAGTTGAAGACGATGGCGACCGACGGCTATGACGCGGCGCAGATCGGCTATGTGGACTTTATCAAGGCGTCGAAGATCAATAAGGCGATGACTGGGCATTTTGCTAAATCGGGTGCCCCGCCGGTGCGTGAGATGCGCGAGGTTCCGATTGAGACGGTGAAGGCCGGCGGTGAGGATGTAGTTGCGGACAAGGCTGGCGATCGTGTGCTGGTCGACATCTTCAACGACGATCGTTTTGTGGATGTGATCGGAACATCGAAGGGCCGGGGGTTCGCGGGCGTCATTCGCCGGCATGGATTTGGCGGCGGACCGAAGTCCCATGGACATATGTTTCAGGTGCAGGGTTCGATTGGCGCGTCTTCATTCCCGTCACGCGTGTTTCCCGGACAGCGGATGCCGGGGCACATGGGTGCTGCACAGATCACGGTGCGTAATCTGCGGATTCGCGGGATCGATTTGGACGATAATCTTCTACTGGTCGAAGGCGCTGTGCCAGGACCGCGCGATGGGTTTGTGCTGATCTCGAAGGCGAAGGCACCACCGCGCGAACGCCGCGGATTTGCCGGAGCCGCCACAAAGGACGCACTGAAGGCTTCGAAGAAGGCAGCACCCTCGAAGAAGAAGTAGTTTATGCAGGACTCCGGCTTGCCGCGCGGAGAGACAACAGAATGGCCTGCCGCATCGATGGCGGGCAAGAAGAGAGAAGCGTGATGGCAGATGCAACGGTAAAGAACCTCGCGGGCGAGCCGGTAGGGACGTTCCCACTCGACGACGCGATCTTCGCGAGCGAGGTGAACGACGCTCTGCTTTGGGAGTCGGTGAAGCACTATCGCGCCGCGCTGCGCCAAGGCACGGCGGCCACCAAGACGCGCAAGAATGTCTCGGGCGCGGGCCGGAAACTCTGGAAGCAGAAGGGCACTGGACGGGCCCGTGTGGGATCAATTCGTACCCCGCTCTGGCGTGGCGGCGGCACGGTCCACGGTCCCCAGCCGCGAAGCTACGAGTATGCGTTTCCGCAGAAGAAGCTGATGGGCGCGTTGCAGTCTGCCTTGGCAGCAAAGCTCGCGGACGGCAAGCTGACGATCGTCGATTCGCTGATCGCGGCGGAGCCGAAGACGAAGCTTTACCGGAACGCGATCACCAAACTGGATGCGGGCAAGACGACGCTGCTGGTTGAATCGAGCCGCAAGCTCGATGAGAAGTTATACCTGGGATCGCGCAACTTGCAGGGCGTGGAGCTGGTGTTGAGTTCCGAGGTTCATCCGTACGATCTGCTGAAGTACGAGCATGCGATCTTTTCGGTGGACGCGCTGGAAGCATTGCAAGATACGTTACAAAAGCACCTCGCGAAGCGTAAGCGGATCGAGAATAAGGAGGCTGCGTAATGCCCACACTTTACACCGTAATCCGCCGTCCTTTGATCACCGAAAAGGGCATGACGGTCAAAGAGACGCAGAACACGCTGGTGTTTGAAGTCGCGCTCAAGGCCACCAAGACCGAAGTGAAGCAGGCGGTCGAGACGCTGTTCAAGATCAAGGTCGATGGTGTTCGCACCGCGACGGTTGAGGGCAAGGAGCGTCGCCGGGGCAAGTTCTCCGGTTATCGGCCCGACTGGAAGAAGGCCTATGTTCGCCTGAAGAGCGGCGAGAAGATGCCGGAGTATTTGAACAGCCTGTAAGGATTGCGCTCGCTAGAAGCGCACGAAGTTTGAAGTTCAAGGAACAAAACGATGCCAATTCAATCTTTTCGACCGATTACCCCGAGTCTCCGGTTCGCGACCAAGCTGGTCAACGACGACTTGACGACGGACAAGCCGTACAAGCCACTGCTCGGCGTGAAGCCGCGTACCGGTGGACGCAACAGCTCGGGCGCGATGACCATCCGTCACCAGGGCGGCGGGCACAAGCAGAAGCTGCGCTTGATCGATTTCAAGCGGGAGAAGTACGGGATACCAGGCAAGGTTACGACGGTCGAGTACGATCCGAACCGCAGCGCGCGTATCGCGCTGATCAGCTACGCAGATGGCGAGAAGCGGTACATTATTCAGCCGATCGGGTTGAAGGTGGGCCAGTCGATCATGAGCGGACCGGAGGCGGACATTCTCGTGGGCAACGCTCTTCCGCTCAAGAACATTCCGACCGGAACGATCGTGCACAACATCGAGCTGCGTCCAGGTAAGGGTGCGCAGATGGCACGGTCGGCCGGTGCGCAGGTCAACCTGATCGCCAAAGAAGGCGAGTATGCGCTGTTGAAGCTGCCTTCGGGGGAGACGCGCCGGGTGTTGGTAGAGTGCATGGCGACCATCGGCCAGGTGGGCAATACGGACCATGAAAACGTGACCATCGGTAAGGCGGGACGCAACCGGTGGAAGGGCATACGTCCGGCCAACCGCGGCGTTTCGATGAATCCAGTCGACCACCCGCATGGTGGAGGCGAAGGCAAGACCTCAGGCGGGCGGCATCCCGTGACCCCATGGGGTCAGCCGACGCGCGGGTATAAGACGCGTAATAACAAGCGGACGGATGTGTTTATTGTTTCGCGGCGAAGCAAGTAAGGGCAGAGTTGTAAGAGGTAAGTTGTCAGACCAAGTCGCAGCTTGAAGTAAGTAGAAAGCTGACCGATTCGTCCTATCGAGCACCGTAACCGTAAGGCAGGAGTAACTCATGTCACGCAGCGCAAAGAAGGGACCGTTTATCGACGATCACCTGATGAAGAAGATCGACACGATGAACCAGACGAACGATAAGAAGGTGCTCCGCACGTGGTCGCGCCGCTCGACGATTCATCCGGATTTCGTGGGGCATACCATCGCCGTGCATAACGGACGCAAGTTTATTCCCGTATACGTGACTGAGAACATGGTGGGGCACAAGCTGGGCGAGTTCTCCGCGACCCGCACGTTCAAAGGCCATTCGGCGCGCGCCTCTGAATCGTCCGCGAAGCCAAAGTAGTTTCGGCGTTCTCCTGTAGCACGCGCGCGGTTCGGCGCAGATCGAGTTTAGAAGGAGTCAGCCATGTCGAAGATTGCAGTAGAAAAAGTCCGGGAGTTTCGCGCAGAAGCCCGCTTCCAGCGCACCAGCCCGCAGAAGGCTAAGTTAGTGTTGGACATGATTAAGGGTCTCCGCGTGGAGCAGGCGATCAACGCGATACACTTCTCGACGAAGAAGATGGCTCCGGTGATTGAGAAGGTTCTGAGGTCTGCGATTCAGAACGCGACCTACGTGTCGGGGGAGCAGGGGCTAGATGTCGATGTCGACAATCTGTATGTCCGCACGGCGATCGCGAACGAAGGACCGCGGATGAAGCGCATCCGTCCTGCCCCGATGGGTCGGGCGTTCCGCTACCAGCGGAGGATGGCGCACATTATCGTGACGGTGGCCGAAAAGAAGGCTTCGTCCACGAACGTCGCGCCGTCCGCCGGCATCAAAAAAGGCAGCGAGAAGAACCGCGGAAAATAGGCGGTTTCCTGTAAAATAAAAGTTTGGCTAAAGCGTCCTTCCGGCTCAACCGGAGAGCGGCGGGAGTAAAGGGAAGTCATGGGACAAAAGGTCCATCCGTATGGGTTTCGCCTCGGCATCAACAAGCCGTGGAAATCGCGTTGGTTTGTGGAGCGCGGCTACGATAAGTTGTTGGTTGAGGATATCAAGCTGAAAGCCGAACTGCGCGAGAAGCTGAAGGCTGCAGGTGTGTCGTCGGTTGAGGTCGAACGTCCGGGCAACAAGCTGCGGCTGATTATTCGCACGGCACGCCCCGGCATCATCATTGGGCGGAAGGGCGCGGAGATCGACAAGCTTAAGGCCGACATCCAGAAGCGGACGAGCCGGGAGGTCTTCATCGACATTCTTGAGGTGAACAAGCCAGAGCTCGACGCGCAGCTTGTATCTGAATCGATCGCCTTGCAGCTTGAAAAACGTGTGAGCTTTCGCCGGGCAATGCGCAAGTCTGTCGACTCGGCGCTGCGGTTTGGGTGCAAGGGGATCAAGGTGCGCGTGTCCGGCCGGTTGAACGGCAACGAGATTGCGCGGTCGGAGTGGTATCTCCAGGGACGTCTGCCGCTCCATACGCTGCGCGCGGACATCGACTATGGGTTCTCGGAAGCGCACACCACGTACGGAATTATCGGCGTGAAGACGTGGGTCTATCGGGGTGACATTTACGAACAGAAGAAGCGCCGCGACCAGGCCGTCGCACCTTCGACCACAACGGGCGTGTTCGCCTCGTAAGTTTTACTGAACGATTTCTGTTGGAGAGCTTTTATGTTGATGCCCAAGAAGGTGAAGTTCCGCAAGCAGCAGCGCGGAAGGATGTGCGGGAAGGCCTGGCGCGGCTCCGATCTGTCGTTCGGAGATTTTGGCCTGAAGGTGATGGAGTGCGGTTACATCACCGACCGCCAGATTGAAGCCAGCCGGATTGCGATGACGCGGTTTATCAAACGCGGCGGCAAAGTATGGCTGCGTTTGTTCCCGGATAAGCCAATTACGAAGAAGCCGGCCGAGACCCGTATGGGCAAGGGCAAGGGCGCGCCGGACCATTGGGTCGCGGTTGTTCGCCCGGGTAAGATCCTGTTCGAGATGGAGGGTGTGACGCCTGAACTCGCGAAAGAGGCCATGCGGCTGGCGGCGCACAAACTGCCGCTGAAGACCAGCTTTGTGATGCGTCACGATGTAAAGGTCGCGGTCGCGGCCAAGTAGATTTTGTAACAAGAAGGTAGACCGATGGAACTCGAAAAGATTCGCAACCTCAGCGATGAGGACATGAAGACGGAGCAGGCCAAGGCGGGCGAGCAGTTGTTTCGCATCCGCTTCCAGAAGAGCCTGGGCAACAACGAAGGCATCAAGAAGCTGCGGACGTTGAAGCTTGACGTCGCGCGCATTCAGACAGTTGCACGGCAGCGCGAGATCGCCGCCGAACAGGCAGCCTCTCCGAAGAAGATCAACGCGGCACCGGCTCCGAGCCAGCGCACCGCCCGCAAGAAAGCGAAGAAGGCCTAAACCATGTCCGAACAAGCAGCCCAGACCGAACAGAACCTCACCGCTCAGGCACCTGTGCCCGCGGCGACCACGGAGCCTCAGGCGGGAGCCAGACGCAACGAAAAGGTCGGTCTCGTCGTTTCGACCAAGATGCAGAAGACGATTGTGGTCGAGATCGAGATGCGGAAGGCGCACCCGAAGTACAAGCGGGTGATGAAGTCGAACAAGAAGTTTTACGCCCACGACGAGCAGAACTCGGCTCGGTTGGGCGATGTGGTCCGGATTCGCGAGACTCGGCCGTTGTCGAAGCTGAAGCGCTGGTCGCTTGAGGAGATTGTGCGCCGGTCGTCGCTGGCCGCTGCGGTTGACGAGAAAACAGTTGTCGCTGCGAAGTAGTTCCACCGAAAATTAGTCACACGCAGTAAGGAGAGTTGCAATGTCCGTCCAGATGAGAACAATCCTCGATGTCGCCGACAATTCCGGTGCTCGCAAGTTGCAGGTCATCTTGCCTCTGGGCGGCGGCCTTGGCAAGAAAGCCGGCCTCGGCGATGTCGTGACGGCGGCGGTGAAGGAAGCGTCGCCCGACGGCACAGTCAAGAAGGGCAAAGTGGTGAAGGCAGTAATTGTGCGGACGCACAAAGAGTACCGCCGCCGTGATGGAACATATATCCGATTTGACCAAAACGCAGCGGTGGTGATTAACGACGCGAACGAGCCGGTCGGGACACGCGTGTTTGGACCAGTGGCTCGTGAGTTGCGGGATAAAAAGTTTTTGAAGATTGTGTCACTCGCACCTGAGGTTATCTAGACAGGATGGAACATGCGGATTCCGGCTCCGCTAAAGCATCAAGGTTGTCGAGATGGGGAGATTTCATATGGCGGCAAGCAAGATCAAGATCAAGCGGAACGATGTGGTCGCGGTCATCGCGGGTAAGGATAAGGGCAAGCAGGGACGCGTGTTGCGCGTGATCGCGGACAAGGAGCGCTTGCTGGTCGAAGGCGTGATGATGATCAAGAAGCACGTCAAGCCGAACCCGCAGAAGAACATCCAGGGTGGCATTGCCGAGCAGGAGGCCACGATCCACATTTCCAATGTGATGTTGGTGGATGGCGACGGTAACAAAACACGGGTGGGCACGCGAATGGAAGGTGACAAGAAGGTCCGCTTCTCGAAGGCCTCCGGCAACGTCATCGCGGACAAGAAGCGGTAGTCGAGTTTAGTTTAAGCGGTTCACCCCACGCATCGGTAGACGGGCCTACGGAGACAATCCAGGCGGCCACAATCCGGAAACCGTGGAGAAAGCGAAGTGTGGCAATGGCATCACGATTGAAAGAAAAGTACAACGCGGAGATTAAGCAGGCGCTCTCGAAGGAGCTGGGCATTACGAATGCCATGGCGATCCCGAAGCTCGAAAAGATTGTGATCAACATGGGTTTGGGTGAGGCGACGCAGAACGTCAAGATTATGGACCCGCTGGTGGCCGATCTTGCCGCCATTGCCGGCCAGAAGCCGGTAACGACGAAGGCGAAGAAATCGATCGCGGCGTTCAAGGTGCGCGAAGGAATGCCGATCGGCGCGATGGTCACCCTGCGCGGCGACACGATGTACGAGTTTCTGGATCGTCTCATCTCGATCGCTTTGCCACGCGTGCGCGACTTTCGCGGCGTGTCGGCGAAGAGCTTCGACGGGCGTGGCAACTATACGCTCGGCCTGCGTGATCAACTCATCTTCGCCGAGATCGACTACGCGAAGGTGGATAAGTTGAAGGGCATGAACGTCACGATTGTGACCACGGCCAAGGACGACAATGGCGCGCGCAGCCTGCTGAAGGCGTTTGGAATGCCCTTCCGCGTCGGCGCCTAACTTTTGTAGCAAGAGAGAGCACATATTATGGCAACCACCGCAAAGCGCGTTAAAGACGCTAAGAAGCCGAAGTTCAAATCCCGCCAGCACAACCGCTGCCAGATCTGCGGACGTCCGCGCGCTTATCTTCGCAAGTTTGGGCTTTGCCGCCTGTGCTTCCGCGGCATGGCGCTCAAGGGTGAGATCCCGGGCGTTGTGAAATCAAGCTGGTAGAATAACCACAGCAACCAACTCCAGAGACCTCATTCAACCGATTAGCCTGAATGCAGCAGTCTGGCGCACTACACGCAACACACATTTCCGCTGGTTCCCGCTAGACCGGGCGAACGGGGAATGAAGGAGACTTAATGAACCTCACCGATCCGGTAGCAGACTTTTTGACTCGCATCCGCAATTCTATCCGCGCCCGCCATCAGAAACTGGACGTCCCTGCCTCGAAGTTGAAGGCAGAGATCGCTCGCATTTTGAAGGAAGAGGGATACATCGCGAACTACAAGCCGACCGAAGAGGGTGGCGTGAAGGTGATCCGCGTGTACCTCAAGTATGGTCCAAACAATGAGGCCGTGATCCGCGACCTGAAGCGCATCTCGCGTCCGGGCTGCCGCGTGTATCTTGGCCGCGATGAGATCAAGCGCGTGCAGGGGGGGTTGGGCATCTCGATCATGACGACGCCCAAAGGCGTGATGACAGGGCGGCAAGCGCGGCGCGAAGGCGTTGGCGGCGAGATTTTGGCGGAAGTTTGGTAGTTCGCAAGATGTAATAACGGGCTGCAGTGGAACAGGCGACCAGCCTGCGACTCGCAAGCCACCGAAAGTAGATCTCGATGTCACGAATTGGTAAAAAGCCGATCGCGTTACCTGTAGGCGTGAAATATACCGTCAGCGAAAATGGCAGCACGGTACTGGTGGAAGGACCGAAGGGCAAAGTAATCGCCATGCTTCCCGGCGGCATTACGCTAGCGCAAAAAGACGGACAGTTGATAGCCGAGCGCCAGACGGACAAGCAGGCGGCGTTTCATGGTTTGGCACGTGCGCTGGTCTTCAACGCCGTTACAGGTGTGACGACTGGATGGACGAAAGATCTAGATATCGTCGGCATCGGCTATCGTGTGGAGTTGAAGGGCAAGAACATGGTTGTGTTCACGCTTGGCTACTCGCACCCAATTGAGTTTCCGCTGCCTACGGGCATCGAGGTCACGATCGATCCGAAGCAGACGCACGTCACGATCTCCGGCATTGACCGGCAGAAGGTGGGCCAGGTGGCCGCCGACATGCGTTCGCTGCGCAAGCCCGATCCGTATAAGAACAAGGGCGTGCGATACACCGGTGAAAAGTTAAAGAAGAAGGTCGGCAAGACCGGCGCGAAGTAGTTCAAACCCGAACGTCCTGGGCACTCTGCGGACGCCACTAGGAAGGAAGATTCATCATGATCAATCCGCGTCAACGTAACGTTATTCGCCAGCGCGTGCATACCCGCATTCGCGAGAAGATGTCCGGTACCGCCCAGCGTCCGCGCCTGAATGTCTACCGCTCGCTCAACCATATCTACACACAGCTAATCGACGACTTGAATGGCGTCACGCTCGCTTCAGCCTCTTCGTTTGGGAAGAAGACGGAAGAAAAGATCTATGGCGGGAACATTGCCGCCGCGAGGTTGGTTGGCAAGATGATCGCCGAGCGGGCGCAGGAGAAGGGCATCAAGAAGGTAGTCTTCGACCGGGGCGGCTATCTGTATCACGGCCGCGTAAAGGCGTTGGCGGATGCAGCGCGCGAGGCTGGTCTCGATTTCTAGTTACGGCGCCCGCGGGCGGCCAGAAAGCGGTACAGGATTTATGGCAACTCTGAAGAAGAAGCTCGATGCGAATCGCCTCAACCTGAAGGATGAAGTCGTCTCGATCAACCGCGTGACCAAAGTCGTCAAAGGCGGCAAGAACATGTCGTTCGCTGCGCTGGTGGTGATCGGCGACCCTGCGGAGGGTGTGGTTGGCTACGGCTCAGGCAAGGCGAAGGAAGTTCCGCAGGCAATCCGGAAGGGCATTGAGGCGGCAAAGAAGAACCTAGTCAAGATCAATCTAACGCAGACTACTATTCCGCACCAGGTGCTTGGGCATTTTGGCGCAGGACAGGTGATGTTGAAGCCGGCTCCCGAAGGAACGGGCGTAATCGCAGGCAAAACGGTGCGCGCGGTGATGACCTCGGCCGGTGTGCAGAACGTGCTGACCAAGTCACTTGGCTCGGCCAATCCGCACAATGTTATCAAGGCCACTTTCGACGCTTTGGTTCAGCTGCGTAACAAGTCCGATGTTGCGCTTCTGCGCGGCATCGCTGAAGATTCGTTCTAAGAACACGGAGATATTTCCATGGCAAGCGAAAACATGATTAAGCTCCAGTACTTCCGCTCGAAGATCTGCACGCCGGTAAAGCACAAGCTTGTGATCAAGGGCCTTGGCTTTACGCGGTTGCACCAGATTGTCGAGCGCGAGGATACTCCTTCCATCCGCGGCATGGTGGCCAAAGTGCCGCACTTAGTTCGTGTCGTCTAAATCGTAACAACTCAAGCGAGTCGGCTTTCCAAACAGAAGCCCGGCGTTATAGCGAGGACACATGGCAATCCGCAATTTATCAAATCTACGTGCCCCTAAGAAGGCGAATGAAAACAAGAAGCGCGTTGGGCGCGGTATGGGCTCTGGTATGGGCAAGACCTCGACCCGCGGCCACAAGGGACAAGGATCGCGTTCAGGATCGTCGCTGATGCGCGGATTTGAGGGCGGCCAGATGCCGCTACATCGCCGTTTGCCGAAGCGTGGCTTTACAAATATCTTTCGCGTGGAGTATCAGGTGTTGGGCCTTGACCGCATTGCCGAGATCGTAGCGGAGCATCCGGGCACAGAGTTCACGCACGAGAACATCATCTCGCTGGGTTTGCTGCGCAAGAAGGGCGCGCTCATCAAGGTGCTGAACAATGGCGCGATCTCAACTCCTGTGATCATACATGCTCATAAGTTTTCGGCGACAGCGAAGGCGGCCATCGAGGCCGCTGGTGGACAAGCCATCTTGATCGGCTAGCTTTGGCTCTGTTGCTGCATAATGGAAGCGAGGGCCGCCGCGCTCTCGCTTTCTTGTTACCCCGAGGTCGCTCTTCCGATGTTCGATAAAGTCCTTAATATCTTTCGCATTCCAGACCTCCGCAAGCGTGTCTTGTTCACGCTTGGCCTGCTCGCGGTGTATCGTCTGGGCGCGCATATCCCCACTCCTGGCATCAACGCCGATATGCTGGCGCAGTTCTTCAATCAGAACTCCGGTTCGGCGATGGGCCTGGTCGATCTGTTCTCGGGCGGCAACTTGCGCAAGCTGACGGTCTTTGCGCTGGGGATTATGCCGTACATCACCGCATCGATCATCTTCCAGCTGCTGACAGTCATCTATGAGCCGTTAGCAAAGTTGCAGAAAGAAGGCGAGCTAGGGCGGCGCAAAATCACGCAATGGACGCGCTACGTAACTGTGCTGCTGGCCATTGTCCAGTCCACGGCCATCGCGCTTTCGTTGACGAATACAACGACTGGCGCGTCGATGGTGACCATCAGCCATGTGCTGTTCGTGCCGCTTTGCGTGTTGACCCTAACCACAGGTACAGCCTTTATTATGTGGCTAGGTGAGCAGATCACAGAGCGCGGTATCGGCAACGGCATGTCGCTGTTGATCTTTACGGGAATCGTAGTGGGCTTGCCGCGCGGGATCGAGGACCTTTACACCAAAGCACGGGACGGAGCGTGGGGTGCGTTTACTCCAATCGCCATCTTGATTCTGATCGTCGGCATGATCGCGGTCGTCGCGTTTATCGTGCTCGTAGAGCGGTCTGAGCGACGTATTCCGGTCCAGTACGCTAAGCGCATTGTTGGGCGCAAGATGATGGGCGGTCAGTCGACGCATCTTCCGCTCAAGGTTAATTCGGGCGGCGTCATGCCGGTAATTTTCGCCAGTTCGATCCTTTCTGCTCCGCTACTTCTTGCTGGCGTTCCGTTTTTTGGTACACCGCTGCGCGATACGAAGTTCTTTGGTCCTCTGATGCGCGGCATTGCTCCGGGTGAGCCGTGGTATGTGTTGCTCTACTTTGCGGCCATCATCTTCTTTGCGTACTTCTATATCTCGATCGTCTTCCGCCCAGACGACATTGCTGACAATATGCGGAAATATGGCGGCTTTATACCTGGCATTCGTCCCGGTCGCCGCACTTCGGACTTCATCAACGACGTGCTGACGCGCATCACTCTTGTAGGCGCGATCTACCTCATCATCATCTCCATCGTTCCGATGTTCCTGATGAGTGGTATCCACTTCAACCATCTTCCGCTGGTCGGACCGGTCTTCGACCGCTTTCCCACATGGGTGACGAACGGCCTCGGCGTGAACTTCTACTTTGGCGGCACGTCGCTGCTGATCGTGGTCGGCGTTGCTATGGATACGGTGCAGCAAATTGAGTCACAACTCATCATGCGTCACTATGACGGCTTTACGCCGAAGTCGGGGCGCATTCGTGGCCGCCGCAGCTGGTAAGGAACCGATTTCGTTGAGTACACCGCCACTCCAATCCGCGCCGGCTCTGTCAGGGACGTTCCTGCCTGGGCCGGTTCTCCTTTTGGGTGCGCCTGGGGTGGGCAAGGGAACGCAGGCGCAACTCTTGATGGCCGGCTTCAGGATTCCTCAGATTTCGACGGGCGATTTACTGCGCGATCATCGGGCGCGGCATACCAAACTAGGTATGCTTGCCGAGGATCTGATGAAGCAAGGTCAGTTGGTCGCGGACGATCTTGTAAACGGGATGGTGGCCGAACGGCTGACGCAGTCCGACGCGCATAGTGGCTACATCCTCGATGGCTATCCACGTACCTTGCCACAAGCGGACTGGCTGGACGGGCATCTGGCAGCTTCAAATTCGGTACCGGTTGTGGCAATTAGCATGGCTGTCAGTTACGACCAACTATTGCATCGCATTACGGGGCGCCGTACTTGCCCAGTATGCAATACGATTTACAACGTGTTTTCAAATCCTCCCAAGAGCGATGGCAAGTGCGACCGAGAAGGAGCGGCGTTGGTCCAGCGTACTGACGACTCGGAAGAGGTGTTTGCGGAACGGATGAAGACGTTTGATGCGCAGACTGCGCCGGTGGTCGAACACTACCGCGGACAAGGAAGATTCGAGCAGATCGACGGCGACCGTCCCGTTGACGAGGTGGCGACAACGATCACGGATACGCTGAAGCGGCTTCGCGGAGTGAAGGCTTAGAGATGGCCGTTTTCATCAAGACGGCGGCGGAGATTGCCAAAATGCGCCGGGCGGGTATCGCGTTGCGGCGGGTGCATGACGCGCTTACGCCCATCGTGAAGCCGGGTGCGACGACGATGGATTTGGAGAAGGTGGCCGTGGCGAAGATCGCCGAGCTTGGCGGCATCGCGGCCTTCAAGGGGTACCACGGGTTTCCCTCCGCGCTTTGCACATCGATCAATCAAGAGGTAGTGCATGGAATGCCGAACGCCAAGCGCGTGTTGAAGGATGGCGACATCGTGTCCATCGACTGCGGCGTGGTCATCGATGGATATTACTCGGATGCGGCGGTGACGTATGCGGTAGGGACACCTTCACCCGCGACGCGCAAGCTGCTGGACACAACGATGGCCTCCCTGGAAGCGGCGATTCGAGCCTGCCAGGTGGGCGGACGGCTGGGCGACATTGGCGCGGCCGTGCAGGAGATGTGCGAGGCGCAAGGATTTGGCGTGGTGCGGGAGTTCGTCGGGCACGGTATTGGGCGGTCGATGCACGAAGACCCTCAAGTGCCGAACTTTGGCGCACGCAACAAGGGGCCTCGCCTGAAGGCCGGCATGGTGCTGGCGATCGAGCCAATGATTAATGCCGGTAAGCCCGAGGTGAAAGTCTTGCCTGATGGGTGGACGGCCGTGACGGTGGACGGGAGCTATAGCGCGCACTTCGAGCATACCGTAGCGCTGACTAAAGAGGGACCTGAAGTGCTGACGAGATAGTGACCATGAGCGAACAAATTGTTCCGATCCTCCGCGTGGCGGACGCTGCCAAAGCTGTAACGTGGTATGGGCGGCTCGGCTTCGCGCAGGAGTGGGAACATCGGTTTACGCCCGAGTTGCCGGCATTTGTCTCTATCGCGCGCGGCCCAATGCGGCTTTTCCTCTCGGAGCACATGGGCGACGCCCGTCCGGGCACGCTGCTCTACTTGTGGATGGACGATGTCTGGGTGGTTGCGACGGAGTTTGGAGTCGTGGTGGGAGACCAGCCATGGGCGCACGAGATATACCTTCAAGACCCTGACGGCAACCGGCTGCGGATTGGAACGCGGAAATAGTTCACCGCCGTCGCCATACGGCGCAGTTTAGGGTAGTATAAGGATTGGTGCATAAAGGCACAGTATTACTAGGAGATCGTTTGTCGAAGGAAGATGCAATTGAAGTGATGGCCGTAGTCGTCGAGACTCTGCCGAATGCCTTGTTCAAGGTGGAGTTGGAGAACAAGCACCAGGCCTTGGCTCATATTTCAGGCCGCATGCGGAAAAACTTCATTAAAATCCTCCCCGGCGACCGCGTCGCGATCGAGCTCAGTCCCTATGACCTCAATCGCGGCCGCATTGTCTACCGTTATAAGTAGCTCCGTGCTACACACCCGGTAATCACTGCAATCAATCCAGTTTCGAGCAACAGGTCGCTGTACGCCTGTGTGAAGGGAAGTTCCATGAAGGTTCGTGCGTCCGTCAAGAAAATCTGCGACAAGTGCAAGGTGATCCACCGCCGAGGCGTGGTGCGTGTCATCTGTGAGAACGCGAAGCATAAGCAGCGCCAAGGCTAGGTCCTTGTGCTGCAACCGGCCTTGCCGGGGCTAGTTAGCCGAAGTTGGGCTTGCGTTGAACCCCGCTAATCCGCCGCATCCATCCACCCGCCGTCCGAGACCAGTTCCCGGGGCGCAACGCAAAGGAAACCCCATGGCACGTATTGCTGGAGTCGACGTTCCGAACCATAAACAGGCTCGGATCGGACTCACTTACATCTTTGGAATTGGCGATTCACGCGCCGCAAAGATCCTCACGAAGGCGGATGTCGATCCGGTCGCAAAGGTCGGCACGTTGGACGAAGACGCCCTCAACCGCATTCGTCAGGTCATCGAGGCTGAAGGCCAGATCGAGGGCGACCTCCGCAAGGACATCTCGCTTAACATCAAGCGGCTTATTGAGATCCAGTCGTACCGTGGTCTGCGCCACCGTCGCAGCCTGCCGGTGCGCGGCCAGCGCACCCATACCAACGCCCGCACCCGCAAAGGCCCCCGCAAGGGAACCGTTGCCGGTAAGAAGAAAGTGACGAAATAAATGGCGAAGACACAGAATCAGCAGAAGACGGGCAAGGCTGCTTCCGGTAAGGGCAAGAAGTTCAAGAAGCGCGAGCGCAAGAATGTTCCGTACGGCTTGGTCTTCATTCAAGCTTCGTTCAACAACACCATTGTGACCATTACGGACGGCATGGGCAACACGCTGTCTTGGAAGTCGTCGGGTTCGCTCGGGTTCCGCGGATCGCGCAAAGGCACGCCGTTCGCGGCGCAGCAGGCGGCAGTCGGAGCGGCCAACGCGGCACGCGATCATGGACTGCGGTCGGTCGATGTGCGCGTTTCGGGGCCTGGCTCCGGGCGTGAGTCGGCGATTCGGGCCTTGGCAACAACGGGCATCGAGGTGCGGAGCATACGGGACGTTACGCCGATGCCGCACAACGGCTGCCGTCCGCCAAAGCGCCGCCGCGTCTGATCGCAGTAAAGCGTCAACATGGATCGGGATCAGAAGCGCTGCGGCGTGTAAACCGATCGTCACCTGAACTAAGGGAGCAGAAGAAATGGCACGTTATACAGGACCTGTCTGCCGGATGTGCCGGCGCGACGGAACGAAGCTCTTCCTCAAGGGAGCAAAGTGTTTCACAGAGAAGTGCCCGGTCGAGAAGCGCAACTTTCCTCCCGGCCAGCATGGCCAATCGAAGAAGGTCAAGAAGGTGGTGGGTTACGGTCTGCAGCTTCGCGAGAAGCAGAAGGCCAAGCGCATCTACTTCACGCTGGAGACGCAGTTTCGTGCCTACTATCAGAAGGCAGCCAATAAGACCGGCGTCACCGGCGAACTCCTGCTCCAACAATTGGAGACTCGGCTCGACAACGTGGCCTACCGGCTCGGCTACGCCATGAGTCGCCGTCAGGCTCGCCAGATCGTCCGCCACGGCCATGTACAGGTGAACGGCCGCAAGGTGAACATTCCGTCGTTCCAGTGCAAGGTGGGTGACGAGATCGCCATCCGCGAAGGCTCCAAGGCTCTAGTCATCCTTGAAGAGTCGAAGAACTTTGCCGCTGGGCAGCGGTCGGTGAGTTGGATCGACATCAACCGCGACACCTACTCCGGTAAGATCGTTTCCCTGCCGCGCCGCGATGAGATCAGCCTGCCGGTCAACGAGCAGTTGATCGTTGAGCTCTACAGCAAGTAGGCCAACAAGATTGGGTGCCTCACGTCTCAATTTGGAGGCGTGGGTTGTGCATCCTGCTTCACCACAACTAAACCGCAACCGAATCACCCGCCCGTCCGCAGAATGCATCGCGGCGAGGACGGATCGAAAGGAACATCCATGCTTTGGAGAGGTTTTCAAAAACCCAAGCGTCTCGCAGTCGATCAGGAAACACTCACCGACAAATACGGCAAGTTTTCCGCGCAGCCCTTTGAGCGCGGTTTCGGCACGACCATTGGCAACGCGCTGCGCCGGACCTTGCTTTCGTCTATCGAAGGCGCGGCCGTTACGGCTGTCCGCATCGAGGGCGTGCTGCACGAGTTTCAGTCCATCTCGGGCGTTGTGGAAGACGCGACCGACATCATCCTGAACCTGAAGCAGATCCCTTTCCGCCTCGCAGGGGACGGCCCGAAGGCGCTCTACCTGCGCGCTGAAGAGCCTGGCGTTATCACCTCCGGCATGATCGAGGCCGACGGCGACGTTGAGATCCTCGATAAAGACGTGTACATCTGCACGGTCTCCGAGGGCGGCAAGATCGACATGGAGATGCGGCTGAAGCGCGGTCGCGGCTACATCTCTGCGGATAAGAACTTCGACGGCGATCTCGGCCTCGGCTTCATTCCGGTCGACTCCGTTCACTCCCCAGTCCGTAAGGTCAACTACCTGGTTGAGGCAGCGCGTCTCGGTCAGATCACCGACTTCGACAAGCTCACCATCGAAATCTGGACGAATGGCACCATTCTTCCGGCGGACGCGCTGGGTCTTTCGGCGAAGCTGATGAAGGATCACATGACGATCTTTATCAACTTCGAGGAAGAGATGGAAGCAGGTCACGATGGGCTGCACGATGGACCGTCGATCCGCAATGAGAACCTAAACCGTTCCGTTGAGGAACTGGAGCTGTCTGTCCGCAGCTACAACTGCCTAAAGAACGCCAATATCGCCACTATCGGTGAATTAATTCAGAAGACCGAAGCCGAGATGCTGAAGACGAAGAACTTCGGGCGCAAGTCGCTGAACGAGATCAAGGAGATTCTTGCTCAGATGGGCCTCTCGCTCGGCATGAAGATCGACGAGAACGGCAACCCGCAGCCTGGACCCACTTCGGTGCTTCCGGCCGCGACGCTTGCCGCTAGCTTCGGCAATTTCGATGATGATGACGACGATGATCTAGATGACGAAGACGAGGATGACTTCGACATTGCGGCGCTCAACGAGACCGAGAACTTCTAACAACAACCGGGACGGCGGCTTGCCGTCGTCTCCGCTTCACCCGCTCTCATACAGGAGCGAAAGCAGTAGCCGACTCACGGCCTGAGCCGAGTCGAAGGAGATCACCGCCATGCGTCATCGCAATGCAGGATTTAAACTAGGACGAAACACCAGCCACCGCCGTGCCATGCTGCGGAATCTGGTCACCTCCATCATCCTGATGGACCGTGTCGAAACCACCATCACCAAGTGCAAAGCTACACGTCCCCTGGTCGAGAAAATGATTACGCTCGGCAAGCGCGGCGATGTACATGCGCGCCGTCAGGCCCTCTCGTACCTGATGACGCCCGAGTCGGTCGATCGCCTGTTCAACGTCGTAGCCCCGCGCTACAGCGCGCGTCCGGGCGGGTATTGCCGCATTGTGCGGGTTGGCGCGCGCAAGGGCGATGCCGCCGAGATGGCGTTTATTGAGCTGCTCGGCGCAGAGCAAGAGCTGAACGAGAAGGCGCAAAAGCGTGCCGAAGCTCGCGAGAAGAAGCGTGAAGAGATGCAGAAGCAAATGGCCGAGCAGCAGCCCGGTGAGGCTCCCGATCCGAACGCCGAGCCGTAGAATCGCGAACGTCTTCGCAGGAGGAGCACTTTCAGTGTTCCTCCTAGCGTTTTAAGCGTACCTTTGCGGGCTTACACCGCCGAGTTTGCGAGGCGCATATACTTCCACCGGAAGGTTCTGCCCGGATACCGATGTCCTCTCCTGTGCACCGCATCGACTATAGGCAACATATCGCAAGCCTCGACGGTCTGCGAGGGTTTGCAATCTGCCTGGTTTTTCTTCACCACTATTATCCCCGCCAACGCTTCAATCCCGTATCCATGCTAGCAAGTGCCGGGTGGGTCGGCGTGGATGTTTTTTTTGTGCTGTCCGGTTTCCTGATCACTGGCATTTTGTATGAAACTGTGGGAAAGCCCTATAGCTTGCGTAACTTCTTTGCGCGAAGGTCGCTCCGCTTGTTACCCCTGTATCTGGTTGTGCTTACACTGATTGTTTTGCTTGCGAAGCCGCTACAGGTTCCCCTCGGGTGGACGGACGCGCTCTTTTTCGCTTATGGAGCCAATCTTAGCTCCGCCTTCGGTGTAATGCCCGACTTTGGGCCTTACCTGCGCTTCAATCACCTTTGGTCGCTTGCCGTAGAGGAGCAGTTCTATCTGCTATGGGCACCACTTGTTTTTCTGCTCGTCACCCGAAAACGCATTATCACTGCATGTATTACAGGCATTGCACTAGCAATTTTACTTCGGGGCGCGGGAGTATTTCTAGTTTCTGCGCACACCATCTATCAAAGCCTATTCACAAGAATGGATTCAATGCTTTGTGGAGCGCTGATGGCTATGGCTTTGAGGGGGGCGCAAGGCGACGCCTGGTTAACCCATCGAAGACTTTACTGTGCTCTCGGTGTAGGGTTAGCAATTTTGGGCGGGTCCTTTGTTTATAGCCGATCGTTCTTCAATGAACGCCTTGCTACGCAGATGGTGGGGTATGTTGGCGACGATCTCTGGTGTACAGCGCTACTGGGGTTGACGCTTTTACCGGGAACTATGATCAATCGATGGACCAACTTTGCGGCACTTAGGATCATGGGGCGATATAGCTATGGTCTTTACCTGCTCCATGAGATACCGGCCCCCATCTTCGACCGGATGTTGGCTAAAGGCGAAAGTATGTTCCATCCCATATGGCTTTCTGGAACGCTCAGTACGTTTTTGTTGTTTTGCTTGTGTTTTACCGCAGCGGCGCTCAGTTACCACTTTATTGAGGTGCCATGCCTGAGGCTAAAGCGTTATTTTTCGTATTCCCACCCAAAGGGCAACGCGTCGCTGGCTATGGATGATAGTGTAGACCTGCGCCCTACCCAGACGTCTATCTAGGCTGCCATTAGATCGGCTAATGCTTGATTAGCCACATTAGCCAGCCAGCGGCGATCGTTCCCCCTACAAAGAGCACGAAACAATACGCGCCGTAGCGCACCATATTGCGCGGCTCAGAACGCTGCGTGATGCCGAAGACAATAGAGCAGAAGAGCGCGAAGAGCGTCATGGCCGCGAAGTGAGAGAGAGTCATGAAGGCTTCCTCCCGGTGGCCAGCGAGTGGGCGTCCACGGCGCTGATGAAGTTGAGCAGGCCGGCGACCACAATGAATTTGCTCCCATAATCTGCGACGGCGGTTTGTACGGCGGACGCGCCCAAATCTAAGGCACGAGCAATGAAATACAGGATGCCCGTGCCTACGTCACCGGCAAAGTTCAGGATGTCGAGCAGCTCCGAGGTGTTTGGGCCGTAGACTTTGCCTTGCAGCGCGAGGCCGATGGTAAACATGGCAAGGATCGAGATCATCAAGAGAGCGCCGCGTCCCCATTTGCGAAGCATAAAATGGCCCGCGCCTGGAATGAGCCAGGCGGCAAACAGGATAATGAGGGGAGAAATCACCGTTCGTTTTGCGACGGCGGGAACGGCTTGTGCGTTTGTCGACATTCGTCTTCGATGATACCAGTTACGCCGGGAGTTCCTAGATGCGAACGAGTTCGCGTTGTATGCGGCCTGTGGTCTCGGCGTGACCCGCGCGTGTCACCATGTTGATCTCGCTGCGGACGCCAAACTCACCGGGAAAGTAGAGACCGGGTTCGACGGAAAAGCAGGTGTTAGGCAGCAGTAGGCGCTCATCGTGAGTTTCTAGGTTGTCCAGGTGGGCTCCGTTGCCGTGCAGGTCCGTGGCGATATCGTGGCCAGTGCGGTGGGTGAACCACTCGGCGAATCCGACTTCGCGGATGACGTCGCGGGCAGCATCGTCGGCCTGCCATCCAGCGATGGGCGTATCGGCGGCGAAAGCTGCTTGAACGAGACGGACGGCGGCGTCGCGGGCATTGCGGACGGTGGTGAAGATGAGTTGTTCGCGGTCAGTGGGTTCGCGGTCGACGACGCCGGTCCAGGTGATGTCGTACCAGACGGAGCCGGGTTGGTCGAGGCGGCCCCAGATGTCGATCAGGACGAAGTCGCCGCGGCGGATCGGGCGAGAGCTCTCACAGGTGGGCTCGTAGTGGGAGTCGGCGCTGTTGGGTCCGCAGCTTACATTGGGGCCATGCTCCCACACGAGGCCCTCGCGATGGAGTGCTTGCTGGAGATATTCGACCATCGTGAACTCGTCCGTGCGGGAGTTGCGAACGCGTTGGCCGATCTCCAGCCAGGCAGCGGCGAGAATCGTGTCGATTTTGGCTTGGGCTGTGTAGTGCGTGGCGATCTGCGTGTCGGTGAGCACGGCTTCGAATTGGCTGACGAGATTGGCGGAGCTGACGATCTCCTTACCCATACCACGCAGCATCTCGATCGTGCCCGCGTCAACGAGCGAAACGGCCATAATGGCGTTACGGGGGGAGTATTGCATCGCGAGCTTGGTGTGCCCGGTGAGCATGGCCTGGATGTTAGCTTCGAGCTCTTGCCAGGAGGAATAGCTGGTTTGTGAGCCGGGAAGAGAATCGAGCCGCCCACTCTCGATGCGATGGACCAGCTTCTTAGGCTCGCCTGTGGCGGGGATGAGGTAGAACCAGCGTCGGGTAACGTGGGCGTGCTCGTCCAGACCAAGGATGCGGTACGCCAGGGGGTCGCGATGATGATGGTCGTAGAAGAGCCAACCATCGAGGTTTTGGTCGCGTAAGGAAGCTTGGATTTGAGCGAGGTCCATGCGTCTTCCATCATGGCATATATGAACAAGGGCCCGCTTCCATATAGAAGCGAGCCCTTGTTCATGTGAGAAAATCTATGCGTTGAGGGAAGGTGGCTCGGGAGGCATGGCGGCTGCCGCAGCTGACGCGGCCGCGATCCGGTCCTTTTCGACTTTTTCCGCCTTGCGGGCAACGATGGAGTTCTCGCCCAGTTCGTCGGCCATCTTTTCTGTGGTGAAGGCCTCGATGAGGTCGCCTGCCTTGATGTCCTTGAAGCCGGCGAGATCGATACCGCACTCGACGCCTTGACGGACCTCGGAGACATCGTCCTTGACGCGCTTGAGCGAGGAGATCTTGCCCTTCCAAACCTCGACTCCGTCGCGTAGAACGCGCACCTGATTGTCGCGTTTGATAAGACCATCCGTGACGCGGCAACCAGCGATTTGGCCGACCTTGGTGATCTTGAAGACCTGGAGGACCTCGGCGCGACCAGCGTAGTTCTCTTTGAAGACCGGTTCGAGCAGACCGTACATGGCTTTGGTGATTTCGTCCTGGAGGTCGTAGATGATCGAGTGCAGGCGAATCTCCACGTTCTCACGATCGGCGACTTCGGACGACTTGCGGTCCGGCCTGACGTTGAAGCCGATGATAACGGCATTCGAGGCCGACGCGAGCAGCACGTCCGACTCGGTAATAGCACCGACGCCCGAGTGCAGCACGCGCACACGCACCTTCTCGGTGGACATACGCTGGAGCGAGTCGGCCAGCACCTCGACCGAACCCTGCACGTCGCCCTTGAGGATGAGGTTGAGGTCCTTCATGCCGGCCTGCTTGATCTGCTCGGCGAGACCTTCGAGCGACACGCGGGAGCTCTTAGCAAGCTGTGCCTCGCGCTCCTTTAGCTTGCGATACTGCGCAATGTCCTTCGCCTTATCGCGATCGGCCATGACGAGGAAGCTGTCGCCAGCGTCCGGCATTCCTTCCAAACCGAGGATCTCGACTGGGGTGGAGGGGCCCGCTTCCAAGATGGCACGGCCGCGATCGTCGAACATGGCGCGAATTTTGCCGAAGGTATTGCCAACGATGAAGCTGTCGCCGAGCTTGAGGGTACCATTCTGCACGAGGACGCTAGCTACGGCACCACGGCCGCGGTCGAGCTTGGCCTCGATGACGGTTCCAACGGCCGGTCGACTGGGCTGGGCCTTCTGCTCGTTGCTGTCGGCGACGAAGCAGATCATCTCTTCCAGACCGTCGAGGTTGAGGCGCCGCTTGGCGGAGACCTCGACGAACTCAGTATCGCCACCCATCGACATTGCTTGCACACCACGCGCGGCAAGCTGCTGCATAACCTTTGCCGCGTTGGCCTCGGGTTTGTCGATTTTGTTGACGGCGACGATGATCGGGACCTTGGCGGCCTTGGCGTGGTCGATGGCCTCGATGGTCTGCGGCATCACGCCGTCATCGGCGGCAACCACGACGACCACGATGTCGGTGATCTTCGCGCCACGGGCACGCATGCGGGTGAAGGCTTCGTGGCCTGGGGTGTCGAGGAAGACGATCTCGCGACCGAAGGCGGGAGAATCGGGCTTGGTGATCTTGACCTTGTACGCGCCGATGTGCTGGGTGATACCGCCAGCCTCGCCCGCGGCAACATCAGTCGAGCGGATGGCGTCGAGCAGCGAGGTCTTGCCGTGATCGACGTGGCCCATGACGGTGACGACCGGCGAGCGGGTTACCTCGACCATGCCGGTCGTGTCTTCCAGCAAGCCTTCGATAGCCTCGTTGTCGAGCTGTTCCTCGACGGAGATGACTTGGGCGTCTGCGCCAAACTGGCGGGACACGTCCTTGACTAACTCGCCTTCAAGCGACTGGTTGACGGTAACGAGCACGCCGCGCATGAGCAGCACGGCGATTAAGTCTTTGCCTCGCACGTCGAGCTTCTCGGCGAGATCCTTTACGCTGATGCCTTCGGTGACGGTGATGGTTTTGGTAATCGGCAGCGGCTCGCGCGAGAGCGACTGGCCACCGTAACGCGGTGGCGGCTGGAAGCCCTTCATCGGGCCTTCCTTCACCTTTTCGTAACGCTGTCCGCCACGGCGTTGCCCAGGCCGTGCGGCAGGACGCATACCGGTCGGGCTCTCGCCGGGGCCAAGTGGAGCACCGCCTGCGCCGGGTGCTCCGGGACGTGCGCCGAAACCGGGACGCGCACCAAAGCCAGGACGGGCCGCGCCCGGAGTAAAGCCGGGACGGCCGGGTGCGCCAGCCGGTCCGCCAGGGCCGCCTGGACCCGCCGGGTAGCTGCGTGTCGGGTGCATGGGGCGGCGTGCGCCGGGAGCCATGCCGGGCGCACCAGGTGCACTGGGGCCGCTGCTGGGACGGAAACCCGGACCGGAGGGACCACCGGGCCGCGGGCGCTCAAAGATGGGCCGACCGCGCTGCGGGGTGCCAGAAGCGGGTGCGGGCGCCGTGTAGATGGGCCGGGGGCCGGTCTGCGGCATGATGACGCGACGTGGAGCGGGTGCTGGTGGACCTGCGGGTGCTACTTCGGGCGACGCCGCTGCGGCCAGCGACACCGTCTCGACCGAAGGGGTGACCGGCTCGGGTGCGGGCGGCGCAGGAGCTGCGACCGGCGGAGGAGGCGCGGCGACTACGGGACGCGCGGCGATCACAGGCGGAGTAGTCGCTTGAGGCGCGACAGCAGGACGTGCCGGGGGAGCAACAGCTACGGGCGCGGCCGGAGGCATGGGGCGCGGAGCGATAGGCGCGGTTCCGGGCACGGGCGGCTTCACGATGACTGTGCCGAGCGGGCTGCGGTTAGCAATAGCTGGCGGAGGTGGCGGCGCGGGAGCAACGATCTGCGCTCCCTGACGCGGAAGGGGAACGATACGCCGCGGAGCGGGTGCCGTGGCTACCTGCGCGGGCGGAGGTACTGCAGGAGCTGCGGGACGGACCTGGGGAGGAACTACAGCAGCGACAGGCTGTGGGCTCACGGGGCGAGGTGGTGGCGCGGAGACGGCGCGGGCACCGGCGGCCTCCGCCTGCTTGCGCTCAAGAATGGCGCGCATCGCGTCGCCGGGCTTCGAGATGCCGGAGAGATTAAAAGTTTGCTTTTGCTCGGGCGCGGGTTTGGATGGGGCCGAGCCGCGGCTGCCGTTCTTGAAGTACTCGCGGACACGCTCCGCCTGGCTTTCGTCGATGGAGCTGGAGTGGGTCTTACCCGATACGCCGATGGCCTCGAGCGCGTCGAGGATCGGTCTGCTCTTGACTTCTAGTTCCCGCGCCAGATCGTTGATTCGAACTTTGTTCATCCGTCCCTTTTCGCTTCCTTGCGCCCTTAGCTGTTCATTGCAGCCTCTTTGAGGTAGGAATCGTTACCATCTTTATTATTACTGAAATCGCGCCATTCGCGAACAAAGTAATGTTTCGTTGCGTAGCCAGCCAGGCCGGCCACGATCCAGTCGCTACCCACGGTCATGCCCGTCGTTGTCGATTCCCTCGTCGGAGATCTCGCCGGTTTCGGCTGCCAGCGTGTCAACGGTGTCGTTGTCAAGCTCGATAGCCTCTTCGCGCGCGTCGGCGTCGCTAAAGGCATCGGACATCGACTGCCGGTCCTCCGCATCGATGATGTCTTCGGTCGAGAGGTTTTCGACCTCTTCTGCGCCGTCGGACTCCGCCGCTTCTCTGGCCAGAATTTCTTCCGGCGTCTCTTCGAATGAACTCTTTTCCATGGTCCCCTCCTCGATTGCTTGTGCCTCTTGCGTACTCTCGGCGACGATGGTTTCTCCACCCTCGGGTTTCTCAGCGCCCGTCTCAAAGTAATCCCGCACGGCGATGGAGATCTTCTCGACTGTCTTTTCGCCGATGCCGGGCACTTCTTCCAGCTGCTCGGGTGTCATGTCGGCCAACTCTTCCACGGTTGTGATGCCGGCGGCGATCAGCTTGTCAAGAATTGGCTGTTCGAGCGCGGTGATCTGTTCGATCGGCGTGGTCGGGCCGCCAGACATGGCCTGCATCTGCTGCTCGACCTCCTGGCGCTTCTCCTCTTCGCTCTTGATGTCGATCTTCCATTGCAGTAGCTTGGCGGCGAGCCGGACGTTCTGGCCCTTCTTGCCGATGGCGAGCGACAACTGCGTGTCGTCGACGATGACCTCGATCTGCTTGTCGGCCAGGTCGACGATGGAGACGCGGCTGACCTTCGCTGGCTGTAAAGCCTTTTCGGCAAAGGTGGTGATCTCTTCAGAAAACTCGATGATGTCGATCTTCTCGCCGCGCAGCTCACGGATGATCGACTGGACGCGCATCCCCTTCATGCCCACGCAGGCCCCCACCGGGTCGACATCCTTATCGCGGCTGACGACAGCTATTTTAGTGCGCTCCCCGGCCTCGCGGGCAATGGCGCGGATTGAGACGGTGCCGTCATAGATCTCCGGCACTTCGCTCTGGAAAAGGTTCTGGACCAGCCCGGGCGCGGCGCGGGAGACGATGACCTGTGGACCTTTGGCGGCGCGGTCGACCCGGAGAAGCACAACACGAACCCGCTCGCCGACCGAGAAGCTCTCCAGCCGCGACTGCTCGCGCTTGGGCATCCGTGCCTCGGCCTTGCCCAGGTCGAAGATCACATCCATCGGCTCCAGGCGCTTGACGGTCGCGTTTAGGACCTCGCCCGCGCGGTGGTTGTACTCGTTGAATACGGTGTCGCGCTCGGCCTCGCGCACCTTCTGAAAGATGACCTGCTTGGCCATCTGCGCGGCGATACGGCCGAGCGGCGTCGTGTCCTTGTAGAAGCGAAGTTCGCCGCCGACCTCGACCTCGGGCGCAAGAGCGCGGGCCTGTTCGAGGGTCATCTGGTTGACCTCGTCCTCGACCTGCTCGGGGGTCTCGACGACAGTTTTGTAGACGTAGGCGCGAATCTCGCCCGTCTCGCGGTCCATCTCAGCGCGCATGGTTTCGGTGGTCTTATAATACTTGCGCGTCGCGAGCGCAATTGCGTCTTCAACGGCCCCTACGACGATCTCGGGCTCAATGCCCTTGTCACGGCTCAACGTCTCGATCGATTGGTATAGAACACTTGCCATTCGGGTCACTCTTTCTTCGTCTTGCTAGCTGCTGGACTGCTATATCTCGGCGATCAGATTCGCCTTTTCCACGTTGGCGAAGGGAATAGTTATTACCTGCTCCGTCGTGGCCTTCTTCGCCTTGCCCTTCTGCTTAATTGCCGCCAGGTCCAGCGTCAACGTATTGTCGGCGAAGCTCGTCAGCCGCCCCTGCCACTGTCGATTATTGTTGACCGGGGTAAAGGTCTGGAGCTTGACCAGGCTGCCCTGAAAGCGGGTAAACTCCTCCGGCTTCGACAGCTTGCGTTCAAGCCCGGGAGAGGAGACCTCCAGCGTGTACTCCGCGCCGGGGATGAGGTCTTCGACATCGATCACGGTGCCAAAGTCGGTGGCGAAGGCGGCGCAATCTTCATGCGTCACACCGGAGAGCAAGGTGACAGGAACACCTTTTGGCAACTCCAGTTCCTCACCTGCCTCCAACCGCTCTTTTAGCCTGGCACGTTCAGCGGCATCCTTTTCGAGGAAGACGCGGAGGGTGCGGAACTTTGCGCCCCCGGTAAACTCCACCTCCACCACCTCCAGATGGTGCGAGGCCGCGACCCGCTCCGCCACTGCCCGAATTGCGTCCAACTGTAGCGCCATAGCTTGTGTGTGTTGCGTCCGTCGCTAGGCGGCGGAAATTTCTTTGGGGCAAATAAAAAGTGGGCTGTGGCCCACTCAGTGTCTCCGTCACTCCCGGTGTGCGCACGGTGTCTGAAGTACGACGGCCACAGACTTCGTTCCAATTGCGATCATACACTGGAGCGGTTTGCGGTTCAACCTGTGACTAGATCGAGCTACTGCTCGATCTAGTCTTCAAGGACTTCGCCTACGAAAGCTCTCTGTGAGAGCTTCTACGGTTTGCAGGGGTTTAGAACGTCATTATGGCTTGGGCACATCTTCCTGGTCGACTTCCTTTCCTTCGCCGGGGAAGGGCCATTTGCGATTGAGGGGAATGGTTTGTTCGCGGGCTTGTGGATCAGCCTTGTCGATTTTGAGGTTCTCGATGAAATGAACGCCGAGTTTGCCCGCGCTGGCTATATCCATGTCGCCGTCTTTGTCGAAGTCCGCAAAGACGAACTGGGTTCCGGCGCCTGCTGTCCCGTTTTCCGAGAGGGTGATGCGGGTGAAGAGCGGATCAGTCTTCGCGTCGGCAATCTGCATGGTGCTTGCGCCAGGCTGGGGACGTTCCTTGCTAATCCCGGCGAACTGGGCCGCTGTGGGAAGCTTGTACGCGTAGACGACGACGGGATCGTAGGAACCGGGGTCGTTGCCGTTGTGGCCGCGATAGCGCTTGCCGGTAATGAGTTCGGGTTGACCGTCCGCGTCGATGTCCATTAGAGCGAGCGCATGGGACTGCGAGAACGATTCGTCGATGGTGTGTCGCAGCCATAGAGGATGGGCGGGGGTGCCGGCCTGCTCCAGCCAGTAGAGGCCATAGCCGTGGCCCTGGCCGTAGATGAGGTCGAGCTTGCCGTCGTGATTCACGTCGTAGCCGAGGATGGGAAAGCCGGTGTCGCCCAGGTTCCAGTCGCCATGCCAGATCCACTTGTCGTTTCTGGCATCGACCTGCTGGAACCAGCCGTGGGTGGTGAGGATGTCGGGCTTGCCGTCGCCGTTGATGTCGGCGATGCCTACTCCATGTCCGTCTTCATCCTTGCCGCCGACCTTGTGGATTTTGGGTGCGCCGTGGTTGAAATCGACCCAGAGGATGCTGGAGTGCTCGTAGTGTGCAAGCGCGATGTCGGGCTTGCCGTCGCCGTCGATGTCGCCGTATGCGCCGCCCTCAGTGTCGTAGCTGTCGCCGATCTTCTCGCCCTTCCACATGGCTCCGGCGGCGGTGGCTTGCGGGCCGGGGTTTTTGTACCACCAGATGCCGTTTTGTATCCAGCCGGTGGTGACGAGGTCGGGCAAGCCGTCGTGATCCACGTCGAAGATCCACTCACCGCAGTCATTGACGAACTCGCCGTGGGTGCCGACGGTGCGGAACTGATGCTGCTTCCACTCGCCGCCGCCCGCGCCTGGATTCTGATACCAGTAGGCTCCGCTGAGGATGTCGGGAAAGCCGTCGCCGTTCATATCGAGTACGGAGATGCCTTCGCTGTGATCGGTGCCGAGGCGATGGGCGAGGAACGCTGTGCGAGGCGCGCCGCCGGGGCCGAGGCCGGGTTCAGGCTTGCGGAACTCTTTGGCATGCGTAGGGTCTTGCGCGAGCGCGGCGGCGGAAAGGGCGAGGGGGAGGAGATAGCGTAGGTTCATAGGGTCTCGTACTGTAAAGCGATGTTAACGAAGACCCCACCTTAGCGACGATGAGACTGTCCGAAGGTGGGGCACTCGGTTCCGTAGAGGAGCTAGACGACCTTCATGGTTTCAGGGTTCCAGTGGACGATTTTGTCCTCGGAGACGCTGAGGTTGGCGAGCAGCGCGGCCCCGGCGGCGCGGAAGCCGAAGGTGGCGTCTTCGACTACAGGCTGGCGGCTGCGTACGGCGTTGAAGAAGTTATGGAAGTGGTCGTAGCTGTCCACATAGCCGGGCGCGGCGGCGAACTTCTGTACGTCCTGCGCCGGTGGGCCATCGGGGTGCTTGACCGGATACTTCTGGCGGTAAGCCTCGATGGTCTGCTTCTGCATGGCGTCGGCGAAGGTGGAGACGGTGTAGCCGGGCTCGCTGGCGAGCGGTGTGCGATTGACCATGACGGTGTTGCCGGCGATCTCCATCTGGCCTTCGGAGCCGGTGAAGAGGAAGCCTTCCGACTCCTCGCCGCCATCGACGAAGTTGACGCGCAGGCTGAGATTGAAGCCCTGCGGATAGTCGAACAGGGCGAGTAGAACGTCGTCGGCGTCGCGCCCGTCCTTCCAAAAGCGGATCGCGCCGGTGGCCATGGCGCGGGTGGGGCCGGTCGAGCCGGTGATGAAGTGCGTGCCGCTGAAGAGGTGAACGAAGAGGTCGCCCGCAACGCCCGAGCCGTAGTCCTTCCACTTGCGCCACTGGAAAAAACGCTGTGCGTCCCACTGGTGCTTGGGGGCGGAGCCTTCAAAGCGCGGCCAGTCGCAGGTCTGGGTGGAGGCATCGAGCGGCACGGTGTAATCCCACGCACCGATGGCTGAGTTGCGATCCCAGCGGGCCTGCACCATGTTCAGCTTGCCGATCACGCCCGAGGCGAGCAGTTCCTTGGCCTTCGCGTAGACGACGGAGCTAACGCGCTGGCTTCCGACCTGGAGGATGCGGTTGGTGGAACGCACGGTATCGATAATCGCTGGACCATCGGGGTAGATGTGGATCATCGGCTTTTCGAGGTAAACGTCCTTGCCGGCGTGCATGGCGTCGACGGCGGCCTGCTTGTGCCAGTGGTCGGGCGTGGCGATCAGGACGGCGTCGACATCCTTGCGTACGAGGATCTCGCGGTAATCACGGGTTGTAAAAATGTCCTGGCCCCAAAGCTCTTTGGCGTGGGTGAGGCGGCCGTCGTAGCAGTCGGCCACGGCGACCAGTTTCACGCCCGGTGTTTGCAAGGCGAAGCGGGTGTCGGTTTGGCCCTGGATGCCTGCGCCGATCAGGGCGAGGTTGATCATGTCGTTCGGCCCGCGCGGGGCGGTGGCCTGGTTGCCGCTTTGGGCGAGCAGGGAAGGGATGCGGCTGGCGGCCGCGGTCATGGCGGCGGTCTGGAGGAAGGAGCGGCGGTTCAGAGGATTCAAGACGATCTCACTTTCGCGGCGGAGCAGGACGTAACAACAGCTGCGGTACGACGGTAAGGGATAGGAAGGGTGACTGTCCAGTCGCGTTAGAAACGAAGCAGATAGGAAGCCTTGAGGAAGATCTGGCGGCCGTCGTTCAGGTAGCTGGTTGAACGCGGGAGAATGGCCTGACTGGGGTCGCAGGTGCCGGGGAGCAGGCGGCTACAGAGGATGTGGTCCAGGTTCTGGAGATCGTTGTTGTAGCCGAGGTAGATGGCGGTTCCTGGATGCGGGAGCCAAGTAAGCAGTGCCTGAGTGCCGACCTGCTTGGTGCGGCGGAGCGAGGTCTCGGCCGGATTGACGAGGAGCGAGTCGTATTCGACGATCACGCGGGCGGAGAGGGCGCGGGTGAACTGGTAGTTGATCTTGGTGCGAAGGGTCTGGTTTTCGAAGGCGAGCGGCTCGTTGGGATGGGCACGGTTGCGGTCGAGCAGATAGATGTTGTCCAGGGTGAGGGAGCGGATCGGCTGCACAGTAACGTAGGCCTGCATGAAGTCTTCGTGCAGGAGAGAGGGTATCCCGTTGGCGGGATTGTAGTTCGGGTTGCCGCCGTGGGTGTAGGTGACGTTGAAGTTGAGCTGGGCCAGAGGTGCGCTGCGGAAGACGATCCCGCCGAAGTTTTCGGTAATGTTGCGGTTGCGTGTGAGCAACGGGTATTGACCGGGGGTGAGCGTGTCGGAGTTCTCGCCGAGGAGTGGGGCGATTGTGGTCTTACGGGCGAACGTAAAGAAAGGATCGACCGTGTTGTAGTGGTAGACGCGGTTGCCGAAGTGATCGAAGGCGAACTGGCCACTCGTCTCCAGCCCCCAGCTCTGGAGGATGCTGTGTTTGGGAAACCACTGGTAGTTAACATGTGTGCCGTCGGAGCGAAGGTTGGCGGTTTGGAGGAAGCCGGGCTGAGTGATAAAGCCGGTGCTGAAGTCATTGAAGTAGTTGTCTAAGTTGAAGGAGTGGCCGGAGCGGGTGATCTCAAGGCTGCTGGCGGGACCGGCGGAGTAGGTGGAGAGCG
The DNA here is from genome assembly GCA_965277085.1 of Acidobacteriaceae bacterium. Taxonomy (GTDB): domain Bacteria; phylum Acidobacteriota; class Terriglobia; order Terriglobales; family Acidobacteriaceae; genus Edaphobacter. The sequence goes on from OZ255708.1 coordinate 2,498,183, forward strand.
AGCCGGGCCGGCTAAGCGTGCGGGTGGAGCTTTCGACCATTTGGCCGACGGCGGTCCAATGATCGTTGAAGCGAAGGGTGGCGTCCACCCCGCCGACACGGTTGAAGCTGCCGGCGAACTCCTGATCGGCGTAGATCGCGCCCAGCGAAGAACCCTTGCCAAAATCCTGCGAGATGCGCCCGACGCTGACATGGGAACGCTTTCCGTAGAGCGCGTCAGTGCGGGCGAAGGCCTCGCCGGGTGCGCGGTCGTCGATTGCTAGCAGGCCCAGGTTCGTGCGGGCGATCTTGCCGGTGAGTCGGACACCGAACTCAGGATGGACGATCGTGCGGGTGTAGATCAGATTGAGGGGCGTGACGAAATAGTTGGCGTTCTCGAGGAAGAAGGGGCGCAGCTCTGGAAAGTAGACCGGGTAACGCTGGTTGACGGTAAATTGAGGCTGGTCGGATTCGACCTGGGAGAAGTCGGGATTGACCGTGGCGTCGAGGACGATGGAGTCTTTGATGATGGCCTTGGCGTCGCCGCCAGCCGTGGCTTCCAGGTTGCGGCGGCTGAAGTAGGGGGCAAATGGGTCGCGGGTATCAAGCGTGTGGACGTTTTGCGCGATGCCATAGGGGTTGATTTGGAGGTTGTGCGAGCCGGTCACGCCTTCGATGCCACGCAAGGTGGCCTCCTGGGTGAGGACGCCCGAGACGCTCGGCGCGATGCGTGGCCACCAGGCGGTTTCGCTGTTGCGCGGCAAGGAGCGTTGAAAGACCACGCCCCAACCTTGCGGACCGGGACGGAAACGCAGGCTGCGATAGGGGACGGAGATGAGCGCGATCCAGCCGGTGCGGGTAACGCGGGCGTCGGAGTCCCAGACCTGGTCGTAGCTGTAGTCGGGGTTGTTGTTCTCCGTCCAGGCGGCGTCGGCCTGCACACCGCTGGCGTTGACGGAGAAGAGGACGCCCCGGCGGTGGTCCTGGAAAGGATCGAGCAGCACGGACACGTTATCGTCCTTGAGGATGTTTTCACGGCGGGCGAGATGGGAGCGGATCGCCTCGGGGTGGTGGTCGCGGCAAACGAAGACAAAGTAAAGGGCGGCGTTGGTGCGGCCCAGCCAGACGTCCGTCTGCTCGGTGGAGGGCTTGCCGTCTTCGGGGTTGGTCTGAGTGAAGTCACGGAGATGCGTGAGCTGCTCGGCGAGCGCAGGGGCGGGTTCCATCTTTTCAGGATCGCCGAGGAAGTCGGCGAGGCGGAGCGGCTGGGCGATGAGTGGAACCTTGTTGTCGGTGATGACCTGCGGCAAAGGCGGTTCAGCCGCGGCGGTAGGCTTGCCGTTCTGCGCGGCACCGGTGAGGGCGAGGCACAAGAGCGCGGCTGCGCCGGTGGTCTTCAGGTGAGTGAGCGGATGCAGACGGGTTCCCCAATCAGGCCCTTGGATGGCGGGCCTGTTGTCGATGCTGGGGTGAGTACGCGGGCCTGGGGGCGATGGTTCCATGTCTACGCAAGAGAGAACCCACCCTCACGGCGATACGATGCCGTAAGGGTTGAGCACCCGGATCTACTCAGGGGAAAGAGACAACGGGGCTGACCTTGTCGGCGTAGCTGCTGTTGACGGCCGAGCCAACGCCATCGATCACGTGGGTGATGGAGCCTTTACCGGTGAGGAAGACGGTTCCGGCGTTATGGATGGCCATGCCGCTGGTGTTGGGCACGGTGATGGCGTTGTCCTCGACGATGTCCAGACCCTGGTTGAAGAACGAGTAGATACCGAGACCGTAAGCGGTATGGGTCTTGGCCTTTCCCGTGACCACGTAGGAGGGATAGCCATTGGCGGTTCCATCCATCCAGGCGGCCTGCGATGGCGGATCGTAGGGCAGCTCACTTTGGTAGAAGATCGTCTCGCCCGCGTTGCCGTTCCAGAGGACCTGTTCCTTCTGGAAGTGTTCTACGGCGAGGCCGAGCGCGGTGACGCGGTTGCCGTTGACCACCAGGCCGTGATCGGCGGTGTTGACGGTCCATCCGACGCCGTTGCCGTGGTCGGCGCGCCATATCCAAGTGTTGTCGAGAAGGACGTCGGAGCTGTCGACTTCAAGGCTGGTGGTGGCGAGGCCGGGAGTGGCTCCGGCGACGCGGAAGGTGAGGTCGGAAAGAGTGGACGGATCTGCGGCGTGGTTAGCCGAGCCGCCAAGCGGAAGCGGAACGCCGAAGTTGGTGCCCATACGGAGCAGCACGGGCGAGTTAACTGGACCGGCGTCGATGATGAGACCGGCGATCTGTACGCCGCTCACATCCTGAACGGTGATGGCCTCGGTGCCGTTCTGTGGAACGAGTGTGGCGTAGCCAAGACCAAGAATCACCGTGTCGGCATAGTAGACGTGGAGCGGACGCGAGAGCTTGTACACGCCGGGGGTGAGGATCAGGTTCTGACGGTAGAGCAGCGCATTCTCGATGTCTGCGATCGGCGTGGATGGCTTTGCGATAAAGAAGTCCGCGATCGGGATGGATCGGCCCATGCCGATGCCGTTTGCCCAGGTGGTTCCGGTGGAATTGCGCTTCACGGCGGGCGCAAAAACGTTGTAGTTTCCGCTCGCGTCGATGTAGAGGAAGGGCTTCTCACGGCTGACCGGTGTCACAGGGACGACTGTCTCAGGTGGGCTGGGGAAGGACGGGGTGGGCGCTCCCTGGACGCCGGAGAAGACCATATTCCAGACGCCGCCGTTCCAGCTGCCGAGGGTGCTGTTGCGGGTAAACCATTGCTGCTGCGAACAGGGGTTGACGTTGCCAGTAACGACGAGGTCGCTGATGAAGCCACCGCTGGAGTTGCCGCAGTAGGAATTAGTGAGCTGGAGTGTGCCGTTGATCTGCATGCGGCGTAACGGAGCGGCTTGCGAGACACCCCACTGGAGCGTGTTGGGCGCGGCGTTCTGGGCTTTGTTCTGGACAGGGTTGACGGTCATGTTTTCGAGCGAACGCCAGAAGTTGTCCGTGATGTTTGTGCCGGGAAAGGTGGTGCCGTAATTCGGCGTAAGAAATCCGTTGATGCTGACCGCGCCGGGGGTCGCGCCAAGGCCGTAGAAGGACTCGTAGTAACCAACGGGAGCCTGCACGATGTAGGTGCCGGGCTTGAAGAAGATGGCGTGCCGGTTGGCGCTGAACTGGTCCTCGTTGGCGAGCGCGATCAGGGTGGATTGCACCTGCGCGGCGGGCATGGAGGGATCGAGGATGAGGACGTTCGGGCCGAAGTCGGGCGTGGTTTGCGCGGCGGCGGTGAGGCTCACGGCGAAGACGCTGGCCAGAAACGAAGGAAGGAGACGGTACTGCTTGGCTGAATGATTCACGATGGTCAAACTCCCCGGTTACCTTTGTCACTGCGTTAGCCAAGGTAGCCGGGGAGGGTGCGGGTTGTCAATGTGGCAGCGGCTGTAGCGCGACGGTTCGGCCAGTGGCCGCCGATTGTCGAGCGGCGTCAAGGATCTGCATCACGATGACGTTAGTGTCGAGGGCGGAGAGGTCGCCGTCGGGAACGATCTCCCCGTGAAGGACGGCGGCCAGATAGCTGAGGGAATCGCGCCGGTCCGTCGGTAGGGGCGGAGCCGTGGCTAGGGTCTCGGCTGGGGACTCTCCGTGTTGAGCATGGTAGCGGGTGCGGACGCGATCCGGACCAACCGTGATGGCCGTGCCGGCGGTCCCGTAGACCTCCATGTCCTTGCGGGCGAAGCTCCAATTCCATGACGGCATCAGGATGCCTTGCGCTTTGGGGTAACGAAGGATGACCGTGGCGTCATCGTCCACGTGCGGGTAGATGGCGGGCTTGTCGGTCTGGGTGACGGCCGTCACGGCAAGCGGTGCCGCACCGTGCATCATGACGGTGAGGAGGTCGGCACCGTAGCAGCCGAAGTCGAAGAGCGCGCCCGCGCCGTTTTGCGCCGGGTCGGTCAGCCAGGGGAGCCACTCGGGGCCGACGCCGATCTCGGCCGGGCCTTCATGTCCGTCATGGACGACCACTTTGCGGATGTCGCCGAGCTTGCCTTGCTGGGCTTCGTTGAGGGCTTCGGCATTGCTGGCGTACCAGGTGGTCTCGTAGTTGACGAGGACCTGGACGTGGTGGGTGCGGGCCGCCGCCCGGATGGCCAGCGCGTCGTCCACCGTGGTGGCAAGGGGCTTCTCGACCATGGAGGAGATGCCGTGCGCGGCCGCAGCTTCAATGACTCGGCGATGGTCGCGGATGGTGGTGTAGACGAGGACGGCGTCGGGCTTCTGCGTGGTAAGGGTGCGTTCAAGGTCGGTCGAGAAGAGCGCGGGATCGAGGTGGTAGCGAGCCTGGTACTGCGCGGCGAGCTTGGTGTCCGGCTCGACGATGGCGACCAGTGTGGCGGACTTGTTGTTGGGCAGAGCCTGGAGGAAGCCGTGTACATGGCCGTGGACGAGGCCGACAATGGCGACGCGGATGGGTGTGCCGGCGCCTCGGGCTTGCGGGGCGAGAAGGAGGAGCGCGAAGACCAAGAGTTTCATAAAGTTCCTTTTACACAACCGTACGGCGTCTGCCAGATTACACGATCATCGCTCTATACTTGGGCAAGCGTATGGAACGAGCCATGTGTCAGGCCGGGCGGGTGGACGCGATTGCGGTGGACGTGTTCGCCGCCGCGGCGGAGCTGGCGGATGTGTCGAAGATCTACGGGACGTTTGCGGCGCTGCGTCATGTGTCCGTGCGGCTGGAGACGGGGAGCTCCACCGTGATCCTGGGAGAGAACGGGGCGGGGAAGTCGACGCTGCTTCGGATGATCGCGGGACTGACCGCGCCGACGAGAGGCACGGTGGCGGTGTTCGGCGAACGGCCATCGAATACGCGGCGGCGGATTGCGTATATGAGTCATGCGTCCATGCTCTATGACGAGCTGTCGGCGATGGAGAACCTCCGGTACTTCGCGGATCTGTACCGCGACGAGGGCTGCGCGTGTGTGGCGAGTCCGGAAATGGCGCTGCGGGCGGTGGGGCTCGACCCGGGGCTGAAGCGGCCGGTGGGGCAGTACTCGCAGGGGATGCGGCAGCGGACTTCGCTGGCGCGCGTGTTGCAGAGCGATTCGGAGTTGTTGCTGCTCGATGAGCCGTTTTCGAATCTGGATGTAGCTTCGGCGGGGCAGATGGTGGAGCTGCTCTGCGACTTCCGCACGTGGCCGGTAGCGGGAGGAGGCAAGCGGACGATCGTGATGACGACGCATCAGGCGAAGCTGGCGGAGCCGTTGGCAGAGGCGACAGTGACCATGCGGGCGGGAGAGATCGTCCGATGAAGCATGCTGTTCAAGCTGTGCAGAAAACGAATGCGGCGCGGCTGTTGGATGGGCTGGGGATTGTGTATGAGCTGCGAACGTATGAGGTGGACTTGGACGACCTTACGGCGCTGTCAGTGGCGCGGAAGGTAGGAATGCCGGCGGAGCAGGTCTTCAAGACGTTGGTGGCGCAGACTACGCCTGCGGGCCATGTGTTTGCGGTGGTGCCGGGGGACGCGGAGCTCGACTTAAAGAAGCTGGCTGCGGCGGCGGGGGTGAAGAAGGCGGAGCTTGCGCCGCTGAAGGAAGTCGAGCCGCTGACCGGGTATGTGCGGGGGGGCGTGACGGTGATAGGCGCGAAGAAGGCGTTTCCGGCGTTCGCGGACGAGACGATCGAGATCTTCGAGGCGATCTCGGTCTCGGCTGGTATACGCGGGGTGCAGGTGGTGCTTGCGCCGGGGGACTATCTGCGGGCCTCTGGTGCCATCGTGGCGGACCTGACTCGATGAGCTATCTGCGTAACGTGTGGGCGCATCTGGCGAAGGACCTGCGGCTGGAGTGGCGGTCGCGCGATGCGATCAACGGGATGCTCTTCTTTGCGCTGCTGGTGGTGGTGGTGTTTTCGCTGGCGTTCGATCCGACGGCGGCGGAGTCGCGGCGGATTGCGGGGGGGATTCTATGGGTGGCGATCCTGTTCGCGACGATTACCGCGCTGAACCAGAGCTGGAGCCGGGAGCAGCGCAACCAGGTGCTCGACGCGCAAAGGCTTGCGCCGTCGGCGGCGTCGGCGCTGTTTGTGGGTAAGGTGTTGAGCAATATGCTGTTAGTGCTGCTGGTGGAGGCGGTGCTGGCGCCGTTATTCATCGTCTTCTACAACTTGCATGCGCTGGGAAATGGGTGGTTGCTGGCGCTGGTGATGCCGCTGGGGACGTGGGCGCTGGTGTGCAACGGCACGTTCTTCGCGGCGCTGGGGCTGCGGACGCGCAATCGCGAGCTGATGTTGCCGCTGGTTCTGCTGCCGATTTCGCTGCCCGCGCTGCTGGCGATGATCCAGGCGGCGACGGGGATTTTGACGGGGGAGCTAGACCCGGTTCAAGTGGGATCGTGGATCAAGCTGCTGGCTGGGTACGACATCATCTTCACAACGGTCTGCATGTTATTGTTCGAGACGGTTTTGAGCGCCGAGTAGAGCGCTTTGTGGTTTTAGGCGCGTAAAGCCCTAGATCGGCCAACGATCCACAGCGCAATGGCTCCCGTTCCCAGCAGCAGCAGGCTGGAAGGCTCCGGGGTAGCGGAGACCGGCGTGAAGTCAGCACCGGCTGACAAGAAGCCCGCTGTCCCCTCCACCTTCCAGGCACCTTGCTGCCCATATCCGTAGCCGAGTCCGTTTTGTACGATGATTCCTCGACCGGCAGGACCATCCAACACATCGAAGAATGCTGTGGGAACCGCTGTCGCAGCGTAATGGCTAAGCACGTAGTCTGCGGGAGAAGCATTCAACGCGGCGACAAGCTCTTCTGCCGCGTCAAATGCGAGCGCGGGTTGCCCATCAAACGTAGGATAGTTGTTTGCGACGGAGAATGTTACGTTATAGTCGATCCCACCCACTACGACGCCGTCCACCTCGGCGGCTGACGTTGGATAAGTGGTCGAGAAGATCACAACGGGAGTGGCATGAGCTACGGCTATCCCCACGGTAAGGATGGTGGCGATGACGAACGTTTTGGCAGAGATACGGATCGGCATAAGGAACTCTCCTTTGTTGCACCACAAGACAGGATCAGTATGGACCGTCAGAGCCTCAAGTCAAGCGAATTCACTTGCATGGCAGATGTATGAAGCTCCTTGAGCTTCGATTTCGGCGTAAACTAGAGGCATGATGCGGGAGCGGAACGCCTTTCGACCGATGCAGCTTGTGGGGTCCGCATGGTTCGCCATGACGCTGGCGGTGCTAACGGTGGGGTTCCGTGAGGCCATCTTCCTTGCGCCGACCGAGTCGACGATGGGCGATGTGCAGCGCATCTTTTACTACCATCTTCCGGCGGCGATCTTGGGGCTGGTCTTTCCGTATGTGAATTTTGTGGCGTCGCTCCTGGTGCTGTACTGGCGACGGCGCGATCCGATGAAGACACTTGCGGCCGACGCGATGGCCGTGGCTTCGGCGGAGGTGACGCTGATCTTTACATCCATCTGTCTGGCAACAGGGATGTTATGGGGTAAAGCGAGCTGGGGCATTTGGTGGGCCTGGGACGCGCGGCTGACGACGCTCTTGCTGCTTTGGCTGCTTTACGTGGCGTATCTGATGACGCGGCGGCTCTCGGCTACTGGCCAAACCTCGACGTTGGCGGCGGTGCTTTCGGTCTTTGCAGCGGTCGATGTGCCGATCGTGTTCATGTCCATCCGGTGGTGGCGGACGCAGCATCCCGCGCCGGTGTTCGAGAGCGGAAAGTTCAACGTCGACCATGCCATGCTGCCAGCGATCTTCTGGAACCTTGGAGGATGGGCGATGTGGGGCATCTTCATCTGCGGCTTCCGCTACGCGCTAGAACGTCGTCGGCAGGTGGCAGAGCAGAACGCGGCGCTGAACGCGCTTGAGGCGACGCTGGAGTACACCCGATGACTTGGCACACGATCTTCGATTGGAGCACTATCGAGAGCCGGCATCTGCTGCTGTCTTATGCGTTCGTATTCCTGTTGCAGGGCGGCTACTTCGCGTGGCTGGTGCGTGGATGGGCGCGCAGCCGGTCGCGATAGACTCGCAGATGTGATAGCACTTGCACGACTCATCTCGCTAAGCTCATTCTGTTTACTTCTGGCGATTGGGTGCCGCCGGTCTGCGTTCCCCGATGTGCCGGATGGCTACCGTGAGTTCGCCTATGTAAGCAATACTGCGGGCAACACGGTCAGCGTGCTCGATCTGGTGTACCTGCGGCAGGACCGAACGTTACAAGTGGGCACTGCGCCGGGGGCGTTGGCGGTCAATCCGGAGAAGAACGAGGTCTACGCGGCGAATGCGGGAAGCTCGTCAATCTCCGTGATCGACACCGATAAAAACGAGGTTGCCTGGACGATTGCCGTGGGGCGGCAACCTTCGTCGATCGCGGTCGCGGCGGACGGGCGGCGAGCGTTTGTGGCCAACGCAGGATCGAACAGCATTAGCGTGGTCGATCTAGGGAAGCGACGGGTCACGGTAACGATCGGCGCGGAGGATCGGCCGGGGCTGCTGCGGCTTGCGCCGGATGGGCGGACGCTCGTCGTAACCAATCATAACGGGAGCGTGTCGGTCTTCGGGGTAGCCGCGCGAGACGAGGAGGGACCAGCCTTGCGGCTGCGCGCCAGCTTCGCCGGATGCCCGGGGGCGGGCGATGCGGTGGTGCTGCCGGATTCGTCGAAGGCGTTCGTGGCGTGCTCTGCTGGCCATCAGGTGATGGCGATCGGCTTGGCGGCTGCGCCGGAGTCGTGGGCGGCAAAGCACGATGGATCGTTGATGACCGACCGCTTCCTCACGATGCTCGATGTGGGCGAGGTACCGGTGCATCTGGCGTTGAAACCCGATGGCGGGGAGATCTTCGTCTCGAACGCGGCGTCGGACAGCGTGTCGGAGATCGCGACGGGCACCAACGAGGTGGGAGGCACATACCTGATCGGCACACGGCCGGCGACGGCAATGGTCAGCGCGGACAATAGCACGTTGTGGGTGGCGGCGTCAGGCGCGGATGCGATCAGCCTCTACAGCATCGACGACGGGCGGCTGGTGAGCAGCGTCCATACCGGGTCGGGGCCGCGAGCGATGGCGTTCTCGGCGGATGAGCACCTGTTGTTGGCGGCGGACGCGGGGTCGGGGGATGTGTCCGTGGTGCGGACACAGGGCAAACTGGGCCCGGCGCTGTTTACGATTCTGCCGGCGGGCGGCGGACCGAGCGCGATTGTGGTCAAGGTGATGACCGGGAAGTAGTCAGACTGCCGATCCGAGCGCTTCAAGGATCGCGTCAAAGTCCTCCAGACCACCGTATTCGATGATGACCCGGCCCTTGCCGCGTTTGTCTTCGATGGCCACCTTCAGGCCGAGCTTGCGGCGTATCCTGTCTTCCGCCTCGCGGACGTTGGGATCGACGGCGGCGACCGGCTTCTTCTCCGGGGCGCCCTCCGGCGCGAGCAGGCTTTGCACGTACTTTTCGGCTTGCCGGACGCTCATGCCTTGTGCGATGATCCGCTCCGATGCAGCCTGCATGGCGTCTGCGTCTTCGAGCGCCAGCAGCGTCCGCGCGTGACCGAAGGTAAGGGTGCCCGCCTCAACCTGCTCCTGCACGGCTTCGGGCAGACGCAGCAGACGAAGAAAGTTCGAGACGCTGGCACGATCTTTGCCAGTGCGCGTGGCCATCTGCTCTTGGGTCAGGCCAAACTGCTCGCCCAGCCGCCGGTAGGCCCGCGCCTGCTCCATGGGGTTCAGGTCGGCGCGCTGGAGATTTTCGACGATGGTCATCTCCATCGCCTGCGCGTCGGTCGCCTCGCGCACAATGGCGGGGATGGTGGCCACGCCCGCGAGCTTGGACGCGAGCCAGCGGCGCTCGCCCATGATGAGTTGGTAGCGGCTGCCGCCGAGCGCCTTGACGACGATTGGCTGGACGACGCCTGACGCGGCAATGGATCTCGCGAGCTCGTCGAGCTTGGTCTCGTCGAAGTGGCGGCGCGTTTGGAGGGGGTTGCGCTCGATGGCGTCGAGGGGGATTTCGAGAGGCTGGCCAAACTTGATGTCGTCCGGCGTGGGCGGCCCGGGCATGACCAGAGGCTGTACGGGCTGCGGCGCAGGGTGCGATGGCCGGGAGGGGAGAAGGGACTCAAGTCCTTTGCCGAGCGCGCGCCGCTTTGTGTCGATACTTTGTGCCATCTGCTGTCCCCATCGAAGGTCTATCTGCTAGAGGATCAGTTTACGTGCTCCGTGAGGTCGGTGGAGAACTGCTTACTTGGTGGAAGCCGTGCGGTCGAGATCCACGTTGAGTTTGAGGACGTTGACGCGGGGTTCGCCGAGGAAGCCGAACTGGCGACCTTCGGTGTATTTGGCGACGAGCTGCTGGACGGCGGCTTCGGAGAGGTGGCGCTCGTGAGCGACGCGCGACACCTGGAACGCGGCGGCGGCGGGCGTGATGTGGGGATCGAGGCCCGAGGCGGAGGCGGTGACGAGGTCCACGGGGACATCGGTGTTGGGCCGGTCGGGCTGGGCTGTCGCTGTATCCGCGGCCACTCTATCGATGAGCTTCTTGTTGGTGGGGGCATAGTTGGAGCCGGAAGAGTTCGCGGCATCGTAGCCGTTGCCCGCCGCGGAGGGGCGGGAGTGGAAGTAATTGGGAGCGGAAAAGGGTTGGCCGATGAGGCTTGAACCGACGATTTGGCCATCGTGCGTGATGAGCTGTCCGTTGGCTTTGGATTTGAAGAGGAGCTGGGCCGCGCCGGTGACGGCGAACGGGTAGGCGACGCCGAAGATCAGAGTGGTGACGGCGGTGTAGAGGATAGCGATGAGGAGATTCTTCTTCATGGTGGAGACCTAAGCCAAGTGGATGGCAGTGATAAGGATGTCGATCAGCTTGATGCCGAGGAACGGGGCGATGAGGCCGCCGACACCGTAGATAAGCAGGTTGCGGCGAAGGAGGGCCTCGGCGGACATGGCCTTGTAGCCGACGCCGCGCAGTGCCAGCGGGATCAAGCCGACAATGATGAGCGCGTTGAAGATGACGGCGGAGAGGATGGCCGACTCGGCGTTGTGGAGGTGCATGATGTTGAGCGCGTTCAGCACCGGGAAGGTGGCGGCGAACATCGCCGGGATGATGGCGAAGTACTTGGCCACGTCGTTGGCGATGGAGAAGGTGGTGAGCGCGCCGCGGGTCATCAGGAGCTGCTTGCCGATCTCGACAATCTCGATGAGCTTGGTCGGGTTGGAGTCGAGGTCGACCATGTTGCCGGCCTCTTTGGCTGCCTGGGTGCCGGAGTTCATGGCCACGCCTACGTCGGCTTGGGCAAGCGCGGGCGCGTCGTTGGTGCCGTCGCCGGTCATGGCGACGAGTTTGCCCTCGGCCTGTTCGCGGCGGATCAGGTCCATCTTGTCCTTGGGCTTGGCCTCGGCGAGGAAGTCGTCGACTCCAGCCTCGCGGGCGATGGCGGCGGCGGTCAGCGGGTTGTCGCCGGTGATCATAATGGTCTTGATGCCCATGGCGCGGAGCTGGGCGAAGCGCTCCTTCATGCCGCCCTTGACGATGTCTTTGAGGTGGATGACGCCGAGCGCCTGCTTGTTTTCGGCGACGACGAGCGGGGTGCCTCCGGAGCGGGCGACGGTTTCGACGGCGGCGCGCACCTCATCGGGAAGCGAGCCGCCGTTCTCTTTGAGGAAGGTGGCAATGGCATCGGTAGAGCCCTTGCGGATGATCCGGCCGTCGAGGTTGACGCCGGACATGCGGGTGGTGGCGGAAAAGGGAACGAATTCGGCATTCAGGTCGGCGAGCTCGCGGCCACGAAAACCATACATTTCTTTGGCGAGGACGACGATGCTGCGGCCTTCAGGGGTTTCGTCCGGTAGAGAAGACAACTGCGCGGCGTCGGCGAGCTGGTCTTTCGAGATGCCGGGGGCGGGGATGAATTCGGAGGCCTGACGGTTGCCGAGAGTGATGGTGCCGGTCTTGTCAAGCAACAGGGTGTTGACGTCGCCCGCCGCCTCGACCGCGCGGCCGGACATGGCGAGGACGTTGTACTGGACGAGGCGGTCCATCCCGGCGATGCCGATGGCCGAGAGCAGGCCGCCGATGGTCGTGGGGATGAGGCAGACCAGCAGCGAGATCAGGACGAAGACGGTCTGCGGCGCGGTGGAGTAGATGGCGATCGGCTGCAGGGTGACGACGGCGAGGAGGAAGATGATGGTTAGCCCGGCAAGCAGGATGTTAAGGGCGATTTCGTTGGGGGTCTTCTGGCGTTCCGCGCCTTCGACCAGGGCGATCATGCGGTCGAGGAAGGTCTCGCCGGGGTTCGACGTGATGCGAACCTTGATCTGGTCCGACAGAACGCGGGTGCCTCCGGTAACAGCCGAGCGGTCGCCGCCAGCCTCGCGGATGACGGGGGCGGACTCGCCGGTGATGGCGGATTCGTCGACCGAGGCGACGCCTTCGATGACCTCGCCGTCGCCGGGGATCATGCTGCCAGCGACGACGTGGCAGACATCGCCCGAGCGGAGGTCGGAGCTGGGAACCTCTTCGGTGGTGCCGTCGGCGCGGAAGCGCACAGCGGTGGTCTCGGACTTGGCGCGGCGGAGAGCGTCGGCCTGGGCCTTGCCGCGGCCCTCGGCCATGGCTTCGGCGAAGTTGGCGAAGAGCACGGTGAACCAGAGCCACAGCGTGATCTGGAGATCGAAGCGAAGCGTATGATGGCCCGCGATCAGGTTCTTGACAACGTAGATCGTGGTGATGAGGCTGCCGACCTCGACCACGAACATGACGGGGTTCTTCGCCATGGTGCGGGGATTTAGCTTGACCAGGGCGTCGCCTAAAGCGCGGGAGACGATGGCGGAGTCGAAGAGAGAGCGCTTGTTTGTGTTGGCCATGTTAGTAGACCTTGCCGGCTTGCAGGAGGAGGTGCTCGAGGATGGGGCCGAGCGCGAGCGCCGGGAAAAAGGTAAGCGCGCCGACGATCACAATGGTGCCGATCAGGAGCACGGTGAAGAGCGGGGTGCTGACGGGGAAGGTTCCGGGTGAGGGCGGCACGAGTTTCTTCTGGGCCAAGTTGCTCGCGACCGCCAGCATTGGGACGATCATGAGGAAACGGCCGATTAGCATCGCGGCGGTCAGCGAATAGTTGTACCAGTGCGTATTGGCCGAGAGTCCGGCGAAGGCAGAGCCGTTGTTGCCGGTGGCTGAGGTGTAGGCGTAGAGGATCTCGGAGAGGCCGTGCGGGCCGGTGTTGTTGAGTGCGCCTAGGCCGAGCGTGGGCATCATCAGAGCGACGGCGGTGAACCCAAGGATTGAGAGAGGGAAGATGAGCGTGTAGAGCATGGCCATCTTCACGTCGTACGATTCGATCTTTTTGCCGAGGTATTCCGGTGTGCGGCCGACCATCAGCCCCGCGATGAAGACGGCCAGGATCACGAAGATCAACATGCCGTAGAGGCCTGCGCCTACACCGCCGAAGATGACCTCGCCGAGCATGATGTTGACCATGGGAACGAGGCCGCCGAGCGGCATGAAGGAGTCGTGCATACTGTTGACCGCGCCGCAGCTGGCGTCGGTGGTGACGGTGGCGAAGAGGGCGGAGTTGGCGATGCCGAAGCGAACTTCCTTGCCCTCCATGTTGCCGCCGGACTGCGTGGTGGAGGCGACTTGGTCGACATGGTGGAACAGCGGGTTGGCCTGGGCTTCGGCGTAGTAGGCCACGAAGACGCCGACGAAGAAGAGCGCGGCCATGGCGGCGAAGACGGCCCAGGCGTGCGCGGGCGCTTTCGTCATCCGACCGAGCGTGACGGTGAGCCCGGCGGGAATGAGGAAGATCGAGAACATCTGGAGGAAGTTTGAGAGCGGGGTCGGGTTCTCAAACGGATGCGCGGAGTTGGTGTTGAAGAAGCCGCCACCGTTGGTGCCGAGCATCTTGATAGCTTCCTGCGAAGCAACCGGGCCCTGCGCGATGCTCTGCGTGGTGACAGTTTGTGTAGCTGTTTTGCCGTCTGTACCCGTAGTGGTTACAGTCTGCGGCTGGACGAGCGTGGCGATGTCATAGGGGCGAAAGTTCTGGACGACGCCCTGCGAGACGAGGAGCAGCGCATAGACAAAGCAGCCGGGAAGCAGCACCCAAAGCGAAGCGCGCGTGGTGTCGACCCAGAAATTACCGAGGGTCTTCGACTCTTTGCGCGCGATGCCGCGGATGAATGCCACGGCGAGCGCCATGCCGACGGCCGCTGAAAAGAAGTTGTGATACGCCAGCGTGAGCATCTGGGTGAGATAGCTCATGGTCGCTTCCGGCACGTAGGATTGCCAGTTGGTGTTCGTCGTGAACGACGCAGCCGTATTCAGCGCGAGGTCGGCGGGTACGGCGGCGAGGTGCTGTGGATTGAGCGGAAGGATATGCTGGAGGCGCTCAACGGCGTAGGTAACCAGAAGCGTTACAAGGGAGAAAAGCAGCATGGCGACGGAGTACTCGGTCCAGCGCATTTCGTGCGTCTCGTCGATGCCGGTCAGCTTGTAGATCAGTTGTTCAAGCGGACGAAAGACGATGTCAGCGACCGTGCGCTCGCGCTCGAAGACGCGGGCCATGTAGACGCCCATGGGCTTGGCGCAGACCAGGACGAGGGCGAAGAAGACGAAGATTTGAAACCAGCCGTTGGCGGTCATATATGGGGCTTTCCGTTAGAACTTTTCCGGCTGAAGAAGGGCGTAGACGAGGTAAACGAGCAGACCAAGCGTGACGAGGCCGAGCAGGGCGAGTTCCATACTATTTACCCGCCTTCGTGGCGGCGAGGCGATCACAGCCGGTGGTGTAGGAGATAGCGATGAGAAAGAAGACGGTGGCTGCGGCGATCGAAAGAATGTCTGCCATGGGTTAAAACTCCTGAACACAAGGGACCGGACACTGTAGTCCAGTGTCCCTCTTTACCATCTCAAGTCTCTACGGAGACGCATAAGGGAGGCATGAGGAAGAGCTTTACCCGCCCATGCATTGCAACGAGTTATAGGGACGAGGTGCCATCCGGGGCCGGCTCGAAAAATCCGTAGCCCAAGTAATTTACGGTTCTTAGATAAGCTGGGTTGGCGGGATCGTCTTCGAGCTTGCGCCTGAGTTGCAGGATGAAGGTGCGGAGGTACTCACGCTCTTCGCCATACTCCGCGCCCCAGACAGTACTCAAGAGCTTGGAGTGAAGAATTGGATGATTGGCGTGGGTCATCAGAAAGGCGAGCAAATCGAACTCCGTGGGTGTAAGGTGGACCTCCTGCCCGCGCTTTTTAATAAGCCGCCGTGCCGGATGCAGCTCGAAGATGCCAACGTAGATCGGCTCTTCCGACGCGCTCAGAGGGGTGCGCCGCCGCCGAACGGCAGCCCGGATGCGCGCCGCGAGCTCGCGTATCTGGAACGGCTTGGTAATGTAATCGTCAGCGCCGGCGTCAAGCGCCTCTACCTTATCTTCTTCCCGGTCGCGCACCGTGACCACCAGGATGGACATGCGGGGAAACTCCTTGCGGACTCGACGGCATGCCTCTACGCCGCCCATGCCTGGCATGTTGAGGTCCATCAAGACGGCGTCATAATCCACCATGCGGAGCCGCATCAGCGCCTCTTCTCCGGTGGAGGCCTCGCCGATCTCAAACTGGAGCGCGCTCAAGGTTGCCCGCAGCCCGCGCCGGATGGACGAGTCGTCCTCAACCAGAAGCACTGTTCCTTGCGTGTTATCCATGCGTTGCCTTTCGACCGCCGAGCAGGGTGAAGTTAAAGCGTACGACACCGGCGTCACACTCCACCCAAGCGCGACCACCGTGCGCTTCGGCGGTCTTCTTGACTATGGAAAGTCCGAGGCCGGTTCCGGTGGGGCCGTGCGCGGGGTCGACTCCGCGATAAAAGCGCTCGAAGATGCGGTCACGGTCCTGCGGGCGGATGGATGGACCCTCGTTGACGACCACGACGCTGGTTTCGAAGGCTTCCTGCGCAATCCACACCTGAATACGGGTATTGATTACGGAGTAGCGGGCCGCGTTGTCGAGAAGCTGGGCCAAGGCGGTTTCAACCATGGCTGGATCAATCAGATCGGGACTCAGGTCAAGCGGAACATACCGGTCGACGCGTTGCCGGGTATCCGCCTCCTGAAGGGCGAGAGCTCGGTCGAGCAGATCGGTGATCATAACCGGCGACCGCCGCAGCCGGACCTCGCGGGTTTCAAGCGACGCCGTTTGCAGAAGACGTGTGGTCATGTGGTTCAAGCGTGTTGCCTGTTCGTCGATGATCGAGACGAGTTCAGTCTGCGTCGGCGTGAGATGGTCGATGGCGAGCAGGCCGGAGCTGGCGGTCTGAATGGCGGTCAAGGGTGTCTTGAAGCCGTGAGCGAGGCCGTCGAGCACGGTGGTCCGAAGTTGTTCAACGTCGCGTTCGGCCTCGGCCCTGTTTTCGCGTTGGATGGCACGCGCGCGCTCGATGGCGATGGCGGCGAGCGAACCGACGGCGTCGGCAAGCAGGATGTCGGTGTCCCAGCCCGTAAGGATGATGTTGCCTATCGGTGCGGTGCCCAGGCGCAGCACACGCCGCGAGAGGCGCAAAATCGGATCGTCGATCTCCGGCTCGTCCTGAAGTGATGGCGTTGAGGAAAGATCACCCGTCTGGTTCGCAGTCACGCGAATCTCAACTTGCTCGACCTGGATGAGCTCGCGGATGAGAGCCGAGAGCTGTTCGGTGACGGAGTTGCGCCCGTCGATCAGCAGGATGGCGCGGCTGAGTTCAAACAGCTTGAGCGTGCGAAGCTGCCGCGCCTCGGCGAGAGCGGCGTTGCTGCGGACCTTGGAGGAGAGACGACTGACGAGTAGGGCCGCCGCTTCAAAGGTTCCCAGCGAGATCCAATTCTGCGGATCGGCGACGGTGAACTTGAAGATGGGCGGAGTAAAGAGATAGTTGAGCGCGAAGACGGCGCCAATCGAAACGACGGTCGCTTGAAAATAGCCGAGACGCAGCGCCACGAGGACCACGAGGAGTAACTCGACGGAACCGGCTCCGGAGAGATTGAGCCTCAACAGGAAGGCTCCACCAGCCGTCAGCCCTACCAGCAACAAGCCGAACACGGCGTGACGAAGTCTCTGGAGCGGTGTGCGTAGAGCCGGACCGGCCGGTCTGAGCCAGAACTCCTGATTGAAGAGGGCGAACACGCTTTCCATGGTACGTTGCCCAGCCCGAGCGACGATGCGTCAGAGCCATCGTCGCTGGACTTGGCTTTAGAACTTCACCAGGAAGGCGAAGGTCATCCGGTTCTCGCTCTTGCGGAGGTCCGGGGTCCAGCCAGCCACCATGGAGCCGGGCGCGCCGAAGGTGTTGCCTCCGGGAGGCGTCACGCCGCCGGGGCCGCTGAAGTACGGGACATTAGCCGCGCGATGGTTGTATTCCAGCCGGTACGTGAAGTATTGGCTCGGCATATAGTCCATTGTGGTGGAGGCGTCCCACGCCTTGTACGGGTCACCCGGATTCTCTGTGAAGTACGGTGTACCCGAAGCGGCGGTTGCCCCATTGATCGGCGGCAGGAGGACGAGGTAGCGACCGGGATTGTTGATCGCTCCGCCGCCGAGGCTAAGGGCATAACGATCGCGATCGAACCAGAGCCGGTTGTAGACCATGTACCCGGCAAAGCTCTGCTTGGGACCGTTCTTGCCGTTGCCGAAGCAGCTGACGCCGCCGCCGGACTCGCACCCAAGATCACCCGTGAGGGAGAGCGCGGCCTTGCTGACCAGCGAGGCGGGACGGTCGTAATACTTGTACTCGATGCTGTCGTCGGTGTGAAAGCGCGTTCTGCCGGTGATGCCAAGCGCATCACGGCCGACAGCGTATTGATTGCCGAGGATGGAGAGCTTGCCCGTTGGGCGATAGAGGATCTGGCCTCCAATACCGGGACGATTGTTGAAACGTCCGTAGGACTGCCAGCCGTTGACGAACCAGGGCTCGATTTTCAGCTTGGCCGTCGGGAACCATTGCACGCGGACGCCGTTGAAGAACCATGGTGTGTTCGACGAGACATACGAGGGCTGGTAGGCCCAGTTATCGAACTGATAGTAGGAGAAGAGGCCAACGTAGGACATAAAGATGCCTGCATCCACGTTGACGCCGTGCTGCACGTTGAAGTGATAACCCCCGTAAGCCTCGGACAGGTAGCGATACGCGTCGGCAAGGTTCCACTGGCCACGTGCCGGGCTGGCGTCGTTGCGGGGCGTGGTCTGCGAGTACAGGCCGAATTGCGTCATCACGCGGGCGCGCACGTTGTCATAGTGGAAGTCGCCCCCGACGCCGAGCTGCGTGACCTGAACTTCGTTGGCGCGGAAGATCTCGCTCGAGCCGCCAATGGTGTCATCCTGCGGGTGGCGGAAGTCGTAGGTGTAATTGACGTCGGAACGAATCTCCGGCGTGAAGAACTTGGTCGCGTATGGGGTGTCTTTGGTGCGGGCGTTGCCGTTCAGCCAGGTGTAGTCGGCATAGGCGAAAGGCTCGGAGTGCGGCGCGTTCGGATCGCTGACCTCGGCGGCCGTTGTGGAGGTCTCCACGGGAAGCGGCGACACGGGTGCCGAGGCCTTCGACGTCGAAGGGGCCGCCGTTGGCTGGGTATCCATGGCTGGTTGTGCCGGAACGGCTGGTGCCGCCGATTCGATCTGAGATGTGGGCGTAGACTTCCGGCCTGCTTGCTTCAGCGCGGTAATCTGCTGCTGGAGGTCATCCAACTGCTTTTGGAGGCGTTCAATCGTCTGCATCTGTGTGGCGGAGTCGCTCTTGGGTGCTTCTTGCGTGTCCGTCTGCGGCACCTGAGCACTCAGCGTTACGGACCCGAGCGTCAGTCCTGTCCCTACGATCAACCCCATCAGCTTTATCGTCTGAAGGCATGATTTCATCGTTGCGTTCACTTTCTTTCTCGCTTTCATGTGGCTCTTTGGCTCACTCGCTTGTTATGAACAATCCTGACAAACACTTCATGCTAACCAACTCTGAATAAGGAAGGTATAAAGACGGGTATAAGGATTCCATGAGGATTGAGCGCGGTCTTGCCCGATGCCTCCCTTATGCATAGCGCGGTCTACTTTGGTAGCGGCGTTTGCCGCTTACGAGGAAATCATGCGCTTGACACGAAAGTACATTCGCCGGAGTGTATCCGAGATCGGTTTAGCACTTTGTATGGAGGGCAAGGCAAAGACTTCGTCCAAAACCGCACTTGCGTTCGCTCTCTGCGCCTTTACCTTCCATTCAGCAAACGCGCAGTCTACGTTCGGCAGTGTGCGCGGAACGGCTTTGGACGTCTCGGGCGCTTCGATTCCTGGCGTGACCTTAACGCTTCACAGCGAAGAGGAGAATACCGACCGCGTCGTGACCAGCGACGACAACGGAGCGTTTACGTTTGAAAACGTGAAGCCTGGTCACTTTACCCTGCGCGCCGGCCACACCGGCTTTGCAACCACCAACATGTCGGGCATTCTTCTAGCAGCGCGGCAAGATCTTCGCGTTCCGGTCGCGATGAATGTCGCTTCGGAGTCCACGACAATCGACGTGACCGCCTCCCCTGACCAGATCGACACGGAAAATGGAACGATTAGCGATTCCAAAGACAACATGCTGATCACACAACTTCCGCTGAACAACCGCGCAACGACGACAAGTCCTCTGGGGGCGCTGGCGCTTTCAGCGAACGTGCAGCAGGATAGCCAAGGTAACATCGCCCTGGGTGGCGCAAGCTCGTCGATGGTGAACTACTCCGTCGACGGCATATCCACGTCGAATGTGCGCCAAAACGGTGCCTTGCAAGACGCCTATCCTTCGCAGGAGGGCATTGCCGCCGTCAAAGTAACCGCCTTTAACAACAGCGCGGAGTTCTCCCAGGTTGGCGACGTGACGTTCACCACAAAAAGCGGCGGCAATCAGTACCATGGCAGCTTGTTTGAGTATGTTCAGAACTCCGCTCTGGATGCCAGTCCCTACGGCTTCAGCGCAAAGGCACCGAAGAACTTCAACACTTTTGGCGGCTCGTTTTCGGGTCCTGTGACCATCCCCCACCTCTATCAGGGGAAAGATCGCACCTTCTTCTTCGCCGATTATGAAGGCAATCGCCGAACGCTTTCAACAAACCAGCAGTTCTTTGTACCCACCGCCGCGGACCGGACCGGCAACCTGACCGACATCGGTGGCCCGGATCTGTCCGGCGCGCCGATCAACGCCACGGCAGCCGCGCTGCTCACGTACTACCCTCTGCCAACCACCAACGCGAACAGCGGGCTGGGAAGCGGAGGCGTCAACTATGTCCATTTTCAGCCGACACCTGCCCGGACGGATGGTGCGGACCTTCGCGTCGACCAGACGATCAGTTCCAAGCAATCCGTGTACGCGCGCTTCAGCCGGAAGAACATTACAGCCGAGTTCCCCAATCCGTTCCTGCCGAACGACTCCGACAGCACGCACAACCGCAGCCTGCTCGTTTCCTACACCTACACCCTTACGCCGCGTCTTCTGAACGAGTTCCGCTACGGCTTCACCAACGTGACCACCAGCGTCGGCTTTCCGATCCAAGGCGCGGCTGCGCTGCAGCAACTTGGTCTGACGGGCGTCGACATCAGCCAGCATCCAACCACCGACGCCTTTCCGACGTTCAACTTCAACGCGGGTACCAACTTCACCCCCATCGGACGCGACAAAACCGGAGTGACGCAGTCCAGGACGATGCAGTTCGCCGACAATGTCACCTACACGATAGGCAAGCATACATTGAAGGGTGGGATCGACATCCGTCGCGTTCGGTATTTTGATACGGAGCTGTTCTTGCCTTCGGACGATTTCGGTTCGTTCACGTTTCAGCCGACCTTCACCGGCAACGCCTTCGGCGACTTCCTCCAGGGAAAGCCGACCACGACCTTCTTTGCCGTCTCAAGCCCAGATGTCGGCGGACAAGCCACCCAGTTCAGCTTCTTTGTGCAGGACGAGTATCAGATAAGCAACAAGCTGACGCTCAGCTATGGTCTGCGCTACCAGATCCTTCCAGGCTTTCAGGAGGATGGCGGCAATCTGGCAAACTTCGACCAGCGCACCAATTCGATCGTCGTGCCGGACAGCCTCGCGGCTTATCTACAGCAGCAGAACATCCAAGGATCGAACCTGGCGTTTCAGCAGTCGTTCAACGCCTGCAACCTGAACCAGACGCAGCTGCCGTGCACAACTTACACCACCGCTTCGCAAGCCGGGCTGCCGCAAAGCCTGCGCCAGACGTACAAAGGCGACGTACAGCCTCGCGTCTCATTCGCCTATCGTCCGTTCAACGATACGAAGACGGTGCTACGCGGCGGATTTGGCATCTACACGATGACCAACCTGGGTCCGCTCTCCTTCAATAACAGCGGCAATCCCACGTCAAACCTGCATACCTATAGTGTTACGCCGGCCGCCGCCGGACAGGCTCCAGTTCCCGTTGTGCAGTTTCCGGCGACAGCACCTCCGTCGGTCGGCGTGCAATATGGCGGTGGCAATCTTGATCAGGGGGTCGACCCGAACTTTCGCGATCCGCAGTCCAATCAGTACAGCGTCACCGTGGAACGTCAGCTCACGTCCAATGACACCCTCCGGGTCAGCCTTGTTGGGATGCACACCTACCGGCTCAACATCACGGAGGACCTGAACCAAGTGCGCGCGAGCACCATCCCCTACAATTCTGGAGCGACAGCTGGCGTATACGTCGATAATCGGGCACCTTATCAGAACTGGAACGAGCTTTACAGCACCTTCAACGCCGGCGTCGCGAACTATAAGGCGCTTGAGATTGAGGCCTCGCATCGTTTAGCGCATGGGCTGTATTTCGACGCGAACTATACGCTCGCCAAAAACCAGGCGGACAACCAGGGTGATAACCCCAGTGGATTTGCTGGCGAAGTCAACTACGGCATCCCGATAGCCGATCGTTTCAACATCAAGAACGATTATGGCAATGTCGAAGGAACACGGCGCAACCGCTTTCTGCTGACGGGTATTGTACAGCTGCCGTTCGGCAATGGACGCAAGTTCATGAACGGCGGCGGCTGGAAAGACAAGCTGCTCGGCGGCTTTGATCTAAACACGGTCACGCTCCTTGAGTCTGGCCCGTGGCTTACCCCCAGCATCAGCACATCGGCGGATCAGTCAAACACGAATGTGCAGGGTCGCGGCGCGTTTGCCCGGCCGGACCAGGTATCCGGCAACTACGCCGCGAGCCGGACGCGGGCACAGTATTTCAATCTGGCCGCGTTTGCGCCTGCACCGGTCAACGCCGGTCGCTTCGGTAACGCGGATGTCGGTGTCCTTGAGGGGCCTGGAACCAAGACGGTCAGCCTCGGTTTGGCGAAGGTCTTCACGATCACGGAGCGAACGCACATCCGGTTTGAGAGCAGCTTCACTAATGTTCTCAACCACACCAACTTCGCGCCTCCCGCAACCCAGATCGACAACGCCAGCTTTGGTGCCCTGATCGCTGTAACCACGGCGGAAAACGCGGGCAACCGGACGGGTCAGCTCGCTTTGCGATACGAATTTTAAAAGTTGAAAACAAACATATGCGGCAGAGGAGGACCCGGCATCCTCCTTTGCCGCGTAAAGATGCCATAAGTAAGTTTTAGCGCGTTCGGGAGCTATCGTGACAAATTACAAGGCGGCGGAGACGCGGCACAACATCAATCTGTGGATCGTCCCGCTGGAAATATCGGGCGCTGCTACGCTGCTCTTCGCGTTTACGGTAACGCTCGATATGATGGCGGCGTACCATGTGATCCATCTTCCCACCTGGTTCACCATGGGTGGCATCGATGACGCGCGCGCCATCCTTGGAGCCATGCTTGGCTGCGTCAGCACGGTGTTGGCGCTCATCTTCTCGGTGGCGCTGCTTGTGCTGTCGATGGTCGCGAACCTCTTCGGTCCTCGCCTCTTGTACCGCTTCGTGCAGGACTGGGTGACGCAGGTATGTATTGGCCTGTTTATGGGGGCGTTCATTTATGTGTTTCTGGTGTTCCTGGTCACACATCAGGACGATCATTCTTCCTTTGTCCCTCAGGTGTCCCTGATTACAAGCTGGTTTGTCGTTCTGGGGGCTTTTGGGTTTCTGGTGTTCTACAGTCACCGCGTCGCTGCCCTGATCCAAAATCCTGACGCCATCGGCCGGATCGTCGACGATCTTCGCTCCGCGGTGGCTCTCGATAGCGCGTCGGATTACGATTCATCCGCCTCGGCGACCGAACAGCGTGTTCCGAGCATGACCGGAGAGGTTAGTTCAGCGACCGTGCAGAGCGCCACGAGCGGCTACTTGCAGGAGATCGATCACCGCCGCATTGTGAACGCCGCTGCGAAGTTGAATGCGACCGTTACGGTGCCGTTTCGTCCCGGCCAGTTCGTGCTGGAAGGAGAGACGCTCGCCGTGCTCTCTCCCGCATCAGCCGTCGTCGCCTTGGCACCGGTCGTCCGCGCTGCCGTGTTCATCGGGCGGCACCGTGTCTTGAAGCAGGATCTGGAGTTCGGGGTGGCGCAAATTGTGGAGATTGGCATTCGTGCGCTGAGCCCCGCAATCAACGACACGTTCACGGGAATCGCTTGCGTCGATTTGCTCGGAGAAGCACTTACCATACTGGCCGGATCGCGACAGTGTAGCGGCCGATGGTTCGATTCCACTGGCGTTCCGCGCCTCTCTGTGCGTCCAGTAAGAATACCGCGTCTTGTGAAGCAAGCGTTCGATCAGATTCGACAAGCAGCCCCTGATAATCCGGCGGTTCTAATTCGTCTGCTTTCGACCATAGAACGGCTGGCTCCCAAGCTGAGCAAGGCTGACGAACAAGTAGCTCTGATGGAGCAGGCCGAGGCGGTGTGGGAGACCGCCGCGGCGAGTGGGTGGGTTTCTATGGATCGGAACGATCTCGAAGACGCGTGGATACGCGCACGCGCAACACTCCAGCCGATGCTTGCGGAGGAACCTTCCTCCCTTGCGGCCAAACATTAGGAAGCATCGGCGGCATAATCCTTATACTCTCCTGATGCGTTCTGCTCTAACCTGCAATGTGGGCGCGCACCGTAGCGGCGCTGGGGAGTATTGATCGATGTCACTGTTTGAGATGGTTCTCGGAAAGCCGCTTGCCACCACCGAGGAGCGGGCGGAGCATATCGGTCCTATAGCCGGTATTCCCGTGTTTGGCCTCGATGCTCTGAGCTCGGCCGCGTATGGTCCGGAAGCCGCGCTGACCCTGCTGATTCCGTTGGGCATGGCCGGCATCGCGCACATCGTGCCGATCAGCCTTGCGATTATCCTTCTGCTCGCGATCGTCTTCTTCTCGTACTTGCAGACGATCGACGCTTACCCACATGGTGGTGGAAGCTACACGGTGGCGACTGAAAATCTCGGCGAGAGAGCCGGGCTCTTTGCCGCGGCCGCGCTCATGATCGACTATATCCTGAACGCAGCGGTCGGCATTTCGGCTGGCGTTGGCGCGCTTGTCTCTGCCTTCCCCCGGCTACAGCCTCATACGCTTGCCCTTTGCCTGCTGATCCTGCTGATCCTTACGTTGATCAATATGCGCGGCGTGAAGGATACGGGATCGGCCTTCCTGCTGCCCACGTACCTTTTCCTCGGCTCACTGCTGACGGTGATCGGCGTGGGCGCCTTCCGGGCGTTTGCGGCCCATGGCCATCCCCTGGCCGTGATCGAACCACCGCGTCTGCCGCCGGGCACCGGGCTTCTGTCGCTTTGGCTGCTCTTGAAGGTCTTTGCCAGCGGATGCACGGCGATGACTGGAGTCGAGGCTGTATCGAATGGCGTGAACGCGTTTCGCGAGCCTACGCAGAAGAACGCCAAGCGCACCTTGACCATCATCATCGTGCTGCTCATGATCTTCCTGGCAGGCATTGCGCTGCTCTGCCGGGCCTACAACATCGGCGCGACCGATCCCACAGGCCCCGGCTATCAAAGCGTGCTTTCGATGCTTGTTTCCGCCGTAATGGGGCGTGGCTGGTTTTACTACGTCAGCATTGGATCGATCCTTACGGTCCTCGCTCTCTCGGCTAACACCTCCTATGCCGACTTTCCGCGTCTTACCCGCGCGATCGCGCAACGAGACTACCTTCCACACGTCTTCAAGATCCGCGGACGCCGCCTTCTGTACTCCCATGGGATCTATGCTCTGGTGGGTTTCACCGCGCTTCTTCTGATCGTCTTCGGCGGCGTCACGGATCGCTTGATCCCGCTTTTCGCCATCGGTGCGTTTCTCGCCTTTACGCTCTCGCAAGCGGGCATGGTGATGCACTGGAAGCGGCTGGGCGGCGAAGGGTCGACCCATCGCATGGTGATCAACGGTGTGGGCGCGGTGGCTACGGGCATTACGCTGGTTGTGGTTCTGGTGGCAAAGTTCACCGAGGGAGCATGGATCATCGCGATCCTTGTGCCCATCCTGATCGTGGCCATGAGCGGAGTCAAGCGGCACTACGACAGCGTCGCGCGCGAGGTCGCCGTCGATCAGCCGATGCGCATCGACAACCTCATGCACCCGCTTGTGATCGTGCCGCTGGACCGGTGGACGCGCATCAGTGAAAAGGGTCTCCGCTTTGCCATGAAGCTGAGCGACCAGGTACAAGCCGTCCACGTGGACGCGGAGGATTGTAGCGCCGAGGTAGAAGCCGGCTGGAACCGGAACGTCGTTGGTCCATTCCGACTGGAGGGAAAACAGCCCCCTGAATTGGTTCTTCTATCGTCGCCGTTTCGCTACGTCCTCATGCCGCTTGTGGAACACATCCTGAAGACGGAACATGACCATCCCGATCGTCAGATAGCCGTTCTGGTGCCGGAGCTGATCGTGAAGCATTGGTGGCAAGCACCGTTGCACAATCAACGCGCTCAGATGCTCAAGTTGCTCCTGTTGGTGCGCGGCAATCAGCGGATTATGGTCATCAATATCCCTTGGTATTTGTAGGACGTACGCGCCTCGGAGTCACTATGTCTAAGAACGATTATCTTGGTTTGCGCGCTCGCCACCAGCTGCTTGTACTCTGTCTCGTGATCGGTGCAAGCGGTGTTCTGCGCGGGCAAGCCGCCGCCACTCCTTCGCCAGCCCCTTCCACTGCGGTAGCGATTGAGAATACCAACGCCTCCTTTTCGGCAACGGACGTCGATATACCGCAGGCAAACCCGGCACGACCCACCATCACCATTCCCGCACATCTTCCCCCTACCGGCTTTCTACAGTTCGAGCAGGGTCTAGGACGTGCCGGAAACTCACCTTCCGGAACGCAAAGTCAACTCGCAATCAGTCAGGTGACCAAGATCGCCTTAACGACGAGACTAATGGTGCAATTTCTAACCACGCCCTACACCGGCAGTACACTGAACGCGCCGGATGGCGGCACATTCCACAGCAACGATCCCGGCGATCTCCAACTGGGCGTCCAAGGCGTTATCCATAAGGCTGTGGGCGCGTTGCCTACTGTATCGGGGGGCTTCATACGCCGCGTTCGCGCCGGCACCTCTGCAAACATCGACCTGGGCGCATACTCCCAGTCCGCGCTCATTTTGCTGGGTGGCGATCTGCCCGGAGGCGTTCACTACGATTCCAATATCGTGGTTGACGAGCAGAACGACGGTGCCACCCGGCGCGCTCAGTTCCTCCAGACACTTGCTCTTACCCACGCGCTCTTTCCAGCCGCTACCCATCAGCGCCTCAGTGGCATTGTCGAACTCTCGCACTTTACACAACCCTTTGTCACCGCCAGTCGCAGCGGCTATCCCGTTTCAAGCGCAAACGCATACGACCTGCTCTTCGTGGGCACCTTTACCCTTCGCCCCAACCTGATCCTGGACGCCTCCGTCGATCGTGGACTTACCTCAACTTCGACCGCGTGGCAAGGAGGGTTCGGGTTCAGCTACATCCTTCCGCATCGCCTGTGGCCCGACAAGCATCCCGTGCCCATTGCTGTGGGACGCTCCCATCTGTCCGCACCGTGACGCGTGCAGCATTCAGCTTGCGATTCATGCGAACCATCTGCAACGAACTGCGGAGGCCTGTGCTGTAGGGGTGATAATCGATAGATGGATGTAACCAAACTTCCCGTGCTTAGCCTGCGCGAGGCAGATGCCTGCCGTTGGGATGTTGTCTCGCTGGGCGAGGTGATGTTGCGCTTCGATCCCGGCGAAGGCCGCATCCACAACGCAAGAAGCTTCCGCGTGTGGGAGGGCGGCGGGGAGTACAACGTGGCGCGCGGTCTGCGTCGCTGCTTTGGGATGAGGACGTCGATCGTGACCGCGCTGGTCGACAATCAGGTGGGGCGACTGGTTGAAGAGTTGATGCTGCAAGGGAACGTCGACCTATCGCATCTGATTTGGCGCGCGTTCGACGGGGTGGGACGTGAAGCGCGCAATGGGATCTATTTTCTGGAGCGGGGCTATGGTGTGCGTGGCGGTCTGGGCGTAATGGATCGCGGCGCGACAGCGATCTCGCAGATGCGGCCTGGAGATGTGAACTGGGACCGACTCTTCGGCGAGGAAGGAGTGCGATGCTTTCATACGGGCGGTGTCATGGCGGCGCTCAGTGAGCAGTCGACCGCGCTGGTGCGCGAAGGCATGGAAGCGGCGAAGCGGCATGGGACGCTGGTGAGCTTCGACTGCAACTACCGGGCCTCGTTGTGGAAGGAGCGCGGCGGACGACAGGGAGCGATCGATGTGAATCGCGCGCTCATGCCCTATGTGGATGTGCTGTTTGGGCATGAGGGAGATGTGGCCGGCCGCCCGAATGAGGCTTCAGCGGGTCCAACGTGGCATACCGTTGACAGTTTTGGGGCCATGGCGGCTCGGGTAAGTGCGGAGTTCCCCAATTTGAAGCTGATTGCGTCCACGGTGCGCCGCCCGCATACGGCGAACCGCAATGGCTGGAGCGGCTTTTTGTCTACGCGAGACATGACCGTGCAAGGGCTGCAGTTCGATGATCTTGAGATTTTGGATCGGGTCGGCGGAGGTGATTCCTTTGTGGCTGGTGTGCTGTACGGTTTGCTGGCAGGTAAAGACCTTCAGTACGCGGTGGACTGCGGCGTGGCTCATGGCGCGTTGGCAATGACCACGCCGGGCGATTCGTCGATGGCTTCGCTGAGCGACGTGGAGCGACTGATGAGCGGCAACGCGGCGGGAACGATTCGATAGGAGGCAGGTCGGTGTTGACAAAGACAGAGGTGCTGACGACGATACGGGAGATTGGCGTGGTGCCCGTATTGCGAGCGGAGAACGAAGATCTTGCGCTCGCCATAGCGGCGGCGATCGCGGACGGCGGCGTGACCGTGCTGGAGGTGACGATGACCGTTCCAGGAGCGATTGGCGTGATGCGGCGCTTGGCGAAAGAGCGTCCAGATGTCTTGATCGGAGCGGGCACGGTGCTCGATCCGGAGACGGCGCGGATGTGCATCCTGGAAGGCGCGCAGTTCGTCGTCAGCCCGGCGCTGAACGTGAAGACGGTAGAGCTTTGCCGGCGGTATAGTATCGCTGTATTGCCGGGGGCGCTGACCCCAACTGAGGTGGTCGCGGCGTGGCAATGCGGCGCGGATGTGGTCAAGGTCTTCCCCGCACAAGCGATGGGAGGAGCGGCTTATTTGAAGTCGCTCAAGGCTCCACTGCCACAAATCGATCTGATCCCCACGGGCGGCGTCTCGTTGTTGACGGCGCGCGATTTCTTAGAGGCAGGAGCGTATGCCTTGGGCGTGGGCGCGGATTTGGTGGACGCCAGGGCCGTTGCCGAAGGAAACTCCGATAAGATCACGCGGACAGCACGGGAGTATCTACAGATCGTGAAAAGCTTCCAATCGGCACGGGCCACCCACTCACGCTAAGGATGTGTGGGTGGAGGCGCGCCCACCGGAGTGGATACCGGGAAAGGCTGGCCTTGGGTGGTGCTCAAGGGACGCTCGTTGAAGGTGGTCCAACGGCGCGCTTGCCGAGCGTCGGCAAAGTGTTGCGCGGCGTTCCATAAGTCGGACGAGATGCCGCTCAGGTCGTAGACGACACGGCCATCCTTAAGCGTGAGCTGGCAGTTGAGCTTTCGCGTACCGGTCATCTTGGTGTTGTACATGTCGACAAAGCCGAAGCTGCCGGTATCGACCGTGAGCACGGCCACGTCGGCGATGGACCCGACGGAGAGATTGCCGAGCTGCTCCTGCTTGATCTCGTGGGCCGGGTGCGAGGTCATCTCGGCGATCACCTCCGGCAAGGTCTCACCCAGCAGTATCATCTTGTCCGCCACGTTGAGCAGGTCCTTCATGCCGTTGTTCATCGAGGTGATGTGCAGGTCAGTCGAGATGGAATCGGGTAGATAGCCGCTCTTTACGATAGGCCCCGCCACCGTCCAGGCGAAGCTGCCGCCGCCGTGGCCGACATCACAGTAGATACCCCGCTTACGCATGACGAGGAGCGCCTCGGAGGCGAGACCGGTTTGCGGGTTCTGCTCCCCGCGCAGGCCGGAGAAGCAATGGGTGTAGATGTCGCCTGGCCGCATATGCGAGGTGACGAGATCGAGCAGAGGGCGTTCGGTGCGGCGCGTTCCGAAGTCGATCATCACCGGTATGTCGGCGATCTTGCCGGCGATCTGCGCCTGATCATAGGGGTGCCATTCGGGACCGGCGAAATGCGCGCTCTTGATCCCGACAATGACGCCGGGGAACTGTTTGGCTTTGTCGCCGGTGAGTTTGCCGTCCATGTCGTCGAGATTGTTTTCAAACTTGGGTCCGCGCATGCCAGCGCCGACAATATTCAATTCGGCCAGAACGCGGGTGATGCTGCGGTCGATGACGCGGTCTTTGAAGTCGTCGAAGCTGCGCCAGCCGGAGCTACCCGCGTCGACCACGGTCGTGACGCCGTTGCGCAGGGTAAATCCGTCGGGGTAGACTGAGAGATCGCCCGCGTAGGAGCCCTTCTCGCCCGTGCCCGCATAGACGTGGACGTGAATGTCGATGAGGCCTGGAGTGACGTACATCCCTTTGACGTCGATGGTTTTGAGGGAGTTTTTAGAATCAAGGTGCGGACTGACCGCCGCGATCTTGCCATCCTTGATCCCGACATCGCGTAGCCCGTCAATCTTATTTTTATCGTCCAGCACGTGGCCACCAGTCAGCAGCAGATCGTAGGCGAGGGGGTTGGGCGGCATCGCTGGGGGAGTGCTGCCTTCCTGCGCGTGAAGTCGCGTGGCGCACAGGAGTGTGCAAGCGAAGAGCAGGGAAGAGAAACGGCGGATGAGCAAGAGACACCTCATATCTGTACGACTATAGGGAAGCAATGCAATCGATCTCGACCAGCGAATCGCCGGGGACGCCGCCCACGACGGCGATGGTCGTCCGCACCGGGGGCACCATGCCGAAGCGGCCAAGATAGACCGTGTTCATGCGGGTGTAATTTGCGAGATCGCTGAGGTACACGTTGACCTTGAGCACCTTTTCCATCGAAGAGCCAGCAAGGATCAGGTTCTTTTCAATCTCGTCGAGGACGTGCTTCGTATGCTCTTCGATGGTGCCAGGAAAGTGCGCACCGATGCCGGCAATGAAGACTAGCTGACCAAAGGTGACGATGCTGTTGAACAGCGGCGGCTTGGCCGGTGTGCTCGCGGCTGGCGCGGGGGTTGCGCCGGAAGCTGGTGGGGATTGCGGAGGATGGATGGCCTTTTTCTGCCATGCTGCGCCGGATTGCGCCTCGGCCTCTGGAGCCAGCGTTCCCGCTCCAGTAGCGACTACGGCGGCGGTAGCCACGTTCTTCAAGAGGCCTCTGCGTGTCGTTTGTTTCATCAGGTCTTCTCCTGTGCGTTTTCTAGGCTTTAGCGGTAAGCGCGGCGCGAAGGCGGCTGCCGACGACGGCATCTTCGCCAGGTTGCAGCATCCATACGCCGACAACGAGCGTGTTGGCGTCAGAGGGGATGCCTTGGTTTGCTGGATGTCCGGTGTTGGGGTTGAGCTCGATGGAGGGCGTCTGCGCGCACAGGATGGCTACGATCTCGGATGTTGTCCGGCCGACAACGGCAGGGTCGAAGCGGATCAGCAGATGCGGAACGTGGTTGGCGATCTTGGGAACGACAGTCTCGGTACGGACAGAGGGGATGCCTCTAACCGCGGCGGCGATTAGATCGGCGCGCCGCTGATAGTCGCCTTGCATGGCCTCTTCAGTGTGCGAGAGCACCCAATCGACGGCGGCGACCATGCCGACGATCTGCTCCTTGGCCACCTTCATCCCGCGGCCCACGCCATCGACGGGATTGTTGTTCTGCGCGGCAAGGTCTGTCAGCGTTTTTCTACCGAGCAGTAGACCGGCGTTCTGCGGTCCGCGCATCCCCTTGCCGCCGGAGAAGGAGACAAGATCGAAGCCCATGCCCGTGTACTTCCAGAGATTGGAGATGGGCGGCATATCGGCCGCAGCATCCAGATGGCAGGGAATGCCGTGTTCGTGGGCGACCCGCAGCCAGTCTTCGCGTCCGATCTGGGCAGTTCCAGCGACGCCGTCTTCGTCTTCGGCGGCGTTGAAAAAGTTGGTCATCACGGCGTCACCTGCAGCGCAGGCTCGGCGGTAATCGCTCATCGTGACGACCTCCACGACGCGCGCCCCGCAGAGGAACATGGCGTGATCGTAGCCGTAACGGTGAGCGCACTGGACAATGACCTTGTTCTTCATCCCACCGACAGCCTGTGGCATATCGAGCGGACCGATGGGGTTGGCGTGCTGCATACAGGCCGCAGTGGCGAGGCTGATCGCGCCGGAGGCTCCCGAAGTGACGACCGCACCCTCACAGCGCAGGCGTTTGGCGATGTACTCGCCCGCTTTCGTCTGGAGATCGTGCAGACGCACGGGATGGAGCGCCGCCTTCTGGACGGCGGCCAAGACGGGAGGCGGCATACAGGCGGCGGTCAGCGTGGTGTACGTCCCGGCGGCGTTGATGATCTTGGCGACGCCGAGCTTGTCGTAGTAGTCCTCGGCTTCGGGCTCGGAGGTCGTAGCCGCTTGCCCGGATGTCGAAGTGCCTCCGAAGACAGCGGCAAGCGCACCGGAGACGCGAACGAACTGGCGGCGCGAAAAGAGGCTGGGCTGTTGGCCGGACGCGATGTTCACTCAACCTCCTCCATTTGTTCATTCAGTACGACTGCCTAGATGCGACCGAACTTCTTCACCGCTTCAACGATGGAGCGGTAACGATCGATGAACGGGTACATGCTGTGTTCGCTGTCGTCGAGTTTCTGCGCACGGATGAGGATTTCGGCGGCATGGGCGCGCGGCACGACGACGACCCCATCCTGGTCCGCGACAATGATGTCGTTGGCGGCCACCATCGTGCCGCCGACTTCAATAGGCAGGTTCATGCCGCCGAAGCGATAGTGCGTGACCGAGGTAGAGGGGACCGGACCGAGCGCGTAGACGGGGAAGCCGAGCTTTCTGAGCTGCGGCAGGTCGCGCACGCCGCCATCGACGACAGCCCCGGCGTACCCTCGGGCGAACATGGCCGTACCCATCAAGCCGCCCATGCCGGCGATGTCGGCACCGTCCTCGACCTTCATCACGTAGACCGAACCTGGGCCGCCGCTATCGATAGCGGCGAGCATCCCCGTGAGCGCGTTCGGATCGGTATTCTCCTCCTTCTTCAGCAGCACGGTCAACGCAGTACCCGCAAACTTGGTGGGAAAGATGGCCTGCATGGCGTGCGACATATAGTTCTTTTCGTGCAGGAGCTGCTCTTCAGCGTCCGATACGGAGGCCGCCTCGACGTGGCGGTAGGCTTCGAGCATCAGGGCCGGGTTATGCTCGTAATCGGCTTGAACAAGCGGCGTGTCGGCGCGGAGCGTAAAGGCCATGACGCCGACGGCAAGCACAGACGTAAGCGCAAGCAAACGCTTGTTCCGAACCTCTCTCGTGCTGCGATGTGGCGACATGGCCGTTAGCTCCAGTGGCTAGAAGTTGATCTTACCCGCGAGCTGCAGGACGCGCCCGTTATTTTGCGCGGAGCTGATGAGCCCGAACGTCGTAGCCGAGGAGATGGTGAACCCTCCCGCGGCGTTAGCGGATGGCAACTGGGCAGAAGGGTTTGACGGATTGGCATGGTTGAAGAGGTTGAAGGCTTCGGCGCGGAACTGCGCAGAGACTCGCTCGAAGATACGGAAGTTCTTGAACATGGAATAGTTGACGTTGATCTGGCCGGGGCCGGTCAGGTCGTTGCGGTGAATATTGCCGAAGGTATAGAGCGCTGGGAGGGAGTAGGCGGTCACGTCGATGCAGCTAATCTTTGCGCCGCTGGTGTAGGTGCTGCGGCTACAGGTGGACTTCGGCGCGTGGACGTAATTCGGGCGTTGGGTGCCGATACCGCCCACGTTGGCGCGGTCGTTGGTGATGGAGACGTTGAAGGGCATACCGCTTTGCAGCGTCACAATGGTGTTCGCCTGCCAGCCGCCGAGGACGGCGCGAGTGGCTTCGTTGAACTGCGTGAGCTGCGGCAGCGCATAGGTGACCGCGCCGACGAAGCGGTTGCGGATGTCCCAGTTTGCGTTACCGTAGTCGGCTTTGAGGTTGTACTGGATCATGGGCGTGCCGCCGCCATTGGCGTCTGCGGAGGTGTCCAACGTGTGCGACCAGGTGTAGCTCAGGCTGGCGTCCAGGCCGCGGAAAGCGTGCTGGCGAAAGATTGCGGTGAGTCCGTGGTAGGTCTCCAGACCATCGTTCTGAATCTGCCTGATCTGACCGAAAAGTTGGTGGGGACGCCGTGCGTTGACGTTGCCGGGGCCGGGCAATGGCTGGTTCGGGTAGAGCGAGTGATCGAGATGGATGGAATGCGAGCCGAGGTACTGCATCTCAAACGCGCCGTTCCGCCATAGCTCGACGCCCGTGTCGAGGTTCCACTGGTAAAGCCGGGGCGTTGGGAGGGAAGGATTGTCGGTGAACTCCGAGACGTAGGTGCCTGGAATACCGGCAACCGGAGATGCCGTGCCCGCGCCGCCGCCCGTTGGGTTTGCATAGGTCAGCGTGGCGGTGGACCCCGCGGCGACGCTGCCGGTGTAGACGACGGAGGCAGCGAGCGGATAGTTGCCCGTTGCGAGCGTAAACGAGT
This sequence comes from Acidobacteriaceae bacterium, assembly GCA_965277085.1. Lineage (GTDB taxonomy): Bacteria > Acidobacteriota > Terriglobia > Terriglobales > Acidobacteriaceae > Edaphobacter. The sequence goes on from OZ255708.1 coordinate 2,532,222, forward strand.
TAAGGTGATTCGGGTTGTAGTAGATGCCGCCGCCCGCGCGGACAACGATCTTGTCGGTGGCCCGGTATGCCAGACCTAAGCGCGGAGAGTAAAGATCATGGTTGGGGCCGATGAACTTGAAGCCGGGCGTGGGAACGAAGGCCGCACCACTGGTAGCGGTGCTCGACGGGATGAGCGCCGTGTAGTCCGCGTTGAGGATGCGGGCGTAGCCGTTCAGGCTATAGGGGACGGTTGGCAGCTCGTAGCGGAAGCCGTAGAGCACGGTAAGTTTCTGGGACGCCTGCCAATTGTCCTGCACGAAGAAGCCGTCGCGATACTCACTGACCGAGCCTTTTACCTGCGTGACCGGAGTGATCGTCTGGTAGATGGCTCCGGTCAGGAAGTCGGCGGCGGCGTTGCCGGTGTAGGTTCCGTTGAAGGTGAACTGTCCGCGATTCTGGTTCTGCGCGGAGCGGCCAATGGTCATGCGGCGAATGTCCGCGCCCGCCATGACGTTGTGTTTGTTCAGGGTATAGCTAATCTGGTCGTAGCCGTGGAGCGTGCGATCGTCCTGGAACCAGTTGGTTCCCTCTGCGCCGAAACCGGTCAAGTTCGAGATATTGACGGTGGGTATGCCGGGGTTGCCATTGGTGGTGTCGGCGGTGAATCCGGGGATGCCGAGCGCGGTGCCGGCACCCTGGGGGCCGTTGACGTAGAAGTAGTTCAGTTGGTTGGAGGAGAACTTGTTGTAGCCGAGGCGCAGATCGTTGATCAGCTTCGGGGTCAGAATGTGGGTGTAGCCGATCACGGCATTGGAGTCGATGGTGGGCGAGTAGCTGGCGGACGATGCCACGACGCTTCCATTGACAGCATTGCTCTTCTCATAGGTGTAGCGGGCGAAGAGGCGAATCTTCTCGCCAATGTTGTAGTCGACGCGGTCGAGCGTGGCGTTCTTGTTGAAGACATTCCCTACGGGGACGTTCAGGTTATTCGACAAGCCTGGGAGGTTGGGCGAGGGGTAGAAGGCGAGCAGTGCCTGGGCGACGGGCGAGATGTTCGTGACCTGATCGTTCGCGTAGGGCGCACGGGTAAACGGATTGTAGAGCTGAGTCCCCGTGCAGAGGCCTGTTGTTGCCAGAGAGCCGCAGAGTGCGGAAAAGTCCCCGCTGCGCTGCGCCGCGGTCAGCACTGTCGCGGTGTTGGAGGTGTCGTTGATCTGCCGCAGACCTTCGTAGGAACCCATGAAGAAGGCTTTATCGCGGCCGTTGTAAAGATGCGGAACGACGATGGGGCCGTCCAGAACGCCGCCGAACTGGTTGAAGCGCAGAACGGGAGTGCGGGTGCCTTTGGCGGTGGTGAAGTTCTTTGCGTTGAAGAAGTCGTTCTGGACGTAGTCGTAAGCGGTGCCATGGATCTTGTTGGTGCCGGATTTGGTGTCCACGTTGATGTGAACGCCCATATAAGCCCCGTATTGCGCCGTGTAGTTGCCGGTCTGCGTCTGGACGGCGGCGACAGCGTCGGGATTGGGCGTCACAGGCGAGGTCGAGATTAGCGAGTTCATGATGGTGATTCCGTCGAGCGTCAGCGAATTGGTGACCTCGCGTGTGCCCGCGCCGATGAAGTCTGCGCCCGGAGGAACCCCGGTGTAATTGGTCTTCGTTCCAACGATGATGTTGGAGGACGTTGCCGCAAGTTCCAAAACGCGGCGTGAATTCAGCGGCAGGTTTTCCACCTGCTTCGCGGTGATGGTCTCACCCAGCACGGCGTCGTCGGTGGAGATAGCCGGAGTCTCCGCAGAGACTGTCACGGCATCGTTGGCCGAGCCTACGGTGAGCACCACGTCCGTGCGGACGGCAAGGTTCAGCGTCACGGTCACGCCGGTCGCGGTCACCTTGCGGAAGCCGCTCTTGTCGACCACCACATCGTACGCTCCCGGAAGCACGAACGGGATGGAGTAGAAGCCCTCCGCGTTGGTCGTGCCGGGGTATTCGACCTTAGTGTCCCGGTTGATGCCCGTCACGGTCGCGCCCGCCAGGACCGCCCCAGAGGAGTCAGTGACGGTGCCTACGAGAGCGGTGTTGTTGGCCACCTGGGCATGCCCGGAAAAGACCAGCAGAAACACAGTCAGAGAGAGGATTGCCTTCTTCAACATGAAAGTCTCCTGTGAAACCGGCCGTGGCCGCAAAGATTTGGATCAAGGTGCGCCCAGATTGCCGGGAACATGGTGTGTTTCTCTTCGGATTGATGCGATTGAAACATAGACCACGCAGCCGCGTCATGGGGCGGTTGCCGGAGTGCTTCCTAGGTCAAACAGCCTATACGGGCCCATCCAGATGCACCATGCCGCGCTGGAGAGCGTAAATAGTCGCCTGGGTACGGTCGCGTACGCCCATCTTGTCCAGCATGGACGAAACGTGAATCCGCACTGTCTTCTCGGCGATGCCAAGCTCCTCGGCGATCTCGCGATTAGAGCGTCCCTGCGTGATGCAGACCAGCACCTCGTGCTCGCGCGGTGTCAGTTCCACCAGCGGCATCCGTTCTGCCAGCCGGTCGAGCGCGATGCGCGGCAGGTAACGGAGGCCGCGATACACGGTCTGGATCGCATTAATGACCTCTTCGCCGCTCACGTCCTTGGTAAGATAGGCCATCGCTCCGGCCTGGACGGCGCGGTAGATGTCTTCCGAGCCCTGGTAGTTCGAGAGCACCACAATGCGGGGCGTTTGGCGGCCTTTACGCAGCGCGGCAATGACGTCGAATCCACTGACGCGCGGCAGGCGCAGATCGAGCACCACGACATCGGGCAGCAGTGTGCGGTAGAGTTCGATGCCTTGCTCCCCATCGGCAGCTTCACCCACGATGACGATCTGCGGATGGCCGCCAAAAACGGAATGAAGGGCCATGCGCGCGAGGAAGTGGTCTTCAATTAGGAGAACGCGAATTTGCTTCATAGGCACACGAACTCCCGCTCTGTAGCTATACACTGATCCACGAAGCTATACACCGATCCAGGGCACAATGTGGTGCTGCTGTCTGACCGGCTGATGAATCTTATGGAAGCTGACCGTAACCACCAGCTCTGTGCCGCCGGTCGCGGAGCTGGTCAGGTGCAACGAGCCTCCGAGCTTACGCGCGCGTTCTTCCATCACGGCGATGCCGAAGTGGCCGGTCCGCAGCGATCGGTCGGAGACGTGAAAGCCCCGCCCGTCGTCGCGCACCGATAGACGCAACGAGGTGCTTTCGAACGCCAGTTGGACGTGAATGCTGGAGGGCTTGGCGTGTCGAAAGGCGTTCGTCACCGCCTCCTGACCGATGCAGGCCAGGTGATGGACCGCGACCGGGGCGATTGGAATCTCGTCGCCTTGAATGTCGAGCGTGGTGTGCGGCGTCTCCCGTGCACGATAGGCGCTGGTCACGTCGGTCAGCGCGCGCGAGAGGCTGTTGGTGATCTCATCTGAGTCGCGCAGATCCCAAATAATGCGCCGCGCCTCGGCCTGACAGTGGGACACCATGCTTCGCGCCAGTTCGCAGGCCCGCGACGCTGGCTCGGCACGGACGCCCGCATCGCGAAATAGGCGCGCCGTCGCTTCAAGCTGCCAGGAGATTGCCGCAAACCCGGCCATCAGCGTATCGTGGCACTCGCTCGCGATGCGATTCCGCTCCTGAAGCACCATGCCCATCTGCCCCTTCAGCAATTGATCGCGCTGGCGTATGAGCTGGGCTCCCACGGCGAGCAGCACAAAAGAGATCAGCAGATAGGCGTACCAGGTTTGATAGAAGAACGGCCGCTGTTGCACCGCGAGTACGGCTGGCTTGGTCGCCCATGGCTGTCCCGGCGTGCGCGCCTGCACCTCGAAGCGATACTTTCCGGGAGTAAGGCGACGATAGTGGGCAAGGCGGCCTTGAGTGATGGTCCAATTCGAGTCGTAGTCGTCAAGCCGGTAGCGGAACTCGGCCTTGTCGCTCCCAGGTACGGCGGCGGCGAAGAAGAAAATAATCTCCGGGTGCCCCGGATCGAGTGCGACTTCGCTTCCGCGGCGTAGGTCGGTTGGGTCGACTTCACTGCGGAAGGACCAGCCGAGTATGGACGCGCTGGGTTGATTCTGCGGGGCATGGTCGGGTAAGGGTACTGCCTGCGATGGGTCGGGTGCCTCCACCGGCGCTGAAGAGTCGTTCAGGGGAGCGACTTGTGCGTTGGCCCGCGTACCTACCGCCCAGCCAAGGAGAACCACGAGCAGGAGCAGCGATCTAGGAAGGAGAAGCACTTCCTTCTAAGGCACCACATTTCCCTCTGTGCTGGCAAGCACAAAGGTTGCGTTCGGCACGGCAGCCTCGGTCTCAAGCGTGCGTTCGGGATGGACAATCAGCCAGCAGAGAGCGCCTACGATCGCCATGACCGCCGCGATCGCGAAGGAGGCGGTCCAGCCGTAGCGCTGCGCAATCCACGGCGTCAGCGAGGCTGTGAGCGCGCCGCCGAGCTGGCCACCCATGTTCACCAGCGAGGAAAAGACGCCCGAGCTGCGTCCAGCGATGTCGACCGAGACGGACCAGAACGTGCTCTGCGAGAGATAGAGCGCGCCTGCACCGCCGGCCAGGATGATGCCCGCGAGCTGTGGACTGCGTACCTGCGATCCCAGCACCAGAAACACGGCCGTCGCGGCGAGCGAAACCGAGGCGAGATAGCATCGCCCCACACGCAAGCCGTGGAGGCGGGTAAGCCGGTCGGACAACGCGCCGCCCACCAGACTGAAGATGGTCATGCAGACGAACGGCAACATGGCGTAGCGGGCACTGGCCTTGAGATCGAAGCCGCGTACTTGCGCCATGTAAAGAAAGAACCAACTAAAGAAGACCCATGCGATGTAGCCGAAGCTGAAGTACCCAGCCATCAACGCGGGCAGGTCTTTGCGCGCGAAGATCAATCGCCACGAGATGGCGTTCTTCTCCGGTCCGGCGCTTCGGGGCGGAGTTGCGGCAAAGTTCAACCCTTCGTGGATCTCGTTCAGTTCGGCGCGGGAGACACCGGCGTGCTCTTCCGGCGTATCGCGCGCAAAGATCCACCAGACTGCGCCCGCGGCAAAGCCAACGACCGCGCTGAACCAAAACGCCGACCGCCATCCATGCTCGACGATAAGCCAAGTCAACAAGGGAGGTGTCAGGCCGCTCCCCGCTCCTACCCCGGCGAAGATCAGGCCGTTGACGAAGCCTCGTTCCTGCTGCGGCACCCAGCGCGCGACGAACTGATTGGCCGCCGGATAGATCACCGCCTCGCCCGCTCCAAGCAGAAAACGTATGCCGATCAGCAGAAACAAGGCGTGGGGCGTGGTCGAGGGGAGGATGGCCGTGAGCGCGGTCGCGACGCCCCACCATACGACGCCGAGCGTCAGGACGCGGCGAGGACCGTAGCGCGCCGCGAGCACGCCAGCGGGTAGTTGAAACCCCGCATAGCCAATTAGAAATGCGGAAAAGATCCATCCCAGCCGCTGGTTGCCGAGACCGTACTCGCGGCTGATCTGCAACGCCGCGATTGTAATGTTGGTGCGATCCAGAAACGCGACGCCGCTGATGACAAAGAGCCAAAACGCAAGAAACAGTCTGACTCGGGTACTGCGCTCGACCGGCATTCCCGTCTCCTGTGTTGCTTGCGGATGATGTGATGACTTAGAAAACTCTATCCCACGCGCTTGGCGTCTCGCTGCGAATGGATAGGCCATTTGCAGTAGAGAGACGCACTTTATTTGCGTGTGGCGGGACTGCTTGCGCGTTACAGGACATTTGTCTGATTGACAGTCCATCCCGCTCCGCCGAAGATCGGAGGTGTAACACACCATACTTGTACGAGTGAATCTCATGGCTTCGACGGTGACGAGGCAGGACCCGCGCTATCCCGTGCTGCGACGCGGACGGAACGCTCGCTTCCCGGCTAATGAATCGGACGCGGCAGCCCGGATTGAAGTCTGCGAGACCGCGACCGACGTCGCCAGCGTACTCCAGCGGATCGTCGATGCGGGTCTGCGGCCAACCGTACGCTCCGGCGGCCACTGTTATGAAGACTTCGTCGTCAACAATCCAAACGGCGTGATCGTAGATGTTAGCCTGCTCGATCACGTCGGTTCAGCGCTCGGAGACAAGGGTCCATATCAGATTGGGCCTGGAGCCATGCTTGGCGAGGTGTATAGCCAGCTTTATCGCCGGTACAACCTTACGCTTCCTGGCGGAAGCTGCTACTCGGTGGGTGTGGGCGGGCATCTTAGCGGGGGCGGCTATGGTCTGCTGACGCGCCTTCAGGGGCTATCGGTTGATTTGATCTCCGCCATCGATGTTCTCACCATCGGCGCAAACGGCAAGGTAGTCAATCGTCATGTTGACTGGCAGCACGATCCCAGTCTCTTCCGCGCTCTGCGTGGTGGCGGCGGCGCGAGCTTCGGTATCATCACCAACTTTTACTTCGACCGTCTGCCGCCCGCGCCGCGCAACCTGATCACTGGCGGTATCTCGTTCCCGTGGGAGACGATGACGGAGGAGAAGTTCGTCCGGATTGCGCAGATCTACGGCGACTACTTCGAGCAGCGCGGACAGCAACCCGACACCTGGGGTCTGTTTGCATTCCTGCGGCTGACGCATCGTTCGCCAGGCAGCAGTGTTTCGGTCTCAGCGATCATGCATGACATGAATGGGAAGACCGGCACAAGCATCCCGGACGAGTTCCTCGACCGCTTCGTCCAATGCGGCGATGCCAGAGTCGCGGTCGACTCACCGTTGAGCGCCCACGCGCCCGCTGGAGAGCGCCTTCAGGATTCTTCTTCATGCATCGCCGGTCAGCATCGCTACACGACAGCGCCGTGGATCGAAGCGACAATCTCGGGCGGCGGCGGCCCTGGCTCGAACGGCACCACGCGCAGCAAGTACAAATCTTGCTATATGCGGAAGAACTTTACGGAAGAAGAGTTGCGGCGCATGTACAAGCATTTGACTCGCGACATCCCCGGCGGCAACACGGGCTTTTTCGTCTCAGTCGACTCTTATGGGGGAGCGATGAACCGGCCGGAGCTTGCCGAGGAGACTGCCATCCCGCAGCGGAGTTCTATCCTGAAGCTGCAATATCAAATGTACTGGCAGCAGCCGGAGGAAGACGAAGCGCGGCTGAAGTACCTCGACGAGCTCTATACCGATGTTTACTCGGCCAACGTCGACGCGCGGCATGCGGGAACACCGTTTCACAACGACCGGTACGAAGGCTGCTACATCAACTATCCCGATCAGGACATGACACGCTTTCGATTCTGGCCAGAACTCTACTACGGGACCGCGGGGCTGTATCCGTTCTTGCAAGCCGTCAAAAGGCAGTACGATCCAAACAATGTCTTTCATCACAGTATGGCGATCCGGGCGTAAGCGCCCGTAAAAGGAGTCAAAGATGGGCCATCCCAAGGGCTTCTGGACAAGACGGCAGTTCGCGGGTCTGGCCGTCGCAACGGCTGCTTCATTCGCTGCCGGCTACGGATTTCCCGCACCGCCATCCCGGCCTTTCGTCTATGTCGCGTGCAAAGGCGGTAAAGAGCGAAACGGAGCGATCCACGTCTTCGACACCTCGGGCTCGCATTGGAGGCTCGTGCAGACCTTGGACGTTCCAGCGCCCGCTCACCTTGAAGTTCACCCCACCTTGCCGATACTCTACGTCGTGCACGAGGTCGCATCTTGGGCTGGCCGGCCATGCGGTGCGGTGAGCGCGTTTGCCATCCACCACACCTCGGGCCAACTCACTCTATGCAACAGCCAGCCGCTTTCACTCTCGGCTACCCATCCGTCCCACGCGGCGATTGCGGCGACACGCGGCCATCTTGTTGTCGCCGCGCGATCGGGCGCGATCTACAATGTGCTTCCTCTGGCGGGCGATGGTGCGCTGCTGTCGCCATGCGCCGCTCGTAAAGAAGTGGGAATGCTCGACGGAGAGGACTTCCGTCCTTCCGTACCTCGACAGGTTTTCTGCCATCCTGATGGACAGAGCGTGCTTGCAGTCGACGAGGGTCTGGGCGCGCTCTCATCCTTTGCGATTGGCTCTGAGACGATCCATCTTTGTGGACGTTCCCCTCTTTCAGGCTGCCGACAGGCCGTGCTCTCTCCGTGCGGCACGTGGGTCTACGCGCTTCGCCCCGAATGTGGCCGTCTTGAGATCTTTCACTATAGCCATCGAACGAAACGGATCTCGCACCAAGGGGCGTGTATTATTGCGCTACGCGGTGGAACGGCTGCCATGGCGATGCATCCAAGTGGCCGCTTTATCGTGATTACGGACGTTGATCGATTCTTCGTTCTAAGAATCGGAGCCCTCAGCGGTATCCCGTATGTCATGCACAGTGCCCCGTCGGGCGGCCGCTTACAGGCCCTTCTGTTCACCCCCGATGGCACCTCCATGGCTGCTGTGGAGCAGAGCAGAGGTCGCATCATCAGCCTCCAGTTCAATCCAATCGCGGGCAGGCTAGGCGAGCCGCAGGACGTGGCACAGGTTGAGTCTGCTTCTTCACTTGCGTTCGCCGTGCTCTAAGGGCTATGACATTTGTTCTATCTGCCGCTCGGTCGTCTGCCCGATGACACAGGCTCATCGTTGGCTGACACTAGGCTGTATCCTGATGGCAATATTGCTTTTAGGGCACCGTCGCGGCTTGATCTTTAATCCGTCGGGAGCATGTGACTACGTTGAAAGGAACGCCCAATGAATTGGAAGCCAGGCTGGACCCGCCGCGCATTTCTTTCCACGCTCGGAGCTCTCGGCGGTGGTGCGCTTGCTCCACTCAGCCTCAGTGGTGAGGCGCTCTCCGGCAAAGCGGCTGCTCCCCCGGTTGACGGACAGCCGATCGTGCCCATCACCTCGGGCCTCGGCTCCACAGGCGACATCTACGCCGAACTTGGCGTTACACCGTTGGTCAACATCGTCGGTACCGTCACGGTGATCGGCGGCTCGGTGATGAAGCCTGAAGTGATGGAGCTGATCCGCCGAGGCAATCAGCACTTTGTCCTGATCGACGAGCTGGAAGTCGCCGCCGGGAAGTACATTGCGAAGCTCTGCAAGTCGCCCGAGGGTTACACCGGCCTGGTCACAGGAGGGGCCGCCGCGGCCATGGTCGTCGGCTACTCCGCCATGATGACGGAGGATTTAGAACCGCGCCTCGTCGCCGTGCCCGATACCAGCTCCTTTCCGCGCAACGAAGTCATCATCCAGAAGAGCCATCGCTACCCTTTCGACCACCAGATACGGCAGACCGGCGCAAAACTCGTCGAAGTGGTCACCCGCGAGGAGATGATCGCGGCCATCAACCCGAAGACGGTCGCCATCCACTTCACCAACATCCTTTCGGGCAACGGCAAGGTAAGCGGCCCGGAGACGGTCGCTATCGCGCGCCAGCATGGGATTTACACCTTCAACGACGCCTCGGCTGATGTTCCGCCCAAGGAGCGCCTCTGGGAGTATCCCACTGTCGGCTTCGATATGGTCACCTTCTCGGGAGGCAAAGATATTCAAGGCCCCCAGGCGTCCGGCATCTTGATCGGCAAGGAAGAACTGATTCGCTGGGCGCTGCTTAACATGAGCCCACAGGAAGACCGTATTGGTCGCTGCTGCAAAGTTGGCAAGGAGACGATCTTCGGTCTACTCAAAGCGTTGGAGCTGTTCGTCAACCAGGACTATGACGAGGTCCTTCGGATGTACGACGCGCGCGCGCAGGTCATCACGGACGCGATTAAACCGTTTGGGGTGGTCGCGCTGCCGCGCCAGTTCGACATAGCCGCTCTCGGTAACGTTACTCCGTCGTACTCGTGGCGCATCGATCCCGCGCGCCACGCGATCACTGGCCGCGAAGTGATGCAGCAGCTTGCCGATACCCGTCCTTTGGGGATCGGCAGCATGGGCGCTGGCTCTAGTGGGATGCGTGGACGCCAACCCGGAGACCCACCTTACCAGAAAGTCTCCGGCACCTCGCTTAGCCACCTGCCCGCAAACGATACGCCGAAGCCGTCAGCCGGAGGAAAGAAGGTCGATCCAAACATCTTCGGCTTCGCCATGTGGCAGCTAAAAGATGGAGAAGACCGCGTGATCGCGGCGCGCTTGGTGGAAATATTGAAAGCAAGTGCGTAACTCAGCGCAGTTGCAAAGTAAGCATAGAAACGATGCGCCGCTTTACTGTGGGTTGTTCGGCTTCTGAACAGCGCCAAGCATCAAGCCTGTGGCCTCCTCGATCACAGGGATGGGCAGACCTGGCGCGGCTTTGAGCCGCATCTCTACTTCGATGCGACTGGCTGAAGAAAGTAGGGGCAACACCGTCCTGGACAGGTCCGCTGCCACTGTCCCGTCAAAGGGTGCGCAAGGAGGCTCAAGCCGGAGGTGCTCGCGCGTAAGCTCTCCCACCAAGCTGCCTTTGTCGTCTACCACGAAGCAGTAACCCTTTTTCCCGAGGAGGCTTTGGAGCACAATCGCATACGGGGCGGCTGCACTGACGACCGCGTACTCCGCGCTCCTCGATCCTTCGAAGACGGTCATCGGAGGCAAGATCACCTCATTGGCACTGGCTTGGAAAGGCGCGCTGTAGACCGACCGCGGCTCCGCCCAATGGGCGGTCAGGCTTGCCCCCACAGTTGCGATCAGTATCGGGACCATGATTGCGTCTACATGATGGGTCAGTTCCAAAATCATGACGATCGAAGAGATTGGACCTTGGGTTGTGACCGCCAACACGGCGGCCGAGCCGATGGCCGCAAATACGCCCACATCCGAGTTAGGAACGAGCATCGCCCAGACGCGCCCAAGCGCTCCACCCAGAAGGGCACCATACGTCATAGTCGGCGTGAACACGCCACCCGGCGCGCCGGTGCTGAGGCATGCGCCTGTCGCAAAGAACCGAAGCACGAGCAGTGAGGCCAGTAACTTAAAGCTGATCTTGTTGACGAATGCCCGCTGTACCAGGCCCTTACCGTTGCCAAGCAGATCGGGGAACCAGATCGACACTATCCCAATCAGTGTGAACACGACCACGGGCGCAAGTACCTTATGCCAGCCTTTGGGCTTTGCGCGCTCCGACCATCCAATCACCCGTACCCAAAGGATTGAGGCGAGCCCGAACACAGGGGCGGCCAGCAGTGCCCAGACAATGTCAGGACGCTGGAGCACATAGACCGGAACCACGTAGGTGGGCTGATCCGGAAGAAACAGCCAGGACATCCCTGTGGCGATCATGGACGCGGCCAGTGCCGGAAGCACCAACGAAAACGACAAGCTTCCCATTAGCACCTCCACCGCGAACAGAGCTCCCCCGAACGGTATGTTGTACGCGGCCGCCATGCCGCCTCCAGCCGCACACGCCACCAGGAGCCGGCGCTGATCCACCGGAAGGCTGAACCAATCGGCGAGCTTGCTGGCGATGCCGCCTCCCGCATCCTTGAGCGCCCCTTCCCGTCCCAGCGAGACGCCCATGCCGACGATGATGATCGAGAGCAAAGAATTCAAGAGAGTGGCGAGAACCGGCATTTGGCCGGAGCGGAACCAAATGGCTTTCGTAAGCCCCACCGTACCTCCCGCCAGCTTAGGTAGGACGTAGCTGGCAGCTCCCGCAACGATGCCCGCGGCGAACAGCATGGCGACACGGCGTCCCGGCGATACGGCGGCAACTCCATCCAGAAAGTCTCCGGTAGTGTATCGATATGCAAGGTGCTCGATCAGCCGCAGCAGGCGCATCAACAGACCACCGGCTAAACCGGCACCCGCGCCACTGAGGACCACCATCATCCAGAACCGCGGCGGGTACATGAAAGCGCGGCCATGAGCCGTTACATTCGGTTGTGGAGAAGTGCCCGCCATAGTTGAGAGTTAGCCGACTCGTGCCCCCGTGCCGTAAGGTCGTTCGCTGGAATCAGGCGAACGGCATGTAGAGAATACCGTTCTCTGCTCTTGCAGGCTAATTGCGGACTATAGAGGTTGATGCTATTCCAGAACCCGCACGCCGCCTCTGCCTACTAACTCTTCCACATGGTCGATAAACAACCGGTCGGCGGCGACGCGAACGCCATGCGGTTCGAGGACGGCGCAGAACTCACCAGGTTCTTCGAGGTCGAGGAGGAGCTTGCCCTGGCCGGGGGCGGCGTTCAGGATGGCGAGCAGCTTTTCGAGCAGCCGGGCGTCTGGGCTATGGAGCGGGACCTTGATGCGGAGTGAGTCGGGGAGCTTGATCTTGATGTCTTCAAGCGCCTGGATGGAGGAGATGGCGAGCTTGGGTGCGGCGTCTTCTTCACCGCGCAGTGCGCCACGAATCAGCACGGGTACGGAGATCTTGAGGCGTTCGGCGAGCTTTTCGTAGCTCTGCGGAAACGCGATCAGCTCGATCTTGCCGACGGTATCCTCGAGGCAAGCCTGCGCATACATCTCGCCGGAGCGTTTCGACTTAGCCACCTTGAGGCCCGTGATGACACCGGCGACCTGGATCTCGTTCTGCTCCTCGTCCTGGCGGCCGCGCCGGAAGGTCTGCGGCTCCGGCTTCATCTCGCAGGCGGTGATCGTATCGACCACCTTTAGATTGCGCAGCTTCTCGCGGTACTTGTCCATGGGGTGCCCGGAGACGAAGAAGCCGAGCACATCTTTCTCATTCTGAAGGCGTGTGTGCTCGTCCCACTCCGCGACTTTGGGCAGCGCTTCCTCGGTCTTGGCGGCGATCGGGCCGTCGTCGAAGATGCCGAAGAGGCCGTGTTGTCCTGCGGCCTCGTCGCGCTGAGCCTTCTGGGCGCGCTCCATGGCCTTGTCGAGCGCGGCCGTAACCTGGGCCCGGCTACCAAAGCAATCCATGGCACCGGCCTTGATGAGCGACTCAAGGACGCGCTTGTTGAGCAGACGCAGGTCGACGCGCTCGCAGAACTCCCACACGCTGGCGAAGCCCTGCTCTCCATCCACGCGGAGCGCGGCCCGTGCCGCAAGGATCGACTCGATGGCGTTGTAGCCGACGTTCTTGATGGCGGCGAGTCCGAAGCCGATAGCCATCCCCGCGTCCGTTTGCACCGGTGTAAAGTTGGCGTCCGACTTCTGCACGCTGGGGGGCACGACGGGAATGTTGATCTCGCGGCACTCGGAGATGTACTTGACGACATTCTCCGGCTTGGACGTTTCGCTGGTCAGCAGGGCGGCCATGAACTCCACAGGATAGTGCGTCTTCAGCCAGGCTGTGTGGTACGCCAGCAGCGCGTAGGCCGCCGAGTGCGACTTGTTGAATCCGTACCCGGCGAACTGCGCCATCAGGTCGAAGAGCTTGCCCGCGATGTCCTTCGGGTGCTTCTTCGCGGCCGCGCCCGACATGAACCGTTCGCGCTGCTTGTCCATCTCCTTCGGGTCTTTCTTGCCCATGGCGCGTCGCAACAGGTCGGCCTCGCCCAGCGAGTAGCCGGCGATGGTGGCGGCGATCTGCATCACCTGCTCCTGATACACGATGACGCCGAGTGTTTCCCGCAGCAGCGGTTCCAGCTCAGGCAGCATATATTCCACAATCCGACGACCCCACTTGCGTTCAATAAAATCGTCGATCATACCGCCCTGGATCGGCCCGGGCCGGAAGAGCGCGTTGAGGGCGGTCAGGTCTTCAACGGTATTAGGCTTGTACCGGCGGAGCACGTCGCGCATGCCGCCAGATTCAAACTGGAAGACGCCAGAGGTCAGCGCGCGGTGGAAGACCTTCTCGTACGTAACGGCGTCGTCAAGCGGGATGGTGGCCATGTCGACGGTCTCGCCCGTGGTCTGGAGGATGAGCTTGAGAGCGTCGTCGATCACTGTCAGCGTCGTCAGCCCAAGGAAGTCCATCTTGAGCAGGCCCATCTTTTCGATGGCGCCCATGTCGTAAGCCGTGACGATAGAGTCGTCCTTGGCGCGGGTGACGGGTACCAACTCGGTCAGCGGCTTGGGCGCGATCACGACTCCCGCGGCATGGACGCCCGCGCCGCGGACAAGGCCCTCAAGACGCAACGCCGCGTCGATCAGCTCTTTGATCTTTCCGTCGGCCTCGTACGCCTGCTTTAGCGGTCCGTTGTCCGCCAGCGCGCGGTCGATGGTGATGCCGATAGTGGGCGGGATCATCTTGGCGATGCGGTCAACCTCGCCATAGGGCATATCCAGCGCTCGTCCCACATCCTTGATCGCCGCCTTGGCCGCCATCGTGTTGAACGTGATGATCTGCGCCACCTGCTCGCGGCCATACTTGCGATTGACGTACTCGATCACCTCGCCACGGCGATTCATGCAGAAGTCGATGTCGATATCGGGCATCGACACCCGCTCGGGGTTGAGGAAGCGCTCGAACAGCAGCTCATTCTGCAACGGATCGATGTCTGTGATCTCCATGCAGTACGCGACCAGCGACCCCGCCGCCGAACCTCGCCCTGGTCCGACAGGAATGTTCTGCTCCCGCGCGTAGCGGATGAAATCCCAGACGATCATAAAGTAGCCGGGGAACTTCATCTGCTTGATGCACTGGAGCTCCCGGTCGAGGCGCGCCTGATAGTCGGGGATCGTCTTGCGCAGCAATCCGCGCGACCGAAGATGCTCAACTGCCGTCCCCAGCCGCTTCTGTAAACCCTCGCGGCAGACGCGCTCGAAGAAGCTGTCGAGCGTCTCGCCCTCCGGCACAGGGAACTCGGGAAAGGGATTGTCCACCTTGGTCATCTTCAGGTTGCAGCGGTCGACAAACTGCATCGTTCGCGTGCAGACTTCAGGCGTCTGGGCAAACGTCTGGTGCATCTCCTCAGCGGACTTGAGATAGAACTCCTGCGTGTCGAACTTGAACCGCTTCGGGTCGTTCATGCTCCCGGCGGTTTGGACGCAGAGCAGAATTTCATGCGCCCGCGAGTCATCTCCGGCCACATAGTGCGCGTCATTGGTCGCGATCAGCGGGATGCCGAGTTCGTGCTCCATCTTGAACAGCGCATCGCAGACGCCTTTATCCGGCTCCAGCCCATGATCCTGAATCTCTAGAAAGAAGTTGCCCTTACCGAAGATCTCCTCGAACTGCCCCGCCGACCGCTTGGCCTCATCATATTTGCCCGCCATCAGGTGCTGGTTCACCTCGCCCGCCAGGCAGCCGGAGAAGCCAATTAGCCCTTCGCTGTGCTTGGCAAGGAAGTCTTTCGACACCCGCGGCTTACGATAAAACCCGTGCAGCGCCGCCTCACTCGTCAGCCGGACCAGGTTGCGATACCCGATCTCATTCTCCGCCAACACCAGAAAGTGGTTGTACTTGTCCCCTTCCGGTGCGGCGCGGTGGTCGCCGTTTTTGCAGAGGTACAGCTCACAGCCGAGGATCGGCTTCAGCCCCTTCTTTCCCATCGCGTCGAAGAAATGCACCGCCCCGTAGATGTTGCCGTGGTCGGTCATCGCCGCCGCCGTCTGGCCCATCTTGGCAAGATGTCCCGCCAGCTTGTCTACGTCGCAGGCCCCATCGAGAAGGGAATAATCGGTGTGAAGATGAAGATGGGTGAACTCTGCCATAAGCGTAGTCTACCGCTCCGGCGTTGGTATAGGCATGAGGAAAACAAGCACAAACCTGATCGCTCCACAGGTGATTAGCTGGCTATCGAAGAATGTATATGTCTGAAGGCCCCATTATTGTTGGGCATCGATATATGGGTATCAAAGTATCGTCCATCAGCTGACTTATATCTGAACAGTATGCCTGCCAGCTCAAAGCTGTCATAGCTAAAACGAAACTCCTCACGCGATTTCGGTGCGAGCGTGTTCACAACGAATCCGTAGACAAGACGACTTGGATTTAATTCGCCTTTAGCGAGGTAAGACCCTGTAGGCAGATGATCCCAGGTGATCTCCTCGGCAAAGCCAGTACCTTGATTCTCAAGGAAGAATTTCTGGCCAACACTATCTTGAACACGAAGTAGAACAAGCATCGGCTTGAGTGCGGCTTTCATTTGCTCATGAGCAAGGCTAGCGCGTTCTTCGGCCATTTGCGCGCGCTCCTTAGCTAGATCTTTCTCAGCATTAGCGTGCGAAGTCTCGGCCCGCGAAAGCTCAAGCTGTTTTTCAGCCGCGATAGCGGCTCGTTCCGCGATCTCTAAGCCGCTTCTAGCCGTTGAAGCCTGACTTCTAGCGGCGTAGCCTTGATACAAGGCGGCGCACGTCCCGAGCCCGAGCAGGCCTATAGTCGTTGCTGCTAGCGGGTTATGGTTAGCCCATTCGAGCAAATGCATCATCAGCATCACCTGCAATCCTCCGTATCGTAATAAGGTGCTAGGGCGTCAGTTCAATCCAAGGAAGATCGAAAGCGCTCTCTCTACCAGTTCCAACGAACTCTTATCGATATGCCCGATCACGTCGCCGAAACGCGACCGAGTAGATGTTTGAATGATGTCCACCATGATCTCCGAAGATTTACGCAAGCCGTTCTGCAAAGTAGCTTCGATAGGAATACGAATCAAGGGGACATGGAGCAGATCGCTGGTGATCGGCAGGTATGTGATCGTTGCTGAGGGCAAAGCCAAGTCACCTTGAATAATCAGCGCGGGTCTTGGCTTGCCAAACTCACCCGGCGGAGCAACTGTGATGATGTCACCACGTCTCAAACCCATCCCTCAGTGCAACGTATCTGATCCATCAATTCCCAGAACTCAGAACCTTCAGACTCAGAGCGCCCTGTAAGACGCTCGATTTGCGCACGGTACTCGGTTACGAACATTGGATCGCGCGTGTCTGGCACCCATCTGGTAACAGGCCGCAAACCGTCGGCACGTAGAGCCTCACGGTGCTTTCGCACACGTTCCTTGCTAGTCGATGTAACTGGGTTTGGCACATCTCAGACGTTACAGGTAACGCAGCCAGTCGTCAACCCTGCTTCAACATCTGATATGTCCGGTACACCTCATCCCCAATCCCCGTGAATGGCTTGAACACCACCGGAACCCGGTTGAACGTCACGCTGTACGCCTCGCCCCCGCTCACCTTCGTTGCCGCCAGGAGCCGCTCGCGCTCCATCTCGATGGGCCACGGCCCCGTCGCCATAAAGACCACCGGCCCCGCCATCAGCGCGCCGAGCTCGGTGGTCCGTGTCGTCTCCTTGATCGCCATCGTCTCCAGACGCAGCGGCATGGCGAACTCGACCTCCACCACATCGCCGTGCCGCCATCCACGCCGCAGCGCAAAGAAGCTCCCAGGCCGGACCTCGCCCTCGACCACCTTTCCGCCGACCAGCACCCGCGTCCCCGCACCCGCCCATGCCGGGATGCGCAAGCTCAGCGTAAACTCCCGTGCCGCCGCCAAACCCAGCGTCAGTCGCGTCGAAGGCCGGAACGGATACGCCGTCTCCTGCGTTAGCGTCACCGGCACCCCACCCTCGCGCCAGCTCACCTTCGACGGCACATACAGGTTCACGTGCAGCCCATCACCAGCCTGGAAGTACGAGCTGATCCCATAATCCGCCGCGATCTGCGGCAGCGTGCCCGAGCAGCACGGCCAGCGGTCATGATGGTACGTCTTTCGCCCGCTCGTGCTGTAGTCCGAGTAGTAGAAGCTCGACCCGTCTTCAAGGATCGGCTTCACTCCCAGCACCGTGTTGTAGAGCACCCGCTCCATGCTGTCTCCATAGCGGCTGTCGCCGGTCACTCGCAGCAGATAGCGCGTGATCTTGAAGTGGGCATACGCTCCGCACGGCGTCTCGAAGCTGCTGTTCTCACGGAAGACGCTCCGTGCCAGATCGTCCGTATGGGGCCGGAGCAGCGTCTCGCCCGGACCCCATCCGCCCGTCGCATAGCTCTGCGCCTCGACGATCTTGAAGCCGTTCGTGGCTGCTCGCAGATGCTTTTCGCTCCCTGTCGTCAGATATGCCTGCATGGCCGAACTCAGCGCATTCACATGGCTGTATGCGTGCTCGCCCGGCAGCACGTCGATGCCCTCTGACAGCGGATTGAAGAGCGTATCGTCTTCCAGATACTTGATCGCCGCATCCTGGAACACCGGCTTTCCGCTCCGCTGGTACGCCAGGAACAGGTTCTCCGGCAGCGTGTACGTCTCGTCCCAGGTGTCCGCGTCCAGTGTGTGGGGCCTCGTGTGCTGCTCGTTCCGCGAGAGCGCCTTTTCCGGCAGATGCGGCAGCGCGGCCGCCAGCGCCTGCTCCAGCGCGGGCATCGCGCTCTGCACCCCGGTCAGGCTGTAAGCATCGATCAGACCGCAGCACAGCTTATCGAACGTATACCCCGGCAGATGGTAGCCGTCGTAAAAGCGGCTCACCAGCGTGGGCTGCAGCCCGGCGACCAGCGCCTCCACCTTGGCCCGCGTCGCCCGGTCGCCAGTCACCGCGTACGCCCGCGCCAACCCCGAAAGGTACTGCCCAAAGCTGTGCCCCGGCACAAACCCATCCGCGCCTCCATTCATTGCATTGAAGAATCGGGAGTTTGAGTACCACCCGCCCATATCGTCGCCCGGCGCGGCCAATCCTGCTCCCTGCCGGAACGGCTTCAACAACATATCGTTGTCGATGCCCATGAACCGCCGGTGTGTCTGATCGAACTGCTCACGCATGGGACCGGAGAGCAGAGCCACCTGGTTGTAGTCGAGCTGTCGCAGCGGCGTCGGTGCAGATACGGTTACATCGGGGGAGAAGAGCTTGGCGGACGCGCTACGCTGAGCGGCAAAGGAGAACGCGGCGGCGGTGGCGGTCTTCAGCACGTCCCGGCGGGTAGGCAAACGGGATGACATAGGGCGGGTCCTCGAGGTGGAAGCGTGTCCGGCGTGATCCTACACTTCGTATCGACACCATCGCAAGCGAGACGCTGGTGTGCGGATCGACTCTTTCGGCGAGCTTGGCCTGGCTCGCGACGTCGTGCTGGCACACTCTACAGACGTAGGAAAACGAGTTTCCGATAAAGAGGGTAGACCAGCGCAAGATTGAGCAGAACGATGGCAACCGCATAAGCAAGGGACGCGGGCCGGGGCGGGAGTACGGGCGCAAAAATGTGATGGTAAGCCCAGAGATGGAAGGAGGTGTGCGCCGCTCCGGGGACGGGGATGTACGGGACTGCGGCCAGGGTAGTAATCACCGTCGAGAGAGCGAACGCGAAGATGGCGTTGGTGCCAAAGATGCGGAACGGGGTGGTACCTCGGCGCCAGGTTCGGATATCGAGCAGATAGTAGAAAGCCGAGAACAGGAGGAGGGCGACGCCTCCGCTCAAGGAGGCGAAGGTGGGCGTCCAGATCTTCTTGATGAGCGGCATCCACGGGGTCAGGGCGAGGCTGGCGGCGATGAGGAGCAGGGACACTCCGGCGAGCTCCACGGCCTTCCGTTTGCGGGTATGCGGGGTACGGAGCCACTCGCCCGCAAGCACACCGAGCAGCGTGGTGGCGAGCGCGCCAAGAGTCGAGAGGAGTCCTTCAGGGTCGAACGTGACGCCATGGCCAGGCGTGATGCCCCATGGCCAGAGGTGCGCAACGGTGAAGACGCGCCGATCGAGATACGCACCGACCGTGGTGTAAGAATCGAGGCCGCCGGGACCGAAGCCCGAGACGGGGTACAGCTTAAGGAGCGCCCAATACAGCGCGAGCAGCGCAACTGTCGCGGAGGCAATGAGGGTAGGCCGGCGGGTCTGATGGGGGACTAAATAGAGCAGCGCGGCGGCGAGGTAGCAGAGGGCGATGCGCTGGAGGATACCGGGGAAGCGAAGGGTGTGGAGGGCGAAGTCGGGAAAGGCGTTGAGGAAGAGCCCAAGAACGACAAGGAGCGCCGAGCGGCGGACAGCATGGAGGAGGAGATGGGCGCGGGTCGCTCCACGTCCCAGCCGTGCGGCGAACGAGAGCGTCAGGGCCATGCCAACCATGACGAGGAACGACGGGAAGATCATGTCGGTGGCCGTTGCTCCGGCCCACGGAGCGTGGAGGAGCGGCGAATACACCGCGTCGTAGGTGCCGGGATCGGTGACCAGGATCATGGCGGCGATGATGAGGCCGCGGAAGACGTCGAGGGAGAGGAGACGAGAGTCTGACATGAGCCGTGTTAGAAGAACCGTAGCACAAGCTGTCCGCACAGGAGTGCGAGGAGGCCGGCGGCCACATCGTCGAGCATGATGCCGGTACCGGCTGGAAGACGTTCGAGCAGGCGGATCGGCGGCGGTTTACCAATGTCGAAGGCGCGGAACAGGAAGAAGGCAACGAGTGCCTGGGGCAACGTAGGACGCATGGCGACCAGCGCGATGAGTTGGCCGGCGACCTCGTCGATAACAACATGTCCGGGGTCTTCGCGCCCAGACTCGCGCGCGACGATCGTGGCCGCGGGAATGCCAAGGACCGTAGCGGCAATGGCGGCAAGAATGGTCCCGTACGTGAGTGCAAGCGGGTTCGGGTGGAGGACGTGAGCGGTGCCAAGCCAAAGAAGAACGGTGGCGGCCGAGCCGTAGGTGCCGGGACCCGGGCGAAGCAGGCCCGCTCCAAAGAAGGTGCCGATCAGCCAGGCCCACAAGGTGCGTTTGGCTGGGAACGTGGTGAAGGGAACTTGCTTCGACATGATGAATAGTCTAGCGGTGTTGCCAGCTCGGATTTTACGTCGTGGCAGATGCTGGCCGGTGCCGGATAAGCCCGTCCACATGGAGGACCAGCGCGATGAGGCCACCGGCCAGGGTGCAGAGAGCGCGGCGGTGGGCGATGATCGCGCCCGGCATTTGATTCAACGACAAGAGAAAGACGATGTACGAGGTGAGAAAAAGAGAAAAGAGGCCGTAGTTGACCGTGTTGGTGGATAGGGCCAGAAAGGCAAAGGCGGTGGCAAAGAGCGCCAGGAAGATCGGGCTCGGGTGAACGTAAACAAGAAAGTGGGTGGCGAGGACGGCTCCAGCAAAGGTGCCCCCTACGCGAAGCAGGGCACGGGTCAGTGTCTCGAAGAAGGCGGGTTTCTGCACGAGCAGAGCCGTCATGGGAACCCAATAACCGGATTGCATGCCGAGACGCCGGTAGACTTCGGCGGCGAGCGCGACGGTCACCATAAGGCGGACGGCGTAGCCGAACGAGGCAGCCTGGCTGAGACCGGGTAGCGCTTGCGGGATGGCGCGAAGTTGGCGAAGAAAGGTCTGGCGGTCCGGCTGCTGATCTGGGTTATCGAGATTGAGCAGATGGTTCATGCCCACGCCGCCCGCGAACGGCAGAGCAAGAAGATCCCGTTTGAGCTCAGGTAAAAGATGGAGGAAGAGGCTTGTGAACAGAATCTGAAGGCCACCGCCGAGGAGCACGAGCAACCCACGTAGAAAGGCGTGATAGAGGTCGGCGGGGAAGGCGGAGGTGACGATCAGCATGACTGACGCCTGCTGCCCAACCCAGCCAAGACCGGCGGCCCGTCCGGTAAGCAGACCATAAGCGAAGCTCCAAAGAGCGGCGGCAAACAGAAGAGTCACGCCACGATGACCGGCCATCATGCCCACCACCGTAGAGACGAACATGGCGAGCGTGGCCGCGATCATGGGCCAGAGACGCGAGTCGGCGATGCGCTGATTGATGCCGAAGCCGATCGTGAACGCGCCGCCGCCGGCGATGAGTCCGGCTGAGGGATGTCCGAGCAGAACGCCACCGATGAGGCACCATGCGACTGCTACTGAGCAGATCAACGAGGTTCGGGTACTAAGAGCGCTCCAGTTGAACGTGTAGAGGTCGGCGAAGAACCCGTGTTGAGCAAGGGGCGCGTTGGATGCAGTAGGTATAACCACTCGTCTTTCGATGCGATACCTCTAAAACAGAGAACTACGACCGCTCAAAGCAGCTAGTAACTTCACTTTTGTTACCGAAACTGCAGAATACATTTACTTGGTAATGTCGATCAAAGATTCATTGTGCATACAACCTTTCTTACATAGGATTGCGCCATTGGGTTTCGACCCAAAATGTCCTCACCAAGGAATCTACATGAAGCTTTCTCTTTCCTGCCTTGCTCTCGCCTCGGCTCTCTGCGTTGCTACAGCCGCCCACGCCGACTCCATCACCAGCGCAACGATCTACACCGGAGTCACCGACTACAACAATGCGGACGATGCTGCGAACAAGAGCGCTAATAACGCGTCCTTCACCATCGGTGGCACGGGCATCAACTACAGCACGAACGTTAGTAAGGCGGCGGCGACTTCGATTGGTGCCTTCCTGAACAACCCGACCTTCTCCAATGTGCACGGTACGTTTAGCTCAGCCGGCAGCCCTACCAGCATTGAGATCATCATCACCGGTACGCTTATACTCACGGCTCACGAAGTTCTCTCCTTGACGCACGATGACGGCGCTAGCCTTACTCTAAGCGGGTTGGGAGAAGTCATCACTTCTACCGGACCCACTGTGGCAAAGACTGACACCTACAGCGGCGAAGCGGCCGGCACGTATAACTTCACGCTCAACTATGCCGCGAACAATCTTGAGCCTTCCGTCCTGAATTTCCAGGCTGGTGGCGTCAACGTCGCGTCGACACCAGAGCCGAGCTCGCTGATGCTCTTGGGAACCGGCCTCGCAGCCGCCGCCGGTTTCGCGCGCCGTCGTCTCGTCCGCGGTGCGTAGCATGGTGAGCGCGAGTCGGCTGGATGCTGATTTGTCTCTGCTCACTAAACAAAAAGGCCGCCTTCTAGAGGCGGCCTTTACGTGCAACAAAGAGTTAGTAAGCAGCGACGTTCGTTCCTGGGGTAAAGCTGACGCCGCGAAGAACTTCAGCGTAGCCAGCGGACTTAAGCAAGCTAAACGTCCCAGCCTTTGCGGGATCGGCATTGGTAAGAACGTCGGTGATGGAAACGAGCTGGTTCGGGTCCGCACCGAGATCGCCGCCTCCTGAGACAGTCGAGGTAATGGCGTATATGCTGGCGACGCCATTCGAGACGATACCGGTGACGTTGCGCAGGCCGTCGGCGGCTGGCGCCCAGGGGAGCTTGGTCGCGGGGTTGTTGCCGGTGGGGTACCCGGCGACGGTGTAGGGCGTGCCGAGCTTGAGGCCTTTTTGCAGCGTGTACGCCAAGGTCCACACCTGAGTCGTCTTGTTGAAGACCCACTTCTGAAGACCGGCGGTGGTCTGCGCGGCCGCGTGGGTGTAGAGGGTGGCGTCCTTTGCCGCGCCGTCGCCCTCATCCGCTACGTAGAGGGTGTTTGCGTCGGCGAAGAACATGCCGAAGGGATACAGCGGCGTATAGCCTTTGGCGGCGGCGAGGGCCGTAGGAAAGCCGGCGAGGATGCACATGTTGCTGGGCAGGCCGGTGCTGGCGAGGGTCGCGGTGCTATAGGGAAGAGCGGTGGAGGGAAGCGTCGCATCAGGCTTGGGCAGGCCACTGCCGTTGGGGCAAGCACCGCCTACCGTGTCGACAAAGTAGACCGTGTTGACACCGTTGCCGCCGCTGCCCTTGGTGTAGTACACGACGTTGTTCGAGACGGTAAGGCCGCGGAAGTTATCGTCCTTACCGATCTTGTCGGCCTTGACGCCGAGCTGCGTAATGTTGAAGCTGCCAACCGGGGTGGGCTGACCTGGATTCTGCGCCAGCTCGCTACCAGAAGCGAAGGGGATCAGTTGCGCGCCCGCACCCGCAACGACGCCGTAGGGCTGAGGGTTGGCTCCATTGCCCGCGTTGCCGGAGGTCAGGAAGTAGTCGTGACCGTTGGGGGCGTCGACGTAGATGGCGGCGCGCCCGTTGTTCCCGCTATAAGCGTTGGTGACGGTGAAGGTGAAGTTGGCGTGCTTGTCGATGCGGGCTATGGCGCGGTAGGTGGGTGTTTGGCCATCGGGGTTGGTGGGATCGATGACGAGGGGCGTATTGGAGTTCGACACGTCCAGCTTGTCCACTGGCGAAACGTAGCCCATGAAGGTGATGTACTTGCCGTCGGCCGAAAGATTCAGACCGATCTCGGACTTCGACGCGAAGCTGGTGACAAGCTGCTTGTTCTTCGGCGCGCCGCCGGAGGTGTTGTTCGGCACCTCCCAGGTGCGCTGGTAGACGCCGGCCAGGGTGATCTCGTCGAGGTAGATCGGCGTGGTGATGCCGAAGCTGCCGTCGTAAAGGTCGTTGTTGAAGACGGTGGGATAGGTGCCATCATAGGGTGCGCCGGTGGAGGCGGCGCAAGAACCGAGGGTGGTGGCGCAGTTCGGGGGTAGGATAGCGCCGGCCTTCACATTGGCGGGGTTGCCGTCATACACGCTGCGGGAGACGACGAGATTGCCGGGAGTAAAGAACTGAGCGAAGGCGGGAACACTGGTGGCGAAGGCGCAGAAGCTCGCGAGTGCGAGGGTGTGCCGAGCGGCGGACGAGCGGAAGGTCATGGGTTCTCCGAGGTGTAGGTTGCTGCGCGGGATGCCGCAGTCACGGTGAACCGTAGCAGGAGATCGTGAACGTAACGTTACTCCCCAGTTTCTGGGAGATGGATTCCGATGAGCCGAAGGATGGCGAGTGCGTTCGAGGATGGATTGACGCCAAGGCGGAGGCGAAAGTCGAAGGCAAGCGGGTCTGCGGCGTCGGGACTGGCCATGTGGACGTTGACGGCGCGGAGGTCGGGGTCCGCGGCTATTTCGGTAAGGGTAAGGTCATGCGTCGAGAGCGCGCCAATGGCTCCGCGGGCGGTGAGGGCGCGGGCAACGGCCTCTGCGGCGAGGCGACGGTCGAGCGAGTTGGTGCCGGAGAAGATTTCGTCGATCAGGAACAGGACGGGGGTGGATTGCCCGGCGAGTTGAAGGATGGCGTGGAGGCGCTCGACCTCGGCGAGGAACTTGGACTTGCCCTCGGCGAGTGAATCGGTGAGGGCGAGGGACGCGCCAATCTGCATCGGCGAGATGCGGGCAGACGTCGCGCGAATGGGAGCACCGGTGGCGGCCAGAACGGCGTTCAGGCCGATGGCGCGGAGAAGGGTGGATTTGCCGGCCATGTTGGAGCCAGAGATGAGATAGAGGCTTTGGGTGGCGTTAAGGGCGATGTCGTTCGCGACGGCGGTCGCGGGAAGCAGAGGGTGGGCAAGGGCGGTGGCCTCGAAGACAGCTGCGCCCTGGGGCGGGATTTCAGGATAGGTGTTCTCGGGATGCTCGAACGCATAGGTGGCGAGGGCGTTGAGCGACTCGAACTCAGCCCAGACGGCGAGCCACTGCTTCATGGCGGTGGCGTGCTCTCGCTTCCACGCGGCGATGGAGAGCGCGGCGTGTGTCCCGGCGTTCGTGAGGAGTGAGGCGATGAGGAAGAACCCTTTGGTGCGCTGCTGGACGATGACGAACTGGCTCTGAACCCTCTTAAGCGCGGGAACGGCGTTGTGCGGCTGGAGTGAACGCCGTTGGAGCGCGATCAGATAAGGAGATTGGAAATCCGCCTGTTGCAGGAGAGCGATGCCGTCTTCGAACATCTGCATCTGGTTGGAAAGGTGGGCGGCCCCGTTCAGGATCGGAAGCACTCGGGGACGTAGATAGAAGCCCAGAACACACTGGGTGGCCAAGGCAAGGAGCAGGTTTGGATTGAGCGTAGACCACGGGAGAACGTGCCAGAGACCGGCAAGGAGACCGGCGATGAGAACGGATGAGGTCAGCAGAAGCAGAGGACGTATGGCTGGGGAGAAGGAGGCAGAGGGCTCGCCGAGCCAGCCGTCAAAGAAGGTGGCGGGGACCTGGTTGAAGTCGTAAGTGCCAAGGAGATAGATGGCTTCACGTAGATCCTGACGCGGCCCGAGCTCTCGGATGGCAATCTGGCGAGCAAGGATGGCGTCGCGGCTATGGGGTTCAAGGAGGTCGCGGGCAAGACCACGTTGGCCTACACCGGTGCGTACGGTAGCCAGCAATCCGAACAACGAATCGGAACCGAGAATCGCGATGTCATGATCGTAGAGGTGAGTCGCCATGCGAAATTGCTCGCCAGTCTGGCCGGATTGCGGAGCGGTGCCGTCCACGCGTGCCAGGGCGCGATCGTAGAGACGAAGGAGGCGTGTGAGGCGGTCGCGTTCCCGGCGATTGCCGAGGTAGAGATAGAGAACGACGACCAAGACTGTCGCCGAGGTGGCGAGCGGCCACCAGGAGGAGCTACCGCGCAGGGAGGGGACAACGAGGACTAACGACAACCCGAGCATGAAGACAAGCGCAACCTGAAGGAAAACAGCTCGACGGCGATGGGCGCTGGCATCGGCGGTTAGTGCGGCGTGGCGTACGGTATAGGCGTCGTGCGGAGAGGCAATGTGTTCGGGCATTCGGTACTTGGATCATACTGTGCGTCGTACCGGCTAATGGGAGGCGGCTCAATGCGAAGCGGCGTCGATCAGCTTTTCTCGATCGCTAGACATCAGTCTTCCGATCTCGGCGTCCGAGAGTTTGCCGATCCTGCCCAGGATGATCAGGAAGGCCTGCGCATGGCCGAGATTTGTCCAGCGGGCGCCTTCGATCAGCGGCGGCAAGGCTTGCTTGCGAAGTTGATCGAGCAGGGCGGGGTTGCGGCTTTCCGTCAACATCTGGAACAGGAGGCTGGATTTATTGCGGTCGGTCCATTGGCCGGAATAGAGCATGGCAATCAGCGGCTTGGCATTGAGCGTTAGAGGCGGAGCGTTTGTGGAGGCGGAAAGCACACTGAGCGCGCGGACGGCGTTGTTCCGAACCTCTTCGTTGCTGTCTGTAGCGGCGTCGGCGAGGGCCTGTGCCTGCGCCGGAGACCGGGCCACGTAGCCCATCAGGTAAGCTGCGACGACGCGCTGTTGAGCGTCCGCCGCGTTGCGAAGGGTGCGTGCGATTTCGGCTTCGTGGTGGAGCGCGTACTCGCGGGCTTGGAGCTGAATGGCGTGGGTGGCGGGATCTTCGGAGAGCGCGTAGCCTTTGCTCCAATCCTCTTTGGAGATGCCCTTTGAGATGGCCTCTTGCATCGCGTTGCCGAAAGCTTCGTAGAGCCTAAGTGCTTGCGGGTCGAGGCGTTCCGTACCGGTCGGGGCAGCTTTGCCGGATAGAGGATGAGACGAACTGCCGGGAAGACCGATGTAAATCATCAGCTTGCGGTTTGCGTCGCAGCACGTGGCGTTGATATCGGTCGGCGGCGCGCCGAAGGCTGCGGTGATGGCATCGCGCACAGAAACATGGGTCTTGTCGAACCCGGCCTGTGTGACCGTATCGCCGGGATGGAGAGGCAGACGCCCATCCAGTCTCTTGAGGTCCAGGCCACCATAGCCGAAGTAGTCGATGCTGCTGATCGTGATTTGTCCGTCGCTTGTCTGAGCAGCAGCGGGTACGGCTGGAGACAGCAGCAGCAGAAACGAGAGGAGACCGTAGGTGACGCGCATAGGCTGCCTCCCATCGTAGCTGTCGGAGCGGGGTTGGTGGGGACGCCGGGGCAATGTTAGACTTATGCTGCCGGGCCCTACGCGACGTAATCCCGCCAATCCCGCCAGGTCCGGAAGGAAGCAACGGTAACGGGCTAGTATGGGCGCAGTAGGGTCCCCGGTACTGAAGCTGGCGGTAAGAAGCATAGCGGCTTAGAACAAGCAGCAAAGCCAAGATAGCTAACCATGTGAAACCAGGGTGGTTGGAGTGATCCAGGATGCGAACACGATTCGTTCTTGCTATGAATGTACGTTCATTTGTAATACTTTTGTATGCTGAAGATGAATGTACTGATTTGGTAAGGGCGAGGTAACCTTTTGGGTTTGCAGTGGAAGCCGCGGATGCGGGTGGGCGCGAAGATCAGTTCCGTTGGGGTATACGTGCCGCCCAGGCTGCTGACCAACGCGGATCTCGAAACGATGGTCGCTACCAACGACCAGTGGATTGTGGAACGGACCGGCATTCACCAGCGGCACATCGTAGAGGCGGGAGTAGCGACCAGCGATTTGGCGGCGGAGGCGGCACGATGCTGCCTGGAGTTGCGCGGAATCGCAGCCTCGGAGATCGAGGCAATCATTGTGGCGACCGTCACGCCGGATATGATGTTCCCGGCTACGGCGTGCCTAGTCCAAGAGAAGATCGGCGCGCATGGAGCTTGGGGGTTTGACCTTTCCGCGGCGTGCTCGGGGTTCTTGTACGCGCTTCAGCTAGGGGCGAAGCTGGTGGAGTCGGGCGCGCATACCAAGGTGATGGTGATCGGCGCGGATGTGATGAGCTCCATCCTCGACTACACGGATCGGTCCACGTGCATCTTGTTCGGCGACGGCGCGGGAGCGGTGCTGTTGGAGCCGACGGCTGAAGGCGAAGTCGGGCTGGTGGACTTCGAGCATGAGATTGACGGCTCCGGGGCGTCCTCGCTCTATATGCCGGGGGGTGGCAGTCTGCATCCCTCAACGGCCGAGACGGTGGCGGCGGGGATGCACTATGTTCACCAGGAAGGCGGGGCGGTCTTTAAGGTGGCCGTGCGCAAGATGGCGGAGTTGAGCGAGACGCTGCTAGCGCGGAACGAGCTGACGGCTCCGGAGCTTGACTGCTTTATTCCGCACCAGGCGAACCGCCGGATTATTGAGGCGACTGCGGAACGGCTGGGGCTGCCCATCAGTAAGGTCATCATCAACATCGGCGAGTATGGCAACACCACAGCGGCGACGATCCCGTTGGCGATGCATACGGCTCTTGCAGGCAAGCACCTGGTGAAGGGCGATACGGTCTTGCTGGCAAGCTTCGGCGGCGGCTACACGGTGGGAACGACGCTGCTGCGCTGGGAGATGTAGGCTCAGACCTGCGCTTTGGCCGGGCTGCGGAAGCTGCGCGAGGTCTTATAGAGCCGGTAGATGGAGAAGGCCAGACCGACAAGGATCACAGTCCAGAGAACGATGAGGATGGTGGTGGCCCACTTCTCCGAGAAGCGGGACCAGAAGCCAAGGACCTGCGGCCCATAAACGACACCCAGCCAGACGGCGACGGAGTGGCGCAGGCAGCGGCTGATGGTAAAGGTGACGAGGAACTTGCGCTGCGACATCTTGAGCGCACCCGCGGCCAGGACGAAGGGACTGAGCGGCATGGGCGGCGGAAGCACGGCGGGCAGCGCGACGGCTAGGATGGCGTGGTTCTCCATCCAGCGGGTCACTCGTTTCAGGATGCGTTTGGGCACGTTCTTCTCAAGGAAGGCCATGCCGCCTTTGTGGCCAACCTGGTAGCTGAGGTAGCCTCCCAGCGCCGAGCCAGCGGTGGTGAGGACGATCAGCAGCAGCGGATTGGTGTGGCGGGCGGCGAGCACGACGCACATGATGTCGGTAACGCCGGGAATCGGGAGTGGAACGAAGGACGAGTCGACGACCGAGATGAAGAATATGCCATAGACGCCAAAGTGGAAGAGAAACTGGAGGAAGCGGTTGCCACCGATGAGAGCCATGGCGTTGAGCGCAGCCGTCGTCGAAAAGGCAAGGAAGTGAATCGCGGCGAGGAGGCTCATGCGCATAAGACGCTGGAATATGGCATGAAGTTCCTCAACGATTTGGAATGCTTGCATTTAGCGGATGAACCGTCATTTGAGACGGGTCATCCAATCAGTGTGCCTCTTGCTCCAAAGCTGCGGGTTGCCGCCATCGACTTCCTCAATCCCGCGCCACTGATGTGGGACTTCGAGCATGAGCCGGTGCGTGCGCGGCTGGCGGCTCGCTATGAGGTGCGGTATACGCGGCCGTCGGTGTGCGCGGCCGATGTGCTGAGCGGACGAGCCGATCTTGGGCTGATCCCGGTGGCCGCGCTGACGGCGGAGCTGGCGGTGGTGCCAGGCTGTGCCATTGCTTCCCTGGGAAAGGTCCGGTCGATCCAGTTGATCTTGAAGACACCGCATACGTTTGGGACGGTGCGGACGGTGGCGGCGGACACCGCCTCATTGAGCTCCGTCGCGTATGCTCAGGTGTTGTTCCGCAAGTTCACGGGCAACGATCCGGTGTTCGTGCCGGCGGTCGCGGACCCGGTTGCGATGCTGGGGGCGGCAGATGCCGCGTTGGTGATCGGCGACCCGGCGCTGCTGGCGCTGGAGGCGCGGGCTGAGATCGAGCGGGCTGTGGGGCCGTGCGTCTGGCTGGACGTAGCCGAAGAGTGGACTCAGCGGACCGGGCTGCCGTGGGTGGCGGCCGTCTGGGCGGCTCGGCCAGAGGCTGTAGCGGATTGGGACGGGCTGGTCCGCGATCTACAGGCCTCGCGGGACCATGGATTGGCTCACATCGAGGAGCTGGTGCGCGAATGGACGCCCCGGATTGCGCTTTCCCCAGCCACGATCCGAGAGTACCTTGGCCACAACGTCCACTACACGCTGGACGCGGCGTGTATAGAGGCGATCACAGTGTTCCGGCGGTGTGCGACAGAGGTCGGGGCTTTACCGGCGCTCTGATCGACAAACACTCACGAAGTCTTAAAGTCTTGATAATACGAGATTTAGGACTGGTAGACCAAGTCCGTGGCGATAAGCTGATGTGGGGCACCTTTCTGGCGCTTGGACCAGTAGTTAGTGTCTGATCGCCTCAAGTTTTTTATTATTTCGGTAGTCGATCTAACAAAACAAAGGGGTTAGCTGAGCCGATACCAACTAGTTAACGACACCGAGGGTCTGGACACAGCCAAGCTGCTTCCCCCACCGCTCAGACCGATACCGCTCGGTCTTACGGCGAGGCTATAGTCAGAACCCCTCAGAAGTTTGTCTGGGACGGAATGACAAAGATAAAAATGACAAAGATGCAAATGACAAAGATGCAAATGACAAAGATGAAGTTATAGGCACGCGGTGTCAGAAAGCGCCTGCGGCTCATCCTCTAAGTTAAGTATAGCGGATCGACATAAACTGGTGCCCACGTTTGGGGACAGTATGTTTGATGGGGTTAAGTCGTTCACGACAAACTGTTAGGCGGGAATCGCATCGCTAAAACAAGGCTTGGAGGCTTGACAGGATTAGGCCGCGGCTTCGCAGCGGTTGCGCCCGTTGTGCTTGGCCGCATAGAGAGCCGCGTCGCATTTGGCTAAGAGCGACAGGACGGACTTGCCTGGGCCAGGTATGGTCGTGACGACGCCGACGCTCACGGTTTGCCGGCCCAAGGGATTGCCGATGTGTTCAAGACGGGCCGAGTAGATCGTGTGGCGGATGTTCTCCGCGATGGTGTGGGCGCGGGTGGCCTGCGCGGCCGAAAGAATGACCGCGAACTCTTCTCCGCCAAGGCGATAGAGCCGGGCGTTGCCATGGCGCGGGAGCGCCTTTGCGGCGAGCGCGGCGATGTGGCGAAGGCAGTCATCGCCTGCAAGATGGCCGTAGATGTCGTTGAAGGATTTGAAGAGATCGATGTCGATGGAGAGCAGAGCGAGGGGAAGGCGTTCGTGGGCGGCGTATCGCCATTCGGCTTCGAGGCGCTCGTCGAAGGCGCGGCGGTTGGCCTGGCCGGTAAGGGCGTCTGTGTTGGCGAGTTCGACGAGTTGAACTTCACGGTCCTTCAGGGAGCGTTCGAGCAGTGTCCGGTCTTCGAGCAGGGCGGCGACGGGAAAGGCGGTGAAGAGAGCGATCGCGATGACGATCTGCACGAGGACGATTTTGTGCAGCATCGTGGTTCCAAGGGCAAAGACCATAGGACCGTGACCGGTGACGGTGAGCGGGATGGCGATACAAACGGAAAGAAAGATGCCCACGACCGTGCCGGAGAAACCGAGGCGGAAGGCGACGAAGACGAGTGCCGGGAGAAGGAAGAGGATAAGCGGCTCACGCGTCTGGCTGAAGTCGATGGCGGCGGCGAGCGCGGGGGCGGTGAGGATAAGCAGAGTGGAGCGCAGCACCGGCCTCTCGAACATCGTGAAGAAGGCGGGCTGGAGGACGGCAAAGGTAAGAGGGGCGATGATGGCCATGCCCAGGGCGTCGCCTAAAAAGAAGGTGCGGAACGTCGTCCACCAGGGATATCCATAGACGATGGCGAGACAAAGACAGGAGGGAACGGAGGCCAGGGCAGGCGTAAGGAGCACACCGACGATCAGGAAGCTGAAGAGGGGTTTGGGGCGCGAGAGCTTGAGAGGGAAGCCAAACCAGAGGCTGAGCAGCCACGCGGCGAGAAAGATCTCGACGGAGTTTCCGAGCGAGAAGATGATCGCGTTGAGGGCACGCTCGCCGGCACCCATGCAGCCAGCGATGTCGGCGACGCAACCAAGAACGGCGTAGAGCAGCCAGGTTCTTTGCGGCTGGCGAATGACGATGCCGAAGAGAAGGCCGTTGCTGAGCCACACGACGGCGACACCTTCGGAGTGGCGGCCGAGCACCATGCTGAGGAAGGAGAAGAGAGCGACGAGGAAAAAGACGATCAGCGCTTTGCGGAGGGTGATCGCAGGCTGGGTAGCTTCGGAAAGGACGGCGGGCGCTCGTTCTTGGGGATCGGTGGCGCAGCTTTGAGCCCAGTCAGAATCGTCGCCGAGGTCGGTGGCGATCATTCCACTCGGTCCCAACTTTAAGCTCGTTATCGATTTCATGATACGGGTTCGATGCACGTTAGGTACCCACGAGCAACTTGACTTGAGTTTGGCCAGGATGTACGCTCTGCGGCATCCGGTGGGTTGTGGCGAGACTGGCTGAGAAGGTGACGACGGATGAGTGTGCTTGTGGAAAATGGGACTGCGGCACTGGAGCAGACCAAGTTGGGATGGATGGCGCTGGTGCTGACGCCAGGGATGGGAGCGATCCGGTCGGTGAAGACGGCGGAGCGGCTGGGCGGGGCGGCGGGGGTGTTCCGGGCGAGTTTGACGGAGCTCGAAGCGGTGGGGATGCCGGCGGGGTCGGCGCAGTTTATGGCGGATGGGCGGGCGTTGCGGGTGGCGGAGGCGGAGGTGAAGCGGGTGGCGGAGGCGGGTGGGAGCTTCTTGACGCCGGAGGATGAGGCGTATCCAGAGCGGCTGCGGGAGATCTACGATCCGCCGGCGGTGTTGTGGATTCGCGGGAAGGTGGAGGGGCTGAGCCGGGCGGGGATCGCGGTGGTGGGAACGCGGCAACCATCGCCCTATGGTGCGGGCATGGCGGAGCTGCTGTCGCGCGACCTGGCGAACCGGCGTCTGGCGATCTTCAGCGGGATGGCGCGGGGGGTGGATACGGCGGCGCATAAGGGGGCGCTCGACGCGGGCGGGGTGACGGTGGCGGTGTGGGGGACGGGCATCGACGTGATCTACCCGAAGGAGAATAAGAAGCTGGCGGAGCGGATTGTGGAGAGTGGTGGAGCGATCGTGAGCGAGTATCCGCTGGGGACCTTTCCCGCGCCGCAGAACTTCCCGGTGCGGAATCGGATTCTGAGTGGGATGAGCGTGGGTGTGCTGGTGATCGAGGCGGGGGAGTACTCCGGGACGCGGATTACGGCGCGGTGCGCGATGGAGCAGAATCGCGATGTATACGCGGTGCCGGGCAATGTGACGAACAAGAACGCGTGGGGGCCGAACACATTAATTAAGCAGGGCGCGAAGCTGACGGCGACCTGGGAGGATGTGTGGGAGGATTTGCCGAGCCAGGTGCGGGTGAAGCTGGAGGATGAGATCGAGGCGGCGGGGGGCCGGGGTGAATCGAAGTTGAGCGGGGCGGCATCTTTATTTGAGGAGCGCCCGATGCCGGAAGGGGAGCGGCTGGTGTTCGAACGGCTGCGGCATGACGAGTCGGTGCAGCTGGACGGGCTGATCGAGGGGCTGGAGGGGAGTCTGGGGTCGGCGGAGATCTTTACGGCACTGTTTGAGCTGGAGCTGGCGGGGCGGGTGAAGCAGCTGCCGGGCAAGCATTATGTGCGGTGTTTCTAGCCATGAAAAATGCTTATCACCGAAGAAGCGGATGACACGGATCAAGGCGGAATAAGACATGTTGTAGATCGGTGTCATTTCGCTCTGATCGGTGTTAAGCAGTTGCTGATTTGGGACGGGAGCGTGACGTTTTCGGGTGGGGGGCGTCCCTTTCAGCGTTGCCGAAAGATGACGGGCCGCCAGAAGCGTGGTAGGTTCCAAGTGAAACAGGTTGCGCGGAGCGGGCCGATGGGCGGCCGGGTTCCGGTGGGATTGTTGAAGAAAGTTGAAGGTAGCGATGGGAAAGTCATTGGTGATCGTAGAGTCGCCCGCGAAGGCGAAGACGATCAATAAATATCTGGGCAGCGACTACGTGGTGGAGGCCTCGATCGGGCACATCATGGACCTGCCGAAGAACGACATCGGCGTGGAGCTGAAGCGGCGAACGTTCGAGCCGACGCTGATCGTGTCGCCGGGCAAGGAGAAGATTGTCGACCGGCTGAAGAAGCTGGCGGCGAAGGCGGACATGGTGTATTTGGCGCCCGACCCGGACCGCGAAGGGGAGGCGATTGCGGCGCACTTATCGATGCAGCTGCTGCCAATGGTGAAGGACAAGTCGAAGATCCGGCGCGTGACGTTCAACGAGATTACGCAGAAGGCGGTGAAGGCGGCATTTCTGAATGCGCGGGATGTGAATGAGAATCTGGTGGACGCGCAGCAGACGCGGCGGGTGTTAGATCGGCTGGTGGGGTACCAGATATCGCCGCTGCTGTGGGACAAAGTGCGGCGCGGGTTGAGCGCGGGGCGGGTGCAGACAGTGGCGCTGCGGCTCATCGTGGAGCGAGAGTCGGAGATCAACGCGTTTGAGCCGGTGGAGTATTGGACAGTCGACGCGTTGTTGAATCCAGGCAAGGGGGCGCCGGAGTTTGCGGCGCGCCTGGTGGGGATTGAGGGCAAGCCGATCCGCGTGCCGAACGGGGTGGATAAGGAAGGCAAAGAGCTGTTTCTGGTCAATGCACTGCCAGATAAAGAGGCGGTCGATGAGGTTCTGGACGATCTGAAGAGTGCGGCGTGGAGCGTGCGCGGCGTAGAGAAGAAGGAGCGGCGCCGGAATCCGGCCGCACCTTATACGACGAGCAAGCTGCAGCAAGATGCAGCGGGACGGCTAGGCTTCAACGTGCGCCGGACCATGGGCGTGGCGCAGCGGCTGTATGAGGGCGTGGAGATCGGCAAGGAGGGGACGGTCGGGCTGATTACCTATATGAGGACGGACTCGACGCGGGTGTCGCCGGATGCGATTGCGGAGGCGCGCGAGTATATCGGCAAGCTGGGCGGAGCGTACTTGCCCACTAAGGCGAACGAGTATGCGGGTAAGAAGAAGGAGGTCGAGGCGCAGGACGCGCACGAGGCCATTCGGCCGACGCATGTGGCGTATACGCCGGAGTCGATCCGCAAGCACCTGAGCGAGGAGCAGTATCGGTTGTACAAGCTGATCTGGCAACGGTTTGTGTCGAGCCAAATGACACCCGCGGTCTTCGACCAGACGACAGTGGATGTGGCGGCGAAGGCAAAGCATACCTATGACTTCCGGGTGAGCGGGAGCGTGTTGAAGTTCGACGGCTTTCTTAAGTTCGAGGAGGAAGAGAAGAAGGTTCGCGCGGCGGCGAAGGAGCGGGTGAGCAAGGAAGAGCAGGCCGAGCTTGAACGCAAGGAAGAGGCTTCTGCGGAGCAGGACGGCGCGGCTGCCGAAAAGGAAGAGAAGGACGAGTCCGAGCGGCGGTTGCCGGAGCTTGCGCAGGGCCAGGGCTTGACGTTGAACAAGCTCGATCCGCAGGAGAAAGCGACGGAGCCGCCGCCCCGGTTTAACGAAGCGAGCTTGGTCAAGGTGCTGGAGGAGCGCGGAATAGGGCGGCCCTCGACGTATGCGTCGATCATCAACACGATTCAGGACCGCGATTATGTCAAGAAGATCGGGGCGAAGTTCGTGCCGACCGAGATCGGCACGGTGGTCACCGGTCTGCTGGTGAAGAACTTCCCGTACATCTTCGATCCGCAGTATACGGCGAAGCTCGAAGGCGAGCTCGATGCGGTCGAGGACGGTGAGGAGCGTTGGACGGATTTGCTGAACGGCTTCTACGACCACTTTGAGAAGGAGTTGCTGGTCGCAGGTACCAACATGGAAGCCATCAAGACGATGGAGCAGCCGACGACGGAGATCTGCGATAACTGCGGCGCGCCGCTGATCCTGAAATGGGGCAAGTTCGGGAGTTTTTTTTCATGCTCCAACTTCACTAAAACGAAGCCGATGACGATCGCACTGGGGCCGTGGAAGAAGGACTCCAAGGCGGTGATGAAGAAGGTGTCGGCGGCGATGGCATTTCCGCTGATCGTGAAGGCGATGAATGACGAGATGACGGAGTACGCGCGGGAGGTGGGGAGCTCGCGCGAGATGACGATGGCGGTCGCGGAGGCCTCGGCTACTCCCAAGGGCAAGAAGGTGACGGTGGAGCCGGTGAGTTGCGACTTCACCAAAGAGAATTTTGCCGCCAAGCCCGACTTGAGCGCGCCGGGCGCGGATGAGGCACCAGAGGAGGAGTTTTGCGACAACTGCGGACGCCAGATGGTGCTGAAGAATGGGCCGTGGGGACCGTTCATGTCGTGCCCCGGTTACTCGGACGACCCGCCGTGCAAGACGATCCGCAAGTTGACGCAGAAGGTGCAGCAGAAGCCGCCGGTGGTGCTCGAAGAGGCATGTCCGAAGTGCGGCAAGCCGCTGCTGCAGCGCGATGGGCAGTATGGGGAGTTTATCGCCTGCTCCGGGTATCCAAAGTGCAAGTACGTGAAGCAGGAGCTGCTGGAGGTGCCGTGCCCGAAAGACGGCGGCGACGTGGCGGTGCGGAAGAATAAGCGCGGCGACGTATTTTACGGGTGCGTCAACTACCCGAAGTGCGATTTTTCGAGCAACCTGAAGATGGTAGCGGAGCACTGTCCAAAGTGCGACAGCACCTATGTGCTGGAGGTGCCGCGTGAGACGGGGACGTATCTGGTGTGCCCAAACAACTTTGACGCGCTACCGAAACGAAGGCCGAAGAAGGGCGCGCCGGTGGAGGCTCCGACGCACAAGCCTTGCAGCTTTGAGAAGAAGATTGGCGGACCGGTGCCGAAGATGATCGTGCCGGAGCTGGTGCTTCCCAGTGTAGAAGCGACGCGGCCTATGGTGGAGAGTATGGCATAAAGACATTTCCCTTTTTGGCTTCGTTCTGTTACAAATGCGCTACGGCTTCCATTTTCGGGAGCGGTGGCGCACTTGTATTTTAGAAACGGTAGGCAGGAACGATGGCGAAGGCAGTTTGGAACGGGCACACGGTAGCGGAGAGCGAAACCTTTGAGACGGTGGAAGGAAACGTTTACTTCCCGGATGAATCAATTAAGAGGGAGTTTCTCAAGCCGAGTTCCACCTCTTCAAGTTGTCCATGGAAGGGACAAGCGAGGTACTACACACTAATGGTGGATGGGCAGGAGAACCCGGACGCTGCATGGTACTACCCCGATCCGAAGGCGGCGGCGCGCAATGTGAAACACCACGTGGCGTTCTGGCGGGGAGTAGAGATTACCAAGTAATAAGTAATTCTATTTTTGGGCAAGCTGTCCATTCTGTGATCTCCGCATCGTACTGAGGTGCCTGTTCCCACGACCTTGGATGTGAGCGCAGCCAGTCCGGCACACGCGGAGAAGAAGCGTTCTGGCAGGCTCTATTTGCCTCAGTTGGATGCAATGCGGTTTTTTGCTTTTTTAGCCGTGTTCTTCTTCCATGGGCTGCCAGCTCCCGTGCCGTGGTTACATACCGGACCAGCGCGAGTTCTTGCAACCGGTGAGGCTGCGCTCAAGCTAAGCGGCGAAAGTGGGGTTGGCCTGTTTTTTTTGCTAAGTGCCTACCTCATTGCAGAACTGCTGCGACGTGAACAACAGATTTCCGGAACTATAGACTTGAAGCTGTTTTATATCCGGCGCACACTGCGGATATGGCCCTTGTACTATTTGGCTGTTGGACTCGGTTTCGCCTTGGGCCTTCATACCGCTGCCTATCATTTGTCTGTTAGTGAACTGCTAACCTTCCTCTTTTTTGTAAAGAACTGGGATGTGGTGTACCGGGGCTGGAACTGGAATCCTACCTACATCTTGTGGACCATTTCAGCGGAAGAGCAGTTCTACCTTGTCTGGCCATATGCCCAAAAGGTGTTGAATCGACGACGGCTGATGATATTGTGCGTGATCGCGTTCATCACGATCAGTTCAATCGCGCTTTGGCCTAGGGGGTTGTTTGCGTTGCGAGGGGTGACGGAGCAGTGTCTGCTGATGGCTTATTTCCCCGTAGGCGGATTGATCGCGCTGCTGCTGAATGGAAGACGGCGCGAGGCCGGTCTGCTCGAATGTGCAGCTCTGTTTATAGGCGGTCTGGTCTTCTGGTTACTCGGCAGCTACTGTCGCGTGCAGGGGAGCAGCGGGTTGGCGAACGAAGCCCTGGGACGGGCGGCAGTGCTGGTGGGAACGGTGGCGCTGTTCTTCGCTTTCTTTGAGAGCAAACCAAGCTGGTGGGCGCGGCCTCTGGTGTATTGCGGAAAAATTTCATATGGGTTATACGTCTTTCACGTCTTTTGGATACAGATGGTAAAGAGCCTTCTTGGGGTGTTGGGAGCGGTTCCCAGTGGTAGGCTATCGTATCCGGCGACGTACCTTACGCTGGCGCTCGGAGCGACATTGCTCACTGCCACGGCCTCCTATGAGCTTTTTGAGAAGCGATTTCTCCGCTTGAAGGACAGGTTTGCAGTGGTCGCTTCGCGAGCGGCGTGAGGAGCAGAGGAGGCTAGTAGGCCTGAGCCTGGTCGAGGGGAAGGCGTACCTGGAAGCAGGTCTCACCGGGTTTTGACTCGACCGTAAGAAAGCCGGAGTGACGGGAGACGATCCGCTTGGCAATGTCAAGGCCGAGGCCAAGGCCTTTGCCAGGCGCTTTGGTAGTGAAGAAAGGTTCGAAGATGCGAGATTCGATGTCCGGATCAATGCCTCCGCCCGTGTCCGAAATTTCGACGAAAGCCATCTGGCCTTTGAGGCTGGTCTTGAGGTGCAGGATGCCGGAGCCGTTCATGGAGTCGAGTGCGTTTTCGACGAGCGCGGTCCAGACCTGATTCAGCTCACTCCCGTATCCGCGGATGGCGGGCAGGTTGGGGTCAAAGTCGGTTTGCAGGGAGATGCCGGCGAGGCGCGAACCAAACATGGAGAGGGTGTTTTCGAGGGACTGGGCAAGGTCGATCTCCTGGATGGGGGCCTGATCCATGTAGGAGTAGTCCTTGATGGCCGAGATGAGGTCGAAGATGCGGACGGTGGAGGCGACGACGGTTTCGGCGAGGCGCTCAACGCGCAGGGAGCTGGCGACGGTGGCGAGGGCGATGGGCAGCGTGGAGGGGCTGAGACCGGCGGCCAGCTCGTCGTACATCCCGAGGGGAAGGCGCGTTTCGGCGAGGGCGGGCGCGATGGTCCATGGTTTGGCGATGTGGTGGCCGAGGAGCCACTGGGTGAGCTCGTCTTCCCGGTCGCTGGCATCGAGCGGACTGGAGGGCGCGACGGCGAGGCTGGTGTAGCTCGCCATGCGCTCGCGGGCTCGGGCGACCCACTGCTGATACTGCAGGGATTCTGGCTCGGAGAGGCAGAGCTTGCCGAGGCGGTGCTTGTTTTCGCCATATTGGCGGAGCTCGCCGAAGAGGCTGGCGGCGGAGCGCTGGGCGGCCGAGGCGGGGTTATTCAGCTCATGGGCAAGGTTGGCTGCGAGTTTGCCTAGCGCCGAAAGCTTTTCGGCTTGCTGCTCCATGCGGGTGACTTCGCGGACGCGGTCCAGTAGGACGGAGACGCAGCGCTGGCCCATGGACGGGATGGCGGCGAGCATGGCAGGGAAGAGGTCTTTGTGGATGTCGAGCACCCAGGCGGGGCCGACAGCGTACCCGTCGCCGCCATAGCCCTTCATGCGGGAGAAAGGAAGGAGGCCAGTCATCTGTCCGGCGCGGCCGATGAAGTAGGCGAGCGGGCCGGAGTTGTGGCGGCGGACGTGGATTTCGCCGCGCAGGATGAAGTTGAGGTGGCGGGAGGGTTCGCCCTCGCGGAAGATGAGGCTGCCGTCTTCAGCAAAGCGTTCGGTACCGTGTTCGGCAAGCCAACGAAATTCGTCTGAGGTGAGGCCATCGAGGACGGGGATGGTCTGTAAGGCTGCGACGATCTCCGAGGTAGGAGTACAAAGGGGCGCGGGGGAGGGATAGAGGTCGGTGGGCGGCGGAGTGAGGGAGGTCGCCATCGTCCTATACTACGGTCTCGCTGCCTCGCTACGGTTGCAAACGCGGCTTGCATATGCGAATAAAGAAGGGAAGCAACTACAACAGGCCGGCGAGCGGGCTAGTGGTTGCTGATGTACGGTTCTTTGTAGCCGTCGGCGACGAGCATCTTGCGGGTGGTGTCGGCGGCGGTCTTGGTGGCGAAGGGGCCCACGCGGATGTGGAACTTGCCGTCCTTGGTAGTGGACATGGTGGCGGGAAAGCCCTGGCGAGTGAGGACGCCGGTCAGCTTCTCGGCATCGGGCTTGACGGAGGAGACGGAGACCTGGACGGTCCAGATACCGTCGGCGGAGGGAGGCGGCTGGTCGCCAGCCACGGGCTCCGCTGTTGCAGGTTTGGCAGTGGCGTCCGCCACGTCCGCGCTATCCGGTGCAGTGGCAGTCGTCGCAGCGGCGGTGTCGACGGACTTGGGCGCGGAGACGGGTGTGGTCTTGAAGCTGCTAAAGGTGTCCTTTTTAGGTGCTGCTGAAGACTCGGCGGCAGCTACCGGCGGAAGCGACGCTTTGTGGCCCATGGAGTAGCCGAAGCCGAAGAAGGCGGCGCAGAGCAAGGCCAGACCAAAGAAGATGCCGAGGATGGTCGAGGTGCCGAGGGAGATCTCACGCTCCTGCGGCGCATAGGTCATGTGATCTTGCAGGTCGTCGCGCACGTCGTTCTCGAAGTTCATAGCCATCTCCCATTACCGCACACCTCGTTATATACCCGTTTTTGGCTCGCCGGGTTCCGGAATGAAGGTACGATTCAAGAGATTCATCAACTCCATCGGAAGTGGGAAAACGATGGTGGTGTTCTTTTCAACGCCAATCTCGGTGAGGGTCTGGAGATAGCGGAGCTGGAGGGTCATGGGTTGAGTGGCCATGAGGGCGGCGGCTTCGACGAGCTTGGCGGCGGCGTTAAACTCGCCTTCGGCGTGAATGATCTTGGCGCGGCGTTCGCGCTCAGCCTCGGCCTGCTTGGCCATGGCACGGAGCATGGTCTCTGGCATGTCGACCTGCTTGACTTCGACCGAGACGACTTTGACGCCAAAGGGCGCGGTGTGTCCGTCGATGATGCTTTGGATGCGGAGGTTGAGTGCTTCGCGGTGGGCGAGGAGCTCGTCGAGATCGACCTCGCCGAGCACGGAGCGAAGGGTGGTCTGGGCGAACTGCGAGGTCTGGTAGACGTAGTTGGCGACTTCGATGACGGCGCGGGTGGGATCGACGACGCGCAACGTGATGACGGCGTTGACCTTGAGGGTAACGTTGTCGCGGGTGATGACGTCCTGAGCGGGGACTTCCATGGCTTCTTGACGAAGACTGATCCGAACGATCTGGTCGAGCGGACGGAAGACGAAGATGACGCCGGGGCCGGCGGCGGCCTGGAGCACGCGACCGAGGCGGAAGATGACGCCGCGTTCGTACTCCTTGAGGATCTTGATGGAGTTGAGGAGGTAGAGGAGGACGATGGCGACGGCGATGAGGATCGGGATGGACATGGGATCGGTACTAACTATGCGCCTTGGCGGACTTAAGGGCAAGAAGCACTGTGCCGCCTATTGTATGGCGTAGCGGCGTGAACGCAAATTTCCTAGGAAAATGACAAACCCAGAAAAACAAGAGCGCTTGCGGCTAGAAGTGGAGGTAGAAGCCGATGGCGGGTTCGGTGGTGATCTGGCGCTGCTTGATGGTGAGGTAGTTCTGGCCAAAGTCGGGGGCCAGGAAGAAGGCTTGGCGGAACTGGGCGCGGATGCCGAAGTGGGGGGTGAGGGCGTCCTCCGCTCCGGCGGTGTAGTAGTAGGTCATGCGGGCTTGGGTAGGCAGGTTCTGGCCGCCGCCGGGGGTGGCGCGGAAGGCGGTCGAACCGGCACCGGCACCGACAAAGGTCTGCAGGCCGAAGACGCGCGGGGTATGGGCGAGGTAGCCAATGGTGTACTCGCTGGCGTTGGTCTGTGCGCCGCCATTGATGGCATAGTCCTGGCCACCGGAGGTAAACCGCTGCGTATAGCGGGCGTAGCTGTAGTTGAACTCGAGACCGAGCAGGGGCGACTTGGTGTAGCGGAGGTTGACAAGCGCGCCCAGGGTGGTGGAAGGCTTCTGGGTGAACGTGACGCCGAGGTAATTAGTGCCGGTAACCGAATTCGTGAACTCGCCGAAGCCGGAGACGCCAAGGTCGATGCGGTCGAGCTGCTTACCGACCGCCGGGGGGATGGAGGAGGTCTGGGCCTGTGCGGTGCTGAAAACGAAGGAGGCGAAGAGGCAAAGCAGGAGCTTAGCGGCGGCAGACGGGCGAAACACGTTCGGCATGAAGAACAGACTCCCTATGGCAGCCGCAAGTCGTGCGGCGTACTGTTCTAGTCTACCTTGCCGGTTCGACGATGAGCAGCAGGCCTTCGACGGCCCGGACACGGACGGGCGCACCGGCGGGGAGAGAGGTGGCGGGCTGGAGCGTAGCGAGCCAGAGTTCGCCACGGACTTCGACCTGGCCGGTGGGCGAGAGCGCGGTGCGGGCGATGGCGGGCGCGCCGAGCAGGGCTTGCGGGCCAAGGAGGTGTTTGGAGCGGCGAGCGCGGAGGGCGAGGGCGGCGAGGGTGAAGGAGACGGCCCCAAAGCCGATGCCCGCGCCCAGGGCGGTGCCAAGATGGACGCGGAGTTCCGGGATTGGCGCGTCGACCAGAGTGGCGAAGCCGAAGACGAGCGCGAGGGTGCCGGCGAGGGCGAGGATGCCATGGGAGGCGAACTTAAGTTCAAGCAGGATGAGGATGAGGGCGGAGACGAGAAGAAGAACGGCAGTGTGGCGAATGGGCAGGAGATTGAGGCCGAAGAGTGCGAGCAGGATCAGCAGGGTGCCGAGCGCGCCGGGGACGATGGTGCCGGGGACGTTGAACTCGAGATAAACGAGGAGGCCGCCGAGAACGAGGAAGAGGACGCTGAGGTCAGGACTGGTGAGGCGGGTGAGGAGACGCTCGCGAGTGGAGGAGGCGAACGGAACGATCTGCGCGTTCTTCAGGTGGAGAGTGGTGGAGGTGCCGTCGAAGCGCTTGATGGTGCGGCCGTCGAGGGTGTTGAGGAGGGCGCGGTCGTCGGGTGAGACGAGGTCGATCAGGTGGAGCTGGAGGGCTTCGGTGTCGGAGAAGGACTTCGACTGGCGGACAGCGGTTTCGGCGGCCTCGACGTTGCGGCCGCGGCGTTCGACGTAAGAGCGGAGAAAGGCGGCGGTGTCGTTCTCGATCTTCTCTTTGAGGATGGGGTCCATCGTCTTGCCTTCGAGGATGGGGTGGGCGGCTCCGGCATTGGTGCCGGGGGCCATGGCGGCGACGTCGGCAGCCTCCAGGATAAAGAAGCCAGCGGACCCAGCGCGGCTGCCAGTCGGGGAGATGTAGACGATGACGGGGACGGGGGAGCGTTCGATGGCGGCGACCATCGTGCGGGTGGAATCGAGCAGCCCGCCGGGAGTGCCGAGGGAGAGGAGAACGGCGGCATCGTGGTCGCGGGCGGCCTGGTCGAGGCCACGCTG
Organism: Acidobacteriaceae bacterium; assembly: GCA_965277085.1. GTDB lineage: Bacteria > Acidobacteriota > Terriglobia > Terriglobales > Acidobacteriaceae > Edaphobacter. The sequence continues at coordinate 2,575,702 of OZ255708.1, forward strand.
GAGGAAGTCGGCGGTGATGGGCTGGATGGTGTCGTGGAGGGAGAGGCGGAGGACGGTTTGGGCGGATGCTGTGACCGAGAGAAGAAGCAGCAACATAAGGTAGAGTCGCTTCACCCATGCCTCAGAGGCGAGACGTGGAGCAACAGAGATCAGAGGCGCTACAGCCCACCTTAGGCGCGATGAAACTGCGCCGAAGGTGGGGCACCCGCTTCGTTGTGAAAGCATGCTCATGGGAGGGACTGTCCGCGGGCGGCGAGGGCCTGCTTCATGCCGAGTGCGGCGGTGTTGGTGGATTCGATCTTTAGGGCGGCCGCTACGTCCTGCGCGGCGGCGGGAAGGTTGGCGGCCTGGAGGTCGAGGCGCGAGAGGACGAGGAAGGCGGCGGCGTTGGGCTGGAGCTGGAGAGAGGTTGAGGCTTCGGCGCGGGCATCGGCGGGATTGCCGCTTGTCTCGCGGACCTGGGCCAGACCGGCATGGGCAGGGGCGGATTTAGGGTCGGCGGCAAGGGCGGACTGGAACTCCTGCTCGGCCTCGGGGGCGAGGCCGTGGGCGAGGTAGTCTCGACCGAGGGCGACGTACTGGGTGGCCTGCTCGGCTGGTGGGAGGGTGGCCATGCGGAGGGCGCGCATCTGGTCCATCTGGAAGGCGGCCTGACGGAAGGATGCCTCGGACCAGGTGCGGCGGATGCGCGGGACGGGGTCGAAGCCGTTGGCGGCGACGGCGTTCTTGAGCGGTGTGCCGGAGAGGGACTTGGCCGCGACCAGGCGCGTGTGAAGCTCGGCGATCTCGGCATCTTTGGCGTTCAGACCGAAGGCGGTCTCGGACTCACGCAGTGCGTTGACGCCGTCGCCACGGTCGAGCCAGGCCACGGCGAGGTTGAAGTGGAACTCGGCGTCGTTGGGGTCGGCGGCGGAGGCGCGCTGTAAGAGGGCGACGGCATCTTTCTTCTGGCGGCTCTGCGCGACGGCCTGGTTATTGATGACCTCGGGCAGCGGCAAGCGGGTGGCTACGGCGGCGAAGGCCTGCTCGGCGGCAGCGTACTTGGTCTCGTTGAAGCGGGCGAGGCCGAGGAAGAAGCCCGCTTCGAGGGCAAGGCGGTCGGTCGGGGGGATTTTGGCGAGATGGGCGGCGGCGTGGTCGTAGGCGCGCTCGGTGTACTCGGTCTTGCCGAGGGCGAGCAGCGCGGCGCTGTACGTCGGCGTCTCGGTCACGGCCTGCTGGAGGCGCTTCTGCCGCTCCTGCGGGTTGGCCGCGTCCGTGCCCCGGATGTAGTTTTCAAACGAGGTTAGCTTTACATTGGCGGAGGCGGCGATAAAGGTCTGCTCGGCCACCTTGAACTGCGGGTCGATCTGCCGGGCGACGCGCCAGGCGACGGCGTTTTCGGCGTCGAGCAGATGGTCAAGCGGGGCGGTCTCGGTGAGGGGGGCGGAGAGGCGGAGCTGATTGACGGCGAGCGTCTGCGCCTGCACGGCGATGCGCCCGGACGAGACGGTGTAGCTGCCCACGACGACGGTGTCGGCGTCGAGCTGCTGGGCGATGCGGATGGAGGTGGCGCGGGAGGGCTTGAAGTCGGCTGGCAGGCCGAGGTGGTCGAGCGCAAAGAGCCGGTCGTCGCGTGTGATGGTGAGAAAGCCGGCAGAGGTGAGCCGCTGGTTGAGGGTGTCGGGGAAGGAATCGCCGATCCAAGAGAGCGCAGGGTCGCCGGTGCGGTTGTCGAAGGGAAGAACGAGGACGAGGCGGCCTCCCGTGTCGCGGGTCTGGGGGTTGGTCTGGGGACGGAGTGCCGCCGCGCAAAGAAGCAGGAGGAGGAGATGGGGGCGCAGGCTGTGGGGCATTCGCACAAGGACGATTATAGGACCGTGCGCACACGGCCGTGCAGGGTACCCCCCCGGGGTACTTAAAGTACGAAGTGTTGATTAGAAACGAGTTAAGAGGGTACTTCGGTACGCCCGGTACGAAGTAGTTAACAGTTGAGGACCGGCTTGTGGCTGGTCTTTAACTACCTAAGTTAAGGATAGCAAATTGGAGATAACTCGCGCCCACATTTTCCATATTTATTATTTCCCTTGGAATGAGAAGGATAGGCGGTTTTGGTGGATTGAAGGGGGTTGACAACTTTTCGGGATTCGTCGCTATTACATCTCTCTGATCGCGCATCGCTTTCTTCAAAACGTGGCCTGGACAATTTGAGAAGTGGAGGATGGCGGCGGTGAGGTTGTGAGGGAAGCCGAAGAAGCGGGCTCGGCAAGGGCGTTGCGGCGGGCGAAGTTGGAAGGGCCGGGAGGTGGCTCTCACTTGGTGGGGATGGCGGGTGTAGCTCTTAGAGAGGAGCGATGTCGCGGGTGGCGTCTCGGATGGCTTGGCGTAGCCAGCGATGTTGGGGGTCGTGGTCTCGCCGGGGGTGCCAGTACATCATGTAAGCGAAGCCGGTGATCTCCGGCGGTGGCGTAAGCAGACGGACGCGGGAGAAGTCAGCATACGTCTTTGCCAGGCGGCGGGGGACGGTGACGATGAAAGGCGTGGACTCGACCATCTTCATGGCCACGGTGAAGTAGGGCACGGCGATCGGACACTTCCGCCGCTCGCCGATAGAGGCCAAGGCGAGTTCGGGAACGGTCTGGCGGCCGTGGAGGACGTCCACTCCGATATGGTTCTGGGCGAGATAGTGCTCCAGGGATAGCTGATCAGGCAGAGAAGAGTTTCGATCCACGAGGCAAACGAACTCGTCTTCAAAGAGCACACTTGCATGAAGGTGCTCGGGGGCAGCGCCCATCTTTGCGTCGAGGACCAGATCCAAACGATTGCGGTCGAGTTCCGCAAAGCGGTCGTCGGTCCAGGGTTTGAAACTAAGTGAGACCTTCCAGTGGACGATTTCGCGGCAAAAAACAGGCCCGTAAAGTTGCGTCGCATTGTCGGTGGCGCATAAGGAGAAGGACACGCGGTCCCGCGCGGGATGGAACGTGTGTCCGCTGATGAGCCGGTCGACCTGCGGAAGGATGACGGCCATCTCGTCCAACAATGCCTGGCCACGAGGAGTGGGCTCGAAGCCTTTAGGAGTGCGCAACAGCAGTTCATCCTGGAAGAGGGTGCGCAACCGCTGTAAGGCGCGGCTCACCGAGGGCTGGCTTAAGCCCAGGCGTTTTGCGGCTCGCGAGATGCTGTGCTCCTCCATGAGCACAAAGAGGTAGACCAGCAGATTTAGATCCGCTTTTCGCAGTTGCGCCAAACGTATAGTCACTATGCGAAGTATGCACGTTGTCTCCGGATGGTGGCTAGCCATCGTACTTTGAGAGCAGCAAAATTACGGAGGATGACATGGCTAAGACAGCGATCGTAACGGGTGCTTCAGGCGGTATTGGAGGCGCGGTTGCAAGACGGTTGGCGGCGGACGGATTTTCGGTGGTCGCGCACTATTCCGGCAGCAGTGAAAAGGCAACGAGCGCAGTTGCGGAGATTGAAAAGGCGGGCGGGCGGGCGATCGCCGTGAACGCTGACATCTCGAAGCCGGAAGAGGTCAAGCAGCTCTTTATAAAGAGCAAGGAGGCTTTCGGGGACGTGACCGTAGTGGTCAACTCGGCCGGCATCATGCCGCTATCCCCTATCGCAAAGGGCGACCTGGAGAGCTTCGATCGGGTGATTGCGACCAATCTGCGCGGCAGCTACCTGATCATGAGTGAAGCGGCCAACCATGTAGTCGACGGCGGACGCATCGTGGTGTTTTCGAGCAGCGTGGTGGCGAAGAACTTCCCCGGCTATGGAGCCTATGTTGCTTCGAAAGAGGGTGTGGAAGGCTTGACGCGCGTTCTTGCGAATGAGCTGGGACCGCGCAAGATTACGGTCAACGCGATTGCGCCTGGGCCTGTGGCGACCGAGTTGTTCACCAAAGGCAAGACAAAAGAACAGCTAGACGGAATGGCCAAGATGGTTCCGCTCGGCAGGATCGGCGAGGTCGGGGATATTGAAGGCGTCGTCTCGTTTTTGGCGGGCAAAGATGCGGGCTGGATCAATGGCCAGGTCATCCGGGTCAATGGCGGCTTTGCTTAGTCAAGCAACAATATTCGATCTGGAAAGGGAATCTTTATGAAGCAAGTCATTTTGATTACAGGCGCATCCAGCGGCTTTGGCGAACTCGCCGCGAAAGCTCTCGCCAAAGCTGGCCACATTGTGTACGCGAGTATGCGCGGGACAACCGGAAAGAACGCACCCCATGTAAGCGCGTTGGCGGATTTTGCGAAAGCCAATCAGGTGGAGCTGCTGACTGTAGAGCTCGATGTGAGTTCTCAGGACTCGGCGCAAAAGGCGGTCGATACGATCGTCGCGGATCAGGGCCGGCTGGATGTTGTCGTCCACAACGCCGGGCACATGACGTTTGGTCCGCTGGAAGCGTACACGCCGGAGCAAATTGCCTCCGAGTACGACATTAATGTGGTCAGCACGCAACGGGTCAACCGGGCTGCTTTGCCAGTCATGCGCAGGCAGCGCAGTGGCTTGTTGATCTGGAACTCGAGCAGCAGCGCCGCGGGAGGCACTCCGCCGTACCTTGGGCCATACTTTGCCGCAAAGGCAGGCATGGACGCCCTTGCCGTTGCGTACGCAAAGGAGCTGACGCGCTGGGGTATTGAAACGAGCATCGTCGTTCCGGGAGCTTTTACGAAGGGGACGAACCACTTTGCCAACGCCTCTGCGCCGGAGGACCGTGCCGTGGCCGACGCCTACGAGGCGGGGCCTTTCCATGGCTTCGACGAGCAGGTAAAGACCGGCTTTGCCTCCATTGTTCCGGAGGATGCCAATGTGTCTACGGTGGCGGATGCCATGGTGACCATTGTGGACGCACCGCGCGGGAAACGCCCGTTCCGAGTGGGCGTGGATGCCACAGACGATGGATCGCTGGTGGTCAACCCGATGCTAGACCGGGTTCGCGCCGAAATGTTGCGCCGGATCGGTATGGGGGATTTGCTCACGGTCACAATGAGCCCATCGTAGGGCTTCTCCTCGGCGTGATATTGGCGTTCAACTTATGGGAAAGGGTACTTCCATGCATACCGTAAAAGTCGTAAGCGCCGGATTAGGGCTTCTCGCCCTTTGCGTGATCGCAGGTCATTCCACTGGCGGTAAGAAAGGAGCGGTTCGCGGAGCGATAGGTTTCATACCGCTGTGGCTTATTGGTTCTGGGATCAATATGTATGTGGGCGTAAAGAAAGCCGGGTACCCGATTGCCGACGAGCTACCCGTGGCTGCTGGTGTATTCGGCGGCCCGGCGTTTATCGCTTTCGGTTTATGGTGGAAGCTCCGTTGATGCCACAACGTCGTCTGAGATGAAATGAGAGCGAGCTAGGGCTTGCCCGCAACCGCATCGTCGATCCAGGCGTAGAGGATGTCTTCCGCACCCGGATTTCCCATGTGTCCACGGTTGCCGCGCGCGAGCAGATCCTTTTTGTCGCCCCGTATGCCGACGATGAAGTTATCTTCAATCGGGAAGATCGAGTCTTCCATGCCGTCGAGCACAAGCAGTTTGCAGCTTGGGTGGTCGAGCACACCGGCGTCGAGCAGGCTGAACTTGCGGGCGTCCGCCGCGTAGGCTTTCACCGGGTCGGCATCGCGATAGCCGAACTTGTAGGCCAGCGCCTCGGCCAGCGCGTAAGGGTACTCCATCTGATTCTGCGCGCGTATCCAGGCGGGGTCGAACATATAGTGGCAGCCGCCGCCCTGAGCGACGACGGCAAACAGACGATCGCCGTGGGTGTGCGCAATGCGCATTGCGTAATACCCGCCGGTGCTGATCCCGCGCGCGAGTACCCTCCCCGTGTTGAAGCCGTACTCCGCGGCGTGGTCGACCACCCAGTCCAGGACGCTGCTCATCAGGCGGTCAGGAGACGTGGGGTCATTGGGAGCTGCTGGACAATCGCCTGTTCCGGGTATCTCAAAGCTGAGTGTGGCGAATCCGTGGTCGACGTGTTGCTGGGTGCGCGGAGTGTGGTCCGTCTTGTAGGCGTCCAGGCCGCAAATGAACAGAAGTACCGGCCAGCCGTCCTTGGGCTTTTCTCCTTTGGGCATGCGCAGAAACACTTGAATCGGTACGTCCGTGTCGCCGGCGGATACGTTCACGTGCTTGAACGGCAGATCCAAGGCAACGCTCGGTGGGCTGAGGTATTGTCCGGCTTTGACGTAGGCCGCCTTACCTTTCTCCCAAGCCTCCTGACTGACTTTGGAGCGGTTGATCGGAAAGCGCGCGATCCGGTAGACGGCGGCGGCTCGCAGATACAGATCGAGTGCCTTCGCCTTGTCTCCCTGTGCTTCGGCTTGTTCAGCCTGCTGGACAAGTTTTTCGGCGACGGGCAAGAACGGCTTTGCGTAATCGTCCGGCCGGTAGAGGATGTCCGATTTATCGCCTGAAATCTCGACAAGCTGTGCGAAGATGGGATCGAAGTCCATTACATTCGCATCGGTGAACGGGTAGATGCCATGCGAGCAGGGCATGCGCCACTTGTCCTTCCACAGCGCCGAAACCGATGCATGGAACGGGAAATACGGGAAGCCGTCCCGAAGCTCGGCTGCGGTGGATTGCACGTGAAACGGCGGTGCGATGATGGTCGTCTTGTCGGTCATGTGCGTGTATCTCCTTTAGCCGTGCGGAAACGGTATTACCGAAGTTGCGTTACATCGTAGGATGAACAGCGCTGCCTATGGTTTGCCCGGCGGGGTTAGATCGGCCGTCCGCTACGTGCAACGCCCACGATGAATCTAGGGTGGAGTCACCGGCGCGTCCTCAAGATTTTGGATGACCCGGTGGAGCAAACGCGCGAGCTCCGTCGACTCCTCCTTGCTGAAGTTCCGAAGCGCATCTTTGTTTGTCTGCGCAAGCGCATGGCGTCCCGGTGAGAGACGGTCTTGGGCCAGTTCGGTGAGAAAGACAAGGCTGCTGCGTTTGTCCTTGGGGTCGCCACGGCGTTCGATAAATCCCGCACGCTCCATACGGTTCAGCAGCTGAGCCATGGTCGGCTGTTCGATGTGGGCCATCTGTGCCAGGTCCTTTTGCGAGAGCGGACCCTTGCTGGACAGCGCGGCTAAGACCGGAATGTAGGCTACGCCAATCTCCAGCGGCCTCAGCCTTTGCTCGTTGAGACTGGCGAACAAACGGGAGGCACGCGCAAGGATGTAGCCGGGCGAATCCGCGAGATCAGTGCTGCGCATCATGCTCTTCACCATAAATCAACGGTACATTGCAGGCTATCTAATAACATAGTATGCTATTTATATGGATACCGTTGTGTCATCAAAGAGCAAACCTACAATCGGCATTATCGGCGGAGGCCCGGGTGGGCTGACGCTGGCCCGCATTCTTCACGTTCACGGAATTGCTTCGACCGTCTTCGAGCGGGACGAGTATGCGTTGGCGCGTCCACAGGGCGGCAGCCTGGACATCCATCGGGATTCCGGGCAGATGGCAATCCGTCTGTGTGGTTTGGAAGAAGAGTTTCACGCAGTCGCACGGCCGGAAGACCAGGGCAACAAGCTGTTCGACTGCGAGGGGAATCTTAAGTTCGAGGAAGCACGTGCCGACCTCAAGAACCGGCCCGAAGTGAACCGCTCGGCTTTGCGCGAGATTTTGCTCGCTTCGCTGCCCCGCGAGACGGTGCGCTGGGGCAAGAGAGTCACCGCTTTGCGGCCATGTGTCGGGGGAGGGTATGAGATCGTCTGCGATGGCGGCGAGACGGCTGTCTTTGACCTTGTGGTGGGCGCGGATGGCGCATGGTCGCGCGTCCGGCCTCTTCTTTCCACGGCGGAGGCCGCCTACTCCGGAATCACGTTTATGGACATGAGCATCGACGCTGTGGATACGCGCTTCCCAGAGCTTGCAAGCCTGGTGGGTCCTGGCAAAATCATGGTCCCGGACGGCCAGCGAGCGATGATCGCGCAGCGCAATGCGGACGGGCATATACGCGTGTACGCCATCCTTCCTCTGCCGGTGGATTGGGCGGCAACGAACGGGGTGGATCAAGATTCTGCGGAATCCCTTCGCGCCTTTGTCGCCGCACAGTACGCCGCCTGGTCGCCCAAACTGCGCGCGCTGATCGAAGCTACGGACCGCATCGTGCCGTGGCCCATCTATGAGCTGCCGATCGGTCATCATTGGACGAACTGTCCCGGCATCACTCTCTTGGGCGATGCCGCGCATCTGATGTCGCCCTTTGGAGGAAACGGGGTCAACTTCGCAATGCTCGACGCGGCGAAACTTGCTCAGGCGCTCATGCATGGAGAGAACTGGGTGGACGCCATCCGCGGCTATGAGGCCGAGATGTGCGCAAGGGTGGTGCCGGCGGCCGAATCGGCGGCTCGCGCCGTGAGGAAGGTTGTGTCCTCCAGCGGTCTGCAACATAGCAGCCGCCACATGGAAGAGACGTATAGTTTGGACGCGAAACGTAGAGCAAGCTAAGAGGACATGGCCGGTTAGTTTTGCGGTTCGCGCGAGGGCACTTGCTGGACGATCGAGAGCTGGACTTGTAGGGATGCGCGCGCGGTCCCGTAGCAAACGAAGAGCTTCTTGCTTGGGCCGCTGAAACTATAGTGAACATGCACCACGCCGTTCGGGTCGATTCTCGTCACCATCGGGGGGCTTGGATTGATGTTGCGGATGTCATGCGTGTCGATCAGGGAGGCCGATGCTGCAACAACCTTCTCGTGCAGCGTGGAATCCAGAGCCACGGGTACCTGGAGGTCGGCATTCTCGTTGGTCTGGTCGCAGCCCGCTTCGAGGCCTGGGATTACCGTGCTTCGGGTTATGGCTCGCTCTTCGAGGACTGGGTTGTCGCGGTATACACGATAGAAGAAGTCATAGGCGCTAGATTTGCGGTCGAGCGGCTTCACCATGTTCAGGTGATCGGCGTGGATCTCTTGCGGCGGCGTGGTTACGTCGCATCCATACGTTGCGCTGAAGTAGCCGACCACACGGGCATGGGTCCTAAGGTAGCGGCCAAACCCGCTGTCGGGCCTGGTATCTTCCGTTTCATATGCGCAGAACCGATGAATGCCGTTGACCGTGTCGTGCCCTCGCCAGCTATCTTCCAATTGCGTCAGGAAAGTGTTGTCGCTGGCATCGCTCAGGTCGTTCAGCAGCGGGTCTTTGTCGTAGATCGACGCGACGCGGGCGACGGTCGAACCCTCGTGCGGCGTTCCGTAGGAGACGATGAACTTGACTCTGGCCGCGTCGGCGGGGTGCCGCAGCAGCATCTCTTCCACCAAAATGCCGCCCAGGCTGTGTGCGATGAAGACGACTTCGCGATGATCCCATACGTGGTCTCGCCGCAGCGTCTCCCAAAGAACGTCGGCCAGGCGGACGCTGGACATCTTGCCGTTGGAGGCTGGTGTGGGGTACTCGGCAACGACGATATCGGAGAAGGCAAAGCGCGGATCGGACCGTATCATGTCCGGCCAGTAGGCACCGTTGGCCGCGCGCCAGGACTCGCGGCTCCCGTGAATGCCATGCACAAACACGATCACCCTCTCGCGGCGCAAGGGCTGCACAGAAGGCTGCTGGGCAGGGCAAGCGAATGGAGGATAGAGGAGGAGGAGAGTGGCGAACAGGAACTTGATCTTGATGTTCATCTTCTTCCCGAACGAGCCTTGTGGTTACTTGCCGAAGCCGGGAAGATCGACGCGGCGGGCCACATGGTCCTTGATCCAATGGGCATCCCACCATTCCTTCGGATCGATCTGGACGCCGTCGAGCTGCATGGCGAAGTGGACGTGATCGCCGCCGGCCATGCCCGTCATGCCGCTGAGTCCCATGACCTGCGAGCGCTTGACGGTATCGCCTTCCTTCACGTCGATCCGGCTCAGGTGCCCGTAGATGGTCTGCAAGCCGTAGCCGTGATCGACCACAATGCAGTTGCCGTAGATGCCGAGCGGAGCGGCGTAGACCACCGTGCCGTCGTTCGCGGCCTGAACGCCCATGTGCTGGGTCGAGGCAAGATCGTAGCCGAGGTGCACCTGTTGGTCGATCTTCTTTCCGTGGTAGATATAACTGCGCACGTCGGCAAAGGTAGCCTCGGCCTTAGCGGGTTGACGCGCGAAGGGCTGCGACCAAAGGAAGCTCTCGGCGGTCTTGAGGCGTAGGTCGGACAGCGTCTTGTTGTTGGCCTGACGCATCTCGGTATTGATCTTGACGAAACGCGCCACGGGATCGCCCGTGCCGTTCGGATCGAGCTCGCCCAGGACCTTCTGCATGAATTGATCGGTGACCTGGATCTCGTGCTGGGTGTAGACGGGTTGCTCCCGCTTGGGGAAGATGACGGTTAGCGGCGTTATCACATCGTTGCCGGTGCCGTTCGAGGCATAGACCACAGGTGTGGTTCCGGCGGGCATGTTCCACGCAAAGGCGTAAAGGGAGAAGAGTCCGGGTTTGCCGCCGGGCATTGGCCAGGCGCGAAAGGTCTGGTCGCCCACCCGGACGCCTGCGGAGGTATAGGCTCCCGTGATGTTCATCGTCGCCAGGTCGGCCATGCCAAGGTAGAGGTAGTGCTGCTCGGAGTCCGCGCTGACCAGAGGCGGCTGCGTGACGACGTTGACGTCCCGCTCCCAGCGCGTCGTGCCGTGAAACAGGCCACCCGAAGTAGCTTCGAGGATCAACTGCGCGGGGCCGTCTTTCAGCTGCGGTGTGGTTTTGACGCCTACCTCGAAGTTGAAGGTGGTGTTGGGGTTTGTGGAGGGTGCGGGCGTCTGCCACGCCTGGTACTGTGCGCCATTCTGCGCCACGCTGGCCGTCAATTTGCTCACGCCGTGAGGATCGTGGACGTGGACGACGATCGGTGTTGCTTGCCCGATGATCGTCACGGAGGCGGGCACATCGAGCGAAGGCTTGCCACAGCCGGTAAGAGCCAGGAACAATGGAAGGCAAAGGAGGTTTGCGGCAACGACAGGAGTTCGCACAAGCTCATTTTAGCCGCAAAGCGTGAAATACGACGGAAAGTCGCCACAGGGTTCGGCTACCGTGCGCGTGTGCATCCGGATGACTATAGTGAACAAGGCGGATGGTGACAGCTATTGACGTGCTGTCCATAGAGTTTTGCGTCTGGGGTGAATTGTGGCAGAGACAACGCGGCGACGAGTTTTGCAGCTTTCAGCAGGCACGGCGGCGGCCGTGGCGCTTGGATTGCGCTCCGATGCTTCGCCAGGAGAACAGAGCAAAGATGCGAATGGCAAGCTGGCGGCTCCGGCGTTTCGCACGCTGCCGCTTGGCGAGATACGACCGGCGGGATGGCTTCAGCGGCAGCTCCGGGTGCAGGCGGACGGGCTGGGCGGCCATTTGGACGAGATTTGGCCGGATGTCGGCGAGAACAGCGGCTGGCTGGGCGGCACGGGCGAGAGTTGGGAGCGCGGACCGTATTTTCTCGACGGGCTGTACCCGCTGGCGGTGCTGCTGAACGACGATACGTTGCGCGCCAAGGCGATGCGCTTTATTGACTGGACGCTGAACCATCAGGCGGCGAACGGGATGATCGGCCCGGCGACCAACAACGACTGGTGGCCGCGCATGGTGATGCTGAAGGTGCTGATGCAATTCTACGAAGCGACTGGCGACGCGCGGGTGATGCCGGTGCTGACGCGCTACTTCCACTATCAGCTGAGGGCGCTGCCGGGGAGGCCGCTTCAGGATTGGGGCAAGTATCGCTGGCAGGATGAAGCTATGGTCGTCGAGTGGCTGTACGACCGGACAGCGGACCCGAAGCTGCTGGAGCTGTTGGCTCTGCTGAAGAAGCAGGGATTCGATTGGATGGCGAGCTTTGCGGCGTTCCAATACACCGGCGTGACGACGAAGCAGTTGCAGCGGGACCCCGCCACGGGTGAGAACTCGCCGGCCGGGATGCAGACGCACGGCGTCAACAATGGGCAGGCGCTGAAGACGGCGGCGGTCGAGTACCGGATGACCGGGAACGCGGCGTCGCGCGAGGGCTACAACCACCAGGTGGCGATGCTCGACAAATTTCACGGGCATCCGAACGGCATGTTTTCGTGCGATGAGCATCTGGCCGGTCTGGACCCCAGCCACGGGACGGAGCTCTGCACGGTGGTCGAAACGATGTTCTCGATGGAGGTGGCATTGGCCGTCTTTGGCGATGCGGCGATCGGCGATCGTATCGAAAAGATTGCTTACAACGCGCTGCCGGGGACGTTTACCGACGATATGTGGGCGCACCAGTACGACCAGCAGCCCAACCAGATCCAGGTGGGACTGAACTCTAAGCCTTGGACTACGAACGGGCCGGAGTCGAACCTCTTCGGTTTGGAGCCGAACTTCGGTTGCTGCACGGCGAACTTCCACCAGGGCTGGCCGAAGTTGACGGCGAGCCTGTGGATGCGTTCGCCCGATGGTGGCCTGGTGGCCGCGCTGTACGCTCCGTGCGAGGCCTCGACTACGGTGGCGGGTATGGCGGTCCACCTCAAGGAGGAAACTGAGTACCCGTTCCGCGAGACGGTACGGATTACCGTGACTCCCGCGGCGGAGAAGGCGTTTGAGATGAGGTTCCGCGTGCCCGGCTGGGCGGAGGGTGCGGCGGTGCGCGTGAACGGTAAGGCGATCGACACGGCGGTTGCGCCGGGGAGCTTCGCAGCGGTGCGGCGGACGTGGAAGGCGGGCGACGTGGTGGAGCTGCGCTTCCCCATGAAGCCGGTTGTGTCGCGGTGGTTTCACCAGTCGATGGCGATCATGCGCGGGCCGCTGGTGTTTTCGCTCTCGCCGGGCGAGACGTGGGTGAAGCTGCGGGAGCGGGCCCTGACGGCGGATTGGCAGGTGTTTCCGCGCGAGGCCTGGAACTATGGGCTACGGGTCGATGAAGCGTCAGCCGGGCAGATCGAGGTGATCGAGACGCCGATCGGTGCGCGTCCGTTTACGGCGGCCGATAGCGGGGTGCATCTGCGGGTGATGGGACGAAGGCTGGACACGTGGCGGTCTGAGGATGGTGTGGCCGGACCGATCCCCGAAGGTACGCAGAAGACCGCGGCTCCAGAGGAGGTGTTGACGCTTATCCCTTATGGGGCGGCGAAGCTTCGGGTAACGGCGTTTCCGGAGTTAGGTTAGCGGGAGGTACCCCCCCGGGGGTACTTTGAGTACGAAGTGTTGAGTTTAGGGGAGTTAAGGGTGTACTTCGACCGGTCCGGTACGAAGTAGTTAACAGCGGAAGGGCTGGTTGGTGGCGGGCCTTCTGGATTTCTTGAGCTCTATGTTAAGCATAGCAAATGGGCTATAACTCCTGCACAGGTTGCGCTACATTATCATCTGCTTTGGAATGTGAGAGATAAGGGTGTTTTGGCGATTTGTGGGGGTTGACAAGGTTTGGAGAGCTGTTTCTCGCGTGTGTGTGCGCTGCGAGGCGCTGTAGTTCTTCAGAGACCAGGCTGCTCGTCGGCACTGCCGGTGGCTCTCATCAGCCCGTCGAGTTCGACTTCGCCGTCCGGGAAGACGGCCCGCATTTCCAGGGTTCCGCCCAAGGCATCGACGTACTTCCGCAGGGTGCTGAGGAGGCAATCGTTCTGGTTTTCGAGCCGCGAGACGGCGCTCTGCGGGATGTGCATCTGCTCGGCGAGGGCGACCTGGGTTTGCTGCCGCGCCAAACGGATGACGCCGACGCCCATGCGCTCCACTTCGGCGTACTCGGCCAGGGCTTCGCGCTTGGCTTTTTCCCGCGCTTCCGGCGAGGCTTTGTGCTTCAGGTCCTTCCATTTGGTGGCCATGTCATGTCCCTTTCTAATGGTGGTCAGATTCCGCGTTTCAGTTCTTCCAGATGCGCGGCGTAGATGGTCTCGGCTTTGGGGATGTTGGTCTCGTACCAGCGTGAGTTACCGGTCTTGTCGCCGCCGATCAGCAGAAATGCCGTCCGTGCCGGATCGAAGGCATAGAGCACACGGTACGGTCGACCCTGGTGCTGGATGCGGGAGTGCCCTCTCCAGAGTGCTCCAGGGTGTACACATGTGAGTACACTCCTGACATATTGATGACGCGAAATGCGTCTATCAGGAGTAACTCGGTCTCGATCACTTCATTTCAGATGTTCGCGAAAGAGATCGACGGTACTCTGCGGGGCGCTCTCGTCGAAGAACCTCTTTAGGTTTTCGGCAGTCTGCCGGGCAAACTTTTCGCTCCTAATATAGAGATCGTTCTCATATCCTGCAAGGGCAGCTTCAGTATTATCGGTATTCTTGGCGATTAACCTGCCCAATTCCGAGCCGTCGTACATCGCGAGGTTTGCACCTTCACCCGCGAAAGGCGACATCAGATGCGCCGCATCTCCGAGCAAGGTGACACCCGGCGCTCTGTCCCATCGAATTCCGACCGGAAGGGCATAAATCGGCCTCAGCACTGGCTCAATCTCACTGTCCGTCATGAGTGCGGTCAGCGGTTTGGCCCAGCCCTCAAACTGCCCTGCAATCCGAATTAGGCTGGTCTTCGCGTTGCGGAAGTCAATGGAAGCGACCCACTCCTCCGGTCTGTTCAAGGCTACGTAGACGTGCAAACTACCGTCCGCATTGCGATGCGCCAAAATGCCTTTGCCAGGAGACACCGCCATGAGTGTGCCGCTCCCAATCGCCGTCACGCTGTCGCTGTGCTTTGGATCTTTTCCTGAGAGATGTGTCTCGACAAAGCAGGTACCGGTATATGTGGGCTTTATGTCGGTGACGAGTGCACGGACCTTCGACCACGCGCCATCCGCTCCTACGACTAGGTCGGAGATGCAGGTCGAACCGTTTGAGAAAAAAACTTCGTGTCTCCCACTGCCCACCGCTTTGACAGACGTAACCTTGTGACCCCATTTGATCGTTTCATCCGGAAGAGATTCGATAAGCAATCTGCGAAGATCGCCGCGATCTACCTCGGGGCGTTTGCCGGAGTCGCCACCGGGTTTATCGAAAAGAACATCGCCATCCTGATTGACGATGCGTTTCGCATCTTCGCCGGGACGCACGAGTGGAAGGAAGGCGTCGAACAGGCCTGCATCTTTGAGGGCGATCTGCCCGTTGTATTCGTGCATATCGAGAAGGCCGCCCTGCGCTCGCGCATGAACGGATGCTTCTGCTTCGTAGATGGTGGCGGGAATGCCGTGAAGGTGAAGGACGCGGGCAAGGACAAGGCCGCCAGGGCCTGCACCGATAATTGCGATGGGGTTTTGCATATAGCGCTCCTCTAAGGCAATGTGCCTGATGAATTCATCAGGCAGTTAGCTTCGGAGACGCTGGCCTAACCACGAAGAGTGTGGCTGACCTGTCCTCGACAAACCGCTGAGCGGATCGTCGTTTTTCGCGACTGAGATGAATGTAACGCCGACAGGATGTGGCGTCAAGATGCTGTGCCAGCGGGTTCCCTTCCTGTTTTTGTCGGCCGACGAAAACGATTCGTAGCAAACGCATATGCCTAAGAATGAGTAACGATCAGTCGCATTCTCGGCAGCGATCATCGTTCGCCATCTTCATGCAACCGTTTCATAGCTATCTTATGCTTGCCTGGACGATCCTTGGGAAGTGGAGGATGGCGGCCCACTCGCCGCCGCGGTGCTGCTGCCAGACGATGTCGCCGTGGAGGAGGGCGGCGGCTTCGGCGGGGGTGAGGTCGTGGTGGAAGTCGAAGAAGCGGGCGTCGGCGCTGGAGACAACCTGCCCGTTGCGGTGGGGGAGGTGCCAGCGGCTGGGGGGTGGCTCCCACTTGGTGGAGAAGAGGAGGGCGGTGTCGAAGGAGCCGGGGTTGGCGGCGGCTTGTTGCATCTGGGGGAGGGAGAAGTTTTCGAGGGGGGCGACGGCGAAGGGGTGGCGGGTGTAGCCGAGTTCGGGGCGGGTGAGCTCGCTGGTGGCGGGCCAGGCGGAGAGGACGGTGGCGGCGGGGAAGCGCTGCTGCAAGACGGCGATGGCGTGCTGGTGGAGGACGATGAAGTCGCGGTAGGTGAGGTTGTCCTCGGGGGCGAAGGCGTAGGGCGGGTCGATCCAAAGGCCGCAGAGGAAGGCGGCGGCGGAGAGGGCGACGAGCGCGGGCCAATGCGGGAGGCGGCGCTGCCACTCGACGACGCAGAGGAGAAGGACGAGGGGGAACATGGGGAGGAGATAGCGGGTGAGGAGCGCGCCGCCGAGGATGGAGAACTCGAGGAGGTTAGCGATGAGGATGACGGCGAGGGCGGCGAGGATGTCGGGTGGGAGGCCGGGGCGGCGGGGCTTCATCCGCAGGACGGCGAGGGCACAGCCGACGGGGACGAACATGTTCATGTGGGTGAAGAGATGGAGGGTGCGGTGCCAGAGGGCGAGGGCGACGCGGTAGACGGAGAGGTTGGCGGTGGCGTTGTAGCGGAGGAACTCGGGGTTGCCGAAGACGAAGCCGGTTTGGCGATAGTGGAAGGCGTACCAGGCGAGGAGTGGAAGGATGGGGAGGGTGAGGGCGGCGGCCCATGGGAGGGAGCCTCGGGATTTGCGGAGGTATTGGAGGGTCTCCCAGGCGGCGAGGGCGAGGGGGGTGGCGATGGCGGTTTCTTTGGAGAGGACGGCGAGGGAAAAGAGGACGGCGGCGAGGAAGAGCTCGCCGGGGGCGGCTTTGGCGTTGCCGGAGCGCATGCCGGAGCGCTGGAGGTGCGGGAGGTAGAAGGAGAGGCCCCAGAGGGTGAAGGCGGCGGCGAAGATGTCGGCGTGGGCGAGGGTGGATTGGGCGAACCAGACGGGGTAGAGCGCGGTGAGGAGGGTGGTGGCGGCTGCGGCTGTTCCGGCTACGTGGCGGGCGAGGCGATAGACGCCGAGGAGGGCAGCGGCGGAGACGAAGGTAACGAGGGTCCGGGTGTTGACGATGGCCGTGCCGGCGATGCGCCACCAGGCGGCGAGGAGGATGGAGGGCAGCGGCGGGTGCGCGTTGGTGACGGTGGACTGCGGGATGAGGGTGCCGGTGTGGAAGAAATCGAGCGCGGCGGGGATGTAGTAGCCCGCTTCGTCCCAGAAGTACGGGAGGCGAAGCAGGGTCCAGTGGGAGAGATAGACGGCGGCGAAGAAGAGGGGGTAAAGGAGGGCGAGGGGCAGAGGGCCGGTCGTGCGGCTGAGACGACGGATCGGGTCGTTTGCCAAGGGACGGGCGGGCACCGGCTTAGTTGACCGGACCGCCTGCCTGCGGGAGGGGTTCGAGGGTGAGCTCGCCGAAGGTGTGCTCGTACTGGGCGAGGTTATGGCCGAGGATGTTGAAGAGGGCTTTGGCCTGCTGCGGGCTGAGGTAGACGCCCTGGAAGTTCTCGACGTGGACCTCGCTGGGATTGTGCTGGTGCATGGTGCCGAAGACGAGGAAGAAGTCCCAGACCGACATGCGGACCTGGACGCTGTTGGCGTAGGAGGCGCGGAAATCGTCCGTGTTGGTGAGGCGGACGGTGGGATCTTGCTGCATCTGATTGGGGTTTTGAGGCGAGTCGGCCATGATGTCCTTTAGAGTGAGGGCTTGGTGCGAAAGAGGGGACTTGAACCCCTATGGATTGCTCCGCCAGATCCTAAGTCTGGTGCGTCTGCCAATTTCGCCACTTTCGCGGGGCTAATGCGATTGTACGGCGTGCGGCGGGTTGGCGGGAAGGCATTCCGTCGCGCATGGCTGGAGCAGGGGTAACCGGCGACCATCAGGATGTGAACGGCGTGAAGCAAAGTTCGACGCAGAAGTTTTTTTGATTGCAATTTTCTAAGAATGATTGTAGTTTCACACCATCTTCACACAGATTGGTTGATTGGCATCGAAACGATCAAACCTAAGCCGATACGGTTCGCTGGTGAAGAGGCCGTTTCATGAACATCCGCGTTTGCTCGATCTGTGCAAGCGACGAATGAACTACAGATTCAACCACTTGGAGGAAGCCGATGGAAAGATTACTTCGAAGTCTCTCAGTCTGGGTTTGCGTCCTGGCGGCGCTCTGCTGTGGACACGCTGTTGGGCAAACCATCACGGCGAACGTCGGAGGCACCGTGACCGACGCCAGCGGTTCGGTGATTCCGGGCGCGACCGTGACGGCCACCAATGTGGACACCAACGTCGCTGTGTCGACCACAACGAACAGTGCTGGGATATACAGCATTCGCTTTCTGCAAATTGGCCGGTATAAGGTGGCGATTGCGTCGCCCGGTTTCTCGCGGCAGGAGCAGGGGCCATTTTCGCTCGAGATCAACCAGGATGCCAAGGTGGACGCCAAGCTGGCGGTGGGCGCGGCCACGACGACTGTGGAGGTGAGCGAGCAGGCGCAGCCGATTCTGAACACGGAGAACGCCACGCTTGGGGAGACGTTCACGGAGAATACGATTAACAGCATTCCGCTCAACGGGCGCGACTTCTCGCAGCTGACCGTCTTCACGCCGGGCGCGGTGTCGACCAACTATGGCGCGTTTGGTGGCCAATCATCCACGGAGCGTGACACCAATGGCAGCACTATCGCGAACGTCAATGGCAATCGTGCGCAGTCGAACAATTACTTGCTGGACGGGCAGGAGATCAACGAGAACATCAACAACACGGTGGGGTACACACCCAGCCCGGACTCGCTCGACCAGATTCGCGTCATCTCCTCGAACGCGAACGCGGAGTTCGGCAACGTGAACGGTGGCGACATCGTCATGGTGATGAAGAGCGGAACGAACCACCTGCATGGCAGCATTTTCGGCTTCCTGGAGAATTACAACCTGGACGCGAATAGCTGGACGAACAAGCACGCTTCGACGATTACGCCCATCAATCCGTTCACCCAGACTATTTTTGGGGGAACCATTGGCGGGCCTATCCTGAAAGACAAGCTCTTTTTCTTCGCCGATTACGAAGGTCTGCGCGAGCACAGCGGCGGCAGCACAAAGCTCAGCGTGGCACCGCTTGCGTGGCGCGGGCAGACGGCGACGGCGAATTGTGCGGCTGGGTATTCCGACTTTTCTTCCCTGGGCACCCAGCTTTATAACACCCAGAACGCGGGTGGGCCGGTTCCGTATGTGAACAATTGTGTGCCGATCACCAATCCCGTGGCGATCTATCTTTTTGCTCATCCGAATATTTATCCGGTGCCCAATCTTGCTACAAGTGATCCGGCAGGTGTTTACCTGAATCTGACCGGACCAACTTCTTCCTTTCAGCGTAACGATCAAGGCGATATTAAAATCGACGGGCACTTCCGCCAGAGCGACGTGATCTCGGGCCGTTATTCGCAGGGCTATGCTCAGGACGGGCAAGGAAGGGAGCCGATTCCGGTGCAGTTCCCGTCGGCTTCGAACTACCCGGACCATCTCTTCACGGTCAGCGATGCGCATACGTTTTCGTCGGCCATTGTCAACGAATTGCGCGCATCGTACTCGCGCATTCGCTTCAACAGCGGTGTAACGACGGACCCGAGCGGCGTATTTGGCTTGACGGGAAACTCGGTTGTCGGCATTCCGAGTCAGGCGCAACTCACGGCTGGGTTCAGCCAGCAGACCTTTAGCCCAGGCAGCGGCAATGGACAGGTGTCTTCGGTCGGCGCGAATCCTACGCCTGAAGTATTTATCGACAACGTCTACCAGTACAGCGATAACTTAACCTGGCAGCGTGGCAAGCACTTGCTGAAGTTCGGAGCGGAGCTCACGCGTTATCAGCAAAATAGTTTCTATCCCGGAAATAACGGCGAGCTGGGATACTTCACCTACAACGGTCAGTTCTCCGTGCAGCCGGGGGCGACGCAGACGAACGGCTTCACCGACTTTGTGACTAACCACGCTTATGAGGCGGCTGTCGGCCAAGTGGTTGGACGGACCGGACAGCGGCAATACCGGAACGCGTACTTCGCGCAAGACGATTGGAAGGTAACTCCCACACTTACTCTCAATATCGGTCTTCGCTACGAGTACGATCAACCCATCTACGAAGTCAACAACAAGGAAGCGAATATCAACCTGGCGACTGCTACCGTCGAGTATGCCGGTGCCGTGCCGGCGGGTAACACCTTTGCGAACGCGACGGTGTGTCCGACGCGCTCTTGCTATAACTCGACGTACAACAACTTTATGCCGCGGCTCGGCTTTGCGGACCAGCTATCTTCCAAGTTTGTGGTGCGCGGGGGATACGGCATCACCACGTATCTTGAAGGTACAGGAGCCAACCTGCGGCTCACGCAAAATCCGCCGTTTCACAATGATTTCGACACGATCGCCGCACTGCCGACGGGCAGCGGCGCAACCTATTCGCCCGGAACGCCGCAGCTCGCGAGTAATGGCTTTCCCACTACCATCAAACCTGTAACGACCTTCTATGCCTGGAAGAGCAACCTGCAGCCGGCGGTGATTCAGGAGTTCTCACTTACCGGAGAGTACCAGCTTACGGCAACGTCGTCTCTCCAGATTGGATACGTGGGTGAAGTAGGACATCATCTAGTCGATCCGGCGTATGGCAACCAACTACCCGCTCCCAATACACCTGCGCCCTACGCAAATATCGTCGGTCAGCGCGGTGTCGTGAAGATCACGGCGTCGGATTCAAACCTGAGCTACAACGCGATGCAGGCCATCTTCCGCCAGCGGCTTACCAAAGGGCTGGAACTTACGGCCAACTATACGTATTCCAAGGCGCTAACGGACGACATTGGTTATTACGGTGCTTCCAATATCGACCAGCACTATTATCAGCAGGATTTCTATAATATTGGGAGCGATTGGGGTCCGGCGGGTGACGACGTGCGGCATTCGTTCAACGCGACGGGAACCTATGCGGTTCCGTATGGCCATGGGAAGCAGTTCGGATCGAACTCCAATTTCTTAATGGAGGAGTTACTCGGAGGATGGAAGGTAAGCGCGTCTGCGGTGGTCTACACTGGATTTCCGGTGACGTTGTCCACGCCGCTGGGCTACTCGAACAAAGTATTTGCGTATGGTGGAGGAGCGCGTCCGGATCAGCTGATGCCGGCCGTGATTACAAACCGTACAGTCGATCACTGGTTTGGCACGAACGATTCCATGATTACGCCGTGCGCGTCGGACCAGACGATCAATGCGCATGGCAACGCGTGTGTCTACGCGGCGCAATCGCAGAATCACTTCGGCACGGCCGCCACGGGGACGCTCCGGACGCCCGGTTTTTACAATGCGGACGCGTCGTTCCAGAAGGGCTTTACAGTCTACCACGAGAACCGGCTGGACTTCCGGGCGGATCTCTTCAACGCGTTCAACATCGCCAGCTATGGTAATCCGGACAACCAAATCTCGGACAGCAGTTTCGGTCAGATTTCAAGCACACGGTCAACGGAGCGGCACATTCAGTTCGGCCTGAAGTATGCCTTCTGAGAGATGAGAAGGTTAGTTAGCGAAGCGGGCGCTCAGAAGATCGAGTGCCCGCTTTGTTTTTAGAGCGTCAGCGACGGCGGTGCGACTTTGGGGTCGGTGGCGAAGGTGGGGTGCGGGGTGGCGGCCATGGTGAGCTGGATGCGGCCGCCGTTGGCGATGTCGCTGTGATGGAACCAGGCGCGCTGCTGGGGTTTGCCGTTGAGGGTGAAGGCCTGGATGTACTGGTCGGTCGGGTTGGCGCGCGTGATGTCGAGGGTAAGGGTGCGACCGCCGCCCAGCTGGACGGTGGCGTGTTCGAAGAGCGGGGAGCCGAGGATGTAGTTGCCGCTCACCGCGTCGACGGGATAGAAGCCGAGGGCGGAGAGGACGTACCAGGCGGACATCTGGCCCACGTCTTCGTTGCCCTGCATCCCGTTGGGGTTGGGCGAGTACATGGTTTCGAGCAGGTTGCGGACACGGGCCTGGGTCTTGGCGGGCGCACCGGCGTAGGTGTAGAGGTAGGCGATGTGGTGCGAGGGCTCGTTGCCGTGGGCGTACTGGCCGACCATGCCGGCGATGTCGGGGGGCGCGTCGGCGGGGAGGGTGGGAGCGGTGGTGAAGAGCTCGTCGAGCTTGGCCAGGAAGGGCTGGCGGCCGCCGAAGAGGGCGATGAGGCCAGCGGGATCGTGCTGGACGGCAAAGGTGGTCTGCCAGGCGTTCGATTCGGTGTAGTCGCGCCACTTGGGCGAGTGGCCGAGATCGATGGGGTTGAAGGGCTCTTCGACCTTGCCGGTCCAGGAGTTGGCCCAGGTGCCGTTCTCAAATTTAGGGCGCATAAAGGCGATAGACGGGTCCCAGTAGTTGCGGTAGTTGCGCGAGCGGGCGACGAGCATCTTGGCGTCATCGGCCTTGCCGAGCTTCTGCGCGACGTGCGCGATGGCCCAGTCGTTATAGCTGTACTCGAAGGTCTTGGAGACGGATTCGCCTTCGCGGTCGGCGGGGATGTAGCCGAGCTTGCGATAGTAGGGAAGCCCTTCCCAGTCGTCGACCATGGCGCGCTTCATCATGTATTTGTAGGCGGCGTCTGTATCAATGCCGAGGAAGCCTTTGTTGATGGCCTCGGAGATGACGGAGGCCGAGTGGTAGCCGGTCATGGTGCCCGTCTCTTTACCTTGCAGCGGCCAGACGGGCATGCCCTGCGGGCTCTCGGCGGCCATGCGTATCAGGGCGTTGGCGAAGTCGGGCACACGCTCCGGGTTGATGAGCGTGTAGGTGGGGTGGGCGGCGCGGTAGGTATCCCAGAGGGAGAAGGTGGTGTAGTTGCGGCGACCGGCAGGCAGGGTGTGGATCTGGCCGTCCATGCCGTGGTAGCGGTTGTCTACGTCGTCGAAGAGGGTAGGGCCCAGTGAGAGATGGTAGAGCGCGGTGTAGAAGACGCGCTTGTGGTCGAGGTTGTCGGTGGTGACGGCGATGCGGCCGACCTGTGCGGCCCATTTGGCGCGTGCCTGCTGGCGGACCTGGTCGAAGTCCCAGGCGGGGATCTCGGTCTTCAGGTTCAGGGCCGCGCCGTCGATGCCGACGCCGGAGATGCCGGTCTTGACGAGAATCTGCTCGTTGGCGTGCGTTTTGAAGTAGAGGACAGCTTTCAGATTGGTGCCGGCGAGTTGCCCGGCAGGAACCTCCTGGTCGTTGTTGAAGAAGACGACGCGGGTGGGCGTCTTCGAGACTTGCATGGTGAAGAACACCTTGCGGCCATCGCCCCAGGCGCGGGTGGTGCGGCCCCCGGCGAGGGTGTCGGGCGCGGGCTGGGTGAGTTGCGCGGCGATCACGTCGGGCCGGTCCACCCCGCCGCCGTAGCCGTGCTGGAGGTCGACGACGAGGTAGGCCTGGTCCGACGCTGGGAAGGTGTAGCGATGGAGGCCGGCGCGCTCGGTGGCGGTCAGCTCGGCCTTGACGTTGTAGTCCTTGAGCAGAACGGAGTAGAAACCGGGCGTGGCGACCTCGTCCGCGTGGTCGAAGCGGGAGCGGTAGCCGGTCTCGGGGTGCTCGCGGGTGCCGGGGACGATCTTGGCCGTGCCGGTGCCGGGCATCACGAGGAAGTCGAGCAGATCGCCGCAGCCGGTGCCGGAGAGATGGGTGTGCGAAAAGCCCATGATCGACGTGTCGGTGTCGTGGTAGCCGGAGCACCAGTCCCAGCCGTCGTCGAAGGTATCAGGGCTGAGCTGTACCGCGCCGAAGGGAACGGACGCGCCGGGAAAGCAGTGGCCATGGCCGCCGGTGCCGATCTTTGGATCGACATAGTGGAGAACGTCTTCTTTCGCGGGGGTGGTTTCGGCAAGGGCGAGGGGTGTGGCGGAGGTGGCGGCGAGGGCGGCTGCGGTCTGTAGAAAGGTGCGGCGGGAGATCATAGGTGCTCCTGGTGTGCTCTTCTGGATGCTCTTCTGGGCGCTCTTCGTGGACGCGGAAGAAGCGCATCCCAGTTTGACTGATTAGAATGGCAAGGGCAAGCGAGGGCTTTATGAACGAGGGATGGACGCGGCGGCAGGTGATGGGTGGGATGGGTGCGGTGGCTGCTTCGGGCATGGCCAACGGGGCCTGGGCGGCGACGGCTTTGGGGTCGAAGCGGCCGCCGGTGGGGGCACGGAAGTTTCGCAGCGCGGCGGTCGAGGCGTACATCGAGCGGACGACGCGGCGGATCGGCGATCCTGTGCTGGCGGAGCTGTTCGCGAACTGCTATCCGAACACGCTCGATACGACGGTGGAGCCGGGGCTGTATGAGGGCAAGCCGGATACGGCGGTGCTGACGGGGGACATCGCTGCGATGTGGCTGCGGGATTCTTCAGCGCAGGTGTGGCCTTATCTGCCGCTGGCGAAAGAAGACCGTCGGCTGCGGGAACTGCTGGAGGGAGTGATCCGGCGGCAGGTACGTTGCATCCTGATCGATCCCTATGCGAATGCGTTTATGGCCGACCTGAACGCGCCGCCGCTGCCCTGGGGCGCGAAGGACAAAACGGAGATGAAGCAAGGTGTCGGCGAGCGGAAATGGGAGGTGGACTCGCTGTGCTATCCCATCCGCCTGGCGTACGGCTTCTGGAAGCAGACCGGGGACACCTCGCCCTTCGACGCGCGTTGGAAGGCGGCCATGACGCTCGTGGTGAAGACCTTTCGGGTGCAGCAACGGAAGGACGGGCTGGGGCCATATCGCTTCAATCGCATGGCCATCACCTCCACCGAAACGCTGCTCTCGGACGGCTACGGCAATCCGGTGAAGCCCATCGGGATGATCGCGTCGGGGTTCCGGCCGTCGGACGATGCGTGCGTGCTGGCCTTTCTGGTGCCGTCGAATTTGTTCGCGGTGCGGTCCATGCGGCAGCTGGCAGAGATGGCGCGGGCGATTTTGCACGATGATGGGTTGGCGGCGGACGCCTCTTCGCTGGCGGACGAGGTCGAGAAGGCTCTGGGGCAATATGCTGTGGCGACAACGCCGATGGGGACGATCTGGGCCTATGAGGTGGACGGCTTCGGCGGCCAATTGCTGATGGACGACGCCAATGTGCCGAGCCTCTTGGGGCTACCGTATCTCGAAAGCTCGCCCGACGCGGGGCTGTACGGGCGGACACGGGCGTTTTGCTGGAGCGCGCGGAATCCTTGGTTCTTCAAGGGGACGGCGGGTGAGGGGATCGGTGGACCGCACGAAGGCGTGGACATGATCTGGCCGATGTCGCAGATGGTCTACGCGCTGACGAGCGAGTCGGACGCGGAGATTCGGGCGATGATCGAGATGCTGAAAGGCTCGGCGGCGGGGCTGGGCTTTATGCACGAGAGCTACTACAAGGACGATGTGTCGAAGTTTACCCGGGCTTGGTTTGCTTGGGCGAATACGCTGTTTGGGGAGTTGGTGGGTGGGTTGGCGGCGCGGAAGCCGGAGTTGCTGGCGCGGTAAACCCACGCTCTAGGAGCTGGGTATTCGCAGACCCACCTTAGCGACGATGAGACCGTCGCGAAGGTGGGGCACCCAATTAGGGATCGCGGTGTAAGAGCGTTATGGATCGCGTTGTAAGAGCGGCTACCATCTAAGGACTATGGCTAAGGACACACAGGGCGGCAAGCCGCCGGTTTATCTGCTGGACTCGATGGCGTTCATCTTTCGGGCGTATCACGCGATGCAGCGGCAGCGACCGATGTCGACGCGTACGGGCATCCCTACGGCCGCGACGTATGTGTTCGTCAACATGATCAACAAGCTGCGGAAGGACTTCGCGCCGGAGTACCTGGCGGCGGTGTACGACGTGGGCGCGCCGGTGCATCGGAACGAGATGGCCGCGCAGATGAAGGACGTCCAGAAGTTCAACATCAAGACGCAGGCGTTCGAGACGATTGAGTACGGCGGGTACAAGGCGAACCGGGTGGAGACGCCGCCGGACCTGATCCAGCAGCAGCCGTATATCCGGCGGGCGCTGGAGGCGTTTCGCATCCCGATCCTCTACTACAAGGGTTTCGAGGCGGACGACGTGATTGGGACGCTGAGCTGCAAGCTGGCGGCGCTGGGGCACAAGGTCTATGTCGTGTCGTCGGACAAGGACATGATGCAGCTGGTGAACGAGGATGTGAGCATCCTGAATCCAACGAAGGACAACCTGATCCTGGACGCGGCGGGGGTGGAGAAGGCGCTGGGGGTGCCGCCGCAGCGGGTGATCGATGTGATGGCGCTGCGCGGGGACTCGATCGACAATATCCCGGGCGCGCCGGGGATTGGGGATAAGGGGTCGGTGGAGCTGATCCTGCAGTTTGGGACGGTGGAGGCGGCGCTCGACCGCGCGGACGAGGTGAAGAAGAAGACGTACCGGGAGTCGTTGCAGAACAACCGTGACAATATCTTGTTGTCGAAGGAGCTGGTGACGATCCATACGGGCGTGCCGATCGAGTATTCGCTAGAGGCGATGCGGACGCAGCCGGTGGACAATGCGGCTTGCCGGAAGCTGTTCTCAGAGCTGGAGTTTACGACGCTGCTGAAGGAGCTTGCGCCGGATGTGGACAACGCAGTGATCCGGTATGAAGTGAAGCCGAGCGAGGCGGAGATTGCCGCGGTACTAGCGGAGGCGCGGACGGTGGATAGTGCCGGACGGGTTCGGGGGATGGCGGTGGCGATCCTGGAGGATGCGCGAGCGGTGGCGGCTGAGGTGGCGGCCGAGCCGGATGTCGACTCCGATGCAGAGGTGGAGCCGGCGGCGGTGGAGAACATGAGCCTGTTTGGGG
Source organism: Acidobacteriaceae bacterium (assembly GCA_965277085.1). Lineage (GTDB taxonomy): Bacteria > Acidobacteriota > Terriglobia > Terriglobales > Acidobacteriaceae > Edaphobacter. The sequence continues at coordinate 2,602,213 of OZ255708.1, forward strand.
TGGCAAGGGCGGAGGTTCCGGTCATCGTGGCTCCTGTGGTCGATGCGGCTTGCCGGTTGGGGATTGCTGTGGGGGAGGATGCTGGCCTGGAGGTGTCGCTCGATGCGCCGGGGGTGCGGGAGGCGTTGGAGGATGCCGGGCTGCCGAAAGATGTGCATGATCTGAAGGCAGTGCTGCGCGCGATGGAGCCGCACGGGATTGTACTCGCCGGAGTGCGGGATGACGTGATGCTGTTGAGCTATCTGGTGAACCCAACGCATGGGTCGCACACGCTGCCGGACATGGCGGCGCGCACGACGAGCCGGGCGCTGATGCATCAGTTCTCGAAGACGAACACGGACGATCCGAAGCGGCTGCCTGAGGCCGCGGTGGCGATCGTGCGGCTGGCGAACGCGCTGCGCGGGCAGGTGGTGGAGGCGGGCACGTTCGAGCACCACATCCCGAAGGACGAGCCGGGATTGGGCGGGGCGATGACGACGGAGATGCTGTTCGCGCCGCCGCCGGAGGCGAAGGTCGGGGCGGGTGTGTCGCCGCTCCTGACGGTGTACGAGACGATCGACAAGCCGCTGGTGGGCGTGCTGCTGCGGATGGAGCAGGCCGGGGTGCGGGTCGATCCGGAGTTCCTACGGGAGATGTCGACGCGTCTGGGAGTGGAGATCGACACGCTGGCGGAGCGGATTTACGAGGACTCTGGCAACCGCTTCAACATCAACTCGCCGAAGCAGTTGGGCGATGTGCTCTTCCACAAGATGATGCTGCCGATGCCGATGAAGTACGGCAAGGGCAAGATCGTCTCGACGGCGCAGGACATCCTGGAGGAGCTGGCGGTCAAGCATCCGATCGCCGCGCTGGTGATGGAGCATCGGCAGTTGCAGAAGCTCAAATCTACCTATCTGGACGCGCTGCCGCAGTTGGCGGACGCCGAGGGGCGCATCCATACGACGTTCAACCAGGTGGGGACGGCGACGGGACGGCTGTCAAGCACGAATCCGAACCTGCAGAACATCCCTATCCGGACGGCGGTGGGGCGGGAGATCCGCGCGGCGTTTATCGCGGCTCCGGGCAATGTGCTGATGTCTGCGGACTATTCGCAGATTGAGCTGCGGCTGATGGCACACTTCTCGCAAGACCCGTTGCTGCTCGACGCCTACCGGACGGGCAAGGACATTCACACGCTAACGGCGGCGGAGGTGTTCGGGGTCGATCCGGCGACGATGTCCAAGGAGGTGCGTGCGCGGGCGAAGGCGGTGAACTTCGGCATCGTGTATGGGATCAGCCCGTTTGGGCTGGCGGCACAGCTAGGCATCGACCAGAAGGAGGCGAAGACGTACATCGAGACGTACTTCGACCGGTACAAGGGAGTGCGCGGATTTATCGACGCGACGCTGGAGACGGTGCGGAAGGATCAGGCGGTGCGGACGCATTTCGGGCGGGTGCGACCGATCCCAGATATTCAGTCGCGCAACGCCAACATGCGGGGGTTTGCGGAGCGGACGGCGGTGAATACGCCGTTGCAGGGGACGGCGGCTGACCTGATCAAGCTGGCGATGATTGCGCTGGACCGGGAGATTGCGGCGCGGGGTCTAAAAAGCCGGATGACGTTGCAGGTGCATGACGAGCTGCTATTCGACGTGGTGCCGGAGGAGGTCGATGCCATGCGCTCGCTGGTCAAATACGAGATGGAGCATGTGGCGGAGTTCTCGGTGCCGATCGTGGCGGATGTTGGGGTGGGGGCGAATTGGCGGGACATGGAGTAGGGGATCATAACCATCTATCCAGGATGATCGCGTTGCTATAGCATTCCGATCTATGCGCTTCTTTTTTGCTGTTCTGCTGTTTTTATCTGTCGTGGCTCAATCTTCTTTGGGCGAAACTCCGGCCCGCTGGGTGGAGGTCAAGAGTCCAAATTTCACCGTGCTTACGGACACAAACGAAAAGCAGGGGCGTAAGATCGCCATGCAATTCGAGCGGATGCGGGCAGTCTTCCGCACCGTTCTGCCGAATGCAAACGGGGATGCGGGCGCGCCGGTGATCGTGCTGGCGCTCAAGGACCGCAAGGGGTTCCAGTCGCTGGAACCGGCTTCGTACCTGGCGAAGGGACAACTGGACCTCGCAGGTTTCTTCCAACGAAGTCAGGACAAGAGTTACATTCTGCTGCGGCTGGACGCTGAAGGCGAGCATCCGTTCGCCACGGTTTATCACGAGTACACGCATCTGCTGATGAGTAAAGCCACGTGGATTCCGTTATGGCTAAGCGAAGGGTTGGCGGAGTTCTATCAAAATACCGATATTCGCGACAAGGACGTGCTGCTCGGGCAGCCCAGCGTGTATGACATCTACTATCTGCGCGACCACAAGCTGCTGCCATTGGCGACGCTGTTGGCCGTCGATCATGCGTCGCCGTACTACCACGACGAGGAGAAAGGATCGGCGTTCTACGCGGAATCATGGGCGCTCACGCACTACATCGAAATCGACGACAGTGAGAAGAACACGCACCATATGCGGGATTATGCGAAGCTGCTTATCGACGGAAACGACTCAGTGAGTGCCGCGCAAAAGGCGTTTGGCGATCTGGCACAGTTGCAAAAGGCGCTCGATCATTACGTAGGTCAGGCGATGTTCCGCTCGTACAAGATCAATTCTGTATTCACTGTGGATGAGAGCACCTTTCCGGCCCAGCCGCTGACCACGCCAGAGGTGAATGTAGCGCGGGCCGATGTGCTGCTCAACGTGAACCGCACGGAAGAGGCGCGTGCTCTGCTCGACGCGGTGCTGCGGGACGATCCGAAGAACGCTGGTGCCTTCGAGGTGCTCGGGACCCTACAGTTCCACGCAGGTGACGTCGCGGGCGCGAAGAAGAGCTACGGGGAGGCGGTGAAGCTCGATTCTAAGAGTTACTTGGCGCACTACTACTATGCAGCGATGTCGATGAACGAGGGCGACCGTGCTGAGGATGCGGCGGTCGAATCAAGCCTGCGGCGGGCGATCGCTTTGAATCCGGAGTTTGCGCCGGCCTACGATAGTCTGGCTTCGTTCTATGCATCGCGTCATCAGAAGCTGAATGAGGCGCACATGTTGAATGTGGCGGCAGTGCAGCTTGAGCCGCAGAATCTTGGGTATCGTCTGAATACGGCGAGCGTTCTAGAAGAGCAAGAGCAGCTTGTGGGAGCGATCCGCGTGCTGGAAGCCGCGCGCAAGGTGGCTAAGACGCCTGAGGAGACGGCCAGGGTCGACCATCTGCTCAATGAGCTTGAACAATACCAGCAGGCGAAGGCGGAGCGGGAGCGTTCGCCAGCTTCTGGAGAGCAGATCACCATCGTGGCGACAAAGCAGATGGACGGCGTCACCGTGAACGATCCGGGCGCGGGTAAGGTGGTGGCTTTTAAGAAGGTTGACGGCAGAATAACCGGCGCGGTGGAGGCGGCACCGAACTATCCGGCGGGCGACTCCAAGGGAGCGCGCCATACGGTGCGAGGTGTGCTGCATGGCGTGCAATGTTCATACCCGTCCGTGTTGACGCTGCGGGTGGATCAGGCCGGATCATCGGTGCGTCTCTACAACAATGACTTCTACAAGATCGACTTCACCGTCGGCAGCCCGGAGATCAGCGACGACATCAAGCCGTGCACAACGATTGAAGGGGTAAAGGCAAAGGTGGTGTACGCGGAGGTAAGCCACTCAAAGGTGGAGGGGCAGATTGTAGCCATTGAGCTGACGAAGTAGAAAAGCTCGGTCCGGTTACCCACTACCGGATGCGGATGGGGATAGTGAGCATGATTGCGGCGTAAGGGAGAGCGGAGTCCGTCAGCTTCATAAAGCTCCCAGAGCGAGCATGCTAACGGCTTCCGCAAGATTGCACCTTTTGGCATGACGGCGTTCAAGGTTTCATCGAAAGACTGCGCGAACGACTTCTTTGCGATGGAACACCATCAGACGAAGAAGGGCGGGCCGCCGCGGCATCTGCACCATGGTGAGGATGAGTGGTTCTATGTGCTTGAAGGGGAGTATGTGGTTGGAGGTCGGGGGCGTTAGCCATGCGCTTAAGGCGGGCGATTCGATTTCGGGGCCGCGCGGGGTTCCACATGCGTTTGCTTATGTTGGCTCGACTTCGGGGCGGCTGCTGATTACGTATGCTCCGGCGGGACGGATGGAAGAGTTCTTCGACACGCGGGATCGGCAGGCTGGCGGGCGCAGCACGTATCTAAATGATGCGGAAAAGATGCGGGTTTATGGGATGGAACTGCTTGGGCCGCCGATTACGGTTTAGGGGGGCGGTTCAGGCTTTGTGGATGCCGAGCAGGGGAGACGCAGATTCCCTTCGGGAATGACAAACAGAAAGCAAAGACAAAGGCCTGGAATTACGCTTCGTGGACGCCGTGGCAGAGCTTGTACTTTTTGCCGGAGCCGCAGGGGCATTTGTCGTTACGGCCTACGCGGGCACCGGCGCGTTTGGGAGCGGTGCCGTTGCCGTTGGTGGAGGGTGCGCCGACGGAGCGGGCCTGGTCGAGTTCGCGCTTCTTTTTCTGTTCGAACTCGCGCTCGAGGGCGTCGATGGTGGTGGAGGGCTGGCGGGTGGGGACGGGGACAGCCTGGCGGGCGGGGGCGGACGGGAGGATGTCGGATGTTTGTTGAGCCCGTTGTTGCGCGGATGAAGGGAGATCGAGTTGCTGCGGTAGGGCTTGCGGGGCCTGCTGCTGGATGGCGGCGAGCTGCTCCGGGGTCTCAATGGGAGTGCCGTCAGGGCCGATGATCTGCATGCGGAAGAGGTGGCGGGTGGTGTCCTCCTGGAAGCGCATCATCATGGCCTCGAACATCTCGAAAGACTCTTTTTTGTAGGCGACGAGGGGGTCCTGCTGGGCGTAGCCGCGGAGGCCGATGCCCTCTTTGAGGTGGTCCATAGCGAGCAAGTGGTCTTTCCAGAGGCCGTCGAGGACGGAGAGCATGACGACGCGCTCGTGGTAGCGCATGGCCTGGGGGCCGAGGATGGTCTCCTTGACGTCGTAGCGGGCGCGGAGCTTTTCGAAGATGGTTTCGCCGAGGTCGTGGCGGTTGAGGGCGGCCATGTCGAGCTCGGTGTCGAGCTTTGCGCCGAAGAGGTCGTAGAGCTGGGTAAAGATCGCGTCGGTCTTCCACTCGTCGGGGTGGGCCTTCTCGGGTGCGTTCTGGTCGAGGATGTTGGAGAGGATGGTGGAGAGGTAGTCTTCGGTGATGAGCTGCTTCTGGTCGACGCCTTCCATGAGCTGGCGGCGGAGACCGTAGACGGCTTCGCGCTGCTTGTTCATGACGTCGTCGTACTCGAGGATGTGCTTGCGGGACTCGAAGTTCTGGGTCTCGACGGCTTTCTGGGCGGCCTCGATGCGGCGAGAGATCATGCCGGATTCGATGGGGACGCCTTCTTCCATGCCGAGGCGTTGGAGTAAGGTCGAGACCCACTCGCGGGCGAAGATGCGCATGAGGTCGTCTTCGAGGGAGAGGTAGAAGCGGGATGCGCCGGGGTCGCCCTGGCGTCCGGCGCGGCCACGGAGCTGATTGTCGACGCGCCTCGACTCATGGCGTTCGGTGCCGAGGATGTGGAGGCCGCCGGTGCCGATGACGGCGTCGTGCTCGGATTTGGCGGCGGCGGCGTGGCTGGCGACGGCGGCGTCCCAGGCTTCCTCCGTGGTCTCGAACTCCTGGCTGGAGTAGTAGAAGCGGACCATGCCGGGGCCGGCGTTGGGGGCGATGATGCCTTCGGCGGCGGAGACGGCGCGGGCCTGCTGACGCTTGACGAGGTCCTGGCGGGCCATAAAGTCGGCGTTGCCGCCAAGGAGGATGTCGGTGCCGCGGCCGGCCATGTTGGTGGCGATGGTGACCATGCCGAGGCGGCCGGCCTGGGCGACGATCTCGGCTTCTTTCTCGTGGAACTTGGCGTTGAGGACGACGTGGCGGACGCCTTTGCGCTTGAGGATCTCGGAGAGCAGCTCGGACTTTTCGATGGAGGTGGTGCCGACGAGGACGGGCTGCTTTTCGGCGTGGAGGCGGGCGATCTCGTCGGCGACGGCAAAGTATTTCTCCTTCGCGGTGCGGTAGACGACGTCGGCGTTTTCGATGCGCTTCATGACGCGATTGGTGGGCGTGACGACGATGTCGAGCTTGTAGATTTTGTCGAACTCAGCGGCTTCGGTTTCGGCGGTGCCGGTCATGCCGGAGAGCTTTTTGTACATTCGGAAGTAGTTCTGGAAGGTGATGGTGGCGAGGGTCTGGTCCTCCTTGCGGATGGCGACGCCTTCCTTGGCTTCGACGGCCTGGTGGAGCCCGTCGGACCAGCGGCGGCCGGGCATGAGGCGGCCGGTGAACTCGTCGACGATGATGACTTCGCCCTCTTTGACGACGTACTCGACATCGCGCTTGTAAAGGTTGTGGGCCTTGATGGCGGTCTCGGTGTGGTGCTTGAGGTCCCAGTTTTCGGGGTCGGCAATGTTGCCGATGCCGAGGAGCTTTTCGATCTTCTCCCAGCCCTCGTCGGTGACGGTGATGGAGCGGGCCTTCTCGTCGATGACGTAGTCGCCGGTGTAGGTCTTGGTCTCGATGGTCTCGGTGAATTCGCCGAGTTCGAGCTCGGGGATGATGAGGTTGACGCGAGCATACTTGTCGGTGGTCTGGTCGGTGGGGCCGGAGATGATGAGCGGGGTGCGGGCCTCGTCGATGAGGATGGAGTCCACTTCGTCGACGATGCAGTAGTACTGGCCGCGCTGGACCTGGTCGGCGAGCTCGAACTTCATGTTGTCGCGGAGGTAGTCGAAGCCGAACTCGTTGTTGGTGCCGTAGGTGATGTCGGAGGCGTAGGCTTCGCGGCGCTGCTGATCGGAGAGGTCGTGGACGATGACGCCGACGGAGAGGCCGAGGAAGCCGTAGATCTTGCCCATCCATTCGGCGTCGCGCTTGGCGAGGTAGTCGTTGACGGTGACGACGTGGACGCCGCGCCCGGCGAGCGCGTTGAGATAGCAGGGCAGGGTGGCGACGAGGGTCTTGCCTTCGCCGGTCTTCATCTCGGCGATTTTGCCGCCGTGGAGGACGATGCCGCCGAGCAGCTGGACGTCGAAGTGGCGCATGCCGACGACGCGCTTGCCAGCCTCGCGGACGACGGCGAAGGCCTCGGGGAGGATGGAGTCGAGGGCGGCTTTTTCGGCGGCGTAGAGGGCGGCCGGGTCGTCTGCCGCGACGTTGGCGGCGGCGATGGAGTCGGCGATGCGCTGGCGGAACTCGGCGGTCTTGTCGCGGAGCTGGTCGTCGGTGAGGGCTTCGATGGTGGGCTCGAGCGCGTTGATCTGAGCGACGAGGGGCATTAGGCGCTTGACGGCGCGTTCGTTGCTGGTGCCAAAGACCTTGCTGATGACGGTATTGATCAAAACTGATGTCCTTCGGGGGCGAATCACCCAATTACCAGTTTACCCGATTGGGGAAGGAGCCTTACGGGCGGGCGGCAATCTCGCAGGTATTGTCCCGCAGTTGAGATTGGGAAAGCGGTCGTCACGCTTGTCGCCGGATACGTTACTCTTTCCATGACGTTCAAGAGAGCCGTTCCATGCCGCCAGCAGCGAGGATCACCGATCCGCACATCTGTCCCGCCACTACCGGACCGGTGCCGCACGTTGGCGGGCCATTGATTCCCCCGGGCCACGCGCCGATGGTGCTGATCAACGACCTGCCAGCGGCAACGGTAGGGACGATGGCCACCTGCGTTGGGCCGCCCAGCGTCGTGGTGCAAGGTTCTCCCACTGTCTTCATCAACTTTATGCCCGCCGCACGGATGGGCGACTCGACTGCGCATGGCGGTAAGATCGCTGGCGGCTCGCCCAACGTGATCATCGGCGAGGTGGGCCAAGGTGCTCCGGGCAGCGGAGGCTTCGGGGCAGTGATTGCCGCTACCGGAGTGAGCATCGGCGCTCCGCCGCCACCGGCTCTGGTGCCCTACGTGCCGGACCCGCAGTGCGCCGCCAAGGCCGCGGCGGACAAGAAGCTGACCGCCGATACCGCCGCACGCGTTAAGAAATTATTGGGGAGGACGTCCGCCACGACCGGGACGCAGCCGGGTGACTTTGGGACGCAGGTGCGGCCGGGCAACTGGAGCAAGTGCCAGAACCGCGCGGCGGACATGGAGGCGGTGACGCGGCGGTTCAATCGGTATAACGCCGCGTTGCCGGGGGCACGGGCGTCGCTCAATACCAATCAGCTTGGGGACAAGCCGGGAAGCAAGGCCGAGAAGATGAACTGCGTGGAGCGGCTGCCGGATACGCCGGACGAGTTGAATAAGGCGCTCGGTCTGCCTCCGAATACGATCAAGGAGGCCGATCTGCGGAACGACAAGACTGGCTTTCGCGCCGGTATCTACCGATCCCAATCGGACGGAAAGCTGATTCTCGTGGCGCGCGACACGGAACCGCAGTCTCTTGTTGACTGGAAGACAAACACGGACAATGGCCAAGGGCTGGAGACAAAGCAATACCGAGCCATGCGCCAGCTAACAAGCCGACTTGTTGATTCAGACACTCGATTTGACCTGGCTGGCTATTCTAAAGGTGGCGGGCTCGCGCAGGAGGGTGGTTTGATCAACACGACAGGCAACGTTTACGTCTTCAACAGTGCCGGTATACCCGCTGAATCCATTGGGCGTTCCGCAAACGCTTCGTTAGAGGCCCTTGCTCCGCGTACCTTAGCCTTCTCATCGGAGGGCGATTTCCTAACGTATCTCAACCAGACCACCGACCCCTCAAAGCAGATCGCAAACGCCGAGTGGTTGAAGGCTCAACTGGCGAAGTCTCCAGGAACACTCAATCCTATCGGCTTGAAGTATCTCAACCCAGAGACGGAGAGTCTGAATGACCCGGATTTTGCCGCGTCCAAAGAGCAATATTTGGACAGCATCCAATCATTGATTGACGAGAAGAAGGCCGATCTGGCCGCTGGCCGCGACTTCCAGCTCTTCCCGCCCGTGCAAGCAAGTTCTGTGGACACCATCCCCGGTACCATGACACTGGCTGGCAAGATGAGCGGAGCCAAGAGCGATGAAGCACGCTTCGGTAAGCTCTATCAGCATCAGATGTCGATCGTTGGAGACGGAATGGAGAAAACCGTGAAGAACGACCGTAAGGCAATGGAATCTTTCCTACAGGAGTGTCCATGATGTGGCGTCTTTGGAGAAAGTGCGGACACGTAAGGGTAATACTAGGAATGTGGATAGTACTCTGTACCAGTGGCTGTGCGCAAAAGAAGGAGGCTCGCGTGGAATGGTTTATGGGTAAAAATCTGCCCTTGCAGGCAGCGATTGACGAGGACAACGTGGATAAGCTGCACGCCGCCTTATCGGCTGGCGCAGATGTAAACGCCAAGGGCAAAGTAGTGGTGAACCCGCTGGAGTACGCACTCGGTCATTTTAAAAAAAAGACGTACACCGAACTCTTGAAGCTGGGGGCGAATCCGAATCAACGGGACGGGGAACTCGATACCGCCGTGACGCTTGCAGTCAGAGCGTTCAAGAAAGATCCTGATTACCTCATTCTTGCGCTTAAGTCGGGGGGTGATCCAAATACCCGCGAGTCTGACAACGATCCGATTATGGCCAGCTTCATCGCGTCGCACAATATAGAAGGCATTAAGCTCTTGGCGAGTATGGGTGCGGATCCTAATGCGCGCGGCCGTAACGCAGCTCCACTGATCGTAGACGCCTCGCTGACGCAGGACTGGGATGTGGTCTGGTGCTTGCTAGAGCTCGGCGCGAAATTCGACTACACTTCGGAACAGTTCAACATACAAAGTGGTTTTCGCAATTATCGCGCCACACCCCCTGACTCACCCCTCTACAAGTACAAAAAACAAAGCTACGACTTCCTTGTGGCTCACTGCATCCCCCTGCCACCCTTGCTGCCCAGCCCGTAACGCGGCTCTTCCAGCCGGTGTTTGGTCGGGTTACGATCCTCTTTAATGCGCATTGACGATGGAGGGTCGAGGATGGCACCATGGTCTGCTGACATCCGCCGGTGCGGGGGTGCGTATCCGCGACTGTGTGAGGACCCCTGTATGGCTGTGATGAGTACGAATTCTCCGATGAGCGCGGGAAGCGCGCAGAACGATACGAATGTGGCGGCGCTGTCGATGGTGACGACGCTGTTTTTCGTTTGGGGATTTCTGACCTCGTTGAACGACATCCTGATTCCGCATCTGAAGTCGATCTTCGACCTGAACTACACGCAGGCGAGTCTGGTGCAGTTCGCGTTCTTCGCGTCGTATGCGATCTTTGCGCTGCCTTCGGGCAAGCTGGTGGAGATGCTGGGCTATAAGAAGACGATGGTGTCGGGGCTGCTGGTGATGGCGGTGGGGGCGCTGTTGTTTATTCCGGCGGCGACGGCGACCTCGTATCCTCTGTTTCTGGGGGCGCTGATCGTGCTGGCGGCGGGGATTACGACGCTGCAGGTTTCGGCGAATCCGTATGTGTCGGTGTTGGGGCCGGCGGCGACGGCCTCGAGCCGGTTGAATCTGGCGCAGGCGTTCAACTCGCTGGGGACGACGCTGGCTCCGTTCTTCGGGAGCATCCTGATCCTGAGTGCGGCGCCGAAGACGATCGAACAGATACGGGCGCTGACGGGGGCGGCGTTGCAGGAGTACCGGGTGCATGAGGCGTCGTCGGTGAAGCTGCCGTATTTGTATATCGCGCTGGCGCTGGTGCTGCTGGGGCTTTCGGTGGCGATCTTCAAGCTGCCGAAGATCGAGCAGACGCAGGACTTCCGGCCGGGCGCGGGGCAGGGGTCGGACAGCATCTGGCGTTACCGGCATACGGTGCTGGGAGCGGTGGGGATCTTCGTGTATGTGGGCGCGGAGGTGTCGATCGGGAGCTTTCTGGTGAACTACTTTACGCAGCCGGACACGGGCGGGCTGACGGTGCAAGTGGCGGCGAAGCTGGTGTCGCTGTATTGGCTGGGGGCGATGACCGGGCGGTTTATCGGCGCGGGGCTGTTGCAGAAGATGCGGCCGGGGCGGCTGTTGGGGATCGTGGCCATTGCGGCTTGCGTGCTGGTGGCGATTTCGATGGCGAGCTATGGCAGCGTGGCGGTATGGAGCATCCTGCTGGTGGGTTTCTGCAACTCGATCATGTTCCCGACGATCTTTACGCTGGGGATCGCGGAGCTCGGGCCGATGACGGGGAAGGGGTCCGGGCTGATGGTGGCGGCGATCGTGGGCGGAGCGATTATTCCGTTGGGCGAGGGGGCGCTGGCGGACAAGATCGGCATCCACCATTCGTTTATCCTGCCGATTCTTTGCTATATCTTCATCGCGTACTACGGGTATCGCGGGTCGCGTCCGGTGCAGCCGGCGATCGCCTGAGAGCGGCGGTTCGACAAGCGGTCGAAGCTGGACGATTGCGAGATTTGGGCAGAGATTTACCGTTTGTGCGGGCGTGCGTCTTTCTGCGCTTGCATCCCAATTGATCCTGCTGTAATCTCGCACCTAAGCAAAACAATCTAGAACTAACGCAACTGAACCACTGCTGTCTCCACACAACGGTCCAGGTACAAGTGTCATTCCTATGAGGAACACGCTCTGGCAGACCTGCACCTGTCGCACAGGGACCTATGGAAGAAGTGCTGTCAGCGAACGACCAGGCGTTCACTCTTGAGCAGACGGAGTATCTGCGCGGCTTTTGGGCGGGGGTGAAGAATCGCCTACCGGTGCCGTTTGTGGGGGAGACGGCCGGCGGGCAGTTTACGAGCGAGGCGGCTTCGGGTGTGCCGAACCTTGCTGCCGAGCCGGAGTTCTTTGGGACGCCAGTCGACGAGCTTTGCCGGGAAGAGAAGTGGAAGTACGACGCGAATCCACTGGACGCGTGGGATGAGCTGGTGGCGCACGCGCAGGAGGACCGCCCACCTGACGCGGAGCATACCTTCCGGTTCAAGTTCTTCGGGCTGTTTTATGTGGCTCCGGCGCAGGAGTCGTTCATGCTGCGGATGCGGATGCCGGGGTGCGTGCTGCGGGCCGACCAACTGCGCGGGTTGGCGGAGATGGCGGCGAACTGGGGCGACGGCGGATGCGCAGTGACGACGCGGGGCAATCTCCAGATACGGGATTTTGCGCCGCGGCACATTGTTGACGTGTTGACGAAGCTGGATGCTCTGGGGATTTCGTCGAAGGGCTCGGGCGCGGACAACGTGCGCAACATTACCGCGACGCCGACGACGGGGCTCGATCCGCAAGAGCTGATGGAGGTAGCTCCTCTGGCGAAGGCGCTCGAATATTACATCCGCAACTCACGGGATCTGTATGGTCTGCCGCGCAAGTTCAACGTGGCGTTCGATTCGGGCGGGTCGATCTCGGTGGTGTCGGACACGAACGACATCGGCTTCGTGGCGGTGCGGGTGGCGGAGGGCAAGAGCGTGCCGGCGGGGGTGTACTTCCGGGTGCTGCTGTGCGGGATTACCGGGCACCGGCAGTTTGCGTCGGATGCGGGGATTCTGGTTCCGGCGGGGCAGACGGTGGCCTTGGCGGCGGCGATGATCCGCGTGTTTGCCGAGCATGGCGACCGGACGGATCGTAAGAAGGCGCGGCTGAAGTACCTGGTGGATCGGTGGGGCGTGGAGCAGTTTCTCTCGGAGACGGAGAAGAAGCTGGCGTTTCCGCTTTTGCGTTTTGACGCCGCGGAGTGCGAACCGCGCGGGCTGATCGAGAAGCATGGGCATCTTGGGGTACATCCGCAGAGCCAGCCGGGGCTGAACTACCTTGGCGTGGTGACGCCGGTAGGCAAGCTGACGGCGGCGCAGATGGTCTCGCTGGCAGAGATCGCGGAGCGGTTCGGCACGGGCGAAATGCGGCTGACAGTGTGGCAAAATGTGCTGATCCCGAACGTGGCTAATGCCCATGTAGACGCGGTGAAGGCGGCGCTGGAGGCGGCCGCGCTGCACTGGTCGGCGAGCACGATTATGGGCGGGGTAATCGCCTGTACGGGCAACAAGGGGTGCAAGTTTTCGCAGACGGACACGAAGGCGCACGCGCTGATCCTGGCCAATCACCTCGATGCGCGCTTCAAGCTGGAGCAGCCGGTGAACCTCCATGTGACGGGGTGTCCGAACTCGTGCGCGCAGCACTACATCGGCGATATTGGGCTGATGGGGGTGAAGGTCGGCGGGGAAGAGGGCTATGGGGTCTATCTGGGCGGCGGGGCGGACCATGAGCAGGGCATCGCACGGGAACTGATCCCAGCGATCAAGTTTACGGAGCTGCCGCCGGTGATGGAGAAACTCTTTGGCATATTTGAAGCCGATAAGCGCGAGGGTGAGTCGTTTCTGGAGTTCTCGCGGCGGAGCGACATCGTGGCGTTACGGGAGGCGGTGACGGCATGAGCACGCAGACGCCGGTCGCGCCACCGGCCTTTGTGCCGTACATTCCCGATAGTGCGCCGTTTACCCCGGCGCAGCGGGCGTGGTTGAACGGGTTTTTTGCCGGGGTGTTCAGCCAAGGACCGGGGACGGCGATGGTCGCGCCGCCGGCGAAGGCCGCGCCGGTGAGCGTGTCGGTGCTGTATGCGACGCAATCGGGCACAGCGGAGGGGTTGGCGAAGAAGATCGGCAAGGAGTTGAAGGGCAAGGGGCATGAGGTGAAGGCGCTGTCGCTCGACGCGTATTCGGCGAAGGCGTTGTCGGAGGAGAAGGTGGCGCTGGTGGTCGCGAGCACGTATGGCGAGGGCGATCCGCCGGACGGGGTGAAAGCGTTTTACGACCATTTGAGCGATCCGGCGTTCCCACGGTTGGAGCACTTGAGCTTCGCGGTGCTGGCGCTGGGCGATAGCCACTATGAGCATTTCTGCAAGTTCGGCAAGGATTTGGAGGAGCGGTTTCTGGCGCTTGGGGCGAGGCCGATGCTCGAGCGCGTGGATTGCGATGTCGATCTCGATGAGCCGTTCGCACAGTGGAAGGCGTCGATTGCGGAACGGCTCGCGAACGTTTCAGTGAATGGTAATGGAAACGGTGCCAGCAACGGCAATGGGAATCATGCGGTGGCGACGAAGTCTGTGGCTGCACCGGCCAAGGCGGTGGGACCGACGCGGGAGAATCCGTTTGCCGCGCCGCTGGTCGAAAAGTACGATCTGACGCACGATGTGTCGAGCAAACAGACGGTGCATCTGGCGTTCTCGCTGGCTGGGTCGGAGATGGAGTATGAGGCGGGGGATGCGTTAGGGGTGATCCCGCAGAACGATCCGGTGCTGGTGGACGAGGTGCTCGCAGTGGCTAAGTTGACCGGTGCGGAGGTGGTGACGCTCGACAAAGGGCGAACGATGCCGGTGCGCGAGGCGCTGCTGGGGCCGCTTTTTATTACGCAGATCAGCCGCAAGCTGGTGCAGGCATATGCAACCAAGGGTGGCGGCTCATTGCTACTGGGATTGCTGCCGCCGGAGCAGCAAAGCCATCTCGACACCTATATGCATGGACGGGGATTGATCGATCTGCTGACGGAGCATCCGGGCGTTGTGACCGATGCGGGGGAGTTGGTCGCGATGCTGCCGAAGTTGTCGCCTCGGCTTTACTCGATCTCGTCGAGCCCGCGCGCGCATAGGGACGAGGTGCATACGACGGTGGCCGTGGTGCGCTACCGGACGCACGATCGTCAGCGCGGCGGAGTGTGTTCGACGCTGTTCGCCGACCGGATGAGCGTGGGGGATACTGCGCCGGTGTACATCCAGATAAATAAGAGGTTCCGGCTGCCGGCGGATGCAAACGCGCCGGTGATCATGATCGGACCAGGGACAGGAATCGCGCCGTTCCGGTCGTTTCTGCACGACCGCCGGACTACCGGAGCGACGGGGAAGAACTGGCTCTTCTTCGGCGAGCGGAGCGCGGCGACAGATTTTCTCTATCGTGAAGAGCTGGAGCAGATGGTGATCGACCAGCATCTGACGCGGCTCGATCTGGCGTTTTCGCGCGATCAGCAGCAGAAGATCTACGTGCAAGACCGGATGGCGGAGCAGGGCGCGCTCTTCTGGAGTTGGCTGCAGGAGGGCGCGAGTGTCTACGTTTGCGGCGACGCGACGTATATGGCGAAGGACGTGGACCGCACGCTGCACAAGATCGTGGAGCGGCATGGCGGGATGGGCGAAGAGGCCGCCGCTGAGTTCGTTTCCGAGTTGAAAGACCAGCATCGTTATCACCGGGACGTTTACTAAGCAAAGGACTCTATGGCTCTTCCGCTCTATGAACGCGCCCGAAGTGTCGACAGCGATGGTGTTCTCGACATCGTGCGCCTGTCTGGATTCGGGGAGGGGGCGTCCTTTGCCGAGATGTGGACGGGCGTGGTCGATCCGCCGCTGATGCCTTCGCGGCCGCTTACCGAAGGCGAGCAGTATCGGTTTCACTTCGACATGACGCGGTGCATCGGCTGCCGGTCGTGCGAGGTGGCGTGCAACGAGCAGAACGGCAACCCGGAGGAGATACGCTGGCGGCGCATCGGCGAGATCGAGGGCGGAAGCTACCCGGACACGCAGCGACTGTATCTATCCATGGGCTGCAATCATTGCGTGGAGCCGGACTGCATGAAGGGTTGTCCGGTGGCGGCGTATACGAAAGACTCGGCGACGGGCATCGTCCTGCACTCGACGGACATGTGCATCGGGTGCCAGTACTGCACGTGGAATTGCTCGTTTGGGGTGCCGCAGTATAACCCGGACCGCGGCGTGGTGGGCAAGTGCGACATGTGCTACAACCGGCTGACGGATGGGCTGGAGCCGGCGTGTGTGAACGCGTGTCCCGAGGCGGCGATCCAGATCGAGATCGTGAACACTGCCGCGTGGGTCGCGAATCATGCGGGGGCGAGCTCGCCGGGTATGCCCACCGGCGCGGAAGCGATTTCGACCACTCGCATCACGCTGCCGGAGAACCCAACGGCATTTCTGGCGAACGCGAACGAGAGCCGCGTGGTGCCGGAGCATCCGCACTGGCCCTTGGTGTTTATGACGGTGCTGATGCAGACGGTGATGGGCGCGCTGTGCTTCGTCGCGCCGTCGCGGCAGCCGCAGCCTGTGCTGATGACGCTGCTCCTGGGGATCGTGTCGGTTGCGCTGACGCTGTCGACGCTGCATCTGGGGCGGCCGGCGTTCGCGTGGCGGGCGCTGAAGATGTGGAAGCGGTCGTGGTTGAGCCGCGAGGTGCTGGTCTTTACGCTATTTGCTGGGGCGCTAGGCGCGGCGACGGCGGTTCATTGGTTGATGTCGCTTACGCTGCTGCCAAGTGCCATGCGGCTGTATCTTCCGCAGGTGCCAATGCGGGTGGCGGCGATATTGCCGGTTCTGCTGCTGGTGTTGAACTGGACGGCATTGGGGTTGGCGGTGCTGGGAACGCTGGCGAGCTCGGGGATTTACCTGATCAAAGCGCGTCCGGCGTGGAATACGTGGCATACGCCGGTGGATTTTCTGGTGAGCGGGCTGCTGGGCGGAGCGGTGTTGTTCCGGCTGGTGGGGAACTCATTGCCGCACGTGCCGCAGTTCCTTGGCTGGGCCGAGCCGGTGATCGCGGTCGCGGCGGCGTTGTGGATCGTCAATTGCGTCGTTCGGCTGGTGCGAATGAAGCGGTCGGCGATCTTTGAGCAGCGGGCGACGGCGCGGCTGTTGGGCGGCCCGCTGCGGAAGGAGTTGGCGGTCGCGGCGATGACGATGCTGGCGGGTATTGGCTTTACGCTGCTCGGGATGACACCGCTCGCGTGTGTGGCAACGCTCTTCGGCGTGCTGGTGATGCGGTATCTCTTCTTCGTTTCGGTGGTGCCGCTAAATATGGCGCTGACGTTCCTGAACCAGGAGAGTGCCCATTGAAGACGCTCAAGCCGGTTGAGAACATCCTCCACTTTTTAGGGTTCAACACGCGGCAGCAGAAGTATGCCTACGGAGTGGACCCTGAGTTCGGCTACACGTCGGCGTCGCGCGTCGCGGACACGTGGGTGGAGACGACGTGCGGGTATTGCTCGGTGGGCTGCGGGATGCTGATCGGCGTGAAGGACGGGAAGGCGGTGTCGGCGCGCGGCAACCCGGACCATCCGGTGAATATGGGCAAGCTGTGCCCAAAAGGACTGAGCGAGCACCACATCCTGTCGGCTCCCGGGCGCGCGACCGAGCCGCTGCTGCGGAAGAACGGTGTGCTGACGCCGGTGAGCTGGGACGAGGCGCTGACGGTGATGGTGGAGCGGTTCACCGGCATCCAGACGCGGCACGGCAAGCGCGCGCTCGGCGTTATTAGCACAGGACAGCTGGTCACGGAGGAGTTTTACACGCTGGGCAAGCTGGTGCAGCTTGGCTTTGGGACGAACAATTTGGACGGGAACACGACGCTGTGTATGGCGAGCGCGGTTTCGGGGTACAAGCTCTCGTTTGGCTCGGACGGGCCGCCGGGGTCGTATGCCGATCTCGACACGGCGGATGTCATCATCCTGATCGGGGCGAATGTCGCGGACAATCATCCAATCCTCTGCCAGCGGCTGGAGCGGAATCGGCAGGCGACGTTGATCGTGGCCGACCCTCGCGTGACGAAGACGGCGATGATGGCGGACCTGCACCTTGCGCTGAAGCCGCGGAGCGATGTGGCGCTCTTGAACGGAATCGCGCATATTCTGATCCGCGACGGTTTGATCGACCGGGCGTATGTGGATGCGCATACAACGGGGTTTGAGGCCCTGGCGGCTTTGGCGGCAACGTTTACACCGAGCGTGACGGCGGCGGCTACGGGATTGCCCGAGGCGACGATCGAGCGGGTGGCCGGGCTGTATGGGCGAGCGAAGGCGGGGTTCATCGGGTGGACGATGGGCGTGAACCACTCGACGCAGGGCTCGTATACGGTAGCGGCGATCAACAATCTAGCTCTGCTGACGGGCAATATCGGGCGCGCTGGAGCGTCGCCGTTTTCGATTACGGGGCAGTGCAACGCGATGGGGACGCGGGAGACGGGGTTCGCGTCGTCGATGCCGGGGTACCGTCCGTGGGGCGATCTCGATGCGCGGGAGGATCTGGCGCGGCTTTGGCATGTCGATCCGGAGCGGATTCCGCTGGCGCGGGGATATGCGTATCCCGACATCATCGAGGCGACGGTGCGTAAGGACGTGCGCGCACTTTGGATTATCGGAACCAATCCGGCGGTGTCGTTTCCGAATAACGATTTGTTGACCCATGCGTTGAACGAGGTGGAGTTCCTGGTGGTGTCGGACGGGTTCTATCCCACGCCGACGACGGAGTTTGCCGATCTGGTGTTGCCGGCGGCGATCTGGGGGGAGAAGGACGGAACGTTTACCAACTCGGAGCGGCGGGTGTCGAAGGCGAACAAGGTTGTGGAGCCACCGGGGCAAGCGCGGTCGGATTTCCATATCTGTCTGGCGGTTGCCGAGAAGCTGGGTGTGAAAGACGATCTGTATCCGGGCTGGACGACGGCGGAGGACGCCTATAAAGAGTGGCAGCGCGTCTCCGAGGGACGGCTGTGCGACTACAGCCCGTTTGGGTGGGATCGGATCGAGGCCGAGGGCGGTGTGCAGTGGGGCGGCGAGCGCCTCTACGGCGACGGCGTGTTTCCCACGGCAGATGGGCGGGCGATCCTTCACGCGGTCGTGCCGCAAGGGATGCCGGAGCCGGTGAACGAAGAGTTTCCCTTCATTCTGAACACTGGGCGGACGGTGGAACACTGGCACACCCGCACCAAGACAGGCGCGGTGCCGATGCTGCAAAATATGTCGCCGCGCGCGTGGCTGGAGATGAATCCGGTCGACGCGCAGCGGCTTGGACTCCACTCGCACGACACAGTAAAGATCGCTTCCCGGCGTTCGGCGGTGGAGGGCGTGGAGCTTCGTGTGACCGGCATCGTCGGTCCGGGCCAGGTCTTTATGCCGTTTCATTTCGCGGAGACGAACGCCAACCTCGTCACCATCGACGCCTTCGACCCGCTCTCCCGGGAGCCAAACTTCAAGCAGTGCGCCGTGCGCGTGGAGAAGTCCGCACTGCGGTAGTTCCGTTTCAACCGCCTTCTCTTGAGCAGTCTTGTCCGACCGCACCGTCCGGCATTCGCTTCACCGCACCTCACCTCGATTGTGAAAGGCACATGAACATGGCGAACATGAAGATGTTTCTGAAGTCCGGCCATCCGCCCACACTGCTGGCGGCGTTTCTCTACTTCGATTTCTCCTTCGCGGTTTGGGTGTTGAACGGGGCGATGGGCCCGTTCATCTCGGAGGCGTTCAGGCTCTCACCCGCTCAGATCGGCTTGATGGTCTCGGTGCCGACGCTGGCGGGGGCGTTCATGCGCTTCCCATTGGGCGTGCTGTCGCAGTACATTGGGCGCAAAAACGCGGCCATTGTTGAGATGTCGTGCATCGTGGTGGCGCTGTTATACGGGTTCTTCTTTGTGCATACGTTCCATGATGTGCTGGCGATGGGCGTGCTGCTGGGTATTGCGGGAGCGAGCTTCGGCGTGGCGTTGTCGCTCGGCTCGGGCTGGTTCCCGCGGCAATACAAGGGGCTGGCGATGGGCATCGCGGGCGCGGGAAACAGTGGAACGGCACTAGCGGCGCTCTTTGCGCCCCGACTGGCGATGCACTATGGCTGGCAGCACGTATACGGCTTTGCGGCGGCGATGATGCTGCTGCCCTTGATCGTGATGATTGTCTTCGCGAAGGAGCCTCCGGACATCGAGCACCAGACGCTGCGCGGACATCTGAGCTGCCTGTTCGAGAAGGACGGATGGTACTTCAACATGGTGTACATCATCACGTTCGGCGGATTTATTGGGCTGGCGACGTTTCTGCCCTCGTTTTTCTATTCACAGTTCCATGTGACCAAGGTGCAGGCGGGTAGTCTGACGGTGCTGGCAACGCTGACGGGCAGCCTGACGCGCGTGATCGGCGGCTGGTTTGCGGACCGCGTGGGCGGCATCACGACGCTGTCTGTGGTCTTCCTAATCGCGATCGCCGGGCTGTTTGGCCTGATGACGGCACCTCCTTTGCTCGGCACGACGCTGCTGTTTATGCTGTGCTTCGCGGCGCTTGGCGCGGGCAACGGGGCGACATTCCAGTTAGTGCCTCTGCGCTGGCCGATGACAACGGCGGTCGCGGGCGGCATGATCGGCGAAATCGGCGCGCTGGGTGGCTTCATTCTGCCAAATCTGCTGGGTCAGTCGAAGCAGCATACGGGATCGTACCGCGCGGGCTTCATCGTCTATGCCGTGCTTGCCGTGTTGGTTCTGCTGATGCTTCGTTGGGTTTCGCAGACGTGGACAAAGACCTGGGTGGGCAAGGGCGGGCGCGCGTTGGTGCAGCCGGCGGTCGAGTTGGTCTCGGGCGACTGATCTGTTTTTCCTTCGCCGGACGAGCAACGAGTTGTTCGCCAGGCAGTGCCATATCTGTCGTGTGTCTCAAAGAAAGCAGGATTCATGAAGAAATCTCTTGTCGTCGTTTCGCTTGCCGCAGCTTTCCTCACGCCGGTCTTGCGGGCCCAGACCTTCTTTGCCAGGTATGAGGCGCGGACCACGCGTTATCAGGCCGATCAACCGAAGTGGATTCCGCCGATGGTCTCGCCATATCCTATGCTGGCGCAGCTCTTCCGGACTGACTTTACGCGGCAGATCACGCCCGCGCTGGCGCATAATTGGAACCTTGGAGCGGGGCGGGGCCTAAGCCTGATTCCCATGCCGCGCACCGAGGTGGACATTTTCCTGCCGGGATTTGTGGAGCACGGCGACAAGACGCTCGACGGCTTTGGAGACATCGCATTCTCGGGCAAGTACCGCATCCTGAGCGCGAACGAGAAGAAGGGCAACTATTTGCTTTCGGGGATCGCGACTGTCTCGGTGCCGACGGGCAGCTACAAGAATGGAGCCACCGACGCGACGGTGTCGCCCGCGTTGACCGGAGGTAAAGGGTGGGGCAAGTTCGACGCCTTCACCTATCTGGGTGGCAACCTGCCGGCCGGGAATGTGCGGGGGCTGGGGCGAACGGTCGTCTCAAACACGGTGTTGCAATACCACGTGCAGAAATTTCTTTATCCCGAGTTCGAGATCAACAGCACGTCGTTCTATGGCGGCACGCGCGACGGCAAGATCCAGACCTTCGTCACGCCCGGGCTGGTGACGCGCTTTCCTCTGCATCCGCACAATCCCAAGAGCCGGATCGCGGTGGTGGCGGGCGGCGCCTTCCAGATTGCGACGACGAGGTACCACGGCTACAATCACGCCGGGGTATTCTCGGGGCGGCTTATCTTCTAGCGGGTTCGATCCCGGTCGCGAGTTCCGCACTATCCGCTGATAGACTAAAGGCTTGCGTCCGGCATCTTCGCGGAGCGAACGATTTCCCGCCGCGCGCGAGCGTTTGCGGGCACAAAGGAAGATCGAACCATCGTGGATCAGCAGACTAAAGCAGAGTTGAAGCAGGATCATTTCGTCACGACGACCAGCCATGGGCTGGAGTGGACGAGTGAAAATCGCAAGTCCGTTATTGTGACGGTAAGTCTTATGCTGGCGGCGATCTTGATCGTCGTTCTGGCTGGAGTGCTTTATGCCAAGCGAGCGGCGTCGGCGTCAGTCGCGTTTGGCGCGGCGATGCAGGCGTATCAGACGCCTCTGGCCGCTCCGGGCCAACAGGTGCCTCCAGGGGTGAAGACGTTTGCCTCGGTCACGGATCGGGCGAAGGCAGCAAACGATTTGTTTATGAACTGCGCGAAGACCTACAGCCTGATGCCTGACGGGAAGGTTTGCCGGTATTTTGGCGGGCTGACGTATATGGAGCAGGGGCAGAATGGACCGGCGGAGTCTACGCTAAAGGAAATTGCCGGGGGGATGAACGGCGATCTGGCGTCTCTGGCGAAGCTGTCGCTGGCGCAGCTCTACCGGCAGACAGGTAAGGACGGAGCGGCGGTCGATCTTTATAATCAGCTGACGGCGAAGCCGACAACCTCGGTCCCGGCCGGGATCGCGCAGCTGCAACTGGCCGAGCTCTACACGGCGCAGGGTAATGTCGACGCGGCGCGCAAGATCTATGCGCAGTTGAAGGACAAAGACGCAAAGAGCGCGGCGGGCACCATCGCGGCGCAGAAGCTGAATCCAGGCGCGGCCCCGGGCGGCCCCGCACGTCAGTAGCTAAGGGTTAGTGACGTTCGTGCAGGGACGCGGCGGTAGAGCGTTCGCTGACGTGGCGCGCGCCGGGATAGCTCAGCTTGGCGACGCGTTTCCATGGATCTTTCTCGCGCGGCTCGGCGAGCCAGACAGGCATAGAGAGTGCCATGTAGTTGGCTAGAGCGCAGGCATGGGGCTCATACAGGGCGCGCAGCTCGCGGAGGCGTTCTCCGGCTTTCTCGTCGCCGCAGAGCTGAATATCGGTATCGAGCAGGGCGGTGCAGAGGCGGCGGAACTCGGCGGGTGGAAGCCGGTCAGAATCGTTAGCCGCGAGGACCTTCGTCTCCTCTTCTAAATTGAAGATGTGGCCGAGATCGATGATGACATGGCGGGCCATGGCAAAGGTAAGCTGCGCCTGTCGGCTTCCTTCGACCGTCGCAATGAGCAACGCGCAGGCGTCGAGGATCGCGACCAGAGCGGAAAGCCAGGACTGGTTGTCGTGCTGGGAGCGGTAGAAGCAGAGGATGGGGTAGGAGACGTGCGACTCGAGCAGTTCGGCGGCCCAGCGCTCCCACTCCGCGAGCAATTCGATGAGGGCGCGCTCGCCGCCATCGAAGCCGTGTCGGAGGAGCAACTCCGCCGCGGTGGGGGGCGAACCGGCGCGGGCGTCTAGCAACGCGACCGAGATCTCGCGACGGGAAAAAGCACTGTAAAGGACGGGCAGGTAGCCGACGACCAGTGCGACCAGGCCTAGGCCGAACCCGGCCTCCGCGATAATGATGGCGCGGGCAAAGGGACGGACGGGAAGCACATCGCCCAAGCCGAGTGTCGTCAAGGTCGTGCCGGAGACGTAGAGGTCCGTCCAGAAGGCATGCGGACCGGCGAAGTGCGACATCATGGAATCGGAAAACGGGGTACCCAGCGCGAAGTAGATCAGCGCGAAGCCGACGATCAGCAGGGACGCCCACATTCCCAGCAGGACCAAGAGAGAAAGCGGGCCGTAGGTGCTGTACCACTGCTCGCGCGTCTTGGGGTTTTGGATGCGACGGGCGAGCGCGGACCAGGGTCGCCAGGTAAGGATGTAGAAGAGGTGCGAAGGGCGCAGGCGGCCGGTTGGGCGACGGGGAAGGATGATCGTCTGGAAGGCGTCCACGAAGACGACCGAAATCAGGAAGAAGCCCGGAATGAGGAAGAGTTGGCGCACGGGTGTTCGCCCGAGGATATGTTCTCAGGCTGTACTCACCTTACCAAAGGCGGCGGAACGGACGGCCCGAAGATGATGGTGGAGACCACCGGGCCGATACTCGGACTGTAAGCGAAACGGATGATTTGACGGAATTAAGCAGATTAATCTCTTCTCATCCCATCTGTGTATTTATAGCGAATTGGACGAAGCGCACGACGGCTTTGAGCGACAACCCGCAATTGCAAGGAATATGCTTAAGGAACAGGAGTTGGGCCATGCAGCGCATTCTTGTGGTGGACGACGAACATCTGGTGGCGGACACGCTGGGTTTGATCTTGCGGAAGTGCGGCTTCGAGACGCGGGCGGTTTACTCGACGGATGAGGCTTTACTGTGTGCGCGGGAGTTTTCGCCGCATCTGCTGCTCTGCGATATCACGATGCCGGATCGCGACGGGATTGAACTGATGGACGAGATGAGCCGGATGCTGCCGGAGTGCCGGGTGCTGGTGCTGACGGGATACTACGACAATCTGGAACGGGTGATTGAGGAGAGCCGGAGGATGCTGTATCCGGCGGGCTTGCTTACCAAGCCATGTCATCCGGCGGAGCTGGTGCGCGAAGCGGGCTTGATGTTGGCAAGGGCCTAGGGTGCGTAGCCGCTAGTAGCCATTTGCGAGCAGATAGCTTTCCGTGAGGACAAAGGCGGGAGCGGAGCGCTTTTCGGCGTAGCGAGCGAGCACGTCGGTTTCAATATTGAGGAGGCTGCCGGGCTGGAGGGTGTGCAGGTTGGTGGCGGCGTAGGTGTGGGGGATGACGGCGATCTCGACGGTGGTGCCCTGGAGGGAAGCTACCGTAAGCGAAATGCCTTCAACGGTGATGGAGCCCTGCGGGACGACGAAGCGGGCTAATTCGGGCGTGAGGGCGAGGCGTAGACGCCAATCGGTGTCGCGCGCGCCGGGAGTGATGGCTTCTAGGGCAAGCAGGGTGGCGGTACCGTCGACGTGGCCCTGGACGACGTGGCCTCCGAGGGGCGAGCCGGCAGGTGTGGGGAGTTCGAGGTTGACAATGGAGCCGGTCCGGAGATGGCCCAGGGTGGTGCGGCGAAGGGTCTCTTCGGCGAGGTCGGCAGAAAATTGGGTGGGGGTGATGCTGAGGGCGGTGAGGCAGACGCCGCTAACGGCGATGCTGTCTCCGGTGCGGAGGCGCGGAGCAAGCGCGGGGGCGGAGAGGGTGATGCGGGTGGTGCCGTCGCCTGGGGTAAGGGCGAGGAGGGTGCCAGTGGCTTCGATGAGGCCGGTGAACATGGAATTAGCTTACGCGATGGTGGCCCAGGGATCGTGGAGGTAGCCCTGGACCGCTGCGTCCGGTCCAAGGCTGGTGCGGGTGACGCGGGCGAGGGTTTGTTCGAAGAGGAAGGGCGAGGGGATGCCCTGAGCGAACGAGAGGGCGGCCTCGCCAAGTTCGGTTTCGGCGTAGAAGAGGATGGCTTTGTCGACGAGGCCTTGGGTGAGGAAGGCTCCGTTGATGGCGGAGCCGCCTTCGAGGAGGAGGCTGAGGAGACTGCGCTCGGCGAGGGTGGCGAGGACGGCTGGGAGGTCGAGGCGGCCCGCGGTGGCGGGGAGGGTGAGGACTTCGGCTCCGGCGGCTTCGAGGGCACGGCGGTGGGCGATGGGGGCGTTGGGGCCGCAGAGGAGAAGGAGATCGTTCGCGGCGGTGCGGACAAGGTGCGAGGTGAGCGGAGTGCGGAGGTGAGTGTCCAGGACGACGCGGAGCAGGGGGCGGCGGCGTGGGAGGCTGGTGCGGTCGGTGAGGGCGGGGTCGTCGGCGAGGACGGTGCCGATGCCGGTGAGGATGGCGTCGGCGGCGTGGCGGAGCTGCTGGACTTCGCCGCGGGCGGCGGGGCCGGTGAGCCAGAAGGGCTGGTTGGGGGAACGGCTGGCGAGGGGAGGGGCGAGCTTGCCGTCGACGGAGAGAGCGGCTTTGAGGGTGACGAAAGGACGGCGATGCTGGACGAAGTGGGCGAAGGCTTCTATAAGGTCGCGGGCGGGCTGTTGGCAGGCGCCGAGGGTGACTTCGACGCCGGCGGCGCGGAGTTTGGCGAGGCCGCTCCCGCCGACGAGAGGATTGGGGTCGATGGTGGCGACGACGGCGCGACTGAGGCCGGCGGCGATGAGGGCGTCGGCACAGGGGCCTGTGCGGCCCTGGTGGCTGCATGGTTCGAGGGTGACGTGGGCGGTGGCTCCCCGGACGGTGTGGCCGAGCTGGGCGGCGTCTTTGAGGGCGGCGATCTCGGCGTGGTCGCGGGCTTCGTAGCGGTGTGCGCCTTCGCCGAGGATCTGGCCGTCGCGGACTAGGACGCAGCCTACCTGGGGGTTTGGGGAGGCGAGGGCAACGGTGGCGCGGGCGAGTTCCAGGGCGCGGCGCATGAAGCGTTCGTCTTGTGGGTCCATATTCTTGTTCGGGCGCATCCTGTAAGCGAGTGCGGCATCTATAGAGTAAGCGCACTGGATACAAGGGCGGGTTTGCTACGCGGGTGCGTGACGCTTACACTGAAAGAGCGATACAAGGAGATTTCATGGCCACTGCAACCGTTACGCCGACTGCCGAAGTTGTTACCGGAACGCCCGCCTCGACCGCGCCCGTCAACCTGACGCCGAACGCGATCGCCAAGGTTCGGGAGATTATGGCGACGCAGGACCCGACCCCGGCTGGGCTGCGCATCGGTGTGGTGGGCGGCGGCTGCTCGGGGTTTCAATACTCGATGTCGTTTGAGAACCAGAGCGGCATGATGGACAAGGTGATTCGCTTCGACGACCTGAAGGTGTTTGTAGACGCGACCTCGGCGATGTATCTGCAGAACTGCACGGTGGATTATGTGGAGACGTTGGAGGCTGCGGGGTTTAAGTTTGAGAATGCGGCGGTGAAGAGCACGTGCGGGTGCGGGTCGAGCTTTAGCGTTTAGTTGTTAGATAGAAGTTGTTAGATGAAAGCCTCGGTTTCGGCCGGGGCTTTTCTGCGTTTACGGGGAGCCCGGTCGACGGGTGCAGGCTGGAAAAGCAGATTTCCTTCGGGAATGACAAACAAAAGGCAAACTACCGCCACCTGCCGCGGCGTTGCTCTAGCGATCCAAGGCTGAGAACACGTCGGCTACTTTGAGACGAATGAGGGTGTTGGGGACAGTGAGTTGGTCTTCGGCGACGATGTGGAAGTCGGCTGCGTCGCAGTGGTAGGCGGTGCGGTTGGCGGGATCGAAGGCCCAGATGTGCTCTACCCCCATCTTCACGTAATCTCTCACTCGCTCGTGGAGGCGCTGGATGCTGTCTTCGGGGGAGAAGACCTCAATCAACAGGATGGGCGCGTGGCGGACGATGCGGTGCTCGCTATGATCGGCGCGAAGGACCATGACATCTGGAATGCGGAAGTTTGTCGGCGAAACTTGCATACGCTGTTCTTGCAGTACTTCGACTTGCCACTCGGCTTCATGCTGGATGAAGAGCGAAAGAAGCCTCTTCTGGATGCGGTTATGCTCGATCTCGCCCACGTTGCGCTCCTCCAGGTGCCCGTCGATGTAGTCGCAGTCGGGGTGGTACATAGTGTTGAGGTAGCGTTCGAGCGAGACGGCCTCGCCTTCGTGGCAGCCGTCTGGCCGCTCCTCGTAGAAGGGCAAGGGCGGGAGGGTGGCCGGATACGTGGAGGTCGCCATGGGACTAGTATGCGCCGGGTGTGTGGAGAAGGGAAGTGGATTGGCGAGGCCCAACGTCTAAGATAAAGATATGGCTGAGTACGTCATCAAGCTGGCGGATGAGCGGGGGCGGGTACAGGAGCAGACCCATGCGGCGGCGACGGCGGAGGAGCTACGGGCGCGGTTTACGCAGGCGGGGTACTACGTCTATTCGGTTAAGTCGCGGAGCAATTTAGGCGGCAGCGGTAAAAAGAAGGTGAAGCTGGAGCAGTTTCTGATCTTCAATCAGCAGTTTTTGACGTTGATTAAAGCGGGGCTGCCGATCCTCGGGTCGCTGGAGCTGCTGGCACGGCGGCAGAAGCAGCCGGATTTTCGGGCGCAGCTAGAGGATGTGGGGCAGCGGGTAAAGACGGGGGAGTCGATTTCGGCGGCGTTCGAGGCGCAGGGCGGATTCCCGATTGTGTACACGACGACGCTGCTGGCGGGGGAGCGCTCGGGCAATCTGGAAGAGGTGTTGCAGCGGTTTCTGGACTTTCAGCGGGTGTCTCTGACGTTCCGGAAGAAGCTGACGGCGAGCTTGATCTATCCGGCGCTGCTGGTGGTGATGGTGATTGCGCTGTTCATCTTTCTGATTACGTTTGTGGTGCCGCGGTTTGCGCAGCTTTATGACCAGTTGGGGACGAAGCTGCCGGGGCTGACGGTGTTCTTGCTGGACCTAGGGCGTAACGCACAGAGCTATGGGCTGTATGTAGGGGCGGCGCTGATCGTCGCGGGATTCCTGCTCTATCGTTGGGCGAAGACGGACGCGGGCTCGACGGCGTTGGACAAGGTGCGGATCAGCCTGCCGGTATTTGGGAATGTGTGGCTGAAGTACCAGGTGGGGCTGTTTTCACGGACGCTGGCGACGCTGCTGACAGGCGGGCTGCCGCTCGTTCCCTCGCTCGAAACCGCCGCGCGTTCTATCGATTCGAAGCAGATCAGCAACGCGGTGTACCGGTCGGTGGAAACGGTGCGCGAGGGGAAGGGATTGTCGGCGAGTTTGCAGTCGACGAAGGTGTTTCCTGAGTTGGCGATTGAGATGGTGGAGGTGGGGGAGTCGACGGGCGCGCTGCCGCAGATGCTAAACTCCGTGGCGGAGTTTTTCGAGGAGGACGTGCAGACGAACCTGACCGCCGCGATGAGCCTGATCGAGCCGCTGATCCTGATCGTAATGGGCGGTGTGGTAGTGACGATCCTGATCGCACTGTACCTGCCGATCTTCAGCCTGAGCGCGGGCGGGACGACGCAGTAACGCCCGACGCAATAGCGCCTAGTGCTTGGCAAAGGCGGCGGAGGGGCTCAGGTCCGCGCCCGTTTCGGCTTCTTTAAGATCCATGCGTTTGATTAGGCCATTCACGATGGTATGGACGTGCCATACCTCGCTGTCCGAAAGAACGTCGCCGCCCAGGCTTTTCACGAGCTGATGGACCCTGACTTCGGCCTTGCCGCCTTCGTGCAAGATCACTTCGACCGGTTCCACATGAGGGTCGAATTCTTTCCACTGGTGGATCCAGTAGGCGCGAATCTCTTCCTTGCCGACCACGCGGCCGCCTTCCGACGCTTTGGGCCAGCTTACGTTGTCGCTCATGAGCGCGAGCGCGCCGTCGATGTCGCGGCGGTTGAACGCGGAGTAAGCCTGGGCGATCAGCGTCTGTGTGTTTGGCATGAGTCCTCCTCCGTACGTGCCTTCACCCTAACATTTGCCGGTCCGATTCGGACTGCCTGGATGATGCGAAAGGGTATACTACAGAGTGTGACGACGACTATGTTGGACCCCACGGATGTGGATGCGACGGGCGCCGATTCGGCTACCAAGCGGGTGCTATTGTTGAAGCCGCGGGGCTTCTGCGCGGGCGTGGTGCGTGCCATCGATATTGTGCAGATCGCGCTCGATACGTTTGGCGCGCCGATCTATGTGCGCAAAGAGATCGTGCACAACAGCTATGTGGTGACCGATCTGGCGAAGAAGGGCGCGATCTTCGTCAACGAGTTGGACGAAGTGCCGGAGGGCGCGCGGGTGATCTACTCGGCGCATGGCGTCTCGCCGGCCGTGCGGGAGCGGGCGAAGGAACGTGGATTGAAGGTGGTAGACGCGACGTGTCCGCTGGTCACCAAAGTTCATGTCGAAGCGATCAAGTTCGCCAAGCAGGGGTATTCGCTGGTGCTGGTAGGGCATCGCGACCATGAAGAGATTGAAGGGACGCAGGGCGAAGCGCCGGATGTGACGCAGGTGGTGTCGACGGTTGAAGAGGTGGCCAATCTAGTGGTGCCTGACCCAAACCGCGTGGCGTACTTGACGCAGACGACGCTCTCGCTGGACGAGGCGCGGGACATGATCGAGGCGTTGAAGATCAAGTTCCCGAAGATTGTGGGGCCGCACTCGCAGGACATCTGCTATGCGACGGAGAACCGGCAGACCGCGGTGAAGAACGTGGCGCATGGGGCGGATTTGGTGCTGGTGGTGGGGTCGCGAAATAGCTCGAACTCGAACCGGCTGGTGGAGGTGTCGAAGAACCTCGACACGCGTTCTTACCTGATCGACACGGCGGATGCCATCCGGCCGGAGTGGCTGGACGGAGTGAAGACTGTCGCCGTGACGGCAGGGGCGTCGGCTCCCGAGGTACTGGTGCAGGATGTGGTGCGGTATCTGCAAACGCTGGGGTACGGCGATGTGGACGAGGTTGAGGTGATGCCGGAGAATGTGCGCTTTGGGCTGCCTCCGGAGATTGTGCAGGCAATCAAACCGGCAAGTTCCGCACCGATCGGCGCACTGGCGTAGTCAAATGAGGGTGCCGGTTCGTCCGGTGAAAGGATTCATTTTGACGAGAGATTTCACCACACGATGAGTACACAACCACGCAATCCGCAAGGGATGCCGCGCGCCGAGAAGCCACGCTTCGGGCGCATGGATCTCGGGTTGGATCAAGTCGCGGAAGGCATCTCCAAGGCGAAGGACTGGCTGCTTGGGCAGCAGCATCCCGATGGGTATTGGTGCGGCGAGCTTGAAGCGGATGTGATGCTTGAGGCCGACTACATTTTTATGCACACGCTGCTGGGTACGGGCGACGCGGGCAAGATGTCGCGGGCGGTGAATGAGATTCTGCGGCACCAGAATGAGGACGGCGGATGGAGCCAGTATCCGGGCGGGCCGTCGAATATCAGCTACGGGGTGAAGGCCTATTTCGCGCTGAAGCTGATGGGGTGGTCGCCGGAGCATCCGGTGATGGTGCAGGCGCGGGAGTGGGTGCTAGCCAACGGCGGGGTGGTGGAGTGCAATACCTTCACCAAGATTTATCTGTGTGCGCTGGGACAGTATGAGTATGACGCAGTGCCGGCGGTGCCGCCCGAGATCGTGCTGTTCCCCAATTGGTTTTACTTCAACATCTACGAGATCAGCTCCTGGTCGCGCGGCATTCTGGTTCCTCTGTCGATCATCTATGCGAAGAAGCCGTTCAAGAAGATCGCGCCCGAGCAGGGGATCGACGAGCTGTTTGTAGGGGGACGGGCGAACGCCGATCTTCATCTGCGTTGGGACCGGAAGCGCCCGGTCGGCTGGCGGAACTTCTTCCTTGCTCTCGACCGGATTACACATTGGGCGGAGCGGGTGCATATCCGTCCGCTGCGGAAGATGGCCATCAGAAAGGCCGAGAAGTGGATGCTCGACCGGTTTGAGAAGTCTGACGGGCTGGGCGCGATCTATCCGGCGATGCTGAACGCGATTGTGGCGTTGCGGGCTCTTGGATATTCGTTCGACGACCCGCAGATGATCCGCGCGATGGATGAATTTGAGAAGCTGGGGATTGACAATCCCGAGGGCGAGCCGGGGTATTCGACGCCGACGTTCCGGATGCAGCCATGCTACTCGCCGGTGTGGGACACGGCGCAGGTGATTCCGGTGCTGAGCGAAGCTGGGGTCTCCCGCAACGATCCGCGTTTGCTGAAGGCGGCGGACTGGCTGCTGTCCAAGGAGGTCCGGCACAAGGGCGACTGGGCGGAGAAGGTGAGGAACGTCGAGCCGGGCGGCTGGTACTTCCAGTTTAACAACGAGTTCAATCCGGACGTGGACGACACTGGCGAGGTGCTGATGGCGCTCAATGCCGTCGACAATCCCCGGGAACGGTATCAGCACGAGGTTTGCCAGCGCGCTATCAACTGGATTTGGGCGATGCAGTGCAAAAACGGGGGCTGGGCGGCCTTCGACAAGGACAATACCAAGCGCATCTTCGAATACATTCCGTTTGCTGACCACAATGCGATGCTCGACCCTCCTACCGCCGACATCACGGGGCGGATGCTGGAGATGCTGGCGCAGTATGGGTATACGCGGTCGGATAAGCGCGTCGAGAAGGCAGTCCAGTTTGTGCTGAAGGAGCAGGCGACGGACGGCAGCTGGTTTGGGCGCTGGGGTGTGAATTATCTGTATGGGACGTTTCTGGTGCTGCGCGGGCTGGAGGCAATGGGCGTCTGGAGTCATGAGCCTTGTGTGTTGCAGGCGACAGAGTGGATACGCATGGTGCAGAACTCCGACGGTGGATGGGGCGAGACCTGCGGAACGTATGACGATGAGTTGCAGAAGGGCATCGGGCCGAGTACACCTTCGCAGACTGCCTGGGCGCTGCTGGGCTTGCTGGCCGGCGGCGATGTGCGGTCGGATTCTGTTGCCAAAGGTGTGCGCTGGCTAATCGACAGGCAGCATGAGGACGGCAGCTGGGATGAGCTAATGCCCGGACGCAATGGCGAGAGCTACTACACAGGCACGGGATTTCCCCGTGTGTTCTATCTGGGGTATCACTTGTATAAGCAGTATTTTCCGCTGCTGGCGTTGACGACGTACACGCGGGCGATGGAAGCGGCGAAGAGTTAGGAGAGACGAGATGGCGGTTCCTGTATCGCAGGCTTGGACGGTGGCAACGTATGTGTTAAAGCAGAAGATGCTGGGGCGGAAGCGGTACCCGCTGGTGTTGATGCTGGAGCCGCTTTTTCGCTGCAACCTGGCGTGCGCGGGCTGCGGCAAGATCCAGTATCCGGCCCATATTCTGAAGGCCGAGCTTTCGCCGGAGGAGTGCTTCAAGGCGGTGGAGGAATGTGGGACGCCGATGGTGTCGATCCCTGGCGGCGAGCCGCTGCTCCATCCGAAGATGCCTGAGATCGTGGCCGGGCTGGTGGCGCGCAAAAAGTACGTTTACATGTGTACGAACGCGTTGTTGCTGAAAGAGAAGCTGCACTTGTTTACACCGAGCAAGTACCTTTCGTTCTCCGTCCATGTGGACGGGCAGCGCGAGCACCATGACTTTTCTGTCTGTCGCGAGGGCGGGTACGACATTGCGATGGAGGGTGTCCGCGTTGCGGTGGAAGCGGGCTTCCGCGTGACGACGAACACGACGCTGTTCGACGGCGCGGACCCGAACAGTGTGCGGGCGCACTTCGACGAACTAACTGCGGCGGGTGTGGAGAGCATGATGGTCTCCCCCGGCTATACCTACGACAAGGCGCCCGACCAGAGCCATTTCCTCGGGAAGGCACGGTCGCGACGGATGTTTCGCGCGATCTTATCCAACCGCAAGAAGGAGTGGCAGTTCAACACGCATCCTCTGTTTGCCGAGTTTCTGATGGGCAAGCAGAACTTTGAATGTACGCCGTGGGGGATGCCGACGTTCTCCATCTTCGGCTGGCAGAAGCCATGCTACCTGCTTCAAGATGGTTACGCCGATACCTTCCAGGAGTTGATGGAAGCGACGGAATGGGCGAACTACGGGGCGAAGAGTGGCAATCCACGCTGCGCGAATTGCATGGTGCATTCGGGACATGAGGCTTCGGCGGTGGACTACAACTTCAGTTCGCTGGCGGGGTTCTTTGAGACAGCCAAGAAGTATGTGTTTCCCTCGCTGTATAAGGATGCGGATGCGGAGAAGCTGCTGAACGAGTGGCCTCGTCCGCAGCACTTGCCGCTGGTACAGATTGCCGATCTGGCGAAGAGAGACCCGGCGGCGGCGCATAACGCGGCGGAGTTGCAGGAAGTCTCGGGAGATTGACGATGGCGACAGACACGCAAGAAGGCGCGAAGATGGAGCAGCTTTCGCATGAAGCGCCCGATGAGCAGGAGGTTGCCGCTGGGCGGGAGCGGGAGCAGCTCGAGGGATGGATTCCGGCGCTCGCCAACGAGGCTGAGGTTCGCGACGCGTTGGAGAAGGCGTTCGACTATCGCGGGGATATTACGGTGACGCTGAAGGATGGCGGCGTGGTGCAGGGATATTTGTTCGACCGGCGGCTGGGTGCGACACTGCGCGACTCCATGGTGCGGATCATGCCCACAAACGGGGGTGGCAAGGTGAACATTGCTTATGCCGATGTGGCCGCGCTGGCGTTTACGGGCCGCGATACGGCGGCGGGCCGGAGCTTCGAGGCTTGGGTGAAGAAGTATTGGGAGAAGAAGGCGGCGGGGGAGCGGAACATCCAGATTGAGCCGGAGCGGCTGGAGTAATGCCTCAACCTACCAAATTCGCTTTCTTTGTTGACGGCTCTAATCTCTTTGGATCAATGAAACATCTTGACTTGCAAATCAAGAACTACGAGGCGTTTTATTTACACATCATGCGCTGCGCTGTGGAAACTTGGCATCACTCGTTAATCCCAAATACGGCTCCTCTCACTCAGTTAAGACGAGTTTACTGGTATGAAGTAGGTGCCATAGACGACTGGGACTTGTCCAGTTCGCAAACTATATCGTTTATAGAAAAACAATTTAATTCAGCGCGCCTTATCAAGGCTGAATTTGCAGCTCAAGCTGGCAAGAAACTTGGAACAAAAGATCAAAGTTTGGTTGCGAAGCAAGCTTGGGAAGACTTTTGGATTGAATGTAAATCGTGGTACCAAGACAAGCTCCAAGTGCTGGAAGGCATGAAGAAGTTTCATCATGCAGTCCTTACAAGCACTGATTTCATCGATATCCGCGCCGTTGCTCATTGGAAGGTAAATTTCGTCGAACGGAGTTTGGCAGAAAAAGGACTTGACACAGCTTTAGCTGTTGATATGGTAGCTCTTCAATCAAATTACGATGTAGCTATTGTAATATCAGGAGACGCTGATAATTTACCGGGAGTCCAGTATGTTCAAGAGCAGAATAAAATGGTGGGAGTTGTGGAGTTTATAAAAGGAACGCCGCCGGAGCATCGTGGCAAAGCTACTTCTAACAGGCTGAAGTTGAAAGCTGATTTTGTAGTCCAGATATTTGAGTCCGATTTACTGAAGGACAAAGTTGCAGTGCGTCCAGCTGTTGCTGTAGTAACTACGTAACCAGAGACAGTCATATCAGGGAGAAGGAAGATACATGGAACCTGAGTTAGGTCGTCCCTTGGCGCAGAAGACGATCGGTGTGCTGGGTGGGATGAGCAACCAGGCTACGGGGGAGTACTACCGCTTGCTGAACGAGGGCTTGAATGCGCGGCACGGCGAGTGGGATAACGGCGAGATCGTCATCGTGTCGGTTAATTTCGGCAACATCGAGTGGTTTATTCGCAACGATCGTTGGGACCTGGCGAACGTCTATCTAAGCGAAAAGCTGGGCCGGTTGGAGGCGGCCGGAGCGGATGTCATTGTGTGTGTATCGAACACGATGCATAGGACAGTGGTTCCGCTGATGGACGGCCGCGCGACGCCGTTCCTCCATATTGCCGATCCTACGGGCGCGGCGATCCAGGCTGCGGGGCTGACGCGCGTTGCGCTGCTGGGCACGCTGCCGACGATGGAGTCGCCGGAACTCGCGGCGCGGTACCGGGAGAGGTTTGGGGTTGAGGTGATGCCGCCGGTCCATGAGGAGGCGGTCGCGGTGGACCGCGTGATCTTCGATGAACTTGTAAGGCGCGAGCTGAAGGCCGAGACAAAGGCGATGTATCTGGAAGCGATCGCCGGGCTGAGGGCGCGTGGGGCACAGGGGGTAATTCTTGGGTGTACAGAGATCTTTCTGCTGATCAGTCAGGACGATCTGCCGGGCTTTCCCGTGTTCGACACGACCGCGCTTCATGTAAACGCGATTGTGGACTTTGTGCTGGCGGAAGCGGCGGCGTAGGTGCGGGTCTTCGTCACTGGGGCTACGGGATTTGTGGGCGGGCATGTGGCTCAGGCGTATGCGGCGGAGGGCGCGTCGCTGCGGCTGCTGACGCGGGCTACCAGCCGGACGGAAGGGCTTGAGGGGCTGGATGCGGAGTTGGTCCGAGGCGATCTGCGTTCGCCCGAAGAGTTGCGAACGGCGCTGACCGGATGTGATGCGCTAGTCCATGTGGCGGCGGACTACCGGCTGTGGGTGCGCGATCCCAAAGAAATGTACGCGGCGAATGTGGATGGGACGCGAGAATTGCTGCGGCTGGCGCGAGAGGTAGGCATCCAGCGCGTGGTCTATACGTCGAGCGTGGCGACCATGGGCTTCCTGGCGGACGGGACGATCGTCGATGAGGATTCGCCGGTTGAATTGGCGGACATGATCGGGCACTACAAGCGGTCGAAGTTTCTCGCCGAGCAGGAGGCGATTGCGGCAGCGCGGGCGGGGCAGCACGTCATCATCCTCAACCCGACCACGCCCATCGGCGCGGGGGATGCGAAGCCGACGCCGACCGGGCGGATCGTGGTGGACTTCCTCAACCGCAAGTTTCCCGCGTATGTGGATACGGGGTTAAACCTGGTGGATGTGGCCGAGGTGGCTGCGATGCACGTGGCGGCAGTTGAACGTGGGCGGCCAGGCGAGCGGTACATCCTGGGCGGAGAGAATCTAACGCTGAAGCAGATTCTCGACCGCATGTCATCGATTACGGGGCTGCCTTCGCCTAAGTTGAAGGTGCCGCATGGCGTGGCGATGACGTTTGCCTTCTTCGACGAGCTGGTGACCGGCAGGTTACGGGGTAAGGAGCCGCGCGCCACGGTCGAGGCGGTGCGTATGGGAAAGAAGATGATGTTTGCCTCGTCGGCAAGAGCGGTCGAGGAGCTGGGCTTTAAAGTGGTGCCGGTCTACCACGCGCTGCGGGCAGCCATCGACTGGTTTTTGGAGCACGGGTACGCTCCCAAGCCGTGAGGGTCGCGATCATTGCGGCGCTGCCGGGAGAGTTGAAGCCGTTGGTCAAGGGATGGCGGCGGGTACAGACCTCGGCTAAAACGGTGTCCATGTGGGTAGGTGGACCGGGCGAGGAGTGGGTTGCGGTGTGCGCGGGGATGGGTGGAGAAGCGGCGCGGCGCGCGTTTGCGGAGGCTGAGGCCGGTGGCAGAGTCGATCGTGTGTTCTCGATCGGATGGGCTGGCGCTTTGGATGAAGCGCTGCCGGTGGGGAAGAGTTTCCTGGCTTCAGCGGTTTTGGACGCACAGACAGGAGAACGGTTCGAGCTGGGCCGTGAAGGACGAGTGTTGGTAAGTACCGCCCGTGTCGCGGACGGGTCGGAGAAGCGACGGTTAGCCGCGACGTATGGCGGGGCGATGGTCGATATGGAGTCGGCGGCGGTGGTGCGGATGGCGATGATGCGGGGCATTCCGGTGGAGTGTGTAAAGGGGATCTCGGATGAGGCGGGGGCGCGGCTTCCGGATTTCAACCGCTTTATCGATCTGAGCGGGCAGATGCGGATGGCGGCCTTTGTCGGCTATGTGGCAGTGAGGCCGCGGCATTGGGTGGCGTTGGTGCGGCTGGGGCGTGCGAGCGCGGCTGCGGCGGAGGAGATGGCCTCTGGAGTGAAGGCGATGCTGGCCGGGGGAGTGGAGAAAGCGGATTCCTCCGCTTCGCTGCGGAATGACAGACAAGGGAGTGAGGCGTAGATGGTGTTGGTTTCAGTGCCCAAGACGATGCGAGCGGCGGTATATCGCGATGTGGACGAGGTGCGAGTGGAGACGGTGCCGGTGCCGGATATTGGGCCGGGCGAGGTGCTGGTACGGATCGACACCTGCGGCATCTGCGGGACGGACTTGAAGAAGATTCATACGGGATCGCACTCGGCACCGCGGGTGTTTGGGCATGAGATGGCGGGGACAATTGCGGCGATCGGGGCGAGCGTTGAGGAGTTTGCGGTGGGGGAGCGGGTAATGGCTTACCACCACATCCCGTGTGGAGAGTGCTATTACTGCCGCAAAGGGACGTTCGCGCAGTGCGAGGTCTATAAGAAGGTGGGATGTACGGCGGGGTTTGTGCCCTCGGGCGGGGGGTTTGCGGAGTACATCCGGGTGATGGACTGGATTGTGCGCGGCGGGTTGGTGAAGATTCCCGACGGGGTGCCGTTTGAGCAGGCGGCGTTTATCGAGCCTACGAATACTTGCTATAAAGCGATCTCCATGCTCGATCTCAAACCGGATGAGACGGTGTTGGTGATCGGGCAGGGGCCTATCGGCATCATGCTGGCAGCGCTTGCGAAGCGGACGGGGGCGACGGTGCTGACCAGCGACCTGTACCCGGAGCGCCATGCGGTGGCGGCAGGGTTTGGGCTGGCGCATCCACTTGATGCGCGGGGCGATGTGGTGGCGGCGTGCAAGGCGGCGACCGAGGGGCGCGGGGTGGATGTGGCGCTGCTGGCGGTGGGGGGTGACCCGCTCATCAAGGTCGCGATGGATGCGGTCAGGCCGGGTGGACGCGTGATGCTGTTTGCGGCCACGCAGCACGGGGAGGCGGAGTTCGATCCGGCGGCTGTGTGCATGGACGAGAAGACGCTGATGGGGTCGTATAGCTCGTCGGTGGCGGTAAATGGGGTGGTAGAGCGGCTGGTGTTCGACGGCTATCTGGACGGGACCTTCGATCTCACCCGGCTCATCTCGCACCGGTTCTCGCTGGAGGAGGCGGTGGCGGGGATTGAGTTGGCGTCCAATCCCCAGCCCGGATCGATGAAGATTGTCATCCAGCCGTAGAAATTGTTTCGGTTCTTGGTGCGTGATCTAACAAAAGAAAAGGGTTATCTAGTGATCACCCTTTTGATGTCTTGCGCGGCTCTCACTTGAGGGGTGTTTCGGGTTGTGGATTTGTCAAGTAGAGTGACTTGGCTAAAGACGAATGGCGGCGGCGGGAAACGCAGATTCCCTTCGGGGAATGACAACCAGAAAAGCGAAGACATCTGGACGCAAACTGCGAGTCGCTGAGACAATGCAACCAGAAAGCAGGGACGCCTGGACGCAAACTGCGGGTTTGCTCAGGCGTTGACGCAGGCCTGGAAGTAGGCGAGAGACTTCTCGAGGCCTTCGCGGAGCTTGATCTTGGGCTCCCAGCCGAGCAGGTTGCGGGCGCGTGTGATGTCGGGGCGGCGGCGGGTGGGGTCGTCCTTGGGGAGCGGCTTGTGAACGAGGGTGGACTTGGACCCGGTCACGGCGAGGACCTCGTGGGCACACTCGATCATGGTGAACTCGACCGGGTTGCCAATGTTGACGGGGAGGTGCTCGGTGGATTTCGAGAGCTTCACGATGCCGTCAATCAGGTCCGAGACAAAACAGAAGCTTCGGGTTTGGAGGCCGTCGCCGTAGATGGTCAACGGTTCGCCGCGCAGCGCCTGCATCATGAAGTTTGAGATGACGCGACCGTCGTTGGCCTGGAGGCGCGGGCCGTAGGTGTTGAAGATGCGGACGAGGTGCGTGTTGACCTTGTAGTAGCGGTGGTAGGCGGTGACAGTGGCTTCCGAGAAGCGTTTGGCCTCGTCGTAGACCGAGCGTGGGCCGATGGGGTTCACGTTGCCCCAATAGGTCTCGACCTGGGGATGGACTTCGGGGTCGCCGTAGCACTCGGAGGTGGAGGCGTGAAGGTAGCCGGCGTTGTGCTTCTTCGCGATCTCAAGTGTGTTGACGGTGCCGTTCGACCCGACGAGGAGGGTCTCGGGGCCGAGGCGGTCGTAGTCTACCGGGCTAGCGGGGGAGGCGAAGTTGAAGACGTAGTCCACGGGGCCGAGATCGAAGGGCTGGCAGATGTCCTGCTCGACGAAGGAGAAGCGCGGTTCGTTCGTCAGATGAGCGAGGTTGGCCGGGTTGCCGGTGCAGAGATTGTCGACGCCGACGACGGTGTTGCCTTCCGCGAGAAGGAGATCGGTGAGATGGGAGCCGAGGAAACCGGCGGCTCCGGTGACGAGGATGTGGGACATTCATTTTCCTTATGAATCAGTGGCGTGAACCCACCTTAGCGACGATGAAACCATCGCGAAGGTGGGGCACCCGGTTGGCGACGAGAAGGTCGTCGCAAAGGTGGCACCCGGGTTAGTGCTTGGGGCCGCTTCCCGGTGTGGGCGACGTGAGGTCGCGGTTGGGGTATGCTGCGGGGCGACCGATGCTCAGGTAGGTGAAGCCATGCTTGAGCATGACGGCAGGATCGTACAGGTTGCGGCCGTCGATGATGATGGGGTAACGCAGTGTGGCGTAGAGCTTGGCGAGGTCGATGGTGGCGAACTCGGCCCAGTCGGTGAGGATGAGCAGGGCGTCGGCGTCTTTGGCGGCGTCGAAGGCGTCAGTGGCGTAGCGGAGGCACGGGCCGGGCGGAAGCTCGGCCTCGGTGCGGGAGATGGCGGCGGGATCGAAGGCGGCGACGGTGCAGCCCTCGGCGAGCAACATCTCGATGAGGTCGATGGCGGGCGACTCGCGGATGTCGTCAGTCTCACCCTTGAAGGCCAAGCCGAGCACGGCGAGCCTCTTGCCGCGGAGGGTCCAAAGGGCGGAGCGGACTTTGGCCAGGAAGCGCTTCTTCTGCGTGACGTTGATGCGTTCGACCTCGCGGAGGAGAGAGAAGTCGACGCCGAGCTGATCGGCGACGGTGCGAAAGGCGGCGACGTCCTTGGGGAAGCAGGAGCCGCCATAGCCGATGCCGGGTCGGAGGAACTTGGGGCCGATGCGGCTGTCGAGACCGATGCCGCGCGCGACCTGCTCGACGTTGGCGTCGGTGGCCTCGCAGAGGTTGGAGACGGCGTTGATGAAGGAGATTTTGACGGCCAGGAAGGCGTTCGAGGCGTGCTTGATGATCTCGGCGGACTTCGTGGAGGTGTTGAGCAGGGGCGGCGGAGCGGAGGTGCTGCACGAGCCTTTGATGTGATCCTCCCGGGTGTAGTAGCCGCCTCCGGTGAGGGGAGCGTAGATGGCATTGAGGATCTTCGCGGCGCGCTCGGAGTCCGCGCCGACGACGATACGGTCGGGGTGGAGGAAGTCGGCGACGGCGGTGCCTTCACGCAGAAACTCGGGGTTGGAGACAACGTCGAAGAGCTCGCGGGCGACGCCGTTGCGCTCGATGGAGCGGCGAATCCACTCGTTGGTGTAGACGGGAACGGTGCTTTTCTCGACGATCACTTTGTAGCTTGTGAGATGGCGGGCGATCTCGCAGGCAACGGCTTCCACGTAGGAGAGGTCGGCGTCGCCGGTCTCGGACTGCGGGGTGCCGACGGCGATAAAGATGGCGTCGCACTTTTCGGTGGCCTCGGCAAGATCGGTGGTGAAGCGGACTTTGGTGTTGCGGTAGCGGCCGAGGAGTTCGGGCAGATAGTTCTCGTGGATGAGGGTGTCTCCACCCCGGAGGGCGGCCACTTTACGCTCATCGTTGTCGACGCAGATGACGTCATGGCCCATCTCGGCGAAGCAGACGGCGGCGACCAGGCCGACGTATCCGGAACCGACGACGGCGATCGGGATTGGTTGATTCGTAAACTCTGGCACTGGTTCCCCTTTGGGTGGCTGCGGAAGTCTCAGGTACGGGTACGAACTCCAGTTTAGCCGCTGTGACGAATCTGGAACGGGAGAATCAAGCTCTGTGGTTACGGTGGTTTCGATTTGGTTTCGTCCCTTATCGGAGTCGCGTACACTAAGGTGAATGGCTTCTCAAGGAACATCCATCCCGCCGGCGGTGGGTTCTGCTGGCGCGCGATCTACGGAGTTTGGCACAAGCGCCTCCGAGACGAGCCTGTCCGAAGTTCTCATCACCCTCAGGAAACGCCGCGGTGTGGTGATCTTGTGCGCCTTATTGGGTCTCCTGTACGGCATCTACAAAGCTACCTCGCAAGTGAAGATGTATGAGGCGACAGGACGCATTCAGGTGCGGACCGGGTCCTCGAATGAGTATCGTGTTAACGCCATCTACAACATGGATAGCGGCAACAAGCTGACGACCGAAGTGAACATTTTGCAGAGTGAGGCGCTGCTGCTGACGGTGGCCAAGGATCTCGACCTGCCGAATCGGCCGTATTTCTTCGGCAAACCGGGCAAGGGGCCAGCTCCGCATTACTCGCTGGACGATCCTAATATCAGGCAAGCGGCTGTGGGTACTTTGCAAGGTGGTTTGAAGGTTGCGCTGGTCCTTAAGACGGATCTGATTACGATCAGCTACAGCAGTCTGGACCCCAAGCTGTCGGCGGACATTGTGAACAGGCTGATCGCGGATTACCAGCAGCGCAGCTACGAGACGCGATATGCGTCAACGCAGCGCGTGTCGCAGTGGCTTTCCGGGCAGTTGGACGATTTGAAGCACCAGGTCGAAACCTCGGAAGAGGCCATGATCGATGTGCAGAAGCGGCTGGGCATTATCGGTCTGGACCCGACGCATAGCCAGATTGTGACCGGCGTGGAAGACCTTGCGCGGGCATCGAACGAAGCCCGGATTGCGCGCATCCTGGCGGAGGCGCGGTATAGAACGTTGAGCGGGATGGGCGCGAACGCGGTGGACCCTTCGAGCTCCGATATACCAATAGGTTCGCTTTCAAGCGGTGGATCGGGTTCTGGATATAGCGGGAGCAGTTCGGGTTCAAGCGGCTTGGGCTCAAGCGGCTTGGGTACTGGCGGTATGGGATCTTCTTCAACCGGCGTGACCGGTCTGGGCAATGGAACCAGCGGCGCGGGCACGGTCGGTTCGTATTCGTCCGGGTCGGGTTCTTCCAGCCGAGGCGCGAGAACGGCCAACGGGAGCGACGCCGGTTCGGGTTCGAACGCCGTGCAAGGGTTGAGGAGTCAGCTTGCCAGTCTGCAGGCGAACTATGCGCTGGAATCGACAACTCTGGGGCCGAATAACCCGACACTTGTCGGCTTGCGGCAACAGATAGACGAGTTGCAGAGGCAGCTCGTCGTGGAGCAGAAGCGGATGCTGATGGCATCGCGTGAGAGCTATCTCATTGCTCGCAGCGGTGAGAATGCTACGACCGCCACGTTGAACACAGAGGAAAACAACGCCTACAAGCTGCGCGACGATCTGGTGCAGTACACGCTGCGGCAGCGGGAGTATGAGTCGAACCGGGCGCTGTACGACGCGCTGCGGCAGCGGCTGCGAACGGCCGGGGTGCAGGCGGGTCTCGAGTCGCTGGAGATCGATGTGGTCGATCCGGCCATGCCTCCAGCGAACCCAACCCTTCAGCCAAAATCGACGATCATCATCATCTCGCTGATCTTCAGCTTGATGGCGGGCGCGGGCCTGGCGTTCCTGCTGGAAAGCCTGGACACGGGCCTGCGGAGCATTGCGGAGATCGAACAGATTACACAGCTGCCCTCCCTGGCGATCATCCCGCGCGCGCGGAAGTCGACCACCGACAACTTGCCCAACCTGAGTACGGCACAGCGCAACATCAGCGTGCTGACGCAGCCGAAATCGCAGTTCGCGGAGGCGATCCGCTCGCTTCGGACCTCGCTTCTGCTCTCGACTACGGGCAGTCCGCCAAAGATCATCGTCTTCACCAGCGCCACGCCTTCCGAGGGCAAAACGACCACCGCTTCGAATCTCGCGTGTGTGCTGGCACAGGGTGACACGAGCGTGCTGCTGATTGACGCCGATCTCCGCCGGCCCAATGTGCATCATCGCTTTGGGTTGAACGGCAAGGTCGGCGTGACGACACTGCTCACCGGAGCAACGCTGCTCGAAAATACTGTACAGCGCATCCCCGAAGTGCCCAATCTGCACATCTTGCCTAGCGGTCCGGTGCCCCCGTTCCCGACGGAGATGCTCACCTCGCAGGCATTCGTGGACCTGCTTACTGAATGCGGCAAACTGTATACGCACATTGTGATCGATTCGCCGCCGGTGCTTTCGGTGACGGACGGCATTCTCTTGGCGCGGATGGCCAACGCCGTGGCCCTGGTCATCCGGCATGGGAAATCGAGCAAACACGTGGTGCGCCGGGCGCGCGATCTGCTGTTGCGAGCGGGCGCGCCGGTGACGGGCATCGTGCTGAACGCGGTCGACCTGAACGCGCCGGAGTACTACGGCTACTACGGCTACTCGGGCTATTCCTACTCCAGCATCGACTCCGACAGCTGGGAGGCCCAGTCTGGGTCGTCTAGCCGGAAGAAGAGCAAGAGGAGCTAACGATGAAGCTTTCGGAGACGATCGCCGCAAGGATAGGCAGGGAGGTGCTGCGCTGCGCCGTGTTGCTCGGGGTCTGCGTGGCTCCGCTCCATGCTCAATTCAGCGGGCCTTCGCTGCAAACCGGCAGCATCAACACGCCGGTTAGCCCGACGACCGATCCGGCAGTGCTCTATCCGGCGGATAAAGCCATTCAGATCATGGTAGGCGACTCGTTGACGGTGCATCTCTACGACGTGCCGAACTTCACCACCCCGGAGCGCGTGGGCCTGGATGGTTCGTTGCAGATTCCGCTGATCGGCTCGGTGCCTGTATTGGGACTGACGCTGCACCAGGCGGCGGACCTGATCGCGGAGCGGCTGAAGACCGCCGGCATGTACACGAATCCGCAGGTGACGATGCAGCTCACCGATTCTCCCAACCAGGTAGTGACGGTCAGCGGGGAGATGCATGGCGTGATCCCGGTGCTCGGGCGTCGCGGGTTGTTCAGCGTGCTCTCGGCGGCGGGGCAGTTTCCGGCGACCGCAAGCCATACCATCATCATCAATCGTCCCGACGTGCGGCAGCCGATCATCGTCGATCTGGGAACCGATCCCGCCCGTAGTGCGCGCGCCGACGTACCTGTGTTTGCCGGCGATACGGTCGTGGTGCCGAGGACCGGCGTCATCTATCTGCTGGGATCCTTCCGCAACTCGGGAGCATTTCCGCTTCAGCAGAACTCGCCGCTCACGTTGATGCAGGCCACGGCGCTTGGTGGCGGCGTTCTCTTTGAGGCTAACTACAAAGACCTCCGCATTGTCCGTACGGTGGGCAA
This sequence comes from Acidobacteriaceae bacterium, assembly GCA_965277085.1. Lineage (GTDB taxonomy): Bacteria > Acidobacteriota > Terriglobia > Terriglobales > Acidobacteriaceae > Edaphobacter. The sequence goes on from OZ255708.1 coordinate 2,646,283, forward strand.
CGAGCGCCTGGTGGTGAAGACGGACATTCAGGCCGTGATGCATGGCAAGGTGCCGGACCCGATCTTGCAGGCGGACGATATTGTGTACCTGCCGTCGACGTTCTACAAGGCTCTCGTGAACAACGGCGGCTTCGGTGCCATCAATAGCATCGTGTCGTTGATCCTGGTCGCGCTCGGGAGATAGAGGCTATGCCTGCGCGGCGGATTCTCCATGTGGTCGGGACGATCGATCCGAAAGCCGGCGGCGTGTCGGAAGCCATACGGGCGCTGATCGAGTTTAGTCCGGCGGAGTACACGCACGAAGTGGTCTCGGTGGACGATCCGGCTTCGGCGTTCTTGTCGGGGATGCCGTTTGCTGTGCATCCGCTGGGGCCGCATGGACGGCTGCTGGAGTATAGTCCGCGACTGCTGCCCTGGTTGAGAGCAAACCGTGAGCGCTTCGATGGCGTTTTTGTGCATGGCCTCTGGATCTATCCGGGCTATGCGGCGTGGCGCGCGTTTAGCGGAAGCAAGCCCTATGTGGTGTTTACGCATGGGATGCTCGACCCCTATTTCAAGCGAGCTTTCCCGCTGAAGCATTTGAAGAAGTGGCTGTGGTGGCTGGCGGCCGAGTTCTGGGTGTTGCGCGCGGCGCATCGTGTGCTGTTTACGTGCGCGGCGGAGGAACGGCTGGCGCGGCAGAGTTTCTGGCTTCACAGCTGGAAGCCGTATGTTGTGGCGTTCGGCGCGACAGGGCCGCAAGAAGACGCGGCAACCGCACGGGAGGCTTTCTGGGCGGTCTCTCCGAAGGTGCGAGGGCGGCGTTTTCTCCTGTTTCTTGGGCGCATCCACCCCAAGAAAGGCTGTGATCTGCTGATGAAAGCCTTTCACTGCTGCGCGGACCTCGACCCCAGTCTTGACCTGGTCATGGCTGGGCCCGATCCGCAAGGATGGCGCGCGGAGTTGATGGCCGAACTCTCCGAAGCTGGCCTGGGCGGGCGCGTCCACTGGACCGGGATGCTCGAAGGACGCGCGAAATGGGGGGCGTTCTTCGCTTCGGATGCGTTCATCCTGCCGTCGCATCAGGAAAACTTCGGGCTTGCCGTCGCGGAAGCCATGGCGTGCGGCCGTCCTGTGCTGTTGTCCGACAAAGTGAACATTGCGCCGGATGTAGCGGCCGAGGGAGCGGGGTTGATGGCCGACGACACTTCGGAAGGAACCTTGCGGCTGATGGAAGAGTGGATTGCAATGCCGGCCGCGGCTCGGAATGCGATGGGGGTCAAAGCACGGAAGATGTTCCTGGAGCGCTACGATATGCGAAGGAACGCGGAGCAGATCGTGCGCGTCTTTGAACCCTTGAGCGGGAGCGAGGCTGTGCGTGGCTAAGCAGGCTCACTATAACGCGGCGGAGCATATCGCCTCCGAGACGGCGGCCGATCCGTACCTGCGTCCGGCGTTTTCGCGCGCTAACAAAGCACGGCGTCTCGCCTGGAACATCTGTTGGGCACTGCTGTACCGCACGTCGCCGCGACCGTTGCATGGATGGCGGGCCATGCTGCTGCGTCTCTTTGGCGCGACCATGGGACCCAACTGCCACTTTTATCCCAGGTCGAAGGTGTGGGCACCATGGAACCTGTTCTGCGCCAATCAGGTGACGGCAGCGGATGGCGCGGAGATCTACAACCCCGCGCCCATGCGTTTCGGCTCGCACGCGATCCTGTCGCAGGAGGCGTATGTCTGTGGAGCGACGCACGACTTCGACGATCCCGTGTTCCCGCTGCTGGCGTATGCGATGGAGATTGGCGCGAGCGCGTGGATCTGCGCTCGTGCATCGGTCGCGCCGGGGGTAAATGTGGGTGCCGGAGCGGTGCTGGGGTTAGGGTCGGTGGCGACGCGTGATCTAGAGCCGTGGACGGTCTATGCGGGTGTACCGGCGGTGCGGATCAAAGACCGGAAACGGAGCTAAGCGCGGAGCTTGGCGAGCAGGTCGGTCGGATGTACGGGCTTGGCGAGGATCTCGAACTCGTGTCCTTGAGAGCGGGCCTTCTCCAAAAGATCCGCGGTTGCAGCTTGACCGGAGAACAGCAGGATCTTGCACTTTGGCATCTTCTGGCGAGTGGCGATGGCGGCCTCGATGCCCGTCATGCCAGTCATGATGACGTCCGAGATGAGCATGTCTGGATGGAAGGTTTCGAGCGCTTCAAGCGCTTTCTCGCCGCTATAGACGGCGCGCGCCTCAAAGCCGGCCTGGTTGAGGATGATGGCCAGCGTGTTGGCGATCACCTGCTCGTCGTCGGCGACCAGGACGCGCGGCTTGGCGGGAGTGGCTGTTTCGGTCATGCGGAATGTCCTCAATTCTGATACAGAGTACAGCCTTCAGCGATACAGGCGGAAGATCGTTTACACCATGGTGCGCTTGGCAATGATACGCTGACCGAAGGCGGATGTCCCCTAGGCAGGCCGTCCTCGCGATCAGTAATCGTTCCTTTCTATTATGCAGAACGCCATCATCCGCGCACAGCGCGTTGAAAAATATTATGCCCAACCGAGCGAGAACCGCATTCAGGTAATCTCGGCGACTGACCTGTCGATTGTGCCGGGCGAGATTGTCGCGCTGCTGGGGCCGTCGGGCTCGGGTAAATCGACGCTGATGCGAATGCTGACCGGGCTTTCCGTACCCTCGGCGGGCGAGGTCTTTTGGCACGAGCAGCCGATCGCTACCGCCGAGGTGAACGTCTCCATTGTCTTTCAGAGCTTCGCGCTGTTCCCCTGGCTGACGGTGCTGGAAAATGTGGAAGCTCCATTGAAGGCGCGCGGGGTGGAGGCGGCCGAGCGGCGGCGGCAGAGCCTGAAAATGCTCGATACGGTCGGGCTTGACGGATTTCAGGGTGCGTACCCAAAGGAGCTTTCGGGCGGCATGCGCCAGCGGGTCGGCTTCGCGCGCGCGCTGGTGGTGGAGCCCGAAGTCCTGTTCATGGATGAGCCGTTCTCCGCGCTGGACGTGCTGACGGCGGAGAACCTGCGCTCGGAGCTGCTGGAGTTGTGGCAGAAGAAGACGATCCCGACCCAAGCGATTTTTATCGTGACGCACAACATCGAGGAGGCGGTGCTGCTCGCCGACCGCATCATTGTGCTGGGGCGCAACCCAGGGCATATCCGGACGGATTTCAAGGTGACGCTGCCGCATCCGCGCGACCGCAAGGCACCCGGCTTTACGCAGCTGGTTGACTACATCTACAAGGTGCTGACGCAGCCGGACGCAAAACCGCCGGAACTGCCAACCACGCCCGCGGGTAAGGCCGAGCGGAAGGCGCATTATCAGATGCTGCCTCACGCTCGCCCGGGAGGGATTGCGGGCTTGCTGGAGCTCGTGCTCGACCATGACGGCAAGGAAGACATCTATCGTCTGGCGGACGATCTGGGTTTCGAGATCGACGACTTGTTGCCGATTGTGGACGCGGCACAGCTGCTCGGCTTTTTGACGGTCACGGAGGGCGACGCGGTGATTACCGCAACGGGCGCGGACTACGCGAACTCCGAGATTCTGCGGCAGAAGGAGCTGTTCCGCGCGGCGGCGGTCGAGAACGTGCTTCTGCTGCGGCAGATCGTGCGGGCCATCGAGGCGAAGAGCGACGGCACAGTGTCGGAGGAGTTCTTCCATGACATGCTGGACGAGCAGTTCACCGAAGACGAGACGTTGCGGCAGCTGGAGACGGCCATCAACTGGGGCCGATATGCGGAGCTGTTCGACTTCGACGCCTCGCGCCGGCGGTTCATGCGCGCTGAGAAGCTGGTGCACGGGAACGAGGCGATGGCGGAGATCGACGCTTGATCGCCTTTCCAAGCTATAGCCGCGGACGGGAGACGCTGGCGCGGTCGCAGGTGCTGAAGCGCTCGTGGCCGGTTGTGTTGGATCTCGCCGTCGCGGCGATCGGACTGGCGGCGTTCTATTGCGTTGTGTTGATCGCCAAGTTCTGGGCCGGGCCGCCGAACGTGCAGATGGTGGTTTCGCTTAGCCCGGGCTCGCTCCCGCTCTATTCGTTCTACTCCGTGGTGCGGATTGGGTTCGCGTATCTCCTCAGCCTTGCGTTCGCCATCGGGTATGGCTATACAGCAGCGTATAGTCCACGCGTAGAGCCGTTCATGATTGCGGTGCTCGACATCCTGCAATCGATTCCGGTGCTGAGTTTTCTGCCCGGCGTGATGCTGGCTATGGTGGGACTGTTCCCGACGCGGCATCTTGGCGTCGAGCTGGGAGCCATTGTGCTGATCTTTACCGGCGCGGTGTGGAACATGGCGTTCTCCTTCTACTCGTCGCTGAAGAGCATCCCGCGCGAGCTGCGGGAGGCGACGGCGATCTACCGCTTTTCGCCGTTGCAGCGGCTGGTGCAGTTGGAGCTGCCTTACGCGGCGATTGGGCTGGTGTGGAACTCCATCATGTCGGTCGCGGGCGCGTGGTTCTTCCTGATGGCATGCGAGATGTTCCACTTCCGGTCGCGGGACTTCCGGCTGCCGGGATTGGGATCATACCTGCAAACGGCGGCGGACCAAGGCAACGGCCGGGCCATCGCCTATGGATTGATCACGATGATCGCGATCATCGTGGCGACCGATCAGCTAGTATGGCGGCCGCTGATCGCGTGGTCGGACAAGTTCAAGTTCGAGCAGGTGGAGAGCTCGAAACGGGTGGTGTCGCCGGTGCTGCATCTGCTGACGCACTCAAATGCTCTTGCGGCGCTGCGCCGGCATACGACCGAGCCGCTGGGAGAACGGATGTATGCCGCGCTAGCCCGCCGGCGTACGGAACGAGTCCACGTGAGGCCCACCATGAGTCGCGCCGGAGCGTCCTCGCAGGTGATCGCGTGGGTGGCGGTTGTCGTCGCGGCGGCGCTGGTCCTGGTGCTGGCGCGGCACACGGTTGGGCTGCTGCGTCCGGTGCGGGCGGCGCAGTATGTTGAGCTGCTGAAGGGCGCGGCGGCGACGTTCGGACGGGTCAACCTGTCGCTGCTGCTGGCGGCGGCGTGGACGATTCCCGTGGGCGTGGCCATCGGCTTTCATCCGCGCCTTGCGAAGATCGCGCAGCCGCTAGCGCAGATCGCGGCGTCGGTTCCCGCGACGGCGTTGTTTCCGGTCATCCTGCTGATGCTGGTGCGGGTTGGTGGCGGGCTCGGGATCGGATCGATCGCGCTGATGCTGCTGGGTACGCAGTGGTACATCCTCTTCAACGTGATCGCGGGTGCTTTGGCCATCCCAACGGACATGAAGGAAGTCGCGACGCTCTTTCGGTTTTCAACCTTGCAGCGATGGCAGACGGTCATCCTGCCAGGAATTTTCCCGTTCCTCGTGACCGGGATGGTAACGGCGTCGGGCGGGGCTTGGAACGCGAGCATCATCGCCGAATATTTCCGGCTGAACAACCAGACACTGCGTACCGTGGGGCTGGGCGCGCAGATCAGCGCGGCGACCGAGAGCGGTGACTTCCCCGTGCTGCTACTGGGTACGGTGCTGATCTCGCTGATGGTGGTGACGACGAACCGGCTGCTGTGGCGACCAATGTTCCGGCTGGCGGAGACGAAGTACAAACTGGGCGGATGATTACGAAATTCTTCTTGTAAATTCCCAAGGTGTTCATTTCATTGAACTTAAGCGATAGCTCCGTCGCAAAGCCCTCATTTCAGACACTTTAGTCACAAAGTATTCTATTCGTTAGACTTAGCTTGCTTTAGGCGACTGGACGTCGGCCGACGTTTTAACATCTGCCTATAAGTTTAGTATACCAACCCAGTCAAGCGTTTCGGCCTCTATGCCCTGCGGTCATCGTCCAGTCATGGCCTCGATGTGAGCGGGGTAGCGGTCACCCTCCACTTCAATCTCTGATGCGGCGGTCTCGATGCGGTGGAGATCGTCCGTGGTGAGAACGAGCTCGGCGGCTCCAAGATTTTCTTCGAGGCGATGGAGCTTGGTGGTGCCGGGGATGGGCACGATCCAGGGCTTCTGGGCGAGCAGCCAGGCAAGGGCGATCTGGGCGGGGGAGGCGTTGCGTTCGGCGGCGAGAGAGGCGAGGAGGTCGACGAAGACCTGGTTGGCCTTGCGGGCCTCGGGAGTGAAGCGGGGCAGCTTGCTGCGGAAGTCGTTCGAGGAGAATTCGATGGTGTCGTCCATCTTGCCGGTGAGGAAGCCTTTGCCGAGCGGGCTGAAGGGAACGAAGCCAATGCCGAGCTCTTCGAGCGTGGGGATGATTTCGGTCTCGGGCTTGCGGTGCCAGAGGGAGTACTCGCTTTGGAGAGCGGCGACGGGCTGGACGGCGTGGGCGCGGCGGATGGTCTGCGCGCCTGCTTCGGACAAGCCGAAGTGCTTGACCTTGCCTTCGGCGATGAGATCTTTGACGGTACCGGCGACGTCTTCGATGGGCACGTCGGGGTCGACGCGGTGTTGATAAAAGAGGTCGATGGCGTCGATCTTGAGCCGCTTGAGGGACTCGTCGGCGACGCGCCGGATGCGGTCGGGATGGCTGTCGACGCCCTGGGTGCCGGGCTTGCCGCCGGGGGTGGTGTCCATACCGAACTTGGTGGCGATGACGACCTGGTCGCGGATCGGCGAGAGGGCCTTGCCGACGAGGATTTCGTTGGTGAAGGGGCCGTAGACTTCGGCGGTGTCGAAGAAGGTGACGCCGCGATCGACGGCGGCGTGGATGAGAGCGATCATCTCGTTGTCGTCGTGGACGACGCCGAAGCCGAAGTTCATGCCCATGCAGCCGAGGCCAAGGGCCGAGACGTGGAGGGAGGTGCCAAGGGTGCGGGTCTGCATGGGGGTCTCCGCTTAAGAAGATGCCTTGGACAGTGTGCCGGTTACTTATTTCGTGGACTTGCATTCGGCGGAGCGGTTTCACACACGGGTTTGCTTTAGGAATAAGTAAAGGAGTTATGGCGCGGCCGAAACCCACCTTAGCGACGATGAGACCGTCGCGAAGGTGGGGCACCCGACGATTTTGGGATGATCAAACGCAGATTCTTCTTGGGGAATGACAACCAGATAAGCTAAGGCGCGCTAAAAGTCGATTGGAACTGTGCGGTGTTCTTCGCTCGATTGGCGGGCGAGTTCGAGGAGGCGGACGACGCGGAAGCCTTGCTCGGCGGGGACGGCGAGGGGAGCTAGACCAAGGATGGCGTCGCGGACATTGGCGTAGAAGAGGCGGTAGTCGCCGGGTTCGGTCTCGACTTGGGTGTGGGTGAGCGTGCCGGGTTGGGCGGGGTCGGGCGCGAGAGTGAGGGTGCCCCAGGCGGAGGCGGGTTCGGGGAGCCAGTTGCCTTGGCCGACGGGCGGAACGGTGGCTCCGGCGACCAGTGCGGGCTCCTGCGGGTCGAGGCCGTGCTTGCGGAAGGAGCCGAGGGTGCCGTGGACGAGGAAGCGGGGGGACGGGTCGGCGGCGATCATGGTGGAGCGGCAGTGGGCGAGGAGACGCGGGTAATGCAGGGTTATGTCGAAGGCGTCTTCGATGCCGGTCGCGTCGCGGTCGCGGCGGACGGAGGCGGTGACGGCTTCGGGGGTGCCGAAGAGGGCCATGGCCTGGTCGACGAGGTGCGGGGCGAGGTCCATGAGGAGACCGTTGGCGGGATTGGCGGCCTCCTTCCAGGTGCCTTCACGGGGGACGGGGCGAAAGCGGTCGAAGTGGGACTCAAAGGTGGAGATGCGGCCGAGAGTGTGGGCGTCGAGGAGCTTGCGGAGGGTGAGGAAGTCGCCGTCCCAGCGGCGGTTGTGGAAGGGGGCGAGGGTGAGTTTGCGGGCACGGGCGAGGTCGACGAGCTCGCGGGCCTCGGCGGAGGTGGCGGCAAATGGCTTGTCGATGACCACGTGCTTGCCGGCGAGGAGGGCTTGTTTGGCGAGGGGGAAGTGGGTGTCGTTGGGGGTGGCGATGACGAGGAGTTGAATGGTTGGGTCGGCGAGGGCCTCTTCGACGGAGCGGAGGATACGGGTCTGGGGGTAGGCTTGTGCGGCTTCGTCGCTTTTGCGCTGAACGATGGCTGCCAGGTGGAGGCCGGGGACGGCGGAGATGAAGGGGGCGTGGAAGACGCGTCCGGCGAGGCCGAAGCCGATGACGGCGGTGGGGATGGGTTGTTGCGGCATAGGGAAGATTCCTCTTTGAAACGATGTCACATTTTTGGATTTGAGGCGATGGCGGCACGATGTGGCGCGGACGGAACCCACCTTAGTAACGACGAGATTATCGTGGACGTGGGCACCCGGCACACGGAGGAGAGCTGTAGGCGTCCTGATGCTCGTGCAGACGCATCGACTTCACCCAAGTACGACTAAAATCGAGGGATGGCTCGGAAGGACCCAACCTCCCGCAACAGCGCGGCAAAGACACACCTGCTTGACACGGCGCAACGCATTGTGGGCGCGAAAGGCTTCTCAGCGGTAGGGCTAAACCAACTCTTAGGTGCTGCCGGCATCCCAAAGGGCTCATTGTATTATTACTTTGCCTCCAAAGAGGCTTTCGGGAAAGACTTGATCGAGCATTACTTTGAGAAAGATCTCCTGCAAATCGACGCGTCTTTATCGGAGCCCGGCCGCACTGCCCGGGAGCGTCTTATCGCATATTGGCGGATTTTCCGAGCAAACCAGGAGCACGACGATCCCAACGGGAAATGTCTAGCGGTGAAACTCGGCGCTGAAGTCTCCGATATGTCGGAAGATATGCGACTTGCGCTGAAGGTTGGCACTTCGGCAATTGTCTCTCGACTCTCTCGCGTCCTTAAAGAGGGAGTGGCTGACGGTTCTATTGCAATCTCCGGAACTCCGGGTGCGACCGCCCAGACGCTCTATCAACTGTGGATGGGCGCTAGCCTTATATCGAAAATCTCCCATGAACGTGCTGCGTTCGCGAACGCAAATGCAGCGACCGAGCGAATTCTTGCTGGCGAGGCACTGTAACCCAACCCGACTGACTCTTAGGAACACTTCGCGCGGTCTCTGATAAGTCGGTAAACCGGACACTGCTTTGGTAGACGTTGGGTCTATAAATAGATGACTGGTCTGCGGCTGGATGGTCGACTCTCTGCAGCGACGCTCTACACCCCTACCAAGTTATATGGTGCGGTAAAACCGCATCAACTAAGTGGAGATGACATCATGTTATTCTGTCGATGGTGTGAAAGCCCTGAATAGCGGGAACCACTCAGGGGAGTTGCGAACGGTTACACGTTCAGGTTGTGAAGCAGTAGAGAAGCGGCCTTAAAGAGCAAGAAGAGAACAATCTCTCCGGGCATATCGAGGATGAACTTCCCCCATACGACTCGTATAGGTCTCATGGGTCCGTTACCTTTCTCAAAGGAGCGCCTCGGGGTTGCACCCCCGGGGCGTTTCGCTTTTTAAGGCGAAACTTGTGTCCCCGGATGTGCCCGTAAGAGCGTCCCGCCTTTGAGTCGGCACAGTCAGTATTGCACTGAAGTTCCCGCTAAGTGTCGCAATCTAAAAGGTGCCCCATCCACGGTGAAGATGAGCGAGAAGCGGATTCTTCCGCTTCGCTGCGGAATGACAAACAAGCAGGCTGTGGAATGACAAGTGAGACCGGCTAGGCGTGGCCGATTTCGCGGAGCGCGGGGTAAAGTTTGCGGTACTGGGTGTAGGCGCGGGCCATGGTTTCGGCGTGTTGCGGGGGGATGGTTTCGGCGACGCGGACGGTGGCGTCGCAGGCGGCCTGGACGTTGGGCCAGGCGTTGATGCCGGTTCCGGCGAGGAGGGCGGCTCCGAAGGCACCGCCTTCTTCGGCGGCTAGCAGCTCCACGGGGCGACCGTAGATGTCGGCCTGGATCTGTCGCCAGAGGGAGCCGCGCGCGCCGCCGCCGCCGAGACGGATGCCGGTGACGGGGATCGAGAGTTCGGCGAAGACGGTGAGTGTGTCTTTCAGGCTAAAGGCGACGCCTTCGAGGACGGCGCGGACGAAGTGGGCGCGGGCGTGGGAGGCGGTGATTCCGACGAAGGCGGCGCGGGCCTCCGGGTCGAGGTGGGGGGTGCGTTCGCCGAAGAGGTAGGGAGCCCAGAGGAGGCCATCAGAGCCGGGGGGTGCGGTGGCGGCTTGTTCGAGCAGCGCCTCGTAGGAGGTGTCCAGCGCGAAGGTGTCGCGGAAGAAGCGGAGGGAAAGGCCCGCGCCGTTGGTAACGCCCATGACGTGCCAGAGGCCGGGGGAGGCGTGGCAGAAGGTATGGATACGGCCGCGGGGATCTTTGGTGGGCGCGGCAGTAGAGGCGAAAACCACGCCCGAGGTGCCGATGGTGGCGGAGACGGTGCCGGGCGCGAGGATGCCCATGCCGACGGCTCCGGCTCCCTGGTCGCCCGCGCCGGCGGCTACTGGCGTACCGATGGGGAGGCCGGTGGCGGCGGAGCCTTCGGGGGAGATGCGGGCGCAGATCTCGGGGGACTCGAAGAGGCGCGGAAGCCAGGCGAGGGGGATGCCGGCAGCGGCGGCGACCTCTTCGGACCAGCGGCGGTTGGTCACGTCGAGCAGAAGGGTGCCGGAGGCTTCCTGAACGTCGATGGCGTACTCGCCGGTGAGGCGGAGGCGGACGAAGTCTTTGGGGCAGAGGACGTGGCGGATGCGGGCGAAGAGCTCGGGCTGGTGGTCGCGGACCCACAGGAGCTTGGTGAGGGTGAAGTTGGGGAGGGCGGGGTTCGCGGTGAGCTCGATGAGGCGATCGAAACCGAGGGTACCGGTGAGCCAGTCGCATTGGGGTTGAGTGCGCTGGTCGCACCAGATGAGGGCGGGGCGAAGGACTTCGCCGTGCTCGTCGAGCATGACGCAGCCGTGCATCTGGCCGGTGAGGGCTACGGCTTCGATGGGCGCTATGGCCCGGGCGACGACGGCGCGAATGGCGATTTGGGCGGCCTGCCACCAGTCTTCGGGGTTCTGCTCGGCCCAGCCGATGTGGGGAGAGCTGATGGCGGGGTGGTCGCTGGAGTGGGAGGCGAGGACGGTGCCCGCGCGGTCGATCAGAAGGGCGCGGGTGCCGCCGGTGCCGACATCGATGCCTAGAAACATGGGATTCTCCGAGGTGAAGCGACGTGATGTGCAGTGTATCGACAAACGCCCGCTATGAGGAAGGTGCGGTCCTAGCGTGGGATCACAGATGTGGAAACGGATTTTACGCGCCGCGTTTTTTTGAAGAGTTGGCGACGATGCGCGCATCCCATGGATAACCGGTCGAGTGAGTTGCGGCATCTGGACCACACATCCGGGAGTGCGCAGCGTTATCTTTTGGCGGAACTGAGGTAAGGAACCATTAAGTCTATGAGGTACAGGAAAGCGGCGCGCTGTCTGCCCACGGCGATGTTCGCGGGGGTGTTTGCGTTCGCGCCAGTTGCTACGGCGTGGGGACAGGGCGGAAGCGCGGCGATGGCTCAGCCAGCTCAGTCGACGGCGTCGGGGATGAACTCTACCATTCCGGCAGCCCAGACTTCTTTATCCACCGCCTCGGGAACGAACGGTGCGCAGGTGACGCAGGATTCGTATCAGGGGTCGCTGGTAGAGGGTAAGGCGACGGGCGGGGTAATGGACTTGTCGTTGGACGAGGCGATCCGGCGCGGTCTGCGGAACAACCTTGGTCTGATTTTGCAGAGTTCGAACGAGAAGAGCGCGGGCGGCCAGCGGCTGGAGCAGCTACAGGCTTTGCTGCCGACGGTGAACGCGCAGGCGAGCTACTCAGTGGAGCAGCTGAATCTGGCTTCGTTCGGCTTGCGGTTCCCGGGGTTGAAGCCGATCGTCGGGCCTTTTCAGGTGATCGATTTTCGCGCCTATCTCACGCAGAGCCTGGTGAATGTGCAGGCGTTGGAGAGCTATATCGCCGCCCGGCACAGCTTTGAGGCGGCGAAGCTAACGGCCGAGGACGCGCGCGATCTGGTGGTGCTGACGGTGGGTAACGCGTATCTGCTGTGCATCGCGGACCAGGCGCGGATCGAAGCAGTGAACGCTGAACTAGCGACCTCGAAGCTGTCGCTCGATCAGGCGGCCGCGGCTCATGCGGCGGGAACTAGTCCGCGGCTCGATGAGCTGCGGGCACAGGTGGACTATCAGAACGAGCAGCAAACGCTGATCTCGACGACGAACGATTTGGCCAAGGCGAAGCTGGCACTGGCGCGGACGATCGGCCTTCCGCTCGATCAGCAGTACAGGCTGACGGATTCGGAACCTTACCAGTCGCTCGACACGATCGACCCGGAGGCGGCGTTCGCGCAGGCGCTGAAGGGCCGGAAAGATCTGGCGGCGGCGGCCAAGCAGGTAAAAGCGGGCGAGTCGCTGAAGGCGGCGGCGCACGCGGAGCTTTACCCGACGGCGAGCGCGAGCGGCGACTTTGGCGACCTGGGCACGACGGTGGGGCACTCGCACAGCACCTATACGGCGACGGGCACGGTGAGCGTGCCGACCCTGCAGATCGCGAAGGACCGCGGCGATGCGCAGGTGGCTTCGGCGACGTATGAGTCGGCGCGGGCGCGTTACTCGGACGACGTGCAGCAGGTAAACGCGGAAATTCGCGACAGTATTCTGGACATCAGAGCAGCGGCGAAGCTGGTCGAAGCGGCTCAGTCGAACGTCGGGTTGGCGAAGGAAGCGTTGAGCGAGGCGCAGCAGCGGTTTCGCGCGGGCGTGGCGGATAACCTTCCCGTTTCCCAGGCGCAGACCGGCACCGAGCAGGCCAACGATCAGTACATCAGCGCGCTCTACCAGCACAATGTAGCCAAGCTATCACTGGCACGAGCGCTGGGAATCGCGCAAACGAACTACAAAGATTATCTCGGAGGGAAGTAACTGTGGCCGACCAGAATCAGGGCGAAGGCAAGCAAGAGATGCAGACGGCGGAGATCAGCGGCACGGTGCAGATCAAGCCGCAAGGTGGCGACAAAGGCGGCGATCCACAGCAGGGAGAGGACGCGAAGAAGAATGATGACCAGCAGAAGGATGAAGACCCGCCAGCGAAGAAGTCGGGCAAGCGCTTCATCATTATCGCCGTTGTGGTGCTGCTGGCGCTGATTGCGGGCCTGTTTTACTGGCGCTCTACGTATACGGAGAATACCGATGATGCTCAGGTTGACGGCGATCTGTATCAGGTAAGTTCGCGAATTGCGGGCCAGGTGATCAAGGTCTACGTGGAGGACGATCAGAAGGTCGAGGCGGGTGCTCCGATCGCGGACATCGATCCAAAGGATTTGCAGGTCTCGCTTGAGAACGCGCAGGCTTCTTTGGCGAGCGCGCAGGCTGCCTATGTGCAGGCTAACGTCAATATACCGATTACCAGCGTCACGTCGCGCACCAGCGTCAGCACGAGTTCGAGCGATGTGCAGGGTACCGAGGCGGCGGTTGCGCAGTCGCAGAAGCAGGTGCAGGCAGCCGCGGCACGGGTAGATCAGGCAAAGGCCAATGCGATCAAGTCGCGGCTGGACGTGGAGCGATATACGCCTCTTGTCCAGAAAGATGTGATCTCGAAGCAGCAATACGACGCAGCCGTCGCGGCAGACGCCGGCAATACGGCGGCGGTGCTTGACTCAGAGGCGCAGTTACTCGGACAACAATCGGCCGTGACGCAGGCCATCGCCAAATTGGCGCAGGCCAAGTCCACGGCTGCTCAGGCGCAAAAGAATGCGCCGCAGCAGGTGCGTGCGGAACAGGCGCAGGCGAACTCCCAGCAGGCGAGGGTAAAGCAGGCGCAGGCGCAGGTAGACCAGGCGATGCTGAACCTGAGCTACGCGCACATTACCGCGCCCTCGTCGGGCGTCATCAGTAAGAAGAATGTCGTTGTGGGCGCGAACCTGAGCGTTGGACAGGACTTGCTGACGATCGTTCCGTTGACCAATCTGTGGGTGACGGCAAACTTCAAGGAGACGCAGCTCAATAAGATGAAGGTTGGGCAGAATGTGGCCATTAAGGTGGACGCGCTCGGCGGCCGGAAGTTCTCGGGCAAGGTGACGCAGGTGGGCGGAGCGACCGGATCTCGGTTGTCGCTGTTTCCTCCGGAGAACGCGACGGGTAACTATGTGAAGGTAGTACAGCGCATACCGGTACGGATCGATTTCACCAACTTACAGCAGGAGAATGGTGACTATGCGCTACGGGCCGGGTTCTCGGTAACGCCGGATGTTTCAGTGAAGTAGTGAAGGCTTAATACCGATCAGTACGAAAACACCGGTCAGAGTTCCTGGCCGGTGTTCTCTTTTCGCGGTGTATGCCCGTCGAAGCTAACCGGCTTTGCGTGTATGGCATCTATCTTGTTGAGGTGAATCATGGCTGTACTGACCAAGCAGAACGTAGCGATAGACGACCTGGCCACGCCGCGCTGGCATGCGCAGGCTCGTGAAGTCCAGAAGTACGGCGAAGTGACCAAGGACCTTCCCCACCCGCTAGACGCCGACGTGCGCGGCAAGATGGTAACGCAGCTCAATCAGCTGCTGGCGAACTCGATTGTCATTCGCGACATGTACAAGAAGCATCACTGGCAGGTAGCGGGACCGACGTTCTACCAACTGCATCTTCTGTTCGACAAGCATTTTGAAGAGCAGGTGGAGATGGTGGATACAATCGCGGAGCGCATCCAGTTGCTAGGTGGAGTCTCGATCGCCATGGGTGGCGATGTGGCTGAACTAACCCAGATCCCTCGTCCGCCACGCGGCAAGGAAGAGGTTCCGGTGCAGATTTCGCGTCTTCTGGAGGCGCACAAGATCATCATCAAAGGCTGCCTCGATATTTCGGAGGCTGCGGACAAGGCAGGCGATCAGGGAACCAACGATTTGGCGGTCTCCGACATTTTGCGACCGAACGAGCTACAGTCTTGGTTTATTGGGCAGCATCTGGTGGAAATGCCGCTAACGTTTCCCGAGTAGGTGATGCAAAACGTCAAAGGCCCGGTGAAGTTCACCGGGCCTTCCGATTTAATGACGCATCGCGGCGAACGGACGATCATCTACTGAGGTAAGCCTGACAATCCAACCCATGTCACGGCTAAACACTTATGCCTATCGCCCTCGCTTTTTTCGTGCAGTATGCTTATGGGATTTTGTTCCTCTGGGTGCTCGTGGAGCAGCTGGGGATACCGGTGCCAAGCATCCCCGTGCTCTTAACCGCCGGGACGCTGAGCGCGACGCATAAGGTTCATGCAAGCTATGCGCTGCTGGCGGTGCTTGCCGCGTGCGTGATTGCGGACAGTATGTGGTACTTCCTGGGACGGCGCTATGGCGGGGGCATCTTGAAGCTGTTGTGCCGGCTATCCCTTGAGGCTTCGACGTGCGTGTCGAAGACGGAGGGGTACTTTAACAAACGCGGCGCGGTGACACTCCTGTTTGCGAAGTTCGTTCCAGGGCTTTCCACAGTGGCCGCGCCGATCGCCGGACAGACGGGGATGCCGTATGCGCGGTTCTTTCTCTATGATTTGGCGGGATCGCTGATCTGGGCGGAGACGTATCTGCTGGCTGGACGTTTCTTCGGCGATGTGGCGCAGAAGAGCGCGCCGTTCTTCCATCTGCTGAGCCACTTTGCCTTTGGCGTCTTTGTGTTGATGGTGCTCGGGTTTATGGCGTATCGCGTCTTCAAGCAAAGGCGCTTCCTGACTCAGGTGCGGGCGATGCGGCTCGATCCGGAAGAGTTGAAGCAGATGATGGATCGCGCAAAGCTCTCGGGGAACATAGCGCCGTTTATGGTCGATCTGCGGCATCCGCTCGATTATCTGCCTGATCCGCGCGTCATCCCCGGTTCAGTACGGATCAGCCCGAATGAGATTGCTTTGCACCACGAACGGATTCCACGCGACCGCGATGTAATTCTCTACTGCACATGTCCAAGTGAAGAGACCAGCGCAAGGGTGGCGTTGCAGTTGCAGAAGGTCGGCGTGTACCGGGTGCGGCCTCTACGGGGCGGGTACGACGGCTGGAAGCAGGCGGGCTATCCGCTCGTCGAGTACATAGAGCCCAGCGAGATACCGGTCACTGGAAAGCTGCTCGCCGCGCTTTAGGTTCCCAGCGCCGGGGCGCGAGTGGTACAAACGAGCATGGCCGTCGCTCCTTCGCAACGTGTGCTCTCGGTGGATGTGCTGCGTGGAATCACCGTTGCGTTCATGATTTTGGTGAACGATCCGGGTGACGGGAAGCACATCTATGAACAGCTGGAGCATGCGGACTGGAATGGATGGACGCTGACCGATCTGGTCTTTCCGAACTTCCTTTTCTTGATCGGGGTGTCGATCATCTTTTCGGTGCAATCGCGGATTGCGCGCGGCGATAGTAAATGGCGGCTGGCGGGGCACATGGCGCGGCGTGCGGCGATCTTGTTTGGGCTGAAGTTGCTGTTGAGTGCGTATCCACATTTTCAGCTTGGACATATGCGGCTGTTCGGCGTGCTGACGCGCATCGCGCTCTGCTATCTGGCAGCGGGGCTGATTTGCCTGATGACGCGGCGAATTGCGGTCCTGGGTGGGATCGTGGTGGCGCTGCTGGTGGGGTATTGGGCGTTGATGCGCTTTGTTCCCGTGCCGGGATTTGGTGTGCCGACCGTCGACGTGCCGCTGCTGGACTACGACCGCAATCTGACGGCGTGGATCGATCGCGGCTTCAATGCGTGGACGCAGGCGCATCTGCATACGGGGTCGCTCTACCGGAAGACGAACGATCCCGAGGGATTGCTGAGCACGCTGCCGGCGATCGCCACGACGCTTATTGGAGCGATGGCGGGGCTGGCGATACGGCGTGCATCTTTGACGAAGCGCCAACGTTGCGGGATCTTTGCGGCCGCGGGTATCTTGTTGATCGTGGGTGGGGAGCTTTGGAACCGGTCGTTTCCGATCAACAAAAATCTGTGGACGAGCTCGTATGTGCTGCTCGCGGCGGGAATCTCGCTGTTGGGGCTGGCGCTGTTTTACTGGCTCGTGGATGTAGAGGGCGTGGGGGAGCGGACGCGCGCGGGAAAAGCGGCGCTCTGGCCGTGGCTGGTGTTTGGGTCGAACGCGATTGTGGCGTATGTCGTGTCGGATTTCATCGTGGAGACGATGGTGTGGATCAAGGTGCCGGGTGGCGGCCGCACGGTGACGGCTTGGAATTGGGTGTATACGCATGGTTTCTCACGCGGGAACTCGACCGAGCTGACGTCGGTATGTTTCGCGGTGGCGTACGTGGCGGTGTGTTTCATTCCAAGCTGGCTGCTCTGGCGCAAACAAATCTTCATCAAGATTTGAGCCAGCGGCGAGCGCGCAGAGCGGGGTGCGCGGCAGCCGGTACGATGAAAGAGGCTGCGCGGGCACGAAGCGCGGCGGGGGATGAGCGTTGGCGTATAGCGATCTGCGTGAGTTTATCCGGCAGTTGGAGATAGCCGGGGAGTTGAAGCGCATCACGGTCGAGGTCGACCCGATTTTGGAGATGGCGGAGATTGCCGACCGGACGTCGAAGCTGGGGAAGGGCACGGCGAAGGCGGGTGGGCCGGCTCTGCTGTTCGAGAAGGTGAAGGGGTATCCCGGCGCGCGGGTACTGATGAACCAGTTCGGCTCCGAAGCGCGGATGAAGCTGGCGCTGAACGTGGACTCGCTCGACGGGATCGCAGAGCGGATACGTACGCTGCTGCATCCACCGACCCCTACAAGCATGATGGACAAGCTGAAGATGTTGCCCATGCTGGCAGAGATTGGCAGCTTCTTCCCGAAGGTGATCGCGGCGAAGGACGCGGCTTGCAAACAGGTGGTGCATACGGGCGCGGACATCGATCTGCTGAAGCTGCCGGTGTTGCAGACGTGGCCGCAGGATGGTGGGCGGTTTATCACGCTACCGTGCGTCGTTACGCGTGACCCTAAATCCGGCAAGCGCAATGTCGGGATGTACCGGATGCAGGTCTACGACGGGCAAACGACGGGGATGCACTGGCAGCGGCAGAAGGTGGCGGCCGAACATATGCGGGAGCGGATGCGGGCGGCGGCTCCCGACCTGGCTACGGGTGTCGATCTGATGGCGTTGACGAGTGGCGGCACGATGCGGGCGGCGAGCGCGCCGGCGATGAACGCGCAGACGTTGACGAAGCTGCGCGGCGACCGGATGGAAGTCGCGGTGGCGATCGGGACCGATCCGGCGATCACGTTTTCCGCCATCGTGCCTGCACCGCCCGAGGTGGAGGAGTATCTGATTGCGGGCTTTCTGCGGCAGAAGCCGGTGGAGCTGGTGAAGGCCGAGACAGTCGACCTGGAGGTGCCCGCGCACGCCGAGTACATCCTCGAAGGGTATGTGGAGCTGGGCGAGCTGCGGACGGAGGGGCCGTTCGGCGACCATACGGGTTTCTACACGATGCAAGACGAATATCCAGTCTTCCATCTGACGGCCATTACGCATCGTAAGGACCCGATCTATGCGGCGACGGTCGTGGGCAAGCCGCCGATGGAGGACGCCTGGATGGGCAAGGCAGTAGAGCGCATCTTCTTGCCGCTTATGCAGTTGACGCTCCCGGAGATTGTGGATGTGAACCTGCCGAGTGAGGGGGTGTTTCACAACCTGATGATTGTCTCGATCCGCAAGAGCTATGCGGGGCATGCGCGCAAGATCATGAGCGGTATCTGGGCGATGGGCCAGGCGATGTTCACCAAATGCGTGATCGTGGTGGATGAGGACTGCGACGTGCAGGACGTGGCCGAGGTGACGCTGCGGGTGGCTAACAACATCGACCCGGAGCGGGATATTCAGTTCACGCTGGGACCGGTGGATTCACTTGATCATGCGAGCCGATTGCCGAACTTCGGTTCGAAGATGGGGATCGACGCCACGCGGAAGTGGGCGGCAGAGGGGTTTACGCGGCTATGGCCGCCGATGCTTACCATGGACGCGGAAGTGAAGGCGAAAGTGGATGCGATGTGGAGGAAGTTGGGGATTGAGTAGCTAGTCTGTGAGCTTGACGGTAATCACTGACAGGTTGCGCACCCAGCGTTCTGGCTTCTTGTCTTCGCTATCAAGGAGCTTGAATTGGCCGTCGCTACCAAGCGGTTTACCATCTGCCAAGAGCGCGATCAGGACGGTGCCGTTGTGCTCGGTAGGCTCGATTTCGGTGAGGGAGTAGAGGACCCAGTATTTGTCCGTGCCTTCGGCCTTGATATAGCTGTGAAGCATCTGCTGGTGGGTGGTCTTGTCGACTGGCAGGCCGTACTTTGCCAGGACATCGCCGAGTGGGACACCGGTATAGCTCTCATCGGCGTTGGTGTGAGCGTTGCGGACGGTAACCGTTTTCTGCGGCATGGCTTGTAGGTCAGCTGGGCGTAGCGTCGTGGATTTACCGCCGATGGTTAGCGTCAGGCTGGCAGACGGCGTCACCGGTGCCTTTGCGGCCATCGGCATATCGTGCATCTGACCGATAGCGCAGACAGGCGTAATGAAGATGAACGCCAAGGCGGCGGCGCGAGAGCGACGGCTAGCGGGCAAAGCGGAGAATAGGCTCACCAGGGCACAATACCATGCCGGTCGAAGTAGCCGCCGGTGGGGCCGTCGTCACCCAGCAGGGCGAGACGGACCGTTTCCTCGGAACCTTCTTCCACCGTTTGCGTTCCGCTGTTTCCATTCAGGTCGGTGGCGGTGTAGCCCGGATCGGCCGAATTAACTTTGATCTTGGTGTCGCGCAGCTCCCAGGCCAGTTGCACGGTCATCATGTTGAGCGCGGCCTTCGAGGCGCAGTAGCCCAAAGCTTTGACATGAGCGAATGGCCAGTTTGGGTCGGCGTTTTGCGTAAGCGAACCCAGACCGCTCGACACGTTGACGATTCGGCCGCTTGCGGATGCTTTGACCAGCGGCAGCATGGCTTGCGTGACGGCGATGGTGCCGAAGAAGTTGGTGCGGAAGATGCACTCGACCGTCGAGAGGGTGGTTTTGCTGGGCGGCCCGTCCGTTGTGAGGTCGGCGATGCCGGCGTTGTTGACGAGGATATCGAGGCGGCCGTACTTCGTACGGATCGTCTTCGCGGCGAGTTCAAGGGTCTCATGACGTTCGAGGTCGAGTTCGATCGCCTCCGCGTGAAGTTCGCTGGCGGCTCGCTTACCCGCGTCCAGGTTCCTTGCGCCGATCAACACGGTACATCCGGCCTTCGTCAGCTGCCGCGCTACCTCGTATCCAATTCCTTTGTTCGCTCCCGTAACCAGCGCAATCTTGTCCATAACACATGCGATGAGCGCGGATGAGATCAGTTGCGACAAAATTGGAATGCTGGAAGTGCCGATTTGGAGTGAGTTGTTGAGCAGATGGCAACGCGCCCGGCCAGGCTTTCGGCGGGGCGGCCCGCGTCGTATAGTGAAGCTATGTCGATGATTAAAGACGCCGCCGCCATCGCCAAGGGGATGAGCATCACCTTTGGGCAGATGTTTCAGCCGACCGAGGTCGAGAACTATCCGGACGGGCCGGGGCCGATGCGCGGGGCGAAGTTCCAAGAGCGCTTCCGAGGCAAGCACCAGCTACAGCGTGATGAGAACGGCCTGGAGAAGTGCGTGGCGTGCTTCTTGTGCGCGGCGGCGTGTCCTTCGAACTGCATCTATATCGAGGCGGCGGAGAACACCGAAGAGGTGCGGATCTCGTCGGCCGAGCGGTACGCCAAGGTCTACAACATCGATTACAACCGGTGTATCTTTTGCGGCTATTGCGTGGAGGCGTGCCCGACGGACGCGATCACGCATGGGCATGGGTTTGAGCTGGCGAGCCTGAACGCGACGACGCTGGTGATGCGGAAAGAAGATTTGCTAGTGGGGATACAGCCGGCGATGCCACTCGAAGGACGGAGTAGCCAGGATCTGAGTAGCGTGTTGAGCTAGTTCTTTCTTTGTTGTCACCCGCTTGCGTATAGGGCGTCGGATGGGTTTCAGCCGCTCTTTTGCTTGTATTCTAGAGAGAGTGGCTTCCAGCTCCAATCCGCATCCGCTTGAAAAGATTCTTGCCGAACGCATCGCCATTATCGATGGGGCGATGGGTACGACCATTCGCACTTACGGGATGACCGAGGCGGCGATGCGCGGGGACCGCTTCAAGGATTCAGCCAAGGACCTCCTCAACAACGGCGATCTCTTTTCGCTGACGCAGCCGAAGATGATTTGCGACATCCATCGGCGGTTTCTGGAGGCGGGCGCGGACATCCTTGAAACGAACACCTTTGGTGCCACAAGCATCACGCAAAGCGAGTTCTTCGTTGACGATCCGCGCGAGCATGGTGGCCGCAAGGACCCGGAATTTTACCAGAAGATCATTGAGGACAAGGCGCTGAGCGCGTTGGCGTGGGAGATCAATGAGACCTCGGCCCGGCAGTGCCGTGAGTGGGCCGACCGCGTGGGCAACGAGACCGGACGGCAGAGGTTTGTTGCGGGGGCGATCGGACCGCTGACGGTGTCGCTCTCGAACTCGCCGGATGCGGACGACGCGGGTTTCCGAGTGGTGACGTTCGATCAGGTGAAAACGGCGTACATGGAGCAGGTGCGGGCGCTGATCGCGGGGGGCTCGGACCTGCTACTGGTGGAGACGATCTTCGATTCGCTGAACGCGAAGGCGGCGTTGGTGGCTATCCGCGAGGTCTTCGATGCCGACGGGAAGGAGCTGCCGGTGATGATCTCGGCGGCGGTTGGGCGGGGCGGCGAGACGCTGATCTCCGCGCAGACGACCGAGGCATTCTGGAACGCGGTGAAGCACGTCAAGCCGCTCTCGGTAGGGCTGAATTGTTCGCTTGGGCCGGACCTGATGTATCCGTTTTTGAGCGAGCTGTCGGCCAAGGCAGATGTGGCGATCTCATGCTATCCGAATGCCGGGCTACCCAATCCGCTGTCGGAGACGGGTTTCGATCTCCTGCCGGCGGACATGGCGCGCTATTTGAGCGGCTTCGCGCAGGATGGGCTCATCAACATCGCGGGCGGCTGTTGCGGCAATACGCCGGAGCATATCGCGGCCATTGCGAAGGCCCTTGAGAACAAAGCACCCCGTTTGTTGGTCAAGCTAGAGGTGGCGGCTTGAGTACCGAGACAAGGCCGCTCCGGCTGTCGGGGTCGCAGCCATTTACACAGCAGCCGGGCGTGTACATGATGATTGGCGAGCGGACCAACGTCGCCGGGTCGCCGAAGTTTGCCAAGCTCATCAAGGAAGGGAAGTACGAAGAGGCTGTCAGCGTCGCTCGCCAGCAGGTGGAGAACGGCGCAAACGTCATCGACATCTGCATGGACGAGGGCATGATCGACGGTGTGGCCGCGATGACCCGCTTCCTGCAGCTGCTGGCCAGCGAGCCCGAGGTGGCGAAGGTCCCGTTCGTGGTCGACTCCTCGAAGTGGGAGGTGATCGAGGCGGGGCTGAAGTGCCTGCAAGGGAAGGGGATCGTTAACTCGATCTCGCTCAAGGAGGGGGAAGAGAAGTTTCGCCAAAACGCCCGCACTGTGCTTAAGTACGGTGCCGCGGTCGTGGTGATGGCGTTCGACGAGCAGGGGCAGGCGGCCACGTATGCGGAGAAGATTCGTATCTGCGAGCGGGCCTATCGCATCCTTGTCGACGAGGTCGGTTTTCCGCCTGAGGACATCATCTTCGACCCCAACATCCTGACGGTCGCTACGGGCATGGAGGAGCACAACAACTATGCGGTCGACTTTATCGAGGCGACGCGCTGGATCAAGGCCAACCTCCCACACGCGAAGGTGTCGGGCGGCGTGTCGAACATCTCGTTCAGCTTTCGCGGCAACAACAAGGTGCGTGAGGCGATGCACTCGGCGTTCCTCTACCATGCCATTGCTGCGGGCATGGACATGGGCATCGTCAACGCCGGAATGCTGGAGCTGTACGAGGAGATCGAACCCGAGCTGAAGGTGCTGGTCGAGGACGTGCTGCTGAATCGCCGCCCGGATGCCACCGAACGGCTGGTAGACTTCGGCGAAAAGCTGAAGGGCCAAGGCACGGTCGTTACCGAGAAGCAGGCGGAGGAGTGGCGGAACGGCACGGTGGAAGAGCGGCTCTCCCATGCGCTGGTGCGGGGCATCGACACGTATATTGAGGTCGACACCGAAGAAGCCCGTGTGAAGCTCGGGCGGCCGTTGCTGGTCATTGAAGGTCCGCTGATGGATGGCATGGGCGTAGTGGGCGATCTTTTTGGCGCGGGCAAGATGTTTCTGCCGCAGGTGGTGAAATCCGCCCGCGTGATGAAGAAGGCAGTGGCTCATCTGACGCCCTTTATGGAGGCAGAGAAGGCTGCGCTCGAGGCCGCTGGGGAGGTCGTCAAGGCGCAGGGTAAGATCATCCTCGCCACCGTCAAGGGCGATGTCCACGACATCGGAAAGAACATCGTTGGGGTCGTGCTGGCCTGCAACAACTACGAGGTCATCGATATGGGGGTGATGGTCTCGGCGGAGAAGATCCTTGCACGAGCGAAGGAAGAGAAGGCCGACCTGATTGGGCTGAGCGGCCTGATTACACCTTCGTTGGATGAGATGGTCCATGTAGCCAAAGAGATGGAACGCCAGGGCTTTACGCTGCCGCTGCTGGTGGGCGGTGCCACGACGAGTCGCGCCCATACGGCGGTCAAGATCGCGCCACATTACAGTCAGCCGGTAGTCCATGTGCTCGATGCAAGCCGCGCAGTGCCGGTGACCACCAGCCTGCTCAGCGAAGATGGGCGCGACGAGTTCATCGCCAAGCATCGCGCCGAGTATGAGGCGTTGCGCAAGGCCCATGCCGCGCCGAAGCAGAGTATCGTGCCGCTGGCGACCGCGCGCACACGCCGAACGCCGATCAAGTGGCGTGCCGCGGACCTGCCTTCCCCGGCTTTTACCGGTGTTCGCGTCATCGACGACTTTCCTCTAGCCACCCTCCGCGAGTTCATCGATTGGAGCCCCTTCTTCCACACCTGGGGTCTTAAAGGTATCTATCCGCGCATCCTCGATCACGAGGTCCACGGCGAACACGCCCGCCAGATCTTCCATGATGGCAATGTCCTTCTCGACTGCATCATCCGGGAGAAACGTCTTACCGCGCGCGGAGTTTATGGCTTGTTTCCCGCCTCGGCGTTAGGCGACGACGTGGCGCTCTACACCGACGAGACCCGCACGACCGAATGCGCGCGCCTACACTTTCTTCGGCAGCAGGCCAACCGTGAAGGCTCGGAGCCTTGCCGCTCCCTCGCGGACTTTATCGCTCCAACTGAATTTAGTCTCGGCGATCACATCGGGGCCTTTGCCGTCACTACCGGTATAGGCCTCAAAGAGCTGACCGACCGGTTTCGGGCGGATAACGATGACTACAACGCGATCATGGCCGAGGCGCTTGCCGACAGGCTTGCGGAAGCGTTTGCCGAGTGCCTTCACAAGCAGGTGCGCGACGAGTGCGGGTACGGTCTTGAGGAAAACCTCACGCCCTCCGAGCTCATTGGTGAGAAGTACCGCGGCATCCGCCCCGCGCCAGGCTATCCAGCCTGTCCGGATCACACGGAGAAGGGTGCGCTTTGGAAGCTGCTCGACGTGGAGGCCAACACCGGCATCAAGATCACTGAATCTTTCGCGATGTGGCCGGGATCGAGTGTGAGCGGCCTTTACTTCGCCCATCCGCAGGCACGCTACTTCTCGCTCGGCAAGATTGGGCCTGACCAGGTTGAAGATTATGCCTCGCGCAAAAGGATGACGCGAGCCGAGGTGGAGCGATGGCTGGGACCAAACCTCAACTACGAGCCTGCCGAGTAAACCACACGTCCACGCTCACTCTATCTATCAGCAGTGACGCCATGGTTTTGTACACTAATCGGTGAACCTAAAGATGGACACTCAGAGCACGCCTTCTCCGAGCAATATACCCACAATCCTGCACATCTGCCGGCGCGAGATGCTGCGTCCGCTGCGCGACCAAATTCTCCGGTTATCCGGCTTTGAAGTAGATTCCACGCTGACCTCAACCGACGGGTTGTCGATGTTCTGGGGGAAATCTTACGACTTGGTGCTGATCGACGTGGAGGACGAAGAGGGGTTGCCAGAGGCCGAGCATCTATGCTCAGAGATCAAGACAGCTCAGCATAGCCAGTTAGTGGCGTTTGTGTGTAATTGGCGAGTTGCGTTGATGACGGATTGTCCGGACGAGATCGTGCGAACCGTGTTCAATCCTGGGGCTTTTGTGCATGGTGTGCGCGATGCCGTGCGCCGGCACTAACGAACGAGTTGCGTTCACTTGGGTGCTGTGCTACTAATTGGTTATTCCAGTCCGCTTCGGCGGATTTGAATTTCATGCAGAGTGGTTGAGGGACGAGCCCTTTGACGCCACGACAACCGGACAGACCACACGTACCGGTGTCAACTCTCTCCTGAGTGCCTAGTGCGCCACAGGGAACATGAGATTCGGAGCACGTGGTCCCAATATGCCGGACCACATCCGTTTTTCACTTCCTTCGCCATTCGGCATCCCAGACAAGAGTCGTCAAGCAGGTCATACCCCTCCTCTACTGAGGAGATGTTGAATGGAGTATTCCTGTTCGGCGTATGAGTTGAAGTGCAACGAGTGCGGACGGCGTTTCGGCAATCGTCCGTTGTCCGGCTGCCCAGAGTGTCTGGCCCCGCTTGAAGTCGTCTATGACATGGAGCAGGCGCGGTCGACCTTCACCCGCGCGAAGATTGCCGAGGGACCGTTCAACATCTGGCGCTATGCGGCGCTGCTGCCGATCCCGGCTGGGTTTGAGCCCGATTTGCCAGTTGGGTTTACCCCGTTGGTGCGAGCGAAAAATCTCGGCAGGCGGATTGGCGCGGAGAAGCTCTATGTCAAGAACGATGCAGTGTGCTTTCCGACGTTGAGTTTCAAGGACCGCGTCGTGTCGGTCGCGTTAGCCAACGCGCAGAAGTTTGGGTTCGAGGTGGTGGGCTGCTCGTCGACGGGCAATCTGGCGAACTCGGTGGCGGCGCAGGCGGCTCGGCTTGGCCTACAGGCGACCATTCTGGTTCCCGCCGATCTGGAGCCAGCCAAGATCCTCAATACGCTGGTGTACGGCGCGCGTTTGGTCCGAATCGATGGCAACTACGACCATGTGAACCGGTTGTGCACACAGATCGCGGACGAGTATAGCTGGGGCTTTGTGAACGTCAATCTGCGGCCTTACTACGCGGAGGGATCGAAAACTGTGGGGTATGAGATTGCCGAGCAGCTCGGCTGGCGGCTGCCGGACAATGTGGTTTGCCCCATGGCGGGTGGTTCACTGATTCGCAAGATCCGCAAGGCCTTTAACGAGCTCATTGAGTTAGGTTTGGTAGAGGCGAAATCGGTACGCTTTTTTGGCGCGCAGGCTACAGGATGCTCCCCGATTTCGACGGCTGTGAAGCAAGGCACGGAGGATATTTTGCCGCAACGGCCGAATACGATCGCCCGATCGTTGGCGATTGGCAATCCGGCTGATGGTCCAGCAGCGGCCAAGATGATTCGGGCGACCGGCGGGTGGGCTGAAGATGTGTCCGACGTGGAGATCGTTGCTGGGATGCAGGAGCTGGCTGAGACGGAGGGCATCTTTACCGAGACGGCAGGGGGTGTCACGACGGCGGTGACAGCGAGGCTATACGCGCATGGTCGCATCTCTCCGAACGAAACGACGGTGGTTTGCATCACGGGCAACGGCCTGAAGACAACCGACGCGGTGAGCGGACAGTTCGCTTCAACACGCGCTGTCCGGCCACGGCTGGCGGAGTTCGACGCTTATCTGCGCGAGTTGGACGCTCCGGCGCATGAGGAGATCAGGGTGCTGGAATTGGAAGCGGTAGGAGGATTCAGTGGGCGGTAAGATCAAGGTGGTTCTGCCGGCGGCGTTTGTGCGGCATACAGATGGGCAGAGGCAATTCAGCTCAACGGCGGTGAACCTGCCGGGGCTGATCGCTGACATTAACGCGAACTACCCGGCGCTCGCCACGCAGATCAAGGACGAGAGTGGCAAACTTCGTAAGTTCATCAACATCTATGTGAACGATGAAGATATACGCTTCCTTGGCGGCGAGGCGTATGCGTTTCAGGAAGGCGATGAGGTAATGCTGATTCCGTCCATCGCGGGAGGGTGAGCGTTACCATGGATTGGAGCATTATTCCCGCATTGGAGCAACGAATCATCCAAGTTACCTCTCTCATGGGATGCGGCTCTTCTTTAGAGCATGACATCTGAAAGAAAGAGGTAAGCAATGTTTCTTATTCTCGCGGTGGTTCTGGTCTTGCTTTGGCTTGGCGGCTTTACCTTGTTCCACGTCAGCAGCTTTCTAATCCATCTGCTTCTGATCTTCGCGGTCATCTCAATCATTATGCACTTCGTGACCGCCGGACGCAGGGCTTAGTCCGAGCTGCACAAAGGCCGAGCCCATATCAGGCTCGGCCTTTTGTCTGCTCTACATACTACAGGTGGATAGCGGGGTGGAGGTCCGGCAGGATTGGAGGCATGGCGGCAACCAGTATCTCTGGTATCTCTTCCGACAGTTCTGGCAATGGGGTCTCGAGAGCAATAGCCAACACCTCGTCCATCTCCTCCACGAAATGCAACTTCATCGTAGACTTGATGAGCTCGGGCAGGTCAGCGTAGTCCTTGCGGTTATCTTCAGGGAGTATGGCCTCGAAGATGCCCGCGCGGTGGGCGGCAAGCAGCTTCTCTTTTAGACCGCCAATAGGGAGAACCTTCCCGCGAAGAGTGATCTCGCCCGTCATGGCGATGTCGCGTCGCACCTTGATCTTGGTGAGCGCGCTGGCCAGACCGGTGGCGAGCGTGATGCCGGCGGACGGACCATCCTTGGGAATGGCACCTTCCGGCACGTGGACGTGGATGTCAATATTGCGATAGAAGTCTTTAGGAAGGCCGAGGCTCTGTGCGCGGGAGCGGATGTAGCTGAGTGCGGCTTGCGCTGACTCCTGCATGACATCGCCAAGCTGACCAGTGGCAGTCATTTTGCCTTTGCCGTCAAGCACCTGCACCTCGGTCTGGAGGATGGAGCCACCAACTTCCGTCCAGGCAAGGCCTGTGACGAGACCAACTTCGCTCTTCTCCTGCATTTCGGTATCGCGGAACTTGATGACGCCGAGGAGGTCGGGAAGCGAGGCGGCTGTGATGGTCTCGATATGCTCGGGCCCGTTCGTGACGACACGGCGCGCAACCTTGCGGCAGACGTTGCCGATCTCGCGCTCCAGATTACGGACGCCAGCCTCACGGGTGTAGCCACGAATGAGAAGCTTGAGGGCGTCATCGGAAAAGGTGATCTGCTGCTCGGTCAGGCCAGTGCCCTCGCGCTGCTTCTTGACGAGGTACTGACGAGCGATCTCAAGCTTTTCGAGCTCGGTATAGCCGTGCAGGCGGATGATCTCCATGCGATCCTGTAGCGGGCCGGGGATGGTATGGAGCACATTAGCTGTGGCGACGAAGAGGACATTTGAGAGGTCGTACTCGACATCGAGATAATGATCCTGAAAGCTGGTGTTCTGCTCTGGGTCGAGCACTTCGAGTAGGGCGCTGGCCGGATCACCACGGAAGTCTGAGGCCATCTTGTCGATCTCGTCGAGCATAAAGACGGGGTTTTTGGTGCCCGCCTTCTTCATGGATTGAATGATTTGACCGGGAAGCGCGCCGATGTAAGTGCGGCGGTGACCGCGAATCTCAGCCTCGTCGCGGATGCCACCGAGCGACATACGCACGAACTTGCGTCCCGTAGCTTTGGCGATGGACATCCCCAGCGAGGTTTTGCCGACGCCCGGAGGACCGACGAAGCAGAGAATCGAGCCTTTGGGATTCTTAACGAGCTGGCGCACGGCGAGGAACTCGAGGATGCGCTCCTTGATCTTCTCAAGGCCATAGTGGTCGTCGTTGAGGATCTGCTCGGCGTGTTCAATGGAGCGGATCTCCTTGGAGCGCTTCTTCCACGGCACGGCGAGCAGCCAGTCGATGTAGTTGCGCGAGACGGTGGATTCAGCCGACATCGGTGGCATGGCTTCGAGCTTCTTGAGCTCCTGCATCGTCTTGTCGAGCACGTCCTTCGGCATCCCGGCCGCTTCAATCTTCTTCTTCAGCTCGTCAAACTCCGACTTCTCACCGCGGCCCAGCTCTTTCTGAATGGCTTTGATCTTCTCGTTGAGGTAATACTCCTTCTGCGCCTTCTCCATCTGGCGCTTGACGCGCGACTGGATGGTGCGGTCCATGTTCAGCTTCTCAATGGCTACGTCCAACGCGTCGGCAACCTTAGATAGGCGCATGGCGGGATCGAAGACTTCGAGAAGCTGCTGCTTTTCTTCAATGGAGAGCTGGAGGTTGGCGGCGATGGTGTCGGCGAGCTTGGCGGGCTCGTCGGCGCGAACGCTGGCAGCCATAGTCTCGTAGTTGAGCGACTGCTGGAGCTTCACGTACTGCTCAAACAGCGTGTGGACCCGCGACATGAGCTGCTCAACCTGCGGACTGGCATCGAGGCTGGTACCACCGGTCTGGACCGTGGCGACGAAGAAGCCGTCCACATCGTTGACGGACTTGGCCCGTGCGCGCTCAACGCCCTCGACCAGAACCTTAATGTTGCCATCTGGCATCTTTACGCTTTGGACGATCGTGCCGATGGTGCCTGTCGCGTAGATGTCGTTGGCGTTTGGCTCGTCGACGGAGGCGTCGTGCTGCGTGGCGAGGAAGATCTTGCGGTCGCCGTTCAACGCCTCTTCAAGAGCCCGAACGCTGGACTCGCGCCCGACGACGAAGGGCGTGACCATGTGCGGGAAGATGACCATATCGCGAATGGGCATCATGGGGAGTTTGCGGGTTGGGCCGGACAGGATTTCTTTGGGTGTTGTCATCATGCTTCCCTTTTAGACGGCGAAGGCGCGGATACGATGCAGGTGCACAGTTGCGGCATCCTGTGATTGTAATCCGTATGCAACGAAGAAACCGTCCGATGCCCTGTGAATCCGATGGCATCAACAGATGTGGAACCTGTGCCGGTTCGGGGATGGGCAAACTAGCTGGTGACGCTCTCGACGACCACGCCCGCCGTCTCAAAGTGGCTAACACGATGGCCGTCACCATGGCCCATGTGAATAGCCTTGCTGAGTAGCCGGATCAGCGGACGGGAGCTATCGGCAAACCATCGATCCATAACCTCGTCCCAGTCGGCGACCAGGTTGTAGGTCGTGCCACAGCGCGGACACAGAAGCGGCGTATCGAGCCACTTCTCGAACGAGTGGATGGGCAGCTTGCGAATCGGCTCGGTGCCGGAGCGAA
This sequence comes from Acidobacteriaceae bacterium, assembly GCA_965277085.1. Taxonomy (GTDB): domain Bacteria; phylum Acidobacteriota; class Terriglobia; order Terriglobales; family Acidobacteriaceae; genus Edaphobacter. The sequence goes on from OZ255708.1 coordinate 2,676,449, forward strand.
TGGCGGCGATGCGGAGGTTCGGGCTCAGTGGGAGGACCAGGTCTTGTCGGCGGAGTTGCAGAGGGTTTCGAGAGAGCAGTCGGCGCAGCGGGGTTTGCGGGCGACGCAGACCTGGCGTCCGTGGAAGATAACCCGGTGGGAGTAGTCGATCCATTGATCCTGGGGGATGATCTTGACCAAATCCTGCTCGATCTTCTCGGGCGTGGTGGACTTCGTCAGCTCCAGCCGCTGCGAGATACGCAGAACGTGGGTATCGACGACGATGCCGTCGGCGATCTTGAACCAGGACCCGAGGACGACGTTGGCGGTCTTTCGGGCGACGCCTGGGAGGAGGAGCAGCTCGTCCATGGTCTGCGGGACGGTGCCACCGTAGGTCTCGACGACGGCGCGGGCGGCCCCCTGGATGGACTTGGCCTTGTTGCGGAAGAAGCCGGTGGGCTTGGTGAACTCCTGCAGCTCTTCAAGCGAGGCGTTGGCCATGGCCTGCGGGGTCGGGAAGGCGGCGAAGAGCGCGGGCGTGGCCAGGTTGACGCGGGCGTCCGTACATTGCGCGGAGAGGATGGTGGCGACGGTCAGCTCCCACGCGGAGCGGTGATGGAGTGCACAGACGGCGTCCGGGTAGGTCTTGGCGAGCGCGTCGAGGATGGCGGCGACGCGCTCGGGGGCAAGGGGTCTCTTCGTCTTGCCGGGCTTGGCCTTGGGCGAGACGGGCTCGGTGGCGGCGATCGCTCGGGCCTTCGCTCCAGTGGCAGCGCGGGTCACAGAGCGCACCGGCTTGATCTCCATGACGGCTATAGGCGCGGCCATGGCTAGCCGAGCCGGTCCAGCATATCGAGCGGGGCGAGGCGGACGCAGGAGAAGATGGGCGTGTCCTGGAGCGTGTAGAGGCTGATCTCCGTTTCGCGGAGCTGCTGGACGAGGTCGAGGAAGTCCTCGGGGAAGTTGGTCTCAAACGCCACCACGAACTCCTGGTCGTCGATGCCGAAGGAGTAGGTGGTGTTGAGCTTGACGCGGGGGTACATCAGGCCGACGCGGATGTGCTCGTCCATGAGGCGCTTGCGCTCGGCGGCGGAGAGGAGATACCAGGGGCGGGTCTTCCAGAAGGGATAGATGAAGATGTACTTGTGGCCGCCGGGACGGATGGCTCCACGACCCTCGCCTTCGCTCTCGTCCTCGCGGTCAATCTGATATTGTGAGCGCTTGGTCATGGCGAGGAAGTTGTGAGGCGTCAGTAGATAGCCGCCGAGCGGTGTGCCCATCAGCTCGGAGCGCATGCGGTTGAGCTCTTCGACGGCATAGCCGATGGACCAGATGCAGAGATCTACATCTCCTCTTGTGCCTATCGTTGAATAGGTAAGCGAGAGGAACTCGCCTGGTTTGTTCCACTTGGCAAGAACGGCGGCGAAGGCCTGCTTGTGCGCGGTCTTCTCTTCGGCGGGCAGGCGGCGCCACTCGGGCATGACCTTGTAGAAGGAGAAGCAGACGATCTGGCGCTTGACCGGGGGCTTGGACGGGTCGTGCGGAGCGGTGGCGTAGCTGCTCGCCGTGCGTCCGGTCGTGGGTGCTACTGCGGTCTCTACGGGTGCTACTGCGGTCTCTGCCATCGGTAACGGCTCCTTGCTGGTTCGATGCTACAAGATTCATGATGCGCGTGAGGTGGACGGCTATACTTGGAGGTGCATGACAGAGAAAATCGTAGTCCTTCTTGTAGCCGCTATCGCAGCGGGTGGGTATGCCAGTGTTGTGTTGCTGATGGCGATCCAGTCGGCGTGCATTCCCATCCCGTCAGAGGTCATTATGCCGCTGGCCGGGTTTGCGTTGGCGCACAACCAGACGCAGCTCATCATCCTCGCGACTGTGGCGTCGCTTGCGTCCAATCTCGGCTCGATCCCGGCTTACTGGGTGGGAGCGCGGGGTGGGCGACCGATGGTGGAGCGGTACGGCTCCTGGGTGCTGCTGAGCCGGCACGATCTCGACCGCGTCGATCAGTTCTTCGTCCGCTTCGGGTCGCTTGCGGTGCTGATCGGGCGGATGCTGCCCATCGTGCGGACGTTCATCGCGTTTCCGGCGGGCGTGGCGAAGATGAACCTAACGAGGTTTCATCTGTATACGTTCATCGGATCATGGCCGTGGTGCTATGCGCTGGCCTATATCGGGATGAAACTGGGCGCGCAGTGGAACACAAATCCGGTGTTTCAGTCGGTGTTTCACCGGTTCCATCTCGGGGTGGAACTCGTGCTGCTGGTGGGCATCGTTTGGTTCGTGATGTCGCACTGGAAGAACCGGATACGGACAGAGCCGGCCTGAGCTTTGCGCGGTGGCTAGAAGTCTGCAGCTGCCTGGTTGTTCATGAAACCGTGTGGGATTGTGCTGAAGATAAGTGCCCGCGTTTGCGGCAGTCGAGAACGCGCGAAACATTTTCTTCTATCCAGCTGGTCAGCGCATGAACATGGGCGGCGAGTTCGCAACCGAGCGGAGTCAGGCTGTACTCCACTTTGGGCGGTTTTGTTGGGTGAACCACGCGGAGGACGAACCCATCCGCTTCTAACGCTCTTAGAGAGTGCGCGAGCATGCGCTCGCTGACCCCGCCGATGCGGTGTGCAAGTTCGCTAAAGCGATGCGTTCTCTCCAGAAGCATAACTAAAATCAGCGAACTCCAGCGCGAGGTGACGTGGTCGAGAACGCTGCGGGAAGGGCAGTCCGCAGTGTAGACATCTCCCTCTCGATGATCGTTAGGTCGTTCCGAATGAACTTGCGTTCCTTGCATACGACCAGCTTACATGGATGTATGTACTTACGCAAAGTAAGCAATCCCGGTATATTGAAAAGCTGAACGCTTCGGCAAGGGAGAATGAACATGATCGCTATTACAGGAGCCACAGGACAGCTGGGAAGGCTGGTTATCGAGCGGCTAGCGCAAACGCTGCACGCATCGGAGTTGATCGCCGTCGTGCGCGATCCACAAAAGGCTCTCGACCTCGTTGAACGAGGCGTGCAGGTCCGGCAAGGGGATTACTCCCGACCGGACAGCTTGACCACGGCTTTTGCCGGTGCGGACAAGGTGCTGCTTGTCTCTTCAAGTGAAGTCGGCCATCGTGTGCCACAGCACCAGGCCGTGACGGATGCGGCCCGCGAGGTCGGGATAAAGCTGCTTGCGTACACCAGCATTCTGAAGGCGGACACCTCGCCTCTCCGTTTGGCGGAAGAACACCTGGCAACGGAGGCCTACATTCGGGCTTCCGGTGTGCCGTTCACATTTTTGCGCAATGGTTGGTACACGGAAAATCTTACCGGGTTCCCTCCGGCGGCGGTGGCGCACGGTGTTCTTCTTGGGGCGGCAAAGGACGGCCGCTTTGCCACGGCGTCGCGCTCGGACTATGCCGCCGCGGCCGCAGCGGTGCTGACTGGCAAAGGCCATGAGAACAGGATCTACGAGTTGGGTGGCGACCAGCCGTACACGTTGGCCGAGTTAGCTGCGGAAGCTGCGCGGCAAGCGAAACGACCTGTGGTCTACAAGAACTTGCCGGAGCGAGAGTATGCCAAGGCTCTAATTGGTTTTGGCCTTCCGGAAGGTCTGGCGAACGCCATTGCAGATGCGGATGCGGGAGCAAGCCAGGGCGCGCTCGACACCGATGCGCACGACCTTGCAATGCTGATTGGTCGCGCCACGACGCCTATGAAGGAATCCGTAGCCATTGCGCTCGCGCTTTAGGCGAGAATGCTGACCTCATATCAAAAGCTCGCTTACCCGGATGTATTTGCCTGTCGCTGGCTTTGGATGGTGAGAGCGCTGGGGCTCGAACCCAGGACCAACGCCTTAAAAGGGCGATGCTCTACCAACTGAGCTACGCTCTCGAACCACCTTCAGGTTACCACGTCAGGGCAGGCGGCAAACCGCAACGGCCGCGTTCCGATACGGACATACGAAGGCTGTCTTTGAGTCGCGCGGAAGAACGATCCATGTGACGTTGAGCGGGCGCAAGGCGGCGAGGCGCTCGGTGTCGGAGCGCTGGTTGAGATCTGTCTGGGCTTGCTGGGCGGCGGTCCAGGCGGGTGTGAGGGACGGGGTGATGGAAGCCTCGCCGCCGTCTTTGGAGTAGTCGGGTAGGGCGCTTCGTTCGGCGAGGGCGCGGAAGCCTTGGGCGTCTTCGCCGGGGGCAGAGATGTAGTGGGCGTCGAGGGCGAAGAGAGCGTCGACAGGGGTGTTGTGGCTGATCCAGAAGAAGGCTTGTTCGTAGGGGTTGGTGGGCGAAGAGTTGGGCCACTCGATATGCGAGGAGGCGGGATAGGTGGCGCGGTCGACGGCGAAGAAGATCGTGCCCAAGAGCGCAATTGCGGCAAGCCAACGCCACAAGCGTGCGCGGAGGACGTGCTCGCCGAGCAGGCCGCCGAGGACGAGAATCATGACTATATAGACGAGCTGGAAGAGGCGGAGGGGCTGAAGACGCGCGACTAAGTGGGTCGTGGCGTCCGCATGGGCGAAGAAGAGAGCAATGAGGATGGCTGTGGTTCCGGCGGCTACGGCCATGCGGGCGAGGGCCCTGACGGGGCCACTGCGTAGAGCCGCCACGGCGAGGATGGCCAAAGGAGCGATAAGTCCGAGAATTTCGTACCACCGCCAGCGCGAGAGAAACCAGTAGTAGCGGGAGAGCGCGATGGGAAGGTAGGCGGCGGGCTCGGGTGGGGCGAGCACCTGAAGCAGCGCAGCGGCCAGAAGGATGGCGGCGCAGAGAGCGACGGTGCCCCAACGGCATATGCGGGCATGCGCCGAGGAAAGACAGAGCAGAAGAAGGACTGTTCCCAGAGCGTACCAGGCCATAAGCGGATGCAGGAGACCGGCAAGCAGGAGCAACAGCGCGGCGAGGATGCTGGCGCGGACGCGGGCGGCGGGACGTTCGGTTTGCGTGGTGCGGAGAGCCGCGGCCAACGCGAAGAGGGTACAGGGAAGGGAGAGGCTGCGGGCGGTGACGTAGGGGTCCAACAGGATCAGTGCTGTTCCGGCAACCGGAAGGGTCAGGCAGAGGGCCAGGAGAAAGACTGCGCCGGAGCGGGCGGCGCGCGTGGTGAGGGTACATTCGGCGATGAGCCAGAAGGCGTAGAGCGTGGCCCAGATACTGGCGAGGTGAATCAAGAGAAGAACGGCGGGAAGGCTGAGGTGCGTGGCGCGAACGAGAGCGGCCACCATCGGAGCGAAGAGGGAATAACGGAGATGGGCGTCTACGAACGGTGCGCTGGCGGCATAGAACTCGGGGTGGAGGAGGCGCTTGATGCCAGCGACGTAGAGGCCGCCATCTTCGGAGTAGGGATGGTAGCCGTGGATGGCGAGGGCGAGAGGCGTTGAAGCGATAGCGAGTGCGATACCAAAAAGGCAATCCACGGGCGCGCCCTGGCGGGACAGATGGTCGATGATGGGCGTCCTCAAACATTAAGCATACGGGCGCGACGGTACAATCGACAGATATGTTTCCGTATGGAGAGCAACAGAGTGTGAGCTGGCCGCAGACCGGCGAGGCATGCGCATGAGCGATTACGTGGTGGCGGAAGCCAAAGCCGCGCCGGCTCCCAGTAAGCAGCGCAACCTGCTGAAGACGATTCCCGGGCTGCTGATCAGCGCGTTCTTTCTCTGGTACACCTTTAAAGGCATCTCGTTCGCGCAGATCATGGCGGTGCGTCTAGTGCAGCCGGTTTGGGTCGTCGGCGTGGTGGCGTTTACGGTGGCGAGCTATACCTTGCGCTGCGTGCGTTGGACACGGATGATGCTGCCGACCGGCGCGAAGTTCGCGGTCTGCGCGCGTGTACTGATGACGTCGCTGGCGGCGAACAACATCCTTCCTCTGCGCATCGGGGACATCATGCGCGTCTTTACGTATTCGGGCGATTTGGGCGCGTCGCCGTCCGTGATCCTGAGCACGGTGATCCTCGAGAAGCTGCTGGACATCTTTGTGTTGGTGCTCTTGTTCGTGTCGACGATGGGCGCGGGCGTGAGTCCGCACTTTCGCTTATTGGCGGAGATCACGCTGGGCATCTCGCTGATGGGCTTGCTGGTGCTGGTCTTTGGAGCGCGGCTATTGATCGAGCCGATGCGTGGCGTGTTTGCGAAGCTGCCGCAGAAGCCGCTCCTCGCCAAGCTCGACCATTGGGTATATCTCGCGCTCGACTGTATCCGGCAGATCGGCATCTTCGGCTCGCTGCAGCTGCTAGCGTACACGGCGGTGATCTGGTTTTGCGAAGGAATGATCTTTGTCTCGGCGGTGAAGTTGCTGGGCTTAGTAACGGACCGCATCGGACCGTGGCAGGCAGTCGCGGCGACCAATCTGTCATATCTCATTCCAAGCTCGCCGGGCGCGATCGGGACGTTCGAGATGGCGGCCAAGGCATCCCTTGTGAGTCACGGAGCGGCGGATGGACCGGCGGCGATGTTTGGCCTGGTGCTCCATGCGTGGCTGCTGCTGTCGGTCACCGGAGTGGGCGGGATCATCTTTCTGCTGCATCGCTTCAAGATCAACAACCATGAGCCACTGCTGTCGGAGATCGAGACCCTGCCCGTGAAGATGCCGTAGGGGTATAAGCCGGAAGCGGCGAGAGAGAACGCTTATGTATCGCAGTGTGCAACAGCGGTTGGTGGCGCGTGTCGAGGCCATCTTGAAAGCAAAGTACGACGTAGCATTGCCGCAGCTTGCGGTGGAGCAACCGCCGAACATTGCGTTGGGCGAGTTGGCGTTGCCGGTGGCGTTCGAGCTGGCCAAACGGCTGCGCAAGGCTCCGCGCGTGATTGCGGCGGAGTTGGCGGCGGAGTTGACAGCGGCGCTGCCGGAGGGCGTTGCATGTGTCGAGGTCGCGGGCGCGGGGTATCTAAACGTCCATCTCGACCGCGCGGCGACGGTGCGCCGAATCGCCGCCGATGAGCACGCGGAGATCGGCGGACCGGGGTTCCGGCTGATCGAGCACACCAGCATCAATCCCAACAAGGCAGCTCACATCGGCCATCTGCGGAACGCGATTCTTGGCGACACCTTTCAGCGGCTGCTTCGTCCCGACAACTACAAGCGCGGCTGGGAGGTTGGCGTCCAGAACTACATCGACAACACCGGGGTGCAGGTGGCCGATGTCGTAGTCGGACTGGTGCATCTGGAAGGCAAGACGCTCGACGGCACGCGCGAGATGATGACGGAGCTGATCGAGACGAATGGCCGCATCGACTTCTATTGCTGGGACCTCTATGCGCGCGTCTCGCAGTGGTACACGGCGGACCCGGAGCAGGCGGCGGCGCGCAAGCATCTGCGGCTGGACACGCTTCATGCGCTCGAAGAAGGTGGCAACGACACAGCGGCGATGGCTGATCTGATCTCGACGGCGGTGCTCTACCGGCATCTACAGACGATGGAGCGGCTGGGTATCGAGTACGACTTTCTGCCGCGCGAGAGCGAGATTCTGACGCTGCACTTCTGGGAGGCGGCACGCGCGATGATGATGGAGAAAGGCGTGCTGTACCTCGAAACGGCGGGTAAGAACAAGGGCTGCTATGTGATGAGCCGCGCGGGCTCGGCGCAGGAGATCGCGGAGGCGGACTCAAGCTTGCCCGATGAAGACGCCAAGGTGATCGTGCGGTCGAACGGCACCGTGACGTATGTGGGCAAGGATATTGCGTATCACTTGTGGAAGTTCGGGCTGTTGCCGGGGAAGGACTTCGGCTACAAGCCGTTCTACACCTACCCACGCCAAGTCGACGCGCATCGCGTCTGCTGGATTTCTACGGCAACGGAGGGCGAGGCGGAGCACCCCGTCTTCGGCAAAGCGGACGCCATCTATAACGTGATCGACTCGCGGCAAAACGATCCGCAGAGCAACGTGATCGAAGCACTGCGTGGCATGGGCTTTGCCGAGGCGGCGGACCGGTACACGCACTTCAGCTATGAGATGGTGGCGCTGACGCCGCGCTGCGCGCTCGAACTAGGTTACCCGATCTCGGAAGAGGACCAGGCGCGGCCGTACATCGAGGTAAGCGGGCGCAAGGGTTTCGGCGTCAAGGCGGACGATCTGCTGGACCGGCTGATCGCGGCAGCCAAAGCGGAGGTCGACGCGCGGCACCCTGAGCTCGACGAGGCGGAACGCGCCACCATCGCCACGCAGATCGCGGTGGGTGCTCTGCGCTACTTTATGCTGCGGTTTACGCGAAATACCGTCATCGCGTTTGACTTCAAAGACGCGCTGAGCTTTGAGGGCGAGACGGGCCCGTATGTGCAATACGCCATCGTGCGCGCTGCGAACATTTTTCGCAAGGCGGGAACGACGGCCGTGGAGTCGCTGGCGGCGGTGTCTGCGCTGGACCTTGCCGCGTTAGAGGAGGAGGGCGCGAGCTTGTGGGAGACATGGCTTTTAGCCTCGCGGCTGACGCTTGTGATCGAACAGGCAATCGCCACGGCCGAGCCCGCGTATCTGGCGAAGTACGCGTTTCAGCTGGCGCAGCAGTTCAACAACTTCTATCACCGGCATCACGTACTGACGGAAGCCGATCCAGCGCGGCGCACGCTGCTGTTGGCGACGGCGGCGGTGGCCCACCGCGAGATGGTGCGCGCGCTGGGCTACCTGGGAATTGAAGCGCCTTCGGCGATGTAGGGCAACCGCAAATTTCCTACGGGTATGACAACCAGGGAAGCGTCAGCCGCAGCTTGGAATGAAGCTGAGTGGGGGGGAAGCGGTGAGTTGGGAGATCACCCACCGGCGTGATCCAGGATCGAGATGGACAAACTCTATCCCCGCGTGCTGTGTCTTCGCGTCGTACCAACGGACGATGGCCCGGCTCTTTACCGTGAGCGCGTCGAGAGCAAACTGTATCTCTACATCGACGATGCTCTCTTCAGCCATCTTCGGCATGTGCAGGCAGCACCCGCCACGGCCAAGCGTAAACTGCCGCTGTTCCAACGCACTGGAGAGGCTGGGAAAGCTGACGGTGATCTCTTTCTCAGCGGACGCGGTGCTTGACTCAACCCAAAGCTCCTCGCGGGGAAGCAGGCTCCGGTTTAGTGTCTGAACAAGCTGGTTACGCGGCAAAGGCTTCGAGAGCAGCGCCTCCACCCCGAGCGAGTAGAGCAGGCGTGGGCTGACCTCGCCAAAGCCGGAGACGAAGATCGTTGTGGGTACGGTCTGCTTGGCCTCGAAGAGGGTCTTCACCAGCGTCACGCCGTCCATCACAGGCATGCGGATGTCCGAGACGAGCGCGTCGACGCGATGATTCTCGAGAGTCTTTAGGGCAAGTTCGCCGTTGGCGGCGCGCAACACGGTCGCGCCTTCGCGTTTTAGCCAGATGCTGAAGATCTCTAACAGCTCTGGCTCGTCCTCGACGACGAGGATGGTGGCGTCGGCAAGGATCATGCGGCCACGCTTTCCCCGGCGCGGATGGCGCGCGGCAACGTCAGCCGGAAGCAAGTGGGGGCGTCGGCGGCAAGCTGCAGGCTGCCGCCGTGATCGTGCGCGATGGCCTGCGAGAGGCTAAGTCCGATGCCGATGCCGGCACCCACGGGCTTGGTGGTGAAGAAGGGTTTCATCAGGTGGGCGCGGTGCTCAACGGGAACGCCCGGACCGCCGTCCACCGCGTCGATCGTCACGCTGTTGGAGGTGGCGGAGACGACGAGCCTGACCCAGCGACGGTTGACATCCGGGGCGGGCAGGGAAGAGATGGCGTCGAAGGCGTTGTTGAGGAGGTTGAGCAGAATCTGGCCAATCTGGACTTCGCGGCAGGCAATCCACAGCGTTTCGTCCGGTTGCGTGACGGTGAGTGCGATGCCGTGAGTGGCGTAGCGTTGCTGGACTAGCTCGACTGCCTCGGCAACGATGGTGGCCACGGAGGCGGGTACAAGGGGATCGTTGTGGCCATCCCGGGCGAACATCCGCAGACCGGAGAGGATGCGGATGGCGCGGTCCGAGGTCTTGACGATGCTGGCGCATGTGCTGGCGATGAACGCGGGTTCGAGTGTTTGGCCGTTTTCAAGCAACTCGGCAAGATCGCTGGCGCGGGCGTGGATGATGCCCAAAGGATTGCTGATCTCATGGGCCAGGCCGCCCGCCATATGCGCCAGGGCCTCGATGCGCCGCTCGCGCAATTCGCGCTCCGCGTCAAGCTCCCGTTGCAGCTTCTTCTGCTCGGAGATGTCATTGAAGAAGACGGTCATCCCGCCATCTCCCCAAGGAGATGCACTCACCGTCGTGTAGAGGTCGAGCGGCTCATAGTACGACTCGAACTCTGTCGTCTTACGGGTCATCATCGCCTCTCGCAATACGGCTAGCGTCTCCGGTTTCTGGCCGGGAAAAGCCTCAAACATCGTCTTGCCGACCACTTCGCCCGTCACCCTAAGTCGTTGTCTGGCGTTTCCGTTGAGATAGATGATCGCCCAATTGCGGTCGAGCGCAAAGACGCACGCCGTCATGCTCTCCAGAACATCGCTCAGCTGCTGGTTGACCATGGCGAGATGTTTCGCGCTGGGCAGCGCTTCAATGGCCGGAGCCAGGCGGATCAGCACGAAAAATGTCGTCAGCGAGATGGCGGCGGTAATGGCCTTCATGGTGCCGCTGATCCAGTAGACCGGACGCCAAAGCGTCACCACCTCAAAGATGTGCGTGATGCCGCAGCAGACGATAAAGGCACCGAAGCACAGCAGGATGCCGTTGTACGGGATGTCTTTCCGGCGATGGACGATCCGCAGCAGCACGATGGGGATCAGGAAGTACGCGAGCGCGATCAGCGAATCGGAGATGACGTGCAGCCACAACAGTCCCGGATTCCACAGGAAGCAGAAACCGTGCGGAATGCCGATGGAGCTGAACATGAACTAGAACGCCTTTCCGCTTGATGGCATCATGCCCCGTAGCTCCGTACCCACTCGACAATGCTCCGAAGCGCGACGCCGGACGGTCCCTTGGCGATGTCCGGCCGGTGTTCGTCGATCCAGGCGCAACCGGCGATGTCCAGGTGTATCCATGGCGTACCGTCGGCAAACTCCTTGAGGAACATAGCGGCGGTGATGGCCCCGGCCCAGCGATGCGCGCCCGTGTTCATGATGTCGGCGATCTGGCTCTTGATCTGCTCCTGGTAATCGTCGGTGCAGGGGAGCCGCCAGAACTTTTCTCCGCTAGTGCGAAGACCGGACTGGAACTTCTCCCAGGCCGCTTCGTCATTCGAAAATAGGCCCGCGTTGGTCTTGCCGAGCGCGACGACGCAGGCGCCGGTCAGCGTCGCGGCGTCGATCAGGTGCGTACAGCCGAGCGTCTTGGCGTAGTGTAACCCGTCAGCGAGGACCAGGCGGCCCTCGGCGTCCGTATTGATGATCTCGATGGTCTTGCCAGACATGGCGGTGAGCACGTCGCCAGGCTTGAATGCCTTGCCATCGGGCATATTCTCAGCTGAGCAGACGATGCCGATTACTTTGACCGCAGGCTTGAGGTGAGCGATCGCTTGCATGGCACCGATCATCGCGGCGGCTCCGGCCATGTCGTACTTCATCTTCTCCATGCCTTCGCCAGGCTTCAGCGAGATGCCGCCGGTGTCGAAGGTAATGCCCTTGCCAACTAGACCAAGGACGGGCGCATCGGGCTTCGATCCGCCTTCGGGTTCGTAGGTCATGACGATCAGCGCGGGCGGTTCGGCCGAGCCCTGCGACACCGCCCAGAAGGCGTTCATCTTGAGTTCGTGGAGCTTCTCGGTCGAGTGGACCTCGCAGGCGAGGCCGGCCTCAGCGCACATCGCGGCGGCGCGGGCTCCGAGCTCGGTCGGCGTCAGGACGTTGCCGGGTTCATTGACCAGCGAGCGGGCGAAGTTCTGTGCGCTGGCGACGATCAGGCCCTCGTCGAAGCCGGAGGTGATCTCGGCTGCGATTGCGTGGTCCAGGCCGTTGGCGACAACGGTGAACGAATGAACGCTCTTGTCCGCGCGGTCGCTTTTGTAGGTGTCATAGTCCGGGTCTGCGAGCTCCGCGCCTTCGACCAGCGCGCGCGCCATCAAACCGCAAGGAAGCGCTTCTAGGTGCTCGTCCGAAAGTGCGTGGTCCTCGGGAAAGGCGATGGCAAGGTCGCGAAAGCCGCGCGGCTTACAGGCCCGGACGGCGGTGCCCGCACCCTTGCGAATCTCATCCACGGACAGCGATTTGGCCTTGCCAAGCCCCACCAAAAGCAGCCGCTCCGCCCGCAGCCCAGCTGGCGCGTGGAGCAGCAAGATCTCGCCCGCCGCCGCCTTGAACTCGCCCGCCCCAAGCACCTTTTCCGCGGCGCGCGTGATCGCGTCGGAGGTGGTCAGAAGCGCCGGCAACGCGGTGCCGTCCTTCTGTTTGCCTACCGACACGTCGACGGCAAAGACCGCGAGCACGGGCGTGGCAAGCGCGGCGGCGTCCTGGAAGAGCAGCTTCGTATTCATCGTATTCATCCTAACTGTATCGGTATGTCAGTTTGCCACTTACACAAGGAAGAAGCCATTTTCGTTCACAAAAGGGATTAAACCCTGCTAAGACTAACGCCGCTGACTGCGAGCGATGGCCGATTTCGCTTCCTTGTCTGCTTCGCGCTTACGTTCGGTCTCACGCTTGTCCCAGTCTTGCTTGCCCTTGGCGAGAGCAAGTTCGCACTTCACGCGGCCATTGCGAAAGTAAAGTCGCACGGGAATCAGCGTGAAGCCTTTTTGTTTGGTCATCGCTTCGAGCCGGCGAACTTCGGCCCGATGCAGCAGCAGCTTGCGGGTGCGCAGCGAGTCGTGATTCATCGCGTTGCCGTGCGAGAACGGGCCGATGTGCGCGTTGAGCAGAAAGGCCTCGCCGTCCTTAAGCAGCCCATAAGCGTCCTTCAGGTTCGCTTTTCCCTCGCGGATGCTCTTGACCTCGGTGCCGCGCAGGGCCACGCCTGCCTCGAAGCGATCCGAGAGGAAATAGTTAAAGCTGGCCGAGCGATTGAAGGCGGCGTCGCGATGACCGGCGGCCACGGGGTCGCGGTCCTTCTCCTTCACCGGGGCTTTCGGGGGAGCGGCGACTGTCGGGTTCGAAAGAGAACGCGGCATAAGAAGCTAGCTTAACACCTGGTGAACGGAACTCACGCATACGCGGGGGCCACGTCTAACCCGTGAGCTTCCCGCAGTTGCCGCAGCCGTTGCCGATAAGGATGAGCAGGACACGAATGGTATACTCACCCGAGTTTGGGACGTGCCGGACGGATAGGGAACAGAGCCCATTCGAAGGCTTGAGTAAGCGGCAACGCCACACTCCGCATGATGCAAAGGACGCGAACAGAATCGGCATGAGTTGTGGGTTTCGAAAGAATATCTGTTGCGCCGCGGTCGCGGTTTCGGTGTTCAGCGTTACGGTGGCGGTGTCCCAGGCACAGTCCGCCAGCACCTGGAACAAGCGTGGGCAGAAAGCTGAAGTGCGTGAAGATTACGATGCCGCCTACGAAGCCTATCGTCAGGCCCACCTGAAGGCTCCCGCGGATGTTCGGTATAAGGAGCGGCTGGAACGCATCCGCTTCCAGGCCGCCGCCGCGCACGTCGACCGGGGAAGGGTGCTGCGGCAGAACGGCGACTTCCAGGGCGCACTGACCGAATTTGCGCGGGCCCTGATGATCGATCCGGGCGACCAGGCCGCCCAGCAGGAGACCGACATCACGTTGAAGCAGCAGGGGGTTGCGACGGTTTCTCCCATCGCGGTTGACCAGGCGAAGCGCTCGAGCGATGTGGTGGACTCCATTGGCGCAATCTCAGGGATCGCCGAGTTGAAGCCCGTTTCGAACGACCCAATCACGCTGCACATGGTCGAAGATACGAAGGTCATCTACCAGGCTATCGGCAAAGCGGCCGGGTTGAACGTGCTCTTCGATCCCGACTACGCCTCGAAGCGCATTCCCATCGACCTGACCAACGTGAGCCTCTCCGACGCGCTCCGCATTGTGGGGACGATCGCCGGGACCTTCTACAAGGTAGTCACGCCGAACACGATCTTCGTCGCGCAGAACAGCCGCGCCAAGCGCACCGACCTGGATGAAGTGGCCGTCCAAACTTTTTATTTGACCAACTCCAGCCAGCAGGCCGACGCGACCGAGGTATTGACGGCGATTCGCAACTTGCTCGACCCGACCGTCAAGGTCTACCTGGTGCCGTCGCAGAATGCCATCGTGATGCGCGCGACGCCCGACCAGCTGCTGCTGGCGCAGAAACTGATCAACGACCTCGACCGTGCCAAGCCCGAGGTGGTCGTCGATGTAGCCGTGTTGCAGGTCAATCGTGACAAGGTGCGAAACCTGGGAATCCAGCTGCCGCAGTCCATCACCCTGACACCTCAGGTAGCCAACTCCACGTCGACCTCAGGCGGAAGCACCGGCACGGGAACGACGACGCCCACAACCTCAGCCAATCTCACGCTGAACAATCTGGCACACCTGAACTCCAACAACTTTGGCGTAGCGATCACCGGCGGAACGCTGAACGCGTTGTTGACCGACTCGGACACGCGCGTGCTGCAAAACCCCCGGGTCCGGGCAACCGATGGGCAGCGGGCACAGCTTAAGATCGGTTCGCGCATCCCGGTGGCGACTGGATCGTACAACGCGGGCGTCTCAACGGGTGTGGCCAGTATCGGCGTACAGACGCAGTTCACCTATCTTGATATCGGCGTCAACATCGATATGACGCCGACCGTTCATTATGACCGCGAGGTCTCGATGAAGCTGAGGATCGAGATTTCATCACAGGCCAATACGGTCAACATCTCCGGTGTCAATGAGCCGGTCATCGCGCAGGACGTAGTCGAGCAGACCATCCAATTGAAAGAGGGCGAGCCGAGCATCCTCGCCGGTTTGCTCGAAAAAGACGATCTCCGCAGCCTTAGCGGAACGCCGGGGCTTGCGGAGCTCCCGCTGCTGCGCTACATCTTCGGCTCCAACAACCACGAGGTTCGGCAGAACGAAATCGTCTTTGTCCTGATCCCGCACATCGTCCGCGAGTCCGTGCTGACGCGCCTGAACACTCGCGCCATCGATACCGGCACGGGCACGACCGTCGAGCTGCGCCGTGATCCCAACCCGCGCAACGATGCCGACTTCTACGTGGAGCCGATGCCGGTACCGCGCACCCCACCCATTACGGCCGCCAACGCGGCTTCGGCCATGGCCGCCGCAATGCAGCGCGACGCAACACGTCCCACGCCTCCGTCGGCGACAGTTACCGACGCACCAGTCGCTCCGACGCGCGCGGTGGCTCCTGCTCCAGCAGCTTCGCAGGTGAGCTTGAGCATGACTTCTCCCTCTGGCCCTCAGGCTGTGGGCTCGACCTTCCAGGTGCCGGTTATGCTGGCGGGCGGACACGACATCTACGCCGTTCCGTTGCAAGTGAAGTTCGACCCCGCTCTGCTCGACCTGGTCAACGTGGACGCCGGCGACTTCCTCGGCAAGGACGGGCAGGCGGTCGCCATCGTCCACCGCGACGAGGGTAACGGGCTGATCACCATCTCCACCTCGCGTCCTCCCGGCGTAGCGGGCGTGGAAGGGCAGGGCACGGTCTGCGTCCTTACCTTCAAGGCCAAGGCCGCGGGTGATTCGAACCTGACCATGGTCCGCGTCGGCGCGAAGAACAGCGCACAAGCGAACCTTCCGGCGGTCGGCTCGCAGGCCGTGGTGCACGTGAAGTGAGGCTGGAAGGCGGGCCGATGAGACGCGACGCGGGATTGACCTTGGTGGAGCTAATCATCACCATCACCATTGTCGCCATCCTCGCTTCGGCCGCGCTGCCGATCGCCCGCTTCGAAGTGAAGCGCGAGAAGGAGCGGGTTCTTCGCCGCGACCTGTGGGAGATGCGCGACGCCATCGATCATTACAAGGACGCGGCGGACAAAGGTGCGTTCCAGGTGAAGGTCGACAGCCTAGGCTACCCGCCCGATCTCGAAACGCTGGTAAAGGGAGTGACGGTGCAGGACAAGAAGGTGAAGTTCCTCCGCAAGATACCGACCGATCCGCTGACCGACTCCGCCGAGTGGGGGTTGCGATCAAACCAGGACGATGCCGACTCTGACACCTGGGGCGGCCAAAATGTCTTCGATGTGCATAGCAAAAGCACAGGCACGGCGCTGGACGGAACGAAATACTCGACATGGTAAAGCTCTCCCCAACCCGGCGCGGCGCACAGCACGGCTTCACGCTGCTGGAGCTAATGATCGTGATGATCATCATCGGAATCCTAGCCGCCGTGGCGGTGCCCGCATACCTGCAATCCGTGCGCAAGGCCAAGGAGGCTGTCCTCAAGGAGGACCTTCAGGCCGTGCGGAAGGCGATCGACTCCTACACGATCGATAAGTCCAAAGCACCGCAATCTTTGCAAGACTTGGTTGAATCAGGCTACCTAAAGGCGATGCCCAAGGACCCCATCACGAACCGGACGGACAGCTGGGTGCCAGGGCAGGAGGACATCCTGAACTCGCTCGACCAGACGCAGTCGGGCATTGACGACGTGCACAGTGGAGCGCAGGAGACGTCGAGCGAAGGGAGCGCCTACTCCACGTGGTAATGCACCGGCGGCGGCGGTTGCGAACGCTCACGAAAAGGCGCATCATCCGTCTTAGACGATAGAGCTGCGTCCGTCCGGCACCGGCTCATTCAGGAGACATCCCATGCGACCGTTTTCCCCGCTCAGGACGCCGTTCAGCCTTGTTGCCGCTGCGATGCTGGGCGCGGTAGTGTCTGCCCAGACGCCGAGTTCAGCACCAGCGCCCACCGGCACGACTCCAGTTTCCACGCAAACGACACCGCAAGCCTCGCCTTCTCCCGCGAGTCCTCAGGGCCCGCAGCCCACCTCTGTGCCGCAGCCTCCGACGCCGCCTACCCCTGAAGAGATGAAAACGGCGCGCGACGCCGCCAGCAAGAAGACGGATTCGCTGCCGCAGCCAGGCGAGTCGCTCGACACGCACATCAAGGCCGGCAGCGAAGACGATGTGAACGCCGTCGGGACGCGCAACATCGGCGGCCGCGGCATGGGCAACTGGTTCTCGACCGATTGGGAGATTCGCAACGGCAAGTCCTATTCCATGGAGATCGAGAAGTCGGCGCACATGGTCAACGATCCCGTGATCGCCGAGTACGTTAACCGCGTTGGGCAAAATATTGTTAAGAACTCCGACTGCAAGGTGCCGTTTACGATCAAGGTGATCGATTCCGACGAGATCAACGCCATGGCGCTGCCAGGCGGCTTCTTCTACGTGAATTCCGGTCTGATTCTGGCGGCCGATGAAGAGGCGGAGCTTGCGGGTGTGATGGCGCATGAGACGGCGCACGTCTGCGCTCACCATGCGGCGCGCGAGAACACGCGGATGGGATACGCGCAGATCGGTTCCATCCCTCTCTACATTCTGACCTCTGGCTCGTGGACAGGATATGGCATCTACGAGGCCATGCAGTTGGCCATCCCGCTCTCGTTCCTTCAGTTCTCGCGCAACTTTGAGGCCGAGGCCGACTGGCTAGGCCTGCAATATATGTACAAGGCCGGATACGATCCGCAGGCATTTATTCAGTTTTTTGAGAAGATTGATGCTCTGGAGAAGCATAAGCCCGGCACGCTGTCTAAGGTCTTTGCCGACCATCCGCAGACGCCGGACCGGATCAATCGCTCCGAGGATGAGATTGCCACCATTATGCCGGCTCGGCCCGAGTACATGGTCACCACGTCCGAGTTCGACGACGTGAAAGCGAGGTTAGCGCGCCTCGAAAATAAGCGCAAGCTGAACGACGGCAAGGGCGGCAACAAGCCCACGCTGCGGCGGGTCGGCGCAAACGATCCGCAAGGGACGAACCCGACTTCAACCACGGGCGACGACCGGCCGACACTGGGTCGTCGCAACTAACCTGCACCTGACGAAAGCCGTGCCTCGGTCCTCCCGAAGCGCGGCTTTGCGCATCCGCCGCGATAAAATAGATTATGACTACGCAACGTACTGGCTACACCGACGACCATGCCGCATCCGGTCTCGACTTCAACTTTCCTTCGATCGACACCTGGCAAAACCAGTTCCGCGCTTATGAGATTCTGGTGGACGATCCGGAGTTTACCAGCGTCTGCCCGAAGACTTCGCTGCCCGATTTCGGTCGCCTGACCATCCGTTATATGCCGCGCGAGAGCTGCATGGAACTGAAGTCGCTCAAGGAATACCTCTTCTGCTACCGCAATCTCGGCATCTTCCAAGAGAACATCGTCAACCAGGTTTTGGATGATGTGGTTAAGGCGTGTGAGCCAGTATGGGCTGTGGTCGTCGGGGACTTCCGTCCGCGCGGCGGCATTTCAACTATTGTTGAAGCGCGTTATCCCCGCATCGAAACGAACTCTCGCGAGGGTTAGGGCCGCCGCTACAAACGCGGATTTCCTTCGGGAATGACAAACTGAATGAACGTAAGTACGACGGTGTCTACAGCCCGCCGCTGCTCACCTTGTCCGCCCATCGTGCGGACTGTAGGAACATTTGCGCCGCCCACCCATCATCCACGCGGAGCTGCTGTTGCAGCATGGTGCAGGTCTTCCAGTCGCCGGCCTGGTAGGCGCGGCTGAGGTCCAGCGCGTCGGTAATCACGCCCGGTTCTCCCAGCAAGGCGGAGGTCATGTCGCCCTCAAGCGGCAGGGTCGCCAACACTTTAGCCATAGGCATCTTCAGGATGACGTCGACCATTGTCAGCATCCCCATAAGATAGAGCTTCGGTCCGGGCTCGCGGAGCTGTGGCGCGAGCATTTCGCAGAAGCGAGCGCGCTCGACCGCCAGGGTCACCATGACGTACGAGTTGGTGTTCGCGAAGATGCTGGCTAGCGTCATGGAGATCAGCTTGCGGAACTCGTCCGTGCCCACGATGACCAGCGCGCTGCGGATGGTCGTGATCCGAGAGTTGAGGCTGTAGAGCGCCGAGTTGACCAATCGTAGCAGGCGATAGACCAACGCCGTGTCCATCATGATCAGCTTTTCGATGGAGCCCAGATTGATAGTCTCTTCGCTGAGCGCCGCCATCAGACGCAGGCAGATTAGCTGGTTGTCGGGGATAGATTTTGAAGCCTTAAGTCCAGGAGGAGGAACAAACGGCTGCGCCAAAAAGCCGCCCTGGAAGAGCTTGCAACCCTCCTTTTGCGCACGCTGCTGCGTTTCGGTTGAGTCTACGCGTCGCGCCACGAGCGTCGTTTGTCCGGCGATCGCGTCGCCGTACAACGCTTTGCGCGCATCCTCGTCGGCGGTCTCGAAGTCGATCGTCAGGTAGTCGGCAAACTCCATCAGGGGTTTGCGTGTCTCCGAAGGAATCGCGCCATCGATCGAGAGGCGGTAGCCGCGTTTCCGCAGCTGACGACAGGTGGTCATTAGGTCCTCATCGAACTGCACCGCATCGCCGATCTCGAGAACGGCGTTCCGGGGCAACTTCTCCGCGGCCTGCTGGAGCAACTCGCGAGTCGCTGGCAGGAACGCCCTTATTTTCTCCGATTCGGGAATGAGGAAAGAGTAGTGTTCCACTTGCTGTTGCGCCGTTACGCCATCATGAGCTGCGCCGTCATCCGTGAGCAGCGCATATCCATGAAGCGTGGAGGTTGCTTCCACAATCGGCTGCCGGCTCATCATGCCAGCGAGTGGAAGCGGGGCTGGCGATGCAACGACCTGTTCCGCAAGTTCGACCGGCACCACGACTGGAGATGGAGGGGGTGCCAGGGGACGGCTTGGCGGCGCGGGAACAACTTTCGGTTTTGAGGCAAACAAGCCGAGCATGGAGACTCCGTGCGGTGCGCCGCTTGGAAAGGTTATCGGCGCATGGTTGGCAAACCTTATGCGCGCTACGGCTGCCGCGACAGGCGTTCCTGCTATGCTCCTACGCAGATGTTCTCCGATACCGAAGAAAGATCCTCTGACCGAACGTCCGCCGTCGCGGTGGCGGGCGCGACGACGGCGCTGGCTTTGTTGACCGCGCTCAACTTCGTCAACTATCTCGACCGCTACATCCTTCCAGGTGTGCAGGAGATGGTGAAGCATGAGTTCCACGCGACCGACGAGCGGGTCGGCGCGCTGACCTTTTGGTTCATGGTCGCGTACGTCTGCGCGTCGCCGTTTACCGGCTGGCTGGGCGACCGGATGCCGCGCAGGCCACTAATCGTCGGGGCGGCGTTGTTTTGCAGCGGAATCAATATCTTGACGGCAACGGTCCACACCTTCGGCGCGTTGATGCTACGGCATGCGGCGCTAGGGATCGGCGAAGCCTGCTTCGGAATCTTCGGTCCGGCCTTGCTGGCGGACTTCTACCCCGAGGCCCAACGGAACCGCGTGCTGACGATCTTCAACGTGGCGCTACCGTTCGGTGCGGCGCTGGGCTATCTCGTGGGCGGCTTCGTCGGCGGACGGTATGGCTGGCGGATGCCGTTCTTCGTCTCCGCCGTGCCTGGTGTTCTCGTCGCTCTGCTCATCCTCTTCCTGATGCGCGAACCGGTGCGCGGCGCGAGTGAGGGCCATAAGGTTAGGGTGGAGCGCGGCGCGGTACTCGGCCTGCTGCGAAATCCCGGCTATCTCTATGCGGTGCTTGGCTTGGCGATGGTCACCTTCTCGCTCGGCGGTATCTCATGGTGGATGCCCTCCTTTCTCCAGCGCGTCGACGGCTTCTCTGCCGGTAGAGCAGGTTTAGCCATGGGCGCGATCACTGTGGTTACCGGCGTTCTGGGAACGATCATCGGGGGTGTCATCGCTCAACGCTGGCTAAGGACCAACCACCGCGCGCTCTATCTTGTGCCCGCTTTTAGTGCGCTGCTGACCGTTCCACCGGCGCTCGTCTGCTTCTTCGGTCCGCCTCGATTGATCCTGCCGATGCTCTCCCTCGCGCTCTTCATGGTCTTTCTGGGCAACGGCCCGTTGAACGCCGCGACCGTCAACTCTGTCGGGCCGGGGGTACGCGCCACCGCTCTGGCGGGCCAGCTCTTCTTCATTCATGTGCTTGGGGATGCCCCCTCACCGCGCATCATCGGCTGGGTCAGCGACCAAAGCAGTCTTCATGTTGGTTTAGGCATTACGCTGATTGCATTTGGGATGGCCGCCGCGTTTCTCTTTGCCGGGTCGCGTTATGCTCATCCGTTGAAGGTGGCGGCTTGATCTTGCTGGCAGCGAAGGTGACTGCCTGGTTTGTCGCCTTGAGCTGGCTTGCCAAAACGGTGGAGGCGAGCTTTGGAATGCCGCGCGTCACGGATCTACTCGGAGATGAATACGATCGTCAACCCGAAGGCATGCCGTCGCTGACCGTGATTGTTCCGGGGCGCAACGAAGAGCGTGACATCACAGCCTGTCTTGAATCGTTGCTCGCACAAGACTACGAGCAGCTTCAGATCATCGCCGTCGACGATCGCTCGACCGACATGACCGGCACGCTGATGGATGAATTAGCGGCTTCCTGCCCTGCCCGCCTGCGGACCATCCACATCCGCGAGCTGCCCGCCGATTGGCTTGGCAAAACGCACGCCATGGCTCTGGCGGCTTCCACTGCCAATACAGATTGGCTCCTCTTTACCGATGCCGATGTACTCTTCCGTCCCGACAGTCTGCGCCGGTCCCTGGTCTACGCCGTAGAGAGCGGGGCAGACCACCTGGTCACCGTGCCGACACCCGTTATCCGTCGCTGGGACGAGGGTATGGTTCTCGGCTTCTTTCAAACATTTGGGATGTGGGGCGCACGGCCCTGGAAGATCGCGAACCCGCGCGCGCGCTTCGACGCCATCGGGGTCGGCGCATTCAATCTTGTTCGGCGGAGCGCGTATGAGCAGATCGGCGGCTTCGAAGCGCTGCGCATGGAGATCGTCGAGGATGTCGGTCTCGGCCGCCGCATCAAGGGCACCGGGCTCGCGCAGAGGATTGCGTTCGCGCCCGGCCTGGTGCGGGTCCACTGGGCTTCCGGCGCGTGGGGCCTGGTGAACGTACTCACGAAGAACCTCTTCTCGGCCTTCCGCTTCCACATCTCGCTCGCCCTGGGCGCGTGCCTTTGGCTGGCGGTGTTCTGCGCCGCTCCGGTGCTTGGTCTGCTCTTACGTGACACGCGCCTACCCGCGTTCCTCACCCTTGCCGCCATTGGCTGGACGTACCGGCTTTACGGCCGCGTCTCTGGTATCGCGATCTGGCAGGCGCTGCTGTCGCCCTTCGCGGCGTTGCTCTTCCTGTATGCGCTCCTACGCTCTATGGTGACGACGCTGCGCCAGGGTGGAGTGGTCTGGCGAGGGACGTTTTATCCACTGGAGACACTGCGCCGGTACGCCGCGCCGTTGCCCAGCCTTTGGCGCAAGTAGTCTAAAGCGGTGGCTCTCTTCTGTGATGTCGCTCTGCCCGTTCCGCTCGACCGAGCTTTTACCTACGCGGTGAACGGCACGGTTCCGGTCGCCGGAGCGCGGGTGCTGGTGCCGTTTGGCGGACAGCGGCTGATGGGCGTCGTTCTCCGGGTTCACGACGACCCGCCACCCGGTGAGATCGAAGCCAAGCGCATCCAACAGGTGCTCGACGAAGCTCCGCTGCTTCCCGAGGAACTCATGCGGCTCGCTGCCTGGATCGCTCAGTATTACGTTGCACCGCTCGGCGAGGTGTTGCGCGGCATGCTTCCGCTACGCGCGGAGGTCAAGCGGCACGCCGTCTATCGAATCGCCGAATCTGGCCGCCGCGTCCTCTACGAAGGAGCGGCCAAAGGAAGCTCCCGCCGATCGCGCCTTGCCCCCGAGGAGCAAAACCGAGAGTACGCCGTACTCAATTATCTGGAATCCGGCGAACCCGCTCGAACCTCCACCCTGCGCTCATCCACCCAGGCCAACAAGGCTCTGCTTGAGGGCATGGTCCGAAAGAAGTGGCTCACGCGCGTCGCCGTCGCCGAGGAGCGTGATGCCCGGCGGCTGGAGCGGTTCGCCGTGCTGGTTGAGGGAAGGGAAGAGAGTGCGGGACCGCGTCTACCGAAGCTCAACGAGAACCAGCTCTTGCTGATGGCGGAGCTTGCGGCCGTAGGCGGGCGTATGCGGGTGCGCGAGGTGCGCCGGCTTGGGATGCCGGAGTCGACGCTGGGAACGCTTATCCGGCGCGGCCTCGTTAGCTTCGACGACGCCCCCGAGACGTTCCACATGGGCGGGGTCTCCAGTGGTGATGGGAAAAAGCTTGCCCATGAACACGTCCTGAACGAGGCGCAAACCGAAGCTCTTGCCACTATCGCCGCAGCCATGGCAAAAGGAGGTTTCCACCCGCACCTGCTCTACGGCGTGACCGGCTCGGGCAAGACCGCTGTCTACTTCGCCGCTATGCGCCGCGCGCTCGATGCTGGTCATACCGCGCTTCTGCTGGTGCCGGAGATCGGCCTCACACCCGGCATGACGGGCCAGCTCGTGGGCGCGTTTGGTTCGGACGTTGCGCTCCTGCATTCGCAGCTTACCCCCGACGAGCGAGCCGAGCAGTGGCATCGCATCCGCCGTGGCGAGGCGCGCGTCGTTGTCGGCACCCGCTCGGCGGTCTTTGCCCCGCTAAGAGATCTTGGCCTGATCATCGTCGACGAGGAGCACGACGCAAGCTACAAGCAGGAGGAGGCGCCGCGCTACCACGGTCGCGATGTGGCCGTTATGCGCGCCAAGATCCACGGCGCCACCGTTGTTCTCGGCTCCGCTACTCCTTCACTTGAAAGCTGGGCCAATGCCGAGAAGGGTCGCTACCGTCGCGTCGAGATGCTGACCCGCGTCGCCAATCGCCCGTTGCCTACGGTGGAGTTGATCGATATGCGAATGGAGTTCCGGCAAACCGGACAGGAGGCGATCTTCTGCCGCCAGCTCATCGCCGAGACGCAAGCCACGCTCGACCGCGGTGAACAGGCGATCATCCTGCTCAATCGGCGCGGCTACAGCTTCGTCGCCATGTGCCGAAGCTGTGGCGAGAAGATTCAATGCGAAAATTGTGCCATCTCCATGACCTTCCACAAGCCCGCGCTGCATGGCCCGGAGGCGCACGCGGGAGAGCGTCTGGAATGCCACTACTGCGGTTTCCGGCGCGCCGTGCCGAAGGCTTGCCCTGCCTGCGGCAGCGAGCACCTGTACTACCTGGGTGCCGGTTCACAGCAGGGTGAAGAGCGGCTCCAGGAGATCTTTCCCAACGCGCGCATCGGGCGGATGGATCGCGACACAGTGCGCGGACGTGGCGATATGGAACGCCTCCTCAGCCGTCTGCACTCGGGGGAGATCAACCTCTTGGTCGGCACACAGATGATCGCTAAGGGCCACGACATCCATGGCGTTACGCTAGTCGGCGTTGTGGGCGCAGACTTTGCTCTCGGCTTGCCCGATTTTCGCGCCGCCGAGCGTGTCTTTCAACTCCTCACGCAGGTTTCGGGCCGTGCCGGTCGCGGTGAGCTTCCCGGCCGTGTCCTCGTCCAGACCTACCACGTGGATCACTACGCCATACAGGCAGCCGCGCACCACAACTACGCCGGCTTCGTCGCCAAAGAGATGCAGTATCGCCGCTGGATGTTCTACCCGCCCTATGCGGTGCTTGCCAACGTGTTGATTCTAAGCGACAAGCTGGAAGACGCCACCGCCTGGGCCGCCGCTCTGGGCAAATGGTTTCAGCATGAACGCATGGACAAGGTGCGGGTTCTGGGACCAGCCGCAGCGCCGATCGTGCGCCTCAAGCGTATCTTCCGGTATCACTTTGTAGTGAAGGCCGAAAGCCGGAACACGCTAGGTGGGGTCCTTAGCCGGATGCTGCTCTTTGCCGAAAAGAGTGGTATTTCGCGCCGCAACCTCGTCGTCGATGTCGACGCCGTCAGCCTGATGTAAGGAAGCCGGTTAGTCGAGCAGCTGCAAGTCGTTGCCTGGCTTGAATCGCACGGCCTTACCCGGAGCGATCGTTACTTCATGTCCCGTGCGTGGATTGCGCCCGATGCCCGTCTTGCGCGGCTTCACCGTAAACACGCCGAAACCACGCAGTTCGATCCGGTCGCCTTCGATCAGGCTGCGCTTCATGGCGTCGAAGATCGCGTCGACCGAGGCCTCGGCTTTGCTCCTTGGCAGCCCCGTCCGTTCGACGATGCGTTGGATAAGGTCCTGCTTAATCAAGTGAAGGCCTTTCGTGCGCTACCATAGCTAAGAGGCGTCTGCGGTGGCGAATACCCCGATGGTAGAAACACCGCCCGCGAATGTCAACGTAAGCTGGCGTCTTTATTCAGGGCGTTCTCGTACTAAGCCAAGGAGAAGCAGCACAAGAATGGCCATCAAGAGCGATCGCTGGATACGGCAACAAGCGCAAGAGCACGGCATGATCGAACCGTTCAGCGAGAAACAGGTGCGCGATGGGGTGATCTCGTACGGCCTTTCGTCCTATGGGTACGATCTTCGCGTCTCCGACGAATTCAAGATATTTACCAATGTGAACAGCGCCATTATCGATCCCAAGAGCTTCGACGAGCGGTCGTTCGTCACCGTAGTCGCCGAGAGCGTGATCGTACCCCCGAACTCCTTCGCGCTGGCCCGTTCGATCGAGTACTTCAAGATCCCGCGTGATGTCCTTACCATCTGCGTGGGAAAGTCGACGTATGCGCGGTGCGGGATTATCGTCAACGTCACCCCGTTCGAACCGGAATGGGAAGGGTTCGTCACACTGGAGATTTCCAATACGACACCGCTTCCCGCGCGAATCTACGCAAATGAAGGTCTCTGTCAAATTTTGTTTTTTCAGTCGGACGAAGTTTGCGAGACTAGCTACGCGGACCGGAAGGGCAAGTATCAGAAGCAACAAGGGATTGTCTTACCGAAGCTTTAGTTCTCCCTCCAGAGAGCAGGTTCGTTAGACCTCCCTTCGACTTGGGCCACGCAGAGCGGTATATGAGGCTAGAAGGTCGATGGATTCGAAAGTGGAACATACAAAACGGCGTATCGGCCTGGTCCTGCGCGATCCCTTACGGCTTTTAGGCTTGAAGGAAATTTTGCTGGAAGAGGTGGGGCTGACCGGCGTCGCCCTGTCCATTCCCGGCGCTCTGCACTCCTTTGAGCTTACGCTTCTTGTGATCGACACCGGCTCCGCGCCGGAACTCAGCGAGACACTTCAGATGTTCCGCCGGCAGCGTCCGGAGATGCGCGTGATTGTCCTCGGTCCGCCAGCCGACCTCGAGTTTGTGCAGATGGTGATTGGCGCGGGGGCTAAAGGCTATCTGGCGCACGATGCCCGTGAGAGTGAAATCAGCCAGTGCATCGATGTCGTGCGCGACGGATCGATCTGGGCACCGCGTAAAGTGCTCGCCCGGCTCGTCGACGCGGGAAACGCCGCTTCGTTGGCCCAGAACGAGTCCAAGTTTACCGACCGGGAAGGTCAGGTGCTCAACCTCCTCATCGAGGGGCGGCCCAATCGCGATATTGCCTTGACACTGGGAATCGACGAAGGGACAGTAAAGGCTCATATCAGTCGGCTGATGCGTAAAGTGGGTGTAGGGAACCGCACCGCGCTGACCATGCATGTTCTAAGCACACAGCGGTCTCACTAGGCCACTTCTGTGCTGTTATGTGGTTACCCAAGAGTAAAGACGTGGGTACTCTTGCGTATTACTTAAAAAAGATGCACAGTATCAATAGCAACACAGACCTGGGAGAGTGGGGTCGTGGGAATGGTCCGGTAATCTGGGACAGTCCTATGACCCCCATTTTTTAGCACCGAGGCGGAATCTTCACATCTCGTCCCTTCGTGCAACCGTGTGCGCTTTGTAGCCGTCACATTACTTGTAGATGGAGTGACCGAATGGCACGCCATATTCAGCTTTACACGAAAGGGTCATGACACATGAAAAAGTTATTCGGATCAATCTCGGTGCTTGCCTTGGCTGCGACATCCCTCTCCGCGTATGGCGCGGACGACAAGGCAAAGATCGATGGGCGTCTTACAAGTGCATCCCACGTGATTACCGAAATTATGGGCACACCCGACAAATCAATTCCTCAACAGATCCTCTCTGGAGCTTCGTGCGTCGTCGTGGTTCCCGCCTACAAGAAAGCGGCTTTTCTGGTGGGTGCGCAGTACGGCCAGGGCGTCGCCACCTGCCGCACACCGAAGGGTTGGAGCGCACCGGTGTTCGTTTCGCTGTCGGGTGGCAGCTTCGGCTTTCAGATCGGCGGACAATCCACCGACCTGATTCTAATCGCGATGAATCAAAATGGTCTTCAGGATATGCTCAAAGCGAAGTTTAAGATCGGTGCAGACGCGGCCGCATCAGCAGGTCCCGTTGGTCGCAATGCGCAAGCTGGAACAGACTGGAAGCTTAATGCTGAGTTTCTAACTTATTCGCGAAGCAAAGGCTTGTTCGCTGGCATTGACCTTGATGGCACAGTCCTTGCTCAGAACGACGGAGATACCAAGTCGTTCTATGGCGCGGATATTCCATTTGAGACTGTTCTAAAAGGCAACCAGGCCACGCCAACAGCAGCGCGTCCTTTCGTGCGCACCGTCGCCAAGTACTTCGTCGTTTCCAAGAATGCTCAGTAATGAACTTTCATGGTGCAAAAGGCTGCCTTAGGGCAGCCTTTTTGTGCTTTAGGAAACCGCTTGTAAACTTGGATCTTGAACAGGACTCTTTTACGATGGAGATTAGTACGTTTGGCCTTTCACCTACGCGAAAAGGGTGAGTTTGTAACGATGTCGATGTTTGTTTGGCTCCTTGGCCGTTTCCCTCGGTCATCCGCACGAAGCGTTGGTGCCGCACTTGGAAGCTTATCGTTCCACTTGCTGAAACGCCTTCGAAACGTCGGTTTTCGCAATCTTGAACTAGCATACCCCACTTCCTCCGTGCAGCAGCGCGCCAGCATCCTTCGCCGCGAGTATAAGTATCTGGGTTGGCTACTTGCCGAGTTCTGCCAGATGCAGCGTTACACCGCGGCCACCGCTGGTACATACATCCGCTATGAAGGCCTGAACCACTATCTCGCCGCGCGCTCGCATGGCTGTGGTGTACTTGTACTCACCGGCCATCTTGGTGCCTGGGAGCTCTCCAGCTTTTTTCACTCACTCATGGGTTACCCCATGGGCTTGCTGATCCGCCGTTTAGACAACCCTCTGGTGGATCGTTTCGTCAACCGTATCCGTTGCCTGCATGGCAATCGTGTCATTCACAAAGATGACTTTGCCCGCGGGCTGATCGCCTCTATGCGTGCCGGAGAAACCGTAGGTATTCTGATGGACACGAACATGACGCCCCCGCAGGGAGTCTTCGTACCCTTCTTCGGCGTCCAGGCGTGTACCGCCTCCGGCATCGCCCGCGTCGCTGCGAAGACTGGCGCAGCGGTTCTCCCCGGCTTTCTGCTTTGGGAGGAGAGCGAGTCGCGCTACGTCCTGCATTTTGGCGAGGAGCTCACGTTGCAGCACACTACCGACAGCGAAGCCGATACTCTCGCCAACACGGCTCTGTTCACCGCCGTCGTTGAAGACTACATTCGTCGCTACCCCGACCAATGGCTTTGGATGCACCGCCGCTGGAAGACCCGCCCTCCCGGCGAGGAAAAGATCTACTCATGACACTTCAGGACCTCGCACAGCTTGTGGGCGCACCCGCAAACGCGCATCCCGCCGAACTCATCCGCGTGTCCAGTCATGCAGCCGCCATACCGGGCAGTATTGTCTTCGCTTCGGATGCGGCGACTCTCGCCACGGCGCTTGCGTCGCAAGCCGGTGCTATCCTCGTTCCCGCCAAGCTTTTCCCGCCAGCTCTCTCTGATCCGCGTCTGCTCCCGGTGCGCGACTCCCGATGGGCCTTCGCGGTTGCCGCCTCTCACCTTAGGCCGAACGTCTATCAAACCTTCGTACATCCCACCGCGCTGGTCGCACCCAGTGCTTCTATAGGCCAGGGAACGCAGATCGCCGCCTACGCTGTGATTGAAGAGAACGTGCGGATCGGACAAGCATGCGTCCTCGGTCCACATATCACGCTTCACTCGGGGACCAGCCTGGGTGATCGTGTCGTCGTCCAGTCTGGCGCGGTCCTTGGCTCCACAGGCTTCGGCTATGCGCGCAACGCTGAAACCGGTGCCTACCTGCTCTTCCCTCAGCAGGGCACTCTTGTTGTGGCCGACGACGTGGAGATCGGAGCAAACACCACCATAGACCGTGGGGCGCTCGGCGAGACTCGAATCGGGCGCGGTACCAAAATCGATAATCTCGTTCACATCGGCCACAACTGCGTCATTGGGGAGAACGTCATCATTGCCGCTCAGACCGGCATCTCGGGATCGAGCGTGATCGAGGATGGCGCAATTCTTGGTGGTCAAGTCGGCGTCGGAGAGCATGCAACTGTAGGCACGGGCGTCATCCTTGGCGGGGGCGCGGGCGTGCTCAGCAACAAGAAGATGCACGGCCCCGGCCAGGTCTTCTGGGGGCGTCCGGCCCGTCCGCTGAAAGAGTACCTCCGCGACCTGGCGCGACTCCGGCGCACTCGCAGCACACGCGCCGCAGACTCGTTAGACTAGACCCATGGCTTTGATCGTCGTCGGCGGCAGCACCCGCAATATCGGCAAGACCAGCGTCGTCGCCGGCCTCATCCGTGCCTTGGCGGAACGCCGCTGGACCGCCATCAAGATCACCCAGTTTGGTCACGGCGTCTGCTCGGCCAACGGGGAACCGTGCGATTGCGAGACCGCCGACCATACCATCGCCATCAGCGAAGAGCGCGACCCGCACTCCGGTACCGACACCGCCCGCTTCCTCAAAGCCGGAGCTGTTCGCTCCTTGTGGATTCGCACTCGGCAAGGTCAACTGGCTGAAGCCATGCCCCGCCTCCGCGCCGAGCTCGCCAAAGCGGAAAACACAATCATCGAGTCGAACAGCATTCTCCGCTTTCTGCGCCCCGACCTTTACCTCAGCGTCCTCGATCCTGCCACCACAGACTTCAAAGAGTCGGCTCGCCTCTTCCTTGATCGCGCCGACGCCGTTCTGCTCCCCGAAGGCCGGCTTGGCCTGCCTAAATGGAATGGTGTATCGCTCAAGCTTCTCGCGAATACTCCTATCCTTGCCATACATCCGCCGGAGTATGTCACCGACCAGATTGTCCACTTTGTGGAGCAACGTCTGCATTGTCTTGTCGTTGTAGCCGCGGCAAAGTGCCACGATTTGTCTCTTCCAAGAGCTGAACGGGAAGCCGGTAGCCCTACGTGAGAGATGTTCATCTTAGCGCGACTAGAAACGCGGCCGCCAATCTCGTGCGTGGGGGTGCTACGGCGGTCGTCGCTCTGGCATTGCCCCGCGTTTTGACCCGTTCCCTCGATCAGCAGCACTTCGCCGCGTGGTCGTTGATCTTGCAGATTGCCGCCTACGCCAACTACTTCGATTTTGGCCTGCAAATCGCCATCGGACGCTTCATGGCGCAGGCGATCGAATTGAACCAACGCCAGCGGCAGGCGGCAATGATTGGAACCTCGCTCTTTCTGCTCATACTCGCCAGTGTGGTCGCCTTCCTCTTGATCGCGCTCGTGCTCTGGCAACTGCCCCACTTGTTCAGCGGTGTCGGTTTGCAGCTTCTGCCTGAGTTTCGTCGCGCCTGCTTCTTTCTTTCGCTCAGCGCCTGCCTTCTTTTGCCGCTTTCTACCTACACGGGCGTTCTCATTGGAATGCAACGAAACGAAATTACGGCGCTCGCTATCGGAGGCAGCCGTGTCGTGGGTGCAATAGCCGCCATCATCGTCGCCCGCTACACGCAGTCTCTTTCCCTACTTGCCCTTTGTATCGGCATTCCCAATCTGATCGGCGGTCTAGTCCAAATGACCGCGGTCCATAACTTGCTTGAACAAAGCCGATCGAGCCTTCTTCAGGTCAGCCGCGGAGTCGCGCGTGAACTCGCCAGCTTCTGCGGCGCGCTCACCGTGTGGTCCTTTGGCGGACTTTTCATCAGCGGCCTCGATCTTACCATCGTTGGCCACTTCCAGTTCCGTGCCGTTGGCTTTTATTCGCTTGCGTCCATGGTGATTGTGTTCCTTGTCGGCTTGGCCAACTCCTTGCTTACGGCCCTGTTGGCTCCTTTGTCGACACTCCATGCCCGCGATGATCGCCCGGGTATGCACCGTATGCTCTTTCTATCCACGCGTATCACCTTGCTCCTGAATTTGTCGTTCTGCGCCGTTGTATTTTCTTCCGGAGCCTTCCTGTTACGGCTGTGGGTGGGTCCCATCTACGCCGCCGGCGCGTTGCCGGTCCTTGAAGTCTTGGCCGTCGCGCAAACGGTACGGTTCGTCGCCGGACCTCTCGTCACTCTAATTATCGCAACAGGAGAACCGCACAAGGCTCTCGGCCTCGTAGCCTTTGAGTCGACCGTCAACGTGGCCGCAAGCGTGATCGGCGTCATCTGGTTTGGCGCGATCGGAGTAGCGTGGGGAACCCTGGTCGGAGCCGTTTCCGGCTTGGTCTGGATGCTGCTGCGGGTAATGCCGGCTCTGTCGGTGGCGGTACGAGGGCGCATCTTCCTCTCCGAAGCCGTCACACCTGCCTGCGTTCCTTTACTTCCGGTTTTACTTGTCTGGTTGTTGAGGAATTCGTTCAATGCAACCGCATACGCTGTCAGCATTGGACTAAGTCTAGCGACCGCCGGTTTCCTGACCTGGAAGCTCTTTAAAGCGGAAGTAGTTACGCCCCCACTCCCGCGCTAGATAGACGCCACCGGCAGCATCATCAGGTCGTCAGCCAAAGCCACTTCCTTCTGCACGAATGGTTCGGCATACTTGACTCCAGCCAACAGCCCGTAATGCCGCGCCGTCGCAAACATCGTCTCCCGTATGTCTCCTTCGGCAACGAACAGGCTGCTCCCGCCAGGCTGATTGGCATATTGCGACCGGTACGCCATCAGCGATTGGAACCGCGTCTCAGCGAATGCCGTGATGTTGACTACGAAGCTGGGCCGCACATCCGCATACAGGCTTGCGTACAAGATCTTGAACGGCCGATGAGGCTCGCCTCCGATCGGCGCCTTGGTCAGTCCTGCAACAAAGCAAGCCTCATATCCCAGAGTAGCTGTCGTATAGTGATCCGGATGCCTGCCTTGCCAGTAGGGCAGAATGACGACCCGCGGACGCAGCCTCCGCAGCACAGCCGCAACCTTGTAGCGATTCTCGAGCGTATTCTGGACGTTACCATCCGGTAAATCGAGCGCCTCGCGATGAGCCACCCGTAAAATGCGCGCCGCCTCCGCCGCTTCTGCCGCACGCTCCGCCGCGCTGCCCCGCGTTCCGGCCTCTCCCTGGGTCAGATCGACAATACCTGTACGCCAGCCTTTGGCTTCCATAGCCAGAAGCGTGCCACCACAGGTCTGCTCGACATCGTCCCGATGCGCCGCCACGGCGAGAATGTCGATGTTCATCTAGTTTGCTTGATTCGTCAGCGCATCCATATAGGCCACGTCGAGCGCCGTCCCCTGAACCGTCACCTGCGAGTTGTCCCGTTCGGAGCCATCTGCCGTGTTGAAGATGTGCACCTGTCCACCGTAAGCGGTGTAGACCTTATGCAGATTCTGCACCCAGCATAGGCCCGTCAAGTCTCCGTAGTAATAGGGATTCAGATTTGTATTCGGATAGGGAACTGTCGTGGTGCCGCCGGGTGTTACGTTCGGCACAATCGACGCCTTATTGGCGCTTAGGTCGAAGCGGGTAAGGCAGTTGTAATTCTGCCCCAGCTTCGCTCGCTCGCCGGTCGCGCAGAAGCTCGATCCGATCCAGAGCGTGTTGTCGTCGGCAAACAAGATTCGAGTATGGTTTCCGTCCGAAATCCCGTACTTGCCCGTAACCGTGTTCGTCGCCAGAGAAATTGTGCTCAGATTACCGGTAAACAGACCATCGGCCATCCTTTGCTGTCCCGCCATATAAAGCGTCGACCCATCGGACACCGCTACGGTTACACCGCCGGGAACAGGAGTGTTCGCGATAAATCCCGGCGCGGCCGCCGTTACGCTCGCAGTCGAACCGCCACTGAACCCCGTCTGCGAAACGTTGTTGATGTTCAGCACACCCTGCTGCATGGCCGTCACGCTAGCCGTAGTGCCGCCACACTCTGGGCCGCAATTCAGGATGTAGGCGGTCGTGCCGTCGAGCGAAAAGTACGCGCCGATAGGCCGGTCATAGCTGCCTGGAACCGGCACCACGCAGTACACCGGCAAATTGTACGGTTGGCAATCGACCGCATTGATGCCGCCGATATTCTGACCACCGCTGATGACCGGAGCCGCCGCCGCCAGTTGCTCGGTGGCGTACTGGTTCGCGTTCAGCTTGACCACCTGGTACAGCGTGTTGGAGTTCCGCACCATGGCGAGGGCCACCGCATCGCCCACATTGGCGGCCACCTGGTAGACATTCGGCAGGTTCAGCCCAAACGAGCGCCCACTCGTGGCATCCTGCACGACAAGCAAGCCGGCACCCTCCTGAGCTGAAAAAAACCGCCCAAAGTCAGACGGGATGGCAAGCCCGTTCGAACCGGGGAATGAACCAGCCGAGCCACCCGACGATTCCGTCCCGTAGTTGATGCTCGTTAGAGAACCATCCGCGCTCGAATAGACATACCCATGGATCTGCTCGGGAAAGCTGTAGATACGCCCAGGGGAGCCAGCGCTGAAGCCAGAGATAGCGAAGTTCGGAATCGTATTTTGCACGTTGTTACGGATGTCGCGCAGCGCATCGACGATGGCGAGCGCACCTCCAGAGCCGCCCAGACCCGCGTTGCCTACTGAAATCAACACCCGCTCCGCCAACTTACTAGGCGGTACCGGACGGTTGGCAAAGGTGTAGACGGGAAATTTGTAGTAGTACGGTCCACAGGCGGTGAGTCCCAGCGTAGCCGCCGCCATCAGCACACCGCAAAGAACGCTTCGTATAAAGCCGGATGAGGGTTCCCGTCCGGACGTGCTGCCGCTTGCCTTGGCAGAGAGACTTCGATTCTTCAACTGAACAACTCCAACCCCGGCCGTGCGGCGTTCTTTATGGACTTCCATATGAAGTATACCAATGGATCGCGCATCTCGGCACAGCCACAACCGCCCTCTGGCTTAGGATAGAAAGAACGCCGCAAGGAGGACAATGGTAGCCGAAGCCACACCGATTCAGGAGCTCTTCAAGCTCGGCACCACCCGCACCGTCCTCTGCGACGGCGCGATGGGCACCATGCTTTATAGCCGCGGCGTCTTTATCAATCGCTGCTTTGACGAGCTGAACCTTTCGCAGCCCGACATGGTCCGCGCTGTCCACCTGGAATACCTCCAGGCCGGAGCCGAGATCGTCGAGACCAACACCTTTGGCGCAAACCGCTTTCGTCTCGAACGTTACGGCCTCAACGAGCGCGTCACCGAG
Organism: Acidobacteriaceae bacterium; assembly: GCA_965277085.1. Classification (GTDB taxonomy): domain Bacteria; phylum Acidobacteriota; class Terriglobia; order Terriglobales; family Acidobacteriaceae; genus Edaphobacter. The sequence continues at coordinate 2,710,761 of OZ255708.1, forward strand.
ATCAACCGTGCCGGCGTCCGCATCGCCCGCGAGTGCGTCGAGCATATGCGCGAAAAGCACGCCGCGGACGCGTTCGTCGCCGGGGCTATAGGGCCGCTCGGTGTGCCCATCGCGGAAGCCACCGCTGAGGCAGCCTTCGAGGCCTTTAGCGATCAGGTCCGTGCCCTCGCCGAAGGCGGCCCCGGTGTGGGAGCCGACCTCCTCATCGCCGAGACCTTGACCTCGCTCGCCGAGGCCGAACAAGCCGTCCGTGCTGCGAAATCCGTCGCCCCCGGCCTCCCGCTGATCGTCATGGTCACCGTGGACAGGGAAGGGAACTGCCTCGATGGCGCATCCGCCGAAGATGCCGCACGCGCCCTCGCCGCGTGGGGTGCCGACGCCGTCGGCTGCAACTGTAGCGACGGCCCGCAGACCGTGCTCGGCGCGATCGAGCGGATGCGCGCCGTCATCGATCTCCCGTTGGCCGCGATGCCCAACGCCGGTATTCCCCGCGCCGTCGACGGTCGCACCATCTACATGACTTCACCCGAGTACATGGCCAGCTTCGCGCGCAAGCTCGTCCGTGCCGGAGCCACGTTCATCGGCGGCTGCTGCGGCACCACGCCGAACCACATCCGCGCCGCCCGCAGCGGGCTGCGCGCCATTGATGTCCAGACGGCATCGCTCACTGACACAGCCGCCGAAGCCCCCGGTGCCGTCGAGCCGCCGCCTCTCGGCCTGCGTTCCCGCGTCGGCGCGAAGATCGCCGCCGCCGACTTCGTCACCCTGGTCGAGATCGTCTCGCCCAAGGGCATTGACTGCTCGAAAGAGATCACCGGGGCCGCCCAGCTCCACGCCCTCGGCGTCGACGCCATTAACGTCCCCGACTCCCCCCGCGCCAGCGCCCGCATGAGCGCGCTCAGCCTCTGCATTCAGATCCAGCAGCATGTCGGCATCGAAACCGTCCTCCACTTCACCTGCCGCGACCGCAACCTCCTCGGGATGCAAGGCGACCTGCTCGGCGCATCGTCTATCGGCATCAAGAACATCCTCTGCCTGACCGGCGATCCGCCCAAGCTCGGCAATTATCCCGACGCGACCGCCGTCTTCGATGTCGACGCCATCGGTCTAACAAAGATCGTCCGCGACCTCAATCACGGCCTCGATGTCGGCAAGAACGCCCTCGGCGAGTCCACCGGCTTCACCGTCTCGGTCGCCGCCAACCCCGGCGTCCCGGACATCGACAACGAGCTTCGCCGCTTCGCCGCCAAGGTCGAAGCAGGAGCGGAGTTCGCCATCACCCAGCCCGTCTTCGACCTCCGCCTGCTGGACGAGTTCCTGCGCCGCGTGGAGAGCTTCCGCATCCCCATCATCGCCGGCATCTGGCCGCTCACCAGCGTGCGCAACGCCGAGTTTATGCGTAACGACCTCAAGGTCTCCATGCCCGCCGAGATCATGGACCGCATGGGTCGCGCCGCCTCGCCCGCCGCTGCACGCGCCGAAGGCATCCTCATCGCGCAGGAGATGCTCGCCGAGGTCCGCGGCCGTGTGCAGGGCACCCAGGTCAGCGCGCCGTTCGGCAAATACCGAGCCGCCGCCCAGGTCCTCGGCCTGGTCGAAGCGGAGGAGGCATAATGGCAAAATTTGAAGAACAACTTACCGCTCTTGAAACCGTAGTCGACCGCCTTGAACGCGGCGAGCTTTCTCTCGAAGAATCCGTCCGCCTCTTTGAGGAAGGCGTCAAGCTCTCCACCGCCTGCAAGCAGGAGCTCGACGCCGCCGAAGGTAAGATCCAGGTGCTCGTCGAGCAAAGCCACGGTCGCATGAAGGTTACCGATCTTCAGCTCGACGACGAGGATTGATCTGCATAGCAAATGCTGGGGCACAGGCGTAAACTGTTCGCATGAGTGAAGATATTCTCCAACTTGCGGAGCGAATGGCCGCAGCCGCACGTAAAGGTGTAGCTGTCGAATGCATGTGGCAACAAAAGCTGGAAGAAGATGAGAGAGGCGCGGAACAAGAACGATCGTTCGGGCTGAACGAGCTCAGCAAGGCGTCTTGAGCCAGCCCGTCTTCACTGTCGTTGCCGGCGCGAATGGATGCGGCAAGAGCACTCTGACGCAATGGTCCCGGACAGACTTTCAGCGGGGTGCGGTGCTCGATCCTGATGCCGTCGCAGTTGGATTGCGCGCAGCGTCTGGACGAACCAGCGAGATAGAAGCGGGGAAAGAAGTGCTCCGCTCCGCTGAATCGTTCCTGGCTTCCTTGGTTAGCTTCTCCGTGGAAACGACACTTTCCGGCACGACGTATATTCGAATGCTAGCCAGAGCGCAAAAACTTGGTTATCGAACGCGCCTCTTCTACGTAGGGACTGAAAGCGTCGAAATCAATATGGCCCGCGTTCGCTCCCGTGTACTGAAAGGTGGACATAACGTTCCCGTAGAGGACCAACTGCGTCGCTATCCGCGAAGCTACAGCAATCTGGCCAGTGCGCTACAGTACGCCGATGAGTGCATCCTCTACGACAACTCCAGTGTCGCAGGTCATAGAACAATTGGTTATAAACGATTGGGTGAAGCGCTTGTGCTGATGGAGCCGCTACCCGGCTGGGCCGCGTTTCTCCACGCTTAACTCACTCTTTGGTCGACACGTCCCTGCTTGTCGCCTTGGGCTTACAATCGCGCTCCATTCCTTACGCCCATCAAAACCCAGTCCTTCGCTCCGGCGCGATTTCTAGGTGCTGGTACTCTAACCATTGAGTGAGCACCCTCTCCATCGCGTCCGCCAAAGAGGTCTTCGACCTGCTCCGCGACGACCTCGCAGCGGTGGAGGAGGAGTTTGCCCGGCAAGCCATTTCTCCGGTCGAGGTTGTAACCGAGATCGCCACATACCTTATGGCGGGCGGCGGCAAGCGTATCCGTCCCTTGCTACTCCTCCTCAGCGCCAAAGCTTTGGGCTGTCAAGACGAGTCCCGCATCCGCCTCGGTGCGGTCGTCGAGATGCTCCACACCGCCACCCTCGTCCACGACGACATCATCGACGAAGCCGACACGCGCCGCGGCCGTCCATCGTCGAACACCACCTGGGGCAACGCCAAATGCGTCCTTGCCGGCGATTGGCTCTACATGCAGAGTTTTCAGACCGCACTCGCCGAGCGGAACTTCCGCGTGCTCGACCTTCTCATCTCGCTTACCCAGCAGATGGTCGAAGGCGAGCTGCTCCAAACTGAAAAGCTCGGCCACCTCATCAACGAGGAAGAATACTTCGACCTGATCTTTCGCAAGACCGCCTGCCTCTTCAAGGTTTCGATGCAGCTTGGCGCGGCTATCACACCCGGCAAGGAAGCCGCAGAAGACACGCTGGGCGAATACGGCCGCAATCTCGGCCTTGCCTTTCAGATCGTCGACGATGTGCTCGACCTCACCGCGTCCGAAGAGGTCCTCGGCAAGCCCGTTGCCTCCGATCTACGCGAAGGCAAGGCCACCCTCGCCGTCATTCACGCGCTTGAGCGCGGCACTGGAGCCGACCGCGAGGCTATCCGCACCGTGCTCGCCGACCGCAGTTTCATTCGCGTCTCTCATCCGCACATTCTCGAAATCCTGCACCGCCATGGCTCCATCGAGTACGCCATGGACACCGCCTGCGCCTACGCCGAAGCCGCGCGTCTTTCCATCGCCGAACTACCCACCTCCGACGCCAAACGCGCCCTGCTCTGGGTGCCCGGCTTCGTCACCAGCCGCGACCGCTAAGCTCGCCTCTTGGTTGTCATTCCCGAGGGAATCTGCTTTCCGCCTTTATTCCCGCCGCGCCACAGAACGCCCATCCGCCACAGTCAGATACGGCATCGCGGCCTCAAGCTCCCCCAGCTTGGCTCCATCCATCTCGCCCGACCCCACCATGTACCGGTAGTCCGGAAGTCCCGCACTTCCCCCCACAAACGTCAGCCGCCGCTTCATCCCCGCATCCGGATCGAAGCTGAACTTGTTCACCGCCATCGGCGCATGAATAAACTTCACCGCCGCGCGAAGCTGATCGGGCAAGATCGTCTCATATCCGCCGAACCCGCCAAGGTACGATTGCACCACATACAGCTTCGTAGCCCCGCAGTCCTTCGCCGCAAACGGCGCGGCACTGCGATACAGGCTGTTCTGGGTCAACGTCAGCACAAGCTGCCGCGGCAGGTGGCTCTCTACCAGGAAGAAGCTCAGCACCGGATCGTACGTCACGACGACCGAACATTCACTCCCCCGCGAGCTCTCGATAAACCGCAGCACCTCATCCGGGCGGTTGTTCATCCCCGATTTCGTCAGTCCCTCGCGCCGCAGAAGATGCGCGATCCCCCATCCGCTCCAAAGCACAAAGAACCCCATCGCCGCCAGCCTTATCTCTCGCCGCCGCAAACTCCCCACCGCCAGTGCCATGGCCGGAGCGAGCAGCGGCACCAGAACTAGTCCATTCCGCGGCTTCCCCCCCAGCCCGGTCACCGCCACCAGCCCCACCAGCATGAACGAAAGCACAAGCAGGCTTATCAGGCATCTCTCGTCATCCGGCAACACGCCGAAGGGCCTCGCCCGCACGAACCGCACAGCGCGCAATACTGCAACCATCCCAATCACAAGCCACATCACCGCTGCCAGTACCGCCATCGGATGCCAAGGCAGAAACGCCTCCGAGCAGATCAGGCTCTGCAACAGCCGCGCCGTAGACACCGCCGCCTTTGACCGCTGCCCTCCGCTACCCCGCAGATGCACCGTCAGGAACGCATGAAGCTGCGGCGCAACGATGGCCAGCGCGACAAACGCCGTCACAACCAGCGGCCGCCAGACGCGCCACCCGTACCGCACGACCATTCCCGCAACCAGCGCCAAAGAAAAGATAATCGTGATGTAGTTGAGATAGAACATGCACCCTAGCAGCAACCCCAACCCAGCCGCCCTCCCAAACGCCAACTCCCGTCGTTCAGGGTCGCGCGGGTCCTGCGCCACTACCACGGCCAGCAACGCCACGCCTGTCCACCACGGGTACCAGCGGATCGAGTTGCCCCACATCAAAAGCTGCGGATGCAGCATCGCAAACAGCAGAAACGCCAGCCGCGTGGCCGTACCACGAAAAAGCGGCAGCACCGCCAGCACAAACACCGTCAGCCCACCGTATAAACAAAGCAGCGGAAACAGCGTCACCCAACGCGCCGACGGTATGACCTGATAGCCAAGATGCGCCAACACATACATTCCTGGCGGATGCACATCGGCATGGTTCATCGTGGCGATGATCCGGGCCGTCGACATAGGCAGCAGGTCCGCTGTCCCAATCTCATCGTCGTAGATGTTGCGCGCGGCTAAAAATGCCAGCGCCATCAGAAACGAGACCAGCAGAAACCCCACGGGCAGCCAAACGGAAGCGCGCTCCTGCCGCAACGTACCCGCATCCGGCACAGCGCGCCTAAGCAAGGCGGATCGTCTCCAGCCGCCGCAGTACGCTCGCAAGCTGTGTATCGTTGTCATACCCAGAAGCCACCGCCCGCGCCCGCCCCGCCGCAGCGATCGCCTCCCGCTCAGCCGCGTGCTCCAGGTAGAACCGCGCCTTCTCCGCGCACTCCTCCAGCGTGTCGAAGAAAACGGCCTCTTTATCCTCCTCAAAACACGATTGGTGCCCCACCGACCGCAGCGCCAGCAGAAACCCGCCGCACGCCGTAATTTCAAACGCCTTATGCGCCACATCCTCCTCGTTCAACAGCGTGATGAATGACAGATTGACTTTCGACTTCCAAATATTCTCCCGGTACGCGGCATCCTTCAGCATCCCGCCGACCACATACCGCCGCATCAGCTCCGGCGAAAACACCTTCTCCCAGCGCGGACCGGCAACCGCCAGCGACAGCCCAAACCGCTCCGCCAGCGCACGCAAAAACGCCGGCCGCTCCTCATACGGACTGCCCGTGTACGACACGTCGTAAGGCCGGTCCGCGTCACTCCAGCCAACCGGGGGAGGGAAGTGCATCGCCGGATCGAAGCTCAACAGCACCTTGATATACGGCAGTCCCCATCCGGCGTACCGCGGCACGTCCGCCTCACGCAGCAAGCAGTGCAGGTCGAACATCCGGTAGATGCGCCGGAACTGCAGCCACGTCCCATCGTGCCGCGGCCCAAACGGATTGTCCTGGTTGTAGCAGACAGTCAGCGCGCCCGCCGCCCGGATCGCCCGCATCGTCGCCGGGGTGATCGACGTCGGCTTGTCCATCCAAACGATCTCTGGCTTGACAGCGCGTACCGCCTCGACCACGCTCCGGTTTATCCCAGACACCAGCGGGCCCACAGGAAAGTGGTAGTGCAGCTTCGCCACAATCCGATTCGTATGTTCAAACGGCGTCATGTCGAACGGATGCACGTCCTGCCTCAGCCGCTCCAGCGCATGAAAGCGGTAGAGCGACGTATTCCCCGCGCCCATGTTCCCCACGTAGACGATGCGCCGCCGTGCCAAACCCGTGCCGGTCATCGAGGCCCTTGCACTTCTTGGTTGTCATTCCCGAAGGGAATCTGCGTCTGCGACCGGCACATCATACACAGCAGCCCTAATTCGATCGGAAATTCGTAAACTGCAGCTCCACCCCAATATCCTTCGCCCGCAGCATCGTCATCACGTCTTGCAACACATCGCGGTCCTTCGACACCACCCGCACCGTGTCCCCTTGGATGCTCGCTTGTGCCTTCTTCTTCGAATCCTTAATCGTCGCCACGATGATCTTCGCCTTCTCCGACGGTATCCCCTGCACCAGCTTGATCTTCTGTCGCACGCTCGAGTTCGAAGCCGGTTCGATCTTCTCGAACTCCAGGTTCTTCAGCGACACCCCGCGCTTCACCAGCTTCTGCGACAGGATCTCGACCACCGCCTCCAGCTTGTACTCATCTTGGCTCGCAAGCTGGATCGTCTCCGTCCCCTCCAGCTCGATCTTCGACTTCGAGTCCTTCAGGTCGAACCGCGCATGGACCTCCTTCGACGCCTGGTCGATCGCGTTCTTCACCTCTTGCAACTCCACCTTGCTCACCACATCGAAGCTATTATCCGCCGCCATAGAGTTACCTGCTCCCTTGCTCTTTATTTGTCATTCCCGAAGGGAATCTGCTTCTGCTCTTGCTTTCTTGTTTGTCATTCCCAAAGGGAATCTGCGTTTCCGATCCTAATCAACACTAGACTAACGCAGCCGTCATCCGCCTGCGCGTGGAAGGAAACAACCGCATGAAGTTTTCCGTCGTCTGACGCGCGATCTCCTCCATCGTCACCCCGCGCAACTCCGCCAAAGCGGCCGCCGTATGCGTGACGAAACCCGGCTCATTCCGCTTCCCACGGTGCGGCACAGGAGCCAGAAACGGCGCATCCGTCTCCACCAAAATCCGCTCCGCCGATGCCCACGCCGCCGCCTCGCGAATTGCCGTTGACTTCGGGTACGTGAGATTTCCCGCGAATGAAAGGTAAAACCCAGCCTCCACCGACCGCCGTGCTTCCTCCACGCCACCCGAAAAGCAATGCATGATCCCGCCCCGCCCCTCCGGACCGGAGACAGCCCAGTGCTCGCCAATCAGCCGCAGCAAATCCGCCCACGCATCCGCCGGCCCAAACTTCGCCTTCGCCTCCGCACTAGCCAACTCGGAAGTTCGGCAGTGGATCAGGATCGGCTTGCCCGCCTTCCCCGCAACCTTCATCTGCGCCACAAACGCCGCCTGCTGCACCGCGATTGCCGGGTTGTCCGCATGGTAGTAGTCGAGCCCAATCTCCCCCACCGCCACACAAAGCGGATCGCCCACCAACGCCCGCAGACGCTCCAACGCCTCTGGAGTTGCCTGATGCGCCTCCTGCGGATGAATGCCCGCGCTTGCAAAGATCACCGGCCCGCCGCTATGGCCCCGTGCAATCTCCAGCGCCCGTCCCATCGTCTTCGGCCCATCCCCAATCCCGATCGCCAGCAGCCCCCGCACCCCGGCAGCCTCAGCCCGCGACAACACCTCAGGCAAGTCCTCATAATCGTCCAGATGGCAGTGCGAATCGATCAAGATGTCCATACTCCCGCCGCGCCTTGCTCATGTCTTTGCCCTTCTGTTTGTCATTCCCGGAGGGAATCTGCGTCTGCGCCGCCATGATCTCAACGTGGCAGTCCCACGCTACGCCGTGACCGCAAGCACATCTTTGGAAGGGCGGGGCTTCAGCCTCGCCCTTCCACCTAACTCAACAAATCGCGGCTTTAGCCGCCGAGGGACACCCTGCGCCGAACATCGACCTAAAAGGGAATGTCGTCGTCCGTAATCCCTGTGTCCCCATAATCCGGCTGGCTGACCGGAGCCCGTTGATCGTAGCTCGCCGTATTGCCCGTATTCGACCGGCTGTATCCACCGCCGCTTGAACTCTGTTCGCCACCTTGACGGCCACCCCCACCACCCAGCAGCGTCAACTCACTCACGATGATTTCGGTTCGGAACTTTTTCTGCCCTGACTGCTTATCGTCCCATGATCTCGTCTCGATCTTTCCCTCGATGAAGAGCTCTTTACCCTTCTTGACATAGTCGCGTACGATTTCGGCAGTACGTCCATAAACGACAATGTTGTGCCACTCTGTCGTGTCCTGCCAATTGCCTTGAGGATCTTTTTTACGATCAGCCGTTGCTAATCCGAAGGTAGCAACAAGCGTGCCTCCTGTAGTCGACTTCATCTCCGGGTCTTTCCCCACATTGCCCAGCAATAAAACCTTATTCACACCTTTAGCCATCGCCGCTCCAATCCGTTTGATTTCATCGTCGAGAATAGCAGAGCCAACCCTTGCGACCCACACGAATCGAAACTCTGAAGAGGCGTAGCTTGTAAAGCAGACTTCCTTCCTCGCGGCCTAGCTTCGGAAGGGTGGGGCTTCAGCCCCACCGTAAACCGACCAACTGCCCCGCGGCTTTAGCCGCCGAGGTTCCCTCCCGCCCATCCCTCGCTTGACACCCCTGCTATACTGACTATATAGAGCGAAGAAAATCGGAAGCTTCCTCCAAAAGAGAAGGCTCCAAGTCGATCATCCGTATGTTCTTCATTCTAGAGACTATAGGCACAAACTCCTTAGAATGAATACTTTACAGCAACTTATCTTGCTAAGTCGTTTGTTTTGAACATGTTGCGGAAACCGAATAACTTTTCTCTCGTCCATTCGCCCTTACGTTGAGGTGAGCAGCCAACGCGGTACACTCGAATTACTCATGGCTGGTATCCTCTTCATCATCTCGGCGCCCTCAGGCTCCGGGAAATCAACCCTCGTCACCCAACTCCGCACCTTGGTTGAAGGGCTGGATTTCTCCATCTCCTACACCACACGCCCGCCGCGTGGCTCCGAGACTGACGGTCGCGAGTACCACTTCACCTCCCGCGCCGAGTTCGAGCGAATGATTGCCGCCGGCGAGTTCCTGGAGTGGGCCGAGGTCTTTGGCAACTACTACGGAACGGCGCTCTCCGCGCTCGACCATGCCCGCGCCGAAGGGAAGGACCTGCTGCTCGACATCGACGTGCAAGGTGCCATGCAGGTTATGAAGAAGCTGCCGACCGCGGTCTCCATCTTCATCCTGCCGCCTAGTCCGCAGGTGCTCGAAATGCGGCTGCGCAACCGCAGCGAGGCCGAGAACATGACGGTGGAAGCCATCATCGAGCGCCGCCTCGCGCAGGCGCGCCAGGAACTCACGATGATCTGGGACTACCGCTACGCATTGGTCAACGACATCCTGGACCAGGCCGTATCCGAGATGCGCGCCATCGTTCTCACCAATCGAGGCACCTTGTCGAGCGATCTGATGGAGCTTGCGACGAGCTGCGAGACTTTGGTTGCCTCTCATCGCTTGAAAGCAGCACTTAAAAGTTTCGCCACAATGTAAAAAGAGCTTGGAGTTTTCCACGGGGTGCGGTACAGTCAAGCCACCGAGGACAATTCCATGACTCCTGAAAACCCATTTCAGAACAAGTACAGCTTGGTAAAAGGTGCGGCTCGTCGCGCGCGTCAGCTCCAGTCCGGTGCCCCGCAGCTTGGCGTGTCGAAGTCCATGAAGGCTTGCCGCGTGGCGCAAGACGAGATTCGCGCCGGTCTGGTCCACTTTGTTCTCCCCGAGCGCATTGTCGAGTCGACCATCCACCTCGTGCGTTCGTGACGACGATCCACCGCCGTCCGCGCTACGATGGAGCATGGCCGCTACCCCCGAGCCGCTTCGAGGCTATGTCGAGTATCTGCACGATCTCGGCGTCTACGACCTCTACCGCCTCGGGCCGCCGGCGATCTTTGTAGAGTCCAGGACTGCCGCCATACAGCCCTCGACCATGCAGGTAACAGGTCCTGCACAACCAATGGTCGCTCTCCAGCCGGTAGCGGAAGCTTCAAAGCCGTCTGACTTCAGCTACCTGGCTGCTCCTCCACAAGCCGCAATTGCCGCAGAAGAGCGACCGGCCGCTCTCACAGCCTTACAGGCCGAGATCGGCGACTGCACCCGCTGTCCGCTTGCCTATGGTGGCCGCCGCAAGATCGTCTTCGGCAACGGCGACCCGTCGGCGGGCCTCATGTTCGTCGGCGAAGGCCCGGGGGCAGACGAAGATGCCACCGGGGAGCCATTCGTCGGCAAGGCTGGCCAGCTGCTCAACAACATGATCGCCGCCATGGGCCTACAGCGCGAGCAGGTCTACGTCGCCAACATCGTGAAGTGCCGTCCGCCCAATAACCGCGTTCCGGAGCCTATCGAAGCCAACACCTGCTCGCAGTTCCTGGTCCGCCAGATCGACATCGTGAAACCAAAGGTGATCGTGGCGCTGGGTGGGACGGCGGCACAGTATCTGCTGGGCATCAAGCAGCCGGTAGCCTCGCTGCGAGGCGGCTGGCACGAGTGCCGTGGAGCTAAGGTAGCCGTCACGTACCACCCATCGTTTCTGTTACGCGACCCGCGTCAGAAGGGCGAAGCGTGGAAGGACCTGCAACGCGTCATGGCCGAACTTGGCTTCGAAGCTCCGAAGCGTTCAAGCTAAAGCCGGTCCGCCTCGTCTTCCAGTGCCTTGGCTTTGCCGTTCTGGTAACCCTTACGCAACACGACAGCATGGAGCCGAAGCACACCTTTGAGCTGCGCCTTCATGTCCGCCGCCAGGTACGGCGCGCTCGCCTGTGCGATCAGCCCGCGCAGAATACGCTCGGCTTCGACGCAATCCGCCGCGCTCCGTTTGGTGTCGCCGACGCGGACACGCGTTTGCGCCCGCGTGATGTAGGCGTTGGCCGCCGCCAGCGATCCGGGGTACACATCCGCCACGCGCGCAACCGCCTCGTCGCCAATCACGGCGGCTTCCTTCGTCTTTCCCTGAGCCAATAGCTCCAGCGCAACGTCGTTATAGGCGGCGGCATGCGCGACCATGTGCCCTGTCGGCGTGAACTTGCCCGCCACGGCGAGCGCCTGCTGGCAGGTTGCCAGTGCCTGAGCGTCTTTGGCTCGCGACACCGCCTCGCATTGCTCGTGGAGCGGCTCGAACTCTTTCTCCACCAGATCGTCGGGCGAGGGCGGAGCTTCGTGCAGGGAGAAGTCGACCTTGGTCGTAACGACTGCCGGAATAGCTTTGCCGCCGCGCATCATCGGCCGGTAGCTGGCGAGCGAATAGGCATCGACAGCCGCTTGCCGTAGCTCCTCCGGCCCGGAGAGCGCCTTGACCGCCGTCACTCGCCCTGTCTCGGAGACGTGAACCTCCAACTCGACCGTGCCTTGAACGTGCTTCTGCTTCGCAGAGGCGGGATAGACGATCGTGGGCGGGGAGACGGGCTCATCGATGATCGGTGCTGTTTGAGCAATCACTGGGATGGCGATGCACACCATAAGGACAGCGCAACAGCTGCGGCGAGTGCAAGCCACCTATACCTCAACCAGCACGCGGCCATAGCGCTTCTCGACGTAATCGTCGAGAATGACTTGAAACTCTTCGACGATGCGGTCGCCTTTTAGGGTGACGGCGAGCTTGCCGTCGATGTAGACAGGAGCTTTTGGTTCCTCGAACGTTCCGGGCAACGAGATGCCGATGTTGGCGTGCTTGCTTTCGCCCGGCCCGTTGACGATGCAGCCCATGACGGCGAGCTTGAGTTCTTCGACGCCTGGATACTGCTTCTTCCACTCGGGCATGGATTCGACGAGGTAGTTCTGGATGCGTTCGGCGAGCTCCTGGAAGTACGTGGACGTGGTGCGTCCGCAGCCGGGGCAGCTCGTGACCTGCGGCATAAACGAACGGATACCAAGGGACTGGAGGATCTGCTGGCCGCAACGGACCTCTTCGGAGCGGTCGCCGCCGGGGGTGGGCGTAAGGGAGACCCGGATGGTGTCGCCGATACCTGCGAGCAGGAGCGGCGCCAGCCCCGCGGTGGACGCGACGACACCCTTCATGCCCATGCCAGCTTCGGTCAAGCCGAGGTGGAGGGTGTAATCGCAGCGGCGGGCGAGTTCAGTGTAGACGTCGATCAGGTCGCGAACGCCGGAGACCTTGGCGGAGAGGACGATCTGGTCGCGGCGGAGGCCGTAGCGCTCTGCGGCGGCGGCGTTGTCGAGCGCGGAGACGACCATGGCTTCCATCATCACGTCGCGGGCTTCGGCGGGCTGCGGCAAGCGCGAGTTCTCATCCATCATCTTGGTGAGCAGTGCCTGGTCGAGCGAGCCCCAGTTGACGCCGATGCGCACCGGCTTCTGGTGCTTGACCGCGACTTCAACCATGGTGCGGAAGTTGTCGTCGTCCTTGCGACCGATGGAGCAGTTACCGGGATTGATGCGATATTTGGCGAGCGCCTTGGCGCAGTCGGGATAGCGGGCGAGCAGCTGATGACCGTTATAGTGGAAGTCGCCGATGATGGGTGTGTTCCAGCCTTTGGCGCGGATGCTCTCAACGATGTGCGGGACAGCCTTGGCGGCGTCGTCGTTGTTGACTGTAATGCGGACCAGCTCGGACCCGGCGCGTGCGAGGGCGGCGATCTGCTGGACGGTCGATTCGATGTCCGCGGTGTCGGTGTTGGTCATCGACTGGACGACGACGGGATGGCCGAATCCGGTATGGACGCCGCCGATGTCGACGGGCACGGAGTGACGACGGTAGATCTGCGGCATAAGCGACTCTCCCTATCAAGTCTACCAGCCGGGTCGGGGTACACTGGAGCTATGGCCCGGTAGCTCAGTTGCATAGAGCAGCGCACTCCTAACGCGAAGGTCGCAGGTTGGACTCCTGCCCGGGCCACCAGTCGTTTGTGAAGCTCGAACCTTGCTATGCATTAGTTCAGCGCGTGTCTACAAGCTTGAGGAATGTTGTTCCAGATACCAGGCCACCGTTCTTCGCAAACCGGTCTGGAAGTCGAGTTGCGGTTTCCAGCCCAGTTGCGTCTCGATCTTTCGCGTATCCATCGCGTAGCGCCGGTCGTGGCCGGGACGGTCTTCCACAAAGCGAATGAGCTGCCGATGCGTGCCAACAACGGAGTGCGGCATCGATTGGTCGAGCAAGTCGCAAATAGACTCTACGACGGTCAGGTTAGTCCGCTGCTCCTTGCCGCCGAGATTGTAGGTCTCACCCACGCGCCCGCGTTCTAGAATCAGCTGAATCGCCTTGCAGTGGTCGAGCACATAGAGCCAGTCGCGCACCTGCAATCCGTCGCCGTAGAGGGGCAACGGTCTGCCCGCAAGCGCGTTAGAGATGGTGAGTGGTATGAGCTTTTCGGGGAACTGCCGTGGACCGTAATTGTTTGAGCAGTTCGTAATGATCGCCGGTAGTCCATAGGTATGCACCCAGGCCCTGACCAGATGGTCCGCCGCTGCCTTCGAAGCGGCGTATGGCGAATTCGGCGCAAATGTGGTGTTTTCATGGAAAGCTGGTTGGCCGGCCCTGAGCGTTCCATATACCTCGTCGGTCGACACATGGAGAAAGCGAAAGCGCTCCCGCTCCTCGCCGCTGAGTTCACGGAAGTACGTCAATGCCGCGGTGAGCATGGCGAATATGCCGTCGATGTTAGTCTTTACGAACGTCTCAGGACCAATGATCGACCGGTCGACATGAGTTTCCGCAGCGAAGTGGACGATGTAGCGTGGCCGATGCGCGCGCAGCAATCGTTCCACCAGGCCTCGATCGCAAACATCGCCTTGAACGAAGAGGTGATCTTCGCTGCCGTGTACGGGGGCAAGATTTGCGAGATTGCCAGCATATGTTAGCTTATCGAGGTTGATGACTCTACCTTTGCCGGAGCCGATCCAATCCAAAACGAAGTTGGAGCCGATAAAGCCCGCGCCTCCGGTCACCATGATGCACGGCTCAACGCGCGGTCCACGCCTATCTTGCATGGCTGATCGTTTCCTGGTTCAGCAATGATCTTGCGGCGGTTACAACGACGTCGGGCTCGATCTGCAAGATGCAATGCGGATGATCCGCTTTACAATATCCAGAGCAGGGAAAAACCGCCTGCGCGGGGCGGCAGCATACGACGCGTTCTCCCATGGGACGGACGCGTTCCGGGGCGGAGGGTCCATCCGGGTCCGCTCCTTCGGCTGCGATGAACAGGATGACGCAAGGCACGCCAAGAGCACCGGCGATGTGGCCGGGTCCCGAGTCGTTGCCTATAAACAACTGGCTATGGGCGATCAGGCAGGTAGATTCCGGTAGCGTTGTGATGCCGGCTACGAGCGCGATACGGTTGCGTTCGGTTGCGGGAACCAGGTCGTAGAGCTCCCGTGCGAAAGGAGCATCCTGTGTACCGGTCATCAGAACCACGGCGAACCCGTCGAGATGAAGTTGGGCGATGACGGTGGCCCAGCGATCGATGGGCCACATGCGCCGGGACGCGCTGGCACCGGGAGCGATGACGACAAGACGGGCGTCGGGTTCCAACCCAAGGCGGGCGGCCAGCGTCGGCCACTCGATCGTTGCCGCAATGTGGCGCATGGACGAGCTTGGCCGGACACAAGCGGCATTGCGGCCGGTGGATGGGATAAGACTAGCTTGCTCAAGAAGAAACAGAAACCGTGCGGGCTCCATCATGCGTTGCGCGCCCGAAACACGAGAGGTCAGAAGAGCATCCCGATAGCCCGCTGGTGGTTGCGAACGGTCGAAATCGTTGGACGCGAAGCCAACACGATTTGGGGCTTGACTGAGGTAAGCGAGCATCAAGTCGCGAAAGCCGCATCCCCAGCGCGGCACAATGCAGGTCGTCGGTTGTACGTGGCGCAGAGTCCGCCCATATTGTTCGAGAATGGCGACGGTGCGTTGCACTTCGAGCCACGGAGTGGATGTAGGACCGTAGCCCAGGTCAAACTCGTAGACACGATCGAGGCTGGGGACCAAGCGAAGAAATGGACCGATAGGAATCTGGACGACGCACTCGATGCGGGCATGCGGATGGGCGGCACGAAGAGCTTCGATCATGGGTAGGAGCATGACGGTGTCGCCCACATGGTTGGAGAGATGGACGATCAGATAATGAGCGGGCTCAGGTTCGGTCGAGGATGAACGACGAGGCAGAACTCCTGTTACGACAGCCAGCTTAACAGCCAAGCGGAAAAGCGGAGTCGCTGCGCCGCGGAGAGCGGGCAGCAGAGTACCGCGGTATATAACTTTTACTCTTTGTTTGAAGCGCATATCAGGCTGGGGGAGCGGTTGGAGCGGCTTGCAAGATCATCACGGCATTGCCAGAGCAGAAGGCTATGTGGTCATTTGGATAGAAGATTGTGTTGACGAGGCCGTCCACTGTTTTGAATAAGGCCAGACCGAAGAAACGACGTATGGTTCGCATCGCACCGCCACCCGTCAAGGGAACGGCCTGTCCTCCGTAGAACACCAGCTTCATGCCAAGTTCGCGAGCGATATAGCGAACCTTGCCCAGGCCGATCGCATTCAGGTGAGTCAAATCGCCGTTCTGAGTTACCAAGCCAAAAGGCGAATCGGCGTTCGGAAAGCGTGCAAGCAGGACGCCGCCCGGCTTAAGCCTTTGTGCAAGGCTATCGACAAACGCCAGCATCTGCGCCTGGGGTATATGTTCCAGTACATCGAAGGCCAGCACGAGGTCGAACGCTCCCTTGCCCAGCTTGTTAAGAGCTTCCGCATGAACGGCGTGAAATCCGGAGCGATTCGCAGTCTCCACCAGCGCGCCGTTGATCTCTGTGCCAATTGCGTCCCAGCCCCTGGCTCTTGCGTACGCGAGAAAGCTCCCGTTCCCAAATCCGATTTCCAGGACTTTGATTTCGCCGTTCAGGTCGCGGCGGGTTCTACGCAGTTCGGCGTCAAAATAGGACGCGCGCAGACTTCCCAGTTGAGCAAAGTTATCTGCTTGCCAACCTTTCCACTCCAGGTAAGACCTTCCGTAGGTGGCATCTTCATGATCGGGCGAAACGGTGACTGGATCGACGAGGTTACCCGGCATCGTCCTATCATGCCACAGCGGCGTCCTTCTCCGCTGAAGAAACAGCAGCCGAGCCATGACTGGGTTTCGTCGACGGAATTGTTCGAGGGAAGAGAACGTGCAGGTGAAGTTGGCGTGTAGACGCTGCCCGCGACCCTTGACCTCCAAGCCTGAGCTTACTTCTACAACCTCCTTAATGTATAAAATTGTCGTGTAGCGTGGGGTACACCTCCACTTAGATTGCGATCGACGGAATGCTTCGTTTGTCACTCATGATCTCCTCTCCGGTCATGCGTGGGAGGCCTAACCCCCCAGGGTGGCGAGGACGCGAGAATACCCCACACTCCTTTAGGATGGGCTCAGGTGTAGTTCGTTCTCAACGAGCGAAGATCGGCTAGAGGCGAACCTGTAAACCACGCCAAGCGTGAAAGGTTTCGCATACAGGTGGCCAGATTCGGTCACGGGCGACGAATAGCGCTGGAACTGGCCATCGACTTTGAGCCGAAGGTGTTCGGAACATGGAACATCCACTCCTCCACCCTTGGAGTAAGAAGCCCCATACATGAAAGGAGACAGCAACAGGTATATCAGACATAAAACAACGAGGATGGCTGTCGCAACCATCCTCGAAACGCCGCTGTTCAATGTAGACGTGTAATCGATGTGTTGTACAAAGACGGTAGCGACTGTGGCCCACATGACTCCCAGCAGTATGTTTTGCTTCCGCAACGAAGTGAACGTGGCTATAGATCCCCAAGGTCACCTCGGATGTCACCAGGCAAGAGATTCCCAAGGCAAGGCTATGAGTAAGAGCCCTAGTTGGCTTTGAAAGCCGATCTTCCTGGAGATCGTCCTTCGTTTGCGGGGTCATTACCACTCCTTATGTTTGTTGTAGCAATAGCTTTGAGGGTGAAAACGAACCCTTGTCCTTGAGCGAAGAACAGTGCATTTCCCAGCACGTTGACCCGATTGCATGTGTCGTCACTTCAACTACAGCCGAAACGGAATTGACGCTCCCTCGCCCAACACGACATACACACGTTCCCAGGGTTCTTCATCCACCAGACGCCAGCTATGCCCGCTGCCAGCCGTGTCGTCAGCAAACAGGACGTCGCCTGGCCTAAGCGTGAAGTGCTGCTGGCTCCTGGTAACGAAATCCAACGTACCGCTAAGGGTAATGACCAACTGCGCTACAGGCGCGGTATGCCACTCGAGATGGCCTCCGGGATGCGTCTGTTGAAAAGAAACGGATTTCGCCGGAAGCTTGCCGGAAAGCACGTCGCCATGGTCCCCTGGCTGGAGGTCGAGCCAACCCTCTTCGAAGTAAGATTTCTTATCATCGCCGGTCCAAAGCCGGACGCACCTTATCATTGTGTAGCTCCTTGTCCTGCAATATTTTGCCTTACCCGCGCCCGCGTTGCCATATACATGAGCTACCGCAACGCGGGGCAGAGGTCGAGGCGCCCTTACAACGCTAGAATGTCTTTCCTGTCTTCTCTGGGCTATCGGCCACCGAGGGAGCCTCAGCCGTCGTGCCTGGAACATTCTTCAGATACTTTGTTTCGATCTCTGCCCAATTCTTTAGGCCAACAACTTCCTCATATTCTGAGAAGCTCGTACCCTTTTCTTGCACTGGGTATTTTCCCGCTTTGATGTCCTGAATGGCGCTTTTTAGCGCACGGGTAAGCACAAAGAGCAGGCTTGTTGGGTAAAAGACCATGGAAAATCCCATGCTATGGAGCTGCGCCGGCGGAATTAACGGTGTCTTACCGCCGCCTTCGAGCATATTGACCACCAGCGGTTTGCCGTGGAATGCCTCCGCCACTTGTTCGATCTCCTTTTCGCTCTGAGGCGCTTCCACAAACAAGCCGTCGGCACCCGCCTTGAAGTATCGCTCACCGCGCCGCAGCGCCTCGTCCATGCCCAGGGGAGCGCGCGCATCGGTACGCGCAACCACAAAGAGCTCAGTCTGCCGGCATTCGACCGCCGCTCGCTGCTTGTCTTCCGCTAACTCAACAGGCACCACCGTCTTACCGGCCATGTGACCGCAGCGCTTCGGGGCAACCTGATCTTCGATAAAGATCGCGGATACGCCCATGTCCTCATAACTGCGCACTACGTACGCCACATTCTTCACGTCGCCGTAGCAATCGTCGCAATCCACCATGATTGGCAGATGCGAGGCCTTTAGCACCTCGCGCACTGTTTGCGAAATCTCGCCAAACTGCACAAGGTCAATGTCCGGCAAACCGTATCGCGCACCGACCACGGAAATCCGCCGATCTGAAATGCTTTGAAGCCCGCCTGCTCTAAAAGCTTAGCCGTAAGCCCATCATGCGCCGAGGGCAAAAGCAATTGCTCGCCCGTATCCAACAACTCTTTCCATGTGGCACGTTTGGCTGGCTTGACTGCCTTTGCACTTAGTGAGTCATTCGTCATAGTGACCTCGCTCCGGGATAATGACGTCTGTTGTTTGCGTTTAGAACAGTCTTGTCACCTAGTAGAAAGTAACAGTGTCAAGCTTTAACATTCGGACGTGTGCCTAACCGAATTAGTGGTCGACAGTAAATGCAATGGAGTGTTGCTCCTCAAGAACGACGTTGTGATCATCGCCGTCTTGGCACCAACAAAGACTTAAGAAGAGCGCGACCTAGAGCAGGCGCTGTCGTTAATGAGATCGCAAGCGCTTGCAAGATGCTCTCGCCCGGGCGGCGCTTGAAAGGCGGAGTGAGCGATTGCAAAGGAGACCCTGAAGGGAACTATCAGCTTATGAACAGCCCTGCTAGCAACGGTAGTACGGTCACCTACACCGGAGACGATCATTCAGTACAGTCATCGGTCCTACTCTGTAGATCATTGCGAGAAGCGACCGGTCGGTCGGCAATCTCTTCCAGAACGTGTTAGAAGTTCATGCGGGGGCCTCGTCCAGTATGGTCGGCGACTACCTTTTGAGCTGCATTTTGGGTGGGAACAATTGAGTTCGCAATCAGCAACACGGTCAGGCTTCTCGCGCCTTGAGCTCCATGGATGATCACGCCTTCGATGTCCCCGGTGGCGGAAGGACCCGCCATGAAGACTCCATAAGGTATTGCCTGAAGATCCAACTTGTCCTTGTAAGCTTCATGCAAGGTAGGAACAATATTTTTCGCCTCAAGTAGCACAACGAGGTGCTGCGCCAACACACCGAGAGAGGGCACGATCACATCCTCGTTACTGAACCACAGAGCCGCCGCCTCCGCGACCGCAAGCTGGGTTCGCAGGATCGCGACATCGACATCGGCAAAGCTGTGAGGATCATCTGTGGTCTGTACTGGACGTGTTCCTGAAATACCTGGCACGGTCGAGCACCGGACTTTTGCTTCTGGATATAACGCAAGAATTTTCGCCTGAGCCGCCTGAAGATCGTCAACCTGATAGAAGCATCCTCCCATAGCGGTAAGCTGCTTTTCAAAGAAGGGCACTAAGGACTCACCGGGTTGGGGGAAGCCATCGACCTGTTCAAGACCCGCCAAGCTTCCGTTGTAGCCGACACCCCCACGCAGGCCTGATGTGCCGATCTTCAGAGTCGCGGTAGGCAGTGGCACAGCGGGCTTCGGTAGATGAGCGCGTACAGCGCTGAGGATCGTGTCGCGCGCGCTTTGCGGCTGGGGGGGAACGCTCATGCATCACCTCGATTTTCCTTGTGCCACTCGCGAAACGTCTTCTTGGCTGGCACCGGCATCTCGCGATGATTTGTCCAGGGGTTCAGTGGGTTGTCCACCACAGCTTCCGGCAGGACCGAGAGGGCTTTCAGCCCGAGATCTTCGGCAGCGTGAAAGATCGTGGGATGAGCCAGTGTTTCGCCCAGTACGCTCATACCCGCCGATTTGACCGCTGGAAGCTCGCCTTCCGCCACGATCACGCGCCGCCACTTGTAAATCTGGTCAGAGATGTCGATCTTGACCGGACAAACCTCGGTGCAACTGCCACAAAGCGAGGAATGGAACGGCAGTTCACGGTACTTGTGTATATCAAACCCGGGGTCGAGAATGACCCCGATGGGACCAGAATACGTAGCGCCGTAGGACAGGCCGCCGCTGCGCCGATACACCGGGCAAGTGTTCATGCAAGCGCCGCAGCGAATGCATTTCAGCACATGCCAAAAGTCGGCGGAGCCCAACCGCTCTGATCGTTTGTTGTCGACCAGGATGAAGTGCAACTCCGCGCCAGGGCGTGGTTTTTGCAGGTGTGTCGTATATTGCGTCATCGGCGGTCCGAGCGCGCTACGCGAAAGCATGCGGAGGAAGACGGCGAGGTCGGTGGGTCGTGGAATCAACTTTCGATACCGATGCCGCACACCTGCAAGGGCGGGACAGTCGCGCCGATATCCGCATTGCCTTCGTTGGTGCATACAACCACGCTGCCTGTTTCCGCGATGGCGAAGTTGGCTCCGGTCATGCCGGCGTTTGCCTTCAGAAACTGCGGCCGCGCATCGTTGCGCATGGACTCCGTTAGATAATGTGGGTCAGAGTTGTTGCGGTCGGTGCCAAGGTCCTTCGCAAACAATTCCGCCACATCCGTGCGCAGCTGATGAATGGCGGAACAACGATATGGCTCGGGCGTTGATGCGAAAGCTGCTGTATGCGTTCGCCCAAGTCCGATTCGCGCACCTCAATACCTCGGCTCTCGAGCGCTGGAGTCATACCACACTCTTCCTGCAGCATCGATTTGCTCTTGATGACCAGCTTTACCTTGTGCTCTTCAAAGATCTGTAGCGCGATCGCATTGTGCTCCCCCGCATCGCGGGCCCAGTGTACGTGGACGCCGTGCGCGACGGCCTTTGCCTCAAAGGCTTCGAGATACTCGTCTAGATGGGTGAGCGTATGTTCCTTGATTGCCGATGCCATATCACGGAGTTCCTCCCATTCCGGAAGGGCGGCGACCGCTTTATCGCGATGTTCGCGCATGGACCATACCAGACGATCATGCGTCTCCTCGTGCTTGGGGTCGTCGATGAAGCGCGCTGCCGCCGCTTCTGGATCAACCGGCTTGTTCCCGGAGTGAAGTATGTTCAAAAGGTTCATGCGAACGGACCTCCATTCAGGATTTGGGCTAGATGGATTACCTTAAGCGGCAGCTTTTCGCGGTCGATGATTCCCTTCATCTGTAGCATGCAGCTCATATCGCCGGAAGCGATGTATTCGGCTCCCTGGCGAAGGAAATCCGCGGTTCGGTCTTGCCCCATCTTTGCGGAGACGGCAACATCGGTCACACAGAAGCTGCCGCCAAAGCCGCAACACTCGTCGATTCGTTCCGCGTCGATGATTTCGAGGCCCTGAACCTTCGCGAGCAAGTCTCGGCTCTTCGAGAAATAGGGCATGGTGGGTTAGCTCCGAGGGCCGTGCCTGCTTGAGCCCGCGAATGACCGTGCAACTATCGTGTACTCCGACCTTGTGTGGAAATACCGCTTTCGGAAATCGCTTCACCTTCAGATCGTCGTGCAGGAACTCCGTGAGCTCCCGCACAGCTCCGCGCACCCGGATCACCTCGGGCGTTTGCTCACACGCGTCGAGGTGGAAACGAACATGGTGCACGCAGCTGCCGGATGGCACGACCACCAGATCGAAGTCGCCAAAGCACTCTGCAAAGTGCGCTTCCGTCGCCACAGACGCAGCCTGATCGCCGCTGTTAGCCATGGGGTTGGCCGCAACAAGTCTGCTCCCGAGGATAGCTGACCTCGTGTCCCAGGCTTTCCAATAGCTCCAGCGTGGCAACGGCGACCTCTGGATAAAAGGCGTCGATGTAGCACGGGACAAACAAGCCGATTCGCATGGTGCTTCCTTCCGTTCTTTCTGCCAGTCTTGGCTATTGAAACCTGGGCAAACGGCTACCAAGCCGATCTAGCGAACCTCCGCTCATCCAGGTAAAATC
The DNA here is from genome assembly GCA_965277085.1 of Acidobacteriaceae bacterium. Taxonomy (GTDB): domain Bacteria; phylum Acidobacteriota; class Terriglobia; order Terriglobales; family Acidobacteriaceae; genus Edaphobacter. The sequence continues at coordinate 2,733,043 of OZ255708.1, forward strand.
CGGTCGAGCAGATTTGTTTTGGCAAGGTCCAGGAGAGCGTCGCCTCGCCCGTTGAGGACGCTCTTGGCCATATATAGGCTGAACCCTTCTACTTGTTGCGCCGTGATGGTAGGCGGCATGGACAACTCGCGCCGATGCACCATCACCTCAACCAGAGCCGGCCCGTCGTGCTCAAAGGCTTGTAGCAATGCCGGTTTTAGCTGCTCCGGTTTGCTGACGCGGATGCCAAAGAACCCGCAAGCCTCCGCTACCTTGCTGAAGTCGGGGTTCTTCAGCTCCGTGCCAAACGGAACAATGCCAGCGGCCACCATCTCAACCTCAACGAACGCAAGCGCCCCATTGTTGAAGACCACAATCTTGACCGGCAAGCGGTTCTGCACCGCCGTGAGCAGCTCGCCCATGCCCATCGCCAGTCCACCGTCTCCAGACAACGAGACAACTTGCCGCCCTGGAAACGCAGCCTGTGCTCCGAGCGCTTGCGGCAAGGCACCAGCCATGGAGCCATGCGACCAGGAACCGACTAAGCGCCGCTTCCCGTTGAAGCGAAGGTACCGCGCCGCCCAGATGGACGGCGTTCCAACATCAACCGTGAAGATGGCGTCATCGGCCGCTGTCTCGTCGATCACACGAGCCACATACTCGGGGTGCAGCGGCGAGGTGCCGGGCTTGCCCGTGGCTAGTTCATCCAAATCCTTGCGGGAGTCGCGGTAATGCTTCAGGCTATGTTTGAGGTGATCGCCGTCCTTCTTCTTAAGCCGGGGCAGCAGCGCGGCTACAGTTTCCTTGACTGTTCCAATCAGACCTACATCCACCACAGTCCGTCGCCCAATCTGCTCGCCCCGCATATCCACCTGAACTTTTCTCGCCTTCTCAGGGTAGAACTGCGGATACGGAAAGTCGGTACCAAGTGCCAGCAAGGCATCGCAGTGCATCATCGCTCGATACCCTGATGCAAACCCGATCAGCCCAGTCATGCCTACATCGTAAGGGTTGTCGTACTCGACAAACTCCTTTCCGCGATAGGCGTGGACTATGGGTGCTTGCAACGTTTCCGCGATCCGCATCAGTTCAGCGTGGGAGCCTTCGCAGCCAGCACCTGCGAGAATAGTTACTCGTTTAGCATCGTTCAGCAGCGAAGCCGCCGCCAGAAGATCGTGTTCCGCCGGCAAAATACCGGAGCTGTTGCTAAGAAAGCCGAGAGGCGCAGCCGGCGACGGACATGATTTAGCCGAAATGTTGCCGGATAACACAATTACAGCCACACCTCGTTTTGCAATGGCGGTGCGCATCGCGATGGCGAGAATGCGCGGCATCTGATCCGGATCGGCAACAATGCCACAGTACTGGCTGCAGTCCTTAAACACCTGCTCCGGAGAGGTCTCCTGAAAGTACGTTGTCCCCAGCTCTTGGCTGGGGATTTGCGACGCAATGGCAAGTACGGGAACCCGGCTGCGATGGCAATCGTATAGCCCATTTATGAAATGTAAGTTTCCTGGACCGCAACTGCCCGCGCACACCGCCAGTCGATTCGTCAGGTGCGCATCGGCACCGGCGGCAAAGGCGGCCGCCTCTTCATGTCGAACATGGACCCACTGAAGCTCAGGATGTTTTCTGATTGCATCCGTAACGCCGTTCAACGAGTCGCCCGGTAAACCGTAGACGCGTTTTACACCGGATAACGCGAGAGTTTCCACCAGAACTTCTGCGACGCTTGCCATTAAGTTCCTCCGCGTTCTTGCTTCAACTTAGAGATTCAACTGGCATGAGGTTCAAAGTGCGCGAACCGTCTCTTACTAGAGCGTTAAGAGAAACAGCTTTGGGACCATGGATCTGAAGTGATCGACCAGCAGTGAGAACGACACGTTGGTTGGCGCATTAAACCGACCGTTATTTTGAAACACTGACATTAGCGCTGAGCGCCACCTCTAAGTCCGCGAGCTATGCTTACGTACTCTGGCTAGGTTCTGTAGTAGATTAAAGTCCAGCATCGGGCTATAAGGCGTTATGCTACCCCTACATTTGCTCAGAGGCCTTCTACTGAGCGCGCGTTGGTTGCGCCGTTTGCAATGCGCTCGCACACGCAATGCAACTCGTCGGTACTGAATAAGGATGCGCTGCTACGGATGTTCTACTCAGCTGCGCACGATAGAGCATCCTTCGTCCATTTAATTTAATGCCGCAGCCGATGACGTTCAGGAGCGGTGATCCCCTGTGAAGCTGTAACGTGCCCTTAGCGAGGAGTGCAGTCCAGGTTGAGCACATAAGGAGATCCAGCGTTTGTAACGTTCATGTGAGATCCGGCCCCGCTGACTTGTCGTTCTGACATTCGGTCAAAGAAGGCGATTCGTTCTCGCGCAGATCTTACCACAACTTATGCATCGGGGTGATTGTTTGGTGCAGCTTTGGACGAAGCGCTTCGAAGTACACTAAATCATCTATGTCGCAGTCTTTACAAAGTTATAGCGAGAGTCTAAAGCGGTACGATCCGGCGGAGATTGAGCCGCGGTGGCAAGCGGTGTGGGACGCCGATCCGGCGTTGTACGCGGCGGGGCCGCACGACGAGGGTAAGCCGAAGTTCTACTGCCTGGAGATGCTGCCGTACCCGAGCGGCGCGCTGCACATGGGCCATGTGCGGAACTATGCCATCGGCGACGCGCTGGCGCGGTTTATGTGGATGCGCGGCTACAACGTGCTGCACCCGATGGGTTGGGATGCGTTCGGGCTGCCGGCCGAGAACGCCGCCCTCAAGAACAACGTGCCGCCGCGCGAGTGGACGCTCGGGAACATTGCCGCGATGAAGAAGCAGTTTCGGCGGCTCGGGATGGGGTTCGACTGGGGCACGGAGCTGACGACCTGTCTGCCGGACTACTACCGCTGGAACCAGTGGTTCTTCCTGAAGATGTACGAGCGCGGCCTCGCGTACCGCAAGAAGAGCAAGGTGAACTGGTGCTCGCTGTGCCAGACGGTGCTGGCGAACGAGCAGGTCGTGGGTGGATGCTGCTGGCGGCATGAGGAGAATCCGGTCGAGCTGCGCGATCTGACGCAGTGGTTTCTGCGGATCACGCAGTACGCGGATGAGCTGCTAGATGGCTTGGATACGATGGAGGGCTGGCCGGAAAAGGTCCGGACCATGCAGCGGAACTGGATCGGGCGAAGCGAGGGGACGTTTGTGGATTTTGCAGTGGCACCCGAAGGAACCGCAGGTCCTTCGACTCCGCTGCGCTCCGCTCAAGATGACCGTGGATTGAAGATCAAGGTGTTCACGACGCGGGTGGACACGATCTTTGGAGCGACGAGCGTGCAGCTTGCTCCGGAGCATCCGGTGACGAAGCTGTTTGCGGCGGAAGACACGGAGCTGGCGGCTCAGGTCGAGGCGATGATCGCACAGCAGACGGCGGCGCGCGATACCGGCGACCTGGGCGCGGGGCTGGCGGCGCTCGAAAAGCAGGGCGTGGCGACCGGTCGGTTTGCGGTGAACCCATTCAACGGCGAGCGGGTGCCGATCTGGGTAGCCAATTACATCCTAGCGGACTACGGGACAGGCGCGATCATGAGCGTTCCGGCGCACGATGAGCGGGACTTTGAGTTTGCGCAGAAGTACGGGCTGCCGGTGCGGCGGGTGATCGCGCCCAACATCGACACGGACGAGCTGGCGTTGCCTTACCTGGGCGAGGAGGAGGCCGTGCTGATCGACTCCGGCGCGTGGACGGGGGAGTCTTGCCTGGAAGCGCAGGAGAAGATGGCGGCATTTGCCAAGGATCAGGGATTTGGCATGCCGACGGTTACGTATCGGCTGAAGGACTGGGGCGTAAGCCGCCAGCGGTACTGGGGGACGCCGATCCCGATGGTGTACTGCGAGCGGGGGCATGACGGCGTTGAGCCTGGTGGCGTCGTCCCGCTACCGGAGAGCGCATTGCCGGTGCTGCTGCCGGAGCAGATCGAGATCACGCAGCAGGGAGGATCGCCGCTAGGCCGCGTGCCGGAGTTCGTCAACACGACGTGCCCGGTGTGCGGTGGACCGGCCAAACGCGAGACCGACACGATGGACACGTTTGTCGATTCAAGCTGGTACTTCTACCGCTACACGGACGCGCATAACGACCAAGCACCGTTCGATTCGGCGAAGGCGAACTACTGGTTTCCCATCGACCAGTACATCGGTGGGGTGGAGCACGCGATCCTGCACCTCATCTACTCGCGCTTCTGGACGAAGGTGATGCGCGACATGGGCATGATCGCGAACAGTGAACCAGCAGCGCGGCAGTTCTCGCAGGGCATGGTGCTCAAGGGCGGCGCGAAGATGTCGAAGTCGAAGGGCAACGTGGTCTCGCCCGACGAGATGATCGAACGCTACGGCGTGGATGCGACGCGGATGTATTCATTGTTCGCGGGGCCGCCGGACCGGGACATGGATTGGCAGGAGGAGGCGGTTGGCGGAATCAGCCGGTTCCTCGGCCGCGTGTACCGGCTAACGCTGAAATACAAGGACGCGCACACACCAAGCGATGTGTCGACTACCCAGTCGCCCACTAGCTTGAAGCTGCTGCGAAAGCTGCACCAAACGCTGGGGAAGATCACGCAGGATTTCAGTGGGCGCTGGCACTTCAACACGTCCATCGCGGCGGTAATGGCGTTGCTTAACGAGATACAGGCAGCCGAAACGGCGATCGATGCCGGGGAAGTTCCACAAGCGGTGGTTGCGGAAGTTTTCCGGACGCTGGTGATGATGCTGGCTCCGTTCACACCGTTCTTGTCGCAGGAGCTTTGGGCGAACGTTGGCGGCGACGGTCCGGTGTTTCGTGCGGCGTGGCCAGTGGCGGATGCGGAGCTGGCGAAGGAAGACGCGCTGGAGATCCCGGTGCAGGTCAATGGAAAGCTGGTGGCCGTGATTCTGGTGCCTATGGACAGCGATGAGGCCGCGGTGAAGGCTGCCGCGCTTGCCCATGCGAAGGTGGCCGCGCGCATCGAAGGGAAAACACTGGTGAAGACCATCGTCGTACCGGGCAAGCTCGTGAACCTCGTGGTGAAGTAGTGGGGGCTGCGGGTACGAACGAGCGCGTCACGCAGAGCTTTGTCGGGACGCTCTCATGGTGTTGGAGGCGGCCCTTGTTGACGGCGATCGAGGTGCTCTGGCGCTGGGTCTACGGCGTCCCCGTGTTGTTGCTGCTGCGGTATGAGGCGGAGCGTATCTTCCTGGCTACGCCGCTCGACTACGCCGCGCTACGTGAGATGACGCTGCTTGATCCCATGCGAAGTTCGGTGACCCTCGCCAAGGCCATGTTGCTGCTTGCGCCCCCGCTCTGGGCTGTTGCCGTATGGCTTGTGCCGGTTCTGTTGGTGAGCTGGGTGGTCGTGTCGTCTCTGGGCCGGACTCTAGTGCTCAAGCGGGTCGATGCACAGCTTCATGCAAGACCGGGAACGCTGATGATCCTGCAAGCCATCCGCCTGGCCGCGCTTTGTGGAAGTTTTGCGGTATGGCTGTGGTCTTTGCAAGCGGCGGCCGGGGTCGCCATATCGGGGCCGCTGAGCCGAGGTGGGGAGCCTAGCCTGGTGCTCTACTTCGCACTGGCAATTGCGTCTACGCTGGGATTGTTCACCTTGTGGGCGGTTGGAAGCTGGGGATTTGCCGTGGCTCCACTGTTGGCGATGCTGCGTGGGTGGGGTGTGCAAAGGAGCCTCGCGGCGGCGTTCCGTGTAGGTCCGCTCAAGATCAAGCTGGTGGAGATCAACCTTGTGATGGGCATCATTAAGATCGCGTTGATCGTGCTGGCCATGGTGTTTTCGGCCAGCCCGCTGCCGTTTGAGACGGTGGCCTCACGCGACTTCTTGCAGTGGTGGTGGGCTGGCGTCGCTCTGCTTTATATCGTGACCTCGGACTTTTTCCATGTGGCCCGCCTGGTCGCGTATCTGGAGCTGTGGCGCGCTTCGGCGGTCGACGGAGCCGTGGAAAGATAGTGCTCGCTTTCGGCCTCCATCCGGTGCAGAATGGGACACTTACATCTCGTCAGCGTAGCGGTATGTGTGCATCTTATGGGATGGTTCTACTTCAGCGTTCAGGAGTGTCTATGTCTTCGTTTGCGATCTACGGTATTGGAGTTGTGCTCATCGTTGCGGGTCTTATCTATGTAGCCACGCTCACCCATGTGCATACGCCCTGGATCATCGGAATGGCGGTGCTGGTGGCGGGCGCGGGGATGATCGGCGCGGCCAACAACACGAAGAAGCCGGAGTAGCTGCGATACGATCAAGAGATCGTGGACACTTCTACCATCGTCATCCTGGACTTCGGATCGCAGTACACGCAGCTCATTGCGCGGCGCATCCGGGAGTTCAACGTCTTTTCCGTTGTGCTGCCGTGCACGGCCTCGCTCGATCACGTTGCGGCGCTTTCTCCAAAGGGCCTGATCCTGTCGGGAGGACCGTCGTCCGTCTATGACGTCGCCGCGCCGAAGGCCGATCCGGCCATCCTGGCCATGGGGGTGCCGGTGCTCGGCATCTGCTATGGGCTTCAGTTTATCGTGCATCATCTGGGCGGCAAGGTCGAACCTGCGCCAGCGCGGGAGTATGGTCACGCCGAGGTAACTCTCACCGCTGAGACTCCGCTCTTCGCCGGGCTGCCGCGCACGATGAACGTGTGGATGTCGCACGGGGACGAGGCGAAGTCTCTGCCAAAAGGCTTTGAGCTGACAGCGCAAACCGCTAACGCCGTCGCGGGCATTGCGGACGAGCGGCGGCGTATCTGGGCGGTGCAGTTCCACCCCGAAGTGGCCCACACACCGCAGGGAATGGAGTTGCTGCGGAACTTCTGCATGGACATCTGCGGGTGCGCAGCGGATTGGACGCCGGAGCACTTTATCGAGTCGACGGTGCAGCGGGTGCGGACACAGATCGGCGACGGCCATGCCATCTGCGGACTGAGCGGCGGGGTGGATTCAAGCGTCGCGGCGGTGTTGGTGGCGCGCGCGATCGGCGACCGGCTGACGTGCATCTTCGTGAACAACGGGGTGCTGCGCAAGGACGAGTTCAGCAAGGTACAACGGACAATGCGGGAACAGCTCGGGCTGAACGTGGTGGCGGTCGACGCGTCCGAGCGGTTCCTGGCCAAACTCGAAGGTGTGACCGATCCCGAGACTAAGCGCAAGGTCATCGGTGGTGAATTTGTCGCGGTCTTCGACGACGAGGCGAAGAAGATCTTCGAGGCGGAGAAGAGCGCGGGTGAGGAGATCGCGTGGCTGGTGCAGGGGACGCTCTATCCGGATGTGATTGAGTCGTCGAGCGTGCATGGACCAAGCCATACCATCAAGAGCCACCACAACGTCGGCGGTCTGCCGGCGGACATGAAGCTGAAGCTCATTGAGCCGCTGCGCGACCTCTTCAAGGATGAGGTGCGGAGAATTGGGCGCGATCTCGGAATGCCGGAGGAGATCATCGAGCGGCAGCCGTTTCCCGGGCCAGGGCTAGCGGTGCGCATCCTCGGTGAGGTGACAGTCGAGCGCGTGGCGATCTTGCAAGAGGCGGATGAGATCGTCGTCGACGAGATCAAGCGGGCGGGACTGTACCGCAAGGTGTGGCAGAGCTTTGCCGTGCTGCTGCCGGTAAAGTCTGTCGGGGTGATGGGCGACCAGCGGACGTATGCCAACACCTGCGTCATCCGCGCGGTGGAAAGCGAGGACGGCATGACGGCGGACTGGGCACCGCTGCCGTATGAGGTGCTACGGACGATTTCAAGCCGGATCGTGAGCGAGGTTCGCGGGATCAACCGCGTGGTCTACGACATTACATCGAAGCCTCCGGGCACCATCGAATGGGAGTGAGGCTTAGCGCGGTCTAGCTGCCGGGTCGGTGGTCTTCATTGGGGCTGAGCGACGGGCGGTCGTCTCAAGCACGATGCGTGTATCGCGGGCAAATGTGACCTGTTTGCCGCGCGCAAGAATGCGGTTGTAGACGGAGCGGGCCGCCCCGTACGCGCCGATGCCCGTCGCTATGTTTGGGCTTTGGGCCGCAAGCCCTACAATGAAGCCGATCGTGCCGAGGCTGTTCGAGCTGACACCGTCTTTCGCGAATTGATGTCCGTCCTCGTGCATCGGCATGTAAGCGAGGAAGGTCAGTAGCGCGGGGATGATGATCTTGTCCTGGGGCTTGGGTCTGACCTCGCCCTCGAAGTTCATAGCCAGATTGTCCTCGGAGCTGCTGTCTGCACCTCTTAGCGAGGCCTGGATGGCCTGCGGCTCCTCGCCGGGCAGAATGAGCTCGCGGAAGGAGAAGCTGAGGGTACCCGCGCGGGCGAATCGCCGGGCGGCCTTCGACTTCGTGACCGCCCCTACCAGCGTCGCGCCCTGCGGGACGGCGACCGTGCCGTCTGGATTGAAGATTGGCTCGGCCACGGTAGCTTTGATCTCCTGACCTACTTTGGTGGAGGCGGAGGTGAGGGCATCGTCGAGGTAGGCCTGCACCATCCAGGTTGGAGGAGCATCGGATGTGGTGGCCGGCTGTGCGGCGTAAGCTGGTTGTGAAGGAAGTTGCGGGAGGACCAAGGGTGCGGTGGACTCGACCGTCCAGGCGGTTCCTTTGGCGATACGCTGTGGATGGTAGGGCAGCTGCGAGTAGAGCAGCTGCTTCAGGCGGTCTGCCTTGTCGGGACCGGTGATGACGTGCAGGCGGTCCTTGGCTGCGGCGACGCCAAGATTGAACTGGCGGCGCAAGAAGCCTCCAGTAGGTGGGGGTGGAGCGACGATGCGGAAGATCGGCGCGCCGTCGGTTGCGTCGCCAGAGGTGAGCGGAACGGCGGTTCCGTCGGCGAGCAGGATCTGCGAAAAGCGGACGGATGGAGTATAGAAGGGCGTGAAGTCGGCATTGAGGCGCGCGTGGATGCGGCGGGAGCGGTCGGGACGCAGAGAGGCCACCGTCCCCAACAATGTTGTGTGCGCTGGGAGGATCAGTGTGCTCCCGGAATACACGGGGTACAGTAGCTGTGCGCGAAGAGGGATGCCAACTCGCATAGGAACATTTCCATCGATCTGCACCGGAAAGGGCGTGCCTGCGGGGACGATCAGAGGATCTGTCGTACCTTGGCTCCAGCCGCAAAGAGGAAAGAGTGCGGCTGTTATAAACAGGATCGAGTTTACTTTCATTGCTTGCAACGTATCACCTGTTCCTTTAGACGAACTGAAGGGGTGACGGCGGCGTTCCGTCGAGTGTGCCCTGTCATAGTTGAAAGGAGGTGCACGTGAATATAGACACGACAGAGAGATCCGAAAACGGCCGGATTATTCTCCCCGCAGCAGTTTCGGCGTCGCGAGCTCGACGGCATTTGCAAGTGGATATTGGATGAACAGATCCGCAGCAGGCTACAGATCACCCAAGCTCAGCCATGCTGGACACGCCGAACTTGGTGTACCAGGGAGTTGCGGCTTCGAGGGCTTTGTTGACGTTGGCGATATTCTCTACGCCGGTCGTTTCCAGCCAATCCCGGAAGGCCTTTGAGCCTTTAGTGGCGTAGATGGGGATGCCTTCTTTCCAGGTGGCGCGACCGCAGAGGACGCCGTTGAACTTGACACCCGATTCGGCGGCCAGCTCCAGAGTCTCGACGAAAACGGGATTGGATACGCCGGCGGAGAGATAAATGAAGGGCTTGTGGGTCATGGTCTCGGCGTCGCGGAAGTGCTGAAGGGCCTCGGCGCGGGTGTAGGCCTTCTCTCCTTTGAAAGATTTTGTCCCTTCGACGAAGTTCATTTCAATAGGGACTTCTACCTTGAGCACGTCGACGTGGTAGTGCGCCTTACTGAACTCGGCCATGGCACCGGAGACGATGGATGGCTTCTTGAGGGCATAGGCGAGCGACTTCTCATCGCCACCCTCAGCATCGTAGCCGACGAACTCAAGAAAGAAGGGAATATCGTTGGCGCGGCACTCGTCACCGATGCGCTCGATCCAGGCGTGCTTGAGGTCGTTGATGGCCGTCTTCTCGAACGGCGTGTAGTAGAGGAGTATCTTGATGCAGTCCGCTCCTGCTTCTTTGAGGCGCTGGACGCTCCACAGGTCGAGGAGGTCGGGGAGACGGCCCGGCGTGGCGGAGTCGTAGCCTGTCTTCTCATAGGCGAGCAAGAGCCCGGCATCGTTGCGGAGTTTGGCTGCGGCCAACCCGTATTCGGGATCGAGCAGGATGGCGGAGGCGTGCCGGGTGAGCACCTCGGTAACGAGGCACTTGAACTCTTCCAAGTCGTGACCGTCGGATGCGGCTCCCCGAGCCTGGGCGATGGATTTCTGGAGCGAACCGCGCTGGTCCATGGCGGCGGCGGCGATGACGCCGCGGGCGTTTGAGATGGCCTTGAGTCCGGCGAGTTTTCCTGGAGTGATGGCAAGCATGGCATGAATCTCCTGGACGGTTGGATGCGTGCTTCGTGTCTCTAGATCTTGATTCTACAAAGCGAAGACAATAATCGCTCGGGGACGTGGCATCCAACGGTTAGGAGGATGTATGCCGTATATCCAGACACAGGATGGAACTGAGATCTACTACAACAACATGGGCACGGGTGCGCCCGTGGTGCTAATCCACGGCTGGCCCCTGACAGGCGATAGCTGGGACGTGCAGGCCAACTTTCTGGGCGAGCACGGCGTGCGTGTGATTACCTACGATCGCCGCGGGTTTGGCAAGTCGGGCAAGCCGTGGACTGGCTACGACTACGACACGCTAGCGTCGGACCTCCATACGCTGCTGGAAGCACTTGACGTTCATGATGCGACGCTCGTCGGCTTTTCCATGGGTGGCGGCGAAGTAGTGCGCTTCCTCACCAACTACGGCACGTCGCGCGTGGCGAAGGCCGTACTGGTCAGTGCCGTGACGCCTTTTCTATTGAAGACGGATGACAACCCGGATGGCGTCGATGCGTCGGTCTTCGAAGGAATCGCAGAGCAAATCCGCAAGGACCGTCCGGCGTTCCTGGAGAGTTTTGGGCCGACGTTCTATGGGCGGTCGGCGCTGCACCACACGGTTTCGGACGCGCAGCTTGCGTGGACCCAGTCTATGGCGTTCACGTCGACCACGCGGTCGATGCTGGCTGCGGCGCAGAGCTGGTCGACGACAGACTTCCGCGAAGAGATGAAGCGGATCACGATTCCTGTGCTGGTGATCCATGGAACAAGCGACCATACGGTGCCGATCGACTCGTCGGGCTGGCTGGCGGCGAAGCTGCTGCCGAACGCGATGCTGAGCGAGTACGAGGGCGAGCCGCATGGCTTGTTTTTGACGGCCGCCGACAAGCTGAACGAGGAGCTGCTGCATTTCGTTGGCGGTCGGCGGGAGCCGGTTTCAGCTCCGGCAATCGCTTAGACGACCCCACCTCACGCCGCAGTGAGAGTTGGGCCAACTTAGAGATAACAGCTTATGGCCGGGTTCGGTGTCGATGAGAGCTTTCAATGTTGCTGCCGGCGGAGGTAGAGCATGGTTCCAAGGTGGTTTAGAACTACGGCACTGGCGATGTCATTTGGCTTAGTCCATGCGCAGGACCCGTTGAAGACGCTGCTGGAGAACTACCGGCTGGTGTTTGAGAACGCGCGGGTGGCGGTGATCCGAGTGCACTATGGGCCGCATGAAAAGGTGCCGGTGCATGACCATCCAGCGGTAGCGACGGTGTTTGTTTACCTGAACGATAGCGGCGCGGTGCGGATCGATCATCAAGAGGCGGGTGGGCCGGTCGAGAGTGTGGTGCGTCCATCGACCAAGCTGGGAGCGTATCGGGTGGCTCCGGCGCTGGCGGAGCGACACAGCCTGGAGAACCTGGGCGATGTGAGCTCGGAGTTCTTGCGGGTGGAGATGAAGGGTGTGATGCTGGGGACTAAGGAGCCATTCCGGGGTAAGGCTCCGGTGGGGCCGCTGAAGAATGAGGATGTGATGGAATTCCGCGATCCGGCGGTGCGGGTGGAACGGATTGTGTGTGTGGACGCGGAGCCTTGTGCGGTGACGGCGGAGGAGGCGGGGTCGTTGGTGGTGGCGTTGACGCCGGTGGAGGTGGGCGGGAAAAAGATGGAAGTGGGGAATGTGCGTTGGGTGGGGGCGGGGGAGAGTAGGACGATCAGTGGGGGTGGGGTGCGGCAGGTGTTGCGGATGGTTCTGCCAGGGGCGGGCAAGTAGGACATGTTACACACGACGATCTCGCAGGATGGCCGCGAGCACGCGCGGATTGCGTCGCCCGTGCAAGATCGCGAGTATCGGCAAAGGTTCCTGTCTGGAATGCAGGCGATAATGTATTCGTGTAAGTGAAGAAATCTATTGACTTAGAGGTTAGGCCGCCGCGTGATGTCCCATGAAAGGTGTTAATACAGCCTGCTCTACGACGGCTAGAATCTCGTTAAGGATACGGTCAGCCGCTGCGACGTTGTCGTCGGAGATGAAGTCCCAGATTTCTTCCAAGTCCAGTTCGGCTTCCGGATGGAAGGAGTAGCCATTCACGCCGTTTGTCGCTGCCGAGCCGTCGCGCTCTTTTCGCGGAAGCGGGCGACTACGGCTTCGCCGGGTACAAGCTTGACGCGCCCGTTTACGACATCGTCATAGCGGCGGTCGAGCGTACCACGTACTTCGGTCAACTCATCGAAGTAACCCGCCATGGCGTCTTGAACGAGCTCATCAGTTGTGCGTCAGAGGACAGCTGATCGAATCTTGCCTGTACTTCTTTTGTGAGCTGAATTCCATATTTTTCGTAGCATAGGAAGGGTGGAGACGGGTGTCAAGCGATGACCTCGACGCGGGTGTCGCGGTCGGTGGTGGGGTCGAGGGCTTCGGTGCTGGAGTGGGGCGAGGCGGTCATGCGGGCGAAAATGTCTTCGGGGAGGAGGGGGATGGCGGTGAAGCTATGGCCGGTGGCGTGTTCGATGGCGTTAAGGATGGCGGGGGCGGGGCCATCCATGGGGAGTTCGCCAATGCCTTTTGCGCCGAAGGCTCCGTGGATGGAGGGAATTTCTTCGAAGTGGACGTGGATGGGGGGCAGGTCCATGCTGGTGGGCATGATGTAGTTGGTCATCTGGTTGTTGAGCATGCGGCCGTCGCGGTACTCGCACTTTTCGTAAAGAGCGTAGCCGATGCCCTGGGCGACGCCCCCTTCTATCTGGCCGGCGGCGAGGATGGGGTGGAGGACTTTGCCTACTTCCTGGAGGGCGTGGAAGTTGGTGACGGTAGCGGCGTAGGTGCGGGTGTCTATGGCGACTTCGGCGACGTAGACGGCCCACGCGTAGGTGGGGTAGGCGTCGCCGCGGTACTGGTCGTCGTCCCAGAAGATGGCTGTGTTTTCGGGAAGCTGGTAGCGGGCGGCGGCTTTGAGGGGGCCGTGGGCGGCTAGGTGGGCTTGAGCGGCTTGCTTGAAAAGGGCGGAGCGAAAAGCAGATCCCTCCGCCTCGCGGCGGGAGGGAACCGCAGGTCCTTCGACTTCGGCTGCGCCTTCGCTCAGGATGACAGGGCTTGGGGTGGCTGCGCCTTCGCTCAGGCTGAAAGGGGTCAGGCCGAGCGCGGTCAGGAGGTTTTCGCTGGCGGTTTGAACCAGTTTGCCGACGATCATAGCAGTGCGGGAGGCGACGGTGGGGCCGGAGTTGGGGACGCGGGCGGTGTCGGGCTGGGCGATGAGGATGTCTTCGTACGGGAGGCCGAGGGTTTGGGCGGCGACCTGGCAGAGGATGGTGTTGGTGCCCTGGCCGAACTCGGTGGAAGAGACGAGGATCTGCGGGCGGCCCTCGGGCGTGAGTTCGATCTCGACGAGGGAGTTGAGGCGGCGCTCGCCGGAGCCGGTGAAGCCCGCGCCGTGCATGAAGGAGGCGAAGCCGATGCCGCGCTTGATGGGCGAGGCTGGGTTGGTGCGGTCGAATTCGGCGCGCTTGCGGTGGTAATCGGATTCGGAGAGGGCGCGGGTGAGCAGGGCCTGCAGATCGATGGGATCAGCGATGTGCTGGCCCGTAGCGGTGTGGCCCCCGGCGGCGAGGAAGTTGCGGCGGCGGAGCTCTTCGGGCGAGAGGCCGACAACTTTGGCGATCTTGTCCATGTGGCGTTCGAGGGCGAATATGGATTGCGGCGCGCCGAAGCCGCGGAAGGCTCCGTGCGGCGGGACGTTGGTGGCCATGGCCTTGGCACTAACCTTGAGCGCGGGCCAGTGGTAGGGGCCGGGGGAGTGGATGGTGCCGCGCGAGAGGACGACCGGGGAGAGCGTGGCGTAGGCTCCGCCGTCGATGGAAAAGTGGATTTCGCCGCCGAGGAGTTTGCCGTCGCGCGAGACGGCGGTGCGGTGGCGGGTGCGGGAGGGGTGGCGCTTGGTGGTGGCAGCGAGGTCTTCGGCGCGGTCGTAGCAGAGCTTGACCGCATGGCCGGACTTCATCGCCAACAAGGCCGCGTGGGAGCCGATGACGGAGGGGAAGTCTTCTTTGCCGCCGAATGCGCCTCCGGTCTCGGTCTGGAGGACGCGGCACGTTTCGCGCGGCAAGTCGAAGACGAGGCTAAGGGCGTGGACGAGGTAATAGGGGCACTGCATGCAGCCCTGGACCTTGACGCCTTCGTCTCCGAGGTATTCGGCGATTATGCCGTTGTTTTCGATGTAGAGCTGCTCCTGTGCGCCTGTGGTGTATTCGCCTTCGACGATGTGGTCGGCGTGGGCGAAGATGCTGGCCAGCTCGTTGTCGGTGCCCTTCTGCATGAGATAGGTCTTGAAGGTGTTGGCGTGCGCGCCTTCACCCCAGATGATGGGGTCGAGGCGCTCGGAGTCTTCGATGGTGAAGACGCCGGGGAGTTCGTCGTATGTGATCTCCACGGCGGCGACGGCGGCGGGGAGGACGGCTCGGTCGGGGTGCGCGAGGAGGAGGATGGGCTCTTCGGGGTGGTTGACGAATCCGTCGGCGAGGCAAGGGTGGTCTTTGGCGAGGTGGACGACCGTGTTTTCGCCGGGAATGTCCGCGGCGGTGACGATGGTGAACTCATGCCAGGGAATGTGCGGGGGGAAGGTGATGCCGGTGATGCGGCCGCGGGCGATGGAGGAGCGGACAGTGGCTCCGAACCACATGCCGGGGAGGGTGAGGTCGTCGACGTATTGGGCTTGGCCAAGGACTTTGGCGCGGCCTTCTTTGCGGAGCGGCGAGGAGCCGACGATGTCGAGCGGATCGGGCATGGTTGATGCTCAGGATAGAACGAAACTCAGTTGCAACGAACGGGGTTTCCTGCTCACCATCGAAAGGAGAGCAAAGAGACTATGGAAATCAACTGCCTTGCCCAATCAACCGACGCCTTGTGCTTTACCGTAAAACCTGAGAAGCAGCGAGGCGCGACAGTGATTGCTCGGTCCGTCGGTGACGGCGGTGCCAACGTTGTCGCCGATGTGCGGACTATCCAATCTGCGCTGAATGACCTTGCGGCCGAGAGTGGCCGACCGAACCCGCCGCTGAAGGTGGACGGGATCGTGGGGCCGAAGACGCTGGCCGCAATCAAAGCGTTCCAGCAGACGCATGTGCGGGTGGTAGATTTGCGGATCGATCCGGGTGGGGCGACGCTGGCCGCGCTGAATGCCGAACTGGGCGCGGGAGCACCGGTCGTTGCCCAGGGGATCACCGGCGGCAGGGTTCAGGCATCACGCAAGCCGGAGTTCCTGCCTCCCGATCCGGCGGTGACCGCGCTGGTCGCGTCGCTGATGGTCAAGGTGCGGGACGTAATTCGCGCGGCGAACTTCCAGTGCATCGCGGCGGACCCATTCATTACGACGCGGAAGCTGGTGATTCCCACTGGGCCGTTTCAGGCGGCCGCGCGGCAGAGTCTCACACTCTTCGACAAAGTATTCAGCCTGGGCAAGTTCGACAATCCGAGGCCACACTTCGAGAACATCCGGCGGGTCTTCCGCAACATGGATGTGGCGCTCAACCGCAGCTTTGAGACGGATCCGCTGATCGCGCCCGTGCTCTTCGTGCCCAACACGCACATTTCCATGGAGGCGAAGGCGGCCGCTTATACGTCGGTGGGTGGGGCCTTTCTTGCCGCCAATGTAAAGTTTTCGGACTTGCACGAGCCGGCGAACCGCATCTATGTTTGCCGCAATATGCTAACCGACAGCGTGAAGGATCAGGTCTCCGCTCTGGTTCACGAGCTGGCACATTACGTCAGCGGGCAGGCGATACGGATCGGGGACGTAGTCAAAAAGGGCCGCATGTTTTCGTCGGCAGGTCGGCCGAGCTTCGACGCGATCCGGCCGGATCAGAAGATCGCAAGCGCGGAGCACTACTCGTTTTTCGCACTGGTGTCGCGGTTTCCCAACTTTTTGTAGGCGATGCGGTTCCGGCGTTCCTTGACGCGGTTTATACGAGGGTGGCTGCATAATGACAATGCGGCGGATGTGTTTTACATGGCGTATGTGGAGGAACTTTTCAGCGTCGCTCATTACGGCACGCCGTTCAGTGTCTTCGCGCTCCGCCCGTCGTTGGAGGATCGAGCAACCCCAACAACTTCGGCCTGATTACCAGCTCGTTCAACAACCAGCCCGTCGGCACCGGTACCCCGCGTGAACTCCAGTTCATGCTTCGCGCCGACTTCTAACCGTAATCGTCTTCGCGTTCTTTTGGTCATTCAAGAGGGGATCAGCATTTGCCGGTCCGCTCGAAATCAGTTCAGCAGCTCCGCTGTTCGTTACGAGAGCTGGAAACGCAAGTTATCCGATACCCGAAACAAAGGATGTATTCGGTTCGTTTCGGGCGACCGCAAGCTCGGCAGCATTTAAGGAGCGAGATAGACCGTTTGTCCTCCGACGATGGTGCGGAGGACGCGGGTGTGAAGGAGGGCTTGCGGAGCGGCGGTGAGGGGATCGCGATCGAGGACGACCATGTCGGCAAGGAAGCCGGGGGTGAGCTGGCCTAAGCGGTGCTCGGCGAACTCGGCGAAGGCGGAGCTTTGGGTGTAGGCGAGGAGGGCTTCGTTGATGGTGAGCTTTTCTTTGGAATCGCCGGCTCGGAAGGTTTGGGTGGCGGCTTCGTTCTGGCGGGTGGTGGCGGCGTAGAGGCCGCGGAAGGGGTCGATGGATTCGACGGGGTAGTCCGTGCCGAAGGCTAGCGGGATGCCGTGGGTGAGCATCGATCGCCAGGCGTAGGCGTACGGGGTGCGCTCGGGGCCGAGGCGGGCGGTGGCCCAGGCCATGTCGGTGAGGAGATGCGCGGGTTGCATGGACGCGATGACGCCCAACTCTTTGAAGCGGTCGAAGTCGTCGGGGAGGAGGACTTGGGCGTGCTCGACGCGGAAACGGAGATCGGCGGGCTGAACTTCCTTTGCAGTGGATTTGGTGACGATGGCCGCGTCGGGGTCGTTGGGCGGAAGAGGAGCGTTCGCGGGGATGGCGTCTTGCTCCGCGGCGGTGAAGGCGTTGAGGGCGATGGAGTTGGCGAGATTGCCGATGGCGTGGAAGCCGAGCTGAAAACCGGCGGCGGCGCGTTCCGTGGCCATGGCGTTGAGTTTGGTCTCGTCGTAGCGAGGGAGGCCGGAGTTGCTGGGATCGTCGGCGTAGGGCTCGTCAAGGGCGGCCGTGCGGGAGCCTAGAGAGCCGTCCATGAAGGCCTTCAACATGCCAGTGTGGAGGAGAGGATCGTCGGCGGGATGGCTGGCGCGGCGCTGCTGGAGGACGGGAACGGGGAGGTTGAAGTCGAGCCATTCGGTGACGCGGAGCTTGAGGCTGCCGGTATGTTCCATGGATTCCAGAGCGAGGAAATCTTCCCAGTCGGAGAAGTCCTGGACGGAGGTGACGCCGTGGGCAAGGGCGTCGTCTATGGAGAGCTGGAGGGCCCGGCGGCGGATGTCAGGATCGGGCGGCGGGATGCGGCGGGTAAGCAGGGCGATGGCGAGAGCTTCGCGGACGATGCCGGTGGGCGCGTTGTTGGCGTCGCGATCGATCTTGCCTCCTTCGGGATCTTCGGTTTCGGGCGTGATGTTGGCGGCGGTGAGTGCGGCGGTGTTGGCGACGACGATGTGGCCATCGACACGGTAGAACATAGCGGGGTGGCCGAGGGTGACCGCATCGAGGTCGGCGCGCGTGGGGAGGGTCTTGTTGGGCCAGAGGGTGTGGTCCCAGCCGCCGCCTCGCAGCCATGCGCCCGGTTTGGCGGGGGTGGCGGCGGCCTTGATGCGGGCCTGCATCTCGGGGAGGGAGCGCGCACTGGCAAGATTGACGGCGAGGCGCTGCTGTCCGGCGGATGCGATGTGGGTGTGGGCGTCGTTGAAGCCGGGCATGGCGAACGTGCCGTGGAGGTCGACGGTTTGGGTGGTAGAGGATTTGAGGGCAAGAATTTCGGCGTCGGTGCCAATGGCGGCGACCTTGCCCTGGGCGAAGGCAATGGCGGAGACGATGGTTGGCTTGGCGGCGGGGTCGACCAAGTGCTCGCCGGTGAGGATGCGACCGTGGAGATAGATGGTGTCGGGCGTCTGCGCTTGAAGAAGCGGCACGGCGAGGACGAAGAAGAGTAGGGCGTTCATTGCGGCGAGTGTATCAAGCTCTGCTGCTCCGCGGTGTCGAGCAGAGTGAGGAGGACGCGGCGGAGGGCGATCTCGCGACCTGCCGGGTTGTACCACTCGGCAAGCGTGTGCATCCCACCGCCGGTGCCGCCGGAACCGAGGGCGACGGCTGGGATGCCGAGCGAGAGGGGAAGGTTGGCGTCGGTGGAGCCGATGCGGGGTTCGGTGCGGAGGTTGAGGTGCCGGTCGACTGCGCGCAGGGTCTGGAGGAGCGGAGCATCGTCGGGAAGGGTAGCGGCGGGACGGTCGCCAATCATTTCAAGCGTGATGCAGTCGTCTTGCGAGTAGAAGTCGCAGAGGCGTCGAAGGGCCGTCTCGGTGGCGAGGAGCTGAGCGGCGTCGATGGAACGCAGGTCGAGCAGCGCGGAGGAGGATTCCGGGATGGAGTTGATGGAGGTGCCGCCGGAGATATGGCCGACGTTGAGGGTGGTGCGGGGAGTCTCCGGGAGCGGGAGGTCGGCGGCAGCGGCGAGGAGCCGAGCAAGGGTGAAGATGGGGTTGGGGGCACCGGCGTCGGACCAGGAGTGGCCGCCGGGGCCGCGTACAGTGAGGCGGAAGCGGCGGCTGCCGAGCGCGCGGGTGACGACGGCGTTGGTGCCCGCGCCTTCAAGAGCGATGGCGGCGGCGATGCGGTCTTTGTAAGGGCCGATCTGAAAGAGATGGCGCATCCCGCGGAGGTCACCTTCGCCCTCTTCGCCCACGTTGGCGGCGAAGAGGAGGGTGACGGGGGGAGTGATCGCGGCGAAGCGAAGGGCAGCGGCCAGAGCGAGAAGGCCGGTGAGACCGGCGGCGTTGTCGCAGATGCCTGGAGCCAGGAGGCGGACGTCGGACTGGGTGGGCGCGCAGTCGGTACCGGCGGGGAAGACGGTGTCCAAGTGGGCGGAGAGGAGGATGACGGGGGTGCCGGGAGGACCCAGTCCGGCAAGGGCGTTGCCTTCAGCGTCGAGGTGGACGTTCGTAAGGCCGAGGGCGGTAAAGCGGTCGAGGAACCAGGCGGCTCGGGCCTGCTCGGCGAAGGGGGGCGCGGGGATGGCGGTCATCTCCATCTGCCATTGCTGGAGCTGAGGCTGATGGAGGTGCAGCCAATGGAAGGCACGATGGACGGGGGTAAGGGCGGCAAGCCGGGCGACACGGGCCTGCGCAGTGGCACTTCCTGCAAGCAGAGGCATCAGTAGACGACCTCAACGAGGAAGAGGCCGCGCGCGGGAGCAGTGGGACCGGCGGCGGAACGGTTGCGGGCGGCGAGGATAGCTGGGATGCAATCAGGAGCAAGGCGAGCGAGGCCGATCTCGGCGAAGGTGCCGACGAGGTTGCGAACCATGTGGTGCAGGAAGCCCGTGCCGGTGACGCGATACACGAGGAGGCCATCCCGAAGCTGCCAACAGGAGTGGAGGATGGTGCGGGTGGTGACAGGTTCGTCTTGATCGGTGGATAGGGCGGTCCGGGTGGCGCGGTCTGGGTCGGCGGCCGCGAAGGAGAGGAAGTCGTGGGTGCCGAGGATGTGGCGGGCGGCTTGTTGTATGCGGCGGAGGTCGAGGGGACGGGGATGTGCCCAGACGTGGGGTGCTTGAAAGGGGGAGCAGAGAACGGGAGCGGGGAGGATGCGGTACTCGTAGGTCTTTTGCCGGGCGGAGTGGCGGGCGTGGAAGCCGTCAGGCACGGGTTCGGCGGAAAGGACGCGGATGCTCGCGGGAAGGGCGTGATTGAGGGCGCGGCGCATATTGGCGGCGGGGATGGGGACGGCAAGGGGGAAGGAGGCTACCTGGGCGATGGCGTGAACGCCGGTGTCGGTGCGACCAGAGCCCTGGGGGAGGACGGTCTCACCGGTGATCTGAAGGAGAGCGGAGGCAAGGGTGCCCTGGACGGTGGCGAGACCCGGTTGGATCTGCCAGCCATGAAAAGGGGTGCCGTCGTAGCTTAGGGTAAGCTTCCAGTTCTGCATGGAGAGGGTGTGAGGTGGGATTGGTATACTTCGCACGAAGCTTCTTAATCTTTTTCGATGCTACATCGGGAACGGAAACGGACCGTTCTGCGTATCAGGTTCCGGCGGTTGCGAATCCATGTTTGGTTCGCACAAATACAGAGTCTTACCCCGCACGGGAGCGTCTAGTTAGAAACGAAGCCAACGAGATGATGGATTGCCACGTAGGCGAAGGATTGCCGGATTGAAGCTTGCCATATACGGCGAACCGGGCCGAAACCGCAGGGCTGGAGAGAAGAGAACGTGAGATTACGAGATTTGCAGGCAGCGGCGTGTACCGCCATGATGTTGATGAGCGTTGTAGGACCGGCGGGTGTCGCACAGCAGACCCAGACCAACCCGACGGCTCCCGCGCCGGTGAAGCCAGTGGTGAACGACACTACGGGGCAGCGGGGATTGCCGCAGGCTCCTGCGCCGCGCATGACCGAGCCGATGTATCTGCGCGACACCCCGAAGGATTACACGCGGGGGCGCGGCAACTTCTTCAAGAATCCTCTGCTGCGCTATGAGCCGAACGACTTCGATCTACCGCGGTTGCAGAACACGCCCATGTTGGATGGCTTGCTGCGCGATGGCAAGATCTATCTGAGCCTGTCGGACGCGATCACGCTGGCGCTCGAGAACAACTTCGACATCGCGATCGCGCGGATCAACCTGGACATCGCGGACACGGACATTCTGCGGACGAAGGCGGGTTTTTACGCGCCGCGCGGTGTGTCGACGGGCTTGTTGACCGGCACGCTGGGCAACACCGGCGGCACGGTGACGGGGGGCGGTGGACCGGGTGGAACGTCGAGCGCGGCCGGAGGTGCGGGCACGGGCGCGAATGGTCTGGTGTTGAGCACGAGCGGAGGCGGACCGACGCCGGAGCTGCTCGATCCGGTGCTGACGGGCAATCTCCAGTACGAATCGGCCGCGACTCCCCAGTCGAGCACGATCTTTACCAACGGGTTGTCCAATATCAATGGCAACACGTCAACCTACAACTTCGGGTATCAGCAGGGTTTTCTAACGGGTACGCAGTTGAATGTGACGTTCAACAACCAGCGGCAGACCACGAATAACCCGTTCACGAACTTCAGTCCGGACATTACGTCGAGCTTCCGCGCGACGGCGACGCAGCACTTGTTGCAGGGCTTTGGGCCATGGATCAACGGGCGGTTTATTTTGCAGGCGAAGAACAACCGGCGGATCACCGATTCGTCGTTCCGGCAGCAGGTGCTCTACACGGTCAACCAGGTGGAGAACATCTACTGGGGGCTGGTGAGCGCGTATGAGGACGAGTTGGCAAAGGAGCGCGCGCTGGGGCAATCGACGCAATTGACGGCCGACAACCGGAAGCAGCTAGAGATCGGCACGCTGGCTCCGCTGGATGTAGTGAACTCCGACGCAACGGTGGCGACGGACAAGCAGGCGCTGATCGCGTCGAAAACGAATCTGGAATATCAGCAGCTGGTGATGAAGCAGGCGATCGCGCGGAACCTGAATGATCCGCAGCTGTCTGCCGCGCCCGTGATTCCAACGGACCGGGTAAGTCTCGACCGGCTGGCGGAGGAGGATATGCCGGTCGACGATCTGGTGCGGCAGGCGTACACGAACAATCCGCAGATCGAGCAGGCCGTGTTGAACATGAAGAACAATGAGATCACGATCCGAGCGGAGAAGAATGGGCTGCTGCCGGTGATCGACGCGGTGGCGTTCTACGGCGCGAGCGCTCTAGGCGGCGCGCAGAATCCCGCAGCGATCAACTTTAACACTGGGAAACCGTACCCTCCGAATACGTTTGGGTCCACGAGCTATCCGGGCATCTTGCAGAACCTGGTCAACAGCAACTCGCCGGACAAGGGTGTGGGCGTGAACATCAATATCCCGCTGCGGAACCGGCAACAGCAGGCGGATCAGGCGCGATCGCAGATGGAGTACCGGCAGTCGCAAATGCGGCTACAGCAGTTGTATACGCAGATACGCATCCAGGTCATTAACGGGCAGTACGCGCTTACCAACGACCGGGCGCAGGTGCAGGCGGCCGAGGCGGGGCGGACGTATGCGGCGCAGAGCCTGGACGCGGAACAGAAGAAGTACAAGCTAGGCGCGTCGACGACGGCTAATGTATTGCAGCAGGGCAGGAATCTGGCGATCGCGGAGAACACGCTGATCTCCGATACAGCGGCCTACGCTCGGGATCGTGCGGCGCTGTTTCAACTGCTCTCGACTACGCTGGAAAAATACGGCATCCAGATACAGAGTGCCGCCACGGGGGTGATCGACCAGACGCTGGTGGTTCCGGGGCTAACCGCGCCCAAGGCGCCGGAGGCTCCGAAGCCGATCTCGGCTACGCCGGCACCTGTGCAGCCGTAGGGCCGGTAAACTAGGGCTCTATGAGCTTCGAGCTAATGAAGGAACATCGCAACGGCCTTGCCTCCGCCGCCTCCGCCTATCTGCGCTCCGCCATGCACCAGCCGGTGGAGTGGAACGAGTGGGGGGAGCCGGCGTTCGCGAAGGCGATTGCCGAGGACAAGCCGATCCTGCTGGACATCGGCGCGGTGTGGTGCCACTGGTGCCATGTGATGGACCGCGAGTCGTACGAGAACGCGGAGATGGCCGAGGTCATCAACAAGTTTTTTGTCGCCATCAAGGTGGATCGGGATGAGCGGCCGGATGTGGATGCGCGATATCAGGCGGCGGTGTCGTCGATCAGCGGGCAGGGGGGATGGCCGCTGACGGCTTTTCTGACGCCTGCGGGGCTGCCGTACTTTGGTGGGACGTACTTTCCGCCGGAGGATCGGCATGGGCGGCCGGGGCTGCGGCGGGTGCTGTTTACGATGGCCGAGGCGTTCCAGAAGAAGCGCGCGGAGGTGGATGAGTCGGCCGAGAGCGTGATGGCGGCCATCGAGCACAACGAGAGCTTCGCGGGGCGCGCGGAAGCGCCGGGGCCAGAGCTGGTCGCCAAACTGGTCGCGTCGGCTGCGGGACAGTTCGATCCGCGGTCTGGCGGGTTTGGGTCGCAGCCGAAGTTTCCGCATGCGGGCGGTATCGATCTGCTGCTGGATGCGGCGGGGCGGGGGGATGAAGCGGCGAAGCGGGCGGCGGTAGTGACGCTTGAGAAGATGGCCAAAGGGGGAATCTACGACCAGCTGGCCGGGGGATTTCATCGCTATTCGGTGGATGAGCGATGGGTGGTGCCGCATTTCGAGAAGATGTCGTATGACAACAGCGAGCTGCTGCGGAACTATGTCCATGCTTTTCAAAGCTTCGGCGATCCGGAGATGGCGCGGGTGGCGCGGGAGATCGTGGGGTGGGTAGATGCGGTATTGTCGGGCAGGTTTTCCTATGGCGAGCGGGGCGGGTTTTATGCGTCGCAGGATGCGGATTTCTCGCTCGATGATGACGGGGACTACTTTACGTGGACGCTAGCCGAAGCCGAGGCGGTGCTGACGGCGGAGGAGCTGGCGATTGCTGCGCCGTTCTACGACATTGGCGAGGTGGGGGATATGCAGCATGATCCAGCACGAAATGTGTTGCATGTGAATCTGCCGCTGAGCGTGATTGCCGCGCCGAAGAACCGGCCCACTTCGACGCCGATTGCGGAGGCGGAGGCGCTGCTGGCTTCGGCTCGGGCGAAGCTGTATGCGGCGCGGCTCGAGCGGCCTACGCCGTTTGTGGACAGGACGGTGTATACGGGCTGGAACGCAATGATGGTGTCGGCGTATCTGGAGGCGGGGCGGGTGCTTGGGCTGGGTGAGGCAAAGGCGTTTGCGCTGAAGACGCTGGATCGTCTTTTAACTGAGGCCTGGGATGGGGGAAACTTAGGGCATGTGGTGGCTTACGGCGAGGGGACGGCGGCTTCGGTAAGGGTTGCTGGAGTGCTGGAGGATTACGCGCTTCTGGGGAACGCCGCGCTCGATGCGTGGGAGGCTACGGGGGAGTTCCGGTACTACGAGGCGGCGGCGGGGTTGGCGGATGCGGCCATTGCAAAGTTCTACGACAAGGAGGGTGGGGCGTTCTTCGATACGGAGGCAGCGGCGGAAGGGGAGCGGCGATGGGGTGCACTGTCGACGCGGCGTAAGCCTTTGCAGGACTCGCCTACACCGGCGGGGAACTCGGTGGCGGCGACGTTGTTGCTGCGGCTGTATGCGCTGAGCGGGAAGGCGGAGTATGCGGGGTGCGCGACGGAGACGCTGGAACACTTCGCCGGCGTTGTCGAGCACCTTGGACTATACGCGGCAAGCTATGGGCTGGCGTTGCAACGGATGGTAACGCTGCCGGTGCAGGTGTGTGTGATTGGGGAGGACGCGCTGGCGGAGGAGTTGGAGAGGGTGGCCCTGCGGCGGTTTGCGGTGAATCAAAGTGTGGTGCGGTTGACACAGCAGCAGATGAACGCGCTGCCTCCGTCATTGGCGGAGACGCTGCCGCACCTTACGCCAATGCAAGGGAGCTTTGCGATCCTTTGTAGCGGAAACACCTGTCAACCGCCGACCGCGAGCGTCGCGGAGCTGGCAAAGCAGATGGAGCGAAGCATTTAGGCAGCGCGATTCGGCGATTGAGCATCTTTCTTCGGATGGCACGTTCGACGTGCCGGCGAGGGAAGGTGGCAGGGGAAGCAATAGGCCGGAGAGATTTCAGGCGTATCTTCTGGACGGTCGGTGTCCTCATAATTCTTTGTGCGCCGATGCAGGCATGGGCATCGCTTACGGTAATGGTAGGGGAGCCATTCGGCAATTTCGGAACGATGATGCCGGTAGGGCATACAGCGATCTACCTGAATCGGGTGTGCGCAGATGGTCCGCTGAAGCTACGGATGTGCGGGCCGGGCGAGTTGCAAGGGGTGGTCCTCGCGCGGTACCACCGGATCGGGGAGACAGATTGGATTGCGTCGCCGATTTTGCAATTTCTGTACGCGACCGACCATCCCGAAGAGTTGCCCGCCTCGGTGACGCCGGAGTTTGTGTGGGAGCTGCGGCAGCGCTATAGGCGACGGTACATGGCCGATCTTGTGCCAGACGGGACGGAGCGGGCGAAAGAGACGGATGAGTGGTGGGAGTCGGCTGGGGTGGTGTTCAACCGGCGGGTGTGGGGCTACCGCGTGGAGACGACGGCCGAGCAGGACGAGGGGTTTGTGGCGGAGATAAACGGGCGACGGAATCATCACCTCTACCATCTGCGAAGGACGAATTGCGCGAACTTCGCGGCGGAGATGGTCAACCTGTATTTTCCGGGCGTAGTGAAGAGCGGCGATCACATTGCAGATTTCGGGCTGATGACGCCGAAGCAGGTGGCGCGCTCGGTGGTGGCCTATGCGGAGGCTCATCCCGAGGCGGGCTTGCGCATCATCGAGGTGCCGCAGTGGACAGGCAGCCTGCGCCGGAGCCGTCCAGTGCGTGGATCGGCCGAGGCGGGCTTGAAGACGAAGCGGTATCTCGCGACGCTGCTGGCGATCCAGCCGGAGGTCCCGGTGGGGCTGGCCGTGCTCTATTTATGGCATGGGCGCTGGGCGGTGGGAAGAGGAGCGGAGACGGTGCAGCCGTCTTACTTTGAACAGTACGGGAGTGAAGACACGCGGGAGCGGATCGCGGAGAGGCAATAAGTTCAGAGATCGTTGCTGCGACGCGATCAGCCAGCATTGGCGGCGTGACTATCCCGAAGGTGGGGGCGGCACCCAGCTCTAGGTTGAGCCGCCCCATCCTCCGCTACCCATTTCATGCGCCGTGCCTGTTCTGCGTCGGACGGATGGCCGGGGGGAAGTGATTCGTTGGACAAAGGGCCGACCGTACGGTAAGTGTTCATGAGGATGCCCTTGGAGGTGGAGCGCGACTCCACGAAGGTGAGACCGAACGGCGGCGCACCCTTTTCGAACAAACGCTTGCCCTTGCCCAAGACCACGGGGTAGACCCAGACGCGAAACTCGTCGACTAGCTGCGCGGCGATTAGTGTCTGTAGCAATTGGCTGCTGCCCCATATGTGCAGGTCAGGACCGCCGTACGCCTTCAACCGGCGGATCTCGTCCACAACGTCACTGCCCAACCGATGCGAGTTCTCCCAGTTCAGGCTGCTGAGGCTGTTCGTGGCGACATATTTTGCCGCCTTATTCAAAGCATTCGCGACGGGATGTGTGGCATCGGGCCAGAAGGCCGCCCAGATCTCGTAGGTGCGGCGGCCAAGGAGCAGGTCGAATGGACGGGACATGACCTCGAGCACGGCTTTGCCGCCGTCTTCGGAGCGGAAGGGAATGGTCCAGCCTCCTTGGGTGAAACCTCCGGTCGGGTCCTCGTGGGGACTACCGCCCGACTGGATGACGCCGTCGAGCGTAACGTGATTCAGGGCGATGATTTGTCTCATGGACTGCTCCTTCTTTGCCGAGTATGACAGTTGCAAGATAGACGCGGTTCACGGGAATGACAACAAAAAAGCAACGACGAAGGCAGAAGCAGATTCCTCCGCTTCGCTACGAGATAACAACAAGGGTGGTGGGGTGGGAACCCACCTTAGCGACGATGAGACTGTCGCGAAGGTGGGGCACCCGACAGACGCGGATTCCCTACGGGAATGACAACCAGAAAGGCAAAGGCGTTACTGGGTGGTGAGGGGTTGTTGGGCGGGTGGAGCGGTGGGGTCCGCGGCTTTGACGGTGAAGAGGTTGGCGGGGTCGATGCCAAGGGGGATGCTTTCCTTCTCGAAGGCCTCGATGACGCGTTGGCGCATGGCGCGGAGGACGCCGTCTTTCTGGTTGGGGCGAACGCGGAAGTTGACAGGGTACATGACCTCGCGACCGGCGATCTTGTCGATGCCAGGGATGTCAGGATCAGCGAGGACGAGGGGCTTGAAGGCGGGGTCGTTGCGGACTTCCATAGCGACGGCGGTGAGGACGCGGAGGACGTGCGCGGGGTTGGCGCTGGCGTCCACGCTGACGCTGAGGGTGGCGATGGCGAAATCGCGGGACAGGTTGGCGACCGTGGCGATCTGGCTGTTGGGGATGGTGTAGAGCGTGCCGTCTCCGTCGCGCAGGCTGGTAGCGCGCAGGGTGAGGTCTTCGACGGTACCGGTGAGGGCGGCGATCCTGACCACCTCGCCGACGTTATATTGGTTTTCGACAAGGATGAAGATGCCATTGAGCATGTCTTTGAAGAGACTCTGCGCGCCGAGACCGATGCCGACGCCAACGACCCCGGCGGAGGCGAGGAGCGGGGTCAAGTTGATGTTGAAGATCGAAAGAATGTTGAGCAGGACGATGAAGCCGAGGACGCCGACTGCGGTGGCGCGGATGATGGAGGCGACGGTACGGAGCTGGGCGGCGCGGGAGGGGTTGCGCTCGGCGTGACGGTCGGCCAGATGGCGGAGACGCTCGACAAAGAAGTGGACGATACGCTCAAGCGCGAAAGCGACGACGAGGATAAAGACCAAGCGCGGCAGGTCATGCCGGGCAAAGTCGATCAGATCGATGTGCCAGTCGCGGCCGAGCACTTCCAGATTTTTGCCTTCGGCCGCCGCTTGCTGTTCAGCGGGTGAGTTCCAGATGAGAAGGATAACGGCCTCGCTTTCGGGTGCTTGCAGTTTGTCGATGCGCTGAACGCGCTGTGGGCTTCTTAGCGTACCGACGGGTGTAGAGTGTTGGTCAAGCAGTGTCGATTGCGTTCAGATGGCTCGCGCGGAGGATGAAGATGAAGCTCGTCAAGATTGTCGCATTGTCTGTGGTGATGAGCGCGCCCATTCTTGCGGCGCAGCAGGGGCCCGTGCCGGGCGGTGTGTCTCCAACGTTTGGCGGGGCTGCCGCCGCAGGGGAGAGTGGGCCGTTTGCCAAGAGCACGCAGGAACGGTTGGAAAAAGGGCGGCAGACGGACCGTCAGAGACGCTTGATGGCCGATACGGAGCGCTTGCTGACGCTTGCCACCGAGCTCAAAGCAGATATGGAGAAGACGACCAAGGATACGCTGTCGATCGAGGTGATTAAGAAGGCTGAGGAGATCGAGAAGCTGGCGAAGAGCGTCAAGGAGCGGATGAAAGGATGAGAGCGAATCGCCAGTCATGCTGTCCGAAGCGAGTCGCGATGAGGCTGCGACGCGCTTCGGACAGGATGACCGTTTTGTGGGTGGGTGTTAGTTGAGGCCGAGGGCGGCGGCGGCGTTGACCTGACCGTAGGGCATGGCGGCGGTGACGGTGGCGCTGGAGCGGAGGGCGGCTACGATCTCCGTGGCGTCCCAGGTGGGGTGGGCGGCTTTGAGGAGGGCGGCGACTCCGGCGGCGAGCGGGGCGGAGGCGCTGGTTCCCATGGCCTGGACATACTGCGCGTCGCCGAGGCCGAAGCAGCCGGTAGAGCTACAGGCGCCACGGACCCAGCCGCTGACGGCCGTGTCGTCAGCGGCGGGGAGGCTGCCGCCGGGTGCGGCGAGGGCGTTCATGGATGCGCCGAAGTTGCTGTAGTAGGGAAGGGCGGCGGGGCCAGCGACACAGGGCGCGCCGGGGGCGATGTTCTCGACGCAAGCAGGGTTGGTCGACGCGACGATGGCGAGGACAGAGCGGGACATGGCGGGGAGCTCGATGTAGCGGGGATTGGTGTAGTCGAAGCCATCGTTACCGGCGGCAGCGATCAGGACGGCTCCGTGCTGCGCGGCGGCGTAGGTGGCGCGGTCAAAGAGGGCCTTGAGGCCTGCACCGTCGCCGGTTTCGAGGTCGACCATAGAGCCAAGCGACATGCTGATGATGTCGGCGTGCTGCGCGACGGCGTCGTTGATGCCCTGGATGACCCAGCTCAGGAGGCCCGAGGCCTGTCCGGCGGCGCACTGTTGAGCGACCGTGCCGGAAACGGTGGTGTCGGGCATCCGCTCAAGGACTTTGATGTTGAGGATGCTGGCGGTGGGGGCGACGCCGACGACCTTGCCGGTGCCTGTACCCATGGCTCCGGCGGCGAGCGAGGCGGACCAGGTGCCGTGGCCTTGCTGGTCCTGCGGGGTGCCGTCGTCGCAGGCGCTGGGCAAGCCGCTGCCGTGGGTCTGGTTCACCTCGGAGAGATTGAAGACGAGGTTGGGAGCAATGTCGGGATGTTGCGCGTCGATACCGGAGTCGAGAATGGCGATGCGGACGCCGGTGCCGGTGGTGACGTCCCAAGGTCCAGTAGCCGGACCGCCTGCCATATGCTTGCCGTAACCGCCAACGGCGCGGACCGCCCAGCCCTGCGGGGTGCTGTAGAAGTCGTCGTGCGGCTTGAGCGAAGCGATGCTGACCGAGTTGGTCGCGCCATGGCCGGCGACCGGAGCGGCGGGGCGGGCGACATTTGACTGTAGCTGCTTCTTCTGGCCGGAGACGGCGGCGACCGGCATTTGGTGCGCGTAGACAAGGCGATCATGGACGACGAAGTCGACGTTGGCCTGGGCGGCGAGGTGCTTCATGTTGGCGGCGTCCGAGGCGGTACCGTTGCCCTGCACAACGGCGATGCCGAGCGCGGCGTGGCGAGCGACGAGGTGCGCGCCGGCTAGGCTGGTGCTGGCCTCGGCGTCGGTGGGAACGATGCCGTCGCGGTAGGCCACGAGATAGTGGTTGGCGACGGAGGTGCTGACAGGGCTCGCCGTGGTGCTGGAGCCCTGTGCCATGCTGTGCTGCGAACCGGCAAAAGTAGCCGAGAAGAGGATCAAGGAGGACAGGGTGGTGGCGAGTTGGCAGCGGATCGACATGAGCAGCTCCTGAAGTTGGGTAACCTCGACTTAGCGGTTACTAATGCCTCTATCGTCTAAACTTTGGGCAGACTCAGAATGGGATAAAGACGGGACAGTACGTTGGTGTTCTCTAACGAAGGCCGGCGTGAGGGATGAGAGCAGTCCGGAGTTCGAGGCGTTTACAATTTGGGGATGAGGCAGGCGACCGAAGGGGCGAGCTCGCTGACGGAGGAGTTCGTGGCGGAGCATGGCGGAGCGGTGAGCCTGGACGAACGGGCTGCGGATACGGCGGAGCCAGCGCTTACACGCGCGCAACTCATCGAGTTCTATCGGCTGATGTATCTGTCGCGGCGGACGGACGACCGCGAGATCATCCTCAAGCGGCAACAGAAGATCTTCTTCCAGATCTCATGTGCGGGACACGAGGCGCTGCTGGTGGCGGCGGGCATGGCGTTGAAGCCGGGATACGATTGGTTCTTCCCGTATTACCGCGACCGGGCGATCTGCCTTACCCTGGGCAACACGGTTGAGGAGCAATTATTGCAGGCAGTAGGGGCGGCGGCCGATCCAGCGAGCGGCGGGCGGCAGATGCCGTCGCACTGGTCGAGCTCGAAGCTGCATATCGTGACACCTTCAAGCGCAACTGCGACGCAATGCCTGCATGCGATCGGGTGCGCGGAGGCGGGACGCTTCTTTACGCGGCATCCGGAGGCGGCGGCCAAGCATACGGGGGATTATCGCGAGTATAAGGACGTGCGCTTCCATGGCGACGAGGTGACGTATGTGTCGATCGGCGAGGGGTCGACGAGCCAGGGAGAGTTCTGGGAGTCGCTGAATACGGCGTCAAACGGCAAGCTGCCGGTGCTTTATGTGGTTGAGGACAATGGGTATGCGATCTCGACGCCGGTGGAGGCGAACACGCCCGGCGGGAACATCTCGCGGCTGATCGCCAATTTTCCGAACTTCCATTTTGCCGAGATCGATGGGACGGACCCGCTGGCGTGTTACGCGGCGATGGTGGAGGCGGTGGCATATTGCCGCAGCGGGAAGGGGCCGGCGCTGGTGCATGGGCACGTGATCCGGCCGTACTCGCACTCGCTTTCGGACGATGAGCGGGCGTACCGGTCGGCGGCGGAGGTGCATGCGGACTCGGCGCGCGATCCAATTTCGCGGATGCAGCTATGGCTGCTGCGTGAAGGGGTATTGGATGAGAAGGGGATCGACGCGCTGGAGAAGGCGGTCGATGAAGAGGTGCAGCTTGCGGCGGATGCGGCTGTGAAGGCCGCGCTGCCGACTGCGTCGCGCGCCGCGATCACGAAGCATGTGTACTCGGAAGACCTGAGCGTTACCGACAAGCGATGGCTGTCGGAGCCGGGTCATGCGGCGGAGGATGCCACCGAGCGGACGATGGCCGATCTGATCAACGCGACGCTGAAAGACGAGATGCGGCGCGACGGGCGGGTGGTCGTGTACGGCGAGGACGTGGCGGACGCGACGCGGGACGAGCCGCTGCGCGCGGGGGAGCTGAAAGGCAAGGGCGGCGTCTTCAAGCTGACGCATGGGTTGCAGGCAGAATTTGGAAGTGATCGCTGCTGGAACTCGCCATTGGCGGAGGCGAATATCGTGGGCCGGGCCATCGGCATGGCGGTGCGCGGGATGAAGCCGGTGGTGGAGATCCAGTTCTTCGACTACATCTGGCCGGCAATGCACCAGATGCGGAATGAGCTGTCGGTAGTGCGGTGGCGGTCAAACGGGGATTTTAGCTGCCCATTGGTGATGCGGGTGCCCATTGGTGGCTATCTCACGGGCGGGGCGATCTATCATTCACAGTCGGGCGAAAGCATCTTTACCCATACGCCGGGGGTGCGGGTGGTGATGCCGTCGAACGCGCTGGACGCGGCAGGGCTGCTGCGGACGGCGATCAGGTGCGACGACCCGGTGCTGTTCCTGGAGCATAAGCGGCTGTATCGCGAGACGTATGGCAGAGCACTGTATCCCGGGCCGGAATATACGATTCCATTCGGCAAAGCGAAGGTAGTGCGGCCGGGCAAAGACCTGACGGTGGTGACCTATGGGGCGGTGGTGCCGCGGGCATTGCAGGCGGCGCAGAAGATTGCGCGGGAGAAGGGGATCGACGTGGAGCTAATCGATCTGCGTAGCCTTAGTCCGTACGACTGGGAGGCCATCGCCGAGTCGGTGCGGAAGACGAGCCGAGTCATCATCGCGCATGAGGATATGTTGAGCTGGGGGTATGGGGCGGAGATCGCGGCGCGCATCGGGGACGAGCTGTTTCACGACCTGGACGCGCCGGTGCGCCGGGTGGGGGCGATGAATACGTTTGTAGCGTATCAGCCGGTGCTGGAGGATGCGATTTTGCCGCAGCCGGAGGATTTGTACCGGGCGATGGCGGAGTTGGCGGCGTTTTAGGCAGTGCGGTTAAACTAGATTCCCTTTAGAAAATGACAAACAAAACAGCGACGCCGGTTCAATCGTGAGCGACGCAACTGCCTGAGCGCCGCCGGGTTAGAACGGGAGACGCGCTTTCCCGATGCGGCGCGAAGGATCATTCCATGAAGCTACGTTCCGGCGCGCTCCTCTCTTTCCAAGACTTTGGTCGTGCGTTGACGGCCTCTACCCTCTGTTTGTTGTTGGTGGAGCAGCCGCTAGTAGCCGCGCCGCTGAACGTTTTCGGCTCGGCCAAGCAGATGCAGGGAGACGAACGGACGCTCCATGCGTTGAACCGGCTGACCTTCGGGCCGCGTCCGGGCGACGTGGAGGCGGTGAATAAGATGGGGTTGAAGCGGTGGTTCGAGCGGCAGCTTGATCCCGCGTCCATCGACGACTCGGCGCTGGAAGCAAGGCTGGCAAACTATCCGGCGATGCGGTTGTCGCAGCAAACGCTGATGGAGCGATTTCCTTCGCCAGGGATGCTGCGTGCGCTCGAAAAACAAGGTCAGCCGCTGCCGAGCGATCCAGTTGAGCACGCGCTGTATGCGGACCAGATTGCGTTTCAGGCGCTTGCAAAGACGGAAAAGGCGCTGGCGAATGCGAAGGAAGCGCCGGGTAAGAACGAGACGATGGCTCCGCTGGAAACGCAGATTCTCTTCGCGAACGATAATCAGAAAAGCAAGGACGCCACGCCGGTCGCTACGGATACGCATGAAGAGAAGCTGTATGCCGATCTGGACGCGATAAAGGTGCTGAACCTGGCACCGGAACAGAGATTCCAGCGAGTGCTAGCGATGTCGCCAGCGGAGGCAATTGCGTTTCGAAAAAGCCTGAGCAAGGGGGAGGTGGCCGAGCTAGCTGCGGGGCTAACGTCAGAGCAAAAAGAAGTTCTCGAGGCGCTTCCGGGATCGTTGCGCGTGGTAAGTGGCGAGGTGTTGCAGACGCGGCTCTTGCGCGATCTGTACAGCGAGCGGCAGCTTGAGGCGCTGATGACGGACTTTTGGCTGAACCACTTCAACGTCTACATCAAGAAGAACCAGAACGAGCCGTTTTTATTGCCAACCTATGAGCGCGAGACGATCCGCGCGCACGCGTTGGGCAAGTTCGAGGACCTGCTGGTTGCGACTGCGGCGAGTCCGGCGATGCTGGTGTATCTGGACAACTGGCAGAGCATCGGGCCTGATTCATTGGCGGCGCAACGCTCGGCGCGCAATGGAAAGGCTAAGACGAGTGGGCTGAATGAGAACTATGCGCGCGAGTTGATGGAGCTGCATACGCTAGGTGTAGGCGGCGGGTACACGCAGGCGGATGTGACGCAGGTGGCGCGAGTGTTTACGGGCTGGGGCATCGACCGTCCGAACGAGGGAGCGGCGTTCGCGTTCCAGCCGAACCGGCATGAGCCGGGGCCGAAGCAGGTGCTGGGGACGACGATTCGTGAGGGCGGCCAGACGGAGGGTTTAGACGTGCTGCATCTGCTGGCAACCAGTCCAGCCACGGCCAAGTTCATCTCGACCAAGCTGGCGGTGCGGTTTGTGGCGGATGAGCCTCCGTCAGCGCTGGTGGATCGAATGACGAAGACGTTTCTGGCGAGCGGCGGCGACATCAAGGCGGTGTTGCGGACGATGTTCAACTCGCCGGAGTTCTGGGCACCAGCGGTGGAGAAGAGCAAGGTGAAAACGCCGCTCGAGTTTGTTGCGTCGGCGGTGCGGGCGACTGGAGCGGACGCGACGAATCCGCAGCCACTAGTACAGGCGCTTGAGAAGCTCGGAATGCCGCTCTACGGGATGCAGACCCCGAATGGGTATAGCTGGAAGTCTGCGGAGTGGGTAAGCACAGGCGCACTCGTAAGCCGGATGAACTTCGCGCTGGTGCTGGCCGCGGACAAGATCTCTGGGGTCGTGAGTGGGCTGCCCGCATTGCTGGAGCAGCCTGCGGGGTTGCGGCCCGTGTCGGTCTCTGTAGAT
This sequence comes from Acidobacteriaceae bacterium, assembly GCA_965277085.1. Lineage (GTDB taxonomy): Bacteria > Acidobacteriota > Terriglobia > Terriglobales > Acidobacteriaceae > Edaphobacter. Next base: position 2,767,591 of record OZ255708.1, read on the forward strand.
GACCGGAGTGTAGCAGCGGAGAAGCGGCTGGAGGTCGTGCTGCTGGGGATGCCAGCCACGGAGCGGACGCGAGATGCGGTACTCAGGCAACCGGGCGATGGCGAGGCACAGCGGCAGGCGGAGAAGGAGTTTGCGGGGCGGAACCTCAATACTGTCGACCTGAAGCAAGGGATGGCTCGTCCGTCGCTCGACAAGCAGACGGCGGCGATGGCGGGACTGCTTTTAGGGTCGCCGGAGTTCCAACGGCGGTAAGCCCACCCGGGCGAGAAAAGCGGTGCGTCGAGCGGCAATCTCTGCGACCATACGGGGATGAGTGAATCGTCTTCGCGCACGGTCCAGTATGGGCGTTATCTGCTGTTTATTTCAGGTCTGGGCGGGCTGCTATACGGCATCGATGTAGGTATCATCGCGGCTGCTCTACTGTATCTAGGTAAGACGATCAGCTTGTCGGTGCAACAGACGTCGGTTCTAGTGGCCGCAGTGCTGGGCGGGGGGATGTGCTCGTCGTTGGTGGCGGGAGTGCTCGCGGATTGGCTGGGCCGCAAGCGGATGATGATCCTGAGTGGCGCGATCTTTGTGGCCAGTGTGGGGCTGATCGTGGCGTCGCATGGGTTTGTGCCGTTGTTTCTGGGGCGGCTGTTGCAGGGAATCAGCGGAGGGTTTATCGCGGTAGTGGTGCCGCTGTACTTGGCGGAGAGCCTGGGGGCGGACGTGCGCGGGCGGGGCACGGCGATCTTTCAATTCATGCTGACGTTTGGGATTGTGATTGCGGCGTTAACGGGCTTTTACTTCACGCGGCAGGCGGAGGCAGCGGTGCTGGCGGCTGCGGGCGACGCGGGGCTGATCCGCGCGGCACAGGACCATGCGTGGCGGGGGATGTTTCTGTCGGTGGTGTACCCCGGGCTGCTCTTCTTTGGAGGCAGCTTCTTTCTGAGCGAGACGCCTCGCTGGCTCTTTCGCAAAGGGCGTCCGGCGGAGGCTCTGGCGTCGCTGCGGCGGTCAAACTCCGAGGAGCAGGCACAGCTACAGATGCGAGAGATGGAGGCGTCATCTCGTGAGGGCAAGGCTCAGACGACGGAGACGCGCGGGGCGTCTCGCTCCCTGCTGCAGCGGAGGTATGTGTTTCCGTTCGTGCTGGCATGCGTGATCCTGTCGTTTAACCAGACGACGGGGATCAACTCTGTGCTGGGGTACCTGGTCATTATCCTCAAGCAAGCGGGGATGACGGCCAGTCACGCAACCCAAGGCGATGTCGCGGTGAAGGTGCTGAACTGCGTGATGACGCTGGTGGGGGTGGCGTTTGTTGACAGGAAGGGACGCAAGTTCCTGCTGAAGATGGGAACGGGCGGGATTATAATTGCGCTGCTGCTAGGCGCGGGGCTCTTTTACCGGTTTGAGGCGGCGCGGACGGATGTGTCGACGAAGGTGCGGACGGTAGTGAATGAAAACGGCGTCTCGCTGCCGATGAGCGCGTTTGGAGCGGAGCCGGGCGGGCTAACTGCGGCAACTGTCGTCTACGACGCGGGAGAAGGTGACCGCGTCGCTACGGTGCGGAGCGACGACGCCGATTCGACGCTCAAGATCACGGTGGCGGGTAAGCCGCTGACGATCAAGCAGGCGACCTTTGGCGCTGTGCCCAGCGAGCAGACCGGCTGGCTGATTACCGGGTGCCTCATGTTGTTTATCGCGTCGTATGCGTTTGGTCCCGGTGTGGTGGTCTGGTTGATGCTATCGGAGCTGATGCCGACGCGTATCCGGTCGGTCGGGATGGGGATTGCGCTGCTATTGAATCAGGGCGTATCGACTGCGATCGCGGCGGTGTTTCTGCCGGTCGTGGGACGTTACGGGTACTATGCGATGTTCTTCTTCTGGGCGGCGTGCACGGTGATCTACTTCCTGACGGCGACGTTCTTCCTGCCGGAGACTAAGGGGCGGACGCTTGAGGAGATCGAAACCTTCTTCGAGCGTCCCAACAAACGCGAAGGGCTAGCGGAGGTACGGTCCTAGCGGCTACTCTGGAGGAGAGGAACTCCTGTGCTGACGGCAAATCCGATCGAACTTGAAGAGCTCTATGGGGCAAACAACTACCATCCTTTGGATGTCGTGATCGAGCGGGCCAGCGGATGCTGGGTCTATGACATCGACGGCAAGCGCTATCTGGATTGCCTGGCGGCGTACTCGGCCGTCAATCAAGGGCACTGCCATCCGAAGATTCTTAAGGCGATGCTCGACCAGGCGCACCGCGTCACGCTGACCTCGCGGGCCTTCCGCAATGACCAGTTGCCCTTCTTTTACGAGCAATTGCACCAATTGACCGGCTTCGACATGGCGCTGCCGATGAACTCCGGCACAGAGGCCGTCGAGACTGCGCTGAAGACCGCACGCAAGTGGGGCTACACCGTTAAGGGTATCCCGGAAGGGCAGGCCGAGATCGTTGTCTGCTCGAACAACTTCCATGGCCGCGCGCTTTCGATCGTGAGCTTCTCGTCGGACCCTCAATATCGCGCTGGATTCGGACCGTACCTTGAAGGTTTCAAGACAGTGCCCTTCGGCGATGTGGCGGCTTTGCGCGCGGCCATCACGCCCAACACCTGCGCCTTCTTGGTCGAACCGATCCAGGGCGAGGCTGGCATCATCATTCCGCCCGACGGCTATCTGGCCGAGGCGGCCGCGATCTGCCGCAAGCACAACGTGCTACTGATGGTCGACGAAATCCAGTCCGGTTTGGGGCGCACGGGCAAGCTCTTCGCTTACATGCATGACGGCATCACGCCCGATGTGCTGATCCTTGGTAAGGCGCTCTCGGGCGGATATTACCCGGTGTCGGCGGTGCTGGCGTCGCGGGAGATTCTCGGCGTCTTCCAGCCGGGCGATCATGGCAGCACCTTTGGTGGCAATCCGCTGGCGTGTGCTGTAGCGCGCGCGGCGCTGTGCGTGTTAGAGGAAGAGCGGCTGGTGGAGCGGTCCGCAGAGCTCGGGCCTTTCTTCCTTAACCTGCTGCGGGAGATCGACAGCCCGCGCATCACGGAGGTGCGCGGCCGCGGACTGTGGATAGCCATCGAGCTGAACGTCCCGGCGCGGCCCTTCTGCGAGGCGTTGAAGGAGACCGGCATCCTCTGCAAGGAGACGCATGGCAACATCATCCGGCTGGCACCACCGCTGGTGATTACCCGCGAGGAGATCGAGTGGGCGGCCGAGCGCATCAAGAGCGTACTTGAGGCGGCTTGAGCCAGGCTTCGTCTTCATCGGCTGCAAATGTGGCGACTTCGAAGACGCGCAAGAAAGCACCTCTGTTTGTTGATGAGCCTTGGGGTGTCCGCTGGTGAAGCACAGCAACGCGGTAGCCTCATCTGATGGGCACACAGCTATCGCGACAGAACGTGGTGAACAACGCCGCAAACGAGATCGAAGTAAGTGATCCACTTCCTGAGTTCGACGAGGTCGACCCCGAGTCGGTCGAGATGATGATTGAGGCGAACTCGGTCGGTGCGCGGATCAAACAGCTCCGGCTAAAACGTTCGATGGGGCTGGTGGAACTGGGCACAAAAACAGGGCTTTCCGCCAGCTTTTTATCGCAACTGGAGACGGGCCGGGTTGTTCCCACGCTGCGGAATCTGGCGCGCCTCGGTCTCGCCTTCAACAAGGACCTGAGCTATTTCTTCCAGCCGGAGCAGCACAGCTTCTTTCGCGTGCAGCGGAAGAAAGACCGCGTTCGCATCCCGCAGCCACGCGCCACGAACCCCTCGCATTTGGCGGAAAGCTTTGGCATTCTGGTGCCTGACCGCAGCCTGGGCCCGTGTATCGGTGAGTTCTTCCCGCACCATGACGCGACGCCGTTCCGTCCGCATCTCTATCAGGGTCACGAGATGATCTATGTCATCTCGGGCGCGCTGGATATTGAATTTGGCAACCGGCACGAGCACCTTGGCACGGGCGACGCGGCGTATCTGGATGCCAGCACGGCGCGGACGATTCGTTGCGCCGGAGATGAATCGGCTACAGCACTCATCATCAGCGTTCCGCAGAAGGTCTAGGCAGTCTTAGCCGCGGTCGCGGCGCTGTCGGTCCGCTTGGCGAGCGCGTTCAGTGTCTCCTTGCTTACGGCCTTTTCATGTAGCAACAGCTCGGCCGCTCGCACGCGCGGGTTGGCGTGGAACCAACGTTGTGCGATATTGCCGTGTAAGAGGTTGAGGAGCGAAAGCAGACTCATGCCCATGTGGTGCGCCATCCATGATCGAACAAGGCGCGGTTCGCCGGGCGCGGTGTAGTCGGCGGCCTCGTAGAAGCCGTACTTGCCTATCCAGCCGAGCTTCTCCATGCGACGTAGATTGGCGAGCGCGTCATCCCGCAACAGCGGCAGCGCAAGGAACGTGGAGTAGGGGGAGATGACTGGGCCGTCCTCCGCGCCATATTTCATCGCCAGCGCGGGGATGCCGAAGGCCTGGTAGCCATACCGGCCATGCGCGTCTGTGTTGGCGAACCCAGATTCGGAGATGCCCCAGGGGAGATTTCCGCGTTTGAGCGAGCGGACGTAATCGCGCTGGATGCGGACGGCGGCTTCAAGTGAGCGGGAGAGTAGGGTATTAGGGAAGGTCTCCATCCACAGCGACGGCATCATGTACTCGAACATGGTGCCGGTCCAGGAGACAAGCGCGGCGCGGCCTCTGACGAGGACGTGAGAGCGGTCCAGCCGAAACCAGGCTTGCTGCGGGATGTCGCCTTTGGCTACGGCGAGAAAGCTGGCGATACGCGCTTCGGACGAGAGCAAATCGTAGCAGGCGGAGTGGACCTCGCCGTTGGGCGCGTCGTAGCCGATCGAGAGCAGCTGGCGGGACTTGTTGAAGAGGAAGCCGAACTCCATCAGATCGGCGAAGTGGAAGGCGCGGGCGGCGATGACTTCGAGGTCAGCACGGAGCTGGCTAAGATTCCGCTCGGCGGTCCACAGCTTCTCGCGCAGAGAAGCATCGGTGATCTTGGACCGAAGCGCTTCCACGTACATCGGCGCATCGGCTAGTGTAGGCAGCGGGTCTTCCAGCGAACGAAGCGTGGCGAACTCCGGAAGCTTCCAGGGAGTGTAGTCATGGAGAAAGCGTGTCTGGGCGTTCTGCCGTTCGGCTTCTTCCGCTGGTGTTCGGTCGTCATCAGAAACGTAGGGCGCGCAAGGTAAAGGCCGGGAGAGCAGGTCGAGCGCACCCGTATGCAGCGTACAAAGAGACGCTGCGAGGTTGCCGCTGTCGACGGTGGAGATAGTAAACGGCGGCACGGCCTGGAGGCTCAGCATGTCGTACCAGTTGAAGATGTGGCCGCGCACTTTTTCAAGGCGCTCGTAGGTGTCGAGCGTGCCAAGGGTGGCGCGGGCGAACTCGGGCAGGGTAAGGAAGCCGAACTCGACCGCGGCCTGGCGCGCGTTGAAAAGCATCCCCAGGTTGGTAGGGGAGAGCTTGCGGACCTGATGAGTGCCGGCTTCTTCGACGTTGTCGGGGATGAGCCAGTGGTTCTCCTCGCCGCCAAACTCGTCAAAGAAGCGCCAAATGAGCAGCGCGTGTCTGCGAAGGAAGTCGGTGTCGGCTGCGGAGAGCGGGCCTTCCCGGCGGCGGGGTGAAGAGTCGAGCCAAAGAACGAGCAGCGGAGCGACGATCCAAAGCAGCAGGATTGGAACGACGGGAGCGAGGAGGACGAGCGGGGTTTGACTGTAGGAAAGGTACAAACCAGCGGCCAGCAGGACGGCAAGGATAGGGGAGGACTGCAGGTAGTGGTCGAGCGACGAGCGGCGGCTACCTTGCTCAGCCTGTGCGGCTGTTTCCCATTCAAGCAGGTTTTTGCCGGAGACGAGCACCCGGAGCGCAGATCGTACGATGGCGTCGACCGAGAGCAGCATCTGATGCGGGAGAAAGACCAGGTTGATGAGGACGAAGCCGAGGGACGTGCCGAGGGTGGTGACAGCTTCGTGCGCGGCACCGGTACTGAGCTTCAGCGCCGCCCGCACCATGCCGAGAGCGAACTGCACAGCGGCTGGAAGCAGCAGAAGGAAGAGCACAGCGGGGGTCCAGTAGCGCGCGCCATCCGGCAGAACGAACCAGCCAAGTACCAGCAGAAGGAACGTCACCGGCTCAACCAGCGAGCGTCGAAGATTATCGAGGATCTTCCAGCGCGAGATGGTGCTGATGGGGTTTGCGACCATGCGGCCAGACTCATCCGGCACCTTCCCGAAGAGCCATTGCACGATCTGCCAATCGCCGCGTACCCAGCGGTGCTTGCGCTTGGCATGGGCGGCGTAGCGCGACGGGTAATCGTCGATCACTTCGACATCGGTGACGAGGCCGGCCCGAGCATAGGCTCCTTCGATGAGGTCATGCGAGAGCAGGGCGTTTTTAGGGAAACGGTGGTCGAGGACTGTGTGCAGGATGTCGACCTCGTAGATGCCCTTGCCGGTAAAGATGCCTTCGCCGAAGAGGTCTTGATACACGTCCGAGACGGCGCGCGTGTAGATGTCGAAGCCGGTCTCGCCCGAGTAGATGGCGGCGAGGCGGGAGCGCGAGGCAGACGAGACGCTGACGCCGACACGAGGCTGCAAGATGCCATAGCCGTGCGTCACCACGCGGCGCACTGGATCGATGATGCCTCGGTTGAGCGGGTGGCCAAGGGTGCCGATCATCCGGGCTGCGGTGCCACGCGGCAGCTGCGTATCCGAGTCGAGCGTAATGACGTACTTGACCCGCTTGAGTACCTCGACCGGGCCAGCCTTGACCGGAAAGCTGTCAAAGTCGCCCAGCATGAACTTATTGAGATCGAGCAGCTTGCCGCGTTTGCGCTCCCAGCCCATCCAGACGCCCTGCCGCGCGTTGAAGACCCGGTGGCGGTGGAGCAGGAGGAACTTGCCGCCCTCCTCGCGCGCGTACTTGGCGTTGAGCGCGTCCACTTGAGCGATCGCCTGGAGGACCAAAGGGTTACTGTCTTCGTTGACGGGCTTCGCGACACTGTCCGGCAAGTCGGTCAGCAAAGCGAAATGCAGGTGAGGATCTTGGTTGGCGAGACAGCGGGCTTCCAACTCCTCAAAGAGCTCCCGCACCTGCGTCGCGTTCAGCAGCAGCGTGGGCACAACGACCACGGTGGACAGCTCAGTCGGGATGCTGTCTTCGAGATCGAGCTTCGGCAGCGACTCGGTCTTCATCAGCGCGGAGACGGTGCTGTTGACCAGGTCGACCGCCGTTTGCGAAGCGGGCAGAAGCGCCAGTAGCAGCGCGCCAACGATGGGCCAGATGGTATGGTGCGGGACCAAGGGCACGATCAGCGCAAATATCAGCAGTACGGCCAGCAGGAAGATGCCGAGGATATAGACGTCTTCGTTGTTCGCGAGCACGAAAGAACGGAGCCGTTCGCTCGGAGGCGCGTGATAGCCGATCTTCCGGTCGAGCTCCGCGCGGCCTTCCGCCAGCAGATAGTAGCCGATGTGGCGGCGGCGTTGATGACGGCGTGGATCAGAGTCTGCGGTGGCGTTGGCGGCGCGGGCAAGGTCCAGCGCTGCTTGTGCGGTGGCGACCTCACTTGCGTCGGCGTGGCTGGCGAGCTCCGCAACCCGGTTGCGGTAGCTGCCTCGCGTCTCCTCATCCATGGCGCTGTAGACGCTAGCCGGATCGGCGCGCAGGATGGCGTCGAAGACAATGAGCGGTTCAAGGATGTCGTTCCATTCCGTCTGGTTGAGGCGTCGGAGGCTATGGAGCGGGGCGGAGAAGGGCGAGTGCTTGATGGACGGCAATGGACCGGCGGCGAAGGCTTCGTCGGCGCGGTCGAGGAGAACCTCGAGCTGGGCCAGCTTGAGCGCCAGGGGAAGGGAACCGATCTCACGCAACAGAAGTGGATCGTTCATCTGGGCGCGCGCGATATAAACCGTCAGCGACTCCGATGACCAGATGCCTTTGGCGGCGGATAGATAACCTTCGGCTAGGCCGACGATGCGAGGAATATCGCTAGTGTGGCTGGCGGTACGGATGTGAGGCACGCGCAGCAGCGTCTTTGTGGAGTCGCGCGCGCCCAGCAGCACCGCTTCCATCATGCGTGTGCTTTCAAGGAACTCGAGCGCTGGGTTCAGGTCCTTCGAGCCCGGTGGGACAAGGCGACGACAGGTTTGCAGGCGGAGCTTCAGGCGCGTGTCTAGGTCTTTGAGCCTCTGCGGCAGGCTCGTGTCCTTGCCGGTAGAGGGCAGCATCTGCCACCGAGCGATCAGCGCGTCGGCGTGGGTCCGCAAGGTTTCGTCGGAGATGTTGGGCCGCTCCGGCAGGCCAGCCATAGGAAACTCCACAGGCGGCGAGGAGGTATGCCCCGCTTCATCGGCATGCGAGTTCGCTACGGGTACAGCCATCGAACGGAGTCTCCTGGTCAGCGGTAACTTGCGGCCTGCATCTCGAACATACCGGCATAAACACCGTTCTGCTCCATCAATTTCTGGTGGTTGCCCTCCTCGATCAGCCTTCCGCCGGAGAGAACGACGATGCGGTCGGCCATGCGGACGGTTGAAAAGCGGTGCGAGATGAGCAGGGCCATCTTGCCCTCGGTCAGTTCGGCGAAGCGCTCAAAGACTTCCAGCTCGCTGCGGGCGTCGAGCGCGGCCGTCGGCTCGTCGAGGATGAGGAGGTCGGCGTCGCGGAGGTAGGCGCGGGCGAGCGCCATCTTCTGCCACTCGCCGCCGGAGAGCTCGACACCGCCTTCGAAGCGGCGTCCAAGCATCTGGTCGTACCCGCCGCCGAGCTTCGCAACGACGGTGTCGGCGAGGGATTTGTGGGCGGCGATCTCGATGTCGGCTTGTTGATGCGGCGCGTCCACTTTACCGACAGCGATGTTCTCGCGTGCCGTCATCTCGAAACGCATAAAGTCTTGAAAGATCACGCCAATGTGCCGGTGGAGGTCTTCGAGCGAGTACTCGCGGAGGTCGATGCCGTCGAGCAGGATGCGGCCTTCACTGGGGTCGTAGAGGCGCGTGATGAGCTTGACGACCGTAGTCTTACCCTGACCGTTTTCGCCGATCAGCGCGATGCGTTCGCCGGGATGCAAGTGGAAGTTGAAATTGCGAAGGACAGTGCGGTCGGTCCCGGGATACGTGAAGGAGACGTTCTGGAACTCGAAGCCACGCGCGATTGGCTGGGGGGCGGGCAGGCCGTTTGGCTTCGACTGCACGGTCGGCTCCATGGCAAAGAAGGCGAGCAGATCGGTGAGGAACAGGGCCTGGTCGGCGATGCCGGAGGCGGTCGAGAAGACCTGCTGGAGGTTCGAACTGGCCTGCTGGATGGCGGCGGTGAGGAAGGTGAATTGGCCGATGTCGTAGCCGCCGTGCAGGGTGCGCCAGATGACAAAGACGTATGCACCGTAGTAGCCGAGCGTTCCGATGATGCCAAGCAGGCCGCCTACGATGAGCTTCGAGCGGGAGAGGGCGATGTCCTCTCGGTAGATCTGGTTGGCAAGCGCCTGAAAGCGGTCGGTGAAGAACTTGTTGAGGCCGAAGAGCTTGACCTCTTTCGCGCCCTCACGGCTACCGGCGACCTGGCGCAGATAGTCCATCTGCCGCTTGGCGGTGGTCTGGCGGAAGTTCTTGGCATAGCCGAGAAAGGCATAGTGGGTCTCGCCGAGGAACGACGGGAGTACACCAAACGCCAGCAGCAGCACCAACCAAGGCGACGCCCAGGCGAGGGCCGCCGAGAAGACCAGCGTCGTAATGACCTGCTGAAAGAGCCGCCCCATCTGCTGGATCATGCCGAGGCGGTCGGTGGCCTGGACGCGTGCGCGCTCCAGACGGTCGTAGAAGAGGGGGTTCTCGTAGGTGGTCAGGTCGAGCCGGGATGCGTGCTCCATGACGCGGACGCTGACGTGCTGGGTGTAGCGGTTGGCAAGCAGGGAATCGCTGTAGTCGATGGCGCGGGTGATTAGGCCGAGAAAGACGTTCATGCCGACTTCGGCGGCGACCAGCGTCCAGAAGGTACCCGCTAGCGGCTGCCCGCGCAGCACGTTAGCGATGTCCTGGATGATGTACTGTGCGACCTTGGCGACGGCGAACGGCAGCACTGCGACGACGATTCGCAGGGCTAGCCCCCAAGCAACGACTGCCGGTCCCGACTCCCAAAGGATGCCAAGCACGGGCGGCATGTTTTTGAGTGCCCGAAGCCGTTCGCGCCAGGGGTTTGTCTCGGCGGGCTGGGTCGATTCCTCGGTCATGCGGCCTTGATTGTAGGAGTTGACGACTCAGGGGGTGTATTTGGTGAGATGCTCGGAAGCCTCAGCGTGTTGGACAACCGACTAGAGCAGCAGTCCGTCGGCCAGATCGCGCACCAACCCAAGGTCCGCCGCCAGGAAGTCGTACCCCGGCAGGGCTGTGAGCGGAGACCAGCGTATGTCGTTGAAGATACGGTTCTTCGGCACGCCGCGGTACTCGTCGACCACAAAAAATTGCAGGTCGAGCGCACCGCCATTGCGGTAGTGGTGATGAATTTGCGCCACACGCCGCCCAATGGTCGCGTCGATTCCCAGCTCTTCGTTCAGCTCCCGCGCCAACGCCTCTTCGGGGGTCTCGCCGGGCTCTATTTTGCCGCCGGGAAACTCCCACTTGAGACTCATGGGTGCGTTCGGCCGGCGCTGGCAGATGAGCACTTCAGTGGTGGAAGGTTCTTCTGCCGGGCCGTTTCGAAGCATCAGGGCGGCCACAACTAGACGCGCCGGGCGGTTGGCTTCGGCGTCGTGGCGGCTGTCCAGCTTGCGAATCGGCTCCTTCACTGCTTCTATAGACGCGCTGGGGAGGTGAATAGACTTGTAAGAATGCACTTAGCGGGCGGCTTTGTTGCGGACGAGAGCCGGATAGTACACAGGCCAACCCTCCGCCGCAGACCGTTCGGCCAACGCCGGAGAAGGGTTGACCGAAAAGGTGCCACGCGCGATTGCCAGCATCGCCGCGTCGTGGACAGAGTTGCCGAAGACGGCGTCCGGGCTCGTGAGCCCTATGCGGGCGAGGGCGTCGACCTTTCCTTGATCGGTAGGCACGTCGAGCAGATCACGGGTAATCAGGCCGTCCGCGACGCGCACACGGGCGCTCAGCACACGTTCCGGAGGGATGCCGAAGCGGCTTACACCCTCCTCGACCACCCAGTCGTTGGTCGAACTGACCGCCCAGATGTCGGTGCCGTTAGCGCGGAGAGCGGCGACCAGCGCGCGCATTTCACGGAAGATGGACGGCGCGATTCGCTGCTCAAAGAACGCCCGTGCGGCGGCACGGAGAGTGCTCTCGCGCAGCCCTTGGTAGACCTGGACCATCTCGCCGCAGATGGCTAATTCCGACAGCTCGCCACGGCGGTAGAGGTCGTATCGTCCATTCAACCGATCGACAGCCTCGCGGGAGAGCAAGCCGGTTTCGATGGTGTACGCCATGAAGCCTGAACCGGAGTCCGGTGCCCAGAGCGTGCCATCGCAGTCGAAGACGGCTACGGCGGGCGCAAGCGCGTGGACGGCAGCGTGGAACTCTTCAGTGGTAAGGGCAAGGGCGATTGCGGCGGTGGTCATCGGCTTCAGTTTACCGGATCGGGCGTGCCATCTCGCAGCCTTGCAGCGCGCATCCAAAGCGTCTGGAGGAAACGAATGAGTGAGTTCAAGGAGTTGAGTGGAACCGAGGGCATGAAGAAGATCGGTGAGCTCATAAAAGGTATACGCATCACTATGATGTCGACGATTGCCCGCGACGGCTCCATCGACAGCCGCCCGATGGTTACGCAGGAGACCAATGCGTTCGATGGCACGGTGTGGTTCCTGACGCGCGGAGAGTCGGGCAAGGTATATGAGATCGAGCGTGACGCCCACGTGACCCTGGTCTATGCCGATCCGGATGACTCGAAATACATCATGGCCAAGGGCCGCGCCAGCGTCAGTGGGGATCGCGCCAAGATCAAGGACCTTTGGAATCCCATGTACAAGGCGTGGTTCCCCGAAGGTGAGGAAGATCCGTCGATCGCTGTGCTGCGTGTGGACATCGCTGAGGCCCAGTACTGGGAGGCCTCTTCGAGCAAGCTCATCTTCGGGATGAAATATCTCGCGGCCGCGGTGACGGGCGGCAACGTGGATGTGGGCGAGTCGGGCAAAGTCCACGTCGGCTAAGCAAAACGGGCTGCTACATCGGTGGCAGCCCGTTGACGATGGTCACACCGGGTGGCGGAACGAAATGAAAGTCGGCATCCTTTGTGGGGACGTTGTCGTGTTGATCGGAAAACGCAAAGCTGGTAGTTGCGCCGTCAACCTCTTCAAGCCGCATGGTGAGGATGGTTCCGACCGGGGAGACCGTCAGTGCTAGGGCTCGCACCCGTTGCGCCAGACCCTTCGGAACGCCCGCGATCTCAAAACCCTGAGCAGAGGGCCGGACGGTGAAGTTCTCTAGCTCCTTCCGCAACTCTGTATGCCCTAAAAGAAATCGCAGCGGCGAGCGTAGATCGTCGAGCTGTTTGGCGGAGACGCGCTGGGCCTGCGGATCGCCTGGGGTGTAGAACCAGCCGTTCTTGCCGTCGAGCAGGAAGAGCTTGCCAGCGGGTGTGTCGTAGCTCCAGCGCATGCGGCCTGGCTTTTTGAGCAGCAACGTACCGGTTTCGGTCCGGTCCATGCCCATGCCGGTGTAACGCTCGGTGTAGCGTGCCTGGAGGGAAGAGAGGCGGTTGTAGTGGGCGTCGACTGCCTTAAGGATCGTGTTGGGAGATTGTCCCAACACGCACCCGGAGAAAGCGAGTACCGCTACGATTTGCCATAGCCTGAGCACTACTGAATGGGCTGCGTGCAGTTCGTGCCGCCGGTCGGGTCGAAGCGGATGGTGTTGTTCTCGTCCGCGCAGAAGCCGCGGTCGCCCGTTTTGCCGGTGGACTGCGGGGTGGCCGTAATGGTGTACGAGGTGTACATATCCTGGTTGTTGACGGTCACCTTGCTGCAATTGACGAGCGCAAAGGTGTAGCCGGCTTTCTGCCCTGTGGTCAGCGCGGGATCGATGAGCTGCGCCGCTTGTGCCGAAGGTGCCCCGGCTCCCGGCTGTCCGCCCAAGGTTGCCAGCGAGCACGAGAAGCCGTTGGCGGGGTACGCCGAGTTGTACTGCAGCTCGGCCTGGCCGATAGTGCGGACGGACTGGATAGCCGAGGTCTCGTTCGCCTGTTTGCGTAGCTTCAAGAGCTGTGGCACGGCCAGCGTCATCAGGATTAGCATGACCGACATGACGATCAGGAGCTCGATCAGGGTAAAGCCCGCTTCGACGTGGCGGCGGAGGTTGCTCTCGATCTTCATGGGTTGGTTCATCATCCTTATTGTGCTCTTGCAACATCGATTTTAGATCACCGGCTTCCGATTAGACGTTGGTGATCCAACAGCGATACTACCTAGCAGGCCAGCGCAGGTCGCTCGATCTTCATCGGTCCCAGATTGCCTAGCAGGGTGAGCGCGATGCGGTCCGACTGGAAGAGCTCGTTCGCAAGTCCGCGCACCTCGTCTGGAGTGACCCGCTCGATCTGCTCGACTAGATCGTCGAGCGAGAAGAAGCGGCCGAAGTACATCTGCTGGCGGGCGAGATTGGACATCCGGCTAGACGAGGTTTCGAGGCCAATGACCATGTTGCTCTTGAGCTGGTCCTTGGCGCGCTTCAGCTCGGCGTCGGAGACGGCTTCGGATTTGAGGCGGCTGAACTCGGCGAGCGTGAGCGAGAGCACCTCTTGGGTCTTGTCCGCCGACAAACCCGCGTAAACGCAGAGCGCGCCGGTGTCGCGGAAGGGATTGAGCTCTGAGTAAATGGAGTAGGCGAGCCCGCGATCTTCACGGATGGTCTGGAAGAGGCGCGAGCTCATGCCGCCACCCAGCATGGTGTTGAGCAGATAAACGGCGTAGCGGTTATCGTAGTGGACTGGCGGTGCGCTGACACCGAGGCAGAATTGCACCTGTTCAAGCGACTTCTTGTTCTTGAGCGTGATGTGCGGGAAGGCTGCGGGGGCATCGGCTTTGGCGAAGGGAGCCGAGCTCGCCGCCGTAAGTGAAGAGAAGTGATGCTCGACCTGCTCGACGAAGTGGTCGTGGTCGAGATTGCCCGCGGCGGAAAAGACCATGTTGGCGGGGGTGAACCGGCTGGCGTAGTAGTCGAAGACGATGCCCTGGTCGAAGCTCGACACCGTTTTGACCGTCCCCAGGATCGGTCGGCCGAGCGCGTCGCCCTTCCAGAAATTCTGCGTGTGTATCTCGTGAACAAGATAGTCGGGGTTGTCCTCGTCCATCTTGATCTCTTCGAGAATGACGCCCTTCTCGCGGGTCAGCTCGTCTGGCGTGAAGGTGGGATGTAGTACCAGGTCGGAGAGAAGATCAAGCGCCGGTTCCACGTTCTCGTCCAACACCTTGATATTGAAGCAGATCGTCTCTTTGCCGGTGAATGCGTCGAGGTTGCCGCCGATGGTGTCGACCTCGCGCGCGAGTTGCTGGGCGGAACGGGTGGTCGTCCCTTTGAAGACCATATGCTCGACGAAGTGCGAGATGCCGTTGACCGCTGCCGATTCGTCGCGCGAACCGGTCGCCACCCAGACGCCCATGGAGACGCTGCGAACGTGGGGCATCTGCTCAGTTAAAACCAAGAGGCCGTTGGGGAGGATGGTTTTGCGGATATTGCGTGGCGGAGCGGAGGTGCGGACGGGAAGGGTTGGGCTTGCGGACATGCGGCTCCTTGATGCTCTTTCTCTATTCTTTCACAGCAGGTCCGCTCCTTGTCTCAACTCACCGTGACGAGCGCCGCGCTGCCCGAGGGCAGATCGATTGTCACGGCCTTTGCCTTGACCGCCACTTGCTCCCGCCGCTGAGCTATCCAGGTTCCGTCCGGTGCCACAGTCGTCCCGCCGAGGGTCACTCCCTCTTTCGCACCGAGCGAGGGGCCCAACAGGCGAAGCAATGACGCTCCCCGAGCCGCCTTGGGCAGGTCGAAGATGACGGAAGCCGCTTCGGCTCCTTTGTTGATCAGGGTAAGCGTCATGTGGCCTGAGGCGGCCTTCGTGGCATAGACCTTCAGCCCCGGCGGGGCCGCATCGAGCGTGACGGGAAGGAGATGGCCATAGCCCTGCGCGAAGGCGAGCATCCCGTAGTACTCAGGACGAGCCGCGTAGTGGCCATGCTCATCGTCGCCGATGGGCGAGTACGAGCTGACGAAATCGTGCTGATTGACGCCTGTCTCCATGTTGACGCCCGCGCAGCCGTTCACCGCGAGCGTGTAGAGGTAGTCGAGCACCCAAAGCGCGGCGGCGAACGTATCGCTTACTCCTGGTTTGCCGCCGCCGGAAAACGAGTTGACCTCGCAGATGCGATAGGGCAGGCTGGACGCCTTGGACGCGGCACGAAGCTCATCCAACTGTCCCTGCAGCTTCGGATCGGGGCCGAGGAGTTGGGCAATGCTGCTAGTGGAGTTCTGGTTTCCACGGTAGTAATGATGCGTCAGCAGAACGGCGTCGCGACCCTCGTCTGCGGCATAGTGAGTGACCCAATCAGTATGTCCAGCGACATCGGGCCCGGCCAGCGGAACTCCTGGTAGAGCGTTGCGTACAGCGGCCTTGAAGCGACGGTAATCGGCTAGCCACTGCTCATAGGTATACGGCGCGGGCCGGTGCTTTTCGTTGGGAAAGAGGTCCGGCTCGTTGCCGATCTCAAGCGCTAGCAGCCGCGATCCAGCCACCCGTACTATAGTCCGCGCTTCAGCCACCGCCTGCTCGACCGTGCCGCGTCCAAGGTTGAGTGCCCAGATCAAACTCCAGTTTGTCGCCTGAAGAAAGCCGCCTAGATCGTCGAGTACGGCGTCGTTCACCACCGAGCCGAAAGAGGTGGAGAGCGCCGGAGCGGCGGAGGAGTAGCTGGCGTAGTCGGCTGTGTTGCCGCCGATGCGGATCACGCCGCGCGCGCCGAGCGTTCGCACCAGTTGCGTGTAGACGCGGTTGGATGGGCTCAGCAGGCCGGGTCGCGCGACGGAGGAGATCTCGTAGCCGAGGCCGAGAAATTCGTCCGGGATGCTGAACCCCGGCTCCGTACCGAGGGTGAGCCGAACCGGGCGGCTCGGCTGTCCAAAGGCATACTGAGCAGCAGCCAGAGCGGACGCGGCGAGGAAACTGCGCCGGTTCAACGGAGGGGAAGGCGGCCTCTGCATAGAGGACTCCAGCGTAAACTAAGGAGATGGCAGTGGCTAGCGGCGGTGTAGTGGACGAACTCGACAGCCCGGTGCAGGAGCCGATGCAACGTGAGCAGCGCGTGCTGTTTGGCCGTACGCTGGCTGAGTTGCAGGCGCTCATCCGTTCGCTGGAGGAGCCGCAGTACCGCGCCGCGCAGCTCCACCAGGCCCTTTACCGGCAGCTTGCCAGCTCCCTCGATGAGATGACGGCCCTGCCCATCGCTCTTCGCGAACGTCTCGCCGCCGAAGGCTACACGGTTGGCCGTCCGGAGATGGTGCAGACCGCCACGTCGATCGACGGCACCGAGCGCTACCTGATGCGGATGGCGGACGATGAGACGGTTGAGACGGTCTGGATGCCGGAAGGCGACGGCGGCGAACGCGGCGACGGCAGCGAGGCGGCGGACGAAGAGGTGCCGTCGGGCCGTACGAAGCGTGAGGCTGACATCGGCGCGCTGGAACGTGCGGGTTATCGGCGGGCGACGATCTGCATTTCTAGTCAGGTGGGGTGCGCGGTGAACTGCCAGTTTTGCCTGACGGCCAAGCTGGGGATCAGGCGCAATCTGACCGCCGGAGAGATCGCTGGGCAGGTGGCGGCGGTGGTGGCGCGGCATGGGGTCAGGATTGGTTTGGACCGGATCAACCTGGTGTTTATGGGCATGGGCGAACCGTTCCTGAACTATGAGGCCTTCATGGATAGCGTCCATCTGCTGCGGGCCATGGGGCTGCCTGAATCGCGGATGACGGTGTCGACCAGCGGCATCGAGCCGGCCATCCGGCGGTTTGCGGCCGAGCCGGTGCGGCCGAAGCTCGCCCTCTCGCTCAACGCCTCGAACGACCTCGTTCGCGAACGAATTATGCCGATCACGCGCAAGTGGAACATTGCGGCGCTGCTGGACGCGGTTTCGACCATCCCGCTGGGCAAGCGTGAGTATGTGACGTTCGAGTATGTCCTGCTGGGCGGCGTCAATGACCAGCCGGCCCACGCGCGGGAGGTGCTGACACTGCTGCGCGGAATGCGCGCCAAGATCAACCTGATCGTTTGGAATCCAGGGCCAGGAATTGCGTACTCGCAGCCCGCGCCGGACGATGTTGCGATGTTCCAGAAGATGCTGATCGCGGGCGGCGTTCCGACGTACATACGGCGTCCGCGTGGGCGAGACATCTATGCGGCCTGCGGGCAGTTGAAGCGAACGGTCGACGCGCCTGAGTTGGTGACGCTCAGCGGGTGAGTGGCGTGGGGCAGTACAACGGGATCTGTTCAGAATGACAACGGGAATGGCTAGTGAGTGACTAGACGCAGCATCGTCTCGGCAACTTTGTCATAGTCGTGGCGGAGCACATCGCCTTCGTGGAGGAAGTTGCCGGTGACCGGCTCGACACCTAGAGCGCGCACCCGGTCGAGATCGGCCTCAATAGGGGCCTGTCCCTCGCGCGCGTATTGGTCCATTGCTGCGGCGGATATGGGTGCGGTGTTGATCAGGGTGTAATCGAAGATTGGGCGAGTTACCTCAAAGCCGGGGCTGGCGCAATGCCGCATGATGCGCTCAATATGCTGTGAGGCTGTCAAGCCAAGCGACTCGTTCGCCTGAGTCATCAGGTTGCAGACATACACCCGCGTCGCCTGGGAGGCCGCCAGTGCCTCTGGGATGCCATGCACCAGCAGGTTCGTGATCAGCGAGGTATACAGCGATCCGGGCCCTAGGGTGATGAGGTCGGCGGCGGCGATGGCCTCGAGCGTCTCCGGCAACGGCGGCGCGTCAGGGGGCTCCATCATCAGTTGGTGGATGCTTAGCCTGCTGGCCGTGATGTTCGTTTCGCCTCTCACGATGGAGCCGTCGTCCATGCAGGCGGCGAGGGTCACGTCGGTGTTGGTGGCTGGATAGATGCGGCCACGGGTGGCGAGAATCTGCGACGACATCTGCACGGCTTGGGCAAAATCTCCTGTGATGTGGGAGAGCGCGGCGACGAAGAGGTTGCCGAAGCTGTGGCCTTGCAGCTCGCCTTGGTCGAAGCGGTAACGGAAGAGCTTGGAAAGGAGGGCCTCATCTTCGGAGAGCGCGACCATGCAGTTGCGCACGTCGCCAGGTGGAAGCATCTTGAGGTCTTCGCGGAGGCGGCCGGAGGAGCCACCGTCGTCCGTGACGGTGACGACCGCAGCCAAATCGCTGATCAGGCACGGTCCATCGGCACATCCGGCGTCCGCGGCTCGCCGTGCATCGCTTGCCCGCCGCGCTACTGCTGGGGCGGCTACGTAGCGCTTCAGCCCACGTAAGAGAGTCGAAAGGCCCGTGCCGCCGCCGATGGCTACAACGCGCAGCCCGGCCTGTTTCGCGGGCACGGTTATGCCTCGGGGTAGAGCAGGTCGGTAAAGCGCGGATCGTCGGCCATGTCCTGGAAGTCGGAGTCCGACCGCGCCTGGATGCGATTTTTAGGGTTGATCCGGATGGCTTCGGTCAGATGTTTTAGGCAGGTATGCGTATCGCCCGTCATGCTGGCAAGGACTGCCAGTCCATAAAAAGCGAAGTCCGCAGTGGGCATCTCGGCGATAATCTGCTGGAAATGCTCTTTGGCGTCCTCGTAGAGCCCCTCGTTGAGCAGAGAGATGGCGTAATCGTAGCGCTCTTCATGGCTGAGGAAGCTTGTCTTGCCCTTCTGGATCTGAAGCAGGCAGGCGTTGATGTACATCCGGATCGATGCCGCTAAATCCGGTGGACTGGACGCCAGCATCGCATTGAAGGCCTCATGCGCCTTATCGTATTTGCCGGCCTGAAGAAGCTTCAACGCCTCCTCATACAAGCCAAGCGTCTGCGCTCGTCCATTTGCGGCAGGGGTGACCAGGTCACCGGCGAGCGTACGGGGGGAGCGTTTTGCGGGAGATGCTTTTGCGGTCTTTGTTTGAGCCATGTCGATCTTGGGTACCGTTGAAGAGGCTAGCATATACGGTATATCGGCGCACAGTAGCGGTTCTGCACGCCGGGTGTTCGCAGCTCTTCCCGTCTGCGTCTGGTACTTACAACGCGTACGTAGGTTTAGGCGCGGAACACTGATTATCCATCGCGCGGGCTCAGAGCCAGTCTGTTCTTTGCCTCAACATTAAGAGGCAGAGGCGGATAGCTTCACCGAATCTGATCTACAAGCACTTCATGTGCGTTGAAGACGCGCCGCTCCACCCGTTTCCAAGTAGCCGCTAACGGCCGCCGGATCGTTGGGGTTGCACGGCTCGTCTTAGGACTCGTATGGAACTGGAATGCCGGCGGCTGATTCGCGGCGAATACGATTCCAATCCGAAAGACTGTGCGGGCTAAGCGAGTTCGCTTCGTGAAGCTCGACGGAACGAGATAATTCGGACATTGTCTCCTCTTTCTACATAAACAAGGACCACGAACCTCTTCGTATGAGTGAACGTACACTATGTCTTTGAGACGGTACCGCTATTGCGGGTGGATTCAAACGTCGCTTTTTCAGAATGAATTAGACGATTCCCGCATCCGCGAAGTCAAGCCCATGCTTCTCCAGATTCGCGAGCCGCTTCTTCTCATCCCAAACGAACACTGCCTGATTGTAGCCGGTCAGCGAGGCAGCAGCCGCATCATCACTGGATGCTTGGGCCGCAACGTGATCTTCGGCTGCAACTCAATAGGAAAGGCTGGCACAAAGCGGGGTTTCCATTTCTGGGCTAGCGTGGCGAGCGAGAGCGTTCCTTCCATCCACGCGAAGGCCTCGCCGATGCATTGGCGCGATCCTCCGCCGAAGGGAAAGTAGGTGTACTTTGACCGCGCGGCTTTGGCCTCGGGGGTGAAGCGGTCGGGATCGAAGCGGAGCGGATCGGGGAAGAAGGCGGGATCGCGCCCCATGATGTACTGGCTGAAGAAGACGTGGGAGCCGGACGGGAGGGTGTATGGGCCGATCTTGACCGGACGTGTCGACATCCGACCCATGGCCCACGCGGGCGGATAAAGGCGCATCGACTCGGCGAAGACCTGCTCGGTATAGCGAAGGTTAGGGTAGTCGGCAAGAGTTGCAAGGCGGCCCGCTCTTCCCACACCAAGCACGGTGTCGAGTTCGGTGTGCATCTTCGCTTCGACCTCCGGATGTTGCGAGAGGAGATACCAGGTCCAGGTAAGGGCGTTCGCGACGGTCTCATAGCCGGCGAGAAAAATGGTGAGGACTTCATCGCGAATCTGGTCGGGCGACATGCCTGTGTGGCGGCCTTCGGCGTCTGCCTGGTCGTCAACCGAGGTCAGCAGCATGTGGAGGAGATCGCCTTTATCTGGCGCACCGGCGGCCATCTCGGCGCGGCGGGCGGCGATGAGCCGGTCGACCACGGCGTCCAGACGCGCTTTCGACCGGCGAAACTTCAGGATACCCGGCAGCGGCAGCTTGATGAACCATTCGAGTTTGGGAAAGGCCACGAGGAAGTTGTAGAGGCCCATGACCGTGTTGACCTCGTCGTTGATGCGGCGGATGTCCGCGTCCACTTCGGTGTCGAAGAGGGTGCGGGCGACAATCTCAAGCGAGAGCGCCATGCTCCCGGCGGCGATGTCGATCGTCTCCCCCGGTTGCCAACGGTCGCGCTGCGCGGCGGCAATCGCGACGATCTGTCCGGCGTAAGCGGCAATGCGCTGGCGGTGAAAGGCGGGCGCGGCGATACGGCGCTGACGAATGTGGATTGGATCGTCGGAGGTGATGAGACCTTCGCCCAGCAGCACCTTCATGCGCCGGACCGTCCGCTCCTTGACGAAGGCAGAAGCCTGGTTGACCAGCACCTCGCGGATGTACTCCGGGTCGTTGAGGAAGACGATGGGCGTGCCCATAAAGCGATAGTGCGCGATGTTGCCGTAGGTTTTGTGGAGGTACTCAAACAGCAGGATCGGATCACCCAGCTTTACCCAGGGTTTGAAGGCGTAAAAGGGAAGCGAATGCGGCAGACCGGGGAGCGTCAGGACCGGCTCGGCCGCGGTGGACGCCGTCTCGGGGGGAGCTTCAAGCGTGGGCGGCGGCGTAGTCATGGTTCCAGCATGGCGGATGCAGCCGAACCCGTGAGCGCGTCCAGCCGCTCCGCCACGACGCGATGGATAATTTTCTGCATCTCTTCGATGCCGTAGTCCTCTGTGAGCGCGACCACCCTGTCCGGCTCTCGCGCGGCGATGGTCTTGTAGGCCTCGTAGATGCGCGCGTAGAAGGCGTCCGACTCGCGCTCGAAGCGGTTCTCGTCCTTTCCGGTTTGTTGGACATTGCGCTGGTTGCGGCGGCGGGCGCGAGCAAGCGAGGCTTCAAGCGGCGGCAAAAGCAAGAGGGTGAGATCGGGTTGAAGGTTGCCGCATACAGCCGCATGGAGGGCGAGCACCGCTGCCGAGCCGAGTTGCCGGCCACCGCCCTGGTACGCTTCGGACGAATCCGTAAAACGATCGCAAAGAACGATCTGTCCTTTGGCGAGAGCGGGCTCGATTACCTCGGCGATGGCTTGCGCGCGGTCGGCGAACATCAGTGCGAGCTCGGCCAGCGGCGCAATGGAACCAAGGGCCGCTTCGGACCGGGAGTCCAGCAGCACGGCGCGGATGCGGTCGCCGAGCGCCGTCGAACCTGGCTGACGCAGAGACGTCACCGCATAGCCTTCTGCGCGGAGGCTGGCATCCAACCGGCGCAACTGCGTCGTCTTGCCCGAGCCGTCGAGCCCTTCAAATGTGATGAAAACGCCGCGCATAAGCACAGGGTACAGGGAAGAGGAGGAGGAAAGAACAGTTCAGCGTTTGTGAGGCGGAGTTTGCCAACGTAGACCGTCGGGGTCGAACGTGAGCGTAAGAGGACCGTCGTCTCCTTCTGCCAGGGTGGGACCGGAGGCAGATCTTTCACGCTGTGTGCTATCGGTGTAGATGACCTTGAGCGGTCCGTTGCCGAGCACTTTGAAGCGATAATGAAAGTCGGCTCCTGGAGCCAAATTCTGCGTGCCAAAGCTGGCGCTCGGGTAATCGACCTCAATCAGCGGAATCGTTGCGGCGGTGCGATTGCTGACGGTCGCGTCGATGAACGCGGAGTGGCAGCCCGCAAGCGCCAGAGATGCCGCCAGAGGCGCAAGGGAGAGAGGACGCATAAACTTCAGCCTAACAGCCGTCAGCTCTTGCCCCGCAGTGAGCGCATCAGCTCTGGCAAGCGATGGAATAAGGCGGTCGAGCGCAGCCATTGCCGGTTGTCGATTGCCGGGTAGCCGCTGACAACCTTGCCGGGAGCGACGTCGTTTGGAATGCCGGACTGCGCCGTCGCGACCGCGCCATCACCGATGGTGCAGTGTCCGGCGACCCCGACCTGCCCCGCAAGAATGACGTTCTTGCCCACTATGGTCGATCCCGCAAGGCCCACCTGAGCGCAGAGCAGGGTATTCTCGCCCACGGTCGATCCATGGCCGACCTGTACGAGATTGTCAATTTTGGCCCCGGCTCGGACGCTTGTTTCGCCTACTGAGGCGCGATCGACGCAAGCGTTGGCCTGAACTTCTACGTGGTCACCGAGCACTGCGGGACCCGACTGCAGGATTTTGTACCATGTGCCGTCGGCCTGTTTGGCGAACCCAAATCCGTCCGCTCCGACAATCGCTCCGTTTTGCATCGTAACTTTGTCGCCTAGGCGACAATACTCGCGGACCACAGCATGAGCATGGGCAAAGAAGCTTTCGCCGATGTTCGCATGGGGATACAGCACGACATGTGGCAACAGCGTGGCGTTTGCGCCGATCGTCACGTGATCCATCACAACGGCATAAGCCCCGATGTGCGCCCCTTCACCGATGCTGGCCGTCGGAGCAATGCTGGCTGTGGGATGGATGCCGACAGGGTACGCGGGTGGCGTGTAGAAGAGCTCGATGGCGCGGGCGAATGCAAGATATGGGTTTGCGACGCGTAAGGTTGGAGCGGCGATCTCAATAAAGCTAGGCTCGACGATTACGGCTGCTGCTCGCGTTGTCCGAGCGAGCGCGGCGTACTTGCTGTTGGCGACGAAGGTAAGTTCGTTGGGGCGTGCTTGCTCGATACCGGCCACGCCGCTGATCAGAGTGCCGTGCGGTCCGTGGAGGGTCGCACCGAGCCGGTCCGCGATTTCGGCAAGTGTAAGCGGGGCGTTCATCGCCCTATTGTAGGCGTATGGAATCTAGTTACTTCCGATCGAGGAGAAGAGCGTCTCCTGCAACGAGACAGCGTCGGGCACTAGGGGGAGCTTTTTGCGCGACGGCGTGGTAATCACGGCCAATAGCTGAAGATCGATTATGGCCGAACGCGGCACAAAGATGCGCTGGGTGTTGGAGCGAATATCGGGCGGGGTCAGATGCAGCCCATGATCGCCGATGGCATGGAGAAGAAAGGAAAGGTCGGCGGGGGCAAGTCCTTCAAGCGTGTCGCCTTCCACGAAGGTCAGGCGCAGCCAAAGCCCCTCGGCACGCGGTCGCGCCAGAAAGGACCGTCGGCCAAGCCGCTCTGGGTTGACGCCATCTGCCAGGTTGAAGTCGCGGACGTAGCTGACCATTTTTACGCTGTCGAGAGGCAAAGGAACGATGCGGCCGCCTAGATCGAGCAGGTCGAGGATGGGCAAGAGCGGTGGCTCATGACGGACAAAGCTGGACAAAGCAAGGTATCCGGCGAGGACATCCCCGGCAAACCGCCGCACCAGAACCTTCTTGTGTGTCGTAGCCATAGGCGGCGGAAGACGCAAAGAAAACTCACGCCTATATCGTGTCTCATGGTACGCTTACACGTTGCATTTGTGTAGATGAATGCTATAAAGCATTGACAGGGCGAGCGTTAGACTACCCGTCCGCCGCGGGTCCGAGAGTGAACTCAATCCATGGCCGATTACATTTATCTGTTGCAGAATCGTCTTTCCGCAGCGCAACAGGCCGCTCTCCAATCGATCCGCGATGTCGCCAAAGCTCATGGCTTGACCGTTTTCCTGGTGGGGGGCGCGGTGCGCGACCTAACCAGCGGATCGCCTGTGCGCGATTTGGATGTCGTGGTGCAAGGGGACGCGCTCAAGCTGAAGAAGGAGATCGAATCGACTGGTGCCGAGCTGACCGGTGAGGTACCGTCCTGGCATGCTTTCTTCGCAGATTTCCCCGGCGGTGTACGCGTGGAGATTAGCAGCACACTCAGCATCGCCTACCCTAAGCCGGGGAAGCCGGTGGCGCAGCCCGCAACGATCCTCGACGATCTCAGGCGACGCGACTTTACCGTCAACGCTATGGCGCTTTCGCTCAATGAAGGCTCTTACGGGCTGCTGATGGACCCGCTGAACGGTGTAGCCGACATAGAAAATCGGCAGCTGCGGCTGGTGAGCAATTACGGCTTTATCGAAGATCCGGTCCGCATGATTCGAGCCGCGCGCTTCGCCGCCCGCCTTGGCTGGACGATGGATGAAAAGACTCAGGCGCGCTACGACACGGGCAAGACGGAAAAGTATATCGGTGCGCTGAGCAGTGCTCTCCGCGGCTACGAGACGGAGCAGATCTTCCACGAGGAAGACCCGCTGCGTGTACTCCGCAAGCTGGAAGAGGAAGGCTGGATGAAGCACCTCTTCCCGGCAATCACCGTGGCGAAGGCGAGCGCTGCCGAATTAGAGCGTCTTCGCGAAGTGCAGACGCAGCTTCAGGTCTCAGGAATCAATCCCGATCCGGCGGCGGCACACTTTCCGCTGTTGACGGCGAAGCTTTCGGCGAGTGAGGTTGCCGAGCTAAAGAAGAGCTTTGTGCGGCAGGGTTTTGTGCGCGAGATCGAAAGCCTGGAAGCCGAGGCGAAAGAATTTGCCACGCAGCTCGCGGGCAAAGGAGCGGCATTGCCGTCGCAGGCGTGGAAATTGATTCACGCGGCCAAGCCTGAGGCTGTGCTGTGGGCGGCCTACTCGTCAAAGAGTCCCGCGGTGCAGGCGAAGCTGAAGAGTTTCCACACCGAATGGCCGAAGGCACGGCAGAAGATGCCGTTCGCGTTGATGGGCGAGATGCGCATTGTGCCGGAGCTCGATAGCTTCAACGACGTGTTGGAGAAGGTGTTTTTTGAGCTGATGGACGGCAACTTAACCACGCCGGAGGAACTGAAGGCGTTTCTCGAACCATTCTCGCCACCCGCGCCGCCGCCGCCTGTACGCATTGGGCGTTCGCGCGCGGGGAAGAAAGATAGCAAAGCCTCCAAAGGCAAAAAAAAGCTCGCCGGCCCGGTCGATGAAGATGAGGACGACGATCTCGACCGCGACTCGGACCGTAATTTGGACCATGACCTCGATCAAGACGAAGAGAGCGGGGAACCAGCTTCGCTCCCAGACGATGAGAACGAAGGTATGGAACCTGCCATCGCGGTGATGGACGAAGCTGTCGATCAACCTGCACCTGAGGCCAGTACGGAGCCCGAACCTGTTCTTGAGCCGACGCCTGCCGCCATGACCCTACCGAAGGCGACAACCCCCAAGCCAAAGCGTGTTCGACCGACGCCCGGCAAAGTCGAAGCTCCAGCGCCCGCCCAACCAGTAGTGCAGGACCAGGTCATCGTGCCTCCAGGCCCGACGCATGTAGAAACGAAGGCAACCGCTCCCGCAAAGAAATCGGCCTCGCGGCAGGAGAAGAGCATTCCCGCCAAGGCTCCGGCGCAGGCAAAGCCAACCGTACCGGCCGAGGCATCTAAAGTGGTCGCTGTTGCGGCGAAAGCGCCCGCGAAGAAGATCGCTGTGCCAACTTCGGCAAAAGCGTCCAAGTCAGTTCCTTCGCTTCCACCGGTCAAGCAGGCGAGCTCAAAACAGGTTACGGTTCCGGCAAAGAAAACCGCATCCATTGCAACTACTTTCTCGGCGGCCGAATCCGCACGTAAATCACCATCCGCGACGGCAAAGAAGGCAGCCAAGACCAAGAGATAGATGCTTTACAACGCGTCCAGCCAACAACCAGAAGGTGCGGCTGGATCGACGCAGCAGAAGCCTTTAAGGGTTGGGGCATCGCTCGTTATCGTTCATTTGCGAACTATATGGATCGTCAATTGCTTCGGCGTTGCGCGCTCTTTACGGATGTACAGCCGCGCGGTCAAGAACGCGCCGGTAGTATGCCTCGTAGAGCGGGATGATGCGGGTAGTGCAGAAGCGGTCTTGGGCGGTTCGGCGTGCAGCGGCGGCCATGCGCTTGAGGCGCTCCTCATCTTCAAGGAGGGTAATGGCGGCGGCGGCCATTGCTTCGGTATCGCCAACGTTAAAGAGGCAGCCCGTGATTCCGTCGTCGATCAGCTCCGGAACGCCGCCGACGCGGGTGGCTATAGCGGGGACGCCACAGGCCATAGCTTCGAGCGCGGCGAGGCCGAATGATTCCATCTCCGACGGCATGAGCATCAGGTCGGCGAGGGGGAGAAGTTCGTAGACGTTCTCCTGCTTGCCGAGAAAATGGATGCGATCGCGGACGCCGAGAGAGTGGGCGAGGTACTCGGCAGCGGAGCGGTCGGGGCCGTCGCCGATGAGCAGGAGGCGGGCGGGCAAGGCGCGGCTGACGTGAGCGAAGACGCGAACCACATCGAGGACGCGCTTGACGGGGCGAAAGTTCGAGAGGTGGGCGAGGAGCCGCTCCTCAGGCTGCGCGTACAAGGGGCGCATGGCCGCGACTTTTGCGGGATCGCGCTGGTATAGGTCGCAATTGACGAAGTTGCGGATCACCTCGATCTCGGAGTGAATGCCGAAGGCCTCGCGAGTGCGGTCGCGGAGGTAGGAAGAGATGGAGGTGACGCCGTCCGATTGCTCGATGCCAAACTTGGTGATGGGCAGATAGGAGCGGTCGAGCCCAACGAGCGTGATGTCCGTGCCGTGGAGCGTCGTAATGAAGGGCAAGATTTTGCTGCGGCTGGCGAGCATCTGACGCGCGAGCAGGGCGCAGACGGAGTGCGGAATCGCGTAGTGGACGTGGAGGAGGTCTAATTCGTAAAGCTCAGCCACCTCGGCCATCCTCGTGGCGAGAGCGAGATCGTAGGGCGGATATTCGAAGAGTGGATAGGTGGAGACGGAGACTTCGTGAAAGTGGATGTTGTGCTCGCGGCCGGTGAGACGGAAGGGCGGGGCGGAGGTGATGAAGTGAATGTCGTGACCGCGCGCGGCGAGCTCGATGCCGAGCTCTGTCGCTACAACGCCGGAGCCGCCGTAGGTGGGATAGCAGGTGATGCCGATCTTCATGGGGCTCGTTTCTTAGTACTTCTCGTATCCGGTGTCCGGGTAGAAGAGGCCGATCTCCCGCATGGCTCCGAATCCTCCAAGCATTCCATAATGGATGAGTTCGGGAGGGTGCGGGCGCGCTAAGATTTCAGGAATCGTTGCGAGAAGAGCTTTTCGTTCGATCTCGCGAGAGGCCCGGAGGCGTGTGGGCAGTCGATCAAGGTCGGCGTCATAATAGCCGGGATGACAGACGAGTTCGAAGAGGCGGCCGTCGGGAAGGGCGTTGAGGAGGCGATGAAGGGTGTCGCTGTTTAGAGTGCCGGTAGCGGCGATGCCGAGGGTGCCATCTGTCGTCAGAGTGTTTGCGGCAAGCAGCTGAAACTCCGGCCGTAAGCGCTCCAAGAGGGCCATCTGCAGCCGACGTGTAGCCGTAGAACGCGAGATCTTACGGCTGAACACGGGTTCAAACGGATGACGCATTGACCCGACGGAGCTCTTGTTGACCAGGTCCACCAGAGCGCGGGCGACTGGCGGAAAGACATGCGTGTGCTTGTGGGTGTCCAGATGAGTGACATCAATGCCAGCGCGTTGCAGCTTCTGTAGCTGGGCTTGAGCTTCGTGCGCGATCTCGGCTTCGTTGATGCGTCCAAGGTAGAGATCGCGAACGAAGTCGAGCAGGGAAGCGCGGAAGGTCCGTCCATTTGGGCCTAGGAGCGTTGGGATTTCGTGTAATGGAGAGACGGGTGTGCCATCGACCAGAACCACGTGGCAGCCGACGCCCAAGGTTGGCATATTACGGGCAATGGCAACGGCGTCGTCGAAGGCGGGGCCATCGGCCATCAGGGTTGCGGAGGTCAGCACGCCAACTCGATGCAGCTCGCTAACCGCGCGGTTGATGCCGCGCGTCAGCCCGAAATCGTCCGCGTTGAGGATGAGGCGAGCGGGCATACGGAAGATGGAAGAAGGTGGTGGGCAGAGAGGGATTCGAACCCCCGACATCCTCGGTGTAAGCGAGGCGCTCTAACCAGCTGAGCTATCCGCCCTTCTTGATGGACGTAATTAAGTGTATGGGACAGACGGTATGGACGCAACGCGCTAAGAGGTGATTGACCCTGAGAGAAGGAGAACGTATGATCGAAATTGACCACGTGAGCGCAGCATCCTCCGTGAACACCGGAACGATCGAAAGGTCGATTTCTGGGGACGTAGCTCAGTTGGTTAGAGCGCTGCCCTGTCACGGCAGAGGTCGCGGGTTCGAGCCCCGTCGTCCCCGCCATAACCGTTAGAATAACGGTCTATGACGACCTTCGAGTGCATAATTTCCGTCGATGACGATGGGTCAGATTTCATCTTGCGCGTCTTAGTGTTGATCCCTCAACGTAAACCATCACCAGCTGACGTGCCGTGGACGGTTTGCGAGTTGCGTCCCGGCTTTGTATCGAGCGATACTAACCTGTCCGCACCTTTACGGAACTTTGCATCGATAGAAGGGCACCACACGAACATGTCTACACCGGAAGCCGCAGCCACGGGCGCGGCCAGCATCAAGCCTGCAACTGGAAAACTTGGCGTCATGATCCCCGGGATGGGGGCCGTCGCCACAACATTGATCGCCGGGGTGGAAGCCATCCGACGCGGGATGGCGAAGCCGATCGGGTCGGTTTCGCAGATGGGGACAATCCGGCTGGGCAAGCGGACGGACAAGAACTCGCCGTTGATCAAAGATTTTGTGCCGCTGGCGACGCTAGACGATCTGGTCTTTACCGGGTGGGACATCTTCGGCGGTAACCTGTACGACGCGGCGAAGACGGCGGGGGTGCTGGACCGCGATCAGCTGGAAGAAATACGGCCTTATCTTAAATCCATCGAGCCGATGCCAGCCGTGTTCGACCAGCACTACGTCAAGCGGTTGACCGGGCAGAAGGTGAAAACGGGCAAGAATAAGTGCGATCTGGCGAACCAGATCCGCAACGATATTGCCGAGTTCAAGACGAAGACCGAGCGTCAGGTGATGATCTGGATCGGGTCGACAGAGATCTTTCTGGAGCAGACGGCGGTACACCAGACTCTGGAGGCCTTCGAGAAGGGTTTGGTGGATGACGACCCGGGGATCTCGCCCTCGATGCTGTATGCGTGGGCGGCGTTGAAGGAGGGCATCCCGTTCATCAACGGCGCGCCGAATCTAACGGTGGATATTCCAGCGTTGCGCGAGCTTTCAAAGAAGATGAACGCGCCTATCTGCGGCAAGGACTTCAAGACCGGGCAGACGTTCATCAAGACGGTGCTCGCGCCAGCCTTCAAGACGCGCATGCTGGGCGTGAGCGGATGGTATTCGACCAACATACTGGGCAACCGCGACGGCGAGGTGCTGGACGATCCGGAGTCGTTCAAGACGAAGGAAGAGTCGAAGCTGGGGGTGCTCGAGTACATCTTCCAGCCGGAGCTGCACCCGGACCTGTACAAGGATATTTTCCACAAGGTTCGGATCAACTATTACCCGCCACGAGGTGATAACAAAGAGGGTTGGGACAACATCGACATCTTCGGGTGGCTGGGCTACCCGATGCAGTTGAAGGTGGACTTCTTATGCCGCGACTCCATTCTGGCGGCTCCTCTGGCGCTTGACCTGATCCTGTTTATGGATCTGGCGGCGCGGACCCCGGCGTTGCAGGGTCTGGGGATTCAGGAGTGGCTGAGCTTCTACTTCAAGGCTCCAGACTTCGCTCCGGGTCTCTATCCGGAGCACGATTTGTTTATTCAGTCGATGAAGCTGAAAAATACGCTCCGGCATGTGATGGGCGAGTCGCTGATCACGCACCTCGGACTGGATTACTACACGCACGATGAGTAGCGGGAACGAAGGACGATGAGCAGTATCGCGACCAAGCAGGGCGACAGCGGCCAAACTGGCCTCGTTGGGGGAACACGTCTGTCGAAGGCGGACCTGCGGGTCGAGGCCTACGGCACCGTAGACGAGCTGAATACGTTTATGGGCTTTGCGAGGAGCCTCTGCACCAGCGCGGAGATTGCGGGCCGGACGGAGGCGATCCAGCGGACGCTCTTCCTGGTCGGCGCGGCCTTGGCCACGCCTGGAGCGAACAAGCAGCCACCCAACCTTCCGCCCGAAGAGGTGGATCGGCTGACGGCGTGGGTGGAGGAGATCGAAGCGACCGAGGGGATACTGGCCGACTGGTCGATCCCTGGTGAGCACCGCGAGTCCGCCGCGTACGAGATGGCGCGAACCGTGTGCCGCCGGGCAGAGAGGGCCGCGGTGCGGTTTGTGGAGAGCGGCGAGGTGATCGAGCCGACGGTCATCCCGTATCTCAATCGACTCTCCGATCTGCTTTGGCTGTTCGGCAGGCTGATAGAGGTGAATGCGGGGGTGAACGCCGGTTTGCGGGACGAAAGCAAGGCTGGGCCAAAGTGGTCACGGGCTTGGTAAGCGGATTTGCGTCGGGAAGAACAAACAGGAGCGGGAGCTTAGGATTCGGCGATAGCGATGAAGCGTGCCCAGAGGGCTTTCGTTCCGGCGTCGGTTTTGGCGGACACGGGGAGAATCTCATCGATCTCGTTAGCGCGTTTGAGAGCGGCGAGAGATTTGGCAAGAGTGTTGCCGGAGAGGCGGTCGGCTTTGGTGCCAACAACGAGGTATGGCCGCTGCGTCTGCTGAAGATAGTGGATGAGCTGGGTGTCGGAGGGCTGGGGCGGGATATTGGTGTCGACCAGACAGACGCAGAGGGCGAGGGTCTGGCGGTCGGCAAGGTAGGGCTCGATGAACTTCGGCCACTCGGCGGAGATGGATTTCGAGATCTTGGCGTAGCCATAGCCGGGGAGGTCGGCGAAGATGAGGCTGGGCCTTTGACGCATCTTCTCGCCCGCACCTTCATAGAGGGCGAAGAAGTTGATGGAACGGGTACGGCCGGGAGTAGAGGAGACGTGGGCCTCCTTCGAGCCTAACAGCGCGTTAATGAGCGAGGACTTGCCAACGTTGGAGCGTCCGAGAAACGCGATCTCGGGCGCGTTGTGCGTCTTGGCTTCAGCAGGAAAATGCGCGGCGTCGGTGGCGGAGAGCAGGAAGATGGGGGTGAGCCGCATCTTCCTACTCTATCCCGTTACTTGACCGTGACCGGTGCCGTGAGCGTAAAGGCGACGGAAGACTCAGATGGAATAATCACATCCCGGTTGCCGGTGTAGGCGGAGGCCGCAGTTCCTGCACCCGCTCCGGCCAGGCCACCGATCAGTGCGCCCTTGCCGCCGCCCGCGAGGCCGCCTATGATCGCGCCCAGTCCGCCACCGCCACCGATCATAGCTCCGGTGCGCTTACCCTGGCCTTTAGCGACCGCTTCATATTCAGTGGTGCTGACGCGCATACCGCCAATAGAGGTGAGTTCGATAGCAAGATCGCCCGAACCTTTGAAGCGCCCCTTTTTCTTGGATGCGGCCACAGTGCCAGCGACCGGGGTGCCTTGGTGGAAGAACTCTTCGCCGTGGACGCGAATGGGTTGCGAAAGAGTGCCACGGAAGCTATCTCCCGGCTCGTTCCGGCTTGCGCTGAGAGTTTCCGTAGTGAGGATACGAACAGTGGTACCGCTGGGAATGACGCGGACGACCGGTGCAGGTGCCGAGGCACGCTCAATGGGAGCGGGAGCAGTGGATGAAGAGGCGGGAGCTTGGTTTCGAGCAGGCGCGGGCGCGGTTGCTTCACGCTTCGCTCGATTGGAATCGGCGGGATAGGTGACGGAGCCGTCGGGATTGGTGGTCGAGCCATCGGGATTGAGATGGGCGGTCGGTGTCGGTGCTGGAGCCGCTGCCGCTGGAGCCGTCCCTGCTGGGTAGGTGACTGAGCCGTCCGCGTTGGTAATGGAGCCATCGGAGTTGCGGACGCCGGGCTGCGGCGCGGGAGCAGACTTGCACCCGCCAAGGACGAGAGAAGATCCGAGGAAGAGAGCGGCGGCAAAAGTCTGGGCGTGCGAAAGACGTGGCAGCATAAGTTTCGTTCTCCGTGACAACCTACTCTTAGGTGGATGGTCCTCCACAGCATACAGTTGTCCTCCTAGGGCGTGAGTTGCGATACACTGGCGGCGTCGTTCCAGATGAGTCTTAGGGACGATCAGGCACGAGCCGCATGGGCATGTTGAGCAGGATCTACCCACCGCGCCGAAAGATCGGTCTCCTCTGGGCCGTCACGTTTGCTGCGCTTATGCTCCTGAGTAGTGGAGGAGCGCAGCCGTATGCCAGCAGTTCCCCGACCTCATCGGTGTTGCTGCTTCCTGCCGATGTGGCGTTCGACACGCGCGGCAACCTCTTCTTTTCGGATACGAATCGCCACATTGTGCAGCGAATCGACCCGGCGGGTCTCGTGACCATTGTGGCTGGTAGCGGCGTTCAGGGTTATGCGGGTGATGGTGGTCCCGCTTTAGCCGCGCAGTTGGATTGCCCGCCGGATTGGCGGTAGATGCGGCGGGGAACCTTTATATCGCCGACACGCACAATCATCGCGTGCGACGTGTGGATGGGGCGACGGGGAACATCGTGACGGTTGCCGGGACAGGCAGAGCGGGATTTGCGGGCGATGGTGGAGCGGCGACGGCGGCCCGGTTGGACCTGCCGACTGCCCTTGCTTTAGATGGGACGGGCAATCTTTATATTGCCGATACGAACAATCATCGCGTCAGAAGGGTAGCGGTGGCCACTGGGTTGATGGCGACAGTGGCGGGCAACGGCCCGCAGGGTTTCGCCGGAGACGGCGGTTCAGCGACGGCGGCTGGAATCGATTCTCCGGGCGGTGTGGCGGTGGATGCGGCAGGCAATCTCTACATTGCTGATACGCATAATCAGCGGCTGCGCATGGTGAATGCGGCGACTGGCCTGATCTCGACGGTTGCGGGGACGGGAGTGGCGGGATTCGCAGGCGATGGTGCGTTGGCGGTTGGAGCGCAGCTGGCGCTTCCGCATGGAGTGTCGGTGGACGGCGCGGGCAATGTCTACGTGGCGGATACGAACAACCACCGGGTGCGGCGGATCGCGCCCGACGGCACCATGACGACGGTGGCGGGGGATGGGGTGCAGGCGTTTCGGGGGGACGGTGGGCCGGCGGTGGCGGCTAGCTTGAACTTGCCGCGCGGCGTGGCGCTTTCGCCTACGGGCTTGCCTACACTGGCGGACAGCGCGAACCAGCGGGTGCGGCAGGTGGAGGCGGATCGGACGATCGTGACTTTGGCTGGGGCAGGAGCTGGGGCCTTACCAGTGGTGCCGGTCGCACCTGAGACGTTGACGTTGAGCGTGCCGGGACCAGTCGTGTATGGCAGCGGAACGCTGGCGGCTACACTCGCAATTGGGGTGCAGGCGGCCGGCCAGGCTGGCGGTCAAGTCACGTTCTATGAGGGTGCTGGGGTGGCGTTGGGGAGTGTGTCTCTGAACGGTGGACAGGCGGTGTTTGGTACGGGGGCACTCACCGCGGGGACGCACCAGGTGTATGCCAGCTACGCGGGGGACTCGGCGCATGCCGCCGCGATGAGCGCGACCGTTGCGCTCCCGGTGTCGCCCGCTCCGCTGATCGCAAATGTTGCCGCCGTGTACTTGATCTATGGGCAGAGTGTGCCGGCGCTGGCGGGTACGTTGGCGGGCGTTTTGCCGCGCGATGCGACGGCGGTGTCGCTGCAACTCACCAGCGCGGCGCGGAGTTTGTCGTCTGTGGGGAGCTATCCGGTGGCGGCTTCGATCAATGGAGTGGCGGCGCGGAACTATGCACTGCAATCGCCCACGGCGGTGGTCACGATTGCGAAGGCGGGAAGCGTCGCGGCGCTGACGGACAGCGCGACGACTGTAACGAGCGGCGCTCCGGTTACGCTGACGGTGCATCTTGCAAGCGCGACCAGTGGTGTTCCCACTGGGGCGGTGACGCTGATGGATGGGACGACGGCGTTGGCGACTTTGCCGCTGTCGAGTATGGGGGACGCCACCTATACGAGCGCAAGTTTGGCGGCGGGGGCGCATCCGCTGGTGGGTGTCTATGCTGGAGATGGGAACTTCAATGGGTCGACGACCGCCGTGCAGACGGTGGCGGTGGCGAACTCGCCCGCGGCGGACTTCACGATCGCCGCCACCGGTGCGGCGAGCCAAACGGTACCGGCGGGCACCGCGGCGAACTACAGTTTTGCGGTGCAAATGGAGGGCGGTACGCTGTCGGGACCGGTTGCGCTAGCCGCTTCAGGCCTTCCTGCGGGGACGACGGCCAGCTTCAATCCGGGAACGGTTGTGCCGGGAGGAGCGGGCGCGTTTCAGCTTACGGTGCAGACGACGAAGGCGATCAAGTCGGCTTCTCTCATTGGGCTGGGCGGCGTGTTTCTACTGCCGCTGCTTTCGGCTGGGCTGCGGCGGAAGCTTATGGGCGCTTCGTGCCTCTGTGGGTTGATGGTGCTCTCCGGCTGTGGGGCAAGCATAACTGCGGTTGTGCCCGCCGCAAAGAGCTATGCGATCACGGTGCTGGGTACGGCAACGAGCGCGTCGGGCGCGGTGCTGCAACATACGGCCACGGTGACGCTCAATATTCAGTAGGCAAGGGCGAGGGTGCGCAGTAGGAAGAAGAGGCCAACGCCGCCGAAGAACATAGCGGCCATGGGGAAGGCAGCTTCGCGGTTGCTGTCTCGATTAACCTCGGGCATGAGGTTGGTGGCGGCGGCGTAGAGGGTGACGCCGGCGGAGAGAGGCAGTCCGGCCTTGACGAGGCTCGGAGCGAGCGAGATGGCGAGGACTCCAGCCACGGTGGTCGAGCCAAGGAGCAGCGCGGAGTTAAGCGCCGTCCCCCGCGTTTGACCTCCGGCGAGCATGACGCTGGCGACCGTGAAGCCTTCAGGAATCTTATGTAGCAGAACGGCGGTGAAGAGCACCCAGCCGAGCCAGCGCGAGAGCACGAAGCCGGAGCCGATCGCGACGCCGTCGAAGAAGGTGTGCATGGCGAGACCGAGCAGGACGGAGTAGCTGGCCTTTGACGATAGGAAGCTATAAGTCGCCGAGGGCTGGCCGAAGTGGATGTGGGGAACGAGCGTGTGTTCAAGCAGATGGACGGCGCAGTATCCGGCAAGGATGAGCAGCGGCGCCCAGCGCGGGTTGACGCGGAGGCCTTCAGGGAGCATTTCAAGCAGGGCGGCGGCGACCATAAAGCCCGCGCCGAGGGCGACAAAGTAGCGGAGGGTGCGGGCGGAAGGAGTGCGATGAATCAGGATGAAGCCGCCGAGATAGTCTGCGAGACCGGCGATGAGGCCGAGGGCGAGCGAGAGGGCGAAGTTCGCGCTGGGTACGGTCACGCGGCGCTGTGGAGCTCTCGTTCGGAAGCGAGCAGGATGACGACGGCCAGACCGGCGAGGAGGACTGCGCCTTCGAGACTTTCGGAGAGGGGATGGAGGCGGTCGAAGTCGGCGCGGGCTGGATTATCGGGGGCAGCGAGGGTGATGTCGCCGCCGGCTGCGGCGCGGTCGCGTTCCATGCGGGGGAGGATGCTCTTATCCAGGTAGAGGGTGAGGAGCAACATAAAGAGGATAAGCGGCACTTGCGGCTGACCGCGCGGGTGCCAGTTGCCGTGTATTCGGTTGTTTGTCCAAAGGAACAGGATGCCGCAGGCGAGGCCTATGCGGTCGAGGATCGGCAGCGCACCGCCGACGACCATACCGGCTTCGTGCGCGGGCAGGATGTGGAAGGCAACGGGCGCGAGTACGAAGGCGAAGAAGGCGATGCCGCCTACCCAAGCGACTATGGTGAGCAGGCGGACGGAGCGAAGGAAGATACGCATCAGGCGGTCGGGCTGCTTACGGTTGTGGGTTCGGCGCGTTTGAGGGCACGGCGAAGGACGGTTTCGAGGGCGGACTTCAGCTCGGCGTAGTGGGTGTCGGAGAGCTTGCCTTGAAGGCGTTCGGATTCGACGGCAAAGAGCTCGTCTTTCAGTGCCTGGAGGAGGGCGGTATGCGTCGACATGGGAGCTAAAGGAATTGCGTTGGCTGCGGCTGGCTTGGCAGGTGCTTTCAGCAGTACGCCCGCACCGGCAGCCAGTGCGAGGCCGAGGCCGCCGATGATCCACCACTTGTATTTAGCCCAGGGGTCGTTGGTGCCCTCAGGGTCGATCGGGTTGCCGAGGCCGCCGCCGGGGCGGGTATCGGTGGCGGCGGAGCCTGGCGCACCGGTGGCTGTGGAGGTGACACCTTGCGAGGGCGCGTCGTTGGCACCGCTTCCCGTGGCGTTGGGAGCGGGGTCGCGCGGCAGCTGGCCTTGGCCGGAGACGGTGAAATCGATCGGCTGCGAAGGGACGACATTGCGCGCGACGTTGGTCTGGGCGGTAGTATCTTCGGTGACCGGGGTGTAGGAGGTGGAGGGGCCGGGAGCAAACTTCATGCTCTTCGGCATCATGATGGCGATGGTGTCGGTGGGCAGGACCAGGCGCGGCGTGAGCTTGAGCGAACCGGTGTAGGGAAGCTTGTAGGTGATCTGGAAGCGGGTTTCGCCGGGGCGAATGGGGAAGATGAAGGCGTAGTGGTTGGGCTCGTCGCCGAGCGGGACCGGCGCGGCCTGCACAGGCATGCCGCCGGGACCGAGCGCGGCCGAGCCTTCAACGATGGCTCCGGCGGGCAGAAAGAACTCGAAGGGCCGATCGGAGAACTGCGTCATGGGCGGCGTGGAGTCGTTCTTGACGAAGAAGTTCTCGACCACGCGAAGGCCCGCGCCGCCGGGCTCAGTCTGGATGCGCATGACATCGGCTTCGCCGGTGATGCCGTTGACGTGTGCGGTGGCGTTGAAGACTTCGACCTCGACAGACTGGGTGCCTGGAGGGGCGGGGCGAAAGTAGTTAGCCTTATCGTGCGTGACGCGGACGAGGTGGACGCTGCCTACGTCGGGCACGTCGAGGCTGAAGCGGCCGCGCGCGTCAGTCTTGGTGCGTGTCGCCTCTTGCATCCCCTGGGCGAGACGGATCAGGACCACATCGTCTCCGGCGGCTGGCTTGTTGGTGGTCTTGTTGGTGACGGTGCCGGTGATGGACGCGGCGAGGGCAAGGGAAGGTACAGCGATGAGAGCGGTGAGGAGGAGCGTGTTTCGCAGGCTGAGGGTCACGTTTGAAGTTTACTTGAGTTAGCCATTGCGGGAGCGCGGGGCTACTTGGCGAACGCCGGGTTTTTGGCGTAGCTGAGGAGGTTGGCAAGGAGGCGGTAGGCTCCGGGGACGCCTTCGGGGAGTTGGCGGTAGAGGGCGAGGGCGCAGTAGATGTAGGCCCCTTTGCCGGTGCGGGCGAGGAGGAGGCCGCCCTGCTGGGGGTCCTGGCCGACGTCGTGGGTTTCGAGCAGGGGCGTGTAGCTGGGCGACCAGGTGGCGGCGAATCCGTGGCCGCGCTCGGCGACCCAGTTGTCGAAGTCGGCGGAGGTGATCTTGTTGGGCCAGGTGAGGAGCGGGGCTTCGGGGTGGAGGAGGGTGACGGGCTGGGCCTCCTCGACGACGTTGTGGGCGGGGTCGCCGGGGACGTCGATGGGGAAGGGGGCCTCGGCGTCGCCGAAGCGGGCGGTGTTGTATTGGAGGATGACGACGCCGCCTTGTTTGGCATAGTCGAGCAGGGGCTGGGAGCCGGGGCCGGCGAGCTCGGGGTGGGCGGCGTAGGCGCGGACGCCTAAGAGGATGGCGTCGTATTTTTCTAGGTTGGCGGAGTTTAGGTCTTTGAGGGTGAGGAGGGTGGGCGTGATGCCGAGGTTGGGGAGGAAGTCGGGGACGGGGTCGCCGGTGCCGGGGAGATAGGCGACGCGGAGGTTGGGGGCGGTGTGCAGATCGACGGCGGTGGCTCGGTAGGTGGCGGGGGTGTAGAAGTTGGTATAGGGAAGGCCGGGGTAGCCTACGGGGCGGTAGGATTCGGTGTAGCGACTCGTACCTGTAGTGACAACAGCTTTTACTTCATAGTGTTTACCAGCAGCAAGCCGATCAGTCGTGAGAGAGAAAGAGAGCATTTTCTTTGCGCCAGCCGGTGCGCTGGGAATTAAGAAACTACTCGGCTCAGCCCTGCAGCTTTCCGGCAGGTTCAACGTCAACAACCCGCCGCCCGAAGATTCACTGCGCACACTCGCTGTTAAGGCCATCGGAACGTCACGCGGTTTTGATATCGGATCGACACCAACAGACGGCGTGAGCATAACGGAATATTTCGGAACGATAGAGATAGTTGCCTTGGTTCCACTAGCGACAAAGGTACTCTGTGTCTCTAAATCCACACCTTCAAAGTCGAATTTTCCGATAGCTTTCAGCGACGCTGGTGTCGCTGGACTATTGCGTAAGTTTTGGATCGAAAGGTCGTAGTAAGGCTGCTCAGGGGTGTGTCGAGAAAAGTACGGTTGGGTGGCTGGCGTGTCAGTCGAAATATCTAGACCCGAATCGAATGTAATTACTTGCGAATTGCCAAATTTGTTTAGAGGTTCCAAGTGTTTGATAGCTGATCCGAGTGCCTCTACCGCGACCTGTCGCAAGTGCACATCGCCGGGGCATTTCACTCTGACCACCATGTTCTTAGCTGCACCTGTTAGCAGTGAACCATCCGGGCGAGGCGGATCTGAGCTTAGCTCGGCGCTAAATACAACGCCAGTTGCTAGTATTAGCGCATTGTTAATTTGAGTCCGCTTAATTCGCAGTTCGTGAAGAAGGGCAAGCTTTTGCTCAAGGGGTAAAGCGTCCGGCGTAGCTTTGTTTATCTCGGCGATAAGGTTGTTTGTTGTAAGCATCCCTTCGCGTAGACGTGAAGCGGTCAGCTCGGGATGATTTGGATTGAAGGCTAGTTGCGCCTCAGAAATACTGTGGTCGATCCCGGCCAAGTTCACTTTCAAGACGACCTTCAGATTGGCGGGCGCGTCCGGGGCGAGCGTTGCTATGCCGCGGAGGGACGTGTCGATGCCGTCGAAGAGGGATTGTTCGGTGGTGTGGTTGGGGGTTGAGAACCCACCCTTTCCAGAATCGGAAAGGGTGGGGCACCCGGATTTGGTGTTGATGCAGCCTAGGCGGGTGGCCATAAGGGTGTAGCCGGCGTCGAAGGCACCTGCGGGGGCGAGGCGGGCATTGAGGCCGATCTGGGTTTTCTGGAGGGCGAGGCCTTTGCGGGCGAACTGGAGAAAGGTGTCGCCGCCCATGGCCGCGGCGAGGGTGGGGTCGGAGGGCTTGTCGCCCTCGTGGATGAGGACGGTCGCGGTGGGGACGGCGGTGGAGTCTGCGCCGGTGACGTAGTTGTGGAAGCGGGTGGGGACGGTGCGGCCGGTGGCGTAGTCGTACATGCCTTCAGGGGTGACGCGGGAGAAGGGGACGCGGGCGTACACCTTGAGCGGTGCCCAGGGGAGCAGGCCTTCGGCGATCATATCGGGGAAGACGTTGGGGTCGGCGGCGGCGACGAAGACCTCCTGGGCGATCTCGCCGGCGACCTGGTGCTGGCCGTGGCCGTCGGTGGGGCCGCCGACGAAGACGCTGGCGATGACGAGCGGACGGTAGAGGCGGACGGCGCGGACGGCGTCGTAGAGGACGCGGTCGTGGGTCCACTTCTGGAAGGACTCTTCTTTGGTTTTGGAGAAGCCGAAGTCGACCTCGGTGCCGAAGAACTGGTCGACGCCGAAGTAGCGGTCGGCGGCGAGCAGCTCCTGGGTGCGGATGAGGCCGAGGGCGTCGTCGAAGTCGGCGGACATGAGGTTCTGGCCGCCTTCGCCGCGCGTGAGGGTCAACATGGCCACGCGCGCGCCCTGGCCGCGGGACTCGTAGGTGAGCAGGCCGCCGTCCTCGTCGTCGGGGTGGGCGACGATGAGCATGAGGCTGGCGCGGGTGCGGAGCTTGGCGAGGAGCTGCTGGAGGGCGGGCGCGCCGTGATTGAGCGGAAGGGTGTCGGCGGGGTCTTGCGGGGAGACTCGCTCGCCCGCGAGGTTGGCGGGGTCTTGGAGGGGGGTAAGCTGGGCGTGACTGTTGACTGCCCCAAGCGCAAAGGCAAAGGCAGCCGGGAGGATGGAGCGGAGTTTGGGCATTGAGGTTAATCTCTCATACCGCGGGTAGACTCAGGGAATCGCTTCTTCTGACCACAATGCGACAGGGCTAACGCGCGCGCTGGGGCTGCGTGGTGCCGTAGCGTTGAATATGCTGGACATGATTGGCGTAGGGCCTTTTATTACCTTGCCGCTGATTCTGGCGGCGATGGGTGGGCCGCAGGCGATGCTGGGGTGGGTGTTTGGGGCGGGGCTGGCGGTGTGCGATGGGCTGGTGTGGGCGGAGCTGGGGGCGGCGATGCCGGAGGCGGGCGGGAGCTATGAGTTTCTGCGGAGGATGTTTCCAGGGCGGGTGGGACGGTTTGTGGCGTTCCTGTTTATCTTTCAGCTGACGTTTTCTGCGCCGCTGTCAGTGGCTTCGGGGTGCATTGGGCTGAGCCAGTATGCGACATATCTGTTTCCGTGGCTGGGAGGGCATACGCTGTCGCGGGCGGTGCAGGTGGGGGCGTATTCAATTGGGGTGGGGTTTGGGCCAACGAC
Organism: Acidobacteriaceae bacterium; assembly: GCA_965277085.1. Classification (GTDB taxonomy): domain Bacteria; phylum Acidobacteriota; class Terriglobia; order Terriglobales; family Acidobacteriaceae; genus Edaphobacter. Next base: position 2,808,442 of record OZ255708.1, read on the forward strand.
GGTGGTGGCTCTGCTGACCGTCGGGGTGGCGGTGTGGCTGCTGTACCGGAACATCGCCGGGGTGCAGCGGCTGTCGCTGGGGATGGGGGCGGTGGTGCTGGGAACGATTGCGTGGATTGTGGGGACGGGGGTGACGCACGCGCACTGGGGGCAGGCGTTTTCGTTTCCGGCTGGGGCATTTACGCCGACGCCCGCGTTCTTTACGGGGCTGGGCTCGGCGATGTTGATTGCGACCTACGACTATTGGGGCTACTACAACGTGACGTTTCTAGGCGCGGAGGTGAAGGACCCCGCGCGGACGATTCCGCGGGCGATCCTGATCTCGATTGGGTGCGTGGCGGGGATTTACCTGCTGATGAACGTGAGCGTGCTGGCGGTGCTGCCGTGGCGGCCGCTGCTGGGGGTGCAGAGTGTGGAGACGCGGCGGGCGATCATCTCGCTGTTTATGGAGACGGCGTATGGGCCGCGCTGGGGGCCGGTGGCGGGCAAGGCGGCGGCGGTGCTGGTGATGGGGACGGCGTTTGCGAGCGTGTTTTCGCTGCTGCTCGGCTACTCGCGGATACCGTTTGCGGCGGCACGGGACGGGAACTACTTTCGGGCGTTCGGGCGGCTGCACCCGACGAAGGGATTTCCGCACGTGTCGCTGCTCGCGCTGGGCGGGGTGGCGATGGTGTTCTGTTTCTTCTCGCTGCGGGACGTGATCGCGGCTCTGGTGGTGGTGCGGATTCTGTTGCAGTTTTTGTTGCAGCACATAGGGGTCATGTATTTACGGCGGACGCAGCCGGAGTTGAAGCGGCCGTTCCGGGTGTGGCTGTATCCGTGGCCGCCGTTGCTGGCGCTGGTGGGGTTCAGCTTCATTCTGGTGTCGCGGGCGAACTTTGAGCGGGAACTGTTGCTGGCTGGTGGGCTGATCGTAACGGGAACGATCGTTTATCTGCTGCGCGGTAGGAGCTTGCGACGACAGGCCATCCGCTGAATTGGCTGTAACGTCTAATCAGTAGGACGCTCTCAAAGACCGGTCCAAAGATGAGGGAGAGCAAGATGTTGATTCGCAAGATTGAAGAGATTCGGTCATCGGAGATTACACCCAAGGCTGTGTGGGATCGGCGGGGGTTTCTGGCGGGAGCGGCGGCGTTGGGCGCGGTGGCGGCGCTCGACCCGGCCACGGCGTTTGCTGACGACAAGTTGAAGACGGTGTATAGCAAGTTTTCGACCGGGGAGCAGCCGACGCCGTTCGAGAAAGCGACGCATTACAACAACTTCTACGAGTATGGGACGGACAAGAGCGACCCGGCGAAGAACGCGCACACGCTGCACACGCGACCCTGGACGGTGCAGGTGACGGGCATGGTAAAGAAGCCGCAGACGATCAACATCGACGATCTCATCGCATATCGGCCTTTGGAGAATCGCGTCTACCGGCACCGGTGCGTGGAGGCGTGGTCGATGGTGATCCCGTGGGACGGGTACTCGCTATCGGAGTTCATCAACTTTGTTGAGCCGCTACCGAGCGCGAAGTTCGTGCAGTTCATCTCGCTGGTGGACAAGAAGCAGATGCCGGAGCTGCCGGGCGGGTACGACTGGCCGTACAGCGAAGGCTTGCGGATGGATGAGGCGATGAACCCACTCTGTCTGCTAACGTTTGGTTGCTACGGCGAGGTGCTACCGAACCAGAACGGCGCGCCGGTTCGTGTGGTGTCGCCTTGGAAGTACGGCTTCAAGAATGGGAAGTCGATCGTGCGGTTCCACTTTACCGACAAGCAGCCGAAGACGACCTGGAGCGAGATCAACTCGCAGGAGTACGGGTTCTACTCGAATGTGAACCCGGCGGTGGACCATCCGCGGTGGACGCAGTCGAAGGAGCGGCGGATCGATGCGAGTGCCTTCCCGCACTCTATTCCGACACTGCCGTTCAACGGGTATGCGGATCAGGTGGCGAGTCTATACAGCGGGATGGATTTGAAGAAGTACTATTGAGTCGATGCCGACGCGCCTGATCCCGTCCTTGAAGGTGTTGGTGCATCTACTGTGCCTTGTCCCGTTTATTGGGATGATCTATCAGTTCAGGCATGACGCTCTGGGCGCGGACCCGGTCAACACCCTCACCCATTACACGGGCGACTGGGCCATTTATATGCTGCTGCTTTCCCTTGCGATCACCCCCGTCCGACGGCTTCATCCGAAGCTGGCGAACCTGATCCGCTTCCGGCGGATGCTGGGTTTGTATGCGTTCTTCTACGCCACATTGCACCTGATGACGTATGTGTTTCTGTTCTCAGGTTATGACGTGCCGACGGCTTTTGCGGGCATAAAGGCCGGTCATCTAGGCGAGGTGTGGACGCAGTTCAAGCTGGTCTGGCCAACGATGTGGGACGACATCCTGAAGCGCAGGTTTATCCAGGTGGGGTTCGCGGCGTGGGTGATCTTGCTGGCGCTGGCGCTGACGTCGCCGCAGCGGGTGCTGCGCGCGATGGGCGGGAAGAACTGGCAGCGGCTGCACCGGCTAGTGTATGTGGCGGCGGTGCTCGCGGTGATCCATTACTGGTGGCTGGTGAAGGCGGGCGTGCGGACGCCGTGGAAGGACACGGTGGTGCTGGCCGCGTTGTTGCTGGCGCGGGTGGTTTGGGTGGTGTGGAAGCGGCGGGGAAACGTGCGGCCCACCGCGAACCGCATTGTCGTGCCTTCGCGAGCTGTCTGAAGGTATGCTGATCTAAGTGAGGTGCTTATGGCGGCTTCGGTTGCGGTCTCTGAGATTCCTGAACTGGTACAAGGGAAGATTCCGGTCGAACTTTATTTGCGCTGCTCTGACTACGAGCCCGACGCGGAGTTTGTGGACGGGTTTGTCGAGGAGCGACCGATGGGAGAGTACGGGCATTCGTCGTGGCAGCACGCACTGGAGATGTGGTTTGGACAACACGAGAGAGAGTGGAATATTCGGGTGCGACCGGAGTTGCGGGTCCAAATTTCGTCGACCCGGTATCGTGTACCGGATGTAGTCGTGTTCGATAGGAGCCTGTCCATCAAGCGAATTCTGGTACACACTCCGATCGCGGTGTTTGAAGTGCTGTCGCCTGAAGATCGGACGGAACGGGTCAAGGTGAAGCTGGAGGATTATCGGCGAATCGGGATTCAAACGATTGTGGTGATCGATCCGGAGACGGAGCCGGCAACGCTTTCCCGGTACAGGGAGGGAAGTCTAGTGCCGATTACGGAGCCGGTGACGGAGCTGCCGGGCAGTGTATGCTCCGTGGACTGGACGCGGGTCCGGGAGTTTTTGGACTAAGGTTGGGCGCGGCTTGGGGTTACGCGCGAGGCAGCTGAGTAAAAGCACAGGAGTACCTTCGTGGAAGGTGGCGTCATGGCGACTGCAGTTCATGTTCCTGTTGAGGAGTACCTGCGGACTCTCGATTACGAGCGGACTGCGAGTATGTGGACGGCGTGATCGAGGAGAGACCGATGGGTCAGTACGATCATGCGTCGTGGCAGCAGGCGATTCAGCTCTGGTTTGCGCAGTATGCGAGGCAGTGGAGTGTTCGAGTGCGTCCCGAGTATCGGGTGCGGGTGAGCCCGACGCGGTATCGTGTGGCGGATGTGTGTATTTTCGAGCGTGCGTTGCCGACGGAGCAGGTGTTGACGCATGCTCCCGTGCAGTTTTTGAGGTATCGTCGCCGGAAGACCGATGCCCCGGATGCTCGTTAAATTGCGGGATTACGAACGGATGGGTGTGCCGACGATTATGCTGATCGACTCGCCTACGCAGACGATCTTCCGCTTTGTGAATGGAGAGCTCGAGGCCGTGCTGGAGGATGTGCAGCCTCTGAATGGGCATCCAGGATGGATCGATTGGCGGCTGGTGCGGGAGTTGCTCGACGAGTAGGCGATGTTTCCGGTATTGTCCCACGGTGCTGGTGTGCCAAAGGGTAGACCAGAACGTAAGCATGACTGTGGATTTAGCTACGGGAAGGAGAAAAGGCTTGCTCTAAACTAAATCATTATGGGAACGATTTACGGGTGGGACAAGACGGTCACCAAGGCGACGACGAAGCAGCGGATGTTGAAGCTGCTCGTGTGCAGCGACGCGCCGGAACAGGCTCTGCGGTATCGCGGGTATACGCAGATCGCGGGGGTGGACGAAGTTGGGCGCGGGGCGTTGTTTGGGCCGGTGGTGGCGGCGGCGGTCATCCTGCCGGAGTGCGGCAAAGGCATGGAAGGGCTGGCGGCGGCCGGGTTGAAGGACTCCAAGCAACTCTTGCGGGAAGATCGCGAACGGCTGGACGCCGCGGTGCGGGCGCGGGCGTTGGCGGTGAGCGTGGCCGAGGTCGACGCGGAGACGATCGACCGGATCAACATCTATCAGGCGACGCGGATGGCCATGCTGTTGGCGGTGCATGGGTTGAGCCTGGAGCCGGACCATTTGCTGATCGACGCCATGCGGCTGGACCATGCGTGCGCGCAGACGAAGCTGATCTATGGCGATGCGCTGAGCCTGTCGATCGCGGCTGCTTCCGTGGTGGCGAAGGTCTATCGCGACGGGCTGATGCGGGAGCTGCATGAGCGGCATCCGGTGTATGGGCTGGCTTCGCATAAGGGGTACGCGACGCCGGAGCATCGGCGGGCGCTCGCGGAACATGGGCCTTGCGATTTGCATCGGAAGAGCTTCGCGCCGTGCGCTTTGCAAGAGGAACTTGCGTTGCTGGAGATGATGGATTGAGCCTGAAGCTGATGTGTGTGGTGGCGCACCCCGACGATGAGTGCTACGCGTTTGGTGGGGCGTTAGCCCTGGCGGCTGAGCGCGGCGTCGAAACGTATGTGGTTTGCATGACGGACGGGCAAGCGGCGACGCACCGGGGTGAGGCGGCGTCGGGTGCGGAGTTGGGCCGGATGCGGCGAGAGGAGTTTGCCGCGTCGTGCAAGATCCTTGGTGTGACTCACCATGAGTTGATGGATTATGAGGATGGGCGGCTGGAGTTTGCCGAGTTCTCGCGCGCGGCGGGGCGGTTGGTGGAGCGGATGCGGCGTTTTCGGCCGGATGTGGTGATTACGTTCGGCGGGGATGGCGCGTTGAATACGCACGCCGACCACATGATGGTGTCGAGCCTGACGACAGCGGCGTTCCATTGGGCGGGGCGGGAGAAGCGGTATCCCGAACTGGCGCGGGCGTTTCAGCCGAGCCGCTTGTTTTATCTGACGACGATTTTCTTCGCGCCGGATCGGCAGGCTCCGTTGCCGATGCCGTGGAGCGTGAAGCTGGAAATCGAGGGTGTGCGGGAGCGGAAGATGGAGGCGTTCCGGGCACATACCTCACAGGCACCGCTGATGGAGCGGACGAAGGAACTGTTTGAGCGGTATGGCGGAGAAGAGTATTACGCGCTGGCAGCGAGCGCGGAGGCTCAGCCGGCGCGGTTGTCTATGGACCTATTCGAGGGAATGTAGAAGATGGCATGATCCAGTTTATTCGGGGTACCCCCCCGCGGGGTACTGGGTATGCAACCCGTTGAAATCAAACGGGTTAGCAAGGTAGTTAGAACGCAAATATGTGATTCTACAGAGGTTACAAGCAAAGTATTCAAAACAAAGGAGATAGCTCGATAAGGACAGGAATAATCTGGTTGAGTGGATTATGCCTACATCTTAAGCATAGCAGGTTGAAGAAAACTAATGCACAAACGTTTGGGAATCTATCTCTTTTGCAATGAATAATGTAGGGGTATTGTTTGGTTGAGGGGGTTGACAAGGAAGCGGATTTCCTTCGGGACTGTCAACCAGAAAGCAAGCGAGCGAGTATAGAAGCAAGGTAATAGCAGAAAGCAAAGCTGTAAGCGGAGACGCGGGGGAAGAGCAAAGAAACCACTAGGAAGCCGGAAGCAACGGCATAGGCACTTAGTAAGAAGATAAGCGACGCTCATCCTTCAAGGGGAAAGATGAGCGTCGCTTTGGGTGCTGGGTCAGGGGTTGGTAGAGGTTTGGGGGATGCCGGCGACGGGGGTGGCGGGCGCTAGCATGAAGTTGACGCCGTTGACTGTGCCGTTGCCGAGGACGCGATCGTAGCCGCCGCCCGAGGTAAAGAACTTACCGTTGTAGCCGGGGATGCCCTGGTTGTAGACGCCAGTGGCGACGCCCAGGGACTGTGAAAGTGCAAGCGTGTAGACATAGGAGTTGACGTTGCCGAGACGGCCGCCACCGAAGCTTTGCTCGCTGAGAGCGACGAGGCCAGCGAAGTCGGGAGCGGAGGCGCTGGTGCCGATCGCGCCGTAGTAGAGGTTGTTGAAGACTTCATAGACGAAGCTGTCGGCGGGGTTGCACTTGCCGGCGACACCACCAGGGCAGCCGCCCATGTGGCCGGCGAGGTCGGGCACGGTGCGGAACTTCGAGTTACCCGTGTTGGCGAGGATCTGGAAGGTCGGTTTGGCGAAGATGACGCTTGTTCCGCCGCCGGAGCCCCAATATGCGCCTGTAGCGGAGGTGCCGTAGAAGATGTCTTTGGTGAGCGGATCGCCGTAGGCTTCCTCGCCTAAGTAGGCGGAGTTCTTGGTCGCGCCGCCGTCATACGCGGTAACAAGGTTGGTGCCACCGACGCCGGTTACATGCGGGCTGGACGCGGGGAACGAGGCGGAGGCGCGCATCATGCCGCAGTTCGGCGGATAGGCACCGCCAGGAGTGGCCGGAAAGCAAGCGACCGGCGGCGCGCTTAGAGCGCCGGAGTCACCGGAGGAGGCGATGAAGGTGATACCTTCCAGGTTGCCGATGGCAAAGAGGTCATCCTGAAGCTTCAAGATGTAGGTAAAGTCGGTCCCGTCGTTGTCGCCCTTGGTGTAGTAGACCTCCGGGCCGCCGAAGGACATACTGACGATGTCGGCCTTGTTGTCGGAGACGATTTGCGAGAGTCCATCGATGATGGACTGATCGGAGAGGTCGGGGATGTTGTAGTGGATGACAGAGGCACCGGGAGCCATGCCGCCGGCCTGCTGGAAGTCGAGATTGGTCTCAAAGGAGTCACCGTTGATGGGTGCGCCGCCATCGACGTTGATTTCAGAGAATGCGGGCGAGGCGAGACCTTCGTGGCCGAAGTATTTGTTCATGTCGGCCTGGCTGTAGGCACCGTCGACGAGGGTGGCGATGGTAACGCCCGTTCCGGTGTACTTGGTGTAGCTGGGGAACTTATAAGCCTGCTTGAGGTCGTCGAACCAGTAGCCGCCTCTAAAGGAGTAACGGTTTTCGGGCTGAGCGGCGATCGTCACGGCGTGAACGTGGGTTTGCATCCGCATGGTGTCGCTGAGACCAATGACGGAAGCGTCGACAGCGGCGAGGGCGGCGGGCAGGGTCATGGGCTGCGTGGCGGCGACGACCTTTTTGCCATTGGCGAAAGTGCCGTTCTTGAGCGCGGTGCCGAGGGCCTGCTCCGTGCCAGTGGCGCTGCCGGTGACGTGGAGGTGGTGCCCGTTGACGAGGGTGCTCTTGAGGCCGAAGGCGGCGAGTTGCGTCTGGATGGCCTCGATCTGCGATGGCGTTGCGCCGAAGCGGGCATTGATCTGCGCAGGCGTCAACCACTGGTGATACAGGGGAGAGGCGGAATCGTGCATGGCGGCGAGATCGCGCTCCATCTGCGCCCGGTGCTGAACGGGGATGTAGACCTCGAAGGAGACGGTTTGGCTCGCTGCGGCACGGTTGGCGAGGGCGGCTTTTTCAAGCGCGAGCAGAGGAGAAGAGGCAGCCAGCGAGAGGACGGTGAGTCCGGCGGTGGCAAGAGTTCTGGTGCGATTCATGGATTCGGACCTCGATCGTTCGGTTAGGAGATGAGCTGGACGGACGGGAGACGGCATAGGATGGAGTTCTGGAACGATGCAACAAAACGGTTGGGGCCGCAATATACCGTGGTGATCGCGAGAGCCACGGTGAGGGAATGAATCGAATACCGGGATGCTACCACGGGCGGCGCGGAGGGTGCCATGAGTTTATTGTTTGCGTCTGGATCGGCCACGACGGAGCTGTCGGAGGACGAGGTGCGGGCGGGATTGTTCGGTGCGCTAGAGAAGTTGGGGCCGCGCAAGCGGGTGCTGGCGGTGCCGCCGGACTTTACGCGGATGCACTCGCAGGCGGGCAGATTGACGGAGCTGGCGTGGGAGTTCTATGGCGAGCGGCTGGTGGACGTGCTGCCCGCGCTGGGAACGCACAGGGCGATGTCGGATGGGGAGATTGGGGCGATGTTTGGACGGACGCCGCGGAGGCTGTTCCGGGTGCATGATTGGCGGAACGACATCGTGACGTTGGGGGAGGTGCCTGGAGAGTTTATCCGTGAGGTGAGCGAAGGGAAGCTGGACTATGCGTGGCCGGCGCAGGTGAACAAGCTGCTGGTGGGCGGCGTGGACACCGAGGGCGGGCACGACCTGATCCTGTCGATCGGGCAGGTGGTGCCGCATGAGGTGGTCGGGATGGCCAACGGCAATAAGAACATCTTTGTGGGCACGGGCGGGGTGATGGGGATTCACCGATCGCACTTTCTGGGAGCCGTGTATGGGATGGAACGGATGATGGGGCAGGTAGATACGCCGGTGCGGCGGGTGTTGAATTATGCGAGTGAGCACTTTGGCGCGTCGCTGCCGCAGATCGTGTATGTGCAGACGGTGATTGGGAAGAACGACGCGGGCAAGCTGGTGGTGCGCGGCCTGTTTGTCGGCGATGATGCGGAATGCTTTGAGCGGGCGGCGGCGCTGAGCTTGGAGGTGAACTTCCAGATGATGGACCGCGAGATCAGGAAGGCGGTGGTGTATCTCGATGCGGGGGAGTTCAAGAGCACGTGGCTGGGGAATAAGAGCATCTACCGGATGCGTATGGCACTGGCGGACGATGCGGAGCTGGTGGTGCTGGCTCCGGGGGTGCGGGAGTTTGGGGAGGATCGAGCGATCGATGCGCTGATCCGGAGGTATGGGTACTGCGGGACCCCGGCTACGCTCCAGGCGGTGAAGGATGATGCGGAGTTGGCAAACAATCTAAGTGCGGCGGCGCATTTGATCCATGGATCGAGCGAGGGGCGGTTTCGCATTCGGTATTGTCCGGGCGGGTTGACACGGGCGGAGGTCGAGGGGGTTCACTTCGAGTATGGCGATCTGGCGGCGTATGCGGCGAAGTACGATCCGGCGAAGCTGCGTGACGGGTGGAACGTGGTGGACGGGGAAGAGGTATTCTTCTGTTCGAACCCGGGGCTGGGGCTTTGGGCGTATGAAGCGCGGTTTAGGAGGTAGCGATGGCGAAGTTCTTGCAGATCACACCGTGTATGCAGGTTGCGGATGTGGAGGCGGCGGTGCGCTTCTTCGTGGAGGTGCTGGGATTTAAGGCGTTTATTCAGGGGCCGACGTATGCGTATCTGGAGCGTGGGGCGGCGGCGCTGCGGATTTTGCAGGCGTCGACCTCGCCGGGGGAGGAGCAGCCGCCGGGGACGCGGGCGTTCCGCTACTACATCGACGTGGAGGGGATGGATGAGCTGTATGCGGAGCTGAAGCCGAAGCTGGACGCGCTGCCTGCCGGACACGTCTTCGGGCCTGTCGATCAGCGATATGGGCAGCGGGAGCTGATGGTGCTTGCGCCGGATGGGAATCTGGTGGTGTTTGGGGAAGAGCTGCCGGGATCGCGTGGAGGGACTGAAGGATGAGGGTTGCGGTTGCGGTGGTGCTCGGGATGATGGCGTCGGGCGCGGCGGCGCAGACGAGGCCGGAGTTTTGGGTGGAGGAGGTGGCGGCTGTCGCTGGATCAAACTCTGGATCAAGCGCGGAGGTGCGGGCTGTCGTCGGGGCGGCCGAGAGCTGCCCGGTGGTGCTGGCGGATGGGCGCAAGCTCGCGCTGGTGGAGCGTAAGGCGGCGGAGCTGGCAACGTTTCCGGTGAAGGGGTGTGGGGCGGCGGTGCCGGTGGGAACGAAGACGCTGCTGTTCGGGATGGAGAAGCTGCCGCTACTTCGGGCGAAGGTCGACCGGATTGTGGTGATTGGGGATACGGGCTGCCGGAGGACGGATAAGGAGCAGCAGGACTGCGAAACGGATTGGCCATTCGCGAAGATCGTGGGGTATGCGGTCGCGAAGAGGCCTGATCTGGTGGTGCACGTGGGGGATTACTACTATCGCGAGACGTGTCCGGGCGGAGAGAAGCATTGCGAGAACTGGGAGAACTGGCGGAAGGACTTCTTCGCTCCGGCGGCTTCGCTGCTCCAAGCCGCGCCGTGGGTGTTGGCGCGCGGGAACCATGAGAGCTGCGGGCGGGCCGCAGAGGGGTGGTTCCGCTTTCTGGATGCGGGCGCGGTGCCGCTGGTCTGCGCCGAGGGAAAGCCGGTGGAGAGTGCGCCGTTTGCGGTGAAGCTGCCGGGGCTGGTGTTGGCCGTAGTGGACAGCGCGGATGTGCCGGATACGTGGACGGGGGAGCAACGGATCGCGCAGTACGGAGCGCGGGACCGGAGCGTGGTGGGCGCGGCGAAGGACCCGGTGTGGATTGTGACGCACAAGCCGCCGTACGTGGGCGGGCTGTATGGCAAGGGGCCCGAGGGCAAGGAGAACGTCGACGACGCGTCGCTGGCTGGGGTGGAGATGTTTCTCTCAGGGCACCTGCATATGTTTGGGAGCCTGAGCTTTGGGGAGACGCGGCCGGTGGAGTTGATCGTTGGCGATAGCGGGACGGCGCTGCTGAAGCTGGCGGCGGAGCTGGACAAGGTGGAGGCGAAGGTCGATCCGTCGGCGATGTTGCAGGGTGAGATGGAGGTGGACGGGAAGACGGCGAACTATAGCGGACGCGGCCGGTTCGGGTACATGGTGCTGGATCGTGCGGGAACGGGATGGACGGGGACGCTGCATGGGGTGGATGATGCGGTGCTGGCGCGCTGCGCGTTGAAAGAGCGGGTGATAACGTGCGACGCGGGAGCAGTGGCAGAAGCAGGCGGTAAAGCTCGACCGATGGTGAAACCTTGATTCGGCGCTGCCTTAAGACCGAGTTCAGCACGATTCTGGCGATCGTCAACGATGGTGCGCAGGCTTATAAGGGCATCATCCCGGCTGATCGTTGGACGGAACCTTATATGTCCGAGGAAAAGCTGCGCCGCGAAATCGCGGACGGTGTTGTGTTCTGGGGATATGAAGATGGCGGCGAGTTGGCGGGTGTGATGGGCATACAGGAGGTGCTGGATGTGGTGCTTATCCGTCATGCTTATGTGCGGACGGCTTCTCAGAAGCGTGGCGTCGGCGGCGCATTGTTGGAGCATCTGCGCGGCTTGACGGATCGGCCAGTGTTGATTGGGACGTGGGCGGATGCGGTGTGGGCGATCGGTTTTTACCGCGCGCACTGCTTTGAAGCGGTGTCCGTCGCGGAGAAGGAGCGGCTCCTGCGGACGTATTGGAAGATCCCCGAGCGTCAGGTGGAGACCTCAGTCGTGTTAGCGGATGAGAGATGGCGCATGGCGGCGATTGCTCGCTGAGTGATGGGCCGGTATGCTGAGGTGCGGTGAAGACGACGATGAGCGAAGCGTTGAAGTTACCGAGATTCTCGATTGGTGTGGGGGATCGCTTTGCGCATCAGGCGAGGGCGCAGTTGCGGGCGTGTGTGTTGGCGGCAGAGGTTGGCGTTGAGGTGGTGCCGGTATGGAACAAGTCAAATCGCGAGCACCTGATTATCGGCTCCGAGCCTAGGGAAACGCGGGCGGCGGCGGATGCCGCGGTGGCGGCGTTGGGTTGGACGAAGCGGTATTTTCTGGACGCCGACCACATCAATCTGAAGACGGTAGAGCGCTTTCTTGCGCCGTGCAACTTCTTTACGCTGGATGTGGCGGACCTGATTGGCAGGCCGGCGAAGTATGAAGACGTGAAGGCGTTTGTGGCGCGGCATACAGAATTGGTGGGTAGGGTAACGATCCCCGGTGTGGCCGAGCCTTTTGAGACGAGCGAGGCTTTCGTCACGGCAGTGGCGAGCAAGTTTCTTGCGGCCACCCAGCATGCGGGGGAGATCTATCGGCTGTTGGTAGAGCGCAAGGGGGTCGGGAGCTTTGTGGCGGAAGTGTCAATGGATGAGACGGACGCGCCGCAGACGCCGGTGGAGCTGCTGATTATTCTGGCGGCGATTGCGGATGAGGGTATTCCGATCCAGACGATTGCGCCGAAGTTTACCGGACGGTTCAACAAGGGCGTCGATTACGTGGGGAATGTCGCGCAGTTTACGAAGGAGTTCGAGGAGGATCTGGCGGCGATCGCGTTTGCGGTGAAGACGTATGGGCTGCCGGAGAATCTGAAGCTGAGCGTGCATTCTGGGTCGGACAAGTTCTCGATCTATGGAGCGATCCACGAGGGGGTGCGGAAGACGGGCGCGGGCGTTCACCTGAAGACGGCGGGGACGACGTGGCTTGAGGAGTTGATCGGGTTGGCGGAGGCGGGCGGCGCGGGGCTGGAGATCGCCAAAGGGGTTTACCATGAAGCGTTCGCGCACATGGACGAGCTTTGCCAGCCGTATGCGACGGTGATCGACATCGACTCGGCCAAGCTGCCTGCGCGGGAGGCGGTTCGGGGATGGACAAGCGAAGAGTTTACCTCGGCGCTGCGGCATGACCGGAGCAATCCGGCCTACAATCCGAGCTTTCGGCAGCTGCTGCATGTGGGCTTCAAGGTGGCGGCGAAGATGGGCCGGCGGTACCTCGATGCGCTGGAGGAGAACGAAATGACGGTGGCAAAGAATGTGACGGAGAACCTGTACGAACGGCATCTCAAGCCGGTGTTTGTGGGTGCGCGATGATTGTGGTGTTGATGGGGGTGAGCGGATCGGGCAAGACGGCCATCGGGACCTTGCTGGCGAAGCGAATGAGCCTGGTCTTTGCGGACGCGGATGACTTCCATTCGCCCGCAAACAAGGCCAAGATGGCGGCGGGGCATCCGCTAGATGACGCGGATCGAGAGCCGTGGCTGCAGACGCTTAATGGCTTGATGCGGGGATGGTTTAGCGACGGGAAGGATGGCGTTCTGGCGTGTTCAGCCCTCAAGGAGAGTTACCGGACGACGCTTGCTGGGGACATGCCCGACGGTGCGGTACGCTTTGTGGTGCTTGAAGTGTCGAAGGAGATCATCGCCGAGCGGATGAAGGAGCGGCACCATGAGTTTATGAATCCGGCGCTGCTCGACAGCCAGATTGCTACGCTGGAAGCGCCCAAGGACGCGGTAAAGGTGAACAACGACCGCACGCCAGATGAAGCGGTGAACGAGATCGTGCAAGCGTTGCAGTAGAGGAGATTATGGGACACCCGCTGTTTGAGTTGAAGGGCAAGACCGCTGTGGTGATCGGCGGAACGTCGGGGATTGGGTTGGCGATGGCCATCGGGCTGGCGGAGGCTGGTGCGGATGTGGTGGCAAGTTCGCGCCGGGCGGAGCAGGTGGACGACGCGGCGACCGTGATCGAGTCGAAGGGCGTGCGATCACTGCGGCTGACTTCGGATGTGGGCGAGCGGCGTTCGTTGCAGGCGCTGCTGGACGGCACGGTGGAGGCGTTTGGCAAGGTCGACGTTCTGATCAACTGTGCGGGCAAGATCAAGCGCGCACCGACGCTCGACTTTCCGGAAGAGCTTTGGGACCACATTATGGATACGAATGTAACGGGGACGCTGCGGGCTTGCCAGATCTTCGGTAGGCATATGCTGGAGCGTGGCTACGGCCGGATCGTCAATATTGCCTCCTTGAATACGTTTGTGTCGCTTAAAGAGGTGGCGGCCTATGCGGCGAGCAAGGCGGCGGTTGGGGCGCTAACCAAGTCTCTGGCGGTGGAATGGAGTTCACAGGGAGTGACGGTGAATGCCATTGCGCCGGGGGTGTTTCGCACGGCATTGAATGCGGAGCTGCTCGACAAGAGTGAGCGCGGTAAAGAGCTGCTGTTACGGACGCCGATGGGCAGATTCGGTAAGACGGAAGAGTTGGTCGGCGCGGCGATCTTTCTGGCGAGCGATGCCAGTGCGTTTATTACCGGCGAGATTTTAGTAGTGGACGGGGGATTTCTGGCCAGTGGTGTGAATCGTTAAAGCACTACGGTGTCGGTGTGTCGCCGCGCAGTATTGGTGTGTCGCCGCGCAGGTGCCCCTGTTGCGCAAGCGGCTGTTCGTCGGATTTTCGCGTGAGGACAGCGACATTAGGCGGAATGATTGTGAGCAGCAAGAGGAAGATTCCCACAACTTCAGAAATATGAAGGGAGCCGATGCTGCGGAAATAGAGCGCAAGGCAAACGGAACCAAGCAGGGACGAACCGATAACGGTGCCGGCGACAGTTCTGGCCCAAGATTTTTGCTCGAAAGGAAGCATCGGTCACTCCAATGTTGCATCTAATGCCAAACCATACTCCCACTCAAATACAACGCGCAAGGGAAAATGGCTCATACACAACACGTCGGAACGGCCAGTGCACTCTTTCGATTCTAAATAGGAGCGATCAGCGGCGGCGTCTCACAAGACTCTTAGTTGCAGCTGCCAAACCGGTCAGCACAAGCGCGAACGAAGTGGGTTCAGGCACGTTGCTGGCCGACAGGCTGGTGAAATAGTCCGGCTTTGCGCCTGCACTATTGAAACTGCTGGTAAGGCCTTGGCAGAGCAATGTGGTCGAGCACAGCGCACCGCCTGCGTAGCCGGTGAGCAGAGCGGGGAACGAAAGTAAAAGATTGTCGCCCGCTTGATCGTAGGAGGTTGAATAGAACTCAAGCGGGGACGTGCCCTGATACGGACCCTGGAAGAATGAACCGGTGAAAACATAGCTGTAACTGCCGTCGGTCACGGTGACACCGACGGGATTGACATAGCCGCCTGTACGATTTACCCGCAGTGTGCCTGTAAGTGTGCCACCGTCCTGGAGGGTGCCATTCAGGGAGAAGTCCATTGTGTCGGCTAGAGCGCAAGCTGGCGCGAGGAACGTAGAGGCAATAAGAAAGCGGGCGAGCACCTGCATTGAGAGCCTCCACGTGCGCGGCCAAGTCTCGGCCGACGCCAGTTCCTTGTAAAAGGTATACGCCTATCCGAGCCATTTTGGATTGGCGGCGGTACCGTCGAAGTGCGGCGTTGTCTTGAAGAGCTCGAACTTGCCCGACATCGCGGCTTGCTCCGTGCGGGAGAGGATACCCGCAATCTGCGCTTGCGTCAGCGGCTTGAAAGTTTTGGCTGCGGTTAGAGCCTGCTGGAGGATTTCGGGCTTGTCGATGCCAGTAATGACGACCGAGACAGGTTGCGTAAGGCCGTAATGAAGAGCTTCTATCGGCTCGACGGTCTTGGAATCGAGGATGAAGTGGTCGCCGAAGGTCTTCATGGCGAGGACCGCTGTGCCTTGCTTTTGGGCCACGGGGATGACTTCTTTGGCGAACGACCGGAAGTGGGCGTCCATGACGTTGACGGGCATCTGGACTGTATCGAAGTGGAAGCCATGCTTCTGCGCGGTTTCAAACATGCGAAGGTGGACGGCGGGATCTTTGTGACCGGTGAAGCCGATGTAGCGGATCTTGCCCGCCTGACGCGCGGACACAGCGGCTTCGAGCGCGCCTCCGTCGGCGAAGATGCGGTCGGGGTCTTCCATGCGAATGACTTCGTGAAACTGCACCAGGTCGATCACGTCGGTGCGGAGGCGTCCCATCGATTGCTCAAGCTGCTTGTTGTACTCGGACTTGGTCCAATTGTTCCGCAGATCGAAGTCGCACGGTCCTTTGGCCGCGCTGTGAAGCGCATAATTAGGCTTCCAGGCTGTAAGCCCGCCGTACCACCATTGGGCCCAATCGCGTCATTGCCGGTGTAGTAAGAGCCAACGTCGAAGCACCTGGAATAGGTATAAGCCGTGCGGAATGTCGCGTACTTGCCGGCTGCATGATCAAGCGACACCACAGCCGAATTGTAGTTTGAGTTTCCGATTGCTCGCCGCAGCACAACGCTTCCTAAGCTGGGTTCGGGGTGGGGCAGGTGGCGGAGCTGGCGTAGTTACGAATATACATTCCACTGCCAATTGTCCTCGTCGGAAGGCATCCGTTAGTCTCCTGTCCGGTGAACAAATTGGCTCCCTTCGAACCAACATAGCCGGCCGTAAGGATCAAGCCATGAGTCAAATCCTGCTGCACGTTCAGGTTGTACTGCATAATTGAGGCATTGCGCTTGGTGTTGTAATCCGTAAGTTGCGGGCCACTGGGCAGGCCAGTTACATTGATTCCTCCACCACCTAACGGGTTCGGGCTGTTTGGGAGCAGAATCGTCTCAATGCTATAGATGGGATTGTTGAACAAGTAGGAAATGGCAATTTGCATTTCGAGGGGCAGATCGTCGAAGATGCCAAAGCCTCCTCGGATAGACGTCTTCTGATTACCGAAAACGTCATCGGCGAAGCCGATGCGGGGCTCAAAATTCTTGGCGGTAATGTTGCTTGCGAAGGCATGGCTTACATTGACGAAGTCCTTATTAGTCAGAATGTTCGTCAGGTTGTACAGCTTATTGTGAGTTTCAATTGGATTGGTCTCGAAGTCGTAACGTAGGCCCAGATTGAAGGTAAGGCGGGAGTGACCTGCCATCTGTCTTGTATGTAGGCGGCTAGATTGGTATGCCGCATGTCGCGCAAAGAATCGGACGCACTGAGTGGTACACCGGCGAACACGAGCGCTGTGTTGGTGAGAAACTCCTGATACGCAGGCAGGGTGGCGGTGGCCGATAGCGGGATAGGGGCGTAAGGGAACTCGCCGCCAGTAATGATGGGAATATTGGCGTTAATCTGATGGCGCACCGCTTGCAGCCCGAGATCCAGCGAATGGCGGCCTTGGTGAGACTCACCTGATCGCTGACTGTGTACCGATTCACCGCTTTAATCGCGCCATCTTCAGCCCCGAGTGTAGTTAGGCCTGTCACCGAAATGTTGCCGTTGTATCCCGAGCCAGCCACAATGTTGAACGTAGGGTTGTACTCAGACGACACGACGATCTTGGATCGGACCAAAGAAAAATGAGCGACATTCAGTAGCTTTGGCGATAAGATCTTTCGTTCCTCAAGCGTGAACGTCTGGTTGCGCTGCGTATCGAAGTCGGCAACGGTTGGCGTCGCGTATGACTTGATGGCGCCGTCATCGATGTTATAGCTCGCGAGTAGGCTGTCCGAAGCGGAAAAGTTATGCGTGATCTTTACGACTCCGTAATGCTCGGCGACCGGATAGGAGAGTTGCGTAAAATTCTGCGCGCTGCCATCCGCGAAAGTCGCTCCGTTCGGCGGCAGGAAGGCGGCGAGATACCCTGCAACCTTCGGGTTGACACCAACGTTTACCGGACTCGTTGGGGATGTCGTTCCTGGGTACGCGCAGACTCCGATTGCAGCTATGTAGTAAAAGGTCTGCGAGCAGGGGAGAATGCCCTGGCGAAAGGCCGCGCCGGGGACAGTTGAGATAGAAGTTTGCAGGAGTTTTTGATTTAATTCTTCATAATTTGCGAAGAAGAACGTCTTATCCTTACGGAATGGCCCACCCAGGGTTCCCCCGAACTGGTTGCGACTAAAGGGAAGGGTTCCGGTGCCTGCCTGCTTGAAGTGTTCGCTTGCGTCCAGAGCGCTGTTGCGAGCGAACTCGTATGCGGAGCCATGGAGCTGGTTGGTCCCGGACCGAAAGACCGCGTTGATCACTCCACCGTTGCCGCCAAAGTTCGCGCTGTACGTGTCGGTTAGTGCGGCGAACTCAGCAATAGCATCGACGCCAAGCGAGGTGCCTGCCATGTTGACGCCTGTTCCATTGCCCCATACACCGGCCGTGTCGGTTCCATCCAGCAAGAAGAGTTGCCCCTGCGGACGTCCGCCTGCAACTGAAAAACGCTGTGGGTTGCCGAATCCGAAGGGCACCAACGCGGTTCCACCCTCGCTGTTCTCCTGCGGAACAGGCTGAATGCCGGGAGTGAGAAGCGTGAGTTGTACAAAATTGCGGCCGTTGAGTGGCAAATTCTGCATCTGATCCTGTCCGACTAGCCACCGAAGCGAGCTGTCCGCGGTGTCAACTTGCGGTACATTTTCATTGACCGTGACCGTCTGCGTGACAGCGCCCACCGTGAGCGAGACGTCGACTACTGCCTGCTGCCCAACGGTCAGCGTGATCGGTCCTATGATGGTAGTGCTAAAGCCCTCATGCCGCGCTTCCACGCGATAGCGGCCAATCGGCAAGATAGGAGCGGTGTAGGCTCCCCGCGTGTCGGTGGTGAGGGTTACGACGGAATCGGTATCGACGTTCGTGACGATGATCGTTGTGCCTGGAACTCGAGCCCCTGCAGTGTCGGAAACTGCGCCAAGGATGGTACCTGAACTATTCTGCGCGGTGACGCTACCAGCGAATGCAAAGAACGCAACCATGGCGAACAGAATAAAGCTTGATTTCTTGGGTGACGGAACGTTCATCATTTGTCCTTGGCAATTGCAATAGAAACGCTTGAGCGACGGCATTGTGATCCGGGAAGAAAGATGCTCCGCGCACTGCGTGAGAGTCAATTCTGTGCGCAATTAGCTGAGTTATAAAAACTATGAGCCAAGAAGAGCCGTTCAGAAAGACCACGGTACCCGCACGTTAAACGGACCAGACCTTATATTGGCGGCTCAGAATTGCATGTTCGTCGACCGGTCTCTTGCAGATTGCCTCGGTCGAAGCCAAACTCGGCGAAGCTTTTCGACCGGGATCAAAAGGTACGCGAGTGAACGACACGTGGCAGTATCTTGCAGAACGTCAGACGCTTGCCGGCCGCCGATCTTCCGTGTAATAGGCTGCGACGACAAGCAGCAGGTCACCCTCGAGCTCGTCATGTAGAGTCAGGCGGCGATAGCTACTCGCCTCGAACGGCTGCATCACATCGCGGAGCGGCTATAGGCATGCGTTGCATCAACTTTTCTTAAGTTGCCTTGCTGGCGCTCTTCTTTGTAGTTGATTTTGACGGCGTCGCGAGAGCGGAACTCTTCTTAGCGGCGGATTTTGTGGGCGCAATGGCAGTTCCTCCCAAGAGAGCAACAATCTTTGCGCCGATTGGAGAGCCGAGGCCGGTGCAAGGGTCCCAGCCGGGACAGGCCGTGTAGCCGCCATTGTTGCCTAGGGTGATGTCGCGAAACGCAGCTTTGCCCTTTGTGGCGTAGACGGTGGGATGGATGAAGCCCGCTGACTTTTTATTAGCGGCGTTGCTCACGGCGATCAGGCCAGCCCACAACGGAGCGACCGCGCTGGTTCCGCCGATGACGTAGTTATTGCCGTCCACCCGAATGTTATAGCCGGTATTGGGATCGGCATCGCCCGCGACATCGGGGACACCTCGTCCCGCGTACGTGCCGTTCTTCGGGACGTTCGCGTTGGCCTGCCATGTGGGCAAGGGAAAGTTGGTGCTAACGCCGCCCCCTGTGGCGCTGGAGGTTGGATTGTCGTTCCAAACAACCTCGGAAGTGATAGTGGAGCCGGAACCGACGAGCTTGGTGCCGCCACAGGCGAGGACGTGCGGACTGGAAGCGGGAAAATCGACCACGTTGGCAGAGGTGCCGTCGGTGGAACCGTTATCTCCCGAAGCGGCGGTGATGGTAATGCCGAGGGCGGCGGCGGACTGACAGGCGGCGTCGAGCGCAGTGAGCGATTGCTGGGTCCAGCTGTTCTCCGGGCCGCCCCAGGAGATGGAGATGACGCTTGGCTTGTTCTTGGTGTCGTGCACGGCGGACGCGATGGCGTCGATGAAGCCCTGGTCGGTGTTTGGAGCGAAGTAGACGACGATCTTGGCCCCAGGCGCGACGGCACCGGCGACTTCAATGTCGAGCATGACTTCGCCGTCGGCACCGTTGGGACCATCGGATTTATTCTTGCCGCCGTCGACCGAGACGGCTGTGACGGTGGGAGCCTTGATGCCGAGCGACTTGAAGTAGGCGGTGATGTCTGCTGTCTTGTAGCCGCCGCCTAGTTCAATGATGCCAATGGTCTGCCCGGTCGCGCCAGTCGTGGGGAAGCCGTAGAGCGCGGCGACCTGGACGGGCGTGTAGGATGAGGCGGCCTGCGCGCCGTGGGGGAGGATAGCACCGCCCGGTTCGGGAGGCGCGCTTTTTTGCATCTGGAAGTGAGCTCTGGCTTGCGGGCGATTGTCCAGGCCGAGCACGGCGACGATTTTGCCCATCAGTTCGCCAGGGATGTAAATGAATCCCTCGCGAACGCGATAGCTTGTTGCGCCATCCGTGACCTGCTTAAGCTGGACGCCGAACGCCCTTTGCATATTGGCGACAGAGCCGGAGACGAGGACCGTCCGTCGCTCAGGCTTGGGCGTGTCTTTTTCGATGGTGAGTCCGAAATCGGCGGCGAAGGCATGGACGAGCTTCAGGTCGGCTTTGTCGGCGGCGTGGGCCTTGGTGTACTCGGCCCGCGAAAGGCGCACCTTCCCCAGCGTTCTGGGGTCGATTGGCGATGTTCGCTGTACCACAACGGAGACGGTGACCTTCCCCGTAGCGGGTGCGACCTGCGCGTTCGCGGGAATGGCGAAAGGTGCCTTCTCGCTACCCGGTAGCACCTGTTGGTCTTGCGTGGAGAAACGGGGTGCGGGTGTCTTCTTCGAAGTCTTTCGGGGAGCCATAACGATCCTCAGTGCGGAATAACGAGTAGACGCGACAAGACGGTTACTCCACGGTGATGATCGTAACGTGCCCGCGTGTGGGAACCAAGAAAAATATGTAGGAGGCCTACTTTTGACAGAAGGCACAGCCAACGCCCACTTGCGATGCGCACCCTTGGAAGTCGAGCGTAGATACAGCGATTAGAAGTGCCGGAGGGTTTCGCGCGCTTGAGCTTGGTTGGTGGACTCTACGGGAAAGGGCGTGGGCCGCACTTCGGGCCGTTCCACGTTCCGCTCCAAAGAACGGCTAACGATGTCGCGCGAACCAAGACCCACGGCGAGCGCAAGAGTGAGCACGATGCCGCCGAAAAGGATGCCGAAAGCGAGTTCGATCACCGTGCCGCCGATCTGAAGGTGGTCGAGAACCATAGCAACGGTGAGCACAAGCACAAGCCATTTAACTCCGAGCGAAAGGAAGCGGGCGTACTGGAGCTGGGCATTGACGGCTCCGATCAGGATGGAGCGAGCGAGGAAGCGGGCAATGACGTTCCCTACGATAAGAAGGAAAAGCGCGCTGATCGCATGGGTAAAGTAGGGAAGAAATGAGAAGTTGAGCGCGGAACCGGTGGCATACGAGGCGTCGAAGGCGGAGACGCCGATGACTACGCCCAGCAGCACGCATCCCCAGAAGGCGATTCGGCCAACGAGGGCCGTGGGGCTGGCGGACGGCGACCAGTCGGCGACGCCGGTATTCTGCGTGGAAGCGAACCGGTCGTCGAACTTGAGACTGGTGAGGATTTTTCGAAGCACCCAGCTAAGACCCATGCCGATGGCAGTCAGTACGACCAAGGCGATGATGAGCGCAAGCAGACCCGGCAATACGCTAACCAACAGCGAGGTAACCCGGTAGACCGACTGTTGCAGAGCGTCTGTCATGTGGCCCCAGATGGAGCTGGTATCGGCATACACCGGCTGTTGGGCAGGCGCGGGATCGTAAAGCGGCGGCTGTGCGGCCTGCTGGAAGAGGGAGAGGGCGAGTGCGGCGATGTGGGGCGTGATCTGGATCATCTGGGAACTCCGTTGAAGCAGAACTTCACAACTGGGGTGTGTTCACTTGCGGATGGAAAGAGGCAAGGACGAATCATGGATTGAAGCGGTCAGGCCAGCGCCAGCGCGAGACGAGGTACGGTTTTTCGGCCTCGAAGGCGGCGGCCTGCGCTTCAATGTGGGTCTCGGGCGCGGTACCGCTTTGGACGAATTGGATATGTGAGGCGACCCAGGCGAGGTACAGCGGCGTGAGCGCGCCCAGCAGGTGACCTCGATTCAGCGTGCGGAGGCGGTACGCCAGAATGAAGTCGTAGACGATACGCGCCCATAGCGATTCGGCCATTCGGAAGCTGGATGCGGGTGCGATGGAGAGGCGCTTGAGGCCGAGCAGTGAATTGGGCGGAAGAACAAGGGACCAGATTTCGTGAAGATTCGTGTAAGCGAGGCGGAAGGAGTCGAGCATCGGCTGAACATCGGGCATGGAACCGTGGACCGTCTGCGTAGTGAGCGAGGTGGCCGGAGGCGTGCTCCGGGAACGCTGCCAGAAAGTGGCCTTCGCCTCCACCTCGGCAAAGAGCGAGCCGGCGATGTGAGCAAGCAGCGAGTTGAGATCGGGCGAATCCGGAGCGGGCAGTGCGCGCGTGCCGACTTCGACCTCGCTCACTGTATAGTTGGCGGCAGCCGCTTCCGAGACAGGCCAGATCAGAGCGTCGGTTTGATTGGCGGCCGTGAACCGTTGCGCCGTGGCGGCGAGACGCTCGGTCAGACGCATCGATAGACCTAAATCGATAGCCAAGGGAAAGCGTGGTGCTGTGCCAAAGATTCCGCGCGTGACGGGATAGAGGATGGCGGAGTTGACGAGTCCTTCGCGTGGTCCCATGTGGTAACGGGCGACTGCGAGATCGGCGTGCATGGCGGCAAGAGCGAGCTCACGCAGCGCTCCAGGATGGAGGGAATGGGCCTCCCCGCCGAGAAGAAGGCAGGTGGTGGCCTGATGCTCCTTTGCGAGCTTGAAGGTGTGGAGATAGTCAGCAGCGTTAAGCACCCAGGAAGCGGAGGATGTTGCTGACGCCGCATAGGGAAGTACGCGAAGGCCATCATGTGCTGAGGAGGATTCATGTCCGGCGTCGGGCGTGGCGACGAGCACAGTTTGACCCGGAAAAGCCTGTGCCAGGTTGGCGAATGTGGCTTCCAGGCCCTCGGGCGATTGCGAGGCTAAGCTGACCAGCAGGCCGGGAACGGTCGCGGTATCGGCTGGCGTAAATAGTGGAGCGGCGATAGTTTCGAGAGGGGCCATCGGGAGGATCGTCCTTACAGTGGCGCGGGGCTACTTGGGCAGAGCGAGAATGCCGGTGAGCGGAATGCGGACCCACGCCGGACGGTTGTTCAATTCATACAGCAGTTCGTAGAGCGATTTCTCCAGCAGATAGGCATTCAGTAGCAACTGCGCCTCGGCGGCCTGTGGAATGAGATGCGGTTTGGCGGCGATAGCGCCTTTGTAGGCGCGGAGGAACTCGGTGGAGGCGGCGTTCTGCCACAGCTGGGCCCATGGCTCGATGGTGCGGGCCGCCTCAGGGTGCCGCTGCGTGAACTTGTCGAGCCCGGCGTAGGCGGCGTAGGAGAAGGAACGGAGCATCCCAGCGACATCCTTGAGCGGTGACTGCTTGGTGCGGCGATCGGCAAGAGAGCGAGCTGGCTCGCCCTCGAAGTCGAGAATCACGAAGTCGTTCTTAGCGCGCAATATCTGCCCAAGGTGGTAATCGCCATGAATGCGGGTGCGCTGGCCAGAGGCTTCAGGTGGAGTCGAGGATATAGCGTGGGCGCGCGCGAACAGGTCGATGCGCTGCGAGAGAAGAAGCGCAGCGGCATCGGCGGTAAGGTCGGTGAGCTGGGACATGCCGCGCTTGAGGGCGTCAAGCGTATGGTTGATCTGCGTGTCGATCCGTCTGGCGTCGCGCTTCAGATCGTCGAGAGTGAAAGGTTCCGCGACGAAGGCGGCATTGTCCGTGGGTGTGGCGAGCGCGAGATGCATCTCAGCGGTCCGGCGGCCCAGAAGCGCGGCGGCGTCGAGGTAGAGACCAGCGTGCTCGCGTGCTTCACGGGGCAGGGGCATGTCAGAAAGAAAGCTGGCAGCACCGCCGAGGTGGCTTGGAGCGGGGCAGGTGGCCGAGGACTCGTAAAAGCGGCCAAGCTCGTCGAGCGTCCACTCCCAGCCGTCCCCCTCATTGGCGACCAGACCCTGGAGCATAGCGAGAGTAGTAGGTTCGCCCTTGTTTGAGGAAAGTGTGATGTCGCCTAGGAATGGGGCGATATTTGGGAAGTGTGCTACATCGGTAAGGAAGCGACCAATCTCCGTGTCGGGATTTTCACCGGGTTGGAGGCGACGGAACAGCTTCATGATGAGCTTGCCGCCATAGAGGATGGAAGTGTTGGACTGCTCCGCCGAGCCGGTGCGGGCGGGGAGAGGAGCGGTGCCACGAAGCACATCGAAGACGTTGCTCTTGAAGCCGCGCACGATGTCACGAGGACCTTGCAGGGTGGACGCGTCGGCCTCAGGGTAGAGCTCGTGCGGACGCAGATGAACGTGAGCGGCCTCGCGTTCAGGGTGGAAGAGAACCTCTTCGGCGGCACCGGAGGCAAGGGCTTGGGTGGCGGTCTCGCCGGTTTCGGCTGCGCTGAGGGAGGCGGCTATGTCGAGAGCGGCGGTCGAGACGGTGCTGAGCGGAAGAATGGTCTGGCCTTCGATGAGGGCAAGCAGCGTCTGGCACAGATCTTCGCGGTTCACAGCATCGTGCAGGACAGCTATGCCGGTGGGCGTGTTAAGGGTCGCAAGCACGGTACGCGGAGCGTTGGCCAGGAGCTTTTCGGCTTCGCTGCCGACGGTAAAGGCGAGCGGCAGCTGGTAGGTGTCTTTCGCGCCGTCGGTGTAGCGAAGCTTAAGGAAGAAGATCGCCGGACCGAGGGTGCTGGCGGAGGGCAGCGCGCTAGAAGGCAAGATCAACGGGTCAGAACTGGCCGGGTGGGAAGCCGTAGCCTGGGAGCTGAGACTGGGCAGCTCGATCCACTCCTTCACCTCTACGTTCTCGATCGTGCGGGACTTTGCGCCAAACCAGCGTTGCTGTAGAAGGTACTTGGGCAGCGTATCCCGTAGGAGCTTGAGACCGTGCCCAGAGAGCAGGCCGTCCCAGCCTTTGGTGAGCAGGTCGAGGGCTGAGCTTTCATCTTCTGTATCCGCCGTTTTTACAGGCACGGGAGGCTCGATTTGCTGGGCTGCTGGCTGAAGCTCCAGCCACAAGAAGGAGTATGGAGCAATGGTGAGCGGATAGGGTGCGGCGCTGATGGTCGGGAAGGTGACATAGCCAAGCATCTCAACGGGCACCATGCCTGCAAACTGGCTAAGGTCCAGAGAGACGGGCTGGGCGAAGCGCGAAAGATTAGCCACGCAAAGAACGGTCTCACCAACGTTGACGGTGTCGGCGGGAGGGGTCAGCGCCGTCTCCTGGGCAGAGGTGGCGTATGGATCGTAGCGGCGGATATAGGCAAGAATTTTACGGTTTTCCGGGTGGAGGAACTCAAGCGTGCCGCGGCCGAAGACCTGGAAGAGCTTCCGCAACGCAATCATGTTGCGGGTCCAGTGCAGCAGGGACGACTGGTCGGACTGCTGGGCCTCGACGTTGATGGCCTGATAGCCCCAGACCGGGTCCATGATGACGGGGAAGTAAAGCTTGGCGGGCACGGCCTTCGAGAAGCCGGCGTTGCGGTCGGAGTTCCACTGCATAGGCGTGCGGACGCCATTGCGGTCGCCCAGGTAGATGTTGTCACCCATCCCGATCTCGTCGCCGTAGTACATAATGGGAGTCCCAGGAAAGGAGAGCAGAAGGGAATTGAGGAGCTCGATGCGACGGCGATTATTGTCCACCAGCGGTGCAAGGCGGCGGCGGATGCCCACATTGATCCGCATACGCTGGTCGGCGGCGTACGCGAGATTCATGTAGTCGCGCTCGTCGTCGGTGACCATCTCAAGTGTTAACTCGTCGTGATTGCGGAGGAAAAGGCCCCATTGGCAGTTGTCCGGGATGTCCGGGGTTTGCGCCATGATGTCGGTGATGGGCAGGCGGTCTTCTTGGCGAAGCGCCATGTAGATGCGTGGCATCAGGGGAAAGTGGAATGCCATCTGGCACTCGTCACCGTCGCCAAAGTAGGGGCGGACGTCTTCGGGCCACATATTGGCTTCGGCCAATACCAGGCGGTTCTCGTATTCGGCGTCGATGACTGCGCGTATCTGTTTGATCTTGACGTGGGTCTCGGGGACGTTCTCGCAGGAGGTACCGTCACGCTCGACGAGGTAGGGGATGGCGTCCAGGCGGAGGGCGTCGACGCCCATGTCCATCCAGAAGCGCATAGCGTTGAGGACTTCGTCCATGACACGCGGATTGTCAAAGTTGAGATCGGGCTGGTGCGAGAAGAAGCGGTGCCAGTAGAACTGCTGGGCCACCTCGTCCCACGTCCAATTGGACTTCTCAGTGTCAGTGAAAATGATGCGGACGCCCTTATAGAGCTCTTGGGTGTCGGACCAGACATACATTTCGCGCTCGGGTGAACCGGGCGGCGCATTACGGGCGGCTTGAAACCAGGGGTGCTGGTCGGAGGTGTGGTTGATGACCAACTCAATCATCACCTGCATCCCGCGCAAGTGAGCTTCGTTCAGCACCTGCTGGAAGTCGGCGATCGTCCCGTAGCTTGGATTGACATCGTTGTAGTCCATGATGTCGTAGCCGTCGTCGCGCAAGGGCGACGGAAAAAAGGGAAGCAGCCAGAGGCAGGTGACGCCGAGATCCTGGAGGTAGTCGAGCTTCGAGAGCAGGCCCTGGAAGTCGCCGATGCCGTCCCCGTTCGAATCCATAAAGGCGCGAACATGAATCTCATAGATGACGGCGTCTTTGTACCAGAGGGGATCAGTAGCGCTGCCGGCTTTCTTCAATTCGTAAGTCTCCATGAGCTTCGTGGGATTGGATGCAGAATCCGAAGCTGTGGGAGATACTACGACAGTCACTAGCAGAGGCGAGATTTACATGGAGTCTGTTCTCAGAGCGTTGAACCATTTGCTAGAAGCTCGATTGATTGAGAACTATGCGATCGGCGGTGCCATCGGAGCATCGTTTTACATCGAAGCGATGCAGACCGAGGATGTGGATGCGTTCACCGTGTTGCCGACAGAAGCCGGAGGGCTGATTTCATTAGCCCCGATCTACCGAAAGCTGATCTCGCTTGGAGGCGTCGTCGAACGGGAATATGTCCGCTTTGACGAGTGGCCCTTGCAAATACTGACCGATGCCAATGCCCTGATTTCCGAAGCCATTGATTCTGCGATCAAAGTTGACTTCGGAGTTGTTTCTACGCGCGTCTTCACGGCTGAGCATCTTTGCGCCATCGCAATCCAAACCGGCAGGGGCAAGGACCTCCTGCGGGTTAACATGTTCCCTTGAGCAGAACGCTGTGGACCGCTACGCGCTTGAAAGAGTTCTCATGCGGCATACGTTGGCACAGCGTGCCGCCAACTTGCTACCAACGCATTTTCCTCAAGTAGGATTAATTGAATGACCAACACTCCCGAGGACAAAGCGGCGTTCAACGCAAAAGCCAAAGCTTCCATGCGGCAGTTTTTGCAGCGCAAGAAGTGGGAGGAAAAAGTGCAATCCATCGCCCGGATGAATGCCTTCGGCAAGCGGGCGCGTGAGTCGATGCGTAACGTGCGACTGCAAGAGGCTGTTCAGTCAGTTATGCGGAAACCCGACCAACCCTAAACACATGCGCGGGCATGACTTCGGGGCGAAGGGCGACGTAGTTGCTCCGGCCATTCCAGGTATATTGCGCGCCGGTGAGCAGATCTTCGACGAGGAAGGGCTCATTCGGAGTGGTGCCGGCTAACGCGAGGTGCTTTAGGTCAAGCTCAACCCAGCCAGTCTGCTCGTTGTGCGGATCGAGGTTGACAACCGCCAGAATCACGTTGTCGCCATCGCGCTTGCTGTAAGCCATAATGTGCGGATTGTCGACGGGATGGAAGTGGAGCGACCCGTCGGCTTGGAGTGCGGGATTATCGCGGCGGATGCGGTTGATGCGGGTGATGAGCGGAGCGAGAGATTGCGGATCTTCGCGGTTCCAGGTCCGCAGCTGGTATTTTTCGCTGTCGAGGTATTCTTCCGAGCCAGTCTTACCGGAGGAAGACTTGGCGGGACGGCCTTCGCAGAGCTCAAACGCCGGTCCGTATATGCCGTAGTTCGCGCCGAGAGTAGCTGCCAGAATGAGCCGCTGCATGAAGGCTGGACGGCCTCCGGTTTGGAGCGACTCATGAAGAATGTCAGGCGTGTTGGGCCAGATGTTCGGATGGAAGAAGTCGGTAACGGGCGGCTTCGTAATCTCTTCGAAGTAGGTCTGTAGCTCTTCCTTTTCAGTACGCCAGGTGAAGTAGGTGTAGCTCTGCGTGAAGCCTGCCTTCGCAAGGGAGTACATAACATGGGGCCGCGTGAAAGCTTCGGCAAGAAAGATCACTTCCGGGTTGGTCTTATGAATTTCAGCGATGCACCACTCCCAGAAGGGCAGGGCCTTGGTATGGGGGTTGTCGACCCGAAATACACTGACGCCCTTCTCCACCCAGAACATAAAGACGGAGTACAGTTCCTCCCAAAGTCCGCGCCAATCGGGAGACTCAAAGTTCAGAGGATAAATGTCTTGGTACTTCTTGGGCGGATTCTCGGCATACTGGATGGAACCGTCCGGGCGGATGATGAACCAGTCCGGGTGCTCTTTCACCCAAGGGTGGTCCGGAGAGCACTGGAAGGCGATGTCGAGGGCAAGTTCGATACTATGGGTCGCCGCGGCGGCGGAGAGTTCCGTAAAGTCCCGCATCGTGCCCAGTTCGGGAAGAATAGCCTTGTGGCCGCCCTCGGATGCGCCGATAGCCCAGGGACTGCCATAATCGCCGGGCTGCGCGGTTACGGAGTTGTTCGGTCCTTTGCGGTACGCTACCCCAATAGGATGGATCGGCGGCATATAGAGGACATTGAAGCCCATGGCGGCAATCTCCGGCAGCCGCGCTCCGACATCCTTCAACGTGCCGTGGCGGTCTCCCTCGGGAGAGGCGGACCGCGGAAAAAGCTCGTACCAGGTAGAGAAACGAGCGAGTTTGCGGTCGACCCATAGCGGCAGCTCGTGTTCATAGCGAGTGGCTAGGGTCAAGTCGGGGTAGCGCGCTGCCAATTCCATGATCTCGTCAGTGATCGGGTTCTCGTAGAAGGCTGCATTCTGATCTGCCATCCAGCGAAGCGAGGTAACGATCTCCGCAAGGTTCTTCCGGTCGGTACCTTTGGCGCGGGCGGCGGTTTTCTCCAGCAGCAGCGCACCGGAACGCAGAGCCAGCGGGATGTCCTGAGGCTGAGCCGATTGAGCCGGCTCTTTGGGGTCGGGTTGGGCAGCAAGGCGCTTCTTAAGGTCGTCGGCCCAGGTGTCGAAGTGGTCGATCCAAGCCTCGATGCTGTACTCCCACGGGCCCAGTTGATCGACGTGAAAACTGCCTGTCCACAGATCATTGTTCGTAGCCGTCAAGGGAGTTGTCCGCCAGCGCCGCTCCCCTTGTTTGCGGAAGAGGATACGTCCAGCGACATGATCGTGGCCATCCCCAAAAGCCGCACAGGTAATCTCCACCTGGTCGCCCAGGATGCGCTTGGCAGGATAGCGGCCGCCGTTCACCTGCGGCTGAACCTCCTCGATGACGATGCGCTTGCGGCCCTCAACTGGTTTCATGGAACTCCGATCTTACCATTTATAGACTGGCGTCTTGCCATTTTGTAGACTGGCGCAACGGCCTCGCCGCGCATCCTATGCCTACCCGTATACGGATGCCTCAGTTTTTACGAGCGGTTGCAGGCAGGCATGACATTAAAGGAGATCAGGCGCGTGGACAAAAACAGGATGCGGAAGGCTGCTCAGCTGCATGGCTCCCGGATTGAAGATTATGCCTTGATCGGGGACTGTAGGACCGGCGCGCTGGTGTCAAAGACCGGATCGATCGATTGGCTCTGTTGGCCGAACTTCGCCTCGGGCGCGTGTTTTGCCGCGCTCTTGGGCAGCCGCGATCATGGTCACTGGCAGATCGCGCCGGTAAAGAAGATCATCGCCTGTACGCGCCAATATCGTCCGCACACTATGATCCTCGAAACACGGCTTGAGACCTCGGACGGTGAGGTGCTGCTAACGGATTTTATGCCGCCTCTGGCAGACGAGACGGCAAAGGGTGACTCGTGCGTTGTGCGATTAGTGACCTGTTTGCGCGGCAAGGTCGATATGCGGATGAACCTCACGGTTCGTTTCGACTACGGTCGTACCGTGCCGTGGGTGACGCAAGAAGAACAGGAGCTACACGCCGTCGCCGGTACGGACAGAGTGATTTTGCGTGCACGGCGTAGAGGCGACGGGCACCTCAAGCTTGAAGGCGAAGGTCTATCGACGATCAGTGAGTTCACACTGAAGGCGGGCGAGACGGTGGCCTTTACGCTGGTTTATTCTCCCGCGCTTGACGAAGTTCCAAAGGAATTCGATGTCGCCCGCACACTCGACGAGACTGCGGCAACTTGGACGCGGTGGGCGGAACGCAATCGGTATCGCGGCAAGTATGCCGATGCGGTCGAGCGTTCGCTATTGACGTTGAAAGCGTCGACTTATCAGCCGACCGGTGGCATCGTCGCCGCGGTTACCACGTCTCTGCCGGAAAGGATCGGCGGAGAGCGCAACTGGGACTATCGATATTGTTGGCTGCGTGACACAGCCTTCACGCTGCTTGTGCTTATAAGCGCCGGTTACACGAAAGAGGCCGTTGCATGGCGGCGCTGGCTGCTGCGCGCGGTGGCGGGCTCGCCAGAACAGGTGCAAACCATGTACGGCATTCATGGTGAGCGGCAGCTCCCGGAGTGGATCGCCGATTGGCTGCCGGGCTACGAAAACTCGAAGCCGGTACGAATCGGCAATGGTGCGGTCGATCAATTTCAGCTCGATGTCTTCGGTGAAGTGGCAGAGGCGCTCACGAAGACCCCGGAGGCGGAGGAAGACAACATTCGGGTATCGGTCAGCTCTCTTCAAGCCTCGTTGGTGAATCATCTCTGCCAGATTTGGACAGAGCCGGATGAAGGTATCTGGGAGGTGCGGGGGCCGCGACGGCACTTTACCTACTCGAAGGTGATGGCGTGGGTCGCGCTCGATCGCGCCATCAAGCAAGCGCAATTGCATGACCACGACCATGACGACCTTAAGAAATGGATCAAGAATCGAGATACGATCCACAAGGAAGTTTGTGAAAAAGGCTTTAGCAAAAAGCTGAACAGCTTTACGCAGAGCTACGGATCGAAAGATTTGGATGCCTCGTGTTTGCGGATCGCCCTTGTGGGCTTTCTGCCACCGGACGATCCGCGGATCGTGGGCACGGTGGAGGCGATTGAAAAGCACTTATTGCGCGATGGATTCCTGTTGCGGTACGACACCAAGACGTCGGGGGATGGGCTAAGCGGAGGCGAAGGAGCGTTTCTGGCGTGCAGCTTCTGGCTGGTGAACTGTCTTTATCTCATCGGGCGCAAGGACGATGCGCATGCGCTCTTCGCACGCCTGCTCGCCCTGAGAAATGACGTCGGGCTGCTGTCGGAAGAGTACGACCCCAAGACCAAGCGCATGGTCGGGAACTTCCCACAGGCGTTATCGCATATCGCCTTGGCCCACGCGGCGTTTGCTCTTGCGGGAGAATGGGTGCCTGACAAGTAGGTGCAACCCGTCCGCTCACCGATTGCTCTAAGAAGGCTGACACACAGCCTCGCGTGATCCGTGCTGGCATCTCCCTTCTCTAACAGGATGACGATCGGCGCTAATAAACCATGCCCAAAACACCACTTTCCACTTACCGTCTGCAACTGCACAAAGGCTTCACCTTTGACGACGCGGCGGCTTCCGCCTTCTACTTGCACGACCTTGGCGTCACGCACGTTTATTGTTCGCCCTATCTTCAGGCGGCCCCGGGAAGTATGCACGGTTATGACGTGGTGGATCACCAACGGGTTAATGATGAGTTGGGCGGCCGGGCGGCGCATGGCCGTCTGTGCCGTATTCTGGGCGAACTTGGTCTAGGCCAGGTGCTCGACATTGTGCCGAACCACATGTCGCTTGGTGCGGAGAACCGCTACTGGTGGGATGTTCTCGAGAACGGCACCGCCAGCCGGTACGCCTCGTTCTTTGACATCGACTGGCAGCCGCAGGAAGAGCGTCTTCGTGACAAGGTGCTGGTGCCGGTGCTGGGCGATCAGTATGGTCGTGTGCTGCAATCGGGTGGCATCACGGTGGCACGGAGCGGCACGGCGTTTGTGGTCGAGGTGGCGAGCCAGTCCTTGCCAGTGGCCCCTCGGTCGTTGCCGGTCATCCTGATGCGCGCTGCAGAGTATGCCAAAAGCGATCTGCTCAGCTTTCTGGCCATCTCGTTTCGCCGTCTGCCCGAGCCGGCGTCGTGGGACCGCAACAAGATCATGGCGCGGCACCGGGACAAGGTTGTGCTCTTCAGCCTGCTGGCCCGCCTGTGCTCGGAGGAGGAAGGCGTCTGCGAGGCTATCGACCAGGCAGTCGGCGAGCTGAACGCGAACCACGACGGGCTAGACGACTTCCTCAACCAGCAAAACTACCGGCTCGCTTACTGGAAGACCGCCGATCAGCAGCTTGGGTACCGCCGCTTCTTCGATGTCAACACGCTCATCGGTCTTCGTGTGGAGCGCGAGCACGTCTTCGAGGAGACCCATGCACTGATCCTAGATTGGCTGGATCGTGGCGTGCTGGATGGCGTCCGCATCGATCACCCGGACGGCTTGCGCGACCCCTTGGAGTACTTCGGGCGTCTGCGGGCGAAAGCGCCGAACGCGTACATAGTCGGCGAAAAGATTCTGGAACCGGGAGAGTTCCTGCCGGAGTCCTGGCCCATCGAAGGGACGAGCGGATACGACTTCCTGAACGTCTGCAACGGCCTGCTGGTGAAGCCCGAAGGCCTCGCCGAACTCAACCGCATCTATGGCGACTTCACCGGCGAGTCGACCGAGTTCAACGCGATCGCGCACGACAAAAAGATCGCCGTAACACAGGAGGCGCTAGGCAGCGACGTCAACCGCCTAACCAGCCTCTTCGTCGAGATCTGCGAGGACAACCGCAACGAGCGCGACTACACACGCGCCGAGGTTCGTCGGGCTCTTCGCGAAGTCGCCGCCTGCTTCAAGATCTATCGCACCTATGTCGTGCCGGAGCGAAATGAGATCGCCGAAAGTGACCGGGAGCAGATCTCGAAAGCGACAGCCTGCGCGAAGACCAAGCGCGCGGACATCGATCCGGGTCTCTTCGATTTTCTCTGCAAGGTGCTCACGATCGAGACCCCCGGCAAGCGCGAGACCGAGTTCCTGATGCGCTTTCAGCAGTTCACCAGCCCGGTAATGGCCAAGGGTGTGGAGGACACGGCCTTCTACTGCTACAACCGGCTGACGAGTATGTGCGAAGTAGGCGGCGATCCTGGCCGAGATGGGCTTTCTGTCGCCGAGTTCCATGAATATCAGGCCACCATGCAACGGACGCATCCGCTCACGATGACGACACTTTCGACACACGATACCAAGCGCTCCGACGACGTGCGTGCGCGGCTGGCGGTATTGTCCGAGATGCCGGAAGAGTTCGCCGCGGCGGTTGCACGCTGGTCGGCGATGAACGAAAAGCTGCGGACGAACAGCCTGCCCGACCGCAATACGGAATGGTTCTTCTATCAGACGCTGATCGGCGCGTGGCCCCTGCCGCTTGACCGCGCCAAGGCCTATATGCAGAAGGCTACCCGCGAGGCCAAGCAGCAGACCACCTGGACGGCAAACAACAAGGACTTCGAAGACGCGATGAATGCCTTCATCGAAGCGACGCTCGCCTCTCCGGAGTTCACGGCCGACCTGGAGAGTTTTGTCGCGAAGGTGCTTCATGCGGGCCGCATCAACTCGCTAGCGCAAACGCTGCTGAAATACACGGCTCCCGGCGTACCCGACCTTTACCAAGGCAGCGAACTGTGGGACCTTTCGCTCGTCGATCCCGACAATCGCCGTCCGGTGGACTACGAGTGCCGCCGCAGCCTCTTGAAACAACTCGATCCTTTGAACAGCACCGAGGCGGCCGCTTCGGCAATGGTCCGCATGGATGAAGGCGTACCAAAGCTCTGGACCATTCACCGCGCGCTTATGCTACGTAAGCGCAAGCCGGAGTGGTTCGGCGCGGACGCCGCATACGCCTCGCTTGCAGTTGAGGGCGCGGCCGCCAATCATGTGGTCGCCTATCTACGCGGCGAGTCTGTGCTAACGCTGGTTCCGCGCTTGCCTTACACGCTTGACGGCGCATGGCAGGGAACGACCATCGAAATTCCCCAAGGCAAATGGAGCAACGTGTTGACCGGAGAAGCACTCGAAGGCGGACGTGCGTTGGTGGAGACACTGTTCAAAAGCTTCCCAGTGGCGCTGTTTATCAAAGAGGAGATTGGCAATGCATGAGTTTACGGTATGGGCCCCCAAGGCGAAGAAGGTGGCCGTTAGTCTGGTTGCGGGCACGATTCCGATGGAGGGACCGGATAAGCATGGGACGTGGCGCGTCTCCGTACAGAACGCCAATCCAGGTACCGATTATGCTTTTCTGATCGACGACGATCCGCAGCCGTATCCCGATCCGCGCAGCCAATGGCAGCCGATGGGGGTACACGCCCCGTCACGCATCTACGATCAGTCTGCGTTTGAGTGGCACGACGAACGATGGCCAGGTCCGTCGCTCACCGGTGCCGTGATCTATGAGTTGCACATTGGCACCTTTACCAAAGAAGGCACATTCGACTCGGCCATCGAGCGGCTGGATTATCTTGCAGATCTGGGCATCACCCACATCGAGATCATGCCGGTCGCAGCCTTTCCCGGCGAACACGGCTGGGGCTACGACGGTGTAGCGCTCTTTGCCGTACGCGATGGATATGGCGGTCCCGACGGCCTGAAACGGTTAGTAGACGCTTGCCATACGCGCGGTCTCGGCGTGCTGCTCGATGTGGTCTACAACCACTTCGGGCCGGTGGGGAACTATACCTGCAAGTTCGGCAACTACACGACGGACAAGCATCACACGCCGTGGGGTAGCGCGATGAACTTCGAAGAAGCTGGCTCAGACGAGGTGCGCCGTTACTTCATCGACAACGCTCTTATGTGGATGCGCGACTACCACATGGACGGACTGCGGCTGGACGCGGTGCATGAGTTCATGGACCGCTCAGCCATTCACTTCATGGAACAGCTTTCAGCCGAGGTCGATGTGCTCTCGGCTACGCTGGGCCGCCGGCTGGTCTTGATCGCCGAGAGCGACCTGAACAACCCGCTGCTTGTTCGTCCGCGCGAGGCTGGCGGTTTCGGCATGGACGCGCAATGGTCGGACGACTTCCATCACTCCCTCTTCACCCTGCTGCACGTCGAACAAGGCAAGGGCTACTACGACGATTTTGGCTCCTTTGCTGACCTTGCTAAATCGCTGACAGATGTCTTCACCTACAACGGTCAATACTCCAGTTACCGCAATCGCAGCCACGGCCGCCCGGTAGAAGGGCTCTCGGCGCACCATTTTATCGGCTTCATTCAGAACCACGATCAGGTGGGTAATCGAGCTACCGGCGACAGGTTGGAGCACATCGTTGGGTTACAAAAAGCCAAAGTCGCGCTCGGCATCGTGCTCACCGCGCCGTGCATTCCTATGCTCTTTCAAGGAGAAGAGTACGCCGCCTCCACGCCGTTCCAATACTTCGCCGACCACGACGATCCCGAAATGGCGAAGTCCGTCTCCGAAGGCCGCAAGAAAGAGTTTGCCGCGTTCGGTTGGGACCCGGCCCAAGTTCCCGATCCTGAAAAGATGGAGACCTTTGAGCGGTCCAAGCTCAATTGGAGCGAGATTCACGAAGGCAGCCATGGCGAGATGCTTGAGTGGGTGCGCTCGCTGATCCATCTGCGCCGTCACTCGATCTCGCTCAACGATGGCGATCTCGGCCACGTTCGGGTAAAGTTCGACGAAGAGAAGCGTTGGTTGACGATGCGGCGCGCACAGGTGTTGGTGGCATTCAACCTGGGTAAAGAGCCTGCGGAGATTCCCAACGAAGATGCGCTGCCGGTCTGCCTCGCATCGCGGCCAGAGATCGTGGCCAGTGGCAACAGCATCTCTCTGCCCCCCGACAGTTTGGTGATACTGGCGCATCCTGGGGCGTAAGGCTACCTCGCGCGATCTTCAGGTTGGCTTAAACTCTGTCCGATAGTCTGTTGCTGAAGAAACTTTCTCTCGCTTGGATCGTACTCAGATCATGTTTCAATACGATCTTTGGGGAACGCGACCACGGAAAGGACGACGATGAACTATCTTAGGATTGCGAGCGCATCGCTCTGGCTGGTGTGCGCCGGGTACCCGCTTCAAACGAATGGGTATGCGCAGGCTCCTGCCGCTCCCGCAAAGCCGGTGGCCGCGTCGCAGCGGGGAACGGTCAAGACGATCTCCGGGAACAGCCTAACGGTGACTACCGATGCCGGAGCTTCAGCAACTATCACGGTGCCCGACGGTGCGCGCGTTCTTCAGGTCGCACCCGGCTCGACTGATCTAAAAGCCGCGCAGACCATTACGCTCACGGACATCGGCGTCGGCGACAAGGTGCTCGTCACGGGCAAGCCCGGCGACACGGCCGATGCCTTCACAGCAACGCGCGTCATCCTGATGAAGTCCGGCGACATCGCCCAGAAGCACGCCGCCGAACAGGCGGATTGGCAGCGACGCGGTGTGGGCGGCATCGTGAACGCCAATGACGGTGCGGGAACGGTGACCATCTCTTCCGGCGCGAAGAAGATTCAGGTACACACGACTTCCTCTACAACCTTCCGGCGGTATGCGGGCGATTCGATTAAGTTTGAAGACGCCAAGCCCGGAACGCTGGCGCAGATTCAGACGGGCGATCAACTCGAAGTGCGCGGCGCGAAGTCGGATGACGGACAATCCATCCAGGCCGACGAGGTGGTGAGTGGATCGTTCCGCAATCTTTCCGGCACGCTTGCCGCGGTAAACGCAGCTGCGGGCACAGTCACGCTGAAGGACCTTACCACCAAGAAAACTGTGACCGTCGCGGTTACGGCCAACTCGGATGTTCGCAAGTTGCCCCCGGAGCTGGCGGCGCGCTTTGCGGCACGGCAGCGCGGCAGTGAGGCGTCTACTTCCGCGTCTGGTTCGTCGACGGCCGGAACCCGTCCGGCGAGTGCCGCACCCAGTCCTTCTTCTGGCGCGCCTTCCGCTTCAGATCGCGGCCCTGGGGGATACTCCGGCCAAGGTGGTGGCGGTCAGGGCCGATCTGCCGGTATGGACTTGTCCAAGATGCTTTCGCGCCTTCCCACCTCCATCCTTGCCGATCTTAAAACCGGCGACGCGGTTATGATCGTCGCCTCGCAAGTGCAGCCCGGAAGCGATACGGTCACGGCCGTCACGCTGCTCTCCGGCGTCGAGCCGATCCTCGCCGCGACCCCGTCTGGTTCTCAGGCCATGACCCTCTCGCCCTGGAGCGTCGGCACTGGCGCGCCCGAAGGCGGCGGTGGCACTCCATAAATGAGTTCTTCTATCGTCCGACCTTCTGAACCCCTGAGCTCTACAGCCCGGAGATACCGTATGCCTTTCCGTTCCTCTTTTCACATGATTTTGCCTCTCGCCTTCGCCTTTGCCGCATGGCATCCATCTGCGGTTTTCGCGCAGCAAGCCCCTGCGCCCGTCCAGACGCAGCAAGGAAGCGCGGTGCGCGGCACCGTGGCCGATCCCGATGGTGCCGTCATCCCCGGTGCCACGGTCACCCTGACGCCCGTGTCTGGCAAAGCCTTGATCGTGGGGTCCGGCAGCGACGGTAGCTACATCGTTCCGGGTGTGCCCGCTGGTACCTACTCCCTCACTATCACTATGCCGAACTTCGCCACCTTCGTTCGCCAGGGACTGAAGATCGCCGCAAACCAGAACCTTACAGTCAATGTAAAGATGGCTATCCAAGAGGCCGACCAGATCGTCCAAGTCACCGCGCAGGCCAACACGCTCAGCGTCGACCAGGACTCGAATGCCAGCTCGACCGTCATCAAGGGCAAGGACCTTGAAGCCCTCTCGGACGACCCAGACGAGCTCTCGTCCGAACTGACCGCGCTTGCCGGGCCCGCCGCTGGCCCAAACGGCGGTCAGATCTATGTAGACGGATTTACCGGAGGCCAGCTGCCGCCGAAGTCCTCTATTCGCGAAATCCGCGTTAACCAGAATCCCTTCTCCGCCCAGTACGACCGGTTAGGCTATGGCCGTGTCGAGGTCTTTACCAAGCCGGGCACGGACAAGTTCCACGGCCAGGCGCAGCTCAACGCCAACGATTCCAACTTCAACACCGGCAATCCTCTACTGAATCAGAACCTAACCTCCGGGCAGCAAGCCATCACGCAGCCGCCCTACCACACCATCTTTTTCTTCGGCAACGTCACGGGGCCGCTGACGAAGAGCGCCTCCTTTACGCTGGGCGGCTCCCGGCGCTCGATTCAGGACAACGCCATCGTCAACGGTACCATCGTCGCTAATCCTGGTTCGCCCACCACGCTCTGTCAACCGGGAGACGCCACTTGTACAGGGGTCGGGTACCAGGCCGCCATCAGCGTCCCGCAAACGCGGTGGGACATTACACCGCGCGTCGATATAGCTCTCGGAGACAAGAACACGCTGACCACCCGCTACCAGTACGAATCCAACACCCAGCAGAACAACGGCGTTGGCTCCTTCGTCCTTCAAAGCGCGGGCAGCAACAGCGCCAGCACCGAGCAGGAGCTCCAAATCTCCGACACGCAAATCATCAGCCCGCGTGTCATCAACGAAACGCGTTTTGAGTTTGGCCGCGACACCGGCAACGTCGTCGCGAACAGCCTCGCGCCCACGCTCAACGTTCAGGGCTCCTTCACTGCGGGCGGCTCGGGGTCCGGCTCCAGCAGCGACATCCAGCATCGATATGAGCTACAGAACTACACCTCCATCGCGCTGAGCAAGAACTTCATTCGCTTCGGCGGTCGGTTGCGTCATACCTCCGAGACGAACACCACCACCAACGGCGCAAATGGCATCTTCACCTACAACAGTGTCGCTAGCTACATCGCCAACACGCCCAGCCAATTCTCCATCACCAAGATCAACAGCGGCGTCAATGTTTCTTACACCGATCTTGAGGTCTACGCAGAGGACGACTGGAAGGTCCGCCCCAATCTGACGTTCAGCTATGGCTTGCGATACGAAGTGCAGAACTATCTCTCCGAGCATCACGACTTTGGCCCGCGCGTCTCGTTCGCCTATGGCGTGGGGAGCGCGAAAGGCAATCCGAAGACTGTGCTGCGTGGTGGCTTCGGTATTTTTTACGACCGCTTCCAGCTCGGCAACCAGCTCACCACGTTTGAGGAGAATGGGGTGAATCAGGTTCGTTCCGTTGCCGTCTTTCCGCAAGGTCAGGGATCGAACGGATGCTCCCCGGTCAATCCTGGCGCTTGCCAGACGACGGTCGGGGGCGGCGGCAATCAGACCTACACCGCCAACCCGAATCTTCGTAGCCCCTACACCATGCAGTTTGCCATCGGCGCGGATCAGCAGCTCTTTCGCGGCGCGACGATCTCGGTCAACTACCTGAACGCCCGTGGAGTCCACCAGTTCATCAGCGAAAATATCGCTGCTCCAGTACCCGGTTCGACCATCGGCAGTTCTACTCGCCCAGTCGCCTACCAATTTCAGTCCGCCGGTGTCTTTCGCCAGAATCAGTTGCTCACGAACTTCAATCTGCGAGGCAGCCGCTACTTCTCGCTCTTCGGCTTCTACGCGCTCAACTTTGCCAAGTCGGACACGGCAGGTGCGACCTCGTTCCCGTCCATCCCTTACAACATCGGTGCAGACTACGGCCGAGCCACATTCGACACGCGCAGCCGCCTCTTTCTAGGAGGAAACCTCACAGCACCCCGCCATATTTCCATTAGCCCGTTCATCATCGCCGCCTCCGGCACACCGTACAACATCACCACGGGTACCGATGTAAATGGCGACAGCATCTTCGTCGATCGCCCGTTCTTCGCTAACGGAAACTCTGGTCGCTGCACGGTCGCAAGTGACTTTACCATTCCAGCACCGGGCAGTGCCTACGCGCCTATACCGATCAACTACTGCACCGGCCCCGCGCTCTTCACTATGAACGTCCGCGTATCCAAGACCCTCGGCTTCGGCAAGCTCACCGACGCGGCCGCAGCGCGCGCCGGAGCGGCCGCTCAGGGTGGGCCACCGCAAGGCGGTCCTGGACGCGGCGGTCCTGGTGGAGGGCGCGGTGGCCCCGGTGGCTTCGGCGGCGGCGGCGCGAGCACAGGACGGCGCTACAATCTTTCGCTGGGCGTCCAGGCACAAAATCTCTTCAACTTCCACGACTACGGCGTCCCCGTAGGAACGTTGACCTCGCCCAACTTCGGGCGCTCGCTGCAACTCGCTGGCGGCCCGTACACCACCAATTCCGCTACGGAACGGCTCCAGGTCTTTGCTTCGTTCAACTTCTAATTGAGGCAGACGACAGGTTTACGCGATCACCACAGTCTTAGCGTGCATAAATTCGCGCATACCGGCTACGGACAGCTCTCGTCCGTAGCCGGACCGCTTGGTTCCGCCAAACGGCAGCCGTGAATCGCTCGCCACCATCGCGTTGACGAAGACCTGACCAGCTTCCAGCTCGGCAATAAAACGCTGCTGCTCCCCTTCATCGCGCGTCCAAACGGAGGCTCCCAGCCCGAAAGGAGAGTCGTTCGCCACCGCTATGGCGTCCTCCAGATCGCGTACACGAAAGAGTAAAGCCACGGGGCCGAAGAACTCCTCCCGCAGGGTAGGCGCGTCGCGCGGGATCTCCGCGATCGCCGTCGGCTCGAAGTAGAAGCCTTCCCCCATCATGGCCTGTCCACCGGTTATCACTCGCCCACCGGCATTCACAGCGGCCTGCACCTGCGCCGTCAACCGGTCACGCACGGCCGCGCTTGCCAGTGGTCCAAGATCGGTGTCCTCCAGCATCGGGTCCCCCACGCGCAGCGCCTCCATCGCGGCGACAAAGCGCTGCTCGAACTCCTCATAGATACTGTCGTGTACCAGAAAGCGCTTAGCCGCGATGCACGACTGCCCATTGTTAACGCACCGTGCCCGCACCGCTATTTCAACTACCGTGTCCAAGTCGACGGACGGCATGACGATGAACGGATCGCTACCGCCGAGCTCAAGCACGGTCTTCTTTATGAGCGACCCGGCCAACGAGGCCACCGCACTCCCGGCGGCCTCGCTCCCGGTCAACGTCACCGCGGCCACCCGCCCGTCCGAGAGCACTGCCGCCGTCTGCTCCACTTCGATCAGCAACGACTGAAACGTCCCACGTGGAAACCCCGCCCGCCGCACCAGGGCCTCAATGACCAGCGCACAGTGAGGAACGCTGGGCGCATGCTTGAGCAACCCAACATTACCCGCCATGAGCGTGGGAACGAGAAACCGGAAGACCTGCCAGAAAGGGAAGTTCCACGGCATGATCGCGAGCACAACGCCCATCGGCTCCCAACGGACATAGCTGTCGCTCGCCTGAGTCGGGATGCGGATGGGTGTGAGGATCTCCGCGGCCTCGTCCGCATAGTACCGGCAGCAAGCGGCGCACTTCAACGCCTCCTGCCGGGCGGACTCAAAGGTCTTCCCAATTTCGAGCGTCATAGTGCGGGCGAGTTCGTCGACCTCCTCCTCTACGATGGCGGCTAGCTTGCGCATCCAGGTCGCGCGATCTTCGACCGGGATAAGCCGGAAGCTGCGCGACGCCTCGTGCGCCAGCGCCATCTTCGCTTCGATGGTTTCTGCAGTCAGCGGGTCGAAACGCCGGATCAGCTTGCCGGTCGCCGGATTGACGCATTCGATTGCCATCGCCTACTCCATCGCAAGCCGCGCCAGGGTTTCAGCGAGGATGGCCGTGCCGCGCACAATGTCCTCCGGCGCGGCGTATTCATCCGGCTTGTGGCTGACGCCCGCGCGACACGGGATAAAGATCATGGCCACCGGTGCAATCAGAGCGATAAACGAGCTGTCGTGGTAGGCACGGCTGACCATCCGTTTGGGTATGATCCCTCGTTCCGCACAGATGGCTGCAATCGTCTCCACGATCTCCGGCGAACAGGTTGTGGGCGCGTCGGCATTTACACACTCCTCTGTGATCGTCACACCGCGTCTCTGCCGCAGATGCTCGATGTCTTCGCGCACCGCTCGCATCACATCGTCGCGTCGTAGCGGGTCGATGTCGCGAATGTCTAAATGCACGATCACGCGCCCAGGCACACTGTTTACATTCCCCGGAAACACGTCCAAGGCGCCAACCGTCGCTACCGTATCCACGCCGCCAGCTGCTGCATTCGCCGCCTGCGTATGCCGTTCAATCGAGAGAATCAGCTCCGCCGCCGCGCACAGGGCATCGCGCCGGTCCGGCATCAGCAGCGTCCCGGCATGTCCGCCGAACCCCGTAATGGTAAAGCGATACCCGGCCGGGGCCGCGATGGAAGCCACAATTCCCGTCGGCACACCTTCGCGCTCCAGAAGCGGTCCCTGTTCAATGTGCAACTCCACCCAGGCATAAAAAAAACCTTTAGCCAGACGCACCTCTTCGAGCGCGCCAGTGAACCCTGCCGCCGCCCGCACCTCCGCTAGGGTCTTACCGTCACGGTCTAGCATCCGGTCCGCCCGCTCCGGCGCAAGCACTCCCGAAAGCAACCGGCTGCCCAGGCAACCGATGCCAAAGCGCGTCGGCTCTTCGGAAGTAAGCAGCAGCAACTCGATCGAGCGTCGTGGCCTGAATCCGCTTTCCTGGAGAGCACGCATCGCCTCCAACCCGCCGAGAACCCCGACCGTGCCATCGTACATCCCGGCCTGGGGAATCGCGTCTATGTGCGACCCGGTGCCGACCGCAGGGAGCTCCGGCTCCGCGCCGGCCCAGCGCATAAAGGTGTTGCCGACCGCGTCCTCGCGCACCTGAAATCCCGCCGCGCTTGCCTTCTCCTTCAGCCACACCCGCGCCCGCATGTCCTCCGGCGAGAAGACGACGCGCGTCACGGCCGTGCCCTCCGCCACAGGCTCGGCCGAAGAGAAGCTGGCGAGCGTCTCCAACTCGCCCATCAACCGCGCCGCGTTCACGTCGATCCGCATCGTCATCCTCTTTAACTTACGCGAGCGGAGCCGAAGACCGGTTGACGTCCTTGTAGATCAGGTACTTCGCCGGAACCTTCCCCAGCGCGCCGAACCATTGCGGGCAGAAGGGCGCCATCCAGATAAAGTCGCCCGCCGCCACCGGATACCAGTGCTCGCCCAATCGGTAGATGCCGCCGCCCTCAAGCATCAGTAGCCCATGCTCCATCACGTGAACCTCAACCTGTGGCAACGACGCGCCCGGCTGGTAGGTCATCGTGTTCACGGCGAAATCGAACGCAGCGTCCGTAGGCAGCAGCGCACGCACCTGTATCGCCTCATCACCCAGCAGCCGGACTGGAGAGACGGCACTCCCCTCGCCAACCAGCAGCGACGGCGGCGCAGTTCCCGGTAGCGGCACATACGGTTTTTCAATCACCGCAACGCGCGCGGCAGATACAGCCTCAAGTCCATTCGATCCATCGGCCGGAACGT
Source organism: Acidobacteriaceae bacterium (assembly GCA_965277085.1). GTDB lineage: Bacteria > Acidobacteriota > Terriglobia > Terriglobales > Acidobacteriaceae > Edaphobacter. The sequence continues at coordinate 2,851,842 of OZ255708.1, forward strand.
AGGCGAAACCGCCAGCGACAAGCGTACGCGTTCCGCCCAGATCGAACAGCCTTACCTCGCCTTCAAGCACATACACAAACCGCTGCGGGCTGGTCGACGCCAGCGTTCCACCCGCCTCGCACTCCACCGTATACTGCGTAAATCCCGCGCCCGCCGCCGGTCCGGTATGCACGATCGCAACGCCCCCGACAAGCCCCGGCAGCGAAGTCCGCACAAAGCTGTCCGGCGTCTGGAGCAGGTGGTCGAGCCGTCGCGCGCTGCGTGTCAGTCCAAAGCTGTGCATGGCCCCTGTGCATGGCTCCTGTCACACACGATACCGCAGCTCCGCGAGCAACTCCATGCCCGTCGCCAGCGCCGCCTCCACATCGCCAACTAGCACGTTCTCATCCGGATGGTGGCTTACCCCGCCCGGCGACCGCAAAAACAGCATCGCCGACGGCACATGCGGCGCAAGGATCATCGCGTCATGCCCCGCGCCGCTGGTCATCGTCTCGCACGCGAACCCCGCCTTTGCGGCAGCTCTCAGCAGGCTCGCGACCATCTCAGCATCCATTGTCACGGCCGCCTGCTCATGCAGCAGCGTGGACGCGCACCGGACGCTCCGGCCATCCGCCTCGCACTGAGCCACGGCAAGCAGCGCCTCTACGGCCTCACGTCGCACCCGATCGTCCGCATGGCGCACATCGAGCGTGACTACCGCTTCGCCCGGAACGATATTGATTGCTCCAGGCTGCACCGAGATACGCCCCACGGTGGCCACCAGACCCGGAGTGGCGCGCGCCAGTCGCTCCACCTCGACCATCCATGCGGCCGCTGCGGCCAACGCGTCGCGCCGCAGAGCCATCGGTGTCGTGCCGGCGTGGTTGGCTTGTCCTGTAAAGCGCAGTTCATACCGGCTCTGTCCGGCGATCGCATCCACGACCGCTAATGGGCGATCGAGCGATTCCAGCACCGGCCCTTGCTCAATATGAAACTCCACAAACGCAAATGTCTCCCGCGCAAGCGCAGCCTCGTGCAGCCGCGCCGGGTCGAGGCCGAACGCGCGAACCGCCTGAGCGACGGTGATCCCGGAAGCATCCGCGCGCTCCAACATAGCCGCATCCATTTTGCCCGTCATGGCCAGACTGCCCAAAAACGGCTTGCCGAAGCGCACACCCTCCTCCTCCGAAAAGGCGATCAGCTCCACGGCAAACGGCAGCCGCTCGCCACCCAGCTCATCGAGGAGAGCCAGCCCCAACACCAGGCCCAGTACGCCATCGAACGCCCCCGCATCCGGCACAGTATCGAGGTGCGATCCCAGCAGCAGCCGAGGCGCATCTGGCACCGCGCCAGGGTAGAGCCCGCGCAGATTCCCGATGGCATCGACGGTGACCGCCAGCCCCGCCGCCTCCATCCAGCCGCGCAAAAGCGCTTGCGCCTCATGGGTCGCGGGCGATAGAAACAGCCGCGTCGTTGTCCCCGGCACGTCGGTGCATCGCGCGATTTGACGGCAGCGCGCAATCACCGCTTCAGCACGCTTCACGCCTTGGACACCCGTCGCACCCGCGCCTCGATGTATCCATGCGGCTCATCGGTCGGCATAAAAATCTCATTCGGATTCTCTTGCCCAAACCGCGAAAGGTCGACCAGCAGACAGTGCCTGTTCGGCATCGCCAACTCAATCTCCAAGATCTCCGGCGCGGCGTGCAGCGCGCTCTCCGCCATCGCATACAACGTCTGCTGAACAGACTTACTGTCATGCTCCGCAAAGGTCTTCAGCATCGCTTCCCGGATAGTCGACCGCACCGTCTCGAAGTCGAGCGCATGGTCCGTATAGCTCCATTCCGTTCGGAGTGCCGTGCCGAAGAGCCGGTCCGCCGTCTCCGGCAAGGTCGTAAACTCATCCCGCAGGAAGCCTTCGAAGCCCGACTGCGCCGTCTTTAGAATGACGAGACGATCAAGCCCGGAGTGGATGCGCGTGGCACCACGATCGACCTCCACCCGCGTCGTCTGCCGCTCATCGCTGCCATGCATAAACGCCGAGGGATGCGGCTTGCCGTCGAGGTGCAGCCGCTTCCACAGCGCGCTCTCAACACGGATAGAGGTGGAAGACACTTGGATGTTGCGCTTCAAAATGGCTTCGGCAAGCTCCATCGCATAGGCCTCCATCGTCTTCGCCGCGCAACTTCGCGCCACCGAGTAGACCATGTTCTTCATCGTGTCCGTAGCAAGGATGTTGGCGTTGTCGCCCTCGACGTGTGCGGCACCGAAGTCGCCCTTCACCAGCACTTCGACCGTCCACTCGCGCAACTCGTTGCCATGCGCGTGCCGCGTCACCTTCATCAGCCTCACACGCGATTTTCCGTAACGGTTCTCAGCCAGCTCGAACATTCAGCTCCCTCTGTACGTCGTATAGCCGTTCGCCGTCAGCAGCAGCGGAACATGCAGGTGCCGCGCCAAAGGGGCGACCGTAAACGTAATGTCCACATACGGATATAGCCCCTCAACACCCTGCTTGCTGTAGTAGATCGCCGTCTCAAAACGAATCCGATACGTTCCGGCCACTAGTGGCATACCCTCTGGCAACAGATGTTTCACGCGCCCATCCGCGTCCGTGGTTGCGCTGTGCAGCGTCATCCAAACGCCCGCCTCTTCCCGCAACAGCGTCAGCGGCACGTCACGCCCCGGCAGCCCCAGAGCCGTATCAAGAATATGCGTCGATATTCCCATCTCTAAGCTCCCTCCAGCCAGCGGCGCAAGCGAAGCTGCGTGACCTGTCGCTGCTGCTCCGCGGCTTCCTGCAATTCTGTTACGGGATCGTTGCTCATGCGTGCTTCCAGCATAGCGAGAATCTCGGCCGCCGTCCGACCGGAGGCGCAGACGATGAAGATGCGCCCGAACTTCGCCTCATAGCGGCGGTTGCCTTCAAAGAGCCAGCGCCTTGCTTTCTCATCCGCTCTCATTGCCGCGCGTTGCTCTCCTTCAGACAAGCGCAAGGACAGCGTAGGTGTGTCCCTTTGAGCATGAGTCTCCCCGATGCGGGGATGGCTGTCGAACGCCTTCCGCCAATCGTTCTCGGGCAGCCCACGCCAGACCGCATCCGAAGCGGCAAACAGCTCCGCCACGACCGTAAACGGCCGCCGCGCCGCCAACTCCCGCGCCCACCCCCACGAGCCGCAGCAGGGAAGCGCCTCCCGCGCCGCAGCCTCCGCTTCCAGCCCGTTCCACCGCGCCAACACAGCATTCATGCCCGCACTTCAACCAGATCGCGACCGGTAGGCGGAGAAGGGAAGAGGCCTCCTTCAAACACCGCCTCGCCCCGCAAATACGTCGCCCGCACCACACCCCGCAGCGCTTCGCCCACATACGGAGAGACCGGATGCCGCGTATGCAGGCCCTCCGCTGCCACGACGAACTCCGCCTTCGGATCGAAGACGACAAAGCTAGCCTCACGTCCCACTTCAAGCGAACCCGCGCGCCCACTCATCCCCGCTAGCGCAGCCGGTGCCGTGCTCATCCAGCGCGCCACATCCTCCAATCCAAACCCTCGTCGCCGCGCCTCCGTCCACACCACCGGCAATGCGACGGACAAGCTGGCGATCCCGCCCCACGCTTCGTCGAACCGGCCCGTGTCCAGCCGCTTCATATCAGGCGGACAGGGGGAGTGGTCAGTCACGATCATGTCGATCAGCCCTTCGCGCAACGCACCCCACAACGCGTCGCGGTTGGCTCCGTCGCGGATCGGCGGCGCACACTTCAGCAGCGTGTTACCGTCCGCAATCTCCTCCGCCGCAAAGTAAAGATAGTGAGGACACGTCTCCACCGTAACCGGCAAGCCTTCCGCCCGCGCCGCCCGCAGATCGTCAACCGCGCTTGCGGACGACAGATGCACAATATGCAACCGAAAGCTGTACTTACGGCAAAGTCCGATCATCATGCGGATCGCCGCTACCTCAGCCTCGTCCGGCCGCGACAAGAGATACGTCGCATACGACCGCCAGTCCGCCCCGAGCAAGCGAGCAGTCGCCGCGTCGATCGGCCCTGCCAGCTCCGCGTGGACTAGCAACGGCAGTCCCGAGGCCGCAATGGAGGGCAGCGCCCGCTCCAGTTGCGCCGCGTCGATCATCGCGAACCCGTCGCACCCCGGATACACCAGAAAGCATTTGAACCCCGGCACCCCCGCCTCGGCCAATGGCAGCAGATGCGCCTGATTGTCCGCCACCGCGCCGCCCCATGTCGTCCAATCCACCCAGCACTGTCCCTGGGCCGCTTTACGCTTGGCTTCAAGAGCCGCCGCCGTGGTCGTCTCCGGCAAGCAGTTCAGCGGCATATCGACCAGCGTCGTATATCCTCCAGCCGCCGCCGCCCGCGTGCCCGTCCAGAACCCTTCCCACTCCGTCCGTCCCGGCTCGTTGAGGTGCACGTGTGTATCGACGAGCCCCGGCAGGATGGCGGCATCGCCAAAGTCCCGCATCGCAACTCCGTCCGGCACCTCGTCCTGCGCGCACACCTCCGCGATCTTGCCATCCTGAACCAGCAGCGCCGCGGCCCGTATTCCCTGCGGCGTCACCACACGAGTTGAGGCAAAGGCCTGTGCCATAATCTGAGTGTCTTCTACCATACCCCGTCAGAGGAAAGCAGACCGGATGCAGGGCAATCCCACGTTCATGCGGCAAGCAATCGCGCTCGCCACCGCCAACGTCCTCTCCGGCCGTGGCGGTCCCTTCGGCGCGGTCATCGTGCGCGGTGGGGAAGTGGTAGCCACCGGCGCCAATCTCGTCACCTCCACCAACGACCCCACCGCCCACGCCGAGATCGTTGCCATTCGCAACGCCGGCTCCGCGCTCGCCTCCTTCGAACTCACGGGCTGCCATATCTATACCTCCTGCGAGCCGTGCCCCATGTGCCTCGCCGCCATCTACTGGGCTCGTTGCGAAGCCATCTTCTACGGCAACTGCGCCGCCGATGCTGCCAACGCCGGTTTCGACGACGCCATGCTCTACCGCGAACTCACGCTGCCCCACGCCGCCCGCCATCTGCCCATCACGCCTCTCCTGCCCGAAGAGGCGCTCGCAAGCTTCGCCGCCTGGAAGGCCCACGAAGCCCGTATCCCTTACTAAAGGACGTCCATGCAAGCCACCTCTAAAGTAGCCCTGCTCGGCTTCGGCACCGTCGGGAGCGCCGTCGCCCGCGTCCTCGCCGCACAGCAATTTCCCGGCATCGTCCTCACCCACATCTTCAATCGTGATGTCACCCGCAAGCAGACGTCGCTAGCCGCCTCCGCCGTCCCGACCAACGCAATTTGGACCAGCTCCATCGATGAGGTCCTCGCCTCCGACGCCGACATCGTCATCGAACTCATGGGCGGCCTCAACCCCGTCGAATCCTGGCTCCGCGCCGCCCTTTCTTCCGGCAAGTCCGTTGTCACCGCCAACAAACAGCTCATCGCTTATCGCGGAGCCGCCCTTTCCCAACTCGCCGCCGAGCATGGCGTCCAGCTGCTCTTCGGCGCGGCCGTCGCCGGCGGTGTCCCCGTCATCCCCGGCATCCTCCAGGGCCTCTGCGCCGACCGCGTCACCCGCCTGTCCGGCATCCTCAACGGCACCTGCAACTTCATCCTCAGCCGCATGGAGACCGGCGCGACCTATGCGGCTGTGCTGGAGGCCGCGCAGAAAGCCGGCTACGCCGAATCCGACCCCTCCGCCGATGTCGACGGCATCGACGCCCGAGCCAAACTCTGCATCCTCGCCCGCGTCGCCATGCAGGTCGAGCTCGACCCCGACAAGGTGATGACCCAGACCATCGCCGCCGTCCAGGCCATCGACTTCGCCTACGCCAAGGAGCTCGGCTGCACCATCCGCCAGATATCCCGCGCCGAGCTCGAGGGCGATCTCGTCCACGCCCGCGTCGCCCCCATGCTCGTCCCCTTCGCCTCCCCCATTGCCTGGTCGCACGGCACCCAGAACACCGTCGTCACCACCGGCCAGTTCGGCGGCGACACCGTCTTCTCCGGCCATGGCGCGGGCGGCGAACCCACCGCCGTCGCCGTCGTCTCCGACCTCCTCGCCGTGGCGCAGAAGTGTACGACGGTGCGGCTCCGCGTCGATCCCCGCACCGTCACCGGCGACTTCCACGCCCCGTACTTTCTCCGCTTCATCGTGGACGACAAGCCCGGCATCGTCTCCGCCATCTCCGGCGCATTGTCCAGGGTCGGCGCGAACATCGACTCCATCCTCCAGCGCCCCGGCCACCCCAAACACCGCCTGCCCTTCGTCGTCACCACCGAGCCGTGCCTCACCTCCACCATCGAGCAGGCCGTCGCCTCCATCGCCGCCATGGACTGTATGCTGGAGCCGCCCCTCTGCCTCCAAATGCTGGTGGTTGACGACAAAGCCGAGGACATCGAATGAAGTCTCTCTCAAACATCGGGTGCCCCACCTTAGCCACAGTCTCACCGTGGCTAAGGTGGGTCTACGCCTCGCTGGCCCTCTTCCTACTAGCTTCCACCCCAGCCCATTCTCAAGCCGTCATCACCGTCCCCAACCCGCCCAACACCCCCGCAACGCTATCCAAACACTACGTCGTCCTCGTCTCCCTCGACGGCTTCCGCTTCGACTACCCCACCAAATACGGCGCGCTCCACCTGCAAGCCATGGCCAACCGCGGAGCCAGCGCCCCCGACGGCATGCTCCCCTCATACCCGTCGCTTACCTTTCCCAACCACCTCTCGCTCATCACCGGCCTCTACCCCGAGCACCACGGCATCGTTGCCAACACGTTCTTCGACCCGGCGCGCGGCGCAACCTACAGCTACACCAATCCGAAGACCGCCACCGACGGCAGCTGGTACTCCGGCACACCCCTCTGGGTCCTCGCCGAGCAGCAGGGTATGCGCGCCGCCTGCCTCTTCTGGCCCGGTTCCGAGGCCGAAATCCAGGGCAAGCGCCCCTCCTATTACCTCAAGTTCGACGACAAGCTCGACGATATCAAGCGCATCGACCAGATCGCCGCCTGGCTCGCCCTTCCACCCGACCTGCGCCCGCACTTCATCACCTTGTATTACTCAAACGTCGACCACGCCGGTCACACCTACGCGCCCGACTCGGATGAAGTACGAGCCGCCGTCCACCACCTCGACGACATGATCGGGCTCTTGCAGGAAAAGCTCGCCGCCACCAAGCTGCCGGTCGATCTCGTCGTCGTCTCCGATCACGGCATGGTCGCCCTCAAGCCCGACCCCATCACCTTGTCCGACTTCGCCGACCTCTCCGGCTTCCACACCGAAGGCTCGCTCCTCTACGCCGAAGACGACGACGGCGAGATGGCCTCACAGGCCTACAGCGAGTTCAAGGCCCACCCCGACCCGCGCTTCTCCGTCTACCGCCGCGCCGAAGTCCCCGCCGCCCTCCACTTCGACGGCAACCCCCGCGAAGGCGACCCCGTGATCGTCCCCAACGGCCCCTACACCATCCGCGCCCACGCGCCGACCGCCGGTGCGGAATCCCGTTCAGCCCCGAGAGGCGGCCACGGCTTCGACCCCCACACCATGCCGGAGATGAAAGCCATCTTCTTCGCGGAGGGGCCGGATGTCCGCCCTCACGTAGTCTTGCCGAAATTCGAGAATGTCGGTGTATACCCCTATATCGCTCAGATGTTGGGACTCACTCAGCCCGCGATTGATGGCGAAGTCTACGAACTACAAAGCGCCATTCCGGAGCAAGAGGATAAGCCGCGCGATGCGGGAGGAAGTGTTCTCCCACCTCGCGTGGCTCACTCAGCAAGACTCAAGTTTCCCCAAGAAGCCAAGAAGGCAAAGACAGGCGGCAAGGTCCTGGTCGGTCTATGGGTTGGGCGAGACGGTCTCCCAAGCCATCTGCACGTGATCCGCAGGGCGGGGTTCGGTCTAGACGAAGCCGCGGTTGAAGCCGTAGGGCGGTACGTATTCAAACCTGCAACCGAAAACGGGAGTCCCGTTGCCGTGCGTTTGAATGTTGAGGTGGAGTTTAAAGTATTCTGACGCTCCGACGCCCTGAGAGTGGCTCGAGACGGTCTAACGAGTAGCCGTCTTGATGTCCAATGTCACCAGATTGCTGACATGACGCGCGGGCATCTTGTCCTGTTTATTGAAAAGGACGAACTGTCCAATGGGGCCGAGCGGCTGGCCATCCCTCTTAATCGCAATGATGTTGCTGATGCCGGAGAATGGCTCGATCAGTTCGCCAGCGGATGAAACTACCATGTAGCCGTCTGTCCCCGTCGCAATTACGTAATGCTGCAAGACGCCGCGTTCTGTCTCGTGACTGAAGGGCATGCCGCATGCGGCAAGCACGACCGTAAGCGACGGCCCGCTCCAGACCATGTCGCGGTTGGCGTGTTTATCGAAGACAGTCACATCCTGCTGCGGCATCGCTTCCAGCTCGGTCAAGGCGAACTGTTTCGCCTTCCCGTCAACCGTCACTGTTAGAGTCGTGGAAGGCGCCCCCAACTTGTGGACATGGCCGTCCGGATGAGGTTTAACGGTATCTTGCGCAACCGCTCCAGGTAACACGGAAACAAACAGAATCAAAACAGCCAAACATAGTTTGAGTTGCATTCATTGCTCCTTTGTTCTGAATGTACCTAGTACTTCGGCAACGAAGGATCGATCTTCTCCGCCCAAGCCAAAATCCCGCCCGTCACGTTCGACACATTCGTAAACCCAAGCCCCTTCAACTCCACGGCAGCTTTCTGCGAACGCGCCCCCGACTTGCAATGCACCGCGATCTCCCGGTCCTTGTCGCCCAGTTCGCCAGCCCTCTTCGCCACGTCGCCCAAGGGAATCAGCCTTCCGCCCATATTTACGATCGCGTACTCGTGCGGTTCGCGCACGTCGAGCACCAGCACATCGTCCTTCGCATCCAGCTTGGCCTCCAACGCCTCCACCGAAATCTGCGGAACGCCATCGATCAAGTTCCCACCGCTCACCGCCTGATGCGAAGCCACCTCAAGCGGTCCCGTCGTGGTCGGCGGAGCGATGCCGCAGAACTGGTCATAGTCGATCAACTCAGTCACCGTCGGATTCGGTCCGCAAACTGGGCATTCGGGATTCTTGCGGAGCTTCAGCGTGCGGAAGTTCATCCCCAGCGTGTCGACCAGCAACAGCTTGCCGACAAGCGGCTCGCCGATCCCAAGGATCAGCTTGATGACCTCTGTCGCCTGGATGACCCCCACCAGCCCCGGCAGAATACCGAGAACGCCGCCCTCCGCGCACGAAGGAACAAGTCCCGGCGGCGGCGGTTCCGGATACAAGCAGCGATAGCACGGTCCGGCTTCGGTGGCGAAGACGCTCGCCTGACCCTCGAAGCGGAAGATCGAGCCGTAGACGTTCGGCTTGCCGGTCAGCACGCAGGCGTCGTTCACCAGGTAGCGCGTCTGGAAGTTGTCCGTTCCGTCCGCGATCAGGTCGAAGCCCTTGAATATCTCGAGTGCGTTCGCGCTCGTCAGCATCGTGTTGTACTTGACCACGTTCAGCTTCGGGTTCAACCCTTTGAGCATGATCTCTGCCGAATCCACCTTCAGCTTGCCCACGGTCGCGGTCGAATGGATAATCTGCCGCTGAAGGTTGCTGTCGTCGACCGTATCGAAGTCGACCAACCCGAGAGTTCCAACGCCCGCAGCCGCCAGATACAGTGCGAGCGGCGATCCCAGCCCGCCCGTGCCGACGCAGAGCACCTTCGCCGCCTTCAGCTTCTGCTGCCCTTCCATGCCCACTTCCGGGAGTATCAGATGGCGCGAGTAGCGGGCGACCTCATCGTTAGTCAGCTTCGGCAGCTCGGCCGCAACTGCCTCCTCTATCATTACAGGCGAACCGCCCGCAATCGAAGGGATGATCGTCAGCTCGTCCGCGTCTGACACCGGCGTCTCTTCCTTCGCTGGTAGATAGCGGATGTCGTCGTCGTTCAGGTAGAGGTTGACGAAGGAGCGCAGCTTGCCTTCGGCGGTGTAAAGATGCTGGCGCATGGCCACGTGCTCAGTCACCAGCTCTTCAAGCGAGGCCGCAACCGTTGCTCCGTGCGTCGTAATCGTCTCCGCGCCGCCGGTGTAGCTCCGCAGCGGCGTGGGAATGTGAATCTTCATGCCGTAACTCCTTGTTCCTGTACTGCCGGTTTAGCAGCCATGACGATCTCGATGGGCTCGTCCTTGAACAGCTTGTCTTCCTCGCCCGTGCCGGTCAGCAGGAACGAGTTGGTGATCGCTGCCTTGCCTTGCGCGACCGCCGTGATGATGTACGAACAGCCCATCCAATGCGCTTCGGCGATGTCGGTCGAAGACCACTGCGCCGGGTGGTCGGGATGCGAGTGGTAGAAGCCGACAATGTCGAGGCCGAGGCCGCGCGCCCGCCGCTGGATCTTCACCAGCTCCTGCGGCGCAATGTGGTAGCGGTTGTGCGCCGAGTCGGTGCGCGTGTTGCCAGCGCGGACGATCTGCCGCACACGATTGCCCTCGGCATCATGCTTGCCAAGGAGCACCCCGCAGCACTCGTGCGGATAGGTCTCCTCGCCGTGCGCGCGCAGAGCTTCGTAGTCGTTGAAGTGGAGGGTCAGCACGCTTACTCCTCCGTCCAGAAACGCTCGCTCATATACTTCGCGCCGGAGTCGCAGAGGATCGTCACGATGACGGCTTCGCGGTCTTCCGCCGCCGCTCGTTCGGCCACTTGCACCGCCGCTGCGACTGCCGCTGCCGCCGAGACGCCGACGAGCAGGCCCTCATGGCGCGCCAGGTACTTGGCCATCTTGTAGGCGGTCTCGGTGGCCATCTCGATGTTCTCGTCGGCCAGCGCCGGATCGTAGATCGGTGGAACGATGGCGGTCGCCATGTGCTTTAGCCCTTCGAGGCCGTTGAAGGGCGAATCCGGCTGCATGGAGTAGCAGCGAACGCGGCGGTTCAACTCCCGCAAGCGGCGGGTTGTGCCCATAAACGTTCCGCTGGTGCCGAGCGCGGCGACGAAGTCCGTCACCTGGCCCTCGGTCTGCTCCCAGATCTCGTTGCCCGTCGTCCGGTAGTGCGCGAGCCAGTTCTGCTCGTTGCCGTACTGGTCGGCGTAGAAGTACTTCTCCGGCTCGTCGGCGATCATCTGCCGCGCCTTGCGGATGGCCCCGTCCGAGCCTTCGTCCGGCTTGGTCCAAACGACCTCGGCCCCGTAGGCATGAAGGTACTTCTTGCGCTCGGGTGAAACGTTCGACGGCATGCAGAGAGTCACAGGGAAGTTGAGAGCCGCGCCCAGCATGGCGTAGGCGATGCCTGTGTTGCCGCTGGTGGCGTCTAGCAACCCACGTCCGTTGCCGAGCAGACCGCGCCGCTGCGCGTCCACTACGATAGCCGACGCCGCGCGATCTTTCACCGAGCCGCCGGGATTGGCCCACTCCGCTTTGCCGAGGATCTGAACGCCAGGCAGGTTCTCCGTCAGTGTGTCGAGGCGCAACAGCGGCGTATTCCCGATCCGGGCGAGAAGGCCTTCGCCCAGTGCCTTTGCGGTTGCGATCATCGCTCTCGATCTCCTTTGCAGCCGCGCCCGGTTTGAAGGCAATCGGCGAATGTGCGACAGTTAGGTTCAACAGGTACGTTCGAGTCTAACTTATGGCCAAAAATACGCCCGTGCGCAGCTTCAACGATGTTTTATCTACGCTCGGCACACAACGATTCGATGTCGCTCCGGCGCAAGAGGGTGCAAGGCGGACGCCGGGAGCCTTTCAGGTGCGCAAGTATGGCTGCGCAGCCGAGATCGCCGACGCGGGTGATGGCGGTGTGATGCTTCTCGCCAAGCCGGGATTCCTACTGGGCGGAGAGATCAGCCGCCTCCTCGACCGCGGCTACCAGAAGTTCCTGAAGACGAGCCGCCTGGAGATCCCCGCCACTGCTGAGCATCTGCGTGCGATCCACGACTTCAGCCAGGAGCTGAAGGAGGCGAGTGGCGCGATGAGCCTCTACAACGAGAGCCTGGGCACGACGAGCGACCGGTACGAGTATGACCGGGTCAAGGGTCGCGAGTAGACCGGCGCTAAGGCGCGGCGGCCAATGATTTAACCCATGGCTCCAACTGTCCTGTCTGGCGAAGTACGTTGATGCGGTTCTGCGCGAGATCGAAGCTGGTGTTGATAAGGGTAATGGCGCGATCTTTGGCGGCAATGCGCGCGGTTTGTTCGTCCTTGGGGTTCGCTTGCCGCCCTTGCAGGTTACCGCTGCCATTCTGTATCTGGATCAGCACGGCATCGAGCTGCTGCTGTGCGAGCTGTTGATCGAGTTCGGCAATCTCGGTACGAGCGGAGAGCTCGGTAGTGGCGTGGCTAAGGCGCAGACGGCCGTCCAGGAATTGATCGCGCTGCTGATCGGCCTCGCGAAGCGCGTGTACAGCGTCGGCCGCTGATTGGCGGGCACGGGCGCGGTGAGCGGCGTCGAAGATGGGCAGCGTGATCTGCACGCCCACCGAGGCGTTGTTGTGCTGAAAGTGGTTGTAGTACTCACTGTAGTTGTTGTAGCTTGCGAAGCGGTTGTACTGGGCACCGAAGCTGATCTGCGGGCGCAGGTCATAGTGGGAGTCGCCGCGCGCTTGACGGCTGCGCGAGGCGGCGCGGTCATAGGCAGCCAGGATGCCGGGACTATTGAGCGGGCTAGGCAGGAACACGGGCTTGATCAAGGTGGCACTTGGGGGGACGCTGGTCGAGAGGGTCGCCAGGCCATCCTCGGGCAGGCCGGTAAGGCGGCCGAGGTGAGCGCGGTCATACTCCAGACTGTCCTGGTTGTGAAGGACGGCGAGCCGGATCTGAGCGTTGGTAAGACGTGCCGTCGTAAGCTCAATGCCGGTGTCGAGGCCAGCGTCGAGCCGCTCTTGCACGATCGTTACCAGGCGGCTTGAGGCGATCGCCTGGTCGGAGAGCACAGCGGCGCGCTGGAGGTCGTGATCAAGCGCGAAGAAGGCTATTGCGGCCTCCTCGGTGGTGGCCGCGCGCGCGTCCATCAGGGCATAGTTGGCTGCCTCCAGCGCAAGCCGGGCGGAGCGGATGTAGTCGCGCTGAGAAAAGTTGAAGACCAGCGATTGCGCGCTGAAGTTGTAGATTGAAGGCTGGCCAACGGGAAAACCATAGGAGTAGCCCAGGCCGGAGCCGCCGATGATCGACGGAATGTACACATCGTGTGACTCTGCGAGCGCGGCCCGGGCGCGGTCCACGTCAGCCTGGGCGATGGCCACGCGCGGGCTGTGTTTCAGCGCAAGATCGACAGCGGAGGTAAAGGAAAGCTGGGCGCTGAGCGGCGCGGCGGCTGCGCAGATTATAGCGAAGAAGACGCGGGTAAAGGCGTTCACGTCAGGCCCTCCCCAGAGCTTTGCGCGCCGGCGCGTAGTTGGAAGCAAGAGCAAGCGCAGCGGCGTACTGTTCGCGCGCCCCAGCGGTGTCTCCGCGCTGCGCAAGCAGGCGACCCAGCTGGACGTGGACTTTGAAGGCGGGCGCGGCTTCGGATTTGTTAGACGACGCAAGATAAAGGCGGAGGACCTTCTCGGCGAGGTCGGGGGAGCGGTGCAGGGCGGTGAGGATGCTAGCCACATCGGCTAGAGCGGCGTCATGATTCGGATCGCCGTCAATCGCGAATTGGAGCGCTTCGATGGATTTTTCTGGCTGATTCCGGCGTTGGTAGAAGTTTGCGAGATCAACCCAGTTCTCCGGGGTGCGCCTCGCGGCAAGGGCAAGGCGAAGTTCAATCTCGGCCGCGGCGTTGTCTTTGGATTTCTCGGCGATCATGGCGCGGAGGTGGTGAGCATCTGCGGGAGAGCGTGTCTCCACCTGGCTGGCAAGGCGGCGTGCTCGGTCGAGTCCACCTCCGACGATGGACGGCGCGGCAACGTAGAATTCGCCGAGCGCTTCCGCAGCCGCCATGTTGGAGGGGTCGAGCACGACAGCGCGTTCGAAGGCGAGGTGAACCTTGTTGGCCAGGGAGAGCCCGGAGAATGGCCCCGCCTTCTCCGCCTTGAGGCCGTAGGCGCGCCCGAGCCACATCTGATTGTTACTATCGTTGGGCTTTTGCGCTGCGGCCTGCTCGCACTGTGGAATGGCGGCGTCGGCCATCTCTTCAGAGAGAAAGACGCGGCAGAGCAACTGGTGCGCATGGGCGTCGCTTGGGTTTTGCGCGAGCGCGGCCTGGAGGAGACGCGTGGCCTCATCCGCACGACCCTGCTGGAGCGCGCTCTCTGCTGGCGTACCTTCCGTCTGTGCGATGAGGGGAAGGAACGTCATCGCACAGACGAAGGCTGGGACTATCATCCTCATTGGACGGGACGGACTTCAAGCCCGTCGGCCAGGTCGCGATTGCTGGTTGCGCCGAGCGCGACGATGTCATTCTCGCCCAATCCACCGGCGATCTCAACGCGGTTTAGGTTGACTACACCGATCTGCACGGGGGTGCGGACGAGCTTGCGGTTCACAACGCGATACACAAAGGTATTCAAACCCTCGGTGTGGAGGGCCTCGCGTGGAACGCTAAGGACGTGGTTGCGCTGCGATGTCGTGACAGTGACGGTGACGTTGGTGTTCGGCAGCAGATCGCCTTTGGCGTCGTCGACCGTGATCAGGCACTCGCCAACGTTGCGCGTGTTGTACGTGATGATCGTGGTGGGAGCGCGATAGATGTGGCCATGCCAGGTTTGATTCGGCTTGGCGTCCCAGATGATCTTCACGGGCTGGCCGGAGGCGAGCTGGCCGATCTCCGGCTCGTCGAAATAGGCGCGAATCTGAAGGTGATTCAGATCTGCGACATCCATCAAGTCTTCACCGGCGGGGACGAAGTCGAATTGTGCAACGGGCACCGAGTACACAGAACCGGCGAATGGAGCGCGGATGTGGATGGTCTTGAGATTGTCATTGGCGGCGGCGAACGAAGCGCGGGCATCGGCAAGCTGAGCGGCGGCGCGTGTGCGGTCGGTAGAACTGTAGCGTCCCGACGAGCGCTGCTGCGTTTGCTGGAGCGCGGCTTGCGTCGTGGACAGTCGCTGCCGAGCGGCTTCCACTTCGCTGGCGGAGACCGCGCCCTTTTGTTGCAGTGCTTGAAGAGCGGCGAGGTCCTTGTCCGCTTGTTGGACCTGGATCTGGTAACGCTGGAGATCGGCGGCGACGGCGTTGCGCTCCTCTTGCGTGCCACCCTTCGCGAGATCGGCGTTGGTCGCTTCGGCAGACCGCAGCGTGGCATTCGCGGTGGCGATGCGGGATCGAGCGTCAACGTCGCTCATCTGGACCAATGGCTGCCCGGAGCGCACCTTGGCACCAACATCCACCAAAATCTTCTGAACAACTCCGGCAAACGGCGCGTGGGCCTGGAACTGTGCGACGGGCTCTACTTTGCCGTTGGTCGAAACGGTACGAAGAAGATCTTGACGGCTGGCGGCCGCGACGCGGATTTGGACTGCCTCATGCGAAGGCGAGCGTGTATAGAGGAGCACAAAAATCGCCGCTACCAAGGCAAGCCCGCCCCACACAATCGCCGATCTGTAACTCTTTTGTGAACGAGGCATGATTCCGTGTACGTAGCTCAGTCTATATGACGCTTCCGCACCGTGAACGGAGCAGGAATATGCAATCTAGGCGCAGCGGAGCGCAAGGAGTTCCAGTTGAAGACCGCCGAAGACCTCATGCTGGCTTTCGGTGAGGCGGAAAGCTACATCCAGAGATGTACCGGGCTGAAGACCAAGCTCGGCGCAATGCGAAGGCCAGTGAAGGGTGCGGCTCCAGCCTAGGGCGCGCAGCTTGGCGTCGCTGCCCGCTTGCGTGAGTTCGAGGCAGACATGCTTCTCCTTAAGGATACGGACCGGCGCGGCAAGCGTTGCGGCGCGAACCAGGAAGACCGGTTCACGGTGCGCGTTGCCGAACGGACCGCAACGCGCGAGCCAGTGCCAGAACGTGGGGGTAATCTCCGCGAGGGTAAGTTCGGCGTCGCAGTGGAACTCGGGGCAGAGAAGACCGGGAGTGAGCGCATAGGCGGTGTGGGCCGCCATACGACGATGCAAGTCCGGCACTCGCTCGGAAGGAAGGGAGAAGCCCACGGCGTGCGCGTGGCCGCCGAAGCGGGTAAAGACTTCGGGCTCTTCGGTGTGGACGGCGGTAAGGGCGTCCAGTAGATGGAAGCCATCAATGGAACGGCCGGAGCCGTGAGCCTGACCATCTTCGTGCGTGAGCACAAGCGCTGGGCGGCCAGTGCGATCGACCACGCGTGAGGCGAGGATGCCCAGAACGCCTCGATGCCACGAAGGATCGTCAAGAATGATGCACTTGGCTGGCAGCTCGCCCGAGGCGTCGCGAAGAGCTTCCAGTTGAACTTCAATGGCACGGAGAGCCTCGGCTTCCGTGTCGCGGCGGTCTTGGTTGAGCCGGTCCAGTTTCTCGGCCAAGGCTTGAGCGCGGGCAACGTCCCGGGTGACAAACAGCTCGATCACGTCGTCGGCGATGTCCATGCGACCGGCGGCGTTGATGCGTGGAGCGAGACGGAAGGCCACTTCCACGGCTGACGGGGAGCGGTCAAGCGAGAGCTTGGCCACCTCCATCAGGGCACGCAGGCCCGGCTGGATGGGGTTGCGGAGTTCGTGCAAGCCTAGCGTGACGAGGGTGCGGTTCTCCCCGACAAGAGGGACGGAATCGGCGATCGTAGCAATCGCGATGATCTTAAGGAAGGACGGAAGTATGACGGTGTTGAGGCGCGTCTGCTGCTCGGCAGTGGTCGCGGCGGCGGCGAGCAGGGCGTGGGCGAGCTTGAAGGCGACAGCAGCTCCGCAGAGGCTTTTGAAGGGATAAGGGCAACCTTCTTGAGCTGGATTGATGACGGCCAGGGCGTCCGGCACACCAGCCATGCCATCGGGCAGGTGGTGGTCCGTCACAATGAGATCGAGACCGAGAGCCTTGGCTTCAGCGGCGGCGGTAAAAGCGCGGATACCCGTGTCGACGCTGATGACAAGCCGGATGCCCGCGTCGGCGGCCCGTTCGAGCACGGCGTTCTGCATGCCGTAGCCCTCGCGGATGCGGTGCGGAACGTGCCAGGTAACCTTGGCTGGTTTGTCAGGGCTGGCGATACGCTCAATCGCCGTTTTCAGAAGCACGGTTGCGAGGGTGCCGTCGACATCGTAATCGCCATAGATGAGGATCGGCTCCCCAGCGGCAACGGCCTTCTGGATGCGCGCAACAGCGGCCGCCATGCCGAGCATCCGCAAGGGATCGTGAAGATCGTCAAGCGACGGATGGAAGAAGAGCGAAGCGGCGGCACGGTCGGTGATGCCTCGCGCGATGAGCAGTTGAGCGATAGCGGGCGGACAATCGAGCTCGGCGACAAGGCTGGCTACGGCAGCTTCATCAACCTGCGCGGTGGTCCACTGCGGCTCTGGTCGTGCGGCGAGCGTTGCCACGGCTAGCTACTCGTCGCGGTCGCGGTCGTCCACAATGACGCCGGCGAGGTCGGTCACGTGCTCCATCAGTTCCTGAAAGCGGTCGTACCACTCGGTGGTGATCTCGACCAGGAACATGACACCCTGATGAGCGAAGCCGAGCTGAAGATAGCCGGTCTTGCCGACGTGACGGACGAGCCGCTCGGCGTCGTCGAGGTCGGCGCCATCGTCTGGATCGGGAAAGCTGTGCTCGCGGAGCTGTTCGATCAGTAAAACGACATCGGCCTTTTCGAGGACCACATCGCTCATCGTAATGAAGGGGACCCCAGCCGCCTTGGCGTGCTCGACAAAGGTCTTCCAGCCGTCCGGGTCCTCCTCCTCGAACAGGACGGTGGGAACTTCTTCGGTAACGTAGCCGTTGAACCGGCGCAGGCTATGTCCAGCGATGAAGGCCACCATGTCGTCTTGGAGCGAGATCAGGTTATCGGGTTGCATCGAATACCGATTGTCGCAGAAAAGATGGTACGTGGCACAGAAACCTCTTCAAGCGTCGCAAGTGGTGTGGATAGAAGAGGTTGACGAAGCACGCGGCCGAGGGACCGTACCGTCACGTGGTATGATTACAGGAAAGTCAATGATTTTTTCAAGAGATTACGTAGGGTATCTGGCGCGTCAAACGGTGAAACACCTGCTGGACGCGAAGATGATTCAGGCTGACAAAGTAGCGGCGGTGAACGAGCGTGTCACGGCGGCGATGACTGAAGAACTCGCGCTTGAAGATCGGATCAACGATGAGGTCCGGGTGATCCTGGAGGCTTTTCAGGACGACATGCGCAAAACCGGC
Source organism: Acidobacteriaceae bacterium (assembly GCA_965277085.1). Classification (GTDB taxonomy): domain Bacteria; phylum Acidobacteriota; class Terriglobia; order Terriglobales; family Acidobacteriaceae; genus Edaphobacter. The sequence continues at coordinate 2,870,057 of OZ255708.1, forward strand.
GCAAGCTACCCAGAAATGTTCAAAAAGGTAAAGAACGAGCTGGCACGCAAATACAAGGCGGTGTTGTGAGGATCACGCGCGACAAGCTGAATAAGCTGGCTCACACCGTGGCAGACGCCTTGGCGGAGATCGACCAGGTCGGTTTTCTGGAAGATCGGAACACGATCCGGCAGGAGGCGCGCAAGGCACTCGAAAAGCTGCTGATGGAGGAGATGAAGCTCGACGCCAACGCGCGACAGAAGATCGCGTCGCAACGCAAGATCATCACCGAAGGATCGCAGGAGTGGGACATTCTCTATCGTAAATATTATAACGACGAGGTCAAGAAGCTGGGATTGTAGACGGCTTGCACGGGTGGCGTTTTCAGGCTCCAGTTGTTATATTGGAAGAGTTGCAGCGAGGTGTTTGATCCCGGCTCCTCAGCTCATAACGTGGCGTTATGGTGTAACTGGTTAACACGTCGCCCTCTCAAGGCGAAGAGTCCGGGTTCGAGCCCCGGTAACGCTACCAAATTCAACAACGATGATGAGCGGTGGACCATAGCGGCGCTCACCGGATTTGTCTTATCAGCTAATAACATCCGTTGGCAGCGTTTGGACGAGACTAGCGTCCGCTCTCCTGTTCCGTCGGCGCAACTCAGTAAGAGCGATGACGTGTGTCTCTTGAAAGGCGAGAGCTTAGTCAGAAGTGAACATTTCGCGACATCGCACGCATCGAAAGAACGATGCAGGAGGAACGATGCAGATCAGCGGAAATACGATCTTGATTACGGGTGGAGGCACCGGCATTGGCCGGGGCTTAGCGGAAGCGTTTCAAGCCGAGGGCAACCAGGTCATCATTGCCGGACGGCGCAAAGAAATGCTCGATGCGACGACAGCGGTCAATCCGGATATGAAGTCGGCGGTGCTTGATATTGAAAGCGGCGATGCGGTTCAGAGCTTTGCGGAGCAGATGAAGCGGGACTTCCCGGCGTTGAACGCTGTGATTCATATGGCAGGCATTATGCGGCCGGAGGCGATCCAGGAAGGCGAGACGGCGGACGCGGAGGCTATCGTCGCGACAAATCTGCTAGGGCCGATCCGGCTGAATGCGGCTTTGCTGCCGCAGTTGCTTGCACAGCCCAAGGCGACGGTGATGACTGTGTCTTCCGGGCTGGCATTTCTGCCCTTGGCGATGACACCGACCTACTGCGCGACGAAGGCAGCGATCCACTCGTACACCCAGTCTTTGCGGTATCAGCTAAAGAGTACGAACGTCGAGGTGCTGGAGCTGATCCCACCCTATGTGCAGACTGAGCTGATGGGGCCAAACATGGCTGTCGATCCGCGCGCCATGCCGCTCAAGGAGTACATCGACGAGGTCATGGGCATCCTGAAGAATTCGCCGAATATTACTGAAATCTGCGTCGAACGGGTGAAGCCTCTGCGTTTTGCCGAAGTAAATGGCGGCTATGCGACGTTCTTTACGCAGTTCAACGACGCCATGTCTCCCCCTCAATAAGGAGGGGTGGAGCACCGAATGGGATTTGAACCCATGAATACCGGTTTTGCAGACCGGCGCGTTAGCCACTTCGCCATCGGTGCTTGTGGTGAGTTTATAAAAGAGAAACCCACCCGGACTCGTCCTGGTGGGTTCGCTTTGCGTATAGACGAAACGTCGATCCGCCTAACCTCCCACCACTGGGCAGGTGCGGCGAAACAAAACAGCCGTGGTGGACAGGATCGTCATGGGAATTTGCCCGCGGCCAGCTATGCTGGCATGGGAGCTGGTTGGCTCCGTTGCGGATAGACAGAACATACGTGGGGGATGCAGGCTGTGTCAACTGAGATGGGACGAACGCTGGAGTACGCGCAGGTGGACGTGTTCGCCGAGCGGGCGCTTGAAGGCAATCAGCTAGCGATCTTTGCCGATGGACGCGGGCTGACGGACGCCGAGATGCAGGCTATTGCGCGCGAGACGAACCTGTCAGAGACGACGTTCATCCTGCCGCGCGAGGAGGCCGTGGAGCTGGAGCAGGGGGTGCGTGTGCGCATCTTTACGACGGAGGAAGAGCTGCCGTTTGCCGGCCATCCGACGCTGGGGACCGCGAGCTGGCTCTACTGGCACCATCCTGTCTTTCACGGCGCGCTGGAGATCGTGCTGGAGCTTTCCGTGGGGTTAATCCCAGTGCAGTTCCGGGTGGGCGAAGTTGGATCGGGAGTGTTTGGGACGATGCGGCAGAACGATCCTGTGTTCGGGCCGGTGCATGAGCGTGGCTTGGTCGCTGATGCGCTTGGATTGACCCTGGAGGACCTTGATTCAGACATGCCAGTGCAGACCGTGTCGACCGGAACAGCCTTCTGCATCGTGCCTCTGCGAACGGTTGCGGCAATGGAGCGGGTCTGTTTGGCTGCGAGTGGAGCGCGGTGGTTCTACTGTGTGGCTCGAGCCAATGCGGGAAGCGGTGCGGACTGGCGGGCACGGATGCAGTTTTCAGGCGGGGACGATCCGGCGACCGGTTCGGCGGCAGGGTGCGCGATCGCCTATATGGTGCGGCACGGGCTGGCGAGCAGCGAGCAGCAAGTCGTGATCTCGCAAGGCAGCGAGATGAAGCGCACGAGCCGGATCTATGTCCAGGCTGTGCTAGACAGAAACACTGTTTCGGGAGTGCGCGTGGGCGGACGCACCATCCCTGTAGCAGCCGGACGGCTTATCCTCCCGTGATGCACGGGCTTTTCAACAGGGAAGAGGGAGGAATCACTAATGTTAATAGCCTCTTACGCCGATAGAGTGGATGCGCAAGTACTAATCCTGCGCGTCTTCGCCTTTTCTGTGCCCTTGCAAACCTTTGCCGCGGGCCGTACTGTGGGGAAGCGTTGATGGTGGCGTGATGAGTTTTCACCGCCGCCGGAGACAAATTGCTTTCGCCTGTACTACTGACAATTTGAGTTGAGAGACGTCCTGCTGCCCTGCGGCTGCGACTCTGGCCCAGTGCATGTTTGGCTGCTTCGTCGTCATTCCGGCGAGGTAGATGCCCTTTCTGCGCCTGTGCTGGAGCCGCGTCCCCCAGAGCGCATGACGCTTTTGCATCCCTGTGTTTGCCCGGAACTCACTCCGTTGCAACACACGCACTGCCCCTTTTGAGAGCGGACAGGATAGCCTTGCTCTCTGGCGTTCCGCTCCTTTGGGCGCGGACACCCTTGCTGCGCTTGCTGGTTGAGCGCGGTCAACCGTAACTCCCCTCGAAGGGGCGCCCGCCAATCAGCGGCCGCTCCGGGAAGGCCCAATCCGCCGCGACGCCACCAACGGCGATTCCGGCAGAAGCGAGAACGAACCGCAATGCGCCCCAAGAAAGTCATCCTCTGCGTCGACGACAACGAACAGGTTCTCTCCGTCCGTACCTTCCTGCTGGAAACCCGTGGCTACCGTGTGCTGTCTGTAGGCACCGCCGAAGAGGCCTTGGACCAGCTGCGCGCCGCCTCCACGGGCATGATCGACTTGCTGCTATGCGATCTCCTGATGCCGCAGATGGACGGCAACGAGCTGGTGCGGCGGGCCAAGCAGCTGCATCCGGGGCTGCCGGCGATGATCGTCTCGGGGACGGTGAACGCGGCGGACCGGGCTCTTCACGCGGACGTGTTCCTGCCCAAGGGCGCATGCTCGCCGGCGGAGATGATCGAGCGGATACGGGTGCTGGTGGCCCGGAAGCGTGGGCCGAAGAAGCAGGTGGTCCGGCAGGAGAGCGGGGAGGGGTATCAGGCGGCGGTGGCTTCGTAAAAACTTGTTTTTTGATAGTGATCTAACAAAACAAAGGAGTTAGAGGGTGATCCCCCTTGTGGGAGTCCACGCGGCCCTTGTGCGTTGCGCGGGAGCAGGGGTGGTTTAGGGTTCGCTTTGTCAAGTGCCGCGACTCTACAAACGGTAATAAGAGGATGTCTGACGCGGCTGAAGCCCACCTTAGCCGACGATGAGACTGTCGGCGAAGGTGGGGCACCCGGCGACTTTGCGACGCTCGATATTAGCTGGTTTGCTCTGCTGCTTTCCGTGCGGCGGCCAGGACGGCGGGGTAGGTGTACGGGGACCATTTTAGAACGTAGCCATTGCCAAGCTCAGTCGTGAACTTGAACTTGTAGGCGTCTGGATGTTCGGAGCCGGTGGAGGTTTCGTGCTCCCACATCGCGTGCCGGTGCTTGACCCAGGCGGTGTGCATGTTCTGCAGCATGTGGTACATGAAGTACAGGGAAGCGTGTGCGTGGCCCTCGGTGTCGTCGGGCATGAACTGAACGTAGCCGTAATTCGGCTCCTGCCCCTGGCAAGAGCCCTTGGTTTCAATCCCGGGAATACTGTTCATGAGCTGGATCAGGTCGAGGACGCCTTCGTCGATCGCCACGGATTGGCCCGAAGGGAGCTTCAGCATGACCGAGGCGTGGCCGAAGGCGATGTAACCCTCTTTCGACCGTTCGCCGGATTTGGGGTGATTCGATGTTTGGAGCGTCATGGGTCTAGGGTAAACGCCGCGTTTGTGTTTGCGCATTCACCGGCGGTGTCGCGACGCAATAGTGCGACCGATCATTGGCCTGGATGGCGGCGAAGAGGGGGCACCGGCGGAGATCTCAGAAAACTTTTCACCAAGAATGAGAGCTGACTCCTATAATGCGAAACAACACACTGCAGCACGTAATATGCCATACCTACTTCTCAAGGGGTCGCCCATGCTTCTCAGAACCGCCGCCGCAATGTTCCTTCTTTGTGCAAGTTGCCACGGATTTTGTGACACACTCATTCCGGCGATCTATCGTACGTACGTCAGTGCTGGGAATACCGACTACCGTGCCGATAGTCATCAGGGTTCGGGTACGGTAGCATCAAGCCTCGCGTATTCGCCAAACTCGTACTCCTCGTTCCTCGGTCGAGCGACGGCGGGCCCCAACCATTTGGGGGCATCTGCATCAATCCAAACTTCAGCCGATCAGTTTGGCTACGGTGCGGGCCAGACATACTCGGACGCGAGGCTCGTGGACACACTAAGGGTATCTGGGCCTGCTAGGGGTTACCTTGACATCATCGTCGATGTTAACGGCTCTATAGCGAAAAACACAGGGGGTAATGGAGATCTAAGCACGGACGCTGAGCTTGATCTCACATTGGGCTTCCCGGAAGACGCGTGCGCTGATCCGGCGGGCAGCGGGTGCGGACAGCTTGTCAATGGCACAAACGACTTCCTTTTACCTTATCTGGTGGACGGCTCTGGAAATGTCACGCTTCAGATGGATCTGCTAGCAGTCGCAAACTGCGGGACATCCAGAGCAAGCGGAACTAACACGTGCTCTGCGCAGGTGAACTACTTCGACACAGCTGAGATTGCCTCAATCACCGTTACGGACGCTGACCGGAATGCGATTGCGGGGGACTCTGTCACCTCTCTCTCTGGAGTCAATTACTCCACTGTAGACCCGCCTCCCACATCTGTCTCTTCAACTCCAGAGCCTTCTACTTTTGCCCTTCTAGGGACAGGTGTTCTTTGCTTGGCAAGCAAATTGCGAAGGCGACGATGAGGCTGTCGAAGTTGGGCACTATTTCATAGACTTGCGTGTCCGACGGCAACATAGACACCCAAAACCGTACTTCTGTACAGTGCTTGCATAACGATGAACGTAGGAGCCATACCATGTTCCGTTCTCTCATCAGTGTTTCTTTGTGTGCCACGTTGACAATAGCTCCCTGCTTCGGCCAGGTCAGCGTTATCAAAGCGGCACCGAGCACGAGGCGCCTGCCTGACGGCATGTTTTACGCGAAGGACGATCAAGGACGTCCCTTCTTGACTTCGGTCTCAACGCTTGAGCAAGTTGCAAGCTCAGGCAAGCCCTACAGCCCGACAAGTGCCTATCATCTTGGGCTTGGCTATGAGACGGGTGAGGCAACTCCGAGCCGCCAGCCAGATTACGCACTTGCATCTCACTGGTATGGTTTGGCGGCTAAAGGAGGTAGCGTCAAAGGCATATACCGGGCGGGAGTTCTTTACTCGCTAGGAAAGACTTATTATCCTGACGCTAAAGGCGTGATGCGGCCAGCTCCTGGAATAGGAAAGCAGTTGATGCAAATGGCTTTAGCGCATGGCTATAAGCCATCTACCGATATCGTGAACGGTCCTGCGATTTTGAGCCAGGCTCAAACTCAAAGGGAGTTTGCCTCGATGAACGCGGAAACTGCCCAGCCGACTCAAAATCCTTCTGCACATCCAGCTTCGTCCCGTCCATCAGACCCACTTACCGCCGGAGACATCTTCGCGGGTATGCTTGCGGTTGGAGTGGCCGCAGCTGTCCTTTCGGGTGCAAGCACCAGCAATACCAGCGACACCAAATCAAGGGATAATTCAAATGACGGCGGTGCACAGTCGAAGTCCTGTTGGATTGACACATCTCATTCTGTGTCTGATAGTTCACCTTCTGGAAGTCATTGGGAAACGAGTGGGCACACTGGATACGGGTATGCGTGCCCATAGAGGAGAGAGGCGACTGCGGCATGGCTGAAGAGGGTGGCCTGCGGCGTAGAGATTGAGACGCAGATTCTCTTCGGTAATGACAACAAAAGAGTGAGAAGCGTAAGCGTACTTACTTCCAGATGACAAACAAAAAGACGGAAGGCAATTGCAAAGGCGAGATTGCGTCTAGGCTTCGACGAGGCCGTAGCGGCGTTGCCATTGTTGTTTGAGGCGGGCCCAGACGGCGGCGGTCTCTTCTTTGGAGATGGCGGGGTCGGGTTGGGCGGCGAAGCGGGCAGCTTCGGTTTTGGCGAGTTCTAAAAGGTCCCGATCGCGCAGGAGGTCCGCGACGCGGAAGTCGGGGAGGCCGGCTTGTTTGGTGCCGAAGAACTCGCCCGGGCCGCGCTGCTGGAGGTCGAGTTCGGCGAGCTCGAAGCCGTTTTGGGTGCGGACCATGGCGTCGAGCCGTGCTTCGGCCTGCTCGGAGACTTCGCCCGAGGTGACGAGGATGCAGAAGCTCTTGTGTGCGCCCCGGCCGACGCGGCCGCGGAGCTGGTGCATCTGGGCGAGGCCGAAGTGCTCGGCGTGTTCGATGACCATGACGGTGGCGTTGGGGACGTCGACGCCGACTTCGATGACGGTGGTGGCGACGAGGACGTCGAGGTCGCCGCGCTTGAAGCGGTTCATGGCGACCTCCTTGTCGTCGGCGGAGAGGCGGCCGTGAAGGAGGCCGAGGCGGAGGCCGGAGAGCGCACCGGCGCGGAGCTCGTCGTACATGTCGGCGGCGGCGCGGAGGGGTTTTTTGGGGGCGAAGAGCTTGGCGGTCTTCCCTTTCTTCTTGGTTAAAGACTCTTCGGGTGGGGCGTCGTTCGGGTAGTCGAGTTCGGGCTGGTCGTCCTTTGCGCCTTCGATGACGGGGTAGACGAGGTAGGCCTGGCGGCCCTGCGCGACTTGCTTGCGGACGAAGGTCCAGACGTCGGCGGCGCGTTCGTCGGTCGTCCGGCGGGTGACGATAGGGGTGCGGCCGGGGGGCAGCTCGTCGAGGACGGAGGCGTCAAGGTCGCCGTAGAGGGTGAGGGCGAGGGTGCGCGGGATGGGGGTGGCGGTCATCACCAGCACATCAGGTTCGGAGGCAACGCCGTTCGCGTCGGGTTTGCGCATGAGCTTGAAGCGCTGCTGGACGCCGAAGCGGTGCTGCTCGTCGACGATGACGAGGCCGAGCGCGGGGAAGTCGACCTTGTCTTCAATGAGGGCGTGGGTGCCGATGGCGAGGTCGGTTTCGCCGCGAAAGATGCGGGCGCGGGCGTCGCGTTTGCTGGCGGGATCGAGCGAGCCGGTGAGGAGGGTAACGCGGTAGGGGCGGCCTGTGCGCGGCGAGCGGGCATCGGCGAGCAGCTTGCGGGCGGAGAGAAAGTGCTGCGTGGCGAGGATTTCGGTGGGGGCCATGAGGGCGGCCTGGCAGCCGTTTTCGATGGCGACGAGGGCGGCCTGCATAGCGACGATGGTTTTGCCAGAGCCGACGTCGCCCTGGAGGAGGCGGCGCATGGGCTGGGGGCGGCGCATGTCGGCGACGATCTCGCCGAGGACGCGCTTTTGGGCAGCGGTGGGGTGGAAGGGGAGAACCTGCTTGATGGCTTGGCGGACGCCGGGGCCTGTGGTGAAGGCGGTCCCGGCGCGGTCGCGCATCCGGCGGCGCTTAAGTTCGAGGCCGAGCTCGAGGAAGAAGAGCTCTTCGAAGATGAGGCGGCGGTGGCCAGGGGTTGCGGCGGCGAGGAGCTCGGGCATGGGGGTGCCGGCCTCGGGGAAGTGGAGGTTGCGGAGGGCTTCGAGGGTGCGGGGAAGGGAGAGGCGGTCGCGGAGGGCTTTGGGGAGGGTTTCGGGGGTGGTGGGGGTGGTTTCTTCGAGCTCCTGGAAGACGGACCACATGACGCGGCGGGTCCATTTGGAGTTGAGCTTGGAGCCCCAGGCGGTAATGCCGGGGAAGGCGGGATAGATGGGGACGATGCGGCCCATCTCCAACATGGCGAACTCGGCTTCGGGTCCGGTCGCGCCAGGGGCGGGGAGGATCTCGAATTGGGGCTGGATCATTTTGAAGCGGCCAGCGGAGGAGCGGGAGGCTTCGAGCTTGCCGTAGAGGGCGACCATCTGTCCGACTTTGAAGCGGCCTTCGAGATAGGAGCCATTGAACCACATACACTTGAGCGCGGTGAGGCCCTGCCCGACGGTCATTTCAAAGAGCGGGCCGGAGCGGGTGCGGAGGAGGGCGGAGCCGCGGACTTCAGCGATTACGGTGGAGGTGGTGCCCGCGACGAGATCGGCAAGGGGGACGGGATTGAGGCGGTCTTCGTAGCGGAAGGGGAGGTGGTAGAGGAGGTCTTCGACGGTCTCGACCCCGCGCTGGGCCAGGCCCTGGGCGATGCGGTCGCCGACGCGCTTGACGAACTGGATGGGTGTGGCGAGGTGGAGCACAAGGGTGATGGTAGCGTAGGGACTTGAGCCAGTTCCACCATTCAAGAGCTACAATCAGCTTTAATGCATGTGCATGACGAGGCGTAATGGCAGACTACAAATGGACTCCGATCAAGCCCCTCTCCGATGAAGATAGGCAGATCGATCTAGCCTCGATGAAACCACTTTACGAGAGCTGGGTTCTCTCGAAAGGCCGTCTTCAGCAAACGGGACAGTTGCAGCTTCAGAGTTTCAATGAACGCTTAGTGCGAAGGTTAAGCGTAGAGACCGGAATATTGGAGCAACTTTACGATCTTGATCGAGGTACGACCGAAGCTCTTGTGACGCATGGGTTCGTTGAGGAGCTCTTGTCGAGATCCCAGAGCGATATAGAGCCTTCGCGCATTATTGACATCCTTCGGGACCAACAAGCAGCGGTTGAGCTAACTATAGATTGTGTGGCTAACAATAGAAAGCTCACGAAGGGCCTCATTCACGAGTTGCACTCTATTATTACGAGGCATCAAGAATCAACCACAGCAATCGACCAATTTGGCAGTCGCTTAGAAATTAAGTTGTTGAAAGGCAAGTTTAAGAATCAGCCCAACAATCCGCGTCGTCTAGGAGGCGAGGTTCACGAATATTGTCCTCCTGTCCATGTGGAAGCCGAGATGGACAATCTCTTACAATGGCTAGACACCTACCAAAACGAAGATCCGATCATCACGGCTTCATGGCTGCATCATCGCTTCACGCAGATACATCCTTATCAAGATGGTAATGGACGTTTAGGGCGTGTTCTCACAACGCTTGTGCTGCTTCGAGCAAATCTGCTTCTGTTGGTGATTGATCGTGATCTGCGGGTTGAGTATCTGCGTGTCTTAGAAAGGGCGGACACAGGCGATCTCTCAGGAATCGCCGCTCTGTTTGCAAGACTTGAACGTGCTGCGATCGTTCAAGCACTTAGCATTGATATCGGATCGGATGACAGGCAGCAGAACGCGCTTACAAGCGCTGTAATTGAAAGCCTCTCGGCTAAGTTTGGAAAGCGTCGCGAGAACAAGAACGTCGAGCTTAGAGGTGTAAACGGTCTCGCAGTTCAACTCAGGACATCTGCCTCCGACATAGTTCGCGCATCGTTGAAAACTTTGTCACTGTCTCTCGGTAAAGAAGCCGACGCAAGAACACGCGTAGACGAAGGAGGAACAGACAACTCCAAAGCACACTGGTACAAGACGCAAGTAGCAAAAACTGCGCGGGAACTCAATCAATATATAAATTTCACGGAGGACCATTACTTTACCAAGTCTTCGATAAAGATTGAACAAGACAGGCTCGTCTTTATCGTGAGCTTCCACCACGTGGGCAGGGAGCTGTCGGGGATCATGGAAGCAACGGCGTTTTCGACCATTGAAACCTTGAGTGATGGTGGGGCCGGGAATTCGGGCGGGGGCGACTTCGTCATCTGTTCGCACGAGCCCTTTGTATTTACATACAAGACGAATTTTACCGACATTCGGGATTCGTTCGGCAGATGGCTCGACGCTTCGTTCGCTGTCTCTCTTAAAGAGTTTGCCGACCGCATCTAAGAGTAGTTGACAAATAAGCGACGCTGTAGCTAAAGCTAAGACTCGCGATGTGGTCGCCGAGAGGCTCGGCAAGCGGCCGAGAGGCTCGGCAAGCGTAAGTGAAGGCGTAGAACAAACTTAGAGCCTGGTCAGCTTTCAGCTCAAGAGCCCTTAAAATGGAAACCCACGCAGCGCGGTGGGGGCTGATGCGTGGGTGTTCCAGTAAAGCAACGAAGTGGGTGGACTTCGTTGTGGCCGCCTCAACCCGAAGGGAGTCAGACCACTCCTTGACTATAGGGGTTTGTGACAGCTCTGTCAACCCATTTAGCTTCAGATTTCACAGGCGGCAGATGAGGAGCTCGCGCTCGTAGATCATTTCGGGCGGGAGATGGTCGTGGAGGGCGAGGAAGAGTTCTTCGTGGCCGATGACCTCGCGCTTCCACTGGGCGCGGTCGACGGTTTGGAGAGCCGCGAAGGTTTCCTGGGGGAAGTCGAGGCCTTCCCAGTAGATGTCTTCGTAGTGCGGGGTCCAGCCGATGGGGGTCTCCTGGGCGCGGACCTTTCCGCGGACGCGGTCGACGATCCATCTGAGAATGCGCATGTTTTCGGAGTAGCCGGGCCAGAGGAAGTGGCCGTCGGCGTCCTTGCGGAACCAGTTGACGTGGAAGATGCGCGGGGTGGAGGTGAGCGACCGCTGCATGCGGAGCCAGTGCCGGAAATAGTCGCCCATGTGATAGCCGCAGAAGGGGAGCATGGCCATGGGATCGCGCCGGACGGTGCCGACGGGCGCACCGGCGGCGGCGGTGGTTTCGGAGCCCATGGTCGCCCCAACGTAGACCCCGGCGGACCAGTTGAAGGCCTGGTAGACGAGGGGCATGGTGGAGGGGCGGCGACCACCGAAGAGGATGGCGGAGATGGGGACGCCGGTGGGGTCTTCCCAAGCGGGGTCGATTGTGGGGCACTGGGAAGCGGGGGCGGTGAAGCGACCGTTGGGGTGCGCTGCGGGAGTTTTCGAGGTGGGTGTCCAGGGGTTGCCGCGCCAGTCGAGGCAGTGGGCGGGCGGGGTGTCGGTCATGCCCTCCCACCAGACGCCGCCGTCAAGCGTGAGGGCCACGTTGGTAAAAATCGTGTTCGAGGCGAGGGTAGCCATCGCATTGGGATTGGTCTTGGCGGAGGTGCCGGGAGCGACGCCGAAGAAACCGGCCTCGGGGTTGATGGCCCGCAGCTGACCGGTGGCGTCGGGTTTAATCCAGGCAATGTCGTCGCCGACGGTCCAGACCTTCCAGCCTTCGAAGCCGGAGGGCGGGATCATCATGGCGAAATTGGTCTTGCCGCAGGCGGAGGGGAAGGCGGCGGCGACGTAGGTCTTTTCGCCTTCAGGCGATTCGACGCCGAGGATGAGCATGTGCTCGGCCATCCAACCCTCGTCGCGGGCGATGTTGGAGGCGATGCGGAGGGCGAAGCACTTCTTGCCGAGCAGGGCGTTGCCTCCGTACCCGGAGCCGAAGGACCAGATCTCGCGGGTCTCAGGGAAGTGGACGATGTACTTTTCATCGTTGCAGGGCCAGGGGGTGTCCGGTTGACCAGGAGTGAGCGGGGCGCCGACGGTGTGCATGCAGGGGACGACGCGCTTCTCGTCTTTCTCGATCTCGCGCAGGACAGGAGAGCCGATGCGGGCCATGATGCGCATGTTGACGACGGCGTAGGCGGAGTCGGTAAGCTGCACACCAATCTGCGACATCGGACTGCCAACCGGGCCCATGGAGTAGGGCAGGACGTACATGGTGCGGCCGCGCATCGAGCCCTTGAAGAGCGACTTCAGCTTCTTGCGCATGACAAATGGGTCTTCCCAGTTGTTGGTGGGGCCGGCGTTGTCGCGCGAGAGGGAGCAGATGAAGGTGCGGTCTTCGACGCGAGCGACATCGTTGGGGGCGGAGCGGGCGTAGAAACAGCCGGGCCACTTCTCTTCACTGAGGCGGGTGAAGGTTCCTGCTTCGACGAGGGTGTCGCAGAGGGCGTCGTACTCTGCCTCCGAGCCGTCGATCCAATGGATGGAGGCTGGCTCGGTGAGGGCGGCCATCTTTTCCACCCAGCGGATGAGGTGTTTGTTGGTGGTGGGTGCGGCGGGGGTGCTCTTCATGGAGTAAGGTGTGTCCTGATCTCCAATGGTTCGTGAAAGTGGGCGAGGTGTCAATCGGAGTGCGGATGAGGATGGCCGATGGTAGGCACGCGACGGCAATTTACAAGATCAAAGCTATACGTCGCCCAATTGCCCGAGTGAGGCAGCGCTCATGCGGCAGATGCCGATGTAGTCATTTGTTGGGATGAGGAACAGCGGTGCCGGAACCTTCGGTGAGGGGAAGGATGGTGTCGATTGCCGTGAGATTGAAACGCTCCCAAAGGCCGCTGGGCCAATGTACTTCGAGGGTGTCGACCTTGGTGGCGGGGCCGAGGCCAAAGTGGGGGCGAGGGTCGGAGGAGGAGGCGAAGGAGCCTCCGCTGGTGATGTCGGCACGCTGGCTGAAACCGTTCGCGGTGAGGTAGAGGGTTGCGCCGATGGCGTCTCGGGGAGACTTCGGGCCACCGGTGAGTTTGAAGGCAATCCAGTGGTTCTTGGTCTCGGTAACGTTGCGGAAGAGGGACGGCGTGCCGTCGAGATTGTTGAGCACAGCGTCGACCTTGCCGTCGTTGAAGAGGTCGCCGTAGGCCAATCCGCGCCCGACGGCGATTTCGGCGAGGGCAGTGCCTTCGACAGGTGGAATCAACTCCAGCTTGGCATTGTTGCCGCTTACTCCGATGTTGTGGAAGAGGAGGGCGCGCTGCTTCCAGGTGGTGCCCCAGTCTTGCTTGTCGACCTCCGGGTAGACGTGGCCATTGACGAAGAGAAGGTCGAGCCAGCCATCGTTGTCGTAGTCGAAGAAGGTGGTGCCCCAGCTAAGGAACGGGATGGTGGGTTCGGCGATCTTCCACTGATAGGAGACGTCGGTGAAATTGCCGTCACCGTCGTTGCGGTAGAGGGGCTTGTAATCATCGGAGAAGGTGGTGTTGAAGAGATCGACGAGGCCGTTATGAGTGAGGTCTCCGGCGGCGATGCCCATGGAGGCTGTCTCGCGACCGCCTTCATTGAGGGCGTATCCGGAGGCGAAGGAGGCGTCCTCGAAGGTGCCGTCGCCTTTGTTGAGATAGAGATAGTTAGGGGTGGAGTCATTGGCAACGAGTAGGTCGGGGCGGCCGTCGTTGTTGATGTCGATGAAGAGGGAAGCGAGGCCGTAGTAACGATTTTTTTCGTCGTCGAGGCCGAGTTTTTTGGAGACATCGGTGAAGGTCCCGTCGCCGTTGTTGTGAAAGAGGTGGTCCGGCTCACCGGTAAGGCCGCGGGGGCCGCACATGACGAGCGCGCCACGAAACTGGCAGGCCCCTTTGGAGGCGGACGGGGGAGGATGGTTCAGGTCGTAGTGTACGTAGCCGGGAACGAAGAGGTCGAGCTTGCCGTCGCCATCGTAGTCGCCCCAGGTGGCACCGGTGGACCAGTTGCCGAGGACGACTCCAGCTTTCTCGGCCACGTCTGTGAAGGTGCCGTCGTGATTGTTGTGGAAGAGGCGGTTCTTACCGAAATTAGAGACAAAGAGGTCGGGAAAGCCGTCGTTGTCGTAGTCGGCGACAGCGACGCCGAAGCCCCAGCGATCGTTCTCCACACCTGCTTTGGCGGCCACGTCTGTGAAGGTGCCGTCGTGATTGTTGTGGAAGAGGGCGGCGTGGGGCGGCGTGGCTCTGCCGGCGAGCGCGTCAAAGGTGGAACCGTTGACGAGATAGATGTCGAGCCAGCCGTCGTTATCGTAGTCGATCAGACCGACGCCGGAGCCTACGGTTTCGAGGATGAGTTCTTTGCCGGGGGAGCCCATACGATGGTGCCACTTGGCGAGGCCGGCCTGCTCGGCGATGTTATTGAAGACGATGGGGCCGGTCTTGACGAAGCCTCCCGCGGTAATGGGGCGGTGGAGGTCATCGAGGACGGCGGCGTGGGGGGTGCCGGTGTTGGAGGTGCCCATGGTGGAAGGCGGTTGAGGAGCGGCTTGCGCGTGCAGGTGCGGGGCGAGGAAAGCTAGGAGAGCGAGAGCCGAAAGCGTGCGGTACAGCATGGGCAAGGATAGCAAAGCGCTTTAGACACTCCTCTAATTGGGCATGATCTCAGAGAAGCTACAGTAATTCAACGATGCATTTTGCACTTGTCCCCGCACGGGAGCGGTGTAGGGGAAGTCAATGCAATAAGGTGTCGATCAGCGGCTTGCAGGCGAGCCATGCGTGGGCAATGTGGTCGATAATTCCGGGTGTTTTGGTCACTGAGTTGTAGTGGAAGCGAACACCGACCGCTAGCTGGAGATTAGCGTTCTTGTCGTTGAGGGCTTCATAGACGGATTGCAGCCACTGGGGCTGCAGCTTTGGAGAGCGTTCGGTCCGGTCAGCCGCCGGGAAGGCGGTGCGGAGATCGAACTCCAGGAGAGCGTCGATGAACGGCTCGGCCCTTTGTGCCGGATATCGCCTTTGGATTACCTCGACCCAAGGTACAGCTCCGGCAACAGGACCGAAGGATTTCTCAAACTCGATCAAAATCTGTGAGAAGATTCCGAAGAACCTTTCAGGCCCACTTCCCAGCAGATTTCTTCGAAACTCGCCGCGTAAGGCGTTCGGGAGGATGACGATTGCGTGCATAAAGTCGCGATGTAGACCAAGCGTGAGGTGGGGGAACTCCGTATGTGTCTTCGCCTCTGCCGACCTGGCTAGACGAAGATAATCCCAAATGCTACTGGAGTCTTTGCCGGTGATCGCTCCACGGCCCGGCAAGGCAGGATCGACGCCAAGGGTAGACTGCAGATCGTCGCGCGTGCGCAGCTTTTCCATGGCGAGGCGCAGGACACGCTTGGCTTCGAGGTAGTTGTAAGGACTGTCGTTGTTGAACGGAACTCCGGTAAAGACGGTGAGCGTCACCGCTTTTGAAG
The DNA here is from genome assembly GCA_965277085.1 of Acidobacteriaceae bacterium. Taxonomy (GTDB): domain Bacteria; phylum Acidobacteriota; class Terriglobia; order Terriglobales; family Acidobacteriaceae; genus Edaphobacter. Next base: position 2,885,530 of record OZ255708.1, read on the forward strand.
TTGTTTCGGCCATAAGCTTCGCCTCCAGGATTTCCATGTATTCGTAGAGCCGCTTTACCCATCCACTCTTGTCAGGCTGTTCTTTGAGCCAGGCGTACAGCTCGGTCCATCGTTGAATCTTCAGGTCTGAATCTAAAGGTGCTGAACGCAAGTCGGGGACAAGCGCGAGGATGTACGGGTGGGGAAAACCTCGTCTTTGCGCTGTGAGGCGGTGCCGTTTGATCTGGTCTGCCGTGAGAGGGCAGTTGATCTTGTTTTCAATCAGGAGCGCCCAGCCGTCTTCGTTATAAACCCATCCGTCGGGAAGGCTGCGTTGCCGCGTTTCGTCGATCAGTTCCTCGCGTTCTTCTCCCGGCAGGGATTGCTCGACGATTGTGAGTTTGCCGTTAGGCGCGGGTTGGCCGGTTGCCCACCGCACGAATACGTTCAGCAGCGATGCATCTTCGTGCAGCGAAGACATCAGCGCATGAGTGAGCTGGTTTTCGTGGTGCTTGAATTGATCGAAGACGTTTCGCATGGATTAGGCGATGGCCGCGCTTACCAACGATTGCGCTTCTGTCTGAATCTGTTTCAAGTGGGCTTCGCCTTTGAAGGATTCGGCGTAGATTTTGTAGACGTCTTCTGTACCGGAGGGGCGGGCGGCGAACCAGCCTTCGGCGGTGGTGACCTTGAGGCCTCCGATGGGGGCATGGTTGCCGGGGGCTTCGGTGAGGATGGCCGTGATGGGATCGCCGGCGAGTTCTTTTGCGGTGACCTGGTCGGGGGAGAGCTTAGCTAGCTTAGCTTTCTGATCCTTGGTGGCGGCGGCGTCGATGCGCTGGTAGACGGGCGAGCCGTACCTGGCGGTAAGGTCGGCGTAGAGTTGGCCGGGGTCCTTGCCGGTACGGGCGGTCATCTCGGCGGCCAGCAGGCCGGGGATGAGGCCGTCTTTGTCGGTGGTCCAAACCGTGCCGTCGGTGCGGAGGAAGGTGGCTCCGGCGGATTCTTCCCCCACAAAACCTAATGACCCGTCGATCAGACCTTCGACGAACCACTTGAAACCGACGGGGACTTCAAGCATGGGCCGGGGCAGGCCCTTGGCCACACGGTCGATCATGCTGGACGAGACGAGGGTTTTGCCGATGCCCACATGGGCCGCCCAGCCGGGGCGATGCGTGAAGAGGTACTGGATGCAGACGGCGAGATAGTGGTTGGGGTTGAGCAGACCAGCCGAGCGGGTGACGACGCCGTGGCGGTCGTGGTCGGTATCGCATGCCCAGGCGACGTCGAACTTATCCTTATTGGCGATCATGGAGGCCATGGCGAAGGGGCTGGAGCAGTCCATGCGGACTTTGCCGTCCCAGTCGCAGGTCATGAAGCGGAAGGTGGGGTCGACGTTGGGGTTGAGGATCTGAAGGGGGAGCTTGTACTGCTCGGCGATGCGCGGCCAGTAGAAGACGCCCGCGCCGCCGAGGGGATCGACGGCAAGAGTGAGGCCAGAGTTGCGGATGGCTTCGAGGTCGACAACGTTAGGAAGGTCGTCGACGTAGGCGGTGAGGAAGTCGTGGCGGTGGGTGGTGTCGGCGCGGAGAGCGGCGGCGTAGGGTATGCGCTTTACGTCAACCAACTTGCCCGCGATGATCTCGTTGGCGCGGTTTTCGATCCACTTGGTGGCGGAGGTGTCGGCCGGGCCGCCGGACGGAAGGTTGTACTTGAAGCCCCCGTCGTCGGGCGGGTTGTGGGAAGGGGTGATGACGATGCCGTCGGCCACGTCGTTGACGCGGTTGCGGTTGTAGGTGAGGATGGCGTGCGAGAGGGCGGGCGTGGGAGTGTAGTCGAGCGTGGCATCGACCATGGCCTCGATGCCGTTGCCGGCGAGTACTTCGAGCGCGGCGGCGAAAGCGGGCTGGGAGAGCGCATGGGTGTCCTGCGCGAGGAAGAGGGGACCGGTGGTGCGCTGGCCGCAGCGGTACTCGACGATGGCCTGGGTGATGGCGAGGATGTGGTCTTCGTTGAAGGCGGTCGAGAGTGAGCTACCGCGATGCCCGGAGGTGCCGAAGGCGACGCGCTGGGCAGGAACGGAGGCGTCGGGGTGCAGGGCGTAGAAGGCGGTGAGGAGGCGCGGGATGTTGACGAGGTTAGCGGGAAGAGGGTGCTGGCCGGGGGTGTTGGCGGGGGTAGGCATCGGTGCGGGGCCTTTCGCGGCGAGAGTATGGAGCTGTCCCTCTATGGGATGCGGATTGCGGAAGGGAACACGGCGGCGAAGCGGACAACCGTTTTCCAAGCCGTAACGAGCCGCATCCAATCCGGAATGATCGCTGAAATCGTCGCGGCCGGCTCCGAGATGCTCACTCCGTTCCGGCAGGACACCAACTCGCTCTTCCTTACCGCCGAACTCAACGCACTCGGCGTCCAAGTTGCCTTCAAGACCATCGTCGGCGATTCCCTCGCGCACCTCACCGGAGCTGCTCGTACGGCGCTCGCTCGTGCCGACATCATCCTCTTCTCCGGCGGCCTCGGCCCTACAGAGGACGACCTTACCCGTGAAGCCGTGGCCGCCGCTCTGGGGATCACTTTGCATCGTGATGCGTCCATCCTTGCTTCGCTGGTCCAGCGCTTCGCCATCCGCGGCATTGTGATGCCTAGCAACAACAGCAAGCAGGCCGACATTCTTGCCGGAGCTACCATCCTTGAAAATCGCCAAGGCTCCGCGTCGGGCCAGCTCCTCGATACGGCCTTTGAAGGACAACGCAAGATTGTCGTCCTTCTGCCAGGGCCGCCAAAGGAGCTTAAAGCCCTGTTCACTGAAGCCTGCAAACCGCTTCTTATAGCCACCCTTCCGCCCGCATTCCTGGCCAAGCGGCTCCTCCGCATGGCGCTTATTCCCGAGTCTCAGGTAGATGCACGCGCCGCGCCCATCTATCAGCAATACTCCGATGTGGAGACCACGATCCTTGCCGGATCAGCAGAGATCCAGCTTCATTTCTTTTGTGCCAAGCCTACCCAGTCTGAAGCCGAAGCCCGCGTCGCCGCACTCTCCGCCCGCATGGAGGCCGAACTCGGCGATTCCATTTTTTCCTCTACGGGGGAGTCCCTTGAAGAGGTCGTTCTCGATCTTCTCGGCAGCCGCAAGCAGACCCTCGCCGCCGCCGAGAGCTGCACCGGCGGCCTGCTCTCTCAACGGCTCACTGCCATTCCCCATGCATCCAGCACCTTTCTGGGCGGGGCGGTCGTCTATACCGAGGAGCTCAAGACTCTCTTCGCCGACGTACCGAAGCAGCTTATCGATACGCACGGCTCCGTCTCTCCCGAAGTCGCCGAAGCTCTTGCCGCGGGCATCCGCGCCCGCACAGGCGCTTCGCTTGGGATCGGGATCACGGGTTTGGCTGGACCGGGAAGGGGAGCGCCCGGTCCTGATGAAGCCAAACCCATTGGCCGTGTGTACGTTGGTTTGGCCCACGCCGGAGGGACTGAGGTGAAAGAGATCAACATCCTGGGCGATCGCGACCGGGTCCGCCTCTGGGCCAGCCAGCACGCCCTTGAACTTCTCCGCCGCCATATCCGCTGACGCGTCTTTCGTCATCCAATTTCCAATCGGACTTGCTAGACTCGAAGGCACATGCATCCCTGGCTCATTTCGCTTGCCGCCGCTTATCTACTCGGCTCGATTCCGTTCGGCTACCTTCTGGTCCGCTTCGTCCAGCGGCAGGACATCCGCACGATGGGCAGCGGCAACATCGGCGCGACCAATGTTCTGCGCGGTGGCAACAAGGCTCTCGGCATCGCTACCCTGCTACTTGATCTCGCCAAAGCTTTGGCCGCCGTTCTGCTTGCCCGCCATCTCGCTCCTGGTAACTTCGACCTCGCTGTCGCTACAGGAACAACAGCCGTTTTCGCGCACTGCTTCCCCGTTTGGCTTGGTTTCCACGGCGGGAAAGGCGTCGCCAGCGCCCTTGGAGCCTTTCTCGCTCTCACCTGGTCGAGTACGCTTTGTGTCCTTGCCGTCTTCCTGGCTGTCGTCTTTCTGACTCGCTTCGTCTCGCTTGCCTCCGTCGCCGCCGCCGCTACGCTGCCCCTGTTTGCCTTCTACTTCGTGCCGCAACGCAGCCCAATCGTCGTCGCCGGGTTCCTGCTGATTCCTTTGCTGGTGATCGCCAAGCACCACGGGAATATCCGCCGCTTGCTGGCCGGGACCGAGAGTCGCTTCGGGCAAAAGGTGACCGCGTGAGCCGCATTGCTATCCTGGGCGCGGGTGCGTGGGGAACCGCGCTCAGCATCTCGCTGGCCCGCCGGGGCGACCACCAACTGTGCCTCTGGTCGCACTCCCCCGCGCTTGCCGAACAGCTCAGTGAGCATGGGGAAAACCTTCCTTACCTTCCCGGCTACACTCTTCCGCTCGGCATCGACGTAACGTCCGACCTGCTCGCCACAGTCTTCGAGGCCGACCTGATCCTCTGCGTCACCCCATCGCAGCACCTGCGCGCCACGGTCGCACAGATCGTTCCTGTGCTTACCCGCGACCAGATTCTTGTCAACGCGTCGAAGGGTATCGAAGAGACCTCTTTGCTGCGCATGTCGCAGGTGATCGCCTCCATGACAGCCAATCCTGTCTGCGCATTGGGCGGCCCTTCGTTTGCTCAGGAGGTTGCCGCCGGTGCGCCCACGGCGATCGTCGCGGCCGCGCAGGACCTTGCCGTCAGCCACATCGTCCAGCGCGATCTTTCCTCGTCCGCTCTGCGCGTGTACACGAACGACGACATCGCGGGGGTGGAGCTTGGCGGCGCGCTCAAGAACGTCATCGCCCTCGCCGCGGGTGTGGTTCATGGCCTCAATCTTGGCCTAAACGCCTCAGCCGCCCTGATCACTCGCGGCATTGCCGAGATCACCCGGCTCGCGCTTGCGTGCGGCGGGCATCGGCAGACGCTCGCTGGGTTGTCCGGCGTGGGCGACCTTGTGCTCACGTGTACGGGCTCGCTCTCGCGCAACCGTTCGGTCGGCGTTGAACTGGGCCGTGGCCGTCAGCTCCCGGACATCCTTCAGGGAATGCACGGCAAGGTGGCCGAAGGCGTCCGCTCCACGACGGCCGCGCTAGGGTTGGCCGCCCGCTATGGCGTCGAGATGCCGATTACCGAGCAGATGAACGCCATCCTCTTCCGCAACAAGCCGCCCCGCGAAGCCATCCGCGATCTGATGGCTCGGCCTAGCCGCGACGAGTAGTTGAGTTTACCGCCCAGATTGTCTCGCCATGGCCACCGGCACACCCCTGTCCACGACCGGCGGCAGCGTTACAGGATCGCTCGCGGTGGGATCGTCTCGCAGGCGGACGTAGAAGGTGTTGCCAGCCGGACGCGGCATCGGGATGGACGTGCCGACGAAGCCCTCGGGCACAGTGTTCGATGTGGCGAACGCGGGATCGACGGCGATGCTGTCCAGCAGATACAGATCGCTGCCGGTCAGTGTGCAGGTCTTCGCCGCCTCTACAGGGCAGTGTACAGCGGTCAGCGTGGGCAGCCGGACGAGCGTAGCCAGTGGCAGCCAGTCGCCCGCCGTGCCGTCTGGCGCGACCGCCCGCAGGCGCAGCACGCCAAAGGCCGAGGTCCCAAAGGCCTTCAAGGGATGGAGCGTTCCCAGCAAGGTGTGCGGGTTCTGAAGCACCAGGCCGGAGCCGACGGTTAGAGCCGTGTGTAGACTGTCGTCCGCGCTGGCGATCTCGATCTTGCCCGTGCGGGGAAAGTTCGCGATTGATTTTAGTGAGAAGGTAAGCGAAGCGTCGAGCGGCAGATCGTCCGGGTTGCCGAGCTCGATCACCGTGTGTTCGGCGGATGCGATGCTCTTACCGATCAGTGTCACGGAAGGCCGTGCTGGCAGGACCACAACGGAAAGTGGAAGCGTACGTCCGTCTTTGAGGGCGACACTGGCTGTCAGCCGCTCGGCTGGTGCCCACTTCGGGGTAGGTGCATCGTCTGCGAGCTTCAGTGAGAGGGGTGCGGTGCTGGCTTCGAGGGAGGTGCTGTCGGGTGTCTGAGTGAATGTGGCCGATGTAAACACCAGACCACCGAGCGACATCTGCTTGACCTGGGTTAGGCTCGATCCGGCTAAGAGAGCGGTGCGGTCTCCGGCGAAGAAAGTCAATCCCGTCAACTTGGCTGGCTCAGAGTAGCTTTCAGCCGTCACGCTCGCGGGAATCGGATCGCCATACTGTTTGACCAGCAGATGCAACGCGCCCGGGTCAGTCGATTTGAGCGCAAGCGTAACGTCGATGTGCTCCGGCTTGGCGGCCTGTTTCCACTTTGCCTCAACCTTTGTGTCCGTCTGGCTGGCGAGGCCGTCGAGCGTGACCGTATCGACGCAGGCTGTACCGGTGGACGCAAGCTCCAGGTGATTTTCCCGGCCGATGATGAGATTGTCCGCGACGGCGATCTTCCAGTCTTTGCCGGGCGTGTTCTGGAGACGCAGCGTCGGCCCGGTAAATGGGTCAAAGCCCCAGAAGCCGTGCAAGGTTCCGGTGATCTCGACCGATCCTTGGGGAACAGTGGGAACGGGGACAGACGACACGTCCTTTGCTGGCGCAAGCGGTGGGGAACTGGAGGCCGGATCGTCAGGCAGCGCCTTGCGGGTAGATGTGGGCGCAAGCATCAAGCCACCCTGAAAGGCGTCCGGGACGACGGGTAGATCGGCCTTGTTAGCCACGCCCCCGTTTAGATGGAGCGTAAGGTCGTGCGCGAAGGCGGTGGAGAAGACAAGGGGTGCTCCTTCAAGCGGCAACACGACCGAAGGCTTCAGCAGACAGGTGACGAAGTTCGGATCGTTGGGACGCAAGGGCGGAGCTACCGCCGCCTGCACCGCGGGCAGACCGATGACGATCACGGATTTCGGATTGTGGAATGAAGGCGCGGTGTTCAGGCGCAGCTTTAGATCCGCTCCTTCAGGAAAAGCGATGGCCGGGATGTACTGGTACTGCGCGGTGTGGAGGCTGGCCGTCAGTCGAAAAAGGTCGACGATCGCGCCAACATACGCGCTGTACATGCCACCGCCGAAAGCCGAGGTATAACTGGCCTGCGTGATGAGGTCGGAGCTTGGGCCATTTGAAAGTGCGGCGGCAAGAGTCTGACCGTGACCGTCGTCGAGCAGCGTCTGGTTTCCACTCTGGGTGAGGCAGTTGTACTGGAGATCGACGGGCTGCTTGAAACACTCCGGGTTGGGCTTTAGGTTGAGTGTCCGGGCGAGCAGGGTGGAGTGATCGGCGAGCGCTTTCGCGTCGCCGGGTGGCACTTGCTTCATCGCGGCGAGATAGCGCTCAATGCGGCTCTGCTCGAAGCCTGCCTCAGCCAGGTCCTGCGAAGCCCGCACAAAGATGCCGGGACGCCCGCGTACGGCCGAGCGCAGCGTGGAAAAGTCGCCGCCGGTCTCCGGTGCCAGAAAAAGAATGGCCTGCTGCGCCTCAGCCGGAACAGTGACGAAGACGCCTTCCTGCTTGACGTCCTTCTTCCAGGTCTCGATGCGGGTGAACCAATCGTCGGGCGGGGGATTAGTCGTGCCTCGGAGGAACGCCACGATCAGGAGGTACTTGACGGACTGGGTGGGCGGAAGGTCGGGATGGAGCCAAAGCTTGTCGCCCGGCTGGAGATTCGGCACAGAGGCGATGGGGAGAGTCTTGCCGTCGCGGGTAACACGGACTTCCACCTTAGGGCCGGTCAAGTCAAAGCGCGCCGCAGGTGGCTGCGCGCGCAGCGGCTCCAAGGTGGTCAAGAGCAGAAAGGCAGCGACGAGCCAATACCGCAAAGAAGCCATGGCACCAGTTTAGACGGTCTGGCCACTCCACATGATGCAACGCCCTAAGGATGACGCGTCTTGAGGGCACATCGAAGCGAAAAGATGTTTAAACGAGACAGACCATAATGGATGAGGCACACTAGGATCATGACCGGAGCCCGCGAAGCCATCCTCCTCGAAACCACCGACTGCCTGCTGGACGCTCGCCGCACGGCAACGCCTATCGCCGACCTGCCCGCAGAGCTGATGCCGGCCGATCAAGCCGAAGCGTACTTTGTTCAAGACAGGATGGCCGAAGCCTACGGCGAGATAGGCGGCTGGAAGGTTGGCGCGTCTGCGCCGGACGCCAGCCCCCTCTTTGCTCCGATGCCGGCTGCGTGGATCGCCTCCTCCGGCGCTGCACTCGGCACCCATCGCTACCGTGGCCTCGAAGCCGAGATCGCCTTTCTGCTTGGGCAGGATCTTCCTCCCCGAGCGACGCCGTACACCCGCGAAGAGGTGCTCGCGGCTGTCACGAGCTGTCATCCCGCCATTGAGGTTCTTGAAAGCGGCTTTATCGATCCCTCCGCGGCTAACCGTCTTGCAATGATCGCTGACCTCCAGATGCATGGCGGTTTCGTTTATGGCCCCGCCATCCTGGGCTGGCGCTCGCTCGATTTCACAACGGAGTCGGTTTCCTTGGTGATCGATGGAGTTGTTCGTGCCGAGCGCACCGGCTCCAACACCTCCGGTGACCTCCTCCGCCTTCTGCCCTGGCTTGCAAATGAGGGCGCGATCCGCACTGGCGGCCTCAAAGCCGGTCAATGGATCACTACCGGCAGCTGGACCGGCAATCTTCAGGCTCTCTCCAGCTCCACGGTGGACGCCCACTTCGCCCACGCCGGGAGCGTCAGCCTTCGCTTCGTCTAGATCGCGTATCGTTAGATGATGAACGAAGGCGTCACCTTCACCGCACCGATCCCGGACCGCTTCGCCGAGATCCTCACTCCCGAAGCTATCGCCTTTATCGCGCAACTGCAGCGCGCCTTCAACCCGCGCCGCAAAGAGCTCCTCGCCGCCCGCGTCACCCGGCAGGGCCGCATCGATGCCGGAGAGCGCCCCGACTTCCTTGCCGAGACCCGTCACATCCGCGAAGCCGACTGGACCATCGCCCCGCTGCCCGCCGACCTTCACGACCGCCGCGTCGAGATCACTGGCCCCACCGACCGCAAGATGGTTATCAACGCCCTCAACTCCGGCGCAAAGGTCTTCATGGCCGACTTCGAGGACTCCACCACGCCCACCTGGGCCAATCTCCTCGAAGGCCAGCGCAACCTCGCCGACGCCGTCCGGAGCACGGTCACCTACGAGGACCCTATCTCCGGCAAGAGCTACAAGCTGATGGCCTCGCCCGCCGTCCTCTTCGTTCGCGCCCGAGGCTGGCACCTCGAAGAGCGCCATATGCTGGTGGACGGCGAGCCTGTCTCCGGGTCGCTGTTCGACTTCGCGCTCTACGCCTTCCACAATGCGAAGGAACTCCTCGCCCGCGGCTCCGGTCCCTACTTCTACCTGCCCAAGATGGAATCGCACCTTGAAGCACGCCTCTGGAACGACGTCTTCATCGCTGCCGAGTCTGTCCTGAGCATCCCCGCCGGCTCCATCAAGGCCACGGTTCTCATCGAGACCATCCTCGCGACGTTTGAGATGGATGAGATCCTTTACGAGCTCCGGGACCACTCCGCTGGGCTGAACTGCGGTCGCTGGGACTACATCTTCTCCTATATCAAGAAACTCGCCGCCGATCCCGCCGTCTTACTCCCCGACCGCGCTCAGGTCACCATGACGACGCCGTTCATGCGGGCTTATTCGCGGCTCGCCATCAAGACCTGCCACCGCCGCCACGCTCCGGCGATGGGGGGTATGTCCGCGCTGATCCCGATCAAGTCCGATCCGGAGGCCAACGAGCGCGCGCTCGCCGGGGTCCGCGCCGACAAGGAGCGCGAGGCCAGCGACGGGCACGATGGCACCTGGGTCGCGCATCCCGGCCTGGTGCCCATCGCGCTCGAAGTCTTCAACCGCGTGACGCCGCAGCCCAACCAGATCGCCAAGCAGCTGCCCGACTATACTGCCACCGCCGAAGACCTCCTCCAAATGCCCACGGGCACGATTACCGAAGCTGGCCTTCGTCAGAACGTCGCCGTCGGCCTCGGGTACGTGGAGGCGTGGCTGCGCGGCATCGGCTGCGTCCCGCTCTTTAACCTGATGGAGGACGCCGCCACGGCCGAGATCAGCCGCGCGCAGCTTTGGCAGTGGGTCCACCACCATGCCACACTCGACGACGGGCGTCCGGTCACGGCCGAGATGGTCAACGCCGCCATTGACGACGAACTCGCTGGCAAGCACGCCGATCTACCCCAAGCAGCACGCTTCGCTTTCTATGAGCGCGCCGCCACGCTGATGCGTCAATTGGTCGAAGCCGAACGCTTCCCGGACTTCCTCACGCTCGCCGCTTATGCCGAAGTGCTCGACAACGAGATCATTTGACGAGCGGTTTACCTGTTTGTCAGTACGGAAGGGATTAGCGTTCGATCACCCAAACTTCATCACAAGACACTTTGCCGCCCCACCCGCCTTTAGAAACTCACTGAGGTCCACCTGCACCACCTCGAACCCGCAGTCCTGCAAGCGGCGCAGCAGTCCTTCGCTCACGCAGTTCGAGATTACCGTCTCCCCAACGTTAACGGCGTTGCACGCAAATCGCACCGCATCGTCTTCGCTCACCATGATGCGCTTGTCCGGCGCATAGTACTCTTCGATGGATGCCAAGGAAGCCGCGTTGAACGCTCCCGGATAGTACATCGCATACCCGCCCGCGAGCGGCGCAAAGCAAGTATCCAGATGGTAAAAACGCGGATCGACCAGCCTTAAGGACACGACCTCAACCGGCCAAAGCTCCCGCAAACGATCATGGCTCCCGACTGCTGTGCGCGGTCCGTATCCCACCCATAGACGCTCGCCGTCGTCGGAGAAGAGCGCGTCTCCCTCGCCCTCGAACGCTACCTCGCGCGGCAACTCGACAACCGTGTACCCCGCGTCCGCAAACCACCGCTTGAAGTGAGGCTCCTCCCCTTGACGCTCCGGGTGCAAGAAGCTGCTCAGCACCACGACGCCATCTCGCTCCAACCCGGCGTTCGCCGTGAACACCATGTCCGGCGAACCCGGCTGCGGCTGCACCAATTCCACCTTGGCCACCCGCGACACCGCATCGTACAACCGCTGCCACTGCGCCAAAGCCCGCTCCCGCGAGGCCCCGTGGACGTTCCCCGCCATCCATGGATTGATGACGTAATCGACTTCATAAAGCGTCGGCGCGCACATCAGCAGCGTCTGTTTGGCGGGAGCGGCAAGTATGGCAGTCGGGGCAGGAGCGGCATTGGTAACGGCGGACGTACTCATCCCGGAGAACCTCAGCTCCGAGCTTGGCAGCCCGCAAAAGCCTCGTCAATACGAATAATTATCCATTTTCGTGCATACTCCCGTAGCGGAACGCAGCGGGAGTATGCCTAGGCGGAACGTAACTTCTTGCCGTCAAGCGCCTGCAATACAGTCTTGAAGATGACGTAAAGCACGGGGATAAAGACGAGATTCAGGAAGGTCGAGAGCACCATGCCCCCAACGACCGCCGTGCCTACCGAGTGCCGTCCATAAGCGCCCGCGCCTGTAGCGAGGTAGAGCGGCATGACGCCCAGGATGAAGGCGATCGACGTCATCAGAATAGGCCGCAAGCGCAGCTCGGCTGCCGTGATGGCTGCGTCGATGATGCTTTTGCCGTGCTCTAGCTGCTGCTCGGCAAATTCGACGATGAGAATCGAGTTCTTCGCCGAAAGCCCGATCAACATCACCAAGCCGATTTGGACATACACATCGTCGACCAACCCGCGCGCCGACACCAGCAGCAAGGCTCCAAGGATAGCCATCGGAACGGCGAGCAGGATGATAAACGGTAGCGCAAAGCTTTCATATTGCGCGCTGAGCGCCAGGTACACGACGAGCAAGCCGAGACCGAAGATGATGATCGCCTTTCCGCTCGACTCGATCTCTTCAAGCGCGATGCCGGTCCAGGAGAAGGTCATGCCTTGAAGCTTGTTCTTCTCGAAAAGGGCCTGCATATTGGCCAGTCCCTGACCGGAACTGAGTCCCGGCCCCGGCGAGCCGTCGATCTCGGCCGAGCGAAACAGGTTGTAGTGGTAGATCACCTGCGGCCCGGAGGTCTCCTGCATGGCCACAAGATTGTCCAGCGGCACCATCTGGTTGGTGTTCGAGCGAACATAATACTGCCGCAGATCCTGCTGGTTGCGGCGATACTTGGCGTCCGCTTGCACATACACGCGGTACGAACGGTTGTTGAAGTCGAAATCGTTCACGTAGGCCGAGCCCATGAACGTCTGCATGGCCGCCGTGATCTGCGACAGCGGAATGCCCATCGCTTTGGCCTTCTGGCGGTCTATGGTGACCTGAAGCTGCGGGTCGTTTGACGTGAAGGTTGTATTCAAGGCCATCAGCCCCAAGGCGGGGTTGCGCGACGCTCCGACAATGGTGTGGGCCACGCGGTCGATATCGCCGAAGGTGTTGCGGCCCGCGTCCTGCAACTCGAACTGGAAGCCGCCGACCGTGCCGATACCGGCGATGGCGGGAGGCTCAGCCGCGAACAGAATACCGCCGGGAACGCCGAAGAGCTTAGGTCCGATCCGGCCGACGATGTCGTGCGCGGAGTGTCCGGGGCCGAGCTTGGTGCGCTCGTCGATTGGCTTCAATGGCGCGAAGATGAGTCCGGAGTTAGGCGAACTTCCTCCCGCCAGTGAGAAACCCATCACCGAAAACGTCCCAAAGACGTCTGGATCTTGCCGTACCAGCGCCGCGCCCCGGTCAGCCACTTCCGAGGTGTACGCGAGGGACGCTCCCGGAGGCGTCTGGACGATGATGAGAAAGTAACTCTGGTCTTCCGTCGGCACAAAGGCGGTCGGCACGCGGTTATAGATGTAAGCCGTAGCCGCCAACGCCGCGACGAAGATCAAAGCCACCACGTACCGCAGCTTCACCACCCACGTTACGAATACGGCATAGATGGAGATCACCCACTTGATGCCCCGATCAATCAGCCCCAGAAGACCACCATGGCGCGTCTCCGGCCGCAGCAGGATCGCAGCCAGCGCGGGCGAGAGCGTCAGCGCATTAAACGCCGAGATGGCGATCGAAAATGCGATCGTCAACGAGAACTGTTTATACAGAATGCCAGTCGTCCCTGGGAAGAAGCTGACCGGCACGAACACCGAGATCAGCACAAGCGAGGTCGCGATGACCGCGCTCGTCACCTCCGCCATGGCCACGGAGGTAGCCTGGTGCGCATCGAAGTCGTCGCCCATCCCGGTCATGCCCTGCTCTTTACGCTTGTGAATCATCTCTTCGAGATTGCGCTGCACGTTCTCGATGACGACGATGGCGTCGTCGACCACAAGCCCCGTCGCCAGCGTTATGCCAAACAGCGTCAAGGAATTGATGGAAAATCCGAAGACTTTGATGAACGCGAACGTGCCGATCAGCGACACCGGAATCGTGACAGCGGGGATGATCGTCGCGCGCCAATCCTGGAGGAAAAGGAAGATGACAATAATGACGATTACGATGGCCTCGGCGATCGTGACCTCAACTTCTTTGATGGAATCGCTGACAACGGTCGTTGTATCGACGGCGATGATGTACTTCAGCCCCGGCGGGAAGCTCTTTTCCAGCTCCTTCAAGACCGCGCGGCACTGCTTGTCCACGTCGAGCGCGTTGGCGTTCGAGAGTTGCTGCACACCGACACCCACCGCGTCGCCGCCTGAAAACTTCAAGTCGGTGTTGTAGTTCTCGGCCCCAATCTCGGCGTAGCCGACATCCTTCAGCAGCACCAGCCCGTTGGCGTTCGCGCTGTTCTTGACAATGATGTTTTCAAACTGCTTCGGATCGGAGAGCCGCCCCGTCACGCGCACCGCCATCTGGAAGGCCTGCTTGCCGTCGTTGGGCGGTAGACCGAGCTGACCGGCAGCAACCTCGACGTTCTGTTCGCTCAACGCGCTCGTCACATCGAGCGCCGTTAGCTGCCGCGCTGCGAGCTTCGCCGGGTCGAGCCACACGCGCATCGCGTACTTGCGTTCGCCGAAGATAACCACCGCGCCCACGCCCGGAACGCGCTTCAACGCGTCCGACACATAGACATCCAGATAGTTCGAGATGAACGCCTCGGACAAACTGTGATCGGGCGAGATGAAGCCGGCCGCCAGCACGAAGTTACTGTTCGCCTTGGTGATGCTGATGCCGGTGTTGTTGACAACTGCCGGAAGGCGTCCCTGTGCTGTCGCCACGCGATTCTGCACGTCGACGGCGGCGATCGAGAGGTCGTATCCGGTCTGGAAGGTAACGGTGATAGACGAGGTGCCGTCGTTTGAACTTGTCGAGCTGATGTAGCGCATTCCTTCGACGCCATTGATCGCCTGCTCCAAAATTGTCGTCACTGCCGACTCCACATCCTGCGCGTTTGCGCCGATGTAGTTGCAGGTGACCACCACCTGGGGCGGCGCAAGCTGCGGATACAGCGAGATCGGCAGCGTCGGGATGCAGACCGCGCCCGCAAGCACGATCAGCAGTGCGCACACGGTCGCGAAGATAGGACGGCGAATAAAGAAATCGACCACAACAGACCTTTCGGAAGCCTTGCGCTTCCCGTTCTTTGCCCCGTTAGCCGAGCGGCTGCACCGGCACGCCTTCTTGCAGAAACTGAATGCCCGACAGGATCACCTTATCGCCGGGCTTCAATCCGCTGAGCACGGGATAGTTGTTGCCCACCGTGTCGCCCAGCGTGACCGCCACCTGATGCGCCGCAAACCCCTGCCCCGAGGGCGAAGGCGCGGCCACATACACGAACGGCTGCCCGCCCACGCGCACCACCGCCAAGACGGGCACCACCGGCTGCGGCGAGATCTTCCACGTCACGCGCGCGTTCACCAGCTGCGAGTTCCGCAGCCGCTCCGCCGTGCGCGGAATCTCCGCCTTCGCCAAAATGCTCTGCAACCCGTTATCCACTTCCGGCGAAAGAAAGCTGATCGTCGACCGCGCCAGCACTGCACCCTGATCGTCGAGCAAGTCCACCGGCAACCCCAACCGTAACTGCGAGAGACGCTCGGTCGGAATGTAGATATAGGCCTCAAGCCCGGAGTTCTCATCCACCGTCGTCAACACCGTCGTAGGCGACACGTAGTCGCCCAGATGCACCGGGATATCCCCGACTACGCCCGCAAAGGGTGCCCGAATCTGGTAGTACGCAAGCTGCTGCTGCTGAGTTTTGGTCTGTGCGCCGGATGACTCGTAAGCAGCCTTCGAGCTTTCAAAGTTCTGGACAGCCTGATCGTAGGCCTGTTTGGAGGTGATCCCCGCTTCGAACAGCTTTCGCTGCCGCTCCACTTCGCCCTGATTGTACCGATAGGTCGCCTTGTAGGGCAGCTCGGCGCTTTGCTGCGCCTGCACGGTCGCTACCTGCTTCAGCGGATCGATCTGCATCAGCACCTGACCCGCCTTCACCACATCGCCCGATTTCACCAGGATGCGCGTCAGGTTGCCATCCACCTGCGGCTGCATCGTGGAACTACGCCGGCTCTTGATCGTCGCCACATACGTGTCGCTCGATGGCACCTCCGTCAGCGACACCGGCGACACCTTCACCGGCATAGCCTGCATCGGCGGCGGTAGTGGCACTTTTTTCGCGCACCCTGCCAGCATTGCCATCATCGCTACTCCCGCCCACGGCGCAACACGCCACCATACCCGCTCCACAGCCACGCGACTCTCCTCAAAGAAAGCAAACCCATTTTCTGGATACAGCACTTGGATGAGGCAACCCGCTGCGCCGATGCGTTTCTTCCAGCCCGGCCTTCTGGCAAGCTTCTCTGTGGCATCCGCATGACGATTCGCGACCAGCCAGATCACCACGAGTGGACAGCAGATCGAGATACTTGAAATATGAATTCGCGGGTGACATACGCCCGTCTCCCACGTTCACGCTCACTGCTGGTCTGACTTTGACACCTGTCCGCATCCCCGATAGCATGGTTCTAGATGAGGGTACATTCGTGCCGTCATAACCGCAGCGTCCCCGTCGTCTAGCCCGGCCCAGGACACCGCCCTTTCACGGCGATGACACGGGTTCAAATCCCGTCGGGGACGCCAAATGCTTCAAACACTTAGAGCGACTGTCCCGAAACACCGCCGGTCCGAAAAGGTCCAATACGGATTTTAGCCCTTACCGGTAAGAATGGCGAGGAGAACCGCTATCTTGCCAGGGTCCTTAGGTTTGCGAGCAACGCGTTAATCTGCTCGATCTCTAACACGATTGGTGCCCGCCGCCTCTTGGCGCTTTGACGCACCATGGACGTCGGGTTTCGGTCGCCACTCCGAGCGAATTGCATAATCGAGATTGCGTGCACAAGGTCATATGAAATCGCCGAAGTCATCGAGTTCTGGTGTCCGATAAGGCCAGCATTCTTGAGGGTGTGATGGCGGACAGCAGAATGAGCATCGCGATCTAAGTAAATAACCATACCTCGTGCACCAAATCGATCAAGAGCGCTGCCCCAAGTATGTCCTTATGCTGAAATCATAACTCCGCCGAAAACGTACCTAACAGGAGGAGAAATGTCACAAGAATAAGATCATTCTTGCGAACGCAAGTCCTTGTATTCCAAGTAGCCGAGATGTTGCTCAGCCGACCTGGCAGAGTTCAACAATAGCGCCCAGGTGCATTTTTTTAGAACTTCTCAGATGAGCTTATCTAATGTAATTGGCAGACTTCTCACGCGTTTGCCTGTGGCGTTATAGACCGCATTGCCGATGGCGGCGGCTATTCCGACCAAGCCGATCTCACCTAAACCTTTCACGCCAATTGGATTGACGATGCTGTCCTCTTCCTTCACGAAAATCACCTCGATATCGTGAACGTCTGCGTTGACCGGCACGTGGTATTCCGCAAGGTTATGGTTGATGATGCGGCCGAGTTGATGATCCGTCACAGCCTGTTCCTGGAGTGCCATGCCGATGCCCCACACGATGCCGCCGATGATTTGGCTGCGGGCTGCCTCGTGATTAATGATGCGTCCGCCGGCGATCGCACTGACAACGCGGCAGACCGATACAGTCCCGAAGTCCTCGTCCACTTCGACCTCTGCAAAGACGGCGGAGTGGGTGTAACTTTTGTAGCCGTGCTGCTTCAGCAGATTCGGTCCGCTCTTTGCCTGCTCGGCGATAGGCTTGCCATCTCCGGCAGCGAGCGCTGCCCGCAGTGTGACGAACTTCGAAGAGTCTTCACGCAGGGAGATGCGTTCGCCCGCGAACTCCACCTCCTTGAATGACGCGTGCCTCAGTGGAGATCCATCGAGCTTCGTTGCGAGCTTGAACACCTTTTCGGCAACCATCGTGCACGCTTCCGTCACCGCGGTCCCAACGGAGGCAACCGTCCACGATCCGCCTTCGAGCGGTGCGACAGGGAGCTCGGAGTCGCCGAGCTTCACAACCACACGGTCGAGAGGGAGGCCGAGTGTCTCGCCGGCGAGAATGGCCATAGCGGTGTACGTGGCGGTGCCGATGTCGGAGGTCCCGCTCGCAATGGTGAGTGTGCCGTCAGGTGCGAGGGTAGCCTTTGCGGCGGGGGGCATCTGCGGTGCTTCCCATACACCTCCTGCCATACCGCGGCCCACAAGCGTGGACCCGCGACGCTCCGTGCGCGGCGTGGCGTGGCGTTCACTCCAGCGGAACCGTTCTGCGCCTTGCCGGTAGCACTCCCTGAGTTCTTTGCTGGAGTACTTCTTGCCGTGTTTCTGATCCTTCTCCGCATGGTTCTGTAGCCGCAGTTCAATCGGATCACGGTTCATCGCAACTGCAAGTTCGTCCATGGCCGTTTCGATAGCCCAAACGCCCTGCGCCGCGCCTGGTGCACGCATGTCCCCGGGCGTGGAGGTGTCCATGGCGACCGTTTTTCTCTCCATGGTGACCGCGTCACAGTGTAACTCAGGCCGCTCCAGTTCGCGATCACTTCGAAGTAGTTCTCATAACGCGAGGTGGCCTGCAATGTCTCGGCGTGAATCGCCTGTAGGTCACCGTCGGCGTTTGCTCCAAGCGAATCTCCTGTAGCGTTTCAGGACGGTGACCGAGCGTGAACATCTGATCGCGGGTCAGGGTCAGGCGTATCGAACGCTTAAGCGCCTTCGCCGCAAGCGTAGCTAGGAAGAGCTGGTACTGCGGGCGAAGCGCAGATCCGAAAGCGCCCCCGACAAACGGCGACTCCACACGAACATCGTCCTTGGAGTAGCCAAAGACCTTTGTGACGTAAAGCTGGCTGTTCGATACGCTTTGCGTTTTGTCGTAAATGGTGAGCGTGTCGTCCGAGTTATAAATGACTGTGGTAGTGAAGAGCTCCAAAGGATTATGGACCTCACTTGAGGAGTGGTACTCCTTGTCCAACTTGACGGCCGCCGTTCCGTTGGCCTCGGCCGAGTTGCCACGTGGCTTGGGAGGGGCCTCGATGCCGGCACGATTGAACTTCTCCACTTTGCGTGCTTCTTGGGTGGCCATTCTCATGTTCGTTTGGTGTGTGAGTGCCTTGTACTGCACCGTCACTAAGCGTGCCATGTATCGCGCTGCCTCAAAGGTCTCTGCGATGGCAAGCGCGACAGGCTGCCCACTGAAGTGAATCTTGGCATCGTACAGCGGGCGGAGCGGGCTGCCATCTGTGGGCGCATCTTCGTCGAGGTACGATTTGTCGAACCACGGAAGGTGCGGTCGATGTTTATGGGTGAAGACCTCGATCGCACCGGGCACTTGCATTGCCTCGTGCGTGTCGATTGAGGTGATTTCACCGTGCGCGATGGAACCCGACACCACCACGGCGTAGAGCATGCCTGGTGCAAAGAATTCACTGGCATACTTTGCTGCTCCGGAGACTTTAGCAGGACCGTCGATGCGGTTCACATCGGTGCCAATCAGGTGGGTGTTCATGCGCGATCTCCTTCGTGGGCTGCTTGGTCGAGCGCTCGCACCAGCGTTACAGGTGCGAGTTTGAGCTTGAAGTCGTTCTCGCCAAGCCCTGAGCGCCGTCAAGCAGGGCGACCTGGAAGGCGTGCCATGTGTCGCGGTTCGCAGGTTTACCTACGAGAAGTTCCTGTTCAAGCTGGCTATTGCGCCACGGCTTATGCGCCACCCCGCCTACGGCAACCCCAGCCCCTGTGATGACACCATTCGCAATGGAAAGGCCAGCCGCAACCGAAATGAGTGCAAACGCATACGACTGCCGATCGCGCACCTTGATGTATGCGCAGTGCCCGGTGAAGCCGATTGGGGGCAAGTCGACCGAGGTGATGACCTCACCTGTTGTGAGGACAGTGTCGAGCTCGGGGCGATCGCCGGGAAGGCGGTGGAACTCCGCAAACGGGATGCTGCGCTCACCCGCGGAACCTGTAACCTGAACCACGGCACCGAGCGCAGCCATTGCAACACACATGTCGGAAGGGTGCGTCGCAATGCAATGCACGCTGGTGCCCAGGATAGCCAAGTACGGTTGACGCCCTCTTTCGCGGGGCATCCAGTGCCAGGCTCGCGTTTGTTGCAGGGCACGGCTATGTCGTAAAAGTAGACGCAGCGCGTCCGCTGCAGCAGGTTGCCGCCTGTGGTCGCCTTGTTGCGCAGCTGTGCGCTGGCACCTGCAAGAATGGCGCGCAACAGCAACGGATACCGCGCTGAAATGACCGGATGGTAAGCGACGTTGCTGTTGGTCACCAGGGCTCCAATCCGCACACCACCATCGGGAAGTTCGGTAACTTTACGGAGGTCAAGACGATTCAGGTCCACAAGTGCGGTTGGGCGCTCGACCGCGTACTTCATCAGATCGACCAGGTTGGTGCCGCCACCGATGAACTTCGCCCCATCATGACTGGCGACAAAGCCTGCGGCACCGCATACATCTTCGGCACGTTTGTAGTCGAAGTTGTTCATCGTGCACCTTTCGCGGTCGCAGCCGTGGACGACATTACTTGCTTCACGGCCGCTACAATATTTGGGTAGGCACCACAGCGGCAGACGTTGCCGCTCAGTTGCTCGCGGATGAGGCCGAAGCGCGCACCCGGCAGAGGATCGACCCAATAGGTCTCAAGCAATGTGCAAACCGAGCCGCATCAAGAACTGGACAATCATTCTTCTTTGTCGAAGTGCGAGACGGGGGACCGTCGCATTGACGTTATGGAGTCTCGACAATTGGCGAGATTGTACGGAAAGCCGCTCGACTTTTCCTGAAACCGAAAGTAGAGTTCTGGAAAGTAGCCGTTTCCGCCTCGCATGGCGCGTGGACCGGAGTGGCGTCGCTCTCTTGGAAGCGAGTACCGAATCACCTCAATCGCTGACTGTTTAAATCCCGTCGGGGACGCCCACTTAAATCAACAAAATCAATAACGTAATAGGCCGTATGCAGGTTTAGTAATCCGTCTTCGGTGGTGCCGCTGCAAGGCGCGCCTCAATATGCGAGCGGTCGCGGGTGGAGACACGGTCGCTCGCTACCACGCCGTCACGGATTGTCACGACGCGATGGGCGTACTCGGCGATGTCGGGCTCATGTGTGACGAGGACGATGGTGTTGCCCTTGGCATGGAGGTCGTCGAACAGCGCCATGATTTCGTCGCCCGTCTTCGAATCGAGATTGCCGGTGGGCTCGTCGGCCAGGATGATGGAAGGGTGGTTCACCAGCGCGCGGGCGATGGCGACGCGCTGCCGTTGACCGCCGGAGAGCTCGTTTGGCTTGTGCATCATGCGGGTACCAAGGTTGACCGAGGTCAGCACCTCCTTGGCGCGGGCGATGCGCTCGGCCGCCGGGGTTCCGTTATAGATCAGCGGCAGCTCGACATTGTGCAGCGACGTGGCGCGGGCCAGGAGGTTAAAGGTCTGGAAGACGAAGCCGATCTCTTTGTTGCGAATGCGGGCTAGCTGGTCGTCGTTCAGCTCCGAAACGTTGTGCCCGTTTAGCCAATATTTACCCTGCGAAGGCGAATCCAGGCAGCCGATCAGGTTCATCAGCGTGGACTTGCCTGACCCCGACGGCCCCATGATGGCCACATACTCATTGTGGCGGATGCGGAGGTTTACCCCGCGCAGGGCATGGACCTGCTGGTCGCCCATCTCGTAAGTCTTCCAAAGATTGTCCGTGACGATGACATCGCCTTCGTGTGGTCCATCGGCGTTCGGGTGGGCGGTAGCGGTCGTATTGAGCAGGGCTTCAGCGGACATCATGCACTCCGGCCTTCCAGGTTCCAGCATAGTACGTTCGCGGCGCGTGGGAGGTTCCACGGGCCGTGAGCCGAGCTTACTTGTCCGAATCGGACGGCGTTGTCGTTTCGACCGTGTTGTCGATCTTCACCAGCGTGCCACTCTTCAACACGCGCAGCACCTTGTAGCGGCCAGTGACGATCTCATCACCCTCCTTCAGCCCACCGAGCACCTCAATGTCCGTCGCGCCGGTGATGCCGGTCGTCACGGGAACGAAGATCGCCCGCAGCTTGCCCTTCTCTTTCGCCAGCGTATACACACCCTGCACCGGCGGCGTCTTCGACCTTGGCGTAGCAGGCGCGTTGGCGGCCACCTTCGGTTCTTTGCCGTTGTTGGCCGCAAGCGCTTTCTCGACGTCCGGATAACGCTGCACCAGCGCTTGAATGGGGATTGTTAGCGTGTTCGGCAGGTGCGCCGTGGTGATCCTGGCGGTGGTCGAAAGCCCCGGCCGCAGCTCGTCGTTGCTGTTGCCCGTCACCTGATCGAGCGTGACCACAACCTTAAAGTCCTTCGCCTCTTCCGTGCCTGTCGTGCTTTGGCTGGTGGCGACGCCGGTGGTGCGAAGCAGGGCTTGATCGCCCACTTCGGTCACATATCCTTTAAAGACTCGTCCCGGCAGAGCGTCGACCGTGACGTCGACTGGCTGATTTAGCTTTACATTGACGATGTCCGTCTCGTCCACCTTTACTTCGGCCGTGATGACGGACATGTCGGCCAGCGTCATCAGAGTCGAACCCTGAGCGTTTTGAATGCCGGTGACCATGGTCTCGCCCTCGCGCACAGGGACGTTAGTGACCAGGCCGTCGAATGGCGCGCGGCTGACCGTCTTGTCGAGCGCGTCGAAGTTCGAGCGCTGGCTGGCGACTGCCTGTTGCACGTGACCGCGTTGCGATTCAGTCTGGGCACCAGCCTGTGCAAGAGCGGCTTGACGCTGCGCCAGCGTGGCGGAAGACACATCGAACGCGGCTTTCTTCGCGTCGAAATCCTGCTTGGCAACCAGCTTGTCGTTGTAGAGTGCAAGCGAGCGGTTATAGTCAAGCTGCTTCTGCTCCAGATCAGCTTTTGCCTGCGCGACGTTGGCCTCGGCCGTCTTTTCAGCGGCCAGGTAGGAGTTTACATCTGTGCGCGAGGACGAAATGGTGGCCTGCTGCGCGGCAACGGTCGCCTGCGGCTGCACATTCTCAAGCGTCGCCAGCACCGTGCCCCGTTTGACGTGATCGCCCTCTTTTACGTTGAGGTGGGTGATCCGTCCGAACGCCGTGGCACCGATATTGACGTAGGTTTTAGGCTTGATCTGTCCTGTCCCGCTCACCACCGACACCAAGTCGCCGCGGCTGACCTTTGTGGTTGAAACCGGCGTGACCTTGCCTTTGCCGTTCAAGATGGTACCCACCACAACGCCGGTTACGATCAACAGCACGCCAACGATCAACAGTATCTTCTTTGTCTTACTCATTGCCGCTTTCTTTGTCTCTGGGTTACGAGACGCACAAATCTGACTAAGTTACGTAGAAGAAGAGTACCGCGTTCCATCCCGGCACGGTAGCTGAAAAATAGCCACCCCGGTAACCACACAAGATCGCGGGATTGCACCCACCGCTTGCCGTCCGCTGATGCGCGTCCTACAATGAGGGTTGTATTGGGAGCGCTTCGACCTATGACCATGCACAGCCGTCTCTTCTCCGCCACGCTTGTCCTTGCCACACTCGCTGGAGGCAACTGGATGCGTGGGCAGGATGCTTCGGCCCCCCGCCCGGCGGACGGCGTCGTACAGACAGCGCCTGTTGTGGAAAAGCCCGACCCCCTAAAGCGTCCTCTCAGCGACAAAGACAAGCTCAAGCAGCAGAAGGCTCTCAAGTACGAAATTAAAGGCGTTTACAAGAAGTGGCTTGATGAGGATGTTCGCTGGATCATCACGGACGAAGAGCTCCAGGCTTTTAAAGGCTTAGGGAACGATGAAGAGCGCGATCAGTTCATCGAGCAGTTCTGGCTACGCCGCAATCCCAATCCCGACTCGCCCGACAACGAGTTCCGCGAGACACACTACGCTCGTATTGCCTATGCTAACGAGTATTTTGCGGCGGGCAAGGCGGGCTGGCGGACGGACCGTGGTCATATTTATATCGCCTTCGGCAAGCCCGATTCGATCGACTCACATCCCAGCGGCGGCAACTACGAGAGGCCAACGGAAGAGGGCGGCGGCAGCACCTCTACCTTCCCTTTTGAGGTCTGGCACTACCGCTACCTCGAAGGGATCGGCGACAACATCGATATTGAGTTTGTCGACACCTGTATGTGCGGCGACTACCACATGACCATCGACCGCTCGGAGAAAGACGCGCTGAAGCATGTTCCCGGCGCGGGCGAGACCATGTACGAGCAGATGGGCCAAGCCAAGAAGGCCGACCGGTTCACGGGTGGAGGTTTGGAGCAGCTTGGCGCGGGGCCGATGTCCTCGCAGAATCAGTCCAAGCAATTTGACCGGATCAGCCTGGCAGCCAAGATCATGGCCGCGCCGCCGATCAAGTTCAAGGACCTCGAAGCCTTTATTGCGACTTCGAAGATACTCACTGGTCCACCCTTCCTCTTTGATGTCCGCACCGACTACGTCAAGGTGACAAACGATACGGTGCTTGTTCCGCTCACCCTTCAGATCCGCAACGGCGACATTACCTTCTCGAATAAGGAAGGTGTAGCCATGGGGACGGTCAACATCCTTGGGCGTGTCACCAACCTGAACCACAAGCCAATCCAGACCTTCGAAGATACGGTCAGTGTGCAGGTGCCCAGCGAACTCCTCGGCCGCACCAAGAACAATATGTCGGTCTACTGGAAGTCGCTGCCGCTGCGTCCGGGCCTTTACCGCGTCGATATCGCCATCAAGGACGTCAACAATCCCGACCACATCGGCACCTGGCGTCGCAGCATTAACGTGCCCAAGTACGACGACGACAAGCTCTCCGCCTCCTCGCTGATCCTCGCCGACCAGATGGAGCGCGTGCCGTCGAAGGACATCGGTGCTGGCAACTTCGTCATTGGCAACACCCGCATCCGCCCACGTGTCCCGACTGGCGTAGCTGTTCCGGTCATCTTCCATCGCGGACAGAACCTCAATTTCTGGATGCAGGTCTACAATCTCGGTATTGACGAGAAAAGTAAGCAGAATGGCGCGACGATCGACTACCAGATCATGGACATGGCCACCAACAAGTCCGTCCTCAACACGCAGGAGTTGACCTCAAAGACCAACCCTAACGCCGATCAGGTCACGCTGGAGCGCACATTGCCTCTTGCGAGCCTGCAACCCGGCAAGTACCAGCTCACCATCAAGATCAACGACGGCATCGGCAAGCAGCAGATTGCGGAGACAGCCCCGTTTGTCGTCGATTAGCAATGCGGTAAAGTAGTTGGGAGGCGCACCATAGGCAACACAGTCGCACAGACAGCAAGTGGAGACTGGTTGCGGGCGCTGAGTTCCCGGTACGGCCACTTGTCGGGCCGCCTTTTCAGGAGACCATCGACGCTCAGGGTAATGCTTACTGTGCAGCGATTTAGGTTAGAGTTGTACGAAGTCGCGTTGACCCTCTGGCTGCTGCTGGTGCCCGGAGTTTTGGCGTTCGCCCAGAGTTCTGCCGTGTCTGGTGTCGTGCGCGACGCGTCCGGTGTGCCGCAGCTTGGTGTACAAGTCCAAGTGGCCAGCACTAACGCCTCCGTTGTGGCCCATGCCTTCACGGATCTGCATGGGCGTTATCTCGTAAGCAATCTCGCTCCGGGGCTCTATCAGGTACAAGCCACCGCCGCCCTCTTCGTCCCGACCATACGGCCCCACCTCATGCTTCGTTCGGGCGCGCGCGCGGTCGTCAATCTTACGATGAGCACGATCTTCGACGCCACTTCCTGGCTGCCCGCCGAACGTCGCAAAGCCGACGAGCCGCCCGACGACTGGACCTGGACCCTCCGCTCCGCCGCTAATCGCCCCATTCTCCGCGTTGTTGAAGATGGTCAGCTCGTCATGGTCTCCTCCAGCGCGACCGAACGCCACGCTTCCTCCACCCGGGGCCGCGCCGATATGTCGAGCGGGGACGGCGGCTTCGGTAAGGGCGGCATGCACAGCGTCCTCACGGTCGACTCCGCCGAAGCCGACGGATCGAGCGTCATTGTGCGCGCCGACACGGGCTCTGGCCGAACTCCCGCCGCTGTCAGTCCCTCGACCGATCTTAGTGCCGGCTTCGGACGCCAAACCGGCTTCTCCAGTACGACCCGCGTCGTTGCCAGCTTTCAGTCCCATCCCGAGATGCTGAGCGCGGGCAAGATTGCTGGCCTACAGACGATGCAACTCGCCACGGCGCAACGTACCCAGCTAGGCGATGCTGTCACCATCGAGGGAGGCGGCCTCACCTACGCAGTTCACACCGCCGGGTACGCCTTTGCTGCTCAACCCTTTCTCCGGGTGGTCGTAGAGCCCGTAACGGGATGGAGCGTCGGCTACCGCATGGCTACCTCGCGCGACCTACAGGGCTTCTCCGGCCTGAATGACGTTGCCCCTGAGCTCCCTGTCGCTGCGACGGACAGGAACGGGCGCGTTCGCATCGAAAAAGGCAGCCACCAAGAGATCGCGGTCGCCCGCAAGCTCGGCCGCGGCCAGGTCAAAGCCGCCATCTACCAGGACCACCTCAGGAGAGTGGCCATCGCCGGAAGTGGCTCACTTACGGCTGCCGACCTCACCTCGCCCGACGGCACCACTGCCGCGGCTACCGTTGATACGCTGTCCGAAAGCTTCCGCCTCGTCGCTCCCGGCTATAAGGTACGCGGCTTCAACGCCATGGCCACCGAGCCGCTTGGGGGCACCGTCTGGGCCGCGGTCGAGTACAGCCGGGGAGCCGCCTTGGCCTCCTCGCTCAACCCCACTGACTCTCCCGCGACGCTCCCTACTCTGCTCGCCAGTCTCACCCGTCACTCCTCCCAGTCCGCCGCCCTCGCTCTCAACGGACGTCTTCCCGCCACCGGAACCAAGGTTCGCGCCGTTTATCGCTGGCAGCCCAGCACTCTCGTCACTGCCGTCGATCCCTACCGCGAGTTCGCCGACCAGCCCTTCCTCGGGATTGAACTCCATCAGGCCGTCCGCTGCAAAGGCCTCCTTCCTCCTGGGCTAGAAGCCTCAATCGACCTCACCAACCTCCTGGCGCAGGGCTATCAACCCTTCCTCTCCGCCGATGGACGCACCCTCTTCCTCTCGCAAGCTCCCCGCACTCTGCAAGCCGGACTGTCGATCAATTTTTAGCTCCTACGGTCTTCAGATTGGCGTAATAATCCCGCCCACCTTGGCCGAGGTCGGCAAACCTCCTGGTCGCCGCAGCTTCATCGCCGCGACCACCGTGTCCACATACTTCAGTCCAGCCCCTGTGTTGAACAGCACCACTTTATCGGTGGCCTGCAACTCGCCTGAAGCCAGCAGCGCATCATAAGCCGTCGTAGCCGCCGCTCCCTCCGGCGATAAGAAGATCCCCTCCTCCCGCGCCCAATCGAGAATGCTCGCCAGGATCGCCTCGTCCGAAAACGCCATCACGCGCCCGCCCGACTGCCGCACAATGTCGAGAATGAGTGAGTCCCCATAAGGCTTGGGCACCCGCAGCCCCGACGCAAAAGTCTCCGCGCCTTGAAAGAACTCGCTCGCCGCCTTGCCCTCGTCATACGCCCGCGCTACCGGAGCGCACCCGCTTGCCTGCAACGCATACATCTTCGGCCGCTTGCCCGCCACCCAACCGAGCTGCTCCATCTCCTCAAACGCCTTCCACATCCCGATCAGCCCAACGCCACCGCCTGTTGGATAGAACACCGCATCCGGGTACGTCCAGCCAAGCTGCTCCACCAACTCGTACCCCATCGTCTTCTTTCCCTCCACCCGGAACGGCTCCCTCAGCGTCGAGATGTCGAACCAAATCTCCTCCGCCGGGGTGCCCGCCTCTCGCTGCGCTTTGATTTTCTCCCCCACCATGCGCGCGCAGTCCGAGATCAGCCCATCGACCATCGTCACCTCCGCCCCGTACACGATGCCCTCCAGGTAGTTCGCCACTGGCACGTCCTGCGGCATAAACAGGTGCGCCTTAATCCCTGCGGCCGCCGCATACGCCGCCAGCGCCCCCGCCGCGTTGCCCGCGCTCGGCACCGCCAGATGCCGCAGGCCATAGTGCCGCGCCATCGTCACCGCCAGCCCCAGCCCGCGCGCCTTGAACGTCCCCGTCGGGTTCGCCCCCTCCTCCTTCACCAGCAGCCCTGGATAGCGGCGGCTCTGCAACATCGGCGTCCATCCCTCGCCCAGCGTCACCGGCTCCACCTCCGGCAGCATGGACGCATACCGCCACATCCCCAAACTTGGCGCGGCAGCCGCCGCCCGCTCGGCGATCTCCTCCCGCCGCGCCGTCTTTCGCAGCACTGCCATGTCGTACCGGACATACAAGCTCCCCGCACACAGCGGGCAAAGCGTTTGCGGCGTCTCCGCCGAAACATGATGATGGCAACGGGCGCATTCGAGCGAAGCAATCTGAGGCATAGAACTCATGCTAACTCTCGCTTCGCATTGGGCATTCTTGTGAATCCATTTTGCGTATTCTTAGAAGGTGAGCATCGTTGAGGAATTGTTCAATCAGCCGATCCCTACCGAGCTGTGGCACTACACGACCATTGAAGGCTTCGAGGGCATGGTGTCCTCCGGAACCATATGGGCGTCAGAGGTCCGTTCGTCGAGTGACCAGACGGAATTTGTTCATGCACGCGAGATCGCAAAAAGCTACTTGGTAGGATTGCACGCCATAGACACACACGCAGAATTGGGTACCAAGGCAGCAAAAGACTTTATGTCGGAAGACTTCGACGCAGGTTGGTTATCCCCACGCAAGACGGAGGTATTTATAGCTTCGTTCAGTTCCGCACCAGACCGGAAAAGTCAATGGGAATGCTATTCAGATCGCGGACGGGGAGTTGCAGTCGTGGTGAACCTAACTGACGTCAGACCTCCTGCCGATTCGGGTTATCTTGTGACACTTGCTCTATGCGTATATGACGCTATCGAAAAGGAACGCCTCATCGAGTATGCTTTGCACCACGTCATAAAGGCCATTAGTGACAGCTCTCGAAAAGCTGACTGTAGAGTTTGTGCCTATCAGGCAGATCGAATCTGGCCTATAGTAGACCGGATATATGAAGAGCCTTTTGATCAGCAGGCCTTGTACCAAAAGCAGAGGAACGACCTCGTATCTAAAATTCGCATCGCAAAATTGCGCTTATCGATAGACCTGTAGATTGGCAAGTCATTGTAAACACCCTGGATACTTCGAAGAACACGAGTGGCGTCTTGCCTTACCGCATACAAAAACGCAACCATTTGTGTACAGCAAGATTGAGTACAGAGGACAAGCTCGTATTCCATACGTGGCTCATCGGATTTCTGGCCAGCCAAAGCTGCCAATCCTGCAGGTCGTCGCTGGTTTCGCCTGCAAAGAGATCGACCGCGTGAAAGCAGCTCTCGCACAGAATGGCTACGCTGTTCCCGTTACAGTTTCTGAGTTGCCCGAGATGCGGTAAGAGAATCAGGCGCCTGACTGGCACAGCATCCACCCGGGTGGCGCGCTCACGCTCCATCACGCGCCCTCACAAAAGGGGCTGCACCATCTCCGGTGCACACCCACAACCGGTTGATCTACTTATAAGTCTTTTGTTTTGTTAGATCACCTGATCAAAACAAAAACTCCCGTCCTAACCCATCCCCTACAAGCGCCCGTGGCCGCATCCGCATCCTTACCCGCCCGGGTGGGCCATTTGGCTCTTACCGCATTTTCACAATCGAACGCTACCAACAGGCCTGCGGTTGGTATCCTAAGTGAGCCATGACCAAACAAGAGCTCCTCTCCCGCCGCATCGAACACCTCGACATCACGCAGCACAACGTCGTCCCCCTCGTCGACGCCATGGGTAAGATGGCCTACAGCTCGCGCGACACCTTCCGCGCCGCCTCCATCTACGACAGGATGCTGCGCGACACCGACTGCGGCGTCATCCTCTGCCTCGCCGGGTCGCTCATCTCCGCCGGCCTCCAGAAGGTCTTCGTCGACCTCATCCGCCATAACATGGTCGACGCCATCGTTTCCACCGGCGCGAACATCGTCGACCAGGACTTCTTCGAAGCCCTCGGCTTCAATCACTACATCGCCGGGGACGAGTTCAAGTACGGGGCCGAAGACGCCACCCTCCGCGAACTGATGATCGACCGCATCTACGACACCTTCATCGACGAGGAAGAGCTCCGCATCTGCGATGAGGTCACCCATCAGATCACCAACTCACTCGAGCCCCGCGCCTACAGTTCCCGTGAGTTCATCCAGGCCATGGGCAAGTACCTCGTCGACCAGAAGAAGACGCCCCAGGATGGGGAGCGCGATTCGATCGTCCTCGCCGCCTACGAGAAGGACATCCCCATCTTCGTCCCCGCCTTCTCCGACTGCTCCGCCGGCTTCGGCCTCGTCGCCCACCAGCACACGCGCCAAGGCAAACCGGTCGTATCGATCGACTCCGCCAAGGACTTCTATGAGATCACCCAGCTCAAAATCGCCAACCCCACCACTGGCCTGCTGATGATCGGCGGCGGCGTGCCCAAGAACTTCGCCCAGGACATCGTGGTCGCCGCCGACATCCTCGGCACCGAAGCATCCATGCATAAATACGCCATCCAGATTACGGTGGCCGACGCCCGCGACGGTGCGCTCTCCGGCTCCACGCTCAAAGAAGCAAGCTCCTGGGGCAAAGTCGACCTCACCTACGAGCAGATGGTCTTCGCGGAAGCGACGATGGCGCTGCCCTTGATCGCCGGCTACGCCTTCCACAAAAACGCCCACGCCGCGCGCACTGGAAAGCACTTCGCTAAGCACTACGACCAGGCCGCCGTTCTCGCCTAAGGACTGGGTGCCCTGTCTCGGTCCTCGGACATAGGTGCCTAGTTACACGTCAGCGCAGTCCACACCGGCGAAGGTGTCCCTGTAGCCCCATGCACGCTGAGGTCGATGAAGTCCCCGGCTGCCACCGCTACGTTACCCGACGCTGTGCATGGCGAGTTCGGCAAAACTACACAAAGCAATCCCGTATCGTTCATCATCGAAGGATGTCCTAGCCGCAGCGTGACCGTAATCGTCTGCGCTTGCTGCGAAAACACCATTAGCCGCGACGCTGTACATCCGTTCGGCACCCAGGTCAGCACCTGCGCTGTGTCCGTACCGCCGCTATACCTCACTCCTACCGGTCCCTGAGCTCCGGCTGCCCCGGCAGGCCCCACTTGGCCTGTTGCCCCCACAGGTCCCTGGGGACCAGCTGGCCCCGTCGGCCCGGCTGGACCCGCACCTCCGGCCGCGAATTGCGTCCATTGTGACGGACTTCGATCGGGCGCGTTTCCGGTATTCCCACCCGCTAGGGACACATACCCCGCGCCGCCGTACAACACCCCATCGCCCGCCGCATACGTCTGCGAAGCCGAGTATGCGCCTTGAAATCGCAGGCCTACCGGACCGGCTGGCCCTATAACGCCCTGAGGTCCAGACGGTCCAGTCGCACCCGCCGGTCCCATTGGACCTGCTACACCGGCCGCCCCAGCCAAACCCTGTACACCTTGTGGACCCGGCACTCCGGCTGGTCCCACCACTCCCTGAGGTCCGGCTGGGCCGCTGTTGACGAGCGTAATCTCCAACGTCGGCGCATGACCCGTCTGATCGTTCTCTTTGCTGTCGAACTGCACATCGCCCGCCGCCGAACTCAGCGCCACTCCATTGTTCGTGCCCGAAGTGCCTATCCATCGCTGCACTAGTGCCGTAACGTCTACCGCAACATACGTGCCCGCCGGCGACACCGCAATATTCTGCATGGAGCTGCCGAGCGCGGGAAGCGTCGCATAGGTCAGGCTGTATTCTCCCCAGACGGCGTTCACCGGCTGCACAGCTACGATGCCCGGTGTATTTACCCGATTGCAGAACAGCGTCAGCACCGCCTTCGACACCTGTGCTGGTGCCGTTCCACTTGGCAAGACACCAAGATCGAACTGAACTAGCGAGGTGTACCCCGCGCCCACGTTCAGATTGGAGATCGCTCCGCTATTGATCGTAGGCAACGCGCTGTTTACATGCGCATCCGCTACGAGCGTCGCCTGCACGGCGTACCCTGGCATGGCCGCGGAAAGCAAAGCGGTCAACACGATCACCCAGCGAACTGTCTGAATGCTCAGGAGCTTCAGTCGCATAGCCAATTCGGCGAGGCTTAGGACCTCATCCGCCCTTCAACGATCCAAACTCAGCGATTCACGTTGCCGACCATAGGCTGGTCATGCGTTCTGTGGTGTACTCAAACCCGAAACACCTAAGTAATAAGCCTTCCCGTTTCGGAACGCAAGCTAATTTTGACAAAGGTTAATGAGGACCTCGCCTGTCCTCGTGCGGGTACATCGAGAACAAGCAGATGGAACAAGCGGATCGTGCCTGACATGCCCGCATCAGCACTCAATGACGTTGAGAGCCAATCCCGCCAAACTGGTTTCCTTGTAACGCGATTGCATGTCGAGGCCGGTCTGGTACATGGTAGCGATGACCTGGTCAAGAGACAGTTTGTGGCCTTCGGTCTCGTGCATGGCCATGCGGGCGGCGTTGATGGCCTTCACCGCGCCCATACCGTTGCGCTCAATGCAGGGGATCTGGACTAGGCCGCCGATGGGGTCGCAGGTCATGCCGAGGTTATGCTCCATCGCGATCTCGGCGGCGTGTTCGACCTGAGCGTTGGTGCCGTTCAGGGCGGCGACCAGGCCACCGGCGGCCATGGAGCAGGCAACGCCGACCTCGCCCTGGCAGCCGACTTCGGCTCCGGAGATGCTGGCGTTCTCTTTGTAGAGGATGCCGATGGCGGCGGCGGTGAGGAAGTATCGCAGCAGGCCTTCGTTGTTTGCCTCTTCAGTGAAGCGAAGATAGTAGAGGGCGATGGCGGGGATTACGCCGGCGGCTCCGTTGGTGGGGGCGGTGACGACTCGTCCGCCAGCCGCGTTTTCCTCGTTGACGGCCATGGCGTAAACGGTGACCCAGTCGAGGGCGGCCAGCGGGTCGGGCGTGGTGAGGGCGTTGAGGCGGGCGGCGAGGCGATGGGCGCGGCGGCGGACGTTGAGGCCCCCGGGGAGGATGCCATCCGTGGCGATGCCGCGTTCGGCGGAGGCCTGCATGGTTTGCCAGAGGGCGAGGATGCTGGTCTGAATGCGGTCTTCGGGGGAGCCGGTGGCTGGGAGTTCAGGGCGGGCGATGGAGAGGGTGGAGTCGGCGAGGAGGGCGCACTCGTTGGCGAGAACGAGCTGGGCGATGGTGAGGTGGTGGATGTCGGCGAGTGCGAGGAGTTGTTCGGCGGAACGGCAGGGGAAGGGGACTTGCCGCGTTTCGTTTTGGAGGGATTGGGAGGAGAACTCGGCTGCGGAGAGGATGAAGCCTCCTCCCACGGAGTAGAAGGTATGTTCGGTGAGGAGCGTGCCTATCGCATCGAAGGCGGAGAGGCGGATGCCGTTGGGATGGGTGGGGGTGCCAGGCGGCGGGTACATCTCCTTGCGGTGGAAGAGGAGGTCGGTGGCGAGATCGAACGGGATGGGGTGAGTGCCGTCGAGGGCGAGTTGGGCGCTGTCGCGGATGTGGTCGAGCCGGGTGGCGGTGAGGGTGGTATCGACGGTAGCGGGGGCTTCGCCGAGGAGGCCGAGGAGGACGGCGGTGTCTGTGGCGTGGCCGACGCCGGTGTGGGCGAGGGAGCCGTAGAGGTCAACCTGGATGCGGGCGGTCTGGGCGAGCTT
Source organism: Acidobacteriaceae bacterium (assembly GCA_965277085.1). Lineage (GTDB taxonomy): Bacteria > Acidobacteriota > Terriglobia > Terriglobales > Acidobacteriaceae > Edaphobacter. The sequence goes on from OZ255708.1 coordinate 2,918,501, forward strand.
ACCGGAGCTTTCGAGCGATTTGACGAAGCGGAGGGCGGCGCGCATGGGGCCCACAGTGTGGGAGCTTGAGGGGCCGATGCCGATCTTGAAGAGCTCGAAGAGGCTGGTGTTCACGAGACGATTGTAGGCGGCCCGGGAAGCCTACGCATCATTTCACCGGGCGTTGAGAACGGACAGCAGTTGTTCTGAGTCGCCTGCCATCGGGCTCGATGCCTTTCTGGCGGTACTGCTCGATGCTGAGTTGCCACGCGGCGACGAGGCGCTCGGAGGGGGAGACGCTCTGCCAGTGGCGGTACTCTTCGTCTTTGGCTTCGTCGAAGCTGGCGAGTTTGCGCAGGGTCAAGTCCATTCCATCTCCTCCCAGGAGATTCTATCGAATGAAGAGCCATTATCATCGCTCCAACCCCATCAACCAAGAATGAAGCGGCTTTAGCATACTCTAGCGAAGCCTTCTGTCCACGAATCCTTATCCAAGATTCGTGTGTGCACCTGAAACCCGGCAGGATAGTCACTAAAACCCGGTTTGTCTTTGAGACGCTCGACAGCGTTCCATGCATCCATCTCAGTCCTGTAAACGCCGATAAGGAGTTCAGTGTCATCCTCGTCCTCGCGCTCCTGTTCAAACCAAAGCAGCCAAACCATATCGCTCATGATTGATGGTCCCTTCCCAATAGTTGCGGAACAGGCGTTGTTAGGATGCTACACTTGGCGTCATTCCGCCTCACAGGATCGATCGGGCTCTTCATGCTTTTCAAGGTACGCAGCGCGGCGGTGTACGGGATCGACGCGAACATTATCGATGTGGAGGTGGACTACTCGGGCGTGAAGTTGAACGCGGAGGAGTTCCACACGGTGGGGCTGCCGGACGCGGCGGTGCGGGAGAGCCGGGACCGGGTGCGGTCGGCGATCAAGAACTCCGGGTTCGACATTCCGCCGACGCGGATCACGATCAATTTGGCACCGGCGGACCTGAAGAAGGAAGGATCGGGGTTCGACCTGCCGATCGCCATCGGCATCTTGGGGGCTTATGGCGCGCTGCATAACAAGGAACTAGGAGACTTTCTGCTGGTGGGGGAGCTGGGGCTTGACGGGAGCCTGCGAGCGGTGCAGGGAATGCTGCCCATCGCGGTGGCGGCGCGGACCCAGGGCATTCCGAACCTGATTATCCCGGCGAGCAACGCGCGGGAGGCGGCGGTCGTGGCAGGGGTGAACGTCTATCCGGTGAAGACCCTGCTGGAGGTGCGGGAGCTGCTGAACTCGGTGGCGATGGGCGGGATGAAGGCGACGCCGCTGAAGATTGAGACGACAGAGCTCCTAAACGAGCTGCAACACTTTCCGTTCGACTTCAAGGACGTGCGCGGGCAGCAGGTGGCGAAGCGCGCGCTGGAGGTGGCGGCGGCGGGTGGGCACAACATCCTGATGATTGGGCCGCCGGGGTCGGGCAAGACGATGCTGGCGAAGCGGCTGCCATCGATCCTGGCTCCTCTGCGGTTCGAGGAGGCGCTGGAGACGACGAAGATCCACTCGGTCGCGGGGGTGCTCGACGCGGAGCAGGGGCTTGTGATGCACCGGCCGTTCCGGTCACCGCACCATACGATCTCGGACGCGGGGCTGATCGGGGGCGGAGCGGTTCCGCGGCCGGGCGAGGTGTCGCTGGCGCATAACGGGCTGTTGTTTTTGGATGAGCTGCCGGAGTTTCCGCGCAACGTGCTGGAAGTACTGCGGCAGCCGCTGGAGGATGGTACGGTGACCATCGCGCGGGCGGCGATGAGTCTGAGCTTTCCGGCGCGGTTCATGTTGGCGGCGGCGATGAACCCTTGCCCGTGCGGATACTTCAACGACAAGAGCCGGGAATGTATGTGTACCCCGCCGATGATACAGCGGTATGTGTCGAAGGTGTCGGGGCCGCTCTTGGACCGCATCGACATCCATATCGAGGTGCCGGCGGTGCAGTATAAAGAGCTGCGGTCAGGAGCGGCGAGCGAGGGGTCGGCGGAGATACGGGCGCGTGTCTTGGCCGCCCGGGAGCGGCAGCAGGACCGGTTTGCGGCGGCGGCGGAGCGGACGAAAGGCTCGTCGAAGGCAGCGTCAAGGCCGGTGTATGCGAACGCGCAGATGGGCACGCAGCAGATACGGATGTACTGCGAGCTGTCGTCGGACGCGGAGCGGCTGCTGGAGCGGGCGATGCAGCAGCAGGGATTGAGTGCTCGGGCGCACGACCGGATTCTGAAGGTGGCACGAACGATCGCCGACATTGAGGGAGCGCCGGATATTGCGGTGAAACATATTGCGGAAGCGATTCAATACAGGACGCTGGACCGTAGTTACTGGTCGTGATGCCGCCAGATAATTCCAATATCGGGAGAACGAAGGGAACTTCTTCCAAAATAAGTATTGACGCGGAGAGCATCAGGATTTATCTTCAATCAGTCAAGCACACGCGTGTCAGGAGTTCAGTGCGCCGTTTCAGTGGCGAAGCAGATGCGTGAAAGCCGTGCTTAGACAAATGCGTTTCGATTACACCCTTGCGCACGACAGATGAAGGATACTTAGAACGGGAATTTGGAGTCTTCCGCGTGTCGATTGCGTCCTATAAATACAACATACCGTGGCACCCTGAAGAGGACCACCAGCATCGCATTCCATTAACTGTATGGTTTGGCATCAAGGTTCTACTCGATGCCACCGATCACCACGAAGGAGTTTTACCATGCGTTCAGACCTGATCTTTGGAGCACTCACGCACGTCACCAATCGGTACCAGCTCTGCCAACTGGCGTCGAAGGCTACCCGCAAACTGCACAAGCCGAACACCCGGCTTCAAGATACGACCAACGAAGTGCTGGACCGGTTCAAGGATACGATCCCAATGGACGAGAGCGCCGATGAGGTGGTTGAAAAGATCGAGCTCGAAGAGCGCCGCGCGGCTTAGCGCGCGGCATGCTTTTCCACCTTTGTCTCCGTCCAGTTTGTAGTAGAGTCAGAGCTGTAAACGTTACAATCCACTGGTACATTCCCTCCGAGCACTGGACCTCCGCATCAACCCTCTTCTTTTACACGTAGATCGTCACGCAGATTCCCGCCTCGCTTTGCACTTTTCAATCCCTTCCATACGACCCATCCAGGAACATCATGACTATCTCTGAACTTAAAGAGCACAATATCGCCGAGCTGGGCAAACTTGCCCGCGGGCTAGACATCAACGGCACCAGTGGCCTGCGTAAGCAAGACCTTATCTTCAAGATTCTGCAGGCGCAGAGCGAAAAAGAAGGGCACATCTTCGCCGAGGGCGTCTTGGAGATCCTGCCGGACGGGTACGGGTTCCTCCGGTCCCCGGACTACAACTACCTGCCTGGCCCGGACGATATTTACGTCTCCCCGTCACAAATTCGCAAGTTCGACCTGAAAACAGGGGATACGATCAGCGGCAACGTGCGGCCGCCGCATGAAGGCGAGAAGTACTTCGCGCTTGTAAAGATTGAGGCGATCAACTTCGAGTCGCCCGAGGAGACGCGCAACAAGATTCTCTTCGATAACCTGACACCGCTGTACGCGCAGGATCGGGTCAAGATGGAGACGGTGCGGGAGCATATCTCCGGCCGGGTGATGGACCTCTTGACACCGATGGGTAAGGGGCAGCGCGGGTTGATTGTGGCGCCGCCGCGGACGGGCAAGACGATGCTGCTGCAGTCCATCGCGAATTCGGTCACAGCCAACCATCCCGAGGTCGTGCTGATCGTGCTGCTGATCGATGAGCGGCCGGAGGAAGTGACAGACATGCAGCGCAGCGTCAAGGGCGAGGTGATCTCCTCCACCTTTGACGAACCGGCGGCGCGGCACGTGCAGGTGGCCGAGATGGTAATCGAAAAGGCCAAGCGGCTGGTAGAGCACAAGCGGGACGTGGTTATTCTGCTGGACTCGATTACACGTCTAGCGCGGGCGTATAACACCATCGTGCCGCCGTCCGGCAAGGTGCTCTCGGGCGGTGTCGACTCGAACGCGTTACAGAGGCCCAAGCGGTTCTTCGGCGCGGCGCGAAATATCGAAGAGGGCGGCTCGCTGACCATTATCGCCACGGCCCTGGTCGATACCGGGTCGCGCATGGACGAGGTCATCTTCGAGGAGTTCAAGGGTACCGGCAACATGGAGGTTATCCTTGACCGCAAACTGGTCGACAAACGTGTCTTCCCGGCCATTGATATTCAGCGCTCCGGCACGCGTAAGGAAGAACTGCTCATCCCCAAGGAAGATTTGCAGCGGACGTGGATTCTGCGGAAGGTGCTGAATCCGCTGTCGCCTGTGGAGGCGATGGAGTTGCTGACGGATAAGCTGGCGAAGACGCGGAACAACCAAGAGTTTCTGCATAATATGAGTTCGTTGTAGAAGAAACCTCTGCTTCATCCAAAGCGCAGCCTTCGGGCTGCGCTTCTTCGTTTTCTAGAAGCGGCATCCTCCAGTTGCTCATACTGCATCTACGCTTGGAGCTTGATCAGTAGCAATGAAAGTGGACGGCAACTCGTTATACAAGGCGGAGGTTGGTCATGGAAGATGCGGAGGTGTTAGCTCCGGCTAGGCGGGGAGAGCGGCTGGGCGGTCAGGCGGCCGCAAACGAGAAGGCGGTGATCGACGCGCAGACCTGGCCGGGGCAGCTGTTCAGCGGGCCACTGACGGGGAAAGTGGCGGTGGTCACGGGTGCTGCGCGCGGGATCGGACGGGCGATTGCGGTCGATATGGCGGCGAACGGGGCAGATGTCGTGGGGATCGACATCGCGGACATTGTATCGCCGATAGTGCAGTATCAGGCCGCTACGCTGAATGAGCTTGAAGAGACGGGCAAGCTGGTGCGGGCGCATGGGCACAAATATCTAGGGCTTACTGCCGACATTCGGCAGATTGCCGCGCTGAGGGTGGCGGCCACGCAAGCCGAGCAGTCGATGGGCAAGATCGACATCGTTGTGGCCAACGCGGGAATCCAAGCGTTCAAACCGCTCTTAGAAATGGACGACTCGGACTGGCACGACGTGATCGACAACAATTTGAATGGAACGGCGAACACCGTACGGGCATTTGCCCCGCTGCTGGTCAAGCAAGGCAAAGGGCGGCTCATTCTGGTGTCGTCGATGCAGGGGCGGTATGGGACGAAGAACGGGGCGGCGTACTCGGCTTCAAAGTGGGGGATCATTGGGCTGATGAAGTCGGCGGCGCTAGAGCTGGGCAAGCACAAGATCACGGTGAACACGATTGAGCCAGGTCTAATCGACACAGCAATGACGCGGAATGATAAGCGGTGGAGTTTGGCGGTTGGCGAGACGATGACGGAGGAGCCGCCGGTGCATCCGACGGAAGAAGAGACGGTGAAGGCGCGTCTGCCGAAGGTGCCGCTTGGGGTGCCATGGCTGACACCGGAGCAGGTTGCGCCAGTGGCGGTATTTCTGGCGAGCGACGTGGCGGCTATGGTGACGGGGGCCTGCTACGACGTGAACGGTGGGGATAGCGCGCACGATCTGGGTTGAGGGTCCGGCGAAGTAGAATCGTAGGCGGATGAGTGCGGACGATGCAGGATCGAAGAATTTTGCGAGTTTGTACCTGGCTCGCAAGAGGGGTCGCGCCGGTAAGAGGGCAGACCGGATATCTGGGTTGGGAGTGCAGGAGGACCTCTTTGCGGCGGAAGACCTACGGGGTATCGCGGCCTGTGCGAACGTGATTGAACCAGTTTCACGTAAAGAATCCGCGCCTTCGGCGTTGCTTTTGGCAGAACTAGCTCCGCAGGTGCGGCGTGTGTGGACGGTGCGGGAGCTAGTGGGCGAGGTTCGGTTGCAGGTGGAGCGGGTCCACTTTTCGGTTTGGGTTGAAGGCGAGGTTTCGAACTGCCGGGCGGCTGGGTCGGGGCATTTTTACTTCACGCTGAAGGATGGTGAGGCGCAGCTGCCGGTGGTAATGTTTCGTCGGCAAGCGCAGCTATTGGCGGCCAAGCCGAAGGATGGCGACGCGGTGGAGGTGCGGGGGCGCGTCTCGGTGTACGAGTCGCGGGGGCAGTTGCAGCTGATCGCGGAGACAGTAGAGCTGCGAGGGGCGGGCGCGCTGGAGCTTGCGTTCAAGCAGCTGAAGGCGCGGCTGTTGGCGGAGGGACTGTTCGCGGAGGAGCGGAAGCAGGCGCTCCCAGCGTTCCCAAAGTGCGTGGGGGTGATTACGTCGCCACAGGGGGCGGTGGTGCGGGACATTGCAAACGTGGTGCGGCGGCGGCATTCCTGCCTGAACCTGCTAGTGTATCCGGCGGCAATGCAGGGAGCACGGTGCGCGGCGGAGGTGGTGGCGGGCATCCGGTGGTTCAACGCAAACCCGGGCAAGGTTGACTTGATTGTGCTCGCGCGGGGTGGCGGGTCGATCGAGGATTTGGCTGGGTTCAACGACGAGGGACTAGCGCGAGCGATCGTTGCGTCGGAGCTGCCGGTCCTGTCGGCGATTGGACACGAGACGGACTTCACGATTGCGGATTTTGTAGCCGACCTGCGTGCGCCGACGCCCTCGGCCGCGGCGGAGCTGGCGACGGCTGCACAGCATCGGATCGAGGAACGGGTGGAAGAGCTGGCGGCGCGTGTGTTGCGCGCCGGACGGTACCAGACGATGCTGGCGCGGCAGCGGTATACGCGGTTGTCGGCGGAGGGCGCGTTGCTGCGGCTGCGCGATGTGGTCAGCCGCAGGGAGCAGTGGATCGACGAATTGGGAATGCGGCTGGAGAGTGCGGTGCGGCGGCGGTTGCGTATGGCAGTTGCACAGCTAGCGGGGTATGATGAGCGGCGACGGACGGGCGATCCGGCGGCTCGGCTCCTTGCTGCACGGTACCGGATGAACGGTGCGATGATGCGTCTTGAGCGGCTGCGCATCACGCTTATTGCACGCAATGGGGCGCGGCTTACAGCGGCTCGTCAGCGATTACTCACCGTACGAGTGATGGGATCGCGGATGAATAGCCTTGAACGCGCAACAACACGGTTGCAGGTGCTCAGCCCACTGGCAGTGTTGGGTCGCGGATATGCGCTTGTGTATTCCGAAGATGGGCGGCTGCTTCGGAGTTCGGGCGATATTCGCGTCGGAGAGAGAGTCCGAACACGGCTGGGCGCGGGTAGTCTGGTGGGGAGGGTTGAGGAGATCGAAGGATGAAAAAGCTGTTTGGCACGGATGGGATTCGCGGAGTGGCGGGCGTGGCCCCTCTGGATCGGGCGACGGTGTATGCGGTGGGACTGGCTTTGGCGCATCATTTGGGAGCCGCACCTCGAGTGTTGCTGGGGATGGATACGCGGGAGTCGAGCGAGTGGATCGCGGCAACGCTCACGGCGGGACTGCGGGCGGGTGGGGCGGAGGTGGAGAGCGCGGGGGTGATTACCACGCCAGCGGTGGCCTATCTAACGGCGGTGCATCGGTTTAGTACAGGAGTGGTGATCTCTGCGTCGCACAATCCGTGGGAGGACAATGGTATCAAGCTGTTTGGAAGCGATGGCTACAAGCTGCCGGACGCGGTGGAGCTGGCGATTGAGGAAGAGATCTTCAAGCGGCTTGAAACCCATGTCTCGGAATCGAGACGTGGGGCACCCGAGTCTAAGCTCGAGGTGAATGAGGCGGACCGGGCGGAATATGTGCGGTTTTTGCTGGCGGCGGTGCCGGGGCTTTCTCTGGACAACAAGCGGGTGGTGATCGACTGCGCGAACGGGGCGGCTTCGGCGGTGGCTCCTCAGCTATTTGCCGATTTAGCGGGCGAGGTGATCGTGACACACGCCAGCCCGGACGGGCGGAACATCAATGCCGAGTGCGGAGCACTGCATCCTGAAGTAGTGGCGGCGGAAGTAACGAGGCACAAAGCCGATCTTGGAATCACGTTTGATGGCGATGCGGATCGGGTGCTGTTTGCGGATGAGCAGGGACGGGTGGTGAACGGAGACGCGGTGCTTCTGCTCGCGGCGCGAGATTTGCAGGCGCGAGGGCTGCTGGCGGGTGGAACCGTGGTAGCGACGACGATGTCGAACATGGGGCTAGAGGCAGCGCTGAAGCGATCGGAGATCGCGATGCTGCGCGCACCGGTCGGGGACAAGTATGTTTTGGAGCAGATGCTCGCGACAGGAGCTTCGCTGGGCGGCGAGCAGTCGGGGCACATCATCTTCGCGGGCAGGTCGACGACGGGCGATGGGCTGCTGACGGCTCTGCTCGTGCTGGATGTGATGCACCGCTCTGGGAAGAGTCTGGCGGAGTTGACGGCGGACCTGAAGGTCTTTCCGCAGGTGATCGTGAATGTGAAGGTGAGTGAGAAGGTGCCGCTGCTGAGCATTCCGGCTGTAGCGGCCGCCATCGGGGCGGCGGAGGCGGCATTGAAGCACTCCGGGCGGGTGGTAATCCGCTACTCGGGAACGGAGGCGTTGGCGCGGGTGATGATTGAGGCAGAATCAGAGGCGGCGATGCGGAGCCATGCGGAGGCAATCGCAAGGGCGATTCGAACGGCCATTGGAGTTTAGAGGATAGAACGCGGTCTAGGCGGCGATGCCTGGAGGTGCGTGGGACGAGCGCGTCTGGAGCCTCGTTGCCGTTTGGAGCCGGGCTCCCAATCGCTCGGCGAGGGACTCTTCGGCGATGAGGGCCGTGGCGCAGGCAACGTAGGGTATCAGCTCGCCGAAGATCCGGGTCTCGATGAGAATGCCGTAGACGAACATGAAGGCGAACCAGAGAGGAAGAACCGCGAGCCACGCCTTGAGCTCAGGATCGCGCAGGCGGCGACGATAAAGAACGATGACCGGGATGAGGTAGCAGCAGGCTCCTAACATCTGGGGCCACGCGCGAAGAGAGAAGAGGAAAGCGAGGTTTTGCGGCATACGGGAGTAGAACTCCGAAGCGTTGTGCCGAAAGAGATGACGAATCATGAGTTGGGAGACAAGCCAGTACAGCGCAAGCGGCAGGATGGTAGCAAGAAGCGCGGGGGAGTATAGATAGCGCCAACGAAGAGGCCGGTTGGCAGAATCACTTGGCTGGCGAACGCCGGATTGCTGTACGACGAAGGAGAGCGCGTAGATCGGTAGGAGGAGCAGAGTCGTCTCGCGATTGAGTGTGGCCACAAGGAAGAGAGCCACAAAGGACCAGAGAGGCTTGCGGGTGTAGATGATCCACATGCCTACGGAGAAGAAGGCCAGACTCGGAAGATCGTAGAGGAAGCGGAAGTTCTGTATGGTGTGAAGCAGGTAGGTCGCCACGCAAAGGACCAGGACGATGGGATACAGCAAGGGCGTCAACAACTGCCAGCGTGAGGCGCGGCGGTAGATGCTGGTGGCGACCAGACCGGCGATCAGAACGCAGGCAAGATCGAGGATGGCCTGGACGAGCACCTCCGGCTCCATGGGGCGCGGAAACCAATAGATGTTGCGATGCAGAATAGCGGAGAGGTGCGCGATCCAGAACTGACGATGCGCCCATTGCATGAGGGGCATCATGAGCAAACGGCCTTGGAAAGGCATCCGCTCCCGTCCCTGCTCGTAAGCGAGGGTGTTGACGTAGGGATGGACCTGCCAGAGATAGCACCAAAGAAACTGCACAGTGGCCAGGAAATAAAGGATCAGTCCGCCAGCCAGCCGGTAGTGGCTTGGGTTGAAACGGCGTTTATCCTCGTAAATCCACATCGATATTTGGATGCGGATCAAGAAAATAGGTAGAGCGAGATTGTCTAAAGATATGATGGCCGCTGTTTGTCTGGACGGGTAAATGAGCGGATGGTTGCCGGTAATGGGCTCATCCGTTAGGCTACATCCATGTATGAAGACTTTACCCTGACGGACCGCTGGACGGACGAGCCTCTGCATGTGACTTGGAAGGCAAACATGGTGGCCATCGCGACGCGCCATGCGGATGCGACAGACATACGATTTTCGGTGAACGGGCGGCCGGTGTGGATCGCCATGCCGAACCTCGCATGGGTGGAGCAGAAGCGACGCACGGGCAAGGTGATCACCGATTACTTGGCCGCGCAGACGGCGGGGCGGTACCTGAAGACAGCCATCGAGAGCGGCTACGACAATGGGCGCGAGATGTACTCGATGACGGTGGACGAGGTGCTGGAGCACGCAAACGCCGTGGTGAAGGAAGCGGGCGGGACGATGAATCTGCCCATCCTGCCGATCATCAATGAGGACATCGAGCCGGAGGTGGAGCTGGGGCGGCTTCCAGCAGACAATCAGGGGCCGGTGCGGACGGCGCAGGGAGAGCCCTGGTCGTCGACCGAGCCGCGCAATCTGCCGCCATCGGACCGCAGACCGCAGACTGAGCCCGCCGGTCGCGTGATCCCGTAGCCGTGTTTCGACGCCGGGTTACGGTGCGTCAGTTATTGAAAATGACTCGACCTGCCGCTCGGACAAGCTGACACGCACTTTCAACTCTCGCACGTCGGTGCGATCACATCTTGCAGGAGTTGCCGTAGCATTGGAGGATGTCATCGCTCAATGCCGTGCCTCTTGATGCCTATCTGACGTGTAGCTAGGCGGGTCCGCGTACTTACAGGAGAACCCACCTATCCGGTTTACTGGTTCAGGCTGGCCATGTCGATGACGAAGCGGTACTTCACGTCAGCCTTAACGACGCGGGCATAGGCTTCGCCAAGTTGTTGCACCGTGGTCATCTCGATGTCCGAGACGATGTTGTGCTCGGCGCAATAGTCGAGCATCTCCTGGGTTTCCTTCATACCGCCGATCATCGATCCGGAAAGAGAACGACGGTTCTTGACGAGCGAGAAGGCCCCTACCGGCAGTGGTACTTCGGGCAAACCGACCAGGCAGAGCGTTCCGTTCAGCCGAAGCAGATCCAGGTAGGCGTTCAGATCGTGCGGGGCGGAAACGCAATCTACGATCAGGTCGAGCGAACCGGCATGTTTGGCCATATCGTTGGCGTCTTTGGTGACGACGACCTCGTCCGCGCCAAGCTTGCGGGCGTCATCGGCCTTGCCTGCCGAGGTGGTGAACTGAACGACGTGCGCGCCGAGGGAGTGGGCGAACTTGAGCGCCATGTGACCGAGCCCGCCAAGGCCGACGACGCCGACCTTAGTGTCCGGGCCGACGTTCCAGTGGCGCAGAGGCGACCACGTCGTAATACCAGCGCAGAGCAGCGGAGCGACAGCTGCGAGGTTGAGCTTGGGGGAAATGCTGTAGACGTAGTGCTCGGGCGCGACGATGTTGTTGGAGTAGCCGCCGAAGGTAAGGTTACCGTCGTAGTCCTTGGCGTTGTAGGTGCCGACCATTCCTTTGGTGCAGTAGGGCTCCGCGCCTGCCTTGCAGTTCTCGCACTGCATACAGGTCTGGACGGTGACGCCCACGCCGGCGAGGTCGCCCACCTTGAACTTGGTAACGTCCGAGCCGACGGCCGAGACTCTGCCCACAATCTCGTGACCGGGAACCATGGGATAGATGGCGTTGTTCCACTCGTCGCGGACCTGATGGATGTCGGAATGGCAGATGCCGGAGTAGAGAATGTCGACGGCCACATCGTTGGGACCGGGATCGCGGCGGTCGAAGGCGAAGGGGACGAGGGGAGAGGACTTGTCGTGCGCGGCGTAGCCTTTGGATTTCAAGGGAGCTCCTGGGGAGTGACGTGTTCCCTTGGATAGATGACTGCGGGAACGATTTCGATGCCGCGCACACAACCGAGAGGTTAGGGCATCTCCATGGGCGCAGATTCTGACAGGGTCTGGGTGGGAGCGTCCTGCTTCCATACCTGAACGCCCATCATCATGCCGTTGTCTTCGTGCTCCAGCAGATGGCAGTGCATGAGGAAGTTACCGGCGATGTCAGCGGTGAAGGGGACGCGGAGGTGGACCTTTCCGGGGTACACGACGCTTCTACCGGGAGTGCTCTTCGTTTGCTGCGAGAGCGCCGGGGGAACGTTGATGACGTCGAGCACGAGGCCGGCCTCTTTCGTCTCGTCGCCACTTGCTCCACGTGGGGTGAGGCAGTTGGGGTCCAAGGAGTGGGCCGACAGAAAACGCGGCGAGCAGGATTCTTTAACGTGGAACCCGAGCTGGTGAATGTGGAAGGCGTGGGCTTCGCCGGTGAAGTTGTAAATCTCCCACTCTTCGTCGGCTTCGTGCGCCCCCTTCAGCGCGACCTGGATGGAGGGCGTGGCGGCCTTGAAACGTCCGTGGGGGTCGAAGAGGTCGCGGCTGGGTGAACCGCCGGCAGTCATCGGCATGGCGAAAGGAACAGCCTGAGTGACGGATGATTTCTGGCCCGCTACGCCGAAGACGGACGTGGTGATGTCGAGCAGGTAGAAGGTGGTGCCGCAGTCGGGATCAGGCTGACCCGGTGGCGGGCTGGGGCAGTTGCGGTCCTGTTCGAAGAAGGCAAAGGCGCGGTGCGTGTCCTTGGAAGCCGCGGGTTTGTAGGCGTTCTGAAAGCGGGTAGACAGCTCCGGGGCTGCGATGGCCGTTGTGGTCAGGCTCCTGGAGACGGATGCGGAAGCGGGAGCGAACGAGACGAGGGTCCGGGGCGGAACCAGATCGCCGGCTGGACCGGTGTCGTAGAACTGCGAGACGAGCGACAGGGGCGCGGAGGAGGCGACCGCAGCTTGGAACTCGGCGCGCCCGGCGGGCGGAAGAAGGATGGTATCGACGCCGCGCAGCGATGTGCGAACGGGAGCGCCGTCGCGCCGGAGTTGTGTAAGGTGGACTACCGGCGGGTTTTGGGCAGAGGCCGTGGCGAGCGCGACGGTGTGGAGGGGCGCGGCGGAGAGGGCCAGCCGGAGATAGGTGTTGGCGCTCGCGTTCAGGACGCGCAGAACGGGATCGTTTGCGGAAAGAATCAAGGGTTGGAAGGCGAGCGAGTCGGGACCGGACCCAGAGGGTGTCTCGGTGATGCGCCCGTTGACGGTGACGAGCGTGCTGAGGGAGGACGGCTCGGGCGCGGGGTTCGTGACCTCATCGGGAAGGCACGGGGTCTGGGTGCCGGGCGCGCGAAAGAGGACACATCGCGGATCGGTGTCTTCCGGCTGCGAGGAAGCGACGGTGGAGCGCGAGGCGCTTTTCTCACTGCCAGCCAGAAAGTGTACGCGGTGTGTCCGTGGGTGCCTTCTGACCGCTAAAGCGGCGACGGATGCGCCTGTGGGAAAGTGTTCCACCGAGTAATCGCGTACGACAAAGACGGCAGGGTGTAGAGATGGATCGGAATGGGCGGTCAGTTCGGCGGCAATGGCGGCGTGCCCCGATGGATCATGGGCATGGCGAGGAACGACGACGATGGCTCCCGTGAGTCCAAGAAAGACCTGCGGCTGCGCCTCGCCATGGAGATGTGGATGGTACCAGTAGAGACCAGGGTCCTGGTTGGCCGGGATGGCGATGCGGTATTCCTGCTGGCTGCCGATGAGTGGATCGCTGGACGGGGTGGCGAAGGGCGAGAGGAAGGTGGCGAGCACCTCATCGCCGGCGACTGTCTGCGTGTTGCCCGCGGTGGGCGCGCCGTGGAGGCCATGGGTATGCACGTTGGCGAAGCCTGTTGGCTGCATCTGTGCAGCCTGCAGGGTGCCGAACTCGCCCGGAATCTGCGTTCTAGGCAGGGCCGCATCGAGCGGGTTGTAGCCTTTGATGAGGGCAATGTCGGCGAGGGTGAGACAGTTTTCCATGCGGAAGTGCAGCGTCGCTCCGGGCACGGCGACCAGCGTCGGGTTGACGGCGAGCAGCTTGCCCGCGGCGTCGCGCGCGATAAAGGCCAAGGGAACGTTCCACCCCGGCGGCTGCACGATCGACGCGACCTGAAGCACGAAGGGGGCGGTCGCGTCGATCTCCTTCTGAAAGACGGTTGGCAGCGTGGCCGGGTCGACGGGCGCGCCTACACAGGCTGGTAAGGTCGCCGCCACGGAGGACGGGAGGGCGGCGGCAAAGGCGAGGGCGAGGAGATGAGCGTTGGGCGACATTGGCATGCCTCAGTGGTGCATGCCGTGGTGGTGAAGGGAGGGCCCGGTATCGTTTCAAGCTCTACGAGTTTATTGTCGATGCATAACGGCCCGGGTTAGCGCAGCGTAACGATGACCGGAGTGTGGTCAGACGGCCTAACCAGGGTGCGCGGCTCTTTGTCGATCTCGCAAGCTTCGAGGCGCGGCGTGAGCGCGGGCGAGAGCAGGAAGTGGTCGATGCGGATACCGCGGTTGTGCTCGAAGGATTGGCGGAAGAAGTCCCAATAGGTGAAAAGGCCGTCCTGGCCGGGATGGAGCGCGCGGAAGGCGTCGACGTAGCCGAGGTCGAGCAGAGCGCGGTAGCGGGCGCGGGTCTCGGGCTGGAAGAGCGCGTCGCGGGCCCAGGAGGCCGGCTTGTGGCAGTCGATGTCTTCGGGGATGACGTTGAAGTCGCCGCCGATGACGGTAGGGATAGGGTCGTCGCGCCAGAGAGCAAGCTGGCGGATGAGGCGGTCCATCCAATCCAGCTTGTAGGCGAACTTGTCCGTGCCTACGGGGTTGCCGTTCGGGAGGTAGATGTTGACGACGCGCAGGCCATCCACGACTACCTCTAAAAAGCGGGCGTGGCTGTCGGCCTCGTCGCCCAGTAGGGTGGTGCTAATGATCTCGAGAGGATGGCGCGAGAGGATGGCGACACCGTTGTAGGCCTTCTGGGTGACGGCGGCACTTTGGTAGCCAACGGCGTCGAAGATGTCAGCGGGGAAGTCAGTGCCTTTTAGCTCCTGAAGGAGGAGAAGGTCGGGCTGGTGCGTGCCAAGCCAGGCGGTGACATGGTGGAGGCGGGCGCGGATGGAGTTGACGTTCCAGGTGGCGATTTGGATGGGAGGCTCCGGTTAGAGGGAGGTGATGGTAAGGCCGGGGATGAGTTCGAAGTGGCGGGTGTTAAGGGTGGCCACAGAGAAGTCGAGGTGGAGGGCGGTGCAGCCGATGATGAGGTCTTCAAAGGGGATGGCGAAGCCACGCGCGGCTTGCTGGCCTTCGATGCGTCCAGCAAGCTGTGCGATCTCGAAGGATAGGGAATGGACGGATAGCGAGAAGCTGAGGTCTTCGATGAAAAGCCTCCGCCGATCTCGATGGCCATCCGTATGAGCACGGTAGACACCATGTGTCAGCTCGACGATGCTGATGGTGGAGACCGCCGCCTCCACTTCTCCGTGTATCGATTGCATCCGTCTTACGAGCTGCCGGATCGTTTCTCCCTTGCGCTCACTCGCAATTAAGATGGTGGTGTCGAAAACGAGTCCCACAGATCAATCCCAAGCCGAGGTATCGCGGGGCTTGCGGTTGCGGATTCGTTCCATGACGTCCGCTGCAAAGTCAGCATCCATCACAGGCTCAAAGCCCCGTTCCTTAGCGCGAGCTTCGGCGATTGCCAACGATTCGGAGAGGAGGCGGCCCTTACGGGGCGCAGCGGGGGTCAGAAGAGCGATGGGGTGAGAGTCGGACTCAATTACGATCTCTTCGCCCATGCGAATGCGGGCCATGAGACCGGGAAAGTCGGCGGCGGCGGCGGCTTCGGTGATATGCGTGGCCATATACACCATCATATAGCGCGCCATTTGCTGTTCGATCCCGTATTAATAGGCGTAACTGAAACTAACCGCTATCTCTGTTGCCACCTCGTGTGGAACACCATTCACCAAGTACGGCTTGCAAACCCATTGTCGAACAGCCGACATGGACGCGTCGGATAGATCGGGACTTGGTGCATAGACGGGTTTCAGCGCTACGATCTGCCCGTCTTTGCCGAGGAAGGCACGGAGTAACACCGTACCCCCTACGTGGTGTTGCACCGCAAATCCGGGCATGGATGGAGGCACCTTCTTGACCCATTTTGGCGCGATCGTCTCGGATGGAATCTCAAGGGGAAAATTCGTCACTGCGGAAAGCGTCGCATCCGTAGCAAACGCGTCGGCCGCAATAGGCTCGGATCGCAGCTCGGCTATGTGCGACTTTGCGCCGAGAACGCCACCAAAGCTGATGGTTTGATCGATCGCGACGCTTTTGCCGACATAGGTCCCTATCGTTCCGCGAGTGAAGTTTACATATTTGTATCTTGTAGTTACGCGCAGAGTTGCATTGTCTTTATCCAAACAATAAACAGGATCGATGGGACTGTTAATCGGCTTATCTGTAGGGTCCGGAATTTGGCTAAGCCTGATGCAATCCATCGCCACGCCTGCAATCTGGGCTTGCTCAAGCACTAAACCTACCTTTTCGTCGCTTGCTTGGCGTGGAAACGGGTGTATAAGTTCACGACGCAAGAGGCTCGCTATTTCAGGCGGCTCCTCCGCGCCTTTGCTCCGGAAGACGCCATCCTGATTCGAGATCTCTGTCCAATTCGATTTGCCGGTTGTGTAAGAGATTTTGTACCGCGAGGCGCTAGCCCACAGTTCCTCGATGGTGCCTGTTTGTATAGGCCGTCCCTTCGGGTCCACTAGCTCGAAGTCCATTACCAGGTGCCATGGCTTCATTTCAGGAGTGTCGAGAGAGTTTGCTACGGCAGCTCTCTGAAAGCGTTCCTTCAGTGAAGAACTGTCTTCTGCGGATAGCGAGTACGAACCAGCGACAAGAAAAGCTAACAGCGAAAAGCGCAAGCAAGCACGTCTCATTGTTGTTATCCTACTCGTCGTAATGCAGCAGTGAAAACACGTCGTACTCTCCGAACTTGGCGCGGCCTTTGAGGAAGTCGAGTTCAATAGCGAAGGCGAGGCCGGCGATGTCGCCGCCGAGTTGGCGGACGAGCTGGATGGTGGCCTCCATGGTGCCGCCGGTGGCGAGGAGGTCGTCGACGAGGAGCACGCGCTCGCCGGGCTGGATGGCGTCGAGGTGGATTTCAAGCGAGTCGGTGCCGTATTCGAGGTCGTAGGAGACGCGGGCGGTGGGGGCGGGGAGCTTTTTCGGCTTGCGGACGGGGACGAAGCCGGCGTTCAGGCGATAGGCGAGCGCGGGGCCGAAGATGAAGCCGCGGGCCTCGATGCCAAGGACGAGGTCGATCTCCTTGCCGATGTAGTAGGCCGCGAAGGCGTCAATGAGCTGCGCGAAGCCTTTCTTGTCCTTGAGCAGCGTGGTGATGTCGTAGAAGTGAATGCCAGGCTTGGGGAAGTCGGGAACGGTGCGAATGAGCTCTTTGAGGGGCTCGCAATTGATGGCTTTGGGCATTCGGGTTACCAGGCTCCTTCGATGATGAACGGACCGAGGGTGTCGGCCTCAGTGTCGGTGAGTTCGTGTTCGACGACGCGGTCGACGCGTGAGCCGCGCGAACCTTTGTGGAGGGCGGCGCGAAGTTCGGCGAGGTCTTCGGCTGGACCGGCGGCGACGAGCTCGACCTTGCCGTCGATGGTGTTGCGGACCCAACCGCGCAGGCCGAGCTCGGCGGCTTCGCGGTGCGCGAACCAGCGGAAGCCGACGCCCTGGACGCGGCCCTGGATGAGGAAGTGAAGGACCATGCAGCGTTCAGTGTCGCAGAGGGGTGTGGGCGGCGCAAGCTCGCATCATGGGAGCGCGGCGATTGTGCGGCTGAGTTCTAGGAAGCGCTGGGATTGGCGTTCCCAGGAGTTGTTGCGGCTGTGCTCCAGCCCGTTTGCGCCGAGGCGGGCAGCAAGCGTGTCATCGGTGAGCAGCGCGATGCAGGCCTCCGCGATCTCGGTGCTGGAGCGACCATCGACCAAGAGACCAGTTTTCCCATCGAGGATGGCGTCGGGCACACCGCCAGCCCGCCCGCCGATGACGGGCTTGCCGCAAGCTCCGGCTTCGAGGAAGACCAAGCCGAAGCCCTCGGTGTCACCGCCATCGGTGGTGCGGTTGGGCATGATGTAGAGGTCGGCGGTGCGGTAGTATGCGACGACTTCGGCATCGGTAGCGGTGCCGGCGAAGAGTGCCGCGTCTCCGATGCCGAGAGCGGCAGCACGGGTTTGGAGGCGTTGGCGTTCACTCTCCGAGCCGCCACCGACCAGCAGGAGGACCGCACTAGGAACGGCCTGGAGGATGGCGGGCATCGCGTCGAGGAGCATATCCTGCCCTTTGCGCTCGTCGAGGCGGGCGAGACAAAGGAGGACCTTCTTGCTGTCGAGATGGAAGCGGGCCCGGATCGCGTTGTCCGGTAGCCCAGGGAAGAAGCGCGCGGTGTCGACACCGTTGTGGATGACGGTGACTCGATCAGGTGCGACGCCGCAGCGAAGCGCGCGTTCACGGGTGAAGTTGCTGACGGCGACGACCTCGTCGGCCTGGCGCATCTGCTTCTGTGCCAGACGATCAATGCGTGGCGGATGTGCGCTGTCGTTTACCTCTTCGCCGTGGAGATAGAAGATCACTTTGAGTTTGGGCCGGACGAGTTTGAGCAGCGGTGGAACCCAGTAACACTCTTTGAGTGAGTTGACGCAGACTACGTCGATGGGCGTGGTGCCGAGCTGACGGAGTAGAGAGAGGATGGCAACAGGACGGGTCCAGAGGAGATTGAAGGCGAATTGAGCGGGGCCGCGTAGAGGGCGGGGCAGCGTGAAGGGCAGCTTGCGTTCGAAGCTCGGGACGCGCAGACAGCGGAAGGGAAATCGCCGGTCGAAGACAGGCCAATCGCGGACCGCCTGCCGGTCGGATTGGGCACGCGGCGCGGCGATGACGATGTGCTGAGGAAGGTAGGCGGCGAGCGCCTCGGCGACCGCTCCGGCACCGCCGATGACGGGCGCGAAAAAGCTGGTGAGGACGAGGATGCGCGGGCGAACCTCTGAGTCGTTCATGGCTGGGAACTCACCTTCAGCATATCGCGTGTCTTGTTGGGAGGCGCTGGTAAGCGCGGATGGCTTTGCTTGGGCGAAACGTAACATGCTCCGGACCGCCGAGCAGTTGCAGCGGATCAGCCGCGCCAGCCTAGGCGACGCGCTGTTAGGGGTCGGCTCGATAGGTGGTGAACCGCTGGATCGCCTCAAGGCCCCGCTTCGGGCTAAGCCGTGTTTAAAGAGGCTTTCTAGCTGCGACGAGGAGGGAATTCACGAAGGGTTGCGGGTGCCTTGAGACGCAAGCCGCAGAAGCTTACCGCTGAAAGAGTCCTAACTCGCTTTGCTGCTGCTAAAGCCTATACTGGCTCTGCCATGCAGACTGCATCTTGTTTGACTCGCGCCGTATTCAGGATCGTAACGGCTGTCGCGCTCGCTACCGCACCCGCTCTGGCTCAGGGTACCCCTTGTCCGATCACCAAAGCGCGACCGGCCACCCCAGCCAGCACGGCGTACGCTCAGGGCAACTACACCGAGGCCGAAGAGTTGTATGCGCAGGCGATGGCGCAGCAGCAGCCTCACGATGCGGAGCTTGCCGCGGAGCTTGTCCGTACGCAGCTTCGCGAGGGCAAGATCGCGCAGGCATCGTCTGTGGCGAACACAGCCGTTAAGGAACAGCCGCACTCGGCGGTCGCACTCACGGCGCTTGCCGAAGTGCAGCTCCGGCAGGGGCAGCCGTGGGTGGCGATGGAGACGCTCCGCGCGGCGGCTGAGGCAGATCCATGTTATGCGCGCATTCATCTTATCCGCAGCCGGGTCTTTCGCATCGACTCCATGTACAGTTCGGAGCGTAAAGAAGTTCAGAGCGCCTATGAGATCGACCCAAGCGATGTTGATATTCGCCGCGCGTGGCAGAGGAGTGTTTCGCCAGCGAATGATATCGAGAGCATGATGCAGTCCCTTGGCGCGGCGACCAAGCCTGATGCTGAAACGCAGAAGCTGGCTGAGACCTCAATTCACTCCCTGACGTCTGTGCTGTCTGAAAATTCGCAGACCTGCCAGATCCAGCCCACCACGGCTTCGGCCAGCCTGCCGTTGATGCCCGCCATGCAGGATGGCAAGCACATTGACGCCTACCAGTTACAGGCGCAGTTTGCGCAAACCAGGGCGACGCTAAAGATCGATACAGCAGCGTCCGGGCTGTACATCAGCAGGGCACTGGCCGAGGCGAATGGCTTGAAGCAGGGCGAGGGCGCGCCCCCTGGAACGGTCCATGCGGACAGCGTTCATATTGGTCCACTGGAGTTTCGCGACTGTACGATCGGGGTCAGCGAAGCGCCTTTTTCTGGCAGAACAGAGGGGTTTGTGGGGACGGATTTGTTCGCTTCGTATCTGATCACTCTCGATTATGTGGAGGGAAAGCTGCTGCTTGCGCCGCTTCCTCCAAAGCCGGGTTCGCTACCGGGCGATCGCTCGGATGCTTCAGAGTTGCGTGGATACACGCCGGTTTACCATAAGCTCCAGTACCTGCTGGTTCCTGTTTCGCTTAATAACAAAGAGCGCGGGCTGTTCGTTCTGGATTCGGGCATTCGGTACAGCGCGGTGACCGCGGATATGGCTCATGCACTTTCTCCTTCGAAGTCGGTCTCCACCAGCGCCCTACAGACGACCTCGGGCGCAACGTTCCAGATCTATCGAGACAGCTTCGACTTAGAGTTCGGGAATCTGGTTTTGCGCAACCAGGCGCACGTGCTGCAGTTCGATACATCGACAATGGAGCAGAGCGCCGGATTGAAGCTTGGAGGGATGCTGGGCTTCGATATGCTGCATTCGATGACCATGCATCTGGACTACCGCGACGGGCTCGTGAAGTTTGAGTCGTCCCATGCGGAGGTCGCACAAGCTGGTGCCGTCGGCCATCCTAGCCAAGCAGCTGCGAACGTGCCGATCACGACTGTCTGCTCCCACATTGAAGACGCGGACCTCTCGACCGACTCCACGGTGCAAGTTTTATCGAACGGTCTATGGGATTCGGGCCACATGAAGCCGGGCGAGGCGATCGACGCAAAGGTAAGAGGCGAATGGGTGGCTCCGGGCTGCAGGTTGGCAGAAGGCGCCAGCGTTTACGGCCATGTCACGGCGGTGTCGAAGAGTGGGGGAAACGCGCAGCTGGCGATGGTGTTCGATCATGGCGATTGTTTTGGGCAGGGCAGGAAGGAGCTGCGGTTCAAGATGATTGGACTCTATGCCGCTTCCGGCGAGTTCAACGCGGAGCATAACGCCGTGCCCACGGAGGTGAGTGGCGGAACCCGGCAGATCTCGACTGTTGTGGCTAACATGGGCGACGCCCGTGATCAGAACCTCAATCCGGCGGGACCCATCCATACGGTACATCCGGGGATCGTGGTAGGCATCCCCAAGCTGCGGCTGGAGCCTGAGGGTGGACCGGTGTGCAGCACGCTGCTGACCAGCGAAGGACGCAGTGTGCGGGTAGGTTCGGGAACGGCAGTCCTTCTAGTGCTGGAACAGGCCGCCCCTTAGAGGACCCCAGGCGGCCCTTTGGAGCGCGGAATTAGAAGAGCTTGCGGCCTTCGACATCCATGGCGATGTGGAAGAGGGTATCGCGGGTGGCGAGAACGGCGTTGCCGTCTTCGAGGAATGCTAGGCCGAGGAGGTTGGGGCCGGAGACGGCTAGGGTGGCTTCGCGATCAGGGGTGATGCGAACGATGCCGCGCCGGCCGTGGAGGCTGGCGGCGACGAAGAGGTTACCATCTACATCAAAGGCGAGGCCCTGGGCGCGACCGAGGCCCTGGAAGAAGACGGTGGTGCTGCCGTCGCGGTCGATGGCGTGGATCGCCTGGTTCGAACTGGTTGTGGGGCCGGTGACGAAGAGGTCGCCTGCGTCGTTGAAGGCCAGGTGGTAGGCGACGAATGAGGGCTCGAGCGTGGCGTAGACGAAGATTTCGCCGGCATGCCACTGCGAATTAGGCTTGCCGATCTTGAAGATGGTACCGGAGCGGTCGCCAACGAAGAGGTTGCCGTCACGGTCAAAGGCAATGGCGGTAGCGATCCCCATGCCTTCTGCGTAGGTGGTGACAGCCCCGGTGGGCGAGATGCGGTAGACGGTGCCTTCGGCGCGGGAGGAGACGTAGAGGTATCCCTCGGGGTCGAACGCGAGGCCGGTGGGGTTAAGGATGTCGCGGACGAAGGGGCGCATTTGGAAGTCGCGAGCGATGCGGAAGATGGAGACTGGCATCTGCTGGCCACGCGAGCCCGAAAGGGTGGCGTAGACCTGGCCGTCCGCGTCGACAGCGGGATTGCCGACCGGATGGAGGTTTTCGGCCATCGGAACGGCGACGTGGAGGGTTGCGCCGTTGCTGCGAAGACCGTTGCGGTCGACGTGGAGGTCGCCCGAGATGGTGCCTTCGGGAACGCGAAGCGTGGTGCGGGTCGGACGAGCGAGGACGATAGGGGCTGATGTGCCGTTGAGAGTGATATGAGGGAGTTGGTCTTGGTGCGAGCCCAGGTTAAGGCCGTGAAGTTCTATTTCTCCACCTGGCATCGCCGCCTGCGGGTGGAGGCGATCAATGTGCGGCGTGGCGGGATTTGCGGCGGTGTGGGATAGGGACGGCATGGGGATAGTGTACGGCGGGGGAGCCGAAAAGAAGCCTCGGTAGAATGTCTGCCGAGGCTTTCTTGTGATGGATGGTGCGGGGTAGCTTAGCCTCTGTAGAGTTCGCTCGGTACGTGGTTGAGTTCGGGATAGTGGAGGGAGGCTGCGCCCTGAGCGGTCGAAGGAGGCATGTCCATGCATTTGACGAAGGCAGTCTGGAACTTGGCCATTTCAGTCTGAGTGCCGACCGTCACACGGACGTGGTTGGGCATGGCTGCCCAGGTGCGGCCGATGGCGACGCCGTCCTTGAGCATGGCGGCCTGGAACTCGCGGCCGGGGCGGTTGACCTCGACCATGAACATATTGGCCTGTGAGCCAGGGACGATCTTATAGCCCTTTTTGGTGAGGAACTCGAGCGTCTCCGTGCGGATATCGCCGTTGATCTTCTTCCGAAGCGGAACGAGCTGCTTGTCCTCAAGACCGGCACGCGCTCCGGCGGCGGAGGTGATCGAGATGCTGGCGAGCGAGCGCGAGGGGCCGCCTACGTTCGAGAAGCGGGCGAGGAGGTCGGGACGCCCGACGGCGAACCCGGCGCGTAGGCCGGCCATGCCGTAGATCTTGGAGAAGGTCCGCATGACGATGACATCCTGATCGGCGGCGACCTGGTCGATGACGGAGTCGGCGTCGGAGAAGTGATGGTAGGCCTCGTCGACGATCACGAC
This sequence comes from Acidobacteriaceae bacterium, assembly GCA_965277085.1. Classification (GTDB taxonomy): domain Bacteria; phylum Acidobacteriota; class Terriglobia; order Terriglobales; family Acidobacteriaceae; genus Edaphobacter. Next base: position 2,941,513 of record OZ255708.1, read on the forward strand.
CGACCCCTTCGGCTTGTTCTTGATGAGGAAGAGAATGTCTTCGCGTGGGGTCATGGTGCCGGTAGGATTGTTGGGATTGACCACATAGTATGCGCCGGGATTGGAACAGGCGGCAAGCATGGCCTTGGTGTCATGAGCGTAGGTGGAAGTGAGCTTGACGGGGAATTTGGGGGCCTTCATGACGTCGGCGGCGCGGACACCCTGCTCATAAGAAGGGTCGGCATAGACAAGGGGCTTGTCGGGGCCGATGTTGGACATCAGCGCGAGGTCGAGCGGACCGCCGGAGCCAGGGAAGAGAGCGGAGTAGCCGGGCTTGAGGCCGTAGATGCTATTAAAGGTTTTAACCGTTTTCGCAACTTCATCGAAGTGGTAGCGTCCACCGAGGGGAGCAGTCGCACAGATAGCCTGGAGGGAGGACTGGGCGGGGCCGAGGGGGTTTTCGTTTGAGGAGATGATGACGGTGTCAGCGGGTAGTGGGTTTTCACCGCCCATATCGCCGAGGCCGCGCTGACGACGCGCTTCGTTGGGGGAGGGTGCCTGGACGGACTGCGGAGCGGAGGCGAGGGCCGGGAAGGAGGCGGCGGCGACGGTAGCCGCGGCGGCGGACCGCATAAAGTTGCGGCGGGAGAGCGGATGATTGAGGACAGGCATCGGGTGGTTCTCCTTTGAATCAAGATCCGGCGGGATCGAAAAGGACTGGCGGCTCGTGGAGCCGGTTATGGAGAGTTACGCGCCCGCTGCGACAGGGACTGTGGAGCGACCTGCGGAACGGAGGGACTATACCTGCTCACCGGAAGGGTTGGTCCGGAGAGAACCTGAGGGATCGTTGGAGGAGACGGGTATGCGCCGTCTTGAGTTTCAATGTAGCGCAATCCGCCAAGTTACAGGCAACCTATGGGCTATGCCTCTGGACGGCATAGACAAATGTTTAGAAGCAGGGTGCGGAGTGGATCACAAAAGAGGGAAAGCCTGTATTCTTAGGCGCAATGAAAGTTCTCGTAATCGACATCGGCGGAACAAATATCAAGGTGGCGTCCACAGACCGAAGGGTACCTGTAAAGATTCCTTCGGGCTCTGGTCTGACGGCAAAACAGATGGTGGCTGACGTGCTTCAGGCAACGGCGGGATGGGAGTACGACTGCATCTCGATCGGGTATCCAGGGCCAGTGAACCACGATCGACCAAAGCAGGAGCCGCACAATCTAGGTCCAGGATGGACGGATTTTGATTACACTGGGGCGTTCGGGAAGCCGTACCGGTTTATCAACGATGCGGCGATGCAAGCGCTCGGCGGGTATAAAAGCGGGCGGATGTTGTTTCTTGGTACGGGCACCGGACTTGGGTCGGCGATGATCTTCGACAGGGTAGTGGTGCCGCTGGAGTTGGCGCATCTGCCTTATAAGAAGGGCAAGACCTATGAGGAATATATCGGGCTGGAGGGGCTGCAAACCCGAGGTAAGGCGAAGTGGCGCAAGAGCGTGCTCGACATTATGGAGCGGCTGCAGGCGGCGATGGTGTGCGATTATGTGCTGCTGGGTGGAGGAAACGCGAAATTGATGAAGGGCTTGCCGGCGGGTGTGATTCTGGGGGCAAATTCGAATGCGATCGAGGGCGGCTTGAAGTTATGGGACAAAACTGAGGCCGGGTTGACGGAGGTTGAAGGGACGTTTGCGGTGCAAAAAGCTTCAGTCAAGAAGAAGGCGGCGAAGCGGGTTGGCTAACCGGTACGGCGAATGCGCGATCCAAGTGGCTCGGGCGGAGGCGGCGTACCGAAGCCATCCAGCGGAACGATGGGGCGAAATGATCGGGCGGCTGTACCCGACGAGCGAAACAGCGCGACGGAAGAACGCGCCACGCATGGCATTTTTGAGCCTGTGCGAAGCGGGGCTGGTGAAGGGAATACCGGCGGGGAGTTATGGCGCTTCTGGCAAGGAGAAGGATAAGGTACTCCGGGCGGTAACGTTGCTGCGATCAGGGGAGCAAAAGACGGTGAATGGGTTGTGGGGGGCTGTGTCAGAGGAGGATGGGACGGAGCGAGCTGCGGAGCATGGGAGTCAGATGGATGTGGTGCTGGCCCTCTGGAAAAATGGGTTGATTGACGGATAGCATCGTTCACCTATTTTCCGTTGGCCGGAATCCCAGGGTGACCGTAAGCGAAAAGCTTCGTCCGGGCAACAGTCCTAGCGTATCGCCGCTGCCCGGTGTATAGGCCTGCGCCTTCGCGGCCTGAGTCACACTGGTGATGTTTTGCGCGTTTAGCACATTGTTGATGGTGAAGCGTACCTTTGTGCCGTTGAAGCGGCCGCCATCGCGCAAGCTGTAGTTGAGGTACAGGTTGTCCACGCTAAACGGGTCGATTGGAATGACCTGGTTCAACGTGGTGCCCGTCGTACTTGTCCCATCGTTCCACATGGGGCCAATCCGCTTGTGGAAGAAGCCAAAGTCGAGGTATTTCTGCTGGTACGTTAAACCCAGCGCTTCGGTGTTTGCGGGCGCGTTCGCCACCCATTCCTTGTAATTGCTCAGTGATGTCCCATTCAACGTCTGCGTCACGTACTTCGCGGTTCCAGCCGTGCCGTTCGCATATAACGAAAGGCCATGGGTGATGTAGACGTTCGTCTCGCCTTCGAAGCCCTTGGTCACCGAATCGCCTGACTGTGTAAAGGCCGTTCCCGACGTACTATTCGGATCGGCCGAAGCTGCGTATGTGTTTTGGAAGTGCGTGTAGTAGCCGTCCACGTTCAACGTCACGCGCTTCAACTTCAGCACCGAACCGCCTTGGTAAGTCTTTGCTCCGGTCGGCCTCGGCAGCACAATGGTGTTTGCTCCCGTTGTGTCGAATACGTTGCTTGGCGGGATGATGCTGCCCGTGGAAAACTGCCCGTACAGACTCCAGTTTTCTTGAATGCGGTAGTTTGCGTCCGCCGAGGGCAGATAGGAGCTATAGCTCCCCACGTGATTGACCGAAAGATGTGCATTATTCGTTCCGCTGGTCACTCCGCCAGAATTGTTAGGTTTGTTTCCTAATAGACCGATGGTCTTGCCGTTATCCGCATATTGCGTCAGATTCTGGTTGTAGTACGCGTACTTGAAGCCGCCTGTCAGCGTTAACCGGCGTGTGGGATGGAACTCATACTCTCCAAAAGGCTGGTAGGAATTCGTGTAGAATTGCTCATTGAAGTTTGGCAACGCGTCGTCAACCAGCGTGATGGGGTTCTGCGGTATTTGGTGACGGCTCGTCGTCGCCCACTCGTACCAGAGGCCCGCACGAAAAACGCCGTACGGCGAAGCCTGACTGAGCGTGCCCGTTTCTCCGTATTTGCGGTAGCTGTTCAACTTATCCGTGCCGCACGGGTCAATATACACATTGAACGTCTTATTAAGCACTGGCGCACAGGTTTTTAGCGTTATTCCACCTGAGGGCTGCGCGGTGTAATTCTGCTGGTTGTAATAACTATAGGTGTAGGCCTTCAGATCCACCTTCCAGCCTTTGCGCAGATCGCTCCGTACGCCCACATACTCGAAGTCTGTGGGGATATGGTAGTAGTTGTACTTCACATAATTCAACTGGGTTGAATCTGTATTTTGTAAAAGGTAGTTATATCCGAACTGGGCCACCTGTGCCCGCGTCGGGCCCTTCACATTTGGCGTATTCGCGTCAAGCCACACCACTCCTGCAAACCCGGTCAATACCGTCTTGTCCGTCAGCTTCAACTGCATCTTCAGCGCGCCCGCGTTGCGCTCCTGCGCGTTCAAGGTCTGGAAGCCGTCCGAGGTCAACCGATTGAAGTCCAGCGTAAGGCTTGCCCGCTTCGATGCTCCGCCAAAGTTGCCCGAATCGAACTGCACGTCCGTCAGGATCGTATTGAACGACCCATACGTCACCCCGCCGCGAATGTTCGACAATGGCGAAAGGTCGCGCGATAAGAGGTTGATCGAACCGCCAAATGGCGTGGGTCCAATGGTCGACGCCGACCCCGGACTGCGGTCGAAGTCCACGCCGCCGATCCATGGCGCGGGAAAGAATGCCCACGAGTGGTGCGTCGGCGAGTTCGTATCTTCGAACGGAATGCCGTCGAAATTGATGTCGTATGATCCATCCGGAAAGCCGCGGAAATAGGTTTTCGAATCCCCCAACCCGACGCCGTTCGAGTTCACGCTGAACGTTCCGGGAGCCATTTGCAAGATCTCCGAAAAGTCCGACACCGGCGCGGTAAAGTTCTGCACAAACGCCGAGCTGATCTCGGTTCGGGCCGACCGCGCCTCCAGCAGCCCGTCCATCGGCGCGAGTGACGCCGCAATCGACCCCGAAGCGTTCGACTCCACCGTGATCTGGTCGCTCGCTGTGCCTATGTTCAGCGCCAGCGGAACCTCCCGCGTCTGTCCGGCCGACACCTGCAAGCCCGTCTTTCGCGTGGCTGTAAATCCCAGTGACGCCGCCTCCACTGTATATTTGGCCGCCGGCAGACCCAACAAACTGAAATGGCCCGCCGAGTCGGAGACTGTTCGGTAGACCTGATCGGACGATTCATTCTTCACGCTTACCGCCGCGTTTGGAAGAACCGCCCCAGCCGCATCTACAACCGTGCCGCTCAACGTCCCCGTATTCGTTTGAGCGCTCAAGGTAAAGGGCAGACAAAGCGGCAAACAAAGAACCAGCGCGCAAAACCGCGAGATATTCCGAGTCACAGATCCTCCAGGATCGTCGAGGATCGCATGAGGACAAACGCGCAGATACACGCGACATACCAGCCCTAAGTGGTCTACCCGAATACCCTCAGACTAGGTTTTTTATGTGAACGGAACATTGCTACACAGTGATTGGACCGTGATTTCTACACCGGAGATTCTCGATCTCCCACCATATGTAGACGCATGAAGTTCGTCGCTCCCGACCTTGTCCGGGTCCCCGCCACGATCCCCAACACTTGGCTCCGCCGCACATACCCAAGCCGCTCCAGCGTCTCTTCCGCCATGTTCACCAGCATATCCGTATCTTCGAAACGCTCGCATCGAATTGGGTATGTTCCCCACAGCAGCATGGCTCTATGAATCACAGCCTCATGCGGCGAGAGTGCGTAGATCGGAGCTGCGGGCCGGTACTTCGACAACAATCGCGCGGTCAATCCGCTCTCCGTAAAGATTGCGATCGCCGCCACGTCCAGGTCCTCGGCCGCATGGGCCATGCACTCGCAAATCGTTTCCGCCACACTCAGCCTCGGCCCTTGCGGGCGCAATGCGATAGAGGGCGGATCGACCCGCATCTGATGCTCCGTCTCCACCACAATCTTTGCCATCATCGCCACCGATAGCACCGGATACTTGCCCGCCGCGCTCTCCGCCGACAGCATTACCGCGTCGGAACCGTCGTAGATCGCGTTGGCCACATCGGACACCTCCGCCCTCGTCGGCCGAGGATTATCGATCATCGATTCCAGCATCTGCGTCGCCGTTATGACTGGCTTACGAAACTCCGCCGCCCGCTTGATGATGTGCTTCTGGATCGCGGGCACCTTTTCCGGCGGCACCTCCACTCCCAGATCGCCGCGCGCCACCATGATCCCGTCTGCCACCTCAAGGATCGAGTCAAGATGTTCGATGGCCTGCGGTTTTTCGAGCTTTGCGATGATCCACGCGTCTGAATTGAGCACCGCTAGCCGGTTCTTCACGTGTCGTACATCCGCCGCTGTCCGTACAAACGACACCGCGATCGTGTCCACCCCCTCGGCAATCGCGAAGATCAGGTCCTCTTCATCCTTTTCCGTCAGTGAAGGCACATTGACCGCGATCCCCGGCAGGTTGATGCCTTTGTTCTCCCCCAGCATCCCCCCGTTGATGATCTCGCACACCACATCAGTGCCCTCAACGGACTCGACCCGCAACTCAATCAAACCGTCGGACAGCAGTATCCGCGACCCCGGCTCCAGGTTCTCTGCCAGCGTCGTAAACGTTGTGCCCACCATGGTCGCCGTGCCCGCGATCTCATGCGGTGTGATCGTCAGCCGCTCCCCCGCGATAAGCTGTACCGGCTTATGGTCGACCAGTTTGCCCGTGCGGATCTTCGGCCCTTGCAGGTCTGCCAGAATGCAGATCGGCTTGCCCTCCTCCTTCGACACCTTCCGCACCATGCGGATCAACTCCGCCTTCTGCTCATGCGATCCGTGAGAAAAGTTAAGCCGCGCCACATCGAGGCCAGCCCGCACTAATTGGCGAAACACCGGTTCCGTGCTACAGGCGGGCCCGAGCGTCGCCACGATCTTGGCCCGGCGCGCGGGTTCCATCAGCGTAAAAGAGTCTTCAACGGCGGCAGGTATGGAGTTCAAAGTCATCATGGAGGTCCAAAGTCTTTCCTGCGGTAAAGCAGCGTAGCTTAAGTTTGCGTGACAGGAATCGCTTGGCTATTCTAGCCGCCAGCGAGCTCTCCGCGCGAACCCGCCTGCAACTGCACATTGAACTCCGCCCCTACCAGCACGCAGAGACATGTGATGTACAGCCAGAACAGCAGTGCGACCCCGGCCCCCAGCGAGCCATACACCTGGCTATAATTCGCATACTTCGTCACATACCACCCAAAAAGGAGTGTCGCCAGAAGCCACAACACCGTGGCCACCACGGCTCCTGGCACGACGCTTCGCCAAGCTTGCCGCTTCGGTGTTCCTAGCGAATACAACACGGCGATCAACCCCACGCTCCCACCCAGCGCCACTATCCAGCGCACCCCAAGCGCGGTCACGAAGAAACCACTCCGCACCGCATCCGGAACATGGCGGGCCAAGGTCATCACGATGCCGTGTCCAAACACCACCAAACCGCTTGCCAGTGCCAATGGCAGCAACGACAACGGGACCAGCAGCAACGCCCGCAGCCGCCGTTGCCAGAACGACCAGCAATCCTCCGGCAGTCCGTGCGCTCGCCTGATACCCTCCATCAGCGTCGCAATTACCCCTGACGCTCCGCTCAAACTGACCCCGACCGATACCAGCACAGCCCGTGCGGTTAGCGCTTTGCCTGAATTTCCAACAAAATAACTCTCCAGGATTGGCGTTACATCTGAAGGCATGATCCGATCGAACAGCACGCCAATCTCCGCCCGCAACGGCGCGCTGTCGGGCAGGAGCGAAATAACCGCCGCCGCCGCGATCAGCGCCGGAAACAGCGCCACCATCGCAGAATACGCCGTTGACTGCGCAAGATTGAGAGCGTCGTGGTCGAGCGCTCGTGTTACAGCCCGGTAACCCGCTCTCCCCACACGCTTGAGACTTATGGCTTCCATCGCTCCAGAAACGCCGTAACCGACTGCACGTCTATATTCTTCATATTCTCGAACTCGCCATGCTGCACATACACCGGCTTGCCGTTCGCGTCCGCCACCACCAAAGCAGGTACACCTTTGTTGATCGGGACGCCATACTTCTCGGGGATGTCAAGATTCTGATCGATATGCCCAACAAATACATGGACCAGCACAAAGTTCTTTGCCAGCAGCTCTTCATTCGGTGCCTGGTGGAAGTAGATGTCCAGAACCTGGCAGTCTCCACACCAATCTCCGCCAAAGTCCAGCAGTACCCGCTTATGCTCCCGCTTCGCCTGCGCAAACGCCGCCGTTACATCCTTATGTGGGTCTACCTGCTCGTCATAGATATGCTTCTTGGTGAAAGGAACAGCCGATGGCTTCGCGGCCTGGGCCCCAGCCACCGCAACCATCAACCCCAACATCATGTTCTGAACGATCTTCATACCAATCAGATTACAGGAGCCGCGCAAAGTTACAGAAACCGGCGTTGTAAGCTAACCGCCATTGGTGATCGCCATACAGCTATCGTAACTTTGTCTGTCGTTCCCGAGACACTTCTACTTTCCAACGTAGTATCCCTCACGCGTCTGTACGACCCACTTCTTCCGGTCCCCCACCAACTCCAACGCGAGTTTGTGGTATCCATCGACCGCTGCTCCCGCTTCCGGCGTAAACCCCAGCCGGTACTGCGCGCGTAGTTCTCGCCCTATCTCCGCGTAAATCTCTCCCACCGGCTGTTTTTTGGTCGCCTCAAACATGCGCCCGCCGGTCTCCCTCGCCATTCGCTCAAGAATCTTCTTTCCGTCGTTGCGCGCGTTTGGCAACTGCTCGGGCTGCCGCCCACCCCCTGGATAACCTCCGCCAGGATAGCCACCTCCTGGGTAGCCGCCCCCGCCCGGGTAGCCCCCGCCTGGATACCCGCCACCCGGATATCCGCCGCTATTGCCCGGGAACCGATCCCTGTCATCGAGACTGCGGTCCTGTCGTGGAGCTTCACCTTTGAAGTAGATCGCGTACACCACCGTATCGCCACGCTGCGCCGTCTCGATCGCCGTCGCAAGCGTCTCCTTGCTGCTCCGGTCGTTTCCGTCGGTCAGCAGAATCAGCGCCTTTCGCCCCGTCTGCTTCCGCATCACCTCATCGGACGCAAGAAACACCGCGTCATAAAAAGCTGTTCCGCCCCGCACCCGCTCTCGCCGCGCGTCCCGATCCGCCGAATCATCCGGGTCTACAACGCCCGTGTCGCGCCCGGTTGGCGACGGCGCGGGTGTCGCTAGCTCCTTCAACGCCGCCTGCAACTTCGGCTTTAAACCCGTTACATCCTGCAATAGTTCCACCTCGCGGGCAAACTGCAGCACAAACACCTGATCCTTCGCGCCCGTCAGCATCTGGTCGAGGAACGCCTGACTCGCCGCACGTTCCTCGTCCAACACGCCCCGCTGACTCTGGCTCGTGTCCACTAACAACCCTAGCGTCAAGGGCAGATTCGCATCCAGATCGAAGTAGCGCACCGCCTGCGGCTTACCATCCACCTGCAAGGTAAAGTCCGCCTTCGTTAGTGCGGGCACCAGCGCTCCCTTGCCATCTCGCACCACCACCGGCAGATTGACGAGCTTGGTATCGACCGCTAACGTCGTCGCCTGCCCCCACAGTGAACCCGAGCACAGCAGTGAACCTGAGCACAGCGCAGCCGCAAACAAAGTACCTGAAAGAAAACGCATACCTTGTAGACGAGACGCGGCTCGTTAGGATGGAAAACAAAAGAGGCGAGTCGCCTACAATCAGGGGATGGGGCGCATCCGCATTTTGTCCGACCAGGTGGCGAACCAGATTGCCGCGGGCGAGGTGGTGGAGAGGCCGGCTTCCGTGGTGAAGGAGCTGCTCGAGAACGCGATCGACGCGGGGGCGACGCGGATACGGATCGAGGTGGAGGGCGGCGGCCGCAAGCTGATCCGCATCGTCGATAACGGCTGCGGGATGGTGCGCGACGACGCGCTGCTGGCGTTCGAGCGCCATGCGACGAGCAAGCTGCGGTCGTCCGACGATCTGCTGTCGATCAGCACGCTGGGGTTTCGCGGGGAGGCGCTGCCGTCGATCGCGTCTGTGGCGCGGGTGAGCCTCGAGACGCGCGTGGCGGAGGAGGCGGCGGGGACGGAGATTGAGATCGCCGGGGGCAAGATGCTGCGCGTGGAGGAGGCCGGGATGCCTGCGGGGACGACCATCGCGGTGCGGGATCTGTTCTTCAATACGCCGGCACGGCGCAAGTTCCTGAAGGCGGAGCAGACGGAGCTGGCACATATTGCCGCACTGGTGACGCACTATGCGCTGGTGCATCCAGCCAAGCACATGGAGCTGCATACCGGTACGCAGGCGCTGCTGGTGGCTCCGGCGGTGACGGACGCCGGGGAGCGGCTATTCCAGATCTTCGGGCGGGAGACGGCCGGGTTGATGATCTCGACAGCGGCGGAGATGGATTTCCGGAGGGTAGGGCTGCCGGAGCCTCCGCCCTGGAAGCGGGAGGAGGACTATGAGCCTGCCGAGCCGGGATACATCCGGATCACGGGTTTTGTGTCGAAGCCGGAGCTGCAGAAGCTGAACCGGAACTCGATCTACGTGTTTGTCAACCAGCGACTGATCCGGGATCGGCTGGTGATTCACGCGCTGATCGAGGCGTACCGGAATGTCATTCCACCGACGAGCTATCCTGTGGTGCTCTTGTTTTTGGAGATGCCGCCCGAAGAGGTGGACGTGAATGTGCATCCGGCAAAGACCGAGGTGCGCTTCCGGCAGCCGAGCTTTGTGCATGACTTTATCCGGGACACGGTGCGGACGACGCTGATGAACGCACGTCCGGCGACGAGCTTTGCGGCTGCTCTTGGGCCTGCGCTGCATACGGCGAGTAGCTCGTTGCTGCTGGATGTGAGCCCGCTTCCGGGCGTGGAGCAGGGGTTTGTGGAGGCAGCACCGCAGTCCGAACCTGATCCCGCGTGGGGAGATGCGGAGCCGTTTACACTTGCGCCACCTGTAGTGCCGGAAAGCCCGGGACGGCTGGAGTTTGCCGGGGATGGGATTGCGGTTGGGTATGGAGAGCCTGTGGCCGCACACGAGGAGGCTCCCGCAACCCTCAATGCATTGGCCACGCTGAAGCCTCTGGGGCAGATGCGGGACTCGTTCATCCTGGCGGTCAACGACGACGGCTTGTGGATCGTGGACCAGCATGTGGCGCATGAGCGGGTGCTGTTTGAGAAGATCTTGCGCGAGCGTGAGGTGGAGGGGGTGCAGCGGCAGCGGCTGCTGATGCCGCTGCTGGTCGATCTGCTACCCGCGCAGATGGTGGGTTTCGCGCGGCTCGCGGAGGAGTTGGAGCGGAACGGCTTCGAAGCGGAGCCGTTCGGGCCGCGCACCCTGGCGGTGAAGGCAGCTCCGGTGGGACTGGAGGGGCGGGAGCTGGAGCGGATGCTGGAAGAGGTGCTTGGCGCGCCAGAGCGGGAGCAGCAGACGGAGAACGCGGACGTCCGCCGCCGCAGGATCGCCGCGAGCATCGCATGCCATGCCGCGATCAAGATCAACACGCCGCTTGAACCGGCAAAGATCGACTGGCTGCTCCGCGAACTGGGCAAGACGGAGCATCCGACGAGCTGTCCACATGGGCGGCCGATTGCGTTGCGGTATTCTTATAAGGACGTGCAGAAGGCATTTCAACGTATTTAGGTCGCTTCGCTAGAAGTAAATGCGAGCAAAGAAGCAAGAACAAGTACAGCTGAGAGCAGAACCAGTAAGAGCCAGACTCTTTGACAATTCAGCAGGGCTCTCGCAGAACAGGCGGGAGAGCTAAGGCTTGGTTCACCCAGGCGTGCGGCGGGAAGGCAGTACAGCTTTGAGCGATTCTGAGGGTAGTATCCCTACGATGGAGCAGTTGAATGAGTCGCGGCAGCGACAGTGGCATCAGGGCGGAGAGGCGCTGCTGACGTTTGAAAACCTTCGCTCGTGGATCAACGCGACGGGGCTGGCGTTGTTTACGGCGCGTCCGGGACAGCTACCCGCACCCGCGCCGAGCCTGGTCGAGGCGGTACTCGGCGCGCCGAATGCGAACCCGGTGATGGCCGATCTTGAAACGGCGAAGAGCCTGCTGGCGCGGCTGGTGACGGAAGGCGTGGCCGTGCCACTAAACCTGCTCGGAACGCCGGGGGAGACGCCGGACTTTGTGGTCGCCGCGCCGGTGTTTGCATACATCTTTACACTGCGGGGGGACAAGGCCTGGAAGCAGCCTCCGGCGACGGCGGGCGCGTTGAAGGTGTCGCCGCTGGCGTTGGCCACGTACGAAATGTTGACGGAACGGGTCACGCTGAGCGCGTATGACCTGGTGACGCAGCTTGGCAAAGAGGTAACGGAGTCGGCGGTGCTGCGGGCGTTGAACGAGTTGTGGGGGCATCTGCGGGTGCTGCCCGTGCCGCAGCCAGACGGAGCTGCGACGCTGTGGGAGCTGACCAGCGCGCGGTTCACAAAGATCATGAAGGCGGGCGCTAATGCGGGGCAGCCGAGCGCGTTGTCCGCCCTGATCAGCCTCTATCTGAACACAGCAATTGTGGCGACTGAGGAGGAGATTGAGACGTTTCTCTCACCGTTGGCGGCACGGAGCCGGATACGCGATGTGGTCCATGCTCTGCTTGGAGCGCGGCAGTTGGAGACGCTTGCGATTGAAGGCAAGACGGTGCTACACGTGGCAGGCGAACTGCCGGCCTTCCTGGCTCCGGCGGGAAGTATTTTGATCGACGCGGAGGCTTCGGTCGAAGCGGTTCCGGTGGAAGAGGTTGGGGCGACGCTGGAACTGGTGGAGGGACAGGAGCGAATTTCGAAGTTTGTACCAAAGCCGAAGAAGGTTGGGACTGGATTCGTAAAGAAGTTTGCCCCTAAGCCTGCATTTGGAAGCAAACCGGCATTTAGCAGCAAACCTTCGTTTGGAGCGCCGGACCGAGAGCGTCGCCCGTTTGCGCGGGAGGACCGTCCGCAACGAAGTGAGCGTCCGGCGGGGAAGCCGAGCTTCACGAAGCCATGGCAAGAGGGTCGGCCTGCGGCCTCGGGTGGCCAAGGGGAGGCGCGTCCGGCGCGGAGTTATCCGGCGCGGCCTCGTACGGAGGGTGGTGGCGATCGTCCGGCATTTGGGCGCAAGCCTGCGTTTGGCGGAGATCGTCCGGCTCGTCCGGCGGCGGGGTTTGGCGGCAAGAGCCGTGACTTTGCGGAGGGCAGGCCACCACGGCGCACGTTCGATCGCGGCGAAGGAGCACCGAGCCGTCCGTCCTTCGGGCGTTCTGAAGGCGCGGGCGAGAGAAGGCCTCCGCGGCGGGAGTTCAACGCGGCGGCAGAGGGCGGGATGCGTCCGCCTCGGCGGGAGTTTACGCCCAGACCTGGCGGGGATCGGCCGAGTGGGGATCGTCCGCCGTTTGCTGGGCCTCGCAAGCCGGGGACGTTCAGCGCGCGGCCGCAAGGTGCGTCGGGCGGAGAACGAAGACCGTTTGTGCCGCGCGAGGGCGGAGGGTCGCGACCGGGGGCGAAGTTTGCCGGCGGATTTAGCGCGGGAGCGGGAAGCACGGACCGGCGTTCGCGGACGGCCGGACCTCCGTTCCGGAAGTTCGACGCGCCACGCGGTGATCGGAAAGATCGGCCGGAGCGGACAGCTCGGCCTGAAGGCGGAGCGGAACGGTCGCCGCGTCCGGGAGGGTTCGCGGGCAAGCCGGCCGGAAGTGGCTTCGCGGGCGAGCGTCCTGGAGCCAAATTCGGAGCAAAGTTCGCCGGGAAGCCTAGTTTCGGGAAACCGGCGGGGACGTTCGACAAGTTCAAGAACAACGCGAAGCCGTTCGGCAAGCGGCCTCCTACAAAGAAGTGGAAGCCTGAGGAAGGTGGACCGGCGGCATGAGCGCCTCCGTTCTTCCTGAGACAAAACGTGACCGTCCGGTGATCGCCATCGACGGGCCAGCTGGGGCGGGGAAGTCCACCCTGGCGGCCCATCTGGCGAGACGGTTTGGTTTTCTGAACCTGGAGACCGGGGCAATGTACCGTGCGCTGGCGTTGAAGGCGATCGAAAACGACTTCGGCTTTGATGAGGAAGCGCCGCTGCTTGGGCTGGCGGAGATCACGCGCATTCGGCTCGAGCCGCAGCGCGAGGGCAACTGCGTGACGCTCGACGGCGTGGATGTGAGCCGCCGCATCCGCGAGCAGGATGTGACCTCGGCGGCGTCGCAGATCTCGGTGCATCCCCGGCTGCGCGCGTGGATGGTGGCCGAGCAACGGGCGCTGGGTGCCCAGGGCGGCGTAGTGATGGAGGGACGGGACATTGGAACGGCGGTCTTTCCCGATGCGGAGGTGAAGATCTTTCTGGACGCCGCGCCGGAGGTTCGTGGGACTCGGCGGTATCGGCAGTCGATGCCCGGTGAGCCTGCTGCCAAGGCGGTGGACGAGGCGGCCGTTGTGGCGGAGCTGAAGGAGCGCGATCACCGGGATCGGACGCGCGCGGAGTCGCCGCTGGTGGCGGCCACGGATGCGGTGGTGCTGGATTCTACGGCGATGTCGTTGGACGAAGTGCTGGAGGCGGCGGAGCGGATTGTACGGGCGCATCTGGCCGATTAGCACGGGTCCTCTGATAACGCGACGATTGCCAACATGGAGAGTTCCGTGGATGACACAGGAAGAATACGGGCAACCTGGCTTGTTCCTCTTCCGCGTGGATGTATAAAGCAGCATGACCTCTGTAGAGCAGGCGCTGGTATTGTCAGGCGTGTCGAGCTTATCCGCGCTGGGCGGAATCGTGGTGGGACATTGGTTGAACCGCTCGTGGCAGCAACGGCAGTGGGTGCTGGACAACCGGAAGAGCGAGGCGCGCGAGTTGTTGACGGCACTGGCGGAGTCGTATACGGCGTTGATGCGCTTGCGGGAAGGGGTTGCGACGTCACCCGAGGTGCAAACGATGATCGACGACGCGGCGGATAAAGCGATCCGGTGCCTGGCGGACCGCATCTTTCTGGCGGAGCGCCTGGAACGCGAGGATGCGTTGAATCGATGGGTAAAGGCGATGACGACGTTTCATCGCGAACTCGAGCCATTTGCACTGCGCGGCGAGTATGAAGGGCTGCGTGCGACTATTATTCGCACCATTTTGGAAGGGCAACGGAGCAGGGGACGGCGGTGGTAACTTTGCGAGTACGATTTCGCAAACTTTTTGGATTTGTGTGCTAACCTTATCTTGTCGTATGAAACAGATTGGTTTTCTGTAGGGCTGTAGTGTACGAACCCCGATTTGGTCATAGCGTCAATTTCAGCAGTACATAAGGAAGCAACAACATGGAACAGGGAACAGTGAAGTGGTTTAACGATGCAAAGGGGTTCGGTTTCATCAGCCGTCAGAACGGCGAGGATGTGTTCGCGCACTACTCGGCGATCGTTTCGAGCGGCTTCAAGAGCCTCCAAGAGGGTCAGGCTGTGCAGTTCAACGTGGTCAAGGGACCCAAGGGCTGGCAGGCTTCGGACATTCAGCCTCTCTAAACTTAAGAGAGCAAGCACCGCATAGAGACCAGCCTTCGGGCTGGTCTTTTCTATTGCGGCGGAGCTGCGGAAGGTAGGACCGTCGACGTGGCTTTAAACTTGCGGTAACCGGAGACGGCGACGTTAAGGCTGCCGTGAAGAGTGACCAAGAGGAGGACGCGCAGGTCGCCGCGCCCGTTGAAGCTTGACGGGAGCCAGACTTCATCGTTGACCTTGGTCCACTCAGCGCCAAAGGTAGAGCCTTGTTTCACCTCCGCGACCAGGCCGCCGCCGATCTTGAAGTCGTGGAGGAAGTTGCCTTCGAGCTTGCGGAGAGCGCGGTCGCGCTCATCGACCCAGACGGTGCCGGCCATCTCGCGGATGGCACCTTCGAAGCGGGATTCAGGCTTGGCTTTGGGGTTTCCGACAAAGTCGATGGCGATGGTGTCCCGGTCGTTGAGCATGACGCGGCGGGCGTTGAAGAAGCTGCCCAGAGCGAGAAAACGGGAGACGGTGACTTCGTCGCGCCGGTTGTTCGATTTACCGTTTCCCTGGTCCTCCTTGTCTTTGGCGATCTCTTTGTCGATGCGGCGGGTTTCCTTGCTCTGCTCCTCGGGCGATAGATCCTTGCCATCTTTCTTGAGCATGCGGCGGATGCGCGTACCGGCAACGTAGAAGATCTCGGAGTCTTCAGTCTCGGTCTTCTTGAGGTTGCCGTGACTGTCGAGTGTCTTCGTGATGGCGAAGGAGTGGAAGAGGTAGTCGCGTTCGAGCGCTTCGGTGGCTTTCAACCTCGCGCATCAGGGCGACCGTGTCGGGGAGGGGCTTGGTGGCTGCTTCGGGTATTTGCGCCAGGCAGAGCGAGGAGGCTGCGAGGAGCAGGAGGGCTCGCGTCATGCTCCCATTTTAGTGGAGCGGGCGGTGGTTCCCCCTGTACTTGGTGGCCGACTTCCGCTGCATACCGACGCGCAAAGGTCTAGCATAGACATTTAGGGGCTGTGCGCACGCCCGCAAATATCTGCGTTACAAGTGAGGAAGCGATGGAGATGGAGACGGCCGTGGCGGCCATGGGAACGGCGGAACAGACGATGGAGCGGGAGCTGGTTTTCGACATTTTTCGGCGGTGGGGGTATTTGCAGGCGTGGCTCGATCCGCTTGGGCAATACTTGCCGCCGGAGCCGTTTCCCGTCGCGGTGCCGGAGGGCGAGTATGCGCGGGAGGCGCGGGGTTTCTATTGCGGGACGTTTGCCATTGAGTTCATGCACATTGTGAACACGGAGCAACGGCAGTGGCTCCAAGAGCAGGTGGAACAACCGACGTGCCGGGCGGATCAGCCGCATGTGCTGACGCAGCTCATCCGCGCGGACTTGTTCGAGCAGGTGATCCAGTCGCGGTATCTGGGGACGAAGCGGTTCTCGCTCGAAGGGCTGACGGCGCTGATTCCATTCCTGGATGAGGTCTTATCGACGGGGCATAAACGGGGCGTCGAAAAGGCGATCGTCGCGATGAGCCATCGCGGGCGGCTGAACGTGATGACGAATGTGATTGGACGCTCCGCAAGCGAGATCTTCGCCAACTTTGAAGATGTGGACCCGCGCAGCGTTCTGGGCGGCGGCGATGTGAAGTACCACATGGGCGCGACGGGCGAGTACCATGCGCACGACGGCGGCGCGATTGCCCTGCATCTGGCGTCGAACCCGAGCCATCTGGAGGCGGTGAATCCCGTGGTAATGGGCCGGTCGCGCGCCAAGCAGGTGCGGATGGGCAAAGGATCGCTCAATCAAGTGCTGCCGATCATCATCCACGGAGACGCGGCGTTTGCCGGCCAGGGGATTACGGCGGAATCGATCAACATGGCGTCGCTTGCGGGATACAACATTGGCGGGACGGTGCATATCATCGTCAACAATTTGTTGGGGTTCACGGCGCTGCCGGAGGAGTCGAACTCTTCACGCTTCGCGACTGACATTGCCAAGCGGCTGCCCATCCCAATCTTCCATGTGAACGCGGAAGACCCGGACGCGGTGGTGCGGATCGCGGCAATTGCCGCGGAGTTTCGGCAGAAGTTCCACTCGGATGTAGTGGTTGACTTGATCGGCTACCGGCGTTATGGGCACAACGAAGCGGACGATCCGACGGTTACCCAGCCGCGCCGGTACGCGCTGATCAAGGACCGCAAGCCGCTGTATCAGCTTTACGCGGAGCAGATGGGCGTCGATCCTACAGAAGAGGCGAAAGCAATCCAGGCCGCGTTTTTCGACGAGCAGAAGGCTGCGGCGCAAGCAGTGCGCAAGCCCAGGCTGGCGCAGCTGCCGGACTACTGGAGTCCGTACCGTGGAGGTACGTTGCCAGAGTCGGATGAGCGGCTAGAGACTGGTTTATCGGCCGAGCGTGTACTCGAACTGACGCGGGCAATGGTGCGCTATCCCGACGGCTTCCACATCCACCCA
Organism: Acidobacteriaceae bacterium; assembly: GCA_965277085.1. Classification (GTDB taxonomy): domain Bacteria; phylum Acidobacteriota; class Terriglobia; order Terriglobales; family Acidobacteriaceae; genus Edaphobacter. The sequence goes on from OZ255708.1 coordinate 2,958,772, forward strand.
AAAGTGCAGAAGCTGTACGAGCAGCGGGTGGAGATGGCGGAAGGAAAGCGTGCATTCGATTATGGGGCCGCCGAGTTGCTGGCGTATGCGTCGCTGCTGACGACAGGGACGCCGGTGCGGCTGACCGGCCAGGATTCGCAGCGCGGGACGTTCAACCAGCGGCACGCGGTGCTGGTGGATACCGGGACGGAGGTGCGATACACACCGCTGGCCCATCTGTCTGAGGATCAGGCCCGGTTTGAGGTGCATAACACGCTGTTGTCGGAGGCGGCTTGTCTCGGCTTCGAATACGGCTACTCGCGCGATTACCCCGAGGCGCTGGTGTTGTGGGAGGCGCAGTTCGGGGATTTCGTGAACGGCGCGCAGATCATCATCGACCAGTTCATCTCGTCGGGTGAAGCGAAGTGGGGTCTGCTGTCTGGGCTGGTGCTGCTGCTGCCGCATGGATACGACGGGCAAGGACCGGAGCACTCCTCTGCCCGCATGGAGCGGTTTTTGCAGCTTGCCGCGCCCGACAACATGGTGATCGCGCAGCCGTCGAACGCGGCGCAGTACTTCCATCTTTTACGGCGTCAAGCGATGCGGAGCTGGCGCAAGCCCCTCATCATGTTTACGCCAAAGAGTATGTTGCGGCACCCGGACGCGACGTCGACCCTGGCGGACCTGGCGCTGCCCCGCTTCCAGAACGTGCTGCCAGACAACGATGCTGTTAACCCACGGCGGCTGCTGGTGTGCACGGGCAAGATTGGGCACAATCTGCGCGTCGAACGGGCGAAGCGGAAAGATATGTCGGTCGGCATCATTTTCGTCGAGCAGCTTTACCCATGGCCCTCGGAGGAGGTGCAGGCGGCGCTCGATCAGCATCCTGGCGCGGACGAGATCGTTTGGGTGCAGGAGGAGCCAGCGAACATGGGCGCGCTTTCGTACGTTATGCCGCTGCTGAAGAAGAACGTAGGCGACCGCAGCTTGACCAGCGTGAAGCGGACGGCGAGCGCGAGTCCGGCGACGGGGTCGGCCAAGGCACATGAGATGGAAGAGCGGACGTTGGTTGATCTGGCGTTTGGGGTTTAGGAACCACCTTCATGACGCTGCCGTCATGAAGGTGGACGAGTGTACGAGCTATGCTTTGGCCATCAGGCCGCGGAGCATGGTGAGCATCTCCATGGCGTGGGGTTGAGTAAAGTCGGGGATAATGGTGGTGAAGAAGCTACCGACGGAGGTGAGGGTTCCTCCTGCGGCTTCAATCTGGCGTAATGCGGCTTGTTCGGTGCGCTCTGAGACACCGCCGCAACAATCGACGAGGATGTGGACATCATAGCCGGCGCGTATGGCGCTAAGCGCGCCTTGGAGGACCGCGATCTCCGTAACGATACCGCCGATGGCCAGTGTCTTACGCCCAGTCGCGGCAAGAGCGGCAACTACCTCTGGTTGGTTGAGGCTGCCTGCAAAGTGACGTGGGTAGGTAGGTAGATCTTCCAGCTCTGATACGGCTTCAGGAGCCTTGGAGCCGGTGGGCACAAGAGAGACAAAGACGGGGATGTCAAGGAGCTTGGCAACTTTGACGGCAATGCCAGCGGCAAGGCGTACAGATTTGCCTGGATTGGTATGGGCATTGTCGACGATGCCGGGCTGAATATCGATGAAGAGAAACTGAGCTTGCGCGGCAGTGGGCTGGAGCGGGAGCGGGATCGGCATGGGAATCGTTCTCCTTATATCTGTGATGCGCGCGAAGGTTGAAGCGCGAGTTCCGTTATGGAATCTCAGACAATCACATGGCCGTTCGGGTGAGTTCGCTTAGGAGGACGCCTTGTCTGTCGACTGCACTCCTAGATCGGGCTCGGAGTCAGTGATTTCGCGGGCATAGATCTGGTGGGTGGTAGCGGGTGGGGAGTCGCCGCGATGGAGGGCGCGGACCTGGTCGCGGATGGCGGCATCGGCGAGGGTGATGCGTTCCCGGGCGCGGAGATAATCCAACCAGGACTCCATGACGAAGGTCTCGTTGAGCGACTCGGGATCGGCGGCGTCACGGAAGATGCCCCATCGGATGGCTCCGTCACGCAGGCGAACGCCACGCATCTGGTGGATGGCACGGGTAAAGGCAGCGTAGTCCTCGAGTGGAACGCGATACACGATGGAGATGCGCACAGGGCCAGCTTCGGGGTGAGAATTGAGAGCGTACTGGGGAGCGGGAGTTTTCCACTGATATGGGGTAAAGTCGGGGGCAGCTCCGCTCAGGATGTGGAAGTTACGAGCGATGGGATAGCTCACGGCGAGACCGGCGGCGGCGACAAGGAGAGATTTGGATGGCGAGCTGTGCTCCGCGATAAAGCCCCAAAGGATGCTGCCAAGAGCGAGGCCACCCTGAAAGGTCATAAGGTAGGCACCGAGGACGCGGGCCTGAACCCACGCAGGGACCGAGAGCTGAACGGAGGTGTTCAAGGTAGCCATAGTGCTCGTCCATGCAAAGCCCGCGACGATGAGAGTGGCGATGAGCAATGCTGGGCTGCGGATGAACGCCATGGCGACCAAGGTAAGGACGTTATAGCCGGTGGCGGCGGCGAGGATGGAGTCGGCGGAGAAGCGGGCACGAAGACGATGGAGCGTCGTGGCGGCGACCACGGCTCCGAGACCGAGCGAACCATTGAGGATGCCGTAACCCATCGCTCCCTGATGGAGATCGCGCTGGGCTACGACGGCAAGGAGCGACCAGATCGCGGAGACGAAGAACGTAAAGGTAAACGCGCGAAAGAGCGAGGCCCGGAGTTCCGGCGCGTAGCGGATATAGTGCAGGCCGGTGCGCATGGAGCCGGCGATGCGTTCGGCCGGAAGGGTGCTTTTGAAGAGAGGAACGCGCTTCCAGTTGACGAGGACCCAGATAACTCCGGCGAATGAGATGGCATTCAGGAAGAAGACGGAAGCAGCACCGGTGTCGGTGCGCTTGAAGGCGGCGACCATAAGGCCGCCGAGCGCGGGGCCCACGGCGCGAGCCAGGTTGTTGCTTGCGGAGTTGAGCGAGACGGCGTCGGGGATCAGGTTGCGAGGGATCAGCTCGGGAACGATTGCTTGCCAGGCGGGATTATTCATGGCTGAGCCGACGTTGAGCATGGCCGTGAACCCGAGAAGTGCCCATGGCGACACATGACCCAGAAACGTGAGAACGGCGAGGACGGCGACTGAGGCGAGCATCCAGACCTGCCAAAAGATCAGGAGCTTGCGGCGATCGAAGACGTCGGCGGTGGCTCCAGCGAAGAGGCCCAGGAAGAGGACGGGTAAACTCGCAGCGGTCTGCATGAGGGCGATCAGCAGCGGCGAGTGGGTGAGGGAAGTCATCAGCCAGGTGCCGGCGGTGTCCTGCATCCAGGTGCCGACGGACGAAATGGTGGAGGCTACCCAGCGGTCACGAAAGAGCGGAACGCGAAGAGGGCCGAAGCCGCCAGACTCGATGCTCGGATCGGAGTTCGTTTCAAGAGTGCTCACCCCTTTATGGTTACACGTGCAGAGCCTGAGGATGGCGAGGTCATCGTGCTTAGGTGCTGACGGTCTTCATACCAAAGCATCCAGCCTGCTGAGAGTAGGTCTTCTTACCCGCGTTTCCGGTCACAGTGGTGCCATCTCTCAGAGTGATGGCGTCTTGATCGGCTCCATACCGGTCGGGTGCCAAATCGCCCTTGGCCCCCTGGGTGCTGGTGATGGCGACGGATTTCGTAGGATCGTTGAGCAGATGCTCCAGGAGCCTTTGGGCATAGGCTTTCTTGAAGGTCTTTTCCACCGCCGTGCCGCACGCCGCCAGCTCAATCTTCCCTACCTGGCGAAGGCCGTGATCATACAGGTAGTGAGCTAGTTGCTTTGCTGTCATTTGGCCGACTTTATCGACGCTGCCATGCGCGAAGATGCGCAAGGTATCGACGTTGGTGATGGCGGAGAGCGAATCGGCGGCCGCTACTGTAATCCTCTGGTCGGCGGCGACCTCACCCCAATCCTGGCGAGAACCCATGTCCATCGGTTCCAGCTCTTTCTTTTGAGCGGCTGTAAGCCCTGGACCATCCACTTCCTTACACCAGATTTTGTAGATCATCGATCCTCCATGAACGACTGTTTCTCTGAACGCTACTCCAGATGATCGGGTAATGTGTAGTGGACACGATCGTAACTCGTTTACGGCTCATAGCAAAGTGAAAAGATGGCAGCGACAAACTGGCGGCATTTGCCGCACTGCTAGACTAAGGGCATTCATGGCAATCGTTGAATTGCAGCACGTGCGGAAGGCCTACGATGCCAAGGTGGCGGTGGCGGACCTGAGTTTCGTCATCGAGCCGGGGACAATGTTCGGGCTTTTAGGGCCGAACGGGTCGGGGAAGACGTCGACGATCCGGATGATGATCGGGATTACGGTGCCGGACTCTGGGCGGGTGTCGCTGTTTGGGCGGCCGTTCGATCGGGACGCGCTGAAGCGGGTGGGGTATCTGCCGGAGGAGCGCGGACTCTACAAGAAGATGACGGTGCTCGACCAGCTAATCTTCCTGGGACAGCTGCATGGATTGTCGGCGGGTGTGGCGGGCAGCCGAGCTAAGGAGTGGTGCGAGAAGCTGCAGATCGCCGGATTGATGGAGAAGCGGACTGAGGAGCTGTCGAAGGGTATGCAGCAGAAGATCCAGTTCATCGCGACGCTGCTGCATGAGCCGGATCTGATCATTATGGATGAGCCGTTCAGTGGACTCGATCCCGTGAATGCGACGCTGCTGATCGATACGCTGATCGAGCTGCGGGCGGCGGGGCGGACGATCCTGTTTTCAACGCACCGGATGGATCAGGTGGAGAAGATGTGCGACGAGATCGCGCTGATCCATAATGGCAACCTGATCTTGGCGGGATCGATGGCCGGGGTGAAGGCGTCGTATCCACGAGACCGAGTGCAGATGACGTTTACGGGGGATGACCGCTTCTTGGCGCATCCGTCGGTGGAAGATGCGAAGGTGTACGCCGGGCACGCCGAGATCAAGCTGCGCAGCGTGGGCGGACGGGAGCCTGACGCGCAGCCGCTGCTGGCGGAGGCTGTGGCGCGGGGCACGCGGATCTCGCGGTTCGAGGTGACGGAGCCGACGCTGGAAGAGATCTTCATCGAGAAGGTGGAGGCGGACCGCGAACGGCCCGCGGAGGTGGCGGTCCATGCATAACGTATGGTTGATAGCGCGGCGGGAGTATCTGGAACGGGTGCGAACGAAGGCCTTTCTGGTGATGACGTTGCTGATTCCGGCGCTGATGGTGGGCGCGATCGTGGGCAGCGCGCTGATCGGGAAGCGGACGAAGTCAAACTCGCATATCGCGGTGGTCTCGACCGATCTCCAGATGGCGACGGATCTTCAACGGGAGTTACAAAGCGGCAAGCAGAGCGAGATGCGGGTGGATGTGATCTCGCCACCGGATACGGCGACGCGGCGGGTGCTCGACGCGGAGCTTGAGAACAAGCAGCTCGACGGCTACCTGTGGATCACTCCAGGAGCCACGGAGAACGTCCGGCCGACCTTTGCCTGGGTCCCGAAGTCGCAGGCGGACATCATTACGAAGACCGCGATCAGCCGGGCGCTGCGCACGGTGCTCACGCGCGAGGGACTGCGGCATCAGGGGATGGTGGCGTCGGACGTGGACGCGCTGATGCAGCCGATCGATTTGGACAGCTCACAGGCCAGCAAGAACGACGCGGACAATGCGTTTTACAGCGCGTATGTGTTCTTTCTGCTGATGTATATGGTCATCATGCTGTACGGGATGAACGTGGCGCGGTCCATCATCGAAGAGAAGACATCGCGTGTGTTCGAGGTGCTCTTGGCGACGATCCGGCCAGAGGAGATGATGGCCGGCAAGGTGATGGGCGTGGGCGCGGTGGGGCTGACGCAAGTGGGCATTTGGCTGTCCGCGGCGGTGTTGTTGACGAGCACGTCACTGGTGGCGAGGCTGACGGGGTCGGACGTCCATGTGCCGCTGACGGCGACGCAGGTGGTCTTCTTCATCGTCTACTTCCTGCTTGGCTATGTGCTGTATTCGTCCATCGCGGCCGCTTTGGGAGCAATGACGAACTCCGAGCAGGAGCTTCAGCAACTTAACATGTTCCTGGTGATGCCGCTGGCCGCGTGCATGTTTTCGCTGACGTTTGTGGTGCCAAATCCGGATGGCACCTGGGCGACGGCGATCTCGTTCATTCCTTTCTGCACGCCGCTCATCATGTATCTACGCATTTCGATGGGCCATCCCGCGGCTTGGCAGATTGCACTGTCAATCGCGCTGATGATTGTCACGATCTATGCGGTGCTTTGGGTCGCTAGCCGAATCTATCGGGTGGGCATTTTGATGTACGGGAAGCGACCGAATCTACCGGAAATCGTGCGATGGCTGAAGTACAGCTAAGCGAGACGCAGATTCCCTTCTGAAGGGAACCAGAAAGGCAAGCCTTCGGCACTTAGGCGCCCGGTGCATCTTGTACGGGCCGGTTGCCATCCTTCTAGGAAGAGGAACGACTATGTCTGAGTTGACGAGCAAGATTGAGCACGAAGAGGTTCACGATCCTAAGGGGCCGCACGATCCGCATGAGATCAATCCGAAGATGGCGTCGGACATACACTACTGGGCGAAAGAGTTTGGGGTAAGCGGGCAGATCTTGCACGAGGCGATCCGTGTGCATGGAACGCATGTGGAGAAGGTGCGGGCGGCGTTGAAGAATCATCAGGTGAGCTTGGCGTAGAGATCGGAGGCTGCATGGCGGAGTTGACGAGTAAAGATCCTCTAGCAAGATTGGCGGAACGAGTCGCTGTGACGACTCCTGAGACGGAGCGTTCATTGCAGGCCGTGATTAAGGAGACGGTCCATACGCTGGGTGGCAACACGTTGCGGCGGGTGCTGCATGGAGACTGGCTGAATGAGCCGCTTCACGTGGTGTTGACAGACGTGCCGGTTGGTTCGTGGACGGCGACCATTGCGTTTGACAGTGTGGCCGCGGTCGCTGAAATGATGGGCTCGGGTGCTGCTTGCACAGTCGAAGCGATGAACGTGGCGGCGGACGCGACGCTCTGGCTGGGGTTGCTGGGTGCCGTGGGCGCGGCGGTGACGGGGATGAATGACTGGTCGGAGATCGAGAAGCCAGCGCCGCGGAAGATTGGGCTGGTACATGCGGCGCTCAATATCGCGGCCACCGGTTTATACGCGGCTTCAGCCGTTGCGCGGCTGCGTAAGGCGCGGGGAACGGGTCGAGCATTGGGAGCGGCTGGGTATGCTTTGGTGTCGATGAGTGCGCATCTTGGCGGCAACATGATCTACGAGCATGGGATGGGCGTCATGTCGCGGAGTGGCGAGGCCATGACGGAGGCCATGCACGGGTAAACTCGTCCGTGTGGCGTACACGCGGGGACAGAGGGTGGCGTTGGCGGTGGTGCCCGTGGTGGCGGCGGGGATCGTTCGGCTGCTTGGGGCGACGTTGCGGTATGAGGAGCGGGGGGTAGCGGGGGATACCTTGCGCGAGGGTGGCATATTCGCGTTTTGGCATCGGTCGTTGTTAGTGGCGGCGTGCCGTTTTCGTGGACAGGGTATCGCGATTCTTATCAGCCGTAGCTTTGATGGGGAGTTGATCGCGCGGACGGTGGAGCGACTTGGATTCGTCGCCGTCCGAGGGTCGAGTTCGCGCGGCGGAGCGAGCGGGCTACGGGGGATGGAGCGGGCGTATCGCAATGGGCGGAGGTGCGCGGTTACGGCGGATGGGCCGCGTGGGCCGGCGATGGTGGCGAAACCCGGAGCGGCTCAGCTGGGTCGGTTGGTGGGGTGCGATGTGGGGACGTTCTATCTGCTGCCGGAGCGGGCGTGGGTGCTGCGGACGTGGGATAGATTTTTGATTCCCAAGCCATTTTCGCGAGTAGCAGTGACCTGGCCGGAGCACGTGGCGGCGGATGAGGCTGCGGTGCAGGAGGCGCTGGATCGTGCTGTGGCGATGGCGCGCTAGCATCGATTGATGGTGGTTAAGGATTTCGATTTCAAGTTGCCGCCGGAGCTGATCGCGCAGACGCCGCCGGAGCCGCGTGGAAGCAGCCGGATGCTGGTGCTTGACCGGGCGACGGGGCGGCTGGTGGACGATGTGTTTGCGAGCCTGCCGAGGTACCTGCGGGCGGGGGATCTGCTTATTCTTAATGACAGCCGGGTGATTCCAGCCCGATTGTTTGCGACGCGCGCGGGGCTGCGGACGCAAGCGGGATCGCCGGAGCCGAGCGGCGCGATCGCAGTGTTGCTGACGCGGCAGCTTGGCGGAGAGCACTGGGAGGTGCTGGTGCGGCCCTCGCGCAAGGTGGTCGTAGGGGAACGGCTGCTGTTTGCCGGGGCGGACGGTTGTGTGGAGCTCGAGGCCGAGGTGGTGGCGGCGGCGGTGTTTGGGGAACGGACGCTGCGCTTTGCGCCAGTGCGAGATTTCTTTGCGGTGCTCGACCAGATCGGGCGGATACCGCTGCCGCCGTATATTGAGCGCGAGGCGACGGGCGCGGACCGGGAGCGATATCAGACGGTCTTCGCGGAGGAGCCGGGATCGGCGGCCGCACCGACGGCAGGGCTTCACTTTACGCCGGAGATGCTGGCCGCAGTGCGGGCGAAGGGCGTGGGGGTGGAGACGGTAACGCTCCATGTGGGGCTGGGGACGTTCCAGCCGGTGCGGGTGGAGGAGCTGAAGGACGTGCGGCTGCATGAGGAGCGGTATGCGATCGGGCGCGCGGCTTCGGAAGCGATCACGCGGACTTTCCGTGCTGGTGGCAGGATTGTGGCGGTTGGGACTACATCGGCCCGGACTCTGGAGGGGAGTTTAGTGGATCAGGAGGAGCTGTATGGGACGACGGGGTTCCATGGGCGGGTACGCGCGCATACCGGGACGACCGACATCTTTATTGCGCCGGGGTACAAGTTTCAGGTGGTGAGTGGGTTGTTGACGAACTTCCATCTGCCGCAATCGACGCTGCTGATGCTGGTGAGCGCGTTTGCGGGACGGGAGGCGGTGCTCAACGCGTACGCTCATGCGGTGGCGGAACGGTATAAGTTCTTTAGTTATGGGGATTGTATGTTGGTGCTTTGATGGTTGAGTGGAGGCGGGAAAGCAGATTCCCCTCGGGAATGACAACCAGAAAAGCAAGACACTTACGCACCAAAGCGGCCACTGCGCTAGAAGTCGGCGAGTTTTTCTCCGGTGATGTGGACGGTTGCGGCGGGTTGGTTTGGGGTAGGTTGGGTGCCACCGATGGTGAGGTGGTAGTCGCCGGGGCGGATGGCGCGGTGGCCGCGCTCGTCGACGAAGCTGAGTTGGTCGGGGCTGAGGGTGAAGGTGAGGATGCGAGATTCGTTCGGAGCGAGCGAGACGCGCTGGATGCCCTGGAGAGTGAGGCGGGGTGAACCGGGCTTGGTAGGCGGAGTCAGGTAGAGCTCGGCGACTTCCTCTCCATCGCGGCTGCCGGTGTTGGTGACCTTCACGGTGGCGGTGAGGGGATCGCCAGCGTTGATCGATGTACGGTCGAGGTGGAGGCCAGTGTAGCTGAAGGTGGTGTAGCTGAGGCCGAAGCCAAAGGGGAAGAGGACCGAGCCGTCGAAGTAGCGGTAGGTGCGGTGGACCATGCTGTAGTCGGTGAAGGGCGGGAGGTCGGCGGTGGAGCGGAAGAAGGTAACCGGCAGGCGGCCGGAGGGGTTGGTAATGCCGAGGACGATGTCGGCGAGGGCGTGGGGGCCTTCTTCGCCGGGGTACCAGGCGGCGAGCAGCGCGTTGGCCTTGTGGGGATCGAGGGCGACGGCTGAGCCTGAGTTGAGGACAACGATAATAGGTTTGCCAAGGCCCCGTAGGTGGTCAAGCAGGTCGGCCTGGGCATCGGGCAAGTTGAGCGAGGTGCGGTCGCCGCCGTCGAAGCCCGCGATCTTGATGGGGAAGTTCTCGCCTTCGAGGTCGGGCGAGAGGCCTACAAAAGCGACGAGGACATCGGCTTCGGCGGCGGCTCGGGTTGCCTCGTCGAGAAGGGGAACGGCGGGCGGCTCCCATTGAAGCGAGAGGCCTTCATCCTCGCCTGTATGGATGTACTCGACGCGGATGGGGTGGGGCTTGGTGTCGGCTGCGGTCAGCCTAACGCTCGTATTGGAGGGAAAGCGGGCCGTTCCGCCGGGGTAGTTCACGGCCAGCCTGTTGTCGACGAAGAAGCGGAAGCTGTCATGGTAAGCGCAGTCCCAGCAGCGGTCGACGTGGAGGGTTAGGGTGTAGTCGCCGGGCGCGGGGGGGACGAGGACGCCGGACCAGCGGGCGGCGTAGGGGCCTTGCGGGACACGGGCGTCCGGAGTGACGCGGTCGAGATCGAGGTCGAGCGTGGAGACGGTGGTGGTGAGGATGGGCGTGCCGGTGAGGGTGGGGGCGGGAAAGAACTCGGCTAGCAGGCCCTCGGCGGCCTTGGGTGCCGCGGAGTTGCGGAGCGCGGTGCGGGGGATGGCGATGGGCACGCCGGTGGCGAGCACGGAGCCTTGCGCGTACTTTGCGTCCGGGAAGGCGGCGAGCATCAGGTCGAGCTGCGTAAGCGGATGGGCGATGGTGCCGTGGTAGTTGGCTTCTAGGACGCTGAGGAGGTCGGCGGTGGGGCCGATGACGGCGATCTTCTTGCCGGACGCGAGGGGAAGGATGCCGTCGTTCTTGAGCAGGACGATGGACTCTTCGGCGGCCTGGAGGGCGAGGAGGCGGTGCGCGGGAGAGTCGATCTCGGTGGCGGCGATGGTGTCGTAGGGGTTGCAGGAAGGGGCGTCGAGCAGGCCGAGGTGCAGCCGGGCGAACAGCAGGCGGTGGAGGGAGCGGTCGATGTCGCTTTCGGTGACGAGGTGCTGGGCGAGGGCTTGGTTGAGAGCGGTGTAGGTGCTGCCACAGTCGAGGTCGGTTCCGGCGCGGAGGGCGAGGGCGGCTCCGTGGACATTGTCCGGGGCAAATTTGTGGAAGCCGGCGATGTTGCCGACAGCGTCGCAATCGGAGACGACGTAGCCGGGAAAGTGCCAGAGGTCGCGTACACGCGCCTGGAGCAGGTCGGCGTTGGCGCAGGAGGGCGTACCGTCGATGGCGTTGTAGGAGCACATGATCGCGGCGGCTTTGCCTTCAGTGGTGAGGGCGTGGAAGGCGGGCAGGTAGGTGTCGGCGAGGTCATGCGGGGTCGCGGGAGCGTTGAAGCTGTTGCGACCTTCTTCAGGGCCGGAGTGCGCGGCGAAGTGCTTGGGGGTGGCGTCGGCCTTGAGATAGAAGGGGTCGTTGCCCTGAAGGCCGCGAACGAAGCCGGTGCCGAGCGCGGCGGTAAGGAAGGGGTCTTCGCCGTAGGTCTCCTGACCTCGCCCCCAGCGTGGATCGCGGAAGATGTTGATGTTTGGAGACCAGAGGGTGAGGCCTCCGTTGCGTTCAGAGTCGAGCTGGCCGTGGTTGGTGGCCGCGTTGAACTTGGCGCGGGCTTCGGTGGCAATGGTATCGCCGACGGCCTCTAGGAGTGCGGGGTCGAAGGTGGCGGCGAGGCCGATGGCCTGGGGGAAGACGGTAGCGTAGCCGTTGCGGGCGATGCCGTGGAGGCCTTCGCTCCACCAGTTATAGGCGGGCAGATGCAGGCGCGGGATGGAGGGCGCGCGGTCGCCGAGCTGCGCGATGCGCTCGGGGACGGTCATCTGGGCGATGAGTTGGTCGATGCGGGCGTCGATTTCGGCGGGGGTTTGGGTCTTCGAGCAGACCTGCTGGGCAGAGAGCGGAAGTGCGGCAAGGAGGAGCAGAGCGCGAAATCTCATAGGGGCACTGCGCTCTATGGTAACGGCTAATTCACGAAGAGAGGACGTACCCTCCACAGTTCAAGCTTGGCCGTCTTCCATTCTTCACAAGAGAATCGCCTGGTCACTGGAAGCCCATGGTTCGCGCGCGGAAGAGTGCACCGGCTATCGGGTCGATGACGCCGGGAAGGACATCGAGAGCGGGAAAGTCGGACCGTAGAGTGGCGATGAGTGCTTCGCGCACAGGGGCTACTTTTTCGAGGATGCTGCCGGTGAGGGCAAGATGTGGGGTCCAGGCGGGGTCAGGTGCGGCACTTTGCAGGCGGCGGATAACGAGGCGGACGAGATAGGCGAGATCTTCGCCTTCGCGGCGAAGAACGGTCTGGGCGACGGCGTCTCCGGCCTGGGCGCAGGCGACGACGAGGTTGGTCAGTTGAGAAAAATCGGGGTTGCTGTTGGCGTGTTCGACGAGGTGGCCGAGCGAATCGAGGTCCCAGAAGTCGAGAATGGCGGACAAGAGGAGGGTAGGGGCGAATTCACCATCCACCTGGTCGTGCGGTACGCCGGACTCGTCGATGGCAAGGAAGGCGCGGCGAAGAGCGTTGTGGCCGATGCGATGCCCGGAGCCCTGGTCGGAGAGTGCGGGGCCCCAGCCGCCAGCGGTGACGACCCTCTCAGCGTGGGTGCGGCCGGCGACGTTCGAGCCGGTGCCCGCTATGGCAAGGACACCCGGCTGTCCGGGGAACGCGGAGTCGAGCGCGATTTCCACGTCTCCAAGGATGAGGAGCGGACCGGGGACGCGGGCGGCGAAGGCGGCGCGGAGCCAGTCGGTGACGAGTGGGACGCTTTCGCCAGCGGTGCCGATGCAGGTGCGGGTGATGGCGGAGGTGGGTAGGCGGGAGGCGGCGGCGAGTTCGGCCAGGGCTCGGGAAAGGTTGGCGGCGGCGAGCTCGGCCGAGGCGCGCATTCGCTTGATGGTGCCGGTGCGGGTGCGCGCGAGCGTGCGGGTGCTGTCGGCCAGGAGGAAGTCGGTTTTAGTGCCGCCCGCGTCGACGGCGAGGAAGAGGCTCATAGCTTCGTTCTACTCTTCCTGCTACTCATTTACGACGGCTTTGACGAGGTTGCGGGGCCGATCGACGTCGATACCGTTCTGGACGGACATGAAATAGGAGAAGAGTTGAAGGGGGATGACTTCGACGATGGGGAGGAGCCACTCGGTGGTGGGGGGAACAGCAAGGGTGCGGGTGGCGAGGGCGGGGACTTCGGCGTCGCCTTCGTTGGCGAGAGCGAGAATGGTTGCGCCTTGCGCCTTCATATCGCGCATGAGATGGAGGGTGCGGGCGTAGCGCTCTGAGGAGCCGGGATCGGCGTGGTCGACGGTGGCGAGGATCACGAGCGGGGTGCGGGGGCTGACAAGGGCGTTGGGGCCATGTTTCAGCTCGCCGGTGGGGTAGCCTTCGGCGTGGAGGTAGGCAGACTCTTTGAGCTTGAGCGCGCCCTCGCGTGCGATGGGATAGTGGATGCCGCGGCCGAGGAAGAGGAAGTTTTCGATGCCGGGAAACTGGGCTGCGGCGTCGCGCACGGTAGTCTCCCAGGCAGGCAGGTGGGCGGCGACGAGGGCAGGGAGAGTAGCGGCGGCTTCAAGGTGGGCGCGGAGCTGATCCGGATGGAGGGTGCCGCGTGCTTCTGCCGCAAGGAGGGCGAGGAGATGAAGGACGAGGAGTTGGGCGGTGAAGCTCTTAGTGGCAGGGATGGCGCGTTCACGACCGGCGAGTGTAGGGAGCGAGAGGGTTGCTTCGTGGGCCATGGTGGAGCCTTCAACATTGGTAATCGCGAGGGTCTGGTGACCGGCGGCGTGGGCTTTGCGGAGGGCGGCGAGGGTGTCGGCGGTCTCGCCGGACTGCGAAACAACCAGAACGGCGGCATCCTTACGCGAGCGCTCGTCACGGTAGGTGTACTCAGAGGCGTACTCGACGTCGACGGCGATGCCGGAGAGATCTTCGATGGTCAGCTCGGCGACCATACCGGCGTGCCGGCTGGAGCCGGAGGCGGCGATGACGAGGTCGCCCCGGAGAACGGCGAGCCAGGCGCGGATGGGAGCGCAGCTGGTGTCACGAAAGGTGTTGCCGTAGATGTATCGGGCAAGGGTTTCCGCGAGGGTTTGCGGCTGTTCGTGGATCTCGCGGAGCATCCAGTGAGCATAGGGGCTGGGAGTGTCTGCGGGGCGCATTAAGTCCTTAGCTGATTCAATTGACCGTTCTTGGTCAATTCAATCATAATAAGTTGCCTTTGGCTGCAAGTCGAGACAGTTGAGCGAAAACATGAGGAGGCTCTATGTCGGCAAAGACGGAAGAACGTGGCGAGCGGATCATGCGTGCTCTGCTGCGTGCGGGCGACATCACGGTGGACGAACTTGTGAAGCAGGTTGGCACATCGGCTCCGAGCATACGGCGAGACCTGACTCGGCTTGAGAAACGCGGTCTGGCGCTTCGCACGCATGGTGGCGCAACGCTCGTGGAGCCGTTGCTCTATGAACCATTCCGGCACGACACGTCGTTTCAGGCGCGCGAACATCGTTCGGCTGAGCAGAAGCGGCGGATTGGATTGGCGGCGGCCGAGATGATCGAAGAGAAGCAGACGGTAGGGCTGACAGCGGGCACGACCACGACTCAGATTGGGCGTTCGCTGCGGCATCGCCGTGGCATCCATGTGGTCACTAACGCTGTGAACATAGGAATGGAGCTGTGCAATCAGCCAGCCATCAAAACGACATTAACCGGCGGGACGTTAGCTTGGGCATGGACGTTTGCACTGGCGGGACAAGCCGCACTGAATACCTTGATTGATGTGTATCTGGACAAAGTATTTGTCGGGGTAACGGGATTTGATCTGGAGCGTGGAGCAACCACTCTTGAGGTGGAAGAAGCGACCGTCACGCGCGCAATGATTCGTCAAGCACGTGAAGTGATTGTAGTGGCCGACTCAACCAAGATAGGGATGGTTAGTTCTGCGTTGATTTGTCCGGCAAGCACAGTCCATATCCTTGTGACTGATGCGGACCTTTCCAAGGAAAAACACACCGCTATGGAAGCTGCCGGTATACGGGTTGTGATTGCCTAGCTGCACGACACTGGAGAGTCAAACCTGCTTAGGTCTGCTCAAGAGAAGCTGTCATCGCTATTCGAGTCATTCGAAGAGAAATCGTCCGTAGAGGAATCGTCGCTAGAAGTATCGGCAAAGTCAGACTGGTTAGAGTCGTCGCGTCGATCTTCGATGTCGTCGTTGCCCGTAAATCCCTGGCTTTCATGTCCATGATCGGCGGAGGCAGTGTCACCGTAGTAATTGTTGACGACCTCTTCGCGTGGCGCATCGCCTTCCCCAAATGAGCCGAAACCGGAGCCTCCACCATGTCCGCCGAACCCATGCATCAAGCTTTCTATACCTTCGAACGCAACAGCGCCAGCCGCCACCCCTGCAGCAGTCTGCATTGCGCCCCGAAGAAAGCCTCCGCCAAGTGATGGGGATGCTTGCTGATAAACCTGTGGAGCGTACGGCTGCGCTGGCTGGCTGTAGTTCGGTACGGGCGTGTACCCGACCTGCATAGGCTGAAGTGGAGATGGTGGCGGTGGAGAGGAACGATCTGGCTCGCCTGAGCCGAAGATGCTGCCTAGAAAGCTGGTGTGCTTTTGTGGTTGCTGCTGGACTTGCTGCACTTGCAATTTAAGATCAGCAAGCTGTCTTTGAGCTTGCTCCAGAGCATAACCTTGAACGAGCACAGTTTGAGCGAGAACATAGAGGGCATCGGGATTGCGCCCGAGGCCCTGCTGGAGAAACTGCTCTGCTTCCGGATCTTTGCCGGAAACAGGGGCGTTTTGAACGCGCTGGATGAGGCTGCCGATCATCTGCTGTTCTTGCTGGGTCATGCGTCGATCTCCTCCACCTTCAGTACGCGACTTACGCTGTCGGGGTTCTCGTTACTTCGATGCTCTCGCGCTTGAGGGTGACAGTGCGGGTGTCCCGGCGTTCAGTGTCGCGCTTGGTCACGCGGAGCTCTTCTTTGAGGATAAGCTGCGTAGTCAGGATGAGTTGCTCCTCAACAAGGGGATAGACGGTGGTGTCGCCTTCGTGCCGGACCTGAGGCGCGGCATCAACAGGACGGTTGACGACAACGCGCTCAATATCGAAGGACCGGATGGCCAGGGGAACGTCGAGTGTCTCTTCATACTCGTGGACGAGCTTTTCCAGGGTTACTTTGCCGGTCTCGATGGTGCGCTTTCCAACTGCCAACTGCTCTTCGACAATGGGTATGCTTACAGCTTCCTCGTCGACGATGGAGGGCTCGGTGGCGTTGGCGGAGGGGAAGAGCAACGACGTGGGTAGAACGATTACCCGGCCGTCGGTGAACTGCAATGTTGTATTTGGCTGTGAAGGATCGAGAGTTCCCGAGGCTGCAAGAACGTTAGTCTCCGACTCAGACAGCGTGGCGGTATCAGGGGAGGAAAGAGGGGTGACCATGTAGCCGATCCTTATACAAAACTTTGCATGAGCTACGTTGCAGTTTGCGTACAAAGCCCCATCCTCACGTGTCGGGGAACGTTGTGAGGATGGGGCTGGTGGAGTTACGAAGTTAGTAGCGGTTGCGGTCTGTTGTGGATGAGGTCGTTTGGCCGGGGATGTTCTCTACATCAACCTCTGTACGGCGAACGGTATCGGTGATGTTCTCGGTGCGGTTCGTGGCTTCTTTACCAATGAGAACTTCCTCCACTACACGGCTACTCTTGCCGACAACTGCCTCTTCACCACTGGCGCGGACCTCAAAGCTACCCGTCCCTGAAGTGAAGTCGGCTGCGGTCGCGGCGCGATTTACCGGGCGCCGCTCCACATTGATCGACTCATCGCGGAGGGTGACGTCAGCCGAGACGGGACGCTCCACCACATGCGAGTAGATGCGAACGCCTCCACGATCTACCTCGCGCTTGCCGACGACGAGCTCTTCTTCGACGATCGGAATTGCAGTTTGGTCGGTGAGAGTGCCGGATGCATTCAGGTTGGCGCTCCCGCCATATACTGGTGTACCTTCGTTAGCAGCACCTTCATAGCCGCCGTCGATGTCGCGCGCGCCGTTTTGCTTGAGGAGAGTGGCCACCGCATTTGCATCTTCGTCTGCTGTGGTAACCGTGAGGAGCGCTCCGCCAGAGTTGACGCCCGATGCATATTGATTATGGCTGTGGTCGTCGCCGCCAGTCAGGTTCGAGAAGAAGCTGCTAATCTTCTGGCCGATGCCTTCACCGGTGCTCTCGCCGTCGTTAGCTACGATGGAAATTTTCCCGGTCTCGTAGCCGCTGGAGGTGAGGGTTTGCTTAACCTGCTCGGCCTGTGCCGTGGTATTGAATAGGCCTACGACTGTCTTCGACATATAAGTCTCCTTAAGTAATGTTGCGGATGAATGTTCAAGCTATTGCTGTGAGAAAAGCTCGACGCGGCGATTGTCAGCCTTACCTTGCGGAGTTGCATTACTATCCACAGGCTTTGCCGATCCGAAGCCTTCGCCGGTGAGGCGGCTACGTTCGATGCCCTGCGCATTGAGGTAGTCGACTACCGTCTTCGCGCGCTGGTTCGATAAGTTGTCGTTGTGTGGATCAGTTCCAGTGCTGTCCGTAAAACCCTCCATGCGTAGGTGGACGTTCGGATTTCCCTTCATGGCCGCAGCGGCCTGGTTGAGCGTAGCTTGCCCCTCAGGGGTAAGCGTCGCCTTATTGGTGTCGAAATGCACAGTGCCCAAATCGGGGAAAGCGGCTGGCGCGGCCGTGGCCGCAACTGGTGTTGCGGCTGGAGTCGCATCGGCAGCGGTGTTGTTACGATGCGTCAGGAAGTAAGCCAAAAGGGCGAGAAGAAGCAGCAGCGGAAGCAGCCAGGCCCAGATTGGGAGGCCCTTCTTCTTTTCCTCGTAGACTTTTACGTGTTCTGCCATGGAAATCTCCTGGATACTACGGGGTTAGAAGTTGCGGGACTTCGTTTTGGTTTCCGTGGACGGAAGCTCTTCGAGCTCAACTTCTGTACGACGAACAGTGTCGTGAATAGTCTCGGTGTGTTCGCCTGTCTGCTTGCCAATGAGAACCTCTTCAACGACACGAGCAGTCTTGCCGACGACGGCTTCTTCAGCTGTCTCAGTAAGCTCGATCGTTCGGCTTCCCTGAGCGGCAAGATCGGCCTGGGTAGCTACGCGGTCAACTGGAGTACGCTCGACAATAACACGCTCTTCGCGAAGGTTGACGCTCTGCTCAGCTGGGATTTCGACCACGCGCCGGTAGACGCGTACGCCTCCCTGATCTACAGTTCGCTTACCAACGGCAAGCTCTTCTTCAACGATCGGAATGACAGTCTCACCAGTTGCGGACGCAGCAAGCGTAGTTGCAGCAAGGGGTGTGGCAGCGCCGGCGTAACCGGAATCGTCACCAACCTCGTCGATTTGTTTAGCGCGGTGATCGCCGAAAATCCGTTCCACTGTAGAGACTTGCTGGGAGGCGGCAGTGACAGAGATGATGGAGCCACCATCGTTCAATCCGTTCTGAAGATGCTCAAGGTCACGCGAAGGAATGCCAAGAGCCGCGAGCTCGGAGCTAGGATTCGCGGACTGGCCGCCACGTACAGTTGTGATGGAGCCGGCGGAGATGCCAGCCTCGTAAAGGTCGTCCAGCGCTGCCTTTGCCTGATCATCGTGATGAAAAAGGCAGATCAGAGTGGTTGTGTCGGGTGTTAGAGACATTCGTTGCTCCTGGCGGGGTGGCTGGATGCGTTGTGGTCAGGGTTACACAGGTTTTAAAACCTTGTGCAGGTCTGTCGTTTGAGTTTGAACAGGTTAGAGGCGCTCACGCACGCGAGATCGCCATAGTGTACTTGTGTATGTGGCGGCATTCGGATCGATACCTGCAGCGCGCCAGAACTTCCCATTCAGTAAGTTGCAAGTGCGCGCCCGACTGTTGTATAGCTTGATGCACAAACTGAAGAATAACGATTGAAAGGGACGAAAAGCGGAAGAAAGACTCACGTCGCCCCGTCATTCGTGTGTCTTTTTGAGAATTCCTTGTAAAGAAGCGCCCCGTCTGCGACTGCCGGCCGGGGGATCAAAGACGACGGCGTCGGAGCTTGTGGCAAAGTGTCTCACGAAAAGATTGTGAGTTACGGCCACGTGTGTGCGTCTACCGTCGTCCGGGCGCTAGCTTCTTCTGGGCTTCGATAAAGCGGCGGATGCGGTCGATGGTACGGGCCTTGCCGAAGATGACGAGCGATTCGAGCAGCGGCGGGGACATGGTACTGCCGGTCAAGATGGCGCGGAGGAGCATGAAGTTCTCTTTGACTGACCAGGTATGGGCCTCACCGAGCACTTTGAGAGCCGGCTCGATGGCTTCAGCAGTCCAGTCTGTCGCTTCAAGGGTGTTGAGCTGCTCTACGGCGAAGGCCAGAGTTTCGTCGAGCGTGCGCTTCTTGGGGAGGAAGACCTCGAGCACGGGCATGACATTGTCGGAGAAGAAGAAGCCGGTGATGTCGCCAAATTGGCCGAGGGTCTCAATGCGTGTCTGCATAAGAGGAGCGATGGCGCGGAGGTAGTCGTCGCCGAAGACCTGGGTGCGGACCGCCTCGTAGAAGGCTTTGGGGGAGTGGGCGCGGAGGTACTCGCCGTTGAGCCATTTGAGCTTGGTGAGATCGAAGACGGGACCGCCGAGGCGGATGTTGGGGACTTCGAAGCGCTCGATCATCTCGGCGAGGGAGAAGATTTCCGTCTCCTTTGCGCCATTGACGATTTCGATGGGGGTGGGCGTGGGCATGCCACCGCCCATGAGGCCGAGGAAGTTGATGACGGCTTCGGGCAGGTAGCCGGATTGCCGGTAGTAGATGAGGGAGACGGGGTTCTTGCGCTTGGAGATTTTCGATTTGTCGAGATTGCGGAGCAGCGGCATGTGCCAAGAGCGGGGCTGCTCCCACCCGAAGGCCTGGTAGAGCAGGACGTGTTTGGGGGTGGAGGAGATCCATTCCTCGGCGCGGATGACGTCGGTGATGCGCATGAGGTGGTCATCGACGACGTTGGCGAGATGGTAGGTGGGGAAGCCGTCAGACTTCATCAGCACCTGGTCGTCGACGTTGGTGTGCTCGAAGGTGATCGCGCCGCGAAGTTCGTCGCGGAAGGTGGTCGAGCCTTCCGGCGGAACCATCATGCGGATGACGAAAGGTTTCACGGCGGCGAGGTTGGCTTCGATCTCAGCTTCGGAGAGATGGCGGCAGGTACCGGCGTAACGTGGGGGAAGCTTGGCGGCGCTCTGACGCTGGCGGGCGGCTTCAAGATCTTCAGCGGTGCAGAAGCAGCGGTAGGCGGTGCCGTTCGCGAGGAGCAGATCGGCGTGCTCGCGGTAGATTTCGGTGCGCTCGGATTGGCGATACGGACCGTACGGGCCGCCGATGTCGGGGCCTTCGTCCCAGGCGAGGCCGAGCCAGCGGAGGGCGTCGAAGATCATCTGCTCGGAGGTGGCGACGAAGCGGGCGCGGTCGGTGTCTTCGATGCGGAGGACGAACTGGCCGCTGCGCTGGCGGGCGTAGATGAAGTTGATAAGGCCGATGTACGCTGTGCCGACGTGAGGGTCACCGGTGGGCGAGGGGGCGATGCGGACGCGGATGGGGGCTTGGGGTGTAGCTGTGGTGTCGGGCATGGGTCAGGTTCGATGCTAGCAGAGGGTGGACGAGGAAAAGCCCCGCTGGTTGGCGGGGCCTTTCAGGTGAGGGTGGATACGCTTAGAAGTTGTACTTCGCGGCAAATTGGAAGAACCGTGAGTCCGGAGTGTTGGACTGGAAGGTGCGGGCATAGGTAATCAATCCACCGTTGCCCGAGATCCCAGTGTTGCTTGGATTGCCGTAGCCGGGCGTGTTGAGGACGTTGAAGATGTCCGCCCGGAGTTGGAGAGCCTGCTCGCGGAAGGTGTGGAAGTTCTTGAAGAGGGAAGCATCAACCCGCTCATAGCCAGGGCCGTAGGTTTGACCGCGGTTGTCGCCCACGTACGCATAAGCGGCTTGTCCGGTGACAGTGTTCGGGATGAGCTGCGTGGTGCCCGGATAATAGTTGGTGGTATAGCCGAGATTGTCGCTGCGCGGGTTAGCGAATGCGCAAGGGTTATACCAGTTTTGGACCGTGCGTACTTTGGTCGGGCATGTGATCCCAGGATTGCTGGCGTTGGGGCTGAGATTGGTGGCGAACGGATCAGCGATCCGATGTGCATTGATAGTTGCTCCGGTGGGACCCGTGTATTGAGAGACGATAACTGTGCCACTTGCATCCCGCTGTGTATAGCCGTTTCCACCGACGGTGATTGGTTGGCCGGTCTCCGCGCGGAAGACGAAGCTGCTGGACCAGCCGCCGATGATCTCATCGACCAGGCCGCTGTTGTTGAGGTAGGCCCGTCCTTTGCCGAAGGGAAGTTCATAGTTGCCGTTGACGGTAACGCGATGCCGGACATCGAAGCCCGAGGGACCGTAGTCCGCCCCCAAACCGAGGATGTTCAAGCTGCGCGTACCCTCATCGCCCGAGCTGCCGAGCGGGGTATCGACGTTATCCAGAGAGTGTGCGTAGGTGTAGGTGGCGAGGAAGCTGAGTCCGCGTGACAGTCGTTTTTCGAGCTTGGTCTGTAAGGAGTTGTAGTTGGACGCACCATCGTAAGCGGTGAAAGACATACCGCTGAAATGCGGAAATGGTTGAAGAGGGTTGACGTGGTCCCCATTTGCGTCTGTGTAACCGCTGAAGCCATTCGGGGCGAGAGCGGTGTTGCCGTTGGGATTGGGAAAGAACTGGAGGTGGCGGGCAACCGCGCCAACGTAGCCAATCGAGGCGACCAAGCTGTTGCTGATCCCGTACTCGACCGTGAGGTTGTACTGCTGGCTGTACGGGGTACGGACCTGGCCTTCGCCGCCACGCAGGGTGGGCTGGCTGGGCGAAGTGATGCCTTGCGGTAGGCCGCCTTCAAGCGTGAATCCGGTTGTAGGGCACGTGCCGAACTTCACGCAACCGCTCGATGGGGAGTAGCTGGAATCGAACTCAAACGGAAAGTTCTCGCCAAAGTTGGGGTAGTAGCCCGTGCTCTCAAGACCGCCGAAGAAGATGCCGTAGCCTCCATGCAGGACGGCCTTCTCGGTGGCTTTGAACGCGAAACCGACACGCGGAGCGACGTTGCTCTTTTGCGGCTCGACCAAATAACGGTTGTCCGTATACGTTGGAGTAATGTGATCTTCAGCGAGCAACTGAAAGAACTTGGGGAAATTGGCCGCTGTTACAACACTTTGCTTGCTGATCGGAATGCGGTATTGGCCGGTGGCGGTACCGCCGGAGGTGTACGCGCTGGTGGGAACGAAGGCTGCTTGATTGTCGTGGCGTTCCAAATACGGTGTGGAATAGTCGTAGCGCACGCCGAAGTTGAGAGTCAGTTGCTGGCTCGCCTTCCAGTCGTCCTGGAGGTAGCCTGCGCGGTTGAAGCGCACATCGTCCGAAGTAAAGACGTTGGAGATGGCGGCGCTGCTCATGTTGTTGGTCAAGAAATCCGCCACGCCAAAGCCTGTATTCGAGGTCCCTTGCTGACCGGTGTACGTGCCGTTGTAGTTGTAGGTGCCGCGCGGTTGGGTGGGCTGCGATGTGGAGAATCGGATGCGCTGGATGCTTACACCGCCCTTGATGGTATGGTTGCCGAGCACTTTAGTGACGTTATCGAGGATTTGGTAGACGTTTTCGTACTCGTTCGTTGCGTAGAATTGAGGAGACCCGAAGGACGAAAGGCCGGATACGTTGAAGTAGGGCAAGCCGCCATTGTTCTGCGCGTAGGGGACGTTGCCGAGTCCAAGGCTGGAGGCCGCCGCCGGATTGTTGGCGTTCTCATGCAGACCGGCGTAGTGGCCGTAGTTGTAACCGAACCGGAACTCGTTGGTCAGGGTTGGGGCAAAGATATGCGTTTCGCTGCCGGCGAAGTTCTCGCCTAGGTAAACGAGTTGGCCAGTATCGCCGAAGCCGCCGCCGTCGAGGATCGGACCGAGAGGGGCGGGATGCGTGGACGGCTCGTGGTTGTAGCTATAGCGGCCGAACGCCTGGTCTTTGGAGCTGATGTTCCAGTCGGCGCGGGCATCCCACTGGAAGGTATTGTCGAGCGTGTTGGTCTGCGCGGTGAAGTTGCTGTAGGTCCTCCCCGGGACGCCGATGTTGGGAGAGGGGAAGAGGCTAAGGATCTTCAAAGCGACCGGATCGAGCGCGACGCCGGATTGATCGAGACGATTGTTAGCGATGGGGGTCGTGCCATTGGCCGTTGTGGTTGGCTGGTATAGCTGAATGGTGTTGCCGTTGACCAAGGCCGGGTTCAGCAATTCGCTGAAATTGCCAGTGCGCATGAGCGCAGTCGGAACGGTAAGACCGGAGTGGGTCTCGCCGAAGACGATGCGGTCGGCCTCGACGTCGCCGAAGAAGAAGAGCTTGTCCTTGATGATCGGCAGGCCGAGTGTAGCTCCGAACTGGTTCTGACGGTACTTGGCGATGGGCGAGGCACCCTGAAAAAACTCGCGCACGTCAAAGGCGTCGTTGCGGAGGTACTCCCAGACGGAGCCGTGTATCTGGTTGGTGCCGGAGCGGATGCTGGCGTTGATGACGGCACCGGCGGAGTGGCCAAACTCGGATGAGTAGGCGCCGGTCTGGACCTTGAACTCGGCGAGTGCGTCGGGCGGGGGACGCACGACGTAGCTTGCGCCGTTGAAGAAGTCGACGACGTTTACGTTGTTGTCCACGCCGTCCATGATGTAGTTGTTCTGCTCGGCGCGTTGGCCGTTGGCGTTGAAGTCGCCACCCTTTTGCCCTCGGGCTCCGTTGGCGGGCGCAACGCCGGCGGTCAGTTGGGCGATAAAGACCCAGTTGCGCCCGTTGAGCGGGGTGTCGTTGATGGTCTGCGCATCGATGACCTGGCCGGTGGAGCCTTCCTCAGTCTGGAGCAGGGGCGGCGCGGTGCTGACGGTGACGGTGGTGTTCTCGGCACCGGTCTTAAGCTCGACATTGACGGCTGCGCGCTCCTGGATGTTGACGGTGATGTTCTCCTGAGTAGTCGTGGAGAAGCCGGGCGCAGTCACGGTAACTTTATAGTGGCCGATCTTTAGTGGAGAAAAAACGTAGTTGCCGCTAGCGTCAGTCTGGGTTTCGAGCACGAGCGCGGTGTCTGTGTTGGTGAGGGTAACGTGCGCATTCGCGACGACGGCACCTGTCGGATCTTGCACAAGGCCCGTGATGGCGCCCTGGTCGGCCTGGGCGAAAGCGCGCGTAGAGAATGCACTGAAAAGAACGACGAGCGTGAAGAGCAGGGCGCGAACCGTGTTTGCGAGGCTGCTCTTGTGAGTTGTTTGCATGGTGCGGTGATCCTCCCGAAAGGCGTACAGGCTGATGTTTGTGGATCGCAGCGTGCGCGCCGTCTTGAACCTGCGAGAGGCGGCGTGCGTGGCGGAGGTGCCGAAGGGGTCTTCCGGAGGATTAGCCCTCCCGGAAGGAGGCCGCATTCGGCGCGGTCCGCCCACTATTTAGTTGGCCTCCGAACACTAGGCAAACATGGGGGTGCTTGTCAAGGAAGCCTCTAGCGAAGTGCGCCCTGTCAACATTGCCCATCCAGCGACGGCCGTAGTAGAGTGCGATGTGTCGATCCAAGTGCCGAGGAGTCTGGATGGGAAAGTCGTTACGCTGCGCTCTTGTGTCTGCTCTTATGTCTCTGTCAATTGCGGCTTGGGGACAGCCGGAGAACGCGCCGCGCCTGGTAAAGCGGGATGGCCGCTTCGCAATGATGGTGGACGGCAAGCCGTTCCTGATGCTGGGCGCGCAGATCAACAATTCGAGCTCGTGGGCGAGCACGTTGCCGCAGGTTTGGCCGGCGCTCGACGCCATGCATGTGAATACGGTCGAGGCTCCGATGTATTGGGAGCAGATGGAGCCGGAGCCGGGCAAGTTCGACTTCAGCGGGGTCGACCTGCTGGTGAACGGGGCGCGTGAGCACAAACTGAAGCTGGTGATCCTGTGGTTCGGGACGTGGAAGAACGGGCAAAACCACTATGTGCCGGAGTGGATGAAGAGCGACATCAGAAAGTATCCGCGCGAGATCGGGCTGTATGGCAAGGTGCTGGATGTGATGTCGCCGAACTCAACGGCGAACCTTGAGGCCGACAAGAAGGCATTTGCCGCGCTGATGCGGCATGTGCATGAGATCGACGCGGCGCAGCACACCGTCATCATGATCCAGGTGGAGAATGAGTCGGGGTCGGTGGGCGCAGTGCGGGATTACTCCGCGGCGGCGAACAAGCTGTTTGCGGAGGTGGTGCCGGGGGCAGTAACGAAGGCGCTTCATGAGAAGAGCGGGACGTGGACGCAGGTGTTTGGCGCGGATGCCGATGAGCGTTTTGCCGCGTACACGACGGCGAAGTACATTGGGGAGGTGGCGGCGGCGGGCAAGCGCGAGTATGACATTCCCATGTACTGCAATGTGTGGATCACGTACCCGGTGCACGCGCTCGAGAATCGCGATCATCCGAGCGCCGGCCAGGAGTATCCCAGCGGAGGACCGCAACAAGCGAACATCGACATTTGGAAGGCCGCGGCTCCAGCGGTTGATGCGCTTGCGCCGGATTATTATTCAGGAGACGCTGCTCTATTTCGGGAGGTGCTGACGGCGTATGCGCGGCCGGACAATCCGTTGTTCGTGCCGGAGACGGGATTGGGCAAGTCCGTTGGACGGTACTTCTTCTATGCGCTTGGAAAGGGCGCAGTCGGCTTCGCGCCGTTCGGCGTGGACTATACGGATTGGACGATTCGAGACCGCAAGATCCCGGCGAACATGGATGAGAACTTCGCGCTAATCGGGCCGATCGAGGAGCAGGTGGCGCGGCTGAACTTTGCGGGCAAGCTGCAGACGGCGGTGGAGGAGAAGGGCGAGGCTCGGCAGCGACTCCACTTTGCGAATTCCAGCGGAGATGTGGACGCGGTGGTGTCGTTTGGCCTTCCGCAGAGCGACGGTGAGGTGCCGCCGGGAACGGCCGATCAGCAAGGACGGGTGATGGTGGCGCAGCTTGGACCGTATGAGTTTTTGGTGACGGGTTTCGATGCGAGCGTGAGCTTTACGCTCCCAGACGGCGTGAAGCGCAATGAGCAGATCGAGATCCTGCGGGCGGACGAAGGTACCTACACCAGTGAGACCTGGACGACGAGCCTCATCTGGAACGGCGACCAAACGGACCGGGGGCTGAACTTCCCGGAGCACAACACCAAGGTGGTGAAGATCCGGCTGCATACGATTCCGCTGCTGGATAAAGAGGCGCAGCGATGAAGTGTCTCGGAGTTGCGGTGGCCTTGCTGACTTTGGGAGCGGCGGTTGCGCAGACGCCCCGGCCGGGAGCGATGACGGACGTGCTCTACGGCGCGGCCTACTACAACGAGTACACGCCCAACGAGCGCCTCGACAAGGATGTCGCTTTGATGAAGGCGGCGGGGCTGACGGTCGTGCGCATGGGCGAATCGACGTGGAGCCTGTGGGAGCCGGAGGACGGAAAGTTCGAGTACGCCTGGATGGACCGCGTGGTGGACGCGATGGGCAAAGCAGGGATCAAGATCATCATGGGAACTCCCACCTACTCCATTCCGACGTGGATGTACAAGGAGCATCCCGAGGTGCTGGCGCGGCCTTTGCATGGTGGCGAGACGAGCTACGGGATGCGTCAGAATATGGATACCGACAGTCCGGCGTATCGGTTCTACGCGCAGCGGCTGATCCGGCATATGGTCGAGCACTAC
Organism: Acidobacteriaceae bacterium; assembly: GCA_965277085.1. Taxonomy (GTDB): domain Bacteria; phylum Acidobacteriota; class Terriglobia; order Terriglobales; family Acidobacteriaceae; genus Edaphobacter. Next base: position 2,985,380 of record OZ255708.1, read on the forward strand.
AAGGACAATCCTAATGTGATCGGCTGGCAGATCGACAATGAGACGGCTTCGTACGGTGCGTCGAACCACGATGTGTTTGTCGGCTTCGTCAACCATTTGAAGCGGAAGTTCGGCACCACCGACGCGATGAACAAGGCGTGGGGACTGAATTACTGGGGCCAGGACGTGAACGGCTGGGAGAACATGCCGGAGCGCGACGGCACGATCAGCACCGGTTACAAATTGGAATGGACGCGCTGGGAGCAGATGCGTGTCACAGATTTTCTGGCTTGGCAAGCGGCGCTGGTGCGAGAGTATCGCGGGCCGAATCAGTTCATCACGCAGGATCTCGGCGGCGCGATGAAGCGCGACGTGAATGAGTACGCCATCGCGCAAGTGCTGGATGTAGCGGCGAACAATCCGTATCACGGGACGCAGGACCATTTCGATGGGCAGGCACAAGCCGAGCAGGGCGACTATACGCGGTCGCTGAAGCGGGCAAACTTTCTCGTCACGGAGACTAACGCGCAGACGACGGACTGGACCTCGGCGTACCAGTATCCGCCGTATGATGGGCAGCTTCGGCTCGATGTGTACACGCATCTTTCGAGTGGCGCGAACATGGTGGAGTACTGGCACTGGGCGTCCATCCCGTCCGGCCAAGAGACGTACTGGAAGGGTGTGCTCTCGCATGACGGTGAGCCGAACCGGTCTTATGCGGAGGTGTCGCGGACGGCGCACGAGTTGCAGAAGATCGGACCGCGCTTGGTCAATCTACAGATCAAGAACGATGTGGCCATCCTCTACAGCGTGGACTCGGCAAACGCGCTCGACTTCATGCCGTTTGCGCTGGAGCGCGGGCCGCAGTGGGCCATCGGCAAAACGGTGGCGGACTACAAGAGCGTGGTCGACCAGATGCATCGGGCGTTCTTCGAGGCAAATGTCGGCACAGACTTCATCTTCCCTGAAGACGCGGACTTCAGCCGTTACAAGCTCGTCGTCATCCCTCCGCTCTACATCGCGGACGACGCGTTGCTGACGAAGATCGCCGACTATGTGAAGGGCGGCGGCCTTGTGCTGATGAGCTTTAAGAGCGGGTTTGCGAACGAGAACTCGGCAGTGCGGTCAGTGCGCGCGCCTGGGCCGTTACGTGAAGCGGCTGGTTTCAGTTATCAAGAGTTTTCCAACCTGGAAAAGCCGCTGTCGCTAAAGGGCGATCTGCTGAAGGGCGCGGGTGCGGGCGCGGCGATGTACTGGGCGGAGTTCCTGATGCCGGAGCACGCGACGACGCTGGCGAGCTACGATCATCCGTTCTTCGGGCGTTGGCCGGCGATTACGCGCAACCAGTATGGTTCGGGGTCACTGACCTACGAGGGAACTTACTTATCCGATGCGGCGCAGAAGGCGGTTGTAACGGATGTGCTCCGCGAGGCAAAGCTACAGCCTTCGCAAGCGCTTCCCATAGGAGTGCGCGAAAAGAACGGCGTCAACGGCATGGGCAAGGCGGTGCATTACTACCTAAATTACACCGGCCAGCAGCAGAGCTTTCGCTATGCGCGCGGCGCGGGCAGCGATCTGCTGACGGGCAAAGTTATCGGAGGAGGACAGACGCTTACACTGGGACCATGGGACGTTGCGATCATCGAAGAGCGCTGACGGGCGGGATGTTCCGGATCGCTCGATGGTGCGCTCTTGGTGCGGGATTGCTTCCTTGCCCGGCGCAGACCCGTAAAGCCGCGCTCTCCGTTGTGGATGCGGATGCTCTTTCGCGGGCGTTGGCGGCTTACGACCGGGGCGACGCGAGTGTGCGGTCGGAGTTGGAGCGACTGGCGGTGAAGTATCCGGCGAACTTCGCCGCAAACGAGGCGGTTGGCGTGATGTATGTCGAGGCGGACGATGCTCCTCGCGCGTTGCCATTTCTTGAACGCGCAGCCGCGGCCGAGAAGACCAACGCGGCCGCTCAGGCGAATCTTGGGGCGGCTTACTTGAGCAAAGGCGACGCGGGCGCGGCGATCGTCGCGTTGCGGCGAGCCTCTCTGCTCGACCCGAAAAATGCTGGCGTCAAAGCCGATCTGGGCAAGGCCTTGTATGAACGAAAGCAAACGGGGGCGGCGGCGAGCGCGTTTGCGGGAGCGGCCGCGCTCGATCCGGCCAACGCGGATGTGCTCTACAACTGGGCCGTAGCTCTCTTCGATTTGCACAAGGATGCGGATGCGGTGACCGCTTTGGAGCGCATCCCGGCTGCCCAACGGAGCGACACGGTCGAGTCGCTTTGGGGCGACGCGGAGGAGCGGCGTGGGCACTATCAACAGGCTGTTGAGCATCTGCAGAACGCAGCGCGGATCAACCCGACAGAGGCGGCCGTGTATGCGGTGACGGTGGAGCTGCTGCGGCATTGGTCCTGGGATACGGCGGCCGAGGTGAGTGCGTTCGGGGTGAGCCGTTATCCACAGAGCGGAAGATTGCGGATGGCGCAAGGCATTGCGCAGTTCGGTGGCGGAAGGTATGCGGCGGCTGCGGGCACGTTTGGCGCGCTGCTTGCCGCTGATCCGAACAACGAAACGTACGGCGATCTGTTGGGGCGAAGCTGCACAGCGGCGGGCGGCTCGGCAGCTACGGAGTGCGGTTCGCTGGTTGCGTTTGCGGAGGCGCATCCGAAGAATGCCGCAATCGACGTGTCGGCAGCGGTGAGTTTGCTGCGTGGAAGCGCGCCGGAGGGGCATCTGGACCAGGCGCAGAGGCTACTGGACGAGGCCATCGCAAGCGATCCAAAGAACGCCGAGGCGCGGTATCAGCTAGGCGTCTTGCAGCAGCAGCGGCTGCAGTGGAAGGAGAGCGCAGCGTCGCTCGAGACGGCTGTGGAGTTGCGTCCGGCGTTCGCGGAGGCGCACTATCGATTGTCGCGGGCGTATTCGCATCTTGGCGAAGCGGAGCGGGCACAGACGGAGATTGCATTGCAGCAGAAGTACAGCCAGCAGGAGAAGGACGAGACGAACGCGAAGCTGAAGGAGGTCACAACATTTCTTCTGGCGTCTCACTAGACGGGTACCTGCGCTCGGTCGCGCTGAGGCAATCGGTAAGCCGGCGAGACTTTCTGCGCGGCGTCTCCGGCGCGGGCGCTGCAAAGGCGCTGTTCGGACCGTCCGCCCTGCACGCGATGGCGGCGGTTCGCGCGCCGAAGGTCGTGGTGGTGACGTTTGGCGGCGGGGCGCGTGACCAAGAGACGTTTGCGCCGGAGGGCCAGCAGTACATTCCGCATATGCTGAACGAATTGATCCCGCAGGCGACTTTCTTTACGCAGGTGGTGAACCGGGGGATTCTGGGGCACTATGTAGCGACGGCGAGTTTGGCGACTGGAGTTTACGAGACCTTTAACAACTTCGCGCCGATCGCGCCGCACAGCCCTACGATCTTTGAATACTTTAGGCGTGACCTGCGGCAGCCGCCCAACGACGCCTGGGTGATCGCGCCGAGCAACGGCTTCAATCGCATCGGCGAGAGCGACCATGCGCTCTACGGGAGCGGGCTTGGCGCGCATGTGGTACTGCCGAAGCATCTGCTGACGATGGCGACAGGTAGAGGTGCGATCGGTTTAGACCACCTGATGCACGACAACTATGAGTCGGCAATCCAGGTGCCGCTGTCGGCTTCGGCGGCGGGAAACCAGGTGCATCTGGAGGAGCTTGCAAAAATTATGCAGCTCTCGCTGACGGACTTTCTGGCCCATGCGCAGACTGTGTCCAGCCCCGACGAGCTATCGATCTACATCGCCCAGCAGGTGATGCGGCAGCTTGCGCCAAGCCTGCTTTGGATCACGTTGCATGACATCGACATCGCTCACGCCGGTGCGTATTCGCTCTACACGGATGCCGTTCGCCGCTCTGACCGGCTGTGCGGCGAGCTGTGGAAGACGGTCCAGGTGAACCCCGAGTACGCGGGCCGGACACGGATGTTCATTCTGCCGGACTTTGGGCGCGACTCGGATGTAGACGCCGGGGGCAACGGCTTTCAGCACCACAGAACGGGCGATCCGCTCTCCCGCACCACGTGGATGATGGCACTAGGCCACGGCATCCGCGAGAATGTGACGGTCGACCGGATGATCGAGCCGGTCGATCTGGTCCCGACTCTGGGGCGGATTCTTGGGTGCGACGCGCGCTTTGCGACCGGTCACGTGCTGGCGGAGGTCTCGTGATCGAGGCGGCCGATCTGGCGCGGTATCCACCGCTGGCGAAGGCTTTGGCGACGGAGCACCTCGCGCTGCTGCGGAAGCTGCCGCCAGTGTTCGGTGCGCTGCTGATGAGCGAGGTCGCCGGATACGACTGGCGGTTTCCCGCGGAGCGAGCGGAGATTGGACGGCAGCTTGCGTACCTCGGCGGGATGGAGGACGTGGAGCTAGCGGCTGCGATGAGCGGATTTGCCGGGCTGCCGCTGTCGGCGGAGTTGCGGGAGCGACGGTGGGCGATGGCTCCGGCGGAGTTCGTCGAGAAGCTGACGGCTTATTTGTGGTCTGCTCACGCCATGGACCAGTTTCGGACGGCTGCGACGGCGTATCAGCAGGCCTTGCTGGAAGCAGAGCCGGAGCCGCTGCCGAAGGTTCCTCGGCTGTGCGTGGTTATTGTGGGGCGCGGCGCGAAGCCGGGAACAATAAAGCTCTTTAGCAAGCTGCGGGCGCATGGAACGTACTTCGCACAGGTCAACGGCGCGGGCGGGTTCGAAGCCTTGCTTGCGGCTGCGGACGCGCGGGCGAAGGCGCATCCCGAGCCGTATGGGCATTGGTATGTCGATGGCGGCGCACTTGCCGTGGCAGATGTTACGGGAATGGAGACGATCTCGTACGAGCGGCTTGCACCATTGCGGCGGGCATTGCTGGCAAAAGTCGGGCAGGTGCGCGATGCGGGCGACGGCGTGGGGCCGGAAAGTCTGCGGAGTCTGCTAGCGAGCCTCACGCCGGAGCAGCTTGGAGCGGGCGACGCGGAGGACGTGGTGAAGCGGCGGTTTGAGTTGAGCCTATTGACGGAGGGCTCTGGGACGCAGATCTTCTCCACCACGTTTGTGCAGTGGGCTGGGCGGGAGCTGCTGCGGCGGGCGCGTCCGCTTACGCTAGTGCTGCGGTATGCTCCCAGGCAGGCGGAGCGGGCGATGGACCAGCTGCTGCACGTCGATGCGACCGAGCCGATGACGGATGCGGTCGGGTCGCTGGTCGATGGGGATATGGGCGCGTACTACACGTGGGTGAATCTCCAGCGGCTTACCGGAGCGGCGCGGGCTTCGTTTGTGGTGTGGTTTGAGGATGGGCGGGAGGCTTTGGCTGCTGGGCCGGGGATTGCCCGCGGGGTGACGTCGAACGCGGTTTGTGATATGGCTCAGATCTTGCGGTGGGCGTCGTAGGCGGGTTGCCGGACAACGCATATTCCCTTCGGGAATGACAAACAGAAGCAACGCCTGAAAGGCTATTTGGCTGGTTCGTCGATCTTGAGGATTTGGCCGGTTTTGACGTTGGCGATCTTCTGCACGATCCCGCTGGGCCAATGGATTTCGAGGCTGGCGGTAGTATCTGGGCCGAGGCCGAAGTGGGCGCGCTTGTCGTTTGAGCTGAGGTAGGAGCCAGTAGTGGATACGGTGGCATACTGGCTGCCGCGCGTGGTCGTGAGCTTGATCTCGGCTCCGATAGCGTCGCGGTTGGAGGTGTGGCCGGTGAGCGCAAGGGTAAGCCAGTGGTTCGTCGTCACGGTCTCGTTGTGGAGGATGTGCGGTGTGCCACCGTTGGTGGAGACGACGGCGTCGACGCGGCCGTCGTTGTCGAGATCGCCGATAGCCATGCCGCGGCTGACCCAGGCTTGCTGGAAGGCGGCACCGGCGGTGGCGCTGACATCTGTGAAGGTCTTGCCCTGGTTGTTGTGGGCGAGGAGCATGGGCTCGCGGTAGTGGATCTGTGGAGAGGAGAGCTCGACCGTGTCCAGGTCGTGGCCCTGCGCGACGAGCAGGTCTTTCCAACCGTCATTGTCGTAGTCGAAAAAGTGGATGCCCCAGCCGGAGTGCAGCAGTGTCATGCGCGCGATGCCCGAGGTGTAGCTGTCGTAGGTGAAAGTCGAATCTCCGTTGTTGCGGTATAGAGCATAGCGTTGGTTGGCAAGGTTGGTGATGACAAGGTCAGGGAGGCCGTCGTTGTCGTAGTCTTCGAAGTCGATGCCCATGCCGGCGTAGGTGCGCCCGTCGGAATCGACAGCGATCTCGGCGGTCAGGCCCGTCTCCTCGAAGGTGCCGTTACCTTTGTTGTGGTAGAGGAACTCGAGCATGGAGTCGTTGGCGATGGCGAGGTCGATCTTGCCGTCACGGTCGAAGTCGGCAAGAGCAATGCCAAGCCCCTTGCCCGGAACATCCAGCCCCATCTTCTTCGAGCTTTCGGTGAAGTGTCCGTTGCCGTCGTTGTGGAAGACGAGCGGCGTGATGGCCGGGAAGATGTCGGGGTGGCAGTAGGCGCGATAGCCCTCGCGGTGCTCGCCGCACCATACATCTTCGAAGTCCCACTGGGTATAGCGGAGGACGATCAGGTCGAGCTTGCCGTCGTTGTCGAGGTCGACCCAGGCGGCAGAGGTGTACCAGTTCTGGCCTGGCGTGATGTCGCCGCCGGTGCCGGAGGAAGCCGTGATGTCGGTGAAGGTGCCGTTGCCGTTGTTATGGTATAGCCGGTTGCCCCCGTAGGCGGTGACGTAGAGGTCCTCGAAGCCGTCGTTGTCGAAGTCTCCGGCGGCGACGCCCATGCCGTAGCCTATGCCTTTCAGACCGGATTTCTCGGTGACATCTTCGAAGGTGCCGTCCTTCTTCTGGTGGAAGAGGCGGTTCCAATCGGCAGCTGAACTTTTCTGGGGAATGGTGCCCTTGGGGGTTGGATCGGCGAGCGGCGCACCGTTGACGAAGAAGAGGTCGAGGAGGCCGTCGTTATCGTAATCGAACGCGGCGACGCCGGAGCCCATGGTTTCGAGGAGGTATTTGTGGGTGGTGTGGGAGGCTACGCCGGTGAAGTGGATGCCCGCTTTTTCGGTGGTGTCGGTAAAAAGGGCTGTCTGGGCTTGTGCTGTAGAAGCGACTAGCAGCAGAGCGCAGAACAAACCGCAGGTCCTTCGACTCTGCCGGTCACGATGGAACTGTGACCGGCTTCGCACAGGATGACAGTTTGTCTGGGAGCTTGGGTGCATAGTTACTGGGCCGCAGGTGTCGTGGATGATGCGGTGCCGCGTCCGGTGAGCTGACGGATGATGTCGACCTCACGTTGGCGGTAGGGCGTGTCGTCCTGCTTGAAGACTTCGTGAAACCAGAGGGTGGGCTCGATGAGAACATAGGGGCGCTGCCAGGAATCCCACGGAAAGTAAGTCTGCGTCTTGCCCGCGACAAAGCCCCAGTTGATTGCGCCTACGTTGTACTTCTTAGCGAGCGGTAATGAGCCGTCGAAAGTGCTGCCATTGCCGCGCGCCATGTACTCGGTGCAGATGATGGGGCGATGGTTGGCCTGAAGGGCGAGGATGCGTGCCTCGAACTGCTCGGGCCAGCCGTAGTCGTGGAAGGAGATGATGTCCGACTCGGCCAGCTGGATCTTGGTGGTGGCGCTTTCCTTCTCGGGGTCCGACCAGTTGCCGGTCCAAACGCCGCTGGTGAGCGGCTGAACCGGGTTGACCGACCGTGCCCAGGCGAAGACCTGCGGGAGGAGCTGGTCGACGCGGGCGACCTTCGCGGCTTCGTCTGCCACCACATCGCCCCCGCGGTTGTCCGGCTCGTTCCAGACATCCCAGCCGAGAATGCGGGGGTCGTTGGCGAAGGCTCCGACTATGCCGGTGACGTAGGCTTTCAGCTTCGGCTCATAGGCCGTATCGAGCAGCTCCTGCTTGCCTGGGCTTTGCACCCAACCGGAGTTATGGACGCCGGGAATAGGCGGATGCTGCGGGCCAAGATGCGGATTGGGCTCCCAGCAGGAATCGAAGAGGACGAGCAGTGGACGGATGTGGTGCTTGGCGGCGAGGGCGAGGAAGGTGTCGAGGCGCTGCTTGAACCCGGCGGGGTCCTGCTGCCAGAGCTGGTCCTGGAGAAAGACACGCATGGTGTTCATGCCGATCGACTCGCCCATGCCCAGCTCTTTGTCGTTGAGCGCCGGGTTGAAGGTCGCGGCCTGGAACATCTCGAGCTCGTTGATGGCGTCGGACGGGATGAAGTTCGCGCCCACGAGCCAAGGCTGTTTCGCGTACCAGTCATTGGCCTGCTGCTCGGTCCAGCGGGAACGGCCCTCGGCGAGAGTGGACAGCGAAAGGAGAGCGACAGCGAACGAGAACGATAGCAAGTGCTTAGCGCAGCGGATCATGGGGCCTCTTGGTCGACCCATCAAATATAACTGTGCGGCGCGGATTGGGCTACTTCGCTTGGAGAACGGCTACACCATAGCAGTCGAGCGTGACTGTCGAAGTGTCCTTGTCGTCGAGGAGGCTGTGCATGGAGGAGGGTAGAGTGACGGTTTGGGCGGTCTTGGCAAAGTTGACGAGGATGAAGACGCGCTTGCCGTTGCCTTCGCGGGGGTAGACCTCGACGCCGTTGGGAACGGGTCCGAAGGCTGCGGTGACGCCGGAGGTCTCGGCCATCCACTTGGCGGCGTTGAGCAGGGCGGCGTCGTCCATCCACGCGCCGATGTAGGTGATGCGCCCCTTGCCGACCTTGCGGCTGATGGCGGCTGGCTGATTGTCGAGCCAGCCGTTGGACTTGCCGTAGCGCATGAGAACTTCGGTGTCGGGCGCGGAGGTGGAGAGGAGCTCGGCCCAAATCTTCGAGGTGGTAGTGCCCCATTTACCGGTGACGGGCGGGATGTCGCCGGGTTGAGCCTGGTCGGCAGATTGAATGGCGTAGAACTGCTCGACGCGGCCGCCGAGGAGCTCTTCGAGCGGGCCTGGAGCGCGTTTGGCCTGGAGCGAGTTGTCGCCATCCTTCATGGCGGAGCGCTGGCCGAGGACAAGGTGGCCGCCCTGTTTGACGTAAGCGATGAGGTTGGCGGCGGCGGCATCGGTGAGGACGGCGAGGCCGGGCGCGACGACTAGCTTGTAGCCGGAGAGCGGAGCAGTGTCGGCGACCACATCGACGGACTGGGCGATCTTGCGGAGAGGCTTGTAGAAAGAGACGAGCTGCGCGCGCGGATCGAAGGCCTGGTTGTGGCGCTGCCAGTCGATGGCCCAGCGCGAGTCGTAGTCGTGGAGGATGGCGACCTGCGAGTGCGGGCTGGTTCCGGCAAAGGCGGGCCCGGCCTTGGCAAACTCAGCCCCGATCTGCTGGACTTCCGTGTAGAGCGGGACGGGCGTGCCGTCGGAGCCGACGAGGGTGCCGTGCAGCTCCTCTTGGCCGTTCATCGCGGAGCGCCATTGCCAGTACTCGACCGCGTCCGCGCCGTGGCCGATGTCGAACCAGGCCATGGCGCGGACCTCGCCTTTGTCGAGCGAAGTGTTGTTGCTGTTCCAATTGACGAATCCGGGCTGGGTCTCCATAACCCAGAAGTTGCGGCGGAGGAAGCCGCGGGTGAGGTCGTGGGCGAAGCCGTTGTCGTAAGGGTCGAGGTGCCCGCGGCCGACGTAGTCGTCCCACGAGGCGAGGTCGAGGTCCTGCTCCACAATGTAGTGGTCGTAGCCATCGAACCAGCCCATCGTGTTGGTGGTGATCCACTGGCGCTTGTCCACGTTCGGGCGGATCACGTCGATCTGGTTGCGGTCATAGGCGCGCCAGGTGTCGGAGACGAAACGCTTCCAGCTTAGTAGCAGGCCGGGATTGCCGTAGCGCTCCTGGATGGGGATCTGCGACCAGTCCGTGTAGGCTTCGGACCAATAGGCGGTTGTCCAGCGGGCGTTAAGGGTATCGAGGGTCTTGTAGCGGTCTTTAAGCCAGGCCTGGAAGGCGGCCTTCGCGGCGGGCCCGTAGTCTTCGGAGCTGATCTCGTTGTCGAGCTGCCAGCCGATGACGTTGGGGTTGTGGCCGTAGCGCTTAGCCATGCGCGCGGCCATGTCGCGGCAGAGCGCGCGGTAGTGCGGGTCGATGAAGGAGCCCTGCTGTCGGTTGCCGTGCTCGGCTTGCCGGCCATTCTCTTCGTAGCGGAGCGTCTCGGGGTACTTCTGCGTGAGCCATGCGGGCGGCGTCGCGCTGGGCGTGCCGAGAACGATGGCGACGTGGTGTTTGGCGGCGACGGCTATGGCGTGGTCGAGCCACTCGAACTGGAAGTTGCCCTCGGTGGGCTCCATCGAGGACCAGGCGAACTCGCCGATGCGGGCGAAGCGGATGTGGGCCTGCTCCATCAGGGCGAGGTCGACGTCCCAGCGGGATTCGGGCCATTGCTCGGGGTACCAGGCCGCGCCAAGATAGAGCGCGGGCGGAGTGTCAGGCTGTTGGGTAGGCTTCTGTGCGGGCGCAAGGGTGGCGATTGTGACGAAGGCGAGCGTGACGGCGAGGCGGCGAAGTGGCATGGAGAGTCTCCAGGAGCGTGGCGGAAGACAGTTCCGCTCGCGGTCCAAGCATAGTCTGATGTAGAGCGTACGGTCTTCTGCTAGTCTGAGACGGTTTCTAAAGCCTGAATGGAGCGTGCAATGTCGAAGCGTATTGCGGTACTGATGGTGGCGTGTTGCTTGAGCTTGGGGATGCGGGCGCAAACAGCTGTGAAGACGGCAACGATGGTGGAGCCGAGCGTAAGCTTCGATGCGTCGCTGAAGACGTTGGAAGACGAGATGATGAGTCTGGCGAAGGCGATGCCGGCGGAGAAGTACGGCTTTGCGCCGAGTGCAGCGATCTTCGTGCCGAGCGAGAAGACGAGCTACGAGGGCGTCCGAAGCTTCGGCGCGATGCTGGCCCATGTGGCGCAGGCGAACTTCTACTATGCGGGCGCGTCCAGTGGGTTGAAGCCTGAGGTCGACATGAAGTCGATCGGCGCGTTGACGGACAAGGACAAGGTCGTGGCGGCGCTAGCGGACTCGTTCGCGTTCTCGCACAAGGCAATGGGAACGCTGACGGCGGCGAATGCGTTTGAAGGCGTACGCGGAATGCAGACGCGGACGAGCCTGGCGGCCGGGCTGATTGCGCACGGCTTCGATCATTACGGGCAACTGGTCGAGTACGCACGGATGAACGGGATCGTGCCTCCCGCGAGCGCTAAGTAGCGGGCGCGACGCTACTCCTTGGGCTGTTTGCTCGCCGGGGGAAGCTTAGGCTTGTTTTTGCTTTGCACATTGAGCGACACAGCGGCCCGGATCAGCTCTTGAAAAGCCGCGTCATCGAGCGTGTCACCTTCGTGGAGGTCGATGGCGCGGCGAACGTTCCCGTCTAGGCTGGAGTTGAAAAGGCTGGACGGGTCGGGCAGCGCGGCTCCTTTGGCGAAGGTCAGCTTGACGACGCTCTTGTAGGTCTCTCCGGTGCAGACGATTCCGCCCAGGGACCAGACGGGGGTGCCGCGCCACTTCCACTCTTCAACAATCTCCGGGGCCGCTCCGTGTATCAGAGCACGCACCTTGGCGAGTGTCTCTCCGCGCCAGTCCCCAAGGTCCTTAATCTTCGTGTCAATCAATACAGATTCGGTGCTCATGTGAGCCCTCGGAAACTAGCGTGCGCTTAGGGGAATGTAGGGGGCGGGATAGGCGGGGCCCTGGTAGTCGGCGCGGGGGCGGATGAGGCGGTTGTCGTCGTGCTGCTCGATGACGTGAGCGGCCCAGCCGGCGATGCGGGAAACGGCGAAGATTGGGGTAAAGAGGTCGATGTCGATGCCGAGCGTAGTGTAGGTGGAGGCGGAGTAGAAGTCGACGTTGGCGTTGAGCTTCTTTTCCCCTTTGACGAACGCCTCGATTTTTTGTGAGAGGTCGAACCATTTAGTGTTGCCGTCGGCCTGTCCAAGCTCTTCGGACATGCGGCGGAGGTGCGTGGCGCGTGGGTCTTCGGTGTGGTAGACGCGGTGGCCGAAGCCGGAGATCTTCTTCTTCTCGGCGAACATCTGTTTGACGTAAGCGATGGGGTCGGCCCCTTCGGCGTCGATGGCGTAGAGGAGACGCATGGTGGCTTCGTTGGCACCGCCGTGGAGTGGGCCTTTGAGCGCGCCGATGGCTCCGGTGATGGCGGAGTGGATGTCGGCGAGGGTGGCGGCGATGACGCGGGCGGCGAAGGTGCTGGCGTTGAGCTCGTGGTCGGCGTGGAGGATGAGAGCGATGTCGAGGGCGCGGGTAGCGGTGTCCGAGGGCTTTTCTCCATTGAGCATCCAAAGGAAGTTGGCGGCATGGCAGAGGGAGTGGTCGGCTTCGACCACTGACTTGCCTTTGCGAACGCGGTCGAAGACGGCGACGATCATGGGGATCTGGGCGGTGAGGCGGAAGCTCTTGCGGACGTTTGCGTCGTGGGAGGAGTCAGCTTCGTCGGCATCGTAGATGCTGAGCAGCGAGGTGGCGGTGCGGAGGACCTGCATGGGAGCGGCGTCGGTGGGAAGGGTGTGAAGGAGATTGATGACGGGAAGCGGAAGGTGTCGGGCGGCGGCAAGCTCTTGGGAGAAGGCCTTGAGTTCGTCAGCGGAAGGGAGTTTGCCGAACCAGAGAAGATAGGTAGTCTCTTCAAAGGTGGAGTGGGTGGCGAGCTCATGAATGTCGATGCCGCGGTAGGAGAGCACGCCGAGGTCGCCGTCGATCCAGCAGATGGAGGAGGTAGTGGCGACGATGCCTTCAAGGCCTTTGGGTGCGAGGGTGGCGGACATGGTCGATCTCCTGTGATCGTCGAAGGGCTCACTTCGAAGGTATATCGGTTATAGCGCAGCGACGAAACGATTGTCACCGTTGGATGCGTCGCGAGGTTGCGGTGAAGGGTTCCTCGCATGAGAACGGCGCGCGTTGCGGTCAATTTCGTCTACAGTGGAGGGGAGTTCAGGAGCAGCCTATGAGTGAGACGGAGTATGGGACGCGGCGTTCGGCGTCGGGCGCGTTTATTGGGTTGATGGTGGTGGCATTGCTGGCTGCAATCGGGGCCTTGGTGTGGTGCTACGGTTTGCAGAACCATCTCGCGGTGGCGGAGAAGCGGCTGGCGGCGTCGGACCAGCGGAATGCGGCGTTGACGGAACAGTTGGAGGCGACGGACGCGAGGTTGAAGGCGACGGCCGAGACGCTGGGGCAGAGCGTGGGCATGACGCAGAAACAGATTGATCTACAGACAGAGACGATTGTGGCGACGCAGCGGGCGACGGTGCAGAAGACAGCAAAGCTCGAGCAGCAGCAGGCGCAGGCGGAGAAGAAGATTGGAGCGGTGTCGAGCGATGTGGCAAGCGTGCGGACTGATGTCGGCGGCGTAAAGACGGATGTGGCGACGACGAAGTCCGACCTAGAGACGACGAAATCGCAGTTGAACAGGGTAGTGGGCGATGCGGGTGTGATGAGCGGGTTGATCGCTACGAACCACAGTGAGCTGGAAGTACTGAAGCACAGGGGCGACCGCAAATACTACGAATTCACGTTGCAAAAGGGGGCCAAGCCGATCCTGATCTCTACGGTAAAGCTACAGTTGAAGAAAGTAGACGAGAAGAAGTCGAAGTTTACGTTGAACGTGAGCGCGGACGACCGAAACATCGAGAAGAAGGACAAGAGCCTGGACGAGCCGGTGCAGTTCTACACGGGCAAGGACCCGATGCTGTACGAGGTGGTGGTGAATTCGATGGAGAAGAACAAGGTTTCGGGGTACCTGGCGACACCGAGGAACGCGCCGGTTATGGCTCCGGCTCCTTAGAGTTGGTGGAGACGCGAAACGGGCGACGCTGGGTGCGTCGCCCGTTTCGCAGTTCGGTGCTGGAGCGCTTACTTCTTCTTGGCGGTCTTCTTTGCCGCGGTCTTCGTTGCTGCCTTTTTTGTGGCCATGATTGCGTTTTCTCCCTGTCCGGTCCAGCGTCGTGCTGCACCATATTTCGTGCAGTCAATCGAAGGTATAGTTGCGCGTCAAAAACGTGTCAAGAGGAAAAGCGAAGATTATGAAAGTTTTTTTGTAAGTAGGTGCAGAGAGTGTTGAGTAGGACCTTTTTACGTACGCTATAGTGGGCATCAAGCGGAACATTTTGGATTGGGAGACTCGCCCATGCGTGTGCGTTCGTTGACTGTGTTGATGCTCCTGGTGGGTGCGGGCGCGGTGCAAGCCCAGAAGCGGGCCATCACGGAGAAAGATCTGTTCGACTTCAAGTGGATCGGCGACACGCAGCTTTCGCCGGATGGTGGGCGGGCGGTATTCGTCGAGACGACGGTGAACGCCAAGCGCGAGGGGTACGACACGGCGCTGTATCTGCTGGATGTGGCTAGGGCTGGGAACGAGCCGCGACGGTTGACGAACGGGCCGCGCGATACGCAGCCGCGATGGTCTCCGGATGGCAAGCAGATCGCGTTTGTGCGGGTGGGCGAGAAGGACGGGAAGCCGCAGCCGGGACAGGCGATGGTGCTCTCGTTGGCGGGCGGGGAGCCGCAGCCGTTGCCGGCGATTGAGAAGGGGGCCAAGGGGCCGGTGTGGTCGCCGGATGGAAGGTATCTCGCGGTGTTGGGGGACACGCCGATTGTGCCGGAGCCGAAGAAGGTGCAAGGCGATAAGAAGGAGGCGGAGCACGTCAGCGATGTGCGGGTGATTACGAAGTCGGTGTATCGGAGCAATGGCAGCGGCTATTTGGATGGAAAGGATGCGGAGCAGCTCTATGTGTACGCGATTGCGGGCGAGGGGCAGCCGGTGAAGGCCGCGCGGGCCTTGACGGCGGGGAAGTATGGGGTGGAGGAGTTTGTCTGGTCGCGAGCTTCGGACCGGATTTACTACACAGTGGCGAAGGTGGAGGACGCGTCGTACGCGATGCCGCACAATGAGCTGGATGCGGTGGCGGTGGGTGCGGGCGATGGAGTACCGGCGAGTACGATGGTGGCGGCGTTCAAGGACGCGGCGTCGGGGCTGGCATTGTCGCCGGACGGCAAGCGGCTGGCGTTCCATGCGGAGGAGCAGTTGGCGCAGCCTCGGTCGCATCAGCAGGCGGATTTGTTTGTGATGGCGCTGGATGTGCCGGGAGCGCCGAAGAACCTGACGGTCGCCTATGACTATGAGATGGGTGGGAGCGTAGGCGGGGACAATACGGCTCCGCGCGGAGGTGGGCGAAGTGGCCCGGTGTGGACGCCGGATGGGAGAGCGATCGTCGATGTGGCGGGGAAGCGGGGGAGCGCGCTAGTGGTGGCGGTCGACGCCGGGACGGGCGCGGTGAAGGAGTTGACGGAGGAAAAGCAGGCGGTGCTTGGGTTCGGGTTGGCGCGGGACGGTGGGAAGCTGCTGGCGTTGGTGTCGACACCGGTGAATATCGGGGATTTATTTACGGTCACGGCGGATGGGTCTAAGTCGCAGACGCAGTTGACCAGGGTGAACGAGGAGCTCTTTTCGAAGTTGAACTTAACGATGCCAGAGGACCTAGAGGTAACTCCTACAGCCAACGCAAAGGATACTGGTGGGGAAAAGATCGATACGTTTGTCCAGCGACCGCCGGATTTCAGCGCGGGAAAGAGGTATCCGCTGATCCTCAATATCCATGGCGGGCCACATGCGGCGTATGGCTGGGTATTCGATCAAGAAATGCAGTGGATGGCTGCCAAAGGGTATGTGGTGGTGTATCCGAATCCGCGAGGATCGACGACCTATGGACAGCAGTTTGCGAATGTGATTCAGCATAATTATCCAGGCGATGATTTTCATGACCTTATGGATACCGTAGATGCTGTGGTGAAGCTGAGGTATGTGGATGAGTCGAAGATGGGAGTTACGGGCGGCAGTGGTGGGGGGTTGCTCACAGATTGGGTGGTGACGCATACGAACCGTTTCAAGGCGGCGGTGGCTCAGCGGGACATTACGGATTGGGCTAACTGGTGGTACACGGCGGACTTCACTTTATTTCAGCCGACGTGGTTCGAGGGTGCGCCGTTCGACCATCCGGAGGAATACAAGAAGTACTCGCCGATTACTTTTGTAAACAATATTCAGACGCCGATGATGTTTATTCTAGGCGAGGCGGATTACCGAACTCCGCCTACGGCCGGAGGCGAGGACTTTTATCGCGCTCTGAAGTACCGGAAGATCGATACGGTAATGGTGCGGTTCCCGGGGGAGAGTCATGAGTTGTCGCGCAGCGGGCAGCCGTGGCATCGGGTCGAGCGGCTGGAGCATATTGTAAATTGGTTCGATAAATACCTGATGGGCGTGGCGGAGCCTCAGTATGGGGCGGGAAACATGGGGGCGAACTAAGCGGTTTGCCTGATGTTATGGTGCTCAAAAGGCAGATTCCCTTCGGGAATGACAACTGAAACGCATGGCGTCCGCCTCTAGGTCTGGGTGCGTAGTAGGAGCCAGGTGCCAGCCATGGCAAACAGCAGGTCGGGAGACCAGGCGGCGAGCACGGCGGGAAGAGTATTGGTGTTGCCCATGGCGCTGAACGTACCGTCGACGACCCAGTAGGCTATGGCTACGCCGATGGCGATGGCGACTCCAGCGAGGCTGCCGCGTTTGCCGGCCTGGAGCGAAAACGGGATCGCCAGCACGGCCATGATGAGGGTGATGAGTGGATAGGCGAGCTTCCTGTCGAGCTGGACCTTAAGGCGTTTGGTGTCGAAGCCGGACTGCTTGAGGTCGCCGATGTAATGGGAGAGCTGGGTGTAAGACATCTGCTGGGATTGCAGGTCTTCCTTTTTGAAGTAGCTCGGCTGTTCGCGGATCTCGGGGAAGGTGGCGAGGGTAAAGGGCTGGAAGGTTGCGGTGGTTTCGCTCGCGAAGGTGCGCTGCCAGCCGTTCTCGAAGACCCAGCGGTTGACGCGGTCGTCCCAGCGGGCGGAGCCGGCGAAGAGGCGGCGCGTAAGGGCGAAGGTGGTGGGATCGAACTCAAAGACGGTGAGATTCGCGAAGACGTCCTTATCGGGGTCGAAGAACTGGTAGTAGAAGATGCGGGTGGGATCGCCGGGTTTGTCGGTCTGACCGGAGATCCATTTGCGGTCGGGGCGAAGGAAGGTCTGGGCGGGACGGCCTTTGATGACGGAGCGGACGGCCTCCTGGCGGCGGTTGGCGTCGGGGAGGTAGAACTCGTCGAAGGCGAAGAGGGCGGCGGAGAGGATGGCGGCCAACACCAGCACGGGGGCGACGATGCGGTAGATGGAGATGCCGGAGGACTTCATCGCGGTCAGCTCGGAGGTGCGGCTGAGCGCGCCGAAGGTGATGAGGACGGCGAGCAGCGAGCAGAGTGGCGTGACCTGCGACAGGATGAAGGGGATAAGGTTGAGCAGGTAGTCGCCAACGGTGACGAGCGGGGTGCGGTTGCGGATCATGTCCCCGATCAGCTCGAAGAAGGTGAAGACGAGGAAGAGCATGACGAGGGTGGCGAGGACGAGGGCGAAGTTGAGGGAGAACTCGCGCATGACGTAGTCGTCGAGCAAGAGAGGAAAGCGGATGCGGAGGGTACGGCGGACGAGGACTGTGAGGCTGGCTCGGGAAGAATCGTGGTTGCGGGCGAAGAGGCGGGCCAGGCGGGGATTGAGGACGCGACCGAGCTTCTGCACGAGCGTGGAGACGTAGCTGAGGGCGATGCCGCCGCGGGAGAGTTGCTGAAGGAGGAGGATGCCGGAGACGGTAAAGAGGAGGTTGGCACTCCAGACACCGAGGAACGGGGAGAGCTTGCCGGACTTGGCGAAGGCGGTGCCGACGGAGGCGAGGAAGTAGTAGAGGAAGACGAGCAGGATGGTGAGGACGAAGCCGGTGGACTTACCGCCACGCTTGGATGAAAGGCCGAGGGGGACGCCAACCAGCATGAGGACGAGGCAGGCAAAGGGATAGGAGAAGCGGGTGTAGAGCTCGATCCGGTAAACACGACCATTGGGACCGCGTGCGCGGTTCCAGAGTTCGCGCAAGGGAAGGGCGTGGAGGGGGGTGTCGGAGCGGGAGACGTGGGTGTCCTCCTGCGCGCCGGTCTGGATGGGGAGGTTCATGGTGGAGAAGGTGGAGACCTCGTACTGGTTGGGGTCTCCGGCGGTGAGCTGGTGCTGGCCGCCTTCGGTCAGGTGGAGGCGGAGGGTCAGAGCGTCTTCCGATCCGCGGGCGCCGTTGACGACGAGGGCCTGATCGGCGGTGGTGACGTGGGGGGCGGCGGGCTCGGCGACATCGGCGAGAAAGACATGGTGCCAGATGGCGGCTCCGGCGGCGGGGCGGACGTCCTGGACGTAGAGGACGTAGTTCTTGAAGTCCTCGTAGAAGACGCGGGGTTGGACTTCGAAGGAAGCCTGCGAGGTCTTGAGCGAGTCTTCGAGGGCGAGGAGCGCGGCGGCGGAGCGTGGGGCGAGAAAGACGGAGTTGAGAAGGCCCAGCGCGAGGGCGGCGACAGAGAAGATCGACACGATGCGGACGAAGGTCCAAGCGCCCATGCCGCAGGCGCGCATGGCGGTGATCTCGGAGTCCGCTGCGAGGCGCGAGAGGCCGAGCAGAATGCCGACGAGCACGGCCATGGGGATGGTGACGGTGAGGGCGTTGGGGAGGGTGTAGGCGAAGATGCGGGCGATGTCGAAGAGCGAGGCGGAGTTGCGGACGACGAGCTCGAGGATCTTGCCGAGGTCGCGCATGAAGAGGACAAAGGTGAAGAGCGCGCCACCGAGTAGGGCGTGGGAGACGACTTCGGCGAGGATGTAGCGGGTGAAGAGGCGCATCTTGATTGAGTGTAGACGGTGCTGTCGCGGGGAGGTGTAAGATGCCGCGATGGGCGAGGATGCGGCGCAAGACGGGTTGACGATCATGATGTCGCCGGTGCAATTGGCAGCGGTGTTGGAAGGAAAGACCCTCAGCCAGCACAGCAAGACGATCAACCGGCTGTGGGGCGGGGCAGGGCTGCTGTTCAGCGCGGTGCAGCTGGTTGGGGGAGGCGCTTTGTTGCTGACGCCGGAACCGACGATGCTGACGAAGGTGGGTGGCGGTGTGCTGGTGGCGCATGGTCTGGACAGCGGGCAAGCGTCGGCCCGGCAGCTATGGAGCGGAGAGCCGACGGAGGATCTGACGCAGCAGGCGGGCGAGGCGTTGGCGCGGGAGCTTGGAGCGTCGGATCAGGCGGCGTATTACACGGGCGTAGGAATCGACATTGCCGTGCCGTTGACCGTGTCGTTGGGGCTGGGCGCGGAGCGGATACTGGCGGTGCGGGCGGGACGGTTCTCGCTGGTGGCCGAGGAGGCGGCGGGAGGACACACAATCGCAAAGCATGTGGGGCAGACCGAAGAAGCGCTACGGGCTCGGTTGGTGAGCGAACCCAAGATACCGGCTGCTTCTTCGTTTAGTTCATTGCGCATTGCGGAAGATGTGATCTCGCGCGCGCTGAAGGCTGAAGAGAATGGGATCAGAAGTTGGGCGCAGATGGGAGGAAAACGGTCTTATGTCTTCTCGTACAAAGCTGGTTCGAACGTCGGGGCCGGCATTGTTCGAGGCGGCAGTTCCATACAGTCGATGAGCAACGTACTGATCGTTCTTAGAAAGACGCAAGTGGGTAGCCGTGTTTATTTCGTTCTTACCGCCTTCCCTCAGCCCTAAATCCGGAGGAAATATGCCTGAGCTGCTTGAATCTATACTTTTAGAGACTACGGAAGTGCGAGATTTCGCTTATTTGGCTTACCTGCTCGCGGGATGGTTTCATCAGGACTATTTGCTTGAAAGTGATGACTTTAAAGTCATTGTCTCCAACTTTAAGAACGAAGTGACAGAGTTTGAGCGAAGGAGAACCATCGAGGACATCGACCGCTTTATCCGCCGTTATGGCGTGGACAGCGCAGTTCTGAAAGAGGCAATGGACCGGGTTTTCTTTCCCTGCATCATTGTGGAGGGATGGGACGGATTAACTACCTATGAGTGGCTGCTCAAGGTGAAAGAGCTACTACAGGCATGAGGCTGCTCAATTGGTTTAGAGGTAACCCGACATCAGCTGTGCCGTTATGTTCCGACGAAGCTCCTTTCCCTTGTTTGCGGAACCTGTTGGACGGATGGTTCCATCAGGACTTCGCTATCGAAGGGCCGGATTTGGAACCATTATTCCCAAGTATGTCCACGTTTCGTCGGACGACGAGGTGCGCGGAACCATAGCCGACATCGAGCAGTTCCTCAAACAATACGGTCACGATGATGCCTCTTTATCTGAGGCGGTGGAACGCGTGTTCCATCCGGCCATCATCATGGAAGGATGGGAAGAAATGACGACGCGGGAGTGGTTGTTGCGAGTGGCGGAGCTGCTACAAGTGGTGCCGCGATCAGGGTTGGTCCGTGAGGAGCGAGCATGCGATAAAGATGCCTGAGACTGAGACGCGGCACCACGGGAACCAGCAGACAGAAAGAAACAGACGGCGGGAACCTACTGTAGGAGGCCTTCTTCGGAGCGGAGTCTGAGGATGCGGTCGATGGCGTAAGGGGCGCGCTGGTTGCCGGTGTGGAAGTGGCGGACCTGGAGCTCGCCGAGGAGGCCGATGCCGATCATCTGGATGCTGGCGAGGATGAGGACGCTCGCGAGGACGAAAAGGGGGCCGTGATCGTCGGCCACGTCGGTGTGGGTGATGAGTTTGAGGGCGAGGAGCCACGCGGCGAGAGCGGTGCCGCCGAAGAGGCCAAGCGCGCCGACCGACCCGAAGAAGTGCAGGGGCCGTGTCATGTATTTGAGCAGGAAGCGGATGGTGAGGAGGTCGAAGAAGACGCGGACGGTGCGGGAGAGGCCATAGTGGCTTTTGCCGTGTTCGCGCTCGACGACGGTTATGGGGATCTCGCAGATGCTTGCGCCATACCAGGAGGCGAGGGCGGGGATGAAGCGGTGCATCTCGCCGTAGAGGGGGATGTTCTGGATGACTTCGCGGCGGTAGGCCTTGAAGGTGGTGCCGAAGTCGTGGATGGGAACGCCGGAGAGTCGGGCCATGAGCCAGTTGGCGGCGCGGGAGGGGGCTTGGCGCATGAGGACGTTGTCGACGCGGGCGGTGCGCCAGCCGGAGACGACGTCGTAGCCTTCTTCGAGTTTGGCGAGGAAGAGGGGAATCTCGTCGGGCGAGTGCTGGAGGTCGCCGTCCATGGCGAGGATGAACTCGCCCTGGGCGTGGTCGAAGCCGGCGGCGAGGGCGGAGGTTTGGCCGAAGTTGCGGCGGAGCTTGATGACGAGGACGCGGGAGTCGACGGCGGCGATCTCCTCGAGGAGGCGGTAGGTGCGGTCGCGGGAGCCGTCGTCTACGAAGACGAGCTCGAAGTCGTCGCCGACCGATTCCATGACGCTTTTGAGGCGGTCGTAGAGGGCGGTGACGTTGTTTTCTTCGTTGTGGAAGGGGACGACGATGGAGTATTTCGGCACACGTTTATGGTACTCCGGTCAGCGCTGTAGTGGGGTGGGGAGGCGACCTTCGAGCAGGGCGGAGATTTGACGGCCCAACGAATCGGCCAGACCGCTGGCTCGGTTGACGAGAACAACGGCGGCGACATCACGCTGGAGGTTGAAGAAGGCGTAGGAGGTGAAGCCGCCGGTGCCGCCGTTGTGCCAGTAATCGCCCGTGAGGGGATCGAAGAGCCAGGAGATGGCGATCTTGTTCTCGCCCGCGTCGGCTTGAAGCTGGTGCTGGAGTGTGATGGGCTGGCGCATCGTTTCGGACGGATGGAGCTGGGCTTCCAAATAGAGCAGCAGGTCGCCGGCGGTGGCATGAAGGCCGCCAGCAGGAGCGAAGGCATCAAGGTCCCACGCGGAAGTGGGCCGGTCGTCCTCGGTGTGGCCGGGGAGCATGGATGCGCCATCGCCAGAAAGAACGGCGAGGAAGGTGTGCGTCATGCGTAGAGGAGTCAGCACGTCTTTTTGCAGCAGGGCGGCGTAGGTTGTGCTGGACCTGGCGGCGAGGGCCTGTCCAAGGAGGGCTGCGCCCACGTTGCTGTAGAGGAATGGGGCGGATGGTGGGCGGGCAGTGCCGTAGGTGGCGAGGAAGCTATAGAGGTTGGCGAGGGTGTAGTCGGCGTAGGGGTTGAGGGGGTTGGCGGGGTGGAGGTTGTCCGGGAGGCGGGGGAGACCGGAGTGGTGGGTGGCGAGGGAGAGGAGGGTGATCTCAGGGGAGTTTAGATCGAGGACGGTGTTGGGCGGGAGGAGGGTGCGGACGGGGGTGTCGAGCTGAACGGTGCCTGCGGTGACAGCCTGGGCGAGGAGGAGGCCGGTAAAAGTCTTGGTAAGCGACCCGATCTCGAAGACGGAGGTTGGAGTCGCTGCACCGTAGGCAAGGATGCGGCGTTCGCCATGGGAGACGAGTCCGATGGCGAGACCGATGTTGCTTGCTCCGGCGAGGGCGGGGTTCTCGAGGAGGGGCTTGAGTTCGGCGTCGAGGTGAGCGGGGAGAGCAGTGAGAGGGAGCGGAGTTGGCTGGGGGCCTGCCTGCGCGGGCGCGGTTGCGGGCAGCCGCGTAAGGTGAATGGGCATCGGGATGGTTTGGGTCCACGTGCCGTCGAGGTTGGTGGGTGCGACGGTGCCAGAGAAGGTGGCGTGGAGTTGGGGGAGATCAAAGTTGAGTGTGCGTCCGGTAAGCGAGGCGTGTATGGCTTCGTAGCCGGTGGCGAGCTGGTCGGGGCTGTCGAGGGTGATGTACTCGGTGCCGGTACGGTCGCTGCGAACGTGGAGGAGAGTGTGGAGGTCGCCCTTGGGCGTGGTGAGGGTGCCAGCCCATTCGCCGTCTGCAAGGGATGGCTTGGCTGCGGGAACGAAGACGGGAACGCGGGTGAACGTTAGCGGCGCTGTGCCTCCCTGGGTCCATGCCCCCGCGAGGGAAGTGCCCTCGGAGCTGAGTTGGCCGGTGTAGTGGCCGTGAACGGCGACGAGATCGAAGGAGAGCTGCTGGCTTCCATCCTTCCGGGTGAAGGTAACATGGTCGGCGATCAGGCCGTTCGCATGCTGCGCGGGGGAGTCGAAGGTGAGGTACTCAGTGCCGTGGCGGTCGCTCTTAATGTGCAGCAAAAGGATAAGCGGGCTGGCCGCCGTGGCGAGCGTGCCTGTCCAGTCGCCGTCGATGGGCGAGGGTGTGGCGGCGGAAACGAAGGGCTCTTGCACGTGAAGGACGAGCGGAGTGGATGCACCTTGGGTCCAGGTGCCGGTAAGGGTTCGTCCGTCGGTGCTTCGGTCGGCGATGTAGGTGGCATGGAGGGATGAGAATGCGACGGAGAGATGTCCGGCGGCGAGAGTGACGGTCTCGGCGGGAATGCCGGTTGCGCCTTGGTCTGGGCTGTCGAGCGTAGCGGCCAGCGTGCCAGCTTCGGTTTGCTTGAGGTGCACGATGAGGTGTATCGGACCGAGGGTGCCAGCGTAGTCGCCCGTGAGCGGCTGCTGCGCGCTTATGGTCGCCGTGTACAAGACAAATACAAGGCCAACAAAGATGCGCGGAAAGAGCATGCAACCAAGTTAGCAGTTGGAAGAGTCGCACTCAGGTAAACTTAAGAAGTGCTTTTTCCGACTGTCCGCTCCTTTTTGCTCAAGACTTCTCCTATAGTCTTCCTGCTCTCTTCCCTCACAAACGCGCAGCAGCCGATGTACCGGGTGGATAGCAACCTTCCCGATGCGCCGTCAGCGATGCTCGATACCTCGGAGCAGAACTCTTCCTCAAGCCAGACGAACCCGATCAAACAGACGCCGCCGCCGGTTTCCGCGACTGTTCCGCAACAACCGCTCACGCCGGAGGAGAAGCGAAAAGAGGCGGAAGCGCAGCTGCAACAAGAGTTGCATCAACGCATGGCGGGGGTAGTGCCGAACTTCAACGCGGTGCTAGGCGGCACGGCATTGCCGCTCGGTCCAGGGCAGAAGATGCGGGCGGCTTTCAGGAGCGCGATCGATCCGTATCAGTTTGCGCTCGCTTTCATTACATCGGGCTATGGGCAGGCGACGGACTCCCACAGCTCCATCGACCCAAATGGTACACACCACGGGTATGGCCAGGGGTGGGCGGGCTTTGGGGAACGCTATGGCGCGAATTATGTGGACCAGTTCGATGGGACGATCATCGGCAACGGCGTTCTGCCGGTGCTGCTCCACCAAGA
The DNA here is from genome assembly GCA_965277085.1 of Acidobacteriaceae bacterium. GTDB lineage: Bacteria > Acidobacteriota > Terriglobia > Terriglobales > Acidobacteriaceae > Edaphobacter. The sequence continues at coordinate 3,009,437 of OZ255708.1, forward strand.
TGCCCGCTACTATCGAATGGGTAAGGGATCGTTTAAGAAGCGTTTTTTCTATTCGCTGAGCACGACGGTGGTTTGCCACGGGGATAACGGAAAGTTGCAGCCCAATTGGTCGAACGTGCTGGGCAATATCGCGGCGGGCGGCCTCTCCAACCTGTACTATCCGAAGGCGGATCGTGGGGCTGAGTTGACGATCGAGCAAGGATTTCAGGTGACGGCGGAGGGGTCGATCGGGGCTCTACTGATCGAGTTTTATCCGGATATTAGAAAGCATATCCATAAAAAGCAGTCGGCAGAGCCGACGGTTGCGCATCCGGCGTTGTGAGTTGGCAGGCAGGGTACGCAGTCCTCATCGGAATGACTGATGGGACAAGCGTTATGGTCTCACGGGAGTGGCTGGGAGGGACACGATTACCTCGCCGGGACGGGCGTAGTGGAGTTCTTCGCGAGCCTGGCGCTCGATGGCAGAGGGGTCGTTCTGGAGGTGCTCGACATGGCTCTTCAGCTCAGCGTTCTCGCGTGTCAGGCGGGAGAGTTCGCGATCGAGCGCGACGCTGTTTTGCCGCTTCTGGCTGTAGGCGGTAAGGCCGTTCTGGCCGAAGACAACGTGATAGCCGAGGCTGATTGCCAGACCGGCGGCAGCGACCGTGGCCATGCGCCGGCGATTGCCGAGCACCCAACGCCATCCGCGTGTGGCGCTATTTTCTTTTTGTACAGTTGCGGCCATCTTCGATAGCTTGCGAGTTTTCGGGCGCTCCGTCAAGGAAAAACAGCCCTTTTTATGCACGCGAACCAATTTTGTATCCTTTAAAATAGGGCGCGAGAACAAAACGAATGTTGAGCAGTGGTTTTGTAAATGTTGAGCAGTGGTTTTGTAAACTTTCGCTGCATATTCGTTTTAGGTGAGCAGCTTTTCTGCCTGGATGTTGCTATGCTTTACCTGTACGCGTTGTCTTCCAGGAAGGATGCGCCCATGCTCACGATTGCACGACCCTCCATTCCGCCGCACTTGATGGAGACGGGTTCCGCCTCGCTACCGGGCCGTATAGCGATCGCCGTTATGGCAACAGTTCTGGTAGCGTTGGCCGCGCATATCTCATTGCCGGTGCCGTTTTCGCCCGTGCCGTTGACGTTGCAACCGTTCGCGGTGCTACTGGTCGGTATGTTGCTCGGACCAGCGGCTGGGTTTGGGACGATGCTGCTTTACCTTGGCGAGGGCGTGGCGGGGTTGCCGGTCTTTAGCCCATTAGGACTAGGTGGCGTGGCGCAGCTCATGGGGCCTACGGGTGGCTATCTGCTGTCATATCCGGCAGCGGCGGCAGCGGCGGGATGGCTGGTGCGTTCTCTTCGTACCGTGGAGAGCGCGTTTGTGCGGGGCTTGGTTGCGGCAACTTTGGCGACAGTGCTTATCTTTCTTTTTGGGGCGACCTGGTTGGCGACCCTGCTCCATTTACATGCGGGCACAGCGTTACGTCTCGGCGTGCTCCCGTTTCTCCCGGGTGAAGCCGTCAAGATCGTTGCGGCCGCGATCCTTTACAGCACGATGGTTTCAGGCCGCAAATAGCCTGCATCCGCATCATCGCCGAACCGTACTCCAGGACAATGAGCACCATGAGCACCAGCAACGGCCTTCACGATATCAGCATCGCCCACAGCCCCGATTCCGACGACGCCTTTATGTTTTATGGTTTGGCGACAGGCAAGGTCCGGGTTCCCGGCTACAAATTTACCCATGTGCTAACCGACATCGAGACGCTGAACCGGCGCGCGATCGACGAGCAGTTCTTCGACGTGACGGCCATTTCCTTTCATGCCTACCCGTATTTGCAGGAGCATTACACGCTGATGCCCTGTGGGGGCAGCGTTGGCGAGGGCTACGGCCCGATGATCGTGGCACCCCGCAAGCTTTCGCTAGAGGAGGTCAAGAAGCTGCGGATCGCTATCCCGGGCGCGCTGACGACGGCGTATCTAACGCTAAGACTGTTTCATCCAGAGGTCGAGACGGTGGTGGTGCCGTTCGACAAGATTATTCCGGCGGTGGTCTCGGGGGAGTTCGACGCGGGCCTGATCATCCATGAGGGGCAGCTGACCTACGCGACTGATGGGTTGGCGAAGATCCTGGACCTGGGGCAATGGTGGCGGGAGCAAACCGGACTGCCGCTGCCACTGGGTGGAAATGCGATCCGGCGTAGCCTGGGACCTGAGGTGATGAAGACGACGACGGACGCCCTGCGCGAGAGCATCCAGCACGCGCTGGACAACCGCGAGGCGGGTCTGGAATACGCGATGCAGTTTGCGCGCGATCTGGACACCACGCTGGCAAATCGGTTTGTAGGAATGTATGTGAACGAGCGGACGCTTGATTATGGCAAAGACGGGCGCGAGGCAATCCGCAAGTTGCTGGATATGGGTTTTGAGCGAGGGATCATTCCGCATCGCGCTCAGGTCGATTTCGTGTGAGCACAAGGGCAGCGGCGGGGAATCGACTGCTGCTTCATGCTATTCTTGGAGAGTCGAGCGGGTAGGACGTTCTGTTTTCGGCCACTTGTCCACAATTAGAGGATAAGCGATTTATTCAAAATGGACGCGTAGCTCAGTTGGTAGAGCATTCGACTCTTAATCGACTGGTCGTAGGTTCGATCCCTACCGCGTCCACCATTCTTTTCAACACTCTACGACAATTCCCAGCAAATCCAAATGGCTGTTTTCGCAGCAGGGGCTGTTTAAGAAGAACTCCTTTGATCGGGATAACTCACCGCATGGGCTTGCACAGCGCTGCACTGCAAACGGAGCGACGATTTCACGATCAGTCGGTCCGGCTCACACGATCAACGAAGGCTTGGACCCTTGCCACGATCTCTGTACTTGAAGTCGCCGGATAGCCAAGCTCCTTCGCGGTCACTTCGAGCTCCCCATGCCATGCTGCGGGTATGGCGATAGCCAGTGGGAAGCCATGTGTGGCTCGTTCCGCGAAGACCTGCTCGGCGGCCTTTTGTACTGCCTTGAGGTCCAGCTTACCGAGTGAGCTGATGAGCAGGATGTCGAGCACATCTCTTGCCCGTCCTTGCGCGTAGAGGCGGGTGCAGGCGTGCAGGTTCTGGGCAACCTGCTCATTCAGGTTGAGGCAGCGAACGGGAGACGGCACACGCAAACCCATTGCCGCAAGTCCCTGGATCGGGTATGACGAGTTCCGCCGTCCCCTGGCCCGCCGGTCCAAGATAGACTTCAATCATCTGCCAAGCACGAGTCCGTCCATCCGTGTACGTGGCATTTACTGATGATGGCCCGATGCGTCCAAATTATCAGTATAGTTCCATCGTGGAATGACGCTGACAGCACTTCTATGCGACCGGACAGACCGGTCGCACGAAGGTTGCGGTGAGCAGTGGGGTGCTGGCGATGTTGTCGGGCTGAGATTGTGCCTGCACGACGAGCTTGATGCGGGTTCCCTAACTGGAGGGACTTAGCAAAGTGGCCCTGCTTGCCCAGGCGAGGAGTCAATCGAGAACGTCTCGCCGGATTGCTGACGAGAAGCCGACTTGCCATTACCAATCTGCCCTCAATGAGTGCACTGACGCTTTAGCATCCGTTTGCTGTCCATTTCTCCGCCTACGTTCGCCTTCCTGGTATATCTAGCGGGGTACGCGGTACTTCATTAGATCGTGAGCCATGCGATAATTGATGCACCACCTGTGGTGCATAGAAAGACCTAAGAGGAGAGCTCAGTGCTGGCAACGCTTGTACCTGAAGCTATTCTTCCGCCGTTGGCGGGCTACGGTTAGCGTCCGAACTCCTGAGCTCGACTTCGCTTCCAGAACGGGCCAGTCTGGTCTCTGGGGGCGTTCGCACAGGCTCCTACTGACTCACGATCTGCGCGCATGGAGAGTATTACAAGTGATCAGGTTTGACGATTTTTTGAGTTCAAGAAAGATGAGTTTGCGCCAGAAGCCGTTTACCATGCGAAGACGTGGGGCCGGTTTAAGAGCGAGTACGAGCTCAGCTTTGTGGACTTGGGCCTCTTATCCTTGGTGGAAGCGCAGGGCGGAAGCTCATTTGAGTCATTGATCGGAAGTATCGTGCTATGCTGAAGGCCGACCTTCCGCTTGCCGACGTATCACCCGAAACAGGGTAACGGCTCCTTCAGACCATCTTATGGCTTCTCTCCGAAAAATTTCTGCGCGATAGCAGGTCCCTGGTTTCAACGACCTCGACGTGAGGAATGTAGGCGATGTCTTCATCAGGCTTGCAGGTCATTGTGGGACGTCGGCTCTACCGACTCGAACGAAGCGCGAGCGAGGGGGGCTGCAACATGCAGCGGAGGCGATCAGTAGGTTTAGCAGTCTTGCGCTCACGACTACCGAGTCGTTGGCGTATGTGTACGAAAATACGTTGATCTCGAAAGAAACGAGAACACAGCTCGGCACGCACAGCACTCCGTCGTTTTTTGTCGATATGTGGTCGGGAATCTAAAGGATTGGATCGAGGAGATTTAAGTTCAAGACAGGAGCGTCTTCGAGCCCGCTTGCGGTCACGCTGCGGTTCTCGTTTCAGCGATGCGGCTCTTGACGGAGCTTCTGCCCGAGAAACGGGCGACTCCGCGAAAGCGTGGACCCTATCTGCGAAGCCGGCTGCATGGTGCCGACATAGACGCGTTTGCGTTAGAGTTGGCACGTCTTTCGCTCACATTGACAGACATCCCAAATCCAAATGGCTGGGATCTGCAGCGTGGTGACATGTTTCGTCCAAACAGCCTTGAGGAACAGGCGAAGAAGAGCACGATCCTGCTTGCCAATCCGCCATTTGACAACTTCTCAGTGCAAGAGCAGAAGACATACGCGGAGGCTGAAACAGAACTCACGTATGTAAACAAGACGTCAGAGATGTTGTCGCGAACACTCCCCTACCTGAAGCAGGACTGTGTTCGGTGTTGTTCTACCGCAGTCGTTTTTGCAGAGTAAAAATTCAAGCAACCTCCGCGAGATGATGCTGCGGTCGTTTGATCTGCGGGAGATCTGCTTATTCTCGGATCAGGTTTTTCATTTTCCGATGTGGAGTCCGTTGTCCTTCTCGGAAGGCGTAAAGCCTGTAATCACGAGTGAGCAATGAACTTAACTGCCGGGAACCACAAACTCAGTTCTACATGTTGAATGGTATGGATGAAACCGAGACGGCAGACTTACGCAAGAATCAGCTAATCTGCCTGCGGAGACTATCCTTGGTGGTCTCCTCTTGCGCGGCGGGTCCGACCCGGTTCTTGTCCATCCATCGCGGAGCTTGATCTCCAAGGCGTGCATCTTGCCGGCGGAGCGGCGGCTGCCAAGCTGATAATGAAGAGAGCTTGTATACAGAAGCGGCAATCATTTGGGGGCGTTGAGCCCTGGACAGGACTGGCTCGCCTACACCAGCGACTCTTGAGACACTAAATCATATTCTTTTGGAACGCGATGTTCTTATCGAATTCTTAGATGCGCTCACACACAATCGCTTCGAAGCACCTGGTTCTTTCGATGTGAGAAGAGATGTGCCGCTCTTTGTATTGGAAAGGTGGACGTCAGTGGAGCACAACTCTGTTCACCGGAAAGGAGAGCGCTCAAGCGGCTTCTCTGCAAAGGTACTTCGTTCAAGGCCTTGGTTCCGTTAAGCAAAATCGGCGCTATCAGTGCTTCGAATCCGACCGAATCATCTTCACGTGGGGGAGAACCCTGTTCTGAGCTGGGGCAAGCTTTCCGAAATCCAGGCTTTCACGAAGCCGGACTTACATTATGCAATACGGATGCGGATGTAAATCCGCCTAACGGTACGGCGGTTAGGAGCGCAACAACACTTTAACACCGGAATACATAGTTAGCTGACAGAATGCAGACCATGAACTCGGCTGTTCTCAAAACCGAGGTTTGCAAGCAGTCCTTAAATCGAGAACCACTTGGCTCAAACTCCCCGAGCAGACGCTGATCTTTGAACGCTTCTACCGCGGACGGGAGCAAAGCAGACGCAGCTCGGCACCTGCATGGTCTGGCCATCACATCGGGAAGCCCACGGCGGCACCTTCGCGTCATCAGCCAGCCCGGGCATGGATCGGTGTTCACCGTCGCGCTGCGAGCCAATGGATAGCTGCGGGCCAAGGGCTAACCGATACGGCTGTAGGGTGCTGGTTCCCCAGGGACGGGGCCTTGATGACAGCCTCACGGATGGCATGGTAAGTTTGCTACCTTGATCGCATCGCAGCGATCCAAAGGTGCCTCGGCATTGCTCAGTTTGCAAGTTTGGTTTGCAGGGGAAGCGGGGACCCGACGTGGTAGAAGTAAGTTGTTACCTGAGATCAACGTTGGCGACCTGTGTGCAGTAAGAAACGAAAGGCATCTTGGTGCACTTGCCCCAAACTTCATGATTTGCGCGTTGCTTTCCGACGCCGATCACCAAACCACGAGCTCCCTGTATTCACAAAGATCTAGCGTTTTGAAACGTCATGCCTGCATAGCCGCACCGCGAAGGGTAACTTTGCTGTAGTCCCTCTTGGTAAAAGCTTTCACTGCTCCTTGCGAGCTTCACGAAGTGTAACGATCCCATACTACGGAGGGGGCGGCTATGAACAATTTGCGGCACCTTTCCAGCTATCTGGCCTACGCTCGCTTTCCCACGAACATCTTCTCCGCCGCGGCCACGCCAGCCTCCTCCATACGTTCGCTTTCGTTTCTGGCGTTGGCGGTGACGGGCTCCATCTTTGCGATTGTGGGAACGCTTCTGGTCATCGCGATTGTTCGTTTCCGCGAGCGCCCCGGACAAGAACAGCGCGAGCCCATGCAGACGTATGGCTCGAACCAGATTGAGTTGTCGTGGACCGTGATTCCGATCCTGATCGTGCTGGTATTGTTTCTGGCCACTGCACGCGTGATTATTGCGACTGAAACGGCGCACCCGCCTAAGACAGCCTTGCAGGTGCAGGTCGTTGGCCATCAATTCTGGTGGGAGTACCGTTACACCGGCACCGATGTGGTGACCGCCAATGAGCTTCACGTGCCCGTTGTAGACGCGCAAAATCCTCGTCCGACGTACCTGAGCATGATCTCCGCGGATACCGACCACAGCTTCTGGGTGCCCCGGCTGGCGGGCAAGCTGGACGTGATTCCCAATAAGGTGAACGTGATGTGGTTCGACCCTCGCACGCCCGATCTGTATCTCGGCCAGTGCGCCCAGTACTGCGGCACTCAGCATGCGAAGATGCTGATTCGCGTTTATGCCCAAACGCCCGCGGTTTTTGATGGCTGGCTGCAACATCAGGCCGCGCCCGCGGAGCAGGCCGCAAACGTGCAGGATGGCCGGGCGGTGTTTGAACAGAACGCCTGCATGAACTGCCATCGAATTCGCGGCACCGTGGCGGATGGACGCTTTGGTCCCGACCTTACCCACTTCGCCAGCCGGGATACGCTGGCCGCGGGCACGGTGCCCAATACAGCGCCCAACGTGGCGCAATGGATCAAAGAACCCGCACATTACAAAGACGGGGCGCTGATGCCGGCCATGCACCTCGATGATGGTCAGATCGCCCGCGTTACCGCTTACGTGGAATCGTTGCATTAGCTCCTTACACCGCAGCCGCAAAGGACACAGCATGGCAACGAAGGCTCCAACTCACGAGATCGAGGACACGTCAGCGGATGTCGTGGAGACGTACCGGCGCTCCATCCTTGTGGAATACCTGCATGGATGGGTGACCACTACGGATCATAAACGCCTCGGGATACTGTACATGCTGTCGGCGTTGCTGTTTCTTGTCATCGGCGGCCTTGAGGCTACGGTGATGCGCGTGCAACTGGCCTGGCCGGGCCTGCATGTGGTCAACGCCGGGACCTTCAACGCGCTGTTCACCATGCATGGCACCACCATGGTGTTCTTTGTGGGTATGCCGGTGCTGTTCGGCTTCGGCAATTTTCTGGTCCCTCTGATGCTGGGCGCACGCGACATGGCGTTTCCGCGCTTGAATGCCTTCAGCTTCTGGGTGAGCTTCTTTGGCGGCCTTCTGCTGTACTACAGCGTGTTCGGTGGCGATGGCCTGTACGGCACAGGCACGGCGCCGAACGTGGGCTGGTTTGCCTATGCGCCTCTTACCAGCAAAGTCTTCTCGCCAGGCCACGCGACAGATTACTGGACCCTTGGTGTTTTGCTTAGTGGAATCGGCTCCATTGGCACCGCGCTCAACATCCTCACCACCACCATCAGCCTGCGCTGCCGTGGCATGCGTCCGATGCGGATGCCCCTGCTGGTGTGGCTGTATGCGGTCACCTGCTTTCTTGTGCTGGTTGCTGTGAGCCCATTGACCGCGGCGCAGATCATGCTGTGCCTCGACCGCTATCTGGGAGCGCACTTCTTCGATACGCAGGCCGGCGGCTCGGCCGTGATGTGGATGCATTTCTTCTGGATCTTCGGACATCCCGAGGTGTACATCCTTGTGCTGCCCGCCTTCGGGTTTGCCAATGAGATCATCCCGGTGTTTTCACGCAAGGTAATCTTCGGGTATCCGGCGATGGTGCTTGCGACGGTAGCCATCGGGTTCATCAGCCTTAGCGTGTGGTCGCACCACATGTTTACGGTGGGTCTAGGGCCCGGGCCAAACGCCTTCTTCACACTGTCCACGATGATCATCGCCATCCCGACGGGCATCAAGATCTTCAACTGGCTCGCAACCATGTGGGGCGGTCACATTCGCTTCGCCACACCCATGTTGTTTTCCGCCGGCTTTCTTTTCAACTTCCTGCTCGCCGGTTTGACGGGCATCATCCTATCGGTATCGCCGTTCGACTGGCAGCTGGGCAACAGCTACTTCGTTATCGGACACTTCCACTTCGTTCTGGTCGGTGCCATCTTGATGATGATCTTTGCCGCGTTCTATTACTGGTTCCCTAAGATGAGCGGCCGCATGTTGAACGAGCGCCTTGGCCGATGGCACTTTTGGCTGTTTTTATTCGGGTTTCACCTTACCTTCGACCTCATGCACTTCACGGGTCTGATGGGCATGCCGCGTCGTGTGTATACCTATGAGGTTGATCGTCATTGGGCGTACCTCAACCTGTTTACGTCCATCGGTGTGATCTTTCAGATCGCCGGGGTCGCTATCTTTCTTTGGAATATTTTTATAAGTTTGCGCAGCGGCGCAAAAGCCGGCCCGGACCCGTGGGACGCGTGGACGCTGGAATGGTCGACCACCTCGCCACCGCCGACCTACAACTTCGCCGAGGAGCCTGTGGTGCATAGCCGGCGACCCTTGTGGGACTTGAAGTACCCGGACGACCGCGACACCGACTACGAGCTTTGAAGTTTTCAGCCCAGGAGACAAGACTGTGCATTCAGCGTTGACCACCGGCTCCATCAGCTACGCGCAGACCTATGGCCAGCGGCCCGACAAGGGCACGATTGGGATGGCATGTCTCATCTTGGCTGAAAGCGCGCTGTTCGTCATCTTCGTGGTGGCCTACGTCTACTACAACGGCCGCAGCCTGGGCGGCCCAACTCCACACGAGGTGCTGAAGCTGCCGATTCCGGCCACCATTTGCTTGCTTTCAAGCAGCTTGACCATGCACAGCGCGGTGTCCGCGCTTCGCCGCGGGGATAGCTTGGGAGCGGGTTTGCGCTTATTGGCGACGATGCTGCTGGGCATCATCTTTCTTGGCTTTACCGCCTATGAGTGGTATGGCCTGATCGCGCACCAGCACCTGACGATCAGGACAAATCTTTTTGGCACAACGTTCTATTCACTTGTCGGTCTACATGCCACTCACGTGACCGTGGGCCTGCTGCTGCTTTCCTTTGCGACCTTCTTTGGCCTCTTTGGCAAGTTGAAGGCCGGCGATACAACCCGGCTCGAGGTGCTCTCGTACTATTGGCATTTTGTGGATGCCATCTGGGTTGTGGTGTTCAGCGTTGTGTACGTTTTTGGTCGTTGAAGGAGGTTTGTTCGATGCCGGAAATCGTTGAAACCCGACGCCCGTCGAATCCTGGCGCACGCATCGAGATGCCCGCCTCGACGGCCTGGCCCATGGTGCTTGCCCTGGGCGTCATGCTCAGTCTTGCCGGCATGGTGACCGAGGGCTACGTCACCGCAGTGGGCGTGCTGCTTTTTGTGTTTGCCGCGCGCGGCTGGTTCCATGAGGTGCTTCCACGGGAACATCATGAGCTTCTGCCAATCTCGCCGGAACAGGTCGAGATTTCAAGATCCAAGGAAGGCGTCGCCCGGTTCCCAAGCGCCGGCCACCAGCAGATGCAATCGGTGGAAACCTTTAGCCTCGTGTCCGGCCTGTATGGCGGCCTCGCCGGCGGCGCGGCGATGGTCGTGCCCGCGGCGCTGTATGGCATCGTCAAGTATCACAGCATCTGGTATGCGATGAACCTTCTGGCGGCGGGCGGTTTTCCGTCCTGGGCTGACCGGCCCAACAGCTTCTTTGCGGAGTTTCACCTGAAAGGGTTAGTTGCGGCCTTCATCATCCAAGCCATCAGCGCGCCGCTGGTGGGGCTGCTGTATGCCGCTCTTCTGCCGATCTATCCCAAGCGTCCGATCCTGACAGCGGGCGTGATAATTCCACTGTTCTGGACCGCGCTTTTGTGGCGCGTTCTCGGTCTCATCAGTCCGGTCCTCAATGCGCGTATCGATTGGCTATGGTTCATTCCATCGCAGCTCGCCTTCGGTCTGGTCGCCGGCTATGTGGTCAATCGCTACGTCCATCTGCGCTCGCCGGAGCTGCAAAAGATGTCAGTCGCCGAGCGCGCTGGCCTGCGTGGCGACGTGGGTAGTGGCGGAACGGGCGGTGGTCAATGAGGCCTTCCCTGTGGCCAACCATGGCGCTGGGCCTCCTTGCCCTGCAAAGCGCCGGCTGCCGCTTTCCCGGAAAGCCGGGACCGGACTATGTGGCCACACGTCCAGACCAGGTCACTAACTTCAAGCTGCTGTATACGAATAACTGCCAGGCGTGTCATGGCGCCGAGGGTCGTAACGGCATGGCTATCTCGCTGGCCAACCCGGCGTACATCGCCTATGCAGGGCGGCAGCACATCGCTACCATCACGGCCGATGGCATCGGCGGTTCGCTCATGCCGGCCTTTGCCACCAGCACCGGTGGCTTGCTGACCGACCAACAAGTCCAGATCCTGGCGGACGGCATCGTTTCACACTGGGGCGACGCCAATGCGCTGCATGGCGCGGTTCCGCCGCCGTATGAAAGTCAGGTCACTGGCAACGCCGCTGCGGGCGAAACCCTTTACCGCGCGGCCTGCCTGCGCTGCCACGCTCCGGGGCCGGCGTCCATCCTGGACCCCACCTATCTGGCGCTGGTAAGCAACGGCGGTCTGCGCACCTTGATCGTCGCCGGCAAGCCCAGCCAGCGCATGCCCGACTGGAGAGGCTACGCAGGCGGCCCGCTGAACGACCAGCAAATCTCCGACTTGGTAAGCTTCATGGTCAGCCATCGCACCCCGGCACCCGGTCAACCGTTTCCTAACGGGCAGGGTACTCCAAACCCGGCGACTGCGTCCGCAGCCGCGGCGGCATCCAAGGCACAAAGCCAAGCGGCAACACAGGCAGGCCCGGCTACCGGCGGTCCGCAAACCAGCAACGCACCCGTTCCCAAAGCCACACCCAAACACCCGACGAGCCCCGAGCCATGAGCGATTATTGCGAGCTTCCACACCCTAAGCCGGAACACCCACACGCCGAGCAGAACGCTCTGGTGCCGGCACCCCCTTCCTCCCACGCCGATGCTGAAAGAAAGTTCAAGCACTCACGCCGCACCTTTCTTTTTCAGCTGGCCGTCGGCATGAATGCGGTGGTCGGGGCGGTGTTGGCGGTCCCGCTGCTGGGCTATCTGCTGAGTCCGATGTTTCGCAAGAATGGCTCCTACAACGCGTGGGTGCCGATCACGAAACTGGATGCCATGCCCGTGGGTGCAACGCGCCTGCTGCAATTTCTAAATCCGGAACGGACGCCCACCGACGGCGAAACGGCCAAGATCCCCGTGTGGGCGCGTCGCACCACCCCTACCGCTTATGAGGTGTTCGCAATCAACTGCGCTCACCTGGGCTGCCCGGTGCGCTGGTTTGAACAGTCGCAGCTGTTTCTTTGCCCTTGCCATGGGGGAGCGTACTACTCCACCGGTGAGGTCGCCGCCGGTCCTCCCCCGCGCGGCTTGTACAAGTACAACGTGCGTGTGGACGGCGATACGGTGTTGATTTACGCCGGCGAACTGCCTACGCTGCGCGATGTAGCGTGCTCGGGAGCCAAGGACCGCAACCTCATCCAGATCGATCCCGCAGCCGCGTCGGCGCAGGCCCCGATCGGCTATAACCTGATGCCCCGCAGCGGCGATGGAAAGGAGTCATGATGGAGCCGAACCTGAAAGAAAAAGCCGAAGGCCTTGAGCACAAGGTCATCGACCTGGACCAGAAGGCCACCAAGAAGGCCATCACCGGGACCAACCGCCTGACCTGGCGGCTTTCCGGCTGGTTTGAAGCACGCACCGGCCTGATCAGCACAACCGTGGAGATGGCCGAGCACGAGGTGCCGGAGAAGACGGGTAGCTGGTGGTATGTCTTCGGATCCGCCGCGCTTGTGTTGTTGATTCTACAGATCGTGACAGGCATCCTGCTCGCACTGATCTATGCGCCCTCGGCTTCAAACGCCTGGAGGAGCCTCAACCTGCTCGACACGCAGGTGGCGCTGGGCTGGCTAATTCGCGCCATGCATGGGTGGGGATCGAACTTCATGATCGCCATCGTGCTCATTCACATGACCCAGGTGTTTTTGTTCGGCGCATACAAGTACCCGCGCGAGCTCACCTGGATGGTCGGTGTGCTTTTGCTTTTGCTTACCCTGGGCATGGCGTTTACCGGTGAAGTGATGCGCTTCGATCAGGATGCTTACTGGGGCCTGGGCATCGGCGTGGCCATCGTGGGGCGCATTCCCCTGGTCGGTGGCCGGCTCGTGCATGTAATGCTGGGCGGCCCCATCATTGGTGGCCCCACGCTTACGCGCTTCTTTGCGCTGCATGTGTTTGTGCTGCCGGGCACGCTGCTGGCCTTCGTCGGTCTGCACGTCTGGATGGTCTTAAAGCTGGGCATCAACGATTGGCCGATGCCGGGACGCATCGTGCGCAAGACCACCTATGACCGCCAATACCATCAGCTGACCGAGCGCACCGGCATACCCTTTGTGCCGGACGCTGGATGGAAGGACGCGATGTTCGCGGCCGCGATGCTGCTCAGCGTGCTCGCCGTCGCGCTCATCTTTGGACCCATCGGCCCCAATGGCACGCCGGACCCAACCATCATCCAGACCTCACCCAAACCCGACTTTATCTTTCTGTGGCTCTTTTCCTTGCTTGCGCTGATGCCGCCGAAGCTGGAAACGCCGGTGATTCTGATCGCACCCGTGTTGATTCTTCTAGGCATGTTCGCGCTTCCGCTGTTTGCCGGACAAGGCGAAAAGCACTGGTCGCGTCGGCCCGTGGCGGTGCTGATGGTCGTTGTAATCGCTTTGACGCTGGGGATCTTCACACGCCTTGGGACCTACACACCCTGGAGCCCGATCATGGATGCGTGGTCGAAGTATCCCGTGCCCACCGCTGATCTTGTGCATAAGACGGCGCTTGAACATCAGGGCGCGATTGTGTTCCAAAACAAACAGTGCCGCAACTGCCACCAGATCGGCGGCGTTGGCGGCGAACGCGGACCCGCGCTAGACCTGATCGCGACGCGCATGAGCTACGACCAGCTGATCCGCCAGGTGCTGCAGGGCGGTGGCAACATGCCCGCCTTTGGCAAGTCGCTGACACCGCCGCAAACAACGGCGCTTGCCACCTTCCTGCGATCCATGAACGGCAACGATCTTCGTCGCGCCGAGGTTCCGGCCATGCAGCTTGGGCAGGAGGGAAGTCCGCTTCCCTACGCGCATCACGGCGATCCATCGCTCGATGACCCAAGGGCCGCACAGCCCTCGATCCGCTGAGGGCGCAAGGAGCGCTGCATGGATGATCTGCTTGCCGAATGGCATCCGCCACTGCTCATCACCGTCAGCTGTGTGCTCGCATTGCTGGTTTATCTGGCCGGCTTTCGCCAGTTGCGGCGCACCCGGCCCGACTTCCCGGCGTGGCGCGCGTGGTGCTTCGCGGGCGGCATGGCAATGCTTTGGGTTTCGCTCGCATCTCCCCTGGAGGAGCTTAGCGATACCTTGCTAACGGCACACATGGTTGAGCACCTGCTGCTCATGGTGGCCGTTCCTCCGCTTGTGCTGGTGGGTTGGCCCACGGTTCCGCTGTTGCGCGGCTTGCCTGCACCGCTGCGGCGCTGGACGTTAGCCCCTTTGCTGCGCTCGCGATCCTTGCGGCGCTTGGAGCACTTCCTGGTCGCGCCCGTATTCGCTTGGCTGGCGATGAACCTCACGTTGCTGCTTTGGCATATCCCTTCGGCTTATGACTATGCGCTCGAGCACGAAAATATCCATGACCTCGAGCATGTGTGCTTTCTCGCCAGTTCCTTGCTGTTCTGGTGGGTTTTGCTTCGTCCCTGGCCTTCGCGCGCCAAACCGCTGGGATGGTACGCCGTACTTTTTCTCATCACTGCGGACTTTGTGAACACGCTGCTGTCTGCCCTGCTTGCTTTTGCCGGACGCCCTGTGTACACCTTCTACTTACAGCACCCCAATGGCCTCGGGATCGATCCGCTGATGGATCAAACCGTGGGCGCATCAATCATGTGGGTGTTCGGCTCGGTGGCTTTTCTGGTACCCGCGATTGTGCTGCTAGCCCGTCAGCTACAGGGACGATCCGCCGTGGAGGACGCCGATCTTGACGATCGTGTCTTGCCGTTGCAGAGTGACGAAGAAGCAGCCTGAACGTGGTGTTCTACGCCCATGCCCCTCGACGCCTCTGCGAACACAGCGGCGGAGACGCTGAGTGGCAGTTTCTCTGCCGTGATGACCCACCAACGACGGGTTGATGACGGCTTAGTTGCCAAAGGGCAACCGTTTTGGCAACCAGATGCCAGCCCTTGGGCTAATCCGTTGTAAGTTTGCTGAGAAGTTGGAGGCGCGGGTCGGGATCGAACCGACGCATAAAGGTTTTGCAGACCTCTCCCTTACCACTTGGGTACCGCGCCCCGGGCGATGCCACAACCTTCAGGGATAGATGATCCGGTGCGGAGAACACCGGGACAATGCTTGTTTGGAGCGGGAGACCGGGGTCGAACCGGCGACATCTTCCTTGGCAAGGAAGCACTCTACCACTGAGCTACTCCCGCTCGTTACAGATTGAAGTATAGCCGTGATGCGGGAGGCGGGTCAACGAAAGTCGAGACGGGACTCAGTTCGCGACGCGCGGCGGGTCGTAGGCGATCCGCGGGCCAACAACTACGCTGGACCGGCGGCGGACAACGTGCGGCGTCAGCAGAAGCACGAGCTGGCTAGAGTCCTTCTCAAACGTTTGGTCGGTGGCGCTCTGGAAGCCGGGAAGCTCGCTCAGGCCTGGAGGACCGTTGATCGCACGGGCTTCCGAACGGTTGACGTTTGAAAGGATCATGGCGGTCTCGCCGTCATTGACCGTGATGTCGGAAACGAGCTGACGGTTGGCGAGTATAGGTATGTTGTCGAGCGATCCCCCGGCGAGGGCCTCGATCTTGAGGTCCATCTTGAGGTTGATCGCGTTGGTCTTTGAGATGGTCGGAGTCGCTTTGAGCGTCAAGCCAAGATCTTCATACTGGACCTGCGGGATGGTTTGGATATTGCCGGAACCGAGGTATTGCGAGAGCAACGACGATGCGCTAACGCCATTGATAGTGACGCCCGCAAGCGAAGAGGCGGTCGCCGCGACACCGCTCGAGTACGTGGAGGTGGTGATCGGATAGCGGCTGCCGACACGGAACGTCGCCTCTTTGCGGTTCCCGACGCGAAGCTGTATGTCGTCCAGCGCGCGAGTGTCGCTGGAGTTCAGTCCAAAGTTCAGCGTCACGCCAGAGGAGGCAAAGACGCCTGTAGTAGTGATGCCGCCGCCGAAGATTCCCAGCGTATTCGACAACAGAGTGCTGGTGGCGATGCCCGAGCCGATGAGGTACTCAGCAATTTGGAGCACGCTGGCGGTGGCCGGGATAAGTCCTTGCGCGATGGCCTGGTTGACGATGGTCTGGTTGGCCGTCACGAGCGCCTGCGCCTGACTGGCCACGTTATACGCTCCGATCTGCTGCGGCACGCTCACGCCTGTTGAGCGGTTATGCGTCAGGTCGACGGAGTAGAGCTTCAGTTCGAGCAGCACCTCGCTGTCGCCGTCAAGTAGATCGTCGAGCGTCGCGTTCACCGCGCGCAACGTCGCCTCAGGCGCACGGACCAGCAGGGTGCCCGCGTTAGGCTGGATCGAGGCCTGTCGAACATCGAAGACGTTCCGCACGAGATTGCCGATATCGCCCATCTGCTCCGGGGTCATGGCTTGCAGGTAGATGGTCTCTTCCATTTGGCGTTCGAGGCGGAGGCGATTGTCGGGCGTATCTTTGGCGATGAACAGCGTAGTGCGATCAAGCGGGACGGCGAAGAGGTGCCCCATTTGAAGAAGGAGGGGCATGGCCTGGTCGTAGTGAACATCTTCGAGCTCGAAGCGCAGTGTCTGATGCTGGACCGATTCGTCGAAGACCAACTTCATGTTGTAGGCCGCGGCGACCTGCCGCACCGCTTCCTGTAGATCGGCGCGCAGGTGGAAGCTGGCTGGCTTGGCGTCGGGGTTCAGGACGATGGCTCCAGCAAAGATGGGCGGCTGTTGCAGCCACGGCTCCCCGGCGAGTTGTGTGCGCGTGGGAAGCTCGTGCTGCTGGACCATAGCGTTTTGGGGTTCCAACGCTTTGGCCTCGGCGACAAGCTTTTCAGCTTCGGTGGCATCGCCTTGCAGACGGTTGCGGCCGGCGGCCTGGACGAGGTCGGTGATGTGGTGTTCGCGCGCGAGGGCAAGCGCGGTGACGTAGCCGCGATCTCCTGGAACCAGTGTAAGTGCGCGGGCAAAGCTCTTCTCGGCACCGGCGTAATCTCTGCGATCTAGCTGCCGCGCGCCAGCCAGGTAAGCATCTTTGGCTTGAGTCATCTGCTTGGCTGTCGGTGCAGGAGCGGTCTGGGCGGACGCGACCGTCAGCAGGCCCACACCGGCGAGACGCCATACGCAGCTACGAAGATTGGAGAGTTTCGCCATCGTCTACAGGATAGACGGTGCGGTCGGTCTAACGGGCGTTGACGATCTGCGGCATGGGACGGGATATGTCGCGGGGCTGTTCCCGCATGGGAGGACGGCGCGCGCCGCTGCGGATCTGTGCCGAGTCAAGGTCAAGCTCTGCCAACGTCCGGCTAAGGGTGTTGCGGTGTACTCCAAGCTCCTCGGCGGCCTTGCACTGGTTGCCCCGATGCTTTGAGAGGACCTCGATCAGATAGCGTCGTTTGAACTGGCGGACGGCCTCCGTGTAGGAGACGCCGGAGGAGTGCATCTGCGTCACGAGTGCGTCCAGTTCGCGCTTCAAGATCACCTCACGTGCAGCCCATGGCGGTTCTGCCAGGGCAAGTAGACCTATTGTGGCATCAGCGGGACGGCTTGATCCATGCGCCGCTCTTGTGCTTGATCTCTTCCGCGCCGTCCGCCACCTGTTGCCGCAGCCCTTCGGGTACAACGAAGGATACTCCATGCGCGCCGGTAAGGAAATAGGGAAGAAGCTGCGACCGGGCGGTAAGGCGGGCACTGGGATCGAAGGCCACCAGCGCCAGCATCACCGAAACGCCGAGCAGACAACCGCGTGCAAAGCCAAAAGCCGCTCCCAACCCACGGTCGAAAAATCCCAGTCCAATGGCGCTGGCGCTCGATCGCAAGAACTTACCGGCCAGCCCGCAAACGACCATCACACCGACGACGATGGCCAAAAAGGCGATAATCTCTGCCGTGGTGAGCGTGATCTTGGTGAGCGGCGCGATCCATCCCACCACCTGCTCGGCGACTGGACTGTAGTTCCATCCTGCCAGCAGGATGCCCGCTACCAGACCCACAAGCGAGAAGACTTCCAGGATGAAGCCTTTGAAGGCGGCTCGCACAGTGGAATAGACCAGCAGTGCGACTACTATCCAATCGAGCACGGTAAAGTCCACAGCGTGCGGGATGTTCAAGCTTCGAGCTCCGGCTCCCCGGTCAGCAACCGGAACGCCTCCATATACTTGCCGCGTGTACGCTCAACAACCTCGTCCGGCAGCGAAGGCGCGGGTGCCTGCTTGTTCCAGTGGATGCTCTCAAGGTAATCGCGAACGTATTGCTTATCGAAGGAGGGCTGCGGACCACCGGGAGCGTAGGTGTCCGCAGGCCAGTAGCGAGAGGAGTCGGGGGTGAGTACCTCGTCGGCCAGCACGATCTCGCCATCTACCAGGCCGAACTCGAACTTCGTATCGGCTAAGATCAACCCTTGGGCAGCGGCGTACACGGATGCCTTCTTATAGATGGTCGTCGTGAGCGCGCGCAACTCTTCCGCGATTTGTCCACCAAGCGTCTCTTTCATGGTATCGAAGGAGATATTTTCGTCATGGCCCACGTTGCTTTTCGCCGCCGGGGTAAAGGTTGGCTCCGGCAGCCGGTCAGACTCGCGCAAGCCAATGGGCAGGGGAATGCCACAGACAGCACCGGTCGCTTGGTAGTCCTTCCAGCCGGACCCCGATAGATACCCTCGCACGACACACTCGACGGGAAGCATCTTGGCGCGCTTGACGATCATGCTCCGTCCGGCGAGTTGCTCGCGATAGGGTGCAAGCTTCGCCGGGAACTCCTCTACCTTCGCCGTCAGCAGATGGTTCGGTGTGAGTTCGCTAAGAAAGTCGAACCAGAAGAGGGAGAGCTGGGTGAGGATCTTGCCCTTGTCGGGAATGCCGGTGCCGAGGACGTGATCGAAGGCGGAGATGCGATCGGTCGCGACAAAGAGCAGTTGTTCGTTCGCGGGGGGGGAACTGTCAAGAGAGTAGATGTCGCGCACTTTACCCCGCGCAAGGGGAGCAAGCGGGCGAAGGTCGGTTTGGAGCAGCGCAGGCATCATCGTGCTGTCAGTATCGCACTGGAGCCTTCAGCCGCCGTATCCGCTCTGAGAGCGTTCTCATCGACAGGTAACAGACTTTGGCCGTTCGACTGCTTTATTCCGGGACAGGAGTCACGCCTATGTCCACCACTACACCAATGAGCGATATGCTGGGACGCTATCTCGACCTGGCCAATGCCCAGCTCAAGCTGACTGCCAGCAACATGGCCAACGTCGATACTCCGGGCTATAGAACCCAGGGCTTCGACTTTGAGCAGGAGCTGCGCCGCCAGCAGGCCGGGTTCGACCTGGCCGGTCCGCAGGCCTCAGCTGTCGACGGGCTGGTCGCACGGCCCGATGGCAACAACGTCTCAATGGACCGCGAGGGTGTCCAACTGGCCGAGACGCAGCTCAAGTTCAAGATGGCCGCGCAGCTGCTGAAGCATGAGTTCACCGGGATCATGTCGGCCATCCACGCGGAGGCTAAATAGCCATGAACCTCTTTGGATTGATGGATGTAAGCGCGTCGGCGTTGAAGGCGGAGCGGGTTCGGGCGGAGGTCGTCGCCTCCAACATGGCCAACGCTGAAACCACCCGCACCGAAGAAGGCGTCCCCTACCAACGGAAGCATGTCCTCTTCGAAGCGCAGGGCGGCGGCGCGGGCAGCTTCCAGCAGACGCTGGTGCGGCAGCTCGCAGGGCCGGTCGCCTCCTCTTCGCCGATGGGCGGCAGCCTTTCGCTGGCCAGCTTTCCTCTGCTGAGCACCTCTTCGGCGGCGGACAACGTGGCGGGCGGAGTCTCGGTGACCGGCGTAATCGCCGACAACGCCGAGCCGCTGCTGCGGTTCGATCCCCAGCACCCGGATGCGAACGCCGACGGCTACGTCTCCTACCCGGACATCAACCCACTCACCGAGATGGTCGACCTGATGGGGGCCACACGCGCCTATGGGATGAACGCCTCGGCGCTTCAGGCGGAAAAAGGCATGGTTGCCGCTTCGCTCGACATCTTGAAGTAAGCACGACTATAAGTTTGCAGTCACAGGAGATCGCACATGGTGGGAATGGAACAGCTTGCGGGCATTTTACAAGGTTTGGGCACGGACAACACGACTGGCGTGACCGGGGGCACGAACGCCTTCGGCACGGGCGCGACGCCCTTCTCGGGCGTCCTTCAACAAATGGTGCAGCAGAGTGGGGAACTGGACAAGAAAGCGTCTCAAGCCGTGACCGGTGTGCTCAACGGCTCGGGAGTCGAAATTCATGACGCGATGATCGCCACGCAGAAGGCAGACATGGCCTTTGAACTCGCGCTTCAGGTCCGTAATAAGGCTGTGGGCGCGTATCAGTCCATGATGGCCATGCAGTTTTAGATCGCGGCAGCGCACGTCGGGGGTCCGCTGGGCCACTCACCACCAACTACTTAAGGACACGGCATCCAGATGGCAGAGACAGGGCAAGGCGCGGGAATGGAACGGAAGCCGGTGGGGGCGGCCGGAAGTGGAGCAATGGGTCCGGCGGAGAGGGTCCTTGCCGCTCTTAGAGGCATCGGTGAGCGCCTCACCACCCTTCCTTCCGGCAAACGGAACGCGCTTGTTGCCAGCATATGTGTTGTGGTCGCGGTTTGCTCCGGCATCGCCTGGTATGTGGGACGCACGGATTGGAAGGTGCTCTTCTCGGGACTGGACGGCAAGGACATCGCACAAGTCTCGCAGGAGCTTTCGGCCGCCGGGATCAAATACCAGACGACAACCGACGGTTCCGGGATCGAGGTTCCCTCCGAGCTGGTCGACAAGGCCCGGATGGAGGTCGCGGGCAAGGGGATGCCGCAGACCGGCCGCCTGGGCTTCGAGCTCTTCGACAAGCCGAATTGGGTGGGCAGCGAGTTCGACGAGCACGTCAATTATCAGCGGGCGCTTGAGGGCGAGCTCGAACACACGATCGCCACGCTGGGCGCGGTCCATGCCGCCCGTGTGCATCTGGTGCTGCCGCAGCCGTCGTTGTTTCTCGCGCAGGAGAAGATCGCCAAAGCCTCCGTCGTGCTGAAGCTGAAGCGCGGCGCGTTGCCAACGGCCGAGGCCGACTCGATCCGAGCCCTCGTCGCCGGAGCGGTTGAGAATCTTAGTCCCGATCAGGTTACCCTGGTCGACGCCGACGGCAGAGTCAACCTGAAGCCCCGCGCCATGAGCGGCGTGGAGGACGAAGAGATGGAGGCCGGTCTCGAAGCCAAATTGGTCGCGATGCTCGAGCCGCTGGCCGGACGCGACAATGTTCGCGCCACCGTCAACGTCTCCTACGATCAGGGCACGGAGAGCCGCATCGATGAGATCTACGATCCTTCGCAGGCCGCCGCGCTAAACCTCCAGAAGAGCGAGCAGACCGCGCCAGGCCGCCAACAGGCCGGTGGGGTCCCCGGCACGGCGAGCAACTCTCCCGCGGGGGCACCAAAGGGAGGCGTCGCTGGATCGTCAGCCGCCGCTACTCCCGGCACCCCTCCGCTGCTTCAGAATGGTCTTCCCGTGTATCCGCAAGGCAACCAGCTTGGCCAGACGCTCAAGGAAGAGAACGGCACCTATGGCGTGACCAAGCACACCATCCGCTCGGACGAAGGTCCAGGCCGCGTCCGCCGCGTCACCGCCGCCGTGCTGGTGAACGACCGTATGCTGACCGAAGGCACCGGCAAGACCGAGCACGCTGTCTGGAAGCCACGCAGCGGCGAAGAGATGAAACGCCTTGAAGAGCTTGCGCAGGCGGCAGTCGGATTTGACCCCAAGCGCGGTGACCAGGTAGTGATGCAGAACATCAGCTTTACCTCGAACCTCCCCGAAGCGAAGCCCTCCGCGGTGGGAAAGGCTCTGGACGGCGCGAAGGGAATCTTGCAAACGCAGCCAGGTTTGCTGAAGTCGGCCATTACAGGCGTCTGCGCATTACTTCTGGTCATGTTTGTGGTCCGTCCGGCTGTTTCGCAGATCACCTCCACGCTGCGCGAGCCGATGATGTTGCCAGCACCAGCTCCGGCCGGCCTTACCGTGGCTGAGCTTGCCGCGCCGGAGCCGGAGCCTGCCCGCATCGAGACGCGCCCCGCGCCCCGGTTGAAGGCCAACTCGCAGAACCGCATCTTCGAGTACGTAGCTGAAAGCGTGGAGCGCGACGCCGCGCAGGCCACACGGCTGCTTGAATCGTGGATTGGCACCAGCACCGGGGAGAGTGAAGCATGAGCACCAGCGCGCAGATGAGTGAACCCTCCCGCCAGCAGGCCTTACTGCCCGCCGAGGCTGGCTTCGCGCCGGTCGACGTCCCGGGCATCCGCAAGGCCGCCATCCTGATGCTCGGATTGGGTGAGGAGCGCGCCAAGCCTCTCTTTATGAGCCTGTCGGAGGCCGATGTCCGCCGCCTGACGGACGAGATCACCCGTTTGGGCGACGTGCCTGCGCAGCTTTCGCAGCAAGTGATGACGGAGTTTTACGGTCTGCTTGAAACCCGCGAGCATATGCTGCGTGGCGGCCCGGAGTACGCCCACAAGCTGCTGACCGAAGCCTTTGGACCCCAGCGTGCCGACGCTCTCCTGCTCCAGGTCAAGCGTCTTCAACAGCGGTCGTCGGGCGATCTGGCGATGCTACAAAAGATGGAGCCGCACCAGCTCTCGAAGTTCCTAGAAAACGAACACCCCCAGACCGTCGCGCTTGTGCTCGCCCACCTCGACCCGAAAAAAGGCTCGACCGTGCTGATGCATCTTAAGGAAGAGGTTCGGGTCGATGTCGTCAAACGGCTTGCAGAGATGCGGCAGTTCTCTCCCGAGATGGCGCAGACCGTGGCGCTGGTGCTCAATCGGCAGATGGAGGCGCTTGGCTCGTCGGGACGCCGATCATACTCCGGCTTCAAGGCCGTGGCCGAGCTACTCAACCGCATGGACACCACGGCGGGCAAGGGCATTCTCGAAGAAATCGAAAACGACGAGCCGCAGTTGGCCATCGCCATCCGCAACCTGATGTTTACCTTCGACGACCTGTTGACCGTGCCGCCGCAGAGCATCCGCGAGCTCGTCGGTGCGATCGACAAGCGCGTCCTCGCCATGGCGCTCAAGGGCGCGAAGGACAACCTGAAGGCGTATCTCTTTCAGGCCATGAGCTCGCGGGCCGTTGATATGTTGAAGGAAGACATGGATGTGATGGGACCGGTGCGGGGCAAGGATGTCTCGGCCGCCCAACAGGAACTGCTCGCTATCGCCCGCAAGATGGAGAGCGAAGGACGCATTATTTTGAAGATAGAGGCCGACAATGATCTCACCGTCTGAGCACGCGTTCACCATCGACCCCGCAATCGCCTCCAAACTGGTTCGCGAAAGCTGGAACACGCCGACCGGGTCGGTGTTGCCGCTGGAGTTCAAAGCGGTCAACCATCCGCTGCGCCGCAAAACCGACTGGACGTTCGACGGCGAGACCACGATGGAGTCGGAGTTCGACTCGGAAGTAGGCGCGCTGCGCGAGCAGATCGCCGGCCTCGAGCGGCGCATCGTCGCGCAGGCCCAGCAGAACACAACGCAGCTTGCCGAGGCACGCCGTCAGGCCCATGCGGCCGGTTTTGCGGAGGCG
Source organism: Acidobacteriaceae bacterium (assembly GCA_965277085.1). Classification (GTDB taxonomy): domain Bacteria; phylum Acidobacteriota; class Terriglobia; order Terriglobales; family Acidobacteriaceae; genus Edaphobacter. Next base: position 3,033,072 of record OZ255708.1, read on the forward strand.
GAAGAGACACTCGACGCCCGCGTCGAAAAAGAGCGCGAATGCCTTAAGACCACCTGTGCAGACTTCAAGAAAGATCGCGACCTGTACTTCGGTCAGGTTGAGGCTGAGGTCGTTCGGCTTGCTCTAGGCATCGCCGAGCGCGTTCTGCACCGCGAGGCAAAGCTCGACCCACTGCTGTTGGGCGCGACCGTCCGGGTTGCTCTGGATAAACTCGCAGCCGAGAGCATACCCATCCTCCATGTGCCCGCGAACGAAGTTGACGCGTGGCGGGCGATGCTCACCGAAGAGAGCCGCAACCACGTCCAGGTGGTCGGTGATGAGCGCATGGTTTCCACCGAGTGTCTCCTCGAAACCAACGTGGGCCGGGTGGAACTTGGCGTGGCCGTACAGCTCGCCGAAATTGAAAAGGGCTTCTTCGACCTGATGCAGTTGCGGCCGAGCTGAAGGAATAACCGTGGATGTCGCGACCGCACCCGCCGAACCTTTATCAGACGCCGCCGCGGCGCACGTCACGCTTGCGCCCTACTTCGCCAAGCTGGAAACCCGCCCCTCCTGGCGCTGGTGCGGGCGCGTCATCAAGGCAGATGGCCAGACCGTGGAGTCCGAAGGCCCGCTCTGCTCAGTAGGCGAAAGTTGCGAGATCTCCGATGAAGCTGGCCGTACCCACGGGGCAGAGGTGATCGGCTTTCGCGCCGAGCACGTCCTGGTGATGCCGCTCGAAGCGACCCTCGGCGTCCGCTACGGCGACTCGGTAACGGCGCTCGGTGGACGCCCGTCGATCTGTGTAGGGGAGTCGATGGCGGGACGCGTCCTCAACGCGCTGGGCGACCCAATGGATGGCTTGCCCCCACTCCGCTTACACGATCCCTGGCCCGTAGACGGCTCTATTCCCCGCGCGATGGAGCGCGTTCCCATTCGTGAACCGCTCCAGACAGGCATCCGTGTGCTGGACGGCATGCTGACGGTCGGGCGTGGACAGCGTATCGGTATCTTTGGCGGTTCGGGCGTGGGTAAAAGCACGCTGATCGGCATGATGACACGCAACACCGAAGCCGACATTACCGTGGTCGGCCTGGTAGGTGAGCGTGGCCGCGAGGTACGGGAGTTTGTCGAAGACGCGCTGGGCGAAGAGGGTCTGAAGCGGTCGGTTGTGATGATCGCGACCTCCGACGAAAGCCCGTTGTTGCGCCTGCGCGCGGCGATGGCCGCCACCTCCGTCGCTGAGTACTATGCTTCGCAGGGCAAGCACGTTCTTCTGGTGCTCGACTCGCTTACCCGCTTTGCCATGGCCGCGCGCGAGGTGGGTCTGGCCGCCGGAGAACCGCCCGCCAGCAAAGGCTATACCCCGTCCGTCTTTACCCGGCTCGCCAAGCTGGTCGAACGCGCGGGCAACTTCAAGAACGGCTCTATTACCGCCTTCTATACCGTGTTGATGGAAGGCGACGACCAGCAGGACCCCGTCGTTGACGCCGTGCGTTCGTTACTCGATGGCCATGTAGTCCTTTCCCGCAACCTCGCCGCCGCTGGGTGGTACCCGCCCGTTGATGTGCTCGACTCGCTCAGCCGCCTGATGCCCGCAGTTACGGAGAAACCTCACCGGGAACGTGCTGCCATCGCCCGCCGCTTGCTAGCCGCGCACGCCCGTTCGGAAGACCTGATCCGCATCGGCGCGTACAAGCCAGGGGCCGACATCGAGCTCGACCGCGCCGTCCGCGCCATGCCGCACCTCAAGATGTTTCTTCAGCAGGAGAGCGGCGAGCAGGTCACACTGGCGCAGACAGTCGAGCGGTTGCGTCTGATGGAGCTCTAATCATGGCGTCCCGTACCTCGTCGTTGAAGCGCATCGAAGGGCTGTACGGCCTTGTCGAATCCATGCATGCCGTCGCGCTCGAACAGGCCGTGGCGCAGGTGCACGAGGCTGAGCGAGCCATCGCCACACAGACGCGTCTGAAGCAAACGGCTCGCACCGAAGCACAGCTTGCGCTGACGACCGGCGACCGCGAGCGATGGGCCGTGGCCGAGATCCAGCGAGGACACAGCGAACAGGTCCAACAGAACCTCGAACCGATCCTTCAAGAGCGCGAGCGGCTCACCGCCCAGGCGCGCGCCGTCTATACAGCTAGCCGCATTCAGCGTGGGCAGATCAAGACCGTCATCGACAAGGGCCTCGCTACAGAACGCGTGGAAGGGGAGCGACGCGCCCAGAGCGCCGTCGATGACCGCTTCCTCTCGCGACTGCGATGGAACAGCCTGACGCCCGATCCGGCATGAACCTTTCCTAACCCTTTGGGCGTTACCTTTGGCCCGCCGAGTGCATTCTTCCCCTACAGTAGGGAGATTACAAACATGGCGAATGTGGCGGGCGTATCGCAACTGATGGAGATCGTAGGAGTCTCCACAAACCAGGCGGCAGCCCCGACGCCCTCCCCGGAACATAGCTTTGCCACGGTCATGCAGCAGGCCAATAGCGATGCGCGTGTCCCTGCGGCAACGGTTGAACAGAAGGCTCAGCCGAAGCAGAGCGATGCGCGACAGGCCACGGGTCAAACGGACGAGCCGGAGACGGCTTCCGCCCATGCGGTGCCATCCGCCGCAGAGGCAACGCAAGCCGCGAGCGCCGTCGTGAAGCCGCAGCAATCCCAACGCTACACCCCGGCCAACATGATCGCGGCAATGGGAGCACATAGCGCGATGGGCGCGGCTCCAACTGCAGTTGAGACGTCCGCCGCTGCCGCGCTTACCGCGCAAACGGCACCCTCGACAGCTTTGCCGCTGGCGCAAGCGTTCCCAACTGCTACGGCTGTGCCCAGCGTTTCGACCACCTCTTCCGAGACGGGCGTTGCTCCCGCTTCCTCGCCCAACGGCGATGCTACAGTGCAAATCGCCGCACTTGACGCCAAGCCCGTCGATCTTTACCCGCCCGCTGTCTTGCCGTCAGTTTCCATCAACGCAGCCAAAGGTACCGCTAAAGGGGAAACTTCGACGACGCACTCGCCCAGCGGCGCGGTCACAAAACAAAATGCGACGATGCAAGTTGCTGAAGCCGCGCCCGCCACGTTAGTACCCGCGCAGACGGTTACAGCGATGTTGGCTGCGAACGCACCTCCGGTCGCGTCTGCTGTCATGATCGAGGCACCGCCCGTCAAGCCGCTTGCGGTAAGCTCTGCGACGGCCGGCAAGACTGCCGCTTCTGCCGCGGCGGTGCCGGCCGCGCCATCCGCGATTCCGTCCGGCTTAGCGGGGCTTTCCACGCAAGCGTCCGGAACGGCACAGACGAGCGCGGCTACCTTCAAGCAGAGCCTCTCCGTGATGCAGGCGGAGCCCATCACAGCATCCGTCGCCGCCGAGTATCCGCTTGCAGCCGCGGGCAATCAGCAGTCGGCCGCCATCACGATTCCGTGGAACACCGCTGCGACGGCTGCGGCGCAAGGAGCGGCACCAGTTCTGTCTGCCATGCCCGCTTCCGGGCAGGTATCGGTCCCGGCTCGACAACCTGCCGCATCCCAACCGCTTCCCGCTATCTCCGATCCTCTCCAAGCCTCGTCGCTCCAGCCGGCAGGCAAACCTGTAACCGCGCCCAAGGCTGGCGGAAAACCGTCCCTCTCTACAGATGCACCGCAACAAACGGGTCCCGTCTCCCAGACCGCAGTGCAGCCGACCGGTTCCGCCTCCCCCGCCGACGGCAAAGCGATGCCCCACGCTCCAGTCGCGACATTGATTGCTACCGCGGCACCATCAGTGGACGGCACATCCCCGGTCATCACCCCCGTTGCCATGGCGCATACGCCAGTCGCGGTCACCGCGCTGAGCACTCCCACCGGTCCGGCGCTTGCAACCGTCGGCACCGCGGGCACCACGCTGACAACAACGACGGCGGACGCTATCCCGCACACCACGCTAAGCTCAACGCCGACAACGCTGGAGGTTGGCGTCAGCAGTGGCACCCATGGCTGGCTGAAGATTCGCGCCGAGCTGAACGCTTCCGGCACGGTCGATGCTTCGCTGACGGGCACGAACGCCGCCGCGACCGACCGCCTCCATAACGATCTCCCCGCGCTCTCCTCCTTCTTGCAGGACGAGAAGGTGGCGGTGGGTTCGCTCAACATCTCTGCCCCGAGCGCGACGGCTTCGGCTCTCCACGCGGTGGTGGCCTCTACGCTTGAGCCCACTTCATCGTTCACGCGCTCGGCGGCCGAAGGTGTCGACGCGACGGGTACGGCGGCGGCCAGCGACGCGGGGGCTTCCGGCGGACGCGCCCCGCAGCAGCAGGCGTCCGAGAGCTCTCCGGCTGTACCCACGGCCCGCGAGGACGAGGGCGCATCCCGAGCGACCGGCGCGACAGTGTCCGGCCTTTACGGCGAGGCAAACGACATGGTGGGCAGCAGCGGCGCGCTCTCCGAAAGCGGCTATGACGGCGGCGGAAGCTGGCTGAACGTCCGCGTATAACCCAGGTTTTGTCAATCCGCACGCAACACACTTCAGGAGGAAACGTATGAGCGGTATCCAGTTGAACTCGATCACGGCGGCGGGCAATGCGGCCGTCAACACGGTGGCTTCGGCCCTTGTTCCCAAGAAGCACATCAACGGCCTTACCGCCAACGCGAGCGCGGCCACGCTCAAGGCAAACGCCGCGACGACACCCACGACGCCGTCAACGACCGCGGCCACCGCCAAAAACATCAGTTCCACCGACTTCCTGACACTTCTGGTCAGCGAGCTGAAGAATCAGGACCCGACGCAGCCCACCGATCCAAACGCCTACATCACGCAACTCGCGCAGGTAAACAGTTTGCAGCAGTTGATCAACATCAACACCGGCATCACCACGCTCGACAACGCGCTTACGCCGGCAACAACACCCAAAGGCTAGTACAGCGCTATCAACGCACTAATTCATACACCTCAAGGAGATTTTCATGCCCAATTTCTCGATCGCGCTTACCGGCCTCCAGGCCGATTCGATTACGCTCAACACCATCGGCAACAACCTCGCCAACCTCAACACCAACGGCTTCAAGGAACAGAGCACCAGCTTCGAGGATCTGTTCTACCAGGAAGTCGGATCGTCGGGATCGCAGGACCCGATTCAACTTGGCGTCGGCACTAAGGTCTCCGGCACCGCCACCGACTTTTCGCAAGGCTCGACGGCCACCACGCACAACTCGACCGACATGGCGTTGAACGGCAACGGCTTCTTCGTCGTGCAGAACGGCAACGTGCAGTCGCTGACGCGCGCTGGCAACTTCCAGATCAGCACGGTCGGAAATCTGACGACGGTCGATGGCCAGAATGTTATGGGTTTTCCAGCCGTCAACGGTGTCGTCGGCAACAGCGGTGTCCTCGCGCCGATCATCCTTCCCGTTGGCACGGCGGAGCCTGCTTTGGCAACCAAGAACATCGGCTTTACCGTCAACCTGGACTCCGCGGCGTCGGTTGGCAGCAGCTATGCGACGACCAGCGCGGTCTACGACTCGCTCGGTCAGGCCTACACGGCCACCGTCAACTACACCAAGGTCGATAACACGCATTGGAACTATGCCGTCACGCTTCCAGCCTCGGCCGGCGGCACGGCCAGCAACAATACGGGAACCCTGCAGTTCGATTCCAACGGCAACTTGATCGCTCCCACCGCGGCTGCCGCGGCGGCTACCAACGCCACGTTTACCGGTCTCTCGAACGGAGCCAGCACCCTCGCCTTCAACATGAACCTCTACAGCACCGCCACCGCAAGTGCGGCCAGCGCGCCCACGGTCAGCCAGTCGGCGGCACCGAACGGTACCTCCACCAACTTCCACGACGGCTACACCAGCGGTGTCTATCAGAGCTTTGCGGTCGATGGCACAGGCCTGGTTACCGCGCTCTTCTCGAACGGACACACCGCAAACATCGGCCAGGTGGCAGTCGCGTCGGTGGCCAACGTTCAGGGCCTCGTCCACGCGGGGCAGAATAACTACCAGACCACAGCCGGTTCCGGCGAAGCCACCATTGGCCTGGCTTCGGTGGGTGGACGCGCGTCGATCGTCGACAACGCATTGGAGCAATCCAATGTGGACATCTCGACCGAGTTCTCGAACCTCATCATCGCCCAGCGTGCCTTTGAAGCCAACTCGAAGACCGTCACCACCTTCGACACGGTCACCCAGGCCGCCATCAGCATGCTACGGTAAGCGGAAGTCAGTCAACGCAGCATAGGACAGCATAAGACAAGCTCAAGGAGCAGCGAAGCAGTGCCGGGTACCCTACCCGCGCCGCCGAGCTGCTCCCTTGGCGTTAGGGGAGAACGTGGCCGCTCGCTCTTCGCCTGAGAGCCCGCTAATCGACTGGCTCCATACCGTGGCGACACACGTGCATCGTTCCAGGACACTATGGCTTCTTCTCCCGCACTTGCCGATGGCAGCAACATTCCCGCACCAGCAGCGAAGACCTCTCTGGTGACCCTGATCGTCGCGATGATCGCGGCCGTGATCCTTTCGATCGCCGCCGTGGGCGGAACGATGGTCTATCTCATCCGGTCGGGTCGTCTACCTGTGCAAAAGACCATTACCGTTCCGGCCGAGGCGCCTCCGCCTGGCCCCGCCGCGCCTAGCCACTCCATCATGCTCGACTCGCTCGTCGCCAACCTGGCGGACGCGGGCGGTGCGGCTTACCTGAAGATGTCGTTGACGGTGAAGGTCGCCGACGAGCCCGTCAAGAAGGGCGCGAAGGAAGAGAAGGCTGCACCCAAGGGCGTTATGTCCGAGGATGAGGCCGGTGTTCGCGACACGGTGTTGAGCGTCGTTGGCCACCAGACGGCAGAGGGTTTGCTGGCCGCCGATGGCAAGGAGCACCTCAAAGCCGATCTGAAGACGGCGCTCGCCAAGAATAATCCCGAGCTGAAGGTGATGGACATCCACTTCACTGATTTTCTAGTGCAACGATAGCGACCGCCAAACGGCCGCAAATGCAGGTCGCGGACACAAAGCAACGCAGTAACGCAGTACGGACAACGGCAGTTCACGAGGGCTTACACGGTGGCGACAGCGATGGCGGAGACGGAGTTGATGACACAAGCTGCCGAGGCGGCGCTGCCGATGGTTCCGCACTCCGCGCTGGCGGCGGGCCGGATGGGCCGGATCGAAGAGCACGTTCACTGGCTGGCCCTTTCGCGGCTGCCGGTGGTGCTCACGGCCCGTGTGCCGCTGACGGGATTCAAGGTGCGCGACCTGTTGCGGCTCGAAGAAGGGCAGCTCGTCACCAGCGAATGGGAGACCACGGAAGACATTCCCGTCAAGATCGGCCGTGTGCAGCTGGCGTGGAGCGAGTTCGAAGTCGTGGAAGACACGATGGCTATGCGCCTGACACGACTGGCTTAGCAAGCAACTACAGAGGAGGAAGACCGATGGAACTGACACAAGGCATCGCCCGAAAACCGATATTTCCCGTCAATCCGGAGACTGTCCAGGGAGTCGCTGGCTGGGTCGCTGGCGCACTTCAGGGGCGCGTCCGCATCAAGTGGCGCGGATCGGCCGCGTCGGTACGCGTTCGCCCGCAGATGGAGCTGGTAGAGACGCTCTCGCTCGGCAGCAAGCGCCAGATCATGCTGATTGAATGCCAGGGGGAGCGGTATCTGGTCGGCTGCGGCCCGGACGCCGTCGCGACCATCGAGAAGGTCGTTCCCGAAGCGCGTCCTGCCGCTCTTCCCAACGCGCACACCACCAAAACCGTAGCGCAGGCCTGGCTGTAAGACGATGACCTGTGTCTTCCGTAATGCGCCGGTGTTGGTTGGGCTGCTGGCACTGGGCCTGATCGCGCCGGACGGAGCGGGAGCGCAAGGCCGGTACGGTGCCAAGCCTGCGGCGATCACCCGCTCTGTGGCTAGACCCGCGGCGGTCAGACCGGCGTCTCTCGCCGCGAAGAAGCCAGTGCTCACGGCCAAACCGACCGCCGCCAAGCCCGTCACGAAGGAGGCTCCCGGCCCGTTCTCCGGCAGTCAAAGCGTGCCGTGGTCCATCGTCCTTGGCCTGACGCTGCTGACGTTGCTGCCCGCGTTGCTTCTCTCGATGACGCCGCTGGTCCGGCTGCTGGTCGTCTTCCATTTTCTGCGACAGGCGCTGGGCACCCAGACCGCCCCTTCAAATCAGGTGTTGATGGGGCTAGCGCTGATGATGACCTGGTTCCTCATGCAGCCCGTGCTTGTCCAAGTCGAGCAGAACGCCGTCACCCCCTACCGCGCCGGACAGATCTCCGGTGAGGACGCCATGGATCGAGGCATCCAGCCCGTGAAGCACTACATGCTCCACTATGCGCGCGAGAAGGACCTCGCTGTGTTCGCCTCGGCGGGCATGGCCGTCCGCCCTCGCTCGATCGAAGATCTTCCCATTCAAGTAGTCGTTCCGGCCTACATCCTCTCGGAGCTGAAGGCTGGCTTCCAGATCGGTGCCGTCCTCTTCCTTCCATTCCTGCTGGTCGACATTGTGATCGCCAGCGTCACCACCTCCATCGGCATGATGCAGCTGCCTCCGGTTGTTATCTCGACGCCACTTAAGATTCTTCTCTTCGTCATGGTTGACGGCTGGAATTTGTTGGCCGACCAACTGCTCAAGAGCTTCTAGGAAGGAGTTGCCATGCCGCCCGACCAGACCGTAGAGATCATGCGCAAGCTCCTGATCGAGGCCATGCTCCTTTCTTCGCCGATGTTGGCCGCCGCCGCCATCGTTAGCTTGGTGGTCTCCCTCGCACAGACACTGACCGGTGTGCAGGAGCAGACGCTGACCGTCGTCCCTCGCCTGATCGTCGTCTCCGTCGTTGCCGTGATGATCCTCCCTTGGGGCATCCATCGCCTCGTCGCCTTTACCACGCACCTCTTTGTGGACCTGCACCGCTACCTGGGCTAAACGACTGATGGAGATCGCGGAACAATTCGGACATCTGCCTGGCCACATCGGCGGAGAGGTCACGGGCCTGATCGACACCTGGCCGACCTATCTCGCCGCGGCCTTGCTTGTCCTGGTCCGGATGAGTGCCCTTGTGGCGTTTGCGCCGCTCTTCTCCTCCGCAGCCATCGCTCCGCGCATCAAGGCGGGGTTTGTGATCGCCATGACCGTGGTGCTCGCACCTGTGGTGGCAGCTATCCCCGGAGCGCGGCCTGTACCGGATCTTGCGGCGATCTTCGGCGAACTCGGCATCGGGCTGGTCTTTGGGCTGTCGCTCGCGTTGATGAACGAAGCTCTCCAGTTTGCCGGAACGCTGCTCGGGCAGCAGTTCTCCTTCTCGCTGGTCAATCTGCTCGATCCCAACTCCTCGATCGAGACGCCCGTACTGGGCCAGATGCTAGGCTGGCTCGGCCTGCTGGTCATCATCGGTGCGGGGCTTGACCGCACCTTGATCGCGGCGATGGTTCGCAGCTTCTGCATGGTTCCGGTCGGCACCGCTGTTCTTCACGCGCGCACGGCCGCGGCCATCGCGCAGATGGCTTCGGGCATCTTCCTCTCCGGGCTGCAACTCGCCGCGCCCGTGATCGCCGCCGCGCTGGCGGTTGAGGTCACGATCTCGCTCGTCTCGCGTCTGGCACCGTCGCTGCCCGCGATGGTGGTCAGCATTCCGATCAAGACGCTCGTCTCGTATGTCGTGTTGATCGCGTCCCTGGCAGTCTGGCCGGGCTGGATCGAGCAGCACTGGCTTTCGCTGCTCGAAGCCGCCGGAAGAATGGTGGGCGCGCATGGCTGAAAAAGGAACGGAGAAAGCCAGTCAACAACGCGTCCAAAAGGCGGTCGAAAAGGGCGATGTCGTCCGCTCTCGCGATCTGCTCTCCGCCTGCGCGCTTCTGGCCGGAGTGATGGTCCTGGGCACGACTGCCAGCAGCCTCGTCTCCTCCTGGGGACGCGTCTTCGTTGAATGTCTCCGCCTCGCCCGCGTTGACCAGCTTGGCTCGGAAAATCTCTGGCGCACCGGCTTCCGGCATATGCTGGGCCCAGCCGTTGCACCCATCGGCGTCATGATGGCCGCGAGCTTCTTCGCCGCGCTTGGCGTGGGCATTGCGCAGGGCGGCGGTCTGGGCATTCATCCCAACTCGCTTGAACTCAAGTTCAACCGGCTCAATCCGGTCACCAACCTTGGCAACCTCTTCTCCCTCCGCTCCGCGACGCGCGTCGTCAAATCGCTGATTCCCGCCGCCGTCATGGTGATCTTTGGCTGGTACGCGCTTAAGAAGCTGATGGTGCCGCTGCCGGTGCTTAGCCTGTGGCGCATGCCGAACGCGTTTGGCACGGCCTACAGCCTGATCGTCGACGCCGCCTGGGTGACGCTCGCCTGGTCGGGACTGGACTACGCCATCGAGTGGCGTGCCCGCGCCGAGCGCCTCAAGTCCACCAAGCAAGAGGTCCGCCAGGAGATGAAGGAGGCCATGGGCAATCCGGAGATCAAAGGCAAGATTCGCCAGATCCAGCGCGCCATGCGCCGCCGCCGCATGAAGGCCGACATCTCCCGTGCTTCCGTCATCATCACCAACCCGACCCATTACGCGGTCGCCCTCGAGTTCTCGTTCGACACCATGCAGGCTCCCACCGTGCTCGCCAAAGGCCGAGACCTCCACGCCGCCGAGATACGCGAAGAGGCGCGCTGGGCCAACATCCCCATCATGGAGAACCCTCCGCTGGCCCGGTCGCTCTACAAGTCGGTCGAGCCTGGGCAGTCGATCCCGTACGAGCTCTACGCTGCCGTCGCCGGCATCCTCGCTTTTCTGTATCGCCAAAAGGTCGAAGACAAGCTCCGCCAGGACAAGATCAAGGCCGATCGCCAAGCCCATGCCCAGGCCGAAGCGCAACGCGCCGCCGCTCGCAGAATGCCGCAGGCCCTGCTCGGCTTCCAAGGAGGAATATGAGCACCGCCGCCGTCATCCCCATGCCCGTGAAACTCGCCGGGCGGTTCTCCGCCGCCAAGCTCCAGCGCCTGTTGCTGCCCGTCACTGCGATCAGCATGGTCTTCGTCATGCTCATCCCGGTGCCGAGCTTCGTGCTCGACCTCCTGCTCGCCGCGTCGATCACCGCGTCGGTCATCGTCTTCCTCACCGCCGTGCAGGTGCGCCGAGCCGTCGACTTTTCCGTCTTCCCCACGCTGCTTCTTTTGCTGACGCTCTTCCGGCTCTCGCTCAATCTGGCCTCCTCCCGCCGCATCTTGCTGCACGGCCATGAAGGCACCCACGCCGCCGGGTCCGTCATTGAAGCTTTCGGCCAGTTCGTCGTCGGCGGCAACTACGTCGTCGGCTTCGTCCTCTTTCTTGCGTTGATCGCCATCCAATTTCTCGTCGTCGCGCACGGCGCAGTCCGCACGGCCGAGGTCACGGCCCGCTTCACCCTCGATGCTCTCCCCGGCAAGCAGATGGCCATCGATGCCGACATGAATGCCGGGCTGATCGACGAACAGGGTGCTCGCCGTCGCCGCGAGGCCATCGCCCGCGAGGCTGAGTTCTACGGTGCGATGGACGGCGCGGCCCGCTTCAACCAGCGCGATTCGCTCGCGACGATTCTCATCACCGTCATCAACATCGTCGCGGGCTTGCTCATCGGGGTCATCCAGCAGGGAACTGATTTGATGACGGCCGTGAAGACCTACACCATCCTCACCGTAGGCGACGGCCTCGTCACCATGATCCCCAGCCTCTTGGTGTCGATCGCGGGCGGCGTGGTGCTGACCCGCGCGTCGTCCTCCGGTCAGCTCGACACCGAACTTGGCACCCAGCTGCTGAAGGGCCGCAATACGCTGTGGATCGCGTGCGGTGTCCTCCTCGCGCTCGCCCTCATTCCTGGTCTTCCCAAACTCTCCTTCATCCTGATGGCCATCGCCGTGGGCATGATCGCCCGCAAGCTGCCCGCCGCTGTCGAGGAGGTTCCCGTGCTTGCCCCGGAGCTTGCCGCCGCCGCCGACAAGGCCAAGGTCGCCGAGCAGGCCGTGGGCGAAAACCTGGCCTCACTGCTGAAGATGGACGAGCTTACCCTCGAGATCGGCTTCCAGCTCATCTCGCTGGTGGACGAAAAGCAGGGTGGCCAGATGCTCAACCGCGTCCGTGGTCTGCGTCGCCATCTCGCGACGGAACTGGGCTTTATCGTCCCGCCGGTCCATATTACCGACAATCTCCGCCTGCGTCCGCGCGAGTACGTCGTCAGCCTGCGCGGCACGGAGATCGCCCGCTGGCAGACGGAGCAGAACTTCCTCCTGGCCGTCAACTCCGACCCTAAGGCGCGTCCGATCCCCGGTATGGAGACGAAAGAGCCAGCGTTCGGTGTGGCCGCTCGCTGGATTCAGCCAGGCCTCGAAGAATCCGCCCTCGCCGCCGGGTACTCGGTCGTCGACCAGACCACGGTCATCGGCACGCATTTAGGCGAGCTGATTCGCCGCCACGCGCACGAGCTGCTCGGCCGCCAGGAGGTAAAGCGCCTGATGGATTCGATGAACGAGAGCCATCCCAAGCTGGTCGAAGAGCTTGTGCCCAAGCTCATGTCGCTCGGCGAGGTGCAGAAGGTGCTGCAGCAGCTGCTGCGGGAGCAGGTCTCCATCCGCGACCTCGGCGCTATTCTCGAAGTGCTGGTCGAGGCCTCGCAGCAATCGAAGAGCATCGTGCATCTGGTCGAAAGCGTGCGGCAGTCGTTGGGCCGCGGCCTGGTGCATCCACTGCTCGATGCCGATGGCGGCCTGCACGTCCTTGCCCTAGATCCCACGCTTGAGGCCCAGCTCGTCCATACCTTCGATCCCGGCGGCGCGGCTCTATTGCTGGGTGATGGCGCGCGTCCGGCAGGCACCCCCGCCGAGTACCTTCGCCGCCTGCTTGACTCTGTGAAACGGCTAACCGATGGAGGGTCCGGGCTGGCCTTGCCCGTGCTTCTCTGTCCAAGTCCAGCCCGCTATCACGTCAGGCGTTGGCTGGAACCTTTCTTACCGAAGGTAACGGTACTCGCCCCGGCAGAGATTCCAGCCGAGATCCGGGTCCGCAGTATCGGCACTGTTGGCTAACCGCTTTCTTTGAACTGCCTTAGTTACTTAACGAACGCAACCAGGTAAACCCCATGGCAAAGACAACACGAGAGGTCACAGACGAGATGGAGATGGCAAACCAAATCCCGGTAGCAATGCTGGACAACCTTGCAGGACGCGGCGGCCGCATGAACGACAGGGCCATATTGAACGGCGAACACCATCCCGAGGCCATGCTGATGCCTCACGTAGACACGCACGCCCCCGCGCCCGAACTCCCCATCGATCGCGACGCGCTGCTGCTGGAGCACCTGCCCACGGTCCGCTACCTGGCCCGCCGTATCCATGAGCGCCTCCCCCAGCACGTCGATCTCGACGATCTGATCTCGGCAGGTGTGGTCGGCTTAATCGATGCATTCTCAAAGTTCGACCACAACAAGAAAGTCCAGTTCAAGAGCTACGCCCAATTCCGCATTCGTGGCGCGATCCTCGACTCGCTCCGCACCCTGGACTGGAGCCCCCGCGAGCTGCGCCGCAAAGGCCGTGCCGTCGAAGAGGCGATCCGTTCCTCCACCCAGCGCCTAGGCCGTGCGCCTTCCGAGCAGGAGATCGCCGCCGCGATGGAGCTTTCGCTCAACGACTACCAGCAGCTCCTGGGCGACCTCAAGGGGCTAGAGATTGGTTCCCTGCACATGGAGCGCACTGAGGATTCCGGCGACGAAGAGCTGGCTTACATCCCCGGCGCTCCCGAGGACGACCCCCTCTTCCGCTGTCTAAAGGGCGAGATGAAGCAGCGCCTGGCCGACGCGATCGACGAGCTGCCCGAGAAAGAGCGCCTTGTCCTGACGCTCTACTACTACGAGGAGCTGACCATGAAGGAGATCGGCCTCACGCTTGGTGTAGTCGAGTCCCGCGTCTCACAGATTCATTCCTCGGCCGTTGTTCGTCTCCGTAGCGCGCTGGCCAGTCTTCGCGCGACGGACGCCCGTCCCGCCACCAGCACCAAGAAATCCATCGCGCCGCGCCGTCGAACCGCCTAACCGCAACGCGGAGAAAGGAACGCCCTCATGCCGGACAACAACGCTCAGAGCGAAGTCTACGAGCCGTATAACTTCTCGCGATCCGGTCTGATCACGAACGATCAACTCCGCGCTATCGGCACGGTAAACGACCTCTTCGCGCGCAACCTGATGCACACCATGGGCGCGTGGCTCCGCACCAATTTTCAGGTGAAGACAGCCACCGCCAGGCAGATGAGTTACACGGAGTTTCTCAATCGGCCGAAGGATCTGACCTATGTCTGTTCCATCCGCATGGAGCCGCTTGGGGCGCTTGGCCTGCTTGAACTCGATCTATCGCTTGCCTCGCCCGTGGTCGATCTGCTGCTGGGCGGCGTCGGACGGGCCGGCGCGGAACCCCGTGAGCTGACCGACATCGAAGACGCCATTCTCACCTCGGTCGCCGACATCATCGTCCGCGAACTCAACTCCGCGTGGCAGCCGGTGGGTCTGCAATTTTCATTTGAAAAGCGCGAGACTGCCGCGCAGGTCTCCCGCATGATGCCTTCGAGCGAAAAAACGATGTGGGTGCGCTTCGATGTGGCCATGCCCGAGGCCGAGGGCGGTCTGAACCTTTGCCTTCCGGTCGTCGTGCTGAACGCCATCCTGCGCCAGCTTGTGGTTGATAGCGAACGCCCGCGCCGCCGCTCGGAGGAATCCGAGATGCGCGTGCGCGAGCTGCTCGCCGAAGCCAGCTTCGGTGCCGTACTCCAGTTTCCCGCTCTCCGCGTTCGCGCCCGTGAATTGGCAGAAATCGTTCCCGGCACCATCCTTCGCCTGCCCTTGCCGCGCCACTCCGCCGCTGAGCTCCGCGTTGGCGGCATCGCGCTCGGCCAGGCCCGACCTGTTCGCGTCGGGGAACATCGCGGCGCACAGATGCAGGCCTCGCGCAGCGATGAGCCCGAACAGACGCGCGTCAACTAACGATCGCCATACTACCAAGGGGGAAATCAGCAGTGAACGAAGACTTATTATCCGATCAAGACCCCGGCACACCGAACTCGCAGGCTGGCCACGCCGCCCGCATGGACCTCCTCTATGACATTGAGCTTGACGCCACGCTCCAGTTCGGTTCGCGCGAGATGCCTCTTCGCGAGGTTCTGGCCCTTGGTCCGGGCGATGTCGTCGAGCTCGACCGCCACGTCTCTGAACCGGTCGACCTTGTCGTCGGCGACCGGATCGTCGCGCGCGGCGAGGTCGTCGTCGCCAGCGGCAATTTCGCCCTGCGCATCACCGAAGTCGCAACGCCGCAGCTGCGGCTGGAGAGTATCCGATGCCTTTTCTAAGCAAGTTCGAGACTGAAATCGCCTCCACCGCGCTGGGCAAGTACCCCGGCGTCAAGTCCGCCCTGTCCTGGGCGCGCGACCTCTCCGCTCCGGTCGCCACACCACGTCCGGCCATCAACAAAATGCCACTGCCGCCGGGTCTCGACCGTCAGATCTGCGCCAACCCTGAGTGCGCCTCGCGCTGGCGGAAGCCCTGGAAGAACCGCCAACGCGCCATCTTTGAGGACAACTGGTGCTGCACTACGCGTTGCCTGGAGACAGTCGTTCGCAAGGCGCTGCGGCGCGAACGGGGCGACGCGAGTTCCGCCACCCTTGCCGCGCCGCACGAGGAACCGCACCGTCACCGTGTTCCGCTTGGCCTCGTCATGCTGTCGCAGGGAACCATCTCGCAAGCGCAACTCCGCAAGGCGCTTGACGCTCAGCGCGCCGCTGGAACCGGGCGGATTGGGCAGTGGCTCGTGAGCGAATGCGGGATTGCCAAGGCGCAAATCGTTAAGGCGCTCGCGATGCAGTGGAGCTGCCCCGTACTGCCTATGGATGGGTTCGAGCCAAACAGCATGGCTCTCACCATGCCGCGCCTCTTTGTCGAAGAGTTCGGCCTTCTACCCTTGCGCGTGGCCGGTGGACAGATCCTATATCTCGCCTTCAAAGACCGCTTGAACGCCGCCGTCACCTATGCGATGGAGCAGATGTCCGGCCTGCGCGTCGAGAACGGTCTGGTTGACGAAGCCGACTTCGACACCGCTCGCGCCCGCGTACTCGAAAGCAAGTTCGTCACCGCCGGGCAGGAGTTCGTCTCCGACACCGATACGCTCGCCACCAAAATCGCGGGCATCCTTGAGCAGACACAGCCCGTCGGCTCACGCCTGGTGCGCGTCCATCATCATTATTGGCTGCGCACCTGGCTTGAGTCTGGCGCGTTCAGTGGAACGGGGCGGCTCCCCGCTACTGGTGAAGACACGACGGACATTCTCTTTACCCTGGGTGCCCGCGCTTAGCCTTCCGCTGGTGCCTCTTTCCCTTATATAGGGGCACTGCGCGTCTCTCGAGGTGACCCACACACAACAATGGCCGCACCCTAGGGTGTGGCCAATTGTTTTACTTACAAACTGTTTAGCGGTTCGAGAAGTCTGCCGCTCCGCCTGAGGCTGACTCCACCTGCGCGGGTCCAAGTCCAAGCTTGATGATGGCGCGAGAATCCGGCACCAGCTTCGTTTGCCAGCCGTTATCTGCTTGCAGCTTCTGCATGGCAGACTGTGTCTCCGAATCCCAGTGGCCGGTCGCCTCGCCGGAAAGATACCCCTGCTTGATCAGCGCGCTCTGGATGGCAGCCGCGCGGTCACTGTCGATTGCACGCTGTCCGGTCGTCTTTACGACTCTCTGGGCCTTCTTGTTGAACATTCTCGGGGCTGTAGGACCGCGCCGCGCATGTGTCATCGCGGGAAGGGAAGCCGTCACCGTAAGAAGAAGCGAAGAGCAAAGAAGCAAGCGCCCACATCGGACCATCGTCAGTGCACCTCTGGTATATCTATCGGCAAAGTCTGATGATTCTTCGCCCGACTTCGAGATCAGACTACTGCCTAAAGCCATGCCGCGCAAGCATAAAGGGTTGCCCATGTGAGGAAATCTTTACACGGAATCTTCCCGGATGCGTGTTTCATAAGAAAAGGGCGTGGAGCGGTTCGCCCCACGCCGTTCTGTCTTGACTGTCCGTTTCTACGGCAGAGTTCCGCCCCAGAAGTTGTTGCCGTGCGTCGGATCGTTCGGCGACCGTGTAGCGAACACCACGTCCTCGCCGGACTTCAACCCGTTGACGATGGCCTTGAAGCTCCCTTCGTCGGTCACGGGTTTTTTGTTGATCGCGGTGATAATCATCCCCTTTTGAAGGTTGATCTCTTCTGCGAACGAGCCCGGCTTGACGGCACTAACGACCACGCCACCTTTGACGCCGGCCTTCGTGGCGATCGCCGGCGGAACAGCCGACACCGAGATCCCCAGCTTGCCCAGGCCCACATCGGATGCCTGCGCCGAGTCGCTATCATCGTCGGAATTTGCCGCGGCGGTGAGGTCAGCACGGTTGCCTATGGTTACGGTCGCTGTGTTCGGTTTCCCGTCGCGCAGGTAGCCTAACTTGACCGTGCTGCCCACCTTGCGCGCCGAGATGTCCGCCACCATGTCGTCGCCATCTTTGACTTGCCGGCCGTCAATGGTCGTGATGATGTCGTTGGGCAACAAGCCAGCTTTGGCCGCACCCTTGCCAGGTGTCACCGTGCTCACCATCACGCCGTTTTTGAAGCCGTACATTCGCTGCACGGCGGAGGAGACCGACGGCTGGAACTGGATGCCGATCGATCCACGTACGACCTTGTGCTCCGGCCCAATCAACATATTGTAGACGCCGGCGATAATGTTGGAAGGGATGGCAAAGCCCACACCGGCGGAGCCCCCGCTTGCGGTGAAGATCGCCGTGTTCATGCCGATGACCTGTCCCGCAAGATCGACCAGCGGACCGCCGGAGTTGCCGGGGTTGATCGCCGCGTCGGTCTGGATGAACTTCTGGAACTGCGCAGCCGAGCCGCCTTCAAGATTGGCCCGGTCCTTAGCCGACACAATGCCCGCCGTTACCGTCTTCGATAGCGAAAACGGACTGCCCAGCGCCAACACCCAGTCGCCCACTTGTGCGCCGTCCGAGTTGCCGAGCTTCACGGTCTGTAGCGGCTCCTTGACGTCAATCTTGATGACAGCGATGTCGGTGTCTTTATCAACGCCGATTACCTTGGCCGGATGACCCTCTTCGCCGGGGCCGCCGTCGGGATCGTTCGAAAGCTTCACGAAGATCTTGTCGGCCTTATCGACCACATGGTTGTTGGTGATGATGTAGCCGCGTGAGTCGACGATAAAGCCCGAGCCGAGCGCGCGCCGCTCCCCACCTCCGGGACCATCGCCATCGTCCCCGTCCTGGCCACCCTGTCCGCCAAAAAAGCGATTGAAGAGGTCCTGCATGTCGTTCGGCTGATCTTCTCCGCCGCCGCCATTCGGGATGTTCGGATGTCCCTGCGGCATACCGCGGCGATGCGACCCGTTGCCACCGCCACGGGGTGCCTGCGGCTTCGGCAGCGACTCCGTATTAATGTTCACCACCGCCGGTCCGACCTGCTTCACGATCTGCGAGAAGCCGTTCGAGAGCGTTATGGGGGATGGAATCGTGATGGGCCGCGCATCGGCCGAATCGACCGACTGCACTTCTTTGCCGCTCACGCCGTGGGTCATCACCGACCCGGCGAGGATGCCCACCGACAGTGTAGCCAGCAGAGCAAAGGTGGATGTTAGGCGGCGGCCGCGGATGAAGTCGCGCACTGGTCTCTTGGGTGTGTTGCTCTCCATAATTCGCTCAAATCCTCACACTGCATTGAACACAAAGTATAGATGCGGCCCGCTTGAACTGGCTCCGTCGGTCAGCCCGCGCAGATGCACTAAACAATTAGTTAGACGCCATCTTCCGGGAAAAGTATCACGGCATCAAGCTGGGATCTCAAGTACGGATTTGCGTGGCAGAAGCTCGACCACGCCGATGCCCGCCAGCATCAAGGCCGCTCCGGTGAGCGCGCGGCCGCCGATGCGCTCGTGCAGGAAGACGATGGAGGTGATTGCGGCAAACACAGGTTCAAGCGAAAGGATCAGCGCTACGTGAGACGGGGCGAGATGTTGCTGGGCATAGCTTTGCACGGTGAATGCCGCAGCGGTCGCAAACACACTGGTCACGATGAGCGCGACGACAAGCCGCGTGGTGAGGTGGAGTGCGGGCCGTCCGCCCAGCGGCAACGTAAGCAACATGACGATAGCCGCCGCGCCAATCTGCAAGGTTGCCAGGACGCCGGCGGGAACATCGAGAGACGCATGGGCCAGCGCCAATAGATGTCCCGCAAAGGCCAGAGCGCAGCATAGGGTAAGCCAATCGCCAAGGCCGATGGTGGCGAACATCCGTCCAAGCGCGGTTCCAGCTGGGGTTGTCAGTAGCATTAGCCCGGTGAACGCCATCGCGGCGGCGACGAGCGCCCGGAGGTCGGGGCCGCCACTCCCTTTCGGGCGCAGCTTCGGAACGATGGTCAGCAACGGAACGAGCACGACGACCAACCCCGTGATGAACGCCGACTTGACCGGCGTCGTCAAGGCAAGCCCCGCTGTTTGGAACTGGTACCCCGCCGCGAGGAAGACACCCACACCCAGGCTCGCCAGAACGGTCTTGCGCGACAGGCCCCGCAGCCGACACCGGTTCACCACCGCCAGCACAGCAAACGCGAGGGTCATCCGAAGAAGGTTGAAGACGAGCGGCGACGCATCCTGGAGCGCATCCTTGACCAGAGCGAACGTCGCTCCCCAAACCGCAACGACGCCCACCAGCAGCAGACGCGCCTTCATGTTGTTGCTCATGCACCCAGCGTATCCCGAGGCGGAGGTTTACAAGCCACCCTCCCCACCGCTACAGTTCTCCCGTATAGAAAGAGGCACATGACCGCCTACATCGGCGCACTCGACCAGGGCACCACCAGCACGCGCTTCATGGTCTTCGACCGCCGGGGCCGCGCCGTTTCGGTTGCGCAGAAAGAGCACGAGCAGATCTATCCCAATCCCGGCTGGGTAGAGCATGACGCCCTGGAGATATGGCGGCGCACACTTGAAGTGATCGACGAAGTCTGCGACGCCAGAGGGTTGAGAGCGAAGGACTTTGCCGCGATCGGGATCACCAACCAGCGCGAGACTACGGTCGTGTGGAACCGCGAGACCGGCCTGCCGATCTACAACGCGCTGGTGTGGCAGGATACCCGCGTTGCGGACTTCGTGGCGAAGTTCGCGAAGGAGGGTGGTCCCGACCGTTTCCGCGAGAAGACCGGTCTTCCTCTGACCACTTACTTTTCCGGGCTGAAGCTGCGCTGGCTGCTCGATCACGTTCCCGGTGCGCGGGCCGATGCGGAGACGGGCAAGCTCCTCTTCGGCAATATGGACAGCTTCCTCCTCTGGAATCTCACAGGTGGAATCCATGGAGGCGTTCATCTTACGGATGTGACGAACGCTTCGCGTACCCAGTTGATGAACCTGGCCACGCTCGACTGGGACGACGAGCTGCTCCGCACTTTTGACATTCCACGCGTCATGCTCCCGGCGATTCGCTCGTCGTCGGAGCACTTCGGCACGCTTACACGGACGCATCTGGCGGGTGTTCCCGTCGCAGGCATGCTCGGCGATCAGCAAGCGGCTCTCGTCGGGCAGACCTGCTTCGCGCCTGGCGAGGCGAAGAACACCTATGGTACCGGTTGCTTTCTCTTGCTCAACACCGGCGCGACTTCAGTCCAATCGAAACACGGTTTGCTGACCACGGTCGCGTACAAATTTGGCGCGGCTCCCGCTGTCTACGCGCTCGAAGGCTCAATCGCCATCACCGGCGCTCTTGTGCAGTGGATACGCGACAACCTCGGCTTGATCCAGCGCTCGGAAGAGATCGAGATCCTCTCGAATACCGTTTCGGACAACGGCGGCGTCTACTTCGTGCCGGCCTTCTCCGGGCTGTATGCGCCATACTGGAAGGATTCCGCGCGCGGCGTGATCACAGGTCTGACCCGCTACGCCAACAAGGGGCACATCGCGCGTGCCGCTCTGGAAGCCACCGCCTTCCAGACGCGCGAAGTGGTGGAGGCGATGGAGGCCGACTCCGGCATTGCGCTGGAACAGCTCCGCACCGACGGCGGCATGGTGGCTAACGACTCCTTGATGCAGTTCCAGGCGGACATCCTCGATCGCACGGTTGTTCGTCCCGTCATCCGCGAGACGACCGCGTTGGGAGCGGCTTACGCGGCAGGGCTTGCCACGGGCTTTTACAAGGACACAGCCGACCTCATCAGCAACTGGGCCGTCGATCGCACCTGGAAGCCCCAGATGGAAGACGCTCGCCGCGACGCACATTACAAACAATGGAAGAAGGCCGTCACCCGCTCGTTCGACTGGATCGACAGCTAGCTTCGTTGCATAGAACACTGTACGTTCAGGCTTGCCGTTGGCCCCTGGTTGTCATTCTCGAAGGAAAATCCGCGTTTTGTTTCCACCCTTATCCAGCAAGAGGCCCACAAACCATGAAAAAAGCGTTTCTCGGAGAGTTGATCGCCGAAGCGGTCGCCATGTTCCTCATCATCGCTATTGGGGACTCTGTTGCCGCGATGTACAGCCTCTACGATCCCAGCCCGTATCAGACCGCCTACTGGGGCGTCTGCATCACTTGGGGTCTGGCCGTCACCATAGCCATCTACACCACCGCTTCGGTCAGCGGATGCCACGCCAACCCCGCAGTCACTCTGGCGCTCGCCTGCTTCCGCCAGTTCTCCTGGCGCAAGGTGCTGCCCTACTGCTTCGCGCAGATAACAGGTGGTTTTCTCGGCGCGGCCATCGTTTACGCGCTCTTCAGTCCGGTCATCGACCAGTTCAACGCGCTGCATCACCTTACCCGGTCCGGGGGCGGCTCCGCCGGTGTCTTCTTCACTCACCCAGGACTCGCCATCCTGCCGATGCACGCCTTCACGGATGAGATCATCCTTACCGCCATCCTCGTCTTCGGCATCTTCGCCATCACCGAGCAGTACAACGAGCAGGCCCCTGGAGCCAACTCCGGCGCGCTCATCATCGGCTTCCTCGTCGCCGCCATCGGCGCATCGATGGGATACCTCGAAGCGTGGGCGATCAACCCGGCGCGTGACTTCGGTCCTCGCCTGTTCTGCTTCGTCACCGGCTGGGGCCCATCGGCTTTCCCGTCCCCGAGCAACTACTGGTGGGTCCCCCTCGTCGCGCCCTTGATCGGCGGGGTCGTCGGTGGGGCAGCCTACCAAGTCCTCATCCACCAGTTCCTTCCAGCCAGAGGACGGGCGCGGGCCATGCAGGCGGTGTCACAACCGGACGAATTGTTATCCTGAGCGCAGACCCGGCATTCGACACATCGAGGAACGGCATGACCCGCACCGAAACCCTTGCCGCCTTGAACGGCAGCTTCGACATCCTTGTCATTGGCGGGGGCGCGACTGGTCTTGGCATCGCGGTCGACGCGTCCACACGGGGCTACCGTATCGCGCTTGTGGAGGCGGGCGACTTCGCCCAGGCCACTTCCAGCCGCGCGACCAAGCTGGTCCATGGAGGGGTGCGGTATCTGGCCAGCGGGCAGGTGCATTTGGTATACGAGGCGCTGCATGAGCGCGCGGTGATGGTCCGCAACGCGCCGCATCTGGTGCATCCTTTGCCGTTTATCATCCCGGCGAACCATGCCTGGGAGCTGCCGTACTATGGCGCGGGACTCTCCTTATATGACCTGCTGTCGGGGAAAGCGTCGCTTGGCCCTACCCGAGTTTTAGGCAAGCGCGCCACGTTGGACCGCATCCCCGGCCTCAAGGCCGACCATCTGAGCGGCGGGGTTCTGTACCATGACGGGCAGTTTAACGATGCCCGTCTGGCATTGGCTCTTGCCCGCACCGCCACTGATCATGGGGCAGTCGTCGCTAACTATGTCCGCTGTGTGCGTCTGCTGCACGACGGAGGTAAGCTCGGAGGAGCTATCATTCGCGACGAAGAGACGGACGCGGAGATCGAGGTGCGCGCCAAGATCGTCGTGAACGCTACGGGGATTTTCGTCGACGAACTGCGCCGTATGGACGAGCCTGAGCGACCAGCGCTGCTCTCCGTGAGCCGCGGTTCCCACATCGTCGTGCGGGCGGAGCTGCTTGGTGGGTCGACGGCCATCATGGTGCCGAAGACCGACGACGGACGGGTGATCTTCCTGATCCCGTGGCAGGGGCGCGTGGTGATCGGGACGACTGACATTCCGGTCACGGGCTCTGTGATGGAGCCGGGATATACAGAGGCGGAGATCGACTACTTGCTGGAACTCGCCAACCTATATCTCGTGACGCCGATCACCCGCGACAACATACTTTCGGTTTTCTCCGGCCTGCGTCCGCTGGTGACGGGAAAGAGTGCGACTACGTCGAAGCTGTCGCGGGAGCACCATATCGACTCATCCGCGTCAGGCCTCATCACCGTTGCCGGAGGCAAATGGACGACCTATCGGCGGATGGCTGAGGATGTGCTCACATTCGTCATCAAGCAGGGGATGTTGCCGGCGAAGAAGTGTGTTTCGGCGAATGTGCCGCTGCGGGGTGCGACTTCTTCAAACGAGGTGACCGATCCGTTTCTGCGTGAGTACGGCACGGATGCTTCGGCCGTCCAAGCGCTTGCGGCAGAGTATCCGGGGATGCTCGATCCGCTGCTGCCGTATAGCTTCGCCCAGGTGGCCTACGCGGTACGGGAAGAGGCGGCGCGGACGGTCGAGGATGTGCTCTCACGGCGGACACGTGCACTGCTGCTGGACGCGAAGGCTGCTGTGCGGGCGGCATCATCGGTGGCCGGGTTGATGCGGCGGGAGTTGGGGAAGACGCCTGAATGGGAGCAGGGACAGGTGGCGGCGTTTACGCGCTTGGCGAAGGCGGACTATCTGTTGCGGTAGCCGCCTATTGAAGCAGATTACCTCGGGAATGACAAGCAAAAGGGCAGGCAATATTTAAGTACGTATTGCTCGGCGGTGACGTGCTCCATCCATTCGACACCTTTACCGTCGAGGCGTTCCTGGATGGCGATGTGGGTCATGGCAGTGGTGGGGGTTGCGCCGTGCCAGTGTTTTTCGCCGGGCGCGAACCAGACTATGTCGCCGGGGTGTATCTCTGCGATGGGGCCGCCTTCGCGTTGCGCCCAGCCGCAGCCGGCGGTGACGATCAGGGTTTGGCCGAGGGGGTGGGTGTGCCAGGCAGTGCGGGCTCCGGGCTCGAAGGTGACGCTGGCTCCAGCGACGCGGGCGGGGTCGGGCGCGGTGAAGAGCGGGTCGATGCGGACGGTGCCGGTGAACCAGTCGGCTGGACCGAGGCCGGAAGGTTGGGAGCCGATGCGTTTGATATCCATGGGGCGAGTGTAAAGCAAGCTCCGGAAGAGGTACCCCCTCCCCCGTACTTAAGTACTAAATGTTCATTCTAGGCGACTTAAGTGCGTACTAAGAACGGATAGGTACGAAGTAGTAAACAGATGCGGACGAACGCTTACTGCGTTCTTGCTTGTAATTCTAGTTTACACCACCTGCCTAAACTCATGCACAATCAGGTGCGTTTATAGTCGTTTAGATTGAATGAGTTGCGGGGAATTTTCCGGTAAGGGGTTGACAAGTTGTTGGGAGTCCTATGTGTCATGCGGCTTTAGTGATGAGACAGACGCAGATTCCCTTCGGGAATGACAACAAGAAAGGCAAAAGCGAGACGCAGATTCTCTTCGGGAATGACAGTCAGAAAGGCAAGAGCGAGACGCAGATTCCCTTCGGGGATGACAAGCAAGAGACAGGGACGAAAGCGGATTCCTCCGCTTCGCTGCGGAATGACAGGCAAGAGAAGCTATGTTTCGTGTTCGGCGGGTGGGTCGAGGATCTCGGCGGTCTCGCGGGAGGCGAGGACTTCTTTGCGGATGGCGCGGAGTTCGGGCAGGATGTGGCCTAGGGGGACGCCTTCCGAGTTGGGGTTGCCGAGGGCAAAGTAGGCGTCGCGGAAGAGGGGATAGAGGCGGTTGTAGCGGGCGGTCTGGGCGGGCTGCGGCTCGAAGACCTTGAAGGGTGGGCAGAGGGCGTCTTGCGCGGCTTCGATCGTGGGGAAGTCTCCGGCGGCCAGGAAGGCGAAGATGACGGAGCCGAGCGAGGTCACGTCGCCATCGGGGACGAGGACGGGCTTGTTGAGGGCGTTGGCGTAGATCTGGTTGAGCGCGGCGTTGCGCTTGGGGATGCCGCCGCCGTTGATGACGCGGTTGATTGGCGCGCCGGAGGCTTCCATGCGGTCGAAGATGACGCGGGTGTGGAGGGCGGTGCCTTCGACGGCGGCGAAGAGCTCGTCGGCGGGGGTGTGGTGGAGGTTCCAGCCGAAGGTGACGCCGCCGAGTTCGGGGTTTACGAGGACGGTGCGGTCACCGTTGTCCCAGACGAGGCGGAGGAGGCCGGTCTGGCCGGCCTGGTAGTGTGCGGTCTGCTGCGACAGTTCCATGACGCTGCTGCCGGCGCGCTTGGCGATGGCGGCGAAGATGTCGCCAACGGCGGACATTCCGGCCTCGATGCCGACCTCGGAGGGGTAAACGGAGCCGGGGACGACGCCGCAGACGCCAGGGACGAGGGTCTGCTGGTCGCTCATGCCGATGATGCAGGTGGAGGTGCCGATGACGTTGACCACGTCGCCGAGGCGGATGTTCGCGCCGATGGCGTCCCAATGGGCGTCGAATGCGCCGGTTGGGATGGGGATGCCGGGAGAGAGGCCGAGCTTGGCGGCCCAGGCTTCGGAGAGGTGACCGGCGAGGGCGTCTGAGGTCTGGAACTTGCCTGCGATCTTTTCGCGTACGCCGGCGAGGAGGGGATCGACACCGGTGAGGAAGTCTTCGGGCGGCAGGCCGCCCCAGCGTGGGTTCCACATCCATTTATGGCCCATGGCGCAGACGCTGCGGGCGATCTGGTTGGGGTCGGTGACGCCGCAGAGGGTGGCGGCGACCATGTCGCAGTGTTCGAGCGCAGTGACGAACCTGGGGCGCAGCTCGGGGTTGTGGCGGAGCCAGTGGAGGAGCTTGGACCAGCCCCACTCGGAGGAGTAGACGCCGCCGCACCAGGCTATCCCTTCAAAACCGGCGGCGTGCGCAGCGCGGGTGATTTCGGCGGCTTCGGCGGCGGCGCGGTGGTCGGCCCAAAGGTAATATTCGCCGAGGGGGACGAGATTTTCGCCGACCATGACGACGCTGGAGCCGGTAGTGTCGAGGGCGATGGACCGGATCTCTTTGCCGTCGGTGCCGCTGGCTTTCACCGCTTCATGCATGGCGCGGGTGAGGGCGGCCATCTGGTCGTCGTGGCTCTGGGTGGCGAGGTTTGGGTCGCTCCCGGATCGGTGCAGCGGGTACTCGGCGGTGGCCATGCCGAGCTTGCCGCGGGTTTTATCAAATATTGCTACGCGGACGCTGAGGGTTCCGAAATCGACGCCCGCCACGATGCTCATGTGCGACTCCTTCGGTACAGAGTGTAGATGAGGGCGGGCTTACTTGGCGAAGAGTTGGTTGAGGTCGGCGAAGGCTTTGAATTCGAGCGCGTTGCCGGCGGGATCGAGCAGGAACATGGTCGCCTGTTCGCCGGTTTCGCCTTGAAAGCGGATGTAGGGTTCGATGACGAACTTGGTGCCGGCGGCGCGGAGCTTGTCGGCGAGGGTGTTCCAGCGTTCCATGTCGAGCACGACGCCAAAGTGGGGGACGGGGACGGCGTGGCCGTCGACGGTGTTGTGCTGCGGCGCGTTGGTCGAGCGCGGCGTTAGGTGGGCAACGATCTCGTGGCCGAAGAGGTCGAAGTCGATCCAACGCTCGGCGCTGCGGCCTTCCGGGCAGCCGAGAATGGTGCCGTAGAACTGGCGCGCGGCTTCGAGGTCGTCGACGGGAAAGGCGACGTGGAAGGGGGTGAGCATGATCTATTTATCTTAGCGGGTGGCGTGAAAGCGCAGGCGGACGTAGTCGGCGGTCCAGAGGCCGTCGGCGTCGGCGAGGATGGGGCGGAGGAGCGCGACGGTGCGAGTGAGGGCTAGGTCGCGGTCGGAGGGGGAGAGAAGATCGAGGACGCCGTTGCGGAAGGTGTTGAGCCAGATGGCCATGCCCTCCGTGCCGCCGGGGAGAGGCGTCGGACGGGGGATCAGGTCGATGCGTTGGACGGCGAACCCGTGTGCTTCGAGCAGTCGGCTGTATGCGGCGGCGGTGGGGAAAAAGGAGTTGGCTGCCGCTTCGGCGTCTATGCCATAGCCGGTAAGGACGGCCTGGAGGGCGGCGCGGATGGCGGCGATGTTGCCATGCCCGCCCATCTCGGCGACGAATCGGCCGCCGGGGCGAAGAGCGCGGTGAACTCCTTGGACGACAGCCTGGGCGTCGGGTATCCAGTGGAGCGCGGCGTTGGAGAAGACGGCGTCGAACTCGTCCGTGAAGGGAAGGGCGGCTGCGCTGCAGTGATTGATGGTCAAGCCTCGCGCACGCGCGGCGGTGACCATGTCGAGCGCGCCGTCGATGCCGGTGACGACCCCGCCGATGGCGGCAAGGCGCTCGGTGAGCGCGCCGTCGCCGCAGCCGAGGTCGAGGATACGCTCGCCGGCCTGCGGCGCGAGCAGGTCAAGCACGGCGTTGCCCAGGGTGGCGACGAAACGTCCGTGCTCCGCGTAGGCGGCAGTGTTCCAAGTCTGGCCGGTGCTCATGGAACAAGCATAGAGCTTCGCCAAAACGAGCTTTGAGACGGGTCGGACTTTAGGTTGCCAGAAAGGCGGAGAGCGCCTTTGGCTCGGCGAGGGCATAGCGGATAGCGCTCAGAAAGGCTTCGCCGGTGCCCTGGGCCTTTTGGATGAAGGCGACGGCGCGGGCGGCGAGCGCGCGCTGTTTGTTGCCGTTGGCTTCGCGGCCGCTGAGGACGACGACCGGGATGCCGCTGAGTTCCGACAGTTCCTTCATGCGGTCCATGACGACAAAGCCGTCACCGCCGGGAAGGCCCAGATCGAGAAGGACGAGGTCGGGGCGTTCGCGGCGCGCGGTGGAGATGGCGCAAATAGCGTCCATGGCGGTGACGACTTCGTAGCCGCTGTACTTGAGCCGGGCGGTGAGGGCGGCGACCAGATGGGTGTCGTCGTCGACGATCAGGATTTTCTTGGCGCTCATGCGAGTGGCTCCTGGGAGGGAAGGATACGGTGCGAAGATCGTAGTGGTAGTGAGAGTTCCCTGATCGTCGTATTCGGGTTGTAGGAAACTCATCCCGTTTCGGCGTCTATTGGCGATCTCACATCGATCACAATGCCTGCATCGGCTTGGGGAACGGGTACAGCAGAGGAGTGGGCCTTGCCTTGGTTACTTTGGAGGAGGAGGGGTCGAGCTCTGAGGAGCCTTGGAAGCTGGACTCTTCATGAAGCAAAGGCACCCTCGGCGGCTTTGCTCTAGGATGGGCGTGTGCATTACGGGAGAAAACGATGAAGCGTGTGCTTGTGGTGTGTGTGGCCGTGTTGACGATGCAGGGGGTGGCGCAGTTGCCGTCGCTGAAGCTGCCGGGGCATAAGAAGCCTGCTGGGCCGCCTCCATTTACCTGGACGGTGAAGCCGGAGTGGGTGCGCGCGCATGAGGAGTTTCTGGCGAGCGATGCGCTGGCGGGGCGGGGAAGTGCGACGCGGGACGAGGAGATTGCGGCGACCTATGTGGCGTCAGAGTTTTTGGCGTTTGGGCTGACGCCGGCTCCGGGGATGCAGGGGTTTTTGCAGGCGGCGGATGTGGTTGCGCCTACGCTCGACGGGAAGGCAACGCTGGGAGCGGGCGGCGTGGTGCTGGTCGAGGGGCAGGACATGGATGTGCTCGTCTCGCCGGGGGTGACGGTGTCTGGGCCGTTGCAGCGGGTGGCGGCAAAGGGGGCCGGGAGCGCGAAGGTAGCGAAGGGCGCGGTGGTGCTGCTGGTCGATGTGCCGAAGGAGGAGAACGCGTTGCGGCTGATGCGTCCGCTGCGGCAGGCGGGCGCGGCGATGGTGATCCTGGAACGGAACGATTCAACCGCGAAGTTTGCCGTTTCCAATGGCGGCAAGACGGTTGTTCCGGTGCGCTTGAAGGACGATGCGGCGGTGAGCCAGGGGGCTTCGTATGTCGCGGTGAGCGAGGCGGCTCTGCGTGGGCTGGATACGGTGCGGGATGGTGCGTCCGTGACGTTGACCGTGCATGCGGAGTCGAAGCCACGGCAGACGTTCAACGCGATGGGCTTTTTGGCGGGGAGCGATCCGGCGAGTGGGACGATTCTGCTGTCGGCGCACCTGGATCATCTGGGCGTGGGCGCTCCGGTAAATGGGGACGCTATTTACAACGGGGCGAACGACGATGCGGCGGGGACGACGGCGGTGCTGGAGCTGGCCCATGCGCTGGCAGCGGGGCCGAAGCCGCGGCGGAGTGTGCTGTTCGTCTGCTACGGCAGTGAGGAGGCGGGGGAGCTGGGGTCGGAATACTTTGGTAAGCATCCGGCGGTGCCGCTGACGAGTTTGGTAGCGAATCTGGAGTTCGAGATGATTGGCAATCAGGACCCGAAGATGCCGCCGGGCGTGCTACTGCTGACGGGGTGGGACAAGTCGAACCTGGGCGCGACCTTGAAGGAGCATGGGGCGAAGCTGGGGCCGGACCCGTATCCGGAGGAGCACTTCTTTGAGCGGTCGGATAATTACCAGCTGGCGCTTGAAGGGGTGGTGGCGCATACGGCGGCGGGATGGGGGACGCCGCCGACGTACCACCAGCCGTCGGACGACCTGGCGCATCTGAATATCGAGTTTATGACGGCGGCGATCCAGTCGCTGGTGCAGCCGCTGGAGTGGTTTGCGACGAGCGACTTCAAGCCGGCGTGGTTTCCGGGCGCGCAGCCGAAGCGGTGAGAGGGGACACGATGGCGGACGTTGAGGCAGCGGTTGAGTATGCGCGGGAGCACGGGGCGCGGTTTGTCGAGGAGCTGAAGGTGCTGTTGCGGATACCGTCGGTGTCGACGCTGCCGGAGCATGTGGCGGATGTGCGGGCGGCGGCGGAGTTCTGTGCGGCGGAGCTTGGGCGCATCGGCATGAAGAATGTGCGGCTGATCGAGACGGGAGACGCGGAGAAGATGGTGGCGGGGAGTGATGGACCGGCGACGCTGGTGCCGCCGAGGATCGGGCATCCGCTGGTGTATGGGGAGTGGCTCCATGCCGAAGGGAGGCCGACGGTGCTTTGTTACGGGCACTACGATGTGCAACCGGCCGAGCCGCTGGAGGAGTGGCTGTCGCCGCCGTTCGAGCCTACGGAACGCGACGGCAACCTCCATGCGCGGGGGGCGGTGGACGACAAGGGGCAGATGTGGATGCACGTGAAGGCTCTGGAATCGCTCTTCGCGGCGGGCGGGGGCAAGCTGCCGGTGAATGTGCGGGTGATCCTCGAAGGGGAGGAGGAGGTTGGGGGCGAGGGGATCGCGGCGTACCTTCGGGAGCATGGGGAGGAGTTGCGGGCGGATGTGGCGCTTGTGTCAGACACGGAGATGTTCGCGCCGGAGCTGCCGACGTTGTGTGTTGGGCTGCGCGGGATGATTTATACGGAGATCGAGGCGCGTGGGGCGCGGGCGGATCTTCATTCGGGGATGTACGGCGGGGCGGCACCGAACCCGTTCGTCGCGCTGGCTCAGGTGATTGCGAAGTTGAAGGATGAGGATGGCCGCATCCTGATTCCGGGTTTTTACGACAAGGTGCAGCAGCCGACGGCGGACGAACTGGCGGCATGGGCGGCGTTGCCGTTCGACGAGGAGGAGTACCGGGAGACGGAGGTTGGGTCGGTGGCGCTGACCGGGGAACCGGGGTATAGCGTGATGGAGCGGACGTGGGCACGGCCGACTCTCGATGTTCACGGAATGCCTGGCGGCTTCATCGGCGCGGGGGCGAAGACGGTGATTCCGGCGAAGGCTGTGGCGAAGGTGAGTCTGCGGTTGGTGCCCGACATGACGCCTGCTGAGAGCTTTGCTCAATTGAAGGCGTATGTGAAGTCGATTTGCCCGAAAGGCATCCAGATCGAGGTGCGGCTGATCCACTCGGGCGATCCGATCGTTGTGAGTACGGACAATGCCTATGTCAAGGCGGCGGTGTCGGCGATGCGGGACGTGTTTGGCAAGGAGACGGTGTTTGTGCGCGGGGGCGGGTCGATTCCGGTGGTGGGAGACTTCGTGCGGCACCTGAACATTCCGGCGGTGCTGATGGGCTTCGGTCTGCCGGACGACAATCTCCATGCGCCGAACGAGAAGTTCCAATTGGCGAACTTTCATCGTGGAATTGAATCGATCGTGCGTTTTCTGGGCGGGCTGGGGTGAGCGAACTATATCCGGTCACAGGCTATGTGTTGGCCGGGGGCAAGAGTTCGCGGATGGGCCGAGACAAGGCTCTGCTGGAGCTGGCGGGTAAGCCGCTGGTCGCGCATGCGGTGGAGAAACTGCGGAGCGTCTGCGCTTCGACGTTTATTCTTAGCGGCCAAGGGAAGTTGGCTGTGTATGCGCCGCTCGTGCCGGATCGGCATCCGGGCTGCGGTCCGCTGGGGGGTATCGAGGCGGCTCTCCTGCACACGCAAACCGATTGGAACCTCTTTCTGGCGGTCGATATGCCGTTTGTGCCCGTGGTTTTTTTGACGAAGTGGGTGCAAGGGGTGATGTCGCGTTCGGGGGGCCGCCTCTCGCTCTTTACGGTCGATTCGATCCCGCAGCCTACCCTGTGCATGGTGCATCGAGAAGCAGCGCCGTTCATCGAGGCGGCGATCAAAGCGAAACGGTATCGTGTGCTGCCGGTGCTTGAAGATGCAGCGCGTCGACTCGCGGCGCACTCGGGTATTCCCCTAACGGAGGTTTTGCTTGAGCGAGGTACCGATGCGCGGGACTTCTTCGTCAACCTCAACACGCCGGAGGAGTTTGCCCGTGCGGAAGCTCAGCTGCAAGCCGGTGCATCATAGAGAGAGGCATCGGAGGAGCGATCGTGGAGGATGGGCAGCGCAGTACGCCGGGCGGTACCGGCTCGATCAAGGAGAGCACGCATGATTCAAGCGCACATCAGAGCGCTCCTCCTCACACACTCTCCGACGGCACGGATGCCGATACGCCGCTGATCGCCGATGTCTCGGAGGAAGTCGCTCCAGTCCTTGAAGAGTTTATGGAGCAGGCCGCGGCACAGAACGAGGCCGCCGCTGAGGAAATCCCCGACGTTAAGAATAAGCCCGGTTCGTACATCTCGTTTGAGCACGTCTACAAGGCTTTCGGCGATTTCGTGGTGTTGGAGGATGTGAACTTCTGCGTCAATCCGGGGGAGACACTCTGTATTCTAGGCCGCAGCGGCGTGGGCAAATCGGTCTCGCTCCAGATGCTTTTAGGCTTCCTGAAGGCTGACAAGGGAATCATTCGGATTGCGGGTGAGGACATTACCAGATTCAGCGAGAAGCAGCTTCAGGCGATCCGGCGCAAGGTGTCCATGGTCTTTCAGAATGGCGCGCTGTTCGATTCGATTACCGTGGGCGAGAATGTGGCGTTTCCGCTGCGTGAGCGGGGAGAGTTGGCTGAGGAGCAGATCTTTCAGATCGTCAAAGGATTGCTGGAGATGGTGGGGGTGGCGGGGATGGACAACCTGCTTCCGTCTGACCTTTCGACTGGGATGAAGCGCTCTGTGGCCATAGCGCGGGCGCTGGCTGCGCAGCCCGAGGCCGTTCTGTACGATGAACCGACCACGATGGTCGACCCGCTGATGGGGCATCTTCTGGGCGATCTGATTCAACGGCTGAAGCAGCAGCTTCACCTGACCAGCATTGTGGTGACGCACGATATGCGCTTCGCCAAAAAGCTGGCGGACCGCGTCGTTTTCTTGCATCAGGGGAAAGCGCGTTTTTTTGGCACCATGGAAGAGATGGAACGCAGCGACGACGAGGTGTTGCGCGAGTTTTTGACGCTGGATGAACTTGTCTTGCCGGCGTAGGCTGCTTGATTGCCATACCCGCGTTCGCAACGTATTCTGAGGAAGAACGACTTCCAGGTGTAACCAAAGTAACCGGTATGTTTATCGCAGTCGATGCTGTGTGCCCCTGAGCGGGCACCTTCATCGAATACGCGCATCTTAGGTATATACAACGTTTCAAAGAGGCCTAGGCGATGGCAACACCGGACTACTTGCGACAGGTGGTCATCTCGGGGAGAGGGAAGGGGCTTGGCTCGCAAGATGGCGCCTCTGTCTTCGGATTTTTCCGACGCCCCTCCGTCACGAGTCTGGTGTGGGCGTCGCTCGACCTGATGACAGCGCTAGTGGCGGGGATCGTGGCGTTTCGCATCCGTGTGGCGATGCCGGAGTTCGTCCATACCGTGAAGACGGCAAAGCATCTGTTTCCCAGCGCGCCCGAGCGGGTCGTGCTGTACATGGCGTGGTACGCGCTTTGCCTCATCTTCTTTTCGCGCTCCTACGGACTGTACGGACCGATTCAGAACCGCGGCGGTCTCCATGAGCAGCGGATGACGCTTCAGGCTTCGCTGGTTTCGGGTCTCCTGCTCTGCGGGGCGTTGTATCTGTCGCGCGCTGTGATCGTGTCGCGCGCCGTGTTGCTTGGGACGGTGCTGCTTACGGCCTTTTTGCTGTGCGTCCGACGCGCCGTCTGGCGAACCATGGTGTATCGCCGTTATCGCGAGGGTCTGGAGACGAGGAACATCCTTATCATTGGCGCTGGCCGGGTCGCGCATGCGCTGCGCAATCATCTGGAATCGTTGCGGCACATGGGTTTTCGCTTCAAGGGCTTTGTGGCACTGACTGATCATGAAGCCGAGTCCGGCGACGCCGACGTGATCGGCAACGTAGCGAACTGCGTGACGCTGGCGCGCTCTCTTTTTGTCGATGAGATCTTTCTCTCGGTCCCGGCGGATCGCAAGCTCGTTATCAGCCTGGTGCAGGAGGCGCGTGCGGCGGGGATCGACATTCGCGTTGTGCCGGACCTCTACGACGGTCTGGCGTGGAATGCGCCGGTCGAGTACATCGGGCAATTTCCCACGATTCCGCTGCATCGGCGCGACTTCCCGCTGGGTGCCTTCCTGATGAAGCGCGTTCTGGACATCTCGTTGTCGACGTTGGCGCTGGCCGTGCTCTCGCCGGTGTTGCTGGTGATTGCCGCGGCCATCCGGCTGGATTCGCCCGGTCCTATCTTCTACCGCGCGCAGCGGATTGGGCGGAAGGGACGGACGTTTACCTGCTTCAAGTTCCGCACCATGGTGCCGGAGGCGGACAGACTGAAGGCCGATCTGGAGCACATGAACGAGCGCGAAGGGGTGTTGTTCAAGATCGTGAACGATCCTCGGGTCACCAAGGTTGGACGCGTTCTGCGTAAATATTCGCTGGATGAGCTGCCTCAGTTTTACAACGTGGTGCGGGGCGATATGAGCCTGGTGGGACCGCGGCCGCCGATCGCGTCTGAGGTGGAGCAGTACGATCTCAGCCATCTCCGGCGGCTCGATGTACTGCCGGGCATTACCGGTCTCTGGCAGGTGGAAGCGCGGCAGGACCCATCATTCGACAGCTATATCTCGCTCGATTCAGCCTACGTGGAGAACTGGACGGTGTGGCTGGACGTGAAGATTTTGGCACGAACGATTGGGGTGGTGCTGAGCGGGACGGGATCGTAGGCGCGTTCCGGCGGTAAACTGAAGCCGTGAAGATTGCACTGGCACAGATGAATGCTACCGTCGGGGATTTTAGCGGAAACACGCGCAAGATCCTCGACATGGCGGGATGGGCGGCAAAGCAGGGTGCGGAACTCGTGGTGTTCCCCGAGCTGGCGGTCTGCGGGTATCCTCCGGCGGATTTTCTTGAAAAAGCGGCATTTGTTGCGCGTGCCGAGGCCGCAGTCGCCGAGTTGGCGGCCTCTACCGCGGAGCCCGGCTCGACGGCTATCCTTTGCGGCAGCGTGGTCGGGGTGGAATCCGAAGCGGGCAAGCGCGCCCGCAATGTGGCTGTGCTGCTTGAGGGCGGAGAAGTGCGGTTTACTCAGGCAAAGACGTTGCTGCCCTTCTACGATGTCTTCGACGAGCAGCGTTACTTCGAGCCGGCCGCGGCTCAGGAGCTGTGCGAACTGAACGGGCAGACGCTGGCGATCACGATTTGCGAGGATGCGTGGAACGATAAAGGCTTCTGGCCGCGCCGCTTCTACACCGTCGATCCTGTCGAACGATTGATGCAGAGCTGGACGGCTCCGGGCGAGAAGCTGATTCTGAACATCTCGGCGTCGCCTTTTTGGCGGGGCAAGCGGGAGGTGCGCGAGGAGATGCTCATGGCGCTGGCGTTGCGGCACGCAGCGACCGTGGCGATGGTGAATCAGGTGGGGGGCAATGACAGCCTGATCTTCGATGGCAGCTCGCTAGTGGTTGGGCCGGATGGCGCGGTGCTGGCACGGGGAGCTTCGTTTGCCGAGGACCTGATCGTCTTCGATACGGCTTCGCCAGCGCCTGCTGGGGCGAGCGAGTGGAGTAGCGATGTTGCCGCGACCTGGGATGCGCTGGTGCTGGGGACGCGCGACTACGTGCGGAAGTGCGGCTTCCGCAAGGCGCTTGTGGGGGTGAGCGGAGGCATCGATTCCGCCCTCGTCGCGGCGATTGCCGTTGAAGCGCTTGGGGCGGAGAACGTGATGGGGGTGGGAATGCCGAGCGAGTTCTCGTCGGCCGGATCGAAGCACGATGCGCGGGTGCTGGCCGACCATCTCGGCATCCGGCTGGAAATGCTGCCGGTGCAGCCGGTATTTGAGCAATATCAAAAGACGTTGCGGCCTCTGTTCGCGGGAACGCCGTTTGGGTTGGCGGAGGAGAATCTACAGTCCCGCATTCGCGGCGCGCTGCTGATGGCGATCTCGAACAAGTTCGGGGCGCTGGTGCTGACCACGGGCAATAAGAGCGAGATGGCCACCGGTTATTGCACCCTCTACGGCGACATGGTGGGGGCGCTGGCGGTGATCGGCGATGTGATGAAGACGCGCGTCTACCAGCTTGCCGAGTACGCGAATCGGACTCGCGAGGTGATTCCGCGCGCCACGATCACGAAGCCGCCTTCGGCTGAGCTGCGGCCGGAGCAGAAGGACACTGATTCGCTGCCGCCGTATGAGGTGCTGGACCCGATCCTGGAGGCGTATGTGGAGCGGTACTGCTCGGCGGAGGAGATTGCGGAGGAGCAGGGGGTGGATCTGGGGCTGGTTCGGTCGGTGCTGCAGCTGGTCGAACGGAGCGAGTACAAGCGGCAGCAGGCGGCTCCGGTGCTGAAGGTGACGCGGAAGAGCTTCGGCATGGGACGACGGTTTCCCATCGCCGTCAAGGTTCAGGTCTAATAGGGAAGTGCCATCCTTCCATGGGACGGCGGAGGATTTCAGTTTGAAGCGAGTTACGGGATGTTTAGTGTTGGCGGGATGGGCGATGGGCGCGGCGGTGATGGTGGGACAAACGGCGACTGCACCCGCATCTGCGGCTCAACAACCTTTGCAGTTGCAAACTCTGGGGCAAACCGCACCGGCAAAAGACCCCTTCCCGCCGGTAAACCCTAAGCTCTTTACCGCCGCCAGCCCCACGGTTGGGACGGTCGACAGCTTTCTCCGTGCGCTCTGGGGATACGATCCGAACCGCATCTGGCGCGTGGCGGCCATCCAGCCCACGGCGGCGGTCGGGGTAAGCAAGGTGACCGTCTTCGTCTCGGAAAAGTCGCCGAACGTCAAGGTGCAGACGAGCGCTTTCTTTGTGTTGCCGGACGGCAAGCACGCCATTGCCGATGGGGTTATCCCGTTCGGCGCACAGCCGTTCGCTGAGATGCGGAAGACCTTGCAGGAGCGCGCGGACGGCGCGGCGCGCGGCGCGGCGTCGAAAGATCTGTTGCTGGTAGAGTTTTCAGATCTTCAATGCCCGGTGTGCAAGACAGCCCAGGCAACGATGGACAACCTTGTGCGCGATTTTCCGAATGCGCGCGTTGTTTACCAGAACTTCCCGTTGGTGGAGATCCACCCGGCCGCGATGAAGGCCGCAGAGTATGGACTTTGCGTGGCCAAGCAGACGAGTGCGGCGTTTTTTACCTTCGCGCAGGCGGTGTTCGATACGCAGGCGATGCTCACGCCGGAGGACACGGACAAGACGCTGGCGGCGGCGGTGACCAAGGCGGGGCTTGACCCGGCAGCGGTGGCGGCATGCGCTGCCACGCCCGCTACGCGCGAGGCTGTGCAAGCCTCGATCAAGCTTGGCACCGATGTCGGAGTGGACCAGACGCCGCTGCTGTCGGTGAATGGGCATTTGTTGCCGATCACGTCGATCCCGTATGAGACGCTGAAGCAGATTATCGCCTACCAAGCGCAGTTGGATGGGGTCAGTACGGGCGCAGCTCCGGCCATCGCCACACCAGGGTTGCAGCCGAGGAAATCGCCAACGCTTGTGAAGTAGGTTTGCCTAGACGTGGAGCTTGGGAGAGATGCGACCCACGCATCCTCCCTGCCTGAAACGCACTCATACGGCTATGCCGATCGCCTCCGACGCACTGGCCGCGCCTCATCTATCCCTGTCGACGCCGCCGCGTACACATCCGGCTCTGGAGCTGCCTCGCGAGTTTGCGGAGCGGGGCAAGCTTTGGCGGCCGCGCCGTGTGCTAATCACGGCGGATGCGTATGCGCTGCCGGATGGTAAGGCGATGCTCGAACGCGCCTCCGCCTACGGGGCTCAGGTGACGCGACTGACGGGCAACCGCCTGCCGCCCGTCACTGGGGAGACGGAGCAAAAGCGGTACGCACAAGCGAAGACGACGTTCGCCATCGTCGTCTCGCCGCCGGGTCAACGCAAGCTGCAACCGATCCCGCCTTCGGCGGACTGGCAGTTCCATGTGGCGCAGGGCTGTCCGGCGCACTGCCAGTATTGCTATCTCGCGGGATCGTTGAGCGGACCGCCGGTGACGCGCGCGTATGCGAACCTTCCGGAGATTCTGGAAGATCTGCGCAGCTATGCGGGCAGTGGGCAGGTGACTTCGAAGTCGCGGGCGCGGGCGCGGGAGGGTACGACGTTTGAAGCCTCGTGCTATACCGATCCGCTGGGCATCGAGCATCTGACGGGCGCGCTGGAGGCGGCGATCCGGTTCTTCGGAGATTGGGATGCGCCGGTGCAGCTGCGCTGGACGACGAAGTTCGACGCGGTGTCGCGGCTGGCGTCGCTGGAGCATCGGGGACGCACGCGGGTTCGCTTTTCGGTGAATGCCGCCGGGATCACGCGGGACTTCGAAGGCGGAACGGCGAACCTGGCGGGGCGTTTGCGCGCTCTGCGGACTATGGCTCTGTCCGGGTACCCTGTGGGGTTGACCATCGCGCCGATTATGCCATTGCCGGAATGGAAGGAGCAGTACACGGCGCTGCTTCGCGCTGTGGCGGAGGCGGTGTCGGGGATCGAGGGTCTGGACCTGACGGCGGAGTTGATTACGCACCGGTTCACGCCGGGGTCGAAGGAGGTGCTGCTCGGGTGGTATCCAAAGACCACGCTCGACCTCCGTGAGGATGCGCGGGCGGAGAAGCGGACGAAGTTTGGGGGCTTTAAATATGTCTACCCTAAGGACGCGATGGAGGAGATGCGGGGCTTTTTCGAGAGCACGATTGCGGAGCTGCTTCCGGCGGCGCGGATTCTTTATTGGACGTAGGGCTGGGGAACCCACCTTAGCGACGGTGAGACTGTCGCGAAGGTGGGGCACCCGGTTCGCATCTTGTACTGGACTTGACACGAACGCAGATTCCCTACGGGAATGACAACCAAAAGGCATTACCCGTGCAAGAGGCACTATCCGTGAGCGAGGTAGAGGAAGCGGGCCAAGAAGAGCGCGGCGAGGAGATAGAGCATCCAGTCGGCTTTGCGGGCGTGGCCGGTGAGGAGCTGGAGGGCGGCGTAGCTGGTGAGGCCGAAGGAGAGGCCGTCGGCGATGGACCAGGTGAGCGGGATGGTGGCGACGGTGAGGAAGGCGGGGATGGCGATCGAGGGGACCTCCCACTCGATGGTGCCGAGGCCGGTCATCATGAGGCCGCCGACGAGAATGAGCGCAGGTGAGGTGGCGAAGACGGGGATCGCGCCGACGAGTGGGGCCAGGAAGAGGCTGAGGAAGAAGAGCAGGCCGGTGACGATGGCGGTGACGCCGGTGCGGCCTCCGGCGGCGACTCCTGTGGCGGATTCGACGTAGCTGGTGACGGTGCTGGTTCCGGCGAGCGAGCCGACGACGGTGGCGGTGGCGTCGGCGAAGAAGATGCGATTGAGGCGCGGGATGGTGTGGTCGGGCGAGATCAGGCCGGCGCGTTGGGTGACGGCGACCAGGGTGCCGATGTTGTCGAAGAGGTCGACGAAGAGGAAGACGAAGACGATCTCGAAGCCGCCGATGTGGAGGGCGGCGGGGATGTCGAGGTGGAAGGCCGTGGCGCGGATGGCGGCGATGTCGAAGTGGGACGGCTTCCAGTGGACCTGATGCGTGAGGACGCCGAGGAGCATGGTGCCGAGGACGCCGATAAGCATGGAGGCGCGGACCTTGAGCACTTGAAGGATGGCGATGAGCAGGAGGCCGAAGAGGGCGAGGGCGGTCTCGGGGGCGCGGACGTTGCCGAGGGTGACGACGGTGGCAGGGGAGGGCACGATGATCCCGGCGTTGCGGAAGCCGATGAAGGCGATGAAGAGGCCGATGCCTCCTCCGACGGCGGCGTGGAGTTGGTGCGGGATGGCGGCGACGAGGCGCTGACGGATGCCGGAGAAGGTGAGCAGAAGGAAGATCGCTCCCGACACGAAGACCGCGCCAAGGGCGGCTTGCCAGGGGATGCCCATCTTCTTGACGACCGTGTAGGTGAAGTAGGCGTTGAGGCCCATGCCGGGGGCGAGGGCGAGCGGATAGTTGGCGATGGCTCCCATGAGGATGGAGCCGAACGCGGCGCAGAGGCAGGTGGCGGCGGTGACGGCGGCGATGGGCATCCCCGTCTCGGAGAGGATCGCCGGATTGACGAAGATGATGTAGGCCATGGTGATGAAGGTCGTCAGGCCGGCAAGGGTTTCGGTGCGCCAGTTGGTGCCGAGGTCCGCGAAGCGGAAGTAGCGTTCCAAGCTAATCGACAAGCGGGTCAGCATGCGGTCGTTCACTTCCAGGCGAGCTAAGATGAGGGTGTTCGTCCAGAATAGCGCGAGGGTGCCGATGACCGCAGAGGAAGTGAAGGAGATGCTTGGATTGACGCCGCACCCGCATGAGGGTGGCTGGTATGTGCGGACGTATGAGAGCGCGGAGATGGTGGCTCTGGACAGGTACGGCGCGCACCGGCGGACGGGAACGGCGATCTATTATTTGCTGGAGCCGGGAACCTTTAGCGAGATGCACCGGCTCCAGTCGGACGAGATCTTTCACTTCTATGGGG
The DNA here is from genome assembly GCA_965277085.1 of Acidobacteriaceae bacterium. Classification (GTDB taxonomy): domain Bacteria; phylum Acidobacteriota; class Terriglobia; order Terriglobales; family Acidobacteriaceae; genus Edaphobacter. The sequence goes on from OZ255708.1 coordinate 3,073,390, forward strand.
GCGACGCTGTCGAGATGTTGCAGTTGCACGACGGCGGCAGGGGGCGTGTGGTGACGATCGGGAACGATCTCGCGGCGGGGGAGAGGCCGCAGGTTGTGGTGGACCGCGGTGTCTGGCAGGGCTCGCGGCTGCGGGAGGGTGGTGCGTGGGCGCTGCTTGGCTGTACGGTCAGTCCGGGGTTTGAGTATGCGGATTATGAGAGTGGCGACGGCGCGCGCCTTTCGACGCAATGGCCGGAGTGGGCGGCGGTGATCGAGGCGCTCACCCGCACCACGGAGGCTTGAGCCGCCTTATACTTGAGGTCTATGGCCACTCTTCTGGATGCAATCAACGTCAAGCGCAAGATGGTATTCGAGCTCGATAATACCCCTTATGCCTGCCTCGACTCGGATATCAGCTCGCCGACCGCGCGGGGCGGACAGACGCTGGTTCGCCTCAAGATGCGCAATTTGCTGACGAGCGCGGTTTTCGAGAAGACGTTCAAGGCGTCGGACAAGTTCAAGGAGCCCGACCTCGTTCTTGTACCCGCCACGTATCTCTACTCGGATAACGATGGTTCCTACTTTCTTGATCAGGAGAGCTACGAGACGCTTACGTTGAGCGGGCAGATGCTGGGCGATGCGCTGGACTTCCTCGTCGATGGCACTCTGATCCAGTTGCATAAGTACAACGGCAACCCCATTGGTCTGCAACTGCCGATCTTCGTCGACTTGGCGGTTGCCTACACGGAGCCTGCCGTGCGGGGCGATACGTCGAGCGGCAGCGGCACGAAGATCGCGCGGCTGGAGACGGGGCTGGAAGTTCGTGTGCCTCTCTTCATCAAGGAGGGCGAGAAGGTTAAGGTTTCGACGGAGAATCGGGAGTTTGCGGGACGAGCCTAATCCCGCCATACTTGGGTATGAGCTGTTTAGGGAGATATAAAGGGAAGCTCTGTAACGTGGCGAGCGCAAGATCGTATAACGAGCTGTAGTCGAACCGATCGTTTTCAGGCCGCTCCCAATATCTTCCGTGTGCGAGCCAATTCCGAAAGTGCGTTGCCGCCCGAAGCTTGCCTACCAGCTTCCCCAACTCTGGATGGTGCAATTTCCAAAGTTCAAGAATGTCTTCATCGAAGCGCGGCCGAGTACGTCTAGCTCGTTTCAACCTGCGAAAGCTTTGAGAGAGTGCGTCTTTTCTGCGGTGCTCCACCCTCAAATGGAAGTCGCTGTACAAAGTAGCCTCGACTGCGGAGAGGATAGTCAAAGATGACCGAAGATCCGTCTCCGAGATACGCTTATTAAGTTCTTGTTCAAACAGAGAAAGTGTGTAGCCGACAAACCGTTTGTTCTTGCTTTCGTAAAGCTGCTTCAGAAAGAAACGTAAAGAATCGACCACATCCTCGTGGTACTTTGCTATACCGTCGGTGCTCAGAAGTTCTCGGTTACTGTCGCTACGCATTGCCGATTTCGACGAGCAGAGCGAAGAAGGCTTCTTGGGTTAACTCAATGATACGTCGATCAGGCGGACGAGTAATTAGCCGCCACATCCAATTGGGTTTGCGTGACTTTGTTGAGGAAAGCGAGCCTGGTTCCCCATTGATGGTAGTCGAGACCCGGACCATTTCCAGTGCATTCTTGACTTGACTGTCTACCAGCATGAGTTGGGCTCGCAGAACGGGGCCTACAACATCGACTCGCCCTTTCGATCCAATTAGGAAGGTCCCTATTGGCTCTAAGCGAATCACCTTAGTGCCAATAACGATGAGCATCTGCCGGACGACGTAATCGCCAACATACTCTTCATTTATGGTTGCGTCACGGTACGTAACTGAAACTTGACCTGCAGCTATGTAGTCATTCAGAAATACGACGACCATACGGTAGAGATCATCGATATAGGAGAGCCACTCTTCTCGTTCCTGCTCGGGGTCAAATTGATCTTCAGCCGAGAGCTTTGTCTTCGCTTGCTCTTGTCGAACAAAAATGTCGAATGCAGGTGAACTCATGGCTTCCTCTCCTTGCAAATTCAGTTTACGCTCCATTATCGACGTTGAACTCACCTCTGCCTGGTGGCAGCCACCCACGCGTCGATCCGCTTCTCCAACACGTCCATCGGCAGCGCGCCCGCGTCGAGCACCTGGTCGTGGAACTCGCTTAGCTTGAACTTTGGACCGAGGGCGGCTTGCGCTTTCGCCCGCAGCTCCAGGATCTTCAACTGGCCCATTTTGTAGCCCAAGGCTTGCGCGGGCCAGGCGATGTAGCGGTCGGTTTCGGCCTGAATGTTGGTCTCGTCGATGGCGGAATGGTCGTGGAAGAAGGCGACCATCTGTTGCCGCGTCCAGTGTTGCGAGTGGACGCCGGTGTCGACCACCAGCCGGATGGCTCGCCAGATGTCCGCCTCTAGCCGCCCGTAGTCTGAGTACGGGTCGGTGTAGAAGCCGATCTCCTTGCCTAGCCGTTCGCTATAGAGGCCCCAGCCTTCGGTATACGCCGTGAAGTATTCGTATTTGCGGAACTCCGGGATGCCGGTGAGTTCCTGCGCGATGGAAATCTGTAGGTGGTGTCCGGGAAGCCCTTCGTGGTAGGCGACGGCCTCCACCGGCGCAAGCGAGCGTCCGGCATAATTGTAGGTGTTGACATAGACGCGGCCCGGCCGAGACCCGTCCGGCGTTCCGTTGTCGTAGTAGGCGGCCGCCTGATCTTTCTCCTGATACGCGGGCACAGCCACTACTTCCAGCGGAGCCTTCGGCAGCCTTCCGAAAAGCTCCGGCAGCCGGGGCTTCATCTCCGCGATGTGCCCCTTGTAGGCGTCTAGCAGAGCTTCTTTGGATGTGGGGTGCTCCCTGGGGTTCGTCTTCAACGCTGCCGAAAAGCTCTTCAGGTCGGCAAAGCCCAGCTTGTGGACTATGGCGAGCATCTCCGTCTCGTCGCGCTTTACTTCGTCCAGACCGATCTGATGGATTTCCGCCGGCGTCTTGTCGAGCGTTGTGCTCTGGCGGACACGGAAGGCGTAGTAGGCGTCGCCATCGGGCAGCGCCCACGCGCCTGGCTCAGACCGCCCCTTAGCGATGTACTGCCCGCTGAGAAAACGCGCAAACCGCTGGTACGCCGGCAGCACCTGCGTCTCGATCGCCTCCAGCACCGCGGCTGAGATGCGCTTCTGTTCCGCCGCCGGGATGCCAGCGGGAAACTTCTTAAACGGCCCCGCAAACGGGCTGTCGGCCGCCTTCTGTCCGGCTAAAGTTTGTGTCGGCGCTAGTACTTTCTCGAGCAGGAACTTCGGCGGCATCCGCCCGTCTTCCATCCCCAGCTGCATATTGGCCGTGATCTGCGAGAACGCGGTAGGCACCTTGTTCAATCGCGCGATGTAGTCGTCGTAATCCTTAACACTGTTGAAGGAAAGCTGGCTTACCAACTGCGGAAGTCCTGTATGGAGCCCATTGAACTGATTAACCGGCATCTCCCATTCTTTGAACTTCGCCGCCTCCTGCGCGTCGATCAGATCACGCAGGAGCACCTCATACGAGGTCTGATCTTGTGCGGAGAGACCAGTGGTATCCACCTGACTGAGACGTTGAAGGAAGACCCGGCCACGGGCGAGCGCGGCGTTGACCTCCTGCACGGAGTAATCCGAGAGCTGATCGTTGTACCGCTTGTCGCCGATAGACGAGGCAAATTCTGGCGAGTGCTTGAGTGTGTTTTGCCAGTAGTCGTCGAAGATCGTGGTCAAGGCTTTATGCGACGCGTCCACGGACGCAACCTGGGCGTGACTGCCCCAGCAAAGCGCACAATGGAGAAAAAAGAACCCCAACGAGCGTGAAAACCGGATGGTAGATGATGCGGCGGAACTCTTCACTTGCATGAAGTAAAGTTTATCCCGGCCGCACTATCCGGGGTAGCTTGCGCTGCCGCCCATATCCGATGCGTCCAGCATCCGGTATAGCGTTGACCGGCTGATGCCCAGCACCTCGGATGCCTTTAGCTTGTTGCCGGAGCAGCGAGTCAGCACATCGAGCACATGCCGCTGGATGACGTCCTGCAGACGCTCCAGGCTGCGCTCCTCCGGTTGCTTTCCGAATTCGCTCTCCTGTTCCAGCAAGGCAAGATGTGCCGGTTCCACAGGCACACCCTCCGCCAGACTGACCGCAGTTTGAAGGACTTTACGCATCTCGCGGACGTTACCGAGCCAGTGTTGCTTGCACAGCAGCTCTATGGCCTCGATCGTGATGTGCGCGGCGCCGGGTAGATGACGCAGCAGTGTTTCGGCGATCAGAGGAACATCTTCGGGACGCTTTCGCAGCGGGGTTAGTCCGATCTCGACTGCGGCGATCCGGCGGTAGAGGTCCTCGCGCAGTTGTCCGGTTGTGGTCAGCGTCCGCAGTTCGCGCTCGTTTGCGGCAATGATGCGCAGTTCGGCCCGCTGCGACCGGAACGCTTCCTGCTGCTGCATCAGGTCGAGCAGCCGCCCTTGCAGCGTTAGCGACATGCGCCGATGCCGTCAATAAACAGGGTTCCCCGGCGTAAGTCTCGCAGCGCGTCTGGGGTAAGATTGTCTTCGCGCAGCCGTTCGGGAAAATCCGCGAGCCGCCATACGATGAACGGGCCACCGGAGCGGGTGCTCCGCTTGTGCAGGGCGCGCGCGACGGTCTCTTTGCCCGTACCCGGCTCGCCCGTAATCAGGGCAACGCGAAAATAGGGAGCGATTCGTTGGAGTTGCGAACGCACCCTCCGCATGGAAGCGCCTTCACCGACCAGATACGCCGCATCGATGGTTTCGGCCTCGTGTCCGCGAAGACAGGGGACGGCAGCGAAGGACGGGATGGAGCCGTGTAAGGACATGCCTAGCCTCTTCATCGGCAGAGTGCGGGAACTGTTGAGCGCCGAGGGAGCGGTAAGGGGCGGCAAAGTTTGATTAGAGATTGGAACGTTGTTAGATACAAGAAGACCAGCGAACGAGGCGTCCGTTTGCGGGGCCGTAGCCGGACCACCTGCTGGCTCTTAGCAGATCGGTTCAGCGGGGCCGGGTCAAGAACCAGTGGTGCCGTGGTGTCGTCTCCCTTGTATAGGGCGTAGGCGATGGAATTGCTGTGGCAAAAGACTACGAGCCTAATTCTTGCGCAGTCATGGAGGTAGTGTAGGCCGGCTTTTCGTTGGTGTCGGTCAGTTATCTTCGCAACGACGGATGATTGCTGAGTGCGACTTTCTCGAAACAGAACTATCTCACATCGGCAAGGTAGGTGCGGATAGTGGCAGCCGCTCCTTGCTGCACCAGCAGTTGCAATGCACGCTCAACCTCCTCGACGAACGAGACATTACGCGGTAAAACTTCGCCAAAGATAGAGTCCACTGCCAGCATGGGGCGTGGATCGAAACGAATACTTTTCGCTCTTTGAGTGAGTTCCCTCGACCGTGCATCAACGATGTGCAGCGGCATCTCAAGCTCGTCACGCTCACGCCCGAGATAGTGAATCCAACTCGCGACGACAAGGCTGAGGAGACGAGTGGAGCCACCCTGCTGTAGAAGTTCAGTGATCGACGGTAGAACCCACTTCGGCATCTTTGCAGAACCCTCTGAACAGATACGCGTCACCTGATCGTTGATGGTTGGATTCGAAAACCTCACTATTAAAGTAGTCTTATAGTCCGGAATGGAGGTACCCGGGATTCTAGGAACGATAGGTGTTACTTCCTCCATAAACCTCTCGATGAATGTTAAGTACAGCGGGTCCTGCATAATCTCATGAACATAGGTAAAGCCAGCAATAGCACCGAGATAGGCCATCGCTAAATGACTGCCGTTCAGCAGCCTCATCTTCATGATCTCGTAGGGGGCGACATCTGTAACAAGTTCAGCTCCGACCCGTTCCCACTGTGGTCTGCCCGTGGCAAAGTTGTCTTCTATCACCCATTGCCGAAACGGCTCCGTAACGACAGGCCATGCATCCTTCAGCCCAAAGCTCTTCGACAGAAGGTCGACATCGTCAACGGTCGTAGCCGGTGTAATGCGATCCACCATGCTATTTGGAAAGGCTACGTTGTCGGTGATCCATCGACGCAGGCCCGCATCTTGCAACCCTGCGAAAGCCTCCAACACTCTCTTGATCACGTCACCGTTCCCCTGTAGGTTGTCACAAGACATCACAGTAAGTGGGGAAAGACCACTCCGCCGCCTGCGGTCGAGGGCCCGGGCGATTAGACCTAAGGAAGATATTGGCGCATCCGGATACGCAAGGTCATGCTGTACATCTGGATGATTGCTGTCAAAGTCTTTAGTGGCTTCATTGGTGAAATACCCACCTTCAGTAATCGTTAGGGAGACGATCTTGCAAGCAGGACTGGCGATTTTCGCGATTGCGGTTTCTAGTTCATCCGGAGCATACACATAATCGACCATGGAGCTGATGATACGTGCGCTCTGGCCCTCGGCACTTCGTTCTACGACCGTGTAGAGCCAGTTCTGACCCCTTAGGGCATCTCTCATACGGCTATCGCTTTTAAGAACGCCGATCCCACACTCTCCCCACCGTTCCATACTTTCGAAGTTCAGCAGGTCGTCGAGATAAACTGCTTGGTGAGCGCGGTGAAAGCTACCAACGCCAATGTGTACCGTGTGCTGCATGAGCGTTGTTCTATCGTAAGCTGGTACTACAATATCCCGAGATAAACCGGGTAAATTGGTCTGGTTGAGAACAGTCGGATTGGCCATTAATCACTCTTTCTAGGATGAGAGCCATTTAGGAGAAGACGGTATAAGAGGAATACTAGTTGTTCCGTATCGATTGTACTGCCATCGATTATAGGATCTATCAGGCTAATAACCGTTTTGCAGGAACGCGGGGTCTGCAGATAATGGCAGGTCGCTTGTATGGAGAATACTGTCTCCGTGTTCGTCAAAGAAGTGAAGGAGTGCTGGATTGAATGTGAGGTGTACGGTTTCGCCTATTTTCACGTTTGTCTCTCCATCGCAGCGCACGACTACATTGTCTTCGGCAGTAGTTTCGAGATGAACATAGCTTTCTCCGCCAAGTCTCTCCACGATTTGCACCTGCGCGGGTACGCCGTCCCCGACTCCAATCTTGATATGTTCTGGGCGGATACCTAACGTAGTAATCTTACGTTCGGCCACGGTCGACCAGCGCGAATCTCCAAGGCTTAAGGTGGCTCCTCCTCGTATGTTTAGCGTTAGTCCTGACGAATCTGCTTGCTGTGACACGACAGAGATAAAGTTCATGCGCGGCGATCCAATAAAACCAGCAACAAACAGGTTTCGGGGGTTTGTGTAGAGGTCCATGGGCGCACCCACCTGCTCCACTACGCCACCCTGTAGGACGACAATTCTATCCGCCATGGTCATGGCCTCGATCTGATCGTGTGTTACGTAGATCATAGTCGCGTTGAGTTCGGCATGCAGCTTGGTCAATTCCAGGCGCATCTTTACCCGTAGTGCGGCGTCCAGATTAGACAGCGGCTCGTCGAAGAGAAAGACCTTGGGATTTCTTACGATGGCTCGGCCGATTGCTACACGCTGCCTTTGACCGCCAGATAGATCTTTTGGTTTTCGTTCAAGATAGGGTTCCAAATGCAAAATACGTGCCGCTGCAAGTATCTTTCTGGCGCGTTCCTCTGGAGGAACCTTTGCTAGCTTAAGACTAAAACCCATGTTTTCGGCAACTGTCATATGAGGATAAAGAGCGTAGCTTTGAAATACAAGAGCCAGACCTCTCTTATGAGGCGCTATCTCGTTTACGCGCTTCCCATCAATGAGCAGGTCTCCCGTTGTGATCTCTTCCAGTCCCGCTATCATACGAAGAAGAGTTGACTTGCCACAGCCAGACGGACCTACAAAAACGGTCAGTTCGCGATCCTTAATTAGAAGGTCGACTCCCTTGATGATTTCCGTTGGACCGTAACTTTTCCTGATCTGCTTCAATTCCACGGTTGCCATAGTGTCATAACTCCTACTTGACAGCACCAAACGTTAAGCCACGCACGAGCTGCTTTTGGGTTAACCACCCCATAACGAGAATAGGCGCAATCGCCATGGTGGACGCGGCGGATAGCTTTGCGAAGAAGAGTCCTTGCGGGCTCGAGAACGAAGCGATAAATGCCGTTAGGGGAGCCGCCCGGGTAGAAGTTAAGTTCAAGCTCCAGAACGCCTCATTCCACGAAAGAATGATTGCGAGTAGACCCGTAGAGAAAATTCCTGGCATCGATAGAGGAAGTAGAAGAGTAAAAAACTCACGCATCGGGCTCGCGCCATCCATACGACCGGCCTCTAAAATCTCGCGAGGAACTTCCTTGAAGTAGGTGAACATCATCCAAGCGACGATTGGAAGGTTCATCAAGGCGTAAACTACAACAAGGCAGAACTTTGTGTCTAAAATGTTTAGATCACGGCTAATGAGATAGATCGGCACTAATACGCCGGCGGAGGGAATCATTTTTGTGGAAAGCATCCACAACAGAGTTTCTTTCACCCTACGTGTCGACCGAAATGCTAGGGCGTACGAGCATGGTACGGCAAATAAAAGCGCGAGCAGGGTCGATCCGAAAGATGCGGTTACGCTGTTCCAGAAAAAGCGGCTCCAATCTGCGCGTTCTTGAACATCCCGGTAGTTCTCAAAAGTTGGCACAAAAAACAGGCACGGGATTCGCGAGATCGCTTCTGACTCCGACTTAAAGCTCGTTAATATCATCCAAAATATAGGGAAGAACATGATAAGCGCAACAGTCCAACCTAAAAGCGTCATCAGCACCTTGCGTCGCATCCTTGTCGAACTCATAGGCTAGCCTTCCACGTTCCGCGCGAACGTGCGCACTAATCCAAAAGCAAGGACATTCGCAACGATCACAGCAATAACGCCACAAACGGAGGCTGCGCCGATGTCGTACTCCGATAAGGCGTAGCGATAGATAAGAAATGAAAGGCTGGACGAGGCGTAGCCGGGGCCTCCTGAAGTTGTAACGTAAATCTCGGCAAAGATACCCAAGAGGAAGATGGTCTCGATCATGGTAACGGCGGAGACTGCACGACTCAGATGCGGCCAAATAATGTACAAGAACAAGTCTATGGGACCGGCACCATCCATCTTTGCCGCTTCCACTCTCTCCATGTCCAATGACTGCACGGCCGTAAGCAGAGTAAGAAAGGCAAAAGGAAGCCATTCCCAGGAAACGATGAGGATAATGGACGTCATGGGCGCAGTCGCAAACCAATCAATCGGCTTCAGGTGTACGCTCCGCATAAGGAACGCCGCTATGCCACTATCTGGATGCAACATCATATTCTTCCATACAAGAGCACTTACGGTGGGCATAACAAAGAACGGCGCTAGGGTGAGCACCCGAGCCACTCCCTGTCCATAAAACTCTTCGTTGAACAGAATTGCAAATAGCGTTCCCAAGCTGATGGTGATGGCCAGAACAGCACCTACTAGCAAGATTGTATGCCAGATGGACAAGAGTAGGCCAGGATCACTTAGTAGATACCTGTAATTCCCAAACCCGTCGAATTCTTTTCTGTCTGGCTCCATTAAATCATAACGATGAAACGAAAACCAGATCGTCGTTACCAGTGGAATAATAGACCAGAAGAGCAAGACGGTAATCGAGGGAAGCTTCAACCAAGTTTCCGGCGATACATATCTGCGGTACCCGTGTTCGGGGGCATTGGTAGGCGTGTGCCGAGTAACCTTTCTCACACGGGGATTCATCGCTGCGTCCTCGATTGCGTCTCTTCACGATGACGCGCCTGGATCCGCTCGACCGCAGCCTGGGCGGCGGCTAGAGCGTCATCAACAGAGATGTTTCCGACTAAAGCAGCCGCGATGAGCTGGCCGACCTGATTCCCTATCGTTGGGAACGTCGGCATGACTGGACATTGAACTCCGGTGTAGGGAACTGGCTTTTCTGTCGGATGGAGCGGGTCTGCGGCAAGGATGGACCGGTATGTAAGTGTGGCAAACGGAGACACAGATAGGTAGGCTGCCTGGTGATATGTTGAGTCTCGTGTGCCAGGGGGGATGGCAGACCATCCCCGTTGCTGCGCCACAAGCTGGATGTACTCTTTTGATGTGGCCCATTGGATGAACTTGACGGCAGCTTCCTGGTGCTTTGAGGAGGAAGGGATGGCGAGTGCCCAAAACCACAGCCACCGGGCACCAAGTGGCGTTTTTGCAATGGGAGCAGGCGCAAATCCAACGCTTCCAGTCACCCTGGACTGTTTTGCATCGTATAAGGTTCCGGCGGCAACGGTTGCGTCAATCCATAGGGCGCAGCGGCCATTTTCAAAAAGCGTGAGAGACTCATTGAATCCATTTGAGCTCTCTCCTGGAGGACCATAGGCCTGAAGAAGCTTAACGTAGAATGTTACAGCATCATGCCACTCCGGAGAGGAAAGCTGTGGAATCCAGTTCTCATCGAACCACCTTCCGCCAAAGGTATTGACAAGCGTAGATAGGTAGGCCATGTTCTCTCCCCACCCAGGTTTGCCACGAAGACAGATGCCGTAAATATCATGAGCGGGGTCGTTCAAGGCCTTTGCGAACTTCTCCACGTCGGAATAGGTTGGTTGCGCAGGCATTGTAAGTCCAGCTTTTTCAAAAAGGTCTTTACGATAGTAGGTCAAGGAGCTTTCGCCATAAAATGGTAAAGCGTAAAGCTTGCCGCCGTACGAGGCACCGTCTCGGATAGGTTTCAGCAAATCATCAACACCGTACCCTGGTGTAAGACGTTCATCAAGCGGAATCAGCCAGCCGCGACGCCCCCAAATCGGCGCCTCAAGCGGTCCTATCGTCACAACATCGTACTGTCCTCCGTGTGCCGCAACATCGGTCGTGGTCTTTTCGCGTAGGACGTTTTCTTCAAGCACTACCCAATCCAGCTTAATTTCGGGATGATCGTGTTCAAACAACTTGGAAAAGCTTTGCATCACGACCATATCGCCATTGTTTACGGTAGCGACTTTGATGGTTGTTTGCGCCTGCGACTCACCTGCGAAGAGAAGGACGAAGACAGCGCTAATGAAAGAAAACGAACGCATAAGTTTATTCCGACTGTCTCAATTATTACACTGAACTTTTACGGAGCAATATACTTAGGTTTAGTCGGAGAGGAGCCTTGCTCTATAGCCCTTCCTCCAGCTGGACGGTTCCGACTGGCCGCATTTACTTCTTGATATTTATGCAGCATTTCATCACTTTCCCTTCTCCTGCCCAACTTTGAGTAAACTCGCGTAAGTAGATAATATGGAGAATCTAAGGTAGGTCCATATTCTACCGCTTTGGTCAACGGCTCTAGTGCTTCGGCATACCGTCCTTCACGCATCAGCAATTCGCCCATTTCAGTATAGGCTGGCGCGTATCGTTCGTCTACAGTGATAGCGTTCGATAGTGCCTGCTTCGCTCCATCAATATCGTCCTGCATGACCTTTGCCAATGCGAGCTGGTAATAAGTTCTGGGTCGGTCAGGTGCGAGAGCGATCGCTGTTTGATACTCCGCAATAGCTGCATCAAGTTTAGCCCTTTTAACTAAAGTATTGCCGAGGAGGTAATGAGCTTGGTACGACCTGATGTCAATCGCGGACGCATGTACTAAATCCTGCTCAGCTTCTGCGTAAAGACCAGAGTCATACTCTGCTTCCGCGATCGTAATGAGGAAATATAAAGAGCCAGTGTTCTCTCTACGCTTTGCCTCAAGCATCTTGAGGGCGTCCTGAGCGCGTCCTTGTGCCTGAATAACGTTTGCGAGCAACAGAAGCGTGTCGCTAGACGGGTAGTTCCTATAAGCCAGCTCGGCAGCCGCTTGTGCAAAGGTAAGTTGATGAACAAAAAGAAAAACCTCTATTCTCAGATCCAGCTCCTGAAGAGGCGTATTTAGGTTTGCGGTTGTCGAAGCAAGCGCTTCTGCTGCCTGAACTGCCTGACCTGAGATCCAGTAATTACGGGCAAGTGATGAAGCAACGCTATTGTCTAAAGGCCAGTGTTGATGCGCTTGCTGTAGGGTAAGCCGCGCGTTTGAACTGTCCCCCAAACCTTCGTAAGCAGCTCCAAGCAGAAGGTCTATTCTTGGATCGCACCTACGCAGATGCTCTGTGTTAAGAATCTTTGCGGCTGCTTCATATTGTTCCGTTTGCATGAATCGAGTAGCAGCGGAAAGTGTATGCTCGATCAACGATGAGGTCGGGCAAACGTCAACAGGTTTTCGAGTCGAACCGGTACCAGGAGGGAATACCCTCGCCATCGGCATCCCTTGGGGGAGGGATGCCGCGGCGAGAGCGAAGAACACCGCCATCAATCGAGACCCCTTTGGTATAGAGGAGATTGGGAATCTCACTTTCGTCAGAAAGCCAAGCGCAGGCTGAACTGTATCTCACGTCCGGCAAGTGCGCTGCTAACATCTCCGAAGTTGGTGGCGTTAACATTTGTAACGAGACCTGTAAAATTGGCATGGTTGAACGCATTGAAGAAGTCCGTTCTAAAGGTCAAATTGTAGCGGTCCGCATACTTAAAGCTCTTGAAGAGTGCGAGATCCCAGTTTTGTGCACCCGGAGCCCGTACGTTCCCAACACCTGCGTTCCCCTGTACGCCAAGTGTAGTTACCGCTTGAACGTTCTGGACGTTGAAGTAGGGGCCAACCCGTCCCTGCTTTCCTAACCCTCCACGCAGTGAACCATTGTTTACAGGGCCGGTGACGTTAGGAAGAGCATTGATAAAGTTGCCGAGATTCTGGTTGCTGCTCAAAGTGAACCAGGGACCGCTGTAAAAACTTCCAATCGCGCTTACCTGCCAACCCCCAACAACTTGGTTTAGGAGGCCTCCTTGGTTAAGCATTTGCTTACCTCTCCCGAATGGAAGTTCGTAGATCGAGTTGAGGCTTAGCCGCTGGTTTAAATCGTCCGAGCAGTGGCCGCGATCAAGCTTTAAATTGAGCGGATGCCAACTGAACTGGTCCTGCCATGGATCAGACAAGCACTTCGAAAAGGTATAGGTCCCTAGAAACGAGAAGCCCGATGAGTATTGTTTCTCAACGCGAGCTGTTACGCCGTTGTAGATGGAACTACCTTCGTTGAGGTTTTCTTGCGCACCGCCGGGATACTTAGGAAATCTTGTAGTATCGTCAGGCTGCAACGGATTTGAGATGATTCTCTGCTCGAAATGATGCGCAGCAGACCCAAGATATGTAACTTCCAAGAGCCAGTTTTTGAGAAACGTCTGCTGCACTGCCAGCGACCACTCGTATGTGTACGGCGTTGCGTTGTTTGGGTTAACAAACGATACGGACTGTCCGGAACCTGGTGACGTACCGGCAAGAGCGGGATCGAACAGTTGATCGGCCGTGAATGCGAGAGGCTTACCTGCTGGCGAGTTGTTGTAAAAGTTTACCGAATAGTACTTGGGTGTATCTACCTCCACCTCAAACTGATTGAGGTTGGGTTGTAGATAATAGATACCAAACCCACCTTTGACGACGGTGTTGCCAGCCGAAAGTGGCAGATAGTTAAAGCCGAGTCGAGGGGAGAAGTTCTTGTATCGAGGATGGACCATTTGGCGACTAAGTCCGAGAGACGACGTGTCGGGATAGGTCAGCTCCGTGCCGGTAGAGAGGTCAAAGCTGCCCACATGATTCGCGGTATCGACCGGAGGCTGCGAATACTCGTACCGGACTCCGCCATTCACGTTGAGGCGGTGATTGACTTGGAAGTTGTCCTGGACATAATAAGCTTGGTACCACCTCCGAAAGTTGAGGGTCGGATCTCCATCCGCACTGCCACCAGCTGACGGTACGCCAACCAAGAGATCGGCGATGGAGTTACCTGTGTAGTTCCCGTTGAAGGATAGATTGGTTCCCTGCCAGTCCTCGTAAAGGTAGGTAGGATCGTACCGGATGTCCATCCCTGCCGTGATGTTGTGTCGACCCTTCTGAATAGAAACGGCATCGGTCCACATAAACAAGCCTTCGCGAATCACTTCGGTGCCGTTCGCTCCCCCCGGATTTGCGTATCCTGACACGGACAACCGAGGAACTCCATAAGAGCCGGGTTGAAGCCCGACATTCTTTAAACCAACGGGATTTGCGTAGGTAGGATCAAAGCCAAAAGAACGGGTTTCGCCTGTTTCCGTATGAGTAAAGCCAAAGCGGAAGTTATTGATGAGATTGGGCGAGAATGTATGTGTCCAACCTGTAGCGATACTCTTGGGGTTTGTGGGGAAAGTCTGAGAGTTGTAGATTGTGATGCCGCCCAGAACCGTGGTCTGCGCCTGCTGCGTGTAACGCCCGAAGACAGTGTCCTTACCGGAGATCGTGTAATCGACGCGTCCACTACCTTGGTCCCAGTTGTTTGTCGTATTCGTAACGGCAAGGAAGTTGTCTCCACCAGGATAACTGCCGTTTGGCGCGGGGTAATAAGCTAGAAGCTTTTGCCCTACCGGCGAAAACGGACCAGTAACTATATTTCCCGGATACGGTAGTCCGGTAAACGGGTTCATGAGTTGTTTTGGAAGAGCGCTGAAATCACCCTTTAGTTCTGCGGCGGTCGGCACTGTATTTAAGCTGTCAATCGGCTGTGTTTGGCGGAATCCTTCGTAGTTCAAAAAGTAGAACATCTTGTTCTTCAAAACTGGCCCGCCAAGGCTGGCACCAAACTGGTTTTGGTGGAAGGGAGGCGGAGCTCCAGGGTCGAAGTAATTCCGACTATCCAAATCATTGTTACGTAAAAACTCATAAATTGAGCCGTGGATTTGATTTGAGCCGGATTTCGTCACTACGTTGATGAACGCTCCAGCATTTCCATACGCAGAGGACGAACCGGTCTGCTCAACCTTGAACTCCTGAATGTTATCGATAGAGGGGAGGAGGCCAGCGGCACCATACCACCCGTTGCGCGTTTCAATGCCGTCGTAGAGGTAGCTTACATCGTCTTCTCTCAGTCCGGCTATGGACAAACTCACCACCTGCGTACCTGTCCAAGTTGAGGCGGGAGAGCTAACACCCGGTGCGATTGGCGATACGCCTGCTGACAAAGTTGCCAGCTGCAAGAAGTTGCGGCCATTCAGCGGAAGGTCCTGTATCTGTCTGGGCTCGATTACTTGCCCAACGTTGGAGGTCGCCGTATCCAGTAGCTGCGCAGTTCCGGAGACATCGATCGTTTGCGAGCTTTGGCCCACTGCTAGGGCGACGTCCTGGCGTGCCTGCTGGTCGACTTGCAGTGTCAAAGACTGAATATCGTAAGTCTTGAATCCCGCCGCAGCAATGTGTACTGAGTAGGAGCCTGGGGGCAGTTGAGAAACCCGGTATGTTCCTTGGGAATCTACTACCGCGCTGTAGCTGATTCCTGTGGCTACGCTGGTGACTGCAATCGTTGCACCAACGACGATCGCGCCGGTGCTATCGGTTACGCTGCCAATTAGAGAACTGGTTGTATTTTGTCCCCAGCTAACGGATGACGCAACAAAAAGAGTCGCCAGGACAAGGGCTTTGTAGATGCTACGCATTACCACCTCCGAAGTTTGCAGCTGGGGCTGGAAGCACTTGCAGTCAACACGATGGATGTGCTTCGTTTATGGCAACAAGTTGTACCTTGGTGTTCCGATCTTTGTCAAGAGTGTTCATTGTGGGAATCGCAGGACGTGGATGGACTCACATCTATAGATGGTCGACAACGACGCTGATGTCGACGTTTACCAAGGTAGACGCGGGCTAATGGTTGTTCTTCGGTTCGGAGCGACCGCAGCATACGGCAGCCGTTCATGCACTCGCCACGTTCGGGAAGAGGCATAGAGGCGAACGCTTGTGCACCACTTGCCTGCCGTGCGCACAACGATTTTTTTTGTTCCGTCTTCCGGCTCATGGTACTTTCCAGTAAACGCAACAAAGTAAGCTCATCAAAAGGCAAACCTTAGGCCGCGTCGCCGTTTAGGGTGCCGGTACCGAACGCGTCGCAGTTCCAGCGAGCCCCAACCGATGGATTTCGATCATCTCAAGACGTTTCTCGAGGTCGCACGCCAAAAGAGCTTCTCCCGCGCCGCTGAGAAGCTGCTTGTCACGCAGCCGTCGATCTCCGCGCAGATTCGCTCGCTTGAGTCCTCCCTCGGCTATCGGCTTCTTGAACGGGGCGGAGGCAAAGTCACTCTCACGGCCGCCGGTCGCGTGTTCGAGCCCTTTGCCGAAGAGTCGCTCTCCAGGCTCAACCACATCCTTCTGACGATTGGCGATCTCGAACGATCTCCGCGTGGATCGCTCAGCATTAGTGCCAACGACTCAACCGCCCTCTATGTCCTGCCATCGTTCCTTGGACGCTTCAAGCGGCAGTACTCTCGTGTCTCACTCAATGTCGTTCGAGCGGAGCGCATGAAGAGTATCGAGTCGGTTCTCAATCGCGAGGTGGACTTTGGCGTCGTCTCGCTTCCGGTCAAAGATCCCCGTCTCCACGTCGAACTTATTCACAAGGATGAGCTCGTCCTGGTTGTACCCGCACGCCATCCGCTCGCTTCGGAGACGGTGGTTCCGCTCGAGAAAGTTGCACGCTACAGTCTGCTTGTCCCGAAGCAGGGCCGCCGTCGCGAACATCTCGATCAACTCTTCGCGCAACGTAAACTTACACCGCGCATTGGCATGGAACTCGACTCTAACGAACTGCTGAAGCGTTTGATCCTTGCGGAAATCGGGATTGGCTTTCTGCCGCGCATCAACGTCCTTACAGAACTGAACGCGGGCCTGGTGCACGCGCTTCAGATTGAAGGCGTTCCCATGCCGCGCGATCTCGGTCTAATCACGCACAAGAGCCGCGTCC
Source organism: Acidobacteriaceae bacterium (assembly GCA_965277085.1). Lineage (GTDB taxonomy): Bacteria > Acidobacteriota > Terriglobia > Terriglobales > Acidobacteriaceae > Edaphobacter. The sequence continues at coordinate 3,090,157 of OZ255708.1, forward strand.
TAAGCCGCGCCGGAAATGTCTTCTTTACCGTAGCCACGGGTCTGGTGCGCGGCGGCCCCGAGGAATCTTAGGTTGGCGAGTCATCAGAGGGCGACTTCTGAAGATGCTTTGCTATGCTGACGGTAGATCAAGCAAGTTCAAGGGAGTGTCATGGCGGATGAAGTATTGAGTGTCGTTCCGGCGGTTGCAGCGGGCGTTGTGCCGGCGGCGGCGGTGCCAGGTGTAAAGATCACGGTGCGGCCAAACGGGCCGTTCCGCGTGGAAGGGCCGATCTCGCTGGTCGATGTGGAAGGCAAGGAGTGGGACCTGACGGGTAAGCCGGCGATCTCGCTGTGCCGCTGCGGGCTGTCGTCGAAGCGGCCGTTCTGCGACGGAACGCATGGGCGCGAAGGCTGGAAGTGCGACGCCAGCCCAATCCCCAAGGAGCCGGTGGCGCTCGGGTAGGCCTGGTGCGGGTGCTCTTCATCTGTGCGCGCAACCGGCTGCGGAGCCGGACAGCGGAGGCGATCTTCTCGGAGCTGGAGGGGGTCGAGGTCAGCTCGGCGGGCACAGCGCGCGATGCGGAGTGCCCCGTCAGCGCGGACTTGTTGGCTTGGGCTGAGCTCATCTTTGTGATGGAAGCGGAGCAGCGGCGGCAGATTACGAAGCGGTTTAGGGAGACGGCTCAGGAGAAGAAGATCGTGGTCCTCGGCGTTCCCGATGTGTACCGGTATATGCAGGCGGAGTTGATTGCGGAGTTGCGGGTGAAGGTGCTGCCGTGGCTGGCGAAGGGGGTGACGATGCGGTTTGCGATTGGCTGTTTGGTTGTATTCGCGATGAGTGTAGCCGCTTCGGCGCAGGAGTATGTGCGGTCCGAGGCGATGATCCCGATGCGCGATGGGGAGAAGCTCCATGCGGTGATCTTCCGGCCCGGGGGCTCGGAGACGAGCGGGGAGCCGCTGCCGTTCCTGATGCAGCGCACGCCCTACGGCGTGAAGGGCTATACCGCCGAGGGCGTGGGCAAGAGCAAGCCGGAGCTCGCCGCGAGCGGTTATATCTTCGTCTACGAGGACATTCGCGGACGGTACGAGAGCGGGGGCACCTTCGTCATGACGCGGCCCGTGGTCGCGCACAAGAGCAAGGCCGACGTGGATGAGACGACGGACACCCGCGACACGATCGACTGGCTGCTGAAGAACGTTCCGCGCAATAGCGGCAAGGTGGGCGTACTCGGAGTGTCTTACCCCGGCTTTCTGGCGATCATGGCGGGCATCGACCCACATCCAGCGGTCAAGGCCATCTCGCCCCAGGCTCCCATGACGGACGTGTGGATGGGCGATGACTTCTTCCACAACGGGGCCTTCCGCGAGACCTACGGCTTCGATTATGTGCAGCAGCTTGAAGGGCAGAAGACGGATGTGCGCGTCGATACGAAGGATGACACCTACGACTTCTTCTTGAAGAACGTGAACTTCGCGGGTGCGGCGGCCGCGGCCAAAATGACCGACTTGCCGACGGCGAAGCTCTTTCTCGCGCAGCCGAGCTACACGAAGTTCTGGCAGGCGTTGGCTGTCGAGAAGCGGCTGACCAAGGTGGAGGTTCCAACGCTTGAGGTGGGCGGTTGGTGGGATCAGGAAGATATGTGGGGGCCGCAGGCCGAGTATGCCGCACTTGAGCCGTATGACGCGAAGCACGAGGTCTTTTTAGCGCTCGGACCGTGGAACCACGGCGGATGGGGCGGACCGGGAAACGCGTTGGGTGCGATCCAGTTTGGCGAGCCGACGGGCGAGGAGTACCGGAAGACGATCGAAGCCCCATTCTTCGAGAAGTACCTCAAGGGTAAGTCCGGCTTCGACCTGAAGGACACGGCGAGCTTCCGCACGGGCGTAAACCAGTGGGAGCGGTATGAGAGCTGGCCGCCCAAGGTGGGGTTCAAGCCCGCGCGGCTGTATCTTGAGGCCGACAAGCAGCTCAGCTTTACAGCTCCCACGGGAGCTTACGACACGGTAGCGGCGGCGTATGTGGCCGATCCGGCAGACCCAATCCCGTACCGCAATCGGCCCATACAGCCGACCTATGGCACGGGATCGAAGTGGCGGACCTGGCTGGTCGAGGATCAACGGTTCGTCAGCGGACGCAAGGACCTCGCGAACTTCGAGACGCCGGTGCTGGACCATGACGTGACGGTCACGGGCGATGTGATGGCGGACATCTTCGCTTCTACCACTGGAACGGATGGCGACATCGTCGTCAAGCTGATCGACGTCTATCCAGACGACGTGCCTGAGCCCATGGCCGGATATCAGTTGATGATCGTGGACGAGATCTTCCGCGAGCGTTACGTAAAGAGCTTCGAGACGCCCTCCGCGTTGAAGCCCGGCGAGGTGACGGAGTTCCGGTACAGCCTGCACGGCGCGGACCACACTTTCCTCAAAGGTCACCGGATGATGGTGGAGGTGCAATCGAGCTGGTTCCCGTTGTACGACCGCAACCCGCAGACCTTTGTGCCCAACATCATGACGGCCCCGGCGGGGGCGTACAAAGCGCAGACCGTCTCGGTGTATGGGTCGCCGAAGTACCCGTCGCACCTTGAGTTTCTAACGCCGGACGTAAACTAAATGCCGGACGACGCTCCAATCAAGACGATCAGCAGCCGAGAGGTTTATCGCAACCCGTGGACGTGGGTGCGCGAAGACATCATCGAACGCCCCAACGGGCAGCGTGGGCTGTATGGCGTGGTGGAGAAAGACCCGGCGTGCATCGTCATCCCGCTTGAGGAGACGGCTGAGGGCGAGTTTCTGCATCTCGTGGAGCAGTTCCGGTATACGGTGCAGGGACGGTATATCGAGTTTCCGCAAGGTGGGTGGGAGCTTGCCGACGTGGTGCCGGAGGAGCTGGCGCGGGGCGAGTTGCGCGAGGAGACGGGCCTCGTCGCCGAGCGGATGACCCTGCTGGGCGAGCTTTGGATTGCGTATGGCGTGATGCGGCAAAAGCACTTTGTCTTCCTAGCCGAAGGGCTGACACAAGGCGCAACCGAGCGCGATGCCGAGGAGCACGACATGGTGTTACACCGTGTGCCCGTGGTGGAGTTCGAGGCGATGCTGTTCGATGGGCGGGTGATGGACAACTGCTCCGCGGCGGCGTGGGGGCTATACCTTGTTTGGAAGAAGCGGGGACCGCATCCTACGGTGTAAGGCAAAGGAGCCATGGGTGGAAGCAGAGCGTTTCGATGCAATTGTGATTGGGTCGGGTCAGGGAGGTAACCCCTTGGCGGCGGCAATGGCGGCCAAGGGGTGGAAGACGGTGGTGGTTGAGCGTGGGCCCGTGGGAGGGACGTGCGTGAACACCGGCTGCACGCCTACGAAAACGCTGGTGGCGAGTGCAAGGATAGCGTATCTGACGCGGCGCGCTGCGGACTTTGGGGTGAGTACAGGCGCAGTAACGGTGGACTGGGTGGCGGTACGGGCGCGCAAGGATGCGATCGTCGCCAAGTCCCGTGGCCACAACTTCAAGAAGCTGACCGAGACGGAGAACCTCTTGCTGGTCGAGGGGACGGGCAGGTTCACCGGATCGCACGAAGTGACGGTTCGGCTGCACGCTGGTGGAACGCGGGTGCTGGCGGCGGAGCGGGTCTTCATCGATACAGGGGTACGAGCGGCGGCACCAGAGATCGATGGTTTGGCCGATGTGGCTTGGCTGGACAACGCCTCATTGATGGAGCTCAATGTATTGCCTGAGCATCTCATCGTCTTGGGTGGCGGGTACATTGCGCTTGAGTTCGCACAGATGTTCCGGCGGTTAGGAAGCCGGGTGACGGTGGTACAGCATGGGCCACAACTGGCTGAGCGTGAGGATGAGGATATCTCCGAGGAGATCGAAAAGATCCTGACCGATGACGGGGTGGAGGTTCTGTTGCAGGCCGAGGCTCGACGCGTGGAGACTACGAGCGCGGGTGGGGTGCGGCTGACTGTTGCGATGGAAGATGGCGAGCGTATTGTGGACGGCTCGCATCTTCTAGTCGCGGTGGGGCGGGTGCCGAACACAGAGGAGCTTGGGCTGCAGGAGGCTGGAATCGAAGTCGATGAGCGCGGGTTTGTAAAGGTGGACGAGTATCTTGAGACGACCGTTGGCGGCGTTTATGCCATTGGCGACGTGAAGGGCGGCCCGGAGTTCACGCACATATCCTATGACGATTACCGGGTGTTGAAGGCGAATCTGTTAGATGGCGGCTACCGCACGACGAAGGGACGCATGGTGCCGTATACGATGTTCATTGATCCCGAACTAGGACGCGTTGGGATGACGGAGGCCGAGGCGCGAAAGGCTGGCAAGTCGATCAAAGTTGCGAAGATGCCGATGGCCTCGGTAGCTCGGGGGTTTGAAACTGGAGAGACGCGAGGATTTCTCAAGGCCATCGTCAACGCCGAGACAGATCAGGTACTCGGGGCTGCGTGTCTCGGTGTGAACGGCGGGGAGTACGCGGCGATGCTTCAGATCGCCATGATGGGCTGCGTCACGGCCTCCGAGCTGCATGACGGAATATGGAGCCATCCCACATGGGCGGAAGCGTTGAACAATCTCTTCGCCGAGTATCAGTGAGCTTTGCGTCAGGAACGAAGCTCCACCTCTTCGCGCAATATCCTGATGCGAAGAGGTGGGCCTGGCTTGCTTACGCTTCAGATCTGTTGAACTCGGCCGCGCGTGATAAGGCGCAGCAGCAGTGTGAGAATAACCGCTCCAACCACGGCAACAAGAATTGTGTACAGCAGGCCGCCACTTCCAGCGAAACCCAGATGCGTCATGATGAAGCCGCCGAGTAGCGCTCCGACCAGACCAACAACCATGTCCATGATGGCTCCGTAGCCACCGCCGCTCATTAGCTTACCCGTGATCCATCCCGCGATGATGCCAACAATGATCCACCAAATTAGACCGCCCATGTGTGTTGCCTCCAGATCGGTGAGATGCAAGATTGCGGGCGAACCACTACACCGTTGGGTTGTTACATGGGTAACTCCAGCGAGACTGCGGCCACCACGGCGTTAGCTGAAGATATCCTTGACTTTAGAGAAGAGGCCGCGCGAGGTGGGGGTGTTCTCGACCGCCATAGTCTCTTCGAGCTGCTTGAGTAGGTCGCGCTGTGCCTTGGTGAGCTTGGCGGGGGTGGCGACACGGACCTCGACGATGAGGTCGCCCTTACCGTGCTCGTTCAGGTGCGGAACGCCTTTGCCGCGTAGCTTGAACTCCTTGCCGGACTGGGTGCCTTCAGGGATTTTGACTGTGGCGGTGCCGTCGAGTGTCTGGAGTTCAAGTTCCGTGCCGAGGGCGGCCTGCGGGAAAGAGATGGGGAGGACGCAGTGGAGATCGTCCCCGTCGCGCTCGAAGAACTTGTGCGCTTTGACCGAGAGGACAACGTAGAGGTCGCCGGCGGGGCCGCCGAATTTGCCTGTCTCGCCCTCGCTTGGTAGCGGATGCGGGTGTCCTGTTCGACCCCGGCCGGGACTTTGACGAGGAGGGTGTGTTCCTTCTGGACGCGGGTCTCGCCGCGACAGGTTTTGCAAGCGTCAACCACTAACGTACCCGTCCCGTTGCAAACGGAGCAGGTGCGGGCGACCGAGAAGAAGCCCTGCTGAAAGCGGACCTGGCCGTGACCATTGCATTGGGTACAGGTGATCGGAGGCTTGCCGTTGGCCGAGCCGGTGCCGCTACAGTCTTCGCAGACTTCCATGCGGCGGATGGTGATCTCCTGCTCCTTGCCGAAGACGGCCTCCTCGAAGGCGAGGGTAAGGTCGTAGCGGAGGTCGCGGCCGCGCTGCACACGCGAGGCCTTGCGTTGGCCACCCATGTTGAACATCTCACCGAAGAGATCCCCAAAGATGTCGCCGAGATCCTGCGGATTGCCTGTGAAGGGATTACCAGCGGCGGGGCCTCCACCCTGAAAGGCGGCGTGGCCGTAGCGGTCGTAGGCGGCACGCTTATCCGGATCGGAGAGGACCTGGTAGGCCTCGGAGCACTCCTTGAACTTGGCCTCGGCGGCGGGGTTATTAGGATTGCGGTCAGGGTGGTACTGCATGGCGAGCTTGCGGTAGGAGGTCTTCAGCTCGGCGTCGGAGGCGGAGCGGGAGACTTCGAGGAGCTCGTAGTAGTCGATCTTGGTCACAGTAGGCATGCTTCTCTTATGTTAACGCGAATGTTGCTTATTCGGACACTTGGCCGGGGTTGGAGGCGATGCGAACGAGGGCGGGACGAAGAAGCTTGTCGCGGATCTTGTAGCCCCGGCGAATCTCCTCAAGGACTTGGTGGTCGGGGTGCTCAGCGGTTTCGATGTTGCCGAGCGCCTCGTGGATGCGGGGATCGAATTGGGCTCCGATAGCCTCGACTGGCTGGACGTTGAGAGACTTGAGAGCGTCTTCCATCTGTTTAAGGATGAGCTCGACGCCGCCGCGGAGCTGCTCGGCGGAACCCTGGGCTTTGAGGGCGAGATGGAAGTTGTCCATAACACCGAGAAACGGCTCGACGGTGGAGGTGATGGTGTAGTCGCGGGTGTCGGCGCGTTCGCGGGCCTCGCGCTTGCGGGCGTTGTCGAACTCGGCCTGGAGACGGGCTATGCGGTCGACGAGGGTGTCGCGCTCGGCGCGGAGCTGGTCGGTCTCGGAGGGTAGGGCCGGTTCGCCGGAGTGGGCGGTGTAGGCAGCCTCGGGCTCTTCCACGGTGTGGTCGAAGGTGTCTGGTTTGTAAGTATCTTGCGGCATGGTGTCTGTGTTGGTCATGTCTGCCTCTTCTCTATTGTTGCCGATTCCGGCCCAACGCGCGACCCCATCGGCGAAGCGGTCCCATGAGTTCGGTTTGGACATGCTGGCGGGGCTCCCGAAGTGGTGCGGCTGCTTTGAGTGTATTGGATGTGGGTGGGGGCGGGGAGGTTTGGCGGCGCTCCAGTCCACCTTAGCGACGGTCGGACTATGCCGAAGGTGGGGCACCCGGCAACCTTTATAACAGGCCTCTACCCGTGGTACCCCCACCGGGTACTTTAAGTACGAAAGTGTTCAAACGATGGGAGTTAAGTGTGGACTTAGACTGTCTAGGTACTAAGTAATTAACAAGTTGCCGCACCGCTGTGTTATATGTCTATTTCCATTATAACTGTTCGATGAAAACTAACGCTCAAAACAGTATGCTTGTAGGCCGTTCATAACACACGACTTACTACATAATTTTCAATTTAGGCTTGACAAGGATTGATGCGGTTGCATTGAGGCGTATTTTGGTTTGGTATGAGGTGGATCGCGCTGATGCGCGGGAGGTTTGTTGCCGCTGGGACCACCTAGGTACGGTGAGGCTTTGCCGAAGGTGGGGGCACCCGGCGTTCGGTGTTGGGGCTGAAGGAAGCGAGCAGGCGATGTTGCTCTCGAAGAGGTGGTCCTGGTCGCAGGCCGTTGCCGGGAGGAATCCTCAAAGATCACGGAAGCACAGAGACGTCCGTTAAGGAGGAAGAAGCCGTCGTGAAGTAGCGCCGGCGCATCCAAAAGGCCACGTTGACCAAACCGATCAACGCGGGAACCTCGATGAGTGGACCGACCACGCCGACGAAGGCCTCGCCGGAGTTGAGGCCGAAGACGGCCACGGATACGGCGATGGCCAACTCGAAGTTGTTCCCCGCCGCCGTAAAGGAGAGCGTCGCCGACTGTGCATAGTTCGCGCCCAGCCGCTTGCCCATCCAGAAGCTGACTAGAAACATGATGAGGAAGTAGATGACCAGCGGCACGGCGATCTTCACCACATCAAGCGGCAGCCGGACGATCAAGTCGCCTTTGAGAGAAAACATGACGAGGATTGTGAAGAGCAGCGCGACCAGCGTGAGCGGGCTGATGCGCGGGATGAAGCGCGTCCGATACCACTCTTCTCCCTTGAGCCGGAGAAGTACGTACCGCGTGATGAAGCCAGCGACGAACGGAACGCCGAGGTAGAGGCCAACGCTCTTGGCGATCTGGCCGATGCCGATCTGGACGACGCTGCCTTCCAGACCGAACCACTTCGGCAGCACGGTCAGAAACGCCCAGGCGTAAAGGCTATAGAAAAGCACTTGGAAGACGCTGTTGATCGCCACGAGACCCGCCACGTAGTCCGTATCGCCTTCGGCAAGCTCGTTCCAGACGAGCACCATCGCGATGCAGCGGGCGATGCCGATCAGGATCAAGCCGCGCATATAAGCCGGTTCACCGCGCAGAAAGGCGATGGCCAGCAGGAACATCAACACCGGGCCGATGAGCCAGTTCTGCACGAGGGATAGGCCGAGAACGCGCTTGTTGCGGAAGACTTCGCCCAGCTTTTCGTAGCGCACCTTGGCCAGCGGTGGAAACATCATGATGATGAGGCCGAAGGCGATTGGGATGTTCGTCGTCCCCCTCTGAAAGCTGTTGATGAAGCTGGCCGAGGACGGAACGAAGTGACCGATGGCGACACCGATAGCCATCGCCAGGAATATCCAAAGCGTAAGGAAGCGGTCGAGGAACGAGAGCTTCTTGCGGGCGGCGGGCGCGCAGACTTGCCCTTGCGTATAGGGAGCGGTGGACATTAGCAGGCCTCGCAGGATGCTTCTGAAATCGTTGCAGGGAGAGGGGCACCGTCGAGCAGAGGGTACTTTGCTGGAGAGCAGCATGCCTTGGTGAGCCGTGCCCGGTCCGCTTGCATAGCCGTTTCTTCTTTAAGCCATCTCAATGTTTGTTTCAGGATTTGCGAAGCCCCGATGTGCGGTGGCATGACGATCCTGTAGTGCATCCACTTGCCTTCGCGTCGCGCGGCCACGATCCCGGCACTGCGCAGGTAGGCAAGGTGGCGCGAGATTTTTGGCTGCGGGCTGTCGAGAATCTCGACAAAGTAGCAGACGCAGATCTCCTGCTCGCCCATAAGATTGAGGAGCCGGAGGCGGGTGGCGTCGCCGAGCGCTTGAAAGAACCGCTCGACGTGGAAGGATTTACGTTGCTCCATGCATACATATTCGCATTGACAGATGCGTTGTGCAAGCAATATATTCGCATTACCGCATATGGGAGGCGGTTTGCATGACCGTTCAAGCCTTGAAGGTTCACATCGCGATCAACGTCCGCGATCTCGGAAGGAGCATCGAGTTCTACCGCAAGCTGTTCGATCTTGAGCCGTCGAAGGTCAGAACGGACTACGCCAAGTTCGATGTAGCCAACCCGCCTTTGAACTTCTCGCTCAACAAGCACGACTTCAGCAAAACAGGCGCGCTTTCGCATTTAGGTATTCAGGTTGAATCAACCGACGACGTATTTGCGATCCGCGAACAGTGGCACCAACGCGGCCTGATTACCCGCGACGAGATGCAGACGAACTGCTGCTACGCCACACAGGACAAGACGTGGGTGCTCGACCCGGACGGCAACGAGTGGGAGGTCTTCGTCGTTCTTAAAGACAATTTGCCGGAGAGCACAGCGGACACAAATGCTTCGGTCCTTGAAGCCGTAGCCAGTTGCGCCTGCAACGCAGCTTAGACAGCCTGCAAATCGGGAGAGATGCTATGCCGCACTACAACGTATTGTTCCTCTGCACCGGCAACTCCGCGCGGTCGATCATGGCCGAAGCGATCATGAACCGGAAGGGACGCGGAAGCTTCACCGCATTCAGCGCGGGCAGTCACCCGTCGGGGACTGTCCGTCCCGAAGCCATCGCGCAGCTGGTGAATGCGGAACTCGATCCCGCCGCCGCTCGGAGTAAATCGTGGAACGAGTTCTCCGGGCCCGACTCGCCCCACTTCGATTTTGTGTTCACCGTCTGCGATAACGCCGCGCAAGAGGCCTGTCCCTTCTGGCCCGGACAGCCGATGACGGCGCATTGGGGCATTCCCGACCCAGCCGCCGTGCAAGCAACCGCGGAGGAGATCGACAAGGCCTTCAGTCAGGCGTTCCAGGCGCTTGACCGGCGGATCGGACTCTTTCTCAGCCTGCCTTTGGCAACGCTGGATAAGTTTTCCATTCAGAAGCAGATCGACGAAATAGGAAATACGTAAATCTGCTTACCTCATTGTGGTTCGAGCATGCGGTCGAAGACTTGGGCGATGTAGCTGACGGCGGAGATGGTGCGTTCGTAGTGGAGGCGTTTGGGGCCGAGGACGCCGACGGTGCCGAGGTTTTCGCCGCCCATGCGGGAGGGGGCGGCGATGAGGACGAGGCCGGCCATCTCGGGGGCGTGCTCTTCGAGGTCGAAGACGACGCGGACCGACTCTTGGCGGGCGTCGATGTAGGCGTTGAGGAGGTCGACGACGCGCTGTTTGGCTTCGAGCGCGGCGAGGACTTCGCGGAGGCGGGCCTGGTCTTGCGGGCTGGTGGCGGCTTGGGTGAAGACGAGGTTGGCGACGCCGTCGATGAAAACGGTTTGGCGCGGGCTGTCGGGCGAAGCTGGATCTACAAGCGGGACGGCCTGGGCCCAGAGCTGCTGGACGGAGGAGAGGAGGCGCTGGTACTCGGTGCGCTCGCGGTCGAGGAGGCGGGCGATCTCGGCGCGGACGCTCTCGATGGTCCAGCCGCGGAAGTGCTCGTTGAGGAAGTTGGCGGCGGTTTCGAGCTCGCGGAGGGTGTGGTCGCGGTCGAGGGCGAGGACGCGGTCGCGCACCAGGCCGGAGCGGGTGACGACGACGGCGAGGACGCGCGACTCGGCGAGGCGGGAGAAGTGGACGTGCTCGAGGAGGTCGGAGCCGGAGGCGGCGGCGATGGCCACGCCGACTCCGGAGGAAAGCGTGGCGAGAACGTGCGAGGTGCGCTCGAGGACGGCGCGGGTGCCGGAGAGGCCCTGGAAGCTGGAGTCGATGGAGGAGCGGGACTGTGCGGATAGCTGCGGAGTGTGCGACAGCTGCTCGACGTAGAGGCGGAAGGCACGGGCGGTGGGGATGCGGCCGGCAGAGGTGTGGGGCTGCTCGATCAGGCCGAGTTCGGCGAGGCAGCTCATCTCGTTGCGGATGGTGGCGGGGGAGAGGTTGGCGATTGCCGGGTCCGCGCCGGAGAGGCGGGCGAGGGTGCCGGAGGCGACGGGCTCGCCGGTGTCGATGTAGTGCTGGACGATGGCGGACAGGATGGCGCGCTGGCGTGGGGTAGGGGAAGAGTCGGACAGTTGCTGCGCGGCCATAGCGTCCTCTACTTATAAGGATACGACAGCGCTTGTCCGGTACGTGCCTTCGCATTCATCGTGAAAGAGTTCTAGTTACGATCCTTGGCCGCGATGAGACGAGCCGGATTGCCGACCACGGTTGCGCCGGAGGGAACGTCGCGGGTCACGACCGCGCCTGCACCGATGATGGCGTCGTCGCCCACGGTGATGCCGGGGAGGAGAATGGCGCCGCCGCCGATCCAGACGTTCTTGCCGACCGTGACGGGCTTGCCGTTTTCGCGGCCGGAGAGGCGGGCTTCGCGGTCGCGGGGATGGTCGGCGGCGTAGATCTGCACGCTGGGGCCGATTTGAGTGCCTTCTCCGATACGAATGGGCATGACATCGAGCAGAACGCAGTTGAAGTTCAGGAAGACGCCGGGACCGAGGTGGATGTTGTAGCCGTAGTCGCAGAAGAAGGGCGAGCGGATGGAAACGTCCTTGCCGGTCGAGCCGAGGAGGCTATGGAGCAGCTGCTGACGCTGGGCGGGATCGGACGAGCTGTTGAGCTGCAGGAGAGTTGACTCGGCAGCCTGGCGGTCGGCGGTGAGTTCAGGGTCGGAAGCGAGGTAGAGATCGCCGGAGAGCATCTTTTGTTTTTCGCTCGGTGAAGAGGAAGTCATTTATCGTTGGATGGCGGTGCTAGCGATGCGGCTGCTACGCGGAACATCGAGTTGATATAGGTAAGGCTGCTTTAGGCCGGACTGTCCGCAATGGACGCCTGGGTATGGCGATGCAAGGGAAACTGACAGAGGAAGGGACAAGGATAGTTTGGGTCGGGGTGCAGCTTCGCGCAGAGGATGCGGTCCGGGCCGAAGGAGCGTAGATAGGCTTCTCCCACGCCAACCATGCCGGCGAGCGGAGCCGCGAAGTAGATCCACAGAGCCGTCCAAACGTTGGCAAACACGGCGGAGCCAACGGTGCGGGCCGGGTTCATGCTGAAGCCCGAGACGGGAGCGAAGAAGAGGACGTCGAGCGCAATCAACACTCCGACGCAGTAGCTAGTGTAGGGAGCGAAGCGCGGCCGGTTGGATGTCCAAAGAACGGCCGCCATCAGCAGGGCCGACATGAAGAGTTCGGCGGCGAAGGCTGCGGCCGTCCCGTATTTGCCGGGAATGGTCACGGCGTAGTCTACGCCCGCTGCGGCAAGCTGTTTGCCGAGCAGCAGTGCGGAGATCCCAACGCCGAAGACGCCGCCCACGAACTGGAACAGCACATAAAATATGGCGTCCCATGCGGCGATCTTTCCCAGACGCAGATACGTAAGGGTGACGGCGGGGTTGAAGTGAGCTCCGGAGCGCTTTCCCATTGGCGTGTGAATGATGAAGACTGCCGTCAGCCCCATGATGAGTCCCATCACCAACCGGCGGAGAAAGGCGCTTGGAACGACTCGGAGAGCGGGATAGCCGGGATGGAAGAGGATGACGGTACAAACGCACGCGGAGAGCATAAAGATGGCGAGCTCCGCGCCCTCGTAGAAGAACAAGGGCCAGTCATGCAGCCATGCGCCGCGAGCGGAACGTTTTGCGCTTGCTTGTTCGGTCATGGTTCAGTCACGGTTCGATCAAATCGTCGCTTATCGCAAGCCTCCACGCGGGTAGGCGTACACCGCTTTTAGCTGATCTCGAGCACGTCTTCGCTTTGCTCGGCGATGGCTTGGGCGCGGGTGACCAGGTTGCGGGCGATGGCGTAGAAGGGTTGGGCGCGGGGACTGTCGGGGCCGGCGAGGGCGGTGGGGAGACCGGTGTCGCCGCCGATGCGGGTTTGGGGGTCGAGCTCGACGGAGCCGAGGAAGGGAAGGGAGAACTGGGCGGCGGTGCGCTCGGTGCCGCCTGCCCCGAAGAGGTCGAGGACTTCGCCCGAGGGCAGGGTCATCTGGGACATGTTTTCAACCAGGCCGAGGACTTCGACGCGGACCTGGTGGAACATTTCGAGGGCCTTGCGGGCGTCCTGCAGGGCGACGCCGGAGCCGGTGGAGACGACAACGGCCCCGGTGAGCGGGACGGTCTGGACGAGCGAGATGACGACGTCGCCGGTGCCGGGCGGGAGGTCGACGAGGAGGAAGTCGAGCGGGCCCCACTCGACCTGGGTGAGGAACTGGCGGACGATCTGGTGGAGCATGGGGCCGCGCATGACCATGGGCTTGTCGCCGGGGGAGACGAGGCCGACGGAGATGAAGCGGACTCCGTGGGCGGTGAGCGGCTCGATGCGATTTTCCGGCAGCACATTCGGCTGGCGCGTGGCCCCGAGCATCATGGGGACGTTGGGCCCGTAGATGTCGGCGTCGATGAGGCCGGTGCGGTAGCCGAGTTTGGAGAGGGCGACGGCGAGGTTGACGGCGACGGTGGTCTTGCCGACGCCGCCCTTGCCGCTGCCAATGGCGATGATGTGGGCTACTCCGGGGAGGGGCTGGGGGGCGGGTTGCGGTGCGGGGGCCATGCGGTTCTCCTGTGCTTAGGACTTAATTAGAGCATGGCTGGACATGGCTTACGGAGGCACTCGGCATTTGTGAGTGCGGCAAGAACCCACCTTAGCGACGATGAGACCGTCGCGAAGGTGGGGCACCCATAGCTATTCGTCGAGGGCGGAGAAGAGTTCTGGGAGGTCGAGGTAGATAGGGGAATCCGGTAATGTGAGGCGGGACACGTTCACTTGGTTGAGACCGGCGGCGGTGAGGGTGTATGCGATGCGCTTGACGGGATCGAGGAGCCACACGTGGGCGACGCCCATGGCGAGAAACTCCTCCATACGGGGGAGAACGCGACTCATGCGGTCTTCCGGGGAAAGGATCTCGATGGCAATGAGCGGAGGGCTGGAGATGGCCTTTTCTTCGAGGTCCATGCTTTCCGCACGCACGACAGCAACGTCGGGGAGGCGGACGCGGGTCTGGCGGGTGCGGGTGCGGACATCGCCCATGACGCGGACCTTCCATTCAGACCGGTGTGAGCGGAACCAGAAGCCGAGTTCCATTTGCAGCAGCGAGTGTTTCGGGGTACCCAAGTTGCGCTCCTCTATATGGTCGTCCACGAAGTCGCAGTCGGGGCGGTAGCTGGTGTTGAGGTACTCCTCAAGCGTGAGCGTCGGGCTGAGGGTGTGCGGGGCGATGCCGGGGTGGGTCGCGGTGGCCATGGGTTTCCTCTACACATAGTATGCGCCAGCTGGAGGCCACCTTAGGCACTGTGGGACAGTGCCGAGGGCACCCCCGGCTCTTGGTGGCGGTTGGATGTCGGAGGCTCGGGTCGGAGATATGCCGTGGCTTTGTGGCGCTCCCGCCCACCTTAGCGACGATGAGACCGTCACGAAGGTGGGGCACCCGGCTCTTAGGCTGGGAAAAGCGGTTCCTCGGCTCGCCGCGGAATGACGACGTGAGGGTTAGACGTTGAACGTGGCGGAGGATTGGGCGCGGAGGTGGCGTTTGCGTTCGGTCTCGCCGGAGCGCATCTCGCGGCGGCGTCCGGCGTCTTCGTAGCGACGGCGCTGGTGCTCGGTCTCCGGGGTGATGGGTGGGACGAGGATCTTTTGCCCGGTTCGGTCGACGGCGACGAAGGTGAGGTAGGCGGAGGAGACGTGGCGGAATGCCTGGGCCTTCTGTTCGTGCAAGACGTCTTCGACCATGACGCGGACGCCGACCTCCATGGAGGTGCGGAAGGCGCGGTTGACGCTTGCCTTGAGGATGAGGATGTCGCCGACGCGGACGGGAGAGACGAAATCGAGGTGGTCCATACTCGCGGTGACGCAGATGGCGCGAGCGTGGCGGAAGGCGGCCATGGCGGCGGTGAGGTCGATGTACTGCATCAGGCGTCCGCCGAAGAGGTTGCCGAGGGCGTTGGAATCGGCTGGAAAGACGATCTCGGTGCGCTCGGACTGCGAGTCGGCGACGGTGCGGAGGGTGTCGGGCATTTAGGCTAGTGTACGGTTTGCGGCATCTCAATCGATATGGACAAGATTGCGGGCTTGACGGAAGTGTTGCAGGATGACCCTGGGAACGCGTTTGCGCGGTACGGGCTGGCGTTGGAGCATATCGCGCAGGGGAACGACGAGTTGGGGCTGACGGAGTTTGCGCGGTTGTTGCAGCACAATCCGGACTATGTGCCGGGGTATCAGATGTCGGCGCAGACGCTGGCGCGGATGGGGCGCAAAGATGAGGCCTTAACGCGGCTGCACGAAGGGATTGCGGTGGCGAATCGGCTAGGCAATCAGCATGCGCTGGCGGAGATGGAGGGGTTGCGGGAGGAGTTGAAGGCGGAAGGAGTGGTAGAGTAGGGCCGTTGCGGGAGGTTTGCGATGCGGGGTGTGTGGGCGCTTCTGCTGGGCTTGGCGGTGAGCGCACGTGGGGCGGCACAGCAGGCCTCAGGCGGGGCGGCGGAGACGGTTCGCACGGTACATGGGGTGGTGGTGAACTCGGTGACGGGTGCGCCGGTGGGGCGGGCGTTGGTGACGACGGTGCCAGACCGACGGATGGCGCAGATGACCGATGCCGAGGGTCGGTTTGAGTTCGATATCAGGGCAAGAGCGGAACTCGGCCAAGCATTCTTTGGGACCATCTGTGCAGGGCCGGACCCGTCGGGCACGTGTGTATCTTTCAATGGAGGCGGGTTCGGCTTGTATCTGACGGCTCGGAAGCCAGGGTATAACCCGAGCGACCTTCCTTTTAGGATTTCGTTAGATAAGGAGACATTAGACGGGACAATTCGGATACCGCTAGTGCCGGAGAGCGTGGTAGCGGGACGTGTTTCGGTCAACCGGGCGGAGCCTCCGGTAGGAGTGCCAGTGCAGTTGATGCAGCGGCGGGTAGAGGATGGGCGCGGGGTCTGGCGGGCGATGAACTCCCAGCAGACGAATGCGCGGGGGGAGTACCGCTTTGCCGACCTGGCGGCGGGCGAGTACAAGGTGCTGACGCGGGAGTGGACGGAGCGTGCACTCGGCGCACCAAATGACGATGAGCCGAAGGTGGGATACCCGCCGGTAGGCTATCCGAATGGGACAAATGTGGCGACGGCGGCGCTGGTCTCTGTGACGGCGGGAGAGACGGTCGAGGCCGACATGACGCTGCGGGCGGTGCCGTACTTCCCGGTGGACATCGGGGTGGCAAACGCCCCGGGTATGGGTATCGGGGTGCAGGTCGAGGATGGCGAAGGCGGGTCGGGCTTTGCGCTTGGGTATGACCAGCGCAAGCAGAGTGTGGCGGGGTCGCTGCCGGCGGGGAGCTATAAGCTGCTGCTGACGACGTATGGGGAGCGTCCGATGATGGCGCAGGCGAACCTTACGGTAGCGGGGCCGGTAAAGGGCGGCGGGTTGACGCTGGTGCCTGGAGCGTCGATGCGGGTGGAGGTGCGGGAGCAGTTCACGGCTCCGGCGGAGAAGAATGCAGATCGTCAATTTACTACTATGGTCGCGGCCGGCGGTACGTTTGGAGAGGTGCTTATTCCGCGGGACGTCGATGTCAATTTGCAGCCGATTGGCGGAGAGCAGCGGGCGGGGGGTGCTATTCGCAACAGCGCGAAGGAGAAGCGGGCGTTGAACGAGGGGTTGGTGGTCGAGAACATTCAACCGGGAACGTACACGGTGCGGGTGTCGCCGCGTCGTGGATATGTGGCATCGGCGACAGTGAATGGGCTGGATGTGCTGCACAAGCCTCTTGTGGTGGCTGCGGGCAGCGGGGTTCCTCCATTGGACGTGACACTGCGCGACGATTTCGCGAAGCTGAGCGGCACGGTGGCGAAGGCGGGCTCAGGAGACGCTAGTGCGAACGGAGGATACACCATGGTGTGGTGCTTCCCGCTAGGCGAAGGAGCGGCGGCTGAGCCGGTGCCTATCGGTGTCGATCCGCAGACGGGGCAGTTGCAGAATTCCATGATGCCGCCGGGACGGTATCTGACGGTCGCTTTTGACGTGCAGGGGATGCAGAATCTGGCCTGGCGGGAGGACGAGACGATGAAGCGGCTGATGGCCAAGGGGACAGTGGTCATACTCGCTCCAGGCGGAACGGCTTCCGTGAGCTTGACGGTGGTCAAGGGAGAGTTGGAGTGAGGGGGCTCTGGGCTTGGGTGCTGCTGGTCGCGTCCGCTTTGGGGCAGGCGGGAGAGTTTCGGATTGCGGGCAAGGTGGTGAGCGCGGTGGATGGCCGGGTGCTGGACCGCGCGACGGTGGCCATCGAGAGCGTCAAGACGCGGGCGCGGGTGGCCACGATGGTGACGCGGGCAGACGGGGCGTTTCTGTTCGAGCATCTCCCGGCGGGCAAGTACACGCTGCTGGGCGAGGCCGCCGGGTATGTGGCGGCTAACTATGAGGGGCATGAGGGGTTTTCGACGGCCATTGTGACCGGGGCGGCGGAAGTCGATGCCGAACACCTCCTGCTGCGGTTGCTGCCCGCCGCGTTTGTCGCGGGGCGCGTGCTGGACGAGGCGGGAGAGCCGGTGCGGATGGCGCAGGTCACGCTCTACCGCGAAGGCCATGGGACTGGCAAGAGCGAGATTGGGGCGGTGCGGTCGGAGACGACGAACGACCGTGGGGAGTATGCGATCGGAGGGTTGGGGGATGGCCGGTACTTTCTTGCGGTGCGGGCCTCGCCCTGGTACGCTACGCATCCGCAGAACAGCGGCCAGCCGAATGGGTCGCAGAACAACTCGCCGGTGGTGACGGGTGTCGATCCGAGTTTGGATGTGGCGTATCCGCTGACGTTTTACCCGGACGTAGCGGATTGGCGCGAGGCTGCGCCGCTGGAGCTGAAGGCCGGGAGCGAGACGCGGCTGGATGTGCATTTGGCACCGGTGCGGGCGGCTCGGCTGACGATCCGCGCGGCGGCGGGAGAGCAGAACGTGGGGTATCCGCAGCTGCGGGCCAAGGTCTTCGACCACTACGAGCCGGTGATGGGGCAGATGCAGAACTTCGAAGGGGGCGCGGAGATGGTGGGGCTCCCGCCGGGCCGGTACGCGGTGCAGCAAAGCGATCCAAAGACAGGCATGGCATTGCGGACGAGCGCGGTCGATCTGACGAGCGGCGGCATGGAGATGAACGCGACGAACGGGGCGGCCGTGGCGAGTCTGAAGGTGACGGTCGAGGGAGAAGGGGGAGCCAAGCTGGGCGGCCCGCTGTTTGTGGTGCTCCAGGGAGGCCCGGCGATGGACGCAACCAATGCGCAGGCGGACGATAAGGGCGTAGCTACGTTCGAGCGGCTGGCGGTCGGCGAGTACCGCATACATGTCTTTGGGCAGAATCGCGGGTACCCGGTGCTGCGAGTCGACGTAAAGGGCAAGGGTGCGAGCCGTCATCTGCTGACGGTCGCGAGTGGGGAGGCTGTGGAGGCGAAGGTGGTTGTAGCGGGCGGCCCACTAGTAAGCGTGGAGGGGGTGGCGAGGCGGAACGGCAAGGGTGTGGCGGGCGCCATGATCGTGCTGGTGCCGGTGGACGAGACGGAGGATGCGGAGCTGTTCCGGCGCGACCAGAGCGATCTGGATGGGACGTTTGTGTTGCCAGAGGTGCTGCCGGGGCGGTACATTGTGTTGGCCATTGAGGACGGATGGCGGCTTGAGTGGGGCAAGGCCGCGGTGCTGGGCAAGTATCTAGTGAAGGGGGTGGCGGTGGAGGTGGGCGCGGGCGGGGCGCGGACGCTGAAGTTGCCGGAGCCGCTGGTGGTGCAGGCACGCTAGCTCTATAGTGGGCGAATGGACAGTGGATGAAGAGGGTGGATGGGATCGATTTGCTGCGTGGGCTGTCGATCGTGTTTGTACTGATGAACCATGTGAATATGCGGCTGCTTGAGGCTAAGGTGCCGTATCTTGTTGGGCTGCCGGAGCAGCTGACTTATACCTTGGTGTGGAACGGGCAGTTTGCGGTGCAGATGTTCTTTGTTATCTCAGGATATTTAATTACATCTACGAGTATTTTGCGGTGGGGTGGACCTGAGACGTTACACGTGCGCCAGTTTTATTTATTGCGATTTGCGCGTATTGCTCCGCTGATGATTTTGTTGTTGATTATCCTAATTGGATTGCATTGGGCGAATGTACCTGGCTATGTTGTGTCGGCCAAGACGGGTGGGTTGGGGCGGGCTTTGCTGGCGGCGCTCACGTTCCACATCGGGTATTTGGAAGCTACGCGGGGATACCTGCCAGGGAACTGGGATATTCTTTGGTCGCTTTCGGTGGAGGAGATGTTTTATCTCTTCTTTCCGCTGGCGGCGCGGGTGTTTAAGAAGCAGTGGCTCCTAATGGTGCTGCTTGTTTGTTTTATTGTGGCGGGACCATTTGCGCGGATGAAGACGTTCAACCCGAATCCGGTATGGCGGGAGTATTCCTATCTGGGAGGGATGGATGGGATCGCGTTTGGATGCCTTGCAGCCATGTTGCTTTCCGGTAAACGGCTTTCGCAAGGATGGGTCTACTTCTGTGGAGTTGTTGGCGCGGGTTTACTTATCTTTAGCCTGGGGTTCTCGGTGCAGGCTTATAAGTGGGGGCTTGGGCGGAATGGGCTGAACTTTACGGTGCTTGCGGTCGGTGTTTGTTTCGCGATTGTGGCGGCGGTTCAGTCTGGGTGGAGAGCTCCGCGCGTGTTATGGCCTTTGCTGGAGCTTGGGCACAGGAGCTATGAAGTTTATTTGACGCATATGTTCGCGGTGCTGGCGCTATTTGCGCTATTCGTGCGGTTGGGCAAGCCGCTGCGTGGCGTGCCGATGCTGTTTGCCGCGGCCATCGTTACGGCGGGATTGCTCGGTTGGGTTGTGGCCGTCTTGTATACAGGGCCGACCAATCGGCTGATTCGCCGGCGCGGCGCTGCGAGGGAAGTACCGGCATCGACGGTATGAACATGGCGTCAGTGAGAGCGGGTGCGGCGCGTCATTTGGGTGCGGCCAACGTCTATACTTTCGATATGGCAACTCCTCTTCCAAAGACCTTAGGCGCGTTGCGTGCCAGCGAATACACTCCCGAAAAACTGGCGCGGACGGTGAAAGACGAACTGCGCGAGAACCTAATTGCGCGGCTGCGGGCCAAAGGGACGGGCGATAAGCCGCTGTTTCCCGGGATCGTGGGGTACGAGGACACGGTGATCCCGCAGATCGTGAATGCGGTGCTGTCGAAGCATAACTTCATCCTGCTGGGGCTGCGCGGGCAGGCCAAGTCGCGCATTTTGCGGGCGTTGACGACGCTGCTCGACCCCATGTCGCCTTATGTGGCGGGGTCTGAGGTGCGCGACAATCCGTATGCGCCGTTGTCGAAGTTCTCGCGCGACCTGATCGCGAAGATGGGCGACGAGACGCCGATCGCGTGGATGACACCGGATGACCGCTACGTCGAGAAGCTGGCGACGCCGGACGTGACCGTTGCCGACCTCGTGGGCGACATCGACCCGATCAAGGCGGCGCGGTCGAACCAGGACCTTGGCTCCGAGCTGACGATGCACTACGGTCTGCTGCCGCGCGCGAACCGGGGCATCTTCGCCATCAACGAGGTGCCGGACTTGGCGGGCAAGATCCAGGTGGCGTTGTTCAACATCATGCAGGAGGGCGATGTCCAGATCAAGGGCTACCCGGTGCGGCTGAAGCTGGACGTAGCCATCGTCTTCTCGGCGAACCCGGAGGACTACACGGCGCGCGGCAAGATCGTGACGCCGCTGAAGGACCGCATCGGCTCCGAGATCCGGACGCACTATCCGGAGAGCGTCGAGGAGGCCATCCAGATCACGACGCAGGAGGCGTGGTCGAGCCGGGCGTCGTCCGACATTCAGATTCCGCACTACATCCGCCAGATCGTCGAGCAGATCGCCTTTTCCGCCCGTGAAGATAAGAAGGTGGATAAGCGCTCGGGTGTGTCGCAGCGGCTACCGATCTCGACCATGGAGCTGGTGGTGTCGAACGCCGAGCGGCGGGCGTTTCTGCATGGCGAGACGCTGGTGGTGCCGCGCGTGGGCGACATCTACACGGCGCTGCCTGGCATCTCGGGCAAGATCGAGCTGGAGTACGAGGGCGAGATGCGCGGCGCGGACACGGTGATCCGCGAGATCATCCGGGCGTCGGTGGCGACGGTCTTCGACCAGTATTTCAAGGAGACGAACACGCAGCAGATTGAGCAGTGGTTCAACCTGGGCGGAACGGTGCAGTTGAACGACGCGCAACCGGCGGCGGGGTCGCTCGACGAGTTGAAGCAGATACAGGGCTTGTTCGAGAAGCTGTCACCGCTGAAGGTCAACGCCAAGGCGCAACCGGAGATCGCGGTCTCGGCGGCGGAGTTCCTGCTCGAAGGCATGTACGCGCACAAGCGGCTAAGCCGGACGGAGGAGCGGGCGTTCTCGGCGGGCGAAAAGAAGCAGCGGAACAACGACGCGGCCAACTACGCGGAGAAGATGCGCGAGCGGGAGTTTGGGGAGGAGCCAAAGAACCGTACGCGGCGTGGGTTTAATTAAGGAGTACCTAATGGCGGACTATTTTTATGTAGATCCAACTGAATGCATGGGGTGTGGATACCCTCCGATTCTTGCGCCGAACCTCATGGAATTTGCAAAGAGCGACAAAGGACATTGGCAATGCCGCTTCGTAAGGCAACCACAAGATCAGGAGGAAGAGGATCAAGCCTGCAAGGCAGTTTGGGGTAGTTGTTGCGGAGCAGCAGCATATAGAGGCAAGGACAAACGGATCATCGAACGCATTGCTGTTCTGAACGCGAACAAGGGACATCTTCCAGAATGAGACTGTGATCGTTGCATCCGGCTTGCACCTGCTTCTTGGTAGGCCAAGGCTTTAGCCTTGGCAATCAGAGCGCCACAGACGCGGGGCTTTAGCCCCTGGGGTATGCCTTCCATCATGATCACGAAGCGGCAAAAACCGGAGACCTACGCACTGACCATGGTCACGCACCAACGCCGGAGCCTCTTCCAACGCGCGGAAAATGCTCAACTCATAATCGATACCCTCTTCCGCTACCGCGATCAAAACCGTTTTGCGCTCCACGCGTTTGTTGTCATGCCCGACCACATCCATGCGATGATCACCCCGGCCGAAGACCACGCCACATCCCGTTGCGTTCAACTCATCAAGGGAGGCTACTCCTTCGCCGTTCGCGACCAATTCAAGGGAGAGGTCTGGAACCCGGGCCACCATGAGCATCGCGTTCGCGATTTCGCGAATTTTGAAGCGCAGCGGCGGTACATCGCGAACAACCCGGGCCGTAAGCATCACGCAGAATACCCGTTCGTTCACACAAGCTATGAGGCCCGTATCGATCCCATGCCCACACACCTGAATATCGGCCAGACAAACGAAAGCATACCCCAGGGGCTAAAGCCCACATCGTTGCAGCCATGAATTGCCAAGGCTAAAGCCTTGGCCTACCTAGAAGCAAAGGCGTTAGATCCATTCTTAGCGCTCACGATTTAGAGGCCTCACGTATGAAGCGCATTCGCTATACCAAGTTCACCGGCGACCTCGCCTCCTCCCTTGGGTTGGAAGACCTGATGCAGGCGCTGTCGGAGTTTCTGTTGGACTCAGGATTTCAGGACCCTTATGGGCGCTTTCAGGAGTTCGACGGCGAGCAGACGATGGAGAACCTGCGCGAGGCGATTCGGCAGGCGCTTGAGTCGGGCGAGCTGTTCGACGAGGAGGCGCAGGAGAAGTTCAACGAGCTCTCGGCCGACCAGGTCGAGGAGCTGATCGACCAGATCGTCCAGAAGATGCAGGAGCAGAACTTCATCAACGCCGAGATGCCGGAGCAGGGCGAAAACGGCGAGGGTGAGACGCAGGCGAAGTTCGAGGTGACCGACAAGGGGATGGACTTCCTTGGGTACAAGGCGCTGCGCGAGCTGCTGGGGCCGCTGGGCAAATCGAACCTGGGGCGGCACGACACGCGGCACGAGGCCTCGGGCGTTGAGACGAACGGCAGCTCGAAGCTGTATGAGTTCGGCGATACGCTGAACCTGGACATTACGGCGACGCTGTCGAGCGTGTTCGCGCGGGAGGGGATCGCCACGGCGGTCGACGGCGAGGAGCGCACCCCGCTGAACATCGAGTACACGGACATCCATGTGCATCAGTCGGATTACCAATCGTCGTGCGCGACGGTGGTGCTGCTGGACTGCTCGCACTCCATGATCCTGTATGGCGAGGACCGGTTTACGCCGGCGAAGCGCGTGGCGATGGCGCTGTCGCACCTGATACGGACGCAGTTTCCGGGCGACACGCTGAACCTGGTGCTGTTCCACGACACGGCCGAGGAGATTCCGATCTCGCAGCTGCCACGCGTGAAGGTTGGGCCGCACTACACCAACACGCGCGAGGGGTTGCGGATGGCGCAGCGGATTCTTGGGCGGCAGACCAAAGACATGAAGCAGATCGTGATGATTACGGACGGCAAGCCGAGCGCGCTAACGCTGCCGGACGGGCGTATCTATAAGAATGCGTTCGGGCTCGATCCGCTGGTAATCGCGGAGACGCTTGAAGAAGTGTCGCGGTGCAAGCGGTCAAACATTATGATCAATACGTTTATGCTGGCTCGGGACTACGCGCTGATGCAGTTTGTGCAGCAGATGAGCGCGATGTGCCGGGGCAAGGCGTACTTTACCAGTCCGGAGACCTTGGGAAACTATCTGCTGATGGACTTCATGTCGAGGCGGATGAAGACGATCCATTAGCGGTCTGCGGTTTTTTCGGAAGTCTCAAAGTCTTCAAAACAAAGGGCTGGGTCCAGACCCGCTATCTGCTTCGGTCACCGTCTCAAAGCAGATTTCCTTCGGGAATGACAAACAAGAAAGGCCAGAGCAACAGCAAGAAGCAGATTCCCTTCTGGAATGACAAATAAGAAAGGTAAGCGCACAGCGCCAGCGCTTGCTTTCATGCTTGTGTTCTTTTGTTTGCCTTTTCTTTCAGTATAGCGTGCGTGTCAAGGGGCTAATGATGGAGTAGGTGTGCGCCGAGGAGGGCGATGGCGGCAATAGCGGCGGTTTCGGCGCGGAGGATGCGGGGGCCGAGGGTGACGGGTTGCCAGCCGTGTTGGGGAAAGAGTGCCATCTCTTCGGAGGTCCAGCCGCCTTCGGGGCCGATGGCGAGCGCGTAGGTGGTAACCCACCCTTCGCGGTGAGGCTGCGAAGGATGGGGCACCCGGTTTTCGGTGGCGGTCAGGGCGGCGGTGAGGGTGAGGGCTTGTTCGGTCTCGCTGAGGAGGATGCGGTTGGGGCTGGTCTCGGCTTCGAGAGCGGGCTTGAGGATGGTGGGGTCGGCGACCTCGGGGAAGTCGGTGCGACGGGACTGCTTGGCGGCTTCGTGGGCGATACGGCGCCAGCGTTCGACGCGCTTCACGGAGGCTTGGGCGAGGTGCTTCTCGGTGCGATGTGCGAGGATGGGCGTGATGCGGGCAACGCCGAGTTCGGTGGCCTTCTCGACCGCCCACTCGAAGTGGTCGAACTTGAAGATGGCAAGGAGGAGATGGACTGGAAGTGCGGCTGCGGCTTCGAGCTCTTCATGGAGGGTAAAGCGGACTTCGTTGTCCGTGACGGCTGTGACCTCAGCGCGGTGGAGGAAGCCTCCAGCGACGACGTCGTAGGTCTGGCCGGGTTGTGCGCGGAGCACGTGAGCGAGGTGGTGGGCCTGGTCGCCGATGAGGGAGGCGGCGGTGCGGTCGGCGGTCCAGGTGTCGGCGATGAAGCGGCGTCTCATGTCAGTGGATCGCTACAGTTTGTGGAGCCTGGTGGTAGAAGTCGACGGTGAGGGTGGCGGACTGGCGGTGATCCCAGACGTCCTGGGTGATGGGGAACTGGAAGAGGACCATGCCTTCGGCGGTCTGGCCGGGGGGTACCAGGGTGTCGCGAAGGAGCGGTGCGGAGGCGAGTGGCTTGAGGGAGGGGAAGGTGGTGAGCAGTGGGGCTAGGTCGGTCTTCTCGGCGGCATTCGTGGTGAGGGTAGTGCCGTTAGCGGTGGTGAGGGTGGCGGTCAGGTCTTTGAGGAAGAGGGGCAGCTTGAGCTCGTCGCCCACACGAAGGGTAACCAGGACGTAGAGGTCGTCCTGCGCGTTATCCTTCTTGATGAGGATGGTGTCGGACTTGAAGACGGTATGAGCCTGGTACGTGGCGATGTGGGTGATCGTGAGGTCGGCGGTGCGGTTGGGAGTGTAGTGGAGGAGCACGAAGCCGGAGATGGCGAGGACGGCGAGCGCAAGCAGGCCGGGGAGGAGGAGGTTGGAGGAGCGTGCTTGGGAAAACTGGGGGTCCACGGGATAAGGATACAGGTAATGGTTCGTGCGCTTTGGATTTCTGCGGGGGAGACCGCGGGTCTTTCGATTCAGCCGGTCACGATAAAGCTGTGACCGGCTGCGGTCAGGAGGATGGTATGTGGGACGAGTTCAGTCGTGCTGGACGGCGTACTCGTCGAGCAGGACAGTGATGAGGGCGGCGGTGGGCACGGCGACGAGCGCACCGACGATACCGGCTAGCGCAGTGCCTACCAGCAGAGCGATCAGGACGGTGAGGCCGCTGAGGTCGACCGAGGACTTCATGATGCGTGGGGTGAGCACGGCGTTCTCAAGGTTGATATAGATGGCGTAAAAGATGAGTACGCCGAACATCTTGGGCCAGGAATCGAGGGCGGCGACTCCGGCTGCCAGGATGATCGTGATGACGCCGCCGGCGATGGGGACGAGATTGAACAAGCCCATCAGGACGCCAAGCAGAAAGAAGTAGCGGACGTGAAGGATGCCAAAGACGGTAGTCGCGCAGACACCGAGCACAAGCATCAGGAGACCCTGGCCGAGGAGCCATTTGCTCATCTTGAGCTCGGCCTTCTTAAGAGTGAGGTCGAGACGCTGGCGCTGCGGGTTCTTGAAGAGAGAGAGGAAGAACTCATAGGCGTGCTCGCCTTCGAGCATGAAGTAGATGCAGAGGAAGGTGGCGGTGAGGATGTCGAAGATGTGAGAGAGCCAGAGGGGAAGCGAGGTGATGAGATAAGCGGCGACGGCGGATGCGCCGTTCTCGGCCTTTGCGGCGAGGTCGTCGATGTCGATCTTGCTGGCGAGCGGCAGCTTCTTAAGATGGGCGACAATGGACGGTATTCTTTGCGGCAGCTCGCTGGAGAAGCCTCTGATGTCACGAGCGACGGGGGGAAGGCCCACGGTGAAGAAGATGGTCAGCGCAAGGACGATGGACACGAGCAGAAGGATAATGGCGATGGGGCGCGAGGGCGACCAGCCGCGCACCTTAAGATGCGTGATGCGGACGACGACAGGCATCAAGACGACGGCGAAGAGCGCGCTGACGTAGATGATCTCCAGCTCTCGGGAGAGCTTCCAGGCAAGCGCGAGGAAGAGAAAGACTCCGGTCGCGAAAATGATGTTGGCCTGGCCGATGTTGCGGCCGGTCTTCTGAATGGGCGGCTCCGGGGTCTTGATGCCGGTCGGCTCGTTCAGGGTGACTTCGGCCTGTTTTAAGGTGGCGGGTGCAGTGGACACAATGCTCTCCTGTGGATGTTACCCGTGTGATGCAGGGAATGGAGTCAACGCTGGGTGCGGAGAGCGAATCGCATCCTTTCGAGGGTCTGCGTGGGGGTGTGGAGCTCGGTGTCGAGGGTAAGGCGGGCCAAGCGCCGGTAGAGGGGCTGTCGCTGAACGAAGCGCGCGCGGGCGAGGATGGGGTCGGCCAGGACGGGACGGTCGAGTGCCTGTAGGAGGCAGCGGTCGTAGACAGTCTCGAAGGGCGCGTTGAGGAAGACTGGGAGGGTTTCGGGGGTCTGTTCGAGGAGGAGGCGATTGGTGAGGAGTTCCGGGGTTCCACCACCAAGGGCGAGAACGACGCGGGACATGCCGAGGGCTGCGGCGAGGGCTGAGGATTCCAGGCGGCGGAAGTGAGCTTCTCCGTGGAGGGCGAAGAGGTCCGGGATGGAGGCTCCGGCGCGGGCTTCGAGGAGGGTGTCGAGGTCGAGGAAGGTCCAACCGAGCTCGGCGGCGAGCAGGCGGCCGATGGTGGACTTGCCCGCGCCCATGAAGCCCATCAGGACGATGCGGTTGAGATGCGCGGGGACGGCGATGACGGAGGCGGCTTCGAGTTCGGGCATGGCGGTCATGGGCTTTTCTCCTGTCTTGAGGTGGGAAACTCTTGAGGTGCAAAGCAAAGCCGCGACCTTTGTGGGTCGCGGCTCGGTGATTCGTAGGTCTCTGAGAATTACGTTTCAGATCGCACGAAGTCGCCTGGCCGCGAGGGGGGCCAATAGGCGAAAGTAAATCGTGCGGTGTGGAACGCGTTCTTCATGCTGGTTGCAGAGTACATGAGCATTGTGGCTAAGGCAAGTGCGCTTTACAGGTTTTTAGAATAACTAATAAGTGACATGCAGAGAGCGAAGGTGGATTGCCTTGTCAGTCGAGTTCGACTTTGGCGGTGGTGCCGAGTTCGGCCTCGATCTTGCTCCAGAGGGCGTCGCTGGGTTCCTGGACGGGAAAGAGGTCCATGGCGGCCTTGGCGATGGCTTCCAGATCGCGGACGAGGGCGGCGCAATCGGGATTACGCGCAAGGAAGCTCTGGAGGCGGGGATCGGCACTAACGTTAGGGCTGCCTGTGGCGAAGAGGTCAGGCAGGTACTGCTCGAACTGCGCCGTCGTCATGGTATCGAAGTTCGGTTCCGTGTTGTTAAAGGTGTTCATTGGGTGACCTCTTGCTCCTGGGGCACGTGAAGGCGAAGAAGTTCGCGGAGTTTGAGCCGCGCTTTGTGGAGTTGCGATTTGCTGTTGCCGGTAGAGCACTCGAGCATGGTGGCGATCTCGTTGTGCTCGAAGCCTTCGACGTC
The DNA here is from genome assembly GCA_965277085.1 of Acidobacteriaceae bacterium. GTDB lineage: Bacteria > Acidobacteriota > Terriglobia > Terriglobales > Acidobacteriaceae > Edaphobacter. The sequence goes on from OZ255708.1 coordinate 3,118,043, forward strand.
ATGGAGTACAAAGACCATGCGGTAGCCCGGGGGCAGGGAGGCGACGGCGCGCTCGAGTGCGACACGGTCGACGGACCCGGAGAGAATGGGGTCGCGGGTGCCGAAGTCGCGCTTGGGACCATCTTCTTCGGTGGGGTTGATGGTCTCTTCGAGAGAGACGAGGTTCAGGCCCTTCTTGCGAAGGTGCATGAGGACGAGATTGACGGTGAGGCGGTGGAGCCAGGTAGAAAAGGCAGACTCACCGCGGAAGCTGCCGAGCTTGCGGAAGAGGTGGAGGAAGGCCTCCTGCGTCATGTCTTCGGCCTCGGAGACGTTGCCGAGCATGCGGAGGGTAAGGGTGTAGACGCGGCGTTTATGGAGGGCGTAGAGCTTGGAGAAGGCTTCGGCATCGCCGTTTTTGGCGGCTTCAATGGCTTCGGCCTCGCCCGCGATGGGAGGGTTGCGTTTGAAGAGGCCTGGATTCGCTTTTACCGGAGGAGTAAGTGGAGCTTCAGTCATAAGGGTACCTTGTGTGCTCATGGGCTTGTCTCCGGGCTTTGTGTAGTTGGCTTGCCGGTGCTTTCGCCTTGAACAGGGTACCGCATCCGTTACGGGTTGCACATCTAGGCTGACGGATTGTTGGAGTTTGGTCGATGACGAAAGGTTGGACGATGGTGTGGTTTGAGGGTGACTGGGTCAAGACTGCAAACGCAGACTCCCTGCGGGAATGACAACCAGAAAGCAAAGACGCAAAGAAGCAAAGAAGATTCCTCTGCTTCGCTGCGGAATGACAAACAGTGAAGAGCGGAAGGGCGAGTGTCGGTTAGAGGCCGATGAAGCGGGCGTAGAGGGAGCGGGCAAGGGCGGGGTCGGTGGTGCCTTGGATGAGAGCGCGGCCGTCGGGGAAGACGGTGAGGGTGTGTGGGGCGCGCTCGAAGCGGAGGAGAAGGCCGTTTGAACGGACGCCTGTGAGATCGGGCTGCTGGCGGAGGCGGGCGGCAAGGGCGGGGAGGTCGACGGGGCGGTGATGCTCGTGGATCTGGACGGAGTTGCGGCCGCAGAGCGTGATGTGGGGGCGGTCCGCGCCGGAGAGGTGGCGGAAGAGGCGCTGCTGGCAGACGGCGCAGGCGGGGTTAGGGGTGGAGGCATTTATCTGTGACTGCTCGCCGGTCCAGAGGTCGAAGGAGAGGAGGGTGCGGCGCATGGCGGCGGGTTGGCGGGTAAGGTATTTGAGGGCTTCGGTGCTCTGGAGTGAGGCGGCGAGGTTGACGGCGGTGCTCAGGATGCCGGCGGTGTCGCAGGTGGGGATGTCGCCAGTGGGCGGGGTGGGGAAGAGGCAGGCGAGGCAGGCAGTAGAAAGAGGAAAGGGGAAAGAGGAAAGAGAAGGCTCAAAGCTCTGGGGGAGGATGTTCATGGTGGCGGCGTAGGAGCCGATGGCGGCGGCGTAGATCCAGGGGATGGCTTGTTGAACGGCGAAGTCGTTGAGGAGGAAGCGGGTTTCGAAGTTGTCGGTGCCGTCGAGGATGATGTCCGCGCCGGCGAGGAGGGCGACGATATTGGTGGGGGTGAGGTCGGCGATGTGTGCGTGGACGGAGATAGAGGAGTTGATGAGGGCGAGATGGCGGCGGGCGGCTTCGGCTTTGGGAAGTGCGTCGCGGGCATCAGCTTCGTCGTAGAGCATCTGGCGCTGGAGGTTGGAGGGTTCGACGAAATCGCGGTCGATGAGGGTGAGGGTGCCGACGCCGGCGCGGGCGAGGAGGGCGGCGGCGGCGGCTCCGGTGGCTCCACAGCCAATGATGGCGACGTGGGAGCTGGCGAGGCGGCGCTGGCCTTCGTGGCCGATGGGAGGAAAGAGGATTTGGCGGGAGTAGCGCGCGCTGAGCACTCGATCTGAGACGGGGGAGGCTGTGTCAGGAGGAGAGGGAGTTGCGGAAGTAGGCACGGCTTCAGTATAGAGAAGGGTGCGGCATGCCATGGGGCGGTCCCACGTTGCATCCAAGGCGGGAATCGATCCGTACGTCGAGAACGCGGTGTGCCTTACTGGGGACTCGCCGAGGTTGCGGAATTGCCATAAACTGAGGTCGAAGGAGTAGCTGTGGGTTTGGAAGCGCTGAAGAGGTATGGAGACCGGCGCTCGCGCTCTCGACGCCGGGCGTTCTCCGGCGCGTGGATGGCCGTCTTTCTGCTTATCTGCGTTCGCTGGAGCGCGGGACAGGAGGGTGTGCCGGCTGGATCGACGCCAGTGCCTACAGCGCCTGGAGGCAAGCCGGGGATCGTGCCGGATGCGGCGACACAGCAGACGGGAGCGGCGACTGGGCAGGCCGCTAAACCCACGGCTACGTCGCGGGAGGACAGTTTAGCGGGGGTTGCGCCGCTGGCGAAGACAGTGTGGCAGTATGGCGGAACGCCCGTGGACAAGATCGAGTTTAGCGGGGTAACGTTCAGCGCGAGCGACACGCTGCCGGGTGAGTTGGCGCAGAAGGTGGGCGAGCCGCTCGATCCCCAGAAGGTGCGGCAAAGCTTGCGACGGCTGTTTGCGAGCGGACGCTACCGGGACATCGATGTGCGCGCGGTGCCGGACGGCAATGCCTTGACGCTGGTCTTTGCGGGAACAGCGCGGTACTACGTAGGGCGCGTGGTGATCCTGGGAGTCAAGAACGAACGGCTGACGTCGCTGCTGGAGTATGGGACGAAGCTGGACCCGGGGACAGCGTTTCGCAAGGGTGCGCTGGAGGCGGGGGAAGAGGGCATCCGGCAGGTGCTGATCCAGAACGGGTACTACCAGCCGGCGGTGAAGTCGATCTCGCAGCGCGATGAGGTGAATCAGCAGATCAACGTGACGTATACGGTAGCGGTGGGACCGCAGGCGCGGATCGGCAATGTACTGGTGGAGGGGAAGGACCCCGGGCTGACGGAGAAGGAGTTCCGCAAAAAGGGCAAGCTGAAGCGCAAGACGCGGGTGACGCGCGACACGACGAGCGACGCGTTGACGAAGCTGGGCGCGGTGTACCAGAAGAAGGACCGGCTGGAAGCGGCGGTGACGCTTGAAGAGTCGAAGTACGACGTCGGGCGGAAGCAGCTGGATTACAAATTCCTGGCGAATCAGGGGCCGATTGTAAAGGTGGTGACCGAGGGTGTGAAGTTCTCGAAGTCGCGGCTTCACCTGCTGGTACCGATTTTTCAGGAAGGGACGATCGACAACGATCTGCTGAACGAGGGGACGCACAACATCAAGGACTACCTGGTGCAGGCTGGGTTCTTCGATGCGACAGTGGAGGTGAAGGTGATCGGCGAGGACACGCCGTCGGAGCGGGTGGTGTACTCGGTGGTGAAGGGCAAGAAGCACAAGGTCGTGTCGGTGACGTTGGTGGGGAACAAGTACTTCGACACGGACACGCTGCGGGAGCGGATGAAGGTGCAGAAGGCCGATCTGTATATGCCGAGCGGACGGTTCTCGCCGGGGCTGCTGTCCTCGGATGAGAGCTCGATCCAGTCGCTGTACCGGGCGAACGGGTTCAGCGAGGCGAGGGTGACGTCGAAGGTGCAGGACATTGACGAGTTGAACGGTAAGGAGCTGAAGAACGCGGAGATCTGGGTGACGATTAAGATCGTCGAAGGGACGCAGCAGAAGTTTGGGGAGATCAAGCTGGCGGGCATTGGCGGGGATCGGGAGAAGTACATCAAACCGCTGCTGAACGCGCAGACGGGGCAGCCGTACTCCTTGATTACGCTCTCGGGCGATCGCGACGCGATCCTGGAGTACTACGTGAGCAACGGGTTCGATCAGGCGCGGGTTGAGATCAAGCAGACAAAGGAGACGGCTGACCCAACGCGTACGGACGTGGCGCTGGACGTGACGGAGGGGCAGCAGGTGTTTATCGACAAGGTGCTGCTGTCGGGCGTGGTGCGGACGAAGCCGAAGCTGGTGGAGGAACAGCTACGGGTCCATAATGGCGATCCGCTGGACGAGAGCGCGCTTCTGGAATCGCAACGGAACCTCTACAATCTGGCGTTGTTCAACGAGGTAGTGGCGGCGGTGCAGAACCCCGCCGGCGACGCGCCGCGCAAGAACGTGCTGGTACAGGTGACGGAGGCGCGGCGGTGGGATGTGACGTATGGCTTCGGGTTTGAGGCGCAGACGGGGCAGCCGGCGACCGGGACGATCTCGCCCGCTTCGGCGATCTTGCTGGGGCTGCAGCCGAACGCGGTGTATCAGCAGAACGGCAATGCGGGGGTAAGTCCGCGGGTGTCGCTGGATGTGAGCCGGATCAATCTGCGGGGTACGGACGAGTCGCTGACGCTGCATACGACGTACGGTTTGCTCGAGAAGGTGGCGACGCTGAGCTTTACCAATCCGCATCTGCTGGGGCGACCGTCGTTGACGGCGTCGGTGTCGGGCGGATACTCGAACGTGCAGAACATCACGACGTTCCAGGCGTCGACACTGCAGGGAGATTTCCGGGTTACGCAGAAGGTGCGGCGTGCGGACACGTTTATCTACGATTTCCAGTACCGGCGCGTGTTGGTCAATCCGGCGAGTTTGCAGGTGTCGGCGAACTTGATCCCGCTGTTGTCGCAGCCGGTGCGGGTGGGCGGGCCGGCGATCACGTGGTTCCACGACACGCGGCAGCCGAGTCCACTAGATGCGGTGAAGGGATCGTATACGTCGGTGCAGGAGTTCTTCGCCGACTCGAAGTTCGGTTCGCAGACCAACTTCAACCGCATGGACATCACGAACTCGACCTATTATCAGTTCGGCAAAAAGAAGTATGTGTTCGCGCGGAACACGCGGGTCGGCTTTGAGAATCAGTTCGGCGGGAACCCAAATATCGGCAACGCGTCGTGCGGTGTGACGGCGACGCAGAACCTGCTGCAGACGAATGCGAGCTGCAATCCGGTGCCGTTGCCGGAGCGCTTGTATGCTGGCGGCGCCACTTCGCACCGCGGATTTGGGATCAACGCGGCGGGACCGCGCGACTTGCAGACGGGGTATCCGGTGGGCGGGTCGGGGGTGTTTGTGAACACGTTCGAGCTGCGGCTGCCGCCCCCGACGTTGCCCATTGTGGGAAACAGCGTATCGTTTGTGCTCTTCCACGACATGGGAAACGTGTTCGATCATGTAGGGGATATGTTTCCGAGCATCAAGCGGTTCCACCAGTCGACCAGCGCAGCCACGTGCAGCCCGATCGCCGCCAATGGCACCCTGAAGCCGGAAGCGTTCGGGACGTGCGATTTCAACTACTTTTCCCACGCGGTGGGACTCGGGGCGCGGTATGCAACACCGGTCGGACCAATCCGTGTGGACTTCAGTTACAACCTCGATCCGCCATATTACCCGGTGATCTACGACTTCAACGGAAGCAACCCCTATCTGGGTCAGACTCCGCACTTCAACTTCTTCTTCAGCATCGGGCAGAGCTTTTGATGACGAGCGCGCAGACAGGGACGGAGCGGGATGTGTCGGGCATTCAGCCCTTGGGGGGGCTGCGGGCTCCCGCCTGGCGCTGTTATGTGCCAGGCCGTTGGCCTTTGGCGGTGTTCGTGTTAGCCGCGGTGTTTTACGGGCGGATGATGGCTCAAACGAGCGCGCCCGCATCCGCGCCGAGCGATGCCGAGGTGGCGAGCGCGCCCGCCGCCGGCGTGGTGATCGACCAGGTGGTGGCGGTGGTAAACGGCGATCTGGTGCTGGAGAGCGACGTGGATGAGGAGCGTCGTTTGGCCGCGTTCCAGCCATTTACGGATAAGACTGTGGCGTTCTCGCGGGAGAAGGCGATTGATCGGCTGGTGGATCGTACGCTGATCCTGGAACAAGCGAAGCTGCAGCCTGAGGCTCCGATTACGGATGCGGAGGTGAACGCGCAGTTCGCCGCGCTGCGGAAGGACATTCCGGCGTGTAAGAAGGAGTTCGACTGCGCGACCGACGCGGGATGGCAGAAGTTTGTCGCGGCGCAGGGCTTTACCATGCCGGAGCTGACCGAAGTGTGGCGGGAGCGGATGGAGGTGCTGCGGTTTGTGGAGCAGCGCTTCAAGATGGGCGTACGGATCACACCGGCGGAGATCCAGGCGTACTACGATAAGACGCTGCTGCCGGAGTATGCCAAGCAGAAGGCGACACCGCCGAAGCTCCCTACGATCTCGGACCGCATCCAGGAGATTTTATTGCAGCAGCAGGTTGGTGCGCTGCTGGCGGACTGGCTGAAATCGTTGAAGGCGCAGGGAAGTGTGCGCATGATGAAGGCCGGGGAGGTGCAGCCATGAGCGCAGCCTCCGATCCGAAGGTGGTGCCGACGCGGTCGAGGTTTGCGCGGATTGCGCGACCGGTTGCGTGGACACTGCTGGGGCTGTTTGTCTTTGTGCTGCTGCTGCTTGGCGGGCTGGCCTGGTATACGACGACGGCGGACTTTCAGCGGCGCGTGGGTAAAGAAGTCGTCAGCGTGATTGAGGATTCGACCGGCGGACGGGCGGAGCTGGGCAGCATTCGGTTCAACTTGTGGCATCTGGCGGTGGATGCGCGTGGGCTGGTGATCCATGGAACGGAGGGGCCAGGACAGGCACCGTACCTGGCGGCGGACCGGCTGCTGGTGCGGGTGCAACTGTTGAATCTGCTGGGGCGCTGGACGGGCGGGGCGGCTGCTTCGCATATTGGGCTGAATCTGCTGCGGGTGGAGCATCCGCAGGTGCATTTGATTATCGATAAGGACGGAAAGACGAACCAGCCGGTGCCGAGGCATCCGAGCACAAGCAAGGAGCCGGTGATCGACACGCTGCTGGACCTTAAGGCGCGCGAGGTGGAGCTGGTGGACGGGGTGGCGCTGGTGAACGACCGGGCGATCCCGTTCGATCTCCTGGCGCGAGAGTTGAACGCGCAGGTGCAATATCTGGCCAAGACGGACCGGTATGGGGCGACGATCGATCTGGCGGACCTGCGGACGAAGATGCAAAAGGAGCCTGAGGCGCAATCGAAGCTGCATTTGATGGCGCAGGTAGGGCGAGATGTGGCGGAGTTGCAGAGCTTCGAGCTGCAGACGGGCCAAGACGCCGGCCATATCTCGACACTGAACGCTTCGGGATCGCTCGAGCATTTTGCGCAGCCGACGTGGCAGGCGAAGGTGACGGGCGCGCTGGAGTTGAAACAGATTTCGGTGCTGTCGGGCTTCGACGGGCTGAACGCGGGGACGGTCGATCTGGACCTGGGTGGGCATAGCTGCGGGACAGCACCGGCGGAGGCGCAGAAGAAGCCGACGTTCTTTGAACGCGAGCGGTCGAGGCTGGGACGGAAGCGCGCGCCGCCGAGCGTGAAGGTGTTGCCGCCCGATCCGGACTGCGCGGCGGGATACCTGCTGGTTGGGTCGGCGAAGCTGCATAATGCGTCGTATGCGGACGCGAACGTGCGGCTGCGCGAGGTAAACGGCGGCGCGGAGGTGCGGATTACACCGAAGGAGCTGTTGTTCAACGCGATCACCGGGACGCTGGCCGAGGGCGGAAGCGCGACGGGCGATCTGCGGATTGAGAACTGGCTAGGCGAGGTGCCGGCTAACACGCCCGCAAAGTCGCCCACGGTGGCTGGCGCGGCGACGACGGCAAACAAGACGGCGGTGGCCATTGGAGCGGCCCAGCCGGTTACGAATACGAACCTGTCGCAGGTGCAGCGGGCGCACGCGTACCTGACGGCGACGGCGAATCGGATCGCGCTGCGGACGATCATGGACATTGCCGCGCCGAAGAACACGGGCGACCTGGGGTTCGATACGGCCATCTCGGGGCCGATCAAGGCGGAGTGGGGTGGCCCGGCGACGGAGATCGCGGACACGGTGGAGGTCGATGCGGACCTGAAGCTGACACCGACGGGAGCACGGCGGAAGGGCGCGCTGTCGAATATTCCCTTGAGCGGCACGGTGCAGGCGCACTACACGGGCAAGACAGAAGCGGTCCAGTTGAAGCGGGTGGATGTGCATACGCCGGGCTCGTCGCTGGTGGCAAGCGGTGTGCTTGGGGTGGCGAAGGGCGACCGGCTGACGGACCTTCATGCGGATCTGGCGGTAAGCGATTTGGGCGAGTTCGATCAACTGCTCCAGACGGTGGGCGTGGCAAGCAATGGAAAGAAGGGCGTGGCGTCGCTTCCGGTGGTGCTGCATGGGTCTGCTGCGTTCCACGGAACGGCGCGGGGAGCGCTGGCGGATCTGGATCTCAAGGGGCATCTGCAAGCGTCGGAGATTGAGTATCAGCAAGGAACGACGGACGTGCTGGTGGATTCGCTGGTGGCGGACGCGGAGTACTCGCCGCAGACGGGGCTGGCGGTGGCGACGTCAACGATCAAGCGCGGGACGGCGGTGCTGAACGTGACGGGGACGGCGCATCCGCGGCGGGTGGTCTCGCGGCGTGGTGTGGCGACGTATGTGTGGGATGACGGCTCATCGGTGGATGCGAAGGTACAGCTGGCGAACGCGCAGATGGTGGATGTGTTGCAGCTTGCCGGACAGGGGAAGGTGCCGGTGACCGGGACGTTGTCGGTGACTGGGAATGTGGCCGGAACGCTGAAGAATCTCTCGGGCGGCGGGCAGATCACGCTGGTGAATGGCGTGGCGTATGGCGAGCCGTTTGAGTCGGTCGTGGCGACAGCGACGGTGAAGGGGCAGGACATCGAGGCGAGCAGCGTCGCGCTGAAGCTGCACGGGATGCAGATCGCGGGCAATGGTGGATACGATCTGGGGACGCAGCGGCTTCATGCACATGTTGTGGGGAACAACCTGCAGCTATCGAAGTTTGCGACGGTGCAGAAGTCGGGGACACCGGTGGATGGTGTCCTAAGCCTCGTGGCGGATGCGAATGGGACGGTGGCGGAGCCGGGGATCAAGGCGAATCTGCGGCTGGCGAACCTGACAATGAACGGCGCGGCGCTGGGTGAGGTGGCGGCGGATGTGCATAGCGAAGGCAAGGTGGTCAGCTACACGGCGGTCTCGACGCTGGTGGGGGCAAAGCTGAACCTTGTGGGAACGACGCAGTTGGTCGGCGACTATCCTACGCAGGCGAAGTTGACGTTCAGCGGCTTGGATGTGGCGCAGCCGATTGCGATCTTTGCGCCGGGAAGCATCAAGGCGAGCTCGGCGATTTCGGGTGTGGTTACAGTAAGCGGGCCGGCGGCGAATCCTCAGAAGATGGGCGGGACAGCCGAACTGAACAATGTCGACGTGAAACTGCAGGGCATCGAGTTGAAGGCGGCAGAACCGGTGCGCGTGAGTCTGGCGAATGGCGTGGCGCGGCTGGAGCAGATGCATATTACGGGCCTCGATACGGACCTGCAGGCGTCGGGCACGGTGCAGGTGTTTGGAGCGGTGGACGCGAAAGGGCAGCCGGACGCGCTGGGCGGGAAGATCGACCTCCGTTCGACAGGCAGCCTGAATGTGGCACTGGCACATACATTCGACCCGGCTCTGATTTCGAGTGGCAAGGTGGCGTTTACCGTAGCGGCCGGCGGAAAACTCAAGAAGCCGGCGTTGACGGGCACGATGGACATCCAAAAGGTAAACTTCGCCATCGACGGCATCCCGAATGGGTTGACGGATCTGAATGGCCGGTTGATCTTCAACGAGGACCGGCTGCAGGTGCAGAACCTGACCGCAACCACGGGTGGCGGTCAGTTGAAGCTGGGTGGGTTCATTACGTACACGGGCGGTTTGTACGCGAACCTGACAGCTACTGGCGACAAGGTGCGGGTTCGGCTGTATGGGCTGAGCGCGACGGCGAATGTGGGGCTGACGCTGCAAGGCGGGCCGGACAATCTGTTGCTGGCTGGCAATGTATTGCTGACGCGGTTTGGCGTGGGGCCGGATGTGGATTTTGCCGCGTTCGCGTCGACGGGAGGCGTGAGCGCGCCGCCCGATCCGAACGCCTATTCGAACAAGATACGGATGGATGTACACATTACGAGTTCGCCGCAGCTCAACTTCCAGAACAGCTATGCGAAGTTGGCGGGAACGGTCGACCTGACGGTGCGGGGGACAGTGGCGGAGCCTTCCGTGCTGGGGCGGATTCAGATTACGGATGGGTCGGCGACATTTGCGGGAACGACGTATCAGCTACAGCGTGGGGATGTGTACTTTTCAAATCCCGTGCGCATCGATCCGGTGGTCGACCTGGACGCGACGGCGCGGGTCGAGAACTACGACATCACTATCGGGCTGCATGGGACGGCGGGAAACCTGAAGCCGACGTACCGGTCGGAGCCGCCATTGAGCGAGGCGGACGTATTTTCGCTGCTGGCGCTGGGACGGACACAGGAGCAGGCGCAGCTCTACCAGGAGCAGCAGGTGCAGGCGGGCACAGACCCGACGACGAGCTCGCTGCTCGGCGGGGCGTTGAACGCGACGGTGAGCAGCCGGGTGAGCAAGCTGTTTGGCGGCGGAAGCGTGAAGATCGATCCGGCGTTTGTGGGAACGCTGGGGAACTCGTCGGCACGCATCACAATACAGGAGCAGCTTTCACGGCAAATTACGGCAGTGTTTGCGACGAACGTGAACCAGTCGGCGCAGCAGCTCATCCAAGTGCAGTACGCATTGTCGCCGACGCGATCGTTGGTGGTGACGCGGGATGAGACAGGTGTGTTCAGCATTGTGTTTAAACTGCGACAGCGGTACCGGTAGCGGGGCCGGACAACTTTCCGGGCGTGATCGCGTCTATACGTGTTGATTGGACGGCGCGGCTTACGCTGCGCGACGAGGTGGTGCGGTGAAGATACAAGGATGGATACGGGCTTCGATGCTCAGTTTGGTGATGATACCGGCCGCTGTGGCTCATGCGCAGGATGCCGGGGGCGACACGCAGATTCAGGCTGAGGTGCAAAAGGCGCTCGATAACAAGAAGTTTGCCAACGTGAAGAGTACGGTGCAGAACGGCGTGGTAACGCTGACTGGGACGGTGGATGTTTACGCTGAAAAGGAAGACGCGGACAAGAAGGTCCATCATCGCAAGAATGTGAAGGCTGTGCAGAACCTGATCGAGGTGGGCGGGCCTACGGTTGAAGATGAGACGTTGCGGCGAAAGCTGGGTGAGAAGTTGGCGTATGACCGTGTTGGGTACGGAACGACGGCGTTCAACGCACTGACGCTTGGTGTGCAGAACGGCGTGGTGACCCTGGGCGGCAACGCGTATGGTCCGGTGGATAAAGACTCGGCGGTCAGCCTGGTAGCGAATACGCCGGGCGTGAAGGATGTGATCGACAATATTCAGGTCGATCCGACTTCTCCATTCGATGACCAGATACGGGTTGCGGAGGCGCGGGCGATCTACGGGTATCCGCAGTTGAATAAGTACGCGATGGACCCGGCCAAGCCGATTCGCATTACGGTCGTAAATGGAAATGTGACGCTTTCAGGCGTTGTAGATTCGCAAGCGGATAAGGATGTGGCGAATATTCGAGCGAACGCGGTGCCGAACGTGTTCAAGGTAACGAACAATTTGCAAGTTGTGGGGAACGCTTCTAATAAATAGAGCTTCGTGCTGTAGAAGCCGCGCCGGTCGGTCGTTTGGGGTCGGCGCGGTTTTGTTGTGTCTGGCAGAGAACGCAGATTCCCTTCGGGAATGACAACCACAAAAGCCTTAATCTACCATGGAGTTGTGACGACTTTTTGGAAGAACACGGCGGCGACGCTGGAGATGATCAAGTGGGAGCACTCGATCTTTGCGCTGCCATTTGCATTGACGGGCGCGGTATTGGCGGCGGGTGGGCTGCCGCCTTGGCGCGTGGTGTTCTGGATTGTGGTGTGTATGGTTTCGGCGCGATCGGCGGCTATGGCGTTCAACCGGCTGGTGGATGCGCAGCTGGACGCGGCAAATCCACGGACGGCGATGCGGGCTTTGCCGGCGGGCGCGTTGCGGGGGCGATTCGTCGGTGGGTTCGTATTCGTGGCGGCGGTTGTGTTCATGCTGGGCGCGGCGATGTTGAACCGGCTGAGCTTGGAGCTTGCGCCAGTCGCTTTGGGCGTGGTGCTGGCTTATAGCTATATGAAGCGGGTGACGCGGTGGTCACATCTGGTGCTGGGGATTGCGTTGGGGATTGCGCCGTCGGCGGCGTGGATTGGAGTACGGGGCGAGCTCGATCCGCGCATCGTGGTGCTGACGGTGGCGGTGATGCTTTGGGTGGGCGGGTTCGACATCCTGTATGCGTGTCAGGATTTCGAGCACGACCGCTCAGCGGGCCTGCATAGTGTGCCGCAGGCGTTTGGGTTGGAGACGGCTTTCTGGCTGGCGCGCAGTATGCATCTGGCGGCCATGGGATTGCTGGTCTGGTTTGCGTGGCTGTTTGGGTTAGGAGCTGTGGCTTACATCGGGTTGGGCGTGGTGGGGGTACTGCTTGTATATGAGCACGCGATTGTGTCGCCGGGGGATTTGAAGCGGATGAATGCGGCTTTCTTCACGTTGAACGGGGTGATCGCCGTCGTGTTCTTTGCGGCGGTGGCGACCGATGTTTGGTTGCGGCGGTAGGCTAAGACGCATATTCCCCTCGGGAATGACAACTAAAAAGGCAAGAACAAAAGCAGAAGGCCCGCCGGTGGGCGGGCCTTTTGATTTGCGATGTACATCGGCTCTATTTGCTCTTAAGGTTGTCGAGACCACGGTTAATGCTGTCCTTGGCGTGTTCAGCGGCGTTGGTGACGTCGTGGCGAATGCCGCTGCCGGTGTTTGCTGTACGTGTTTCAGTGTCTACCGATCCGGTATTCGTGGTCGTACCCGCCGAATGTCCGAGTTCGCTGGCGGTATCTTTTACGTTGCCCCACGTCTCCTTGGCGTTGCCTTTCACTTCTTGCGCCGCACCTTCGTTGGCCAAATTTTCGTTCCCGAAGGCTTCGCCTACACCTTGCTTTGCTTTGCCCGCGAGTTCGTCGAATTTTCCGCCTACGTTGCTTTCGTTCATGGTGGATCTCCGTGTTGCGTAGTTGTTGTGGCTAAAGGGCGCGGCGGCCTGAGAGCAGGTTGAAGATGAGGACGATGATGGCGAGTACAAGGAGGATGTGTATCCATCCGCCAAGCGTGTAGCTGCTAACCAGACCGACAACCCAAAGGATGAAGAGGATAATGGTGATCGTCCAAAGCATGTTCATATCTCCCGTGGCTGCCCGGGTTGGGGTCGCGCCGTTCGCATTATGATTAGCCCAGCTTGACACAACAAACAAGGCACACCTACATAGGTTGCCCGGTTGTAAATGGAGGTTGCCACATGGTTGTTGAATATGGCCGGGAACGGTGTACGGCGTGAGGATTGCCATTCAGGGTGAGTGCGGGTCGAATAGCCATGCGGCCGTGCTGCGCATGTTTGCCGGCCGCTTGGTTGAGGTGGTGCCTTGCGCGGTTTCAGCTACGGTGTTTGGGCAGGTGGTTTCGGGCGTGGTCGATGGGGCGGTGGTGCCGATCGAAAACAGCCTGCACGGGGCGGTGGCGGAGCACTACGATCTGCTGTTGGCGCAGCCGGTGCGGATTGTGGCGGAGAGTTTGCTGCGGATTCGGCATACGCTGATCGCCGCGCCGGGGGTGCGGTTCGAGCAGGTGAGGCGGGTCTTGTCGCATCCGGTGGCGCTGGCGCAGTGCCGACGGTTCTTTGAGGAGCATCCGGAGATCCAAGCCGTGCCTTTTTACGATACGGCGGGGAGTGTAAAGCATGTGGTCGAGGAGGGGCTGGAGGATGCGTCGGGGATTGCGCCTCCGCTGGCTGCGGCGCAGTATGGGGGTGTGGTGCTGCGGGATGGGCTGGAGGATCACGCGGCAAACTTCACGCGGTTTCATTGTGTGATGCGGGAGGACCGGGTGCCCGCCCCGAATGAAGAAGCGAACAAGATGAGCGTGGCGTTTGCGGTGGAACATCGGCCGGGGACGTTGGTAGCGGCGTTGGACTTGCTGCGGCGTGCGGGGGTGGACCTGACGCGGATCGAGTCGCGGCCGGTGCCGGGGTCGCCATGGGAGTATGTGTTTTTTGTGGAGCTGCGGTTTATGGGGAAGGCGATGGCGTGGGCGGCGGTGGAAGCGCTCCGGGAGCACTGTGGGATGGTGAAGGAGTTGGGACGGTACGTGGCGGCCTAGAGCGGCGTTTTGACATCTGAGGCATGTGGTCGGCACGGATCGCTCCCTGATTGGAATAGGAAGGCTCAGGAGTGATCTAGTAGCGGTCGACATTCGATGACCTGAGCCCGATGATGGGTGAAGGCATGTACGTGTCAACGAGGAGAGTTGCGACTTTGCTCTCTATGCCGGCATCACATATCAAGTAAATTGATAGAAGGACACTCAATGCCAAGCGATTTCGTAAGTGTGATTCAGCCAAAGAGCAGCCAGCCGGGAGACGCAGCGGGCGGTCATGTGCGTGTTCTTCCGGTTCTGCCTGTGCGCGACACGGTGTTGTTCCCCCATGCAGTGCTGCCCTTGACGGTGGGGCGCGACAGCTCGATCCAGTTAATCCAGTCGCTGGGCGAAGAGAAGACCATTGTGGTGGTGGCGCAACGAGATGCGCGGCTCGACAATCCCGAAGCTGTGGATCTGCATTCGATCGCGACCAAAGCGACGGTCCACAAAGTCGTGAAGATGCCGAATCAGAGCCTCTTTGTGTTCACGGAGGGCAATGAGCGGGTGCGGCTGGGCGAGTTCACGCAGCTGCTGCCGTACATGATGGCGGAGGCGGAGACGCTGGCCGAAGTGGAGCTTGAGGTTTCGCCCGAGGGCGAAGCGCTGCAGCGAAACGTGGTGAGCCAGTTCCAGCAGATTGTGACCGCGTCACCGACGTTATCGGATGATTTGCAGACGATTGCGATCAACATCGAGGAGCCTGGGCGGCTGGCGGATTTTGTAGCGTCGTCGCTACCATTTCTGACGACGGTGGAGAAGCAAGAATTGCTCGAGATGCCGGATGTTGAAGCGCGGCTGGAGCGGGTGAATAAGCATCTGGCGAAGGAGCTGGAGGTCCAGCAGCTGCGCAATAAGATTCAGACCGAGGTGCAGGATTCGGTGCAGCAGTCGCAGCGGGACTACTATTTGCGCGAGCAGATGAAGGCGATCCAGAAGGAGCTGGGCGACGTCGACGAGACGCAGAAAGACATCGCGGAGCTGAAGGAGAAGATCGAAAACGCCGGAATGCCGGACGAGGTGAAGAAGGACGCGCTGAAGGAGCTGGGGCGGCTAAGCCGGATGAACGCGATGGCGGCGGATTACTCGCTGACGCGGAACTACGTGGAGTGGCTGGCGGTGCTGCCGTGGGCGAAGAGCTCGGCGGGCGAGGTGGACATTCTGAAGGCGAAGGAGATCCTCGACGCCGATCACTATGGGTTGCAGAAGGTGAAGGACCGCATTCTGGATTACCTCTCCGTGCGGCGGTTGAAGCCGGACATGAAGGGACCAATCCTGTGTTTTGTCGGGCCTCCGGGCGTCGGCAAGACCTCGCTGGGACGGAGCGTGGCCAAGGCGCTCGGGCGGAAGTTCTCGCGCATCTCCTTGGGCGGCATGCACGATGAGGCGGAGCTGCGTGGGCATCGCCGGACGTACATCGGGGCGCTGCCGGGGCAGGTGATCCAGAACCTGAAGCGTGTGGAGACGAACGATCCGGTTTTCATGCTGGACGAGATCGACAAGCTGGGGCGGGACTTCCGGGGCGACCCGGCGAGCGCACTGCTGGAGGTGCTGGACCCGGAGCAGAACAATACCTTTCGCGACAATTACCTGGACCAGCCGTTCGACCTGTCTAAGGTGCTGTTTATCTGCACGGCGAACCAGCTTGATCCGGTTCCGGGGCCGCTGCTCGACCGCATGGAGATCATCGAGCTGACGGGGTATACGGAAGAGGAGAAGGTGAACATTGCCGTCACCTACCTGATTCCTCGGCAGATCAAGGAGAACGGCATCACGCCGGAGCAGATCGAGTTTCCGCTGGAGAGTGTACATCTGATCGCGCGGCACTATACGCGGGAGGCGGGCGTTCGCAAGCTGGAGCAGCTGATGGGCACGGTCTGCCGGAAGCTGGCGCGCAAGATCGCCGAGGGACGCACGGAGAAGCTGGTCATTACGCCGGAGGTCGTGCATGAGTTTTTGGGCGGTATTAAGGTGCGCGTGGACACGGAGATCGCCGAGCGGACACAGCGCGCGGGCGTCGTGGTCGGTCTGGCGTGGACCCCGGCGGGCGGCGACATCCTCTTTATCGAAGCGAACAAGATGAAGGGCAAGGGCGGCTTCAACATCACGGGGCAGATCGGCGATGTGATGAAGGAGTCGATGCAGGCGGCGCTGACGTGGGTTCGGTCGAATGCGGCTTCGCTCGGGCTGGATGAGGACTTCACAAAGGATGTGGACCTGCATATCCATGTGCCAGCGGGCGCGATCCCGAAAGACGGACCTTCGGCTGGCGTGACGATGGCGACGGCGTTAGTTAGCTTGCTGACGGACGTGCCGGTACGGCCACTGACGGCGATGACAGGCGAAATTACGCTGAGCGGCAATGTGTTGCCGGTGGGCGGGATCAAGGAGAAGTTCCTGGCGGCCAAGCGGGCGGGCGTGACGACGGTGATTCTGCCGAAGGAGTGCAAGCAGCAGGTGGACGAAGACCTGACGCCGGACCAGACGGAGGGCATCACGATCCATTACGCGACGCGAATTGAGGATGTGTTGGCGGTGGCTTTGCCGAAGACGTTGCAAGAGGCGGTGGAAGACAAGGCGGTTCGGGAAGAAGTGTTGAGCGAGATGGCGGCTTAGTCGCTTCGCAACGCAGACTCCCTTCGGGAACGCCAAACGGAAGCAGTAACCAGAAGCAAGGCAACAATGTCCGGGTAACTGCCCGGGCCTTGTTGCGTCTATGCCGGGACCGGCTGAGGGTGAGAGACTGTTGAGTGAAGCGGAAGGCGGGATAGTTTGGCGGAGAAAGTTCTGATTGTCGAGGACGAGGCGAACGCGCGGACCGGGCTGACGGAGCTGGTGGAGTCGTGGGGCTACCGGACGGACTCGGCAGTGGACGGCGCGGAGGGGCTGGAGAAGGTGACGCAGTGGTCGCCGGGCATTGTGGTGACGGACTTGAAGATGCCGCGGATGGATGGGATGCAGCTGCTGGGCCGGATCGCGGAACTGCCGAATCGCCCGGCGGTGGTGATGTTGACGGCGCAAGGGTCGATTCTGTCGGCCGTCGAGGCGATGCGAATGGGAGCGTACGATTATCTGCCAAAGCCTGTAGATCCGGCGCGGCTGCGTACGATTTTGTCCAGTGCCGCGCGGCAGATTGAGGCTGATGCGGCAGACGCGGCGGATGCGGCGGAGGGAAGCAAGCGGCGGTCGCGCGATACGGGTGTGCTCGGGCCGCTGGTGGGGAGTTCCCCGCAGATGAAGGCGATCTTTGCGTTGATTGAGCGGGTGGCTCCATCGAACGTGTCAGTGCTGGTGACGGGCGAGAGCGGGACGGGCAAGGAGCTGGTGGCGCGCGCGCTGCACGATCTTAGCTCCCGGCGCAACAAGCCTTTTGTGGCGGTAAACTGCGCGGCGATTCCGGAGACGCTCATCGAAAGCGAGATCTTCGGGCATGAGCGCGGGGCGTTTACCGGGGCGGTGGAGCGGCGGGCGGGATGTTTCGAGCTAGCAGAGGAAGGGACGCTACTACTGGATGAGATCGGCGAAATGCCTGCGGCGACGCAAGCAAAGTTGCTGCGGGTGTTGGAGGACCGGAAGCTGCGCCGGCTGGGCAGCAAGGTGGAGACGCCGATTGATGTGCGGGTAGTAGCAGCTACCAACAAAGACCCGCAGCAGGCGGTGGCGAACGGAGAGTTGCGCGGCGACCTCTTTTACCGGCTGAACGTCTTCAACATCCAGATGCCGCCTCTGCGCGAACACAAGGGCGACGTGAAGCCGATCGCGCAGACGATGATCGAGGCGATGAACGAGCGGCATGGATGCGCGGTATCGGGGATGACGGAGGCTCTGCTGGCGCGGTTGACGGCGTACCGTTGGCCGGGTAATGTGCGAGAGCTGCGGAATACGATCGAGCGGGCGACGATCCTGGCTGGAACGGGGCTGCTGGGATTGGAGCATCTGCCGCCGGGATTTGGGGAAGCTCCCCTCGTTGCGTCCGTTCGGACGGGAGAACAAGGTGGCGTCTCGATAGCGGCGCAAACCGACGATAACGCGGTTCACGTGAAGGTGGGGACGACGGTGGATGAGGCGGAGAAGCAACTCATCCTGCGAACGCTGCTTTCGACGCAGCATAACAAGACGAAGGCGGCGGAGATTCTGGGGATCAGCTCGAAGACATTGCAGAACAAGCTGAAGGAGTACAACGCCACGACGGCGGGCGAGTAAGCTATGCGGCTGAAGACTAAGCTGGTGCTGTCGGCGATGGGGGTGACGTTCGCCTTGGTTTTGACGTTGTCGCTGGTGTTTTTAGGGCAGTTGCTGCGCCAGCGCATCGACCAGACGGTGGCCGATAACGAGGTACTGGCGCATCAGGTGCTTTTGATGACGCGGCAGGCGATCGAAGTCGGATTGCAGGAGAATCCACCGGCGAACGTGTCGCCCGCGTCGCTCGATGCGGCGGTGCGTGACGGGTTGCGGCACCACGATCCGCTGATGGATACGATGGACGCGATTATCCGCTACTCGCCGACGGTGCAGGATGTGAGCGTGACGGATGCGCAGAAGCGAACGCTGGTGAGCACGAATCCCGACGCGCTGGACCAGCTTGCGCCGGGACGGGTGAGCCTGAGAACCTTGCGCGAGGCGCGTGTGACGCGGCAGATCTACGAGATGTTCGGACCGCCGCACGTGTTCGATATTGCGTTGCCGCTCGACCGGAACGGAAAGCCATTTGTGGTGGTGCATCTGGGGGTGCGGTCGAGCTTCTTGCGCGCCGTATTTGAACCGCGGTTTCGCGCCGCGCTGTGGTTCGTGGTGGCCGCGATCCTGCTCTCGATGATGGCCGCGGCTTTGTTGGCGAGCGCGGCGTTGCGGCCGATGGAGCGGATCGGCGAACAACTGGAACGGCTGGCCAGGTCGCGCGAAACTGCGTCGGCATCCGCGGGCGGGTTGCGCTCGCGCGAAGACACCGTTGTGCAGGTGCATCGCACCATCGATCGGCTGGGAACCCAGATACGGACGACGGAAGCCGAGTACACGGCGCTGCAATCGAATCTCGACCGCATGCTGGACACCTTGCGGGACGGGGTACTGCTATTTGCGGCGGATGGACGGGCGGTGATGGTGTCGGACGCGGTGGCGCATTTTGTGAAGGGTGTAGAAGCGCCGGTCTCGCACGATGCCATGGTGGGGCGACGGGCGGAGGAGATCTTCGCGTCGGAGACCGCACTCGGGATGGCGGTGCGACGCGCGTTTGCAAGCGATGAAGCAACGCTGGCCGAGACGGTGGTGCTTGACGACGGGCGGCGCATCCAGCTCTCCGCCGACCGGATTCGGCATGGCAGCGGGAAGGGGGATATGGGAACGTTGGTGACGCTGCACGATACGGAATCGGCCATGAAGCTGGAGCAAGAGCTTGAAGTGTCGCGGCGGCTGATGGCCATTGGACGGTTGACCGCGGGTGTGGGCCACGAGGTTAAGAACCCCATCAACGCGATGGTGCTGCATCTTGAGCTGTTGCGGTCGAAGCTGGCGGCGGACGGGAGCGAAACGCTCCAAGGAGCGCAGCGCCATGTCGAGATACTGAGTGGCGAGATGCAGCGGCTGGACCGGGTGGTGCAAACGCTGGCGGACTTTACCAAACCTCTAGAACTGCATCTGGGCACACTGGACTTGCAGAAGATCGTGCGGTCCGTGGTGGAGCTGACCGGCGCAGAGATGGCGGAAAACGGTGTGCGCGTGGAACTTGCCGCGCCGGTGGGAGCCATGATGGTGCGGGTGGATGCGGACCTGATCCGTCAGGCTATGCTTAATCTCTTGCTGAACGCCATGCAGGCCATGCCGGAGGGCGGCGCGATCCAGGTCGGACTCCGGCGAGAAGAGCAGAGCGCGGTGTTGGAGATCACGGACGAGGGCGAGGGAATCCCGCCGGAGCTGCTGCCACGCATCTTCGACCTGTACTTTACGACGAAGCCCCTGGGCACGGGGATTGGGTTGGCGATTACGTACCGAATTTTACAAATGCACGGGGGCGCTTTAGAGGTACGATCGAGCTTGTCTTCCGTCTCTGAGGCTGTTCCGCAGGGAACGACGTTTACGCTACGGCTGCCGTTGAGCCTGATGTCGGTTCCCGAGCCGGTGCCGTACGCGCCTGTTGACCCGGCGCGTCTCATGGATGTGGAGACCAGGGCTTGAGATTTGTGTGGATGGCGGCGACAACTCGACGGCGGACAGCGTTGTGGGTAAGCGTTGCCGCGTGTCTGCTCGTTGGAGGATGCCATAAGCGCGTCGTCGTGCCCACCTTGCCTGCGGTGCTGAAGACGCCTGACGTGCAGCCGCCACCCCCGACTTCGCCCTCGATGGAGGCACCGCCACCGGAGAGTATTACCCATGCGCCTACGGTCAAGGTTGTTGAAAAGAAACCCGTGCGGCGGTCGAGGAAGTCTGTAAAAACGGCCGTGCAGCCGCCGCCTGCACCCGTGACGGAGATGGCCGGGTCCACGCCCGCACCCGCGTCAGGACCTGCCGCGGCGATGCTTGGCGCGCTGACCACGGGCGGCGAGGTCAGTCCGAAGACGCAGCAGGAGACGACGGAGTTGATCGCCTCCGGGGAGCGCCGGTTGCAGGCTGTCGCCGGGACCAAGGCCCGGGATCAGGTGTCGCAACTCAAGGAAGTGCGGCACTTCCTCGATCAGGCGAAAGAGGTGCTGGCGACTGGGGACGCCGAGGGAGCGAAGACGCTGGCCACCAAGGCGAAGCTGCTGATCGACGACTTGGAAAAATGGGCGGCGAAGTAGCAGCTATTGTGCGGCGAGCGGAAGCTCTCTGATCTTGATGTTGCGAAACGAGACGGGAAAGCCGTGATCCTGGAGCAGGATATAGCCGTCCTTGGCCTCGCCGAAATGAGGGTAGACGTGGAACTTGCTTTCGGCGACGATCGCGCGGAATGCGGGCGTGAGACGGTCATACTCAACCACTTTCACGCCGTTGAGCCAGTGTTCGCCGTGAGTTCCCTGCACGACGATGCGGGCGGTGTTCCACTGGCCGACGGGGTGGATGGGCTTGCCGATAGCGGCTGGAATCATGTCGTAGAGAGAAGCTACGGTGCGGTCGCCGTCCTTCCCCTTCCTGGCGTCGGGATGAAGCGCGTCGTCGAGGATCTGGTACTCGAAGCCTACGTTGGAGCCGTGACCTTCGTGGCCGGGGGTGAGGTCGAGATCGACGAAGTACTTGATGCCGGAGTTGGCCCCGGGCGTGACGCGAAAATCGGCTAGGAGCTCGAAGTTCTTGTATTTACGCGTGGTAACGATGTCGCCCGCGTTGCCGCCTTCTTCGCCGCCGTGATCGTTGACCGAGAGCAGGCCTTCCTTGACCTCCCAGCCGGTTGCGGGGAAGTTTGGGGACTTGGTGCTGCGCCAGTCGGCGGTGGATTTACCGTCAAAGAGGAGGTGCCAGCCAGCGGCTTTTTCTTGCGGGGTGAGGGTGTTCGGTGTTTGTCCGCAAGCGGAGAAGCTGAGGGCAAGCAAGAGAGAACCGAGAAAAGTCTTCATCTTTCGCACGATACTCGGATACCAGGCCGATTGAAAAGCGGGGTACCGCTAAGAGCTTGTCTTTGGGGATCAGTGGGAGTGAATGTGGTCTTTTCGCGATTGGCCAAGAGCATACGCGAGGAAACTACAGCCGAGCACAAAGCAAAGTAGGCGGTTGGATGAACCGGAGTGTATCTGAAACCAGCCGGGAAAGAGCATGTCTCTCAGTGGGATGAGGAAGAAGATCATCGCGGTAAAGTAGTTCGCCATGTTCTTGCTCATGATGTTTTACCCCTCCAACTGAAAAGAGGATGCGCCGTTAGCTTGCCGAATACAAGCTAAAAGAATGTGAGCGATCTAAGGTGTGGGTGCGAGGACGCCGGTTTGGAGCTTGACCAACTCGGGCTGGGCAATCTTGCTTGGGCCGAGGACGGCGATGCGGGGGAGCGCGCCGCGTACCATGGCGACCTCGTCACAGGCGTAGAGGCGCGGGCAGGCCTGGCAATCTTTGTAAATCTTGTCGGGCAGGACGGTGCGGTCGACGACGCGGAAGTTGAAATGAAAGAAGAAGTCGGGGATGCGGGTGAAGAGTGAGACGCAGGAGACGCCCTGGTCTTCGGCCTCGTCGAGCAGGAGGCGTAGGAGCTTGCCGCCCGCGCCCTGGCCCTTGGCCTCGGGTTTGACCACGATAGAGCGGACTTCCGCGAGGTGCGGGCCGTAGAGGTGGAGCGCGCCGCAGCCGAGGAAGACGCCGGACTCGCTTTCGGCGACGACGAAGTCGCGGACGTTCTCGCAGATTTCGGCGTAGTTGCGGCGGAGCAGGGTGCCGTCGTGCGAAAGCGAGTTGACGAGCTCAAAGATGTTGACCGCGTCCTGGAGCTTGGCCTTGCGCACCGCCGCGCCGCCCGGACGGAGGCGCGTGGAGGCGGTGGAATCGCTGGCCGGGATGAGGGAGGCGGTGGGCAATGCGGCGGGTTGATCTCCTGTTTGCTATTTTCGCAGATGACGACTCTGAGCAAGGAAGAATCCACGGCCGCCGTATTTTTACCGCCACTGGTACATTAGGAATGGTTTACGCCGCATTGCATCTCTGAATCGGAGACTTGAATGAAACTTTCTGCTCACATCGTTGTCGGTCTTGTCTTCTCTACCTTCACAGCTCTTTCCGCACAAAGCAAGACGGCTGGCTCGGAGCCGGTCGCCTGGGGCATACTTTCCGGTAACTCCTCCTGCGTCATCTTCGCGGAAGGACACAAGACAAGCGGGAGGTTCTATGGCGTTTCCATCACCACAAAGACCGTTGGTAAGCTCACTCTTGTGGAAGCTCAGAACTACACCTTCAATCAGCACGAAGTCCTTGAGACGCAAGAGAACATGGACAACCTGATGCAGATCGCACAGAAAGATCGCGTGAAATTTGTCAAGATACAGGAAAAATATTCTCCTGAGCTTCTTGAGAAGGCGCGTGCATCTTGCAAGTCGGGTCCTCAATAGTCCGTAAAGGTCAGCTTGCAGGTGTGGCAAGGCGGGCTCGTGCTTCAGCCAAAGCGGCGGCGACACGGGGCCTAGCGGTACCGCCGATCACGTCGTGGCAGTCTAACGTCGCTTCAAGGGTGATGGCGGCGAAGAAGTCCTTGGCGAAAGCGTCGGACAACGTGCGGAGCTCTTCGAGAGAAAGCTCGTTGAGTTCGCGGCCGGTTTCGAGGCCGAGCCGGACGGCGTTGCCGACGATCTCGTGGGCCTTGCGGAAGGGGACGCCCCGGTTCGAGAGGTAAGTGGCGGCGGCCATGGCATTCAGGTAGCCCTGCTCGGCGGCGAGCTTCATCGCGGGAAAGCGGAAGCTGAGCGCGCGGGTGAAGGCGGGCAGCACGGAGAGGATGCCGGCGATGGTGTCGGCGGCGTCGAAGACGGGCTCCTGGCCCTCCTGCAGGTCTTTATTGTAGGCGAGCGGCAGGCCCTTGAGGATCGTCGCGAGGGTGGTGGCCGCGCCGAGCAGGCGGCCGGATTTACCGCGGAGCAGCTCGGTGAGGTCGGGGTTCTTCTTCTGCGGCATGGCGGAGGAGCCGGTGGAGAAGGCCTCGGGGAGGTCAAGAAAGCCGAACTCGGCGGTGGAGTAGAGGGTCAGCTCCTCGGCGAAGCGGGAGATATGGAGGCCGAGGGTGCTCAGGGCTTGGAGGAAGTCGAGGGCGAAGTCGCGGTCGGAGGTGGCGTCCATCGAGTTGGGCGTCGGGGCGTCGAAGCCGAGGGCGCGGGCGGCGATGGTGCGGTCGAGCGCGAGGGTGGCTCCGGCGATCGCGCCCGAACCAAGCGGGCAAAGGTTCATCCGCTTGCGGGCGTCGGCGAGGCGGCTGGCGTCGCGCTCGGCCATGCTGACGTAGGCGAGCAGCCAGTGGGCGACGAGCACCGGTTCGGCGCGCTGGAGATGGGTGTAGGAGGGCATCGTCGCTTCGCCAGCCGTCTCGGCGAGGGTGATGAGGCTCTCACGCCAGTGGTGGAGGCCGGTTAGGGTCGCGTCGATGGCGTCGCGGACGAAGAGGCGCATGTCGGTGGCGATCTGCTCGTTGCGGCTGCGACCGATGTGGAGCTTGAGGGCGAGCGGCCCGATTTCGCGTGTAAGCGCGAGCTCGGTGAAGTGGTGGATGTCTTCGGCTACCGCGCCTTCTTCCAGAATGGTGCTCATACCGGTTTGGGCGAGGACCTGGCCGAGACCGGAGAGCATGGTGGCTAGCTCGGCCTCGGTGAGCATGCCAGCGGCGGCGATGGCATGGGCGTGGGCCTTCGAGGCGGCGACCTCCTGCGGGAGGAGGCGGTAGTCGAAGGGGAAGGAGCGCTGCCACGCCTCGAAGGTGGGATCGAGGGGTTCATGGAAGCGGCCAGACCACATTTTGGTAGGTTTATTTGGGAAGTCGTTCATAGTATTTACTTAACGAGAATGGTGCATGAAATAACAGGTGTTTGACAGCAGTTATAAGCAATCTGGAAAGACTGTCTCAGAGACAGCGATGGGAGAACCTGCGGGACGTAGATGCACAATCTCCAGGGGTTTAGCTTTGAGATTGGCTTGCTTCGCATCTGTGCAAGCCACTTCTCTCAGAATAAAACGACTGGCACCAAACCAATTGTTCAACTCGCCCGCTTCCAAGTAGTAATGATGCCCGGCGGCCAGGTGCAGTGAGATCGTGTCACCTAGTATTGGCTTAGTTGTTAACCACGGCGAGGTCGCAAAGATGTGCGGTCCTGCTGTAAAGGTTAACGTGATGAAATGGGCTGGCTCTAAGAAAGCAAGTTGCTCTGTGTCTGCATAGATGCGGCCCTTGAAGGCTGCGGCCTTATGTTTAGGTAAGCCACCGGCGAGGGTTATGGGGTTGGAGTAGAAGGTCACAAGAGCCTGCGGCGCTTGAACTGCAGGTACTGTCTTCGTCGTAGGGTCTTGGGCAAAGACTGTCGATATAAAGGCAGGAAAGATGATTAACATCACGAAGACTGCGATATAAAACATAGGTTTTCGTGTACTTAGGCGGTCATTCATCGTGGTTGTTTGTTCTTGGTTCATACTAAAGTTCTCCTGTTTACTACGGGTCTACAGCTCTATTTTACGCAAATAATGCCGTCACTCCTTCTCGCTCCCGCTGGTCAGGTGCGGCATTTCCGACCCCTTACTCAACGTCAGCAGGCCCGCCTTCGCGTAGGTGAGCAGCTTCGCGCGGGTGTCGGTGATGTCGAGATTGCGCATGGTGAGCTGGCCGATGCGGTCGCGGGGGCTGAAGGTCGACTCGGTCTTTTCCATGCTCAGGCGTTCGGGGGCGAAGGTGAGGTTGGGCGAGTCGGTGGCGAGGAGGGTGTAGTCGTTGCCGCGGCGGAGTTCGAGGGCGACCTCGCCGGTGACGGGCTTGGCGACCCAGCGCTGGGCGGCCTCGCGGAGCATGATGGCCTGGGGGTCGAACCAGCGGCCCTGGTAGAGCAGGCGGCCGAGCTTGCGGCCCGAGTCGCGGTACTGCTCGAGCGTGTCCTCGTTGTGGATGCCGGTGAGCAGGCGCTCGTAGGCGATGAAGAGCAGGGCGAGACCGGGGGCCTCGTAGATGCCGCGGCTCTTGGCCTCGATGATGCGGTTTTCGATCTGGTCGCTCATGCCGAGGCCGTGACGGCCGCCGATGCGGTTGGCTTCGAGCATCAGGGCGACGGGGTCGGGGTAGTCGGTGCCGTTGAGCGCGACGGGAAAGCCTTCTTCGAAGCGGACGGTGACCTCTTCAGGCTTGATCTCGACATCGCTGCGCCAGAAGGCCGCGCCCATGATCGGCGTGACGATCTTCATGGAGGAGGAGAGGAGTTCGAGGTCCTTGGCTTCGTGGGTCGCGCCGAGCAGGTTGGAGTCGGTGG
This sequence comes from Acidobacteriaceae bacterium, assembly GCA_965277085.1. GTDB lineage: Bacteria > Acidobacteriota > Terriglobia > Terriglobales > Acidobacteriaceae > Edaphobacter. The sequence goes on from OZ255708.1 coordinate 3,144,010, forward strand.
AGTAGGCCTTCTCGGACGACATCTTGTAGGCGAAGCCGGCGGCCTGCATGAAGGCGGACATCTCGGCGCGGCCGCCCAGCTCGTCGATGAAGGTAGGGTCAAGCCAGGGCTTGTAGACCTGGAGGTCGGGGTTGACGAGCAGGCCGTAGCGGTAGAAGCGCTCGATGTCGTTGCCCTTATAGGTGGACCCGTCGCCCCAAATGTTGACGCCGTCCTCCTTCATGGCGGTCACGAGCATGGTCCCGGTAACGGCCCGGCCAATGGGCGTGGTGTTGAAGTAGGTGACGCCGGCGGTGGTGATGTGGAAGGCGCCGGACTGGAGCGCGGCGAGGCCCTCGCGGACGAGCTGCGTCCGGCAGTCGATGAGGCGCGCCTGCGCGGCGCCGTATTCGAGGGCCTTGCGGGGGATCTCGTCGTAGTCAGCCTCGTCGGGCTGGCCGAGGTTGGCGGTGTAGGCGTAGGGGATCGCGCCCTTTTGCTTCATCCAGTGGAGCGCGGCGGAGGTATCGAGGCCGCCGGAGAAGGCAATGCCGACTTTTTGGTGGAGGGGGAGGGATTCTAGGATTACGGACATAAGGAAGCCTCAGTCTTGCAGTGGGGGATTACTTTGCTAGTTAGAAGATGCTAGACAGCAGCGTTTCATGGTGGTTATAGCCTAAGCTCTATGCAACAAGATCACTTCAGTGATCAAGAGCACTACAAATAGAAATTTCAGAAGCACGATCTTCTTCAATTTGACTTGCGACATCTTAGGCAGACTCTGCACGAAGTGCTCGCGTTTCATACTTTCGGAAATGTCATTCAGCAATCCCAGATTACTGGGGATTTTCGAGGATTTCACATCTTCCGATATTTGTCGCTTCAGCCTCAATTCCCAGAATGCAAAGAACATCGCTGCAGCAATCGTTGCACAATATATAGCGACTCTGATTGCGAACACAGGCGAGGATACCTTTCAGTAGCGCGACAGCATTACGGCTCTCTCTAGACTTTAGTTATTTTGGTTGATCACTACTGGTGAACGAAGTTTCGATAGCTCATGTATAAGCAGCCGACACTAAAGCTGTAAAACCAGAGTCTTCCGAACCACCCAGGAATGGGCTTTCCGCGGGGCGGACCGCCAAGCCGACCCGCATAAAAGTTTCCGGGGATTGTGCCTAGGAATGCACTGATAGCAGCCATAGCTAGTGCAACTACTCCGTTAACCCAGGTAGGCATGGTTCTCCTTACACGCGAAGTCTTTCACAAGTACTCAGAAGATCAGAGCTTTCACTCGTTACGGAATGAAGATCTAAACAAGCTGCAATAAAGAAACGACAAACGCAGATTCCCTACGGGAATGACAAACAGAGGAACAAATGCGCTCACGACCGATCCGCGTTCTTACGCGCATGATGGTTTCTCGCGCGGCTGTTCGCGACGCGCTTGGCTCCGCCGAGCAGCATCAGCAGCAGCGCTTTTTGGGCGTGCATCCGGTTCTCGGCCTGGTCGAAGACCACCGATTGCGGCCCGTCGAGCACGGCGTCGGTGACCTCGGCGTTGCGGTGCGCGGGCAGGCAGTGCATGAAGACAGCGTCGGCCTTGGCGTGGGCCATCAGGGCCTCGTTCACCTGGTAGGGCTTGAAGATGGGGGCGCGCTTGGTGGCCTCGTGCTCGAAGCCCATGCTGACGCAGACATCGGTGTAGACGGCGTCGGCCCCGGTGACGGCCTTGACGGGGTCCTGCGCGAGCGTGATGCTGCCGCCGGTGGATTCGGCGATCTCGATGGCCTTGTGGATGATGTCGAGCTTGGGTCCGAAGCCTTTAGGCGACGCCACGCTGCAATGCGCGCCGAGTTGCGCGGCGGTGAGCATCAGCGAGTGGCAGACATTGTTGCCGTCGCCGACGTAGGCGAAGTGGAGGCCTTCGACGGAGCCGAAGCGCTCCTCCAGCGTGAAGAAGTCGGCGATGGCCTGGCAGGGGTGCTCGTAGTCGGAGAGGGCGTTGATGACGGGGATCTTCGAGTACGAGGCCATCTCGGTGATGGTGTCGTGCGAGTAGGTGCGGAGGACCATGATGGACATCCAGCGTTCGAGGTTGCGGGCCATGTCGGGCAGCGGTTCGCGTTCGCCGAGGGGCGACTGCGTCTGGTCGACGAAGATGGCGTTGCCGCCGAGCGTGTTGATGGCGGCCTCGAAGGTGAGGCGCGTGCGCAGCGAGGCCTTCTCGAAGAACATCACCATCTGGCGCGCGTCGAGGGCGTGGCGGAAGTCCTCGGGGTGCGTTTTGACGGCATGGGCGAGCTCCATGATGGCCGACATCTCTTCAACGGAGAGGTCGGCGATGGAGCAGAGATCGCGTCCGGCGAGCCGCTTCGAGGCCTCGTTGAAGGCGGTGTCGGACTGGATGCCGAGCGAGGCGGCGGAGCGGGACTCGGCGGGATGGGAGGTGCTAGCCATGCGCGGGTTCTCCTTGCGTTTCGTGGAGCGTGAAGAGTTCGTCGAGAGCGGTGATCGCCTGGTCGACGTGCTCCCGTTCGAGGGTATACGGCGGCAGGAAGCGGAGGACGGTTTCGCTGGTGCGATTGAGGATGATGCGCCGGTCGAGCATGGCGGCGGCAATGTCTTTGGCGAGCTCGGCTGAGCGAAGTTCCACCCCGATCATGAGGCCGAGGCCGCGCACATCGACGATGGCTGGGTGGCGCGTGGCGAGGTCGTCGAGGCGGGCGCGGAAGTATGTGCCTACTTCGGTTACATGGTTGAGAAGGCCTGTGTCTTCGATGGTCTGGAGGACGGCGGAGGCGACGGCGCAGGCGAGTGGACCGCCGCCGAAGGTGGTCCCGTGCATCCCCGGCGTGAAGGCTTGCGCGGCGGCATCCCTACAGAGCATCGCGCCCATGGGAACGCCGTTGGCGATGGGCTTGGCGACCGTGGTGACGTCGGGCAGGATGCCGTAGTGCTGGTAGGCAAACCACTTGCCGGTGCGGCCCAGGCCAGACTGGATCTCATCCGCAATCAATAAGGCACCGGTGCAGTCACATAATTCACGAGCGGCGGCGAAGAACTCGCGGCTGACGGGATGGATGCCGCCCTCACCCTGGATCGGCTCGATCAGGATGGCGCAGATGGCTTCCGAAAACTTCGCGCGAAGGTCGGCAACATCATTGAACTCGACGAAATCTACGCACGGCATGACCGGGGCAAAGGGCTCGCGGTAGGCGAGCTTGTGCGTCGTGGCGACGGAGCCGATGGTGCGGCCGTGAAAGCTATGCGTGAGCGCAAGGAACTTCGACCCGATAGGCGCGCCTTGTTCGCGAAGCATGAGGGCGTGGGCGCGCGCTAGCTTCAGCGCGGCCTCCCAGGCCTCGGTGCCGGAGTTGCAGAAGAAGACGCGGTCGAGGCCGCTGATCTCTACCAGCTTCTCGGCAAGGGGCACGGTGCCCTCGTGGAAGAAGAGGTTCGAGGTGTGGAGGAGTTTCGTGCTCTGCGCGGCGATGGCGGCGGTGACCGCCGGATGGTTGTAGCCGAGCGCACAGACGCCGATGCCGCTGAGGAGGTCGAGGTACTCGTTGCCGTCTTCATCGTACAGATGGACGCCGTCGCCACGAGTGAAGAGGATGGGGTTGCGGGCGTAGGTGTTGAGCAACAGCTTCTTTTCGGCGTTCTGAATATGTTCAAGTTTTGTTGCAAGGGCGTTCATTGGGCGGTGACCTCCGTTCCTTCATCGACGCGGCTGGAGATGATGTCGGGCAGCAGGGCGGCCGCCGTCGCGGGCAAGATGCGTACGCGCTGCACACCGTGGACGAGCGCATCGCGGCAAGCGTGGAGTTTGGGCAACATCCCGCCGGAGATCACGCCCGTGCTCTCGAGCGACGGCACCTGCGGCAACGCCAGCCAGCGCATCACGACGCCGTCCGCCCCTTTGACGCCCGGCACATCCGTAAGAAAGATAAGCGCGTCGGCCTTGGTGCAGACCGCGCAGGCCGAGGCCATCTCGTCGGCGTTGATGTTGTAGTACTCGCCATCGAATCCCAGCGCGATCGACGAGATGACGGGCACCGCGCCCATCTTCCAGATGGCGTCGAGCCAGCGCGGATCGGTCGCCGCGATCTCGCCGACGAAGCCGAGGTCGGGCACGGTATTCTTCTTGCGGGCGCGAAAGACGTGGCCGTCGCCACCCGAGAGGCCAACTGCCGCCTGGCCGTGAGTGCCGAGCGCGGCTACGAGTGACTTGTTGACGCGGCCGGCGAGCACCATCAACGCGGCGTCGCGGGTCTCGGCGTCGGTGATGCGGAGACCGGAGATGAACTCGCTGGTCTTGCCCATCTGCGCGAGGGTGCGGGTGAGCTGCACGCCGCCGCCGTGGACGACCGCGACCTGGTTGCCGTCGGCCACGAGGTCGGCGATGGCCCTGCCGCAGAGATGGAGCAGCGCCTTGTCTTCGAGGGTCGCGCCTCCGAGTTTGACGACGAACTTCACAGCAGCCCCTCCTCTTCCGGGAAGCCGAGCATCAGATTCATGTTCTGAACTGCCTGTCCCGCCGCGCCCTTCAGCAGATTGTCAAGGCAGGATACGATCACCAGGCGTTTGCCGTCGGGCGCGAGCTCAAACCCGACATCGCAGAAGTTGGTGCGGACGATGTGCTGAATCTGCGGCAGTGCGGGCGAGCGATGGAGGCGCACCAACGGGCTATCGCGATAGAAGTCACTGAAGGTAGATGCTATCGCGTCAGCCGTCGCGCCGCTTGCAAGGCGCACGTAGATCGTCGAGAGAATACCCCGCGGGATCGGCAGCAGGTGCGGCGTGAATTGTATTTGTGCACGCGTCAGTTGCAGTTGTTCGAGCAGCTCGCCAGTGTGGCGATGGCCAAAGACGTTGTAGGCGGAGAGATTATCGGCCACGTACATGAAGTGCGTCTTGGCCGTGGCGGCCTTGCCCGCGCCGCTGACGCCGGACTTCGCGTCGCAGACGATCCCATGATCGACATCGACCAGACGGGCGCGGAGCAGCGGCGCAAGCGCGAGGATGATGGACGTGGAGTAGCAGCCGGGATTGGCGACCAGCCGGGCAGTTGCGATGCGTTCGCGATGCAGCTCGGGCGCGCCGAAGATGGCCTCGGCCTGAATATTCGCCGCCAAGCCGGGCTCGGCGTCCGTAAGGTTGTAGACGGCGCGGAGCTCGTCGCTCTGCAGCCGCCATGCGCCGCTCAGGTCGACGACGCGGATGCCTCGGGCCAGCGCCTCGGGAACGTACTCGCGTGACTGCTCATGCGGCAGCGCGAGGAAGAGGAGGTCGATGCCGCGCGCGGAGAGGTCGTCCCAGGCGAAGGGAAGCACGGGATCAGCGGGGCCGTCGTGCGTGGCGAGTTGCGGATGCAAGTCCGTCAGGAAGATGGACGATCCCTCGCCCGCGCGTCCATAAAACGTGGGCCGTGTGGCGATGCGCGGATGATGCAGCAGTAGCCGTGCCAGCTCCCCGCCCGCGAAGCCGCTGACGCCCGCGACGGCGATTCTGGGCTGCTCCGGTTTGTTGTCAAGCCTAGCCAATCAACTCATCCATTCTCACCTTCAATGTGCCCGCACGTTTTTCATCCGGACAAATAATCAATACTGTGTCGTCGCCGGCGATCGTGCCGACCACCTCCGGCCAGTCTTCGTAGTCGATCCCGGCGGCGATGGGTTGCGCGCCGCCGGTCACGGTGATCAGCACCAGCAGATTGGCCGCTTGGCGTACTTCCAGCCCGAAGCTGCGGAGTACATCGCGAATGCCGGGTAGCTCGTCCTCGTCGACATCAGCCGCTGGCAGCGAGTAGCCCGCCGGTCCCTTGGAGAGCCGGAGCTCGCGGATGTCGCGCGAGAGCGTCGCCTGTGTGACGTGGAAGCCGCGCTCGGCGAGCTTGCGGCGCAACTCGTCCTGGTTAGCGATGGCCGCCAGTGCGAGAAGATCGCGGATTGATGTATGCCGCTGAAGTTTCATCTGCTAGAACTATCTCTATCCTGCTTCGATTGAACCGATGTGAACGATGCGTACGGCGCTCACAAAGTGCATAAACATACATTACCATGTATAAATATACATACACGCTTTGTCCGGCCACAATTCTCAACCCATCTCTGAAGGGTCGCTTCAGCCAGCCGTGCCGACGCGACGTATAGTGAACCATGGACCCCTGCATCGCACTCACGCCCTACGCCGGTCCGTCCCTCGTCGACGCTCGTTTCGACCACGACTCCTGTGGCGTGGGCTTTGTCGCGTCGGTCGAGGCCGTCCCTTCGCACACCATCCTGACGCAGGCGCTGACCGCGCTGGGCCGCCTCGCGCACCGCGGAGCCATCGCGGCTGACGGCAAGAGCAGCGACGGCGTGGGCGTAATGACGGCGGTGCCGCGCGCGCTTCTGCTTGCCGAGATGGACGTTGCGCTGGCTGAGGAACAGACGCTCGGCGTGGCGATGGTCTTCATCCCTGAAGACGAGACGCGCACGGAATCGGCGCTCGAACGCTGTCTCTCATCGCACGATCTTGACGTGCTGGCCTGGCGAGATGTTCCGGTCCAGGAGAGCTGCCTGGGCGAGATCGCTCGGAGCACCATGCCGCGCATCCGGCAGGCGCTGATCGCGAACCGCGCGGAGGGCGACGCTGGGACGATGGAGCGCCGGCTGTATCTGGCGCGTAAGCAGTTCGAGCGGCTGCACGAGCGCGATGAAGTAAGCGGCTATGTGTGCTCGCTCTCGTCCGAGACGCTTATCTATAAAGCGATGTGCAGCGGGAGCCTTCTGCCTGAGTTTTACCCCGACCTCGCTTCCCCTGCTTACACCACTCCGTTCGCCGTCTTCCATCAGCGCTATGCGACCAACACGTTGCCCACTTGGCATCGCGCGCAGCCGGGGCGGACTCTCGCCCATAACGGCGAGATCAACACCGTTTGGGGCAACCGCTCGCGGATGGAGGCGCGCGACTCTACGCTGCCGGTGGAGTGCAAGCCTGTGCTCACGCGCAACGGTACCGATTCGACCTCGCTCGACGAGGCGGTCGAACTGCTCTCGCGCAATGGACGGACGCTGGCGGAGTCGGTCCGCATCCTCTTGCCACCCGCCACCATGGGCCTTCAAACGACCGCCTTTCTTCGCTATCACGCCGATTGCGCGGAGCCGTGGGATGGGCCCGCCGCCATTGCGTTCTCCGATGGGCGCGTGGTGGGCGCGGTGCTGGATCGCAACGGTCTGCGGCCTTGTCGATTCGCCGTGACGAGCGACGGGTTGGTGGTGGCGGGCTCCGAGGCGGGTCTGGTCGATCTCGACCCGGAGATGGTGACGCACAGCGGACGGCTTGGGCCGGGCCAGATGTTGGTCGTCGATCTCGTCGTTCATAAGGTGTACGAGAACGACGAGCTGCTCGCGCTCTTCGACGCAAGTGCGCCGTACGCAAAGCTGGTGGAGGACACGTTGCTGCCCGCTCTGCCGGTGAACGCGCCCGTGCCGGAGGTGCTCTCGGCGATCCAGCGCGGCTTCGGTTACACGCGCGAAGACGTCAAGATGATCCTGCAGCCCATGGCCGTCGATGGCAAGGATGCAGTGTGGTCGATGGGCGACGATACGCCACTGGCGTTTCTGGCTCGGTCGCCGCGGCCGGTGTATGCCTTCTTCCGGCAGCGCTTCGCGCAGGTGACGAACCCGGCCATCGATCCGCTACGCGAGGCTTGCGTCGTCTCGTTGCACACGCGGCTTGGGCCGTGGTCGCACATGCTCGACAAGAACGCGCCCTTGGCTGGGTTGTCGCTAGGTTCGCCGTTCCTGTCGCTGGGACAGGTGGCATCCCTACGGGCGCGGAACCATGCTCACGCGGCAGAACTGGAGCTCAAGGAGCTGCCGTGCGTGTTCCCTGCCTCTGGAACATTGACCACCGCGTTGGACGATCTGGCCGCACAGGCCATTGAGCTTGTGCGCGACCATGGTGCGCGCATCCTGCTGTTAACCGACCGGAGCGCGAGCGCGGCCATGCTGCCCATCCCGATGGCGATGGCGGTCGGGATCGTCGACCGGGCGTTGGTCGATGCCGGGTTGCGGACGTTGACCGGGATTGCGGTCGAGGCGGGCGATTGCCGCGACATCCACCACGCCGCCGTGCTAATCGGCTATGGTGCCGGGGCGGTCTGCCCGTGGCTGGCGCTCGAGACGGCGTTGAGCCTTACGCCCGCCGGTGCCGATCCTGCCGAGAGTGAACGCAAGATGCTGAAGGCACTGGACGCCGGGCTGGCCAAGGTGATGTCGAAGATGGGCATCTCGGTCGTGGACAGCTATCGCTCCGCACACCTGTTCGACATTCTTGGCCTGCACAAGAGCGTGGTCGATCGCTGCTTTGTCGACACCCCCGCGCCGCTGTCAGGGATTGGCTTTACAGAGCTGGAACGGCACCTGCGCGAGACGTGGCAGGTTGCTCCCGCCGACGTCGCGCCAAGCGCCGACCTGCCGGATTACGGCTGGGTGCGGTTCCGCAAGACGGAGTTCGCGGAGCCTCATGCGTGGCAGCCGGGAACGGTGAAGGCGCTGCAGTCGGTTGTCGGCAGCGCGCGCGGTGTGGCTCTTCCGGCTGATCCTACGTCGGCCTTCACGCTCTATTCGCGCGATGTGGCGGCGCGGACCCCGGCGGTGCTGCGCGATCTGCTGGAGATTCGGCCGGCGGGACACGAGCTCCCGTTGTCAGAAGTCGAGTCGCCGAAGAGCCTGGTGAAGAGGTTCATCTCGAGCGCCATGTCGCTCGGTTCGCTCAGCCCGGAGGCGCACAGCACGATCACGATGGCCATGAACATCCTCGGAGGCCGGTCGAATACGGGCGAGGGCGGCGAGGACCGGGATGTCTACAAGGTGCAGCCGGTGCTTGCCAACCAGGTAGAGGTGTTGCCGGATGGGCCTAGCGGGATGCAGGCTCGGATATCCGGGTCCGTTGCCGTCGCCGAGCCTCTTGTCGAGACCGCTCCTATGCCGCCGCAGCTGCTGAACAACAAGATCAAGCAGGTGGCTTCGGGCCGGTTCGGCGTGACGGCGGAGTATCTGGCCCATGCCGAGGAGATCGAGATCAAGGTGGCGCAGGGTGCGAAGCCGGGCGAGGGCGGGCAGCTGCCGGGGTTCAAGGTCAGCGGGCTGATCGCGCGGCTGCGTCATGCGCAGCCGGGAGTGTCGCTGATCTCGCCGCCGCCGCACCATGACATCTACTCGATCGAGGACCTCGCGCAGCTCATCTTCGACCTGAAGCGGGTCAATCCGCGCGCGGCCGTGGGCGTAAAGCTGGTGTCGAGCTGCGGCGTCGGCACGGTGGCGGCGGGCGTGGCCAAGGCCTACGCGGACTTCATCGTGATCGCCGGGAACACGGGCGGGACGGGTGCGGCGGCGCTGTCGAGCATCAAGTACGCGGGCAACCCGTGGGAGCTGGGATTGGCCGAGGCGCAGCAGGTGCTGATGCAGAACGGCATGCGCGGGCGCGTTCGGTTGCGGACCGACGGGGGGCTGGCTACGGCGCGCGACGTGCTCGTGGCGGCGTTGCTGGGAGCCGACGAGTATGCCTTCGGCACGTCGGTGCTGGTGGTGCTGGGCTGCGACATGGCGCGGCAGTGTCATCTGAACACGTGTCCGACGGGCATTGCGACGCAGAAGCCGGAGCTGCGGGCGAAGTTCCGGGGCAAGCCGGAGCACGTGGTGAGGTTCTTCGAGCAGCTGGCGGGCGACCTGCAGCAGCTGCTGGCGCGATATGGGTTGCCCTCGATTGAGGCGGCGGTCGGTCGGGTCGATCTGCTGGAGCAGGTGCGCTTCGACGGGAGCCTGGACTTGCAGCCGCTGCTGGCTCACGTGAACGAAGGACCGGTGCGCTGGCAGGGTGGGCGGAATGACCGGCCGGATGCGGAGCCGGCGTTGGATGAGGCTTGGGTCGAGCCGGCGTTGACGGCGGCCCGGGAAGGGCTGCCATATGTGGTCGACTCGCCCATCGCCAACCGGGACCGGGCGGTCGGGGCGCGGCTGGCGGGCGAAATTGCGCTGCTGCGGGCTCAGGCGGACGTACCGGCGGATGTGACCTTCAACCTGCATGGGACGGCGGGGCAGTCGTTCGGGGCGTTCGCGGTCGACGGGATGAAGCTGGTGCTGGACGGGCAGGCGAACGACTTCGTCGGCAAGGGGTTGTCGGGCGGCGAGTTGGTGATCCGGGCGCGCGGGCTGGCGGCGCGGGACAGCGGCCAGCACGTGATCCTCGGCAACGTAGCACTCTATGGGGCGACCTCGGGGTTGCTGTTCGCGGCGGGGCGGGCGGGCGAACGGTTCGCGGTGCGGAACTCGGGCGCGACGGCGGTGGTTGAGGGCGTGGGCGACCATGGCTGCGAGTACATGACCGGCGGCACGGTCGTCGTCATGGGCCGTGCGGGGATGAACCTCGGCGCGGGCATGACGGGCGGACTGGCGTGGGTGTTCGACGCGGACGGGAGCTTTGTGCGCGAGGGGCGGTTTCATCCTGACTTCGTCACCGTGGACGCGTTTGCCGAGGCGGATGAAGCTGCTCGGGAGAGCCTGCGGGCGCTGGTTGGGCGTCATGCGGAGGACTCGGGCAGCAGCCTGGCCGGGGCGATGCTGGCGGATTGGCCGGGGTCGGCGGCCGGGTTTGTCCGATTGACGCCGAAGCCTCAGGCTTAGGGCCGATCCACGCCTCTTGCTTCTTCGTTGGGCGTCGTATCTACCTTAGCGACGGTGAGACTGTCGCGAAGGTGGGGCACCCGGCTGAAAACGCAGATTCCCTTCGGGAATGACAACCAAGAAAAGCAAGGGCATCGCTAGACCACTTGCGACGTTGCTTTAGCGGCTTTGGCGGCCTTCTACGTTGGCGACGCGCTCGTGGATCAGGAGGAGGTCGCCATGAATGTCTTTCCATAGCGCGATGATTTCGGCGCGAAACCCGTTCATCTCCGATCGTAGATCACGAACATCCTGCCGCTGCAAGAGAATGCCGATCAGGCAGGTGACGGTGGGCGTAAGCGCCGCAAGCGCGGCAATGGTGATTGCAGTTGCCGTATTCATCGTGGACCTCCATTCAACTTACGATAGCAGAGTACTAAGTTTGAGTGGCGGCATCTATCGCGTGTAGCCGGAACGAAGTTTGCAATCCTGATCATGAGGTTTGATTTGCCGCATGAGTGCGCCATTGCGAGAAAGAGCTTTGATTGCCGTGCTGTGTCTCGTGTTCATAGCTGAGCTGGAATGGCGAGCCTGAGCCTCATCGAGTCACACATCTCGTATCGCGCACCGTCTGTGCTCAACAAGCACTCACATCAAGGACGCATGACGATGGCAACATGACCTATTCAATTCCTAAAGAGATGAAAACCAGCGAAACTGCTGCTGTGACAGCGCGTATCGGTGGAAGTGGGGTTCCAGTCAACGCGCTCTCACTTGGCATGACACAAAACGAACGTGTTCTGTTTGGCATGGAAAGACAAAAGTCTCGTTGCACATGAAAGTTAGTTTGCAAGGTCCGGAAAACGATTTTACGATCACGACGATTGGCAATGAAGACCAACTCGTCTCCGGCAATGAGTCAACTACGTGGAGATGGGACGTCACCGAAGCGCGGTGGAAATTTACGTCTGCATATGACGGCAACCGCAATGCTGGGAGACGCTGGACATGATTATAAGACTATCGACAAGGACGTAGTTGTCAGAGTAGATCGTCAAGATGAAGCTAAACAGTTTGTGAAGGATAACTGGAAATGGGTATTGACGACTTTGGGAGCGGGTATTGATCTCCTGTACAAGATGTTCTCCAAGGGCGCTCAAGCGAAGGGAACGGCGTCCGTCAAAGATAGTTCTTTGTCACAAGATTGATTATGACTAGCTTCACCGGGTGCCACTTTCCCAAATGACAGCTGCCCCACCTTCGGCATGGTTTCATCGTGCGGGCGCCCCACCTTAGCCGACAATCCCACCGTCGGCTAAGGTAAAATTCCACTACCCCGTAGTCCAAGGACTTCAACAGCCATGCGCAGCCCGGCACATACTGCCCCCGCAAAAAGTGCATACCCCCTCTGAGACAACCCCCCTGTAAATGAATACTTTACAGCCAAAAGAAGACCGAAGCGCGGACCAATTCCAGACTTAACCTATTTAGAATGAAGACTTTGAGACTTCAGCAAACTTTCAGTTCCCAGAAATACGGATCATATCGAACCTGTAACGTGCGCTATCGTAGAAGTCACGGGACTGGATAGTGTGCGGGCGATGGCCGGGAAGCGGGAGAGTACGGAAGAAGGGGTGGAAGTTGCAAGCGGGGGTGCGCCGCTGGCCGTTCCCCCTAATGAGAAGTATCAGCGGATTCTGGATGCAGCGGTGGAGGTGATCGCGGAGCGGGGGTACTTCAACTCACCGGTGAGCGCGATCGCTGCGCGGGCGGGGGTGGCGGATGGGACGGTGTATCTCTACTTCAAGAACAAGGATGAGATTTTGCGGACGGCGATCGACGCGTGTTTCGATCGGTTTTATCGGCAGGTGTCGGAGCGGTTCGAGACGCTGGACGATCCGGAGGAGCAGCTGCTGTATATCGCGCAGGTGCATCTGGAGACGAGCACGGCGGGACGGGCGATGGCGATCCTGATGCAGACGGAGGTGCGGCAGAGCGCGCGGTTTATCGAGGAGTTCTCGAAGAAGCATCTGGTGAAGTACATCCAGGTGGTGCGCGAGGTGATCCGGCGGGGGCAGGCGCGGGGCATCTTTCGCAAAGACGTTTCGGATGGTATTGTGGCGCATTGCATGTTTGGGGCGATCGACGAGCTGTTGAGCTCGGCGGTGTTTACCGGGCGTGTGTACGATGCGAAGGCGACGGCGGCGCAGGTATTGGATGTGCTGCTGCACGGGATGACGGCGGACGGGCGCGATGGTTCTTGATGTAGCGACGGTGAACGATGTGTTCGCGCGGGTGGGCGGGCGGGGCGGCGCGACGGTGATGTTGGCGCAGGCGGCTGGTGGTGCTGGATCGGGAGCCTGGGAGCCGATTACGTCGGACGAATTGTATGCGCGGGTGCGGGCGTTTGCCGGGGTGCTGGCCGGGTGGGGCGTGGGGGAGGGCGACCGGGTGGCGATCATCGCGGAGAACCGGTGGGAGTGGATGGTGGCGGACTTTGCGACGCTGGCGCTGGGCGCGGCGGATGTGCCGTTGTATCCGACGCTGACGCCGGAGCAGGTGGGCTATATGCTGCGGGATTCAGGCGCGGTGGTGGCGGTGGTGTCGTCTGGGGAGCAGTACCGTAAAGTCTTAGGCGCGGGTGAGTTGCTGGAGCTGCGGCATGTGGTGGTGATGGACGCGGGTAAGTTTGAGGGGGCGGAGAGCTTTGCGGGGTTGATTGCCGGGGCTTCCGTTGGGAGAGACGCCGAGTTCGACGCGCGGGTGGCGGCGGTGGGGCCGGAGGATTTGGCGACGATCATCTATACGTCGGGGACGACGGGGGAGTCGAAGGGCGTGATGCTGACGCACGGGAATATGGCGAGCAATATCGCGGTGTCGACGGGGCCGCTGGGGTTAGGGGAGGGGGATAGCTGTATCTCGTTTCTGCCGTTATCGCATGTGACGGCGCGGCATACGGACTATGCGTTTTTGGCGCAGGGGGTGGTGCTCGCGTACTGCCCGAAGTTTGATCAGTTGACGGCGGCGATGCAGGGGGTGCGGCCGACGATCTTTTTGGCGGTGCCGCGGGTGTACGAGAAGATCAAGGACGCGGTGCGGGCGAAGTCGGCGGTGTCGCCGGTGAAGAAGCGGATTCTGGAATGGGCGTTTGAGGTGGGGGGGCGGAAGCGTGAGGAGACGCTGCGCGGGGAGCGGCCTTCGTCGCTGAGCTGGAAGCTGGCGGAGAAGCTGGTGTATGGGAGGATCCTGGCGGCGTTTGGGGGACGGGCGACGACGTTCATCTCGGGCGGCGCACCGCTGGGGATGGAGACGGCGGGGTGGTTTGCGGACGCGGGGATACGGATCATGGAGGGGTATGGGCTGACGGAGACGTCGCCGGTGATCGCGGTGAACTATCCGCAGGCCTACCGGATTGGAACGGTGGGGCGGGCGCTACCGAATGTGGAGTGCCGGTTTGCGCCAGATGGGGAGTTGGAGGTGCGGGGGCCTTCGGTGTTCCACGGCTATTGGAAGAAGCCGAAGGAGACGGCGGAGGCGTTTACGGCGGATGGGTGGTTCAAGACGGGGGACATTGGCGGGGTGGACGCGGACGGGTATTTGTCGATTACGGACCGGAAGAAGGAGCTGTTGAAGACGAGTGGCGGGAAGTTTGTCGCGCCGCAGCCGATCGAGGGCAAGTTGAAGGCGCATGTGCTGGTGTCGGAGGCGGCGCTGGTGGGGGACAAGCATAAGTTTGTGTGCGTGTTGCTGTCGCCCAACTTTGCGGCGCTGGGGGAGTGGGCGCGCGGCGAGGGGCTGTTGTCCGTCGAGCACGAGGCGCTGGTGCGGGAGCCGAAGGTGGTGGCGATGTACCAGGAGATCGTGGACGGAGTGAACGCGGGGCTCGCGCCGTTCGAAAGCATCAAGCGGGTGACGGTGGTGCCGCACGAGTGGAGCGTCGAGGACGGGGCGATGACGCCAAGCATGAAGCTGAAGCGGCGGGTGGTGGAGCGGCGGTATGCGGCGGAGATCGCGGCGTTCTATGCGGATGAGGCGACGTCGACCAAGATGCCGGTGCCGGTTGCATCTTAGCTGGCATGACGATGTTGCGGCGGGCGCGTAAAGAGGGAAAGAAGTTTCTCAATCCGCTGGAGACCACGATGTTTGGGCTCGGGTTGGCGTTGAAGGTGATGGCGCTTTACGTTACGAATCGCAAGGAGCGGGTGCCGAAGGTGGCGTTGGAGCCGTTTCGGACGGATGCGGGGGTGTATGCGGCGGTTCCGGGGAGCGGGTTGCGCGTTACCTGGATGGGGCATAGCTCGACCTTGCTGGAGATCGATGGGGTGCGGGTGTTGATCGATCCGGTGTGGGATGAGCGGGCTTCGCCTTTTCAGTGGTTTGGGCCGAAGCGGTTCTTTGCGCCTCCGCTGCGGTTGGAGGAGTTGCCGAAGATCGATGTGGTGCTCGTGTCGCATGACCACTATGACCATCTGGGGGAGGGGACGGTGCGACGGCTGGCGACGCTGCCGGCTGTGGCGGAGGCGACATGGGTGACTTCGCTGGGGGTGGGGGCGATTTTGCGGGGCTTCGGGGTTTCGGCGGACTCGATCACGGAAATGGACTGGATGGATGAGGCCACTTTGGGTGGATTGCGGGTGACGGCCCTTCCGGCGCGGCACTTTTCTGGGCGGTCGCTGCTGAACCGCTTTGAGACGCTGTGGAGCTCGTTTGTGCTGAAGGGGGCGGAGCATACGGTGTACTACGGGGCGGATTCGGGATGGTGGGAGGGGTTTGCGGAGATCGGGGCGGCGTATGGGCCGTTCGATCTGACGATGCTGGAGATTGGGGCGTATGACGATCTTTGGAAGTACATCCACCTGGGGCCAGATGGGGCGGGGCGGGCGTTTGCGGCCCTGGGTGGTGGGGGGTTGTTGATGCCGGTGCATTGGGGCCTGTTCGATCTGGCGCTGCATGCGTGGCGGCAGCCGATCGAGCGGTTGGTGGAGGTAGCGGCAGAGCGGGGAATTGGGTTGTGGGTGCCGGAGCCTGGGCGGCCTTTGGAGGTGGGGGAGGCGATGGTTTCGGGTTGGTGGCGATAGCCCACCTTAACGACGATGAGACTGTCGTGAAGGTGGGGCACCCGGCTCGGTGTGGTACTGGTTTGAGGCGTGGGTGGGTTTTCGACTTGTCAGCGGGTGCGGAAGGGAATAGAAAGAGAGGATCAGAGGGAGAGTCGATGGCTGGATCGGTACAGGCTTTGCCGCGTGAGGTGATGGACATCCGTCAGGCGTCGGAGTACCTGGGGATCAGCGGGGACACGCTCTACCGGTATGCGTCGGAGGGGTTTATCCCGGCGTTCAAGCTGGGGAACCGGTGGCGGTTCAAGAAGAATCTACTGGACAGTTGGATGGATGAGAAGAGCGGGGTGAAAGTGGTTGCGCCGACTCCGATGGCGGTGGTGCCCAAGGAGAAGAAGCCGGTGGGGCGGGCGCGGTAACAGGAGACGCAGATTCCCTCGGGAATGACAAACAGAAAAGCAAAATTAGATTCCCTTCGGGAATGACAAAAGAAAGCAATTACCGGTATTTTCGTTACGCCGGTTGCAGGGTGATGTCCGTGATCTCAGGGGGGCAGTTGAGGCGGAATGGAAGCCCGGTAGTGCCGATGCCACGGTTGACGTAGAGCTGGGTGGGGCCGAAGCGGAAGAGGCCTTCAACGTATTTTTCGCCAAGGGGCGGAAGGACGAAGGGACGCATGAAGGGGAGCCGGACCTGGCCGCCGTGGGTGTGGCCGGAGAGGACGAGGCCGATGCGTTCGGCTTGGGGGTGCTCGACGATGGTGTCGATGTAGTCGGGGGCGTGACACATCAGGAGGATCGGGTCGGTACCCATCGGGGGAAGGGCGAGGTTGAGGCGCGGGTTGCCGGTGCCGGGGTCGTCGATGCCGGACAGCCAGATGCGTTGGCCGTTGCGCTCGATGGGGACGAAGCCGTTGACGAGGACGGAGGTGCCGTGGCGCTCGAGCGCGCGGGTGACGAAGGGAGCGCCGATGACGTTGTCGTGGTTGCCGAGGCAGGCGAAGCGATGGGGGCAGGTGAGCTCGGGCAGGAGCGCGGCGCAGGTGTTGATGGCGCGGAAGGCGACGGGGTGGGGGAGTGGGCCCATGGAGGCGAAGTCGCCGGTGAGCAGGACGAGGTCGGGCCGGAGGAGGTTGACGCGGTGGAGGACGAGGCGGAGGAACCAGGGCTCGGTGAACTCTTCGAGGTGGATGTCGCTGATCTGCGCGATGCGGAAGCCGTGGAAGGCGGCGGGGAGGTTGGCGAGGCGGATGGTTTGCGGAGCGATTTCAAGGTCGTGGCGGGCGATCATCCCCGTATTTAGGGTGAAGCCTACGCCCAGGGCGGCGGCCGCGCCGAGGAAGTCGCGGCGGGTGAGTGAGGCGCGGGTGCGCGTCAGGGTTGGCGGCTGGTCTGTTCGCTGACCGACGGGCTGCTCCATCACGCTCATAGGTCATTGTATCGGCTTCAGATAGGCCGGTGATAGGGCGTGGATAGAATGGAACGGATGAACCACCTGTTGCGGAAGAGGAAAGCGGTCGGGGCGGTGACGGCTGCGGAGGTGGGCGCGTTGCTGGTGACGCATCCGCCGGATGTGCGGTATCTGACTGGGTTTACGGGGTCGAGCGGGGCTTTGGTGCTTCTTTCTTCGGGAAACGAGCGCAAAGCTGTGCTGTTTACGGATGGGCGGTATACGGCGCAGGCCGGGGCGGAGGCGGTGGGGACGCGGGTGGTGATCGCGGAGATGGGTAAGTCGGTGCGCGTGACGGCGTGTGAGTGGATGGAGGCGGCGGGAGTGTTGCGGTGTGGGTTCGACGCGGCGCATACGACGGTGGCGGAGCTGGATGGGATGCGGAAGGCTCTGGGGGGCAAGCTGCGGCGGGGGTTCTTCCAGGCTGCGGGGCCGGTAGTGGCGGGGCTGCGCGAGGTGAAGGATGCAGGGGAGATCGCGAAGCTGCGGGCGGCGGCGGCGCTGGGGTGCCGGTTGTTTGAGGAAATGATGGGGGTGATTGAGCCGGGGATGACGGAGATCGCGGTGGCGGCGGAGCTCGAGTACCGGGCTCGGCGGGCGGGGGCGGAGGCGATGTCGTTTGAGACGATTGTAGCGAGTGGGGTGCGGTCGGCGCTGCCGCACGGGCGGGCTTCGGGGGCGAAGCTGCCTCGGCGGGGGTTCTGCACGCTGGACTTTGGCGTGGTTCTGGACGGGTATATGAGCGATATGACGCGGACTGTGCATCTGGGCAAGGCGTTGCCGGGGGAGATGGCGGCGTACGAGGCGGTGCTGGAGGCGCAGGAGGCGGCGGTGGCGACGGTGCGGGCTGGGGTGAAGGCGGGGGAGGTGGATGAGGCGGCGCGAAGCGTGCTGCGGCGGGCGGGGCTGGAGGAGTTCTTTACGCACTCGACCGGGCACGGGGTGGGGCTGGAGATCCATGAAGGGCCACGGCTGGGGGCGAAGGGCGAGCAGGTGTTGCGCGAGGGGATGGTGGTGACGATCGAGCCGGGGGTCTATTTGCTGGAGCGGTTTGGGGTGCGGATTGAGGATATGGTGTTGGTGACGAAGGGCGGCGGGGAAGTGCTGACTCCGAGCACGAAGGCTTGGGTGCAGTTGTAGACTTGTTGGTGCATACCGGCGCATGGCGCGGAAAGAGTGACGATGGACGAGCAGAATCAAGAGCAGGGCACAGAGCAGGTCGGGCAGATGGAGCGGCTGCGGGAGCTGGTTGAGTTTTTGAAGACGAGCGGGATCGCGGAGTTCGATGTGGAGCGGCCCGATCTGAAGATGCGGATCAAATTCGCGGGGGAGCCGGTGGTTCCGCCGAGTGGTATCGATATGGCGCAGCTTGGACGGTTGATGGGGGCGGCGGCTCCGGCTGCTGTTTCTCATGCCGCGGCGGAGAGTGTGGCTGCTCCGGCTGCGGTGGAAGAGGTGCTGCATGAGGTGAAGTCGCCGATTGTGGGGACGTTCTACGAGTCGTCTGCGCCGGGGGCCGCACCGTTTGTGAAGGTGGGCGATGTGGTGGAGGTGGGGCAGGTGCTCTGCATCATCGAGGCGATGAAGCTGATGAATGAGATTGAGAGCGATGTGGCGGGCGAGGTGGTGAGACGGATTGCGAGCAGTGGGCAGCCGGTGGAGTATGGGCAGGCTCTGTTTGCGATAAAAGCGGTATGAAGACATTAGTTAGAACTAGCCGGTGCGATGAACGAGAGATGCGGGAATGGGCGCAGCGCCTTAAGACACCCCCGCAAGGGTGGAGCCGCTATTTCTTGGAGCAGGTCGTACTTGGGTTCTTCGTAAATCTTCTTTGGCCATAGTCAAGCCAACAACGAAAGGTTTATGGGTATGAATTGCTTGCGATTCGTGCAAGCTAACAGCAAACGCAGATTCCCTTCGGGAATGACAAACAAGAAGGGCAAGAGCAATCGCGGGTCCTTCGACTCGCATTTGGCGCTCACTCAGGATGACCGTGTTAGCTGAGAAAGGGATTGATGTTTCGTAAGGTGTTGATTGCCAATCGCGGGGAGATTGCGTTGCGCGTGATCTCGGCGTGCAAGGAAATGGGGATACGGACGGTCGCGGTGTATAGCGAGGCGGACCGGAACTCGCTGCACGTGAAGTTTGCCGACGAGGCGATCTGTATCGGTCCGCCAAGATCGGCGGACTCGTATCTCAATGTGCCGGCGGTGATTTCGGCGGCGGAGATTGCGGATGTGGACGCGATTCATCCGGGGTACGGGCTGCTGAGCGAGAACGCGAACTTTGCGGAGGTATGCCGGGCGTCGAACATCAAGTTCATCGGACCGCCGCCGGAGGTGACGCGGATGATGGGTGAAAAGTCGACCGCGCGGCAGACGATGAAGAAGGCCAAGGTGCCGATTCTGCCGGGTTCGGACGGGATCATCGCCGACGAGAACGAAGCGCTGGAGTGGGCGAAGTCGGTTGGGTATCCGGTGATTCTGAAGGCGGTGGCCGGAGGTGGTGGGCGCGGAATGCGTATCTGCCGCAATGCCGAAGAGCTGCCGGCGCTGTACCAGCAGGCCTCGCAGGAGGCGGCGAACGCCTTCGGCAACGGCGACATGTACATGGAGAAGTTCATCGAGCGCCCGCGCCACATCGAGTTCCAGGTGCTGGCGGACGAGCACGGAAATGTGATGAGCCTGGGCGAACGGGAGTGCTCCATCCAGCGGCGGCATCAGAAACTGATCGAAGAAGCGCCGAGCTTGATGATTACGCCGAAGCTGCGCGAAGAGCTGGGCAAGACGATCAAGAAGGCACTTGAGAATATCGGCTATTGGAACGCGGGGACGATCGAGTTCCTGATGGACGAAGACGGCAAGATCTACTTTATCGAGATGAACACGCGCATCCAGGTGGAGCATTGCGTCACGGAGATGGTGACGGGCATCGATCTGGTGAAGGCGCAGCTGCGGATCGCGGCGGGGGAGAAGCTGGCGGAGATTGTCACCAAGCCGGTGACAATCAACGGGCACGCGATCGAGTGCAGGATCAACGCGGAGCATCCGGAGAAGTTCACGCCCTCGGCGGGTAAGATCACGGCGTGGAACGTGCCGGGGGGCAATGGCGTGCGGGTGGATACGGCTCTGTATGCGGAGGGCGTGGTGCCGCCTTACTATGATTCCTTGATTGCGAAGCTGATCTGCCATGGCAAGGACCGTGCGGAGGCGATGGACAAGATGCAGCGGGCGCTGAGCCAGTTTGTGGTGCAGGGGATTCATACGACGATTCCGCTGCACCAGAAGATCTTTGCGGATGAGGAGTTCCGGTCGGGGGCGTTCGATACGAAGTTTATGGAGCGGTTCTTTGAGCGGCAGGGGAGCTAGAATCGGCTCAGGTGGAGGTGGCGATGAGTATCGAGGTACATCAGCCGGAGATTGAGGCGTTGATTCAGCAGCCCGCGGTGGTGGACGAGAGGCTAACAGATGGGTTACGCGGTGCCATGAGTGCCGAAGAAGGCATTAGCGGGGGTTGGAGGATGTCACGCATGGACGCACACGGTCAGCCAAAGAGGCTCGATGAGTTCCGGCAGAGGCACAGTGTACCGCATGAGTTGGCGGAGCTGTAGACACGAAGTTATGGGACGACAGGCGGGAAGCTAGACATACCTATGACGAAGAAGGAAAAGTTTGTAGAAACTAAAGCGGATTGGGTGCAGACCGTCGCTGTTATAACTGCGAGCACATACCACTACGCACGAATGCGCGACGTAAATCTTCGCAGTTACATGGACCGCAGCTTTTTCATTATTCAGTTTAGTTATGTGGTCGATGGGAAAACTTACGAGGATAAGTTCGAGCAATTTGAAGGGTTAGGTGTCGGCACTGAAATAATGATGCTATACAATTCTGCTCAACCATATGAGAATAGCTTGTCTGAACCCAAGCTAAGCATCTCGGGAAAAGTTGTTTCAGTGACGGGCGGTATCGTTTTAGCCGGTCTTATTATCTACCTTGAACGTCGTTTTAATATTCCATCTCGTTCTGATTTTGGAAGATAGCGGTTTACTAACTGCATCTTAGTTCGCTTGATAATGCATTATCAAGCGACCTGCTCTTTAGACTAAATTCTCAGTCGGGCTTATTTGCGCTGCTTATACGATGCGGGCAGAAACAAGCCTATCTATTAGTTACTTCTGCAACGGGATGATCGTCGAGATGACGTGGGTCTTCTCGAAGTCGCGGTTCTCCGCGCTGAGGGTGATCTCGCGGTTGAGGAAAAAGAGGACGTGTAGCTTGAACTCGGTGCCGAAGGAGATGGGGAACCAGACGCTTTCTGCGGTTGGAGCGTAGATGACAGTGAAGCCGAGGCCGGGGAGGCTGGTGCCGAGCAGGGTGCGGACGGCGAAGGGGATTTTGCGGGACATGGTGGTGCGGACGAGGACGGGTTGGAAGGCTGCAGTGTCGATGTAGGCGTCGCCGCGCCAGCCATAGTCTTCCTTATCTTTAGGCTCGAAGGTGAGATGGAAGACCTCGCGACCGTTGAGGTGCTTGGTAGCGATCAGGTGATAGTTGTAGTCCGCCTGCATAGCGGATGTGAGGGGGAAGAGACCTTTGCCGATGCCGTCTTTAGACTTGTTGTCCGTAAGATTGGAACGCATGCCTTCGACCAGGTCGCGATCCATAGAGCCTTCGTCATCGCTGTTGATTGTGACTTGTAGATTGTCTTTGTTTGCCTCAGGGTGCGAGTCATCCGGCGGTCCGCTATATGTGCTGTGGCGCGGTGGCAGCTTATCGTAAAGAACGTACTGGTGCTTGACCAGGAGGCGACCGGAGAGCTTGAGGAGGCTTTGGTGTGAGCCTGTAGGCGTTGGTGTGACGCGCACGTCGGTGATCTCTTCGCAGCGGACGGTCTTGCCTTTGCGGGAGCTGACACGGGCATGCTGGAGGTAGACGAAGTGGGCGCGCTCGGCCTCGGAGCGGTCTTGGTTGGCGGCTACGCGGGCCATGATGGTTTCGGCGGTGGGCGGGGTTTGGGCTGGGACGCAGAGCGGGATGAAGAGGAGGAGCAAGAGGCGGCGCATTCGGCTTTCTACGCAAAGGGCGGCTCTGAAGTTCGGTGTGCGAGGATCGTGGAGTGACGATGCCACGGCTGTATGCGATTGCGGATGTAGGCGTGTTGAGCGGCCGGGGGGTGGGGCTGCGCGCGTTTGCGGAGGAATTGGCCGGGGCGGGGGTTGGTCTGGTGCAGCTGCGGTACAAGGGAGGGCAGCCACGGGAGGTGCTGCGGGCGGCGGCGGTGCTTGGGGCGGCGTTTGCGGGGGTGGAGTGCCGGTTGATTATGAATGATCGGGCGGATTTAGCGGTTCTGGCGGGGTGGGATGGGGTGCATGTGGGGCAGGGGGATTTGGCGGTAGAGGATGTGCGGCGGGTGCTGGGCGCTCAACGATGGGTGGGGGTTTCTACGCATACGGACGAGCAGGTGGTCGCGGTCGGCAAACCCATATCTCAGAGTCGAGACATGGGGCACCCGGACTTGTCCCAGGTCCAGGACCCTGGTCCAAACTATATTGCGATTGGGCCGGTGTTTGGGACGGGGACGAAGCTGGATGCGGCTCCGGTGGTGGGGTTGGAGGGGGTACGGCGGGCGCGGGGTTTGACGAGGAAGCCGCTGGTGGCGATTGGGGGGATCACGCGGGAGAACGCACGGAGCGTGATGGAGGCGGGGGCGGATTCGGTGGCGGTGATTTCGGGATTGTTTGCCCCGGGGGAGACGGTGGGGAAGGTGGCGCGGGACTTTCTGGAGATTTTGCGGTAGGTTGGACGGTACGTGAATCTTCCGCAAACAACCGAAGCAGATCCCTCCGCCTCGCTGTGGAAGGACAGCAACGAGGGGAAGGCCCCGCCGCAGTTTGTGCAGGGGATGGGGCTATTTTCGGCGACGGCAATTGTGATGGGCTCGATGATTGGGTCGGGCATCTTCATTGTGTCTGCGGATATGGCGCGGACGGTGGGGTCGCCGGCGTTGCTGATCGCGGCCTGGCTGGTGACGGCGGCGATGACGATCATTGGCGCGCTCAGCTATGGGGAACTCGCGGCGATGATGCCGAAGGCGGGCGGGCAGTATGTGTATCTGCGCGAGGCGCTGGGGCCGCTGTGGGGGTTTCTGTATGGGTGGACGCTGTTTCTGGTGATCCAGACGGGGACGATTGCCGCGGTGGGGGTGGCGTTTGGGAAGTTTTTGGGCGTCTTCTTTCCAGTGGTGAGCCAGACGAATTGGTTGTGGCATGTGGGTGGCGGGAATATCGGATTGAATACGGCGAATCTGGCGGCGATTGCGATTATTACGCTGCTGACGGTGCTGAATACGCTGGGGGTGAGGCTGGGCGCGGCGGTGCAGAATGTGTTTACGAGCGCGAAGGTGCTGGCTCTGGCGGCGGTGGTGCTGGTTGGGTTCATCGCGAAGAACGCGGTGGCGATGGCGGCAAACTTCGGCGTGGGCTGGCACCAGTTCTGGGCGGGGGCGGGGGGGCTGCATGCGGTGCAGACGGGAGCGGCGACGCACTTTGTCGGCTTGCTGACCGTGGTCGCGGTGGTGCAGGTGGGGTCGCTGTTTTCGTCGGACGCCTGGAACAATGTGACGTTTACGGCGGGGGAGATACGCAATCCGAAGCGAAACCTGCCGCTGTCACTGGCGGTGGGGACGGGCGTGGTGTTGCTGCTGTATATCGCGTGCAACTTCGTTTATCTAAGCGTGCTGCCGATGGCTGGCGATCCGAATGCGACGACGGTTGTGGGGCGGGGCATTTCGTATGCGGCGCAGGACCGGGTGGCGACGGCGGTGCTGGAGCGGGCGTTTGGGTCCGTGGGCGCGAAGCTGATGGCGGCGGCGATCCTGGTTTCGACCTTCGGCTGCGTGAACGGGATGCTGTTGGCGGGCGCGCGTGTGTATTACGCGATGAGCCGGGACGGGCTGTTCTTCAAGGCGGTCGGGGTGCTGAGTCCGAAGTCGAAGACGCCGGTGAACTCGCTGTGGGTGCAGTGGGCGTGGACGTGTCTGCTGTGCCTCTCCGGCAGCTACGGGCAGCTACTGGATTACGTGATCTTTGCGGTGCTGCTGTTCTATATTCTGACGATCGTTGGCCTGTTTGTGTTGCGGCGGACGCGACCGGACGTGGCGCGGCCTTACAGGGCGTTTGGCTACCCGGTGCTGCCCGCGCTCTATATCGCGATGGCGTTGTGGATTTGTGTTGTACTCTTGCGTTACAAACCTCAATACACGTGGCCGGGTTTAATCATCGTGCTGCTGGGAGTACCGGTATATCTGCTGTGGTCGAGGCGGATTCACCCGGATGGCGATCTTTAGGAGGGCTGGTTCGATGGCCGTAGCAAAGGCAGACGAGACAACGAGGACAGCAGGGCTGTTCGCCAAGAAGTCGCTGAACGACATGATGGCCGAGGCGAACGAGAAGGGCGCGGATACGCTCGAGCGCGTGCTTGGCCCAGTGCAGTTGACCGCGCTTGGAATCGGCGCGGTCATCGGGGCGGGCATCTTTGTGCTGAGCGGGCTTGGGGCGAAGACGGCGGGGCCGAGCTTGATGCTGGCGTTCGTGCTGAGCGGGCTGGGATGCGCGTTTGCGGGCCTATGCTATGCGGAGTTCGCGGCGATGATCCCGCTCGCCGGTTCGGCTTACACCTATGCGTATGCGACGCTGGGCGAGCTGGTGGCGTGGATCATCGGCTGGGACCTGACGCTGGAATACGCGATGGGCGCGAGCACGGTGAGCTCGGGCTGGTCGAACAATTTTGTGGAAGTGCTGAATATCTTTCACCTGAAATTTCCGTTGTGGCTGGCGTATGACCACTGGACGGGGCTGCGGCTGGCGACGGACACGGTGGCTCGCCAGATCGTGCTGGCGGCGCATCCGGAGATGGCTCCGGGGACGATGCCGTTCAGCGACGCGATGACGGCGTTGAAGGCCTCGGGATCGGCGGACCTGGCGATGCGCGCCCATGCGCTGCTGAACGCGCCGCACCTGTTTGGGATGGAGATTGGGGTCAACGTCCCGGCGTTCCTGATTGCGCTGGTGATTACCGCGATCTTGGTGGTGGGGATTCAGGAGAGCGCGAAGTTCAACGCCGGGATCGTGGCGGTGAAGGTGGGAATCGTGCTGTTCGTGCTGGGCCTGGGCTCGCACTATGTGACCAAGGGCAATTGGGGCACCGACTGGCACACGTTTGCGCCGTTTGGAATGAGCGGGATTGGGTTGGCGGCAGGGCTGGTGTTCTTCTCGTATATCGGGTTCGACGCGGTCTCGACGACGGCGCAGGAAGCGAAGAACCCGCAGCGCGATCTGCCCATCGGGATCATCGTGTCGCTCTCGATCTGCACGCTGCTGTATATCGGCGTGGCGGCGGTGCTGACGGGGATGGTGCCGTGGCGCGAGGTGAACATCGAAGCGCCGATCTCGCGGGCGTTCCTGGACCATAACCTGACGTGGGCGTCGAACATCATCACGATCGGGGCGCTTGCGGGGCTGACGAGCGTGATGCTCGTGATGCTGCTGGGCCAGAGCCGTGTGCTCTACTCGATGGCTAAAGATGGGCTGCTGCCGAACAAGTTCTTTGGGGCAATTCACCCGAAGTTCAGAACGCCGTGGAAGGGGACGATTCTGGCGGGGTTGCTAGCGGCCATTGTGGGCAGCGTGACGCCGATCGACGACATCGGCAAGATGGTAAATATCGGGACGCTGCTGGCGTTTGTGATTGTGTGCGTCGCGATCATCGTGCTTCGCCGCACCGATCCGGGGAGAGACCGTCCGTTTCGCACGCCGCTGGTGCCGTTCGTGCCTATTATGGGGATCTTGTTCAACGGCTACATGATGTACAAGCTGGGCGTCTGGAATTGGGTACGGCTTGTGGTTTGGTTGGTGATTGGGCTGGTGGTGTACTTCACGTATAGCCGGCGGCATAGTAAGTTGCAGAAGAGTTTGTTGGTGAATGAGGACTGATCGCCCGGCATGCGAAGCAGATTCCTCCGCTTCGCTGCGGAATGACAGCAATCAGGGCTAGCATAGGGCTACGAGGGCTAAGGTTTAGCGGATAGCAACGTTGACGCCGGTCTCCGATGGCTCGATTTTGCGGATGCGGTTGTTGGCGGAGTCGGCGATATAGAGTGCGCCAGAGGGATCGACGGCGAGACTGCGGGGTTTGTTGAGACGGGCGATGGAGGCGGAGTCGCCGTCCTGTGCGAGGATGTAGCCGGGGATGCCCGATCCGGCGATGGTGGTGATGGCTCCGGTGCTCGCGTCTACGCGGCGGATGCGGTTTTCGTCCAAATCGGCGATGTAGAGGTTGCCTTGCGCATCGACGGCTACGGCGCAGGGAGCGTCGAGCGTGGCGCGCGTGGCGGGCTTACCTTCGTCGTTGCGTCGGAAACCGGGATTTCCGTTGCCGGCGACGGTGGTGATGATGCCGGTGTGGACCTCGACGCGGCGGACACGGTGGTTGCCGGTGTCGGCGATGTAGAGGTTGCCGAGGGCGTCGAGAGCGATGCCGTGCGGGTCGTTGATCTCGGCCTCGATGGCGGGGTCACCGCCTTGCGCGGCGAGATAGCCCGCAGTGCCGGTACCGGCTATGGTGTGGATGACGCGGGTGGTGGCTTCCACCTTGCGTATGCGCTGATTGTTGTAGTCGCTGACGTAGACATTGCCGAAGCGATCGACGGCGACGGCGCGGGGGCTGTCGAGCTCGGCCGCGATGGCTGAGCCGAACTCGTCGTGGGCTCGGAAGCCGGGGGTGCCGTTGCCGGCGATGGTTTGGATGGTCCCCAGAGTATCGATCATGCGAACACGGTGGTTGTCGGTGCCGGCGATGTAGAGGTTGCCGAGGACGGCGACGGCGCGGGGCCCGTTCAGTTCGGCGCTGGTGGCGGGCGCGCCTTCGTCGGTGGACCGATAGCCAGGTTGGCCGTTGCCGGCGACGGTGGTGATGGTGCCGCTGACGGCGTCGACGCGGCGGATGCGGTGGTTGGCGCGCTCGGCGATGTAGAGGTTGCCGTGAAGGTCGACCGCTGTGCCATAGGGCTCGTCGAGCTGGGCGCGGGTGGCGCGGCCACCGTCCTGCGCGGCGACGTATCCGGCGGTGCCGTTTCCGGCGATGGTGACGATCTTCTGCGCATGGAGCAGAGGCAGAGCGGCGATGGCGACGCTCCAGCCGATGCAGCGGCGCAGGCACAGCAGCAGAGCGGCGCGTTGGCGTGCGGGCTGTGCTTCGGAGCGGGAGAGAGGTTGGCAGGCGTAAAGGCGGGTGGGCCGATCGAGACTTGCTGCGAAGCGCATGGGAGCTCCCGGCAGACTCCGGTTTGCCGCAGCTTCTATTGAAGTGATGTTAGAGCTGGGCGCGACTGCCTTTGGCTTAGTATTGGCGAGGCTGCGTGTCGCGGGGCGTCGCAGTGCGGGTAGATCGCAGATGCACAGGTTCGTGAACCGTTTTGAAACGGCCTACGATGTGCTTCGCTTACGCTTGTGAAATGAGCTGCTCCAGTTCATCGAGTTCCGAAAAGACCTCGGCAACTTCGACCGTGATGGCAGACCCAGGCACGGTGAGCATGGCGACGGGTTGCAGGCTTCGGCCATCGGTTTGGAAGGCCATGCGGCGGCGCGGATCGACCACCCAGACTACTTCAACGCCCATTTTGAGGTAATCGTCGACCTTCTCCTGCGTGTCGGACATGCGGTCGTCGGGGGAGAGGACCTCGATGCAGAGTAGCGGCGGTGTGCGGATGATCTCTTCAAACGGCGCAACTCGGCGCGTGGCGCAAATACCGGGGATGCGGAAGCGGGTCGCGGCGACCTGGACGCGCTGCTCCGGCCAGACGCGGATTCGCCATTGTTGCGCGTGATTGCCAAGGAAGCGAATGAAAAATCCCTGAACGTTAGAAAGTTTGCCTTCACCCACGTTGCGCTCCATGACTTTGCCATCGATCCAATCGCAATCGGGGTGATAGCTTGTGTGCAGGTACTCTTCGAGGGGAATCAAGGTCGAAACTTGCAAGGCGATACCTTCATCCTTCGTCATTCAACACAGATGCGAGATACGCACTTGGGTCGATCTCGTGTAGTGCTTGGAAAACCTGATCAATCATTACTAGAATATCCGTTCCTGGCACCGTTAACTGGGTTACGCTAGCCACATTGTGGCCATCGGTTGTTTCGTACGCCTTTTTGAGGCGTGGATCGACGATCCAGACGACCTTTACCCCAGCATCAATGTACTGTGCGATCTTCTCGTGCATCTCCGAGAGTCCATCGTCCGGCGAGACGATCTCGACGCAAAATAACGGCGGCATGCGCAATGCGTCATGCAGCGGCTTATCCCTTACAACAACGCAGACATCCGGCAGCTGCCATCTACCCTCCGCGACTTCCACCCTATGCATTGGCAGCACACGAATGTTCCAGGCCTTGGCACGGATGCCCAGCTCCATCAACAGGGACTGCAGCACGATCGAATGGGGCGTGTCGCCCATGGTTTACTCCTGTTTCCGCAAGCGCGCTCCACCGTAAAGACACGATTGCGGCGCGTAAGTGTTGCTCGGAGAAAACCGGCGTCCCGCTCCAGTGCGCAGCTTACCTCTGTAGCAGCCATGGTAACGCAGCGCGATCCGCTAAACTACACAGGACATGGCCTTTTCACTCTTTGGTAAGCGCAAACCAGAATCCGACGCGCCTGAGGCGGTAGCGGAGCAGGAGCAGGAATCGCCGGCGGAGCCGAAGCGCGGCTTCTTCGACCGGATGAAGCAGGCGGTGACGCGCACGCGCGAGAGCCTGAACGAGTCGCTGGGCGGGTTCATCGCGCTGACCCGCGAGGTGGACGAGGCGACGCTGACCGATCTGGAGCCGCTGCTGCTCGCCGCCGATCTGGGTTCGGCGACAACGGCGATCGTGCTTGAGAATCTGCGGCAGCGCGCGCTGCGGACGGGGATCGAAGGCGGAGCGGAGTTGAAGGAGCTGCTGAAGGCCGAGTTGCGGCGCATCCTCGATGGCGTGGCCGTGCCCGTGCGGCATCCCGCCTCGCCGCCGGAAGTGATCATGATGGTGGGCGTGAACGGGACGGGGAAGACGACGACGACGGGCAAGCTGGCCAACCT
The DNA here is from genome assembly GCA_965277085.1 of Acidobacteriaceae bacterium. Taxonomy (GTDB): domain Bacteria; phylum Acidobacteriota; class Terriglobia; order Terriglobales; family Acidobacteriaceae; genus Edaphobacter. Next base: position 3,173,278 of record OZ255708.1, read on the forward strand.
CTTCAGCGTTCAGGGGCGGACGGTGCTGCTGTGTGCGGCGGACACGTTTCGCGCGGCAGCCATCGAGCAATTGGAGGTGTGGGCGCAACGGTCCGGGACGCCGATCATCAAGACCAAGCAGGGCGGCGACCCCTCGGCGGCGCTCTACGATGCCTGCACGGCGGCGAAGGCTCGCGGCACGGAGATCCTGATTGCGGACACGGCGGGGCGGCTGCACACGAAGACCGACCTGATGAAGGAGCTCGATAAGATGCGTCGCACGGCCGAGCGGCTGGTCCCCGGCGCGCCGCACCAGACGCTGTTGGTGATGGACGCGACCACGGGGCAGAACGGCTTGACGCAGGCGCGGCTGTTTACTGAGGCGGCGCACGTGACGGGCATTGTGCTGACGAAGCTGGATGGGACGGCCAAGGGTGGGATCGTGCTGGCCATCGCGACGGAGCTGAAGCTGCCGGTGGTGTATGCGGGTATTGGCGAGAAGATCGACGATCTGATCCCGTTCGACAGCGCGAGCTTTGTGGATTCGCTGCTGGCCTGAGCTTTCCCGATTGACATAGCGCGGAGAAGCCGATACAACTGACGCCAAGCCTTTAATCCTTTTGTAACTTTCGTGAAGCCGTCGACCTCGTTCTGGGCTAGATGGTATCGCTGCACCTCAAGGGACTTCGCCCACTATGAAGAAGCTCGTCGCCTGTGTCACGCTCCTCGCCACCTCCGCCTTTGCGGTCGATCCCGCACCGCCTTCTACCCCGATGCTGCGCGGCTATACCTCTGAGCACGCCGCGGCGGAGACGCAGTGGGAGGGGAAATTCCGGGCGATGCCCGACCCGGCGCGGCTGCGGGAGAATATGCGGCGGTTGACGGCGCGGCCGCATCATGTCGGCTCACCGTATGACAAGGACAACGCGGAGTGGCTGCTGGCTCAATTGAAGTCCTACGGGCTAGACGCGAAGATCGAAGTCTTCGACACGCTGTTTCCGACGCCGAAGCTGCGGAAGCTGGAGCTGCTGGGGCCGGTGAAGTTCACCGCGAAGCTCGATGAGCCGGTGCTGAAGATCGATCCGACCACGGATCAGAAGTCCGAGCAGCTGCCGACTTACAACGCCTTCTCGAAGGACGGCGACGTCACGGCTCCGCTGGTGTACGTGAACTATGGCGCGCCCGCCGATTATGAGGTGTTGGAGTCGATGGGCGTGTCGGTCAAGGGAGCCATCGTCCTCGCCCGCTATGGGCAGACGTGGCGCGGCATCAAGCCGAAGCTCGCGGCGCAGCATGGGGCCATCGGGTGCCTGATCTTCTCCGACCCGCATGAGGACGGCTACAGCCGCGGCGACACGTATCCCGAAGGCCCGATGCGTCCGCCGGAGGGAGCGCAGCGCGGCTCGGTAATGGATATGCCCGTATATCCGGGCGACCCGCAGACGCCGGGCGTTGGCGCGGTTCCGGGCGCGAAGCTGATCCCGCTCGACCAAGTGGAGACGATTACGAAGATCCCGGTGATGCCGATCTCGTATGCGGACGCGACGCCGCTGCTGAAGGCGCTCAGGGGGCAGGTGGTGCCGGAGAATTGGCGCGGGTCGTTGCCGCTGACGTACAAGACCGGGCCGAGCACGATCAAGGCGCATCTGGCGCTGGCGTTCAACTGGGATCGGAAGCCGCTCTATGATGTGGTCGCGACCATCCCTGGCTCGACCTATCCCGATCAGTGGGTGATTCGCGGCAACCACCACGACGCGTGGGTGAACGGCGCGGGCGATCCGATCTCCGGCGCTAGCCCACAGCTCGAAGAGGCGCGGGCGTTGGGCGAGTTGCTGAAGCAGGGATGGAAGCCGCAGCGGACGATCATCTACTGCTGGTGGGATGGGGAAGAGCCGGCACTGCTAGGCTCGACCGAGTGGGTGGAGACGCACGCGGCGGAGCTGACGCAGCACGCGGTTGCGTACTTCAACACGGATGGGAACGGGCGCGGCTTCTTCCGGGCTGAAGGATCTCACTCGCTGGAGAACTTCATCAATGGCGTGATGAAGGATGTCGACGATCCCGAGACCAAGATGACGGTCTGGAAGCGGGCGCGCCTCGCTGACTTTGCGCATGCCACCCCGGAGGCCCGCTCCGAGTTGCGCTCGCGCGCGGACCTGCGCATTGAGGCGCTGGGGTCGGGGTCGGATTATACGGCGTTCCTGCACCACCTCGGCATCCCGAGCGTGAACATGGGGTTTGGCGGCGAGGACGCGGGTGGAGGCCAGTACCACTCCATCTACGACGATTTCTACTGGTACACGCACTTCGAGGACACGGACTTTGCGTATGGCCGCGCTTTAGCGCAGACCGCCGGGACGATGATGATGCGCATGGCCGACGCCGACACGATCCCGTTCCAATATGTGGACCAGGCGGAGACGATCCACAGCTATGTGGGCGAGGTGAAGAAGCTCGCCGACACCATGCGCGCGGCTACCAAGGAGCGCAACACGGAGATCGCGGACGGCGTGTACAAGGCGCTTTACGATCCGAAGAAGACGATGGTGCCGCCGCCAGTGGAGGTGCTGCCGCCGTATCTGAACTTCGCGCCGTTGGATCAGGCTTCGGACGAGCTGACCGCCGCCGCCGCCGACTTCGACAAGGCGGTGGCCGCCGCGAAGCCGACGGACGCGGTCAATCTGCAGATGATGCAGGCCGACCGCGCTCTGCTCGACCCAACTGGGCTGCCGAACCGGCCGTGGTTCCAGAACATGGTCTACGCGCCCGGCTTCTTTACCGGCTATGGCGTCAAGACGCTGCCAGCGATCCGCGAGGCCATTGAGCAGAAGCAGTGGAGCGCCGTCGACCCGCTGATCGTCCGCACCGCCGCGGCGATCGAGCGCGAAGCCGATCTGCTGAAGCAGGCCACAAAGTCCCTTACCACTACGCCGTAACCAAGGAGACTCATGCGCCACCGACTCGTTCTTACGCTCGGTCTACTCACCGTTTCACTTGCGGCGCAGAACACCGCCGATCCGAACGCAGCGCTGAAGCAGACCATCCTCCAGAACGTGGACGGCAACGCCAAGCTCGTGCAGGTGATGATCGACACCATCTATAGCTATGGCGAGCTAGGTTTTCAGGAGTTCGAGACCTCGAAGTACCTGACGGCGCTGCTGGAGAAGAACGGCTTCAAGGTGGAGCGCGGCATCTCTGGCATTCCGACGGCGTGGATGGCCACCTGGGTCAGTCCTACGGGCTCGGGCGAGCCGGTGATTGCGCTCGGGTCGGACATCGACTGCATCCCGCAGGCCTCGCAGAAGCCGGGTGTGGCGTACCACGATCCGATTATTCCGGGCGCGCCGGGGCATGGCGAAGGGCACAACTCAGGACAGGCGGTGAACATCGTCGCCGCGCTGGCGGTGAAGGATGTGATGACGAAGAACCACCTTCCCGGCACCATCAAGATTTGGCCCGGCGTGGCGGAGGAGCTGCTTGGCTCGAAGGCGTACTATGTACGCGACGGGTACTTCAAGGGTATCGACGCGGTGCTGTTCTCGCACGTGGGCGACAATCTGGGCTCGTCCTACGGCGGCTATTCGAACAATGGCCTGGTCTCGGTGCAGTACAACTTTCATGGGGAGAGCGCGCACTCGGCGGCGGCTCCGTGGCGTGGACGCAGTGCACTCGACGCAGTGGAGCTGATGGACGTGGGCTGGAACTTCCGCCGCGAACATTTGCGGCTCCAGCAGCGTTCGCACTATGTCATTCCGAATGGCGGCGACCAGCCGAATGTTGTGCCGCAGAACGCCTCGGTTTGGTACTACTTTCGCGAAGCGGACTACCAGCACATCAAGGACCTCTGGGCCATCGGCGACAAGATGGCCACTGGCGCGACCCTGATGACGGATACGAAGTGGGACTCGACGCTGGTGGGCGCGGCGTGGCCGGGGTTCTTCAACAAGCCGATCGCCGAAGAGGTGACCGCCAACGCCAAGCTGGTCGGCCTGCCCAGCTGGAGCGAGGCCGATCAGCAGCTTGCCCGCGCTCTGCAACACGAGCTGAAGGTGCCGGAGAAGGGTCTGGCGGTGAAGTTGGACGAGTTGAAGGAGCCGAACGATCCAGAGAAGTACTATGGCGGCGGGTCGGACGACATCGGCGATGTGTCGTGGAACGCGCCTACTATTGTGCTGCGGTACCCGTCGAACATTCCCAATCTGCCGGGGCATAATTGGGCCAACGGCATCGCCATGGCTACGCCGATCGCGCACAAAGGAGCGATTGCCGGAGCGAAGGTGCAGGCGCTGACCCTGTTCGATCTGATGACGAAGCCGGAGTTGCTGAAGAGCGCGAAGGCGTACTTTGCTGACGTCGAGACGAAAGACGTCAAGTACGAGACGTTTCTGCGCCCCGGCGACAAGCCTTCGATCTACCTGAATAAAGCGATCATGGAGAAGTACCGGCCGGAGATGCAGAAGTTTTACTACGACGCGGCGAAGTACCCGACGTATCTGGATCAGCTGGGGATCAAGTACCCGACCGTCCGCACGGGCGACGCGCCCGCTGTGAAGGCGGGCGGTGCCGATGAGGACGATGGGTCGTTGTAGTAGTTGAGTTGTAGCCGAAGAAAACGCAGATTCCCTTCGGGAATGACAAACAGAAAATGCGAAGGCGTCGACCTTGGCAACGCTACTCACCGCCGAGCCTAACCTTCAATCCGCTTCGTACTGTAAACGGCGTTCCGGGATAGCCAATCGGGCCGATGTGCTGGTTATTGAGCAGGTTGTCGAGCTGGGTGAAGACGGCGACTCGGTTGGTTGCGCGATAGGTGAAATTGGCATCGAGTTTGGCGAAGCCGTAGTCGAGGTCGCGGTTGGGCAGTAGCAGCGTGTTGCCGTTGGCGGTCGCGTCCGAGCCGCCGAGGAAGGTGGAGTCGTCGGCGCGGCTGGCGAGCGCGCCTTTGAAAGCGGCGGTCAGCTTAGTCCCGCTGTACTGGACGGCGAAGAAGCCGGTGTGCGGCGGGCGGCGGAAGGGACGCGCGCCGATCAGCGGCGAGGAGCTGCCAATAGCCAGGCCAGGAAAGTTCGGGTTGGTCGTCGGAACGCCGCGATTGGCCCTGGTGGCGTCAGAGGCGAAGGATTGGCTGACCACGGAGCCGAGCCAGGTGTAGCCCCCGTGCAGAAAGAAGCGGTTGAAGGGCTGGTATTGAATTTCGGTTTCGATGCCTTGGGCGCGGAAGGCGAGTGAATTGAGCTCACCGCCATAGAAGAAGGCGTCGTTCGCGGGGGTGATGCCAAAGTAGCGGCGTAGGTCGCCAGAGCCGACGTACTCCAATTGGTGGGAGAACTGGTTGTGGAAGTAACCGGCCTTGGCGATGAGCTTTTGGCCGAGGATGTTCTGGTCGACGCCGACATCCACCGTACGGGAGCGTTGCGGGCCGAGCGGCGCGATGCCGAAGGCGGCGATGTCGGTTGGATCACCGGCGAGTTGCAGCTCTTTGTAGAGGCTGGAAAACTCGGTGGCGAGGTTCGGCTCCTGGACGCCGGTGGCGACATTGGCGCGGAGCTTGGTGCCTCGGAACCGGCGCTCAGAAGGGCGCACGGGGAAGTAGGCTAGCCCGATGCGCGGCGTCCCGGCGATGCCGTAGAGGTGGTTCTTCTCGATCGCGCCGCCGGCCGAGTAGAAGAGGCGGTTCTTGATGTCGCCCTGAAGTTGAAGCGTGTACTGAAAGTTGGTGCGCTGGAGAGCGTCGTGGCTGCCATACGGTCCTGCCGTGTTGAAGACGCCTCGCTCATTCTCGTACTGGAAGCGAAAGAGCGCGAGGATGCGGTGCGGAAAGGTGTAGTCGGTCTGCCAAGTGAGGATGTCGCGGTTGGAGGCTTGATTGCGGTCGGTGCCGAAGAGCTGTGCCTGGCCAGTGGCGGTGTAGCCGTTCGCTCCGGTAAAGGTGACGAGCGAGCCCACGTAGGACTGGTAGTCGTATTGCGAGCCGTAGGCGCTGGGAACGGTGACCAGCGTGCCGGAGTCGCCGAAGTACGCCGCCTGCTCGCGTTTGCGAGCGATGCCATAGCGGACGAGATTGTGCCAATTGCCTAGAAGGCGGTTCTCGATAGCAAGACCGGAGTAGAGATCCTGGTCCGCCTGGTGGCCGTTCTGCGAGATGCCATAGAAGTCATGCGCGTTGGGCAGGCCGGAGCTGGAGTCGGTGTTGCGGATGGTGAAGCGCAGCTGGGTGTTTGGCAGCAGATCGTAGCCCAGGTTCGCGACGGATGTAGCCGCGTGGAAGCGGTCGAGCGGAACGGCGTTCGAGGTGTCGAAGCGGGAGAAGGCGGCGAAGTAGTCGAGCTTGCGGTAGGCTCCGCTCCCGGTGGCTTCGTTGCGCCAGGTGTGGAGGTTGCCGGCGTCACCCGAGTAGTTGAAGACGGGTCGCAGGGATGTCCCGCGCGTGGTGTTCATGCTGAGGGCGGAGGCTGCCGCGTCCGAGCCGTAGAGCACCGAGTCGGGGCCGCGATAAAGCTCGATGGCGGTGCCTTGGTTGGAGGTGCTGCCGATGCCGGTGCTGGATACGGTGCCGTAGTCGAAGAAGCCGCCTACGTCTTCGGCGGGGATTCCGTCGATGAAAACTTTGTTGGCGTCGGAGTTGCCGCCGCGCACGAAGAGGGAGGTGACGCCACCGGTCTGTCCCGTCTGGACGACGGAGACGCCAGGGGATTGACGCAGCTCGTCGACGATGCCGACGCGGGTTTCAAGCGCCTGGGTAGAAATGAGCGTAACGGCGGAGCTGATCTGCGCGAGCGGCGTCGGGGTGCCGGTAGCGATGACGGTGACCTGCTCGGTGATATGGGCGGGGTCGAGCGTGATGCGACGGGTGATGACCTCGGTGCGGCCGCCATAGAAATCTTGACCCACGCCGAGGGCGAAGGTGCGGGCGGAGGTGAGGAGGAGGAGACGGCCGTGAGCGTCGGAGAGGATCTCGTAGGTGCCGTCCGGTCCGGTGAGGGCGAAGGCAATGGCTCGTTTGCCCTGGATGAGTTCGACTTTGGCGAGCGGGATGGCCGCGCCGAGCGGGTCGGTGACGGTGCCACGAACGATGACGGCGTGGGCTGAAAGTGTGGCTGTGAAGGCAAGCGCGAGTGCGCGCAGAGTGGATGAGGCCGTGTGGCGGCCTGTGCGGATGAACATGGGTGTGGCTCCTCCGCCTCCCCCCGGAGGCGTGGTTGATGTGCGCGGCGGAACCGGTCTCCTGACTGACGCGAGCTCGTGCTGGCCGTCTTGCGACGCTCTCCTTCCCGGCCTGGGGGCCAGTGGGGAGCGCCTTGGCTGGCATTCACACGATGGGCTGTGTGCGCGTTCACAGTTGCGGGGCAGTGGCGGAGTTTCACCGCGCTTCCCGTACATTCCGCTGCGGTAACAAAGGTTGCGTGGCGCGGCTGGCGATCAGGCCGGTCGCACGAAGGGCGTTCCTTAGTTGTATGGGATCAATGTTCCGAAGTCAAAAGGTGTTACGGGATCAACAGCAGCTTGCCTGTGGTGGTTCGCGCTTCGAGGTCGCGGTGGGCCTGCGCGGCTTCGGCGAGCGGGTAGGTGTGGGCGATGCGGAGCTTGAGGCTGCCGTCGGCGACGGCCTGGAAGACGGCAGAGGCGCGGGCTTCGAGCTCGGTCCGGGTCAGGATGTAGTGGTTTAGGGTCGGGCGGGTGATGTAGAGCGAGCCCAGGGTGGAGAGCTTAATGAGGTCGAAGGGTGGGACCGCTCCGCTCGCGCCGCCGAAGAGGACCATCATGCCGCGTGGGCGGAGGACGGAGAGGGACTGGTCGAAGGTGGTCTTGCCGACCGAATCGTAGACGGCGTGGAGACCAGTGGTGTGCTTGCGGACCTCAACGGCGAAGTCGTGATCGCGGTAGTTGATGACGATGTCGGCTCCGGCGGCGCGGGAGAGCTCGGCCTTCTCCTCCGTGGAGACAGTAGTGAAGACACGGGCACCGAGGACGTGGGCCATCTGTGTGAGGAGCAGGCCGGTACCCCCGGCTCCGGCGTGGATGAGCACCTCGTCGCCCGGTTGTATGCGGTATGTGTCGTGCGCGAGATAGTGGGCGGTCATGCCCTGGAGGAGTGCGGCGGCGGCTTGCTGGGCGGAGAGGTCGTCCGGTATGGGGACGAGGCGGTCGGCCGGGGCGAGGGCGAGCTCGGCGTAGGTGCCGGGGTTGCCGCACCAGGCTACGCGGTCCCCGGGACTAATCGTGGTGACGCCTTCGCCGACAGAGACGACGGTGCCAGCGGCCTCTTGCCCGAGGACGTACGGGAGCGTAGCGGGATAGCGGCCTTCCCGGAGGTAGGTGTCGATGAAATTGACGCCGGAGGCCTCGATGCGGATGAGGGCCTGACCGGGGCCGGGGGCTGGATCAGGAAGGGTAGCGGCGGTGAGGACTTCGGGGCCGCCAACTTTTTCGATCTGGATTGCGCGCATTTACGTTGGATGCGGCGGTATGCTGCGAAGATGATCCTCCGATTGCTCATGGTGTTGATGTGCGCGTGCGGTGTGCTGGTTTCCACGATGCGAGCCGAGATGGACCCGGCGTGGACAACGAACCATGTGCCGTTTCGGATCGCGGGGAACCTGTATTACGTTGGGAGCCAGGATTTGGCCGCGTATCTGGTAGTAACGCCGGAAGGGGACATCCTGATCAACAGCAATCTGACGCGCTCCGCGCCGCAAATTCTGGAGAACATCCGGGCACTTGGGTTCAAGCCGACGGATGTGAAGGTGCTGCTGATCAGCCACGCTCATTTCGACCATGCGGCGGGGAGCGCGGCCATCTTGCGGGCGACGCATGCGCAATACGAGGTGATGGCGGGCGATGCGCGTGTGGTCGAGAGCGGAGGCAAGCCGGACTTTGTGAACGGGGGTCTCCAGCAGTATCCCAAGGCTAAGGTCGACCGTGTACTGCACGATGGGGACGAGGTGCGGCTGGGCGGGACGGTGTTGGTCGCTCACCTGACGCCGGGACACACGAAGGGCTGTACGACTTGGACGATAAAGGTGAGCGAGGGAGGCAAGAGCTACGATGTGGTGATCGTGGGGAGCACGTCGGTGTTGAGCGACTATAAGCTGCGCGGCGATCCGAAGTACCCGAATATGGCGGAGGACTACGCGCGGGCGTTCCGTGTGCTGCATGGTCTGCCTTGCGACATTTTTCTGGGGTCTCATGCGCAGTTCTTCGACATGGAGGCCAAGTATGCCCGGATGAAGGCCGGGGATGCTTTAGCATTTGTCGATCCCGACGGTTACAGGCGGTTCGTGGATCAGCAGGACCGCGCGTATCAAGCACGGCTGGCAAAGGATCGATGAACCCATCCTCAGGACAAAACTGTCGTGAGAATGGGCTACGTGGCCCAATTATCAAGAACGGCGCTCATTGGGGTAGGACTACAAGGATGCTGGAGCGGTAATAACCCGGATCGCCGTTCGGCTGTTTCAAATGCGGCGGAGCTGCTGACGACAGAACTGCTGGTAACCGCTGAGTAGACGAACGATGTCAGGGTACCGATGGCGGAGTGAGGGTGAGGTGGTGGCCTTGCTTCCAACGGTCGGCGATGTGCGTGGTGGCGGTCCAGTCTGTGAGCGGGTTAGCGGGGAGGACGAGGAAAGAGGCCTCGTAGCCGGGGGATAGCTGGCCGATCTTGCGTGTGGGGAAGATGGATTGCGGGGTGGCGACGGCCCAGATGCGGAGGAGTTCGAGGTTGGACCAGAGCCCGAGGGCGTGGAAGTAGGTAGCTTCTAGGAGCGAGTCCTGGCTGTAGTGGTCGGAGCCGATGAGGAGGTTGGCTCCGGCGGCCTTGAAGCGGCCCAGGTTATCGAGTTCGAGCTTGCGGATGGCGGCTTTCTGGGCGGCGGGGGTCTGGTCGCTTTCGCAGATGGACGCGGTGGGGATCACGGCGGTGTGCTGGCGGACGGCGAGGGCGATATCGGCGTCCGCTATGCGGGAGGTGGAGGGGGCGTCGGTGGCGTTGATGCAGTAGCCGGGGAGGTGGGCGAGGATATCGACGCCGGAGGTGAGGGCGATGTGAACGTCGGTGGCGGTGTCGACGTGTGCGGCGACGCGGAGGTGGGCGGCGTGGGCGCGGGCGACGATAAGCGGGACCAGCGCGGGATCAAGGCCGCCGGCGAAGTTGGGATGCTGGTGGAGGTCCGGCGTGTAGTGCTCTGAGTTGCTCATATAGATCTTGATGAGGTCGGGTTTGGCGGCGAGGATGGCGGGCCACTTGGCGACGAGATCGGCGGGGGAGTCGATCTCCCAGTAGGCCTGACCGGCCTGGAGACTGGAGTTGCGGACCTGCTGCTTCTGGGCGTCGTTGGCGGGGTAGAAGAAGCCGAGGGCGAGGGACTCGTAAACCTCTTTGGGGTGGCCGTCGATGCCGGTGAGGCCGCCGTGGGCGTAGGTCACGTCGACGGTTTCCGGGGTGTTGACCAGATGGGCGGCGACGACGGCGTTGGCTCCATCGAGGACATCGGTCATGCCCTCAGCGTAGAAGATGCCGTCTTTGAGGTACTGCTCCGTAACGGCGGGAGTTCTCTTGACGCTGTCGAAGTTGTGCTCGTGGGCATCGCCGAAGGGTGGCATGAGGAAGGCGTTGTGAAGGTCTACGGTCTCATCGATTTTGGCAGGCGCGGTGTGGGAGAGGATGCCGTCGATGCTGTAGAAGTCGGTGGGGGTGAAGGCGGTGCCGTCGAACCATTGGCCATGGGTGAAGTGGATGGTCTGGGCGGGGAGGGTGGCGCAGAGGAGGACGATGGTGGCGGCCATGAGCGACGTGCGAAAGACGGGCATGGGTTCACTTGTACCCGGTGGCTGGTTGGAGGGCAAGAGGTAATTGGCTTGACTGTGCGAGGGAACCGCAGGTCCTTCGACTCCGCCGATGACGGTAAGGCTGTGATCGGCTTCGCTCAGGATGACAGCACTGGATAGTTTTAGCCGAGGCCGATGCGGAGGAGGTCGTGGATGTGGAGGATGCCGGTGGGGCGGTGCTCTTCGTCGACGATGAAGATCGTGGTGACGGCGCGGGCGTTCATCTCGGCGAGGATGGCGGGTGCGAGGGCGTCGGGTGGAACGGTCCAAGGGCGGCGGGTCATGGCGGTCTCGACGGGACAGTCCGCAAAGGCCTCACGGAAGTGGCGGCGGAGATCTCCGTCGGTGAGGATGCCGGTGAGCGCGCCTTGGGGGTCGAGGACGGCGATGACGCCGAAGCCTTTGGAGGTCATTTCGACGATGGCGGCGGAGAGGAGGGTGCCTTCCTGGACGGCGGGGAGGCGGTCGCCGGTGTGCATGAGGGAGTCGGCGCGGCGGAGGCGGGCACCGAGGCGGCCGGCGGGGTGGAGGGCGTGGAAGGCTCTCGGGGAGAAGCCGCGGGCGTCCATGAGGGCGATGGCGAGAGCGTCGCCGAGGGCGATCTGCATGGTGGTGGAGGTAGTGGGGGCTAGGCCGTTGGAGCAGGCTTCGGGGGCGTCGGGGAGTTCCAGGCAGAGGGTGGCGAGGGTACCCAAGGTGGAGGCGGCGCTAGAGGTTAGGGCGATGACGGGGATATTGGCCTGGTGGGTGTAGTCGAGGAGGGGGGCGAGGTCGGGGGTTTCGCCGGATTTTGACAGGGCGAGGACGATGTCTTGCGGCTGGAGGAGACCGAGGTCGCCGTGCCCGGCTTCGGCGGCGTGGAGGAAGTGGGCGGGGGTGCCGGTGGAGGTGAGGGTGGCGGCAATCTTGCGGCCGATGTGTCCGGATTTGCCTACGCCCGTGACGAGGACGCGGCCTCCGGCGGCGGTGCGGGCGAGAATGAGGGTGATGGCTCGTTCGAGAGCGGGGCCGAGCGTGCTATCAAGAGCATGGCGCAGTAATTCGAGGCCGGCGATCTCGTGGGTGAGGGTACGGTGGAGGGAGGCGCGGGTTGTGGTGAGTTCAGGCATGGCGGTAATTAGGTGTTAGGCCGAACCGCAGGTGCTTCGACTGCGTGGATCACGATGAGACTGTGATTCACTTCGCTCAGGATGACAGTTTTATAGATCAAGATGACAGGTCCTGAAGAGTAGCGAAGCTGCCGCCGAAGCCCGGGGATTTGATGAGGGTGTCGATGGCGAGCAAAGAGCGGATGAGCGGCTCGAACTCTGCGAGGGGGATCATGTTGGGGCCGTCGGAGGGGGCGTGGTCGGGGTCCTGGTGGGTTTCGAGGAAGACGGCGGCGACCCCGACGGCGACGGCGGCGCGGGCGAGGGTAGGGACGAACTCGCGCTGGCCGCCGGAGGTGGTGCCCTGGCCGCCGGGCTGCTGGACGGAGTGGGTGGCGTCGAAGACGATGGGGGCGCCGGTGCGGGCCATGATGGGGAGGGCGCGCATGTCGGAGACGAGGGTGTTGTAGCCGAAGGAGGCTCCGCGCTCAGTGAGGAGGACGTTGGGGTTGCCGGTGGAGGTGAGCTTGGCGACGACGTTGCCCATGTCCCAGGGGGCGAGGAACTGGCCTTTTTTGACGTTGACGATGCGGCCCGTGGCGGCGGCGGCGAGGAGGAGGTCGGTCTGGCGGCAGAGGAAGGCGGGGATTTGGAGGATGTCGACACATTCGGCCAGGAGAGGACATTGGCTGGGCTCGTGGACATCAGTGAGGACGGGCAGGCCGAGGGTGTCGCGGATCTCGGCGAAGATGGGGAGGGCTTCATGCAGGCCGGGGCCTCGGATGGAGGAGGCGCTGGTGCGGTTGGCCTTGTCGAAGGAGGTCTTGTAGATAAAGCCGAAGCCGACGCGCGTAGCGATCTCTTGGAGGGCGGCGGCGGTTTCGAGGGCGTGGGTGCGAGACTCAAGGACACACGGACCGGCGACGATAGAAAGGGGAAGGGCGTTGCCGATGCGGACGCCACGGGTTTCGACGATGGGGTTCGGTGCTATCACAGCATCAGTGTATCCGGCGTGTAAACTGACGGGACATGGAAGAGGATCGCAAGACGATGAGTTGGAAGAGGGCTGGGTTGTGGATCGGTACGGTGTTATTGTCGTCCGCGGGGCTTGCTGGACAGCAACTGGAAGTGAAGTTGAAGACGGGAAAAGTCGCGGGCAAGGTCGACGGGCCGGTTGCCGCGCCGGTGCGGGCGTTCCTGGGGATTCCGTATGCCGCGCCGCCGGTGGGACCGCTGCGGTGGCATGAGCCGGTGCCCGCCGCGAAGTGGAAAGGGGTGCGGCAGGCGAAGGCGTTCGGTTCGCGCTGTATGCAGCCGGCGGTAAACGCCGACATGGTGTTTCGCGATCCCGGGTTGAGCGAGGATTGCCTGACGCTGAATGTGTGGACTTCGGCGAAGTCGATGCGGGACAGGAAAGATAGGGATTCCCGGAACATCAAGCTGCCGGTGATGGTGTGGATCTACGGTGGAGGCTTTCTGTCGGGGAGCACGTCGGAACGACGGCAGGACGGAGCGATGCTGGCGTCGAAGGGCGTCGTGGTGGTGACGATGAACTACCGGATGGGCATCTTCGGTTTTATGGCGACCAAGGAGCTGGCGGCGGACTCGGGGCACGGATCGGCGGGGGACTACGGGCTGCTGGACCAGACGGCGGCGCTGCGCTGGGTGAAGGAGAATATTGAGGCGTTTGGGGGCGATCCGAACAATGTAACACTGTTTGGGGAGAGCGCGGGGTCGTTTTCGGTGAGCGCGCAGATGGCGTCGCCGCTGGCGAAGGGGCTGTTTCAGAGGGCGATCGGGGAGAGCGGCGGGGCGCTGTATGGAAGCGGAGGGCCGTCCTTCAAGCCGCTGGATGTAGTTGAAGAGCGAGACGCTTCGTGGGCGGAGCAGACCTTGGGCGTGAAGACGCTGGCGGAGATGCGGGCGATTCCGGCGGACAAGCTGCTGGACGCGCAGATGAAGAAAGACGATAACGGCGAGACCATACGCTTCGGCGCGGACGTGGACGGGTACTTTCTGCCTGAACCTGTCGCGTCGATCTACGCGGCGGGCAAGCAGAACGATGTGCCTCTGCTCGCCGGGTGGAACCGGGACGAGGGCGGCCTGGACCCGAAGATGACGGTGGCGGTGCTTGCGGCGGAGACAGCAAAGCAGTTCCCGGACCATGCGGCGGTGGTGACAGCGCTGTATGGCGCGACCGACGACCGGGAGGCGGTACGTGCCGCTGCCGACCTTGCGGGAGACCGGTTCATCGCGTACTCGACGTGGAAGTGGATCGAGGCGCAGACGAAGACGGGCAAGCAGCCGGTGTACCGCTACCGGTTCGACGTGGTGGTTCCGGCGGACCCGAATCATCCAGGCGGTGTGGCGTCATACCACTCGGGTGAGATTCCGTATGTATTTGGAAATCTAGAGCTGCTGAGCAGCTTCGGATACGGGTGGCGCGACGAGGACCGGCAGGCGAGCGACATCATGCAGCGGTACTGGTTGAACTTCGCCAAGAGCGGCGATCCGAACGGCGAGGGACTAGCGAAGTGGCCGGCATACAGCATGGCGACGGGATGGATGGTGATGCACCTCGGCTCTGAGCCGGGTGCGCGGGCGGATGAGCATCGGGCGCGGTATGTGTTTCTGGATGAGATTTGGGCGAAGTAGTCAGCTGATCGGATTAGCGAGGAAACGGTAGCCGACGCCGCGTACGGTGACGAGGTGGACGGGGTTGCCGGGGTCGTCTTCGATGTAGCGGCGGAGGCGGACGACGAAGTTATCGATGGCGCGGGTGTCGGTATCTTCGTGGACGCGCCAGACCTCTTCGAGGATCTGCTTGCGGGAGACGATCTGGCCCTCGCGGTCTGTGAAGTAGCGGAGGAGGTCGGCCTCCATCAGGGTGAGCTGGGTGAAGCGGTTGGGGGCGACGAGCTCGAGCGTGTCAAAACGAATGGTGCGGTGGGCGAAGGTGTACTCCGGCTTGGATGGGGGCGGAGCGGCAGTGGTTTCTTGCTCGGGGGATTGCCAGGCCATGCGGCGGAGAAGGGTTTTGAGGCGGGCGAGGAGGATGTTGAGGTCGAAGGGCTTGGGGAGGTAGTCGTCGGCCCCGGCGTCGAGGCCTTCGAGGACGTCTTCGGTGCGGCCGCGCGCGGTCAGGAGGAGGACTGGGGTGAAGCGTCCGGCGGCGCGGAGGGCGCGGACGATGGAGAAGCCGTCCTTGCCGGGGAGCATGACGTCGAGCAGCACGGCGGCGGGCTGCTCTTCGGCTGACAGGAGATACGTGAGAGCGTCGTCGCCGTCGGCCTCGTGGCGGGTGCGGTAGCCTTCGGCCTGGAGGTTGAAGAGGAGGCCTTGAGCGAGGTGGTCTTCGTCTTCGATGAGGGCGATGAGGGGGGCGGTCATGGGCTGGTTTCGGCTACTTGGGTTTGCGCGGCAGAATTTCGATGGGCACGAAGTGTTCGGCCACAAGCAGGTCGTAATCCGCCGTAACGACGGTAGCCGAACCAAGCTGATGGGCCAGCGTGACGACGAAGGCATCCGCATAGGGAAGCTTCAATGTGCATTGAAGGATGCCGGCTTGAGCGGCTTGCCCCGCTGACGCTGCGATCACTTCAACGCCGGCACCCGCAAGGCTCCCGAGAAGAATGTGGGGAACGTTTCCAATTAAATCTCGCCGGCAAAGGACGACCGCAACTTCGCCCCATTGCACAGCCGAGATCACAACGCGGGTTTCTTGCTCCGCTCGTTGTTGGAAGATCGCCCCTACGCGGTCGGCTCCAACCTCTTCGTCAAGAAAGCGCAATAGAGGACTCGCATCCAGGACGTAAGTCACCATTTCTCTTGGAAGCGGAGCTCGTCTTCTCTGCGCATTTGTTGTAGTTCTTCGGCCATTCCTCCGCCCTTTCGGCGAGCATCCCCCTCATTTCGCGGATCAGTTGGTCAATGCTGACTGAAACCTTGCGCGGTGCTTCGCCCACCGTGACGACGACGGATGTTCCGGGTGTCAGGTCGTGCTCCGCCATGAAGTCTGGGGTGAGGACGAGCCCTTGCGGGATGACGGTGGCGATTGTGGTGGCCATGCGGCTATTGTACTGCGGTGTCACTGGAGTCGCCCGCCCGCTTTCATGAAGGCGCATCAAGGAACCGCTGCCATAGTTATTGCTTCTGCTTGGTGGGGAGGAACTCGATGTCGATGAAGGATGCTGCCGGCTTCATGTCGAAGTCAGCTGTGACCAGGACGCTGTCTGGCGTATCGCTTGCAAGTTCAACGGCAAGAGAAGCGACAAAGGGTATGCCGTGTTCGGCCTTGGTGCGGAACAGCGCTCGGCGCGTTAGCGGTCACGGGGATGACGGTGAGTTGGAAGGCGCGAAGCTCCGCGATTTCGCGCTCGGAATTGTCGAGTCCATGCCGCCGATAGAAGATGCCAATGATTTCACCGAAGTGCATGGAGGAGATGATGGCTTCGGCTTCTCCGGTCAGATGTCGATTGTGGATCTCGCGGACACGATTCATGCCAGCTTCGCGGTCGAGGAGGCGTAGGACCGCGCTCGCATCGAGGACAAACGTCACCATCTATCTTTGTCGCGGGTCCGGAAATATTCGTCTTCAAGGGATGGCTCTCCAGCGAAAATCCCGTGCAGGTTCTCCAGAGCTTTTTGAGCTTTCCCGGTCAATGATGGAGCGTTCTCTCGCGTGATCTCGACGTGCCGGCCCTGAACGACGATCTCAACGCGGGAACCGGGGGCGATGCCCAGGGTGCGCTGTACCTCGGGAGGCAGGACGAGTTCTCCATCGAAGCCAACTGTTGCCGTGGTGGCCATGGGCTATTGTAATGCTCCATGCGACGAGGTGGAGGGTTTAGGAAGTCATGACGTGATTCGATCAGGAGGGTTGGCGAGGGGGAGTTTAAGGATGAAGGTGGTTCCCTGATTGGGGCCGGGGCTTTGGGCGATGATCTCGCCGCCGTGCTGGCGGACAATGGTACGGACGAGGAAGAGGCCGAGGCCGGTGCCCTTGATCTTGACGAGGTCGCGGCCAGGAACGCGATAGAAGCGGTGGAAGATGCGCTTGAGCTGCGTGGCGGGGATGCCGACGCCGGTGTCGGTGATGGTGAGGGTCGCGGAGGTGGAGTGGGCGATGCCGAGACGACAGGCGATGTGGACGCCCGACGGGGAGTATTTGACGGCGTTGTCGAGGAGGTTGAGGACGGCGGTGCGGAGGTCTTCGGGGATGCCGTTGACCGTGAATCGCACGTCGGCGGCGGCCGGCTCGAGGAGGATGGCGTCGAGGGGAAGGTGATGCCGCTGGAGCGTGGTGGCGATGCAGTCGGCGACGAGCGATTCGAGATCGATGGCGACGCGGTTGAGTTGTCGCTGACGCTGGCCGAGTTCGCCGGCTTTGAGGACCTGCTCAACGGTGGCGAGGAGCCGGTCGGAGTCGGCGAGCATGATGCTGTAGAAGTGCTGCTTTTGTTCTTCGGAGGTGGGGCGTCGCTGGAGGGTTTCGAGGTAGAGGCGGATGGAGGCGATGGGGGTTTTGAGTTCGTGGGTGACGGCGTTGAGGAAAGAGTCCTGACGCTCGTTGCGGCGGATCTCGCGGACCAGGAAGACGGTGTTGAGGGTGACGCCGGCGATCAGCAGCGCGAAGAGGATGATGCCGAGAACAAGGTAGGCAGCTCGCTCTTTGTTGCCGAGAATCCAGCCGATGTTCAGCGTTACCAGACCGCCGACGAGGAGCGCGCCCAGGGTAATGAAAAAGGCGATGGCTCCGCGCCGGCGGGTGATGTTCATAAGGACAGAGTAAAGGGGTAAGAGGAAAGAGGTAAGTAACGGCTTGCTTGCACTCGTCTTACTTCTTCCCCTTTAACCCTGCTGTATCACTTCGAGCAGGCATTGCCGTGATCGGGGCGTGCGCCTTTGGCTTTGGCGGCGGCCTCAGTCATGTAGCTGCCAGCTTTGGTTTTGCCGTAGAAGTCGGTACCGGAGCAGTGGTAGACGTTAGATGAGGTGTTGACCCAGACGAGACCGGGGCCGCCGCCGGGGGCTGCGGGGGTGTTGGCCAGATTACCGCGCGGACCTCTCGAGGCGGACGGCTTGGTGGCTTGTTGCGCGGGTGCCGCGGCCTGTGTGGGAGCGGGAACGGAGGGCCTGGAGACCGCCGGTGCGGGGGAGGCCGCCGGCGCCGGGGCGGATTTTGCGGCGGTAGCGGCGGGGGCAGACTTGGCGCTGGGAGAGGCAGGTGCGGTC
Source organism: Acidobacteriaceae bacterium (assembly GCA_965277085.1). Lineage (GTDB taxonomy): Bacteria > Acidobacteriota > Terriglobia > Terriglobales > Acidobacteriaceae > Edaphobacter. Next base: position 3,191,406 of record OZ255708.1, read on the forward strand.
GCGGCGGCGGCGTACCAGTCTTTGACGCCGCTGTGGCCGCGGCACGCACCGGACTTGCTGGCGGCGGTGGAGAAGGAGCCGTCCTTGCATTGGCCGGTGGCGTTGGCTGGTTTAGCGGCGGAGGTTGCGGGGGCCTGGGCGATCACGAGAGGGCTGAGAAGAAGGGCAACGGTGGCGAGAAGGTGCTTCGGTCGTGCGTGAAAGGTCATGAGGGCTCCGGCGCGATCTAGGTGCCTTCCGATGGTATAGATGGGTCGGTCGCTTTGGCCAGATATTTGTTCTTTGCCGGCGCTATAGAATCCAGCGCATGGGTTCCTTTGGCCGTCTGTGGAAGAAGGTGCGATGGTCGCTGGCACAGCGCGGTTGGGTGGGAAGCGCGCGGGCAGTGGTGAGCAAGATGCTGCGTGGGCGTGAGCGGAGTAGACCGCACCTCTTTGATCGGGAGCATGGGGTCGATACAAGCGGGGTGATTACAGGTGGCAATCTGGCGGTTGGACATGCGCACGATGTCCACATTACGGCCTATGCGGGATACCGCCGTCGAAGTTTCAGGAGACGATCCGGCGCTGGGTGATGACGCCCTCGATAAAGCCGCCGGAGAGCTATGCGTTCGTCGATCTTGGGTGCGGCAAGGGCCGGGCGTTGATGCTCACTTCAACGCTGCACTTCCGGGAAGTAGTCGGGGTGGAACTGAATGCAGAGCTGGCGCGGATAGCGGAGGAAAACCTAAAGATTTGGCGAGGATCGTGGAAGGCGTTGCGCCCTGTGCGGGTGGTGTGCGGAGACGCGACGGAGTTTGTGCTGCCGATAGGGCCTTGTCTGGTGTATCTGGCGAACCCTTTTGGGGCGGTTGTAGTGCAACAGCTGCTGGAGAAGATTGAGGCGCGGACGGATGGGAGCGTGGTGGAGGTGCTCTACCAGACTCCGCGCGAGGAGGCCGTGTTTGCGGAGCGTACGGGGTGGAAGCTGGTGTGGAGCGAGGCGATGCCGGTATCGGCGGAGGACATGGCGGAGGAAAATGTATATGCGGCGACGGACCGGTGCAGTTTGTACCGGCTCCGACGATGAGACGGGGGCAACCGCAGGTCCTTCGACTCCGCCGGTCACGGTGAGGCGGTGACCGGCTGCGCTCAGGATGACATGGTTTTGTGTAGACAGGATGAAGGTTTGGTATACGCACGAACGCCGCTCCGTAATGGAGCGGCGTCAATTACGGAGGGAAGAGATTATGCGCCAGCGGGTTTGGGGTCATGGCGGTCGAACTTGGCGATCTGTACCTTTTCGGCGAGGCCGATCTTGGAGAGAAGCCAGATGAAGTAATAGTTGATGTCGAACTCGTACCAGGCGAGGCCGTGACGGGCGCTGACGGGGTGGGCGTGGTGGTTGTTGTGCCAGCCTTCGCCGCCGGTCAGGATCGCGACCCACCAGTTGTTGCGGGAGTCGTCTTTGGTCTCGAAGCGGCGCGCGCCCCAAAGGTGGGTGGCGGAGTTGACGAGCCAGGTAGCGTGGAGGCCGACCGTGACGCGAAGGAAGGTTCCCCAGAGGACCATGCCGAACGCGCCGATTACGCGGTGCCCGGTGGGAGCGAGGGCAGCACCGAGGGCGACCTGGGCCAGGCCGGTGGTGACGAGCGGGAGGTAGTGGTACTTCGAGAGCCAGACGTGGACCGGATCGCGGGTAAGGTCGGGAGCGTAGCGGCCAAGCAGCGCGGTCTCGGAGTGGAGGGCGCGGCCGGAGAGAATCCAGCCCGCGTGGGCCCACCAAGTGCCGTCGTGCGGGGTGTGCGGGTCGCCCTCATGGTCGGAGTTCTGATGGTGGACGCGGTGGGTGGCGACCCAGAAGATCGGTCCGCCCTCGAGCGCGAGGCAGCCGCACGCGGTGACGAAGTACTCGACCCATTTGGGGGTGCGATAGCCGCGGTGCGTCAACAGGCGGTGATAGGCCACGCCGATGCCAATGTTGATGGCAAAGAAATACATGACGAAGAACGTGATGAGGTTAATCCAGGAGAAGAAGAAGAGCGCAGCGATGGCACCAACGTGGAACGCGGCCATGGCGATGGTGGTGATCCAGTTGATGCGGCCCTGCTGGTGCTCGCGGCCCATGCGGAGGTCCTGCTTGATCTTGGTCTGAACCTCGGCGACGGCAGGCATGGCGGCAACGTTCTTCACGGGCTTGTAGCTGGTCTCGGTGGTCTTTTCTTCTTGGGGAGTCAGAAGAGTCGGTGTCATGGGTCCTTGGGGTCCTCGTTCGAGCGTGTTAATCGCTCTATCGACAACGCTAGCAGGGTGCGGGGGCGAGGGGTGTAACAGTTTTGTAATCGTAGAGAGCGATCGCATTTGGTACTGTGTGGCGATGCGATCTTTTCGAGTGATGGTAGCGGCGGGTGTGGTGTGCGCGGTGCCGGTGTGGGGCCAGGATGCGGTCTTAGAGCTGCCGACAAGTAAGGCAATTGTGGGGACAGTGCCCGGTACGCGGCGCCGGATCAATGGATTGCCCATGTCGATGGCCGTGTCGCCGGACGGACGCTATGTGGTGACGGTGGACGCGGGATTTGGGACGTTCGAGTCGGGGTATATGCAGTCGCTGTCGGTGATGGATACGCGGACGGGCGCGGTGGCCGATTTTCCCGACGACCGGACGCCGGTGCGGGCGAAGCAGACGCTGTATTCCGGGCTGGCGTTTTCGGCGGACGGGAAGCACCTGTACGCGAGCATGGGGTCGACCAGCAATCCGGTGGGCGATGGGGCGAAGAATACGGGCAGCGGCGTGATCGTGTATGGGTTTGCGGAGGGAAAGATCTCTCCTGAGCGGATGATTTCGATTCCGTTGCAGACGTTGGCGGCGGGGCGTAAGACGAAGCTGATTGGCGGGGTGGACGGGGATAAGGGAGTGCCGTTCCCGGCGGCGATTGCAGATGTCAGTTACAAGTGGAAAGGCAGAGGGAAGTCCGAGGACGCACTTCCCGAATGGCTTCTGGTAGCTGATATGCTGTCCGACAACGTACTGCTCTTAGACCCGAAAACCGATCAGGCAATCCAGACCTTTGATCTATCTGAGAGCGACGCTGTTCCGGGTACGTACCCTGTTGCGTTGGCGGTCACGAAGGATGGCACCCGGGCATTCGTTGCGCTGTGGAATGCGAGCGAAGTGGTGGAGCTCGACTTGGCGAAGGGGACGGTGGGGCGGAAGCTCCCGCTGCTGAAGCCGAGCGATTCGGTGAAGCCAGGGACGCATCCGTGCGCGCTGGAGATTTCGCCTGACGGGAAGACGATGTATGTCGCGCTGGCAAACCGGGATGTGGTGGCGGCGGTGAACGTGGAGGCCGGTCACTTCGCTGTGCGAGGCTATTTCGACACGCGGCTGCCGGGGCAGAGCTACTTCGGCGCGGAGCCTGAGGCGTTGGCGTTGAACGCGGACGGCAGCCGGTTGTACGTTGGCAATGCGATTACGGACGCGGTGGCGGTGATCGACACGACGAAGCTGACGGCAAAGGCGGCGAAGACGGGCATGGTCGAGCCGATGGGCTTCGTGCCAACGGAGTGGATGCCGATGGCCATGGGTATGTCGGCTGGGAAACTGTACGTGGCGACGGCGAAGGGGCATGGCACGGGCCCGAACAACTTTCCGCAGCGGCAGGCAAAGGGCATGGAGCGGGCGCTGCCGACTACCTATATTGGGACGTTGTTATATGGGTCGCTGGCGGTATTGGAAGGGAAGGCAATCGAGGCGGGCCTGAAGGCGTCCACGCAGGTGGTGCTCCAATCGAACCGGATGAAGGCGGCGGCGGAGAAGATCGCCTTTGCGCCGGGATTGGAGGCAAAAGCAGATTTCTCCGCTTCGCTGCGGAATGACAACCAGAAAAACGGACCGATCAAGCACGTGATCTACATCATCAAGGAGAACCGCACGTACGATCAGATCTTTGGCGATTTGAAGAAGGATGGTAAGCCGGTGGGGAACGGCGATCCCAGCCTGACCATGTATGGCGAGGCGATCACGCCGAATCAGCACAAACTCGCGCTGCAGTTCGGTGTGCTGGACAACTTCTTCGACTCGGGCGAGGTGTCGGGGGATGGGCATGTGTGGTCGACGGCCGCGATTGGGACAGATTACCTCGAAAAAACGTGGCAGCAGAACTACCGGGGCGGCTCGCGGACGTATGATTTCGAGGGCGTGGTCGCGGCAAACTATCCGCTGCTGCAGCATATTCCCGACATTGTGGAGCCCATGAGCGGCTATCTGTGGAGCAATCTGGCGAGCCATGGCAAGACGTACTACCACTTCGGCGAGTTCATCTCCTCGATCTTTTGCGACCAGAAGAAGAGCGGCGGATCGGAGGAGGGGCCGATGCTGGAGGGGATGCACTGCCCACGCGCGACGATCAAGCCGGGCGAGACGCTTCCGGAGGAGTGGGGCGGCGGCGTGAATAAGTGGGCGTGGCCGATTCCGCTGCTCCAAAACAATATCGCGACCAAACCGGAGCTGGTAGGGCACTTCGCGAAGGAGGCTCCAGACTTCAACCTGCGGATTCCCGATGAGGTGCGCACAGAGGTGTTTCTGCGGCACCTGAAGGGCTGGGCGGCGGACCGCGAGGCGGGCCATGACACGATGCCGAACTTCATCCTGCTGCGGTTGGGCGACGACCATACGGCGGGCACGACCCCCGGCGGTCCGACCCCTAAGGCTTCTGTCGCGGACAACGACCTGGCGGTGGGGAGAGCGGTGGAGGCGGTTTCGCACACGAAGTTCTGGGACGATACGGCATTCTTTATCCTGGAGGACGACGCGCAGAACGGCGGCGACCATGTAGACGCGCACCGGAGCACGGCTTTGGTGGTGAGCAAGTATTCTCCGCGCGGGGCCGACGGTTGGCCGTTTGTGGACAGCCGGTTCTACTCGACGGTGAGCGTGGTGCGCACGATGGAGACGCTGCTGGGACTGCCTCCAATGAACAACAACGACGCTTTCAGCTCCATGATCTCGACGCTGTTTACCGGGCCGGGAGACCAGACTCCGTTTACAGCGGACGTGTCGAACCGCGAAAATGGGCTGGTGTATACGGCCAACACGAAGGCGGCCGTGGGCGCGGCAGAGTCGATGAAGATGGACTTCCGCCATGCCGACCGGGCGGACGCGCAGAAGCTGAACGCCCTATTATGGAAGGACGCGATGGGTGATCGGCCGGTGCCTGTGTCGCTGACGGAGAAGCGAAAGAAGAGGAAGAAAGACGATGATGACTAGCATAGCGCCGTTCCGGTTGGCTCCGAAGTTTAGCGAACGGATCTGGGGGAGGCCGAATCTCAGGCCTTGGTACGAGTCGACTGGCACGGACGCGCTGGTGGGTGAGGCCTGGCTGACGGGGCCGGAGTGCCTTGTAGAGACGGGCGAGATGGAAGGGCAGACGCTTGCCACTGTGATGGGCGACTGGGAGTTTCCGCTGCTGGTCAAGATGCTGTTCCCGAACGAGAAGCTGTCGGTGCAGGTGCATCCGGACGACGCGCAGGCGCAGGCGATGGGGCAGGCGCGCGGGAAGACGGAGTGCTGGTATGTGCTCGAAGCTGAGCCGGGGGCAACGGTGATGCTGGGGCTGAAGCCGGGTGCGGGGCCTGAGGAGACGCGGGCGGCGGTGGCGGCGGGCACGATGGAGCAGCTGATGGAGCATGTGCCTGTCAGCGTGGGGGACATGGTGTTTGTGGATGCGGGGACGGTCCACGCGATTGGGCCGGGCGTGGTGCTTTTGGAGACGCAGCAGACGTGCGATGTAACGTACCGGCTCTATGATTATGGGCGGCCACGCGAGCTGCACCTGGAGCAGGGGCTTGGGGTGATGAAGACGGCGACGAAGGCGGGCAAGGTTGCGCCGCGGGCGATGGACGGATTTACGCGGCTGATCGAGGAGCAATACTTTACTGTGGACCGTTTTGAGCTTCCTTCGGGTGGGTTGCAGGTGGCGACGTCCGGGCCGGGGTGCTTGGTTGGGCTGAAAGGCGAAGGGACGGTCGACGGCGTGGCGATCAAGGCGGGCGAAGCCGTGGTAGCGCTGGCGGGAACGGACTCAGTGACAGTGGAGTCGGCGGAGCCGTTTTCATTTGCGCGGTGCGTGGCTCCGGCGTAGAGTTTCGGCGGAGGGCATGAACATGGGAAGTGGAGTTCCAGAGGGGCATCACAGCGTCCAGCCGTACTTGATCTTTAAGAGCAGCGTGGCGGCCATCGACTTCTATGTGCGGGCGTATGGCGCGGTGGAAGAGCTTTGCATGAAGGGACCGGATGGGCGGGTCAACCATGCTCAAGTGAGGGTCGGGGACAGCGTGGTGATGATGTCGGACGAGAACGCGTCCATGGCGGCGTATAGCCCGGAGCACTTTGGCGGCTCGCCCGTGAGTCTGCTGGTGTATACCGCGGACTGTGATGCGATGTATCGGGACGCGCTGCGAGCTGGCGCGGAGAGCCTGCGCGCGCCCACGGATGAGCCGTATGGAGACAGGATGTGCGGTGTGCGCGACCCCTTCGGCTACACGTGGTATCTAGCGACGCACACGTTCGACGTGTCCAAGGCGGACCTTGAGAAGATGTAGGCTCAAAGGTGAGGGTATGCCAGCGTGACCAAGAGTTCGTTCCGGGTAGAGGGAGTCGCGAACAGCCTGTGGAACGAGGATGCCGCTCCGGTGGATCAGGAGGACAGGACCTGGAGCGCCGCCAAGACGGGTCTACTCTGGGCGGCGATGGCGGTGAGTCTGCCCACGTATCTTTTTGCGAGCGGGATGGTGGCCCTCGGGATGAGCGTGGGCGCGGTGCTTGGGTCTGTGCTGGTGGCGAGCCTCTTGGTGGCGGCGTTGGCGATCGGGTGCGGGCATGCCGGGGTGCGCTACGGCATTCCGTTCGCGGTGCTGGCGCGGATTGCCTTCGGCGTCACGGGCGCGAAGGTGCCGGTTGCGCTGTGGGTGCTAGTGGGCTGCGCGTGGGTGGGGATTGGGTGTTGGTTCGGTGCGGAGGCGATCTTCGCCATGTTGGGGCTGTTCGCGCCGCTGCTTCCGCCTGCGCTTATCTGGATCTGCTTTGGTATCTTCCTCCTGGTTGCTGCTTCGCCGTGGAGATGGAACTGGGAGTTGGTCGCAGGCGTTCTGTTGAGCGCGTGCTTCCTTCTGACCCACACCATTTCTGTGTGGACCGAGTTTCAAACGCGAGGCGGTACGGTGCTTGCCATCGATTCATCGCTGCTGTTATCGGTAAGATTGTCGTCGGGGCGGGGGTTGGCGCTCGGCGTCACAGGTTTGCTGGGGTTATGCCTGCCGATCGTGCTGGGGGCCTGCGATCTCGGAAGGCGGGTCCAGTCGCAGCGTTCGCAGGTGTACAGCATCTGCGCCCTGCCTGTGGCCATGTGTCTTTTCTGCGGACTGGCCTCGACGATTGCGGCTTTAGCCGTCGATAGGGGACCGCTCTTTTGGAATCCCGTGTTGCTGGACGGGGGCATGATGAAAATCGGCTTTGCCCTTGTTTGCCTGGCGTGGATCATGGTGGCGGCGCTGCTTACGGCACGCCCGCTCTGCGGTTGGCTGGGAGAGCAGATCGCCGGTCTGATGCCGTCGCGGATTTCGGGGGCGGCTGGACGATGGCTGGCCTGCCTGGTGGCTCTGCTCTCGATGCCCTGGCGATGGGTTGCCAGCCCCGAGCGCTATGTCGGCGGATGGCTAATCGGATGTGCCGGATTGCTTGCGCCCGTGACGGCGGTCCTGCTGGTGGAGTACTTTGTGCTGCGGCGGCGATGGTTGAACGTGGACGATCTATACCAGCGCGACGGTTTGTATGAATACAGCGATGGATGGAACTGGAAGGCGCTTGGCGCGGTGGCTGCGGGATGGATCGTCATGGGGTTTGCCGTCGCGGCTCCGTCGCTTGCCGGGTGGCGCGAGGAAGCGGTCTGGATCGGGACTGGGGTGTCGGCGGCGCTGTACTGGGTGCTGCGGAGCGGGCCGCCGGATGTGGCGCAGATTCCGCCGACGCCGCTGTTGATCCCGCTGGAGTTTGAAGGCGAAGCGGCCTCGGGCTAACGCAGAAAGGCTCCTAGTTCGCTGGCGGCGGTGCGGAGGTGGGGAAGGAAGCGCGTCTGCATCTCGTAGACAGGCATACGGGGAGCGTGGCCGCTGAGATTGAGGGTGGCGACGACCTTGCCCGCCGGGGTGAAGACGGGCACGGCGAGGGAGCGGAGGCCGACTTCGAGCTCCTGATCGACTAGCGCGTAGCCGGTGCGCCGGACGTTGCCGAGGGCAAGGCGGAGCTTGTCCATGGCGACGATCGTGCGGGTGGTCCGGGGGATGAGTTCAACGCGGGCGAGGTACTCTTCGAGCTTATCGGGTGGCTGGAAGGCGAGCAGGACACGGCCCATCGAGGTGCAGTAGGCGGGCAGGCGGCTGCCGATGTGGAGGTCGACGGCCACCATGACGCGGTCGACAGTGGTGCGGGCGATATAGACGATGTCGTCGCCGTCGAGCGTGGCGACGGAGAAGCTCTCGCGGAGAGCGGCGGACATACGCTCGAGGATGGGCTGGGCGGCGGTCGAAAGGGTGCTCGACGCGGTGTAAGAGTGGGAGAGCTCGAGCATCCGGGGGCGAAGGCCGAAGCGGGAGCCGTCTTCCGCGCCCGCAAAACCGAGCTTGGTGAGAGTGTACAGGCAGCGGCGGACGGCGGCGCGGGAGAGGCCGGTCTTCACGGCGAGCTGCGAGATGGTCATCTGCGGGTCCTGCTGGGTAAAGGCCTGGATGACGATCAGGCCGCGCGCAAGTGAGGTCATAAAGTTGGGATCGCCGGTGAAGGCGTCGAGCGCGGCGGATGGAGACTGCTCATTGTCGACTGCTGGTGGAGCGGGGCTGGTGGATGCGCGGCGCTGTGCGGGGCTCATAGTGGTCCTCGGTCCGACTGTGCGATAGCCGGACTATGATTACGATAAACGGACGCGCGGTCAAGAACAAGCATTCATGTGGGCGCCTGTGGACGAAGTGAAGGAAACGAAGGCGAAGTTCCGTACTATACTGGCCTCCTCAGAACGAGGAGGAGTCTCGATGCCGCCAGCGGCTCGGATCACCGACATGCACACGTGCCCGATGTTTACCGGGCCGGTGCCGCATGTGGGCGGACCGATCCTGCCTCCGGGCGCGCCCACAGTGCTGATCGACTTCCTGCCGGCGGCGACCGTGACGAACATGCTGACGTGCGTGGGTCCTCCGGACGTGATTGTGAAAGGATCGGCGGGGGTGTTCATCAACTTTCTGCCAGCGGCGCGATCGGCGATCTGACGGCGCATGGCGGTGTAATCATCATGGGTGCGCCGAATGTCATCATCGGGGAGATCGGTTCGCCTTCGCCGGGCGCGGCGGGCGCCGGGAGCGTAATGGCCGGCTGGTGAGCAGCCTGGGGCTCGATGGCGCGGTCAAGTCGGTCTACAGCGTGGAGAATGCTGTCGTCAAGAAGCTGGCGCAGTTTGGAGCGCACCATCTGGCGGGTAACAAGAAGTTGCAGAAGTGGATGGCGGAGCGGCCTTCGTCGGGGGTGCAGAAGTTCTTCGATGGGCAAGTGGTCGGAGCGGGCTGCACGCCGAGCGATCCAGGTACGGCGGCGACGGCGAAAGGGATGCGTCCGGCGAAATGCTCCGACCCAAACAAGACGATTCCGAAGGTGTACTTCGCGAACGGGATCAACACGAAGCTGTACGGCGATGGCGCGTCCATGTGCGACACCATGCAGAAGATCGCGGACAAGACATGCGCGGAGGTAGTGGGGATTTATGGGGCTGCGGAGGGGATGCTGCCGGACGTGAGCCAGGCGGTGCAGGAGATTCGGGGAGAGTCCAACTCTGCTCAAGTGAAGACTTTGCAACAGCTGATGATAGACTCCACGACATCGAATCCGCCACAAGATCTTAATCTTGTATCCCATAGCAGAGGAGGTCTGGCTCTACAGCAAGCGTTAACCAATACCAAAACCTATTTAGGTAATACGATGCCGGAAGACGATGTAAACGACACTTTATCGCACTTGAACGTTTCAGCTTATGGAACAGCTGAACAGCGATAGCCCGCAGGTCCCGTCTACACAAAGATAAATAACACAAGTGACCCGATACCCGGCGTGATTAGCGGGGCGCAACAAGCTCTACCAGTCAACAATCAGACGGCTATGACACAACGGCCACGAGGTATATACATGAACCGCAACTCGATCCAATCGACGCGCACAGCCTCTATAAAGTGTATACACCACAGATGGCGCAGGCTGCTGGTGCTCGGGATTGCGACTGTTCTTAGTTTGTCGAACTGCAGCGTAGGAACGCCTCTTGAAAGGAGTAAAAAAGTGTCAGAAGGAACTTTGGACTACATGGGAGCATTTCGCTACGTGGCTGGATGGGCTTCGAAGATCAACGCGAATACGTCGGACCTAACCCGCAATCTGCACGACTTCTACGGAACGTTGGGTTCACTAGACTTTTTTTATTCAGATCAGGAGCGCATTCTGCATGTATGGTCATTTGTATCGATAGGTGCTGGACCCTTGCTTGCAGAACGCGCTGGAATGAAGGTTATGCTCGATCAGGCAGCTGAGCATAACCCGGAGGAAACGGACGATGGCGTATTCGACATACGAACTTTGTCATGGAATAGGCAAGTTAGCTCTAAATTAGAACCGTGTCTTTGGTTGCGCCTCGATATTTCAGACAACACCATACCCCTTCAAGAGATGACGAAGAAGCTCGACCATTTCTCAACCACCGGGTATATTTGGAATCGCCAGAAACTGCCAGAAATTCAACGCGCTTACTGGAAGGCTCATCCAAAGTCTCTTCAGACGGAACAGGTTCCTCGCTGATGGGCATTGGGTCGAACTCCGCGTCTTCCCATGCGGCTACACTGGAGCGTGTGTTTGAGCGTCACAGGTAGAGGGAGAGTTTAGCGATGGCGGCAGAGGTGAAGGGGTTGACGGAGCGGGCGGCGTGGCAGGGTTTACGGACGCACTTTGAGCAGGTCGGGAAGGTGACGCTGCGGGAGTTGTTTGCGGCGGACCCGGGTCGCGGGGAGCGGTATACGGCGGAGGCGGCGGGGCTGTTTCTCGACTACTCGAAGAACCGGGTGACGGACGAGACGCTTGGGCTGCTGGTGAAGCTGGCGAAGGAAAGCGGGCTTCGCGAGAAGGCGGAGGCGATGTTCAACGGCCAGAAGATCAACGTCACCGAAGGACGCGCGGTGCTGCATGTGGCGCTGCGGGCTCCGGCGACGGAGAAGATCGTCGTGGACGGCGAGGATGTGGTTCCGCAGGTCCACGCCGTGCTCGACAAGATGGCCCGGTTTGCGGATCGGGTGCGCTCGGGCGAGTGGAAGGGGCACACGGGCAAGCGGATCAGGAACGTGGTGAACATCGGGATCGGCGGGTCGGATCTTGGGCCGGTGATGGCGTATGAGGCGTTACGGTTCTACTCGCAACGAGACATGCGGTTCCGGTTCGTGTCGAATGTGGACGGCACGGACTTCGTTGAGGCGGTGATCGATCTGGATCCGGCGGAGACGCTGTTCTTGGTGGCGTCGAAGACGTTTACGACGCAAGAGACGATGACGAACGCGCACTCGGCGCGGGACTGGGCGCTGGAGGGTTTGGGCGGCGAGGAGTCAGCGGTCGCCAAGCACTTCGTGGCCATTTCGACGAACGCGAAGGAAGTGGCGAAGTTTGGGATCGACACGGAGAACATGTTCGGGTTCTGGGATTGGGTCGGCGGGCGGTACTCGATGGACTCGGCGATCGGGTTGTCGACGATGCTGGCGATCGGACCGGCCAACTTCCGGGCGATGCTCGACGGGTTCCATCAGATGGACGTGCACTTTCGTACGACGCCGTTGGAGAAGAATCTGCCCGCGCTGCTAGGTCTGATGACGGTCTGGTATACGGACCTCTTCGACGCGCAGACTCAGGCGATCCTGCCGTATGAGCAGTATCTGAAGCGTTTCCCGGCCTACCTGCAGCAGTTGACGATGGAGTCGAACGGCAAGCACGTGACGCTCGACGGCGAGCACGTGACGTATGCGACGGGGCCGGTGTACTGGGGCGAACCGGGGACGAACGGGCAGCACTCGTTCTACCAGCTGATCCATCAGGGGACGCGGCTGATCCCGTGCGACTTCATTGGCTTCTACAAGTCGTTGAATCCGCTGGGGCGGCATCACGACATCCTGATGGCGAACGTGTTTGCGCAGGCCGAGGCGCTGGCGTTCGGCAAGACGGCGGAGGAGGTGAAGGCCGAAGGCGTGGCCGAGGCTCTGGTGCCGCACAAGGTGTTCGAAGGGAACAGACCGTCGAACGTGATTCTGGCCGACGTGCTGACGCCCGAGGTGCTGGGTAAGCTGATCGCGCTGTACGAGCACGCGGTGTTCACGCAGGGCGTGGTGTGGGGCATCGACTCGTTCGACCAGTGGGGCGTGGAGCTGGGCAAGGTGCTGGCGACGCGGGTTCTAGGGGAGATCGAGAGCAAGGACAAGCCGGAGGGGAAGCACGATACGTCGACTACGGCGTTGGTGGCACGGTACCGCGCCGCTAAGTAAGATGTGGTGCCCCACGTCTCATGGCGAGACGTGGGGCACCTGATTGCTACTATATGTGTTGTTTTTAATATGTGATCTAACAAAACAAAGGGCTTGGAGGGTGATCAACTCTTTCAGCGTTGGTGCGTGCCCTCGCGCTCAAGGCTGTTGAGGGAGTATGGAGGCGCGACTTGTCAAGTTGTGGCTTCGCTTCGGCGAACCGAGGTGGCAATGCAGGGGACACGCAAATTTCCTTCGGGAATGACAAGCCAGAAAGGCAAGAGCAAGCAGATTCTCTTCGGAAATGACAAACAAGAGGACAACCAGGAAAGCAAGGACATTCCCTCAAAGGTGGGCAAAGATGGCGGCAGGTTCGGGGCGGACGCGTGGGTCTGCGTGAGCTTCGGAGAAGGCGATCCGACCGTCGGGCTGGAGGAGGAAGGTGGCGGGGAGTGGAAGACGGTAGCTCCCTTCGGTGGCGCGCTCGTAGGGCAGCCCGGCGTTGCTGAAGGGGATGTTGACGAGGATGCTCCGGTAGTAGCGGCGCATGGCTTCAGGCAAAGTGTGGGCGATGCCGAAGCGCTCGGCGAGGGCGCAGCCGGGATCGCTGAGGAGCGGGAATGGCAGGTGATGCTGCTCGGCGGCAAAGGCGTTCTGACGCGGCATTTGCGGCGAGATGGCGACGAGGAGGGCACCGGCGCGACGGAGTTGAGGGTAGAGGTCGCGCCAGGCTTCGAGTTCGGTGACGCAGTAGGGGTCCCAGCGGCCGCGAAAGAAGTTGACGACAAGCGGACCGAGGGCGAGGAGGTCGGCGGAGTGAATGGGCTTGCCTGTCGCGTCGTTGAGGATGAAGGCGGGGGCTTGCGCTCCGATGGGGAGGATGCGTTCTTCGATGCCGGTGGCAAAGAGATCGGCGGCTGCCTGCTCGGAGACGGCGAGGCGTTCAGACTGAACGAGGCGGCGGGTCTGCTGGGTGATGGCGTCGAGGCGGTCTTGCAGGGATTGGAGCGAATGATCGGGGTGCGCCACAGGTCTAGTATGAGGTGTAGGAGCTCAAGGATGGCTTGGCGGCGGATCGCATTCGGAGCGTTTTTCTGGGTGTTCCTTGGTTTCGCCAAGGCTCGTGCTTGCTCGTGTGTTGGGCCGCAGCCGATTTGTTCGGTCTACTTCGGGACGCCGGTGATCTTTCGAGGCACGGTGGTGGAACGCACACTGGAGCATCCTCCGATCCAAACCATCAAGAATCTGGACGGTACCGAGTCGCGTATCTACACTCCGGGCAGATACAAGGTGCGGCTGTCTGTCAGCGAAACGTTTCGCGGCGACACAGCGGAGCGGGAGTTGACGGTGTACACGGCGGAGCAGAGTTCGGCGTGTGGGTTTCCGTTCAAGGTGGGCGCGGAGTATCTCGTCTTCAGCCATAAGAACAAGGCCGGCGACGAGCTTTGGACCTCGAAGTGTTCCAAGACGCATGAACTCGTTGCGGGTGAGCTCGACGCGGACCTGGACTGGATGCGCGGGCTGGCGAACGCTCCGCCCGGCGGCAGGCTCTTTGGCGGCGTGATCCTGCCAAAAGCGGGCCCGGTGGCCGGGGCGAAGGTGAGTGTACGGGGCGCGGCGGACCAGGACGTCATATTGACTGAAAAGGGCGGGTATGAGTTGAATGGGCTGCCGCCCGGCGAGTACAAAGTGTCGGCCACGTTGCCGGCGGGCTTTTCCACGGGACCGGAGCGCACGGTGACGCTGCCGGAAAAGGGGTGCGCCGAGGTGGATTGGTACGTGAGCTATGAGGGCCATATCAAGGGACGGGTGCTCGACGTCGATGGAGTGCCAGTGGCTCACCTGATGATGGAGCTTGCGAAGCCCGATCCGGCCATGTATCGCGGCGTGTCGATGACGAACATGAAAGAGACGGACGGATATGGGTACTACGACTTCGACAAGGTTCCGCCCGGCGAGTACTTTGTGGTGGCGAACAACCTTGGGGCTTCCCCGGCGAGGCCTTACCCGCGCGTGTTTTACCCGGCGGCGGAGACGATGCGCGAGGCGACGCCGGTGACCCTCGGCGCTTCGGCAACCGTGGACGGATTAAACGTGGTAATGCCGAGGGCCTGGACGAAGGTGACGGTCCATGCCAAGGTGGCGCGGCCGGACGGGACGACCATGGCGGGCATAGCGGTGTACGCGCGCGAGGTGAAGAACCAGAACTCGGTGGAGCCGATGACCGGGGCGACGGCAGCCGATGGACAGGTCGATTTGGCGGTCTACAAAGGGCGGGAGTACTACCTGACGGCGATGGAGCAGGGCGGGACGCAGCAGCGCTGTGGAGGGCCGGTGCGGTTTGTGGCGGGGGTGAATCCGGATGTAGGCACGATCCGGATTGAGCATCCGTGGGGAAACTGCCTCGCGCAGTTAAACCCGAACTTCCGTCCGCCACGTTAACAATTGAAGGATTGCGTGCGTGAGCGGCTGGAGGAGCATTCGTTTGGTGAGATGAAGGTGAGCAGCAAGGACCTGTCTCACTTGCCGTGAGTGCGGCATCGGAATGTGAGGTTGGCGGACAAGCCGCCGGCCAAGACCGATCCTAGGAGAAGTTCAGTATGGCAACTACACGTTTTCAGACCACGATCAGCGCCATCAAGCAGGGCGCGCAGTCCTTCACTATCGAAAAGGCCGTATCTAACATTGAGGGGTGGGAAGAGTACCTCTCGAAGCATGACCACCAGGGCGTCAAGAAGGTGGTGACCGACCTAGGCAAGCTGAAGAAGCTGTTGCACGCCAAGGAGCTGGACGGCAAGGCAATCCAGGCATTAGTACAGACACTAGGCAAGGACACGATCGCCGTGGCCGGCGATGAAACGACCGGCAGCGCCAGCCACATCAAGGAGCTCGGTGAGGCGCTGCAGGCGGCGAAGTAACTACATCGACATCGCAGTTGTGGAGTGGCAGAGGGCCTCGGCGGCGATGGACGCCGGGGCCTTTGCTGCGTGTACGGGGCGCTTGGTGACTACAGAGGTGGTGGTGCTTTCCTTCATCAGCTTGAGGACTTTGGCGAGGGCTTGTTCGCGAGCGGTTTTGTTTTCGGGCGTGGCATCAGGGGCTTCGCCGGCGCGCATGAAGCCGTGGCCCGCGCCTTCGTAGGTGACAGGATCGAACTTCTTGCCGGCGGCCTTCATGGCTTCGGTGGTGGCGGGGAGAGTAGCTCCGATGCGGGCGTCGTTGCCGGCGTAGAAGCCGTAGACGGGCGTGGTGATGCCGGAGACGTCGGCTGGGCCGGGACCGTAGAAGACGAAGGCGGCGGCCAGGTCGTGGCGGTGGGTTGCAAAGGCGAAGGTCTTGCCGCCGCCCCAGCAGAAGCCGGCGACGAAAAGTTTGCCGCTGGCGGCGGGGAGGTGCTTGCCATAGTCGGCGGCGGCGTCCAGATCGGTGGTGACCTGGGCGGCATCGAGCGAGGTGACGGCTTTGACGACGGCGTCCTGGCTGGTGAAGGAGTCGGAGTTGCCACCGTTGGGTCCGAGGCCGGTGACGAGGTCGGGAACGACGACGATGTAGCCTTGCGCGGCGAACTCGTCGGCCTGGTTCTTGACCCAGTCGGAGAGGCCGAAGATCTCATAGATGAGGACGATGACGGGAGCTTTGGTTTTGACCTCGGGGTAGGCGACGAAGGCCTGGATCTTACGGCCACCGCTCTCAGGGATGGTGACGTACTCGCGGTGGCGGGGCGAGGCTTCGAGGCGGGCTTTGGCCCAGTCCTGGGCGGGGGCGGCAAAGGGCAGGAGAGCGCATAGAGCGGCGATGGTGCGGAAACTGAGCATGGGGGGAGTGTATGCCGCGACGTTCGACGGGGCAAGCGGCGGGGTACGCGATAATGGGAGAGGCGTTTCAGGAAAGAGGAATCGGAAGTATGGCTTTGAACTGTGGAATTGTAGGGTTGCCGAACGTGGGCAAGAGCACGATTTTCAACGCGTTGACGTCGGGCAAGGCGGCGGCGGCGAACTACCCGTTCTGCACGATCGAGCCGAACACAGGCATCGTGACGGTGCCGGACGTGCGGCTGGATAAGATCACGGCGTTAGTGAAGCCGAACCGGGTGATCCCGACGACGATGGAGTTCATCGACATTGCCGGGCTGGTGGAGGGGGCGAGCAAGAACGAGGGGCTGGGGAACAAGTTTCTGGGGCATATCCGCGCAACGGACGCGGTGGTGCATGTGGTGCGGTGCTTCAGCGATCCGGAGGTGGTGCATGTGGCGGGCGGAGTGAACCCGCTGCACGACATCGACATCATCAATACGGAGCTGCTACTGGCGGATCTGGACGCGGTGGAGAAGCGGTTTGCGAAGGTGGAGCGCGCGGCGAAGAATACCGCGGACGCGAAGATCAAGGCGGAGGCGGCGTGTGTGGGCAAGCTGCTGGAGGCGTTGCAGGCGGGCAAACCGGCGCGGACGGTCGATCTGACGGAGGAGGAGAAGCCGTTTGCGCGGGAGCTATTTCTGATTACGGCCAAGCCGATGTTGTATGTCGCCAATGTGGACGATACGGGGCTGGCGGCCGGGAATGAGTGGGTGGCGGCGGTGGAGAAGCGGGCGGCCGAGGAGGGGAGCCAGGTGGTGCGGATCTGCGGCGCGATGGAGGCGGACATTGCGGAGCTGGAGCCGGGTGAACGCGCTGAGTTTCTAAAAGATATGGGGCTGGCGGAGCCGGGGCTGGACCGGTTGATTCATTCGGCGTACCGGCTGCTGGAGCTGATTACGTACTTTACGGCGGGCGTGCAGGAGGTACGGGCGTGGACGATCCGGCGCGGGACGAAGGCTCCGGGGGCAGCGGGGGTAATCCACTCGGACTTCGAAAAGGGGTTCATCAAGGCGGACACGTATGCCTGTGAGGATTTGTTTACCTATGGAAGCGAGCAGGCGGTGAAAGAGAAGGGGCTGCTGCGGTCGGAGGGGAAAGAGTATGTGGTGAAGGATGGGGATATTTTGTTCTTCAAGTTCAATGTTTAGGGGAGAGTTGTTAGATGTTAGTTGCCGGTTCGGACATGCCTGTCAGGATGGCTTCGATGGCGGCGCGGGGGTCCGGGGCTTGGGTGATGGGGCGGCCGATGACGAGCTTGGAGGCTCCGCGCTGAAGGGCTTCGGCGGGGGTGGCGGTGCGTTTTTGATCGCCTGATGGTGAGCCTGCCGGGCGGATGCCGGGGACGATGAGCTCGGCGTCGGGGCCAAACTCGGTGCGGAGAAGGGCGACTTCTTCGGCGGAGCAGACCATGCCGCGGATGCCGGAGTTCCAGGCGAGACGGGCAAGGCGGAGGACTTGGTCGGCGGGGCTAGCGGTGACGCCGATGGCTTGAAGTTGGGCGGCGTCCATGCTGGTGAGGACGGTGACGGCGAGCAGGCGTGGAGCGTTGGGGGTTTGCGCGGCGGCGTTGGCGGCGGCCTCCATCATGGCGGGGCCACCGGCGGCGTGGAGGGTGAGGAGGGAGGCTCCGGTGCGGGCGGCTGAGCGGACGGCGGCGGCGGCGGTGTTGGGGATGTCGTGGATTTTTAGGTCGAGGAAGACTTCGTAACCGAGGGCGCGGAGTTCGGCGATGAGGGGAGCGCCTTCGGCGTAGAAGAGCTCCATGCCGACTTTGAGCCATTTGCAGTGACCGTCAATCTGCTTCAGGAAGTCACCTGCGCTAGTAGTTGAGGGGAAGTCGAGGGCGACGATGAGTTGGTCTTGCGGGTGGGGCATGGGGTTAGTGTAGAGCGGACGGCATGGCTCCCCGGCAATTTGAACCACAAATTCCCTTCGGGAATGACAAACAGAAAAGTTAAGGCACGACAACAGCAGATTCGCGTCGGGAATGACATCCAAGAAAGCTGATTATGCTTAGGGGATGAAGACGGTGCTGACGATTGCCGGGTTCGATCCTTCGTCTGGCGCTGGGGTGACGGCGGACCTGATGGTGTTTGCGGCGCATGGGCTGTTTGGGACATCGTGCATCACGGCGCTGACGGTGCAGTCGACGATGGGAGTGGCGGCGACGCATCCGGTCGCGGCGGAGGTGGTGCGGGCTACGCTCGATCATCTGTGCGCGGATTTGCCGCCTGCGGGAATCAAGATCGGGATGCTGGCGACGGCGGAGATTGTTGGTGTGGTCGCGGAGTTCCTAGAGCGATGGCGCGGTGTGCCGGTGGTGCTGGACCCGGTGGTTCATTCGAGTTCTGGACGCGAGCTGCTTTCCGTTGCGGGTGTGGCGGCGATGCGGGAGAGGCTGCTGCCGCGGGTAAGTGCGGTTACGCCGAATTTGGACGAACTGAGCATCTTGGCGGATGTGCCGGTTACGAATGCGGACGAGATGCTCGGAGCGGCGCGGCGGCTGCGCGATGCGTTTCCCGCGCTGGCGGTACTGGCGACCGGCGGGCATATGAAGCGGCCTGACGATCTGCTGCTCCAATCGGGTGGGGCCGATGGGGATGAGGAGTGGCTGCGCGGCGAGCGGGTGGAGACGACTTCCACGCATGGAACGGGGTGCGCGTTGTCGAGCGCGCTGCTGAGCCGGTTGGTGGTTGGCGACGACATGGCGGACGCGGCGCACGGTGCAAAGGCGTATGTGGCCGAGGCCATGCGGCGGGCGGAGCCGATGGGGCGTGGTCGGGGGCCGCTTCGTCATCTCTGGCCGTTGCTTGACGGAACCGGCTCACAACGCGGTGGAAAAGAATAGATGTAGTTGGGTAAAGATTGATCGGGCTGTGCCGATAAGGGAATTGACGGAGGTTCTGCCATGTCTACTTCCCCAATGCCTACACCCTTTCTTGTTACAAGTCCTTCTCGCCCGCAGGGCAATGTGGTCTCCATGCCGAAGAACGGCTCGGCGGAGCGTGCCCGCCTGATCCGCCGCCGGCCTACCCGTGAGCAGGGTCAGGGACTTGAGGTGCTGGGTCACGCGCTCGAATATTTGGTCGACACGCGGATGTTCGTCTATCCCGAGCCGAACACGAAGGCCGACGCGGAGGCGATCCACATCCTTTCACGATGCAGCCGGGAGCTGTTCTCCACCTGCGTCGAAGTGGTGCCCATGCGGCAGCGTGTGAAGGCGTGGCTGGCGGAGACGTTTCATGTGGGCGCGATGAACTCGCTTGGGGAACCGGCTGGGCGCAAGGTGTAGGGGGCTTGGCGTAGGTGCGGGTGCCGGTAAGCCTGCTAGGCTTGTGCCATGGCATTAACGTTGACGGTGAATGGGCAGACGCGCGAGTTCGCCGAACTTGCGGAAGGCGCGACGCTTGCCGGTCTGCTCGGCGCGCTGGCGTTAAAGAGTGACAGGGTGGCGGTCGAACGAAACGGGGAGATCGTATCGCGAGAGCTTTGGAGCGGGTGCGCGTTGCGTGCGGACGATCGACTGGAGATCGTACATTTTGTCGGTGGCGGCTCTTCGGGGGGCTTCTGATGTATGGGATTACCACAGAGATGCTTCTGTGTTACCGGCTTTGTTGCTGTCACGGAAATCCAATCTCCTGATTTGGGCGTCTCTAGGTATGCCTCACCTTTCTCTAAGGGACCTTAGCAGCTCAAATCAGGAGACTTCCGATGCGTGTTTCATCTTATCTCTGCGTCGCGGCGATGACCGCCGCGTCCGTCCATGCCGTGGCGGCTCCTCCCGCTGAGCCGGGTGCCGATGCCAAGGCAACGAAGTTCAATGTCT
The DNA here is from genome assembly GCA_965277085.1 of Acidobacteriaceae bacterium. Lineage (GTDB taxonomy): Bacteria > Acidobacteriota > Terriglobia > Terriglobales > Acidobacteriaceae > Edaphobacter. The sequence continues at coordinate 3,211,646 of OZ255708.1, forward strand.
CTCAGCAGACCCAGGTTCCCGGTATGACACTACAGCCGGGGTCGTATTCGATCCGGGTGGTGGATCATCTCGCCGACCGGCTGATTGTGCGCATCGACGGTGCCTCGGGAGGCGCAGCGCACTCAACGTTTATTGGATTGCCGACTACCGATCTGTCGAAGTCGGGTTCGGGCATTATCGCGTTCGACGCGGGCCCGGATGGTGGCGCGGCGGCCCGTGGTTTCAGTTTCCCGAGCGGGAAGACCATCGAGTTTGTGTATCCGAAAGCGGACGCGGTCACGCTGGCAAAGGCGAACGGGACCAAGGTCGTCGCGATTGACCCGGCGTCTGAAGGCCGTGTGCCGACGGAGAAGGGTCTTTCGAAGGACGACATGGAAGTTGTAACCCTGTGGACGTTGTCGTCGACCAAGGTTGGCCCGGGCGACGCGGCTCCGGCGATCAGCGCGGAGAAGTATAAAGCCAGGAAGAGCACGACCTCCGGCGCGGATACGCAGGTCGCGTCGGCCCAGGATGCGCCAAGCGCTCCCGCTCCCCGCAAGGCTAAGCCGGTGATCGCGAAGCTGCCGCATACGGGCAGCGATCTCCCGCTGATTGCCATGCTGGCGTCCTTCGCTTTGCTGGGTGCGGCTGGACTGCGGTTTGGACGTTTGGCGTCCGCTTTGAACCGGTAGGTCGATGAACAAAGACGTCGTCCAGAAGACGATCCGGCGTGTGGAACTCCTACTGTTGGCAATAGGGGTTTTGTGCGCCGGATACTTGTTGATGGTAGGAGCGCAGGCCCGTGTGGCGCATGCTTCGGCCGCGGCGTTTGGGCAGGCGGATCGTTCTGGTTCAGTACAGGCTGAGCCGGCAACCGGACCCGCTCAAGGCACGGTGATTGGGCGGTTGGAGATTCGTGCGATCGGGCTTTCGGTGCCGATTCTGTCGAACTTCGAGCAAAACAGCTTGCTGCGCGGCATCGGACATATCGAAGGAACGGCGCTGCCGGGTGGGTTGGGTACGATGGGTTTGGCGGGACACCGGGATACGTACTTTCGACCGCTGCGGAACATCGCGTTGGGAATGCGGATCGATGTGACGGATGAGACGGGAACGTATCACTATCAGGTGGATTCGACCGAGATCGTGACGCCAGAAGAGGTGCGGGTGTTGAACATTATGGACCGCCCTAAGATGACGCTGGTGACTTGCTATCCGTTCAACTATGTGGGGGCCGCGCCGAGGCGATTTATCGTCCATGCCCATCTGTTGTCGCTAACGCCGGACGTCAAAGCGAACTAGCTCTTGTCGTAGGGCACTCGGCCTAGGCTACCTGGGAGACGCGGTTCTCAACCGGCTCTAGGATGGCGGACGGCGCTAAGGTGGCGACTTGCTTGGTGCGGAGGCAGTCCTGAAGGATACCAAGGACGCTGACCATCAGGCGCGGGGGAGCGGCCTCGTCGGTGCGGGTAAGGGTGAGATGGCCGTTGTGGCCGACTGCGAGGGTCATGGTCCAGGAGGGTTTGAGCGGTGTGGTCTCGCCGCAGGTGGTCTCAAAGGATCGCCCGGCAAAGAGGAGCTGGACGGAAGAGAATCGCATATCTTCGCACGTTTTATGGACTATCTTCCAGAGGTCGTCGATGGTTTGCGCTTTGGCGAGGGAGCGTTCGAGGTCCTTGAGGTAAATCTCTTCTTTGAGGACGCGGAAGACGGTTTTGTGGGAGAGCGTGCGGCGCGCAGCGGAGAGCTCGATGTAGCCAAGATAGTTGATGCCTGCCCAGGTCAAAGCCAGAAAAACGAGTAGGACGAGAGCTTTGGCCTGATGATGGCTGAAGCTGGCGAGCAGAGCAAGACCGGCGGCGGTGGCGCTGACGGCGTAGAGGATAAGAGTGGCGACGTGGGGCTTGAAGCCGCGGGCGAGGACCATGTGGTGGATGTGGCCGCGATCGCCCTGGAAGATGGGAGCGTTGCGCATCCAACGGCGCCCGATCGAGAGGGAGACGTCGATAAGCGGGAGAGCGAGGGCCATCAGCGGGGCGGCCATGCCAATGAGGGTGCCGGAGCGCTCGGACCAGACCAGGCCAAAGCAGCCGAGCATAAAGCCGATGGTCAGCGAGCCGCAGTCGCCGAGGAAGACGGAGGCGGGAGAGAAGTTGTACTTGAGGAAGGCGAGCAGACAGCCGACCAGCGGAACGGTGGCCATGGCGAGGCCGATGTTGCCGGTGGCGAGGGCGGCGAGTAGGGTAGTGATGGTGGCGAAGAGGCCAACTCCCGATGCGAGGCCGTCGAGACCGTCGATGAGGTTGACGGCGTTCGAGCAGCCGACGAGCCAGATCACGCTCAAGGGAATCGTGAGCCAAGCGGAATGGGGGACGTCGTGAAAGATAGACATGCGCGCGCCAAGAGCGACGGCGAGCGAGGCGGCGGCGAGTTGGCCGAGCAGTTTGTAGCGGGGCTTAAGGTTGAAGAGGTCGTCGAGCAGGCCGACGAGGAAGACAAGGCCCGTGGCGGGAAGTAGGGCGAGGAAGAGCTTGCCATGGACAATGTTGATCGCGGCTCCGCGAGGAGCGAGCAGAAGCATGACGCCAAGCGCGGCGGCGTAGGAAAAGACGATGGCGATTCCGCCGACGCGGGGGATGGGCTTGAGGTGAAACTTGCGATCGGCGTCTGGGTGATCAACGATGTCGTACTTGAGGAAGAGGTCGCGGACCAGCGGCGTAGTCGCAAGGCAAAGTAGAAAGGCGATGATTCCAACAGCTAATACAGCATTCATTGTCCGTCTCCGTCTTCCGTTACCTGGTTCTTAGTGAGCGACCAGCTCGGCTTGGCGTTCGGTGGCATGAAGGTCGGCCGTGTAGACGGGCGACGCAGAAGAGGGGTGAGAAGCATCGAGTAGGGACGCGATGCGAGCGACGCCGAGGGGGCGGTCGTAATGGTCGAGCAGGGCCTGTCTGGCGTTGCGCGACGCGCGTGCCACCTCTTGTGGGTGGTTGGCCAGATGAAGCAAAAGTCGGGTGAGGCTTTCGATGTCGCCGCAGTCGATCTGCCATCCGCAGCCGAACTCGGCGACGATGCGGGCAGGCGTTGCGGCTTTGGGGCCAATAAAGAGGACGGGGCGACCAGCGGCCAGGAGGCCGTAGACCTTGCTGGGGACGACGGAGCCGCAAGCGGCGTCGCGCTGGGTGACGAGGCCGATGTCTCCGGCGGCGAGCGATTCGGCAAGCGAGGCGCGCTGGGCGTAGGGGCGGAACTCGACGGCCGAGAGGGCGTGGGTGGCGGCGAAGGCTTTGAGCTCGGGGGTGCGGGCACCGGAGCCTACAAAGAGGAAGCGGAAGCGAGGATCGTCGCGGAGAGCGAGCATGGCGGCGGCGATGGTGCCGGTGTCGTGGGCTAAGCCGAGGTTGCCGGAGTAGAGAAGGACGAGTTGAGCGGGATCGCCGGAACGGGGGAGGGGCTTGATGTCCGTAGCGTCTGCCCAGTTGTGGGCGACGTGGATGGTGTCGGGATTGAGGCCGCGGAGGGCCAGGCGGTCTTTCATGCACCCGCCGAGAGCGATGATGCCGTCCGCATGACGGCGGGAAAAGTCCGCAAGTGCACCGACGAGGCAGTCAAGCAGGCCGCCAGCTTTGAAGGTGCCAAGGTCGATCGCCACGTCGGGGTACACGTCCATCTCCCAGATAAAGTGACGGGAGCCGCGGAAAAGTTTCACGGCCGTACCGAGAAGGGACAGGAGGGGCGGCGTCGTAAGGGTGAGGACGACGTCCTGGTGTGGGAGGGTAAGGGCGCGCCAGGTGGCTCCGAGATAAAAGGAGGCGTAGGAGAGGACACGGCCCAGGATGCCGCGCTTGAAAGGAAGGGCTGGCGTGCGATGGATAGTGACGGGCGGAGGAACGGTGCCGGTTGCGGCGGCGGCGTAGCCGGGGTGGGCGCAGATGGCGGTAACTTCGTGGCCCTGCTCAGCGAGATGGACGGCGAGGTCAGTAAGGAGCTGGCTGGTGGCGGCGGCGTCGGGCCAAAAGAACTGGTTGAGGAGGAGGATCTTCATCGGGCCTCCTCTACGGCTGCCGACGGTTGAAGATGCCGATTCCCTTCCGGAATGACAACAAATGGGTTTACGGTGTCGCGGATGGTGCGGCGTTTGCTGAAGGCGGCGGGGTTGCCAGCGTAGATTTCGAAGTCGGGAACGATGCCGGAGACGACGCTGCCAGCGGCGGCGATGGAGCCCGTGCCGAGGACGGTGCCGGGCGCGAGGATGGACTTCGCTCCGGCCCACGAGCCGTCGTTGAGCTGGATGGGGGCGACCATAAGGCCGAAGGTGGGGTCGGTCCAATCGTGATTGCCGGTGCAGAGATAGGCACCCTGGGAGACGCAGACATGGTTGCCGAGGCGGACCGTGGTGAGATTGTCGATCCAACAAGCTTCGCCAAGCCAGCAGTGGTCACCGACCACGAGGTGCCAGGGGTACTTGACGATGACGCCGGGCTTGATGACGACGCCTTGGCCGATGTGTGCGCCGAAGAGGCGAAGGAGTGCGACGCGAAGGGCGGACGAAGGGTGCCAATGGGCGCGGACGAGGGGAGCACCCAGGAAGAACCATGCAGCGCGAACCAGAGCGGAGCGGCCGGGACGGTACCAGCTGTTGTTGTAACGGTCGAGATGGATGTTGGGCGGGGTCATGCGTTCATCCTGAGGTCGACGTTTACGGGAAGCCGACCGCCCTGTACCCAGCGATAAAGCTCGGCCATCTGATTGCCGACAGTCGACCAGGTATAACGTTCAGCCACAAAACTGCGGCCCCGGGCACCGATCGCGCGATTCAAGATGGGGGAGTTGGTCAACATCTCCTGTAGGGAAGACGTGAGCGAAGCGGTGTTGGATTGGATTAACCAGCCCGCTCCGAGCTGTTTCACCTCGGGCAGATTACACTGCTCGGTGACGATGACGGGAAGGCCGGTGCCCATGGCTTCAAGGACAGAGACGCTGAGGCCTTCGGAGTAGGAGGGCAGGACGAAGGCCTCGGCGGCGGCGAGGGCGGACCATTTGAGCTCGCTGCGAAGCATGCCAGGGAAGGTAACGGTTTGCGTGAGGTTGAGCTCGGCGACACGGGCTTCGAGCGGGGCGAGGGTGCCTTCGAAGTTAGGGCCAGCGATAACAAGGTGGGCGTCGGGGTGCTGTTTGGTGACTGCGGCCCAGGACTCGATGAGGATGTCGAGGCCTTTTTTGTAGTGGATGCGACCCAGGAAGAGGATGATGCGTTTGCCGCGGAGGGAGGGGAATTGAGTGAGGAAGGTTTCAGGGGAGATGGCGGGGGGGATGTGGACGCCGTTGGGAATGACGGCGATAGGTCCGCGTGCGCCGAAGCGGCGGTAGTCGGCGGCCTCGGCGGCGGTAAGAGCGTGGAGGCAGGTGGCTCCGGCAACGTTAGCGCGTTCGAAGAGGGTGGAGTAGAAGAGTTTCTTGAGGCGGCGATTGGACAGCGCCCAGGGCTCGAGCATCCCGTGGGCGGAGAGGATGTAAGGCTTGCGGAGGGCGCGGGCGGTGTGCCCGGCGATGGCGGTGCTCTGCTCCCAGAGGCCGTGGATATGGATGCCGTCGGCGTGGTGGACTTCGTTGCGGAAGCGGGCGCGGAGGGCGGGGTCGCGTAGCCACTGGGACCGGCTGGTGGGCCAATAGGAGAGGTCGAGAGTGTCCTGCTCGCGGGGGGCGTAGAGCTCGTTGGGGGCGCAGAAGGCGGCTAGCGAGATGGCGAACGCGCCGGACTCACTGGATTTTGCGACCATGGAGCCGAGCTGGGGGACGACTGCGCTCAGGCCGCCATAGCGGGGATCGAGGTGCGAGACGACGTTGAGCCAGCAACTTTGCGGATCTATGGTTGCTTCGCTTGTGGTAGCTTCCCGTGTTTTCAATGCTAGCGTGGGCATGGGGGTTATGATAAGAACAGGCTTATGCAAGTATTTGCCTTGTTTCTATAGTGGATGCTCGATCATCCAGCTTTGCAAGCAATTTATCGATCTCTTCACCTAAGGTTTTCGGTGAGTAGTTACCCATACCAGTCAAAGCATGGTTACCGAACGCTATAAGTTGTTGCTTTTCGAGCGAAGCGATCTGGATCATCGACTTTGTCATAGACTTGATGTCGTTTGGATTCATCAGGTAGCCATTGCGTGTTTCTTCGACAAGCGTTTCAGCACAGCCACAGCGGCTCGAAACGAGCACGGGAAGGCCGCTGGCCATAGCCTCATTGACTACGAGGCCCCACGGTTCGCGTGTGCTGGGTAGGACAAAGCAGCCTGCATAGGCGTAATACGTGGGAAGTTGATGATAGGTTTTCATGCCTTCAAAATAGATGTCGTCCATATGACCCAGTTCATGCGCCAATTCATGAAGCGACTTATGCGACGGTCCGGCACCGACGATGACAAGCGACCAGGGTCCACCTTGATCGCGATAGTTCGAGAAGGCTTTGATGAGACCGTCGATGTTCTTCTCGGGCGAGAGGCGTCCGACATACAGGAAGTACTTTTCGGGTAAGTGAGTTGGGCGGGGTTGATGGCGCAGGTCAGCGGCTTCGTGGGCGAAGAAGTTGTTGTCGACGACATCGTAGGAGAAGGCGACGCGGTCCTCGGGAAAGCCGAGTTGCTTGAGGTAGCGAAGATGGGCCGCGCCGCCGCAGACCGCACCGTCGAAGAGGGAGCGGATGAGCGCGCCTTTCAGGAACTCCTTCCAGCCGGAGCGGACGTGATCGCCGGCGGTGCTCTCGGTCATGAGGATGGAGCGGCGGTTGTGGAGTTTGGCCCAAAGGGCGGCGGCAAGGGCAGGGAGGGTGTAGTAACCGGGCACGAGGACGGCTTCGGGATCGAGGCGGGTGAGGGTGGCCCAGAGCTTGCGGGTGAGGGCGAACTGACCGGCGTCTTGCCACGAACTGTGCGGCATGAGGGTGTCGATGGGCAGGTCGGCGGGAAGGTCCTCGCGGAACTTGAGGCCTTGGTGGACGCCGATGCCGCCGACGAGCTCGATGCCGTGGACGCGGCCGTGGAGGGAGGGATGAACGTGCATCCCTCGAAAGCGGGCGACGTGGTAGGCGTACCAATCGATCCAAATGACGACGGCTTTGCAGGGGCTGCGGTTAGGCATGCTCGACCTCGCGGGTGTCGAGTCCATAGCGCGCGGGTGCTTCCCCTTCTTCAAGCCGAGCGGGTGCGCGCAAAGCCCAACGCCAGCTTAGCCAGCAAGGGATGGAGAGCAGGAGCGTGCGGAAGATGACGGCCTCCATGGTCTGCATGACGAGGTAGATGGAGAGTGCGGAGAGGATGACGTACTGGCTGGACCAGGCAGCACCGCGGGTGACGGCGCGCCGCCAGACAAAGCCGTAGGCCCAGCCGAGTAGCGCCATAAACGGGATGCAGAGCCACCACATCTCGATCCAGAGGTCCGCAACGATGCCAGGGGCGGAGCCGACCGCGCCGGTCCAGCCAAGGGTGTCGGCGAACCCGGAGCCGGTGCCGCCGTTTTCGAGCAGCTCGGGAACACCGAAGTCGACGTACTTGTCATGCCAGATGGCGCTGGGGATGGGGCGAACGAGGATTTGCGCGAGGTAGCGGCGCATCCAGAAGTAGTGATCGCGGCGTTGGGAGTTGAGGATGGTGCCGGAGCCGTAGATGAACTCGTTGCCAGTGTCGGGCTTGTCGACGATGGAGGAGACGTCGGTTTGGACGTCGAAGTCGGAGCCGAGATAAATGCTGGAGCGGTTGGTGACGAGGAAGAGCACGAGCCAGCCAAGCGCGAGGCCGAGGCCGCCCATGGCAAGGACCGGCGGCCGTTTTTTGCGGTTGATGTACCAGCCCATCAGAACGATGACGGTGATGGCGAAGGTAGGTCCGCGCCGGGCGGTGAGCAGGGCTTGGGTGAGCCAGGGAAGACCGAAGACGGCGGTGGCCAGGAGCGTGGGGAGGCGTGGACCACCGGCGGCGAGCGAGGTAAGGGAGAGCAGGACGCCCACCAGCATCAGCAGTGAGCCGTCGCGGACGTAGCCGGAGTCGTCCCAGCCCCCGGCGTAGGAGGCGGAAAAGGCGTGGACGAAGCCGCCGACATTGACGATGGTAATACCCCAGCAGGTGAGTCCGATCGAGCCGGCGATAATGCCGCCGATGAGTAGACGGCGGCAGGCGATGGGGGAGAGCTGTTGTGGGACACGGTCCGCACGGCGGCGGACGCGAAGTCCGGCGGCGCAGCATGCCACGACGAAGGCAAGGATGCCGAGAACGTTCAGGCGCTGAACGAAAAGGAGTTGGGCGTTGTCGAAGAACTGCGCGAGGCCGCCCACGGAGTCGATCTTCCACGGCATGTAGCTGTAGAGGAAGATCATCATCGGCGCGATGAAGACGAGGGGATGGAAGACGTCGCGACTGCCATCAAGGGCGATGAGGAGGCCGAGGACGGCGATCAGTGCGGCGGCAATGAGCAGAACCTCAAACATGGGCGTCACCAGCGGCTTGGGTGTCCAGGAAATTCTTGACGGAGCTGGCGGCAAGAGTGCGGAAGCGTTGCCAGGAGAAGTGTTCCGCGCGCTTCCGGGCAGCTTTGCCCATGGCGGTCAACTCGGTGCGATGGGTGGCGGCCCAGGCGATACGCTCGGCGAGCAGGTCGGGGCAGCGCGGCTCGACGACCCAGCCCTCCACGCCTTCCTGGATGAGGTCGGGGGCGGCGGTGCGGGTGGTAGAGAGAATAGGGAGTCCGCTGGCGAGCGCTTCCAGTAAAACCTGGCCAAAGCCTTCCGCAACGGAGGGGAAGACGAAGAGGTCGGCGGATTGGTAGGCGTGGACGAGCTCCGGGATGCTGACCGAAGGGCGGACGGTGACTTGCGCGCCGAAGGGTTTGAAGAGTTCCAGACCGTCGACGACCCGGCCGCAGACGGTGAGATGGATCGCGGGATTGTTCAGAAGACGGAGGGCTTCGAGCAGATACTTGATGCCTTTGCGCTGGTTGATGCGACCGACGAACAGGAGGTGAAGGGGAGCACTGGAAGCGGCGCGGAAGTGCGGCGCGGGGTAGAAGCGGACGATGTCGACGCCATAAGGAACGACATCAACGCGATCGGCTGGTATGCCGTTTTCGACCAGGGTGGATTTGGTGAAGGAGGAGGCGACCAGGATCTTGGCCGCCATGGTGGGTTCAAGGACGAGGTGGTTGAAGTCTTCTTCGGGAAGCGAGAGCTCCCACTCCTGCTGGAGGGAGGCGGCGCAGTCAGGATGGGCTTGAAGCTCTTCGGTGAGGATGCGGCGCATGGAGGCGGGGTGCGGATGGAGTTGAAAGAGGACGCCGGGTTTCTTGGAGGCACGGAAGGCGTCGTAGGCGTAATAGCTGTATGCGACGAGAGCGGAACCGGTGCGGCGGGCGCGCTTGCCGGCGACGCGGCCAAGGATGGCGTCGGTGCGGCGCATCATGCGGCGGCGGAGGGCGGCGGGGGCTCTGGGTAGCTTATCGAGCAGGAGGGTGGCGAGACCTGTAAAGCGGAAAGAACGGACGAGGCGCGAGGGCAGATGCGGCTCGGCGCGGGACCAGAGGAGATTTTGGAGGCGCATAGGGAGGACATTAGTGAGGAGGAGGACGCGGCGGCGGTCGACGGGCCAGAAGAGGTCGGTGATGAGACGGTCGAGCAGGCCGGCTTCGGAAAGGGCAAGGGCGAGTTGGTAGGCATCGCGGGCTCCGCTATGGACGACGACGGCTTTATGCGCCGGCGGCGGAGACGAAGGCGTGGATTTCAGATGGGTGGAAAGGCGCGCGGGCGTCGTCATAGGAGGGTGTCGAAGTGATGCTTGATCTGGGCTGCGGAGGAAGCCCAGGTGAACTGCGCGGCGCGTTGGCGACCGGCGGTGGAGAGCTGCTGACGGGCTCCTTCGTCGGTCAGGAGCGAATCGAGGGCGGTGATGTGGGCTTCGGGGTTGGCGGGGTCTACGAGGAGGGCGGCGTTGGCGGCGATCTCGGGGAGCGACGAGGCGTTGCTGGCGACGACGGGCGCGCCGGTGGCCATGGCTTCAACGACGGGGAGACCGAAGCCCTCATAGCGCGAGGGGAACCAGACGACGGTGGCCGCGGCGTAGAGGGCGTGAAGAGCGTCGTCGTCGACAAAGCCGAGGAGGCGGAAGTTGGAACCGAGGGTGGCGGCGCGCTGAGCGTAGAGGGGGTTGGAGTGGTTGACGACGGCGATCTGGAGGTGGGGGTGGCGGCGGAGGAGCTCGGGTGCGGCCGCGAGGATCAGCTCGGCGTTTTTGCGGAAGTGGAGGCCGCCGGGGACGAGGATATAGGGGCGGTCGGCTAGATTATGGTCGCGAAGGAACTGCTTGCCGGTCTCGGGGACAGGCTGGAAGAAGTGCGGGGTGACGGCGTTGTGGACGACGCGGAGGCGGGAGGCGATGGCCGGGAAGAAGTAGGCGAGGCGCTCGGCGGAGAAGTGCGAGACGGTGTGGAACATGTCGGCTTTGCGGGCGAGGGTGTGGAAGAGGAGCTTCCACTTGAGCTTCTGCTTGAGGAAGGCAAAATTGGCGTGGTGCGCGCCTTCTTCAAAGTAAGCGGCGTCGTGAACGGTGACGGCGAGCCGGGCGCGGCGGGTGGGGACGTAGGATTCGCCGGTACAGAAGACGATTTGGGCTTCTGGCCAGAAAGCCTCGGCGTCGGCGCGGTGGAAGGCGTACCAGAGAGCCTGCTGGCGCGAGGTGTCGCGGGCGAAGGTGTGGAAGCGGAAGGTCTCCCAGGGCGCACGGACGAGGGGGAGGATGCGCGCGTGGTCGGCGGCGTCTGCGAGGATGCGGAGGGAGATGTCGTTACGGAGGGCGAGGTGCTCGGTGAGCTGACGGGCGACGCGGCCCGCGCCGGTAGAGGCGTGGATGTTGCGCATGTGGACGTAGGCGAGGAGGCGCAGCGGCGTCGTTGTGGGCTCGGGTGACATCTCGTTATGCAGCATGGTGTCTCCGGCGGAGAACTCGTTGCAGCGGTCCCTGCATGAGGGCTTGGATGCGGGCGGCGGAAGGCAGCCAACGATGTTGTTTGCCAAGCACATAGAGAGCGATGGTAGCGGCGGCGGCAAGGAGGAGCATGGCTGCGGTGATCGCGAGGGCGTTAGCTGGGTGGAGATCTCGGAGGAGAGCGAGTGCGACGAGAAGGACACCGGCAGCGCTGCCTAGAGCGAAGACGGTGACCATACCGCGTGGAACGGCGTCTTTGCGCTGGAGTACGGCAAGGACGAGGATGGAGGAGAGAATATGGCCGGCGAGATAGATGCCCATTGCGTCGCGGGCGCTGCCGTGATGGAGCAGGAAGACGGTTGCGGCGGCGGCGACGAAGATGGCCCAGATGGTGTTGATGACTCCGGCGGCCCGGATGTTGACGATCGAGAGGCGGGCGGCGGCGGGAGCGTTGCCCATGTGGACGACGGCAGTGGCGAGAGCGACGGCGATGGTCATGGCGGCGGCCTGGTAGGCACGTCCCCAGAAGAGGTTCAGAAGCCAAGGGACGGCGATGATCCCGCCGGCGGCGAGCAGAAAGGCGGCGAAGGTGGCGGCGTAGGTGCAGAGGGCCATGACGTGGTGCGGTGTGCTGGAGCGCTCGGACTCGGGGTCGGCCATGATGGCGTAGCTACTCTCAGTGAGCTGCTGCGGGGCGAGCGAGACGATGTTGCGGAGTTGGTTGGCGATGGCGAAGAAGCTCATTTGGGCGAGCGTGGTGTCGGAGCGGGCGACGAGCGCGGTGAGCCACCATCCGGCGAGGTTTGCGCCCACCAGACCGGCGAGCTGGATGAAGCCGTAAGACCAAATCTCTCGGAGCATGGGCCCGAGCGGGAGAGAGAGGGTGGAGGCGGGCGCAAACAGGCCCAGCCGTCGTGCGAACGCGAGGCAGATGAGCACGGCGGTGGTGGTGATGAGCCCCTGCGAGACGATCATGCGGATGGGACTGTGCATGGTCGCGGCGAGGGGGATGAGCGAGATCATGCCGACGCCGACGACTACGGAGAGGAGCACAAGGGCGTAGAGGCGGTGCTGGCCGACGAAGAAGCCGCGAGCACACTCCAGAATGATAATGCCAGCGGCGGAAAGGGCGGCCCAGCGGAGGAGCGGAGTGAGGGTCTCTTTGTGGAGGAGGTGGGCGATGGGCGCGGCTCCGGCCCAGAGGCCGAGCGCAGCGAGAAGAGCGGAGGCGACGGAGACGATGGCGAGGACGCGGGCGAGGGTGCGGTAGCCGGGGCCGCCGAGGGGGTACTTGCCGGAGAAGCGGGCGGCGGTCGAGCCGATGCCTCCAGCGGCGTAGGTGGAGATGTTGTTGGCGGTGGTGATGGCGAGTGAGTACGCGCCGAAGGTGGCGGGACCGCCCAGGCGTGCGGCGAGAATGTTGGCGAGGAAGCCCGCGCCACGCTCAATGATGAGGCTGGCACCCAGGGCTGAAGTGCCCCCGATAAGGCGTTTGGTGACGTGCGTGGGGATGGCACCCGCGCCCACGGGAACGGGAGGGCTTAGCTCTTCAGGCAGATCCTCTAGCGCTGTTTGGTTCATGTTGTAACGGCTGCAAACGCAGATTCCCTTCGGGAATGACAAACCAGAAAGGCAGAGACAAAGGCTTGCCTAGGTCGATCGTATTCCAATGCGGCTGCAAACGAAGGTACGCCTTGGCAATGACAAGCCGGAGAAGCAGGAGCTGCGCTCACCGGCTTCATAGGGATGCGGCTACCTTTTCCGCAGATTCAACCTGATCCTTATAGCGGTAGTAGGACTCGTAGTAGTTCTTCAGTCCTTCGCTGCGGGGATCGAAGGCGTTGAGGATGGTGCCCACGAGGCGGACGCGGTCGCGGTCGAAGAGGTCGCGGGCTTTGCCGGCTTGTTCGCGGGAGGTGACGCCAGCGCGGAGGATCAGCAGGACGCCCTGCGCGTAGTGAGCGAAGATGCGGGCGTCAGCCATGTGGAGCATCGGCGGAGTGTCAATGAGGACGACATCGAACTCGCGGTGGAGCCGGTCGATGAGGCTGGCGAGATGGGCGGAGTGGAGAAGTTCGACTACCTCTTCGGAGCCGGTGCCCGCCGGGATGATCGACAGGTTGGGGATAGCGGTGGGTTTGCAGAAGAGGTCGACAGGGGCGCGATCCGCGTCGATCTCGCCACGGAGAATGTTGCGGAGGCCGAAGTTGTTGGCGACGTTGAGTGCGGTGTGCATGCCGGGCTTGCGGAGGTCGCCGTCGACGATGACGGTGCGGAGCTTGGATTTGCTGAGCGCTACGCCGAGGTTGGACGTGACAGTAGTCTTTCCCTCGCCGGCATTGGGGCTGGAGACGACGTAGACGCGAGCGCGGCGGCTGGCGTCATCAGTGAGCAGGATGGAGAAGGTGGCGGAACGGTAGGCCTCGGCGACGACGGAGAAGGCGTCGCCCCACTTGGCCAGCCCGAGCGCGCCGTCCTGCTGGTCGGCCTGGGGAAGGCTGGAGTTACGGTTGAAGGGAATGAGCGAGGAACGGAGGGGCGCGGCGAAGTGGCCGCGGGTTTCAGCGGTGGGAATTACGCCGAGTTCGGCGACATGGAGGAAGCGTTCGACCTCGCCGGGGACGCGGAAGACCTGGATCTTGCGGTCTTTATAGAATGCCATGCCAACACCGCAGAGGCTGCCCAGCAGGAGGCCGGCCGCAGCCGCACCGCCGCGCTTGGGTGTGAAGGGGACACGGGGAACTTTGGCGGCGTCGACCACGCGCATGGTGGAGGCCTGCATGGCGGAGGCGAGCGAAGCCTCTTTGGCGCGCTGGAGCATGGTCTGATAAAGCTGCTGCTCGGACTCCACCTCGCGGCGGAGGAGGTTGACTTGGGCGGCCTTGCCGAGGTCGGAGGAGACGGCACCCTCCTGCGCCTCGAAGGCGGCATTGAGGAGCATCTCGCGGTGGCGGGCGGATTGGTACTCGTTCTGGAGGCGATCTGAGCTGGTGGAGCGCGACGCAGCCATGCCGGCTTCGACTTCGCTAATTTCAGAACGGAGATGGATGACCTTAGGATTTTCCTCGGTGAGAGGCGGAACGAGGCGGGCCACCTCAGCGCGAAGGTCGGCCAGTTTTTGCTGGTAGTTGCGGTAGTCGGGGCTGTCCAGGATGCCGGGAGTGGTGCCGGGAGCGGCGGTGCTGGCGGTCCGCATCTGCGCTTCCTTCTCCATGCGGTCGGCCTGGGCCCGGACGAGTTCGCCCTGGAGGGTGCGGAGGTGGTCTTCACCCACGGAGTTGCTGTCCTGCGAGAGGATGAGGCCGTTGCCGCCAGTGGCCGCAACCAGCTTGCGCTCGGACTCTTCGGCCTTGGCTTTAATGTCGGCGACTTGGGTAGTGAGCCACTGGCTAGTACGATCCGACTCCTCTCCGCGGGTTTGGAGGTCGAGATTGCGGTATTCGGTGGTTAGGGTATTGCAGAACTTGGCGGCGAAGGCGGCGTTCCAGGAGTCGCAGGTGATCTCGACCAGGCGGGTGACGCCGAAGGGCTTGACGACAACGCGCTTGGCGGTATCATCTACGAGATCGTTATAGGAGAGGGATTTGCCGCCTCCAAGGTGTAGATCGCGGGCGAAGGTTGAGGCGAGATCGGTGGGGTGGAGGTCGGCGGGGGCGGGCTCGGCTTTGAGCTTGTCGACAGTGCGCTGGAGCAGGGTCTCGCTTTGGAGAAGCTTGACCTGGGTCTGGACGTTGACCTCGGTAGAGGTGCCAGCCTCTCCGGTGGGATTGACGCTGTGCTGGTTCAGGAAGTCGCCGTTGAGGCTTTGGATGTCCAGCGAAGTGCGGGCACGATAGTAGGGAAGGGCGGTGAAGTTGAGCAGGAAGCTAAGCAGAACACCAGCAAACGCGAACGCGGCGATGGGCCACCGGTAGCGGGAGATGGTGCGAAGGTAGTCGGCGAAGAGGTTGCCGCGTTGCTCAGACGAGCGCTCCGTCGGGAAGGGGCGGGGGAAGTCGATGGAGTCGCGGCGAGCGTCTCGGTCGTCGGCGCGGCGGGCAACGCGGCGCGGATCGCCGGGGACGGCGTCGAGGTCGCGCGCGCCCTGGGAGCCTAGCGGCATGGAGCGGAGCGTGCGGTTGTTGATGGGCGGATTCGGCATAGGGTTATCTTGAGTTCCTTAGAAGCGGCCTGGAAGCGGCTAGAAGCGATAGATGGCCGCTCCCGTAGCGGCTAAGAGGATGCCCTCGGTAAGGCGGCTGGAGGACTTCAACGCGCTATTGGGGACATAGAGGATGTCGTTGCCGTAGAGGGGCACGTCCGGCGCTTTCCCGGCAAAGATCGCCTTAATGTCCACGGGGATTTCGAGCGGCTTCCCGTCGTTGCCCGGGGCTGGTCGGAGGATGCGGGCGTGGCTGGCGTTTGCGGTCTTGTCAAGGCCCTCGGCGAGCGAGACAGCCTGGAGAATCGTGATGTTGGCATGGGAAGAGAGCTGGAAGCCGCCGGATTTCTTGACGTTGCCCACGACGTAGATGAGCTCGGCTTTCGGAATGGAGATTACGTCATTGGGCTGCACCTCGATGTTGTCGGCTGGGTTCTTCGAGGCCATGAGGTCGTCGAGCGAGAGGCTGGCTGTGGACACGCCGGTGGTGGGGTCAATCTTTGCGCCGGAGATAGACAACAACCCCCATTTGTTTTCACGGGTGACGATGACGCGCGGACCGGCGTCGGATCTGACTCCACCGGCGAGCGAGATGACCTCGATAAGGCGCTTAGGCCCCTGGAGCTGGTGGACGCCGGGTGAGGTGACTTCACCGACGATGGAGACGGGGCGGCTCTGGTCGTCGGTCAGGTTGAGGGTGATCTGGGGCGAGTCGATGTACTTGGTGAGCTTTGCGGTCAGCGCCGCCTTGAACTGGTCGATGGTCAAACCGGCGGCCTCCATGCGTCCAGCCATGGGAAGGTCGATGAAGCCGTTCGGGTCGATGCGGACAGGTTTATCGGAGAGCTCTTCCATATCTGTCACGTGGAGGACGATCTGGTCGCCAGCCCCAAGAACGTATTCGGGTGCCGGCGCAGGACGGCGGTTGAGCGTGGTCTGAGCGGGCGCAAGCAGGCTTACTCCAAACGTAAGGAGAAGAAGGGCGCGGCGAGTTGGATGTATGGTTGGCATGCTCTTAGTAAGTGACGTTGTCCTGAATCTATTGGATGACGGAAGTCGCCTGTAAATGCAGGGAAGTTACTCAAGATTTACCGTATGACGGGCTAAGTACCGGTACTTAAATCATACTTATCGGCTAAGATACACGCGACGTGAGCGTCTTTGGTACGTTTGAGGGGCTACCGTCCGGCTGGTGTTGGTAGATCGTAGATCAAGGTGGTCACTCCATCGTGATTAAAGGTGGCCAAAGGTTTCTCGCAAAACTCCGCGCGCATCTTGGCGGAGGTGGGACCGGCCTTGGCGGGTTCGGCGGCCTCGAAACAACCGCTGTACGGTTCATAAGCGGTACCAATGTAATACTGCGCGTGATAGCGGGCGAGCACGTCGCGCAGAGGTGTCCGGGCGGCGACCAATTGAAGGAAATCACGATCCATCATTAGGCCCTCGGTTTGGAGGACGGGATCGGGAATCAGGGCGGCGACCCGGCCGGCACGGTCTCCCATCGCATAGGTGCCGGGGTGGGTGGCGGCGAAGTTCTGGATCTCAACCGAGGCCGCGTAGATATCGGTCTGCTGCCGTCGCCAACGCATGACCCCAAGGGAAACGAAGACAAGGAGCACAAGGATGGCCGTGACGATAGGTTGCTGGAGCAGGCGGGTGGATGTGGGCCAAAGGCAGAAGATGACAAGGCTGACGCAGAGTGCGGTACGAATAGGGTACATATACCAACCCCATAGGGTCCAATCACTTACACAGCAAAGGATGAAGTAGTAGATGAAGGGAAAGACGATGACGGCAGGGTAGAGGATGCGCTCCATCGGGGAGAGACGTTCGCGTACCGTGTGCAGCAGCAGAAGCGCGGCAACAAGGATCAGAGCAAATCCGCCCGCAAGGGGATGGAAGAAGACGCGCCACGGTTCAATGGAGGGGATGTGATTTGCTTTCAGCTCTTTGGCCATCCCGGAGATGGGCAGCCAGGTGTGGAAGAAGCGGTGATTGAGCAGAAAGTAAAAGAGGATCGGGAGGAGTCCCAGCCCCGTGCCAAGCACCAGGGCTGGACGGAGTAGACCGCGTAGAGAGGGCGTTACGAGGATGCCGGCGAGTATCAGACCACCCAGGATGAGGGTATCGATGCGCGAGAGCACCATGGTGGAGAGCAGCAAGCCGAGTGCGAAGGTATGCAGGGGGGAACGGCTGAGCCACGCTGTATGTCGCAACAGGCAGAGCACGCCCAGCACGATGGGGACGGTGAGCGTCACCTCCATGCCGTAGAAGAAGAGCGTGAGCGAGTAAAGGGTGACGAAGCTGGCTAGCGCAAAGGCAAGGAGCGAGCGAACACCGGTAGAGCGGAGAAGCGATCGCGCGAGCAGAAAGGTCGCACACGCGGCGACGACGTTGCTGACGGCAAGGAAGGCGAGAACCGCGCGTCCACTCTCTGTTACGTAGCTTACGCAGAGTAAAACGAGGAGCCAGAGCGGCTGATAGCCATTGGTGGGAACGATTCCGTTGAAGGTAGAGCCGTGTCCGTGAGCGATGTTCTGTGCGACCTTGAGATAGTAAAGCAGGTCGTCCTGAACGAAGATCATCCATGGATCGCGGGAGAGGACGGGCAGCGCGCAGATGACTGCGATGCCCGTGAAGAGCAGGATGGTCAACCATCGAGCGAGACGATGCTCCCCAAGTGCGGGAAGGGCATCCTGTTCTGAAGAGGTCACCAGGACAGGGTACCCGTTGGGGGCTGGTTTAGCACGCAAAATGCCATCAGGCGGCTGCCTCATGGTGCTGCGGCTCGGTTACTTCGCGTGTGGCGTAAGGAACTACGGGGAAGCTTTCGTTGCGATCACGCAGATACTGCTCAATCTCGAGAACAAGCGCGATGGCCGTGAAAGAGCAGAGCTCGCCATAGACGCGCGTCTCCACGATGACGCCGGTGTAAAACATGACGGCGAACCACACCGGAAAGATGAAAAGGTAGTTGGCGAAGCGTGCGGGCCGAAGATACTGGCGCAGCACAAAGACGACGGGCAGCATGTAGCCGCAGATGTTCAGGAGTGCGGGCCAGAGCCGGGGCTTCAGTTCGCCGAAGTTGTAGGCAAAGCGAACGAAGTTTTCCGAGTTGTCGTTGTGCGCATAATGGCGCATGAGCGTGACCTTGATGGCGAGCCAAATTGCGAACAGAACAGCCACGCGGGCCCATGGAACGGTCGTTAGGGAGAAGCGGCGAGCGATGGCGCGGGTCGAGGGCACACTGGCCGCGTCGAGGAAGAAGATCCCGACGAGAAAGAGAGTGGTTTCGCGGTTCAGCGTGCCAACGGCGACGATCAGCGCCAGTGGTAGAAACTTTCTCGTGTAGATGAAGAAGAGGCCCGCCGCAAAGAAGGCGACGCTCAACATATCATAAGGATAGGAGAAGTCGGCCTCGTTGTGGATGGTGTAGCTCCACATAATGACATGGAGGAAGACGGGATAGACGAGGAACTTAAGCGCGCCATCCCGGCTGAGGCGGTTATACAGCTTTTGAACGAAGATACCCGCGATCAATAGAGCCAGCAGGCTGATGATATAGAGTGGGCCTCGAGCGGCGGTGAAGTTGCCGTTCTCGTGCATCAGGTGATGTGCGATCCAGGGCGACTGCACCAGAGGTTTGATAATGAAGATGGGTAGAACACGCTCCTGAAAGGGCAACCGCTCATGGCCGTTCAGATAACGGTCCATGTTGAGGTAGAGGAACGTGGCTTTGCTGTAATAGCGTACGTATTGGAGCGTGGCGCAGAGATACATGAAGGCAATGAACGCCTCGGTCAAGGAGATGGGAAACCATCGGCGGAGTCGGTTCATGGGCTCTCTGATGCTTGCAATGGAAGATTTGTCAGTTCTTGACATGGGATGTTTCTTATCAGAGTAATCTACCGCGGCGTGGTCCCACTACATTTCGCGTGACAAATCATAAGCGTCTGCTAATGTAATTAACACAACATATGGCTAACTGGTTGAAAGCAAATAAAGAGTGGCTTTTGTGATGAGTCGTCGTACCTGCACGGACGGTCGACGAGTTGCATATCTACTGTGAGACGATCAGATATTCCTGCATCAATGAAGGCGGTTGCGTGACACAAGGCAAAAAGTTGGTTCAGGGTGGTTTGGTTGCGGTTCTCTTCTTAGTGGCGCTTTTCTCGGCGTTGAAGTTGCGGGCGCAAAGCGATCTTAAGGTGACCTATGGTGCCAATGGTATCCAGACGCTGGCGTACAAAGGAGTAACGCTCGAGGACCTGAGCGCGTCGCCAGGAGACGGGTTCCACATCTGGCACATGAAGATGACGGACCTGAAGGGTAGCCAGATTTCCTCAGGCGAGTACGGGTGGGGCGAGAACAACGACGGCCGCCGGTGGGACGCGAACGCGAAGGCCTGGACGTACAGCTTTGTATGGGGCTCGATCCAGGTTGCCTTTCAGCAGGCCGGCAACACGCTAGATATGAACGTAACGCAGACGAACAATGGCAACTCCGGCGTCATCCTGGACGGGGCGGCGATCTATCCGCTTGCGCTGCGTCTGCCGGTGCTGCCGGTGGGCTTCAACGATCCCAGCTATGCGCAGCTGGCGTACAACACGACGGGACCGAGCGTGACGTTGGCGGATTTTGGCTCAGGCGAGGTGGCGGCAGTGGTGCCCGACGCCGGCAAGCCGTTATACAGCGGCTTCTTACCCGCTGGCGGATCGGGCGTAGGCTATACAACGTTGATTAGCGGCACGGCTCCGGACGGGCTTGCGAGTTTTCAGCCACACAACGATCGACCGGTCATGCCGGGGCAGACGGATAAATTTACGGTGTCGCTGCGGTTTGCGCCCTCGGGCACGGCGGCGGGCACGCTAGCAGCGGACGCGTATGCGAGCTGGGCGGCGACATGGCCTCCGCAGATCAACTGGACGGACCGGCGGATCATCGGGACGGCGTATCTGGCGAGCTCGCCGCAGGGCGATCCGAGCAAGCCGGGCGGTTTCCCCAACAACCCGCGGCGGTACTTCAATGACTCGAACGCGGCGGACTTCGATGTGCGAACGCCCGCCGGGTTGTCGAAGCTCCAGACGCGGGTATTGCAGCAGGCGCAGAACACGGTCGTCAACCTGCAACGGCTGAACGCGCAAGGTGTGATTACGTGGGACATCGAAGGGGAGCAGTATCCGCAAGTGACGAGCTATGTGTGCGCGCCGGACCAGATCGCGCAGGTCGCGCCGGAGATGGAGAGCGCGATTACCGACACCAGCTCGCCGTACAAAGGGATGAAGCTCGACGACGCATACTTCAAGACGATGCGCGACGCGGGCTTTCGGGTGGGAGTCTGCATCCGCCCGCAGCACTTTACGATGGCGGCCGATGGGACAGCGCAGCAGGTGTATCTGCCGGACGCGCAGATTGTGGCGGAGATTACGCGCAAGATGAAGTATGCTCATGATCGCTGGGGGGCGACGCTGTTCTATATCGATTCGACCGTGGAGTCGAACGGCGCGGTGCTCGACGCCAGCCTCTTTCAGCAGGCCGCAGCGGCACTGCCGGACTCGCTGCTGATCCCCGAAGAGACGACACCGAAGCACTACGCGTACACCGCGCCATTCGAGACGTTCATCTTCCACGGCGATCTTGGGACGGACCTTTCGGTCTACAACTACTATCCGAAGGCGTTCTCTGCAAACCTGATCAACGATGTCGACCCGAATGTGCTGGCGGCGCACCAGGCGCAGCTAACGGCTTCGGTGAAGCGCGGCGATGTGCTGATGGTCCATGCGGATTACTGGCAGGCAAACAATCCCACGGTCGTGCAGATCTATGCGGATGCTGGAGTTGGGACCCCGCCTCCCACGCCTCCCGCGCCCGCACCTCCCGCGCCCGCACCTCCCGCGCCCGCACCTCCCGCACCACCGGCACCGGCTCCGGTCAACAGCGGGGTGACGATTACGGCTCCGACGGCCGGAAGCATGGTGTCTGGTGCAATTCAGGTGACGGGATCAATCAGTGTGCAGCTCGACGCGGCGGGATCGTACCTGATGGTGGATGGGGCGGAGATTGGGACGCGGCGGGTGTCGAGTGCGCCGTTCGTGTATCCGCTGGACACGTCCACGCTGAGCAATGGGACGCACGCGCTGCAGCTTTGGGCGCATGATGTGAACAACGTGACGTCCTTGTCGCCTACGGTACCGGTGACGGTCGCGAATGTGGCCACGCCTTCTCCCTCTCCTACACCGACGCCCGCCCCCTCCCCTACACCTACGCCGTCTCCATCCCCCGCGCCGGTATCCATCGCACCGGTGGCGATCACAGCTCCATCTGCGGGCAGCGCGGTCTCAGGAATGATTCAGGTTCAGGGCCGGATCAATCTTCAGCTGGACGCGGCCGGTTCGTTCCTGATGGTGGATGGGACAGAGGTGGGGACGCGCCGGATAACGGGCGCGCCGTATGTGTATGCGCTGGACACGTCCACGCTGAGCAACGGGCAGCATACCTTGCAGATTTGGGCGCACGATATGGGGAACAATACGCGGGTGTCAGCGGGGGTGACGGTGGTAGTCGCGAACTGAAGGTTGGTTTGCCTTCCGTGGGGTTGGCGGCGTTACACTCGTGATGGATGGAGGCGGCACATGGCGAGTTCTGTGGCGTTGAGCGAGGCACGGGAGCATCTCGGCGAGTTGCTGGACCGCGCGGAAAATGGAGAAGAGATTCTGATCGAGCGCGCGGGACGGGCCGCGACGCGGTTGGTTACTGTTCCGTCTAAGACGAGTGCGGGTAAGCGGGTGTTTGGGCAGAACCTCCTTGGGGTTACGTATATTGCGCCGGATTTCTACGAACCAATGTCCGAGGACGAGTTGAAGGAATGGGGTTATTAGACGGTGCGGCTGCTTTTTGATTCGCACATTCTGCTTCACCTCGACGGCAATCCCAATCTTGTACCCTCCTGGCAGAAGGACATCCTTGCTGATCGAGCGAACGATGTATTTGTAAGCGCGGTGACGGTGTGGGAGCTAAGTATTAAAGCGGTCGAAGGAAAGCTCATCCTTGCTACACCTGCCTCCGAACAGAGTTCGGCTCGGATATTTAGTGCCCACACAGCCCATGCCGAGTATGCGGCACCATTGCATATGATCCATCGCGATCCTCTCGATCGTATGCTGGTGGCGCAAGCGATCGTCGAAAATCTCGTTTTTGTCTCGAGCGACAGACTGTTGGCCAACTATCCCGGCGTGCGGCTGTTGATATAGCTCTTTGAGCTGCATTGGTCGAACTGCTGGCTTTGCCGTCCGCTTAGCTCCCTCGCCCATCTTGTTGTTGACAAGGTAATTAACCGTTTAGAAAAAGTGCCCACAACGTGTACAACTTTGCTGATGACTACTTTGCTACCACTAGCTAAGTGCTTTATTTTGTTAGATCATATGTGTTTTTATAGAATTTCGGCCACGAATCGATGACCGACAGGAGCGAATAAGCTGCATTAGCTCAGTTCTATGCCGATCTGGTTAGGCACGGCAAAGCTCTCCGGCTTCGGCTCTGTAGCCAAAGCGAGTACCAGCCGTTCCAAGACGAGGAGTTTGTTGGCGGGGCTGGAGCGGAGTTCGAGGTCGGCGCGGGCGATCTGGCGGAGGGCCTGGGTGAGGGCGCGGCGGGTGCGGTAGCGGCGGGCCTGACGGATAAGCTCGTCGGCGGCGAAGGGGGGCATGCGGAAGCCTTGCCAAAGCGCCTGACAGAGGGCGCGGGAGTCGCGGACGTTCCGCTCGGAGATGATGAGCATCTGGCGAAAGGTGCGGGCGAGCATATAGAGGTGGCCGATGGCGGCGTCTTCACCCCCGTCTGAGGCGTTGAGCAGGCCGTGGAGCAGGGCGAGCGCGCGGGGACGGTCGCGGAGGGAGATGGCGTCGGTCAGCTCGTACAGGGAACGCTGTTTGGCGGCGAGGACCATGGTTTCGACGTCGCCGAGGGTGATGCGGCCACGACCTTCGACGTACAGCAGCAGCTTCTCGACCTCGGAGGCGATGAGCATCATATCCGCGCCGAGGGCGTCGGCGAGCTCATGGGCGGCGTCGGCATCGATGGCGGTGTGGCGGGCTTCGGCGGTGGCGCTGATCCAGCGGACGGCGTCGGCCTCATCCACGCGGGCGAGGTCCACCATGCCGCAGGACTCGCCGAGGGTCTCGCGGATGCGGTCGTAACGCTCCTTGTCCTGGTAGTCCATCTTGCGGAGGTCAACGGGAATGCGGAGGTGGTCAGCCACGAAGAGCAGCAGCGACTGTGGGTTGGGCGAGCGGAAGTAGGCGTCGATGGCGGCGAACTCTTCCTTTTTGCTCCCGCGACCGTAGAGGGTCTTGAGGCCTCGGATGAAGAAGACCTGGAAGGGCGCCATGAGCGAGGGGGTTTGGGCGCGATCAAGGAGCTCGAAGATGGAAGTGTCGGCGAGGTCGGCGTCGGTGAAGCAGAAGTCGCGGAGATCCTTGGGGACGAGGGTGGCGAGCACGCCTTTGCGGCAGCGCTCGTAGAGGAAGACCTCGTCACCGACCAGAACGTAGCCTAGACGGAGGTTGGGGGAGGCGATCTCGGCGAGGAAGCGGTCGCTGGAGGCGAAGCTGCGGAGGTTCGGCGTCGGAGCGGGCATTTAGAAGGACTCCAGCATGTCGGCGACCACGGCCTGGGCGAAGTCGTGGGCGACGCGGCGGACGGCGGGGGCGTCCTCCTGAATGAAGCCGTTGAGGTCCTGGGTGGACTGGAACTGCTCGCGGTAGCCTAAAGCGTCGTTCTGGTAGAGGACGCGTCCGTCGCGCGCGGTGAGGACGATTTTGGCTGTGATCGTGATGAGATAGCTGGCGGTCTGGCCGCTGGAGGAGTCGTAGGTAAGAGGCGCAACGGACTCGGCGAGAATGGTGCCACGGAGGACGGCGTCGGCGTTGCGGTCGGTGCTGGCGATGACGTATTTGGTGCGGGTGTTAAGTTCGCGGACGACGGCTTGCGTGAAGGTCATCTCCGTGTGAAAGTTCTGCACGTGGGTGGTGAAGATGGGCACGGCGAGGGTGCGGACGTTTGCGGGCAGATGCGAGGCCGAGCCAACCGCGTGGTAGCCGCAACCGGTCACGGCGAGGAGAAGGGTGGGAAGGAGAGATCGCATCCGCTGAGGCTATTGTCGCACTTAGCCTTGGCATTTGGGGCAAAACAAAAGCGACCCGCAGGCCGCTCTTGTTTCGTGTTGAGTTTAGGTTAAGCCGGACTAGGTTGTCCTTCACCGAAGCCGGGCTTGCGTCCTGGGCCAGTTTCGGGCTTGAGGATCTTCTGAGTCTCGCCCGAGCCGGGATCGACGCTTGAGAGCGGCGAGCGGGCGACGGGGAGTTCCTTGCCTTCGATTATCATTTTGATCTCAAGGGCATCCAAAGTCTCACGCTCCAGTAGGGCAGCAGACATGCGGTGCATGATGTCTTGATTTGTCTCGAGAATGGTATAAGCGGCCTTGTACCCGGCGTCTACGAAGGAGCGGACTTCCGCGTCAATCTGTCGAGCAGTGTCGTCTGAAAAGTCACGGGACTGGCCGATCTCGCGGCCCAGGAAGACCTCCTGCTCCTTCTTGCCGAAAGTCATGGGGCCGAGCTTGGACATGCCGAACTCACAAACCATCTTGCGGGCGAGATCGGTGGCGCGCTCGATGTCGTTGCCCGCGCCAGTGGTCATCTTCTTGAGGAAGATCTCCTCGGCGCAGCGTCCACCCATCAAGGTGGCCATGCGAGTTTCGAGATAGTCCTTGGTAACGGTGTGATTGTCTTCCTCGGGGAGGTAGACAGTGACGCCCAGGGCCATGCCGCGTGGGATGATCGTCACTTTGTGGAGAGGGTCGGAGTGCTCCCGGAGGGCGGAGACAAGAGTGTGGCCGGCTTCGTGGTAGGCGGTAACCTTCTTCTCTTCGTCCGTGAGGAGCATAGACTTGCGCTCCGCGCCCATCATCACCTTGTCCTTGGCCACCTCGAAGTCGTACATATGGACGGCCTTGCGGTTGAAGCGGGCTGCGGTGAGGGCGGCCTCGTTGACCATGTTGGCCAGGTCGGCACCGGAGAAGCCAGGTGTGCCGCGGGCGAGGACGTTGAGATTCACGTCTTCGGCCATGGGAACCTTCTTCGAGTGGACCTTGAGAACTTCTTCGCGGCCACGGATGTCCGGACGGTCGACGATGACGCGGCGATCGAAGCGGCCAGGGCGGAGCAGAGCAGGATCGAGCACGTCGGGGCGGTTGGTGGCAGCTACGAGAATCACGCCATCGTTCGCCTCGAAGCCGTCCATCTCGACCAGAAGCTGGTTCAGCGTCTGTTCGCGCTCGTCGTGTCCGCCGCCGAGACCTGCACCGCGGTGGCGTCCGACCGCGTCGATCTCGTCGATGAAGATGATGCAGGGAGCATTCTTCTTGCCCTGCTCGAAGAGGTCACGCACACGAGATGCGCCGACGCCGACGAACATTTCAACGAAGTCCGAGCCGGAGATGGAGAAGAAGGGAACGTTCGCTTCGCCTGCAACAGCCCGTGCAAGCAGGGTCTTGCCGGTGCCCGGAGGTCCGACGAGCAGGACGCCCTTGGGGATGCGACCGCCGAGCTTCTGAAACTTTGCCGATTCACGCAGGAACTCGATGATCTCCTTGAGCTCTTCCTTCGCTTCGTCGACACCGGCGACATCCTTGAAGGTGATCTTCTTTTGCTGCATGGAGAGCAGGCGGGCGCGCGACTTTCCGAAGCTCATGGCTTTGTTGCCGCCGGACTGCATCTGGCGCATCAGGAAGAGCCAAAGACCAAGCATCAGGACGACAGGCGCAAATTGGATCAGGATGCCGAGCCAAGCGTTCGAGTTCTGGTCCTTGATGTTGATGTTCACGCCATGCTGGCGGAGATTGGTGTAAAGGTCGTTGTAGCCGGTAGGTACCTGGGTGTGGAAGAGGCTCTTGTCTGAATAGTGGCCAGTGACCTCCTGCCCATTGACCATAACGTCGGCGACCTTGCCTTGGTCTGCGTCGTTCAAGAGCTGAGTAAGGCTGATGCCTTTGTCTGGACCGGCGTTGGAGCCTTTGACGAACTGCCACAGAATGATGAGGCAGGTGATCATGAAGACGCCGGTGAGTATCTGCTTTACGGTTGAATTCAAGTGCATCTCCCAAATCTCCGGTGTGGTGAATCGCTACGGTAGTGAAACCGGAGCCGGCGCAAAGGCGCGCGGTGTTGCTTGTTGATTAGACGCAGAACCGAGACGAAGGTGGAGGCGATCCGGTTACGGGCTTTCTGCTTCTGATGCGTTCCAGCTCAAATTAATCTGATTCTACTCCGCGCTAATCGATTCATCGGAGGTTTTGTTCCGAAACTGGACGGGAGTTCGATTGCGCTACACCGAAGTTGGCCCGGCGGTGCCCGAATCGGGCTGGCGGTGAAGTTGCAGTTCGCGGACTGAGCGCTGGGCGCGGAGACCGCCAGCGAGTTGCAGCGCGCCACCGGGCCTCGCTTCGATCAGGGCGATGAGACGGGCAACGTCGTCGAAGCCGAGCCGAACGCCGAGCTGCCGGGTAGCGGCGCGAAGAACGCGGCGGCGGGTGCTGAGATCGAGGGCGCGCAGGCGTTCAAGCTCGATAGCAATAGCCTGCTCGCCGGGAGTGGTGGAGACGGCGCGGCCACCGCCCCGAACAGGCCAGCCCGGAAGAAGCAGCTGTGGAAGGAGCTGGGCGGTGGCGCGTTGCCAGTGATCCTCATCGGCGCGGGCGAGTTCGGCAAGGCTGGCGAGCGTGCGGTCGATGGTGGGGTTGAAGTCGCGGAGGACAGGAAGGAGCTGGTGGCGGATGCGGTTGCGGGTGTAGAGGGTCTCGGCGTTGGTGCTGTCGTCGCGCCAGGGTTGGTTAGCGGCCCGGAGGAAGGCTTCGACCTCGGCGCGTCGAACGGCGAGAAAAGGGCGGAGGATCATGCCGGGTTTGCAAGCTACCTGCGGATGGATGGCGCTAAGGCCCTCGGTCCAGGCACCGCGCAGCAGCTTCAGGAGGACAGTCTCGGCCTGATCGTCGAGCGTATGGGCGGTAAGGATGGTGTCGGCTGTGCCATCGGCCAGGAGCGAACGGAAGAAGGCGTAGCGTAGATGGCGCGCCGCCTCTTCGGTGGACTCGCCGGTGGATTGAACACGTTCAGGAACGCTGGCGTGGTGTGTATAGAGAGGGATGTCGAGGCGGCCGCAGAGATCGCGAACGAAAGCGAGGTCTTGGTCGGCTTCGTCGCCGCGCAGGCCGTGGTGGACGTGGGCGGCGGAGAGGCCAACGCCCAGAGGTTCGCGTTGGGCGTGGAGCGTGAGGAGGAGGGCGACTGAATCGGCCCCGCCCGAGACGGCGGCGCAGAGGCGGTCGCCGGGGCGAATGCCGTTCCGGTTGAGCGGCAGAGGGGAGGGAAGCGCCATCGCTTCATTATCTTAGCGGCAACGCAGGAGAGGCGATCTTGTATACTCCGAGGACGATGCGTGTATATGTGATTCTTCCCGCCGCGGGGATAGGGACGCGGATGGCCGCGTCCACGAACGCGCCCAAACAGTTCGTTTCGTTGCGCGGTGTGCCCGTGCTCATCCACTCGCTGCGTGCCTTTCTCCAGTGTCCACGCGTCGCCGGCATCTCCATTGCGGTGCGAAGGCACGAGATGGAGCGTGTGGGGGCTGAGCTGCGGGAGAATGGCTTTGGTGCAAACGATCTCGTCCGGGTAGTCGAAGGTGGGGACAGTCGGCAGCATTCAGTCCAAAATGCTCTCGCGGGGCTGTCGTGCGAGCCGGACGACCTCGTTCTGGTACATGACGCCGTACGACCGCTCATCGATTCAGTCACCATCGAGCGCACCATCGACGCGGTGGTGAAGCATGGGGCCGCCATCGTAGGGCTGCCCGCGATCGATACCGTCAAGCAGGTGGAGCGGACGGCGCACGGTGCCATCGTCACCTCGACCATTCCGCGTGAGCTGATCGTGCTGGCCCAAACGCCGCAGGGAGCGCGATACGATCTGCTGAAGCGCGCGTTCGACGAAGCGGAAGCGGACGAGTTTGCCGGGACGGACGAGGCGAGTTTGCTGGAGCGCGCGGGCGTTCCGGTAGCCGTCGTTCAGGGGACCCCCGGAACTTCAAGATCACGCAGCCCGGAGACATGGAGCTGGCAGAGTTTTACCTCAAACAGACCACGGATTTACGCGGATGAACACGGATGAAAGACGGAGTTCGGATGAAAAGCAAGAGCCTTTGCATCCGGTAGGCCGGACGGCTTTCTCTGGACTTCATGCTGAGACTACAGAACGCATTCTCGAAGTGTTCTTTGAGGTATACAACGAGCTTGGCGGCGGGTTCCTGGAGAGCGTTTACCAGCAGTCGATGAGAATTGCACTTATGCAAGCAGGTATCCAGACGGATGTGGAAGTTCCCGTTCCTGTGCTCTTTCGCGGACAGCTTGTGGGGAACTATCGTGCCGATATGGTAGTTAACGGGCGCGTTCTGTTGGAATTGAGGCGGTGTCCGCTTTGGGTCGTGGGCATGCAGGACAGATCT
This sequence comes from Acidobacteriaceae bacterium, assembly GCA_965277085.1. Lineage (GTDB taxonomy): Bacteria > Acidobacteriota > Terriglobia > Terriglobales > Acidobacteriaceae > Edaphobacter. Next base: position 3,240,281 of record OZ255708.1, read on the forward strand.
TGCACTATCTTCGAGCGACGGAGTTTGAAGTTGGTTTTTTGTTGAACTTCGGCGCCAGACCACAGTTCAAGCGGTTCATACTCGAAAATGAAAAGAAGAAATCCGCGTCCATCCGCAGTCATCCGTGGTCGGACTTTGAGGGTACAGCGATGAGCATGAGGATTGGATATGGCTTCGACTCGCACTCGTTCAAGGTGGGCGTCCCACTCGTGATCGGCGGCCTGCCGATCGAGCATTCCGAAGGACTCGCCGGGCACTCCGACGGCGACGTGCTGCTCCACGCCATTACGGACGCGCTGCTGGGCGCAGTGTCGGCCGGAGACATCGGCACCTTCTTTCCGCCGACCGACCCGCGCTGGAAGGGCGCGGCTTCGAGCGTGTTCCTGGAGACGGCCATGGAAGAGATCGCCACCGCCGGGTACAAGATCGTCAACATAGACACCGTGCTCGTGATGGCGCGACCGAAGATCGTGCCCATCGCGAACGAGTTGCGCGAATGTGTGGCGCGGCTGCTCGGGGTGAAACCCGGCGAAGTGGGCATCAAGGCGAAGACGCCCGAGGGGCTGAACCAGGACGGCGTAGCGGTGGCCCACGCGACCGTGCTGCTGGAAAGCATTACCGTGCCGGAGTTGCCAGGACTGATGACGTTGGAGGCGGAAGCGGATACCGACAGCGTCGCGGACGGAGAAATGGATGTCGTGGTGCGCGGGTTGGTGGGCGACTCGCGGGACATCACAGCGCTGGGGCGGAAGGTGCCGAGCTTCGACACAGAAGATCTGACTTAAGGACTGAGGACGGATGCGATACCTGCTGCTGGTGGCGTTAGGCTGTGCGATAGCTGCGGCTCAGGTCGATCCGCTGCTGCCTTCTGGGTCGAAGCTAATTGCTGCTTGCACGGCGGTGCCGAAAGACCCCACTCCCGCAGAGGCGACCTGCTACCGCACGACCCCGGATTATGCCCAGACCATGGCTTATCTGCGAAGTGTGGCGGCGGGTGCGCCGGAGCAAGTGCGCATCGAGCCGTTCGGCACCACAGGCGAAGGACGCGAACTCGACATCGTCGTGGTGTCGAAGGACGGCGTCTTCGATCCAACGGCGCTCCACGCGGCCAAGCGTCCCATCGTTCTGGTGCAGAACGCGATCCACGCCGGCGAGATGGACGGTAAGGACGCCTGCCTCGCGCTGCTGCGCGACATGGTCGTGACCAAGACCAAAGCCGCGCTGCTCGACCGCGCCGTCTTCGTCTTCATCCCGATCTACAACGCCGATGGGCACGAGCGGCGCGGCGCGTACAACCGCATCAACCAGAACGGCCCCGAGGAGATGGGCTGGCGCGGCAACGGAACCAACCTAAACCTAAACCGCGATTATCTGAAGGCCGATGCGCCCGAGACCCGCGCCTTCCTCGCCATGTTCCACCGCTGGCTGCCGGACTTCTTTGTCGACAACCACGTCACTGACGGCGCGGACTTCCAATATGACGTGACCTTTACCATCGACGACGGGCCCAATGTCCCGGCGGGCACTGCCGCGTGGGTGGACAAGGTGGCGACGCCCTCGCTCGAAAAGTATGTTAACGCGCACGGCCATCTCGCCGCGCCCACCTACATCACCTTCGCCGACGACGCCGACCCGGCCAAGGGACTCGCCTTCAATGACGACCCGCCGCGCTTCTCTACCGGCTACATGATCCTCGAAGGCCGTCCCGGAATGTTGGTCGAGCTGCATATGTTGAAGGACTACCGGACGCGGGTAGAGGGCAACTACCAGCTACTCGCCGGGCTGATGGAGCTGGTAAACCGCGAGGCCGACACGCTGCTCGCGCTGAACGCGGCGGCGGATCGCGAAGCCTCGTCGCTCAAGGGCAGCTTTCCGCTGGCGGTCGGATGGGGCGGCAAGACGACGCCGTTCGTCTTCCACGGCTACAAGTACACGCGGGCCAAGAGCGACATCTCCGGCGCGACGCGAATCGACTGGACGCACGACCCGGTGGACACGACGGTGCCGTTGCAGGTGGGCTTCAAGGTGACGAACGCGGTTGCGCTACCCGCCGCTTACATCATCCCTGCCCAATGGACGAAGGTGATCGATGTGCTCGCGGCGCATGGCGTGGCGATGCAGCGCACAACGGCGGGGTGGACGGGCGAGGTGGAGAGCTATCGCTGCTCCGGCATGCGCTGGCAGGAGCCGCCGTTCGAAGGGCATCATCCGACGTTCAACGGAGAGGCCGTGCGCAGCCCAGGGAAGTTCGGTGCGTGTGAGGTCGTGACGGAGCGGCGGACGTATCCAGCGGGGTCCGCTGTCGTGAAGCTTGACCAGCGGCTGTCGAAGGTGGCGGTGCAGTGGCTGGAGCCCTCCGCGCCGGATTCGGCCTTGCAGTGGGGCTTCTTCGATGCGATCTTCGAGCAGCGGGAGTATGGCGAGGATTATGTGGTCGAGCGGCTGGCGCGGGAGATGCTGGAGCGCGATGCCAAGCTAAAAGCCGAGTTCGAAGCCAAGCTCAAGAGCGATAAGGAGTTTGCGGCGAGTCCGGGAGCGCGGCTGCAGTTCTTCTATAACCGGTCGGATTGGTATAAGGCGAACCGCGTGGGGATGTACCCGGTGGGTAGGCTGGGGAGTGTGGCTGAGCTACCGCCAACGGCAAAGTGACAGCCCTGCAGCGCTCCTTGACGGCCATATATATATATGCATTTTGCAGAGGTCTTCTTGTGAGAAACACATCTCGGTTCAAGTACATGGGTATTGTGGTCATAATTACGGCTTGCTGCTGTAGTGGCTGCAAACATAACAATCACGAGCATTACTTTTCGGAACTGAGCCCTTTAGGCAATGCGGCTCGCCATCAAAACCTCGCTGGCGTTCAGACACTGTTGACACGCGGTGCAGACGTCAACGTCCGCGAGAAAAACGGTGAGACAGCACTGTACGACGCGCTTGAATGCGGCGAGCCTAATTGCGACAATGTGCTAATCATTGACGCCCTTCTTGATCGCGGCGCAGACGTGAATACAGACTTACCTTGGTGGGGAACGCCTCTTACATTCTCATTGACTCGCGACTATGGAAGTCAGGCAGCTACCCTGGAGTTGATACGTCGAGGTGCTCAGGTGTCGAAGACATGCAACGGCGAGGACACCGATGTGTCTCTTGCAACGCAGAACTTTGAACTAGAAGTGGTAGAAGCGTTGTTGGAACGTGGTGCCGATCCCAACTGTAAGAACTCTCATGGTGCCAGCGCGCTGTATTGGGCACAGCTCAATCACAGAGATGACGCTGTGCGACTCCTGCAAAGGTATGGAGCGAAGACCAAGGAGAACGTCGACAATCTCACTCAATAGATGATCTTGCCGAGAACAACAGGCCGGGATGCGCCCGTCGCGGCAGGCAGGTTGCCGGGCAAGCGATGCCAGGTGAGCCAGGCGAGGAGCGCAAAGGCGACGGCCTCTTTCGCCTGCGCTGGGATGCCCAATTCATCGGTGGCCAGGACGCGGACGCCGAGCGGTGTGAGGCCGTCCGCAAGCATCCGCATCAGGATGGGGTTCTTTGCGCCGCCGCCCGCGACGAGGAACTCGGTAGGGGCGAGCGGAGCGCGCTGACCGAGGTGCGTCCAGACGAAGCGGCGATAGCTGTCGAGGATGGAGGCGGCGGTCAGGGCGGTGGCCGTGGCGACGATGTCCGCGTCCGTACACTCGGCGGCGCGGCATAACGAGACAAAGCGCGTGGTGTAGGCCTCGCCGAACTGCTCGCGGCCGCAGGACTTCGGCGGCGCCGCGGCGAAGTATGGATCGCGGAGCAGCGTGTCGACGACCGGCTGGAGGACGCGGCCCCGCGCGGCGACCCGTCCGTCGCGGTCCATCTTCTTGCCGAACAGCCGCGCCATGCACGCGTCGACGACCATGTTGGCCGGGCCGGTGTCGAAGGCGAGCACGGAGTCGGCGTCTCCCCCGGCAGGGATGGCGGTCAGGTTGGCGATGCCGCCGAGGTTTTGGAGGACGCGGTTCACCTTGGCGGAGCGGAACAGCGTGTAGTCGAGCATGGGGACCAGCGGCGCGCCCTGGCCGCCCGCCGCCAGGTCCGCCGGGCGGAAGTCCGAGACGACCGGGACGCGGAGCCGTTCGGCGATCAGGCTCGCCTCGCCCATCTGCCACGTCGCGCGGACGAGCGCGCCGAGATACCTGGAGGACGCGGCCTGGTGGTAGATGGTCTGGCCGTGGCAGCCGACGAGGTCGAGCTTGATGCCCATCTGCTCGGCGGCCTTTGCGACGCAGTCGGCGTAGAGCGCGCCCAGCCGCCAGTGCAGGCGCGAGAGTTCCGCCACCGAAATCGCCGACGCATCCATCGCCGCGAGCACGGCTTTGCGGACTCCCGCCGGGTAAGGGAAGGCGGCGTGGCCGAGCAGCTTAAGCTTCGGGCCGCCGTCCGCGCCCCTGCGGATGCGGCAAAGCGCCACGTCCACCCCGTCGGCGGACGTGCCGGACATGACCCCGACGACGATCATGGGCCTTGGAACGTGGTTAGAAGGGCTCATTTGTATCGACCCATTCCGCAGAATCTACTCCAAGCTCCCATTCGGCTTGATGGATTGCGTCGGCGACCGACTCATGCCATGTGTCCGCGACGCTACCGTCCGCGCAGATGTGCATCAGGTAGCAGCTATCTTCACCTGGGTACTGCGTGATCGCTAATGATGTGAACGCTGCAAAGGGCCGTTGACCCCTGCTATCGGAAATGGTGTGCGTCGTGCGTCCCGGAAGAAGATGGCGCTGACTTAACATCATCTTCTTGATGGTCATCATGTGTGGCATCATAATAAACCTCCGTTCGAACCGCGTTGCAAATCCACAAACTCGAAGCGCCAAAGGCGCGACATATATCAGCCTAGGCCGAAGGCCTAGGTTAGGTGACGGGAAAAGATCAAGGGCTGAAGGCCCGACACATAGGCTATGTGTCGGGCTTTCAGCCCTAACCCTTCTGGGCGACGAGCACCTAGGCCTTTGGCCTAGGCTGTTATGTTTTGCGCCGTTGGCGCTTAGAAGCAGCATGATTAGCTCCAGCTGCCTTCGTAAGCTAGCCACTGCAATGCTTGTAAGACGAAACTGATATGGTTCTTGCCAAGGTGCTCCAGGCCTACGGACAGGTATGCAAGAGCGGTGCTGTTCTGATTAGATAAGAAGCTTTGAGCGAACACTTCAACATGAAATGTTTCCTCGTATATTTCAGGTAAGTGGAGCGTGAGCCTGTTTTTATACGCTTGAAGATCAATGAGACCTGTGTCGTCGGAAAACGGGTTGATTGGCATAAAGGCTGCCCATCGAGCACCATCTTCCAATTCTTGTGTTAGTTTCCTTCGGAGGGTTTGCTCTCGGTCACCGCCCTTCGAGAAAAGAATTGTCTTACGTCTCTTCACCGCGACAGCTTCAAACTCCGGCATGTGCTGCATCACCAGTACATAGTCCAAATAAAGCCGAGTGGTTGCAACGAGAATGTCCAAATAACGAAGTCGCCAGCACAACTCTGCTTCAGGTAATGGTTCGAAGAGTTGATCGACACACTGGCGATACGAGATGCAGTCAGGTTCAATCTGCTTGAGACAGCCAGGATTGGATTGATCGTTCAAGACTTCAACTCCTTCTGTAACTCAGCCAACAGGTTCAACGCGTCTCTTGGCGTCAGGTTGTCGATGTCGGCGGCTTCGATGCGGTCGACGATGCGCTGGGAGAGCGGGGTGAACATGGTCATCTGGAGCTTGGGCGCGGGGGGGTGGAGGGCGCTGGCGACCTGCTGGGTCTCGGCGCGCTCGTGGAGCTTGAGGACTTCGCGGGCGCGGGCGATGACGGCTTGCGGGAGGCCGGCCAGGCGGGCGACCTCGATGCCGTAGCTTTTGCTGGCCGCGCCAGCCTCGACGGTGTGGAGGAAGACGATGCCGGTGGCGGTCTCCTTCACTGTCACGCGCAGGTTCTTCAGGCGAAGGAGCCGCTCGGCGAGCAGGGTGAGCTCGTGGTAGTGGGTGGCGAAGAGGGTCCGCGCGCCGATGCGGTCGTGGAGGTGCTCGACCGTGGCCCAGGCGAGCGACAGGCCGTCGTAGGTGGCGGTGCCGCGGCCCATCTCGTCAAGCAGGACGAGCGAGCGGGCGGTCGCGGTGTTCAGGATAGCGGCGGTCTCGGTCATCTCGACCATGAAGGTGGAGCGGCCGCGAGCCAGGTTGTCGGACGCGCCGATGCGGGTATAAATGCGGTCTACAAGGCCCAGCGTCATGCGTTCAGCCGGTACGAAGCTGCCGCACTGGGCCATGATGACGAGCAGCGCGGTCTGGCGGAGATACGTGCTCTTGCCGCCCATGTTCGGGCCAGTGATGAGGAGGATGGACAGGCCCCCTTGTTCGGATTCGCTGGAGTTCAAGTGGAGCGAGTTGGGGACGAAGCGACCTCCGCCCGACTCCTCCAGGCGGCGCTCGACGACGGGGTGGCGGGCGTTCACGAACTCCAGCGCGCCGGAGTCTTCGAGCGCGGGCCGCGTCCATCCGCGCAGGGCGGCAAGGTGGGCGAAGTTGGCGAGGAGGTCGATCTCGGCCACGCGGCGGGCGGTCTCGCGCATGCGGCCGGCGGCGGCGAGCAGCGTCTGGCGGAGGGCGGCGAAGAGGTTTCGCTCGATCTCGACGGAGCGCTCCTGCGCGGTGAGTATCTTGGCCTCGTAGTCCTTGAGCTCGGGCGTGGTGAAGCGCTCGGCGTTGACCAGGGTCTGCTTGCGCTCGTAGTCGGCGGGCACGGCCTTCGCGTGGGCGCGGGTGACTTCGAGGTAGTAGCCGAAGACGGAGTTGAAGCGGACCTTGAGCGAGCCGATGCCGGTGCGGGCACGCTCGCGCTCTTCGATGGCGGCGAGGGCCTGGCGGCCGGAGCGGGAGAGCTCGCGCAGCTCGTCGAGCTCGGCATGGAGACCGGGGCGGATGCCGCCGCCGTCGGCGAAGGTGAGCGGCGGCTCGTCGACCAGCGTGCGGCGGATGAGCGCGTGGAGGTCGTCGAGCGGATCAAGCGCGGCGGCGAGCTGGACCCAGCGCGGGGCGTGGAGAGCACTGGCGGCGTAGACCACTGAAGGCAGGCAGCCGAGCGTCGCGGCGAGCGAGACGACCTCGCGCGGACCGGCGGAGTCGAGCGCGATGCGGGCCAAGAGGCGTTCGAGGTCGAGCACGCCGGACATGGACTTGCGGAGCGTCTCGCGGTGGATCAAGCCAGCGGCGGCTTCGGCGACAGCCTCGTGGCGGGCGGCGATCTCGGCCAGGCCGTTCGAGGGGCGGAGCAGCGTGGCGCGGAGGAGGCGCTTGCCCATGGGCGTGCAGCAGCTGTCGAGGGTGTGGAAGAGGGTGGTCTGGACGGTCTCGCCGGAGAAGAGCGGGTCGATCAGTTCCAGGTTGCGGACGGAGACAGCATCGAGTTCGAGGCAGGTGGAGCGTTCGTAGTAACGGACTGCGTCCAGGTGTTCGACCGCGCCCTGCTTCGTCTTCCCGACATAGTGGAGGAGCGCACCAGCGGCTACTGCGGCTGTCTCGTGTCCGGCCAAACCCATGCCGTCGAGCGAGTGGACGCGGAGGTGGTTGCGGAGCAGCGGCAAGGCGTAGTCGGGGGTGAAGACCCACTCGTCCAGGGGCGTCTTGGTGCGGATGGTGTCGAGAGCGGCTGAGGACTCGGGTTCCCCGGCCAGGTTGGGCGTGCCGAGAAGGCCGGTGCCGTAGAGGAGCTCAGTGGGACGGAGGCGGCCGAGTTCGTCTATCGCCAACACCCAGGCATTCACGCCAGTAAACTCGGTAGCGCGGAACTCGCCGGTCGAGAGGTCGAGGATCGCGACGGCGGCGCAGTTCGGCCGGCTGTGGACGGCGGCGAGGTAGTTGCTCTGCTCGGCACCCAGGCTCGGGTCCATCGCGGTGCCGGGGGTGAGGACGCGGGTCACCTCGCGCCGGACGATGGTCTTGGTCAGCTTGGGGTCTTCCATTTGCTCGCATAGCGCGATTCGGTAGCCCTTGCGGAGGAGGCGCTGGAGGTAGACTTCGGCCGCATGGTACGGGACGCCGCACATGGGCTGCTTCTTGTCTTTGTCGCGGGCGGTGAGGGTGAGCTGGAGTTCGCGGGCGACGAGGATCGCGTCGTCGTAGAAGAGCTCGTAGAAGTCACCGATGCGGCAGAACATGAGGCAGTCGGGGTACTGCTCTTTGGCGGCGAAGTACTGCCGCATGACCGGGGTCTGGAGGGCGGCTTCGGTTGGCGCCTGGCTTGTTGGCTCGGTGATCACGAAGCCCTCAGGATAGCGCATAGGGAAGCACTTCTTGTGGAGGGATCGTTGGGCGGCCAATGAATGCGGCCGATCCATACCAGGGTACCCCCCTCCCCACCTGCCACGTATGTTGCTGTAAATAGGTAGGTTACACAGCCGATAGAGCGCTAAAGTATGCTATTTATGGGACTTACAGCTAAAGTATCCAGAATCAACTACTTACGGCCTAAAATCAGAGCAGATGGATCGACGTCAGCTGGGAAGCCGACGTCCGAATGGTGTCTGTCCTGGAAATCTTTTGATCTTCTATTTCTATTCTACTTGTTTGAATGAAACTCATGCGCAACGATCGTAAGTGCAGCAAGCAGCTTGTTATGTGCACGATACGGCATCTTTGCCAATGTGCTCTACTTGACATGGTTCCGGGTGGGTGCCGGTTCGTTATAGTGGATGCATGATTCAGATTCCGCTGACACAGGACGAGTTCCAGACCACGGCCGAGCGGCTGCGCGCGCAGCATAAGATCGAGATCACCGGGGAGCAAGGGACGATCGAGAAGTTCGGCGTGAAGGCCGACTACGTGTACACGCATGGGAACCTGTCCGTGACGATTCTGGACAAGCCGTTCTTTCTTTCGGTGGAGCAATGCGAGCACCAGCTACGGAGCTGGCTGGCGAAGAGCTGATTCAGCAGGTTGACCAAAGATCAGCTTTGCCCGACAGCCATCGATTCGCCGAAGTGGCATAGCACTTCGTCAGGATGGAAGGAGCGCACGGCGTTCCGGCCGCTTTGCTTTGCGTGATAGAGGGCTTGATCGGCGAACTCCAGCAGGCGGATGTTCGCGTCTCCGGGAAGCGGCTTGATGGCGGCGCAACCAAGGGAGAGGGTCACCCGCTTGGATGGGGAGTTGCGGTGTTCGATGGCCTGGTCGAAGACGGCGAGACGGAGCTGCTCTGCCAAATGGAGAGCGCCTTCGAGCGAGGTGTCCGGCAGCAGGATGACGAATTCCTCGCCGCCGTAGCGAGCGGGAAGGTCCAGCGGCCGCGCAACGACGTTGAGGAGCACCGTGGCGATCGTGCGGAGACAGGCGTCTCCACCGAGATGGCCGTACTGATCGTTGTAGAGCTTGAAGTAATCGATGTCGATCATGACGAGAGCCAGCCCGGTGCCGTGACGTGTGGCGGCGTTCCATTCGCGGGCGAACCGCTCGTCGAAGGCGCGGCGGTTGGCGATGCCGGTCAAACCGTCAAGGGAGGCAAGCAGGGTCAATTGAGCATTAGCGTCTACTAGCTGGGAGGCGAAGCGGCGCCGTTCGAGCAGGACGATCGACGCGGGCAGCAAGGCGAGAAGATGGAATCCTAGGTAAGCCTGGAGGAAGAGGTCGCGGTGTGTGCCGGTGGCGGCGGCCCAGCCGGTGAGAGGGCCGGGGTGATGAACGGTGATATAGACGGAAAGGAGACAGGTACCCAGCGCACAGAGAGAAGCGCCAGCAAAGCCGAGGATGAGATCGACGGCGAGCAGGGCGGGGTAGAGCAGGAAGAGCAAGGGAGGATGCTCGACACGGAAGATGAGCACAGTAGTAGCCCAAGCGCCGAAAAGGACGCCAAAGGTCCGAAGCAGCGCGCGTGGAGCGAAGAGAGCGCGCATCTCCAGGGAACGAACGGACAAGGCAAAGGGTAAAGTGGCGGCGATGCCCAGCGCATCCGCGATAGCCCAGCCATTGAACGCTGCAAAGAAGGACAGGTGAATGGTGCCGCGTACAAGCACGGCAAAGAGCACGCCGGAGATACCGGGACCGATCAGAAGGGCCGCGCAAAATCGAAGCGGAAGACGGGGGGAGCGCAGCCAAAGGTCGAGTTGGGTAAAGCGCGGCAGGATCAAAGCGCAGAGAACAACCTCAGCGACGGAGAGCAGGCGGGACAGGATCGTAAACCAGAGGCCGATCCCATCGCGGAAGATGTTGCTGATGCCTAAGCCAAAAGAGATGCCAAGCAGGTAGGCGGGCCACTCGGCGCGAGGCCGCGTCAGCAAGATGCAGATGGTGATGCCGTTCAGCGGCCAGAGAATCATCCAGCTATCGTTGAGGGCGAAACGGGTAAGTGCCGTGTCCACTAAATAAAAGAGCAAACCGGCGATGAGAGCCGTTCGCGCGAGGCGGAGTGGCTGACCGTGGCTCAGACTATTTCGCGTAAACGGCACGTGCGTCTCTCCTTGAGCCGTATTCGGATTATCGGCAGCCATGTGGGATGCTTGAACGCGAACTGGGCGGCGTTATTTCACCTTGGTACACTGAGGGTTGGCGCGGATGTCTCTGCTGTGGCTCAAGATCGCGGTGTTGCTGTATGGGGTGGCGTCACTGGCGGTGCTGCCAGCGGCGTTGTACGATCGTCCGCAGTGGCGGCATGTGGCGGTGCCGGCGACGGTGGCGGCGGTGTTGTTTCACTTCGTATCTCTGGCGGAGATGCTGAACGCGGCGCACCATGCTTTACCGGTGGATACGCATGAAACGCAGGCGTTACTCGGGCTGCTGCTGGCGATCGCGTTCCTGGTGGTGTACTGGCGGTGGCGGACAGTGTCGCTGGGAGTATTTTTGTTGCCGGTGTGCTTTCTGCTGGGGCTGATTCCGGCGTTCCGGCCCGGACAAGAGACAGCAGGGCTGCCGCTGCTCCGTACGGGGTGGATTTTTCTGCACATCGCGCTGCTGCTGGCGGCGTACGCGGCGTTGTTCCTGTCCCTGCTGGCTTCGCTGCTCTATCTGGTGCAGGAGCGCAGACTCAAGGCGAAGGCACCAGCGCTCCCTTGGCTGCCGCCACTCGATACCACCGACCAGATCGCATTGCGGGCGCTCTTGTTTGGGCTGCCGTGCATGACGGCGGGGCTGCTGATCGGGTCGCTGATCGCGCAGCAAACGGTGGGGGCGAGCTACTTCATGGACCCCAAGGTGCTGCTCTCGTTCGCGATGTGGGTGGCGTATTGCGCCATGATCTTTATCCGGCGGCACTCCGGGCTACGCGGGCGGCGCGCGGTGTATCTGTCGAGCTTTGTGTTTGTGGTGGTGCTGGCGGTGTGGGCGGCGAACCAGCTCTCGGCGGTACACAGGTTTAGCGCGCCATGAGCCTGGTCTTATTGGGGATTAATCACAACACCACGCCCATCGAAATGCGGGAGCGTCTGGCCATTCCCGCCGGAGAGCTGGCGGCGGCGACGCGGACGCTGCTGGGGCAGCCGGGGGTGAGCGAGGGGCTGATCCTTTCGACCTGCAACCGTGTAGAGCTTTTGACGGTGCAGGACGGGGCGGAGGTAAATCTGCCGGGATTTTTGGAGGAGTATTTTTCCCTGCCGGTGGCGACGCTGACGCCGCATCTGTATGAGCTGCGGGAGCGGGAGGCGGTGCAGCATCTGTTCCGCGTGGCAAGTTCGCTGGACTCTATGGTGGTTGGGGAGCCGCAGATCTTAGGGCAGGTGAAGGAGTCGTACACTGTGGCGCGGGACGTGGGTGCGGTGCGGACGGGGCTGGAAGCCCTGCTGCAACGAACGTTTACGGTGGCGAAGAAGGTGCGGACGGAGACGCAGATCGGGTCGTCGTCGGTGTCGATCGCGAGCGTGGCGGTGGATCTGGCGCGGAAGATCTTCGGGACGCTGAAGGGCAAGACGGTGCTGCTGGTGGGCGCGGGCAAAATGTCGGAGCTGGCGGCGCGGCATTTGATCGCGCAGGGGGCGTCGAGCATCCTGGTGGCGAACCGGACAGAGGCGCGGGCACAGGTGCTGGCGGCTGAGTTTCTCCATTCTCCGGTGGCGACGAGCGTGATCCCGTTCAACGAGCTGTACGCGCAGGCCGATCGCGCCGACATCGTCATCACCTCGACGGGCGCGCCGCAGAAGCTCTTTAACCGGTCACATGGAGAGCGGTTTCTAGAGCGGCGGCGGCACCGGCCGATGTTCTTTATCGACATCGCGGTGCCGCGCGATGTCGACCCGCGGATGAACGAGGTGGAGGGCTGCTTCGTCTACGACATCGACGATTTGCAGCAGGTGGCGCAGGCGAACCTGGCCGACCGGTCGCGTGAGGCGGCAACGGCGGAGAGCATTGTCGCGGCCGAAGTGGAGAAGTATTTGGAGAGGCTGCAATCGCGGGGCACCGCGCCTGCCATTGTGGCGCTGCAGCGGGAGGCCGAGGCGGTGCGGGCGGCGGAGTGGGCGCGCGCGGAGGCGAAGCTGGAGGGGTTGACGGCACAGCAGCGGGACGCGGTCGAGGGGATGACGCGGGCCTTGACGGCCAAGCTGTTGCACCCGCAGTTGGTGGCGCTGCGGAAGGCGTGGAACGCCGATCCCACGGAAACGCAGACGGCCACTTCCTTCGGCGCGGACAAACGGAAGAGCTAGCGATTAAGATGCGCTTGGCGTCGGTGATCTTGCTCATGCCGAATCGCATGGCCGTTCGTTCCAAAAAGGGAAGGCGTCTATAGTGAAGGGATGATGAATGCGGGAGAGCCCGGCATGGTCGATCTGGTGGGTGTGGGGCTGAATGCGACGGATACGGTGATTACGCTGGCAAAGTACCCGGTATCTGGGTCGAAGGTGGAGTATAGCGAGACGGTTGTGGTGCCCGGCGGACAGGCGGCAACCGCAGTCGTGGCGTGCCGGCGTTGGGGGCTGACGACGCGCTATGTGGGAAGCCTGGGCGACGACAGCGCGGCGGCGCTTCACTACAACGCATTTGCGGCGGCGGGGGTCGAGACGCAGATTATGCCGGTGGCGGGGTGCGCAAGCCGGCAGTCGTTGATCCTGGTGGACGCGACGGGTGAGCGAACGGTGTTGTGGAGGAGGGACCATCGACTGGATTTGAAGCCGAGCGATCTGCGGCGGGAGTGGATCACCGGCGCGCGGGCGCTGCATCTGGACGGATACGATACGGCGGCGGCGATCCTGGCGGCTGGCTGGGCGCGAGAGGTGGGCATACCGGTGGTCGCCGACTTAGACGAGCTGTATCCCTGTGTGGAGGAACTGCTGGCGCTGGTCGATTATCCCATCGTCAGCCGGGATTTTCCGTGCAGGCTGATGCACGAACCCGACCTGTATAGGGCGTTGCGGACGATGCAGCGGCGGTATGGGGCTACGATGGCTGCGGTGACGCTTGGGGCGGAGGGGGTGCTGGCGTGGGATGGAAAGAGGTATCGTCGCCGTGCGGCGTTTCAGGTGCCGGTGGTGGATACAACGGGCGCGGGTGATCTCTTTCATGCCGGGTTTATTTTTGGGCTGCTTGCGGGATGGGAGCTGGACGAACAGCTGGACTTCGCCTGCGCGGCGGCGGCGTTGAACTGCACAGCAGTCGGAGCGCGTGGCGGGATCGGGAGCAGGGAAGCGATTGAAGCGCTGATGGACACGGGCGAACGGTACACGCTTGAAGAGTAGCGCGGTGCGCATCCCGTATCTTAGTTAAGTGATGAACGAGACGATTCGCATCGGCAGCCGGGGATCGCAGCTTGCCCTCTGGCAAGCCAACCACGTTTTGTATGCGCTGCGCGACGCCGGGTACAAGGTCGAGCTGGAGGTGATCCGTACGACGGGCGACCGGATGCAGCAGCCGGGGTTCGTGCCGCCGCCGAACCTGGACGGCAAAGGCATCTTCATCAAGGAGATCGAAGAGGCGCTCGAAAGCGGGCGGATCGATCTGGCGGTGCATTCGCTCAAGGATCTGCCGACCGTGCTCGCGCCGCAGTTTACGCTAGGGGCCATCCCCAAGCGGGCGGACGCGCGGGATGTGTGGGTGTGCGAACCTTACTGGGCGCTGCATACGCTGCCGGAGGGAGGGCGAATTGGGACGACCAGCCCGCGGCGAAAGGCGCAAATCCTGGCGTTGCGGCCGGATGTGGGGTTCGTAGAGATACGCGGCAACATCGACACGCGGCTGAAGAAGCTGGACAAGGGGGACGCCGACGCGCTGGTCCTGGCCGCGGCAGGGCTCGACCGGTTGAAGCGGACGGAGTCGGTACATCAGCGGTTTTCGCCGGAGGAGATGTGTCCCGCGCCGGGGCAAGGCGCATTGGCGATCGAGACGCGGGCGGCGGCATATCCGGTGGATGAAGAGCGGGACGAATTTGTACGCGGGGCTGTGGCGTTTCTTGAGCATCCGCGAACGCGCTTTGCCGTGGAGGCTGAACGCTCGGTCCTCCATGCGCTGGGCGGCGGATGTATGTTGCCTGTTGGAGCGTTCTGCGAACCCCACGAAGCCGGGTACAAGCTCTATGCCCAGGTGGTCGCGGCGGATGGGGAGGCGATGGTGCAGCTGGCATCGTTCTCGGCGGGTGAAGATGCCGGGGAGCTGGGGCGGGGCATGGCGGAGGAGTTGATTGCGCGGGGGGCACTCGAATTACTGACGGCGGATCTGCTAACGGCCGAACAGACGGTATGAGCCTCGCGGGCAAGCGGGTGCTGGTGACGCGGTCGCGGGAGCAGGCCTCGGAACTGGCGGCGAAGCTCGAAGCGAAGGGCGCGGAGGTAATCCTGGTGCCTACGATTGAGATCGCGCCGCCATCCTCTTACTGCACGCTCGATGCGGCGTTGGCTTGCTTGCGGAGCTTCGATTGGGTGGTGTTTACGAGCGCCAATGCCGTAGGGGTGTTTGCGGAGCGGGCGCGGCAGATCGGAGTAACGTCATCGCCGAAGAAGATCGCCGTGGTGGGACCGGCTACAGCGAAGGCTGTCGAGGCGAACGGGTTGCGGGTCGACCTGGTGCCGCCGGTGTATGTGGCAGAGTCGCTGGGGGAGGCACTGATTCCATTTGCAACTGGTGTGTCAATCCTGCTGGTACGGGCGGAGGTCGCGCCGGAAAGGTTGCCGGAGCTGCTGCGGGCGGCGGGTGCCCAGGTGACAGTGGCGAGCGCATACCGGACGGTGGTGCCGGCGGGCTCCGTAGCCATGCTGCGGGAGATGTTTGCGGAGAAGGCGTGCTATCCCGACGCGGTCACCTTTACGAGTGCGTCGACGGTGACGAATCTACTGGTGCTGCTGGAGGCGGATGGATTGAAGATGCCGCCGGGGATTGCGCTGGTTTCGATTGGACCGGTGACATCGCGGGCGTTGCGTGAGGCCGGGCTGGAGCCTAGCGGAGAGGCGGGGGAGGCGACGCTGGAGAGCTTATGCGAGGCCGTGGAGCGGTGCCTTGAGCCACGAGCGGCAACCCCGAACTACGTTCGGAAAGGATAAACAGGAAGCCTGCTTGCCGCTAAACCAAGATCGCAGATAGACTCGGAGTGCTCTTGCTTCTTTGTTTGTCATTCCCGAAGGGAATCTGCGTTTTCAGCCCCTACATCACCAGGCAACCGCGCTAACGATGGGAGCATAAAAGTGGCTGCACCACAAATAGTGCAGCCGCTTATCATGATGATCTAGTGCTAAGTCTTTTGTTTTGTTAGATCACGTATCAAAAAACTTAAAATGGTTATTCGAATCGGGCGACTAGCCAGCCTTCTCGAGGAGGACGGGCAGGGTGGAGTCGCGCTTGAGAACCATGGATTCGGTGATGACCAGGTCCTTGATCTTCTTGTTGCCGGGAACGTGGTACATCAGGTCGAGCATCAGCTCTTCGAGGATCATGCGAAGGCCACGCGCGCCGACCTTGCGGTGAAGGGCATCGCGGGCGATGGCGCGGGCGGCGTCGTCGGTGAAGGTGACCTTGACGCCCTCGTACTCGAAGAGCTTCTGGTACTGCTTGAGGATGGCGTTCTTGGGCTTGGTGAGGATCTCGATGAGGGCGGCTTCGTCAAGCTCGTCGAGAATGCCGAGAACGGGAAGGCGACCGACGAACTCCGGGATGAGGCCGTACTTGAGCAGGTCCTGCGGCTCGGCCTGACGGAGGAGTTCGGCGTCGCGCTGGGCGCGGATCGGGAGCACGTCGGTGGGCTTGGCGTTCGGATCGGCGATGGCGCGGAAGCCAAGAGCCTTTTTGCCAATGCGGCGGCCAATGACCTTCTCCAGGCCGACGAACGCGCCGCCGCAGATGAAGAGGATGTTGGTGGTGTCGACGGCGGTGAACTCCTGGTGCGGGTGCTTGCGTCCGCCCTGTGGGGGAACGTTGGCGACGGTGCCTTCGAGGAGTTTGAGCAGAGCTTGCTGGACACCCTCGCCCGAGACATCGCGGGTGATGGATGGGTTCTCGTCCTTGCGGCCGATCTTATCGATCTCGTCGATGTAGATGATGCCGGACTGGGCGCGGGCAACATCGCCGTCGGCGGCCTGGAGGAGCTTGAGGATGATGTTCTCGACATCCTCGCCGACATAGCCGGCCTCGGTGAGGGTGGTGGCGTCGACGATGGCGAAGGGTACGTCGAGCATCTTGGCCATCGTCTGCGCCAGCAGCGTCTTGCCGGAGCCGGTAGGGCCGACCAGCAGGATGTTCGACTTGACGAGCTCGACATCGTTGCCGCGTACTTTGTTCATTTGAATACGTTTGTAGTGGTTGTAAACCGCGACCGCGAGCTTCTTCTTCGTCTGATCTTGGCCGATGACGTACTCGTCGAGAAAGGCTTTAACCTCCTGCGGCTTGGGCAGGTGTTGCGGTGCGGCACCGGGCGCGGCCTCAGTGCGGTCGTCCTCCAGGATGGAATTGCAGACGGCGACGCACTCGTCGCAGATATAAGCGCGGGGGTAGTCCGATGGGGAAGAGATGAGCTTAGCGACAGCGTCTTGCGACTTGTGGCAGAAGGAGCAGCGTAGCGACTCATCCGTGCCTCGTGGGGTCTTCATGCGTGGGAGAACTCCTGGGATTGCCACCCGTTTGACTTTATTCAGTTTACACTGCAACGGACTTGCGCTGGAGTGGATGGACCGGCATTTGATGCCGCGAAGTACCCCATCCGGCACATTACGCTTGCGGCATCGATGCTAGGCGGAAGCGATCAACGTGAGCGAAGTAGAGGCGAGCTGCTCCGGGGCGTAGCGGCGGAACTCGGGCGCGATCTCCATGGTTTGCAACTGAGCTAGATAGGAGGGATTGGGCGTGAACTCGGCTGATTGAACGGCGAATCCGCCTGCATTGGCCATCTCGATGAAATCGATCGGGCGTAGGCGATTCTGGAACTGAATGGAGTTGTTCCATCGACTCCATGCGGGCTCGGAGAAGCTGAGGTAGTTCAACTGCGTGATCGTGTCGTCGGAGTAGGCGTAGTGATCTCCACAGTTGACGCAATGGAGGACGTGACCGCGCGGACGCAGCAAGCGCTTGGCTTCGGCAAAGACTTCGACCAGGATCGGGGCGGGAACGTGCTCGAAGACGTTGTTGGAGGTGATGAGGTCCATGCTGCCGGCCTCCCATTGTGTGGCGGCGGCGTTGCATGGAGCTTTGTAGGTGATGTTGGCGGTGTGAAGGATCGCGTCGCTGCGGATAAGCCGGTCGTAGGTGCGATGGACCTGCTCGGGCGTGGTAAAGGGATGGAAGGCGGGGTGGTCGAGATGGTCGCGGAGGGCGAGAAGGGTGCGCCGGACGGCCGACTCGCGCAGATGCGGGTGGAGATCGACTGTATAGACGTTACGGAAGCCGGCCAGCGCGAGGGAGAGCGGAAAGGTGGGCAGCCAGCCGGTGCCGATTTCGAGGATGCGGCTCTTCGCTGGATCGAGGTCGAGCCGCGCCATGCGTTCGAACAAGACAGTGACATCCTGCTCGAACGCGCCGTGGATGCGATCGTCGGAACGGAGGCTGCCGAGGCCCCGTTGTAGAAGATAGTTGCAGCTCGTGCCGCCGGGCAACATACTGAGGGTGCGCTGAATGGCTCCTTTGGCTTTCCAGTTCATCCTGAGGTCCATGCTCCCGCGACGACTACGTGCGTGGCCGATCAATGATGTCGTCGATGATGCCGTACTCCTTGGACTGCGCGGCGGTCATGATGAAGTCACGCTCCACGTCGCGCTCGATGCGGTCAAGCGCCTGGCCGGTGCTCTGACTCATCAGCTTGTTGGTGATCTCGCGGATGCGGAGGATCTCGCGCGCATGGATGTCAATGTCGGTGGCCTGTCCGGAGAGACCGCCCATGGACGGTTGGTGGATGAGAATGCGCGAATTGGGCAGGGCGAAGCGCTTGCCCTTCTTGCCGGCCATCAGCAGGAATGCGCCCATGGACGCTGCCTGGCCTATGCAGAAGGTAACGACATCGTTCTTGATGTACTGCATGGTGTCATAAATGGCGAGGCCGGCCGTAATGGAGCCGCCGGGGGAGTTGATGTAGAGCTGGATGTCTTTTTCCGGGTCTTCGCCGGAGAGGAAAAGCATCTGCGCGATGATGACGTTGGCGATATTGTCGTCGATCGGCGTGCCGAGAAAAATGATGTTGTCGCGGAGCAAACGGCTGTAAATGTCATAGGCGCGTTCGCCCCGGCTCGTCTGCTCGATCACCATTGGTACAAGTCCCATGACGCTCTCTTTCCTGTCGTTGATGCGGTTGGTGTTAGCTTGCGATCTTTTCGTAGAGGGCGGTTCCGGCGCGCTCGCGCAGCATCTGCTCGCGGATGCGACCGAGGCTGCCGTCTTTCGAGAGACGTTCACGGAGGGTTTCGAGCGGCTCGCGCTGCTGGATGGAGAGCATGAGGAGCTCGCGGTTGAGGTCGTCGTCCGTGACTTCGATTCCTTCGGCGGCGGCGACGCGGTCGAGGATGAGCGAGGCCTTGACCTCGTTCATGGCTTCATCGCGCTGGGCGGCACGTAGAGAGACGAAGTCGAGCTTACGCATATCTTCGGCCTTCATGCCCTGCTGGGCGAGGGCGCGGAGGCCACGGTCGAGGCGGGCGTCTATTTGCTGCTGGACGAAGGATTCGGGTACGGGGAAGTTGATCCGGGCGATGAGCTGCTCGAGCATCTGCTCCTTGGCGCGGCCTTCGAGCGCGTCCTTCTTGCGGGCGGCGGCTCGCTCGCGGAGCTTGGATTCGAAGTCTTCCCAGCTATCGTAGTTGCCTAGCTGCTTGGCGAAGTCTTCGTCGCGGTCGGGGAAAGTCTTGTGCTTGATGGCCTTGACGGTCACGTCGTAACCGACGGTCTGGCCAGCGAGGCGGCGTTCGCCGAAGTCCTCGGGGTAGGAGACCTCGAAGGTCATCTCCTGGCCGGGCTTTGTGCCGCGCAGGGCGTCGTTGAAGGCGGGAAGGGTGTTTTTGCCGCCGATCTCAACGAGCACATCTTCGCCGGTGATGGGCGGCTGGTCGCCACTTTCCGATCCGGCGGCGTTCTCGACGCCATCTTCCGTGACGGTTTGGGCGAGATCCTTGATCTGGCCTTTGAACTCGATCTCGGCCCAGTCGCCATCGGCAAGGGGACGGTCTTCTTCGACCGGCTCGACAGTGGCGTGGCTGTCGAGCGCGCGGCTCAGCTCGGCCTGGTACTCATCTTCGGTCAGGGTCACGTCGGGGCGTTGGACTTGTACGGCGTCGTAGCCAGCGATGTCGATCTCGGGCATGACCTCGAAGGCGGCCTTGAAGCGGAGCGGCTCGCCGTCCATCAAGTGCAGGTCAGTCATCTGCGGCTGCGAGACGGGGTTCAGCTTCTGCTCTTCGAGCGTGGTGCGGAAGCGGTCTTTGACGAGCGAGTCGAGGACTTCCTGGCGGACTTCCTTGGCAAACTTCGAGCGGATCAGCGACGGAGGCACCTTGCCCGCGCGAAAGCCGGGGATGCGGGCGAGCTTGGTGTACTGCTTGACGACCTTGCGGAAGGCCTCGGAGACTTCTTCCGCCGGAACTTCAACATCGATCTCACGCATCAGCTCGGGGTTGAGCGAGGGCGTGTGGTCATGAGTATGAGCTTCGCCGTGCTCGTGATCGTGCGTATGCGCTTCGGTGTGTTCGTGCGCTGCTTCGGGCTGGACTTCAGCGGTCTCAGTGGGTTCCATGGTGTCGGTAGGGGTCAAAACGTGTGCCTTCCAGAGAGCGCTCGGATAGTTTGCCGGAGGGAGACACGGCAAGCGCCTCTTATCACTCTACGAGGCTTGGATAGCAGGGTCAAACGGCTAGGGCAGCGTCCGTCGCGTGGGAGAGGGCGTGTTACCGGAATCGGCTGGTGAGTGAAGCGAAAAGATCTCCAGGCGGACCTTCCACTCCAGGCTTTCGCCGGGTTTGAGGACAGAGAGCGCGCCGGGAAAACTCTCCGGCCACTGGTGCCCGAAAGGATCGTCGTAGTTGGTCTGAGGATCGAGCGTAAGGAAGGGCTGGCCGGCGGGCGCGATGACGTGGAAGGCCTTGATGCTGCTCGTGAGCGCGGTCAGCCGTAGACCATATCCGGCCGCCACGTTGCGGATCTCGGCTTCAGGGCCGGAGGAGACCGCGCCCGTCTTGAGTTGCGTGTAGAGCTCGTCGAGGGCGGTCGAACGCAGCGGTGCGCCGTCAAGGGAGGAGAAGTCGAGCGGGGTTCCCGCAACGGGAAACGTGCGACCGGACTGGATGTCGACATGAGTGGAAGAAGGCAGGCGCAGCAGGGTACGGGCGCGGTCGTCCGCAGGAAGGGCGAAGCGCGGATGCCATCCAATGCCCATCGGCTCCGGCTCCGAGCCCACGTTTCGCGCGACGACGGTAAGGTCGATGCGTTGCCCGGTGAGCACGACCGTCGTTTGTACCTGCGTCTTCGAGAGCCAATGTCCATTGAAGTCCGCTGCGTCGAAGGTTGCCGAAGAGATGCCGCCGTCAGGCATCGTGGAGGGCTCGGTAGAGGTGGCGGCGGAGCGCAGAAGCAGGCCGCCGTCCGCGGTGCGGTCTGAGCTAGCTGGCAGCGAAAGCGGGTGGCCCATCCAGTTCACTCCGATCGCGAGGTCCCCCGGTAAGGGAGTGCCGACGACACGGCCCGCCCAAGGCACCTCAAAGGCGGCGCCCAGGGTGAGGCTCGCCTGTCCGTTCTGATCGTTGTCGATGCCGCTCATGGCTTTGGCGGCGTCCTCGATCGGAGGTGAATCAAGCAACGGGATTGCACCTTTTCCGGGCACGTAGGTCATGATCTGGAGAACGTTCAGTCCGCGTCCGGGCAGCAGCGTGGCCGAGAGGAACTCAGGCGAAAACGCGCCCGCCGCCTGTCCGCGGCTGAGCACGATGAGAGGCTGGCCACCGGGCTGCGGCGTTTCAGCGGCGGGAGCGGCGGGTGATGCGCCGAGATCCGTCTTCAAGCGATGGAGGTCGCCGCGTCCCTTCTCATGGATCGCGACGGCGACGCCCACCAGCGCGACGACGGCGAGCACGATCCAGGTCACGCTCGACCGCAGCCACTGGCCGCCCACGATGCGCCCCGGCAGCGCCGCCAGCCAGCGCAGGAACAGTGTCAGGTACATCCGGCTGATGCGTGTCTCTTCCAAACAGCTCGCTCCTTCCAAACTCCGGTCTATCTTAGTCTTCGACGCTTGTTCATGGTGGAAGCCGACGGAAAACTGCCGCATATCGGACGTATGATGGACCCGATGACGTTCTCTCGCGGTCAGATCGTTGGCGACTACAAGGTGGAAGGCTTGCTAGGCCAGGGCGGTCTAGGCGCGGTCTATCGAGCGACCCACCTGATCTCGCAGCGCGCCGAGGCGATGAAAGTGCTGCTGCCGGAGCAGACGGGCACGCCGGACATGATGGAGCGGTTCCGGCGTGAGATTCAGCTGCTGGCCAGGCTCAACCATCCCCATATCGCGGCGTTGCACAATGCCTTTGCGCTGGATGGACAGCTCATCATGATGATGGAGCTAGTGGAAGGGGAGGACCTGAAATCGTGCAGCCGCCGGATACGTATGCCGCTGCCGGGGCTGATCGAAGCGGCGGCCCAGGTGCTCTCGGCATTGGAGTATGCCCACGCGCGCGGCGTGACGCACCGCGACATCAAGCCGGCCAACATCATGATCTCGGCGAGCGCAGGAGTGAAGGTGCTGGATTTCGGCATCGCCATCTCGCAGCAGTCGAGCGAATTGACGGCGGCGGGATCGTTGATTGGGTCGCCAACGCATATGTCGCCGGAGCAGATTCGAGGCGAAAAGGCTACGGCGCAGTCCGACATCTATTCGCTGGGCGTGACGCTGTATGAGCTGATCGCCGGGCAGCTTCCGCTGAACGGCGCGACTACCTACGACTTGATGATGGCGCATATGAACACCGTGCCCGTGCCGTTGCGCGATCTGCGCGCCGATATCCCGCTGTCGCTGTCAAACGCCATAGCGCGGGCGCTGGAGAAGGTTCCCGCGATGCGGTTTGCCTCCGCGACGGAGTTCAAGGCGGCGTTGCGGACACCTGAGGCTCCGGTGCCCTTAGACGCGGTCACGATGGCTCCGGCGGCGGCGGCCTGGCAGCGGGTCGGCACGGACGATCTGGTGAGGCCGCAGACTACGTCAGTTATGCTACCGATTGAACCGGCCATTAAGCATCTGGCGTCGTTTATCGGGCCGATCGCGAAGATCGTGGTCAACCGGCTGGCAAAGCAGCATACGGACTTGGACAAGTTGTACGCCGAGGCGGCCAAGCAGATCGACAGCGAGGCTGATCGGCAGCGGTTTTTGCGCACTCGGCCACGCTGATTGCAGGCTTAGCCGTTCAGCAGGTCCATCGCTTTCTTCAGGCTGGTGTGCATCCGGTTGAAGGAGCGCGTGACCTGCGCGACCTCGTCGTTGCCGGAGACGGGTAGCTGGTCGAGGTCCATTTCGCCCTGGCTGATGCGGTCGGCCGAGGTGGAGATCGTCCGCAGCGGACGGATGACGATGAAGTACAGGCCCGCGTCGATGAGGATAATGGCGAGCAGGAAGATGATGGACAGTTCGACTAGCAGCTCTCGCAAGCCTTGGGCCGCCATCTGCAACGGCACGGAGGTGGGCACGGCGATGATCTGCGCGCCGACGATTTCGTTGAGGTTCCAGCCAAAACCGTTACGGTTGCCGTAGCGCTTCAGCATGGCCTTGGGCGCGGCGGAGGGGATGCTGTGGCACTGGAGGCAACCCTGCTCGACGCGGATGGGATGGGCAAGATAGAGGCTCGGCCCGTTGGCCCCCTCACGGGTGCGCACAAGCTCCGTCTCGCCGGGCGAGTTGCGGAAGTGGTTGACGATATCGGCCTCCCAATCGGTGGCGCGGTCGCGGAGGTTGGTGGGGTTGAGCGTGGCCTCGCGCAAGGTGTAATCCGGGTGGTCGGCCCGCAGCTGCTCGAAGGTGCTGGTCGCGGCGAAGAAAGGGATCGTCTGCGGCAGAAAGATGGCGGCGTGCTCGGGCGTCTTTTCGAGCAGCGGAGAGATGTTCTTCTCCGTGTAGCCGCTGGTGGCTGAGGCGCTGGCGGACATCAGGCCAGCCTCGCGCAAAACCTCGGACTGCGCCTGCTTCTGGAGGAACGCGCGCGCGGCGAAGGAGATCAGGAATAGGCCGACGCCGAAGACGGCGATCAGGAGCAGGTTGAACTTGACGAGCAGCTTCATGTGTTTTCCTTGAGGATGTCCATTCTCGCGCAAGACTGAGAATAAATCCAATGCACGATGTCTGTACGGCACGTGCAAACTGGGCAATATTTTGTATGGCGTTTGAACACTCAGAGGGGCATACTGTTTACGTTCTGACTTTGTAATCTGTGGCACTGTTTACCGCGACAGCATAGGAGTTCCCATGATCAACGATTCTGAGCGGATCACCGTGAGCGTAGAGGCGGGAGTAAACGCGGACGCACAGGCGACGCATGAACTGACACAACAACTGCGTCATCATCTCCTTGCCTCGGAGATTGGAAAAATAGAGGCAGCACCGGCTGGGGTATCACCGGCGGGGGCAAAAGGTGATCCCATAACGCTTGCCAGTTTCGCCCTCGCCGTCGCACCCGCTACGATTACGTCTTTGGTCACTCTGTTACAAACCTGGCTCTCGCGTCACAATCAGGCGAGCATCATCCTCGAAAGCGCAGATCGCAAAGTGACAGTGACAGGAAACCCATCAAAACAGCAGCAAGAGCTTCTCGATAAGTTTTTAAATCAGCGAGCACACGATGGAGTCTGAAGGCAAACGGTACGCGCTCATCATCGCCAACTCGCAGTATCGAGATCCACTGCTGCGGAAGCTTGTTGCGCCGTCACAGGACGCACAAGGCTTGTCGGAAGTGCTTGCCGAACCGATGATCAGCGGATTTCAAGTCAAAAGCGTAATCGATGCTCCTTCGTACCAAGTATGTGAGGAAATCGAGACGTTCTTCGAGGATCGCGACCACGACCACTTGCTTCTTTTGTATTTTTCGGGTCACGGTGTTACGGATGATGACGGGCTGCTGTACTACGCAACGGCAAACACGCAGTCCAAACGCCTTCGCTCCACTGCGATCTCTGCTGCGTGGGTCAATGAGGTAATGAGCCGTTCACTTTCACGGCGACAGGTGCTACTCCTGGACTGCTGCCACAGCGGAGCCTTTGCCCGAACTAAGAGTGGGAGCAGCGTAAACGTAGGACGGCAGCTTGCGGGTCGAACTCCGGAAGAAGGCCGCGGGCGTTTTGTATTGACTGCTTCAGATGCTTTCCAGTACTCGTTTGAGGGCGACACAATAGAAGGTAACGGAACACTGTCGGTCTTTACCAAAGCGTTTGTTCAGGGCCTAAGGACAGGATGTGCTGATCTCGACGGAGACGGCTTGATTACGCTGGATGAAATTTATCGTTATGTTCATCAGCAAGTACGGGAGCAGACACCGCAGCAGAGTCCCCGCAAATGGGAGTCCGACGCCGAAGGCAGCTTGGTGATTGCGTTCAATCCTCAGCCACCTGAAATGGAATTGCCGCCAGATCTAGTCCACTCAATTGAAAGCTTTATGTATGAAGCAAGGGAGAAGGCGATACCAAGACTGGACAGACTGATGCGAGGCAAACATCGAGGATTAGCGATTGCTGCTCGAAAAGCTCTAGAAGCATTAGCTGAAGATGATAGTCGCAGGGTGTCAACTGCGGCAAAGCTTTGTCTTGGACATCCAATGGATATTTGCACGGCGGGTGAAGTGTCCCTTTCGACTAACCCGATTCAGAATCCGCTTCTACAAGCCGATCATAAAGCCAAACCGCGATCTTCAGGGCAGACTAGCCATACGCCTCAAGCAGCAATTACCCCGATCGAGCAATCGCTGCTGGAA
Organism: Acidobacteriaceae bacterium; assembly: GCA_965277085.1. Classification (GTDB taxonomy): domain Bacteria; phylum Acidobacteriota; class Terriglobia; order Terriglobales; family Acidobacteriaceae; genus Edaphobacter. Next base: position 3,265,616 of record OZ255708.1, read on the forward strand.
GCAGACCAGAAGACTAGTGGTGAGGCCATAGGACCGCATGCGAGCGCAAGCGTTGCAGCCGCGCCTCCCAAGATACTCATTGTCGGCCAGATAGAGAAACCAGTTAATCCCCCAACTTTACCCACCAGGGTAGAGACGAATAGTAAGTGGAAGAAATATGTGCTCGTCGCTCTCCCTGTAGTGCTGATCTCGCTTTGGATTTTAGGTCTGGTAAGCAGTTACACGCTTGGCGGTTGGATACACATATTTCTCCTACTAGCGATAGTGACTCTACTTGTGCGATTCATTCATTGGATAATTAGAGTCAAGTCGGTGAGTAATTCACTTCATCTATCCAAGAGCCGTAGGTGGTGGAAAGAGCCTTACTATGTAACAGCTGGCGTCTTCTTTGGGATTTGGGGGCTTGGTCTGGCAATCGGGTTTACGTTTGGAGGGTGGATTCACGTATTCCCTCTGATCTCAGTAGTTCTTTTACTCGCAAAATCCCTTTTTATCAGTCGCGCAAACCGCGCTTCCTGATCTCGACATTTAACCGTTTGATCTTTTGATTCAGCGTGCTCAAGGGGATTTTGAAGTACTCGGCGGCTTCGGTTTGGTTCCAGTGGCAGCGTTCGAGGCGGTCGGCGATGATGCGGCGCTCGATCTCCTCCATCAGGTCGAAGAGGCTGGCGTCGGGGCGGTGGTCGAGGATGGAGGCGGTGTAGGTGCCGCCGGTCAGCTGGGCGGGGAGCAGGTCGGCGGGGATGGTGCGAGCGGTGGAGAGGACGACGCCGCGTTCCATGGCGTTTTCGAGCTCGCGGACGTTGCCGGGCCACTCGTAATCCATCAGGACGCGGAGGGCGTCGGGGGCGAGCACGCGGGGCTCCATGCCGTTCTCGTCGGAGTAGACCTTGAGGAAGTGGGCGGCGAGCAGCGGGATGTCTTCGCGGCGGGAGCGGAGCGGCGTCATTTCGAGCGAGATGACGTTGAGGCGGTAGAAGAGGTCCTCGCGGAAGCGGCCATCGCGGACGGCCTGCTGGAGGTTGACGTTGGTGGCGGCGACGATGCGGACATCGACCTGGATCTCGGAGGTGCCGCCGAGATGCATGAAGCGGCGATCTTGCAGGACGCGGAGGATCTTGGCCTGCATATCCATGCCCATGGTGCCGATCTCGTCGAGGAAGAGCGTACCGCCGTTAGCGACTTCGAAGAGGCCCTTCTTCGACGAGATGGCGGAGGTAAAGGCACCTTTGACGTGGCCGAAGAGGGTGGATTCGAGCAGCTCGGAGGGAACGGCACCGGTATTTACGGGTACGAAGGGCTTGTCCCGGCGTGGTGAGTTCGCGTGGATGGCCTTGGCGATGAGCTCTTTGCCGGTGCCGGATTCGCCCTGGATCAGTACGGTGGAGCGGGACGGCGCAACCTGGGCCACCATATCAAAGAGGCGCAGCATGGGTTCGGATTTGCCGACGATGTGCTCGAAGTTGTAGCGCTGCTTGAGGGTGCGCTTGAGCTGGACGACCTCCTCTTCAGCCTTGTTGCGGGCAATGGCGGCGCGGATGTCCGCGAGCAGCTTCTCGTTGTCCCAGGGCTTCTGGGTGAAGTTGGTGGCCCCGGCGCGGATGGCGTCCACGACATTGCCTACAGTGCCGTAGGCGGTGATCATGATGACGGGCAGCTCGGGCTGTGTGTCGAGGATGCGCGGGAGAAGGTCGATGCCGCTCTCGCCGGGGAGGGCGAGGTCGAGGAGGAGAAGGTCGAAGCGTTCGCGGGCGAGACGGTCGAGACCGGAGGAGCCGTCGAAGGCAAGCGTTACGTCGAAGCCTTCGAGGGTAAGCAGGGTTTCTAGCGATTCGCGGATGGCGGCTTCGTCGTCGATGATGAGGATGCGGGAGCCTGTGAAGTCGCGGGCGGGGCGGACGGTGGCGGCTTCTTCACGTACAAGGACTTCAGGCATGAACGGTGGTCCTCTGATCTTCCAATTGCGTAGCTTGTGCGGGGAGGAGCGTAGCGCGGGGAAACTCAAGCCGGAAAGTGGTGCCGACGCCCACTTCGCTTTCGACGTGGATCTTGCCGGCGTGCTCCTGGATGATGCCGTAGGTGACGGCGAGGCCGAGGCCGGTGCCCTTGCGCTGACCCTCGGCGGGCGTGGACTTGGTGGTGAAGAACGGATCGTAGATGCGCTGGAGATGTTCGCGCTCGATGCCGGAGCCGGAGTCGCGGATGGTGACGAGGACGCAGTTGCCGCTGTCTTCGGTCTGAACGCTGAGGGTTGCGCCGGGGCGGCCGTGCATGGCGTCCTTGGCGTTGAGCATCAGGTTGAGGACAACTTGCTGAAGCTTGCCCTGGTTGCCCTTGATAGGGGCCAGGCCAGTGTCACAATCGAGATCGACGCGGATCTGAGCCGTCTTGAACTGGTGTTCGAGCAGCGTGACGGTGTCGCGAAGGAGCTGGTTCAAGTCGATGGAGGTGAACTCCGAGCCGGAGGTGCGGGAGAAGTTGAGCAGGCCGTTGACGATTTCGGAGGCGCGGAAGGTCTGCTGCGTGATCTTTTCTAGCACTGGCGCGAGGCGAGTGTCGTCCCTCAGCTGCTTCGAGAGCATTTGCGTGTAGGAGGAGATGACGGCCAGCGGTGTGTTGACTTCGTGGGCGACTCCGGCGGCAAGGAGGCCGATGGAGGAGAGCTTCTCGGCCTGGGTGAGTTGCGCTTCAAGTTCCATGCGGTCGGTAATGTCGTCGACCAGGATGATGCGGCCGACGGCGATCAGGTCGCGGGTGACGAGCGGCGCGATGGCGATATTGGCGATCCGGAAGTCGCCGTTGGGCAGCGCGAGGGGAAACTTGTAGAGGGTGTGGGTGCCGTACTCGTGGCGGACCTCGTCGAAGCGGGCGACGAAGTCGGGCGGAAAGACGGCGGAGAGGGGCTGGCGGAGTGTGTCGCGGCGGCCCTTGCTGTACATCTCCTCCATGGGTGTGTTCCAGCTCTCGATGCGGCCATCGAGGTCGACGGCGACGACGCCGATGTTGATCGACTCGACGATGTTCTCGTGAAACTCCTTGAGGCGCTCGAACTCGGAGATTTTAGCTTCGAGGCGGCGGTAGAGCTGGGCGTTCTGGATGGCGATGCCGATGTACCCGGCGAGTGACTCGAGCAGCTCCATGTCTTCAGAGGAGAGGAAGTCGCCGTCATGGGTGCGGCCAAGACCGAGGATGGCGACGGTGCGCGTGCCGCCGCCTTCGCGGTTGGCGACACGGCAGGGCAGATAGTAGTTAAGGTCGAGGCGGGCGGCGGTTCGTCGCTGAGTCTCGGAGAGGCGGAGGACCTGCTGCGGGTTCTCAAGGAAGATGTGGGTGTTTGCGCCGGGTTCGTCGAAGTCGAGGAAGCGGACGTCAAGGGCCTGGAGCTCGGCGGCGGGGAGGTTGGTTAGGCCATGTGAGGCGGCCAGATGGAAGGTGCGCGGGGTGGAGTTCAGCTCGTCAGGTTCGCTGCTGAGGAAGACGGCGGTGCGGGTGACGAGCAGCGTCTTTGGCAGCCGGTCGACGATGGAGTCTAGCAGGGCGCGGAGGTCGGTCTGCGAGTTGAGGCTGCGACTGAAGTCGACCAGGGTCTCGCGGTAGTCGAAGCGCTTCTGGTCGAAGACGCGGTCGACGCGGGTCTGGATGAGGCGTTTCAGCGGATCGAAGACGAGGCCGGTGATGACGATGGCGGCGAGCAGACCGTAGACGCCGAGGTTGGGAAGGCGAGAATGGACGCGCTCGGCGGTGAGGGCGACCGCGCCGAAGTAGAGGCCAACCAGGGCGGCGGTAGCAAGGGTGTAGGTGACGCCCCGCTTGAAGATGAGGTCGACGTCCATCAGGCGGAAGCGGATGATGGCCCAGCTGAAGGTCAGCGGCAGCAGAACGAGAGAGAGGCCAGCGAGGCGGGTGATCAGCGTCGGAACGGCGAGATCGAAGACATACGGAAGGACATAGAGAACGGTGAAGGGTATAACCGCGAGGAGCGTGCCGCGAGTGAGCCACTTGAGCTGCTGGCGTTCGAGCGGCGACTCGGCCGAGCGAGTGCGGAGGAGAAAGACCACGGCGGCCAGCACATAGTAGAGGGCGAGGTAGGCGTAGGCGCTCTGGTCGAGCCGGTGCTTGAGGAGCTCGGTGGCAGACCAGAAGCGGATCGCGGCGATCTGGATACCGATCAGCACCAGGCCGGGTAGGTAAAGGAACGGGACCAGGATGCGGCGTCTGACATCATCCCGGGCCCTACCGGCAAAGGAGACGGCGAAGTGGAGAAAGAGCGCGGGCTGTAGCGCCGTGGCGACGATGTTCGACCAGTAGACGATCCAGTCGAGGGTGTCGAGCCGGGTGGTGTACTTGAAGGCGTAAAGGACAAACGAGACCAGGCAGAAGATGTAGAAGTGGGTCGACTTGGGCGCGGTCCAGCGTCGAAAAAGGACATAGAGGCCAATCGACAGATAGACCAGCGCGATCAGGCGGGTTATTTGGAAGCTGGTCTTGTCGACCGGTTCTAGGATGACGGTGACTTCGAGGCGCGGCGCGTTGGCCAGACCAGTGAGGGCGTTTGGGCGGAGGATGGAGTAGCTGGCGCGCGCCCAGATGCCGGTGCGGGTGATGGCTCGCTCGAAGGAGGCGAGGCGGGGGGTGGGCTGCTCGTTGACAGACTGGAGGATGTCGCCCGGACGAATACCGGCCCGGAGACCTGGGGAGTCGGCTGGGACACGTTCAGCCAGGAGGCCGCCGGGAGCCTCGACCCACCAGATGCCATCGGTGGGGGAGTCGAAACTGTTCTCTTGCACCAGATTAAGCACAGCCAAGACGCACACCCCAAGCGTCGCCACGGCGAGCACGATGGCCAAGATGCGAGTTTGGAAGGCGGCTTTCATTTCAGAACGCGGGCTAGAACGACCCCTTACCTGCAAGAGTACAACTGCACCTTTAGTTCCAAACCGGATTTAGGGAAAAGCACGGCGCTGTCTGTATGCATATTTGTGAGTAGGAGAACTTATACGGATTATCATAGGTAATGTTCTGAGCAAATTATGGCATGGGAAAGAAGATGTGGGATCAGCCGCCGGATTGGGCGTTCGCATTGTGTCGGAAGCAGAAGTTATGTTGCACCGTGTTCATCTTCCTTTGACATTCCGATGGTGATGGCTTGGGGAATACATATAGGTTCGTGCAAGCGTACGAAATGTGTGCATCGAGTGGCCAGGACAAAGGCGATATGAGATGAAGCCAGGGTTTGCGGCTGTAGACTTTCAGGTATGAGCAAGGATACGAAGACGCCGGCACCGATGCCCTTAGGATTTCTGTGGGGGGCGGCGAAGGCGGGGATCAAGGCCAGTGGGAATCTGGATGTCGCGGCGGCGGTGGCTCCGAAGGGTGCGATCGGCGTGGCGATGTTCACGACGAACCAGGTGGTGGCCGCGCCGGTGACGGTGGGGCGGCGGCATCTACTGGCGACGGGCGGGCGCGTCTCGGCAGTGCTGGTGAACTCGGGCAACGCAAATTGCGCTACTGGACAGGCGGGAATCGATGCCTGCGAGCGGACGTGTGTGGCGGCGGCCGAGGCGTTTGGCTGCATCTTCGACGAGGTGCTGCCGTCGTCGACGGGGATCATCGGGGTACCGTTTCCGACGGATAAGGTGGTGGCGGCACTACCCACCATGGGGGACGCGCTGGGTTCGTATGCCGAAGATGGGGAGCTGTTTGCCACGGCAATCCTGACGACGGACACGCGGATGAAGGTGGCCCGGGCGGCCATCGATGTGGACGGCCAGGAGGTGCGGCTGTGGGGCGCGGCGAAGGGCGCGGGGATGATCCATCCGCGGCTAGGCGCACCGGTGGCGGGAAAGCCGGTGGTGGCTCCTCATGCGACCATGCTGGTGTATCTATTTACAGATGCGGTGGCGGAGGCGGCGCAGCTCAGGACGCTGCTACAGCCCGCGGTGGAGGGGAGCTTCAACGCAATCTCCATCGATGGCGACACCTCGACCAACGACACGGTGTTGTTGCTGGCGAGCGGGGCGAGCGGGATCGCGCTCGACGCACGGGTGGAACCGGCGTTCAGAAACGCGCTGGAGCTGGTGTGCGGGTCGCTGGCGCACCAGATCGTGGACGACGGCGAGGGTGTGGGCCATGTAGTGACGCTCGAGATCGGTGGGGCGCGGACGGTGGCGGAGGCGCGGACGGTGGCGGAGGCGATCGCGCGGTCGCCATTATGTAAGACGGCGTGGTCCTCGGCGGACCCGAACTGGGGGCGGCTCTTGGCGGCAGCGGGGTACTCGGGGGTGGCGTTCGATCCTTCCGGGGCGACGATTGCCATCGGCGGCTTGCCGGTGTTTGCGCGGGGGATGCGGTCGCCGCTGTTCGACGAGAAGGCCACGCACGAGCGGATGCTTCAGCGGGAATATACGATTGCCCTCGACCTTGGCATGGGCGACGCGGGGTGCGTGTTTCTGACCTGCGATTTGACAGAGGAGTATGTGCGGATCAATGCCGACTACTCCACATAAGTTGGGATGGTAACGATGCTGGCGACGGGTGTGGTGGTGGCGGCAATGCTGGGGGTCCTTGTCCTGGTGTATGGGCTTGGCTTTCTGTGGTTCGCATGGTGGGATGGCGGGCTCCTGCGGCGTGTGCTGATGGCGGCGCAGCTAGGCGTGGTGCTTTACGCCGCGTATGTGTTTGGCGAGAGCCATCGCATTCACTTTTAGGCCACCTAAATGAGCTCAGATGACGTTTTCGCGCGGGGCAAGTATCGTAAGGGAAGTGATGCGGGGGCGTGGATGACGACGAAGACGGAAGTGCCGGCGAAGGTGGATTTCGCGGCCGAGATGGCGGAGTGGATTGAGGCGTTCGACGATGTCGTGGCCGAGGGGTGGGAGAACGGCGCGGAGTTGTTGAGCGCTTTGCGGCAGCGCGCGCGTGAGGCCGGAGTGCCCACGCCGAGCGAGCTGACGACGCCCTATCGGAACACCATTCCAAAGCACGACGAAGTGCCGTATCCCGGCGACCGGAATATGGAGCGGCGGGTGGAGGCGCTGATCCGGTGGAACGCCATGGCCATGGTGCATGGGCAGAACAAGAAGGATGCGGGCATTGGCGGACACATCTCGACCTACTCCTCTTTAGCCACGCTGCTGGAAGTTGGGTTTAACCACTTCTTTAGAGCCAAATATGGGGAGCAGCCGGGGGATTTCATTTATTTTCAGGGGCATGCTTCGCCGGGGGTGTATGCGCGGGCGTTTCTGGAGGGGCGCTTCGATGAGAAGCGGCTGGGGAACTTCCGGCACGAGCTGCGCGGCGAGCCAGGGCTGTCGAGCTACCCGCATCCGTGGTTGATGTCGGACTTTTGGAACTTCCCCACGGTCTCGATGGGCATCGGGCCGCTGAACGCGATCTATCAGGCACGGTTCATGCGGTATCTGGAGAATCGCAGCCTGATCGAGAAGACCGACCGCAAGATCTGGGCGTTCGTCGGCGATGGCGAGACGGACGAGGTGGATACGCTGGGGGCGATCTCGCTGGGTGCGCGCGAGAAGCTGGACAATCTGATCTTTGTGGTCAACTGCAATCTGCAGCGGCTGGATGGGCCGGTGCGCGGCAACAAGCGCATCATCGAAGAGCTCGAAGGCGTGTTTCTTGGCGCGGGGTGGAACGTCATCAAGGTGATCTGGGGGTCGGACTGGGACGAGTTGTTTGCCCGCGACCATACAGGCCTGCTGCTGCGGCGGATGGAGGAGTGTGTCGACGGCGACTACCAGACCTATAAGGCGAAGGATGGGGCGTATCTGCGGGCGAACTTCTTTGGCAAGTATCCGGAGCTGCTGGAGCTGGTGAAGGACATTTCGGACGAGCAGCTTTCGAAGCTGCATCGCGGCGGGCATGATCCGGCGAAGATCTACAACGCGTACAAGCGTGCGTTGGAGCATAAGGGCGGCCCGACAGTCATTCTGGCGAAGACGGTGAAGGGGTATGGGCTGGGCTCGGCGCAGGCGCGCAATGCGACGCACTCCGAGAAGAAGCTGGCGGACGATGGGCTGGCAGCCTTCGTGAAGCGATTCGACATTCCGATCCCGGAGCAGGCGGCGAAGGATGGGGCTTTCTATCGGCCCAGTCCGGACGCGCCAGAGCTGGTCTATATGCAGGGACGACGGACGGAGTTGGGCGGGTATCTGCCGACGCGGTCGGTGCCGAAGAGCGACTTCAAGGCTCCTGACCTTGAGTACTTCAAGGAGTGGACGGGCGGATCGAACAATCGTGCAGTGTCGACGACGATGGGCTTCGTCTCCATGCTCCGGCACCTGATGAAAGACCCCGCGATCGGCAAGTTGATCGTGCCGATTGTGCCGGACGAAGGGCGGACGTTTGGGCTGGAGTCGGCGATCCGACAGGTGGGCATCTACGCGCCCGAGGGGCAGAAGTACAGCCCACACGACGCCGATATGCTGCTCTACTATCGCGAAGATAAGGACGGGCAGATCCTCGAAGAAGGTATTACCGAGGCGGGATCGATGGCTTCGTTTACGGCGGCGGGCACGGCGTACTCGAACTATAAAGTGCCGTGCATCCCGTTCTATATGTACTACTCGATGTTCGGCTTCCAGCGCATCGGCGACATGGTGTGGGCGTTTGCGGATTCGCGGGGCAAGGGTTTCTTGATGGGAGGCACGGCGGGCCGGACGACCATGCTCGGCGAAGGGCTACAGCATCAGGATGGGCACAGTCATGTGCTTTCGAGCACGGTGCCGACCTGTGTGAGCTACGATCCGGCGTATGCATATGAGCTGGCGGTCGTCATCCAAGATGGCATACGGCGGATGTATGAGAAGGGTGAGGATGTCTTTTACTACATCACCATGTACAACGAGGATTATGCGATGCCGGCGATGCCGGAGGGCGCGGCTGAAGGTATCCTGAAGGGCTTGTACAAGCTGAAGCCAGCGCAAAGTGGTGCGGCGGTGGCGCAGTTGTTTGGTAGTGGGCCGATTCTGAACGAGGTGCTGCGGGCGCAGACGATCCTTGCTGAAAAGTACCAGGTGCAGACGGATGTTTGGAGTGTGCCTAGCTATACGGAGGTGCGGCGGGAGGCGCTGGTGGTGGAGCGGTGGAACCGGCTGCATCCGGCGGAGAACCCACGGCAGAGCTACCTCCAGACCGCGCTTGCCGGTACAGCGGGGCCGATTATTGCTACGAGCGACTATATGAAGTCGCTGCCGGATACGCTCGCGCCTTGGCTGGCCGGACGGCTTGTGACGCTTGGCACGGACGGTTTTGGACGCTCCGACAACCGGGAGCATCTGCGTCGGCACTTCGAGGTGAATGCGGAGTCGATCGTGGGCGCGACGCTGTCGAAGCTGGCGCGCGACGGCAAGTTCAAGGCGAAACTGGCGCAGAAGGCGTTGGCCGACTTGGGCCTCGATACCGAAGCCGTCGATCCGGCGAGGGCGTAGCTGCTTTGAAAGCTACTCAGACTCCGGTTGCGCCGCGCGAGAACCCGCTGGTGCCGTTCGCTCTGATGAAGCGGATGTATGCGAGCATGGTGGACACGCGCCTGCTGGAAGCGTCGATGGCGAGGTGGCGGGGGGAGGGGAAGCGGTCGCCGGTTGAAGGCCAGGAGGCGTGCCGGGCAGCGGTGCTGCTGAACCTTTCGGCGAACGACCTGGTAGCTGACAGTACAGGTGCGGCAAGTTCGGCGTGGATGCGCGGTGCGGAGCTGGCGGAGATCGTCTCTGGAAGGTCGACATCTTTGCTGCCGTCCCTCGAAGATGCATCGCAGAGTTTGGCGATGGCGTTGGGCGCAGCGGCGGCCTTGAAGCGGGCGAAACTGCCCCACGTGGTGATCCTCCTTCTCGAAGCTCGGGTGAAGCGTTCTTCGCTCCACCAGACGCTGGCTCTGGCCGCTCAAGAGGAATTCCCTCTGGTGTTTGTCGTGCTGCCTCCGGCGAATCGGTCCGCTGCAAAGAGCGTCTCCGCCGCAGCCACAAAGTTGGGTGTACCGGGCATTCCGGTTGAGGCGCACGATGCGGTGGCCATTTGCCGGGTAGCCCAGGAATCTATTCTGCGGGCGCGCGCGGGCGGCGGACCGGCGCTGTTGGAGTGCGTCCAGTTGGGCAGCGGCAAGCGCGCTTCCGACCCGATTGCGGCCATGGGGAAGACGCTGTTGCAAGCCGGGGCCGCCGACCGGGCGTGGCTTGACGCCGTCGCTCCGGCGTTTCAGGCTCGGCTGAAGGCTCTGAAGCAGGAGCGGTCCGCTTGGAGAAGCCGCACCAAGGTGTAGCCATAAGCTGCTCCAGAACGGGAAGGCAGTTTACACTAGGGCTATCAGGCGGTTAAAACTGGGTAGAGGTGGAAGTGCGGCGAGGATTTCTTTTGTATTTTGCGGGGCTGACGGTGGCGGCTCTCGCCTCTGGCCACGCGCAGACGACGCCCGCTCCCGCAGTGCCGGTTCCCGCAACGCAGACACCTGATATGGTGCCGTCGCTCCCGGCGTACGATCCCGATCGCGATCTCGCACCCAGGTCCTATCCCGCTCCTCGCCCTGCGCCGCCGCCCGTCATCGTGAGAGAGCCGCCGCCTCCGGGTAAGCCGAAGTACACGCAACAGGAGATCTATACCGCCTATGAGCCGTACATCAAGGGGCCACAGGCACAGAACGCGCGCGACCATGACAGCTCGGCGTACATTCCGGTCGATAGTTGGGTCTACCCCGAGATGCTGCGGCTGTACGGCATGGGGTATATCGATTCGGCCTTCCTGAATATGCGGCCGTGGACGCGGCGCAGCGTGTTGCATATGCTCCAGGGATCGCAGAATGAGATTCTTGCGGGCAGCAATCAGGAGGCTCAAGCGATCCTTGCGGTGCTCTTGCGGGAACTGGCCGACGAGGCGCCGGACGGCGAGCGCGGGCTGGTCTATGGCGCGCAGTCGGTATACCTCCGCGCGATGGACATTACCGGACATACGTTGCGCGACAGCTTTCATCTCGGTCAGACGATTGTGAACGATTACGGCCGCCCGTACGAACCCGGCTTCAATACCTTGGTTGGGGTTTCGTCGGTGAACGAGTGGGGACGCTTCTCGCTCCATGTGCGCGGGGAGTACCAGCATGCGCCGGGGGCGACGGGGTACTCGAACGCGCTGGCGACGTTGCTGTCGGCTAACGATCAGATCCCGTTTGCCCCGCCGAACGAGCCGCAGGCGACGATTCCGGCCGGGGTGATTGGATCGCAGAACCCCTTCCGGCTGGTGGAGGCAACGCTTTCATTCCACCTTGCGGGGCACGAAATCTCCGGTGGCAAAACGGACGCGTGGCTGGGGCCGGGCATGGGCGGGGCGATGGCGTGGTCGAACAACGCCGAGAACATCTACTCCTTCCGCATCAATCGGGTGGAGCCGCTTTACATACCGTACGTCTCGCGCGTGACCGGACCGATCCGCTATGACTTTTTCTACGGCAGCCTAAAGGGACATACCGCGCCCAACCACCCTTATATGCACTCGGAGATGATCTCGTTCGCGCCCACGCAGAACTTTCAGTTTGGGTTCCAGCGCTCAATCATCTTCGGCGGTGCGGGGCATGAACCGGTGACGTTCCACACCTTTCTGAAGGGATTTTTTAGCATCAGCGACACGACGGCCGCGGAGAAGTTTTCCCGAGACGACCCGGGTGCGCGCTTCAGCGACTTCAACTTCTCGTATCGCGTCCCCTTCTTCCGTCGCTCCCTGACGTTCTATGCGGACTCGATCACGCACGACGATGTGACGCCCCCGTCCGCTCCACGTCGCGCGGCCTACCGTCCCGGCTTGTACCTCTCGCATATTCCCGGCCTGGCGAAGTTCGACCTGCGTGCTGAGGCGGCTGTGACGGACTTTTCAACCCACACCAGCAACCAGGGTAGCGGCAACTATTGGGAGGTTATTCAAAGGCAGGGCTATACCAATAAGGGCTTTATTCTGGGCGACTGGATTGGGCGCGAGGCCAAAGGCGGACAGGCGTGGCTGACGTACCATCTGTCAGGAAATGAGTGGGTGCAGATCGAGTATCTGAATAAGAAGACGCCGCACGACTTTATCCCCGGCGGAACCACGCAGAACTCGTTCACAGCGACGGTGGTCAAACGCGTCGGCAAGGATTTTGAGGTGAACGCGTGGGTGCAGCACGAGCGGTGGAAGGCTCCAATCTATCGACAAGGTTTGCAATCGGACACGACGGCGACCGTGCAGCTCACGTGGTTTCCGAAGCTGCATACGAAGGTGATGCCGTAGCTTAGGCCGCGCGCTGCGACATGCCAATGGCCGTATCGGCCCAGTGAAGCGAATCGACGTACATGGAAGCCGTACGGCTCTCCGATAGACCGAGTTTTCCCTGCATGACCTCGCAGATGTGCCAGTTGCCCGCTTCGTAGCAGCGGACCAGATCGAGCGCAACCTTAAGCGGGCTTGCCTCGCCGGTCAGTGCCGCACACATATCCTCGGCGAGCGGCAGGGACTTGACGATCTGAGTCATGGGGATTTGAACGATGGCATCGATCAGCGAGAGCATGCCGAGCAGATACAGCTTGGAGCCCTCCTCATGGAGCATGGGCGCGAGGCGCTCACAGAACTTGGCGCGCTCGACAGCCATTGAGACGAGCGACTTGGAGTGCGTCTCGGCAAAGACGCCGGCGAGCGCCACCGTGACCAGCGTGCGAACGCCGTCGTCGCCCACCATCAGCAGCGCGTTGCGAATGGAACTGACGCGTACCGGCAACCCGTACAGCGCGGAGTTGACCAGCCGCAGCAGCGCGTAGCAGAGCGAGAGCTCGGTTTTGATGAGCGCCTCAATTTCGTTGATGTCCGGGCGTGGACGGCAGAGAGCAGCCAGCACACGAAGATACGTGAAGTGGTTGCGCGGGATGGCGCGCTGCGCGATGATGATCGGCTTGGAGAAGAAGTAGCCCTGAAAGAGCTTGCACCCTTCGGCGCGCGCGATCTCCATGTCCTGGTGCGTCTCGACCTTTTCCGCGAGCAGTTTGGCTCCGCAGCCGGCGGCCATCTTGTAGATCTCGCGGCGGACTTTGACGTCGGCGCAGCGAAAGTCGATTTTGATGAAGTCCGCCAGGGGAAGAAAGGGGATCTTTGATGGGTCCGGCAGAAAATCGTCGAGCGCGAAGCGGTAACCCTGTTTCTTTAGCGCGGCGCACGCGGCGAGCACGTCTTCGTGCGGATCAACGTCTTCAAGGATCTCAAGGACCGTGTTGTGCGGCGGCAGCTGGCCCACGGCATTGGTCAGCAGGGCCTCACGGGTGCAGTTGACGAAGGCGACGGAGCGCGTGGCTTCGGGCACGATGCGAAGGTAGTTGTCGGTCACCTGGCGGGTGGCTGCTTCGGGATCGCCGGAAAAGGCGTTGTCGTGCCCGGCACGGAACAGCAGTTCGTAGCCGTAGAGGTTCAGGTTGTTGTCGAGAATGGGCTGACGTCCGAGAAAGCGGGTGGGCGGAGCCTCGGGCGGAGCTTCACGCGCCACGGCGAAGGGACGATCCATCGTTGCAACCCGGCCGCCCGTTGCCAATCTACTCATAATGCGTCGCTCCCGGCAAGCCGCGCGAAGGCCTTTGATGAGGGGCGTTCGCGGGCGCGTCTGTAGCCGTTATCGGCCACTACCGGGTAAACTTGAAGCCGTCATGGGAAAGCGTTTCCTAACATGCCCTATGGAAACCGCGCCGACCGTAACTTTTTGCCTGATATGGCGTCTGCATAGATACAGAGCGGAGCGGCGGTCCAGACACGTCCCGCTGTGGAGGAATGATGCGACAGAAGAACCGCTATCTATATTTCGCGGGAGCGATGTTGTTGGCAACAAGTGCGTGGGCGCAGACCACCGTCCCCGACGCGCAGATTGAGGCCAATGTGCTGAAGGCGCTCGCGGGCGCGCCGCAGTTGGCGAACGAGAACATCTCGTCGAACACGGTGTATGGTGTGGTGACGTTGACCGGCATGGTGAAGGACGAGCCCACACGCACGATTGCGGAGAACCTGACGGCACGGGCGAACGGCGTCAAGAAGGTAGTCGACGAGTTGGCGGTTGGGTCCGGCAACGCGGACGCGACGAACCCGCAACCCCAAACCGATGGCGCAATAGCTCCACCGGCGGGCCAACCGCAGCACGCGCCCGATCCCGACGTGTATGCCGCGCAGCAAGGTGCGAACAACGCCTCGCCACAGGGCGATCCGAACAGTAATGATGGCAACTACAATCAGTCGCAACCGGGGCTGCCGCCAAACAACGGTCACCCGACTTACCGCCAGCCCTATAACGATCCGTATGCGCAGCCGCAAGGGGGACAGAGCTATCCCGCGCCAAACGGTCAGCAAAGCCCGCAAGACGTGCGCCCTCCGTATCAACCGGGCGGAGCCTACCAGCGCGGACCGCAGCCTGGACCGGCTCCCTATGGGGCGCAGGTGGGCGGCAGACCCGTCACAGTGCCGCCCGGAGCGCTCTTGCGGGTGCGGATCAATGAAGGGCTAGACAGCAAACACACCCAGCCAGGCACTGTCTTCGATGCCGTGGTGCTGAACGATGTGGTGGCCGACGGCGCCGTGGCGATTCCCCGTGGCGCGAGCATCCAGGGGCGGGTGACGGATGCCCGTAGCGGAGGCGTGATTAAAGGGCATGGCGAGCTCGCCATGCAGTTGACACAGGTGACGCTGGGAGGCCGGATCTTCCCGATCGCTTCCGATGTGTGGCAGCGCGACAGTTCGGATAAAGGATCGCAGACGGTCGGCAACGCCGTTGGACTTGGTGCGGCCGGCGCAATCATCGGTGCCATTGCCGGCGGAGGCGCGGGCGCGGCACTCGGTGCAGGCCTGGGCGGTGCGGCGGGCGTCGGGACCTCGGCGGCTTCCGGTGGCCGGCAGGTCGTTATTCCATCGGAGGCGATCCTGACCTTCCACACCACCCAACCAGCACCGCTGACGACCCTCTCGCAGGCGGAGATGGACCGGCTCTCGTACGGCGTTCCCGCGGGAGCACAACAAGGACAGCAGATGATGCGCCGCCGCTACCCGCAGCCTTACTATGGGCCTCCGGGCTACTATCCGCCGCAACCGCCACCGGCGTATCCGCAACCGTACTGAATCGGAGGGTGGCCATCGCGGTCACCCTCTTCTACGTCACGCCTCATTTATACTGATGTCTTGCCCTGCCTCTGTAGCGGTGCGTGTTCTTTCGCGCCCGACCTCACGCAAAATCACGGGCGGGCGCGCGCTCCAGAGCCGTCGCCCAGAATCCAAGGTCTACCGCACGCATGATCCGCATTCTGCAACAGAACAATCGCATCATCAAGGGCGTCTTCGGTGTCATTATCGGCATAGTCATTGTGTCTATGGCTGCTTATCTCATCCCGGGTGTCATGGACAACTCGAATGCGAGCGGCAACGCGGCGGTCTACGCGACGGTCCGCAGCCCCGGCGTGCTGGGGAGGCTTTCAGGAGATACGACGCCGATCCCCACGGCTGAGGTGAACCAGCTGGCGCAGCGGCAGTTGCAGCAGCAGAAACTGCCGGATTTCCTGCTGCCGTATATGGCGCAGCGCGCGGGACAGATTCTGGTGCAGCGCGCGATCCTGAAGCATGAGGCGGACCGGCTGCACCTACAGGTTTCGGACGAGGACCTACGGCGTGAGCTCCAGACCGGTCCGTTCTCGCAGTATCTCTTCCCGAACGGTGCATACATCGGCGACGACGCGTACATGAATTTCGTCCAGGCGGCCTTTCAGACCAGCCGGACGGACTTCGAGTCGCAGGTGAAGCAGGATATGGAGCTGAACCGGCTCCAGGCGCTCATCACGGGTGGCGTCACGGTCTCAGACGATACGGTGCGGAAGGCGTATCTAGCGCAGGGCACCAAAGTGAAGTTTGACTACGCGGTGATCTCGCAGGAGGACCTTCGCAAGCAGATCAATCCCTCGGATGCCGAGCTGCAGGCATTCTTCAAGCAAAACGCGGGCCGCTACGCCAATGCTGTGCCCGAGACGCGCAAGATCGAGTACGTAGCCTTCGATCCGGCAAATCTGCCCGGAGGCAAGCCACAGGTGACCGACGCCGATGTGCAGGCCTACTACAACCAGCATCAGGCGCAGTATCAGGTGAAGGAGCAAGTCAAGGTTCGGCATATCTTGATCGCCGTTCCGCGAGATGCGGACGCGAAGACCGATGCCGACGCGAGGGCTAAGGCGCAGGGCATCCTGAACCAGATCAAGGCGGGCGGTAACTTCGCCGAGCTTGCGGAGAAGAACTCGGACGATCCGGGCTCGAAGGCGACGGGCGGCGAGCTGGGCTGGCTGGACCGCGGCAAGACGGTGCCGGAGTTCGACAAGACAGCGTTCGCGCTTGCGCCGGGACAGACCTCCGACCTGGTAAAGACACAGTTCGGCTATCACATTCTCCAAACGGAAGAGAAGAAGACGGCGCACCTCCAGCCGCTTGCTGAGGTGAAACCGCAGATCGTGCCGTTACTCGAGCAGCAGAAGGCGGGCGCGGCGGAGCAGAGCTTCGCCCAGCAGCTTGCGAACGAGGCGGCGAAGCAGGGGATCGACAAAACAGCCGCGGCGCATAACCTCAAAGCGGTCACAACGGATTATCTGCCGAAGGATGGGACGATCGCCGGTCTGGCCGATGGTTCGGCCCTACTGACGCAGGCATTCGCGGTGGCGAAGGGCGCGGCACCGGCAACGGTCTCAACCGGTGACGGCTATGCGGTCTTTCAGGTGCTCGACACGAAGGCGGCCCATGCGCCGGAGTTTGCGGACTACAAACAGCACATACTCGACGACTATCGCGAGCAGCAGCTTCCCCAACTTTTGAACGCGCAATTGGCGAAGTTGGACGACCGCGCGAAGGTGCTGAACGATCTCCGCAAGGCGGCTGCCGAGATGAACATTCCGATGAAGACGAGCGATCTTGTCGGCAAGGATGGGCAGGTGCCCGATCTCGGTGCTATGTCCGGTCCGGGAGCGGTGGCGTTCACTTTGGCGAAGGGCGCGATCTCTGGCCCGATCAACGCTGGCCGTGTGGGCATCGTGCTGACGGTGACCGATAAGCAGGAGCCCTCCGCAGACGACATCGCCAAGAACTTTGCAGCGACCCGCGAGCAGTTGCTTAACGAGCAACACGAGGAGATCTTCCGCGTCTACATCTCCAGCCTGAGTGAGAAGTACGAAAAGACTGGAGCGGTGCGCTACACGAAGAAGCCGGCCGCTCCCGGTGCTCCCGGAAGCTCGCCTTTCGGAAGTTAGTAAACCGCAAACTACGACGGGCCTGCCTCTTGCTGGGAACAGCCTGGAGCAGGCCTTCTTTGTTGATGGCAACGTATGGTCTCTCAGTGGACTCCTATATGCACCGAGGTAATCGATGATTGAGCAACGGCTCTCCGGTATTCTGCTGCACATCACCTCTTTGCCTTCCTATGGCGGCGTGGGCGACTTCGGTCCGGCGGCGTACGCGTTTGCGGACTTCCTGGTCGAAGCCAAGCAGCGTCTTTGGCAGGTCTTACCACTCAGCCCAACAGGCTACGGCAGCTCGCCCTACTCGGCGCTGTCAGCGTTCGCGGGCAATCCGCTCCTCATCAGTCTGGAGCGTCTGGTGGCGGATGGCTGGCTTGCGACGGAGCGAATAGCGGGTTTGCCGGGGCATGAGGGTGCGGCGGATTTTGGCGCAGCGACGGAATTGAAGCTGCCGCTGATCGAAGAGGCAGCCGGTAACTTTCTCGACCGCGCGACGCCGGAGCAGCGTGTGCGCTTTCACAAGTTTTGCGAGGACAATCTTTCGTGGCTAAGCGACTACGCTATGTACGTTGTACTGCGACGGCAGTACGCCTACGCGAGCTGGCACGAGTGGCCAGTGGAGTACGCGCAGCGCAAGCCCGATGCGCTGACGAAGCTGCTGAACGAAGATAGTCGCGAGTTGGCGGTGGAACAGGCGATTCAATTTCTCTTCTCAGAGCAGTGGTGCGCGTTAAAGACGTACTGCGGCAAACGAGACATCCGCATCCTGGGCGACGTGGCCATTTTTGTCAGCTATGACAGCGCGGATGTGTGGACGAACCCGGACATCTTCGAGCTGGATGAGGACCGGCGTCCCACGCGGGTCTCGGGCGTACCGCCGGACTACTTTTCCGCCACAGGACAGCGCTGGGGTAATCCTCTTTACAAGTGGGGTTTGCTACAGGAGCGCGGCTTCGACTGGTGGGTGGCTCGGATACGAAGGGCGCTGGAGCTGTACGACATGATCCGTCTCGACCACTTTCGGGGTTTTGAAGCGTTCTGGTCGATTGCGGCGGACGAAGAGACGGCGATCAACGGCCAGTGGGTCAAGGCTCCAGGAAACGCGCTCTTCCGGCGGCTGAAAGACGTATTCGGCGAGCTGCCGTTTATTGCCGAGGACCTTGGCCTCATCACCAAGGAGGTGGACGAGCTGCGCGAGCACTTCGGCATGCCGGGGATGCGTATCCTGCAGTTCGGCTTTTCGGATCGTGGCGGACATCTGTATCTGCCGCATCGTTGCGTGCCCAACACGGTAATTTATACAGGAACCCACGACAACAACACGACTCTTGGGTGGTGGCGCGACGACCTGCAGCCGTGGGAGCGCGAGAACGTGCAAGCGTATCTTGGTGAGCTGCGACACGAGGGCGAGATCGTCTGGGCCATGATCCGGGCCGCTGCCGGTTCGGTGGCCAATACGTGCATCTTCCCGTTGCAGGACGTGTTGCACCTCGGCAGCGAGGCCCGGATGAACACGCCGTCCGCCCCGGCGGGGAACTGGACGTGGCGCTACCAGCCCGGAGCGCTGCATCCGGACTTCGCGCGCAAGCTGGCGGCGCTGATGGAGATGACGGATCGCGATGGGTATGAGGCTCCGGTGGAGGGCACCGATGCGGGAAAGCCTACGGATGAAGCCAACATACGCGTGGTGCTCGAAGCGAACGGTTAGACTGGAGTACGAGTACAAATCCGATTGGAGTCCGACCATGCCGCTTTCCGGCGAAGCAATTCGCACTATGAACTATGTCGACGATATTTCCGTAACGCTCCGCCGTATTCTAGCCGTCCTGCCTTCTCTGACGGACGAAGACAAACAGCGGGTGGCGGAACACTTCCGGGTCGCCGAACCAAGCTACGAGTCGGTACTAACGGCGGTCGAGACGAAGTCGAGCAAGAAGTAGATGAATCCCGCCGCCGCTCTCCGCACCATCGCCGTGATTGGGGCGGGGAAGGCGGGCCGAGGGTTTGCGCTGCTCTGCGCCGGGGCCGGGTATGACGTAGTGTTGGAAGATGTCATGCCGGCCAATCTGCGACAGGCGGAGGCAGACTTTTCCGATCTCCGCCTACAAACCTCCGGTCGGCTAACGCTCGTCTCGACTGTGGAAGACGCGGTACAGACCGCCGATCTGGCCATCGACTTCGTTCCGGATGAACTGGAATCGAAGTTGGAGATCCTCAGCCTCCTGGACCGGATGGCTCCGCCGCGCACTATTCTCTGCACGCCGACGGCACACATCAGCGTAACCGACCTGGCATCGTGTACGTACCGGGCGGAGCGGATTCTGGTGTTACGCCAGACGGGCGGCGAGGGGCGTCTCTTGTACCCAGAGAACGTCGACGCGGACGCGCTTGCCTCCGCAGTTGCGTTCTTTCACACGCTGGGTCGCGCCGTGACCACCGAAGCGGACCCCGACCTACCTATGTTGATGAAAAATGTGGTGTATACCCGGTAGACCTTCCCTCCTGCGGAACCTTTCAACACGGCTAACGTATCTTGGGATGTAGATCGAGCTAACCATGCGCGCTGTTGTGGATACGTTTACTCAGGTGTTTCAGGCAATCGGAACGAACAAGCTGCGGTCGTTCCTTACCATGTTCGGCATCGCGTGGGGCGTGGCGTCGCTGCTGCTGCTGATTGGGTTGGGCGAGGGCTTTCGGTCGGGACAGCGCCGCGGGCTGGCCGAGGTCGGCACCGATGTCATTATGACCTGGGGTGGGACGATCCCCGCGCTACCCAGCCAGCATAGCGGTATGCGACCGTATAAGCTGACCTACTCCGACGTGCAGGCTATTCGGGCCGATGCTTCGCATGTTCGCAGCGCGACGGCGCTCATCAATCGCGGCGATCTGAAGCAGGTGAGCGAGTTTTCGAGCGCGGGTGGCGCAGTGATGGGCGTGGAAACGAACTTTCCCGACATACGCCACCTGCCGATGGCGCAAGGCCGCTTCCTGAACGCGGACGACCTGAGTCAGCGGCGCCTGGTAGTGGTGCTTGGGCAGAAGAATAACAAGCTGCTGTTTCCGGGGCGGCCCTCGTTGGGAGCTTACATCACGCTGAACGGCTACCAGTTTCAGGTCATCGGTGTGGCCGAAAAGATTGGGCGCGGTAACAACGACGGCGACAATCAGAAAATTTATATTCCGCTGACAACCATGATGCAGCTGTTTCCGCTCATCGGAGAGAACCTGCCTGAGGATGCGGTCACGTCCATCCAGTATCAACCGCGCACGGAGGACGAGAACGAGGCGGCCAAGGCGGATGTGCATCGCATCGTGGCGCAGCGGCATGGGTTCTCCCCGGGCTTGAAAGACGCGTTTGAGGAGTGGGACACGATCAAGTCGAACAAGATGGTCGGCATGATCTTCAACGCTATGGATGTGTTTTTAGGCGGTGTAGGCGTGGTGACGCTGGCACTGGGCGCGGTGGGTATTGTCAACATCATGCTGGTGACGGTGCAGGAGCGGACGCGCGAGATCGGTCTCCGAAAGGCGTTAGGCGCGACCAACCGCAGCATCATGACGCAGTTCTTCCTGGAGGGCCTGATTCTAACCGGGTTGAGCGGAGCCATTGGCATCGGAGCCGCGGCGGTGTTCATGGGTATCCTTGGATCGCTTCTGGGCGACAACCAGATGGGCATGGACCCGCCGCGACTTGTGCCTTGGTCGGCGGCCATGGCGATTGTCACGTTGACGCTCTGTGGAATCATTGCAGGCATTTACCCGGCGCGGACGGCGGCAATGCTTGAACCAGTGGAAGCACTGCGTAAGGAGTAGACGAATGCTGAAGGACATCTTTGGACAGGCTTTGGAGGCCATGCGGCACAACGGCCGTCGTACGCTGATTACGATCGTTGGCATGGCGTGGGGAATCGCGACGGTGATCCTGCTGCTGGCCTTCGGCGCGGGGTTTGGGCGCGCGTTCGAGGCCATCTTCTCGCAGTTTGGGACGAACATGATTGGCGTGTGGCCGGGAACGACGAGCGAGCAGGCGGGCGGTGCAAAAGCCGGTGTAAACGTGCGCTTCACCATGGATGACGTGGAGCGAATTCAGGACACCGTGGCAGGTGTGGTCCATGTCTCGCCACAGGATTACAAGACCGTTCCCGTTTCGAATGATCTGCACAACTACACCTGGGAGGTGGATGGCGTCACGCCCGAGATCCAGCAAATACAGAAGTTCGACCTGAGCGCGGGTAGGCCAATGACCGAGGCAGATCTGGTGAGCCGGGCACATGTGGCGTTGATCGGGTCAGAGGCAAAGACGAAGCTGTTTTCCGGGCTGTACCCAATCGGCGAGACGATCCGTATCAACGGGATCAGTTTTCAGGTGATCGGCGTGCTTAAAGCCAAGATGCAGGAGGGCGATGACAACTCGAATCGAGTCGTTGACATTCCGCTGACCACGATGAGCGACTTGAAAGACACAAAGTATGTGGATGGCATCTGGCTGAGCTACCAGGGCGACCACATGGCGGTAGAGAAGGCGCTGCGCAACGCGTTGGGAGCGGCGCACGGCTTTCGTCCTTCGGATCGTAACGCGATCCACGTGGCCAACCTGATGGAACAGCTCTCGCAATTTCGCGCGGTTTCGATTGGGCTACAGGTGCTGCTGCTGTTTATCGGTGCATTGACGCTGGGGATTGCGGGCATCGGGCTGATGAACATCATGCTAGTCAGCGTGCAGCAGCGGACACGCGAGATTGGCGTCGAGAAGGCGCTCGGCGCGCGCAAGCGGCATATCCTGCTGCAATTTCTAGCGGAAGCGCTGGTCATCTCCAGCGTCGGCGGCCTGGGCGGAGTGCTGCTAGCCTATACAGTGGCGACTGGCGTTGGCAGCGTCAAGTTCTACAGTGCCATCGCTGAGAACGCCTCTGACGCCGACATTCATCTGCTGATTTCGCCGCATAGCGTCGTGATCGCCACGACCATCCTGATCCTGGTGGGCACCATCAGCGGCATGATCCCCGCGATGCAGGCAGCAAACCTAGACCCCATCGAGGCGCTCCGTTACGAGTAGCTCGTCAACGGAAAGGGCGGCTCCTGTGCGGAGCCGCCCCCTTTCGTTCCCCTTCACGTTATTGTGCCGGTGTGCTACTGATTGAACTCTTGATCCGTAGCGGAATGATTGCTCGGATTGTGACCGGCGGGCTGGGAACGCCTGCATCCTGAGCAGTAATGGAGACTGTGCCCGATGTCTGGAACAAAAGCGTTCCGTTGGAGACCGTAGCGATCGAAGGATTGCTGCTGGTCCAAGTGGAGGCGCGGGTAACATCTTGTGTTGTGTTATTGGATAGCTTGGCGCTTGCGGCAAACGTATACACGTTCCCGGTTGTTGTGAGTGGAGAGATCGCGACCGATTGCACGACAACCGCAGGAGGGGCCGCGGCGTTGACCTTTACCGTCACCGACGCGGTGGAAGTGCCGTAGGCGTTGCGGCTGGTTAGCGTATAAGTGGTTGTTGCGGTGGGCGTGACCGTGACCGGACCGCGAACAAAGCCGGCTACATCGATGTAGTTATAGCTTCCGTTGGTGACCGTTGGGGTGAGGGTGACGCTCGTGCCGGGTGCGATCTGCGTAGAGGAAGCGGTAAAGCTGTTGATCGTTGGTGCCGCTCCTGTGGGTGCGTTGGACGAATCGTAAAGCTGACTCATCTTCACCACATCGAAGGCAGACGCAGGGACGGTCTTCAGAGCGTTCAAGTCGTCATCGTTCCAACGGGAGTCGGGCGTGCCCTGGAAGAAGAGGTTCGAACCGTTGTCGGCAAGGATCATGCCGTACTGCTTCATGGCCTTCAAGATGACCTGGTTCGTTTGTGAAAACTTGGAGATGTCGAAGTTCGCGTTGAGGCGAATGCGCATACCGAGGATGGGCGGTTGGTTATTCGGCCCAATGCAGTCTCCGTTCCCGTCCGCCCAGCTGGTTCCCGCCGCGTGGGTCGCGGGGGCGGTAAAGCAGCCGTTATTCCCATTGTTCGAGGTATATTTCGATGTAAAGCGGATCGCGTGATTGATCTGACCGGCGAGGATCTCGTCGTAACGAATGAGGCCGGCGAAGACGGAAAGTCCGGCGGCATCGACCGACGTGAGGCTATAGGGCCGCTGTTCGCTCTTCGTCAAATCCCAGATCGCTCCGTTTGCGGCGCTCCAGTTGCCGCTGCAGTAGGAACCCACCCACGTCTCATAAGACACGCACTTGTTACGATCGATGGCGATGACGTGGTGATCGTTGCCATCTCCCTTGATGATGTCGAAGGGACAAGTGGGCATCCCACCCTCTACAGGCTGATTCGGAGGCAACGGATACAGGGTTTGATCGGAGTCGCTGGCGTACATCACCATCTTAACCGGAACACTTGGCGTGATGGAGCTGTCGACGACACTGTACGGAATGCCAAAGGTCGAGCCGAAATCGGGATGAAGATAATACCCCTTGAACCCAGTGGGACTGGTGGCCATGTAGGCCCTAGAGTTTGGGTCGACCGGTGAGGCTGAGATGTCCTGATGCCAGGCGTCTGTGGGTGAGGGGACAAAGCCGTTGAGCGATCCGTTCGTGCCGAGACTCATGCCGGAGCAGGAAGACGTGCCAGTTTGAGCAGCGCCGCAGTATGCCAATGTGGCAAGAAACAAGCAAGTTGCAATCTTTTTCATCATGCTCCTCTATTTTGGGAACGCCGTGCGTTCGAGTTGTCTTGGCGGATTAGAGCTATCTAACCCGTTGAGGCGTAAATCGGCGCAAGACAGAGGGAGGTGACGCGTGTGCCACAGGACTACAGTGAAAAGCATCCAAACGTAACAAGCGAACGGAAGACTTCTAGCTCCGGGCGGAGTTGAAGCCAGAGTGGCCCAGTACTTAGGAACAACTTCTGATTACTTATGTATTGAGTATAAAACCAAAATGGGAAGAGATCGTGTGAAAAAGACGCTTATACAGGCAACCTTTAAAATATCTTCATCGTAAGATTTTGGTATATACGGGACTCAACCTTACACGGATTCGACCCGCAACGTATTTATTACGTAATTCGCGATGTCAATTGTCGGCTTTAGGACGCTTGTACGGAGTTTGCATCGAGGCCCGTGCCTCATTGACGCACCCTTGCGCATTGTCGTTGGTCTGCACACCCAGCCGATACTCGTTGACCGCGCGGTCGCGCTGCCCGGTCATGTCAAAGATGCGACCGAGTTGCACATGGCTCCAGCATTCGGCCCACCGCGGGTCGCCGTCACCGCGCAAGGCGTCGCGGAAGGAGTTCGCGGCGGCCTGGTAGTTGCGTTGTGTGACGAAGATTTCGCCGATACGATAGCTGGCGAGTGTGCTGGTCTTGTTGGTGTCGAGCGCTTTCTGATACTCGGCGAGCGCTCCTGTATAGTCGCCCTGAGCGGCAGCCTGCTGACCGCGGAGCACGGCTACGCGGACGGCGAGATCGGGCGTGGACTTAAGAACCCAGCCCTGAGGGTCAATCTGGATGCGACGTGGGCGGCCGAAGGTCTCAACCGAGTATTGTGACTCCATACCGGTGACGTCGACCCGGCGCGTCTCCGTCTTGCCGTCGGTTTCAATACGCAGCTCGATCGGCATCCGGAAGAGGTCGAGGTCAAGGTCGATTGAGCCGACGGTGCGGAAACCTCGGTTGTTGCCCAGACGGTAAACGGTAAACTTGTCGGTGAAGGTAGGCGCGCCGGTGCCGCTGAGCCATTGGGCGAAGAACGGCTCGAGTTGCAGGTTGGAGTCGGCTTCGACGAGCTTTTCGAAGTCGGCAGTGCGGATGGACTTGTCTTTATATTGCGTCAGCAGGTCCTTGAGGAACTTGATGAATGCCTCGTCGCCCATCTCCCAGCGCAACATATGGAAGACCATCGCGCCTTTTTCAAGCGTCATGGATTGGAACTGGGGCGAGAAAGGGTCGAGCCGGCCCAAGCTGGTGAGCGGTTCGGTGTCGTAAGCGAGCGCGCCGGCTGAAACATCAGTGATGGCCGATTGCATGGAGTTCTTGCCAGCTGAGTCTTCGAGGTACATCAGCTCCGTGTAGCGCGACATCCCGTTGGTGATCCATGCGTCGTTCAGCGTAGCGGGCGAGACGGTGCTGCCCCACCATTGGTGCGCGAGCGTGTTGGACAGCAGGCGCTGCGAGTTGTGGTCTGCGATACGCTGCCCGGCGATGGCGGCGATCTCAGGAGCCCAGGCGGCGGAGACCGAGTCCTCGGGCAGCTCGACGATGTTGATCTTGCCCGAATCCGGCGGGCCGAAGGTGCTGCTCATGTACTCAAACTCGCGCGCGGTCTGGCGGAGGAAATCGAGCGCGAAGTCCTTGCGCTTCTCGGTCGTGTAGACCTTCATGTTGGCAAGGCCGGGGGCAGACACGGGCGGCAGGAACTTGCCTGCGATGATCGTGCCGGGGAAGCCGGGTTTGGTCCAGCTGAAGTCGTATTCGGTGCGATCTTTGCCGACGCCAACCTGCCCGACAAACCCGCTGCCAACGACGCGCTCGTCAGCCGGGACGCGGATGTGCATCTCGGCGGTGAAGCGGTCGGTAAAGAGGCCGGTCATCGGGAACCAGCGGCCGGCGTAGAGCAGGATGGAGATCGGGTCAGCAATGGCGGCTAGCTTGATGCCTTCGACCGGGGAAGTGTCCGCGCCGGTCAGAACGCCGTTGTAGGCAAAGTGGAAGGTAGAGGAGGCCCCCTTCGCCAATGGTGTGAGCAGCGGCACGCGCACCGTGGAGTTGGTGGTGAGCCGCTCAGGTGTGAGCACTTTGCCGGTCGCGTCGGTGAGGCGGGTGATCTGGAGGCCGTTGTTCAGCTCGAAGGTAACGCTGGTCAGGTCTTCGAGCGCGGTCAGCGTGACGTCGGCGGTGGCCGTCAGCTTGTTGGCGGCGGGGTCAAGGTCCGCGCCGATGACGTAGCCGGTGATCTGCGTTTGCGGGCGCGTGGGCGCGGCGGCGAGCGTCGTGCTCAGGGCGAGTGCGGCCAAGCTAAAAAGGGCCTTGAAGCGGGAGGTCATGGGGAGGCGGGTCCTCGGGTGTTGCGGATGTAGCGTCTTGCTCTGCTAGCAACAGGTTAGACGATGGACGTGGCGTTTTCGCCACCTTTGCGGCATCAGGCGTTCATCAAAGCCTGTACGGCATCGCAAACGCGCCGGATTGGGTCTGCGCCGTCCAGCGGTGTAAGAAGCTGGCGCACTTCTTTGAGGTCGCGGATCATGGTCTCGCGGGCGGGGCCGTCTTCGAGCAGCGGCCGGAGGGCGGCGGCGACGTTGGGGCCGGTTAACTGGTCCTGGATCAGCTCGGGGACGATGCGGCGGCCAGCGATCAGGTTGACCATGGCGATGGGCAGGTTGCCATGGCCGTCGAGCGGCGCGGGTATCTCGGCGGGGTAGCGGACGAGCCGCTTGGCCAGCCGGAAGGTGAGGGGCGAGACGCGGTAGACGACGACGAACGGTTTGCCAATGAGCGCGGCCTGAACGGTGGCGGTGCCGCTGGCGACGATGGCGGCTCGGGAGTGGTAGAGGGCGGCACGGGCGTCTCGGACGAAGGTAATTCGGGGCGGGTTATTTCTCGCAAGGCACCAGTCCCCAGTGTTGTACTGGATGCTGGCAAGTTGCTTTTCAGTGATGGTGTTGGCAACCGGAACCAAGAACTCGTATTCGCGGCCTTGAAGATAGGCGGCTTCGATCATCCGAGGCAGGTTGCTCCAGACCTCCCCATGACGGCTTCCAGGTAGCAGGGCAATCCATTGCTTGCTCACGTCAAGCTCGTATCGAATTGTGCCGTCATTTTGCGGCTGCATCCAAGAGTCGACCACAGGCGTGACCGTTGAGTGGCCTTGCGAACTCTTCGTAAGGTTATGCGCTTCCGCAGCAGCTATGCTGCCAGAGTAGTTCCACTGATCTTGCGAGATTTCCATAGCGCGTCGCGCGTACTCCTCCCGCGACACCTCCGGTAGCGGCAAGCTCGCCAGCGGGTGCCCGATAAACTCCGCCTCCACCCCGCGCGCGCGATAAAACGGCTCCTCAAAAGGAAAGATGACCATCATGCGGTCGACGCGCTGCTGGACCCAGCGCAGGCGGCGGCGCTTCCACGCCCACAGTTGCGGACTGACGAACCAGACGACCGGGATGCCGAGCCGCTTGCAGTGCTTGGCCAGGCGGAAGTTCACGTCGGGGAAGTCGATCAGGACGGCGGCGGCGGGGCGGCGGCACTCGAGCGCGCGGACCAGGCGGCGATACTCGCGGAAGATGCGCGGCATATGCCGGAGCACCTCGGTGATGCCCATCACGGCGACCTCTTCCGCGCGGACGACGCGGTCGAGCCCGGCGCGCTCCATCTCCAGCCCGCCGAGGCCGAAGCCGGTCAGCGCGGGCATCCGGGCGCGCATCCCGGCCAGAATCTGCGCGCCGTAGTGGTCGCCGCTAGCCTCGCCGGCGGAGAGAAAGAGGGTCGGGTTGGAGGAGGCGGCGATGAGCTACAGTGTAACGGCGTCCGCGGGCAGGGGTGTAACCTTCATCACCTCGTCGCGGCGGAAATACAAGCGGATGTAGTCGGGCGGTTTGCCGTCGAAGAAGTACGCCTGTGTCGCTTCGATAGCCATTTCGCGCAACTCTTCCCAGGTGTCGGCCTGCGTAACGATATTCTCGCCGAGTGCCTCCGCGACGTAGCCGCCATCTGCTTCCTGTGTGACATCGAAGACGAGTTCACTCATTGCTTGCTTTCGGTCCATTGATAGTTTCGGTTCTTTGTGTCTTTAGCGAACTTCTCCGGCAAGGAATCCAATGTGTGGACGATGCGGGCATCGCCGCTGTTCTCAGATGAAGCGACCACGAGGAGTTCGCCAAGCTGTATAGCTGAAAACCTCACAAGCATCTCTGAGTTGATGAAAAACCCTTTCAAGTGTTCAAGTGTTTTCTTCTTCTTCGCACATAGGTTCGAAGAAGGATAGCGAAGCACCATGACGGTTACTTCTTCACTGCTTTTTGGCTCCGCAAATCTATAGGTTGTGCCCGACAGCGCCACGCTTTGTAGGAGGAGCTTGGGACTGAGGTTTGTAGATACGACTCGTCGCAGATCGGTCGAAGAACGGGGTATTCGTTCGACTGGCGGTGTGGTGCCGTTACTGCTCAAAACTTGAGCTAATGTAGTCGCAATATATTCTGACGGCGATTGATCCTGCTGCCCGGTCGCGTGTATTGCAGAGGCGCAAACCGTAGCCGTAAGCACAATGCGCCGCAGAAAGCTGCTCATTTCGAACCTGCAGCAGGCTTAATGGGCGGCCGCGGAGCCTTTTCATAGACGATTGTCAAAAGCCCGGAGCGCGCAATTGCAAAGCACTTTTCATCGCGGGTCTTGCCGGGAGGGTCCATCAGTGAGATCAGCAGGTCATTGAACTTTACAAACCCCTGATCTCCCCAGACCTCGACACATCCAATGCTAGCTTCGATCTGGGTATGATCGTCCGGGCCGTCGTGAATGTAGAACGTGCCGGTCACGACCCAGGCACCATCTTCTACAGAGGGGAAGCTATGAACTTTGTAGTTCGGCTTCCACGCCTTGATGATGTGCCGCTGATTCTCCGAAAGTCCAACTGAATGCACTGTCTTGCCGTCTTCGCTTTGCACACCGAACCTGTAGACGGGAAAGGTGGTCACGGATAGCTTCTTGTTGTTGTCGTGACCGACGACCTTCATCTCGTAGATGGGTATAGCGAAGAGGCCGAGGTTCTGACCCTTGGGATAAGCCCAGCTATTGCCTTCGCCGATGATCTTTGCACCCACTGTCAGCATCACGCTGCGCATACATCCTCCGTACTGGACCGGGACAGACGCAATTATCGCAGATGCGGTTAGACCGCAGTGCGAGTAAGTTAGGACGGCACTGCGTCCGTCAACTCGGGCTCCGGCAGCAGGGCCGCGCCGGTCTCCTGGTCGCGGTATTGAAGCTGGTACAGGCGCCAGTAGAGGCCGCGTTCGGCGAGGAGCTGCTGGTGGGTGCCGCGCTCGCGGAGCTGGCCTTTGTGCATGACGAGGATCGAGTCGGCGGTCTGGATCGTCGACAGCCGGTGAGCGATCAGGACCGAGGTGCGTCCGGTGATCATGCGCGACAGGGCGAGGCGGACGCGGAGCTCGGTCTCGGTGTCGACCGAGGAGGTGGCCTCGTCGAGGATGAGGATGCGGGGCGCGTGGGCGAGGGCGCGGGCGAAGGAGATGAGCTGCTTTTGCCCGGTTGACAGCGTTGCGCCTCGTTCCCGGACCGGCTCGTCAAAGGCTAGCGGGAGCGAGCGGATGAAATCGCCGACGTTGACCTCGTCGGCAGCTTTTTCGACGGCGGCGTCGGTGATCCACTGCGAACCGAGGCGGATGTTGTCGCGGACGGTGCCGGTGAAGAGGAACGGGTCTTGCAGGACGACGCCGAAACGCTTGCGGAGGGCGTGGAGGTCCTGGTCGCGTACGTCGACGCCGTCGATCAGGATTTGGCCGTGCTGGATGTCGTAGAAGCGCATCATCAGGCCGGTGATGGTGGTCTTGCCCGCGCCGGTGTGGCCGACGATGGCGGCAGTCTCGTCCGGCTCGATTGTGAAGGAGACGCCGCGGAGTATCCACTCGATGTCGGCGAAGCTGTTCAGGTCTTCGGGCTGGGCGTAGACGAGGCGCGCCTGTTGGGCTTCGTCGAGCTTTCCGTAGGTGAACCAGACGTTGCGGAACTCGATGCGGCCGGAGCCATCGCCTGCGACCGGGTGTGCTGGCGAGAGGATCTCGGGCTCGGAGTCGAGCAGCTTGAAGACGCGTTCGGAGGCGGCCATCGCGGCTTGGAGGATGTTGTACTTCTCGCTAAGGTCCTGGATGGGCCGGAAGAAGCGCTGGGCGTACTGGATGAAGGCGATGAGCACGCCGATCTTGACGACGTTGTGCAGGACGGATGCGCCGCCGCGCCAGATGACGAGCGCGATGGCGATCGAGGAGAGCAGCTCGACCACGGGGTAGTAGATGGCGTAGGCGGTGATGGCGTCTTTGTAGGCGTCCATGTGCTGGCGGTTGATGGCGGCGAAATCGTCGTAGGCGCGGGCCTCGCGGTTGAAGAGCTGGACGATCGACATGCCGGAGACATGCTCCTGCATGTAGGAGTTGATCCGGGCGATGGCGGAGCGGATGCGGCGGTAGCTGTCGCGGACGTGCTTGCGGAAGATGCTGGTCGCGTAGAGGATCGCGGGCAAGACGGCGAGGGTGAGCAGGGCAAGCGGCCAGCTCATCCGGAGCATGATGAGGACGATGAAGAGGAGGACGAAGATGTCCTCGAAGATGGCGAGGACGCCCGAGGTGAACATCTCGTTAAGCGCATCGACATCGGAAGTGACGCGGGTGACGAGCTTGCCGACGGGATTGCGGTCGAAGAACGAGGGCGACATGCGCTGGATGTGGCGGAAGATCTGCTTGCGCAGGTCGAACATGATCTTCTGACCGGTCCATTGCATGAGGTAGGTCTGGACAAACTCGAGGCCGAAGGTGATAGCGAGGGCGGCGAGGTAGAGCAGCCCGATCTCGGTAATGCCGGTCATCGGGGCCGGGCTGAGGCGGCGGGCAAGCCAGCCGGGGTTCGGGTTCGGGCCGGTCATGTAGTTGTCGACGGCGACCTTGACCAGATACGGACCGGCGACGTCGGTGGCGGCTTTGAAGACGATGGCGACGGCGGAGAGGCCGGTCTGGAGCTTGTACGGGCGCAGGTAGGTGAGCAGGCGGCGCATCAGCCTGCTGTCGTAGGCCTTGCCGACCACGTCGTCGTCTTCGGCGGCCCTTTTTTGCTTGGCCGGGTCTTCCTGCTTCTTATCTGCCATGGGAACTTGATTCCAGGCGGGGCTGGGTTGCCGCTTTTTAATTCTACAAATGCTAAGTTGTTTCTAATGAGCTACTTGGAAAGTTGATACCCTGCAAAGTATTCATTCTAGATACATTACGCGTAAAGTATCTAGAATGAAGAGGATGCAAGGCTTAGCAGGCCGCAGGCAGAAAAGCAGATTCCCTACGGGAATGACAACCAAAAAGCAAGGGCAGAACCGGAAAGCCTGGGGCGGTCACAAAGTAAAGAAGCAACGCGGTTTCCGTTGTTTCGGTGCGCACTCGCACTTATCACACAGCGGCTCTGCCCTGATTCGATTATAGAAGATGGAGCGAAACTAATGCTCAAACTTTATCCCTCCTGCAATGAGGGAGATAAGCTGATCGGGGCCTTGACAATCAGTTTTCGCTGCGCCGGATGAATGAGCATTCATTTGTGTTACCGTTTGCGGGCATCTGCGGTCGTAGACACCTTCGAGATTGTTGACTACACGAAGAGAGGGAGCGTTCTATCGGCATGGCTGAAGCCGTGCCTCCACAGTCACACTTCTTGCACGCTGCGAGCAGCTCTCATACGAGGTTACTGAAGCGGCCTGGGTTTGGTACGTGGAAGAATGGGGTATGGAAACGCTGGGCGTTTACATCTCGGTACCGTTCTGCAAGGCGAAGTGTACGTTCTGTAACTTCGCGTCGGACGTGTTTGCGCCGGGGCGGATGGCGGGTTATGTGGAGCGGGTTTGCCGGGAGATTGGCGCGGCGCGGGGGCGGGCGGCCGGGATGGGAGCGGCGCTGCCCGGTGTGGTGGATACGATCTATTTTGGCGGGGGAACGCCGAGTTTGCTGGGGGCGGAGGAGTTTCGAGCGCTGTTTGGGGCGTTGCGGGGGGAGTTTAATGTGACGGCAGTGGCGGAGGTGACGTTGGAATGCGCGCCGGGGCAGTTGGGGGAGGAGACGCTGGACGAGTTGCTGCGGAAGGGAGTGAACCGCGTCAGCCTGGGGGTGCAGAGCTTTGTGGATGCGGAGGCGGCGGCGGTGGGGCGGCTGCATACGGGGGCGATGTGTCTTGGCGAGATTGAGAGACTAAGGGAGGCTGGGATTGGGAACATCAGTGTGGATCTGATTGCGGGGCTGCCGGGGCAGACGGAGGCGAGTTGGCGGGAGTCGGTGGAGCGGGCGATTGCGACGGGGGTGCCGCACGTGAGTGTGTATATGTTTGAGCTGGATGGGGAGTCGCGGCTGGGGCGGGAGTCGCTGGCGGGCGGCGGGCGGTACGGGGCGGGGCGGCTGCCGGATGAGGAGCAGGTGGCGGATTGGTACGGGATGGCTTGCGAGTGGCTGGGCGCGGCAGGGGTGGGACAGTATGAGATTTCTAACTTTGCGCGGGCGGGCTTCGAATCGCGGCACAATGTGAAATATTGGCGGCGGGAGCCGTATGTGGGGTTTGGGCTGGATGCTCATTCCATGTTGAAGACTGCGGCGGGTGCGGTGCGGTTTGCGAATGCGTATGAGCTGGATGGGTATATGGAGGAGGGACCGCTGGCTCAGGTGAAGGCTTTGCCGGAGGTGGTTGGGAGAGAGTCGGCGTTTGAGGAGGCTTTATTTCTGGGGTTGCGAATGAATGTGGGGGTATCGCTAGCGGCGTTGCGGGGGGAGTTTGTGGAGTTGGTGGATGGGGTTGTGGAGGAGTTTGCTGAGATGGAGTGCGCGGGGCTGGTGCGCCTTGCGGATGGACGGGTGGCGCTGACTGGGCCGGGGCGGCTGGTGTCGAATGAGGTGTTTGAGCGGCTGCTGACGGAGACAGTCGCTTAGGTCGTTTGCGCCACGGTGTGGGAAACGGAGACGCAGATTCCCTTCGGGAATGACAAACAGAAAGGCCACACTAACTCTACGCTATCGCCTCGCTTAGACTTATTCGATGATCGATTTGCGAAGCGATACGGTGACCCGGCCGACGGCGGCGATGCGGCACGCCATGGCGACGGCCGAGGTGGGGGACGATGTGTATGGGGAAGACCCGACGGTGAATCGGCTGGAGGCGCGGGCGGCGGCGATCTTCGGCAAGGAAGCGGCGATCTTTGTGCCGACCGGGACGATGGGAAATCAGATCGGCATCCGGCTGCATACGGAGCATGGGCAGGAGGTGATCTGCGAGGCGCGGGCGCATATCTTCGATTGGGAGATGGCGATGACGGCGGCGTTTTCGGGCTGCCAAGTGCGGCCCGTGGCGGGAGAGCGGGGGGTTCTGACGTGGGCGAACATTGAGCCGGCGATTGGAGCGAAGATTTATTACCGGGCGCAGACGGGGCTGATCTGTCTGGAGAATACGCACAATATGGCGGGCGGGACAGTGACGCCGCTGCCGGTGCTTGAGGAGATTTGGGCGGGGGCGAAGGCGGCGGGGCTGCCGGTGCATCTGGATGGGGCGCGGGTGTTCAACGCGTCGGTAACGCTCGGGGTGCCGATGGACGCGCTGACGCAAGGGTTTGAGACGGTGAGTTTTTGCCTGTCGAAGGGGCTGGGCGCGCCGGTGGGGTCGATGCTCGTTGGGACGGCGAGGCATATTGAGCGTGCGCGGATTTTTCGTAAGGCGCTGGGCGGCGGGATGCGGCAGGCGGGGATTTTGGCGGCGGCGGGGCTGGTGGGGTTGGAGGAGTCTCCGGCGAAGATGGTGGAGGACCATGCGAATGCGCGGATGCTGGCGGAGGCGGTGGCGGGGTGTGCGGGGGCGGAGATCGATCTCCCGGGGGTGGAGACGAATATTGTGATCTTCCAGGTGGAGGGGGATGCTGGGGCTTTTGTGGGTGCGTTGAAGGAGCGCGGGGTGCTGGCGAGTGCGATTGGGCCGCGGAGTGTGCGGTTGGTGACGCACTTCGATGTGGGGCGGGAGGCTTGTGAGCGGGCGGCGGAGGTGTTGGTGGGGGAGTTGGGGAAGGTGGCTTAGGTAGAACCCACCCTAACGACGATGAAGCCGTCGTGAGGATGGGGCACCCGGCCTCTGTTCGCTGAATGACGAGCAAAAGAGCAGAGGCGAGAGAGATGCCGCTGGTTACAGAAGATCAGCCGACATTCGGGTGGATTCATCGTGCGTTAGCAATCGCTGCGCGGATGGTGCGCTACCCTGAAGGCATTCGACTGAGGGGTATGTCTTTGAGTCAAACGATCTTCGTGCTGGAAGACGATGCGGATATTTCGCGGCTGGTGCAGTACCACCTGGAGAGCGCGGGGTTTACGGTGCGGCCGTACCTTGCGCCACGCGAGATCATCGGCGACGCTGAGCGGCAGCCTCCGGCGCTATTTCTGCTGGACATTATGGTGCCGGGGGGCGATGGGCTGGATCTTTGCCGGCGGCTTCGGCTGAACCCATCGTTGTCGACCGTGCCCATCATCTTTTTGACGGCGCGGGCGGCGGAGAACGACCGGGTGCATGGGTTGGAGCTTGGCGCGGACGACTACATCACGAAGCCGTTTGCGACGCGGGAGCTGGTGGCGCGGGTGAAGGCTGTGCTGCGGCGGTTCGAGCGGCCAACGGGGCCGTCGCTGATCAAGTTCGAGCAGATTGAGATCGACGCCAATGCAATGCAGCTGCGGGTGAACGGCGAGCTAGTGACGACGACGGCGACGGAGTTCCGGCTGCTGGACTACCTGGCACGGCATCCGGGGCGGGTGTTCTCGCGGGATCATCTGCTGGACGCGGTGTGGGGGGATGCGCGCTTTGTGACGCCGCGGTCGGTGGACGTGTACGTGCGGCGCATACGGGAGAAGATCGAGGCGGACGCGGAGACACCGCGGTATCTTAAAACGATGCGCGGGGCGGGGTATCGATTTGAGATTCCGAAGGCCGTCACGGCGTAGCGGACGATGCGTTAGGATGCAGCGGTGAGCCGTAGTTTGCTGAACGCCGTGTCGGTGCGGGTGAGCTTAGGGGCGGTCCTGCTCACCGTGGTGTTTCTTACGCTGTTGCGCGTGCGTAGCCCTCTGCTTTGGAGCGTGTGCTTTTGTCTGGCCGTGATGGCCGCCTTGGGCGTGGGGTGGTGGGTGGCCCGAACGCTGCGCAGAGGCTTAGAACCTGTAGCGGCGCTCTGCGGGGCCGATCTTTCCGAACCTCCGCCCATTGCCTCCGTCCGCGAATTTGCTGAGCTGGGCGATACGATCCAGGGTACGTTGCGGCGGGTGGATCAGGTGCTCGACGCTTCTGTGAGCGCGCGACAAGAACTCGAGGCGATGCTCGACTCCATGCAGGACGCGGTAGTGGCGGTGGACGCCGCTGGACGCATTCAGTGGACGAACCAACGCATGCAGCGGTTGGTGCCGAGCGCTTCGTTCTCGGCGACCATTCGGATAGGCCACGCACTGGTACAGGCGGTGCGCGACCCGGACGTGCTGCAGTGTGTGGAGGCGGCGCTGACGCATCGGCAGGTCTGCGAGCGACGGTCGATCTCGCTGATTCCGGGGCGGATTTTTGAGGTGAGCGCGGCACCGATGCCGGGCGGCGGCGCGGTGGCCGTGCTCCATGACATCACGCGCATTG
This sequence comes from Acidobacteriaceae bacterium, assembly GCA_965277085.1. GTDB lineage: Bacteria > Acidobacteriota > Terriglobia > Terriglobales > Acidobacteriaceae > Edaphobacter. The sequence continues at coordinate 3,301,262 of OZ255708.1, forward strand.
AGCAGATCGAGCGGACGCAGCAGGACTTTGTGGCGAATGTGTCGCACGAGCTAAGGACGCCGCTGACCTCAATTACTGGATATGTAGAAACGCTGCTGGACCATGAGGCGGGGTTAAGTCCACTGGCGCGCGAGTTCCTGGGAACGATTCTGAAGAACGCTTCGCGCATGGACCGGTTGACTGAGGAGTTGCTGGTAATGGCGCGGATCGACGCGGCGGAGCAGGAGCTCCATCGAGCGCCGATCCGGGCGGATGAGCTGGTACGCGACGCGGTGGAGGGGATGAGCGGGCTGGTTCAGGATAACGACGCTGTGCTCCAGATCGGCGAGGTGACGGCTACGCAGGTCTTTGCCGATACGGATGCGGTGCAGCAGATCCTGGGCAATCTGATTGAGAATGCGATCAAATATGGGCGAGCGAAGCATGCGGAGCACGCCCGGGTGATCCTGAGTGCGCGCGAGGTAACGGAGCCGTACGAAGCGGTGGAGTTCAGCGTGCGCGATTTCGGGCAGGGGATCGCGTCGGAGCACCTCGACCGCATCTTCGAACGGTTCTACCGGGTGGACAAGGCGCGGTCGCGCGAGTCGGGCGGCACAGGACTGGGGCTTGCCATCGTGAAGCACATGGTGCAGGCGCAAGGTGGATGGATTCGCGCGGAGAGCGAGTTGAACAACGGCAGTAACTTCGTGTTTACCTTACCGAAGGCACTGTATCCGGTGCCTTGAGGCGGCTTTATTTTGAAGTTGATAGCGATGTAACGCGCCCGTAACACAACCTGTGGAGACTCTAAGAGTGACTCTCCATTTATTCACGAATCGAACTCCGAAGGGAAAACCCGTGAGACTGAAGGCAATTGCAGCGGCAGGAATCTTTGCACTGACCAGCTTGTTTACGACAACCGCGGCGTACGCGCAGAACTTGAACGGCGCCGGCGCGACGTTCCCCTACCCGATCTATTCACGCTGGTTCAGCGAGTACAAGGCTGAACATCCAAGCGTCCAGATCAATTATCAGTCGATCGGCTCGGGCGGCGGCATTCGCCAGGTGTCGGAGGGAACGGTTGACTTCGGCGCGACGGATGGCCCCATGAGCGACGAAGCGATTAAGGCCGCCAAGGTGAAGACGATGCATATCCCCACTGTGCTGGGCGCGGTCGTGCCGGTCTATAACCTGAAGGGCGTGACACAAGAGCTGAACTTTTCAGGCGAAGTGATCGCCGACATTTATCTCGGAACCATTTCGAACTGGAGCGATCCGCGCATCGCCAAGGACAATCCTGGCGTCAAGTTCCCGAACGATGCGATTCTGCCGGTGTATCGTTCGGACGGCAGCGGCACGACCTTCATTTTTACCGACTACCTCTCCAAAGTAAGCTCAGATTTCAAGAACAGAGTAGGGAACGCGACCTCGGTGAAGTGGCCTACGGGCATCGGTCAAAAGGGCAATGAGGGCGTGGCGGGGATGGTGCGACAGTCGCCAAACTCATTCGGCTATGTCGAGTTGATCTATGCGCGTGGTAACAACATGCAGTTCGGTTCGGTCAAGAACGCGGCGGGCAAGTTCATCAAAGCCTCAACGGATGGGGTAACGGCGGCAGCCGCGGGCGCGAAGATCCCGGTGGATTATCGCGTGTCGATCACTAACGCCGCGGGCCCGACTGCGTATCCGATTTCGAGTTTCACCTGGCTGCTGATTCCGCTTCAGTCGGCCGATCCGGCGAAGGGCAAGGCGTTGCAGGGGTTCCTCGAATGGATGCTCGACAAGGGTGAAGGCGAGGCGGCTTCGATGACCTACGCTCCGTTGCCGAAGCCGGTGCAGGACCGTGTTCGCGCGACGATCAAATCGATCAAGTAAGCTGGGCTGACCGGCGCGCCTCGTGCGTGAGGCGCGCCGGAGGTTCTCAATCCATTTTCACTTTCGCTTCGATGAGTCCGATCGTAGGAAAAGAACGTGTCGCCAAGCCCTATGACTCTTGAACGTGATCGAAAATCGGCGGCACCGTCGCCCTTCGCTCTGCCTGTGGTGCTGGACACCGGCGTGCGACCGGCGTTTGTCGCGTCGCAGACCTCCTCGGCCATTCGGCAGTACCTGAGCAAGCGCGGCAGCGGACGCGCGGCGGATAGCGCCTTTTCGGCGGTCATGCTCCTTTGCGCGCTGAGCATCTTCGCGATTGTGGTGTTTATCGCGTACATCCTGGTGGCGCGGTCGAGCCTCAGCCTTCACGCTTTTGGCTGGAAGTTCTTTACGCGGCAGGCATGGGACCCGGTCTCGGGTGACTTTGGAGCGCTGCCGTTCATCTACGGCACGCTGGCGACCTCGTTCCTCGCGCTGCTGATGGCCGTTCCGTTGGCGTTGGGCGTAGCGGTGTTCCTAACGGAGCTTTGCCCGCGCCGGCTGCGCGCGCCGATCTCGTTTCTGACGGAGATCCTGGCGGCGATTCCGAGCGTGGTGTATGGGTTGTGGGCGGTGTTCGTGCTGGTGCCGTTGATGCGCGATGTGCTGGGTCCGTTCCTGGTGAAATATCTTGGCTGGACAGGCTTCTTTGGGGGGGCGAACTTCGGCGTGGGTCTGCTGACTGCAAGCATCATTCTGGCGATTATGATCCTGCCAATTATCTCGTCGCTGACGCGCGACATCATGACGGCGGTGCCGAACTCGCAGCGTGAGGCCATGTTGGCGCTGGGCGCGACGCGGTGGGAGATGATCCGCACGGGCGTGCTGCGGAATGCGCGGATTGGCATCGTGGGCGCGGTGATGCTGGGCCTGGGCCGTGCACTGGGCGAGACGATGGCGGTGACGATGGTGATCGGCAACCACCCCGACATCGCGAAGAGCTTGTTTGCGCCGGGCTATACGTTGGCTAGCGTGATTGCGAACGAGTTCTCCGAAGCCACCGACAACCTTTACCTGAGTGCGCTGATCGAGATCGGTCTCGCGTTGTTTCTGGTGACGATCGTCGTCAACGCTATCGCCCGTCTGCTGGTTTGGGCAGTGACGCGCGGTGCACCGGCGAGGGTGGCCTAGCATGGCGACTCAGCCGGTCAACGTACAACTGCAGTCCATGCGACTGAACCGCGCCTGGCGCACGGGGATGAACTACTTCGTCACTGGGTTGTCGATCCTGGCCACTGTGCTGGTGATCGCGCCGCTGGTAGCGATCCTCGTGTATCTCGTCTACAAGGGCGCAAGCTCCTTGAATCTGGCGTTCTTTACGCACATCCCGCAGCCGGTGGGCGAACAGGGCGGCGGCATGGCCAACTCCATCGTCGGCTCCGGCGTTGTTCTGGCGCTGGCGAGCCTGATGGGAGTGCCGATTGGCATTGCGGCGGGCGTGTACCTGGCCGAGTTCGGCCGAGGCCGGATGCTGGCGAACCTGATCCGGTTTACCGCGGATGTGCTGAATGGGGTGCCCTCGATTGTCATGGGCATCGCGATCTACTCGCTGGTGGTGATGCGGCAGAAGCACTTCTCGGCGCTCGCGGGCGGCATCGCGTTGGCTATTATGATGGTGCCGACGATTACACGGACGACCGAAGAGATGCTGGCGACGGTGCCCCACGCGATCCGCGAGGCAGCTTTAGGGCTGGGCGTTCCCAAGTGGCGGACGGTGCTTTCGGTGAGCTTGCGGACGGCGTCTCCAGGCATCATCACGGGCTGTATGCTGGCGTTTGCGCGGGTGGCGGGAGAGACGGCTCCGCTGCTGTTTACGGCGTTTGGCAACCAGTTCTGGAGCTTCCGGCTGAACGAGCCCATTGCGGCGCTGCCGTTGCAGATTTATGTGTATGCGATCTCGCCCTACGACGAGTGGCACCGGCTGGCGTGGGCCGGATCGCTGGTACTGATTGTGTTGATTATGGTCTCGGTCACCCTGGTCCGCATCTTTGCGGGGCGGGGTGTTTTGAAAGGAAACAGCTAAGTGGGAGTCGGGATCGACGTTGAGAATCTGAATGCCTGGTATGGGACAACGCACACCCTCCAGGACATCAATTTGAAGGTGCCGGCGAACAATGCGACGGCGCTTATTGGGCCGTCCGGGTGTGGCAAGTCGACGTTTGTCCGCTGCCTGAACCGGATGCATGAGACCAACCCTATCGCGCGCGCGACTGGCGTGGTGAAGATGGGCGATGTGGACATTTACACGCAGGCTTCGCCGGTGGAGATACGGCGGCGGGTGGGCATGGTGTTTCAGCGGCCCAACCCTTTTCCGACGATGTCGATCTACGACAATGTGGCGAGCGGGCTGAAGCTGAACGGCTTCTCGAACCGCAAGGTGCTCGATGAGACGGTGGAGCGTTCGCTCAAGCAGGCGGCCCTTTGGGAAGAGGTGAAGGACGATCTCAAGAAGAAGTCCGGTGCGAGCCTTTCGGGCGGGCAGCAGCAGCGAATGTGCATTGCGCGGGCTCTGGCGGTCGATCCCGAGGTGCTGCTGATGGATGAGCCGGCCTCGGCGCTCGATCCCGTGTCGACCTCGAAGATCGAAGACCTCATCTTTCAGTTGAAGAGCCAATACACGATCGTGATCGTCACACACAATATGCAGCAGGCTGCGCGTGTGGCGGAGAACACCGGCTTCTTTTTGAACGGCAAAATGGTGGAGTTCGATTCGACGCATAAGATCTTCACCAACCCCAAAGACAAGCGCACCGAGGACTACATCACAGGGAGGTTCGGCTGATGGCTCGCGTTAAGTTTCACCAGAACCTCGACGATCTGAAAGAGCGCCTGCTCATCATGGCGGGGATGGCGGAGCAGGCGATTCAGCGCTCCATCGAAGCGTACCGGTCGCGCGATCTCTCGATCTGCGAGCTGGTGTTCCAGTCCGAACCGGCGATCAACCGGCTGGAGCGCGAGATCGACCAGCTCGCCCTCGATCTTCTGGCGATGGAGCAGCCGATGGCCATCGATCTGCGCTTTATCCTGTCGGTGATCCGGATCAATGCGGACATCGAGCGGGTCGGCGACCAGGCGGTGAACATCGCCGTGCGGGTGCGGGAGATGGGCGCGTTCGCCAATATCGATCTGCCGGTGGATATACCAAAGCTGGCGTCGCTCGCCTCCGCCATGGTGCGCAAGGCGCTTCAGGCGTTTATCGAAGGGGACGCGGAGCTGGCCGAGACCGTACTTACGATGGATGACCAGGTGGACGAGATGAACGACGCGGCGTTCTACGCGCTGAGCACGCTGATCCGGGAAAAGCCGGAACTGTCGCCGCAATCGTTGAATGCGCTCATCATCGCCCGCAATCTGGAGCGGGTAGGGGATCATGCCACCAACATCGCGGAGGACGTCATCTTCTGGGTACGTGGCGCGGATGTGCGGCACAATGCGGTGAGTGTTTAGGCTGCTGTCTAGCTCGGCTCCCACCAGACGCTCGCCGGTAACAAGGGATAATAGAGCATCAGCCGGACTGGCTCAGACGGAGCGAGGATAGCGGCGTAGGTAGTCATGTGCGCTTCGTAGCGGGCGCGTTCTTGCTGTAGAAAAGCGTCGAGCCCTTCGCGACCGTGAGTGGCCGACTTGAAATCTACGATCCAGAGGTGCGTATCGCCAGGGGAGCGAGGGATCGGACCGGCGCGGAAGAAGCGGTCCATACGAACTGTGACCGGCTGATCGCGCCATGCCGTCAGAGTGTGTTCGGAGGCCGCGCCCGGATGGGCAGCCAGAATCCACTTGCCGGTCTCGTCGGTCAGGAAGTTGCTGAGGGCGTCAATGACGCGTTGCGAAAGGCGATCCGTCTGCGCTGGGGGAAGACCGTTGGCACGCAAAGTGGACGTGATCCGCGACATCCATGCGGGAAGCTCGCCCAGGAGACTGCCGGGAGTTCCTCCGGCGGCTATTCGTTGTGCCAGCAGTTCAACGAAGGCGTGGATGGCATTTCCCAGTGCGCGCGCAGCGAAGGAGCCCTCCGGACGGGTAAATGGCTTTGCCGGAGGGGCGGCCATGGCGGCGGAGGTTTGGGGCAGTGGGGGATACGTATTGAGCAGGGCTTGCACGTCGAAGCCGCTGGCCAGGCGATGGAGCGGTGGCGGCGGCTCGGCGGCGGCCTCAGCGGTTGAGTCGGTGGCGGCGGCGATCGCCAAACCCGAATCGCGAGGCTCAGGCCGGATAGGAATGACGGCGGCTGGCGGTAAGTCGAAGTGGCTTCGCGCGGCTGGCCAAGCGGCCTGTAGGAGGCTTCCGGGAGCGGGCGTGATCTCACCGGCGGCGCTGTGCTGCGGGGCGGCAAAGAGATGCAGTTCCTCGCGGGCGCGGGTACACGCAACGTAGAGGAGGCGCGTGCGCTCGGCGGCCTCGCGAGCATCTTCGATGCCGCGAATCCAGTCGTTCAGCTCGCGCGAGGGCTCGCCGCGCCCGGCGATGGGCGCAAGCACCACATGGGCCGAGTCAGGGTCAAGGGAGTCGAGCTCCGCCCAGGTGAGGAGGGGAGCGCGGTTGGTGCGACTCTTGCGTTCAAGCGCCGGAACGAGGACGACATCCCACTCCAGCCCTTTGGCTTTGTGGATGGTGAGCAGATCGACCGCGCCGGGCGTGGGAGGCGAGTCAGCGTAGAGGCTCTTGAGGCGCTGTTCAAGCGCTTGCGCGAGGTCAGCTTCACCGCGTTCCAGATCGTCGAGCAGATGGAAGAAGCGCGTGGTGTTGGCGAGCTCGTCGAGGTTGAGGTATAGATTGCCGCCGAGAGCGCGCCAGGTCCGCTCAACCCATTGCGCCATGGGCAGCTTGCCCCGCTGCGCTGCCGCTGCTTGCATGATGGAGGAGAGGCGATCGAGGCGCTCTCGACCGTCGGCGGAGAGCAGGTCGCGGCGTTCCCCCATCAGCGTGGGGAGCAGCGATTCGGCAAGAGCGGGATCGTCTGCGCCGGCAAGCGTGTGGAGGTCGGTGATCGTCAGGCCGCACCAGGGCGCGCGGAGAATGGCAAACCAGGCCACGCGGTCTGCGGGATGGAGCAGGGCGCGGGTAAGCGCGAAGAGATCGAGGACTTCCTGCCGTTCGGCGAGCAGATCGATGTCGACGGCGCGAAAAGGCACAGGACCGGCACCCTCATCGCGCTTGAATGCGGCAACGATCTCGGCGAGGTGGGCGCGCGAGCGGACCAGGACGGCGATGCTCCAAGGCTTGGAGCGGCCAGAGGGAAGAGGCCGGGCGCGCCACTCTTCCACAAGCCGGCGGATGGCCAGCGCCTCGCCGCGCGATTGCCGCTGTCGGTCGTCCGCGTTCGCATCGGCGGGCAAAATGACCGTGTGCCATTCACGCGCGTCCTGGTCGCCGGCCTCGCGGACAGGTGTGGCAGCCACGAAGGGAACATCCTCGGGATGAAGCGGTGTGACCTCGTGCGGGAAGAGAAGGGAGAAGTCTTCGTTGGCCTCTTCGACCAGTGTGCGCTGCGAGCGGAAGTTGGCGGTCAGACGCAGTGTGCCGATCGGGAGATCGCCCAGCTTGCCGGTCCGCATGGCGCGAACGAACCGCTCGACCCGCGCCTGACGAAAGAGATAGATCGACTGCTTGGGGTCGCCGACGAGGAAGACGGTCTGGCTTGCTCCGTCCCAGCCGTGGGTCAGCAGCTCAATCAGATCGTATTGGCTGGTGGAGGTGTCCTGCATCTCGTCGACCAGAAGGTGTTGCAGGCGAAGGCCGAGCGCGGCGGCCAGATCGTCGCCTTCCGTGTCGCGCCGGAGCGCGGAGCGGGCGAGGAGGCTCAGCTCGGTGAAGTCGCACTCACCCCGCGTGGCGAAGACAAGCTGTAACTCGACGAGTGCGCGCTGGAGGATGCGGAAGAGGGCCTTAGCCACAAGCCACTGCTCGGGCGGGTACTTTGCGGGGGGAAGGCTGCGGACCTTGCCGAAGGCCTGCAGCAGGTCGTCGCGCTGGCTCCACGCATCGAGGATCTCCTTCAGGATGCCGTGGTAAGGGAGCTTGCGGTCGTACTCGTGGACGCCGATGGTCTTCTTGTTGATGCCTCTTTCTTTGCGCCACCCGTTTGAGGCGGTGGCAAGCAAATGGATTAGCGCCTTCCAGTGGGCGAGGTGATCGGCGGTCTCTCCGGGAGCGTTGCGGAGGTTGGCGCAGAGGGAAAATGGGGAGGCGCTTCCTTCGTAGCCGGCCATGTGGCCCAGCTCGTTGGCAATGCCGGTTAGGGCTTCAAGGATGTCCATCGGGATGCTTTTGGCGAGTTGCTGAAGTCCACCGCAGATGGCTTGATCGAGCGAGCGTTCCAGGCGCGGAAGGACAGTCGCGTCAAGTTCGGCGTCGGTGAGTGCCGTTCCGCCGAGCGGGATCAGGGTGCCCCATTGTTCACGAAGATCGAGCATCTCCGCCAGCAACCGCTCACAGTCGAGGAGGTTGCCGTCGCGGTGGAGGAGGAGCGTGCGTAGGGCCTGGTCGAGCTGCTCCTCTTCGCCGCCGAGATGAAGAAACGTGCGGCGTGCGGCCTCGCGGTAGAGCGGAGCCGCGTCAAGCACGGGGGCAAGCTGACCGCCGCTGCCGGAGAGCACGGGAAGCGAGCGCGCGATCTCGGCGCAGACGGAGTCGATGGTGCGGATGCGAAGGCGGCCGGGGTTTTCGAGCAGATGCCAGCCGAAGGCCTGGTCGCGACGAAGGATCGCCTGCGCCAACTCGCGGGTTTCGCGGTCGAACTTGCTGTGGACGGGGAGGTTTGCGGCGGCGGCTTCCAGCTGGCTGACGACGCGCTCCCGCAGCTCTCCCGTAGCTTTCACGGTAAAGGTAATGGCGAGCACCTGCTCGGGCTCGGTCACCGACTCGTCCGCGAGCAGTTTCAGCAGACGCTGGATGAGCAGCCCGGTCTTACCGGAGCCCGCCGGAGCTTCCACGATCCACGATCGATGGATGTCGAGGGCCTGCTCGCGCTGATCGGCATCGGGTGGGGCGTCTACGGTGGGACGCGGAACCTGGCGTCGTTCGACAAGGAAGAGGTTAGCCATCGCCGACCTCTGTGTCTTCGTCGTCGGCTGCTTGCAGAAGGGTGAGATCAAGCCGACAGAGCAGACGCTGCTGGCAGTACTGGCAGGTATGCGGGTAGGCTTTGGGGCGGACATCGAGGTCTCCGCGATGGAAGTCCTCGGCGAGTGTGGTAAGGGTTTCACGCCAGGCGTCGACCTGAGCTTCAAGGCTCGGCACCGTCAGCTTCGAGGATCGGAGCAGGAGGTCGCTTTGTGTCGCGTATCCCTGAAGAGCCATGTCTTTCCCGGCGCGTATGCTGGCGAATGCGACCCCGGCCAAAGGCGTCGTTGAGACGACGGCGTAAAGCGGAAGCTGTGGCTCGTCGGGCCTGTCGGTAAGCCAATGTGCGGGGCGTGCCTCGCCTGTTTTGTAGTCGAGGATCACGTCGCCGAACTCGGTCTCGTCGATGCGGTCCACGCGCAAGGTAAGCCGCAGCGGACCGATCCGCACGTCGGGGAGTTCAAGCTCTTCGGCACGGACAGCGAAAGGGACTTTGCGGTCAAGCTCTTTCAATAACCAGCTGTCGAGCACGGTAAGCAGCCGCTCGCACTGCACATCGAGGTAAGCGGCGGACCACGCGCCGAAGTTCGCGCCGGCGGTTTTGCTGAGCGCGTCTTCAATGGCCTTGGTGAGATGGGCGCGGCGTTCGTCGACGGCGAGCGCGCGGAGTGCGTCCTGTGTCTCCACACGGCTCCAGAAGGTTTGCAGAATCTTGTGGACGATGCTGCCCCGGTCGCGCGCGTCCATACCGGCGTCGGAGCGGTCGAGCGCACGGGCGAAGAGACGATGCTCGGCAAAGGCGCGAAAGCCGCAGGCTGCCTGGTGCTTGAGGATCTCGGCTCCTCCGCGGAGGATCTGGTCGGCTAAGGGTGGAAGCGTGGTGGAGTCGTCAATCGTTTCGAGAGGGATGGGCCGGTGATCGGCCTCAGGACAGGTCTCGGTTGCGCTTAGTTGCCAATTAGCCAGCGCGGGGGAAGGACGCTGACGGACATCCGGGAGATCGCGGGCGTAGCTGAAGGTGACTAAGGGCGCGCTGGCGGCAATACGTTCTGCCGTGCGGCGGGCCTCGGCCAGATCGCGAGCGGCGTCCGTGCCCGGCATCTTGAGGTCACGTTGCAGGTGCCAGCTCAGTAGCGGACTCGTGCCGGGACGCTGTGGCCAGCCTGCGTCACCCGCGCCTACAAACCAGATGGCGTCAAAGGTAGACCCGGCGGCCTCCAGCGGACCCATTACTTGGACGGGCGCATGGCGTGTCTCTGGAGCGAAGAGCGTCTGTTGGGTGAGACGTTCAAGGGCGGCAAGGGCGTAGGCGTAGGAGACGCGAACGCCGGTAAAGTCGAGCGTGGCCAGCTCGTCGAGCGCACGTTCCCAGCGGCTGTGGGTTTGGAACTCAATGCTGTCGAGGCCTGTGCCCCAACCGGCGGCAGCGAGGAGGGTGCGCACGGTATCGGCCCAGTCGGCGTAAGGGCGTTTATCGTTGAGCGGCTCGGACGACAGCACGCGGCGGAGGCTGCGGAGCGTGGCCAGCAATCCAGGCACGGAGATCTTAGAGGATTCAGCTAGGCGCAACAGGGCGTCCAGCGAGAGCTCGGGACGGAGCGGGCGATGGCGGCGAAGGATGTACGCGTCGAACGCGGCACGGGCAGCCTGGTCGTGAGCCGCGCCAAAGTGCAACGAAAGGAGAAGCTGGCCGATGCGCGGGACGGACAGCGGCCCCGAGACCCACTTGAGGAGGTCGAGTGCGGTCGCGACAAGCGAGGTTTGGGCGAGTGGAACGCCGAGCGAGAACTCGAAGGGAGGGGCAGCCGTTTTCGTAATGGTATTGGCTTCGGGAGCGAGGGTCTGCCGTAGGGTGCGGTCGATCTCCGCGCGCTGTGTGGCGAGGTCGGGAACAATCAAGGCGATGCGGCTTCCAGGACGCTGCTCCAGTTGCTGGCGGATGCTCTGAGCGGCTGCCTGCAATTCGTCCTGAGGATCACGGGCACTGACGAGTTCGGGGGGGCGGAGGACCGGAAGAGAAAGCTCGTTTACTTCAACTCCGCGTTGCCGCATGGTTGTGAGTAGTGTTTCCTGCGCGGGGGTGAGGCGGTCGAATCCCAAGAGCAGGTAGCCGTTGGGCGAAAGGGCGATCGGATAGCGGCTGAGAGTCGTCTCCAGCTCGGCTTGGCTGAGGTAGCTTTCGGCGCGACACCGGGCGGTAAAGCTTTGGACCCAGCGGGCAAAGGCTCGCGTGTCGGCGCTGGAGGCTGAGGAGCGGAGGCGAGCTTCCCCTCCATAAGCGCAGAGCCGCGACCAGGCTTCGGCTGCGAGATCGGCGAGGGAGTCGAGCGCGAGCAGGCTCTGCGAATCTGGATCGGCGGCGATGATGGCGCGCCAGAGGGTGTGCTCCTGAGCGGGGTTGAGCAGCAACTGGGTGACTCGGCCATCGAGCAGGAGCCGCTGCCAGAGGGTGGCCGTCCACGTCTCCCAGGCGAGGATCGCAGGCGGCTCCCAGGTGGTGAGTCCAGCAGCATGCCGAGCGGCATCGGCCTGTTGCCGGAGCGTGCGGGCGGCGCGCTGGTTGCCGGTCAGGACCGTGGTGCCGCGTGAGAGGGCTTCAGAGATCTCGGGGTGAAGCGGAGCCGCCATAGTTCGGTTATACGCCGCTTGCGGGTGGAAGTTCCCGCGGTGGGTTTATGGATGTGAGGCTGAATGCCAGGAGCGCAAGTGCCGCGCCGGCTGGCAGGATCAGGGCGAATTGCAGCGAACCGGCGCGGGTCGAGATTACCCCCATCAGCCATGGCAGCGCCGCCGCGCCGATCGCCGAGACGGCTAGCACCACCCCGGCCTGTCTCGCTGTGGGGGTACGGGCCATCAGCAGGGAAAACGTTGCGGGAAAGAACGGCGCGAGGCACAGGCCGAGCAGCACGGCGAAGACGGCGATCGCCACGCCGGAGTGTGCGAGCGCGAGCGCGGCGGTGAAAGCAGACGCAAGAGCAAGCGAGAGCCTCAACAGCAGCCGCTCACCCATGTGCAGCAGCAAGAGGGAAGAGGCGGCGCGTCCCGCCGCGAGACCGATGAGCAGCAGCAGCAACGTGGACTCGCTCAGCGCCAGCGAACTGCCGCCGTAACGCAGTGAGAAGGTGGTGAGCCATCCACCGAGGCAGGTTTCAAGGCCGCCGTACAGGATCAGCAGGGCGCAGAAGAAGGCAAAGGCCGGGAAGGGAAGACCGCGTCCAGTTACCGGCTCTGGGGCATCGGCCGCCTCGGCTTGTGAGCCACTAAGCTGGAGCAGAAGGACCACAAGCAAGGTGAAGAAGCAGGCGCTCAAGCCGCCGAGCAGAGTGTGGAGAGCAAAGCGGGGCGTCAGCAAGGCGGCAAGCGCCGGAGACAGCATCATGCCGAAGCTGAAGAAGAAGTTGAGCAAGGCTAGCCGTGAGCCGCGATGGCCCACATAGCGGCGTCCGCCAAGGATGTTGACGGACGTGATGAGCTGCCCGCAGCCATACCCGCCGACAGCTAGCCCGAGGCAGGCTGGTCCCATGGAAGAGGCGAACGCGAAGAGACCGAAGCCCACCCAGGCCGTCAGCATCCCGATCACCATGCTGCGGCGCAGATGCTTCGAAACGGTAACGCCACCCAGGAACGAGCCGTAAAACTGTGCGGAGAACAGGAGGCCGCTCTGCGCGTCGGAGAGGTGCCATTGGCGCGTCAGCAATGGCAGGATCGGCCCAAGCAGCAGCGTCGCGAATCCGGTCAAGATGAAGGCAAGGTGCATCCAGAGTTCATTTGGGGCGAGATGCTGGGCCTTTGGAACGGCGTTGCTCATGGAGCCATTATCATCGGGGTAGAGGTAAACCGTTGCGTCGTATGTTGCTGCTAGTGCTTCTCCTGCCCTTGGGATGCCGTTCCGCGGCTCCACCCACCGCGTCCCGGTCTGAGGTCCTGACCTTCCCGGTTCGCGGCAAGATTGTCGCCGTCGACGCGGCGCACGTCACGCTCGACCACGAGGCTGTTCCCGGCTTTATGGACGCCATGACCATGCCGTACAAGCTCAAAGACCCTTCCATCGCGGGTGAGCTGCATCCTGGCGACCGGATCACGGCGAAGATTCTGGCGCGCAAGGATGCGGCTGGCTTTCGCGATCTTCAGCTTGACGAGATCGTCGTCGTCGCGCAGGCCAAGCCGGACTACAAGCCCATGGTGCAGTACCACGTCCCCGTGCCGGGCGACACTGTTCCGGACTTTGCGCTTCTGAATCAGAGTGGACGCACGATCCGTCTCGCGCAGTTCAAGGGCCGCGTCGTGCTCCTTACCTTTATTTACACTCGCTGTCAGGCGGCGGATTTTTGTCCGCGCATGAGTACCAACTTCGCCGAGATCGACAAAGCGTTAGCTGCCGATCCGGCGCTCTACGCGAAGACGCACCTTGTGAGCGTTAGCTTCGATCCGGCCTACGATACGCCCGCCGTACTCAAGCGGTATGGTGCCTCGTATACGGGCCGGTTCGCGAAGGAAGACTTCGCACACTGGGACTTCGCCGTGCCGCCGGAGAAGGAGATGCCGGCGATTACGCAATTCTTCGACGTGGGGATCACGCCCGGCGACCCAGGTACAAATCCAACGCTAACGCACTCGCTCTCCACCGTGCTGATCGGTAAGGACGGCAAAGTTGTCGCCTGGTACCCTTCGAACGATTGGAAGGTTGAGGATCTTGTCGGTGCGGTTAAACAGGCCGCGGCCTGAACCGGCCTGGATCGCGTATCCTCATCGCATGGCGAAGCTGACGATGGTCTTTGGTGTACTTCTGGTGCTGGTGGCGGTGGCGGGGTTTGTGGCGACAGGCAGCGCTCATCCGACGGCATTGATTCCGGCCGTTGCGGGGCTGATCTTTATCGTGTTCGGCGTGCTGGCCAACAGCGATGACGCGAAGAAGCGCATGTTGTGGATGCACATCGCCGTGACGGTCGCGCTGCTGATGTTTTTGGGAACGATCAAGGCGGACTGGCAGGTCTACCAACTGGCGCACGGCGTGGAGTTCCCGCATCCGATCGCGATCGAGGAAAGGGCCGCGATGTCGCTGCTCTGTCTGATCTTTGTGCTGCTTTGTGTGCGGAGCTTTGTGGCGGCCAGACGGGCCCGGGTTCTGGCGTAAACCCAGCTAGCGACGATGAAGCTGCCGCGAAGGCGGAGCACACCCGAGCTTTCCTAGGGACGGAGGGCCGCGCCATCTTGGAGCGACTGCATCATCATCGGCGTGGTAAGGCTGAACACTAGCTGCGTGTTCTTCGGCAGCGCCTCTTGCCGATCCTGCTTCAGCCAGATGACCGTGCTGACGCCGGCTCCGATGCTCGCGCCGACAATGGCTCCCACACCGCCGCCCAGCACCGCTCCCGCCGCCGCACCGCTGCCCGTGGTGAGCGCGGCTACGCCCAGCATCTCCTTCGCATGATCGCGCCGTACGATGCTGCCTTCTCCATCGACGCGCACGGCGTGTTGCTCGCCCGTCTCCACCACCTGTGCGTGGAGCACATAGTAGCGGCCGTCGGGCCGCGTCACCCGGCGCGGTTCCAGGTGGATCGCGGCGCGGCCGGAGATACGCCGTCCGCCGTGGACCTCGGTTACGGTGCCATCGAGGACCGAACCAGCGGGGATGACGGAGACGCCGTCGCGCAGCACATCTTCGGTCAGCGTGGCGGAGAACGGCTGGCCACGCAGGGTGCTCACGGTCGAGAGCGGCTCGTTCATGCGGACTTTGATGAGTGTGCCTTCGCCCACTTCGCCCGGACGCAGCGGGACCTCGACAACGATGTTGGCGTCGGGATCGAACGAGGGCGTGGCGGCTTGCGGGATTGAGCGCGTGGAGAGCGCGGGCACCGGCGTACCGGCGGGATGGTACGGGTGGTACGCGCTGGCGTCATCCTGGTAGCGGGTCGGCTCGGTTGCCGGCAAAGTCGTGGTCGTCACGATGTTCGCGTCGGGATTATAGGGCGAGGGCTTGGCCTTGTAGGTAGAGGGCCTGACAGCCTGGTCCGTCTGCGTATCCGCCGTGATCGGGGCGTTGTCGGGGTGCGAGACGCCCTGCTCTCCGGCCTGGGCCAGCAATGGAAGCGTAGAGAGGGCAACGGCGGCGGTCAGCAAAATCTTCATGGGTGAAGCCTCGTAGAGCGAAGTCACGCGCTGGGCGGGACACGCCGCGCTAAGGATGAGCGTAGAGGCTTATCGGCTCCCCGTGCGCAGAATCGTGGGACGGGAATCGAGCCGGTCAATACGATCGCTCTGTGTGCCGTATCCCAGATCGTTTATCCGGCAATCGGATTCCTTTGCTAGAATCCGTGGTGAGCAACCCGGCTTCAATCCAAGGCAGGCTAAGTGGAACTGGTCGAAACCATTGCGGGCGCAAAGGGCGGAGCCGTCGCTGTCGACCGGCGGCCGAAGCTCAACGACCGCCTCGCGCACCGCGTGGTGCAACATCAGCAAAACAGTACGAAGGACAAGACACCCATGACCGAGATCGTCTCCATCCACGCCCGCGAAATCCTCGATTCGCGCGGCAATCCCACGGTTGAAGCTGACGTGATCCTCGATGGCGGCGCGCGTGGCCGGGCGGCGGTGCCGAGCGGCGCATCCACCGGCGAGCACGAAGCGGTGGAGCTGCGCGACGGCGACGACGAGCACTACATGGGCAAGGGCGTGCTGGGCGCGGTCGAGAATGTCGAGAGCATCCTTTCGCCCGAGCTCGCTGGGATGGACGCGGCCAATCAGCGGCTGATCGACGCGACCATGATCGCCATCGACGGAACGGAGAACAAGTCGCGCATCGGGGCGAACGCGATCCTTGCGGTGTCCATGGCTTGCGCGCGGGCGTCGGCTGAGGCGTTGAAGATTCCGCTGTACCGCTATCTCGGTGGGGTGAACGCGTGTATTCTGCCGACGCCGATGATGAACATCCTCAACGGCGGCGCGCATGCGGACTCGAACGTCGACTTCCAGGAGTTCATGGTCATGCCGGTCGGCGCGGAGACCTTTTCGGACGCGCTGCGCTGGGGCACTGAGGTCTTCCACACGCTGAAGGGTGTGTTGAAGAAGAAGGGCTACTCGACGGCAGTGGGGGACGAGGGCGGGTTTGCGCCGTCGCTGAAGTCGAATGGTGAGGCCATCGAGCTGATCCTTGAGGCGATCGAGCTGGCGGGCTATAAACCGGGTGAGGACATCGCCCTCGCGCTCGATCCGGCGGCGAGTGAGTTCTTCAACAAGGAGACGGGGCGCTACGTCTTTAAGAAATCCGACAAGAGCGAGAAGACGCCCGAAGAGATGGTCACGTACTGGGAATCTTGGACACGCCAGTACCCGATCGTCTCCATCGAAGACGGTCTGGCCGAGGACGACTGGGAGGGCTGGAAGATCCTTACTGACCAGCTTGGGCATATCCAGCTTGTCGGCGACGATCTTTTCGTGACCAACACAAAGCGCCTCCGCCAGGGCATTGAGGAGAAGGTCGCCAACGCCATCCTGATCAAGGTCAACCAGATCGGCACGATCTCGGAGACGCTGGAGGCGATCGAGGTGGGACGGCGATACGGGTATGCGTCGATCATCTCGCACCGGTCAGGCGAGACGGAAGACACCTTCATCGCCGACCTGGCGGTCGCCACTGGCGCGGGGCAGATCAAGACGGGGAGCGCGAGCCGGACGGATCGTATCGCCAAGTACAACCAATTGCTGCGCATCGAAGAGGAGCTGGGGCAGTCGGCGGAGTTTCTGGGGCTTGAGTCGTTGAACTTTGGAGAGTGAACCGGACTAGGAGGATGCTATGCGGAAGAGTCATCCGAGCTTGAAGAAACGATTTCTCCTACTGTACACCTTTGTATTTTCGCCGCTTTGCATTTCTGCGCAACAGCCAGCCGTGATCATCTCAGATAGCCCGTGCTTGTCCACTTTCTGCCTGGAGGGAGTAGCCGCATTCAAGGCTTTCCGCTATGAGGAAGCGGTACAAAACTTCCGCAAGGCAGTCGAGCTCAACCCATCGAGCCAGCAGGCGCATCTCTACCTCGGAACTGCTCTTGCTATTCAAGTAGTACCAAACCTTCAGTCACCCGAAAATCTAGAGATCGCTTCGTCTGCTCTGAGCGAGTTTGATGTCGTTCTTAAGATGGACCCGAACAACGTAATCGTGCTAAGTCAGGAAGCGATGATCTATAGGGAAACGCAGAAGCTTGAAAAAGCGAGGGACCGCGAGAAGGAGGTTGTGAGTTTGGATCCTCGGAATGCCGAAGCTCTCTACAACGTCGGAGTCATCGACTGGCAGCAGGTATACAAGAACTCCGTTACAGTGCTGGCAAAAGAAGGATTATCGGACGATGGGATGGGAAACCCGAAGCTGTCGAACGCCGGCTGTGATGCGCTGGAAATGCAGAACGCCATTCTCGTCGATGACGCCTTGGATAGCCTGAACAAGGCAATTAAGCTAAATCCGAAGTATGACGATGCCATGCAGTACCTAAACCTAATTTATCGTCGGCGAGGGGAAATTCATTGCCATGATCGTGCCGCTGCTCAGATGGATATTGCAATCGCAACGCAGTGGTCTGAACAGGCAATGAAGACACGTAGAGCAAACCAAGCGGGAAGCAAGTAGTTCGTATGCCTAGACCTATTGTTCTTGCCATCCTAGACGGCTGGGGCTACCGTGCCGAGATCCACGGCAATGCGATCGCGCAGGCGCGTAAGCCTGTCTACGACACGTTGCTTGCCGAATATCCGCACACGCTGTTGCGGGCGAGCGAGCACTTTGTCGGCCTGCCCGATGGACAGATGGGCAACTCCGAGGTCGGTCACCTGAATCTCGGCGCGGGGCGAATCGTGCGCATGGACATGACGCGCATCGATACCGCCATCGCCGACGGCACCTTCTTCACCGACTCTACCCTTGTTCGCGCCTGCGAGCTGGCCGGAGAGAAGGGAAGAGCGCTTCACCTCTTAGGCCTCGTCTCGGATGGCGGCGTCCACTCGCACCAGCGGCACCTCTACGCTCTGCTGCGTTTAGCAGCCGAACGTGGCCTGACCCGCGTCTTCGTTCACGCGTTTACGGACGGACGCGACACGATGCCCGCGAGCGGCCTCGGCTACCTCGAAGCTCTCCAGCAGAAGATGGCTGAGTACGGCGTCGGCAAGCTCGCGAGCGTCTCCGGGCGTTACTTCGCCATGGACCGCGACCTCCGCTGGGAGAAGGAGCGCCAGGCTTTCGACGCCATCGTCACCGGGCAGGCCGAGGGCGGGACGTATGCCGATCCGCTCGCCCGTGTCCGCGAGTGCTACTCGAACGGTATTACCGACGAGTTCATCCCGCCGTTCACCGTGGACCCAAGCGGCTTGATCCGCGACGAAGACGTCTGCATCTCGTTCAACTACCGTGCCGACCGGGTACGGCAGATCACGCGTGTGCTGGCGCGTAACTCCGGGCTGACGCACGATGGAGGCGCGGGGCTGCCGAAGGGCACGGAGCTCGATGAGACCATTCCCCCGCATGAAGTTCCGTACAGTCTGCACTATGTGACAATGACGCAATACGATAAACACTTCCGGCTGCCGGCCGTGATCCCCGCAGAGTCGATGGACAACCTCCTCGCCAACCTGATGGCGCAGGCGAACTTGCGCAATCTGCGGGTCGCAGAGACCGAGAAATACGCTCACGTCACCTACTTCTTCAATGGCGGCATCGAGACGCCTTTTCCCGGCGAAGATCGCGCGCTTGTTCCCTCGCAGAAGGTTGCCACCTACGATCTTGCGCCGGAGATGTCCGCCGTCGGCATCGCGGATGCCGTGGTAAACGCGGTGAACGACACCGCTTTCGACATCGTCATCGTTAACTTCGCCAATGCCGACATGGTCGGGCACTCCGGCAAGATGGAGCCGACGATCCGCGCGGTCGAGACGGTCGACACGCAGCTCGGCCGCATCTATAACGCGATCCGGCAGCGCGGCGGCAGCCTGCTTGTCACCGCCGACCACGGTAATGCCGAGATGCTGATCGACCCGGCCACAGGTGGCCCGCACACCGCGCACACCACCAACCCTGTGCCCTTCCTGCTCGTCACCGAAGCGGGCAACAAAACAACGCTGCGCGAGGGCGGCAGCCTTCGCGACATCTCGCCCACCATCCTCGGGATGATGAACCTCAACCTTCCAGCCGAGATGACCGGCGGCGACTTACGTGTACCTGTAAGCGCCCTCTAGCCATCGCGTCTGCTGTGTGCGAAAATCATCGCAAACGGACCCTCTTCCGTACGTTGACGAGCGGCCCTCCATACGCATCATTAGGAGCCTCACTATGCAGAGAAGAGCCTTCCTCCGCCAGGCCGCCGTCGCCGGAGCCGCCTGGGCCTCGGCCCGCTTCGCCCGCGCCGCCGCCCCCCCGATCGAACTCCAGCCGCTGCCGCAAAGGTTCACCGCACACGATGAAGTCACGCTCGGCAAGACCGGCATCCGCACCAGCCGCCTGGCGATGGGCACGGGTACCATCGGCTCCGGCGGCCACTCGCGTCAGACCCGCCTCGGCCAGAACCCCGCCGTGACACTCGCGCTGAACGGATTCCACGAGAACGGCATCCGCTTCTTCGACACGGCTGACTCTTATGGTTCGCACCCGTTGGTCGCCGCCGCACTTAAGCAGCTGCCGCGTGACAAGGTCACCGTGCTGACCAAGACCGACACGCGCGACCCTGCTGGCGTTCGCGCGGATTTGGACCGTTTCCGCCGCGAGCTCGGCACAGACATGATCGACATCGTGCTAATCCACTGCACGACCGAGGCAGACTGGACCACCCGCTACCGCGGCGTCATGGACGTGCTTTCCGAGGCTAAGGAGAAGGGTGTCATTCGCGCGCACGGCGTCTCCTGCCATTCGATTGAGGCCCTTCGTGCCGCCGCTGCTTCGCCCTGGGTTGACATTGACCTCGTCCGGCTAAATCCCATTGGCTCCAACATGGACGCCGACCCCACCACGGTCCTTAAGGTAATTCAGCAGATGCGCGCCGACGGCAAAGGCATCGTCGGCATGAAGATCCTTGGTCAAGGCGACCTTCGCTACCGTCAGCAGGAGGCCATCCACTACGCCCTCCAGACCGGTGTGCTCGATGCTTTTACGATCGGGGCAGAGTCGCAGACAGAGCAGAACGATTTGACTCGCCGTATCGCCATGGCCGCATAAGAGCACGGTACCTTATCAATGATGGTGGCAGGCATGTGCGGTGCCGTCCTGGCTGGGAGAATGGTCCATCATCTTCATCATCTCCGGGCCGCCGGTGCGGAGAAAGCGCCAAAGGAGGAGAGCGGTCATGATAAGGAAGACGATGTTCAGCACAGAGGTATAGTTCCAGCTGATGTGCTCCATCATGACGTTCGCTCCGCCATGTTTGGGGATGAGGTGCAGGGCCGCGAAAAGGAACTCGACGGCAAGTGCGGCAAGAGCCATGGCAGCGTAAAAGACGACAAAGAGGATGGCTGCGACCTTGAGGCCATAGTATTTGCGATAGATGTTTAATATGGGCAGAATGATGAGGTCAGCGAACAGGAAGGCAATAACGCCGCCGAAGCTGATGCCTCCATTCCACAGCACCGCCGCTAGCGGAACGTTGCCGACCGAGCAGACAAACGAGAGCACGGCGACCATCGGACCGATGAAGGGCCCCCAGAACTTCGCAAGCAGGGGATGTCCGACGAGGAACAGCCCCTTCCAGAAGTTCTGAGGAACCCATGCGGCGAGACAGCCGGAAATGAGCAGACCCCCGGCGAGATCGGGCCACAGCGAGTACCAGTTCATCCAGAAATAATGGCTGGTGGCGGTCATGCCTTTAGCGCTTGACAGTTTCTGCCAGAACGAGCCGGTGTGCAGGCTCATGTCCATAGCGGCGTGGCCTTCCATTTTGCCTTCGAGTCCACGCTCCGCCTGTTTCCGCGCGGCTTCGATGACCACGGGTTTGAGGGTAAGGCGCAGGAAGAGGACGATGAAGGCGATCATGAGTGGCCCACCGGTGAACTCGGCCAAGGTAAATTGCCAACCCAGCATGACCGCGAGCAAGACCGAGAGCTCGACCACGAGATTGGTGCTGGCGAACTGGAACGCGATGGCGGCGATAAAGTCAGCGCCCTTGCGGAAGAGCGTACGGGCCAGCGCAGTGGCGGCGTAGGAGCAAGAAGAACTGGCCGCACCCAGACCGGTGGCGATGAGGATGCTGCGCGGCGAGGAATCCGGGAGTAGCCTGCTGAGTTGCTTTTTGGAAACGACCGCCTCGATGATGCCGGAGATGAGAAAGCCGAGACAGAGTGCCCAAAGCAATGACCATGCCATGATGCCGGTCATGCGGAGAGCTTCGAAGACGTAATGGGTCATGATGGGTCCTGCCATTTGAAGGTAAGGGCTGTACTAACGCAAAGTTAGATGCTGGCGGTGCCGCTAAGCCGAAGCTGTCCCAGCAACCGTTCCCGTTCCCCCGCCAACACCTCTCCCGCAGGTCCATGCGCCACCACCCGGCCTTCCGCTATACGCACTACCTCCGCCCCTAGTAGAAACGCCTCCCCCACATCGTGCGTCACCGACAAGACAGGCACCTCCTGCGCGGCCAGCCAATCTCGTAGCTCTGCCGCAAGCGCATCCCGCACCGCAAAATCCAGCCCGCCAAACGGCTCGTCCAGCAGCAATAAGCCCGCTCCGCCCGACACGGCAGATGCTATCGCTCGCGCCACCGACACCCGCTGCCGCTCTCCTCCGCTTAATGCTTCGGGCCTTTTGTCCATTAGCCCACCAAGCCGGAACAGCCCTTCTATATCATCCTTAAGCGCATGCCCTGGTTCGCCGTAGAGAAGATTCTCCCGCACCGTCATGTCCGCAAACAATCGGGGTGACTGCCCCGCGCTCCGCACTCCTCGCCGGTCCGCTCGCACACACACACCGCGTTCCGTATCCACCAGCGTCCTTCCGCCGAGCACCACACGCCCCGCGTCCGGCTGCACAAAGCCGGCAATCATCCGCAACACCGTCGTCTTCCCACTCCCTGAAGCGCCGAACAACACGGTCCACGGAGCGGTGAGCTTCAAAGCAACATCCAGTCGCAGCTCTCCCACCTGATGCAGCAACGCGACTTCCAGCAAGCTACTCGTCAAAGATCCTCCGTTTGGCAAGATCTCTTGTTCCCTGAAATCCATAAATCGCCAAAAGGGCCGCCATCGCAAACCCGACCAGCCATCCCGCCGTTCGGTTTGCTCCCGCGTAATCGAAGCCCTGTACCTGATCGTAGAGCGCGATCGACAACGTCCGCGTTGCCCCCGGAATGTTCCCTCCGAGCATCAACACCACGCCAAACTCTCCGACAGTATGCATAAACGCCAGCACCGCCCCAGTAAGGAGCGAATCCGAAGCCATCGGCAGAACTACCCGCCGGAACGTTCGCCATGGTCCTACACCAAGCCCCGCAGAGGCCTCAAGATACCCACGGTCCACCGCCGCAAATCCCGCCACCAGCGGCTGCACCGCAAATGGCAGACTGTACACCAGCGACCCCACCAGCAGACCTCCAAAACTGAACGCCAGCGGGTGCCCCACCCACCGGATATAAGCACGGCCTGGCGAAGTCATCGGCCCCAAAGCCACCAGCAGGTAAAACCCAATCACTGTAGGCGGCAACACGAGTGGCAGGCCGACCAACGCCTGCATCACCACCCGTCCCATTCCGCCACCCTGGGCAATCCACCATGCCAGCGGCACGCCCACCGCCAGCAGTACCGCCGTCGTACATCCCGCGAGCCGCAGTGTCAGCCATAGAGCGTCGACATCCATCTGCGTCAGTGTACGTTTATGTCTAACCATTCCGCAGCGACGCGGAGGAGTCCACTTACTAATTCACTGGCTGCAATCCAAACTGCACGAGTTTTGCCTGCACCGGAGGCGATGTGAGCCACTTCATAAACTCGTTCGCCTCCGCCTTCACTGGCGAGTTCTTCAACACGACGCCATACTGCACGATCTTCGGGTAACTCACTGGAGGCACATATACATAGCTTCCCCTCTCTTTGAAGTGCGCCGACTCCGCCGCCGTCAAGGAGATCAGCCCCAGCTGCGCGTTGCCTGATTCGACAAACTGCGCCGCCTGCGCAATGTTTTCCGCGACAACCAGCTTCGGCTTCACCGCGTCGTACATCTTTAGGTAGTGCAGCGCGCTCGAAGCTGCTCGTCCATACGGCGCATGCAGCTCGTCCCCGATGGCCACCGTCTTCACCCTGGGATCGGTCAATGCCTCCAGATGCAGTGGCTGCAAGGGCGAGTCCTTCCGCGCCCACAGCACCAGGGTTCCTTTCGCATATGCCGTCGGTGCTTTCGCGTCCGTCAGCCCCGCCGCCACGACGCGCTCCGGGAAGCTGAAGTCTGCGCCTAAAAACACGTCCATCGGTTCGCCATTGACGATCTGCGTGGCCAGCGTTGCCGACGACCCGAAACTCACCACGAGCTTGACGCCCTTCTCCTTCTCATACGCATACGCGATGGCAGGCATCACGGGCTGCAAGTCCGCCGCCGCCGCCACGCGGATCTGCTTACGCTGCGGCTGCTGGGCAGACACGCGCAAGCCCAGAAAGACTCCGCAAGCCAATCCCACTAGAACGAAAACCTTCGCCGTTCCCATCGTCTTACGGTACCCTTGTAGCAACACAGATGATCTCCACACACCAATTACGATGCACCGAATGCGACACGCGGATCGAGGGCGCGACCGTCGCGAGCGACTTCAGGTGCCATTGTGGAGGCCTCTACGAGGTCATCTATCCCTGGTCGCTCACCCCTTCTGGTACCGGTGCCAAGCTCCCCAACTCCTCTGCCCTGCGCCACCTCTGGGCTGAACGCCGGACATCCACGCTCCCCATCGATCAATCGGGCGTCTGGCGCTTCCGTGACGTGCTGCCCATCCTTTCGGACATCCGCCACGCCGTCACCCTCCGAGAAGGCAACACTCCGCTCTACGACCTCCCGCGTTGCGCCAAGGCGGCTGGGATCGACTGGCTGCTCGCCAAGCACCAGGGCATGAACCCGACAGGCTCCTTCAAAGACACCGGTATGACCGCTGCCCTATCCGTCGCCTTCGAGCGCGGGTTTGAGTGGGTCGCCTGCGCCTCCACCGGCAACACCTCCGCCGCTATGGCCGCCTACGCCGCGCGGGCGGGGCTGCGCTCCATCGTCTTCATTCCAGAGGGCAAGATCGCCTGGGGCAAGCTCTCGCAGGCCATGGACTACGGCGCGCTCACCATCCAGCTCCGCACCGACTTCGACGGCTGCGTCCGCATCCTCACCGACCTCGTCCGCCGCTTTCCCATCTATCTGCTCAACTCCGTCAACCCTTACCGGCTCGAAGGCCAGAAGACCCCCGCGTTTGAGATCGTCGAGCAGCTCGACGGCCAGGTGCCCGAGCATATCGTCGTTCCCGGCGGCAATCTCGCCAACTCCGCCGCCCTTGGCAAGGGATTTGCCGAGATGAAACACCTCGGCCTGATCCCACGTATCCCCAAGATTAGCGTCATCCAGGCCTCCGGCGCGAACCCCCTCTACCGCTGGTTCCTCGACGAGAACCACACCATGCAGCCTGTACAGGCCGACACACGCGCCTCCGCCATCCGCATCGGCAACCCGGCTAGCTGGCGCAAATCCGCGGCCATTATCGAGGGCATGGGCGGCTGGTGCGAAGACGTCTCCGAGCAGGAGATCGCTCTCGCTAAGGCCGAGATCGGGGCCGAAGGCGTGGGCTGCGAACCCGCCTCCGCCGTCACCCTCGCCGGCCTCAAAAAGCTCGTCGCCCACGGCAAGGTCACGCCCGAGGAGCGCGTCGTCCTCCTCCTCACCGGCCACACCCTCAAAGACTCCGACTACACCATCCACTACCACCGCGACGAGCTCCTGACTGCCGAAGAGTCCGCCAGTATCGCTCCCGCCGACCGCGCCCTGCACGCTGGCTTGCGCAAGCCGCCAATGGTACTGGATGCCGACCCGGATACGGTGCTGCGGACGCTGGAATCGCATATGCAGACGTTGCAACCGGCATAGATGGTCCAACTTTGGTAGTAATAGCTATCGCGTCTTTTGGTTGTCGTTCCTGAAGGGAATCCCCGCTTCCCAAGCCGAGGTGAACGCGCTATAAGGCATCCTTGCCGCTCTGGGCCCAAGCCCGACATACTACCACGCACGGCCGTCAACTCTGTTCCTGAATCTTCCAGCCGCGAATCAACAGCCAGAGCATAAACACCAGTTCCCCAAGGAACGTGATCGATATCCATCCCAGATTGGCATTCGGAAACAGATACGGTTTCACGCTGTCGACCACCCAGCCCAGCCCATCGATCATCAACAAAAGCCCGATGATCCACGGGATGTATCCACAACGCAAAATCAGATAACCCAATAGCATAAGGTGGATGCCAAACAACACCAGGCTGATCGACCAGTCGTACTGATAGGCGTGAAGTAAAAGGTCGATCTGAGCGTGCAGAGGACCCGCGCCGAAGAGTTGCAGGTACTCGGGTGTGTGCAGCAGACGAAATACGGTAAACAGTTTAGAATTAGTGGAAAGGCTGACGGCCGCATACATCAGTTGAAACAAAGAAGCGAGCAGCGAAAGTGATCGGTTGCGCGGCGCAAGCAAAATATAAAGCGCCCAGGCGATCACGATGTCGCCGACAAACTGGATGAAGTAGCAGAAAACCATGGCCACAAATTGGCCATTATGCGCGGTGATGTTCCGCACGGTTTGTTCAATGTCGTGCGAGACCACCAGCTTCGGATAAATGTACTCGGCGTACGTAATGGGATTGGTAAGATAGGCAATTCCGGTGACAAGCGCCGCCTGACGCAACGTCATGCCATCATGAGAGTTGATTTTGCTTTCAGAGGTCATAGCTTACCGCCCTTGTCGAAGCTCAAAGCTGTGTACGTTGAAACGGTAAGAGCAGTTCAAAAAAACTTGACTATGCACGCATCTGATTTTAAACGGCTTGTATGTATCACATTCCGCTAAAATGGCTTTAGGTTCAGAGTATGAGCACAATCCAGAAAATCAAAGACGCCGTCATGACGCTTACTCCTAAACATCGGGAAGAGCTTTATGAATGGCTCGATCAACATTATGGGTCTTTGTTCGACGTCCGTATCAAGGCCGATGTAGCTGCTAGTCGTCTTGACGGTGTCATCTCTCGTGCGCTGGACAACAAACGCAACGGCATACTCAAGCCACTATGATGTCTACCGCGAGCGTCGCCCCACTCCACCTCAAACTCCCTGCCACGTCCGCCAACCTCGGCCCCGGCTTCGACGCCCTTGGTCTGGCACTCACCCTCTATCTCACGATCAACGCCGAACTCGCCTCCGCCTTCCAGATCGAAGCGACTGGCCGCGACGCCGCTCTCTGCGCCAACCCCGACACCAGCCTCATCCTCACTACGTACCGCGACCTCCTCGGTGCCGCCGCCCCGCCGCTCGCGCTTACCCTACACAACGAGATTCCTCTGGGTATGGGCTGCGGATCGTCCGCCGCCGCCATCCTGGCCGGAGTCCTGCTCGCTAACAACTTCGGCCAGCTCAATTGGCCTCTCGAGCAGCTCCTCTACGAAGCTTGCCGCCGCGAAGGCCACCCCGACAACGTGGCCGCCTGCTTCCACGGCGGCATGACGGCCTCCGCGATGACAGACGGCGAAGTCGTCACGGCTACCTGCGGCCTCGATCTTCCCTGGAAGCTGATCCTCGCCCTCCCCGCGCCCATCACCGCCTCTGGCGAGAAGACCGAGAAAGCCCGCGCTCTTCTCCCGCCGAGCTACACCCGCGCCGACACCGTCACCAACGTCCAATCCACCGCGCTGCTTGTCTCAGCCTTCGCCCTCAACCGCCCCGAGCTCCTTCGCCACGCCATGCGCGACCGCCTCCACCAGCCTTTTCGCATGGCGACCAACCCGCTCCTTGCCAAACTCCTCCCGCTAGCCGGAACCACCGGCATCCACGGCGTCGCTCTCAGCGGAGCAGGCCCCTCCGTTCTGCTCATCTCCGACGAGTACGCCGACCAAGAAGCTCTCACCCGCACTATCCAAAAATTTGCTGAAGACGACACTTTAGAACTCCTCACCATCACGATCAGCAATGGCTGCTTTAGTGCATTACGATAGTTTTCTTTACAGTCCTGTTACTTCCGACCTAAACTAAGGCAGTAGGCAGTTCTGGGGAGGGCTGCTTCACCCGCCCGTCGACCTTTCTAGTGAGGGTCCGGGCGGTTTCTTTTTAACACAAGCGGTTTGCCCCTGAACCCTGGAAGGCGTAGCGTGCATCTATTCAAGTGTTGGAAACAAAAGCGGCGCTTTCGATAACACAGAAGCGCCGGGAGGATACATCATGGCGGGACAGTTCGTAACGGAAGTAAACGACGACAGCTTTGAGAAGGAAGTACTTCAGTCCGAGCAGCCCGTGCTCGTAGACTTCTGGGCCGCGTGGTGTGGTCCTTGCCGTGCACTCGCGCCCGTCGTCGACCAGGTTGCCACTGAGTACAACGGCAAACTCAAGGTCATGAAGATGGACGTAGACAAGAACAACTCCACGCCTGCGCGCTATGGCATCCGCGGCATTCCCGCGCTGCTGATCTTCAAGGGCGGCCAGGTCGCCGATCAGATCGTCGGATTCGTCCCGAAGGACACCATTGACAAGTCCGTTAGCAAGGTCCTTGCGGCAGTTCCGGCAGCCAAGGTTCTCGCTTAGATTTGGCGCAACGAGGGTCCGGCAAAGCATCCGGACTCTCCTGTTCAGGCTCTGTCGCTCATAAGCTGTCTTGTTTCTTAGCTGTTTGCTCCTAAGCTCCCTACCATGCTTGAGTGGATGCTCTTCCGCGGAATCCTGGTGGCCTTTTTCATTCTGGCCAACAGCTTTTTCGTAGCCGCCGAGTTCGCTCTGATCTCCCTCCGCGAGACCCGGGTCGAGCAGCTTATTGCCCTTGGCCGCCCGGGTGCCCGTACCGCTCTTCAACTCAAGCAAAATATCGACGAGTTCCTTCCCGCAGTCCAATTTGGCGTCACTCTCGCCGCGCTAGCCCTTGGCTGGATCGGCGAACCCGCCATAACCGACATTCTGCTCCGCCTTGCCGCACGCGCCTTTATCACCCCGCCGCACCTCCTCATTTACGCCCATTCGTTAGCCGTCGTTCTTTCCTTCGCACTCATCACCTACTTTGAAGTCCTTCTCGGCGAGCTCGTTCCCAAGTCACTTGCCCTCCAGCGCGCCGAACGCATCGCCCTCGCCGTCGCCGGTCCGATGGACGTCTTCATCCGCATCACCCG
The DNA here is from genome assembly GCA_965277085.1 of Acidobacteriaceae bacterium. Taxonomy (GTDB): domain Bacteria; phylum Acidobacteriota; class Terriglobia; order Terriglobales; family Acidobacteriaceae; genus Edaphobacter. The sequence goes on from OZ255708.1 coordinate 3,329,543, forward strand.
CCCAGCCGTCCGCCTGATGAACGGCTCGGCCACTCTTGTCCTCCGCCTCTTCCGCGCCCCGCTGCGTGGCGAAGGGGCGGTTCACTCCCCGGAAGAGCTCAAGCTCATCGCTACCGCCACGCGCCGTATGGGCCTCCTCCCTGTCTTTCAGGAAGAGATCATTCACAGGGCGATCGAGCTAAACCGCGTCACAGTCCGTGAGATTATGACGCCGCGCGGCAAGATCTTCTCCCTCCCCGCCGATCTTCCGCTCGAAGCCGCCAGCGCCCGCATCATCGACGAGCAGCACTCGCGCATCCCCGTCTTCGACCCCCGCGGCGGCCCCGACCAGATCGTCGGCCTCGTCTATGCGAAGGATGTCGCCCGCCTGATGCACTTCGGCGGCACCGCTCAGCACTTCGGCGGGAGCTCTTCGCCCCTAACCTTGCGCGAGATCATGCGCGACGCCATGTTCATCCCCGAAACGAAGCTCGCGGTAGAGCTCCTCGCCGATTTCCAAGCTCGTCGCCGCCACCTCGCCATCGTCGTCGACGAGTTTGGCACCACTGTCGGCATCGTCTCTTCTGAGGACGCCTTAGAGCAAATCGTCGGTGAACTCGACGACGAGTTCGACACCGCCTCCCCCGTCCCTCTTAACACTGCTGGACCTATCCTGCTCGATGGCACCACGACCCTCCGCGACCTCGGTACCCAGCTTGGCTGGGACTTTCCCCGCGAGCCCGGCGTCGAAACCATCGCCGGCTTCCTGCTCTCGCAGCTCGGCCACATTCCCCACGTCGGGGAGTCGTTTGACCACCATGGCCGCCGTTTCTCCGTAGCCGGAATGACCGGCCACCGTATCGCCCAAATCCGGGTCGAACCGCTGAGCGATTCACTCCCCATCGCCGAACTCGAGAGCAGGGAAGTTCCCGCCTAGTCTTTGCCTCTGCTTTTCTGGGTGTCGTTCCCGTTGGGAGATCTGCGTTTTCCTCGTCACACCGCGATGCCCTTGTACAGTTAACTTATGCCCCGGCAGTCTGCCCTTCTCGACACACGCATCATCCACTGCGGCGACTGCCTGGAGCAGCTCCGCCAACTGCCCGACGCCTGCATCGACCTTTGCTACATCGATCCGCCCTTCAATTCCAACCGCAACTACGAGGTCTTCTGGGGCGAGACCAAAGAGCGCCGGTCCTTCGAAGATCGCCACGAGTCCACCAAGGCCTACATCGACTACATGCGCCCCCGCTGCGTCGAAATTGCACGAGTCCTCAAGAAGACGGGGAGCTTCTACTATCACTGCGACTGGCACGCCAGCCATTACGTCAAAGTGATGCTCGACCAAACCTTCGGCGGAGCGAGCTTCATCAACGAGATCATCTGGAAGCGCCAATCCGCCCACAATGACGCCAAACAAGGCTCAAAGCACTTGGGGCGAGTTACGGAGAGCCTGTTTCTCTACAACGGAGGAAGCCGCAACTACCGCTTCAAGCACATCTATAGACCGTACGACGACGAGTACCTGCAAACGTTCTACAAACACGTCGAGCCTAGCACAGGCCGTCGCTATCAACTCGATAACATTACGGCACCTGGCGGCGCGTCTCCGTCCAAAGGCAACCCCATTTACGAGTTCCTAGGTGTGGAACGTTACTGGCGCTACAGCAAGAAGCGGATGCAGGAGCTATACGACCAGGGACGCATCATCCAAGGCAAGCCCGGTTCGGTTCCGCGCTACAAACGCTATCTAGATGAAGGCAACGGTGTCCCGATTGGCAATCTATGGGACGACATTTCGCCCATCCAGCCCCACAGCGCCGAGCGCCTCGGCTACCCGACGCAAAAGCCTCTCAAGCTCCTCGAACGCATCCTCGAAATCTCCTCCAAAGAGAACGACATCGTGCTCGACGCCTTCTGCGGCTGTGGCACTGCGCTCGTCGCTGCCCAGCAGATGGAGCGCCAATGGATCGGCATGGACATCTCCCCGACTGCATGCCGCGTGATGGCCAAACGCCTCCGCGATGTCGTCCGCCTCCCTGAGAACGACAAGCTCTGGCTTAGCGGTCGCGGCTTCGTCGTGCGCGACCTCCCCAGGACCGAAGCCGAACTCCGCCGCTTGCCACCGTTCGAGTTCGAGAACTGGGCTGTCATCGCGCTCGGCGGCATCCCCAACAACGCTCAGGTCGGCGACATGGGTCTCGACGGCCGCATCTTTCCCGTGTCTGCCTTGCCCGAGATGAAGGAAGGCGCGTTCGACTTCATGGACGCCTGGTTCCCTATCCAGGTGAAGCAAAAAGACAAGGCTGGGCGTCCCGACATCGACTCCTTCGAAGCCGCCATGATTCGCTCCGAACGCCTCAAGGGCTTCTTCGTCTCCTTCGACTACACGCAGGAGGCCCTCACGGAGATCTCCCGCTTCTTCAAACAGACCGGCCGAGCGATCATCCCGCTTACGGTCAAGCAGATCCTCGAAGACGAGATCGCCATGCGTCTGGTCTAACGCCTTATTGACCAGCCACTCAACGAGAGCCAACCCACACGAATGACCCTCCCCCCGCCCGTTCGCCGCCTCGTCACCACTCTTCCCGTCCTTTGGCTGGTCGTGTCGGTCGTCTTCCTGCTCATCCACCTCGTGCCTGGCGATCCCATCGCACAGATGCTTGGTGAAGGCGCGACCGCCACCGACATCACCGCTCTTCGCCACTCCTACGGCCTCGACCAGCCGCTTAGCACCCAGTACACCGCATACTGGCGCGGCCTTGCCCACGCCGATCTTGGCCAGTCGCTCCGCCTTCACGACTCCGTCCTGCACCTCGTCGCGCAGCGTTACCCGTACACCCTGGAACTCACCCTCGCCGCCCTGCTCATCGGCATGGCATTCAGCTTTCCCGCCGGCATCCTCTCCGCCCTCCACCGGGGACGTTGGCCCGACCGCCTCCTCGGCGTTCTCTCGCTCACCGGCCTGTCGTTCCCCAACTTCGCTCTCGGTCCCATCCTGATCCTCGTCTTCTCCATCTCGCTCGGCTGGCTTCCGGTTTCGGGAGCGGGTACGGGCGGCCTCACGCTCTTTGCCCACCTGGTCCTGCCAGCTTTCACCCTGGGTCTCGGCCTCGCCGCCGTCCTTACGCGCATGATCCGCACCGCCATGCTCGAAGAGCTCGGGTCCGACTACATCCGCACGGCCCGCGCCAAGGGCCTGCCCGAGTCGCGCGTCGTCCTCCGCCATGCCCTGCCGAACGCGATGATCCCTGTGCTCACCATCCTCGGCCTGCAGTTTGGCAGCCTCCTCTCGGGAGCCATCGTTACGGAGACGATCTTCTCTTGGCCCGGCATCGGCCGCCTGACGCTCTCCGCCATTTCCAACCGCGACTACGCCTTAGTCCAAGGCTGCATCCTGGCGATCGGGTTGACGTATGTGGCGGTGAATCTCCTGACCGACGTGGCTTACACCCTGGCCAATCCTCGCCTGCGTCTCTGACCGGCCTCGGGACGAGTTGAGTCCTTATATTTTAGTTTTTTGATAGGTGATCTAACAAAACAAAGGACTTAAGACCAGATCACCCTAGAATAACGGATGCACTGACTTTGGTGCACCCACTTTGGTTGACACCGCTTGACGACTCTGTTCCGCTGCGCACGTTATGATCGTCCATCATGGACCCGCACGAACTGATCGCCATCTCCGGTCAACTAACGGGGGTGGCCGCCGCCATCCCTTTTACCTCCATCGTCAAGCGGATGCTTGGGCCTGCGGCCGACGAGATTGCCGAGCGCGTTCGGGACGAGATCAAGCTCTATCGCTACGGTCGTCAGCTTTCCATGCTCTCGAAGGCCGAGAAGCTTGCGAAAGACGCGGGCTTCACGCCGAAGGCTGTCCCGGTCAAACTGCTCTTCGGGCTGCTGGAAGGGGCGTCGCTTGAGGAGAATGAAGACCTGCATGACAAGTGGGCCTCGCTGCTGGCGAACGCTGCCAACCCGGCGGCCATGGTGCCTGTTCGTCCGTCGTTTATGGACACGCTGAAGTTGCTGACGCCGGAGGCCGCGAAGCTGCTGGACGCGGCGTATGCGAAGGCGGGCGAGGACCCGCGCGGTCCGGCCTCTCACGACCGCGTCTCTGGGAGGCCGGAGACATTGGACGCACGGACCAACCAGGCCGCCGAGGAGGAAACCAGCCTCAAAGCTCGCGAGCGTACACTTCGCACTCTGGGCCGCTACAACGATCTATACCGGATGTACTCCGGACTGGGCTTTACCAAGGTGCCGGACGACGCCTTCTTCACCAGCGTCTCCCCCATCGACGAGATTGAGCAGAATGAGCAGGATCGCCAGCAGTTTGCGGTCGTCATGGACGAACTCACCCGCTTTCAGATGTGGAGTGTCACGCAGGACCCCGCTGCGGGCGAACGGTATTATTTGACCTCCTACGCGGTCCAGTTTGTCCGTGCTTGTGCTGCTCCATCAGTCATCCGACCGGGGGCATGATGGAGAGGATCTCCGGCGTGATGATGCCGCCTTTAATCCGAACAAGCGCCACCGTCACCGGCAGCTTGAATCGCCGAGGTCCCGCACTCCCCGGGTTCAGATACACCACGCCCTGGCGCGTCTCTATTCCTGGGTGGTGCGAGTGTCCGCTGACTACGACACCGAAGCCTCCTGCCTCTGGATCGATGTCGAGATCGTGTATGGAGTGGACGAGATAGTACCAAACGCCATCTAATTCCACCGCTTCGGTCGCGGGAAGTCTGCCGCATTCGCCCTGCGTATCCACGTTGCCACGGATTGCCGTGACCGGAGCGATCTCCTTTAGCTTCAATAGAATGGCGGCATCTCCTACATCCCCTGCATGAAAAATGTGGTCGACACCCGCAAGCGCGTGGAGAGCCTCTGGGCGAAGCAGCCCATGCGTGTCCGAGATGACCCCGACGAGCACACCTACAGTCCCGCAGCTAGACGGGTTCGCGGGTCCAACCGGTCGCGCAGCGCGTCGCCCAGGAAGTTGAACGCGAGGACGCAGCCCATGACGGCCATTGCGGGGAAGAAGAGGAGGTGCGGCGAGTCGAACAGGTGGGACCGGGCGTCGTTGAGCATCGATCCCCAGCTCGATGCCGGAGCCGGGATGCCGAGGCCAAGGAAGCTGAGTGTCGCCTCGGCCAGCACCGCGCCCGCCATCCCGATAGCCGCCTGCACGATCAGCGGCTGAAGGATGTTGGGCAGGATGTGGCGACAGATGACGCGGAGATCGGACGCACCTAATGCACGTGCGGCTTCGACGAACTCGCGCTGTTTGACGGCCATGACCTGCGCTCGGACGAGCCGTGCATAACCAACCCAGCCGGAGATGGCGAGTGCAAGGATCAGGTTCCCCAGCCCCGGCCCCAGGAAGGCGACGAAGGCGATCGCCAGAAGGATTCCCGGTAGTGCCAGGAAGGCGTTCGTCAGGTAGACGTTGATGGCCGTGTCCGCCCAGCCGCCGTAGAACCCGGCCAGGCACCCCATGACCAGGCCGGCGGAGAGCGAAAGACCGACGACGCTGACGGCCACTACCATGGAGATGCGCGCGCCATAGATCGTCCGCGAAAGGATGTCGCGGCCGAGCTCATCGGTGCCGAACCAGTGCGTGGCGGAGGGGCCGGCCAGCCGCGCCTCGAGATCGATCCGAGCTGGGTCGCGCGGAGCCAACACAGGGGCGAACACGGCGCACAGCGCGAAGATCACCAGCAGTACCGTACCGGCAAAGGCCAGCGGCTGCCGCGTCACCATCGATCTAAGCCACAGCTTCACCCTGTTATCGTATCTCTAGCAGCCTGATGCGAGGAGCGACCCCCATGGCAACCTCAACGCTTGTGCCCATTGCCGAGTATCTCCATACGACGTACCACCCTGACCGCGAGTACCTCGACGGCGAGTTGAGAGAGCGTAACGTGGGAAAGTGGGAACACGCAAGATTGCAGTACCTCATCGGGCTCTGGTTCGGCAAACACGAGAGCGTGTGGAACGTCATGGGTTCAGTAGAGCAGCGCATGCAGGTAGCACCTAGACGCATTCGCATCCCCGACATCGTTATCCTCGTCGCACAAGAACCGCCTGATATGCTCATCGACCCGCCCCTGCTGGTCATTGAAGTGTTGTCTCCGGATGACACCTATTCCGATACGCAAGAGCGGGCGAGCGACTATCTTTCGATGGGGGTGCAAACGATCTGGATCATCGATCCGAGGACCCGCAGCGCCCGGATGTGCGTCGGCAACTCATGGATCGAAACGTCGCACCTTGAGGTGCCGGGAACGCCAATCTATCTTGATCTGTCTGAGGTTTTTCCGTTCCTCACCAAACCAGGCGAATAGTCGGCTTGCGCATTCTTATCTACGGTCTCAACTACGCGCCGGAACTGACCGGCATCGGCAAATATACCGGTGAGATGGCCTCCTGGCTGGCCGCGCGCGGGCATGAGGTCCGCGTGGTCACCGCTCCGCCGTACTACCCGGCGTGGCGCATCCGTGATGATTACCGCAATACGATGTACAGGACGGAGCGCGTCGCTGGTGAGCCGGTCGTATTCCGGACGCCGCTTTATGTGCCGGAGAAGCCATCAGGTACAAAGCGCGTGGCTCACTTGTTCTCGTTTATGCTGGGCAGCTTGCCGGTGATGCTGCGGCAGATTTTCTGGTCACCGGAGATCGTCTGGACCGTCGAGCCGACGTTCTTCGGTGCGCCTTTGGCCTTGTTCACGGCTTTTGCCGCCGGTGCGGAGAGCTGGCTGCACGTGCAGGATTTTGAGGTGGACGCGGCTTTCGATCTTGGGTTGCTCCCCGCCAAGGGCCCCGTTCACACGTTTGCGCTGTGGCTGGAGCGCCTCTTCACGGGGAGCTTCGCACGCGTTTCTAGTATCTCCGCCAAGATGGTTGAGCGGGCGGTGGCGAAGGGCATGGCTCCGCAGCGCACGGTCTTATTTCCCAATTGGGTCGATGTGGACGCGATTCATCCGCAGGCCATAGAAGGCAATCCGTTCCGCCGCGAGCTGGGCCTTGAAGGCAGGTTGGTGCTGCTTTACTCCGGCAACATGGGAAATAAGCAGGGTCTGGAGCTCCTTGCGCCTCTTGCCCGCGCGTTTGCTGACGATCGGCGCGTTCACTTTCTCTTTTGTGGCGATGGTGCCTTCCGCCCGCAGCTTGAAGTGCTTGTTGGTGGGTTGCCGAACGTGACCCTGCTGCCGCTGCAGCCCTTTAGCCGCCTCAATGATCTGCTGAACGCCGCCGACATCCACCTATTACCGCAGCGCGCCGGGGCCGCCGATCTCGTCATGCCGTCGAAGCTGACCGGGATGCTGTCGAGCGGGCGCCCGGTGATCGCCACGGCGGACGCGGGAACGCAGGTGGCTCATGTGGTTGCGGGACGGGGCCTGGTTGTGCCGGCCGAACAGCCTGAGGCGTTGTATCAGGCTGTCCGGCGTCTGATCGACGACTCTGCCCTTCGGGTCGAACTCGGTCAGGCCGCTCGCCGCTATGCTGTTGAGCATCTTGGGAAAGAGCAGGTGCTTCTTCAGTTCGAGCGCGATCTCGCGGCGCTCGTATCGGGTAAACTCCAGACAGACGGGACGAAGGAGTAATGCTTGAAGAAGGCGTTGATTACAGGCATCACCGGGCAGGACGGGGCCTACCTTGCGGAGTTCCTGCTTGCCAAAGGGTACGAGGTGCACGGCATCAAGCGCCGCAGCTCGCTTTTCAACACCGCACGCATCGATCATCTCTACGAGGACCCGCACCAGCCGCATCCCAAGCTGATCCTGCATTATGGCGACCTGACAGATTCGTCGTCGCTGATCCACATTGTGCAGCAGGTGCAGCCGGATGAGATCTATAACCTCGGCGCTCAGTCTCACGTGCAGGTTTCGTTCGAGCAGCCGGAGTACACCGCTGACGCTGACGCGCTCGGGCCGCTGCGTCTGCTCGAAGCTATTCGCATCCTGGGTCTGGAGAAGAAGACGCGCTTCTATCAGGCCTCCACCTCCGAGCTTTATGGTTTGGTGCAGGAGATCCCGCAGAAGGAGACAACGCCTTTCTACCCGCGCTCGCCCTACGCGGTGGCGAAGATGTATGCGTATTGGATTGTGGTCAACTATCGCGAGGCCTATGGGATGTACGCCTGTAATGGCATTCTCTTCAACCACGAGTCTCCTTTGAGAGGCGAGACGTTCGTCACCCGCAAGATCACGCGTGGGTTGGCGAGGATCAAGGTCGGTTTGCAGAAGGAGCTTTTCCTTGGCAATCTCGACGCCCGCCGCGACTGGGGCCACGCCCGCGACTACATCGAGATGCAGTGGCTGATGCTTCAGCAGGAGAAGCCTCAGGACTTTGTCATCGCGACAGGTGAGCAGTATAGTGTGCGCGAGTTCGTCCAGCGCTGCGCCGCGTTGTTGGAATTGGACCTGACGTGGCAGGGAAGCGGCGTTGGTGAGAAGGCGGTCGATGCAGAAGGAAGCGTCGTGGTCGCCGTCGACCCGCGTTATTTCCGCCCGACCGAGGTGGAGACGCTACTCGGCGATCCATCTAAGGCTAAGCGGGATCTCGGGTGGGTGCCACGGACGACCTTCGACGGACTGGTTCAGGAGATGGTCGAGGCCGACCTGAATACGGCTAAACGGGACGCACTCGCCGTAGCGCATGGCTTTAGCGCATTTACGGTTCGCGAGACGTAATCTGGAGGATCTATGGACGGTCTTTTGTGGTCGCAGTGTGACGCCGTTGAGAGTATTCCCGGCAAGGTCAGCGGCGCATGGGTGTTTCGCGGAACGCGTATGCCTGTCCAAACCGTCTTCGAGAACCTTGAGGCTGGGATGTCTGTAGACGAGATCACGGAAGTATTCGATGTGACGCCGGAAGAGGTCAGGGCTGTTCTTCACTTCGCTGTGCGTAGTCTTGAGAAGGAACCTTCCTTCAGCTAATGAAGATCTTGTTCGACAACGGGACGCCGAGGCTGATCGCCCGCAGCTTGCCAGACGCTCAGTTCACGTTGGCAAGGCAAATTGGTTGGCATGAACTCCGGAACGGCGAGTTGATCGAGAAGGCTGAGGACGCCGGATACGATGTGCTTCTTACCACGGACAAGAACATCCGCTACCAACAGAACATCTCAGATCGTACGATCGCCATAGTCGTTCTCGGTAACCCGCAATGGCCTGTTGTTCGGCTGCATCTTGAAAAGATTGCGGCAGCCGTGAGTGATTGCACACTGGCAGTTACACAGAGGTAGAGATACCACTCAAAGAAAAGGCTCCCTGGATTCCATGACATCCTATATGCATCCCGAAGCGCGCATCTTTATCGCCGGCCATCGCGGTCTGGTCGGGTCGGCCATTCATCGTGAGCTGACGCGGCTTGGCTATGCGAACATCGTGACGCGCACTCGTGGGGAACTCGATCTGCTCGACGCCGCCGCTGTGCACGCTTTCTTTGCAGAGACGCAGCCCGAGTTTGTCGTGCTTGCCGCTGCCAAAGTAGGTGGCATCCTGGCCAACAATACTTATCCCGCCGACTTCATCCGGGACAATCTCGCCATTCAGAACAACATCATTGAGGCGGCTTATCGTAACCAGGTCGACCGGCTGCTCTTTCTCGGCTCCTCCTGTATTTATCCCAAGCTCGCGCCACAGCCAATGCCCGAATCCTGCCTGCTGACTGGGCCGTTGGAGCCGACGAACCGTCCTTATGCGCTGGCCAAGATCGCGGGGATTGAGATGTGTTGGAGCTATAACCGGCAGTACGGCACGCGCTACCTTGCAGCTATGCCAACCAATCTCTACGGGCCGGGCGATAACTTCGACCTTGCCAACTCGCATGTCCTTCCGGCGCTCATCCGCAAGACGGCCGAAGCCAAGGCCGCGGGCGCGAAGGAGCTTGTCGTCTGGGGCACCGGCACGCCGCGCCGTGAGCTGCTGTACTCGGACGATCTCGCGCAGGCCTGCGTCTTCCTGCTGAACCTCGACGAAGCCACCTACTCAACGCTGCTGACCGAAGACGCGCCGCCGCTCATCAACATCGGCACTGGGGAAGACGTAACCATCCGCAAGTTGGCCGAGACCGTCGCCCGCGTGCTCGGCTTCCACGGCGAACTCGTCTTCGATTCCACGAAGCCTGACGGCACGCCGCGGAAGCTGATGGATGTCACGCGGCTTCACAACCTTGGCTGGCATCATACGACCGGCTTGGAGCAGGGAATTGGGCTCACCTGGGACGCGGTCAAGGACCAGCTTATGCCTGTAGGTGCCTGAGCGTCCTTCACTCCGAATCCGGGTCTAACGTGCCATGAGCCGGTTCTTACTTCTTGCGCTGCTTGTGCTTCCGCTTCGGGCGCAGACGGTTGCCGAACAGTATCTGCTCACTGCTGTCAATCAGGAGCGTGCCGCCCATCGCCTGGCACCTGTGCATCTCGACCCCGCGCTTACACACGCCGCGGCGCGCCATGCTGAAGAAATGGCGCGGCGAAGGACGATCTCGCACCAGTTTTCCGGCGAACCGGATCTCGCCGAGCGTGGTTCCGCAACCGGGGCGCGCTTTGATCGCATTACGGAAAACGTAGCCGAAGGGCCGTCTATACTCGGTGTACACGACGCTCTGATGCGCTCATCCGGCCACCGTGCGAACATCCTCGATCCCGCGGTCGACGCGATCGGCATCGCTGTGGTCGTGTGTCACGGACAGCTTTACGCCGCGGAAGACTTTGCCCGCACTGTGGCTCCACTCAGCCTCGATCAGCAGGAGGCCAGCGTCGCATGGCTGCTCGATCAGGCTGGCCTGGAACTATTTCCGGGCGCAGATGCTCGTCAGACCTGCGTTCTTTCAACGGGCTACAGCGGGAATGCGCTACCTGCGTTCGTGATGCGCTACACGACAGCCGATCTCAGCCACCTTCCCGCCGCGCTGATACAACGCCTACGTTCTGGCCATGAACATCGCGCCGCCGTCGGTGCGTGTGCGCCCGAAGCCTCTCCCTTCAGCCAGTATCGCCTCGCTGTTCTGCTGTTCCGCTAAGCCACACCCGCTGTCGCGAGTTCCTCCTGCGTGGCCGGTTGTGTGGGCTCCATCTCCAGCAAATCGTTGAAGCGATTGAAGTAGTTGAAGAGGCCGATGGCGGCCATCAGCTCTACAACCTCCCCCTCGTCGTAGAAGCTGCGCAGCGTTGCAAAGTCTGCCGGCGTGTAGCCATGCGCGTCGATCGTCATCACCTCGGCAAGATGGATCGCCACCTTTTCGGCCTCGGTAAACTTGTCGCTGCCCGCCGCGTTTTCAAGCGCTACGATCTGCTCGTCGGTCCAGCCCAGCCGCTTGGCGATCGTGGTGTGGGAAGCCAGACAATAGGGCGTACGGTTGAGCTGCGAGGTGCGGACGATCACCAGCTCTTTGAGCGCGGTCGAAAGGGTGCCGGTCTTGAGCACTGCCTCCATGTGCGCGATGATCGTCTCGAAGATCGCGGGCCGGTGGGCCATGGTGCGGAACATATTGGGCACGTTGCCGCGGTCGCGCAGATAGCGATCGTAGATGGTGCTGGTCGAAGGGGAAACCTCGTCGCGAGTCAAACGGGAGATGCGGGGCATGGCTGTCCTTTCGTATTCTCCCAAAATCATACCGCTGGCGTGCGTGGGCGGCCATAGACTTTTGACCCGCCCCGCCGTGTTTGTTATAACTGATGAGGGGCAGGCGTTTACCCGTATTCCTGAGTAGCTCAATGGCAGAGCATTCGGCTGTTAACCGAAGGGTTGTAGGTTCGAGTCCTACCTCAGGAGCCAACTAAGCAAGAAGCTGGGGATTTAAGTTTCATCTAGCGATCCCAATATTCCGGTGATCGATCAGTGATGGTCACGGCAGCAGATGGAAGGTTCGTCATGATTGAAAAGCTCAAGGAAAGTCGTGGGATTGCTCTGGGATTTGCGATTGCCGGAGAGCTGACACCCGTGGATGTGGAGTATCTATCCGCGCAACTCGACTCCACACTTTCTCAGGAGAAGAAGCCGATCGGGCTTTTATTGGACATATCCTCCATGCACGGTGCAAGTTGGACGGCGCGTTGGGACGAGATGCGCTTCCTACAGCATCATTCAGACCATATCGCGCGCATGGCGATGGTAAGTAACGACAAATGGCAAGAGATCGCGGAGATGGTGGTGGTTGCATCGGCCGCTCTCCAGGCGGAAACTCTCTACTTTACCTCCGCGGAGATATCTCACGCCTGGCACTGGGTCAAGATGAACAAGATGGACGAGCAAATGCCGGTACGGGTCATGTACCCTGGTAAAGGCTTATTTCAGGACTACACACCCGAGTTCATGGGCATTTAGTAAGTTGGACTCGGTCTTGATCTCAGACGATACTTAACCCCTGTCGCCATTTGAGCACTAGCGCTATCCGAGTCTTGAATTTTATCGTCACCGCTGCCCGTTAGGTGCATTAGGTTCAGATGTCCAACCTTCGCCAGTGTCGCGGCAAACGTAATTACAAGTCCGCGGCTCAAACGGTGCCGCAACTTCTTCGACGTTCTGACCGTATCGTCACGTAAGAAAGCCTAGGCGAACTGAGCTTTCGCTGGCACAAGACGCACCAACTTTCAAGAAGCCGGAACGTCTATCGGCGCGTCCAGCGAACCGATGTGGGTGGTGGCGGGATCGAAGATAACGATGTGGAACGCATAGTGCCCAGATGGAAGGTCAAGTTCCATGCGATGCACGATGTTTGCATCCAGAAGACGCTTATATTGGTTCAGCGGCAGGTGGAGACGAAGATCCTGTTGAACGGAATTGACACGCTTTCCGGCGTCGGTATAAGCGACGAGCAGACAGGCGAGCTCGCCCGAATACTCCGCGTCTGAATCTGTTTGGAACGTCACATCGTGCGGGTTGACCGCCAGATCGACCACGTAGCGATGGAGAGGTCCTTTGAGCTGCGCCGCCATTTCCCCAGCTGGTCCCGGCTCCAGATGGCCTTCCTTGAAGATCGGGTCCGTCCCGGGGAGAATGCGGGTCTGGAACGCAATCTGTGTGGACGGGGGCGACCCCGGTGTCGCCGCCTGTTGCAGTGCGGCAACAGCGCGGGGACTCTGCCGGGATGCCGGTTTCGCGGGCTCGGAGAAGAAGCTATGACGGTAGGCAAGTGTGTAGCCACCCTTGTCAAGCTTCACCTTGATGCTGCGCAAACCGCCATCGAACTTTCGATCGCCCGGGACATAGCCGATGGTGTAGTAGTGCGAGCCGTTGTTGACCGCTTTCTGGAGCAATTGCTTGAACCCGTTGGAGTTGCTGTATTCTCCGCCGGACTCTGCGGCGAGCATACGTAAGGTGTCTTGCTTGGCGGATTGTACGTCGTTGGCTTGAAAGTCCAGGTCGTTCGCGCCTTGGATGCGATGATCTCCCAAATTGTACTGAGCCGAGAGTGACATGGTTGTGGAGAGTCCCAAGGCGTATACGGGATAGACGGCGATGCGGGCGGACTGCAGGAGACGCGCCATGTCCCGGATGAGCCCTCCGCTTTCGCTATCGTTGCGGCTCTGCATCGTACCGTCGGTACCGCTCGTGGTTGAAAAGGTTTGCTTGGCGGAGTTGCCCACCGGCTGGCTGCCCGTGAACTCTGGAAACGCTTCAATGGGAAACGAACCGGAGAACCAGATGAGATTCTTGCGTCCAGGAATGTTGGTTAGATAGCGGCCGAGTTGGCCGAGCGCCGACAAGGTCAATTGCGTTTGACTACTGTTCGCGCTTGCGGCTACGTCAGCCGCGTCGTTGTAAGCGTTGGCTTGGATTTGTGCTCCTACACCAGGATTCGGCGCGTTGGCCGCGGCGGTGTCTCCGCTGGAACGGAGACTGGCGGCGAAGCCGTTATCCATAGCAACCGACATTTGGGGTCGTGCCGCTTTGCTTTGGAGGGCGCGTACAAGCAAACCGGGATCGGAGGTGATGCCGGACACCATCTCAAGTCTCCGATTCAGGGCGAAGATCGCATACGGCGCTCCAGGCCGCAGATGCTGCATATACTGAAGGACCTGTTGATGTACCTCAGACTGCTCCGTGATCGGGGTGTTGAGGCTGTCGAGCAAGATGATATTGAGTGGGCCACTGGACTCCCCGGAAGGAACGTTCGTATAGGTGTTTACATCCTGAGGTGCCGGCGATGCCTTCTGGATAGCTTCGTTTGTTTGCGACTCTTCGAAAGAGGAGATCGATTGCTCGCGCCCGTTCTCCAAAATGTGGAACTGTTTCTTCTCAAGGCCGCGCACCGGTTTGCCCCTATCCGAGACGACGACATCCACGAGGACGAGGCGGGTATTGACATGAATTACGGTTTGAGGGTCGACTGCGGGACGTGCCTGCGCGGCGGTTGTGTCGGTGACCGAAGCTGACGCGGCAGAAGGACCTTTGCCCGTTTCAACGTCATGAGGAACAACGATCGGGGCCGGGGCAAGCGCAAGAAGTTCCGGAGACTCCGTGGTGAGGTCGAGTCCGGCTTGGCTGAGAGAGACGTTCCGTGGGCGGAACTGGTGGTAGTTCGTGAATGGAGTGTTATCCGGCGACGACCGATCATCGTCGTCAAAGCCTCCACGAAATACGGAATATGGAGACGCTTGTAGATCGGTGATCTCCAGGCTCCCGGACTTGAGTACGGCAAACCGTCCTCCGTCGGGCGAGAGCGCGGACGTATGACCATTGCCTAGGGAGGGCGATGCCCGTTCGGTCAAGCGCAGAGCCCCTGTTTTAACATCCATCACGTCCACACGTTGCCCGACGATCTCGTTGTCGTGAACGTAGGCGTTCCAGTTTTCCACTGGCGTGTCGCGCATCAAGCGGCTAAGTACGACTTCACCGCCGCTGGCGGAAACCCAGAAACGTGGCATGACAAGGTCGCGCCGGGGAGGAACGGTCCACAGGGTCTTCCCTTGCATGCTCACGGCGATGGCACCACGAGCACCTTCCGTACCGAGGCAAGCGCTCAGCAGGAGCGTGTCTTGATTGAGTGTGCGCACAGTCACGTCGCAGCGCGATACGAAAGTCCCGATCGCCCGGGCATCCCCTTTGAAGGAGATATAGCGGAGTTCCCAGTGGCCTGAACGCTGGGAAAGCGCTTCTACGAAGCCGTCGCCGATGAGGGCCACCGTGGTCGGCAGGCGTTCGCGCGCTTCGACAACGACGGTACCGGTTTCCGGGCGGACGACCAATACGCGAACATCCTCCGCGGGAGGTTCCAGGCCAGCGTGCTTGGCCTTTTCCGCCAGTTTCTGGTGCGTCTCTAGGGAATGCCGCTCGAGCACGGTTTGGAGAACAATCGTTCGCCCATCCCAAGAGGCGTCGACGGTCCTGATCGGCGCGCCGGAACGGAGTAAGGGACGCATCTGTAGGGTCGAGTCGGTCATGAAGAGTTCATTCCGAATCCGAAGCAAAAACTTGCCTCCAGCAAGTTGCCAAAGAAACGCGCCACGATCGTGCAGACGCCAGACGGCGGAAGCGACGAGTCTGCCCGAAGGCACCTCGATGACGCTTGCGCGGATGGCGCGGTCATCATCCTGGGGCAGGGAACCGGGAACCCGGCGCAGCACACCGAAGTAGCGGGCGGTGAGGAGGAGATGATCCTGATCGATGAAGAAAACGCCGTCCGCGGGTGCAGCTTCGGTGGCGGAGGAGTTGCCGGGCAGTTGGTAACCCAGTGGCTTGATGGAAATCACCTGCCTCTCTCTCGCCGGATCGGCTTCCGCGATTACGTTTTGCTGGCATAGGCTGCAAGCCGCAAACAGGGGAAGAACAAACAAGAAGAGCAGGGACATAGCTGGCCAGTTCGATGAGCGGGACAGTCCACAGGAAGAAGTTATAAGGCATTCGTTGAAGGTCTTAGCATCCCTCACAGCAGAAGTCGTCACCCGGAAAGACCCAACTACGTGCGGTTGCACTGACGCCGGGTTATAAAGGAGCATGTCACCGTGGCTCGTTGGGGTAGACAGCGTTAGGTGCATCTATGAGCCGCCGTGTTCTTGCGCAGAAACCATGGGACTGCATGCATACAGTACATAGAGCGGACAGATCTGAGCGACTCTAACGCTGTACTCCTTGGATGGCAAGACTCGAAAGTAACTCGGCACGCTCTTCATTAGAAGACAGTACGACAACTATAGCAATGTTCGTGGCGAAGAGAAGGCCGATTCTAGAGCCTTTAACCGAAGAGTGTAGTTTCGAGTCCTATCTCAGAGCTATTTAGTCCTCATCATAGGGGGTGACCGAAGTGGCCTGCACCCGAACTGTGGCACCTGCAAGTGATTTCCCAGCGATACAGTCAATGTTGGTTGTTCGTAGAGGGTCTAAGCCTAATGAAGAGGTTGATCCCTATGGGATCTGTTCCGTAGATCGGTTGCAGAGGTTTTCCAACACCATAAGCGGTTACCTCCGCTCCAATCGCGAAAGCGATATGGGGGATCAAGGGAACTTCCCGGTCGTACCCGAAGGTGTATGCCTGCACATGCGTCAGCGGGTGTTCCTGGAAGTTGGCGGGCAACGGGTCCTCGCCACGGAGCAGCTCGTTGGAGCGTCCTACATTTTCTATCCTCGTCCAGAAATCGTTGCGGGTTCTGAAGCGCACGGTGGATTCAAGCAAGTAGCTGTTCTCTTTGGCAGAGTCCCCTAGCGATCGCGTTCGCCCCCACAGAGCTGTGTTCGCCCAATTACCCTGAGCCAGCGGCTTGTTGTACATGGCGGAAGCTGTCATACGCTCCTGGTCTTCGGAGGGGAAGAGAGCTTCGGGGCTCTTAATCCTCCCGTAGGAGTATTGTCCGCTCCAGTTCTGGCCGGGCTGCACGGTCAGACGTGTGGACCACGAGTCAATCGCGCCCTGGTCGATGTTCCAACGGTGTTCATCGGGCTCCCGGCCATGGAAGCCGCTGACCTCGATCCGTGCGACGCGGTGCGTGAAGCCAACTGTGACGACATCGTTTGCGATGTGGGTGGAATCTTCCTGATGGTGGCCGAGCGTACCCACGGGATTCTCAGCGGCCGATGCCCGGTGCGGATAGGCGGTGGGCCCGATCGCGGGATCGCCTTCGGGAGCTACGTAGAAGGTCAGCAGGCTCCTCTCGCCAAGCTTGAGGTCGTACAAGGCCGCCAGTTCCATGAAGAAGTCGTGCGGATGTTGGCCGTCCGCGATGGGCTTGCCGTAGGCGGTTTCGCCCTGCTGGAAAAGCAGCGGGTATCGCTCACCGGTCACCGTTGCCGGTTCAAGCGAGAACATACCTCTGAGGGTAAGCTGCCCTGGGCCCAGCGTGCGCTCGGCCATCGGCATGAACCAGTTCGTCGAAAAGAACTTGTCTCCTCCTCGCGGGCTTGTCTGCTGGGTGTCGTTGATGAAGACGTTTGCGTGGAACATGAGCATCCACGGCCCTCTCATCGTCATGACCATGGGTGTCGGGGTCGAGTTCGGCTCCGCGCTGGTTCCGGAGGAGGCGTGGTGCTGAATCTCCTGTAGGAAGGTTTTCGGCTGCATCTGCCGCATCAACTCGGTCATACCGGCGTTCATGGGCTTTGCCGTCGTGGCTTGGGCGGCTGGGGGACACATCCGCATACCGGGCATGGTTTCCACGCATGGCGCGGGAGCGGGTAAGGTCTGCTGTTGCTGAGTGGCGGGCATCTTCATTTCGGGCATGACCTGGTCGGACTGAGAGTGTTGAGCGAAGACAAGTTTGTGAGCGAGCGCGGCAAAGAGCGCGACGCTCTGGATCAGAGTTCGATGGTTCTGCATTGCGAGGTACTCCGCGATTGGTTGAGGCCCAGAGCTGTCGGAGCAGCGAAATTGAATCAACGCCATCAAAAGTGCGCTGATCGCTTTCGCTGCGGATAGACATCCACTCAGGAGGTGCTATACGCGGAGAACTGTATGAAGAGAAACGAGGCTGCCATTTTGCAGCGGTGGCGGATTCGACAGAGCAGGGGGCCTGCTTTCGGCGGCCCGCTTGATGAAGGGGACTATCAACGCTTGCTGTGTGAAATCAGGCTGAGCCGCCGGACGGAACTTGTCCTTGGCAGCGGCAGGACGTTCGGCACACATATGCTCATTGCAAGGAGCTTTCATCCCGTATTCAAACGCCGGACCGGAGCGGGAACGTGGCGATGCTCGATGCTCCATCCCGGCCATCGTATGTTCTTCGGTATGCACAGCCGGGTGGCATTGTGCGGGTACAGCATGAAGATCGCACCTTACCGTGCATGCGGACGTTGCGCAGGAAACAGCGATCAGAAGCATCGCCATCAGGCTGGCCATTGTTGTCCTTAACCGCATAGGCCCATGCTATATCAGCAGCTAATACACCTGGAACTGTACGTACAGATTGCGAAATCGTTTATCCCGCGAATGTGAATGAGATTGCCATACTTTTTGCGCTTGCGAAAGAATGTAGGATATACAAACGAAGGGCTTCGGAGTGGGTGCCTAACAAGATCGCTGCCCGATTCCGACTGCAATGACCATCACCCTACAGTGCCACCCACGGAATCGCTAAAACGTTATGGTGTGGGAATGTTAGATGTTGATCTCTAGACTTACCCGCGCGACTGGGAAGGCAGCGTGGCTCGTCTGCACCGCAGCGGCGTTGTTCCGCACCAGCCAAGCGCAGCGCGTCGATAAGCTGAGCCTGCACGACGCGATTCAGCAGGCGTATACCGGACCCATGGCGCGCGAGGGCCAGGATCGTTTGGACGCGGCCCATGGCTACATCACCGGTGCTGCGCTACGCCCCAACCCCCGCATTTATCTCTCGTCGGAAGACATTCAGCCGTGGCACAGCAACTTCAGCTTTCCCAACGATACGGAAGATTACGGCTATCTGGGCCAGCTCTTTGAGCTAGGCGGAAAGCGCGCGAGCCGTCTGGGCGTGGCCCGCGCAACGGTGACGCAGACTGAGTCCGAACGCACGCTGCTGCTACAAGAGATTGCGGGCCGGGTCGCCGCAGCGTATTGGAGCGCCGTCGTCGCGCAAGGCATCGTTACCCTGCTTGAAGAAGACATGGTGGCCGTCGATCGCATCGTCCTTTACAACAAGGAGCGCGTCGAGGCGGGAGCCACGCGCGGCGTCGATCTGCTGCGCGTGGAGATTGAGCGCGACCGTCTGCAACTTGCGCTCGAAGCGGCCCGGCGCGACGCAGTCCTCAGCCGCATCGAACTCTTCAAGCAAATGGGCCGTGAACCGCTTCCTCATGTCGAGTTGACCGACACGCTTGCGTCTTCGGTTGCGCCGCCGACGCAAGGTATCGAGGCGGCGCTCGCCGCGCGCGGGGATGTGCTCGTCGCACGGGACGCCGTGGCGGTGGCGGAGGCCAATCTGAAGCTCCAGCGGTCGCTGGGTGCGCCGGACCTCGATGTGCTCGCGGGGTATAAGCGCAACAACGGAGACGACACGCTCTTTAGCAGCCTTCAGCTTCCGCTCAATTTCCGCAACCGCAATCAGGGCGAGGTCGAGCGCGCTCAAGCTACTATTCGCCTTCAGCGTGACCGCCTCCTTCAGCTGGAACTCGCGGTCCGCGCCGACGTGCAAGCCGCGCGGGAGGGGTACGCCCATGAGCGGCAGATCGTCGAGGTGGTTCTCCCGGATATGCGTGCCCGTGCCAAGCAGAACCTCGCCATCCTGGACGACGCCTATCGCTCCGGGGGCATCGATTTGCTGCGCTTTCTCGACGCGGAGCGCACGGAGTTTGATGTGGAGGTTAGCGCGCTGCGAACGCTCTCCGACTTTCAGCAGGCCGTTGTCCGCCTGCAGCTTGCCTTCGGAGTGCAACCATGAGCATTATCCGCGCCGTGTCGCGTCTTCTCATCGTTCCTTGCACCCTGTTGCTCTTCTGCCTCATATCAAACGGCTGCTCCAAGTCGGGCAAGTCTGGTGGCGGATCGTCGCCCAGTAGCTCCGGCAAGACCGTCAGCTCAAGCTCATCGTCGGGTGCCGACGACAAGCAGGATAAAAGCGGCGAAGGCGGCGCACAGCCCAACGATGTCGTCAAAATCTCTCCCGACGACCAGAAGAAAGCTGGCATCCAGACGGCCCCCGTGCTCGTCCGGCAAGTGCCCCGGTCGCTTACGGTCGCCGGTCAGGTAGCCATGGACGAGTTGCATACCGCGCATGTCGGGGCCATTGCGGACGGTCGCGTGACCTCCGTTGCGGTACTGCCTGGAGCCGTCGTTCATCGTGGACAGGTGCTTGGCAACATCCATAGCCATTCCGTCCATGAGACCGTCGGCGCGCTCATCCAGGCCTTCGCCGACGCCGACCGGCAGCGCGGAGCCGTCACCTTCGCCCGTCAGGCGCGCGACCGCTACAGCCATCTTTATGCGATTCAGGCCGCGTCGCTCGAGGAGTCGCAGCGGGCCGCGCAGGAACTGCAGCAAGCCGAGAAGATGCTCGTCGACGCTGAGGCGAACGTCCACATGGAGCGCGAGCACCTTTCGGAGCTACTTCAAGTGCAGCCAGAATCGCTGACGCGCGACAACCTGTACGACCGCGAGCTTGTACCCATTCGCTCGCCCATCGATGGCGTGGTGGTCGCGCGCAATATCAGCGTCGGCCAGGTGGTCGATCTCGGCTTTGACGCCTTCGACATCACCAATCTTGCAAGCGTCTGGGTCACTGCCGCCGTCAACCAGCAAGACCGTGCCTTGATCCGCATCGGGGCCGCGGCTGACATCCTTTATTCGGCCTCGCTGGACACCCACATGATGTCCGGTCATGTGGCCATGCTCGGCGATGCGCTCGACCCACAGACTCGCACCATACCCGTCCGCATCGTCGTTCTCAATCGCGGCACTCGTCTGCGTCCAGGGATGTTTGTCTCGGCGCGCATTGCGGAGCCCGCCACCCGCACCGCCGTCTTCGTTCCTGAGGACGCACTCCAGGACATCAACGGGATGCGGGTCGTCTTCGTCACCGGTGACGGCCAGACCTTTCGGGCGCGCACCGTCACCGTGGGCATCCGCTCCGAGGGCAAGGCCGAGATCGTGAGCGGCCTCCAGCCGGGCGACCGCATCGTCGTCGACGGTGCCTTTATGGTCAAGTCCGAGATGCTCAAGAGCACCATGGGAGACGGCTAACCCATGCGGAAAGCGGTCGACTTTTTCCTCTCCAACCGCTGGGTGGTGCTCGCTCTGCTTGCCGTGCTGATCGCGGGCGGCCTTGAGGTCATGTTCCGGCTGCCACTTGAAGCCTTCCCCGACCTCACCAACAACCAGGTCGTCGTCACCGTGCAGTGCCCCGGCATGAGCCCGGTCGAGGTTGAGCAGCTCGTCACCTTTCCCATCGAAGCCGCGATGTTGGGTATGCCTAAACTCCAGACCGTGCGCTCGACCTCCAAGCTCGACCTTTCGATGGTCACCGTCATCTTCGACGATTCGGTGAACAAGTACCTCGTGCGCCAGCTTGTCGCCGAGCGGCTGAACCAGGTGCAGAGCCGCATCCCCGCCGGTCTGCAGCCCCAGATGAACCCCATGTCCACAGCCTTTGGCGAGGTCTACCAGTACACGGTCGCCGCGCCGAAGATGTCGCTGATGCAGATTAAAACCCTTCACGACTGGGTGATCCGCTACGCCCTGCTCACCGTGCCGGGCGTCAGCGAGATCAACTCCTGGGGCGGAGAGACGAAGCAGTACACGATTGAGGTTGATCCCGAAGGCCTCCGCCGCTTCAACCTCACGCTCCACGAGGTCGTCGCGGCCATCTCCACCAACAACGCCAACTTCGGCGGCAGCTATATCGAGCACGCCGAGCAACAGTACACCGTCCGCGGCATTGGCCGGGTCGAGAACGTGGACGACATCGGCAACATCGTCGTCTCCACCACCGGCGGCGTGCCCGTGCTGCTCAAGCAACTCGGACGTATCTCGCCGGAGCCACTGCCCCGCCACGGCGCTGTGATGAAGGACGGCCAGGGAGAAACCGTCTCTGGGATGGTCATCATCCTGCGCGGGGAAAACGGCCAGAAGATCATCAAGGAGGTCAAGGCCAAGATCGCCAGCCTCAAGCTCCCCGGCGGTGCCAAAATCATTCCCTTCTACGACCAGTCCGACGTCATCAACGCCACCACCGCAACCGTGCGTCGCAACCTCATCGCGGCGGCCGTCCTTGTTCTCGTTGTCCTGCTCATCTTCCTCGGCGACTGGCGCGCCGCCCTCGTCGTCACCGTCACCATCCCGCTCTCGCTGCTCTTCGGCTTCATCGGCATGGACATCTTCGGCATCTCCGTCAACCTGATGAGCCTCGGCGCAATCGACTTCGGCACCATCGTCGACGGCTCCGTCGTGATGGTCGAAAACTGTATACACCGGCTGGAGAACGGCGACCCCAGCCGCCCCTTGATCGACACCGTCCGCGAAGCCACCCACGAGGTCTCCCGCCCGGTCATCTTCGGTGTCCTCATCATCATCGCCGTCTATCTGCCAATTCTCACGCTGCAAAGCCTTGAAGGCCGTATGTTCCGCCCTATGGCCGTGACCGTCGTCTCCGCACTGACTGGATCGCTGCTGCTCGCGCTCTTCGTCGTCCCCACGCTCTGCACCGTGGCCCTGAAGCACCGCGCTCGCAAGCTGGCTGCAGGCTCCGGCGGGCACAAGGATCAAGCTAAGCAGGAAGCGAAATCGACCTGGTTCGACACGCTGCGCGGCCGCTACGAGCGCTCCCTTACCCGTAGCGAGGGCCACCGCAAGCTCATCCTCGCCGTCTCGCTGATCCTGATCGTCGTCGCGCTCGGCTCCATCAAGTTCATTGGCACAGAGTTCATGCCCACCCTCGACGAAGGCTCCATGGTCGTCACCTCCAAACGCCTCCCCGGCATCTCGCTCACCGAATCCATCGCCATCGGCAAAGAGATCGAGCGGACGATCAAGGCGGCCCCTGCAGTCGACAGCGTCGTCACCAAACTCGGCCGCCCCGACCTCGCCACCGAGGCTATGGGCGAGTACGAATCGGATTCCTACCTCAACTTCACGCCCGAGATGCGCGACGCCAGCGCCAAGAAGAAGCAGCAGTTTTCGGACGATCTCGAAAAGTCGCTCAACCAGATCCCCGGCGTCACTTATGAGTTCACTCAGCCCATGCAGATGCGCATGGACGAGACCATCACCGGCACCCGCGGCGATCTTGCGCTTAAGATATTCGGCCCCGACCTGACCAACCTTGAAGACATGGCCCGCACCGCCGAAAAGGTCATCTCCGGCGTTCCCGGCGCGTCCGAGACCCAGATGGAGATCATTTTCGGCGCGCGCGAGCTACAGGTACGCATCGACCGCGCCGCCGCCGCCCGCTATGGCGTCAACGTCGCCGACATCCAGGAGGTCATCGAGACCCTCTACGGCTCGAAACAGCTCTCCGAGATGCTGCTGGGCGAAGAGCGCTTCCCCATTGCCATCCGCCTGCCCGCCAACCTCCGCAACGACCCCGAACAGCTGCGCTCGCTCCAGATCAAAACTCCCCAGGGCGAGCTCGTCCGCCTCGATCAGCTCGCCGAGATCCGCACCGTCGGCGGCCCCGTCCTCATCAACCGCGAGCAGGCCGAGCGTCGCGCCGTGGTCGTCTCAAACGTGGCCGGTCGCGATCTCGGCAGCTTCGTCAAGGACGCAAAAGCGGCCATCGATAAGCAGCTGCCCATGCCTCCGGGGTACCGGCTGGAGTTCGGCGGCCAGTACGAGAACCAGCAGCGCGCTCAGGCCCGCCTGCTCATCGTCTTCCCGGTCTCGTTGCTCATTATTTCCGGCCTGCTCTACGCCACCTTCCAAAACGCAAAGCAGATGTCGCTCATTCTCATCATCGTTCCGCTCGCACTGGTTGGGGGTATTGCCGCGCTTTGGCTGCGCGGCATCAACCTCAATCTCTCTGCCTGCGTGGGCTTTATCGCGCTCTTCGGCATCGCCGTGCTCAACGGCGTTGTCATGGTCAGCCACATCAACTCGCTCCGCGAGGAGGGTAAGGAGATGGATGAGGCCGTCCACCAGGGAGCTTCCGACCGCCTCCGCCCCGTGCTCATCACCGCGCTGGTGGCCTCGCTCGGCTTTATCCCCATGGCGGTCTCGACCTCGCGCGGCTCGGAGATTGAGCGTCCCTTGGCCACCGTAGTCATCGGCGGCCTGATTACCGCCACCATCCTTACGCTTTATGTCTTGCCTATTCTTTACCCGTGGTTTAGCAAGGGCAATATGCGACAACAAAAGCAGTAAAGAGGTCAGGTGCCGCAAAGCGCAATGCCTTATGCCTGTCGCGTTACTTACATTGAACCATCTCGACGACACACGTTTGTGCTAACGTGCATCTATCAACTCAACAGTGCAACGAAAGAGGACTCGCAATGAATAAAGGTTATATTCTGTTTGCTCTTGGTATCGGAGCCGCTCTTGGAAGTGGCCTCGCGCTTTTGTTTGCCCCGCAGAGTGGCGCAAGAACACGCCGGCAAATCGGTGAGGCTTTCGACGAGGCTGCGGATCAAGTTTCCACCTATGCCGAAGACGCCAGCGACTATCTCAAGGATCAGGCAAATAAGCTGTCCGTCGAGGCTCAGAAGACGCTCGATCAGGCGACCGAAAAGGCTTCGGACTTAGCCGCTGTGGCTGCCGACGTGATCCAGAAATCCGCCGCGCAAACAAAAGCCGCAACCTCTTCCATGTTCTAATCTGTGCAGGCCACATGAAAAGCCCCGAATTGCTCCGGGGCTTTGTTGTTTATCCAGTGACTAAACCGTCGTAAGGGCCAATCCAGCCAGTTTCTCCTCGCCTTCGGATGCGATGGGGCGGTAGAAGAGCTGATTGTTCTCAAGGTATACCTCGATGAACGCGGGCCGCACGGAAATGCCACCGCCAATCAGCGCCTCGGAGAGAGGATCTTCGATGAACCGCTGTAGCGCACGGCGCAGAGGCCGCGCTCCATAGGTGCGATCGGAGACGGTCTTTTCAAGAATCCAACGTTTGGCTTCATCAGTCACCGAGATCGTGATGGCCTTATGGACAAGGTTGGTGTTGAGTTGCTGGACAAGAAGCTCCAGAATCTGCATCAGGTCAGCGTCTGAGAGCGAGGTGAAGATAATGATCTCGTCGAGGCGGTTGAGGAACTCAGGGTTGAAGGTGCGCTTGACCTCGCCCCGGACCAACTCCTCCATCTTTTCGAGCACCATGTTTTCGCGCTCGCTTTGGAAGCCCAGCCCCTGCTGCTTCTGCAGGTGCTTTGCGCCGATGTTGGACGTCATGATGATGATGCAGTTCTTATAGTCGACGATGTTGCCGAGGCCGTCCGTAAGCTGTCCATCTTCAAATACTTGCAGCAGCAAATTGAAGACGTCGGGATGCGCTTTCTCGATCTCGTCGAGCAGTACGATGGAGTACGGGTTGCGCTTGACACGCTCGGTAAGCTGACCGCCCTCCTCGTAGCCAACGTAGCCCGGAGGCGATCCGATCAGCTTCGAGACCGAGTGCTTTTCCATATACTCCGACATATCGAACCGGATCAGCGCCTTCTCCGAGCCGAACATGAACTGCGCCAGCGTGCGCGCCATCTCCGTCTTGCCGACGCCAGTAGGTCCAAGAAATAGAAAGCTGCCGATGGGTCTTGCCGGATTCTTGAGGCCCGCACGAGACCGACGAATGGCGCGAGCCAATGCAGAAATCGCCTTCTCCTGCGAGATCACGCGCTTGTGCAGTTCCTCCTCGACGCGGAGCAGACGCTGCGTCTCTTCTTCCTTGAGCGACGTGATGGGAACGCCGGTCCAGCGGCTGACTACGTCCTCGATGTCCTCGCGGGTGACGATACCAGCGGATGAGTCGTCCAGGTGGTACTTATCGCGCAGAGCCCGCAGATTCTCGCGCTCTTTGCGCTCCTCGTCCGAGTAAAAGCGCGCCTTCTCGAACTCGTGGTTCGCAATGGCGTTCTCCATCCGGTGCACGATGAACTTGATGCGCTTTTGCACCTCAGTTAGCTCCTCGGGAAGGGAGGTCTGGCGCAACTTGACGCGTGCTCCCGCCTCGTCGATCAGGTCAATGGCCTTGTCAGGAAGGAAGCGATCCGGGATGTAGCGGGCGGAGTGTGTGACGGAAAAGGTGATCGCCTCGTCGGTGTAGGAGACGGCATGGAACTTCTCGTACTTGTCCTTGATGCCAATCATGATCTTGATCGCGTCTTCCTCATTCGGCGGCGGAACCTTGACGGCTTGGAAGCGTCGCTCCAATGACCGATCCTTCTCGATCGACTTCCGGTACTCCGCCGGGGTGGTCGCTCCGATGCACTGGATCTCGCCTCGGGAGAGCGCGGGCTTGAGGATATTCGCGGCGTCGAGCGACCCTTCGGCCGATCCGGCACCCACCAGCGTATGCAGCTCATCGATGAAGACGATGGAGTTCTGGTTCTCCATCAGCTCCTTCATGATGGTCTTCAGCCGCTCTTCAAACTGGCCACGATACTTCGTTCCCGCCACGATCAGACTGAGGTCAAGGGCGAGTACACGCTTGTCCGCAAGAAAACTCGGCACCTCGCCATCCGCAATCTTCTGCGCCAAGCCCTCGACGATGGCAGTCTTGCCTACGCCCGGTTCGCCGATCAGCACGGGATTGTTTTTCGTCCGGCGGCAAAGAATTTGAATAACGCGATCCACTTCCGTATCGCGCCCCACCAGCGGATCGAGCTGCTGGTCAATGGCACTCTGCGTCAGGTCGCGCGAAAACTCCGCGAGCATCGATTGCTCGGGCCGCGCGCCGGTCTTGCCCGCTTGTGCAGCAGCGGGAGCCTTCTCCTGGGTGGTGCGCTGAAGTTCTTCGCGGATTGCCGGCAGCCGCAGACCGCGCTCCGTCAGGATCTCCGCCGCGAAGCACTTCTCCTCCCGCAGCAGCCCGAGCAGCAGATGCTCCGTACCGATGTGCTTATGTGAGAGCCGCTCCGCCTCCTCCGCCGCGTAGGCGAGCACCCGCTTGCACTCGTTCGAGAGCGGAAGATCAACCGAAGTCGACACCTTCTCACGGATCGTCGTATGTCCTTCAATCTGCTTGCGAATCGACTCCACCGAGGCGTGCGACCGCAGAAAACGATTGGTTAACGCCTTATCTTCGCGCAGTAGCCCGAGGAGCAGATGCTCCGTTTCGATGTAAGGAGACCCAAACTGACTTGCTTCGTAGCGCGCAAAAAAGATGACACGCCGTGCTTTTTCCGTATACCGTTCGAACACTGTTCCCCCTCTAAGCCGGCCACTGCGAGCCAAAGTACTCGCGGCACCATCATCCATCCCGATCGGTTCCGTCCCGCGCGGCGTTCTCGCGAAACCCTCAGGTGCTTCCAAAAGGCGGAGCATCCATACTCACACCAGTGTATCCATAGCGCGGCGGGCGCGTAAAACCACATATCCCGCTTACGAAAAGATTGCTGTAGATTCGACGCGAACGGTGCGGAATCGGCACACATATCGACGGGTCAGCAATCGTGCGACTATAAAACATCCCGATGAGAGGTCTCCTGTGAATCGATCCTCGCTCCTGCTCGCTTTTGCCCTCTCCTTACGTGTACTCTCAGCCCAACAGCAGCTTGACGCTCCTACGCAGCAGCTTGCCCACGATATCTTCAAGCAGCTGATCGAGATCAACACCACCGACTCGGTCGGCAGCACCACGCTAGCCGCCGAGGCCATGCGCCAGCGCCTCCTCGCCGTCGGCTTTCCCGCAGCCGATCTCCAGGTCCTCGGCCCCAACGACCGCAAGGGCAACCTTGTCGCGCGGTATCGCGGCAAGTCCGGCTCCACCCTCAAGCCCGTCCTCATCATCGGCCACATCGACGTCGTTGAGGCCCGCCGTGAAGATTGGACCACCGATCCCTTCCAGTTCGTCGAGAAGGACGGCTACTTTTACGGGCGCGGCACCCAGGACATGAAGTCCGCCGACGCCGTGGTCGTCACCGACTTCATCCGCCTCAAGCGCGAGGGTTCCGTCCCTAACCGCGACATCATCCTTGCTCTCACAGCCGATGAGGAGGGCGGCAAATCGAACGGCGTCGACTGGCTCCTCAAGAACCATCGCGACCTCGTCGACGCCGACTTTGTCCTCAACCCGGACGCGGGCGGCGTCGAAACCGACCACGGCAAACCGGTCGCCATGACCTTCGAAGCGACCGAAAAGGTCTACGCCGACTTCGAGATCACCGCCATCAATCCCGGCGGCCACAGCTCCCTCCCCACCCCTGACAACGCCATCTACCACGTCGTGGACGCTCTCGCGCAACTCGAACGCACACCGTTCCCTTTCGAGCTCAACGCCGTCACCCGCGCTTACCTTGAGCAGATGGCCAAGATCGTGCCCATCGATAAAGCGGCCGATCTTCGCGCCATTCTCGCCACTCCGCACGATGTCGGTGCCGAAGCCCGCCTCTCCGCCGACCCCGGCTACAACGCCACCTTCCGCACCACCTGCGTCGCAACGATGCTCAAGGCTGGCCATGCCCCGAACGCCCTCCCCGCCATGGCCCAGGCAAACGTCAACTGCCGCATCCTCCCCGGCCACTCGCAGGAAGAGGTTCGCCAGCGCCTCATCGCCCTCTTCAATGACCCGAAGCTCGTCGTCAAGTACAAGAACGACGCGGGCGAAGTCTTCGACACCGCGCCCGATCGCAAAGCCCTTCCGCCGCCGCCCTTGCGCGACGATGTCCTCGGTCCGCTTCGCCAGGTCGTCGCGCAGATTTGGCCTGGCGTCCCCGTATCCCCGAGATGGAAAATGGCGCCAGTGACAGCATCTACACCATGGCCACCGGGCTGCCCAGTTACGGCATCAGTGGCATCGCCCTCGACCGCGACGACGTCCGAGCCCATGGCAAAGACGAACGCCTGCGCGCCAGCTCCTTCTACACCGGTGTCCAGTTCTACTATTTGTATTTGAAGGCACTCACATCCCGTGCCGCTTCCACGAAGCTATAGTGCGCCACGCTGCGGTCATCAGAGCTGCCTGGAACTTCCGGCCATCGCCTTTCGTACAGTTCGGGTATGCTTCAGCGGACAATAATCTTGCCGTTGCATCGAGGAACGCGTATGAGAACAGGTGCCATGCAGCGGGGCACAGAGGCTTCAGCACGATGGAAGGCCAGAATGGCAGGTGTCTTCTATCTGCTCAACATCTTTACGGCCGTGTTCTCGATGTTCGGCGGTGGCAGTCTGATTGTCGGTGGCGACGCCGCGGCTACCGCGACCAACATCATGTCGCATGAGTTGCTGTTCCGGGGTGCTTTCGCCGCCAACCTGATTGCGACTGCTTGCTACCTCGTTGTAACGCTTCTCTTGTACGACCTTCTCAAGCCCGTGCATCGATCCGTCTCGTTGCTCGCGGCGTTCTTCAGCCTTGTGGGATGTGCCGTAGGCGCACTTAGCTCCGTTTTTCCACTTGCCGTACTGGTTGTCCTAGGAGGCACACCGTACCTGGGAGTGTTTAGCATGGCGCAACTACAGGCAATGGCGCGGTTATTTTTGAAGATGCAAGCTCAAACGCTCGACGTTAGCATTGTTTTCTTCGGCTTTTATTGCCTGCTCGTGGGTTATCTCATCTTTAGGTCGAACTTCCTGCCTCGGCTTGTAGGTGCGCTTGTGGCATTATCTGGCGTGGGTTGGCTTACGTACCTATATGCGCCGCTTGCGAACTCCCTATCCACTTACCTTCCTATCTCCGGCTTGCTCGGTGAAGGTTCGCTGACAATCTGGCTCCTGGCAGTTGGCGTGAACACGCAACGATGGAAGCAAGCGTCCGAGTCCGCACGGCAAGGGCGAACTGAGCCGGCAGGCTAACGCCGTTCTAGCGGACCCGCAGCACGACCACCGTCTCATCGTCGAAGTGCTCCGTCCCCGCCTGATGGAGGGAGACGGCTTCGAGGATGGCCGTGACGGCGGACTCGGCACTGGTAGATGCAGTCGGATGGTGTTGGAGGAGGGTGCAGAGGCGGTCGGTGCCGTAAAGGTCTTGGTGGGAGTCGTGGGCGTCGATGATGCCATCGGAGAAGAAGACGACTAAGTCGCCGGGAGCGAGCGTGAGGGTGGTCTCTTCGTAGGTGGCGTGGGGGAATAGGCCAAGAGGGAAGCCTTCGGCCTTCAGGGTGTGGACGTCCAAAGCGTCGGTCAGCGAAGGGCGGCTGGGAGTGATGTAGAGGGGCTGGACGGAGCCGGCGTTGGCGACGGTAAGGGTGCGGGCGTTATCGTCCCAAAGGGCGAGGAGCATAGTGACGTATTGGGAGGCGAGTTTGCGCTCTTGCAGCTGGTCGTTTAAGACGGCCAGGAGCGCGCCGGGGCCGAGGCGTTGCGGGGCCAGCGAGCGGAGGATGCCGGAGACGAGGGCGGCGTAGAGGGCGGCGGGGGCGGCCTTGCCGGAGACATCTCCCAGGGCGAACGCGAGGCAGCCGGGGCCATAGTCGAGGAAGTCGTAGAGGTCGCCCCCAATGGAGCGGGCGGGGAGGAACTGCGCGGCGATTTCAGCGTTGCGGAGGCGGGGCGGGGCGGCGGGGAGCAGCCGGAGCTGGACCTGGCGGGCCATCTCGAGATCGCGCTCCATACGCTGCTCTTCTTCGTGGATGCGCTGGTAGAGGCGGGCGTTGGCGATGGCGATGGAGATCTGGGCGGCGAGGGTGACGAGGGTGCGCTGGTGGTCCTCGTTGTAGTAGTGGACGCGGGTGTGTTCGAGGTCGAGGACGCCGATGACGCTGCCTTTGTAGATGAGGGGGACGGCGAGCTCGGAGCGGGTCTCGGGGTTTTCGGCGACGTAGCGTGGGTCTTTGCGGACATCAGGGGCGAGGATGGAGGACCGCTCGGCGGCAGAGGCCCCGATGATGCCTTCGCCAACCTGCACCGTGCGGATGCGGGTGATGCGCTCGCCAAAGCGGGAGGAGAACCTATGTTCAAACTGTTCCGTCCGCTCGTTCCAGAGGAGGATGGTGAACATCTGGAAGTCGACGACGCGCTTGAGGAGCTGGCCGATGCGTTCGAGCAGGTCATCGAGGTCAAGGATGGAGGTGATCTCGCGGGAGATGTCGTTGAGAACGGCGAGGGTTTCGGCTTGGCGCGCGACGCGGGTGTAGAGGCGGGCGTTCTCGATGGCCGACGAGATGCGGGAGGCGGTGAGCTCGAGCAGGCGCTGATGCTCGTGGGTGAAGAAGGCGGGGGCTTCGGATTCGAGGTCGAGGACGCCGATGACCTTATTTTTGACGATGAGCGGGATGGCCAGCTCGGAGAGGACGTGGGGGTTGGCGGCGATGTAGCCGGGGAAGGCGGCGACATCGTGGACGAGGATCGCCCGGCGCTGTAGGACGGCCTGGCCGACGACGCCCTCGCCAAGGCGCACACGCCGGCGCTCGAACTCGGCGGTGTGGCCGGTCTGGAAGCGCATGCGGAGGTCGTTGGTGCGGTCGTTGTAGAGGAGGATGGCGAAGATGCGGTAGTCGATGACGGCGCGGACCAGGTCGGCGACACGGTGCATGAGGGTGTTGATGTCGAGGGTGGTGTTGAGGGCGTCGGCGAGGCGATGGAGGAAGGCTACCTGGAGTGGCTCGACGCGGGGGTTGGGAACGGTGGCGGGCGTGGCGGGGTCGGGGCGGTAGTCGCCTTCGAAGGGGTGGGCTTCGGCGGTTTCGGCTTGGCGGGGGTGGGCGGGGGGAGACATCTGGAGGGTTGATGATACTCCAGTGGGATGTGCAATGGCGGGGGTCTGTGCCTCGTGGTCGATGGCAGTCCTCGCACACACGAACAACAAAGCACGTCGAGGTACTGTCTCTGGTTTGGAGACCAGGACCGGACCGGTGAGCGCAGAGATCACTTTAGCGACGAGCACCCATAGTCTCCCTTGCGGCGTATGGATGTGAACATCTGATTATTTGATGAGCATGTTCAAGGTGTGTTCACAAAGCCCCCCTACGCTGGGATTACTTTCATACTCCACGTGTTGAGGCATCTTTTGCTAGCCATGAAGATGAATTGTTGTACCCGGCTGGTTGCGGGGATCGTTTTGTGTTTGCCCGCTGTGCTGAGCGCTCAGATTGATCGTGCCAACCTGAAAGGCACGGTCTCCGACGCGACCGGCGCCGTGGTGAGCAACGCCGCCGTGACGGTGTCCTACCCGCAGACAGGCTTTACGCGGACGGTCCAATCCACAACGGCAGGCGAATATGTTCTCTCAGCCTTGCCTTTAGGCCGCTGCAACCTCAGCGTCGCTGTGGCAGGTTTTGAGACGAGACATGTGAACGATGTCGATCTGCAGGTTGGGGAATTCCGCACTGTGAACCTCCAATTGGGCGTGAGCGCGGTGGAGCAGACGGTGGCCGTGGAGGCTTCGACTGTCACATTGGACCAGGATAGCGCCGCGACAGGCGGGGTGATCGCGCGGCAGCAGGTGGAAAGCCTGCCCATCAACGGCCGTAATTGGGCGGGGCTTATGATCCTGGTGCCGGGCGCCATCAACACGGGCAGCGGCAATCAGACAAGCATTCGCTTCGCGGGTCATGGTCTTGACGACAACAAGATCCTGTTCGATGGCGTGGATGCGAGCGGCATCCTGCGGCAAAGCGAAAAGTCCGATCTGCGCATTCAGCTCTCGTCGGAGTCGATCCGCGAGTTCCGCGTCAACACCGCCCTGTATTCAGCGGAGTACGGCGGCACGGCTGGCGGGCAGGGCGACGTCGTTTCACGCAGCGGCACCAATGCCTTTCACGGTAGCGCGTATGAGTTCCTGCGCAATGATGTGCTGAACGCGCGGGCACTCTTCTCGGCGCGGCAACTGCCCTTGCGGTTGAACCAATTTGGCGGCAGTGTGGGTGGCCGGGTCGTGCGGGACCATACGTTCTTTTTCGCCAACTACGAAGGGTTGCGGCAGGTGCTTACACAACCGCTGATTGGCTTTGTCCCTAGCCCGGCCTTTGCGCAGCAGACAGCGCAGCGGTCCCCCGCGCTCGCAGCCGTTCTCGCCGCCTATCCAGTGGGGCAGACGGCCACGGCAAACCCGAATGTGTACAGCTATAGCGCAGCCGGGCGCCAAACACAGAACGAGGATTTCGGGCTTGTCCGTGTCGACCAAATCTTCGATTCACGCACCTCCGCGTATGTTCGCATCAACCTGGATGAGGGACGATTGCAGGTGCCGTTTGGCGACGCCACGGGCTTCCTGCAAGACACACAACAGATCCAGAACAACCCGAAGAACGGTGTTGTCTCGCTCGAACACGCCTTCCGTAGTTCGCTGCTGAACGAAGCCAAGTTCGGCATCAATCGAACGCCCTACACGATCTCCAATGTAAGTGTCTTGCCGATTCAGGTGGCGGTACCTGGGTTTACTACGCTGCATGACAACCTTGTGCAGGTGCAGAAAGCCACGGCGTACTCGTTCATCAACACGCTAGACGTGGTCTTCGGCAAGCACAGTATCACAGCCGGTGGCGGCTTGCGGCGGGTTCAGCTGAATCTGGGCAACACGGCGGAGACGCAACTCACCTACAGCAGTCTTACACGATTCGCGGCAAATGGACTGGACAACGCCGCAGTGCTGGCGGCTGTCCCTACGGGCGGGGCGCGAAAGACTGAATTCGACCTCTTCTTCCAGGATCAATACAAATTTCGCCCGAATCTTACCTTGAGCCTTGGTTTACGCTACGACTCCTTTGGAGCTTTCTCCGAGGTGCTGGGAAGGTCTAAGGCCTTCGATCCGCTCACCTGTCCGGGTGGATTTTGCGCGCCGGGTGGTCCGTTCTACAACGCGAGTCACAGTGACCTCGGACCGCGTGTTGCCATCACCTGGGCACCGGACGCATTCCTGGGCAACACGGTCTTTCGGGGAGGATATGGCCTGTACTTCGGCGAGGGCCAACTTGGCGATTTAACCGCACCCTTGAACAATCTTACGTCCAGGTTGCTGCTGACAAGCGCGCAGGTACCGGCACTCAGCTATCCCTTGACGCCTTTTCTTGCACTCGGCGCGACGACAGCCAATGCGCCGCGCGGCCTGTACCGAGGACGTGTGGACCAGCAGGTTGGCGAGTACGGCGTATCTGTCCAGCAGCGGCTGCCGTTTCAGATTCTTTCGGAGATCGGGTACATCGGCAATCACGGCGCGCACCTGCCCTCACGCTCGTACATCAATGTGCTCAACCCCACTACGAAGACGCGTTCGCTACCCACCTTCGGCCAGGTAGACTACAAGCTGAGCGGCAATAACGCAAACTTCAGCGGTCTTTCCGCAACGCTGAACCGGCAGTTTTCCGATGGTCTGCTGTTTGGGGCCAACTACCTCTGGTCGCATTCCATTAACGATGGATCGACAGGCGGTGGCGAGCAGGACTATCCGCAAAATGTGGCTTGTCGCATCTGCGAACGGGCGAGCAGCGACCAGGACGTCCGTTCATCCTTTACCGCCAGCGTGGTTTATCAATTCGGTGCAAGCCACGGGCACTCGTCTACCCTGCGCGGCGTAGCCGGAGCACTTGGGTCCGGCTGGCAGGTGAGCGGCATCGCCACAGCCCGTTCGGGACTGCCGTTGAACGTGACGATCTCGCGGAGCGCCGCAACGATCTCCGATGGAAATTCGCTCTCGCCGCAGCGACCGAACCTTGTGCCGGGCGTACCCTTTGTGCCCGTCACGGGTCGTACCCCTCAGCATTGGATCAACGCGGCGGCGTTTGTGCTGCCGGCGGCAGGCACGTTCGGAAACGCGCCGCGGAACTTGCTGCGCGGACCAGGGACCTGGCAGATTGACGGTGCTTTGCAGAAAGATCTGCTGCGTCTGGATCGCTACGCCCTCAGTCTGCGGGGCGAGGGCTTCAATCTCCTCAATCGCGCGCAGTACGGCTTACCCGCCACAAACGTGTCGGCAACTAACTTCGGCCAGATCACCACGCAACTGAACCCGGGAGCCACCGGTACGGCCACGCAGCGAGTCTTTGAGTTCGGCCTTCGCGCCACCTTTTAGCCACTCCTGATTGCTCCCAAGGAGAACCACCATGCCAACGCTTGACCGTCGTTTATTTCTCAAGCTTGTTTCCGCCGCCGCAGCCAGCCCACGCCTTGCGCTGCACGCCGACGAGCCAACGCGCATCCTGCTGCCGGTAAACGTCTGCGGAAGCTTCGGGTATGTGGACAGCAAAGGTGTCCTCGCCGTTCCGGCGCGCTATGATGCCGCGCTGCCCTTCGCCTCAGACTGGGCCGCTGTGCGCCGCAACGGGAAATGGGGATACATCGACCGCAGCGGAAGAGAGACGCTTGCACCGCAATATGATGAAGCACGCAACTTTCGATACAACTGTAGCCCCGTTCGCGTTGGCAGCGAATGGCACTTCATCCGCCCGGACGGCTCAGAGGCGTTCCCGCAGCGCTTTGAACTTACGCGCAGTTTTCAGAACGGGCGCGCGCGAGTGAGCGTAAATGGAAAATGGGGCTTTATCGATCCGACAGGCAGGTTGGTGATCCCCGCCATTTATCAGACCGTTCATGGCTACAGCGATGACATTGCACCTGTGCAACTGAACGATAAGTGGGGCTTCATCGACAAGGCCGGAGCTACCATTTTGCCATTCCGCTATGACACGGTCACCAGTTTCAATGCGGGGGTGTGTGCGGTACTGATGGATGGCAAGTGGGGGTTCATTCGCCCGGACGGCTCCGTCGCGCTTCCCGCTTTGTGGGAGAAGACTGGAGAGTTCAGCGAAGACCTTTGCCCAGTTAAGCGCGATGGCAAGTGGGGACTGATCGATCTAAGCGGAAAAACGGTGTTGGAGCCTCATTATGACGAGATGGGCTCGTTCGATGCCGGACACCTGCTGGTGACGTTGAACAATCAGTTGATGTACCTGGACCACATGCTGAAACCCATATGGAAGCAGCAGATGAGCTGTCCAGCCGGAACGAACCTGCGAATGTACAAAGCTCCCGCATAAGACTTCCTAGCTGGGCGCATTGAGTTCGGCGAGGATTTTTACGCTGGCGCTGGCGCCGATGCGGGTGGCTCCGGCCTGGAGCATGGCGCGGGTGTCGGCGAGGGAGCGGATGCCGCCGGAGGCTTTGACCCCGGCGCGGGACCCGGCTACGGAGCGGAGGAGAGCGATGTCGTCGGGGGTTGCGCCGCCGGTCGAGAAGCCGGTGCTGGTCTTGAGGAAGTCGGCACCGGCGGCGAGAGCTAGCTCGGCGGCCCGGTGTTTCTCCTCAAAAGAGAGGACGCAGGTTTCGAGGATGACCTTGACGATCGCTCCGGAGGCGTGGGCGAGCTCGACGACGCCGCGGATGTCTTGCTTGACGGCCTCGTAGTCTTCGGCGGTGCCGGATTTGAGCAGGCCGAGGTTGAGAACCATATCGATGTCGTGCGCGCCGAGCTTGAGGACGCGGACGGTTTCGTCGCGCTTGGAGGCGGAGAGGGTCGCGCCGAGGGGGAAGCCGATGACGACGCCGACGGGGATGCCGGTGCCCCGGAGCGCGTCAGCCGCGGTGGCGGTCCAGGCGGGGTTGACCATGGCACAGGCGAAGCGGTGCTCGGCGGCCTCACGGCAGAGCTGGAGGACCTGGGCGCGGGTGGCGTCGGGGCGGAGGAGGGTGTGGTCGAGGACGGCGGCGAGGGAGGCGGGGGAGGCGAGGGTCTGGGTGGTAAAGGTGGCGGGGTCGTGGGGATGGTTCGGGAAGGTATGTTCCAAGATGCTCCTTAACTCTTACAGCCAAGTCAAATCGCTTGAGCAGTCAAAGCCGAAATGAGATTGTAGAAGAACCAACCGTCATCCATGCCCAACGATCCAGGGATGAAAACTTTTCCTCGACCATGATTTTCGTATACTCCGACAGCGTCCACAAATGATTCCAGTCGAAGAATCGAACTATAAGGCAACTTGAATGTAGTTGTCGTTCCGCTAAAGTAAATAGCTTTAGTCGTAATCAACATCTTACCTTGATCAATAGGAACCAGGCCGGTTTGTTGAGTTCGAGGTGCAGATGCACCAATTCTGTAGTAGATGCCACCACCTACAGGCAAGCTCATAGAGTGATAGGTCCGACCCGTTGAGACTTGTCTATATTCGGCAAGTGTTGCGTTGCGACGCAAAATAGGATGCTCATTGTGATCGAGGAAAAAGCCGTTGGCTAGATCCGGATGATGATACGGCACTTGGCCATGCAGCACTTGGTAGAGAACATTGCTAAAGTCCAGAGACAAATAGCCGTGCCAGTTCACGATCCTTTGTGCATCTTCAAACCATCTATCGTCAAATAATCTGAAAATGGCTCCAATCCGCTCAATATCTTCATTGCTGACTGGATGATCGTGAGCAAGCGTCATAGACGCAGTATCAGCAGCTTGCATCAACGCGTGTTTGCTGTCCGACTCCGCAAATCTACCCTTCGCTCTTAAGCTTTGCAGCAGTGGAACTAACTCTTCAGCAGTTTTTCCTGTCGACACCGCATCTGCCACGACCGAGCGGGACTGGGCCAAAGCTGCATCTGCTTCGCGGGCACAACTTTCATGTGCATCACGGAACATTCCGGCTTTCGTACTACAGTATCGGCATTGGCCCATAGTGCGTGCTGCGCTCCGAAATAGACTTGCAACGTCGTTAGGCTATCTCCCGAGAGGCCTGGTAGGCAAGGGAGAGGTCGTCGCGGAGGAGGGCAGTCATCTGGGCGCGGCTCGCTTCGTCGCGGGCGCGGAGGAGGGCGCTGGGGTGGAGGGTGGCCATGACGCGGTCGGCGAAGGGGGTCGAGCGGAAGGTGCCGCGATCGCGCATGAGGGAGAACGTGCCGCCGAGGAGCGATTTCGAGGCCGACGCGCCGAGGGCGAGGATGACGCGGGGCTTGGCGGCTTCGATTTCGGCGAGCAGCCAGGGGCGGCAGGCCATGATCTCGGAGACGCGGGGGGTCTGATGGAAGCGGAGCTTGCCGCGGTGAATGAACTTGAAGTGCTTGACGGCGTTGGTAACGTAGATCTGCGTCATGTCGATGCCGAGGTCTTCGGCGATGCCGCGGAGGAGCTTGCCAGCGGGGCCGACGAAGGGGAGGCCTTGGCGGTCTTCCTGGTCGCCGGGCTGCTCGCCGACGAGCATGAGGGGCGAGTCGGGTGGGCCGTAGCCGGGAACGACCTGAGTGGCGTGTTCGTAGAGGGCGCAGCCTTTGCAGGCCGGCAGTGCGCCGTGAATGCTGGCGAGGGTGGGGGCGGCGGGGACGAAGGGCTGAGCGGAGGGCTGCTGCTGCTGGCGCGTGACCATGGAGGCGACCCGGGTGTGGGATGCTGTGATGAGTTGGGGGAGGAGGGTGACCTCGGGGAGGTCTTTCCAGTAGCGAACGGGCATCTCGGAGCGCATGGCTTCGGGGTTGAGGCGTGCGGGGTTGAAGATGCTGGCGTAGTAGGTGCGCCAGAGGGTTTCGAGCTCGTCGTCTGCCGGGGCGGACTCGCGGGGCAGGCCGGGAGAGAAGCGGAGCTGCTTGGTAACGGGGTCCCAGGAGGCGGAGGCGTCGGGCGTGAGGATGGACCAGCGGAGGATGGCGAACCGCTCGGCGAAGAAGGGAGCGGCGAGCGGAAGGATGCGGTGATCGGGCTGGTACCAGGCGATGAAGTGCTCGCAGTGCTCGGTGACTTCCTCGGTGGCGGCGTCGATCTCGGGCCAGCACTCGGGGATGTCGGTCTTGGTCTCGCCGAAGGGAGTCGGAGTGGTAAGGACGAGGTGGTGCTCTTCGTGTAAGTCGCGGCCGCCGGTGGCGACGAGCACCGGCTCATCGACGACCTCGGGACGCTCGCCGAAGAGGGCAGGCTCGCCGGGTTCGAGCACCTTGCGGAAGCGGACGAAGGCGTGCATCTTGTGGAGGTCACGCCGGACCTGGCCTTCTAGGCGAAGCAGGTGGGCGACGTCTGGGTCGACCTCAATCTTGAGGAGGTCGCGGTTCTCCTGCAGACGGTACAGGAGGCGGTAGAGGAGGTTCCAGCGCTGCGGGTCGCGGTGGCAGGCGGCGTAGGTGGCGGACTCCATGAAGGCGCGTGAGGTGTGCGGGGTAGTAACGGGAGTGCCGGTGGGCTGGGCTTCGGTATCGGCGATGAGCGAGAGGGTGGAGGGGACGGAGGCATCCTGGAGGTCGATCTCCTCGGGCCGGAAGTTCTGGCGGAGGGCGTCGCGGGCGGCCTCGCGGAAGGCCTGGAAGTCGGGAGAGAGGAGGAGCTGCTTCATCCACTGGTGTGATGCGTGGAGCGCGGGTTCGTGTTCTCAGGCGGCGGTTTCTTGTTGTTGGAGTTGTTCGACGAGTTGGCTGAGGTGGCCGTCGAATTCGAGGTCTTCCCGGTCTTGTTCGCGGGTGAGGGTGTCGAGGGGGAAGAGGGCGTTGTGGAGTTGGGCGCGGGCCTGGGCGCGGTTGTGGATGCCCTGGGCGAGGGTGTTGTAGGCGTCGGCGTAGGCTTTGTAGGCGGCGTCGTGTTGGGCTTTGGATTCGGGGTATTCGGGTTCGGGGGGAAGGGTGAAGCGGGCGACGGGGTCGGGGAGGGGAGTTGAGTTGTCCGTTTTCAGTTCCCGGATGTCGGAAGAAGTTTGTGGTGAAGTCTCAAAGTCTTCATTCTGTTTGGGTTGAGTCCGGGCGGTCTGGACCTGGGTCTGGGGTTCGGCGGGCTGCGGGGCTTCGGGGGCGATGGTGCCGAGGGTGCGGTGGTTGGTGTAGTCGGTGACGGGGCTGCGGTCGAGACCGAGGGCCTCCGCGCGTGCTTCGGCGCGTGCTTCGGAGCGTTCGATGCGGGCGAGGTTCTGGCTGGCTGAGGCGAGCTGGCGGTGGAGCTGGGCGGCGAGGGGGAGGGGGATGAGCTCGGCGGCGGTGAGGCGGAGGAGCTCGGCGAGACCGCGCTGGATGGCGTGGAGGTCGAGGGGTTCGGGGAGGACGGCGCGGGTCCGGTCGCCGTGGAGGGCCTGGGTTTTGAGCGGACGGCGGGTGGAGTGGTGGTAGAAGCAGAGCTCTTCGCCGCGGAGGGCGGGGGAGCCGCACTGGCGGCCGTCGGTGAAGAGATGGCGGCAGGGGCGGACGGTCCGGGCTGTCGGGCCGAAGGGCATTTTCTAGTCTCCTTTATGAGGGTTTAGTGGGTTAAAAGCGGAAGGCCCGGCGGGTGGCCGGGCCTTGTTTATGATCTCTATCACAAGGATAGCAGAGTGGGCATAACTAATGCGCAAACTTTTATCTTGTTTGGAATGAGGGAGATGCGGGGGTTTAGCAGGGATGGGGGGCTTGACAACTATTTGGGGCGGGCGGCGGAAGGACGATATGGAAGAGGGTTTTTAAAAGCGCTTGATGGCATGGCTGAAGCCATGCCCTTCCAGTGACGGCTCCACGGAACCCACCTTAGCGACGGTGAAACTGTCGCGAAGGTGGGGCACCCGGCGAAGGTGGGGCACCGGCGGTGGGTACCCGGTCGTGAGCCCTGACGAGGGCGTCAGGGCGCGGCGTCGCGAAAGGCTTGGAAGTCGGGGAGACGAGGAGCTAATTCAGGGTGGAGGGATACGAAAAAGAGGTTTGGCGTCGCGTCATTAGCTTTAACGGCTTGCCAACAGACACTCTCCCCTAAAAAAGCTCTTGACTCACTATGCTACTCAGTATACAAAGGTGCCCGGCCCCGAACACAACTGAATACCGAGGTGCGCCATGCCCATTAAGCTACATGCGGTTCTCATCGCATTGATCCTGTCTATCGCTTCTATCGCTGCTGCTGATGCGCAGCGAACTCCGAGCCGCGCTTCCGATTGCAATGCGGCGCTCTCCAAGGATTATTACTCTTATGCGTCTCGAAACAATCTTTTTTCGGATTACCTCAAATCGATTGATTCAGAGACCTACAGCAAGCTCACTCAAGATAATCAGTTTTTTCTCGAAGGCCTAACGCAATATGGGCCCTTCAAAGTCGGTGACGACTACAAGAGCTTTGACGAGAAGAGGACAAAGTACCTAGAGAACGTCCACTACACGCGTACACAGCAACAGGCCACGGACATTCTCAAGCTAACCACCTCTGACCGCGCTTACAACGCTTACGAGACTTGTATACGCTCGATCGGTACCGGCGGAGGTCTACTGGTATGGGCAAGTCAGGAAAGTCTTGATGTAATCGATCTTCATGTTAAGTACGCCAATCCGCCCAGTGTTACGAGCATGATCCTAACAGGGGATGTGTCTGGCGGTTCCGTCGAAGGGGCACCTGCAGGTAAGCTTTGGCCCGATCACACATTCTTTACTTGGAACGATACCTCCAAGTGGGGAGTCAATCAGGAGCGGGTTTATGCTGTGCACCCTGAACACGGCGTGAACGATACTAGGGTGTCAGTCAAAACAGATAATGGTGAGCCTCCTGTCACGTTGCATTTCTTTCGAGCTGATGGAGAACTAATGCTCGATTTCGTGGGTGTTAATGATGTCGCTAGACAGCTAAATGCAACTTCACCTGTCATCGGTACTCCAAACAATAACGAAAACCGTGGTGGTTGTCCAAACGAGTTTGGACGCGCCGATGGTAAATACTGCATCTCCCGAACTACAGTCTCGCTCTCAGTATCTCCACCATATTACCTGAGAAACGCAACAGCTCAATGCAGTGGAGGAGGCTGCCCGTGGGGACACTTTATCGCTCAACCATCGTTTGATATGGACAGTCAGAGAGTGACGGCTCAATTTGATAACTGGGGTTCGGCCGTGTCGATCTTTGTTCTTGCTAACGTGTACGAACATGTTAACACGGTCCAGTGCGGCGGATCTCAAGGGCCCTTTCCCGTACGTTTCAACCAAGCCGTCATCTTCCATGCAGCCGATGATTGTAAACCGCTCGCAGTCGTGAGATGGAAACGGCTCCCTGGACAAGAGCAAGGTATCATGCCCTTTGGTCAACCATCGGGCGATAATAGCCGCGTGAAACAGACTGGGAGCGTCGAAGGCGGAGGCGTTTTGTCGGCAAGTTACGAACTCTTGAAATAGACACAACTGATCTATATGTCGGGCTTTCAGCCCTTGGGTTATCTTTGTGGGTTTACCTAGGCCTTCGGCCTAGGCTGGTATGTGTCGCGCCTTTGGCGCTTGAGGCAGTTGGGCTGTCGAGCCTTGGTGCGTCGCGTTGTGGCAGTTATGCATGGGTGGATGGTGGGAGACGCGGATTCCCTTCGGGAATGACAAACAAGAAAGGCAAGGGCAACAGCAAAGGCGAGGGCAACAGCAAAGGCGAGTGCAACAGCAAAGGCGAGTGCAACAGCAGATTCCCTTCGGGAATGACAAACAAGAGGGGCAAGGGCGCGCAAGAAAGGCGACGGCGACGCAGTTAGATTTGGGAGCAGGAGAGCGGGCTCAGGATGAGGTTGGTGATGTTCGAGACGATGTCTTCGTAGCTGTAGCGGGGGTCGGTGGAGAGTTTTTTCCAGGCGGGGTCGGTGCGGAAGCGGTCCCAGGCGGCGTCGAGGGCGGCGTGGTTGGGGAAGGTGAGCAGGTAGGTGAGGTTGGGGAGGCGGGGGCCGAGGAGGGTGTCGCCGTAGAAGACCTGGCCGAAGCCGGCGCGGGCGAAGATGTCGAACTCGCCGTGGTGGAACATCTCGACCTTGCGGACGTGGGCGGCGTGGCTGGGACTCTCGTAGGTGCGGAGCTGGAAGATGCGTGGGCTTCGGAGTTGGCCGCGGGCGCTGGGGTCGGGCGGGGTGAGTTTGGGCCAGCCTTCGAAGGCGGCGAGGAGTTGGGTCGAGACGCGGACGAAGGCGGGGGCTGAAGCTGGAGCCCCCCAGAAGGGCGCGGCGGCTTTGAGGAAGGCTTCGTCGGTGGCGAGGGTGAGGTCGAGGGTGACGAGGGCTTCGAGCGAGGTGGAGGGGATGAGGAGATAGAAGGTGGGGGTCTCGGGGCCGATGTCGAGGCGGAAGGCGCCGATGGGGGCCATGCCGCGGCGGTTGAGCGCGGGGATGAGGGCGTCGGCGAAGAAGCGCTCGGTAAGGGCGGTCTGGGGGCCGGAGCGGAGGGTGTAGGTGCGGAGTTGGTAGTATTCGCGGGAGGTGGCGTGGGGCGCGACTTCGGATTGGGCTTCGGCTTGGGTGGTGAGGGCGAGGGCGGAGGCGGCGAGGGAGGTGTTGAGGAATTGACGGCGTTGCATGGTGGGTCTAGCGTATCTGAAAAGCGGATTCCTTCGCTTCGCTGCGGAATGAGAGACAGAAGGTGGCTGGAGGCGAGACGCAGATTCCCTTCGGGAATGACAAACAGAACGGCAAAGACAAGACTAGGGGCTAGAGGGAGCCAGTGAGGGCGCTTACGGGGGCGAAGAGGTCGAGTTGGGCGGCGGTTTCGGGGGCGGGGGTGGGTGGAGTGACGCCGCCGATGTGGTCGACGGCGGTGAGGAAGGGCTTGGCTTGGGTGAGGCGGACGTTGAGCTTTTTGAGGTCGGCGAGGGTGAGGGCGTGGTATTTCCGGATGGACAGGATGCGCTCGACGTTGCGGTAGCCGATGCCGGGGACGCGGAGGAGGGATTCGCGGGGGGCGCGGTTGACGTCGATGGGGAAGAACTCGGGGTGGAGGCGGGCCCAGGTGGATTTGGGGTCTTCGGTGAGGGAGAGCGAGGGCTGCTCGGGGGTGGTGAGTTCCGCCGCGTCGAATCCGTAGAAGCGCATGAGCCAGTCGGACTGGTAGAGGCGGTGCTCGCGGATAAGCGGGGCGGCTTTGAGGGGGAGGCGGGCGTCGGCTTCGGGGTAAGGGGAGAAGCCGGTGTAGTAGATGCGCTTCAGTTTGTAGGTGCCGTAGAGCTTGGTGGCGGTGGAGAGGATCTGGCGGTCGTTGGCGGGGGTTGCGCCGATGACCATTTGGGTGGATTGGCCGGCGGCGGCGAACTTCGGGGCTAGTTTCGATTTCGTGCGGTCTTCATCGGACTCGTCCTTGTAGGCGCGGATCTGGTCCATGGTGGACTCGATGACGGCGGACTTCTTTTCGGGGGCGAGCTGAACGAGGTCCTGCTGGGTGGGAAGCTCGATGTTGGCGGAGAGGCGGTCGGCGTAGAGGCCGGCCTCTTTGAGGAGGAGCTCGCTTGCGCCGGGAATGGCTTTGAGGTGGATGTAGCCGCCGAACTTGTGCGTCTGGCGGAGGGTTTTGGCGACGGCGACGAGCTGCTCCATGGTGTAGTCGGGCGACTGGATGATGCCGGAGGAAAGGAAGAGGCCTTCGATGTAGTTGCGCTTGTAGAAGTCGAGCGTGAGGGTGACGACTTCTTCGGGGGTGAAGCGGGCGCGCTGGATGTCGGAGGAGACGCGGTTGACGCAGAAGACGCAGTCGTAGGTGCAGACGTTGGTAAGGAGGATTTTGAGGAGCGAGACGCAGCGGC
This sequence comes from Acidobacteriaceae bacterium, assembly GCA_965277085.1. GTDB lineage: Bacteria > Acidobacteriota > Terriglobia > Terriglobales > Acidobacteriaceae > Edaphobacter. The sequence goes on from OZ255708.1 coordinate 3,373,807, forward strand.
CGTCGGGGGTGTAGCTGTGGCAGATGCCTTCTCCGTCTGAGGAGCCGATGCCGCCGGGAGTGCTCTTGCGCTTTGCGCCGGAGGACGCGCAGGAGGCGTCGTACTTGGCGGCGTCGGCGAGGATGGCGAGCTTTTGCGCGGTGTTCATCGGCAGCTATAGTATAGCGAAGCTGAGGCGAAAGCGCTGCACAGATTGCAGGCGGCGGGTGCAGCGACCTGTACTTGCATAGTCGCCTGTTTTCTTAGTCTCGATTACTCCATCAAGCTATTACTCATCAAGCCTGGACGGGCTCCGGTCCGCTATTCATCAAGCCTAGATGGGCTCCGGTCCGCGGGTCGGGGTGGATGGTGGGGATAACTTGACGGGACTGCCAGACTTGGCAGATCGGTAGATAGCTTCGACGATACGCTGGTCCTGGAGGCCTTCCTCGCCGGGGGTGTGGGGCTGGAGGTTTTGCTGGATGCAGAGGCTCATGTGGTCGATCTCGGTGGCGAACTGGTCGACTTCGGTGATGGAAGGTTCCATGAGGGTGTTATGGCCGTCTTCGAGACGGTTGGAGCGGAGCTTGAGGCCGGAGTAGCCGAAGGCCGGGGAGAGCTCAGTCCACTGGTTTGCACCTTCAAGGCGGAGAAACTGGGAGCGGTGCGCGCCGTAGCCAGAGTTGCAAAGGGCGGTAAGGCCGGAGGGGAAGCGCATGCCGAAGGAGCAGGTCATCTCGACCTCGGAGAAGCGAGGATCGTCCTTGGGCTGGACCGTGGTTCCCCAGACTTCTTCCGGCTCCTGTCCGGTGAGGAAGCGAGCTGCGTTGAGGCAGTAGATACCGACGTCGGGGAGGCAGCCGCCGCCAGCGAGGGCGAGCTTTTGGCGCCATTGGTTGGGGTCGCCCTGATTCTGGGAGTTAGTGGCGATGAAGGAGCGGAGGGTGCCGAGCTTTCCCTCGCGGACCATCTTGACGATAGCGCGGTTCATCGGCTCGTACTGCTGACGGTAGGCGATCATCAGCTTGACCTGGGCAGAGGCGCAGGCCGCGATCATGCGCTCGCAGTCCTTGACGGAGGTGGCCATCGGCTTTTCGCAGAGGATGTGCTTGCCGGCCTTGGCTCCGCGTTCGGTGAACTCGCGGTGCTGGCTGTTGGGCAGGACGATGTAGATGGCCTGGACTTCAGGATTTTGCGCGAGGGTGTCGTAGTTCCGGTAGTTATAGATGGCGGAGTTTTTGATGCCATGCTGGTCGGCGACTTTGCCGGCCTTGGTGGCGTCGCCGGAGACCAGGGCAACGACTTTGGAGTATTTGCAGGAGCCGAAGGCGGGGAGGATTTGTTTGAGCGCGAGATCGCCGAGGCCAACCACGGCGTAGCCAATACGGTCGGAGGGTGGTTCAGCGGGAGTGGGCGATTTTTCGGGGCCTTCGGTGGGGACGTTGTGAAGGGGCGGGAGGTCGATGGCGTCTTGTTGATTTGGCTTGGATTGCCCGGCGAGCGCGGCGGTAGAGAGGGCAGCAGTGGCGGTACGGAGAAAGGTGCGGCGGGAGTTCATGGGGGGATGGGATGCCGGTTGAGTAAGGTAGGTGGCCTTATGACCATGCCGCTCGCCCTGTGTCTAGTGCGACGGTGACGGGGTATCCTGGCCTGGTTGGGGTGGCAGGTCGGGGAGGTCGGGGTCGACGGGGATGACCTTGGTGGTGGGCATGGCGGCGAGGATAGGGAGTTCGGTTTGAACTTCGGCCCAGCGGCGAGGGTCTTTTTTGGTAGCGATGGGAGCAGCGGGGTCGGCGTAGTAGGCGAGGACGTCCGTTTTGAGACCGGGGGGTATGGGGTTGGCTGGGGTGAGGGTGAGTTGGCGGAGAAGGCCGGCGTACGTGCTGTCGGTGAGGGGATAGCCGCCGGGCTGGACTGGAGCACCGGTGTCGAGGTCTTTGTCGGCGAGGAAGTGGTTGCCGGTGCCCATGCGGCGGATCTGCCGGCGGAGTTCGGTGAGAGTGCGATTGACGCTTTTGACGTAGTCGTCTTCGGCCTGGGCTGTGGGACCTTTGATGGAGAGGCAGGCCAACGGGCCAAACTTGGGGAGAATGAAGATGAGCGCGGCGAGAAGATGGGTGCCGAGGCCGGCGTCTTTACGGTACTGGTCCCAGCCGTTGTTGAAGTCGGCCTCTGCGAGCTGTTTCTGGAGGAGGTCGAGGTCGGGGCCGGGGGTGTCGGGCGGCATAGAGTGACGGTGGAGCACGGTTTCGGCGTAGGCGACGCGGGGGAGGAGACGGCGGACGGCAAAGCGGTAGCCGCGCAGCGTGATGCGGTTGCGTTTGGAGCCGTAGTTCGCGCCGATGCCGTAGGTCTCGTAGTAGGAGACGGCGAGCTGGTGGGTGGGGACGGCCAGGCCGATGTGCTTGAGGTAGGCGGCGGGGGCGAAGCGGTGTTTGGCGATGCCGTCGATGTCGAAGGCGAACTCGGTCTGGACGTGGGCGTGGGGGTTCTCGGCGTAGTTGACGTTGGGCCCGAACTTCCTTTCGAGTTTGGGAAACTGCAAGGCCACGGCGCGGTTAGTGGCGAGAGGATGGCCGATGGTGTCGCCGACGTAGTGGGAGAGGGCTCCGATGGCGAAGGCGAGCTCGTTCGCGTTAGTGGCGTGGCGAAAGAGGGAGGCGACAAAGTCTCCGCTGCGCACGTAGTGGGTAAGGTCTGAGAAAAACACGTTACCTTGCGGGTAGTAACCGAGGTCCTGGATGGCGCAGCCGCCATAGGCGTAGGCGTGGGCCTGGACGAGCTGGGCTTCGGTCAGGCCGGGATAGCGGGCGAGAAGGAGCGGGCGGATGGAGTCTTGCCAGGTGAGGTCGATAAGCTGCTCATGAGTAAGGACGGAGTATGGGCGCGCGGGGCGGGCGAAGAGGCAAAGGAGGAGCGGGAGCAGTGCTCGCCATTTCCGGGTGTTCTGCGGTCGTCGGTGATGGATCATATGCGAGTTTGGGTGCTTTCTCCTATATCGACAAGACAGGGCCGGAAAGCACCCCCATGGGGGTACTTTAGGTACGAAGTGTTGATTTGAAACGACTTAATGGGGTACTCCGGTACGGGCGGTACGAAGTAGTAAACAGAGAAAGGGCCCGGTTTGTTCCGGGCCCTTTCGATACTGTTTTAAGCATAGCAGAAAGGACGAAACTCATGCACAAAGTTATCCGGTTTATTTTGTTGAGGTTACGACGGGTTGGGCTTGACAGCTTTCGGGTGGGCAGTGCTGTGGGCTGCGGTTGTGGAGGAGCGACAGCAGATTCCCTTCGGGAATGACAAACAAGGAAGCAGACGCGGATTCCCTTCGGGAATGACAAGCAAGAAAAGCAAGAGCGAAGACACAGACGGAAAAAAGCTGCTCGCTATGAATGGGATTCGTCGGAGAAGAGCATGAGGGAGCGGCCGCCGACGATGACTTTTTCCGTGGCCGGTTTGCGGATGAATGGATCGTCGATGTTTTGTGTGTCGATGAACTGGCACCAGGGTTTGCCGATTGGGGAGGAAGGAAGGGTGAACTCGACCCCGTCGGCGGCGGCGTTGACGACGAGGAAGAAGCTGTCGTCGATCACGGACTTGCCTTCGTCGTTCGTGACCTGGAGGGTTTGGCCGTTGAGGAGGACGCCGACGGCGCGGTTCCATTCGGTGTTCCAAACGTCGTCGGCGACCTCGTTGCCGTCGGTGTTGTACCAGGCGATGTCGCGTTCGACGATGCTTCGGTCGCGCTTACGGATCTCGCGATCCTGGAAGAACTTCCGGCGGTGGAGGTTGGGGTGGTCGAGGCGGAGGTGGATGAGTTTGCTGGTGAACTCGAGGAGGCGTTTGCGCGGCTCGTCGAGCGCCCAGTCGAACCAGGTGAGTTCGTTGTCCTGGCAGTAGCAGTTGTTGTTGCCCATCTGGGAGCGGGCGACTTCGTCACCTCCGGCGATCATGGGAACGCCTTGCGAGAGCATGAGGGTGGCGAGGAAGTTGCGAGTCTGGCGCTCGCGTAGGTTGTTGATCTCGGGATCGTCGGTGGGACCTTCGGCACCCATGTTCCAGGAGTCGTTGTCGTTTGCGCCGTCGTTGTTGTCGTCGTCGTTGGCCTCATTGTGCTTTTCGTTGTAGCTGACGAGATCGCAGAGGGTAAAGCCGTCGTGAGCGGTGATGAAGTTGATGGAAGCGTAGGGCTTGCGGCCGTCGAATTGATAGAGGTCGGAGGAGCCGGTGAGGCGATTAGCAAAGTCCGACAGCATGCCGGAGTCACCCTTCCAGAAGCGGCGGACGGTATCGCGGTACTTGCCGTTCCACTCGGCCCAGAGAACGGGGAAGTTGCCGACCTGGTATCCGCCGTCGCCTACGTCCCACGGCTCGGCAATGAGCTTGACGTCGGCGAGGACGGGGTCCTGGTGAATGGTGTCGAAGAAGGAGGAGAGTCTGGAGACATCGTGGAGTTCGCGGGCGAGGGTAGAGGCGAGATCGAAGCGAAAGCCGTCGACGTGCATTTCCGTGACCCAGTAGCGGAGCGAATCCATCAACATCTTGAGGACCTGAGGGTTGTAGACGTTGAGGGTGTTGCCGGTGCCGGTGTAGTCCATGTAAAAGCGCGGGGTGCCTTCGACGTGGCGGTAGTAGGTGGCGTCGTCGACGCCTTTCCAGCAGAGCATGGGACCTTTTTCGTTGCCCTCGCAGGTGTGGTTGTAGACGACGTCGAGAATGACCTCGATGCCAGCGGCGTGAAACGCTTTGACCATCTGCTTGAACTCGGCGACCTGGCCGCCGGTGTCGCCGGAGGAGCTGTAGCGCGACATGGGGGCGAAGTAGCCCAGGGTGTTGTAGCCCCAGTAATCCGTCAGGCCTTTGTCGACGAGGTGGCCTTCGTCGATGAAGTGGTGGATGGGCAGGAGTTCGACGGCGGTGACGCCGAGCTTTTTGAAGTAGTCGATGGAGGATTGGTGGCCGAGACCGGCGTAGGTGCCGCGCAGCTCTTCGGGGATACGAGAGTTGCGCTTGCTGAAGCCCCGGACGTGGACCTCGTAGATGACGGAGTCGGAGAGCGGCGTGTCGGGGAGGCAGTCGTTTCCCCAGTCGAACTTGGAATCAACGACGACGGATTTGGGGACACCGGCGGCGGAGTCCTGCGTATCGATTTTGGTGTCGTCGCCGGAAAGGAGGTCATAGGGAAAGATGGGAGCTTTCCAATCGACTTGGCCGGAGATAGCCTTGGCGTAGGGGTCGAGGAGCAGCTTGGCATGGTTGAAACGCTTGCCTTGTTCGGGCTCCCAGGGGCCGTCGATGCGGTAGCCGTAGAGCTGTCCGGGCTTGATGTCGCGGACGAGGCCGTGCCAGACGAGGGCGGTGTGCTCGCGGAGGGTGACGCAGTCGGTCTCTTTGCCGTCGGCGTCGAAGAAGCAGACGTCGACCTGCGTGGCGTTCTCGGAAAAGATGGCAAAGTTGGTGCCTTTGCTGGAAGGGGTGGCGCCCAGGGGGTAGGGGCGGCCAGGTAAAAGTGTGCGGATCATTTTCGGTTGGATGCGGGAAGGGGTTTAGCGTTGTGCGTGGGGTGTGTGAATGGATTGCGTTGACGTGGGCAGGGAAGGGGCTTAATTTGGTGGTATGCAGGTTGAGTTTACTTCCGAGCAAGAGACGCGGCTGAGCGAATTGGCGGGTGTAACGGGCCAGGATGCGAACGAGATGGTGCGCGACGCGGCGTTGCGATTGCTGCAGGAACAAGAGTTGTTTCTTGCCGCCGTGGATGAGGGCATCGCCGCAGCGGAACGCGGAGAGTTTGTCGAGTCATCTGAAGTATGGGCTCGGGTCGAAGCCGTTCTTCGCACATGACGCCGGTACGGTGGACCGATCCAGCTGCTAACGATCTCTGTGCCATTACCGCTTACATTGAACGAGACAATCCTGACGCGGCTGAACGGGTAGCATCCACGATTTATAGCCGTTGTGAGGGCCTTTGCGCGTCGCCGTACACAGGTCGTAAGGGTCGACGCCCAGTAACACGGGAGCTGGTCTTTACACCGTTGCCTTACATTGCGGTCTATCGGGTCCAAGCAGAATTTGTGGAGATACTGCGCATCTGGCACGGTGCGGAGGACCGATAATCCAAGCTGTCAGCAAATGCTTTTTCGGTCGTCCGGTAGCGAACTTGCGATGCTAGCGGGTGGTGTAGGTGGTTTCGAAGGTGGGGCCGAAGTAGCAGCGCTCGACGAGCATGCAGAAGATGTGTTCGAGGGCGAGGTGAGATTCCTGGATGTTCATGGTGACGGTGGAGGGGATGGCGAGGAGGTGATCGCAGACCTCGGCCATCTTGCCGCCGCCTTGCCCAGTGAGGCCGATGGTGACGAGGCCTTGCTGTTTGGCTTGCGTGAGGGCGGCGAGGATGTTGGGGGAGTTGCCGGAGGTGGAGATGCCGAGGAAGAGGTCTCCGGGTTGGCCGATGGCTTCGATCTGGCGGGCGAATACCTGGTCGAAGCCGAGGTCGTTGCCGATGGCGGTGAGGATGGAGGAGTCGACGGTGAGGGCGACGGCGCGCAGGGCAGGGCGGTTGACGGTGAGGCGGGCGACGAACTCGGCGACGAGGTGCTGGGCGTCGGCGGCGGAGCCTCCGTTGCCGGCGATGAGGAGCTTGCCGCCAGCGTGCATGGCTGCGGCGGTCCGCTCGGCGATGACGACGAGCGTGTCGGCGATGGTGTCGTCGGCGAGGACGGCTTGCATGGTGGCGATGGATTGTGCGAGCTGGTGGCGGACGATGTTCTGCATGAGGCCTCTTCGCACAGTATACGGAGGGAGAGTTAGGATGGCATCGAGGTGTGGCGATGAGGCTTTGGCTGACTTTGGCGATGGTGATGAGCATGGGGATGCAGGCGCAGACGGTGGTGCCGCTGTGGACGGGAGCGGTGCCGGGGGCTTTGGGGACGGCGGATGAGGACAGGCCGACGATTGCGGTGTATCTGCCCGCGGGGGGAAATACGACGAAGACGGGAGTGGTGGTCGCGCCTGGCGGAGGGTATCAGCATCTGGCGATGGACCATGAAGGAGCGCAGGTGGCGCGCTGGTTGAACGAGCGTGGGGTGGCGGCGTTTGTGCTGAAGTACCGGCTAGGGCCGAAGTACCATCATCCGGTGGAGCTGGGGGACGCACAGCGGGCGATCCGGCTGGTGCGGGCGCATGCGGCGGAGTACGGGATCGAGCGGGGACATCTGGGGATGTGGGGGTTTTCGGCGGGCGGGCATTTGACGGCGACGGCGGGGACGAAGTTCGACGGAGGTAGGGCGGGGGCGGCCGACTCGGTGGAGCGCGAGAGCAGCCGGCCGGACTTTCTGGTGCTGGGGTATCCGGTGATTACGCTGGCCGCGCCTTACGCGCATACGGGGTCAAGGAAGTATCTGCTGGGGGACCATCCGAGCGACGCGCTGGTGCATCAGCTTTCGGCGAACGAGCATGTGACGGCGCAGACGCCGCCCACGTTTTTGTTTGCGACGACGGACGACGAACTGGTTCCGGTGATGAACAGCGTGCTGTTTTACGAGGCGCTGATTAAGGCGGGGGTACCGGCGGAGATGCACTTGTTCCAGCATGGAGCGCATGGGGTGGGGCTTGCGCCGAACGATCCGGTGCTGAAGCTTTGGCCGGAGTTGCTGATCGCGTGGATGCGGGCGCGGGGGTACGCGGCACCGGGGACTCCGGGCCGATCCTAAAAAGATAGAAGACATTTCCAAAGTTTTGTGTACAGTAGGGCTATCGCATCAGGCAGTTTGGACGAACGACCTTTGGCCGGTGATCTCTTCATGGCAGCGGGGACGTGTCGTTTGTGCCTGTGAGCTACTTCGTTCGAGGCGGGTGATGGGTCATATGGGCATGTTGCGGTCTCTACGGGATGGGTGTCGCTGGATCGTTCTCGGGCTGATGTTGGTGGTGGGTCTTGGGTCGAGCGCATGGGCGCAGACGGCGGCGACGGCTTCGACCGACCGGATTGCGGCGCTCGAGAAACAAGCGGGGGACAATGCCACGGCCATCGCGGCGGCGCAGATGGCGGGCGACAACGCGTGGATGCTGGTGTCGGCGGCGCTGGTGCTGATGATGAGCGGGCCGGGGCTGGCGTTGTTTTACGGCGGTCTGGTGCGGAAGAAGAACATCCTGGGCACGATGATGCAGACCTTCGCTATGATGGCGGTGATTACGGTGCTTTGGGGGCTGGTGACGTATTCGCTGGCGTTTGGGACGGGGAACGCGTTTATCGGCGGGCTGCATAACGCGTTTCTGCATGGGGTGGGGCTGCTGCCGGACAAGGACTACGCGGCGACGATCCCGTTGCAGACGTTTATGGTGTACCAGCTGATGTTTGCGATCATTACCCCGGCGCTGATTACGGGGGCGTTCGCGGAGCGTATGAAGTTCTCGGCGATGCTGCTGTTTATGGTGCTTTGGGCGTTTATCGTCTACAGCCCGATGGCGCATATGGTTTGGGGTAAGGGTGGGTTGTTGAACGCGGCGCTGGGAGGAAGGTTTCCGACGCTGGACTTCGCGGGCGGAACGGTGGTCCATGTGACGTCGGGGGTGTCGGCGCTGGTGACGGCGCTGTATCTGGGCAAGCGTCTGGGGTATCCGAAGGTGCCGATGCCGCCGCACTCGGTGGTCTTGAGCTTTATCGGCGCGTGTTTGCTGTGGGTAGGGTGGTTTGGGTTCAACGCGGGCTCGGCGCTGGGGGCGGGGACGCTGGCGACCTCGGCGTTTGTTGCGACGCACTTCGCGGCGGCCTCGGCGGCGGTGGGCTGGGGCGCGGCGGAGTGGCTGCGGCAGGGCAAGGTGTCTGCGCTTGGAGCGATCTCGGGCGCAGTGGCGGGGCTGGTGGGGATCACGCCGGCGGCCGGGTTTGTGACGCCGATGTCGGCGTTATGGATTGGGCTGATTGTGGGTGTGGGCTGCTACCTGATGGTGGTGAAGGTGAAGGCGGCCTTCGGGTATGACGACTCGCTGGACGCGTTTGGGGTGCATGGCGCGGGCGGGACGATGGGGGCGATCCTGACGGGAATCTTTGCGAACAGCGCGATCAATCCGATCTTTGGGGCGGGGAAGGCGACGGGGCTGCTGGAAGGAAATGCGCACCAGTTGGTGAATCAGTTTGCTGGCATTGCGATTGCCTGGGGCATCTCTATTGTAGGGACGCTTATGATCCTGTTTGTGGTGGACAAGACGATCGGCCTGCGGGTGAGCGAAGAGGATGAGCACGAAGGGCTGGATCTGTCGCAGCATGGGGAAGAGGGATACGACTGGGCGCACTAGAGCGGTTACGTGATGGCTTGGAAGTGCCAAAGCAGATTCCCTTCGGGAATGACAAACAGAAAAGCAACGGATGGGAGCAGGGGATGCAGAAGATTGAAGCGATTATCCAGCCGTCGAAGCTAGATGCTGTAAAAGACGCGCTGGTAGAGGCGGGGGTTTCGGGGATCACGATCCTTGAGGCGCGGGGGCATGGGCGGCAGAAGGGGCATACGGAGTTTTACCGTGGGCGGGAGTACTCGGTGGATTTGCTGCCAAAGGTGAAGCTGGAGCTGGTGGTGGCGGACGAGATGCTGGAGAAGGCGGTCGAGGCGATCATCCGGACGGCGCGGACGGGCAAGATCGGCGATGGAAAGATCTTTATTTCGAAGGTGGATGAGGCGATTCGCATACGGAACGACGAACGTGGGGAGATTGCGTTGTAGGGTGGCGAGATGGAGAGCGACCGCGGGTCCTTCGACTCCGCAGATCACGATGAGGCTGTGATCCGCTTCGCTCAGGATGACAGTTTGTAGGATGGCTTTGTAGATTACGGATGGGCTGTATGCTGTAGGCACTTCACGATGCTGTAGGCACTTCACGGCAAATCCCTATGCAGGCGAACGGACCTCCCCAGACCGGAATGCGTGAGCGCTATCAGCGTGGCATGGTGGAGATACGGCGGGCGTACGACGCGGGGGAGACGGGATGCGCCTCGGTGGCGGCGCGGGCGGCTCTGGTGGATGCGGTGGTGCGGGAGCTCTGGGCGGAGGCCGGTGCAGGAACGACGACCAGCGTGGCGTTGGTGGCGGTTGGGGGGTATGGACGGCGGGAGCTTTATCCGTTTTCCGATGTAGATCTGATGTTTCTGCTCGACGCGAAGGTGGCGGAAAAGGATGTTAAGGAGACGATCCGGGGGGTGAGCCAAGAGCTTTGGGATTGCGGGATACGGCTCTCACCCGCGACGCGGAAGCTCCCGGAATGCGGAAAGTTCGACCCGGCAACGCCGGAGTTTACTTTGTCGCTGCTCGATCACCGGCTGGTTGTGGGCGAGGCTTCGGTGTATGGACCATTCGCGGAGCAGGTGATGCCGCGGTTGTTGCAGCGAGAGGGAAAGGCGATCCTCAACAGCCTTCTGGACATGACGCGGGAGCGCCACAGGAAGTATGGCGACACGCTGTTCCACCTGGAGCCGAACATCAAGGAGTGTCCGGGCGGTCTGCGGGACGTGCATGTGTGCGGGTGGATCGATACGCTGCGGAGCACACGGGCTGCCGGAGACGATGAGGAGTTTCGCGCCGCGGTGGAGTTTCTGGCGCGTTTGCGGTGCTTTCTGCATTACCGGCATGAGCGGGACGACAATACGCTGGATTGGCCGACGCAGGACGCGGCGGCGGCAAGGCGCATCGGATTGTCTGCCGAAGGGCAAGCGCGACCGGACGCGGCCTATTGGATGCGTGTGTATTTTCGCCACGCGCGTGCGGTGCAACGGCGGGTAAAGCAAAGGATGGATGGGGGGGTGACGGCGGAGGGAGCCGCAAGCCGGCTGCGCGGTTTCAAGCTGCGGCGTTCGACCGAGCCGGTGCGGCATGGGTACACGGCGGCGCGGGGGCGTTTGTCGTTAAACGCGGCGGCGGGGTCCAGTGAGGCGCTCGATCCGGCCCAGGACCCTGACGTGGTGCTACAGCTCATGGTGGATCTGGCGACCATGAACACGACTCTCGATCCGGCGTCGGAAGAGCGGCTGTCGCAGGCGTTGCCGCTCCTTTCGTCGCACCTGGAGGAGGGCGCGGCGGTGTGGTTGCCGCTGCGTGCCATCCTGACAGGACGCCGGGCCGGGGAGACGCTGCGGGTGATGCACGCCATTGGATTGCTGGAGCTGCTGATCCCGGAGTTTCATGGGATCGACGCGCTGGTGATCCGCGACGCCTACCACCGGTACACGGTGGACGAGCATACGTTTGTGGTGGTGGATACGTTGCACCGGCTGACGATGCCGGCCGCCGCGGGCCCTATGTCCGAGTGGACATCGAAGTTTAGCGTGATGCTGCGGGACTTGGCGCATCCTGAGCTGTTGTACCTTGCCGCGCTGTTGCACGACACGGGCAAAGGACGAAGCACGGGGGCACATGCGACGGAAAGCATGCGGCTGGCGAGTGCGGTGGTGGCGCGCCTGGAGCTCGATCCGTACGAAAGCGGGTTGGTGCTGGAACTCATCCAAAATCATTTGGAGATGTCTGCGGCGCTGCGGCGGGACATCTTCGACGCGGAGACAGTGCGGGCGTTCGCGGGCAAGGTAGGCACGCCCGAGGCGCTGCGGATGCTGACTCTATTCACCTATGCGGACATCAATGCGGTGCATCCGGACGCGCTGACGCCGTGGAAGGCAGAGAATCTTTGGAGGCTGTATATTGCGACGGCCAACTTCCTGGACCGGAGCGTGGACGACGAGCGGATCGGCGGGTCGGCGGAGAGCGAGTTGGTGCATCGCGTGGCCGCTCTGTTGCCGGAGGAGCAAACGGCGATCGGTGGCTTCTTGGAGGGATTTCCGGCACGGTACCTGCGGACGCGCACGCCGGAGCAGGTGCGCGCGCATTACATGATGTCGAAGCGCTTTGCGGACGATCCGGTACAGATCGAGTTCCGCTATGCGCCCAGCATGAGCGAGATCACGCTGGTCACGCCGGATGGACCGCTGCTGTTTGCGACGATGGCGGGCACGCTCGCGGCCTGGGGAATGAACATCGTGACGGCGGACGGCTTTTCCAACCGCGCCGGCGTGGTGATCGACAGCATGCGGTTTACGGACGGGTTTCGCACGCTGGAGATGAACGAATCGGAACGGGAGCGGCTGGTCGCTAGCCTCCATGACGTGGTAGCGGGCACGCTGTCGCTGGATACGTTGCTGAAGGGGCGGCGGCGCACGGCACGGAAAGCACCCTTGGTCGTCGTGACGCCAAAGGTCGAGTTCGACGACGCCGCGTCGTCTCATAGCACGCTGCTGCAAGTGGTGGCGCAGGACGCGCCTGGATTGCTGCGGACCCTGAGTGTCACGCTGGCGCGGCATGGCTGCAATATCGAGGTAGCGCTGGCGGATACGGAAGGGGAGATGGCCATCGATGTCTTCTATTTGACCAAACGCGGGAAGAAGCTGGACAGGGAGGAGCAGGCGGAGTTGAAGGAAGCCCTGGAGACAGCGATCGATGCGACATCGTGATGTACGAACAACCTTTGGTGCAAAATGGACATCACTTGATCTTGGCCACCAGACTTTCAAGCACCTCCACGCTGGTGGCTCTATAGTTAGATTATGAGCACATCTTCTACAGAAACATCGAGCAACGGCCGTCCGACCGGTGGGCCGGGTAGGAACGATCGTTACTTTTTTGGCGCGCTGGACAGCTTTGGCAAGAACCAGGACAAGCTACAGGAAGTGAACTGGGGCGCTGAGCAGCCTGAGGGCATCGTGCTGGCGTCGTTGGACGCGGCGATCAATTGGGTAAGAAAGAACTCAGTGTGGCCGATGACGTTTGGGTTGGCGTGCTGCGCGATCGAGATGATGTCGATGGGCGGGTCGCGGTATGACATCGCGCGCTTTGGAGCCGAGGTGTTTCGTCCTTCGCCGCGGCAGAGCGACCTCATGATCATCGCGGGACGCGTTTCTCAGAAGATGGCGCCTGTGATCCGGCGATTGTACGAGCAGATGCCGGAGCCAAAGTGGGTGATCTCCATGGGCGCGTGCGCAACTTCCGGGGGCGTATTCAACAACTATGCGCTGCTTCAGGGAGTGAATCAGATTATTCCGGTGGACATTTATGTTCCTGGGTGTCCGCCACGGCCGGAGCAGTTGCTGTACGCGATTACGCTGTTGCAGGAGAAGATTCAGCAGGAGCGGGGAACCCTTCGCAAAACACTGAATATCGATTAGGGTCGATGGGGTGCTTGAAACGGCAATAGGTGTTTGAATGTTGGCGTGAAAACGTTTTAGATCGTGTAAAGTTCTCTTGCAAGGTTCGCGCAAAGAAATATGTAAAGGATTCGATGAGTGTTACGGTAAACTGCATCGAATCGATTAAACAGAACACAAGGCTGGTGACGGCACTTGTGAAGGAAGCAATTTCAGTGGAGGACAGTCGAATGGTTTATCGCCCGTTACAAAGTTTTGGCCGGTTCGTACTGGCTGCATGTGCAGTCAGCCTGGCTTCGAGCCTAGGTGCACAGACCGCACCCAGCCCTACCGCACCGCCGGCAGGGCCGAACCTTTCGCGCGTCGATGTGTTTCTGGGTTACTCGTACTTCGGTACACACTCGTACATCAAGCCCGCAGGCATCTCGTATTCCTCGGTGGATTACGGCGGAATCGCAAGCGGCGCGTACTACTTCAACAAATATGTCGGAATGGAACTGACGATTGGCGGACACCCGAACGGACGCAACGACCAATACTACACGGGTGCCCTTGGACCGATTTTCCGTGCTCATATGCAGAACTACTCCGTGTTTGCGCATGCGAACGCAGGCGCGACTCGCATTGGCGGACCGAACAATAACGATGAGACCGGTGGTCCGAACCCGATCTATTACAACCCCAATCAATGGGGCCCAACGCTGGCGGTCGGTGGCGGCATGGATTATGACTTGCCATTTTTCAACAACCGTTTCGCACTTCGCCTCTTCCAGGCAGATTTTCGGTACATCCATGCCGACTTCGGTCCCGGCAACTACGGTTCGGGCGGTGCGTTGCTTGGTGGCCGCGCGAACATCAACGGCGCGGAGCTGAGCACGGGTATCATCACCCACTTCGGCAGCATCGTTCCTCCTCCGCCTGTGACCTATAGCTGTGTGGTTAGCCCAGCGACAGCGTATCCTGGCGATCCGATTACGATTACCGGAACGGCACTCAACCTCAATCCCAAAAAGACTGCCAACTACACTTGGTCCGCTGACGGCGGCACGGTCACTGGTACGGGCAGCACGGCTACGATCGATACGAAGACGGCTGCGCCCGGCACCTACACCGTCAAGGGTCATGTGACGGAGGGCAACAAGCCGATCGAGAGCTCGGATTGCACCGCTTCCTACACCGTGAAGCCGTTCGAACCGCCCACCATCACCTGCTCGGCTCAGCCTTCAACGGTCGATCCAGGCGGCTCTTCGACGATTACCGCCAATGGTGTCAGCCCGCAAAATCGTCCTTTGACCTACAGCTATAGCTCGACGGCTGGATCGGTGACAGGCACGACTAATACGGCGACGCTTTCGACCAGTGGGGCGACCGGCACCATTACGGTTACCTGCAATGTGGTAGACGACAAGGGCCAGACCGCTTCGACTACGACGACGGTTTCGGTCAACAATCCTCCGCCTCCGCCGCAGCCCAAGACCTCCAACCTATGCTCGATCAACTTCAATCGCGACCCGCGCCGTCCGGCCCGCGTCAACAACGAAGCCAAGGCTTGCCTGGATGACATCGCTCTGAACCTGCAACGCAGCTCCGACTCGAAGGTAGCATTGGTCGGAAACGCGGCCAGCGGAGAGAAGATGAGCACCAAGTTGGCTGGCGAGCGTGCCATCAACACCAAGGCGTACCTGGTGAAGGAGAAGGGCATCGACTCCTCCCGCATCTCGGTCTACACCGGTACGGAAGACGGAAAGACGGTCAACACGACCCTCATTCCAAGCGGTTCCACCCTGGACAAGGGCTCGATCACACCGGTCGATGAGTCCGCTCCCGCACCTGTCGTCAAGAAGAAGCACCACAAACGGTAGAAGGTGAACGCACGAAGCAAGGGCTGACTGGAGTTCCCAGTCAGCCCTTGTGCTATGTCCGTGACGAGTTTAGGTCAGTGCAACTATGGGAGTATATGCTGAATCGTTATAAAAGGCCCTGGTGGAGATCGATCTTGTCTTTATCGATCCTGTCCAGCTGTTTGGCCGCACGCGCTGTACCTTGGTTTCCGTTTGGTCCTGATGGCGGCAGCGCCCGATCATTCGCGGCCGATCCGCGCGACGCGCAGCATCTATACCTCGGTACAGATACAGGATGGGTATACGAGACGCGCGACCAAGGCAAGATGTGGAAGCGGCTGAGCCGGATTGATCGCAGGGACGACCTGGTGTTGGATAACATTGTCGTGGACTCGGCGAACCCGCGGCATCTGCTGATTGGCGCGTTCACCGTAGATCGGCCGGATGGAGGGCTGTTTGTCAGCCGCGACGGGGGTGCGAGTTGGCAGGCGGCGTTGCAAGGGCAGTCCGTGCGCGCGCTGGCGCAATCCATATCGAACCCGAAGGTGTGGGTGGCGGGTACGCTGACCGGTGTGCAGCGATCGGAAGACAATGGAGAACATTGGAAACTAATCTCGCCGGAGGGTAGCACGGAGATCCATGAGGTGGAATCAGTGGCCATCGACCCGGTCAATCCGCGCGTGATCTATGCGGGCACATGGCATCTACCATGGAAGACAGTGGACGGCGGTGCGCACTGGACGAACATCAAGGAAGGGGTGATCGACGACTCCGATGTGTTTTCGATCATCGTCGATCCAACGCATCCGAGCATTGTGTATGCGAGCGCTTGCTCGGGCATTTACAAGAGCGAAAACGCGGGTGGGCGCTTTCAAAAGGTCGAAGGCATCCCATCCGAGGCGCGAAGGACACGGGTGCTGATGCAAGATCCGAAGAACCGCGATGTGGTCTTTGCGGGGACGACCGAGGGACTGTTCCGCACGGGCGACGCGGGTAAAATCTGGATACGAATGACAGGATCGGATGCCATTATCAACGATGTGTTCATCGATCCGACGGATACAAATCGTATTTTGCTGGCGACTGACCGGAGTGGTGTGCTTGCGAGCGGCGATGGTGGAGCGAGCTTTCACTCGGCTAATGGCGGATTTTCAGGACGGCATCTTTCGTCGTTCGTGCAGGACTCGAAGAACCCGGCAACCGTCTACGTGGGGGCGCTGAACGATAAGCAGTGGGGCGGAGTGTTTCGCAGCGAGAATGGAGGGCTGACTTGGGTCCAGCGCAGCGAGGGTCTGGAGGGAAGCGACATCTTTAGCCTGGGCCAGACCGCGGATGGCACTGTACTTGCCGGCACGGGGCATGGGATCTACCGATTGCACGCTGAGCGTTGGCTACCTATTGGCGGGGTTGGTGCGGCGCGTGCTCCGGCGACGGCTAAAGGCAAGAATGGACGTGCGGTACGTCCTTTTAAGCAGTCTCCGGCGCTTCAACCGATGGATAGTTCCGTGTTTGCGTTTTCGACCGACGGCGAGATGACGTTTGCGGCGACGGATCGGGGATTACTATCGAGTAAAGCAAGCGGCGCGACGTGGGAGAGTGTAGGTTCCGCGGGAACAGAAAGCTTCTATTTTCTAGCTGGGTCGCGGGCTGGGATGGTGGCCGCGAATCTCACACAGATCCGTGTATCGAAGGATCATGGCGCTACATGGAAGATAGTGGCGGTGCCGTCCGGCGTGGCGCAACTTGCGGCTGTAGCCATCGATGACAACGGCGCGCTTTGGGCGGCGGGACGCGAGGGCGCGTTCGTTTCCACCAACGAGGGTGCGAGTTGGGAGACGGTAAACGGGCTGGCGGTGCGGAACGTGAACAGCTTGTACTTCGACGAACGAACGCAGCGGGTGTTTGTCACAGCAGGTGGACAAGCAACGATGGCGTATGCGGTGCAGCTGCCGGGGCGACGTGTGACCTTCTCAGATACGGGTTGGAACTTGCGGTTCGTTCGTCCGATCGGCGATCATCTGCTGGGGATCACACCGTTTGACGGGGTCGTGATCCAGCCCAGGATGGTGGACTCCGCCGAAAGCGCACGATAGAAAAGCAGCTGTTGCGGGCTGACAAGACTACAATTTAATGATGAGCTTCTTAGGATTGCAGCGTGCAGCGCATTCGTTTCAAACGGACGATCCCGCGCTGTGGCCTGTCGCGGCCAAGGTGCAAGCGGGGGAGCGGCTGAGCTTTGAGGATGGAGTGGCGCTCTATCGCAGTGGGGACGTGCTGGCGGTAGGCTGGCTGGCAAACCTGGTGCGGGAACGGATGCACGGGAACATCGCCTACTTCAACGTGAACCGGCACATCAATCCGACGAACGTGTGTGTGGCGTCGTGCCGGCTGTGCGCGTTCGGTCGTAAAAAGGGCGAGGCGGGCACCTACACGATGGCGCTTGAAGAGGCCTGGGAGTCTGCCGGGAGCGGGTACACGGAGGCGGTGACGGAGTTCCACATCGTGGGCGGGCTGCATCCCGATCTGCCGTTCGAGTATTTCATGGATTTGGTGAAGGGGCTGAAGGAGCGCTTTCCCAAGGTGCATGTCAAGGCTTTCACGATGGTGGAGGTGGCGTTTCTCGCGAAGCGCGGCAAGATGACCATCGTCGAGGCGTTGGAGCGGATGAAGGCGGCGGGGGTAGATTCGATGCCTGGCGGGGGTGCCGAGATCTTCGCGGACCGGGTGCGGCACATCATCTGCGACCACAAGATTGACGGCGGCGAGTGGCTGGAGACGGCGCGGCTGGCGCATACGATGGGGCTGCGGTCAAATGCGACGATGCTGTATGGGCATGTCGAGAACGATGAGGACCGCGTCGACCATTTGGTGCGGTTGCGCGCGGTGCAGGATGAGACAGGCGGGTTTCAGACGTTCATTCCGCTGGCGTTCCATCCGGAGAACACGGCATTGGGGCATATTCCGAAGACGACGGGGATGCTGGACATCAAGCAAATTGCGGTGGGGCGGCTGATGCTCGACAACTTTCCGCATATTAAGAGCTATTGGCAGATGGTCTCGCCGAAGATGGCGCAGATCGCGCTGCGGTTTGGGGCGGACGACATCGACGGGACAGTGGTCGAGGAGAAGATTTATCACGACGCTGGGGCGACGACGCCGCAGGGGATGCGCCGGGCGGACCTGATCCGGCTGATTACCGAGGCGGGAAGAGAGCCGTTTGAGCGGGACACGCTATACCGTGCTGTCACGCGGAGCGAAGATACGTTTACGGTGGCGGCGTAAGTATGGACCGGCGCAGGTTTGGAGCGATGGCGGTTGGCGCGGTTTTCTGCGCCGGCGAGGCGGAGGCGGCTGAGCCGGAAGTTCTTCGTCTGAAGCCGAATGGGTGGGTTCCGAACAATCTGGTGTTGCCTGTGCTGCTGTACCGCGCGGCGTTTCTGGCCAACACAAAGGATTTGGTGGGCACGATGGAGGCTGCTTTCGGGCGCAATGGCTGGCCCGCGCAGTGGCGCAATGGGGTGTACGATTTCCATCATTACCACTCGACCACGCATGAGGTGCTGGGGTTTGCCGGGGGTGAGGCGGAGATCATGCTTGGCGGCGAAGGTAGTCGCGTGGTAACGGTGCGAGCCGGCGATGTAGCGTTGCTGCCGGTGGGTACGGGGCACTGCCGGGTTCGCGCGAGCGCGGACTTGCTGGTGATCGGGGCGTATCCGGCGGGGGAGCATTTCGATATTTGCCGCAGAGCGCCGGATGCGGCGGCGACAGGGCGCATGGCCAAGGTGACGTTTCCGCCTTCCGATCCGGTGCATGGCGGAGCGGGGCCGATGGTTCGATTATGGAAGGCGTAGCGGCGGAGCTCTGCTCGCAGTGCGGCGGAGGAGCGTTGCAACGGTCGCGGCGGCGCTGGTATGAGTATCCGCTCAGCTGGTTTGGCGTATGGCCGTTCCGGTGCAAGGTGTGTCAGGCGCGGGTGCGGAAACATTCGCGAGTATCCTTTAAGTAACTGTGACTCGTGTGGTGAGCGTCGGCGTTAATCCGCGGCATGGCATCGGCAAGCGACCGTGCGGGTCGATCCGGTTGGTGGCTGGGCTGGGCGTTGAAGGCGACGCGCATTTCGGCGCGCTGGTGCGGCATCGTTGGTTGAGAAAGAAAGATCCGACGCTGCCGAATCGAACGCAGGTCCATTTGCTGCATGAAGAGCTGTTTGCGGAGTTGGCGCGAGCGGGACTGACGATCGCCGCGGGAGAGATGGGCGAGAACGTGACCACACGTGGAGTCGATCTGTTGAGACTGCCGGTGGGCACACGGTTGCGCTTAGGAGAGGAGGCTGTGGTGGAGATTACCGGGCTTCGGGAGCCGTGTTCGCAGTTGAACCGCGTCCGTCCGGGATTGATGAGGTTGCTGCGTTATCGCGACTCTGACAGGATCGTGCGGAAAGCCGGTGTGATGGGGATCGTGGTGTCTGGCGGGACGGTGCGCACCGGAGATGCTATCGCCGTCATGCTACCGGACCCGCCGTGGATCACGATGGGACCGGTGTAGCTCGCACTTAGAGAGCGTCTTTCTGGAGCCTTGCCCGGTCGCTGTCGAAGTCAGTGAGGCCAACGACCGCGCCTTCCACGAATGCATTGGCTCGAAAGATAGTGGCGGCGGCTGTGCCTTCAAAGCCAAAGATGCTTGGGATCGTGGGGGAAAGCGCCGCGAAGCTGCCATCAAGCGCTCCATGCGCACCGAAAGAGATCACCGGTTGCGCGCCGAGCGGGTAGTCGGTCAGCAAGGACTGCGCTAAAACGAACGATCCAGTAAACAGGGCGGCGAGCGCGGCCGGAGGGTTGCTCTTGCGGCAGACAAACGCCATGCCGAGAAAGAAGGTGGCGTGCGCGTAGTCGATGATGCCATGCGTACGGGCGTCGATTACCTTCGGCAGCCGCTTTTCCAACGCGCCTAAAGCTTGTGTAGTCAAAGACATCGTAGCTCCTAAGAAATGGAAGCGGGCTCGAAGGAGGAGCCCGCTTTGCTATGGGAGGGTGACTTCTCCATTACATGGACGAGGAGGGCATCGGCGGGGTGGCGATGCCGTCCTTCTGAGCGATCTGGTCGATCATCTCGGTGTGCATCTTGATCGGGGTACCTTGGGTGACGGCGGCCTTCAGGTCAGGGTCTTGGGTGGTGTTCTGCTCGGCGATGAACTCGCCAAGATCCTTGTGGTGGTCGCCGACCATGGCGGTGACGTACTCTTTGTCGAACTTGTCGCCGGACATGCTCTTGAGGCGAGCCTCTTCCGCGCGGTGATCGGCGTTGAGTTTCGTTGGTGGCTGTACGCCCATCTTCTCGGCTATCGGCTTCATATTGTTGAGCAGCATGGTGTGATCGTCGATCATCTTCTGCGCGTAAGTCTTTATTTCTTCATTTTTAGACTTTTGCAGGGCAAGCTTGCTCATGGCGATTTCGGCCATGCTGCCTTCGGCCGATTTTGCGAGGAACTCTTTGTCCTGCGCGGCGGTCGGGTCCTGGGCGTAAGTAAGGTTGGTGCAGCAGAGCGCTGCGGCTCCGAGAACGGCGGTGCGAAACACGTAAATCTTCATGGGGAACTCTCCTGGGTAACGCGATGCTGGCGACGCGCCTTGGCGAACGTCGCAGCTGTATGGAGTGACTTCAGGAGTTTGCAGGTTGCTCAGCCCGTGGCGCAAATCGGAGGAGTTTAGTGGGATGGAACTTACAGACACTTAGTTGGCGCGTTACAGACGTGCCACGCTTGTGATCGCGCTTGTGAAGGAGCGCACATTCTGATGCGTGGCACGGACACGCTGCAATCGATCCTAACGGCCGAGATGACTGCTGGCCAGTTCGCCAGAGTTTTCTGTGAGCCTGGTGTGCTTCGCCTTTGCTGCTGCGTGGAAGCGGAAAAAGAAGCTAGGCGAGCTTGGGGAAGATCGTGGCGAGGTCGACATAGATGTCCGTGTCGGGGATGGAGAGGCGGCCAGTGGTGAGTTTGAGCAAACCATCTTTGGCGTAGTCGTAGGCGACACGGTCCTGGGGATCGATGATCCAGAGGTGTGGGACGCCCATTGCGGCGTAATCGTCCATCATAAGAGCGGCGCGTGGAAGCCGGTCTTCGGGGGAGAGTATCTCCACGCAGAGCAACGGCGGCGTGAGCAGAACCTGCTCATTCGGAGCGTCGGCGCGAAGGAGGCAGAGGTCGGGAACACGGACTTTGGCGAACGAGACGCGGGTGCGCTGTTCGGGCAGAACATCAATGTTCCAAGCCTCTTCGTGGGCAAGAAACCATCCACCCAGGAGAATTTGTACGCGGTTACGGTCGCGTTCGCCCACGTTGCGCTCCTCTAAAAGCCCGTCCACGAAGTCGCAGTCGGGATGGTAGCTGGTGTGGAGATACTCTTCGAGCGAGAGAAGAGCTGGGGGCGAGATCGCGGTGGCCATGATTGCACCTCTATCGGTAGTATGCGACGAATCGTGTGTGACGTGCCTTACTTTTTGCCGAAGACGTCGCCCATCCGGCGGATCTGGGCACCGACGCCGCGTAGCTTTTCTTCGAGGCGCTCGTAGCCGCGATCCATGTGGTAGACGCGGTCGAGGATGCTTTCACCGTCGGCGACGAGGGCGGCGAGGACGAGCGAGGCGGAGGCCCGGAGGTCGGAGCACATGACGGCGGCGGACTGGAGCGGGGACTTGCCGCGGATGGTGGCGGTGCGGCCGTGGACGGAGATGTTTGCGCCCATGCGGATGAGTTCCTGGACGTGCATGAAGCGGTTTTCAAAGATGTTTTCGGTGACGGTGGTGGTGCCTTCGGCCTGGGTGGCGAGGGCCATGAACTGGGCCTGCATGTCGGTTGGAAAGCCGGGGTACTCTTCGGTGGTGATGTCGGCGGCGCGCAGGCCGGAGGCTCCCTGGCCACCTTCGGAGCGGACGCGGATGTTGTCCTTGCCGACGTCGAGTCGGACGCCGCATTGCTGGAGCTTTGCGATGAGGGAGGCGAGGTGGGTTGGATCGCAGCAATCCACATTAAGGTCGCCGCCGGTAATGGCTCCGGCTATGAGGAAGGTGCCGGCCTCAATGCGGTCGGGGTTGATGCGGTGGCGCGCGCCGTGGAGTTTGGCGACACCCTGCACACGGATGGTGGAGGTGCCCGCGCCTTCGATCTTTGCGCCCATGGCGGTGAGGAGGGCGGCGAGGTCGGTCACTTCGGGTTCGCGGGCGCAGTTTTCGAAGAGGGTTTCGCCGTCGGCGAGGGTAGCGGCCATCAGGAGGTCTTCGGTGCCGGTGACGGTGATCTTGTCGAAGACGATGTGTGCGCCGCGGAGCCGGTCGGTGCGGGCTTCGAGGTAGCCGTGGTCTTGGGTGATGGTGGCGCCCATGGCTTCGAGGCCTTTGATGTGGAGGTCGATAGGACGGCCGCCGATGGCGCAGCCTCCCGGCATGGCGACGCGGGCGATGCCGGTGCGAGCGATGAGTGGCCCAAGGACGAGGGAGCTGGCGCGCATGGTCTTGACGATCTCGTACTTGGCGACGGGATCGGAGAGGACGGCGCACTGAATGGAAGTGCGGTGCTGGGCCCGTCCGTAGCCGAGCTCGACCTGTGCGCCCATGGATTCGAGGAGCCGGCGCTCGGTTTCGATGTCGCGGACCTGGGGGATGTTTTCGAGGACGACCTCGTCCTCGGTGAGGATGGCGGCGGCCATGCAGGGAAGAGCGGAGTTTTTGGCTCCGGAGACTTTAATGGTGCCGAGAAGAGGGTTGCCGCCGCGTACAACGAACTTGTCCATCTACTTAGTTTACGGGGATTGATGGATATCTGGGCGGCTACTCTATGGCGGGAGTCAGGAGGGGTAACTCGGGGAAGTTTCTTCTGTAAAGAGCAGTATCGAACGTCATTAAGCGGTCCGCGTGCATAAGGGCGTGTGCGCCGATGATGAAATCCGCCAAGAGCCTCCGAGGGCCTTCGTTGATGGCTGCGCGGCGCCGATCCGCGTAAAGGGAGAAGCGCCGGCCTGTCTCCAACCAAACGGTTTCAGCGATTTGGAGATCGACGTCAACGCCGGTATCGGCAAGGAAGAGGCTCAGAAGGTCATCGGTAATGCGAGGGTAGGCGCGCAGCTCGGCGCGTACAACGACCGAGATGAAGATTGTGCCCTTGCGCTTCGCCTCTTCTAAAGATGCGCTGATGAGCGGGGCGTCGCGCGTTCCGCTGAGCAGGCGTGAAAGCACGTTGGTATCGAGCGCTGTTCTCACACTATATCTTCGTCGTTCCAGCCGCGCATATCGCGTATCCAGGCGTTGATCTCTTCGATGCTGTTGAAGGCTGGCAGAGCGCCGATCCACTTGTCGAAGGGGTTGACTGCGGGTGGAATTGGGCGGAGGACGGTCTTGCCATCCTCTTCGATGAACTCAACGCGGTCGCCGGGTTTGACGCCGAGGCGCTTGCGGATGGCGAGAGGGACGGTGATCTGCCCTTTGCTGCTGATGGTACATGCGGAAGCCATCTTTACTTCCTCCACTAAGGTAAAGATAGCAGAGGGATCAACGGAGTAGAAGCGACTGCGCGGCCCTTGCAAGGGGAGCCGGCAGACGAGCGATCCAGAGTTTCAGGCGAGTTTTAGGGTCCAGCGAGACGGAGGAGAGGTCTGAAAGGTGGGCGACGACTTCGTGGAACTCGCCGCGGCGGAAGGCACCGTAGGAGAGCTCGACGTGACGGAGTTCGATCTCCCGGCGCAGGATGGACCGCGTGGCCTCATTGATGGGATGGTGGCCGAGCGCGTATTCCATAATGGTGATTTGTCCGCGCGCATTGGCCTCCATGTCCCTTGAAAAGTTCGCACCGTGCCGTCTTACGCCAACGACCGGTTCCCGGACAATGCCGATCGGACCCTGTGCCACGCAGCGCAAAGCAAACTCGAAGTCCTCCGACGGGTTTCTTCCAAACTCCTCGCGAAAGCCGCCGAGCCGGTTGAGGAGCGACCGCCTGAGAACGATGGTGGAGGGCCAGATCGGTTGAAAGACGAGAATCTGATCGTACAAGGAGCCGCCATATACGAAGGGAGGCGCTTGCCGAGCGAAGTTTGGGAAGAGGCCCTCCGGCGCGTCGTCGAGTTTGGTGCTCTCCGCCCATGTTCCATCTACGACCAGACGGAAGTTGGTAAAGGAGTAGTCGAGCTGGGGATTGCTCTCATGCAGGCTCATCTGCTGGGCGAGCTTATGGGGAAGCCAAAGGTCGTCGGAGTCGCAAAAGGCGAGGAAGGGAGACGAGGCAAGTTTCGCGGCGATGTTGCGGGCGCGACAGACGCCACCGTTCTCTACGCGATGGTAGACGATCCTGTTGCCGAAGCGGACCAGGGCTTCTTGTGTGGCGTCGGTTGAACCATCGTCTACAACGATAACTTCGCTGGGGACATAGGTTTGGGACAGGATGGAATCAAGAGTTTCCGGAAGGAGGTGGGCAGTGTTGTAGGTGGGAACTAAAACGCTGACCGCGTTCTCCATCGGTCCCTCTCCGTGTGGCTGCAAGCTACCGGGGACGTTAAAGCTCCAGCCGGGAATCGTCGATGGCAAGGCGGACGTTGCCGTCGGATTTGGTGAGGCGGCGGACGGCTTCCATCTTGTCGACGTTAGCCTTGAGCATGACGACGGCGATGGGGATGGACTTCCCAGCGGACTTGATGGTGCGGATGGCGGTGTCGCGGTCGACGCCGGTGACGGTCATCAGCACACGGATGCCGCGCTCGACGAGCTTGGCGTTCTTCATGTGGACGTTGACCATCAGGTTGTCGTAGACGTAGCCGAGCCGGGTCATCGCGCCAGTAGTGATCATGTTGAGGATCATCTTCTGGGCTGTGGAGGCCTTGAGACGGGTCGAGCCGGAGATGACCTCGGGACCGACCTCTGCGACGATGGTGGTGTCGGAGACCTCCGCGAGCGCCGTGTTGTAGTTGCAAGTGACGGCGGCGGTTTTGGCTCCGCGCGCACGGGCATATTCCACCGCGCCGACGACATAGGGGGTGAGGCCGCTCGCGGAGACGCCGATGATGATGTCTTTGCGCGTGGGACGCCGGCGGGCGATGTCACGCTGGCCAATCTCGGGGGAATCTTCGTTCACATCTGCGGCGGAGGCAAGCGCCTTGGGGCCACCAGCCATGATGTATTGCACTTGCGAAGGCGCAGTGGAGAAGGTTGGCGGGCACTCCGAGGCGTCGAGCGACGAGGTGCGGCCACTGGAGCCAGCACCGACATAGATGAGACGGCCTCCATCCCGGAGGGAACGGGCGACGGTGTCGATGACGATGGCGATCTCGGGGAGCGCCTTCCTGACGGCGGTGGCGATCTTGGCGTCTTCGTGATTGATAATGCGGGCAATTTCAAGCGCTGACTTGGTGTCGAAGCCTTCGGAGGCCGTATTAGAAGTCTCCGTGGTCAGCGTGTTGAGGTTAGCGGGGGTTCGTTCGTTGGAACGGAGATTGCCGGACTGCGAATTGCCAGGGGAGGTCTGCTCGGTCATGGTGAGAGTTGCCATTCAATGTCGCTCCAGACTCGGTATAGCCATTCTATGCCTTTGCCGCTGCTTACAGGGATAAAAGAACAGGTATGCACCTCATCCCAAAGCCTAGTGTGTGATGCGGCGAGCTGCCTGCGCGGGTAGCTGGGACGCTGCACGAAAGTCATGTAAACTTGGCAATTTATTCAAGTAGGCTACGTATAAGTAGACGGTGTGTCTGGCGTCCGCGGTGGGAGCACAGAGGGTTGCGCAAACCGAGAGGGGTACCCGAGGATGAACAAAGTGGTTGCGCTGGCGTCTAAAGATATCGGGAGCGGAGTGAGCGCGTGACGGAAGGAACGGGTACCGGCAAGATAGCTGAAAGCGGTCACGGTGGGACGCATTCCTGGCTGCGCGACCTGATGGTCTCGGTTGTAGTGTCAGCGTTCATCATCATCTTTCTGTATCAGCCGGTGCGTGTGGAGGGGACGAGCATGCTGCCGGTGCTTGAGGATCAGGACCGCCTCTTTATCAATAAGATTGCGTATCGGGTGGGTCACATCGAGCATGGCGATGTGGTGGTGTTTCTGTATCCGCACGATCATGCGAAAAGCTACATCAAGCGAGTGATCGCCGTGCCGGGCGATACCATCAAGATCGACGAGGGGGCGGTGTACGTGAACGGCCAGCCGCTCAGCGAACGCTATGTGCCGAAGCGCTATCAGGATGAGCGTTCCCTGGCTGAGACAATAGTGCCGCCCGGAGAGTATTTCGTGATGGGCGATCACCGGTCGATTTCGAGCGATAGCCGGGACTTCGGTCCAGTGGATCGGAGCCTGATCTACGGCAAGGCGGCGTTTGTGTATTGGCCGATGGACCAGATGGGTGTGGTGCGGTAAGCGCTGGTTTACCGAAAGGTCCGCCCTGGCCGTATCTCCAAGCCTTCTTCTATGCATCACAAGAGTAGAAGGTATGGATGGAGGAGACTATGAAGCGATTGGGGAGATGGCTGCTCGGGCTCATCGTTGCGGTTGTATTTGCGACTGCTGTAACACCGGCGGACGCGCAGATTAATTTACATTTCGGACCGCATCATCGCCGCTATCATCATCGCCGGTATCATCATCGTTATTACCGGCATCACCGCGGCTACTGGCGTCCCTAGTCTGTACAGTCGGGCTCAGTCTTGCATGGCGTTGTGAATGAGATCGGCGAACGACTGTGGGTCGAGACTAGCTCCACCTACCAAAGCGCCGTCGATCTCAGGCTCGGCCATCAAGGTCTTGATATTTTCGGGCTTGACGCTGCCTCCATAAAGGATGCGCATATCGTCGGCGCAGCTTTGACCAAGGCGCGCGGCGACTTCGCGCCGGATGATGCAGTGGGCATCGGACACCTGATCGGGTGTTGCCATGGAGCCGGTACCGATGGCCCACACTGGCTCGTATGCGATGACAACGGGTGCTGCGTCTTCCGCGCGAATGCTGTTTAAAGCGCAGGCGACCTGCCAGTTGAGCACAGCTTCGGTCAGGCCCGCCTCGCGCTTGTCTTTCGATTCGCCCACGCAGACGATCGGCGTCAGGTTGTGTGCGAGCGCGGCTTTTAGCTTCCAGTTGACCATGTCGTCAGTCTCGTTGGCGTAGATGCGGCGTTCGGAGTGGCCGAGGAGCACATGGTCGCAGCAGATCGACGCGAGCATGGTGGGCGACGTCTGACCGGTGTAGGGACCTTCGTTCAGCCAATGCATCGTCTGCGCGCCCGCTGAAACGGCGGTACCTTTCAGGCGATCGATGACGTAGCCGAGCGACGACATGGTAGGGAAGAGAGTGATGTCGTGCGCGGTGTGGTCGCGCATGAGCGGAAGGAACTCATCGAGGAAGGCGAGCGACTCCTTGGGCGTCTTGTACATCTTCCAGTTGCCGGCGATCAGCGGTTTTCGCATGGATGGCTAGTATTCCATCTCCATGCCTTGTTGGGAAGAGGCATTAGACCTGGGCGAACTCGCGTACCTGGAGAGTCGCCCATTGCAGGGATTGCACATAGATGCGAGCGAGGTCGGCTTCGGGAAGGCCGAGCGCATGGCAAAGGCTGGAGCAGGCTTCCCAATCGCTCTGCTCATAGCAGCGGATCAGACGCAGCGGCAGCTCGGCCGGACTGTCTTCGCCCAGAAGAACGCTCTCAGCGGCGGGCTGCAGAGGAAGCACCTGGAGAATCCGCGTCATCGGTGCTTGAAGCATGGCGTCGACCACGGAAAGGAGGCCGATCAGGTATTGCTCGGGGGCATCTTGCCCAGCTAACGGAGCGACGAGTTCACAGAACCGGGCGCGATGGAGGCACATCAAGGTGAGTTCGGGGGAGAAGTTTCCGCTCTTCTGGAAGCAGGCGGCGGCGGCAATCGTGAGGAGCTTGTGGAACTCGAGTTGCCCCATCATAAGCAGTGCTTGGCGAATGGAGGAGATGCGCCCATTGGCACCGAAGCTGGCGGAGTTGACCAGACGCAGAATGCGAAAGCAGATGGACGCGTCGGTCATCGCGAGATCGACAAGTTGTTTCCAAGACGTCGCTGGGTCGGCAATGGCACCGAGCAGCTGGAGGTAGATGAGGCGATTGGCGGGAATCTCACGATTGACTACCACAGTAGGCCGCGCGAAAAAGTAACCTTGAAAGTACTGGAAGCCGGCTTTAAGAGAAAATTTGAACTCCGCGGGCGTCTCCACCTTTTCAGCGAGGAGCGAGGCTGGAGTGTGCCGAAGAACATGACAATACTCGGTAAGCTCGGCAGCCGTCGAGGCGCGTAGATCGAGCTTGATGTAGTCGGCTAGATCGAGCAGGCAATCACTTCCGGAACCGGGAAGAAAATCATCCAACGCGATCTTGTAGCCCAGCGCTTTGAGGTCGCGAACGCTCGCAAGCACTTCATCGTCGACGACTACTGTCTCCAGCACTTCAAGCACGGTGGATGCGGGCGGCAGAAAGGTGACCAATCGGCCGACGAGCGCTTCACGGGTGCAGTTGACGAAGGCGCGGGTGCCACACGTAAGCGCCTCGATCCCATGGAAGAGGGTGCTGTCGATCATTTGCCGGGTGGAGGCGTCGTTGTCGCCGGTAAAGATGTTCTCCCAACCGGCGCGAAACAGCAGCTCGTAGCCGAAGACGTTCTGGTGCACGTCGAGGATGGGCTGCCGCGCGATAAAGCTCATGGGCAGGCCGAATGCGGATTCGTACTGGTGCAAGACAGGCGCTGGAATGAGCTGCGGCACTTCGTGTTTATCGGCGAATCGTGCTTGAGGATTACGTGTACTGTTTTCGCGGACCATGTGCCGCTTCAAGTGGTGATCATTGCGCTGAAGGCCCAGCAACAATAACGATGGAGTCGCCTATGGACCGCGCGCATCCAATTCCGGTAACTGTCACCGTTAGGCACTCGCGAAAGGAACACTTATGAATATTTTGCACATCGACTCCAGCGTGACCGGAGAGAAATCTGTCAGCCGCCCGCTTACCAAAGATGTGGTCACTAAGCTCAAATCTCTTCACCCAGATGCGAAGGTGGTGTATCGGGATTTGGCCGCGGAGCCACTTCAGCACTACACGGCGGTCCTTCGCCAGTTCGGGGCCGATTACGACGGCACCCCTGAACAGAAGCACGAACTGGAAACCGGCAAAAAGATTCTCGAGGAGTTCCAGGCCGCCGACACGATCGTGATCGGTGCTCCCATGTACAACTTCAGCATCCCCAGCCAGCTTAAGGCTTGGGTCGACATGCTAGCCGTACCTGGCGTAACTTTTCGCTATACAAGCGCGGGTCCGGAAGGGCTGCTCGGCGGCCGCAAGATCATCATCGTCTCCACGCGTGGTGGAGCCTATGGGCCGGGATCGCCGTATGAAGCCGCGGACTTTCAGGAAAAGTATCTCAAGACCGTGTTTGGGTTCCTGGGTATCAAAGACTTCGAAGTGATCCGGGCCGAGGGTATCGGTGGCGGACCGGAGAAAACTGCCGCCGCAGTGGAGGCGGCCAAGCAAGAGATCAACAAGCTCACGTAATCGCATTCCGTATGCAAGTAGCTGATGCGGTGACTTCGTCGCGTTCAGCTACTTGCTTTGACGGTCCGCAGCATACCAGACGGATATTAGGCTTCCGGAATCGCCGCGACACCGGGAAGCGTTTTGCCTTCGAGGAACTCCAGGCTTGCTCCGCCGCCGGTGGAGATGTGGGTGATGCGGTCGGCGAAGCCGGACTTGTGGATAGCGGCGACCGAGTCTCCGCCGCCGACGATGGTGGTGGCGTCGGCGTTGGCGACCGCCTTAGCGATGGCGTTGGTTCCGGCGGCGAAAGCGGGCATCTCGAAGACGCCCATGGGGCCGTTCCAGAGGACGGTGCGGGCACCCGCGATCTCGGCCGCGAAGAGTGCCTGGGTCTCGGGGCCAACGTCGAGAGCCATCCAGTCGCGCGGAAAGGGGCCGGTGCCGGAGAAGGTTTGGGTGGCCGCGTCCGGCGAAAACCGGTCGGCGAGGATGTGGTCGACGGGCAGGAGAAGCTTGACGCCGTTCTCGCGGGCTTTGTCGAGGGCGGAGCGGGCGACGTCGATCTTATCCTGCTCGACCAGCGACTTGCCGGTGGTCTGGCCCTGAGCGTTGAGGAAGGTGTAGGCCATGCCGCCGCCGATGATGAGGGTGTCGGCGCGGTCGAGAAGCGAGTCGATGACCTCGATCTTGTCTGAGACCTTGGCCCCACCGATGATGGCGACGAGCGGTTTATCGGGCTGCTCCAGCACCTTGCCGAGATAGGTGAGCTCTTTCTCCATGAGCAGACCGGCTGCGGATTGGGCTACATGGTGGGTGACGCCTTCGGTGGAGGCGTGGGCACGGTGCGCGGCTCCGAAGGCGTCGTTGACGTAGAGGTCGCAGAGGGCGGCGAGTTGGGCGGCAAAGGCCGGATCGTTGGCTTCCTCTTCCGGGTGGAAGCGGAGGTTCTCAAGCAGCAGCGTCTGACCGGAGGCGAGCTGCGTGCACATCTCGGTGGCGATCTCGCCGACGCAATCGGGGGAGAAGGCCACGTTCTCGGCCGGGTCAAGCACGTGGTCGAGCAGGGTGCGGAGACGATCGACGAGCGGCCGAAGGCTCATGCTTCCAACGCGCTGACCTTTGGGACGACCGAGGTGCGAGCAGAGGATAACCTTGGCTTTGTGGCGAAGCGCGTACTCAATGGTGGGCAGCGTTTCGCGGATGCGTGTGTCGTCGCCGATGATGCCGTCTTTGAGGGGGACGTTGAAGTCCACACGAATGAGGACGCGCTTGTGGGCGAGGTCGAGGTCGCGAATGGAGAGCTTTGGCATAGAGGAACAGGATACGTGACGCCGGTTGCGTGCCGTTATGTTAGGGATTGATTTGTAACTGCTTCAGCTCGTCGGTCAACTTGGCGTTAATTTGGTCTTCGGTCTCTCCCTTTTCCGGATCGTTGGCCCAGAGCTGCTTGCGAGTCAGCGCGTCGATGAGGAAGACCTCGTTGTGAATGTCGCCTTCCTTCTCGCCGCGGTGGCTGTGTTTCGTCACAAAAACGCAGGTGTCCAGCGATGGCGAGTAGAAGGTGTTATCGAGGAAGGGACCGTCGGGCAATGTCTCCCACTTGCCGGAGGTGGCGAGTTGAGCGCACTGCAGGCGCTTGCCGAAGGTGCTGTTGTCTCTCGGAGCAAGGTCGTTATGCTGGCATCCGGCAAGGACGAAAAGAACAGACAGGGAAATAGTGGAACCGACTCGCATGATCTTGCTCCTCTAGAGCACAGGATACGCGCCTGGTAGCCATCTGCTTACGACGCCGGCATTCTCAGCTTCCAGGTAACTTGCTGCTTGTGTCTAGAACGAGGCTTGCGATTGTGTTGGGCCATTCGGCTGGTGAATCGACGAAGGCATCGGGTTGAGCGGCGGTCAGGGTTTGAGGAGCGAGGCCGTAGGTGCAGGCGAGCGAGTGGGCACCGGCGTTGCGGGCGGTGAGGATATCGACGTCCGAGTCGCCGATCATCAAAGTTTGAGCGGGAGTTATCGGTTGTCCCATGATGATGGCGGCTTCGGCGATCAGAGTGTGGAGGCCGAGCGGATCGGGCTTCTTGGTGTGGAAGCTGTTGCCGCCGTAGTTCTGGAAGAAGAAGCGATGGAGGCCGAAGTGGGCGCAGATCTCGCGCGCGGGCCGGACGGGTTTGTTGGTGAGAACGGCCATGAGGAGCTCCGGGTGCTGGGCGCGGATGGTGGTGAGGGCTTCGACGACGCCGGGGTAGAGGGTGGTGTGGTCGAGTTTGTGGACGCGGTAGAAATCGAGGAAGAAGGCGAGCGCGCCGGTGACATACTGCTCGTCATGCGTGCCGCCGTCCGGGTCACCGAGAGCGCGACGGATCAGCATGCTTGCGCCGTCACCGATGTAGGAGGCGATGACGGCTTCAGGCAGGGCAGGTTTGTCGAGGTGGGCGAGCGTGGCGTTCACCGAGTGAACGAGATCGAGGCGTGAGTCGATGAGGGTGCCGTCGAGATCGAAGACGAGAAGCTTGAAGTGCATCGGTTCAGTTTAGGTTGCGGAGGGGAGGTTGTAGACCTCGGGTTTCCATTGGAAGTCTCCTTTTTCGTCGTAGAAGAAGTTGGCGGTGGCAGGGGCTATGGGGCCTTTGGGGAGGGCGGAGGCGGCGTCGGGAAAGGCTTCGAGGACGATCGCGAGTTTCTGCTCGGCGATCTCGCGGCGGTCGACCTCGCGGCGGAGGAGTAGTTTTTGTATGGTGTTGAGCTCCCGGTCTACGGCAAGCGGTGGGCCGATGGGGGCGATGGGGCCGAGTTCGGGGTCGGCAACGACTTCGTCGATGAGGTCGGCGGCGTTTGTTTTTGGGTCTTTGGCGGTCTTGTCCGCGCGCGGGAGGTTGCTGCTGGCGATCTGGAGACCATAGAGCAGAAGGGCGGCGCGGCGGGAGTCGAGCTGATTGGCGGCGACGCGGCGGAGGATTTCGCCGATGGCGTGCTGGACGGCGTGGCGGTCCTCGGGCATGGCGATCTGGAAGTCGTCGGCTGGATTGGCGAAGGGAGCAAGGGCGGTAGCTTTGGAACGAGGCGCGGGGCGGCGGGTGGTGTCGTGGTAGAAGCAGAAGTTCTCGGCGCGGAGGCTGGCGCTGCCGCAACGGCGGCCATCGGTGAAGATGTGGCGGCAACGGAACTGCTCGGGACGCTGGTTCATGGCGGGTACCCCCTCCGGGTACTTTAAGTACAAAGTGTTGATTATGAACGGGTTAGGGGTGTACTTCGGTACACCCGGTACGAAGTGGTTAACAGGGAAAGGCCCGGCTTGTGGCCGGGCCTTTCTGCGCTTCTATTTAAACTATAGCAGGTGGAGTGTAACTTATGCACAAGTTTATGTGGTTTGTTTTGTTGGAGTTAGAGGGTTTGGGGCTGGACACGCGTTTTTGGCCCATATTTGAAGGTTTTATTTTAGACAGTCGTGGATGACGGTCGAAACGTGGATTCCCTTCGGGAATGACACCAGAGGCAAGAGTAGAGTGGAACTCCTGCGGAATGGAACCCACCTTAGCGACGGTGAGGCTGTCGCGAAGGAGGGGCACCCGTCGGGGTGGAGAGGCTGCAAACGCAGATTCCCTTCGGGAATGACAAACAGAAAGACAGAACACAATTCCTTTCGGAATGACAAATACTAAAGCAAGAGAGGCGACGTGCTGAGCGGTCAGCGGATGTCGATGTCGCCGGAGCCGGTGTGGGCGCTGAGGGTGGGGCCGCCGCCGTTGACCGCGCCGCGGACGTGGTGTTTGTCGAGGGAACCTTGCATCATGATGGGTTGATCGGTGTGGACGGAGCCGGAGCCGGTGTTGGCGTCGAGGTTGAAGTGGGCCTTGGGGCCGAGGTCGAGGTGGATGCCGCCGGAGCCGGTCTGGAGACGCCAGTCGGTGGTGGGGGTGCCGGAGACGGTGATGTCGCCGGAGCCGGTGTGGGTATCGAGACCGCCGGAGAGGCCGTTGAGGTGGATGGTGCCGGAGCCGGTTTGGGCGCGGACGTCGCCGGAGGCTGCCTGCTCGAAGCGGATGTCGCCGGAGCCGGTGTGGAGGTCGGCGGGGCCGCCGATGCCGCGGGCGGCGATGTTGCCGGAGCCAGTGTGGGCTTTGAGGGATGCGCCTACGTCTTCGACGGTTATGTCGCCGGAGCCGGAGCCGGCTTCAAGGATGGCGGCGCGGGGGAGGGTGATGTCGTAGTCGATGGAGATGTTGCGGTAGAGGCTGTCGTTGCTGTGTTCGTTGTGCTCGCCGATCT
This sequence comes from Acidobacteriaceae bacterium, assembly GCA_965277085.1. Lineage (GTDB taxonomy): Bacteria > Acidobacteriota > Terriglobia > Terriglobales > Acidobacteriaceae > Edaphobacter. The sequence continues at coordinate 3,407,585 of OZ255708.1, forward strand.
TAATGATGTTGCCGTCCTGGCGGATGGGCGGTTCGTTGGCAATGCGTTGCATGCGGGCTTCGACATCGCTGTCGGAGCCGCCGAGCCAGCCGTGGCTAGAGTGCATTTTGGCGTAGATGTGGACCTGGTTGCCCGAACCTGGGTGGAGGTGGATGTTGCCGGAGTTGGTTTCGACGAAGATGGTGGGATTAGGCGAGGAGGTGAGGGTGCGGTCGAAGGATTTTTCGGCGGCGAAGGCGGCAGTGGCGGCAGTGGAGAGGGAGAGGAGGAGGATGGCGGTCTTCATGGGGCTCCTTGGGTGGTCAGGCCGTTGGACCTGGGTGAGTGAAGGGTGTTGGGGCACCGAGAGGAAAGCAGATTCCTCCGCTTCGCTGCGGAATGACAAATAAGAGAAGCGGCCGAATGACAAACAAGAGAAGCGGCGGAGCTACGGAAATGGACCGAAACGCAGATTCCCTTCGGGAATGACAACCAGAGGAGCAAAGGCAACTGCGAGGAGAGGATTATTGCTGGAGGATGACAGTGTCGCCGGGGTTGAGGCCGGCGAGGATTTCGGTTTTGGTGCCGTTGGAGATGCCGGCCTTGATGTCGACTTTGCGGCGGCCGGTTTTTTGTTTGGGGTCGGGGACCTGGACGCTGGCGTTGCGGTCCTTGTCGTACATGACGGCTTGTTCGGGGACGGTGAGGACGGCTTTGTGCTCTTCGAGGAGGATTTCGGCGTTGGCGGTCATGTTGGCCTTGAGCTCGCCACCGGGGTTGTCGATGGAGACGCGGACCTCAAAGGTGGTGACGTTGTCTTTTTCGACGCCGAGGGGGGCGATGCGGGTGACTTTGCCGGAGAAGGTCTTGTCTTTGAAGGATTCGACCTTGATGCGGGCGGGCTGGCCGAGGTAGACCTTGCCGATGTCGGACTCGTCGACCTTTCCCTGAACGTAGACCTGGTAGATGTCGCCGATGGTCATGACGAGGGTGGCGGTGGAGCCGAGGACGAGGATGGAGGAGACGGCATCGCCTTTTTCCACGTCGCGGGAGAGGATGACACCGTCCATAGGGGACTGGATGACGGTGTAGGAGAGCTGCTCTTCGAGCTGGCGGAGGGAGGCCTGGGCCTGGGCGACCTGGGCCTGGGCCTGGCGAAGTTTGGCTTGGTCGACGGTGATCTGGGCGACGGATTTGTCGCGGGTGTTGGCGGCGGAGAGGTACTTTTGCTGGGCGTCGTCGAGTGACTGGCGGGAGACGACGCCGTCTTTGGACATCTCGGCGGCGCGCTCGTAAGTGTGCTTGACCATGGGGAGGTCGGGGGCCTGGGCGGCGACTTTGTCGTATTCGATGGCGGCGGTAGCGGCCTTGGCGTTGGATTCGGCGGCGGTGAGCTGAGCGCGCTGAGCGGCGACCTGGGCGAGGATTTCGACTTGATCGAGCTGGGCGAGCTGCTGGCCCTTGTGGACCTGGGCGTTGATGTCAACCTTGAGGTCGGTGACGATGCCAGAGGCCTTGGATTTGACCTCGACTTTGGTGATGGGCTGGACCTTGCCAGTGGCGACGACGGAGCGGGCGATGTCGCCTTTTTCGGCTTTGGCAAGCTGGGAGGGGTCGATCTTGGTGGGGCCGGAGGTGGCGGCGTAGACGACTCCGCCGACAACGGCGAGGAGCAGGACGGCGAGGCCGATCCAGAGGTAGAGGTTACGTTTCTTGCGCTGCGTGGCCACTTGCGGGTTCCTCCGGGGTGCGGATGCGCTTCCGGTTTAGTGTACGCAGGGGGATTGCGGATAGTTCCGTGACGAAAATGCCGGGGAGGCCGGAACGCGGATTCCCTTCGGGAATGACAACCAGAAAAGCAAAGGCAAGGACTGCGCGCGGGGGGTGCGTTGAACTTAGGAGTATTTGCGGAGGACGCCGAGGACTTTGCCCTGGATGGCGACGTTGGCGGCGTGGGCGTAGATGGGTGCCATCTCTTTGTTGGATGGTTGGAGGCGGATCATGCCGCCTTCGCGGTAGAAGCGTTTGAGGGTGGCGTCGGCACCGTCGATAAGGGCGACGATGATCTCTCCCTCGCGGGCGGTGTTGGTACGTTCCACTAAGACATAGTCGCCGTTAACAATGTGCTCATCTCGCATGGAATCGCCACGAACTTCTAATGCAAACACCTCCCGGTTGCCGATGATGTCTCCGAGTGAGATGGTTTCATTCGCTTCGATGGCTTCTATGGGGCGGCCGGCGGCGATGCGGCCGAGCATGGGGAGCCGGTCGTAACCGCGCTTGGCGGAACGATTGGGCAGAACATCGATCGACCGGCTGCGGTTGTGGCCGCGCGCAAGAAGGCCTTTGTTTTGGAGGTTGGTGATGTGTTTGTGGACTGTAGCGAGGGAGCTGAGGCCTAAACCGTTGGCGATTTCTTCGTAGGAAGGGGAGTAGCCGTTCTTCTGGGTGAAGCCGGAAAGGAAGTCGATTACTTCTTTTTGCCGCCGCGTGATAGCCATGCGCCAATTGTAGCGAAGATAAAGCGAACTGCAAGTATTTATTTGGGAACATTGGCGAATTAGTTAGCCGGTGTTCTTGAGAACGGACGGTTCATTCCTGTTTTGGCAAGTTGCGCAGGCCGAAGAGGCGGGTTTAGGTTGCAGGTTCCTGAGAAAACCCGCAAGGTAATCAAGCGACACCCGCGACGGTAACTGGAGTGGCGCACAGCCGGGATGTAGAGGTTCACTGCTTTGAGGAGAACACTAGATGAAGGTCTTGATTGTCGATGATGATGCTGCCTTGGGCTCGTTTCTGCAAAAAGGTTTGATTGTGGAGGGACACGAAACGGAGTGGGTAGGGGATGGGGAAGCGGCCATGGCGCTGCTGGAAGAACGGGAGTACGACCTGGTGGTACTGGACCTGAGTCTTCCGCGCAAAGACGGGGTGGAGGTGCTGGTGGAACTGCGGGCGAAGAGCCAGCAGACGGCGGTTCTGGTGTTGACGGGACGGAGCAACCTCGATGAAAAGGTGAAGTGCTTCAACCTAGGCGCGGACGATTGCCTCTTGAAGCCGTTCTCCTTTCACGAGCTGCGGGCGCGGTGTAAGGCGTTGTTGCGCCGGCGTGAGCAGTATGCCGATCCGGTGCTGCGGCATGGACCGATCGAGCTCAACCGGATGACCCACAAGGTGACCCGCGATGGTGTGGCGGTCGATCTGACGGGCAAGGAATTTTCGCTACTGGAGTTTCTGCTGGCGCGGCGAGGGCAGTGCTGCTCGCGGACGGAGTTGCTGCGCGAAGTATGGCAGATGGTGCCGGACGCGGGGACGAATGTGGTGGACGTGTATGTCAATTACCTGCGGAAGAAGCTGGCTCCGGCGGGGCATGTGGGGAGCTCGGGCGAGACGGTGATCGAGACGATCCGCGGCTCGGGATACGTGATTGGCGGGACGGCGGGGATGAAGAAGCCGGTGCGATCCGAGGTCGGCTTTGCGGCTCTTGGCCGAGTCGCGGAGGCTCGGTGAGCGCCGCGTCTTCGGAAGGCGGGGCGGAAGCGGAATCTGGAAGTTTACTGACGCGGCTGGCGCATCATCTGCATGAGATTTGTCAGCCGTTGACCGCGCTGCAATGTCGCATCGAAATTGAGCAGATGGAGCGCGAAAGCGGAGAACCGGGCAGCGTGGACAAGACGCTGGCCGAGTGTCTGCGCGAATGCGGGCGGCTGAACGAGCGGGTAAACACGATGCGGACGCTGGTACGGTCCGCGTTGCAATTGGAACGGCCGAACGAGCGGGAGGGCCATCAGTGAATCGGACATTTGCGGACCGAAGTGTGCAGGCTGGGCAGGTGCCGGCGATCAACCTTGGCAAAGACGTGCCGGCGATAAGGAGCGTTGTGGTGGCGAGCGCGGACGCAGGAATGCGCGGTTTGCTGCGGCAATCGTTGCAGAACATGCGCTGGCAGGTGCGTGAAGCGGTGGGCGGGGCGGATGTCCTGCATCTGCTGGATCAGTCGCGGCCTGAGGCACTGTTGTTGGATAGCTGGCTGCCGGATCTTGAAGTAGAAGAGGTAGCGGGTCAAGTGCGGGCGCTGTATCCGGGCGTCGATCTGTTGCGGGTGGATGGCGGGGTGGACCCGGGGGGAACGCGGAGTCCGCGACGGCACGAGCTGATGCACGCACTGCGCGAGGTGCAGCAGGATGGACGGTATGGAGCGTCGTCACAGCCCGAAGCGGTTGCGGATCGGCCAAGAGGAGACAGCGAGTTGCCTTCGGCGGTCCTTGCGGAGGAGCCAGTGCGGCGGACATTGCCAGCGGCGACGGTGCGGGCCGAGGGCTTGGCGATCGCGGAACTAGTCGGAAAAAGTGCGCCGATGCAGGAGTTGGCGCGGATGATCCGGCTGGTCGCGCCGCGGTCGGCGACGGTGCTGATCGAAGGCGAGACGGGCACGGGAAAAGAGGTGGTGGCGAAGGCGCTGCACCGGCTGAGTTCGCGGGCGTCAAAGACGTTTATGGTGCTGAACTGCGCGGCCATCCCGGAAGCGCTGCTGGAGGCGGAGCTGTTCGGGCACACGCGCGGGGCGTTTACCGGAGCGGACAAGGCGCGTATGGGGCGGATCGAGGCGGCGAACGGAGGGACGCTGTTTCTGGATGAGATTGGCGAGATGCCGCTGGCGTTGCAGGCGAAGATGCTGCGGTTTCTGGAGTCGGGCGAGTTGCAGAAGGTGGGCGATAACGAGATGTTCCGGGTGGATGTGCGGGTGATCGCGGCGACGCACCAGCCGCTGGAGCAGCGGTCGGACGAGCGGACGTTCCGATTGGATTTGTATCACCGACTGGCGGTGTTTCCGCTGGATGTACCCGCCCTGCGAGAACGTGCGGAGGACATTCCGCTGCTGGTGGAGCACTTTTTGGAGCGGCTGGGACAGGAGATGCCACGGAAGCGGATTTCAGCGGAGGCCATGGCGACGCTGGTGGAGTACCAGTGGCCGGGCAATGTGCGGGAGCTGATGCATGTGATGGAGCGCGGGGCGATTTTAGCGGGCGATAAGCCTGAGATTGGGGTGGAGGAGGTACGGCTGCGGAAGGGGCGGCGAAAAGAGAGCTAGCCGGTATTCTTCTGGTATGACCCTGGAGGCGGAACGGCCGGATAGCGGGCGATTCGATACGATCGATCTTCTGCGGGGACTTTCGATCCTGAACGTCGTGTTGCTGCATGCAAGCCTTTGGCTGTCGTTTTCGGACTACGAGGTGGGGCGGAGTTTTCCCCGCTGGCTGCAATTTGTTGTATTCAGCGGTGGCGGCAGCGGGGTGTCGGCGTTCTTCGCGATCTCTGGCTTTCTGATTACCTTGATTTCGTTAAGGCGCTTCGGATCGTTGAAGCAGATCAAGCTAGGAGCCTTTTACAGGATACGGTTTGCCCGCATTGCTCCTCTGCTTGGATTACTTTTAGTGATTCTGAGTGTTCTTCGTCTGGCAAACTTTGCGGACTTCCGTATTCGACCTTCGGTATCTACCTTGCCGCAGGCGCTCTTTGCGGCAGTGACCTTTCAACTGAACTGGTTTGAGGCGGTCCATGGATGGCTTCCTCCGAGCTGGACCGTTCTTTGGTCTTTGTCGGTTGAGGAGATGTTCTACTTCTTTTTCCCGCTACTTTGTATCGGTTGTTCTAAGGGACGCCGGAGCTGGCCGATCTTTCTTGCAATCTTGCTGGGACTCGTGTTCTTCGGGCCGTTCGCGCGCTCGCCCTGGTATACGAAGAACGAGATCTGGGCCTATCAATCGTATCTCGGTAACATGGACAATGTGGCGCTGGGATGTTTGACGGCCTTGCTGACAGACAGACTGGCCAGCAGTCCCAGATTTGTGAGATCTATGGGGCCTCTGCTGCTTCAGATTCTTGGAACTTTGCTAGCGCTCTTTATTGTGTTCGAGTGGCCGCGAACCATGTTCGGCTGGCATGTCTTTCGCGTGTTTGCACGGAGTGCGACCGATACGACGGTGCTTGGAGTCGGTGTATGTCTTGTGATGCTGGGCAGCGTGTTGCGCCGGAAGCGGGGAAGCCGCTGGACCTTGCCGATCCGATGGCTGGGACGTTACAGCTATGAGGTTTACCTGACGCATGAGTTTGTGGTGATCGGCGTCCTCACTGCATTTCTGCGGACGCGGCGAGAGCCGGTTGGTCTATGGATCGTGGCCGTCGTATTCTTGTCCGGTGGTCTCGGGTACTTAATCGCACGTTTCGCTTCCGAGCCAGCCAATCGTTTTCTTCGACTGGGAGAGCCGCAGGTTCTTCGACTGCGCGGATCACGGTGAGGCTGTGATCCGCTTCGCTCAGGATGACAGAGTTTGTTTTTGCGAAAAAGTGCCGGAGGGACTTGGGGTCCGCTCCGGCTGCGCAAAGTTGGGTGGGGCGAGAACCGGATTCCCTTCGGGAATGACAACCAGAAAAGAACAGGCACCATGGCTTAGGCGACGGCGCGGCGGGTGCCCTGGGCTTGGCGGTTGAGGTTGACGGAGACGATTTTACTGACGCCGGGCTCTTGCATGGTGACGCCGTAGATGACGTCGGCCTGTTGCATGGTGCGTTTGGAGTGGGTGATGACGACGAACTGGGTGTCGGCGGACATTTCGGCGATGAGTTTGGCGAAGCGACCGACGTTGGTTTCGTCGAGAGGCGCGTCGACTTCGTCGAGGACGCAGAAGGGAGCGGGCTGGAACTGGAAGATACCGACGAGGAGCGACAGGGCGGTGAGGGCCTTTTCGCCGCCGGAGAGGAGAAGGATGTTCTGCAGCTTTTTGCCCGGGGGCGAAGCGAGAATGTCGATGCCGGATTCGCCTGAGTTCTCGGCGTCGGTGAGGGACATGGAGGCTTGACCGCCGCCGAAGAGTTTGGTGAAGGCGATGGAGAAGTTGCCGTTGATGATCTTGAAGGCCTCGTCGAACTTGATGCGGGAGACGTCGTCGATTTCCTTGATGGAGGCGCGGGTGTTTTCGATGGAGTCGAGGAGGTCGCGGCGCTGGGTTTCGAGGAAGAGGTGGCGGGCGGCTGTTTCGGTGTACTCCTCCAAGGCCATCATGTTGACCGGGCCCATGGCTTCGAGCTTGGTCTTGAGGGTGCGAGATTCAGTCTCTTCGAGGGCGAGGAGGTCGCCTTCGATGCGGGCGATGGTGGTGTCGGTGCGGAGGTCGGCGCTGGGAAGGCCGAGGACCTCGGCGCAGGTTTGGTCGAGGTGTTCGAGGTCGGAGGCGAGGCGGGCGGCTTTGGTGCTGAGAGTGGCGCGTTGGTCGCGTAAGACTTCGGTCTCTTGGCGGAGGGTGCGGAGACGGGCGTCGAGTGCAGTCATCTCGCTGCGGAGGGTGGCGGCTTCGGAGGTGAGGCGGGCGGCGGTGGCGACGGCGGTGGCGCGGGTTTCGGCGACGACCGTGTGCTGGGTGGCGAGGGTGGCCGTCTCTTCTTCGCGGCGGAGCTTTTCGGCTGCGGCTGCGGCGAGCTGGGCGTCGAGTTGGGCGATGCGGGCTTGTTGCGTGTTGAGGAGGCGGGTGGTTTGGTCGAGGTTGGCGGCGGCGTTGCGGCGGCGCTCTTCGAGGCCGGCGAGGGCTGCGGCGGCGGCTGAGGCGGCGTGTTGGAGCTCTTCGCGTTGGCGGCGCAGAGCTTCGAGTTGCTGCTGGAGATCGGCGAGGGTGTGCTCGGCGGCAGTTCGCTTGGACTCAAAGTCTGCGGCTTCCGCTTGGCGGCGGGCGATGAGGTCTTCCTTTTGCTTGCGGGCGTCGCCGTTGCGGGCAAGGGCGAGCTGCCAGTCCTGGAGGCGGCGGTCGAGGCGGGCTACTTCGGATTCGATCTGGCGGAGGGCCGCGCCGGAGTTGGCGGACTCGCGTTCGAGGTCGCGGCGCTCTTGCGAGTGGCCGTCCAGATCTTTGTTGAGCTGGGCGATGTGGTGGTGGAGGTTGGCGGTGGTCTGGTCGGTCTGCATCAGCTCGGCTTCGGCCGCGTCGACTTTGGCCTGGACGTCGTGGAGTTCGCGCTTGAGGGCGAGCGGGCCTTGTGCGCTGGGGCGGCCGCCGGTGACGGTGAGGTGGTGGAAGGTTTCGCCGGTGGGGGTGACGAAGAAGGCTTCGGGGTGCTGTTGGGCGAGGGTGCGGGCGGTGTGGGGGTCGGAGGTGAGGAAGCCGTCGCGGAGCTTGGGGATGGAGTCGAGGGAGATGCCGGGCTTGAGGGTGATGGTGTCCCGGAGGGGGGTGGTGCCCTCGATGTTCGGTGAGCCCACCTTAGCCGACGATGAGACCGTCGGCGAAGATGGGGCGCCCAAGTCCTCAGTTCGTGCGATGAGGAAGGTGGCGCGGCCGGCTACTTCTTTTTGGAGGAGGCGGATGTTGTCGTCGGCGGCGGTCCAGGAGGGGACGACGACCGTGTTGAGCTCGTCGCGGAGGTACTCGTCGATGAGGGCTTCGTGTTCGCTGCCGACTTCAAGGAGGTCGGCGAGGGTGCCGAGGGGCTGGGTTGCGGGGTCCTGTTTCTTTGTGGCACGGAAGAGGTTGCGGACCGTGTCGGTGGAGTAGCTGTGCTCGCGGATCAGGGATTCGAGCGAGTTGCGGCGACCGGCGAGGGTGGCGCGTTCGCCGCGTAGCTGGTCGCCCTTGCGCTTGGAGGCGGCCTCGTCGTTGCGGGCGGTGGCGAGCTGGTCGCGGAGGCTGGCGATGCTTGTTTCAAGGGATTTCAGGCGGGCGGTGACGTCGTCGAAGGAGAGCTTGACCTGGCCGCGCTGAAGGCCGAGGGTTTCCAGTTCGGCGTTGGCGGTGGCAGATTCGCGGGTGAGGCGCTCTGCTTCTCCCAGGAGCCCTGAGAGCGCTGCCGATGCCTGAGTCTCTTCGTTGCGAGATTGGGCGGCGCGCTGCATCAGCTGCATGGTGGCGCGGCGGTTCTGCTCGGTGGCCTGCTCGGCGGCCCCTACCGCGCGGACGGCAGCCTGGGCCTCGGCCTGCTGACGGTGGGCGTGGTCGCGTGAGGCGGCGGACTCAGCGTTGGCGTTCTCGACGAAGGCTCGGTGGGTTTCGAGTTCGCCTGAGAGGGTGGCGAGCTGGGCGCGGGCCTGTGCGAGATCGTCCCCGCCCTGGGAGAGACGCGCGGTGAGTTCGAGGACGCGGTCGGCGTTGGCGGCGGTCCGGGCGGCAATGCGTTCGAGGTCGACGGCGGACTGGTTGGCGGCGGTGTTGCTCTCGCGAATTTGGCCGTCGAGGGTGTAGCCGTGGCGGACGCCTTCGGTGTGGGCGGCGTCCATGGTGTCGATGGCGGCGGCGTGGACGTCGATCTGCGATGTAAGCGCGGCGATCTGTGCGGTCGTGCTGGCGTGATCGGTGTCGAGCTGGGTGAGGCGGCTGGCGAGGACGACGCGGAGGCGGGTCTTCAGCTCGGCCTGGATCTCCTGATAACGCTGGGCCTTGGCGGCCTGCCGCTTGAGGGTGCCCATCTGCTTGGTGACTTCTTCAAAGATGTCGTCGACGCGGGAGAGGTTCTGGCGGGCGGATTCGAGGCGGAGTTCGGCGAGGCGCTTCTTGGTCTTGAAGCGGGTGATGCCGGCGGCCTCTTCGATGATGGCGCGGCGGTCGAGGGGCTTGGACGAAAGAAGCTGGCCGATGCGCTCCTGCCCGATGATGGCGTAGGATTCGCCGCCGAGACCGGTGCCCATGAAGATGTCCTGGATGTCGCGGAGGCGGCAGATCTTGCCGTTGAGCAGGTACTCGGAGTTGCCGGTGCGGAAAAGGCGGCGGGTGATGGTGAGCTCCCCGGCGCGGATGGGAGCGCGGCCGAACTTGCGGCGACGGATTTTGAGGACGACGTTGGTGTCGGGATTTTCGGGTGTGTCTGGTTGAGCTTCGCCTTCGATGATCGTGCCGGGCTGGGCTTCGGCTACGGCCTCTTCTGTCTCTTCGGCGCGCTGTTGGCGGAGGGCGGTCTCGTCCCAATCGCCGTTGCGATCGATGGAGACGACGCTGGAGAGGTCTTCGTCGGGGTGGGTGCTCGCGGAGTCGTAGACTTCGGGGTCGACGAGGGTGAGGGAGACCTCGGCCATGCCGGTGGGCTTGCGGTCGCGGGTGCCGGCAAAAATGACGTCTTCCATCTTGATGCCGCGCAGGGATTTGGCGGACTGTTCGCCCAGCACCCAGGTGATGGCGTCGGAAATATTCGACTTGCCGCAGCCGTTGGGGCCGACGATGGCGGCGATGCCTTCGCCCGCGAGAGCCACCTCGGTACGGTCGCAGAAGGATTTGAAGCCGAGAATCTGGACCTTCTTGAGCTTGAGCAACGGCGACCTCGCGGGCGGCAGCCCTATGCGTCTCCTTTACTTTACGCTGGACAACGTGGGCGATCAACGAGGCTACCCCTTCCTATTGTGGATAAGGGAGGCGCAACCCTACGTATGGGCCAGCTATGCGGATGTGTTGACCGGATGATTGGCGCAACTCTGGTGAGATTTCGTCTTATTGCGAAGTGAACTTTGCGTTGTGGCGCGTGGACTTATAATTCGTTACATCCGTCAGCACCTTGCGTACCGTGGGTTTGCGCTCTCCGGTTTGCCAGCAAGGGGGAGCGATGAGTTAGGCTGTGAAGGACCCCGGGCGAACCGGAGGCTATGATTTCAAGAGGTTTGAGGAGCGTGGCATGAAGAAGGTCGTTGTTGCATCTCTCCTGGCGGTCGCGAGCATCGCGCCGGCTACGCGCGTTCTTTCGGCGGAGCCCATCGGCAACCCATTCGTACAGGCACCGGCAGCTGCGGCTGGTGGTGGCGTCCAGATGTCTCCCGCGGAGTACAAGGTCTACACCGACGCGATTGGACAGACGACGCCGCAGACTAAAGCACCGGCGCTTGAAGCGTATTTGACGGCGTATCCGCAGTCGGCGGTGAAGACGGACACGCTGCAGCAGCTTATGCTGGCGTACAGCAGCTTCGACCCGGCCAAGACACTGGACGCGGCGGACCGTTTGCTGGCCGTCGATCCGAACAACCTGCGCGCGCTGACGTTCGAGGTCTACTTCCGCAAGACGGGCGCGGACCAAATTACCGACCCAACGGCTAAGCAGGCGGCGCTCGACAAGGCGGCGGATTTCGCCACAAGGGGACTTGCGGCGACCAAGCCAGCAGACATGAGCGACGCAGACTTTACTACGGTGAAGACGAGCGCAACGCCCATCTTTTATAGTGCCATCGGAACGGCGGCGCTGAACAAGAAGGACACGGCGACGGCGATCGACAACTTCAAGAAAGAGCTCGCGTCTGTGCCGGTGGAGCAGACGACGCAGCCGGGTCCGATCTTGCAGGACACGTTCTTTCTGGGCAACGCGTACCTTCAGTCGACGCCGCCCGACCTGCTGAATTGCACGTTCTATGTGGCGCGGTTCGTGGCGTATGCGCCAGAGCCGTACAAGTCGCAGATGTTGCCGACGGCGCAATATTGCTACAAGAAGTTCCACGGCAGCGCGGAGGGTTATGACGCAGTGGCGGCTGTGGCCAAAGCGAATCTGAACCCACCGGATAGTTTTGCCGGTAGCATCACGCCCGCACCGAAGGCCTCGGACATCGCTCACCAGACGGTAACGAGCACGGCGGATCTCGCAACGCTGGCTCTGAGCGATAAGGAGTTTATCCTTCAGAACGGTTCGCCCGAAGACGCGGAGAAGGTGTTCGCGACAATCAAGGGCAAGGAGGTCGAGATTCCAAACGCGGTGATTGTGGCGGCGACGGAAAGCTCGCTCCAGGTAGCCGTCTCAGACGATGCGGTGCAAGCGTCGCCGAAGGTGGCGGACTTTACCTTCACGATGAAGGAACCGCTGAAGACGGTTCCCACGGTAGGCGAAAAAATGAACCTGCTTGGCACCTATGCTTCATATACGCAGAGCCCGCTGATGATCACCATGAGCGATGGCTCCGTGGTGGCGAAGAAGGCGGCCCCGGCGAAGAAGGCGGCGGCTCCGGTGCGCCGCAGGCGGTAGACGCACACAACGACAGTGAGGCGGTCCCATGGGGCTGCCTCATTGCTTTTAAGAAGCGCTTTCGAGGGTGCTGAGTTCGTTCAACTCGCGTGAGCCGATCGTGCAGTTGCGTCCCGCGCTTTTCGCGGCGTACAGGGCAAGATCCGCCATCTGGAGCAGGTTGTTGGATGCATTGCGGTGTGCAAGATCCTGATGAGGATCGAAGCTGGCCACGCCCACACTGACCGTCAAAAAGCCGGTGGCGCTTACGGGATGGTGGATGTTGAGGGAGCGGATCGCGTCGTTGGCGAATCGGGCGACTTCCATGGCACCTTCTTCCGGTGTATCGGGCAGCAACACGACGAACTCCTCGCCACCATAGCGCGCGGCAAGATCGCCCTGGCGCCGGAGTGCTTTCTTGAGGGCTAGACCCACGTCGCGCAGGCAGACGTCGCCAGCGGGATGACCGAAGGTGTCGTTATACCGTTTGAAGAAGTCGACATCGAACATAAGAAGGGAGAGCGGATGGTGAGCGCGACGAGCGCGGCTCATCTCGCGTTCGAACGCATCGTCGAAGTGACGGCGATTGGCGAGTCCGGTGAGATGATCTTCGCGGACAAGAAGGGCTAGCTGCGCCGAGACCTCCTCAAGACGAGCCGTTTTGGTCCGCAGCGCTTCATCGATCAGTGTGCGCTCGTGAATGTCTTCTATTGTGCCGTACCAGCGGACGATCTTTCCGGTTTCGTCGCGACGTGGGAAAGCACGGGAGCGCATCCAGCGATACGAGCCGTCAGCGGTATGCAGCCGGTAAGTCGTATCGTAGGGGTGGCCGCTCTGAACCGACTTCGTCCAGGTTTGAAAGGCACGGTCGCGATCTTCGGGATGCAACCGGTCTTTCCAATGGCCTTGGTGAGCCTGCAAGGACGTGAAGCCGATGAAGTCCTTGTAGCGCGAACTGATGGAGTGCGCGCTTCCGTCGGCGTTGGCGGACCAGGGTAGATGGGGGTTGAGCTCGACTGTGTAGCGAAAATCGGTTTCGCTCTCGCGCAGGGCTGCTTCGGCGGCTTTGCGTTCCGTGATGTCGACGAGCGCGACGGCAAAGCCGATGAGGGTACCTGAGGCATTGCGCGCCGGTTGAACCGAGTGTAGATAAACGGACGAATGCGCCTTCTTTGAGTTGGCCCCTTGCGGCGTTAGAGCCAGTTCGACAGAGGCTTGGCTCTCGATGGTGAGGCTGTGCTCCAGGTGTGCCATGATCTGATCGGCCAAGGCGGGCAGAGCTTCGCAAACGGTGCGGCCGGTAAAGTGTTCACGTGTTCGCTCGAACATTGTGGCGAAGCACTCGTTGACCGTGATGTAACGGAGATCGAGTCCGATTAAGCAGAGCCCGACGGGTGCGGAGTCAAAGACTTGTTCCAGGTGCGGCAGACGCTCTTGCGCGCTCAGCTCACCTGGGGGCGTGTCCGGCGTTCGCGCGCCGTAGGTTGTGGAAGGGTTCGGGTTGGGGTCCACCTGCTTCATAGGGTAGGCTGGGCAGTCGTATGGACACTCTACCGCTTAGATGGTTGTATCGGACAGACGCTTGGGAAGCATCACTAAGCGAGCAAGCGTTAGAAGCTGAACGGTTTGCCAAGGTCCGCGGTGAAGGACGGTCTCGCCGGCTGTGGATCGAGGAGGAAAGCGCAGAAGGAGGCTTCGTCACTTCCATCTTCGTCGTCGAGCACACCGACGACCACCGTAACGCTGTACCATCCGGGGCTGACGTGGATCGGACGTTCAAGGTTGGCAAGGGGGTGTTCTTCGTGGCCGCTGGGAAGGGTGCCCGGGGTCCAGTGCTGGAGTCGGTCGGTGTTGCAGAGAAGCAGGTCGCCGGTCTCCGTGCCGAGGACGAAGCCAGCGGAGAAGAGCATGTGCGAGAGCGGCAGCGGGGCGTTGTCGGTCTGCGTGGAACGAACAGAGACGGTGTAGTGCGCCGGCTCCACGCCGAGCGCGGGCACGATGGCTCCCTGGCGGTAGAGGTCGTGCGGGTAGGACTTGCGCGTGAGGGTGCGGATCAAATCGGTGCCTTGCGCGCTGGGAAAGAGTTCGACGACGCGGGCGGGATCGACGAGGAAGAGCGCTCCCTGGGCGGCGTAGAAGTGGGTCTGCTCCTGTGGCTCGAAGTACGTTGGCTCGGGAGGGAAGGGCATGGCTACTCTCCAAGCATCAGGCGCTGGATGTGGCTGGCGCGTCCGGTGGCGGCGTCGCACGTAATGAGGGTGGCGCACATCTTGGCGTTGCCCTTGGCGGCCTCGAACTTGCCCGGCATCCCGGTGAGAAAGCGTTGGACGACGAGTTCCGTCTCGACGCCGATGACGGAGTCGTATGGGCCGGACATGCCGACGTCGGTCTGGTAGGCGGTGCCCTCGGGGAGGATGCGCTCGTCGGCGGTGGGGATGTGGGTGTGGGTGCCGAGCACGGCGGTGACGCGGCCGTCGAGATACCAGCCGAGCGCGCATTTCTCGGAGGATGCTTCGGCGTGGAGATCGACGAGGATCACCTTGGCGGCGGTCTCTTTGGCTACCTGGGCGAGCAGTTCGGAGGCTTTACGGAACGGGTCGTCGCAGGAGGACATGAAGACGCGCCCCTGAAGGTTAATGACGGCGTACTTCGTGCCCGGCAGGCCATCGAGCGAGGGAAGCGCACCCTGGTAGAGGCCGAAGCCTGGCACCGTGGCGGCGTAGTTGGCGGGGCGGAGGATGCGGCGGCCGCGGACGTGCGAGTCCGGCGCCACGGCCATGTAGTCGAAGATCTCTTTTTTGTCCCAGATGTGGTTGCCGGTGGTGATGACGTGCGCGCCGAGATCGAAGAGCTCCTCGGCCAGTGACGGTGTAATGCCGAAGCCCCCGGCGGCGTTTTCGCCGTTGATGACGAGCAGATCGACGGCGTGGGTTTCGAGGACGTGGGGCAGATGTTCGCGGACGATGCGGCGTCCGGGCGCGCCAAAGACGTCGCCCACAAAGAGAATCTTCACTCGCCGATGCTAGCACGGGGCGCGGGTGTGTTAGTTTAGCTTGCCATGGCACAGAGTGGACGATTCGCGTTGGCACTTCGGGTGTTGGTGGCGCTGTCGGCGCGTCCGGGCGCGATGCTGACCTCGGCGGCAATCGGCGAAGAGCTTGGGGTGAGTCCTGTGATGGTGCGACGGAGCTTTCTGCTGCTGCAAAAGGGCGGCTGGATCGTGCAGCGCAAGGGCCCGAACGGGGGGGCCCGGTTGAAGGTGCCGGCGAAGCAGATCGGGTTGGGCGATCTGTTTACGGCGGCGTCGGGAGAGTGGCTGACGGATGAAGATGCGGCTGTTGGGTCGCTGCTGAAGAAGGTGCGCGGCGCGGCGGTGGCGGCGATGAACGAGACGACGGTGGCGCAGGTGGGGAAGCGGCTGCGGCGGTAGGCGTTTGCTTGTCATCCTGAGCGGAAGCACTCACGGTGTAGAACATGAGTGTTCCGGTCGTTTACATTGGTGCGGTCTCGTCGCGGCGCTGATGCTGAACTGAAAGTCAACCTCCTGATGCACGTGACGACCGTCTATCTTACGTCGCCAAAGCGCCTGCCCTTGCAATTGCATCTTCAGCAAATACAAGCGTGTGCATCGCGACCGCCATCCTCGCGGGCGGTAACATGGACCGGATAGCGGCGCGCCATCGACCGAGAAGAAGCGCTCCGCTATACCAGGTTTGTTTTAGCAACCTTCACAGCCTCACCCAACCACCGTCGTTCACCAGTGTTTGACCCGTCATGAACTGCGCGTCGTCCGACGTAAGAAACGACATTACATTGGCCATATCGACCGGCTGCCCTGGACGCTGAATGATCTGCAACTTCGGCAGAGAAGTGAGGTATTCCCCAGCGTCCCGTTCGACAGTTTTTGTGTCTGTAATGCCTGGAGCAATGGCGTTGACGGTAATGCCGTCGGCACCCACCTCATTTGCAAGTGCGCGCGTAAGTCCAACCACACCCATCTTGGCCGCAATGTAGTGCAAGTTCTTCTGCGCGATGGTCCAGCTCTCGGCCGAGGCGACGTTCATAATGCGACCGTACTTTTGCTGCCTCATCATGGGTACGATGTACTTGCACACCAGAAACGGACCGTCGAGATCCACACTTAGCACGTGTCTCCATTGCTCGAACGTCATGTCGTCGAAGGATGTGTAGGGATAGATTCCGGCGTTGTTGACGAGGATGTCGCACCGCCCGAATTCTTGTTGAACAAAGGCCGCGAACGCTTTGACATCGCTCTCGGAGGTCACATCGCAATGCATCGTCCTCACCTTTCGTCCCAGCGCTCGAACGATGTCTTCCGTCTCCGTAGCTGGAACGATGTCCGCGATCGCGATGTCCGCTCCGTCTTCAGCGAGTCGCTTCGCATACGCTTGCCCAATTCCCATCGCCGCTCCAGTTACTACGGCAACCTTTCCCAGTTTCTTGCCTGAACCTGCCATGGTATGTGTCCTCGTGAACTTTGAATTTAAAACCTATGTCAAGCGTTTACGAGGTCAGCATATCTTCGATGCCGGTTGCGCGTGCTGCAAATCACGATTGCTTTGGGCGTAAGGACGTGCGCTTTGTAAGAACCTGCCCGCGGATCTCACCGGCATCGGGAGGGTCTTAGCTGGCTTGATTCGGTGGGCACTTGCTTGCATGGCAAGCCTGCAAGGCCGTGAGTGCTTCCGCTCAGGATGACAGGTTTTGTTGAGGAGCTATGGGTTGGTGTGGGGGCGCATGAGGGGGAAGAGAATGACGTCGCGGATGGACTTGGCGCCGGTGAGGATCATGGTGAGGCGGTCGATGCCGATGCCTTCGCCGGCGGTGGGGGGCAGGCCGTAGCCGAGGGCGCGGACATAGTCTTCGTCCATCTGGTGGGCCTCGTCGTCGCCCCGGTCGCGCTCGGCGAGCTGGGCTTCGAACCGCTTGCGCTGCTCGTCGGGGTCGTTCAGCTCGGAGAAGGCGTTGCCTACCTCGAAGCCGCCGATGTAGAACTCGAAGCGTTCGACCCAGTCGGGGTCGTCGGGTTTTTGTTTGGAGAGGGGGGAGACGGCTAGGGGGAAGTCGTAGATGATGGTGGGCTGGATGAGGTGTGGTTCGGCTAGCAACTCAAATAGGTTTTGTACTATTTTGCCAAGCTCACCTCCGTCCTTTAGATAGGCGTTCCAGGCAAGTAACTCTCCTCCGCGATAAACGAATTCTGAGTGCATATCCACTTTGCCATGTCCGTAGGTATCCCACTGCCAACGCACTGAGGCTGCGTGTGCGGATAGCAGAAAATCTCTAAGTGTACTAGCTGAACTCAAAACTGTAGTGGAAGGCGGTGTACCGAAGCGAGAATCCCAAAACTCTGCAATTGCCTCTCGCATCGTGTATTTCTTCCAAAAGCTCAGATCGATTTTAGTGCCGTTGAAACTACAAATAGTAGTCCCATTCACTTCCATAGCCACAAAGCTAATAAGCTCCTGCGTCAAGTCCATCAGGTCGTGATAATTTGCGTAAGCCTGATAGAACTCGAGCATGGTGAATTCGGGGTTGTGTTTGGTGCTGACACCCTCGTTGCGGAAGTTGCGGTTGATCTCGTAGACCCGGTCGAGGCCGCCGACCACCAGCCGCTTGAGGAAGAGCTCGGGCGCGATGCGGAGCGAGAGCGGGATGTCGAGCGCGTTGTGATGCGTCTTGAAGGGGCGGGCGGCGGCTCCTCCGGCGATGGGGTGGAGCATGGGGGTTTCGACTTCGAGGAAGCCGCGCTCGTCGAAGAAGCGGCGGATAGCGCGGAGGATGGCGGCACGCTTGACGAAGGTCAAGCGGACGTTGAGGGTTTCGATCTCAGGCTCAGCGTCGCCGGAACCCACCTTAGTCGACGGTGAGACTGTCGGCGAAGATGGGGCACCCAGGTCTTGGGTGGGCGAAGGCGGGGCACCCAGTTCTACTGACGCCTTTGGCGTGTGGCCGGTATTCATGAAGAGGTCGACGTAGCGCTGGCGGTAGCGGAGTTCGGTGTCTTCGAGGCCGTGGTACTTGTCAGGCAGGGCGAGCATGGCCTTGGCGAGGAAGGTGAGGGCGGGTTGGCCGCCGACCTCGTGGGCGTGGAGGGTGAGCTCGCCGGTGCGGGTGCGCATGAGGAAGCCGCAGACGCCGACGTGGTCGCCGAGGTCGAGGAGCTTGTAGAGGGCGAAGGCCTGCTCACCTACATCGTCTTTGCGGACGTAGATCTGGAGTCGCTCGCCGCCGCCCTGGAGCTGGGCGAAGCCAGCCTTGCCCTGGACGCGGATGGCCATGATGCGCCCGGCAATGGACGCTTCGATGTGCTGGGCGGTCAAGGCTTCGAGTGTGTTCTCCGGGGTGTCGAAGGCGCGGAGTTCGGGGATGGTGTGGGTGAAGGCGTAGCTGTTGGGGTAGGCCTGCTGGCCGAGGGCGACGATTTGGTCGAGCTTTTCGCGGCGGAGTTTGCGGAGGTTTAGTTCGAAGTCGGACTCAGGCACGTGGTTCCTTATGGTTGGCTAGGTTGAGTATACGAGTGAGACGCGGATTTCCTTCGGGAATGACAACCAGAACGGCAAGGGCAAAGGCAAGCAAGCCTCGTGGCGTGGTGTAATGGCATCCATGGCGGATGACGGCGGGAAGAAGAAGGGCGCGCTGGGCGAGGTAGTGAGGGCGGAGTCGATGATCCAGCTGGCGATCGCGCTGCCAGCCGGGTGCGTGATCGGGTGGTTCGCGGGGCACTGGGCGGATGGGCACTTCCATCAGAACTGGATGGGCGTCGTGGGGATTCTGCTGGGGGCGGTGGGCGGGTTCATCCAGATCTTCATGACGGCGTCGCGGTTTTTGAAGGGTGGCCGGTAGAGATGCCCTCAGCACGCTTCAACGACTTTACGGATGACGACTTTAAGGGAGCCGTTCGCGGGGCCATCCGGATGATTGTGATCGTCACCGCCGTGGCGTTGCCCTTGGTCGCCTGGAAGCTAGGCTGGCCGAGCACCGGTCTGCTGGTCGTCGGCGCGTTCATCTCCGGCTCCGGGCTATGGGAGTGGCTGCGGTTGATGACGGCCGTGATGGTGAAGATGGATGGCGGCGGTGAGGCGCGGCCGATGGGCCGGGTACTGCTTGGATTCTTTGGGCGGCTGGGGCTGACGGTGGTGTTGCTGTATGGTAGCCTTAAGGTTCTCCATGGGTCGGTGTACGCGCTGGCGGCTGGGCTTGCGTTGGGCGTGTTCTGCTTATCGATTGAAGGTGTTCGGGCAATGAAGGCCTGGACTGTATAGCCTAAGAAACAAAGGATTTGTTTAAAGATTTATATGCCAGTTCAGCTTCCGCTTACGAGAGTTCTGAATCACGCGCTGGCGGCTCCGACGACGTCGTTGCTGCACAACCTGCATATCGCCGTGCCGAACGCGGCCGCGCCCATCTCGAACGCGTTTGCGATGGAGCTGTTGGTCTTCCTGTTCCTTGTCGCCTACTTCGTCGTGGTGCGGCTGTCGCTCCAGGTAGAGAAGCCGGGGCCGGTGCAGCATCTGGCGGAGATGACGCACGAGTTCGTCTCGGAGCAGAGCGAGTCGATCATCGGGCATGGGTTTGAGCGGTTTACAAGTTATCTGACCGCGCTATTTTTGTTCATCCTGTTCGCCAATTTGCTGGGGTTGATTCCGGGGTTTGAGTCGCCGACCGCCAATGTGGTGATGCCGCTTGGCTTCGCCATCGTCACGTTCGTCTACTACCAGTATCATGGCGTTCGCGCGAACGGACCGGCGTACATCAAGCAGTTTCTGGGGCCGGTGTGGTGGCTTGCGCCGCTGCTTCTTCCGATCGAGATCATCTCGCACCTGTCGCGCGTTCTTTCGCTCACGGTACGGTTGTACGCCAATATGTTTGCGGGCGATCTGGTGACACTGGCGTTCTTTTCGTTGGTGCCGATCGGGATTCCGCTGGTGTTTCTGGGACTGCATCTTGGCGTGGCCGTGGTGCAGGCGTATGTGTTCTTCCTCCTGGGCGCGATCTACTTGTCGCTCGCGGTGGCGCACGATCATTAGAGCTTAGGTTTGCCGGAGTGGGGCGCTCCCTCTCTCCGGTTGGCAATACCGCCGCAAGCGTGAGGGTGCCAGCACGGTGAGCATCAACCACCCACTGGTGGCGGAGAATAGACGGGAGCAAGGAGCACTATGAAGACGATGCAGTATGTATTTATGTCCTTGGCCGCGCTGCTGTTGGCGACGCCGGCCTTTGCACAGGGTGGCGACACGGCCAGCCAGTGGGTTCCGCTTGCGGCCGGTCTTGGCATGGCGTTGGCCTCGGGGCTTTGTGGCCTGGGTCAGGGCCGGGCGACGGCTTCAGCCACGGAGGCGCTCGCGCGCAATCCGGGCGCGCGTCCGGGAATCTTTATCTTCCTGATTCTGGGCTTGGCGTTTATTGAGTCCCTCGCGTTGTTCACGTTCGTGATCATCTTCATCAAGGTAAAGTAGTTTGTGTTGAGTTTAGACGGGAATGCCCTCGCTTAGGCGAGGGCATTCTTTTGTGTTTCTTGGCATCGATGTAGTGGGATAGGCAAAGGTCTACTCGTGCGCTCCAAGGCAGGCTTTGCCACTAACCGTTAGGTCGTTTTGTTCAGGTAGTCCAAGAAAGTATTTGGTTTGCGGCCCAGCAGCGATTCAAGAACATAAGAATTACCAGTCAGACCGTGCCGGTTGTAATACATCATCATGCGTTCCATGGCATCGGCCTTATAAACATCTTCCACCGAGGTTCGCGGAAGCTTATCGATCATGCCTTGAGCGGGTACGACTTCCACGGCGACCTTTCGACCTTTCTGCTGAGTTATGGACGCAGCCATTTCACGAATTGAGATCGGATCGGTCCCAACGAGCTCGTAGGTAGCGCGAAGGTGTCTTCCCTCCGTGAGAACCAGCGCCGCGGCATCCGCTACGTCGTCCTGATCCACATAGGACATGGGCGTATCGGCGGAGTAGGGTGTGGTCCATGTACCGGTTTGTAAAACTTTTTCTATCCCGGCAGTCTGCAGGAAGATCGTCGGCTGGAGGATCGTATAGGGAAGTCCAGAATCGAGAAGATACTGCTGCACCAGAAGCTTCATGCGGTGGTGCGCAAGCGCAGCGATGTAGGGGTGGATCACAGAGAAGAAGCAGAATTGCCGCACCTTGAACTCTGCAGCAAGGTCGATCATAGACTGGCCGATCGCGAACTCACGGGGGTGTTCAGGAGGAGCAATATGGAAGACCTGGTCTACGCCGTTAAATGCACGGCGCAGCGCCTGCGGATCGAAGAAGTCACCATCCACGTAGTCCACGCCGCTCAGTTTTTCGGCAGCACTCCCTCCTTGCGCAAGTCCAAAGGCGCGTACTGGAAGGTGGAGGGCGGCAAGAGCTTTGACAATCTTGCGTCCAACATGGCCATTTGCCGATGTCACTAGAATCATTGAAGTACCTCCAAAGCACGAATACTCCTACAATCGACGGCAGGAATATTGCTCGCGTTGCACTTTCAATCAGCTAGAGGAGCTTGCAATCTATGCAATAACGGGCCCACGAGTTGCGCGCGGAATCCGTAGCGTTACGATTCTCGACTTTGGGTATGGTGACTTCGGCTAGCGGGCGGAGAGTTCTGGGTTGCGGATGGGGGCTGGGGTGGGAAGGTGTTGGGTGGCGTAGGTCTCG
This sequence comes from Acidobacteriaceae bacterium, assembly GCA_965277085.1. Lineage (GTDB taxonomy): Bacteria > Acidobacteriota > Terriglobia > Terriglobales > Acidobacteriaceae > Edaphobacter. Next base: position 3,429,199 of record OZ255708.1, read on the forward strand.
AAGGCGGCGCGGGCGGCGAGCTTGAGGACGGTTCCGGGCGCGATACCGAGAAGGAGGGTGGCGAGTGCGGCGGCGGCGAGGCCGAGGGTGGCTGGGGCCGAAAGGGTGCGGGTGGGCGTTGCGGCGAGAACGTCGGGAGCTTGGCGGGTGTAGAGGGCGCTGAGCAGGCGGAGGTAGTAGAAGCAGGCGATGCCGCTGTTGAGCAGGCCGATGACGGCGAGCCAGACGTGTCCTGCGTGGAGGGCAGCGGTAAAGACGAAGAACTTGCCGAAGAAGCCGCCGGTGAAGGGGATGCCGATGAGCGAGAGCAGGAAGAAGGTGAGGAGCGCGGCGAGGACGGGGCGGCGCTGGGCGAGGCCGATGTAGTCGTCTACCGTTTTGAGACGCTCGTCGTAGCCGGAGGCGGCGGCGGTGATGACGGCGAACGCACCGACGTTCATGGCGGCGTAGGCGGCTGTGTAGAAGCAGGCGGAGGAGATGCCGTCGCCGGTGTTGGCGGTAAAGGCGACGAGGAGATAGCCGGCGTGGGCGATGGAGGAGTAGGCGAGCATTCGCTTGACGTCGCGTTGGAGGAGCGCGCCGATGTTGCCAATGGTCATGGAGAGAGCGGCCAGTATCCACATGAGGATGGCCCAGCGGTGCTGCATGGCGGGGAAGCCGGTGAAGGTGAGGCGGAGGAGGACGGCGAAGGCGGCGGCCTTGGGCGCGGTGGACATGAGGCCGACGACCGGAGCGGGCGCTCCCTGGTAGACGTCGGGCGTCCAGACGTGGAAGGGTGCGGCGGAGACTTTGAAGCCGAGGCCGATGATCATGAGGGCGAGGGCGGTGAAGGCAAGGTGCGGGGTGGTTGTGGTGCCAAGACCGGCGGCGATGCTGGCGATGGTGGTGGAGCCAGTCGCGCCAAAGGCCAGGGCGATGCCGTAGAGGAAGAAGGCGGTGGCGAAGGAGCCGAGCAGGAAGTACTTGATGGAGGACTCGGAGCCGGTGGCCTGTCCTTTGCGGAAGCCGGCCATGATGTAGGTGGAGATGGAGGAGATCTCGAGGCCGACGAACACCATGAGGAGCTCGACCGAGCAGGTCATGAGCATCATGCCGACGGCACCGAAGCAGACGAGGGCGAAGTACTCCCCGGCGTGGGCGGCGTGGCCGTGGAAGTAGTCGAGTGAGCCGAGCAGGGTGACAAGCACGACGGCGGCGATGAGGAGATGGAAGAAGACGGAGAAGGCGTCGATCTGGATGGTGCCGGAGAAGGCGAAGAAGGTGCCGAGGTGGAGCTGCCAGGCGGCGGCGAGACCGGCGGCCAGGGTGCCGAAGATGGCGAGCCAGCCGAGGGGTTTGCGGCTTGTGCCGGGAGCGAGGACGGGCTCAAGCAACATGACGGCTACGCCGGTGAGGGTGAGGAGGTATTCGGGAAGGAGGGCGAGGACATTGGGGTTCATCGGGTGCCGTCCTTTTCGCTGGTGGCGACCGCGTGCTCATGCTCGACGGCGGCTGCGGTCTGAAAGCCCTGGACGGTGAGTTGGGGCTGGCGGAGGGTTCCGGCGAGGTGGACGCCCGCCGTGTCGATGGCGCGGAGCCAGAACGGGGAGGCGACGCCCATGAGGAGGAAGAGGGCGACCATGGGCCAAAGGGCGAGGTGTTCGCGGGCGTCGAGGTCCCAGCCGGTGACTTCGGCGGGGGTCTCGCCTAGCTCGCCGTAGAAGACGCGCTGGATCATGACCAACATATATCCGGCGCTCCAGATGACGCCGCTCGTGGCGAGGACGGTCCAGAGGACGTGGTGGTGGAAGGCGGACTGCATCAAGCCCGAGAGGATGAGAAACTCGCCGACGAAGCTGTTGAGCATGGGTAGGCCGATGACGGAGAGGGTGGTGAGGACGAACATGGTGACGACCCAGGGGAGTTTCTGGGCGAGGCCGCCGTAGTAGCGCATGTCGTAGGTCTTGTAGCGCTCGTAGAGGAGGCCCATGAGCATGAAGAGCGCGCCGCCGGAGATGCCGTGGTTGAGGATCTGGTAGATGCCGCCATCGAGGCCGGAGATAGTAAAGGTGAAGATGCCGAGGACGACGAAGGAGAGATGGCCGAGGGTGGAGTAGGCGGCGAGGCGCTTGAGGTCGTTTTGCACGAGAGCGATGAGCGCGCCGTAGACGATGCCGATGGCTCCGAGGGCGATCATCAGGGGAGCGATGCGGTGGGACTGCTCGGGGAATATGGAGAAGGAGAAGCGGAGGATGGAGTAGAGGCCGGTCTTGCCGGCGAGGACCATGACGGCGGCGGTGGGGGCTTCGTAGATGGCGTCGGAGAGCCAGCCGTGGAGGGGGAAGATGGGGACTTTGACGGCGAAGGCGAAGAGGAAGGCGAGGGACGCTAGCCAAAGGGCGGCGGCGTTCGACGAGATGCCGTGTGTGGCGGCAAGGGCGGTGAGCTGGGGCAAGTCGAAGGTGCCGGTCTGGATGTAGAGCCAGATCATGGCGACGAGCAGAAGAGCGGAGGGGATGAAGGCGTAGAGGAAGTACTTGACTGCGGCGCGGCGACGGTCTTTGGTGCGGCCGAAGGTGGCGATGAGGATGGTCATGGGAACGAGGGAGAGCTCCCAGAAGGCGTAGTAGAGGAAGAGGTCAAGGGCGACGAAGATGCCCATCATGGCGACCTGCTGAAGGAGGAAGAGGATGTAGAAGGTCTTTTTACGATCGGCGATGGCGTTCCAGGAGATAAGGACGCCGAGAGGGGCGAGGAAGCCGGTGAGGACGATGAGCCACATGGAGAGGCCGTCGACGCCCAGATGATAGCGGATGGCGGGGAAGGGAATCCAGCTGTGGTCAGCGGTGAACTGGAAGGTGCCGGGGACCGCGGTGTAGTTGAAGTGGGCGGGGAGGTGGAGGGTGCAGAGAAAGGTGAAGAGGGTGACGCCGAGGGCGGCGTAGGGGATGGTCTTGCCCTTGTCCGGGAGGAGGGCGAGAAGGAGCGCGCCCGCGAGGGGGATGAAGGTGATGAGGGTGAGGATGTGGTGGTCTAGATTCATGTTTTCTCTGGTAACGGCAAGTACAAAAGCAGAAGCAGATTCCCATCGGGGAATGACAACAAGAAAGACTAGTGGGTCCAGGGGCCTCGGCCGAAGATCATGACGGCGAGGACGGCGGCGGCTCCGAGGGCGAGCCAGCCGGCGTAAGAGCGGATGTTGCCGGACTGGATGCGGCGGGTGAGGGAGCTGAGGCCTCGGGTGGAGGCTCCGGCGAGCTTGGCAGAGCCGTCGACGGCGACGAAGTCGATGAGGCCGTAGAGAAAGATGCGGGTGCCGACGAAGAGGGGCGTGACGAGGAAGGCGTGGTAAAGCTCGTCGACATAGAACTTGTGTTCGAGGAGGGTGTAGACGGGGCGGAAGCGCTGAGCTAGGGCGGTGGATGCGCCGGGTTTGCGGATGTAGAGGAACCAGGCGAGGGCGAGGCCTAGAAGGGCTACGAAGACGGAGACGATGGCGAGGGTGGTTTCGAGGGCCGGGCTTCCGGCGGACGCGAGTTCGGCTGTACGGCCCGTGGCAAAGACGGGTTCCAGGAAGCGCTCGAAGAGGTTATGGCCGGGGATGCCGACCCAGCCACCAACGGTGGAGAGGATGGCGAGGACGACGAGGGGGAGGAGCATCGTCCAGGGGGATTCGTGTACGCCGTGCGGGTGGGCGGCCTGCGCTTCGTCGTGCTCGTCTTCGCCCTGGTGCGCGGCGTGGCCACGGTTGGCCTTGTGTCCAGCTTCGACGACGTGGGATGCGCCGAAGAAGGTCTTGAACCAGAGGCGGAACATATAGAACGACGTCATGCCGGCGGTGACGAGGCCGACGAACCAGAGGAGTTTGCCGAGGGGGTTGTTGGAGATGAAGGCCTGGTAGAGGATCTCGTCTTTCGAGAAGAAAGCGGCCCATGGCGGGAGGCCGGCGATGGCGAAGAAGCCCATGGACATGGTCCAGAAGGTGATGGGGATGCGCTTGCGGAGCGCGCCCATCTTGCGCATGTCCTGCTCGCCCGAAAGGGCGTGGATGACGGACCCGGCGGCGAGGAAGAGGAGGGCCTTGAAGAAGGCGTGGGTCATCAGGTGGAAGATGGCGGCGGAGTAGGCGGCGACTCCGCAGGCTAGGAACATGTAGCCAAGCTGCGAGACGGTGGAGTAGGCGAGGACGCGCTTGATGTCGGTCTGGACGAGGCCGATGGCGGCGGCGAAGATGGCGGTGGCCGCGCCGATCAGCGCGACGAGGCCGAGGGCGTAGGGGGAGCGGTCGAAGAGGACGTGGCAGCGGGCGACCATATAGATGCCCGCCGTGACCATGGTCGCCGCGTGGATGAGGGCGGAGACCGGGGTGGGGCCTTCCATGGCGTCGGGCAGCCAGACGTAGAGGGGGATCTGGGCGGATTTGCCGGCGGCTCCGAGGACGAGCATGAGGCAGATGGCGGTCAAAAAACCGCCGTGCCAGTCGGGTCTGGCGGCGATGGCGGAGAAGACCTGGGTAAAGTTGAGCGTTCCGAAGTGGGCGATGAGGAGGAACATGGCGAGGAGGAAGCCGAAGTCGCCGATGCGGTTGACGATGAAGGCCTTCTTGCCGGCGTTGGCGGCGGCGTCCTTCTTGAAGTAGAAGCCGATGAGGAGGTAGGAGGCGAGGCCGACGCCCTCCCAGCCGACGAAGAGGAGGAGGAAGCTCTCGGCGAGGACGAGAACGGACATGAAGAACATGAAGAGGTTGAGGTAGGCGAAGAAGCGCCAATAGCCCTCTTCGTGAGCCATGTAGCCGGCGGAGTAGAGATGGATGAGGAAGCCGACGCCGGTGACGACGGAGAGCATGATCAGGGTGAGGTGGTCGACGGTGAAGGCGAACGGGACCTCGAAGCCGGTGATCTTGATCCAGGGGGCGGAGACGGCGCGGAGGATTTCGGGGGCGTTAGGGGCGCGGAAGATTGTCCAGAGGAAGGCGACGAGGACGGCGGGGATCGCGGTAAAGAGCAGGGCGATGCTAGTGACGGCGGGGCGCGGGAGGCGACGGCCGAGGGTTCCGTTGAGGAGGAAGCCGGTGAAGGGGAGCAGCGGGATGAGCCAGAGGAGATTGGGGTTCATGGATGCCTAGTTCTTCATCAGGTTGACGGCGTCGATGTTGAGGGTCTGGCGGGTGCGGAAAATGGCGATGATGATGGCTAGGCCGACTGCGGCCTCGGCGGCGGCGACGACCATGACGAAGAAGACGAAGATCTGGCCTTGGACCTGGTGCCACATGTGGGCGAAGGCCACGAAGGTAAGGTTGACGGCATTGAGCATCAGTTCGATGGACATGAAGACGGTGATGATGTTGCGCTTGATGAGGAACGCGGCGATGCCGATCGAGAAAAGGATGGCAGCGAGGATGAGGTAGGCGGCGATGGGTACCATTAGCGGCGTCCCTTCTTCATGCGAATCACGATCACTGCGGACCAGACCACGATCACAGCAAATATACCCGGTAGAAAGAAGTGATGAGAACCGATCATGAGGTTGTCTACTGCTCCTTCCGGGCGAGCACGACGGCTCCGAGGATGGCGACGAGGATGAGGATGGAGGTGACCTCGAAGGGGAGCAGGAGGCGGGTGAAGAGGACGTGCGAGATCTCGGTAATGTTCGAAACGGTGCCGCCGAGGTAGCCGCCTAGGTTGGTGTTGCCGAGGGCGCGGCGTTCGGAGAGGAAGACGAAGGAGAGCAGGCAGAAGATGGCGGCGGCTCCGGGGAAGCCGGCGATGTAGGCGGCGCGGCTGCCGGTGGTGCGCTCTTCTTCGCCCGCGTTGAGCAGCATGATGACGAAGACGAAAAGGACCATGATGGCGCCGGAATAGACAATGACCTGGGCGGCGGCGAGGAACTCGGCCCCCAGCGACCAATAGAGGACGGCGAGCGACATCATGACGACAACCAGCGAGAGGGCGGAGTTGATGGGGTGGCGCTGGAGAAGCAGGTTGAGCGCCGCGCCTACTGCAAGACCGCCGAAGATGATGAAGAGTGCGAGTTCCATGAAGTGGCCGGTCTCTCCGCCTGATGCAGTAATGATGTGTCTGGTTACTCTACGCGATTGTAATCGAAGGCGTTGCGATCGGCTCAGGCATACTGGCTGCGCGGCCACAAACGTATACTTTATACGGGAAGATCACGGAGGAGCGCACATGGACTGGTCTCATTGCGAGCTTATCGAAGTGGTGTCGAACAAGGTGAGCGGAGTGCCCATATTCAAGGGGACACGTCTGCCTGCCAGCACAGTGGTCGACAATGTGGACGCCTATATGGACGGGGGGCTTTCGCTCGATCAGGCGATCCAAGCTACGCTGGAAAGCTTTCCGACCGTTCCCCATGGAGCGGCGGGGATTCGCGGCGTTCTGTCGTACCGTGAGGCGTGCGAGCACCAGCTGGCATCATGAAGATGCTTCTGAATGATGGAAACCCCGGCCGTGTAGGAGTCTTAGATATAACAAGCAGTCTTCACCGCTTTTCAATTGAAACGGTTAAGTCAGGGAATGCGATCTTGAGATCGTTACCGAAACGCTTAGCCCAGTCTGGCGGCGAACCTCCTGCTATAGTGGCCGCGTGACGGGTAAAGGTCGCCTCAATCGATGCGCCCCCGCCGTCTGATTTGATCCTTATGAAAACAGAGGCCCATTCAGCACCGTCCAACCGCGCAGTCTTATTGGCTTCCACCGTACCCTTGGATTCATCCGTGAACCGAACCGCGTATCTCTCTTGGGTCAGTACCCGCATAACAGCGGAAAAGACCTTCTCCGCTGAGTCGTTAGCGTGATAGTTAGCGACGGCTATTTTATTCGCGTGAGCCGGAACAACCACCAAAAGCCACAGACCGAGGAATGCAAGCGTTCTCTTATATCGCATCACGTCACCATATCAAACAGAACCGCAGATCGGAAACGAAACCCGTACCGATGTGATCGACGATTGTAGAGGAACGCGCCGAGGTGGTGCCGTCTGTCTCGCTGACCTTGCTAGCCGCGCAGGGCCATGACGAGTGAGGTGACGACGATGTTGGCCATGGCGACGGGAAGGAGGAACTTCCAGCCGAAGCCCATGAGCTGGTCGTAGCGGAAGCGGGGGAGGGTGGCGCGAACCCAGATGTAAAGGAGCAGGAACGCGAAGATCTTGACCACGAACCAGAGGACGGAGAAGACGCCGTGGAGGATGGGCGTGTTGAGGAAGCCGTCGAAGAGGTGGCCGAAGGGGCTGGACGCGCCGCCCAGGAAGAGTAGGGTTGCGACGCAGCCGACGGTGATCATGTTGGCGTACTCGGACATGAAGAACATGGCGAACTTCATGGAGGAATATTCGGTGTGGTAGCCGGCGACGAGCTCGGACTCGGCCTCGGGAAGGTCGAAGGGGGAGCGGTTGGTCTCGGCGTAGGCGGCCATGAGGTAGATGAAGAAGCCAACAATTTGGAAGCCCCCGAAGAGGTTCCAGGAGAGGATGCCGTGGGCGGCCTGGCTGTTGACGATATCGCGGAGGGAGAGCGACCCGGCGCGGAGGACGACGCCGACGAGTGAGAGGCCAAGGGCAAGCTCGTAGGAGATGAGCTGCGAGGTGGCGCGGAGGGAACCGAGGAGGGAGAACTTGTTGTTCGAGGCCCAACCGGAGAGCGCGATGCCGTATACGCCGATGGAGGTTGCGCCGAGGATGACGAGCAGGCCTATATTGAGGTCAGCGATCTGGAAGAGGTCGACGCCCCCCACGCGGGTGACGGCTCCGAAGGGCACGACGGCGATGGAGATCAGCGCGCAGGAGAGGGCGATGATGGGGGCGACGAGGAAGAGCGGGCGGGCGATGGCGAGGGGCATCAGGTCTTCCTTGAGGAAGAGCTTTGCGCCGTCGACCAGCGGCTGGAGGATGCCGCCAGGGCCGACGCGGGAGGGTCCCCAGCGGTTCTGCATGCGGCCGAGGACTTTGCGCTCAAGCAGCACGGTGTAGGCGACGGCGGTGAGGGTAATGAGAAGGACGACGGCGATCTTGAGTACGGTGAGGAGGAGGAACGTCAGGAATGGGCTGAGGTGGGTCATAGGTCGCGCGGGCTCCTGGCTGACGTTTGGGCCGAAGTGAAATACGAACTAGGCGCGCTTGGCGATCTCGTCGATGCGGCCTTCTTGCTTGCCGGTGATGCTGAAGAACTGCATCAAGGCGTAGTCGACTTTGGTGAAGCGCTCGTCCACGTGAGCGAGCCGCTCGTCGATGCGTTCGAAGTGGTGGTTTATTTCAGATCGGATGCTCTGAAGTTCGTTGCGCACGTCCTTGATCTCGGCGCGTGTTTCCGCACGGAGACTTTGAAGTTCGGTTCGAACATCTTTGATTTCTGAACGAAGCTGATGAACATCGGCGCGGTTCATCAGGATGCCCGCAAGAATAGCTACAAGGGTGATTACAACCGGGATGTACTTGTGCATTCTTCCTCCGCGTTGCTCTCTTTCTTATACAGCTAATCGGCCGCCTGTTGATCCAGCACGGGCAGCTTACGGTTCTCAAACTCGTTGAGATCGGTCAACATGGCCGAGTAGCGCCCCAAGGTGCCGGAGGTGAAGAGGGTATCGCCGGCGGGGAGGACGAGGTCGCGGCGCGTGGCTTCGGATTGGATTTGGACGAGTCCGCCGCCGGATGCGGGTTCCAGGTGCTGGTCATTGCCGCTGAGGAGTTGGAGGCGGAGGAGGGTGTCGTAGCCGGGGACGAGGCGCTGGATCTCGTCGAGGATGGCGAAGGGATCGAAGGGGCTGAGGCGCGGCTCCATGTTGTTGGCGGTGAGCCAGACGGCGTGGCGGTCGGCCTCGCCGGATTGTGCGCCGCGGGTTTGGCCCATGTCGGCCCGGAGCCCTTTGCCGAACGGCACGAGCGACTTCATGTGCGCGCCCATCTTATCGGCGATGCGGACGATCATCTCGAAGTCGGAGCGGACGCCGGCGCGGTCTCCAGCCTTTTTGACCTGCTGGAGGTCGCCGTAGTGATTGGTGACGGAGCCGGACTTCTCGTAGAGGTTTGCTGCGGGGAGGATGACGTCGGCGAGCGCGGCGGTCTCGGTGAGGAACATCTCCTGCACAACGACGAAGGTGTTTTTGAGGGCGGCGGGGTCGATGCTGTAGCGGGCGATAGGGTTGGCGTTGACGACGAAGAGGGCAGAGAGGCCACCCTTGGCGGCGGCGTCGAAGATCTCGAGCATGTCGAGGCCGGGTGTGGTGGGGGCGGCGGCGTATTCGGCAGTGAGAGCGTGGCTTGCGCCGATGGGAACATAGCCGGGGAGCATATCGGGGAGCAGGCCCATGTCGGCCGCGCCGCGCGAGTTGGCGTAGTCGGCGAGCAGGGCGATCTTCGAGCCGGGGAGCGAGAGGGCAAGGTCGAGGACGGCTTTGAGTTCAGCTCCGCGCAGCTCTGGACCAAGGAGGACGAGGAGGTTGGATTCGGCCTTGAGGGCGTCGCGGAACTTGGTCAGGCGATCTTGATCGGACGAGACGGAAGCCGCCTGAGAGTCGTCGCCCTGGAGGTAGCCGGCGAGCGCGGTGTAGCCGAAGGGGGCGACATGGACAAAGCCGCGTGCCTGGCGGCGGAGCTTGATTTCGGCGGTGTTGGCGACGAAGAGCTTTGCGCCGTTGTTGCGGACGTTGGCCCGGAGGTTCCAGGCGGTGGCGGGGGACTGGTTGGACGGGTCGCCGCCGATGAGCAGGATGGCGGGTGCGTCGAGCGTGTCGCGCAGGGAGGCGGTGCGTCCGGGGTGGCCGGAAAGGGCCTGGGTGAAGGTGACGTAGTCGGCGGTGCGGTGGTGGTCGATGTTGTTGGTCTGGAGCACCGTGCGGGCGAACTTCTGGAGGAGGTAGGCCTCTTCGTTGGTGAGGCGGTTGCCGCCGACTACGCCGATGGTTTGGCCGCCGCGCGTGTCGCGGAGCTCGCGGAAGCGCTTGCCGACGTGGTCTAGGGCGTACTCCCAGGAGACAGGCTTGTGGGTCCCGTCGGACTGGCGGATGAGCGGGGTGGTGATGCGGTCGGGGTGGTTGGCGAAGTCGAAGGCGTAGCGGCCCTTGTTGCAGAGGAAGTCGCCGTTGATGCCGGACTTGTCGCGGTTGTCGCCGCGGACGATCTCCGCGCCGTCCGAGGTGGAGCGGACGCCGAGCGTGGTCTTGCAGCCGTCGCCGCAATGGGTGCAGATGGTGGCGACGTGGTTCATCTCCCACGGACGGGTTTTGTAGCGGTAGGTGCCGGAGGTGAGCGCGCCGACGGGGCAAGCGTCAATGCACATGCCGCACTGCTCGCAGTCGACGTGGGCGAGGTTGTCAGGGGACTCGGAGGCGGGAATGTTTGGCGCGATGACGGAGGCCGAGCCGCGATTCTGGATGCCGAGGGCGAAGACGTCCATGCCTTCGCCGCACATGCGGACGCAGCGATAGCAGAGGATGCAGCGCGGGCGGTCGAAGAAGACGACGGGGGACCACTGCTGCTCTTCGCGGTGGTTCTTGGGCTCGGCGTAGAAGCTGTCTGCCGCGCCGTACTTGAAGGTCATGTCCTGGAGCTCGCACTCGCCGCCGGCGTCGCAGACGGGGCAATCGAGCGGATGGTTGCCGAGCAGGAGCTGGAGGGTGGACTTGCGGGCCTGGGCGATTTCGGGCGTCTCGGTTTGGACGACCATGCCCTCGGCGACCGGTGTGGTGCAGGCGGTCTGGAGCTTGGGCATCTTCTCGATGCGGACGACGCACATGCGGCAGGCGGCCTGGAGCGAAAGGCCGGGGTAGTAACAGAAGGCGGGGATTTCGATCCCGGCGGCCTTGCAGGCCTCGATGAGGAGGGTGCCGGCGGGGGCGGTGAGCTTGTGGCCGTCTACGGTGAAGGTTACGTCGGGCATGGGGGTCCTTAGGCTGCGGTCAGTTCGCGCATCGCTGGCTTGCGTGTAGGTGCGCGCTTTTTCTTTGGCATCGTGACTTCGAGGGGCTCTACGATAACGTAGTAACCGGGAGGATTCGGAAACTCAGGATCATCCTTCATGTCGATGGTCACTTTATCAGAAGCATCGGAAATAACATCGCCGTCATCCCGCATCCATTGCAGGTGGGCCTCAAGTGCCCCCCTGAGCGCCGCTCGCATCTTGGGAAGAGTCTTTGCCGTCGCCATACATCCGGGAATGTCGGGCGCATATCCACCAAAGTTCTTGCCCGACCATTCGTAGATCACCAAGTATTGTCTTGTCATCGCAAACCTGCCTGCTTCAGGATACTGATCAGCGTCTTTGGTGCAACTTCATCAGAGGGATGGCCGCAAAACGTCACTTTGCCGGGCTTCGTCGGGTGTTTGTAGTGATTATGGCCGCCTGTTGAGTAGTCATACCTCCATCCATCTTTCTGGACCAGCTTCAAGAGATCGCGTTGTTTCATGTGGTGCCTACGGGTACAGTGTGCTTCTGGCCGCCTATGGTGAAGGCCATGACTGTCACTTCGTTGAACTCCTACGCTTCTTGCTGTTGGGAGAATGTCTTTCGGTCACAATGCGGACCGGGTCGCGGACAAGCTGACGTAACTCTGGCTCGCACGCCCGAACTCGTTCAGTCGTTAGGTCATAAAAGTCATGTCCAAATTCGTTTCGCGGCTTGTCGTGAGGCAAGGGTTCAGAGTGATACCCAAGGTCCTCCAAACGCTTGATGATGGTATCGTCGTGGGTAAAAAACCGAACAGAGCCATCAGAGAGAATCGAAACAGCATTTGTATTTGCAACGCTCTGTGGAACTATTCCCAGTGCCAAGTATCCGATGCCCTTTCGGCTTTCGTTGGAACCATGCTTGTAGACCGGAACCTCTGAGTAACTAGCGAGCAGTTCATACATCCCAATTTGTGCTTGCGTGTGCATCAGTGGGCTCCCGCCATCTCCAGTTCACCCACCGGCTTGATCTTGATGAGCGGGTGGTCGACGCGTTTGCCTTCGATGTAGTCTTCAAACTCCTTGCGGAACTTTTTGACGAAGCCGAGCGTCGGCATGGCGGCGGCGTCGCCTAGGGGGCAGAAGGTGCGGCCCATCATGTTTTCGGCAAGGTACTGGACGTTGTCGATGTCCTTTTTGCTGCCGCCGCCCGCGTGGACGCGGGTGAGCGTCTTCTTGATCCAGTCCGTGCCTTCGCGGCAGGGGATGCACCAGCCGCAGCTCTCGTGCTGGTAGAAGGCGATGGTGCGGAGGGCGAACTCGACGATGGAGACGGTCTCGTCGAGCACGACGATGCCGCCCGAGCCGAGCATGGTGCCGGCCTTGGCCATCTGGTCGAAGTCGAGGCCGACGTCGATCTCGTCGGCGGTGAGGACGGGGCAAGAGGAGCCGCCGGGGACGACAGCCTTCAGCTTTTTGCCGCCCTTGATGCCGCCCGCCACCTCGTAGATGGCTTTGCGCATGGAGTAGCCCATGGGGAGCTCGTAGACGCCGGGCCGCTCGACATGGCCCGAAATGCCGAAGAGCCGTGTGCCGCCGTTGCGCTCGGTGCCGAGCTTGGCGTAGGCCTCGCCGCCCATGAGCAGGATGTGCGGGGCGTTGGCGATGGTTTCGGCGTTGTTGATGACGGTTGGGCCGCCGTAGAGGCCGACTACTGCGGGAAAGGGCGGCTTGATGCGGGGAACGCCGCGCTTGCCTTCGAGCGACTCCATGAGGGCGGACTCTTCGCCGACCTCGTAGGCTCCCGCGCCGGTCTGGGTAATCACGTCGAAGTCGAGACCGGAGCCGAAGATGTTCTTGCCGAGGAAGCCCCGGGCGTAGGCGTCGGCGACGGCCTTCTCCATGATCTTGAGGAGGTAGCGGTACTCGCCGCGGAGATAGATGAAGCCCATTTTCGAGCCGATGGCGAGGCCGGCGATGATGGTGCCCTCGATCACGGCGTGGGGGTCTTCGAGGAAGATGACGTGGTCCTTGCAGGTGCCGGGCTCGGACTCGTCGCCGTTGACGAGGACATATTTGGGCTTAGCGGACTGCTTGGGGACGAAGCTCCACTTCATGCCGGTGGGGAAACCCGCGCCGCCGCGGCCGCGCAGACCGGAGGCCTTCATGGTGTCGATGATCCATGAGGCCATCTTGTCGGGTCCCTGGGCGATGGCGAGCTGGACGGCCTTGTAGCCGTCGAGCTCGACGTACTTGTCGATATTGGCCGCGCCTTGGCCGAAGCGGCGCTTGAGGACGATGGCTTCATCGGGATGGGAGACGAACGATGGCATTATTTTTCATCCTTTCCCAGGCCCTGCTGGTACATCTGGAACAGAACGTCGACCTTGTCGGGGGTGAGGTCGTCGTGGAAGTCGTAGTTGATCTGCATGGCGGGGGCCCAGCAGCAGGCACCGATGCACTCGACCTCTTCGAGCGAGAAGAGGCCGTCGGGCGTGACCCCTTTGTGCCCGATGCCAAGCTTGGCCTTGCAGTGATCGAGGATCTCGTAGCCGCCGCGCAGCATGCAGGAGATGTTGGTGCAAACCTGGACGTTGTACTTGCCCGCCGGTGTGGTGCGGAGCATCGAGTAGTAGGAGAGGACGTTGCGGACGTCGAGCTCGTAGATGCCGATGCGCTCGGCGATCTCGGCGACCACGGCGTCCGAGACGTAACCGATCTCGTCCTGCGCGTAGAGCAGCATGGGGACGAGGGCCGAGCGGCGCAGAGGATAGATGGTGACCAGGTGGTCGAAGCGGGCGGCGAGTTCGGGGGAGAAGATGGTGGTGGCTGTGCTCATGGGCGTGTCCTTTGCCTTCGGAACTAACGATCTTGACGAGTCTCAACTTTGACGACGCGCTCGTGCAGGAGCAGCAGGTCTCCATGAACTTCGCGACGGAAGGCGATCATTTCGGCCTGGAGCGAGTCGCCGAGCTTGTCGACCTTATCGCTTAAGCGGTTGTAATCCGCGCGGGAGAGAATTAGGCCGATGATGACGGTCGTCAGGGTGCAAAGGCTGGCGAGCGTGGGTAAGCCGATGGCGAGGTAGAGCTGATTGTTGTTCATGGCAACTGTCCTCTACTGCTTATTGTGCATTATCTCGCGGGTGAGGCGTTCGGCGGTCATGTCCATGTCGTCGGTTGTGCGGCCTATCGTAATGGTTCCGTCTTCGTGAAGGGCGAAGGGTTCGGTGTGTCCCGAATCGGCGGTCATCTCGGTGGGGGTAAAGCGGAGCCAGCGAGTGTTGACGCGGAGGGTGATGAGTTCGGGGCCGACCTCGACGACGGCGTGGTGGGTGCTGTTGAGGCCGTGCGCGGCGGCGTAGGAACGGATTTGCGAGGCCCAGGAGGTCCAAAGTTCGGTGTGGAGGGTGGGGTTCACCCTTAGGCCTCGCGGATGTTTGTGGAGGTGTCGGGGGTGGGGACGCTGGCGACGGGCTTTCGGGCGCGTTCGCGTTCGAGGGCGGCGAGGACGGCGTCGAGGCGGTCGCGGGGGACGACGATGATCGAATCCTCTTCGCGGAAGATGCCCTTGCTGCTCTTCTGGCGAATGACGATGTCGCCGGGCACGTTGGGGTATACGGCGATGGCGTCGACCGACTTGATCACGACGGACGGGCTTTCCATCCACTCGAAGGTTGATTCGGAATCGTTCACGATTTGTCCTTTACACCGTGCACACGATTGATCGCGAGAGATGAAATTTCTGGGATGGTAAATGGTTCCGTTTCCACGAGATTTTTGAAGGGAAAAGGCTGCAATATTTCTGTGCGGAGTCTTACTACGTTGCCGTCGCTATTCGTTGCAAGTTTGATTTCCGCCGCGCCGGGCTCTCTAGGCATTGAGATACTGATCCCCTCCCATGCGCGACTAACTAAAACGGGGCGGCTCCCGTTGTCTTCCATAATCCAAAATGACTCAAGTCCATCATCTGAGCGGACGTGATTGGCTATCTTTAGCTGAAAATCATGGTGTAGAACGCCTGTATTGAACTGCGCGACAATCTTTTCGCATTCCGCTAAACAATCAGCCATGACCTCGTATGCTCGAATATCCCGTCCATGCAAAGCGGGAGTTGGAACACTCGCTTTTCGATAGGCACATACGGCAATATCGCCGACCGTGGCCCGTGTGTGATCGGTACCTGACGTGATCGATCCAGCATCGTCGACGTTGAACACGAATGCCGGTTCGCCCGCTCCGAAAAGCCCTTCAGCCCAATCTCCAATCGAGATGCGAGACTCCGACCATAAGCCAGAAGATATATGAACCGAACTTCTTCGGTTAGGAATGGACTTCGTAATCCAGAAAGAAGTAATTCCCTCCAATGTGCGCTTTATGTCAGTGGTTTGTAGTTTGACGTTAGGATCTTGTGTTGTTGCATTATGTTCCGCAATCATCCGCTCACATTCAGTGATCACTTGGAAGAGAATACGCTGCGTACACTGTATCGCTGAAGCACAGGCGGCAGACGGCACAAGCCCGGTAAACAACGAAATAATTGGTGTGGCGTCCGAAATAGCGCTCTGACCGCTCATCGATCAATCTCCCCCAGCACGATATCGATACTCCCAATTACACTTACGACATCCGCCAGCAGCCGCCCCTTGCACATGGTTTCAAGTGCCTGCAGGGTGGCGAAGGACGGGTTGCGCATATGGACGCGGTAGGGTTTGGCGGTGCCGTCGGAGACGACGTAGTAGCCCATCTCGCCGCGGGGGGATTCGATGGATTGGAAGACCTCGCCGGCGGGGACGGCGAAGCCCTCGGTGACGATTTTGAAGTGGTGGATGAGCGACTCCATTTGTGTCTTCATCTGTTCGCGGTCGGGGAGGACGATCTTGGGGGCGTCGGCGGTGATGCGGCCGGCGGGCATGCCGTCGAGCGCCTGCTGCGCGATCTTGACCGACTCGCGCATCTCCTGCATCCGGACGACGTAGCGCGCCCAGACATCGCCGACGTCTGAGACCGGGACGGCGAACTGGAACTTTTCGTAACCCGAGTAGGGCATGTCGCGGCGGAGGTCCCAATCCACACCGCTGGCCCGGAGAGGCGGGCCAGTGACGCCTAAAGCGATGCCGTCGGCGGGCGAGAGGTAGCCGACGCCCTTCAGCCGGCCCATCCAGATGGGGTTGCCGGTGAGCAGGTTCTCGTACTGGTCGATGCGCGAGGGCATGATGTTGAGGAAGTTCTGGACCTGCGCGTAGAAGTCCAGGGGTGGCTCGAGCGACAGGCCGCCGATGCGGAAGTAACTCGTCATCATGCGCTGGCCGGAGACGTTCTCGAAGATGCGGAGAAGCTCTTCGCGCTCGCGGAAGCAGTAGAGAAACATGGTCAGCGCGCCGATGTCGAGCGCGTGGGTGCCGAGCCAGACAAGGTGCGACTGGATGCGGGTGAGTTCGTTGAGCAGGACGCGGAGGTACTGTGCGCGCTCGGGGATCTCGAGGCCGAGGAGCTTCTCGACGGCGAGGCAGTAGCAGAGATTGTTCGACATCGGCGAAAGGTAGTCGATGCGGTCCGTAAGGGGGACGACCTGCTGGAAGAACTTGGCCTCGCAGGTCTTCTCGATACCGGTGTGGAGATAGCCGATGTCGGGGGCGCAGGCGACGACGGTTTCGCCGTCGATTTCGAGCACGAGCCGGAGCACGCCGTGGGTAGACGGGTGCTGCGGGCCCATGTTGAGGATCATGGTCTTGTCGGCCGAGGCGTCGGTGGAGGCGTTGTGGCGGTGCGCGTCGGCGATGAGGTCGTTGACGCCAGGGTTGATGGCGTCGGCGATCTCGTGCTTGGCGAGTGTGTCTTCGGCGATGCGTTCTTCAATTGCTGGCGGCATTAGCGGTAGCCCTCGACGGGGTAGTCTTTGCGGAGCGGATGGCCCTGCCAGTCTTCCGGCATCATGATGCGGACCATGTTGGGGTGGTTGTGGAAGGTGACGCCGAAGAGGTCGAAGATCTCGCGCTCGTAGAAGTTGGCGGAGGGCCAGACGGGCGTGATGGAGTCGATCGAAGGGGCGTTGCCGTCGAGTTGAGCGAGGAGGCGAACGCGGGCTTTCAAGCCGTGCGAGAGGATGTGGTAGGTGATCTGGAAGCGCGGCTCGGAGGGGTACCAGTCGACGGCGGTGACGTCTTCGAGGAAGTTGTATCCGGCGGATTGGATGGCGCGGGCGGCGGCGACGATGTTTGCGGGAGCGACGGTGAGGGTGAGCTCGGCGCGGTCGTACTTCGCATCGGTGGCGAGATCGGTCAGCGCGCGGACGGCGGGGTTCCCGGGATGGGCGGCGAAGACGGCTTCCTTGCCGTGCAGAGCGGAGGCGGGATCGTAGAGGACGGGTTCAGGCACTAGAGGTCCCCCTTATCGTTGGCCCAGTCGAGGATGCCCTTCTTCCAGACATAGAAGAGGCCCACGGCGACGAAGCCGATGTAGACGAACATCTCCCAGAAGCCGAACATCTTCGAGCCGGTGATGGCGGGGAGCTGCCGGAAGATGACCGCCCAGGGAAGCATGAAGACGGCCTCCACATCGAAGAGAATGAACAACATGGCGACCATGTAGAAGCGAACGGAGAAGCGTCCGCGCGCGTCGCCGATGGGGTCCATGCCGCACTCGTAGGCGCCGCCCTTGGTGCGGGAACGCTTGTGTTTGCCGATAAAGAACGACGCGCCCACCATGCCTCCGGCGACGCCGAGGGCGACCAGGATTTGCAGGACGAGCGGGAGATAGTTCCAAATATAAGGGTATGTTTGCATGGCCAGGCGTTCGCTCTAAGTTCGACTGTAGGAGGAGCGCTGGCAAGAGTCAAGGGTAGGGTTTGCGGCTGTGTAAGTGTTATCGAAGCAAGCTCCCGTAGAAGGCGATTATGGGGCCGCCAAAGAGAGCGGTCAGCAGGCCGGCGGCGCAGAGGAAGCTGCCAAAAGGCAAGGCAGTGAGCGCGTTGCCGCGGCCTCGCGCGAGCAGGACGAGGGCGTAGGCGGTGGCGAGCAGCGTACCGAGGAAAAGCGTCAGCACGGCGGGCCAAAAGCCGAGAAAGCCGGCGACCATGGCGAGGAGCTTGACGTCGCCGAGGCCCATGCCCTCGCGGTGCCTCGCTAGTTTATAGAGGGCACGGATGAGGAGGAGGATCGCCGCCGCGCCGACGACGGAGAGGAGCCAGACGCCAAGCAGATGTTCGGGGCCGGTAAGGAAGATGTTGCCCTGGCTGGCGAAGCTGCCGGGGGAGCGCAGGCGGAGCTGGTGCGTGGAGTTGAGGACGATCTGGTCTTCGTTGCCCTGGAGAAAGAAGGCTCGGATGCAGGTCAGAAAGAAGGAGATGGCGATGCCGGTGAAGGTGAAGGCATCGGGGAGGAGGTGGGTCTGCCAATCCATGACGAGGAGGCCGATGAGGAGGAAGCCCAGGATGGCGACCGTGACTTCCTCAAGCGTAAAGCTGTTAAGAAGGTAGAGCCCACCTGTGGTAGTTGGATGGAATCGCCGCGGCATCCCTAGAAATCCAAGAATGAGCATAGGTATGTATGTATAAGTAGCCACAACCATGAACCAGAATGCAACTGCGATCTCGACGAGGGGATACGTCCAGGAGATGTGAACCTTGCAGTCGCGGCATCGCGCTCTGAGTACGAGCCAGCTGAGTACGGGGATGTTGTCGTACCAACGGATCGGCTTGCCGCAGCGGGAGCATCGTGAGCGTGGTGTGGTAACCGACTCACCTCTTGGCAGGCGGACGATGCAGACGTTGAGAAAGCTGCCGAAGAGCAGGCCAAGGATCAGCGCGGCGATCTCGATGGCAACGAACGTGGTCACACTCGCAGTATAGGGTGGCTATAGAGGACTGCTTTGACGCGCGTAAAGATTCTCTTGAGTTGGAGTGGAGGCAAGGACAGTGCCTGGGCGCTGTGGCGGCTGCGCACTGTGCCGGAGCTGGCGGCGGCGTTCGAGGTCGCCGGGCTGGTGACCACGGTGAACGAGGTCTTCCGCCGGGTGGCGATCCATGGCTTTCGGGAGGAGCTACTCCGGCGGCAGGCGGAGGAGACGGGGCTTCCGCTGTGGACGGTGCCGCTTCCGTTTCCCTGCACCAACGCGATCTACGAGGAGCGCATGACTGCGGTCTATGCGCGGGCGGTCGCGGAGGGGATCGCCGGCGTGGCCTTCGGCGATCTGTATCTTGAGGACATCCGCGCATACCGACTGCGGACACTCGCGGGCACGGGGCTTCAGGCGGTGTTTCCGGTGTGGGGCATCCCGACTGTGGAGCTTGCCGCGGAGATGCTCGCCGGGGGTTTGCGGGCGCGGATCACCTGCTGCGATCCGAGGGTGGTGCCGGGGGAGTGGGCGGGACGGGCTTGGGACCGGGAGTTGCTGGCGGAGCTGCCGCCAGGGGTCGATCCCTGCGGCGAGAATGGAGAGTTCCACACCTTCTGCCACACGGGGCCGATGTTCACGCGGGCGATTTCCGTAGTAATCGGGGAGCAGGTATGCCGCGACGGCTTCTGGTATGGAGACCTGCTGGAGGGAAAACCCTGAAGGCCGGCTAGAAGTCGACGTGCATCCGTACAGTGTCCACCAGCACGGGGCCGCGGTCCTGGTTGTAGCCGGGGTGGTCGATGAACTGGAGGTCGAGGGCGTAGAAGACACCCTTCCAGGCGTGGAGATTGTAGTAGCTCTCAACGATGTCTTCGCGGGCGTAGTTGAGTTTGCCGTCGCCGAGGAGGAAGCCGAGGCCGCCGAGTTTGAGGTAGTTCTGGTGGTCGCGGCCGATGGCATTCGAGATGAAGGCGAGGCCGGCTTTGTCGTAAGGGCGGTGCCAGGGGCGGCCTGTCTGGTCGCCGCCTAGTTCGACGGTCTGGTCCACTTCCGTATAGGCAAACGATTCATGCTGGCCCTCGTTCCAACCGAAGCGACCGAAGACGCGGAGGCCAGGGGTGAGCTCCTGCTCGAAGTTGCCGCCGAAGCCGTACTTGACGGAGCCGAAGATAGCGTGGGCGTCGACGTCGGGCGTGGGGTCGATGCCCGCCTCGTACGCCTTAATGGCATCGCGGTAGAGGCCCATGTGGGCGTGGTTGACGAAGGTGAGGAGGCGGACGGTGCCTTTGCGCTCGGGCTTGCCGATCATCGAATGGCGGAGTTCGAACTCGCCGTTCTGGCCGGAGGCGCGCTTAAGCGACCAGTCGAGGTCGATGCCGTTGGGAACGGTGGGCATAAGGGCGACGGCATACCGGGCGCTCCAGTTGCGGTCGATGTACTCGGCGACAGCGGCAAAGGTGTAGCCGCGGGTGTCGGCGGCGTAGTCCCAGGCACCGTTGTTATCGGCGGTCCAGTTGAGAAACTGGAGGTGCGAGTCGGTGCCGATGGAGTTGATGTCGAAGAAGTCGGGCAGAGTCATCTTGCCGACGTGGAGCTCGACACGGCGCTCGGGGACGCTGGTGGCGAGGGCGAAGGGGGTGCGGCTGACCTCGACCAGCTTGCTCGACAGGCCGATGGTTTGGTGGATTTGCGCGCGAGCGATGTAGGGTTTGGAGCCTAGGTTGGGGTTGCGGACGACGTCGAGGTTGGTGAAGCCAGCAAGGCCGAGCGCCTCGGAGATACCGCGTCCACCGGCGGACTCAATGTCGAGGATGGCGTCGGTGGCGTACTGGGGATTGCGGCTGAGCTGAAAGCCGGTGAAGAAAGTGCCGACGAGCGAAGTTTTGTACTCGCCGCGTGAGAGAAAGCTGTTTGGGCCGGAGTAGGGGGAATGCATGGGGCCATGTGCCTGGAAGACGATGTTGGCCTGGCCGGTGAGGAGAAAGCGCCGCTGGTCGGGATGGGGAAACATCGTTAGAGCGTCGGTAACCTCGGGTGAGGTCTGCGTTGGCGCTTCGGGGAGCGGTGTTGCCGGGGTCGCTTGCGGATGCAGAGAAATTGTCAGGCACGAGGCAAGCGCGACGGCGCAGGCAACTCTGGAAAGGAGACGCATGAAGTACTTCCATCATCGCCGATTTCCGTTAAGGGACAGCTACTTTTCGCCCCTATCGTATGGGCAGGCCGCGACTTGCACACAGAGCCGGGCTGCGCTATTCTCTGGGTACACGGGAAAGGAGGATGATCCAGCCTATGAAAATTGACTGTAATAGTTGTACAACGATGCGTGAGGTGACTGAGGCTTAGAGCGTCCTGCTCTAGTCCCAGCGGTTCAGCAACACAAGCAGTGCCCACCCGCAGCGGCCCATGTACGAGTGTGGACGCCTCAAGTCAATCCCACCAGTTCACCGCCAGAAGGCCCGCTCTCCCATCGAGAGCGGGCCTTCTGCTTTTCGCTTTAGAATGCGTATATGAATCCTTTGGTGATTGCGGGACGGGCGTTTCAGTCGCGGCTGATTGTGGGCACGGGCAAGTATAAGGATGGAGCAGAGACGCAGGCGGCCATTGAGGCCTCGGGCGCGGAGATGGTGACCGTGGCGGTGCGGCGGGTGAATCTCGACCGCAGCCGGGAGTCGTTGCTCGACTTCATTGATCCACAACGGTACTTCCTTTTGCCGAATACGGCTGGGTGCTACACGGCGGACGAGGCCATCCGGGCGGCGCGGCTAGGGCGCGAGGTGGGGCTGTCAGACTGGGTCAAGATTGAGGTGATTGGAGACGTTGCGACGCTTTATCCCGATGTACAAGCAACGCTGGAAGCGACCCGCGTGTTGGTGAAGGAAGGCTTTACAGTTTTACCGTATACCACTGACGACATTGTATTTGCGAAGCGGCTTATCGATGCAGGCGCGGCGGCGGTGATGCCGTTGGGCGCACCAATTGGGACGGGGTTGGGATTGTCGAACATGACGAACCTACGCATCCTTAGAGAGCTGATTACTGAGGTGCCGCTGATCGTAGATGCCGGGTTGGGCACGGCGTCGGACGCGGCGCTGGCGATGGAACTGGGCTTCGACGCTGTGCTCCTAAATACCGCCATCGCCGGGGCGCGTGACCCGATCCTGATGGCGGAGTCGATGGGGCACGCGGTGCTGGCCGGGCGGCAATCGCATCTGGCGGGGCGGATGCCTAAGAAGCTTTATGCGACGGCGAGCTCGCCGATGGAAGGGATCTCGAAGTGAAGGGTCGCGCGGGAAACGAATGATGACTGGTTGGCAGCCGCCGCTGCTGTTCGGGTGGCTGCGCAATGAACGTGGTGTGGCTGGTATGGCCGGGGGAGGCATGGTTTGGGCGCTTTCAGTGGTGGCGTTGAGCTTTGCAATGCGCGCCAATCTGGCGGCGGATGAACAGGGCCGGGTGCACGATTTCGGCGGCGCGGGTTTGTTGATCCGTCATCTGCATGGCTCGGCGGTGCTTTGGGGGTTGGGTTTTGCCGCGCTGCAACTCCTCAGCTTCTTTACGTTTGCGTTCGTTCTGCGGGCCTGCTATCGGCTGCGATCGGCGGTATGCTTCACGGTGGGCGCGGGGTTTGTCATGCTGGGCGATGCACTCGGGCTGGCGGCGTTGCTGGTGTGGGTCGGCATGACGGCGGAGGTCCGGTAACTCGGTAGGTTCATCCCGGCTGGGGTGCGGACGATCCGGTAGACTCGGCCTATGCGCGTCTTCGGCATCGATTGCGGTACGGAGTTTACCGGCTACGGGGTGGTTGAGATGGACTGGGGAGCACGGACGCCGCGTCTGGAGCATTGCGTAGCGGGGACGATCCGGTTGAGCAAGAAGGACAAGACGCCACAGCGGCTGGCGCAGGTCTATGCGGAGCTGATTGGGTTGATGGCCGTGCATACACCGGACGTGGTCGCCATTGAAGAGGTATTCTTCTCGGCCAACGCGAAGTCGGCGTTGAAGTTGGGCCAGGTGCGCGGCGTGGCCATACTGGCGGCGGCGACCTCCGGGCTGCCGGTGGTGGAGTATGCGCCGCTTTCGATCAAGAGCGCGGTCGTTGGCTACGGGCTGGCTGCGAAGGAGCAGGTGCAGTTTATGGTGACGCGGCTGTTGGAGCTCCCATGCGCGCCGGAGTCGCCCGATGCGGCCGACGCACTGGCGATCGCCATCTGCCATTTGCATACGGCGCAGACCCTTGCAATGCAGGAACGATGCAGGTGATTCGCAACCTCATCGTGCTTGCTCTTGGTACTGTGTCGGGGATGGCGGCGGCTCAGCAGCAGATTATCTTTCGTTTCGACCGTCCGGTGCCAGGGGTGCTGGTGCCGCGTTATCACTTCGAGCTGCACGAGGATGGAAGCGCGAGCTACCATGCCGAGGTGGTGACGGCGGGCGTATCCGAGCCACAGCCCATCGATAAGTCGTTGAGCTTTGCGCAGCCTACAGTACGGCGCGCGTTTGAAGCGGCTGCCGCCCAGCGGGAGTCGGACACGCCCTGCGCGTCGAAGCTGAAGAACATCGCGGATACCGGTACAAAGACCATCATCTATAAGAATAAGGAGAGCGAGACGGTCTGCACCTTCAACTACACGGAGAATAAGGGCGCAGCGCAACTGACCGATCTCTTCCAGGGCATGGAACTAACGTTAGAGGCGGGTCGCGCCCTCGTCTTCAAACGGCGGTTCGACCGGCTCGGTCTGGACGCAGAGATGGCCACGTTAACCAAGCAGGTGGAAGATGGGCGGGCACAGGGCTTGGAGGCGATCGCGCCGACGTTACGCTCCATTGCTTCCGATACGGAACTGATTGAACGGGTTCGCGTGCAGGCGGGTAAGCTACTGGAATTGATCGAGAAAGCTCAGTAGACGGCGGTCTTGCGGGAGCGTCTAATCAGATGCGTTGGAACGGGAGCGCATGCGATGAATCTTCTTCGACAAAGCTTGGTAGCTGTGGTGGCGATGTCGGTGAGCGCGCTGGCCCAGAGTGGACACGTGGCGCGGCTGACCTCAACCGAAGGAACCGTGCATATCGACCGGGCAGGCGACACAACGGGCAATGTGGCCGTATTGAATATGCCGCTGATCGAAGGTTCCACCGTGGTGACCGGCCAGGATGGGCAAGTCGAGGTGGAGTTTGAAGATGGCAGTCTGGCGCGGTTAACACCGAACTCCACGCTGATGCTCGCACAGATCGGCGGCGCTTCGGGAACGCAACTTGCGCTTGCCGGCGGCTTGGCGTACTTCGAACTGCGCGCCGCGCCGAGCGTAAGCTATACCGTGCTGGCGGCCGGTGACCGCCTGCATCCGACGGAGAACACGACCGTTCGCGTCAGTCTGGACGAGCCGCCACCCGCCATTGCCGTCCTGGATGGCATGATCCAGGTGGAGCGCCCTGGTAGCTATGCGACAGACGTGCGGGCGGGCGAGACCTTTCGCGCGGACGTCAACGGCGAGGGGCGCTACTTCCTGATGCAGGGAGTTACCCCAGATACCTGGGATAGCTGGAACGAAATGCGCGATCAGCAAGCCGCCGATGCCGCTGCCCGTCAGACGGATGCCCGTGGCGGCTTCGCCGGCGATAACGGCTACGGCTGGTCCGACCTCGATGCGAACGGCACCTGGTATGACGCCGGCACGCAAGGGCGGGTGTGGCAGCCCTCCGGCGGAGACGACGCGGGGTTCGATCCGTATGCCAACGGCAACTGGGTCTGGTATCCAACGGCGGGCTACGTCTGGGCGTCGGCCTATCCGTGGGGATGGACGCCGTTCCGCTGCGGCAGTTGGTCGTACTGGGGAGGCTTCGGCTGGGGCTGGGCTCCGGCGGGGAACTGCGTGAGCTTCGGCTTTGGCGGCGGGTATGGAGGTGGTGGTGGTTACGGAGGCGGGTACGGTGGCGGCGGGCTGGTCAATATCCGCCTCGCTCCGCATGGGTATCCGGGGCATCGTCCACCCAGCCCGACCCGGCCCGGTCTGCACCCCATCGTTCCGGTACACGGCGATACCCTGCTTCGGACTTCGTCGCTTACCGGCGGCCCGCGAACGATCAATGGCATTCGGGCCACTCCGCTACAAGGAACAGCTTTGGGCTACACGACCCGGGGTGGATCGGCCATCGGCGCGGGTCTACTCAGGGATTTTCCGGTGGCTCGCGGAACACATGCGCCGATACTTGGTGTGCGGCCCAGTGAGGGGAGGGTTAGCTCTTCAGGGCTCGGGACGCGTCCGGTGTTAGGCTCCCCGCTCGGTGCGCCGACTTCCGGCTCGAGCGAGACAGGTCGCCGCGCGGACCGCATGAGAGGCGACCCGGGTCGCGTCTCCGGCGACACCACGATTAACTATGCGCCGTCGCAGCCGGTTTATGGAGTGATGGGCACGGCGCGTGGGAATGCGACCGGTTCGACTCAGCCGGTGCAGCGCGCGACACCCACGCTGGGAATGATCCGACCTGGGCAGCCGCAGAACTCTCCCGTCGTTCCCGCCTATGGCCGGGCTCCGGTGTCGAACGCCCAGCCGCAGCGTGTACAGCCGACGTACATTCCCCGGCAGCCGGCACCTTCTCCACAGGTCTCCCGGCCTATGATGAGTGCGCCCGCTCCGACGCCACGTGCAGCGGCTCCGGCTCCGGCGGCAGCACCTCCGAGCAAGAAGTAGCTAGGTGAGTGCGCGGAAGAGCGCGGCCATCTGTTCCAGCGAGATCGACTCGGCGCGGGCCAGCGGCTGCAAGTCGTCAGGCCATGCCGCGGAGAGTTGCTCCGGTGTGTAGCCGGACGCGCGAAGGTTGTTGCTGAGCGTCTTACGTTTCTGCGCGAAGCTCTTCTTGAGAAAAGCGTCGAAGGGTCTGGCCTCCACGCCCAGCTCGGCAAAGCGGGGCACGAAGTGCAGACGTAGCACGGTGGAATAGACATCGGGCGGAGGCGAGAAGGCCGTTGGCGGCAGGGTAAAGAGTTTGTCGACGTGGGCGTACATCTGTGTGGTGGCGGAGAGCAGACCGTAGTCGCGGACCCCCGGCGAGGCGGCAACACGGTCCGCGACTTCGCGCTGCATCATGAGCACGGCGCGGCGGATGTTGGTGGCGGCGAAGAGATGGAGGAGGATGTCCGAGGTGATGTAGTAGGGGAGGTTGCCGATCACATCGGCGGACTCGGCCAGCGCCGTCAGATCGGTCTTGAGGATGTCGGCTTCGATAACCTCGACATGCGCCTGGTCGCGGAAGCGGAAGCGGAGCTCGGCGGCAAGGGCGCGGTCGAGCTCGATGGCGATGAGGCGCTTGGCGCGTGGGGCGAGGAGGTTGGTGATTGCGCCGTGGCCGGGGCCGATCTCGATGACGGTGCGGTCGCTCACGTCGCCGAGCGCGTCGACGATGGCATGGCGGGCGGCGGCGTCGACGAGGAAGTTCTGGCCTAGCTTGGGGGTATGCTTCACAGTTTGAGTTTAGAGGTTGGCTGTGAGACGCGGATTCCCTTCGGGAATGACAACCAGAAAAGCCGGGCAATGCTTCTCACTGCTACATGAATTAAAAACGCCTCCGCTACGAGGTTGCGGCGCGCCGGCGTTGGAAGAAGTAATGCAGCGGGATGCCGAGCAGGATGATGGCGGTGCCGATGATCGAGTTGCGCGGCTGGTCGGCGAAGGAGAAGACGAGCAGAACGACGGCGGCGGCGATGAAGAGCGCCGGGAGGAGCGGGTAGCCCCAGACGCTGTAGGGGCGTGGCTTGGTTCCGTCTCTACGGCGGAAGACGAAGATCGTGCTCGCGGTGAGGGCGTAGAAGAGCCATTCGCCAAAGATGGCAAGGGAGAAGAGGGCTTGGAAGCGGCCTATCGCCAGAAGCAGCAGGGAAGTAAGCGTGGCTTGCAGGAGAAGCGAGGAGGACGGCGTCTTGAAGCGGCTGACGTGCGCGAGCTGCTGAAAGAATAAACCGTTGCGGGCGGCGGCGAAGGGAACGCGCGCGCCGGAGAGCGACGACCCGACGAAGGTGGAGGCGATCGAGACAGCCATTCCCGCAGAGACGAGCGCCGCTCCCCAGTGGCCAGCAACCGCGCGCATGGCGTCGGCGGCGGGGCGGTCGGCGAGGGCGATGTAGGCGGCGGGCAGAATGTACTGGATGGCCGCGTTGGTGAGCATATAGAGGCCGCCGACGATGGCCACTCCGCCGACCAGTGCGAAAGGAAGGGTGCGTTGCGGGCGCTCAACTTCGCCAGCCATCATGGTGACGTCGGACCAGCCGTCATAGGCCCAGAGCGCGGCGACAAGGGCGACCATAAAGCCGGTGAAGCCGCCGCGCGCGCCGGTGAAGGTGGTTGCAAAGTTCGACCAGCCGCCGTGCGCTGCGCCCGCTCCGAAGCAGAACGCGGCGATCAATACGATGAGCAGGCCCTTGAGCCAGGTGAGGACGAGCTGAACGTTGGCGGAGTTGCGGGTGCCGAGAATGTTGAGCAGGGTGATGGCCCAGACGGCGGCGATGGCAAAGAGCTGGCCTCCTGTTAACGGCCCGAGGACGGGCTGGGAGAACGCGCTGAAGACGGCGAAGGTGCCGAGGACGCGCGCCAG
The DNA here is from genome assembly GCA_965277085.1 of Acidobacteriaceae bacterium. Classification (GTDB taxonomy): domain Bacteria; phylum Acidobacteriota; class Terriglobia; order Terriglobales; family Acidobacteriaceae; genus Edaphobacter. The sequence continues at coordinate 3,456,495 of OZ255708.1, forward strand.
TCCCGCCGCTACGGTCGCGAGCGAGGCCGGCTTGGCGACGGTGATCTGCGTCCACATGTAGAGGAAGCCCATCAGGTCGCCGTAGGCTTCGCGGAGGAAGGCGTACTCGCCACCGTAGTGGGGACGAGCGGCGGCGATTTCGGCGTAGGTCATCGCGCCGAACAGGGACAGCAGACCGCCTACGATCCACACCGCGTACACGCCGCGCGAGCTGCCGACGGCGGCCATCATCTCGCGCGGCACGAGAAAGATGCCGCTGCCGATGATAATGCCGACGACGATAGAGGACGCGTGGGCGGCGTTTAGGACGCGCGGGAGTTCATGCTTCGAGTCGGGTTCGTGCATCGTGGATGAGGCAGGGTAGCATGGACTCCGGAAACCCATGTCTCAGAATCAAGACATAGGGCACCCGCGAACGCAGATTCCCTTCGGGAATGACAACCAAGAGGGCAAATGCACTTATCGGCTAATAATAATTCTTCAGGTTGGGCCAGTCGGCGGTGAGATTCTTGTCGCGGCCGCGCAGCAGATATACGTTCAGGTGCTCGTTGTCCTGGGCGTAGGGATTGTTCATTGCGCCTACAATCTCGACCGAGCGGTAGTGCTGGCGGAGGATCTGCGGCGGCTGCGGACTGACGGCGATCAGCAGCTCGCCGGTCGCGCCACGCGGCCCCCACAGGAAATAGTTGTTGCTGGTGGAGATAGCCGGAGGAAGGCCGTGCCCGACGGAGTCGATGGCGCTGGCTTCGCCGTAGTTGCCGGTGATGATGGCGACCTTGGCGCGGTCTTCGGGCGAGAGCGAGTTGTAGGCGCGGGTGACGATCTCAACCTCCTGCGCCCACGGCATGCGGTCGGCAAAGAAGAGCGGTAGATGGTCGTCCCAGCGTTCGTGGGGGCTGGTTGCAAGCCTATAGAGGTGTGTGGCGTGCATATAGCGGAGCCATGGCTGGGGCGCGAGGACGGGGATGCCCCACGGCAGCGAGACGGCGGCGACGGCGATCATGGCGGCTTCCATGAGGCCGAATGCAAACGCTCTTCGCTGGGTAAAGTAATGCTCCCACGCCACGCCTCCCGCCGCGAAGAGAATGGGGTAGATGGGCGAGGCGTAGTAGTGATTGGCGCGGAAAACGATCATCAGGTCGATGAACAGGATGAACGTCACGCCCAGAAAGCGCCACCGTCGCGCCTCTTTGTTGAAGAGCAGCCAGAGCAGGCCCGCGCCCCAGACGAGCATGGTCAGCGGATCGTGGTAGAGAATCTGCACCACGACGAAGAGGAGCGGCGAGAGAGCGGGGATTTTGTGCTGATGCCGTGCGCTGAGCAGGAACTCGAGCGTGGGCCAGTGGTTGCGCGCCTGCCAGTAGAGATAGGGCAGCACGAGGAGCAGCATGATCGCCCCGCCCGCGAGAGCCCAGCGGCTGGCGAGTAGCCTTCGCTCCGGCACCAGCAGCAGGGCCGCCAGCAGCGCGAGAAGAAAGAACGCCATCGAGGGCTTGTTCAGCAGTCCCAGCCCCGCAGATGCGCCGAACGCCAGCCAAAGCCGCTGCGATCCGCCGCGCAGGATCAGGATGAGCACGAGCAGACACCCCATCCAGAAGAGCGATTCGGCGGAGTTCATCGAAAGGTAGCTGTCGATCGAGAGGAACTGCGGCGAGGCGAGCACCGTCACCATCGCCAGCCCCTGGGCCGCGCGTCGTCCACCGAGCGACCAAGCCAAGACGCCGGTGAGAAAGACGCGCCCGGCCCCCGCCAGCGCGCTGAGCATCCGTATGCCGGCGAGTGAATCGCCGAAGAGCAACTCCGTCAGCCGCGCCTGCACGGCCACAAGTGGTCCATGGTCGACGTATCCCCATGCCAGCCGCCGCCCGCAGACGAGGTAGTACATCTCGTCGCGAAAGTAGCCATAGCCCAGGTGCGTTTGCCAGAGATTGGTGGCGAGGTGGAGGAGCATCTTAATGGCGACGAAGATGGCCGCAAGGCGAAGTGCACCTCCAACAGCGTCATTCTCCAACTGCTCGACTGTCTTCATAGCGCGAGAGTATCAGCCTCGCTTGATGGCCGCTAACCCCGTGAACTGTCGTCCTTGGGACGACCAACGAGCGTTGGATTTCGGCGGATTGGATGAAAATACTGTAGCGGTTCAACACAGTGCGTGTATATTGATCTCCACCACGGGCTAAAGATTTTTAGGAACGATAGATACGGGCCAAGGCACCACAAATTTCTCTCAGGAGTCACACCAGTGCTATTTCGATGCATGGTTTTTCGCTCTGTCTTACTAGCCGGCGCGGCCATTCCGGCCCTCGCTATATCCATTCCCACCGGCAGCGTTGCCGTTGCTGTCGGCAACAGTGAAGTGAAGGTGTTCAGCCCGACTGGAACGCTCCTTGAGACGCTGAACGATGGTTCAGGCACGTCCTATACGACTGGCATGGCTTTCGATCCATCCGGGAACTTGTACGTCACGAACTTTGGTGCCGGCAATGTCAGCAAATTCGACTCGAACGGTAACTTGGTCAACTCCGCCTACTTGACCGCTTCGAACACAACCGAGTCGATCATCCTCAACCAGGCGGGCAATTTTCTTGTCGGCGGTCCCAGCACGAACCACACGATTCTACAGTATTCCGCAGCTGGCGGTGCACCAACGGCGACCTACAATGTGCAAGGCGGAAACGGCACCGGAGGTACGGATTGGGTCGACCTGGCGGCCGATCAGAAAACGGTCCTATACGACGGCGAAGGGACGACGATCCTCAGCTATAATCTGGCGACGCACACGCAGAATGCCGCGTTTGCCACAGGCTTGGCGAACAGCGTCTATGCACTTCGCATTATTCCCAGCGGCCCGTATGCGGGCGATGTGCTTGCTGCGGACAGCTCCCATGCCATCCTGCTGGATGCCTCGGGCAACATCATTAAGACCTACAACTTGCCGGGCAACGATGGAGGAGACTTCGCGCTGAACCTTGACCCGGATGGTACGTCCTTCTGGACCGCCGATCCGTCCGGTACCGTCTGGGAGGTAAACATTGCAACGGGCGCGATCGAGAACCAGTTCAACTCGGGCTCTAGGTCTACGTTTGGGCTTGTCGTCTCGGGAGAACTGACGGCGGGTGGTCCCCCCACGACCTCCGTCACTCCCGAGCCTGGCACACTGACTCTCCTTGGCACTGGGATGGCTGGTGTGGCCGCGCTGTGGCGTCGCCGAAACCGGCGTGCGGTGTAACCTCCTACACGCTGTGGTTAGTGCGCAGACGTGCTCACAATAAAGCCCGCCGATCGAAGCGCTGATCGGCGGGTTTCCGGCTTAGATGTAGTCCTTCTTCTTTGGCCAAACATCGGCAATGTTGAACTTGCGGCCGCTGACCAAGTAGATGTTCTTGTGCTCGTAGGGCATGGAGAAGGGAGTGCCGGTGTGGCCTACAAGTTTTACGGAGGTGAAGTACTCGCGCAGGTGCTCGGTTGAGGAGCCTTCGATGAGGATCATGGAGTCCCAGCCGGTCTCGCCCGGTCCCCAAAGGAAGTAATTGTTCTGGCCGGAGGTGGCGAAGGGAAGGTGGTGCCCGAGGAAGTTGAGCGCGCTCGCCTCGCCGTAGTTGTCGCAGGAGATGCCGGTGACCGTGCGTTGCTCCGGTGGAAGGCCATTGTAGACGCGGGTGACTTGGTCGACTTCTTCCTGCCAGCCGAAGCGGTCGGCGTAGAACTGGGGCAGCGGACCGCTGGCGGTGTTCTCGGAGTTGCCGTTGACGCGATCCAATCCTGTGGCCCTGGTGTATCCCAGAAAGTTTACGGGCGTCAAGATCGGCAACGTGAGCGGCAGGATGGAAAGAGTGACGAGGATCAGCGCGCTCTCGTATATGGGAAAGGCGAAGACGCGGTCGGCGGTGACTCGGCGGTCACGGGCGCGGCGAGCCTCGCAGAACACACCACCGGCGGCGAAGAGGATAGGGTAGATCGGCGCGACGTAGTAGTCCTTGGCGTGCAGCGCCATGGTGATGCCAAGAAAGATGAGATAGGTAAGCCCGAGCCAGCGGCGTTCGTTCTTTCGCAGCAGATAGATGAGTCCCGCGATCCAGACGACCGCGTTGAGCGGACCCAGGGTAAGGATCTGCTGGAGCACAAAGGCGGCGGGAGCGAGCGCGATGTTCTTGTGCTCGGCGCGGCCGTTCTGGAGGAACTCGAGCGTCGGCCAGCCGTGTTGCACCTGCCAAAGCAGATAAGGAGCGACAATCAGCAACATGAGCCCGATACCCGCAACGGCCCAACGGCTCCTCAGTAGGCGGCGTTGCGGGAAAAGCAGCATTGCGGCGAGCAATGCCACGAGGAAGAAGGTCATCGACGGCTTGTTGAGCAGGCCGAGACCGGCGGCAAGGCCGAAGAGGAGCCAAAGCCGCCGCGAACCGCCGCGCTCGATCAGGATCAGGGCGAGCAAGCACAGCATCCAGAAGAGCGACTCGAAGGAGTTCATGGCCAGCACGCTGTCGGTGCCGAGGTACATCGGCGCAAGCAGGACGGAGATCATGGCCAGAGCCTGAGCCGGCCGGCGGCCACCCAGCGACCAGCAGAGCACCCCGTGAGGAAGACGCGGGCCGCTCCAGCAGACGCAGACAGCAGACGCAGACCAGCCAGCGACCTCCCGAAGAGCAGCTCCGACAGCCTTGCCTGCATCGCGACGAGTGGGCCGTGGTCGACGTACCCCCACGCAAGGTGTCGGCCGCAGACGATGTAATAGAACTCGTCGCGGAAGTAGCCCCAGCCGGTGTGCGCCTCCCACAGGTTGGCCGCAACGTGAATGAGCAGCTTGATCGCCGCGAAGACCGCCGCCAAACGCAGGGCTTCGCGGAGCTTCGTATCTCGCGGACGCACGACCGTGGTGACCATAGGGTGAGCATAGGAGGAGCGGAGCCGCGTTTCCCACATATAAAATGAAGAGCGGAGGATACGATGGATTGGACCCCGGGTGGCGGCAACGACGATGTGGAAGACCGGCGAGACTCGTCTGGCGGCGGTGGTGGTGGGTTCGGCTTTGGAGGTGGTCGCGGAATAGGGATTGGCGGCATCATCGTGCTGGGGATCGTCAGCCTGGTGACTGGCCGCAACTTTCTGGGAGGGTATCTGAGTGGAGGCGGCGCGGCGGCTCCGCAGACGCAGGTGGCCACAAGCACGGCACCGCGCGCCCATTCGCCGGAGGAAGACCGCTCCGCGCAGCTGGTCTCCTTTGTGCTGAACGACGTGCAGAAGACATGGACCACGCTGCTGCCGGAGCAGACCGGCAAGGACTATCGCCACGCCAAGCTCGTGCTGTTTCGCGGACGCACGTATTCCGGCTGCGGGACGGCACAGTCGGCCACCGGCCCGTTTTATTGCCCGGAAGACGAGAAGGTCTATATCGACCTCGGCTTCTGGAACCAACTGGCGCAGTTTGGCGGGGGCACCAGCGAGTTCGCCCAGGCGTACGTCATCGCACACGAGCTTGGCCACCATGTACAAAAAATCCTCGGAACGGAGCAGAAGGTGAGCCGCCTGAGCAGCCAGGAGCCGTCCGAGCGCAACCATCTTTCGGTCGAGTTGGAACTGCAGGCGGATTGCTTCGCGGGCATTTGGGCCAAGACGGGCGAGGAACGCGGCTTCATCCACGCGGCGGATATCGCCTCCGGCCTGAAGGCGGCGGCGGCGGTCGGGGACGACCATCTACAGAACATGGAGCGGGGTACGGTCAGCCCGGAAACTTTCACCCATGGTACTTCAGCGCAGCGGCAGCACTGGTTTGAGACGGGATTGCAGCAGGGGACGGTGCAGGCCTGCGACACCTTCCAGAGCGGACCTTAGGCCGACGGCTGTCCACGCAGCATCGTTGAAATGAGCACGCCGTCTGCGGTGTACCGGTTGAAGTTGGCTGGGCGACCCGGAGCTAGGCAGAACTCGGCGTCAAGGCCGAGCAGCCGCGCCGGATTGTGCGAGGCTAGGAGCGTGGTGGCGGCGAGGTCAAGGCCGGTGAACTGCGCGAAGTTGGCTACGGCGCGATCAAGCGTCAGGACGGAGCCAGCCAGCACACCATCGGCGAGGGCGCGGCCATGGGAGACTTCGACCGGGAAACCGCCGAGCGTGTAGGTGCCGTCCGGCATGCCGGTGGCCGACATACCGTCCGTAACGAGGATGGCCTTTTCGAGACCTTTCGCGCGGAGGAAGAGGCGGAGGAGCTCGGGAGCGACGTGGATGCCGTCGGCGATGATCTCGGCAAAGAGCGTGGGATCGTCGAGGACGACGCCGAGGACACCGGGCTCGCGGTGGTCGAGCGCGCGCATCGCGTTGAAGGTGTGGGTAGCGGAGGACGCTCCGGCGGCGATGGCGGCGCGGGCTTCGGCGGCGGTGGCGTTGGTGTGGCCGAGACTGATTTTCACGCCTTGCGCCGTGACGTGGCGGATCAGGTCGAGCGCGCCGGGTTCTTCGGGGGCCAGAGTCATGAGGCGGATGTTGCCTCGGGCCGCTTGCTGGAAGCGGTCGAACAGAGCGATGTCTGGAGGGAGGATGAACTCGGGCGGATGGACGCCGCGCTTGGTGTGGGAGACAAAAGGACCTTCGAGATGGATGCCGAGTGGGATCGCGCCGGGATGCTCGGGGCGGTCGATCTCTGTGGCGAGGGCTTCGAGCGCGCGGAGGGTGGCGTCAAGCGGGGCGGTAACGGTAGTGGGAAGATAGTGGGCGACGCCCTTGATAGCGAGGAAGCGGGAGATCGTATAGAACGCGGCGGGGGAGCTGTCCATGACATCGTGGTTGACCGCGCCGTGGAAGTGGATGTCGAGGAAGGTGGGGGTGAGGATCGTGTCGTCGTCGGATGAGGCGGCTGATTCGATGGAGTGGATCAGGCCGTCTTCGGTGAGGGTGATGACCGGGTTCGTCCAGGTGCGGGTGGCGGTGTGGAGGACGGCGGCCGTGAGGGTGTGGAGCATCGCCTTCCAGTGTAGAACCTATCTAGGAGGCAACGATGCCTTGGTATGAGCTTGGCTCCCCCGACGACCCAAAGCTGGATGAGCTGGCGCGGCGGTATGGTCTCCATCCGCTGCACGTGGAGGACGCGCGGGCCACGGATGAGCGCATCAAGGTGGACCAAACCGCGACGTATACGTTTGCCGTGCTGAAGCCGATACGCATCGTTCCGGCGACGGAGGGCACCCCGGAGCACACCCAGGTCTCGACGCTTGACATCTTTGCCGGAACGCACGAGGGCGAGCCGTTTTTCATCACGGTTGCCGATCCGGCTTGCCCGACGACGGCGGAGTCGCTGGCGCGGGCGCATCGGGAGGGAGGGGACGGCAAGCCGGCGCGTCTGCTGTACCTGATCCTCGATACGATCGTCGACCTGTATTTTCCCGCGATCGACCACTACGACGACCGCATCGATGAGTTGGAGGACAAGGTGATCGCGCAGCCGGAGCCGGGAACGCTGCAAGAGGTCTTCGCGTTGAAGCGGCAGCTCATCGATCTGCGGCGCGTGCTGGTGGGGACACGCGACGCCACGCTTCACCTCCAGCGCGACCCGCAGTCGATCATCGACGCGGAGCATCAGCCATTTGTGCGAGATATTTACGACCATGTGGTGCGGCTGCTGGATTCGGTAGAGACGCAGCGCGACCTGGTGAACAATGCCCTTGACATCTATCTTTCATCGGTGGCGAACCGGACCAACGAGGTGATGAAGGTGTTGACGGTGCTGGGAACGATTGCGCTGCCGGCGATCGCGATCAGCGGCATCTACGGTATGAACCTTAAGGGATTGCCCTTTGTGGAGTCGCGCCATGGAGCGATGTGGGTTTCTTTGCTGATGTTGGTGTGTACGGTCGGATTGCTGGTCCTGTTGAAGGTGCGGAAGTGGTTCTAGGGTGCTCATTGCGTCGCGGGGAACGCCGCACTAGACTGGAAGTTGCATGGCCGACCTCGAAAGCAGCAAGTCCCAAGCGGCAGCACCGGTGCCGGAAGCCTGGATCAAGACGGAGCTGGCGCGGAATCCGAAGCGCCCCCACCCGATGGATTTTATCGACGCGCTGTTTACCGACTGGAGCGAGATTCACGGCGACCGTGCCTTTGGCGACGACGCGGCGATGGCCTGCGGGATGGCGCGCTTCCTGGGTGAGCCCGTGCTGGTGATCGGCAACCTGAAGGGCCGGACGTTGAAGGAGCGAGTGGAGCGGAAGTTTGGCAGCCCCGATCCGGAGGGCTATCGGAAGAGCCTGCGCGCGATGCGCCTCGCGGAGAAGTTTGGGCGTCCGGTGATCACCTTTCTGGACCTGGCAGGAGCGAATCCTGGGATCGGAGCTGAGGAGCGCGGACAGGGTGAGGCCATCGCACGCAATCTGATCGAGATGTCGCGGCTGAAGGTGCCGACGCTGGCGATCATTACGGGTGAGGGCGGCTCGGGTGGGGCTCTGGCTCTGGCTGTTGCGGACCGTGTGCTGATGCTCGAAAACGCGATCTATTCAGTGATCTCACCCGAGGGGTGCGCTTCCATCATGTGGAAGGACGCGTCGAAGAAGCAGCAGGCGGCGGCAGCGTTGCGGTATACGGCGCAGGAGGCGCTTCGGCTCGGCTGCGTCGACGAGGTAGTCGGCGAGCCAGAGGGCGGAACGCACATGGATGCCCCAGCGGCGATGGAGTTGCTCTCATACCGGATCAAGCACCATCTGGACGAGCTGCGGGCGATGCCATTGGACGCCATGATCGAGGCGCGGTATGGAAAGTTTCGCGGGATGGCGCAGTTCTATACCCCCGCTTAAGTAGGAGTTCGCCGGATTGCTTGAAACCGTAACGACTACTGGAGTTGCGCCGCCGCCCGCTGTTCGGCGCAGGCAACAAAGACGTGCGCGGCAACTTGGGCTGGCAGGGCTGGCGTTTGGGTGGTTTGCGGTGGCTGATGCGCTGGCGGGGCGGGCGGCGCGCGGATTGACGAACCGGTTTGATGTCGATCCAGCGCAACCTTTGCTGTCAGCGCTGTTCTTCGTGTTTTTGCTGATGGTGGGCTACGCGCTTTTTGAGGCGATCTCCGGCGATAGGTTTGGGTTGCGGCGGGCCACCGGTTTGCCACGCCGACGGACAGCAGCGGGCGAGTGGGCGCTTGGAGCGGCGATTGGGTGGGGACTGGCAATCTTCGCGGTGCTGCCGATGGCGTTTGGGCGGAGCTTCCATGTGCGGTTGTGGACGGAGAGCAGGGCGTTTTGGCTGCTGGCCCTGAACGTGGGGACGCTGCTGGTGGGTGCGCTAGGTGTGGAGATGGGGTTGCGCGGGTATGGGTTCCGGCGGTTGATCGGAGCGGTGGGAGCAGGCTGGGCAACGGCTCTGATGGCGGTCGCGCTGGGGACGTGGCAGTGGTTTGCGCCCGAAAGCACCATCCTCAGCGTCCTGGTGGCCATGCTGTTTACCGTGTTGTTTTCGTTGGCGTGGCTGCGGACGTATGGACTTTGGCTGGGATGGGGATTACGCGCAGCGTGGAGCATGAGCGTGGCTGTGCTGTTTGGGCTGCCGCTGCATGGGGACGGCAGCTTTGCGTCAGTGGTGCAGACGCGGGCGATCAGGCCGGCGTGGTTGACGGGTGCTGGTTTTGGGCCAGACGCGGCGGCGCTGACAGTCATCGCTCTACTTGTGGGAATTGTGGTGCTGGTGCGCGCCACGGACGATTATGCGTGGGAGTATACGCGGCCGGAGATTGTGGCGGCGGGCTACGAGGTCCATCCGGCTCCTCCGGCGGCTCACGTGGCGATGGAGCAAGAAGCGGCTCTCCGGCCAGGAGCTTTGGTCCAGATTCTACCGACGACACCGCAAGGCCAGTCGGTGCATCGCTCATCGTAACTAGCTGAAGGGCAAGTCCTACACTCACTCATGGTGACGACATGCTGGCGGTCGCAATGCCATCTTGGGCACGTAAACTGTTCATCCAGTGCAAGCGCTATGATGCTCCTCTTGCAAAAAGGATGCAAAAGGCGCAATCTCTTAGGCATCTGACGTGACTCGGATGGTGTCTATGGTGTGCTTCCTCCTCAGATCGGCCCTCGGTGTGTGTGTCGCTTGTTCCGCATGGAGCGGGGCGGCGCAGGTGTTTGTTGTCGGTGAAAAAACAGCTACCGACGGAATTGCGACTGACTTCACGCCGACGCGGGTTCATTTGCCGAACGATCGGTTGACGGAGCGTGGGCGCCGCGACCTGGTGCGGAACCTGGAGGCGGAGCAGGGATTCGCCCATCGCGCGCTGCCGATGGGCGCGGGCATCACGCTCCAGGCGAACGGGCAGCTGACGCCCGGCCCGGACCAGTACAAGCAGCTTATCTATAAGAAGGGCGAATCGGCGGCTCCGGGCGACCGTATCGTAATCACCGCTATTAGCTTCAGCACGGACCGGATCATCCTCGACCTGAATGGCGGCCCTTACGCAAAGCATCGCTTTCTGAGTCACATTTCGATCAACGACAATCCGTTGGCGCAGCAGCCGCAGCAGACGGCCACCGGGTCGCGCGTGATTCTGGCGTTTGAAGGCGGTGTGCCGCAGATTTCAGCGCCGGAGGTCAAGGCATTGCTGGAGCCGGTACTCGATTTCGGGGTAAAGAACTCAGAGGAGGCCTATGCTGACACGCTGCCACCGCCTTTGAAGGATGCGATTGCTGCGCATGATGTGCTGGTGGGCATGAATCACCGGATGGTGCTGGCGGCACTGGGCGCGCCGGAGACAAAGGTGCGGGAGCATCATGCGAACGACCCCGATGGGCCACGGTTTGAGGAGTGGGTGTACGGGCACGTCCCGCAGACAGTGAAGTTTGTACGCTTTCAGGGCGATCGCGTATCGCTGGTGAAGATCGCCGCCATGGGTAAACCGATGGAGATCCATGACACGGACGAGGTGGGAGACGCCCTTCCGCCGGTAGTGACGCGGGAGATTGCGTTGGGCGATGGCAAGTTCGGCGCGGAGGAAAGCCACGTTCCGCCGCCCTCGCTGCGCCAGCCTGGAGACGTGGATACGCCGGTAAACGCGGCGGGACGGGTGCAGTTCCCGGAACCAAAGAAGAGCCCCACACCCTCTCCGATCCCTTCCAGCGTACCGCCCGCGACCGTGCCGCCGAGCCAGTAATTCGCTCATGTAAACTAAACGGGACGCTCCGCGCCGTGCTCTCGTATGTGCATTCCTGTTAGGGGAAGCGCATCGAGGGTCCCGGACGATCCGGTCCAGCTCTGTCCCCTGAAGCCAGTCCGATGGTCGACCCACTGTGCGCGCGGCGATCTTGTTGCAAAGGGGAAGTTGGATGGCAAAGGTAGCGAAGACAGGCGACCGTAAGAAAGAGATGGACACGAACAAGAGCACGGATTGTCCGAAGTGTTCCAAACCGACGCGGATCGTCAAACGAGTCAAAGATCGCGAACGCGGGATTCCGGGTGGGGTGTATATCTCCTGTTCGGCGTGCGATTTTTTCGAGAAGCTGTAAGCGCGTCATAAACGGCGGGTGAGATGAAAGCCCATGTCCCCATCACGGGACATGGGATACCTGCCGACGAACACGCCATGCGCCGGGGGGTACTTCGTGACTACTTTTTCACGGTCCGCCCCTTGACGACTGTGAGGTGGGAGGGTGAGACTCAACGCTGGAAAGTTGAGAATCAGCCGCACATGAACACCTTTGTATCCTCCCCCGCAGCCCTCCCAAGCTTACATTCAGAGACACAATCCACACCTCACTTCGGCCGGCCAGCTTTTCTGATGTGCCCGCCACAGTTCTACGACATCGATTACGTCATCAACCCGTGGATGGCGGGGAACGTCCATCGACCGTCTCGCGACGTTGCGTTTGCGCAGTGGAACGGGCTGTATCAGCACCTGAAGACGCTCGCCGAGGTGCGCCTGCTGCCGGCGCGGCCGAACTCGCCGGACATGGTCTTTGTGGCGCATGCGGCGTTGGTCCAGCATGGGATCGCGGCGGTGTCGAGCTTCGCGCATGCTGAGCGGCAGCCAGAAGAGGAGTACCTCCGGGCCTGGTTCCGTGAGGAAGGCTTTCTGCTGTGGAATACACCCCGCGAGACGCCGTTCGAGGGTGAGGGCGATGCGTTCTTCAGCCCTGACGGAGATCGCCTGTGGGCCGCGCATGGCGTGCGAACGTGCGAGCATAGCCATCGCCATGTGGCCGACGCGTGGCATACTCCGGTGACCTCGCTGAACCTAGTCGATCCACGCTTCTACCATCTGGATACCTGCTTTGCGCCATTGGCGGGCGGGTATCTGCTGTACTTTCCAGGGGCGTTCGATGGAGCGTCGCTGGCAAAGATCGAGGCGGCTTATGAACCGGAGATGCGGCTTGCCGTCACGGAAGGTGAGGCGGCACACTTTGCCTGCAACGTGCTGAACGTGGGGCAGAATATTGTCATGCAGACCCTTCACCACTCGGAGCTGCCGGACCGGCTGATGGATCTTGGGTTCGAGGTGACGCAAGTGGTGCTGTCGGAGTTTCTGAAAGGCGGCGGCGGAGCCAAGTCGCTTGCGTTACGGTTGAGCGATATGGGTGTGACGCACGGGTTGTAGGTGTCGCCACAACTATTTTGCCAATCACGCGTTCTTATAGGAAGGAGTTCGGACACCGTAAGGCGACGGGCTCCTCCAGAACGCCGGAAGGTGGCGACTTGGATCGGGAGGTATTTATGCGGTCTTTACGGTATCTTTTTCTTCTCGGCGTGATGCTCTTGATCCCGGCGGTTCATGCGAATGCGCAGGTAGGAGTAGCTGTTGGCATAGGTGGACCGGTATACGAAGGCGGCTACTACGCTCCTCCGGCATGCGCTTACGGGTACTACGACTATGCGCCGTATGCCTGCGCACCCTATGGCTATTACGGTCCGGCATGGTTCAGTAGCGGCATCTTTATCGGCGCGGGACCGTGGTTCCGCGGCGGCTATGGTTATCGCGGGTATGGCTATGGTTATCGCGGCGGCTACGGCTACCGGGGTGGTTATGGCGGCTATCGCGGAGGTGCAGGGTATGCGCGTGGCGGGTACGCCGGTGGCGGCTTCCGTGGTGGGAACGAGGGCGGACGTGGCTTTGCTGGCGGTGGCGGCGGTTTTCACGGTAATGCGGGGGGCGGAGGCGGCTTTCATAGCGGCGGAGGTGGTGGTTTCCACGGTGGTGGCGGACATCGGTAAGCCTGTCCACTTTACAAACAAAGCGGCTGTTCCTTCGGGGACAGCCGATTTCATTTGCTCCTATATGAGCGGGCGAGCTCTAGCAACCGGCATGAACGATGGTAATGTTCCGGGATCGATTTGCCGAAAGGCTAAGCATAAGATATGTTCGCCATCATCTTTTGCGGCGAGCGCTTCCGGGGCTCTTTATGCGATTCGTCTGCCGTCTGCTTCTTGCGATTTTAGTGTCGACCTTCCCGCTAGGCTTTGTGGGATGCGGAGCCGTGGTCAGCCACTCTAACACCATGCAGATGCAGATGGCGATCTATACGCCACTTTGCCTGGAGGTCCAGGCGGGCAGCACGGCAGAGGGTGCAGCGGTGCAGACCTATCCGTGCATGGCGGGCGAGCGCCGACAGGAATGGACGTTCCTGCCCATACCGGGAACGACGGCGTCCTTTCACATCGTCAATGCGAACAGCTTGCAATGCATGACCGTAAGCTATGGGCGCTCGGCGTTGGGAACGCCGGTAGTGCAGGCACCGTGTTACGTGCCTTCGCAGGCGAGCCAAGTCTGGGCATATCTCCCAGCTACCGCACCAAAGGCTGGATACACGCTGGTATCGGCGATCAACAACCTTTGTTTAGACATACCGTTTGGGGAGACGACGGGAGAAACACCTATGCAAATCTTTACCTGCAAGCCCGCCGATCCCGCCCAAGCGTATGTGCTGAACCCGGTTGCGCAAGGAAATGCGCCTTAGCCAGCTTAGATTACCTTGAGCAGAAGCAAGATAAGAACGATGGTGAGAATAAGGCTGAGACCGCCGCCGCCGTAGTAGCCAAGACCGGGGCCCATGCGAAAACCTCCAAAACCGAAGAGCAGAATCAGAACAACTAGCAGGATAAGCATTGTGTCTCCGTAAGCGGCTGTGTGTTCACCGCATCAATTCATCGGATGCAGGATCTTCATGTCACGTCAGCGAGCGGTGATAATCATCCAGCTTCTCGCATGAACGGCGGGTTGCCCTCAAGAAAAAGAACACCCCCAGCAGAAGCTAATCGGCGGTAGTCTCCTCGACAAGATGGCCTTCGCGCAGTCGCAGGAGGCGGCCACAGCGTCGGGCAAACTCCATATTGTGGGTTACCAGGATGCTGGTAAGGCTGTGGGCGGCATGAAGGCGCTCGATCAGGGTGAACACCGTTTCAGCAGTGCGAGCGTCCAGGTCGCCGGTGGGTTCATCCGCGAGGAGCAGTCGAGGTTTCGTAATAAGAGCGCGGGCGAGGGAGACCCTCTGCTGCTCGCCGCCGGAGAGCTCCCCGGAGCGATGATCGGCTCGGTCCGCGAGACCTACTTCGGCAAGCCAGAGGAGAGCTTGTGCGAGAGCTGAAGGGCGGTGATCTCCGCGCGCGAGCAGGGGAAGGGCGACATTTTCGAGCGCGGTAAACTCCGGCAGCAGGTAGTGGAACTGCCAGACGTAGCCGATCTCGCGGTTGCGGAAGTCGGCGGCCTGGCCGCGTGTGAGGGTGGAGAGACTACGATCGCCGATACGGACTTCCCCGGACGTGGGGCTATCGAGCGCGGCGAGCAGGTGAAGAAGGGAACTTTTGCCGGTGCCGCTTTCGCCGACGATGGCGACCATCTCGCCTTGCCGCACGGTGAGATCGAGGTCGCGAAAGAGTTCGAGCCGACCTCGTCCTGTCGCATAAATTTTGCTGAGAGCGATCGCGCGGAGGAGAGGAACCGCCTCGGTGGTGAGCGGCAGCGGTTCCAGCGTTCCAGCACTCTGGAAGCGCACCTGAGGTTCGCTCACGCTACCAGATGGCCCATTTTCTCGCGTTTGGTTTCAAGATACCGGGCGTTCTCGTCCGATTCGGGCACCAGCGCGGAGATGCGCTCCACGACCCTGATTCCGGCGGCCTCAAGTGCCTCGACCTTCTCCGGGTTGTTGGTGATGAGGCGGACGGCGGTGAGGCCGAGCGACTGGAGCACGGCGGCGGGCACTTCGTAGACGCGGCAGTCTGCCTTGTAGCCGAGCTCGAGGTTGGCCTCAATGGTGTCGCGTCCCTTATCCTGGAGCTCGTAGGCGCGGAGTTTAGCCATCAACCCAATACCACGACCTTCCTGATGTTCATAGAGCAGGATACCCGCGCCCGCGTCGGCGATTGTGGCCAGGGCGAGTTCGAGCTGTTGGCGGCAGTCGCAGCGAAGCGAATGAAAGACATCCCCGGTAAGGCACTGTGAGTGGATGCGAACGATGGGTGGCCCGGCATGGATGTCGCCGAGAACGAGGGCGACGGCGGTCTCCGTGCGTGTGGCAGGCGCGGGCAGGTTGGGGTTGCAAGGCTCTGGGTCGATAGTGAGCCCTTCAAAGCCGAAGATGCGAAAGTGCGCCCAACGGGTAGGGAAGTCGGCGTCGGCGACCTTGCGGATACTGGCGAACGGCATGATTTGATTATACGTTTCAGAGATGGGCCTTTTGCCGGCGCCACGCTGGAGATTACAGTAAGGGTGTGACGCAGCCCTCCGCCAGCCAACCCGATCCCAAGCTGATCCTGATCACGCTGCTCGTGGAGCTGGGGGTGGCGGCGGCGGTGTCTACCTCGCTTGGCCGCTCGAACACGTTCAAGGACGCGTTGCTGGCATCCAAACGCACGGTGCGGCAAACGCTTGAGTTGGTCGCCATGCTCTGCATACCGCTGATGCTGGGTGTCTGGATACGCGTGACGGTCCCCAATTTCCTCGCCGCCGACATCTCCTTCGAGGCCACGATCCTGCTCGGGGTGCTCATTGGCCCGTTGGCGGCGCTCGGGGGAGGGGCTGCCATGGCGCTGCCAGCCGTCCTCTACGGAGAGTACTGGGCGTTGCCGGTCAATCTTCTCGTCGCCGCCGCCTCTGGTGCCTTTGGCCGCTTTGCAGGGACAGAAGACATCTGGACCTTTTCGCCGATGATCGATCTCAGCATCTACCGTTGGGTTACACGCAACTTGCGGCGTCCCCGGCTGGACCGCCAAATTCTTCTTCTGCTGCTCATTACCGGTATGCAGTTTGCGGCTAGTATGCTGTCGCAGCTCTATCCGCGCCACTTCTTTGAGCTGCATTCAAGGATATGGTGGCTTGAGTTGCTGATCTGCATCACAGCGCCCATTGTGGTGGGCATCCCGCTCAAGGTGTGGAACGCCATTCTCACGGAGCGCAAGCTGGAAGATCAGGGAAGACTTTTGATGGAAGCGCGGCTCGACGCCTTGCAGCGGCAAATCAACCCGCATTTCCTCTTCAACACGCTCAACTCCATCACATCACTTGTGCGTTCTCAGCCGGAGTTGGCGCGCGAGATGATCGTCAAGCTCGCCAATATCCTACGAATACTGCTCAAGGAGCGCGATGCCTTCGTTCCCTTGCGCGAGGAGCTTGAGTTTACTGACGATTACCTCGCCATCGAGGTCGTCCGCTTTGGCGAGAAGCTGCGCGTAATCAAGGAGATCGCCGAGGAAACCATGGAGGTCGTCGTTCCCAGCATGCTGCTGCAGCCGCTGATCGAGAACAGCATCAAGCATGGTCTGGAGCCGCGAATCGCGGGCGGCACGGTCACTCTGCGCAGCCGCCTGGTCGATCACCGGCTACTGGTCGAGGTGGAGGATGATGGAGTAGGCATGGAGCCGGAGCGCGACGTATCGCCATCGGGTTCAGGCGCTCGCCAAGCGAGCACCGGTGTCGGAATGAAAAACGTCCGCGAACGCATGCAGGTGCTCTATGGAACGGGCGCATCGGTAGAGATCGTGAGCCGACCAGGACGGGGAACTAAGGTCACGCTTCTGATGCCGATCCTTGAAGCCGGTACGCCAAACTGGGCGGAGGTGAGGACGGAAGCGCTCGGCGCGGCCACCCACCTGCTAGAAAGCGCGGTTCGTGCCGTGACGCGAGGGTAAGTCCGTGTTACGACTGCTTCTTTAGCAAGACCACAACGCCGGTGAAAATTCCTCCGCCGGTGAGTGCGAGTAGAAGGATCGCATGACGGTAGGCGCGCTGTGTTGCGGGAGGCGTGGCGGCGGCGTTGTCGCGACATTGTGTGCAGCCCTGACCGCGCGCGATCGAACAGACGAGGAGAAGCAACAATATGCAAATCGGAAGGTGGAAGTGGGAGCACGCGCGTGCGCCTCTGCCGGTCACTGAAAGAACGCAAGCAGCACGAAAAGGAACAGCCAAAACACGCCCATCGAGTGCCAATACCAAGCTGCGCAATCGACAAAGACCTGCCGATTTTCCATCTGCTTCGAACGGAAGAGCGCGATTAGGGCACCAGCCAATGCCGCGACCCCAAGCACCAGGTGGATGCCGTGAACGCCCGTGATGAGAAAGAAAAAATGGCTGCTCGGGTTCGACTGGAAGAAAACGTGCTGTCTGGCGAGCTGCTCCCAGGCGATCCACTGGCCCATCAGGAACAGTATCCCAAGGACCACTGTCGTGCCGAGCCAAGGCATCGCGTTGCGCGTGCTGGGTTTGCCGAGCCCAAGCCACTCATCCATGACATCGACCTCGCGGAACATATGGCGGCGAGCGATCTCCATCGTCACGGAGCTGAGCACAAGGATCGCCGTGTTGATCCACAAGATTGGCGGGATGGCTGTTGGCAACCACTGATTGATGTAGTTGTTATAAGCGTCGAAGCGTCCGGTCGATTGCGAGACGAAGAACGCGCTCACGATGGCAACAAAAAACATCAGATCGCCCGCCAGCGCGAAGAAGACGGCTAGCCGGTAACGGCTAAGCTTTTCGCGGGGCCCGCGGCGTCCGGGTGGTTGGAAGTTCCATCCCTCGTTATCGCCTCCGCCTCCGGTGCGCTTGTCACGATTGTCATTGGGCGGACGACGGCCATTGCCACTATCGCCGTCGTCCGCGCGATGCTTCTTCTCGTATTCCGTTCCGACGGGCGGGGTAATGATAGCCGGCATGGCGATAGCTCCGGGCGGTGACCGTTGATGTAGATTACTCCGGTTTCTCCTCCATGTGCCACTGTGGGTAAAAAGAACCGTCATCGGCTGTGTCATACTCGCAGGGCGAACGAAACACGTTGATAGGCTCACCACAATCCAAAGCACCGGGGGCCAACGCGGGATGCCACTCTAACGTCGTGGCGTCCCAGGGGTTCGGCGGGGCGGGCGCGCCGTAGCGGAAGCTGCGCACGAGATTGACCACGAAGATTAGCTGCATCGAGGCTAAAAAGATTGCCGCGTAGGTGATGTGTCCTTGCAGCGGAACCGAACCGGTCGCCAGCAGCCGTGCCGCCGCCGTACCCGGAACTCCGGTCAGCTGGGCGTAGTGGCGCGGCTCTCCCGCCAGACCGGTGATATGCATGGGCAGAAACGTCGCATAGGCCCCGACGAAGGTCCCCCAGAAGTGCACCCGTCCGAGACGTTCGGACATCATGCGTCCGGACACAAGCGGGAACCAGTAGTACGTCCCGGCGAACAGGCCGAAGACACCTGCCATGGCCATGATTAAGTGAAAGTGCGCGACGACAAAGAATGTGTTGTGCAGATATTCGTCGAGGATAGGCTGCGCCAGAATTGGACCTGTCAGGCCGCCTGTAACGAACAGCGACACAAAGCCAAGCGAGAAGAGCATCGGTGTGGCCAGCCGCGGCTTGCTACGCCAGACCGTCGCCAACCAGCTGAGGACCTTGGCCGTGGCGGGTATGGCGATCGCGATCGTGGAGATCGAAAACGCCGTCCCCGCAAACGGGTTCAGACCGGCGACGAACATATGGTGTCCCCAGACCAGGATGCCCAGAAAGCCGATCAGCAGAGTGATGACAATCATCGTCCGGTACGCGAAGACGCGGCGGCGGGCGAAGTTGGCCAGCACCATCGACGTTAGCCCCATGCCGGGCAGGATGGCGATATACACCTCTGGATGGCCGAAGAACCAGAAGAGGTGCAGCCAAAGCAGCGGCGATCCATTGCCGCCCGTGTGCAGTGTGCCGTTGACCAGATCGCCGGCGGGCACAAAGAAGCTCGTACCCTCGTGCCGATCGCAGAAGAGCAACACCAGCGCGGCCAGCAACACGGAAAACGCAAGAGTACTCAGCAGCGCCGCCGTAAACCATCCCCAAACGGTCAGCGGCAACCGCTCCCACGTCATGCCTTTGCAACGGAACTTCAGGATCGTCACGAGTGTGTTGATCGACGAAGCCGTGCTGGCGACGGCGAACAGCGCGATGCTCCCCAGCCACAAATCCATCCCCAACGCCTGCCCCGGTCCGGCGCTAAAGACGGCCGAGAGCGGCGGGTAAGCCGTCCATCCGGAGATGGCCGCGCCGCCCTGTACAAACGAAGAGCTAAGCAGCACGACCAGCGCAATCGCCGTCAGCCAGAACGACGCGGCGTTCAGTCGTGGAAACGCCATCGTTCGCGATCCAATCTGCGCCGGAAGGATCAGGTTGCCGAACCCAGCCTGCGGGGCCGTAGTCATCACGAAGAACAGCATGATCGTCCCATGCAGGGTGACCAGCGCCAGGTAGTCCTCAGGCAGAATCGCTCCATGGAAGGGAACTGGCGCGGCGGGCCACATCAGGTGGATACGCATCGCCAGCGACATGGCCGTGCCGATCGCGACCGCAAAAAACGCAAGCACCAGGTACTGCAAGCCAATCGCGTGGTGATCGGTCGTAAAGACAGCGCGGCGCAATAACGATCTGCTCCGACGAACGGTAATGCCTGGTGTCATCGCGCCACTGACCTAACCGCAAGCCATCGCGCAAACTCATCCGGCTGCAGCACGCGCAGGTTGGCGTTCATCCGGTAATGTCCCGATCCGCACAATTGCGTGCAGAGGATGGCGTAAGTTCCCGGCGAGGTCGGGGTGAAGTGGATGTGGATGGTCTGACCTGGAACGGCGTTCTGCTTGAGGCGCAGCTCCGGCACCGCAAACCCGTGAATCACATCTTGCGCGCGCAGCCTGAGGTCGACCTCGCGTCCTGCGGAAAGAACAAGTTCCGAGCTGACGAGATCGTCGTGACCGTGCGGATCGGCGGGGTCGACGCCCAGGGGATTGCCTTCAGCGGCGGAGACTAATGGCGGTTCGGTCGCGCCAAAAGTTGCATCCACACCTGGATAGCGGAAGTACCAGGCAAACTGCATCCCGGTTGCCTCCACCTGAAGCGCGGCAGGACTGGCTCCGGTATAACGCGCCGCCGCCCATAATCGCTCGGCCTGGAACGCAAGAAAGATAAATAGTAGCGAAAGCGCGGCGAGTGGCAAATACTCGATCTTCCAGGTCGATGCCTCAGCGGCCTCCGAACGTCGGCTCCGCAGCAACCCAACCAGTAGAAGCAAATGTGCAAGCCCGAACAATGCCAGCGCAATCCAAAGATTGCGGAACAGATGCAGATCGAGGGCCGGCCCATGAGCGCTCGCGTCGGCGGGCAGGGGCCAAAGTAGCGAGAGTGGAAGCGGGCTCACACCATCAGGATACTGCGTCTGCGCTGTCCAATTTCGGCACCTTTGTGCCCTGATGGAAGAGCATCCGCCAACGATCATCCTTGCGAATCCAAATTGAGCTGCGAAGCGCCTCACCCGCTTCGGAACGGCTGCGATACGTCACTAAAGCCGTCTCGGGCGAGATCGACTGGCAGACAAAGTCATGCAAGGTCAGCGTGCGCAGAACTTCGGTCGCGAGCGCATCGCCGATCTCACTCTTCGTGTACGTTCGGCCCGAACTGCCGAACTCCCGGAAATCGTCTGTGAGCAAGGAGCTCAGAGTAGCGGCATCGGTGCGGACAGCCGATTGCAGAAGCTGTAGTTCGAGAGCAAGCAGATGATCGCTAACGTTGTCCACGATGATTTCCCACCAGATCGAGGAAGAGCTGATGCACGCGTGGATCGGTCGAAAGCTCCGGGTGGAACGTGGCCGCGAGCAAGTGTCCTTGGCGAACCAGCGTAGGGCATCCGTCGCGATCCGCCAAAGCCTCTACGCCAGCTCCAAGCCGTGTGATGCGTGGTGCGCGAATGAACACCATCTCCAGCGGCGCGCCCCCAAGCGATGTGGGCGCGAGCAGAATGGTGGAGTCGTTCTGTCGCCCGTAGGCATTGCGTTCCACGGTGATGTCGAGCACGCCAAGCGAACGTTGCGCCGGATGCTGTACATCGTTCGCCAGCAAGATACATCCGGCGCATGTCCCAAGGGTTGGAGTTGTGCGTACGAATTGTTGCAATGCATCGAAGAAGCCACCACGATCCGCCCCACGCTCTAGGAAATTGAGCATAGTGGTAGACTCGCCGCCGGGCATAATCAGGCCATCGAGACCCGTGAGGTCTTCGGCAGAGCGGACGAGCCGTGTGCTTGCGTCAAGCGTCGCCAGGAGCCTGACATGTGCGTCGAAAGCACCCTGGAGGGCGAGTACGCCTATGAGAGAGGTCTGCATAGAAAGTTGTTGTGGCGGAGAGACAGGGATTCGAACCCTGGATACCTTGCGGTATACACGCTTTCCAAGCGTGCGCCTTCAGCCACTCGGCCATCTCTCCGCGAGGCGGGTGACTTAATGAAGGTAGCACACTGCTGGGTTCCGCTATCTATCATGTCCGATAACACATATTATGTACAGTGGCATTGCGCGGGCCCGTTGGCATCAGCCTTCTACCGGATCGCCTTACCTGGGCTGAGCGGCAGCGGCGTGTCCAGTCGTGGCAGCAACTCGGGTCGGGTCGCCGTGTTGTACACGAACCATGCCTCAATCGCTGAACCCTGCATGACATCACCGGCTTGCACGCGGTCGTACAAGTCCATATTTGAGTGGTGGGTGCGAGTGCCGTATTCAAGCGGGTCCTGCTGGAAGCCAAACCCGTCGAGGCCGACCCAAGAGAACGTCGTGGAATCTGTGCCGCCGGGCTGGAGCGTGGGCGCGGCCGTGGCTCCAGCGATGGATTGGAACTCAAGATCGCGTAGGGGTGCGGCCCATTGCTTGAAGATGGCTGCGATTTCGTCGTTGCCATCGGCCGAGATGCCGCGGAAGCGCCCACTCCCCGTGTCATCGTTGTAGTAGGCATCCAGTTTGGCGTACTCAGGTGTAACCTTCATGGTGTCACGCGGAGCGAAGTGCTGCTGGACGTAGAACTTCGAGCCGAGTAAGCCCTCTTCTTCCCCGCCCCAGAGCGCGATGCGGACGGTCCGTGCCATCGGCTTATGCAGTGCGGTGAGGATGCGAACGGCTTCGATGGCGACCGAGGAGCCGGTGCCGTTGTCGGTTGCGCCAGTGCCGCCCTGCCAGGAGTCAAGGTGGCCGCCCAGCATGACGATCTCGTCCTTCTTCGTCGTGCCGGGAATCTCGCCCACAACGTTGAAGCCCATCGGGTCGTCCTTGTAGGTGGTGGTTTCGATGTCGAAGGTCACCTTCGGTGCCATACCATGCTGGATCAGCCGGGCGATGCGGTTGTAGTGCTCGGGCGTGATCGCGACCATGGGTGGAGGAACGGGATCTTTCGGGTCCTGCGATCCGCCGAAGGTGGCGAAGACGGTGCCGCCATCGCCGTTGGTGCCGTAGTTGACGGCGACGAGCGCGCCTTCGTCCGCGAGAAACTGGCTGGTGTCGTTGCGGAGCTTGAGGGCCGCGCCGGGAGCGGGCGGCGGTGGAGGCGGTGTCGCGCTGGGTGGACGGCCGCCTCCACCAAACGCGCCCAGGCGGGAGGGATCGGGGACGAGGGAGCGGCTCTGGAGTTCCTCATCCGTCAAACGATGGGCCTCCGGTTCGGTGTGCATAAGGACAATCTTGGGATCGGCGATCAAGACGATCTTGCCCTTGAGCTTGCCTTTGTACTGAGCAAAATCCGCCTGGCTGTGAATGGGCGCGAGGACAGCCTCAGCTGTGACCGGACCTCCGGTGCCGGGCGTCCACGCGAGCGGAAAGCCGATCAGCGGCGCATAGTTCGGCTCAACCAGCGCGCCATAGAACTTCTTGTATTGCCACGAGTTGCCGAACGGACCCCATGGCTCCAGATGGACGTTCTGTAAGCCATAGGACTTCAGCCGAGCCATGATCCACTCGGCGGCGGCGCGGTGATTGGGCGAGCCATTGACGCGCGGGCCATAGACATCCGCGATATAGAACAGGTCGTCCATCGCCTGCGAGTGCTGAAAGGCCTGAGCCTTGATCTCGTGGAGAACTTTGAGATCGATCTTCTCGGGCGCGCCCTCCTGCGCCATTGCGGAGAAGGCGGGAAGCAGAAGAACGGCGGCGCGGATCGGAGACTTCATAATGTGTTCCTCAATGGTTCAGCAGGGTTTAGAAGCTCAATTTCAACGCAAACTGTATGTTGAACGGCTCACCGTAGCCTATGCCCGGAGCGTTCGCGCCGTTGCGCGTGTTGGTAACAAGGCCAAAAGTGCTGCTCGCTGGGTTTACGCCGGGGTTGGCGAAGTTGTTGAAGTTGAAGATGTTGAAGATCTCCACGCGGAACTCGGACATCACTTTTTCGGTGATGGGCGTGTGTTTGAAGATCGATACGTCGACGGTGCGGAAGTTCGGGCCGGTGAAGGCGTTGCGTCGCTCGTTGCCGTAGACTCCCGTGATCGACGGGCTGCAGCTTGCCGGGTTTGTTGCCGAACCTGGACCGCCCGGGCAGGTAAACGATGGATTGGCGACCGGGTTCTGTAGCCAGCGGTACTGCCGTCCACTCGCCGTGTTGGTGGCCAGCTGCGCGCCGCCTATATAAGGTACGGTGCCGGTGTAGTTGGGCCGATCCTTAAGTTCACCCGTGCCGTCCACGTTGGTGCTGTACTGAGGGCTGATAGGGATGCCGCTCGAGTAGGTGTAGATTGCGTTGAATTGGAAACCCTTCGTCAGTTTCGGAACTGCGTGAAAGAACTGCGGGACGGTGTAATAGGCGAACCCGTTGAGCAAATGGCGGTTGTCGAAGGTACTTGGACCGTAATCCTGATGAAGGTTGTAGCTGTTCATCGGAGTGGTATTGGACGAGACGTCGTCCATCGACTTGGACCAGGTGTAGTTCAAAGTGGTCTGGATGCCCTTCCAGGCCGCCTGACGCACCGTAGCCTGCAGTGAGTGGTAGTTCGAGGCGGCGGCGAAGTTCAACTGGTTGATGGCAAGCAGCGGCTTGCTTGCGAAGGTTGGATTCTCATTAGGAAATGAGGTCTGTAGAAAAGGCCGGGGGTTGGCTTTGGCCGTACCGCTCGCGACGGGCTGATTGATATCGTAGAGCACTTCCAGGTGTTGGCCGAAGGTGCCGACATAGCCTAACGTGAAGAGGGTAGATCTCGAAAGCTGCTGCTCAATATCGAGGCTGGCAAGGGTCGCGCGCGGCATTTTGAAGTTCTGGTTGACGCCGAAGGCTCCCACCTGAGGGGCGCTTGCGCCGGTAAACGGGTTGACGTTGACCTGCCACTGCAGATTGATCTGGTTGAAGATCGCGGCCGCGTCCGTCCCGGCTGGATTGTTCTGCGCATACTGCGCTCCGCCGTTTACAGTGGTGCCGGTGATCCAGCTGCTCATTGCGGGAAAGTCGTAGAAGATGCCGTAGGAGCCGCGTAGGACGGTTGCGTTCGTATCGTTAAACGAGTAGGCGAAGCCGATGCGCGGCGCGGCCCCCGCGTAGTATTCCGGGTAATAGCCCTTCTGGAAGCCGGGAGCCGAGCCGGGAACAAACTGGTAGATATCATCTGCTGCGGCGTGGATAACGCCCGGTACCGTGTAGCGTACGCCGTAGTTCAGGCTCAGCTTTTTGTTGACCTGAAAGTCATCCTGCGCCCAGCCGTCGATAGTGTTCAACGTCCACACGCGCTGCGCGTTGCCTTGCAGAAGACGAGCACCGGAAGAATTGGTGGGCGTGCCATTCAGAAAGTCGGAGATCGCGGAGAGGTTCGAACCGGCCGCCCCCCATGGACCGCGCGAGCCGTCGAAGGTAAAGGTGCCCCGCGCACTGGAGAAATAGAGCTGATTGACATTGGAGTGGCGGAACTCGCCGCCAAACTTGAGTTGATGCCGCCCCACGGTCCAGTGAAAGTTATCCGTGACGTGACCGGTGACATCAGTGCGGCCCGAGGGCTGGGTCGCTCCCGTCTGGTCGAAACCCGTGATGAGAATCGTCGGTGCCCCGGCGGCAATAATGCCCGGCGCGATTCCCAGGTTCAGTCCGGCATTAGCCTGCGGGTTGAAGTTCTGATTGGCGTCGTTGAACGTCTGGAGAAAGTAGTCGGTGGCAAAGGTCAACACGTTCAGCAGTTTGCTGTTGATCACCGAAGTCTGGATTACGGAGAAGTTGTGGATGTGCATCGGTGCGGTCTGAAAGTATTCCGCGTAGTTCGAAACGGTCGGTGCAGTCTGCTTCCCTGTTGTCCCGAGGTACCGCAGCGAAAGCTGTTCCTTGTCGTTGAAATGATGGTCCAGCTTGATGATGCCGTTGTAGCTGCTGTAGTTCGAGGTGCCCTGCGCGAAGTAGTTGCTGACCGTGGCGGCTCCGCCCTTGGACTCGGCGGGATAAAGCAGTTTATAGAGGTTGAGGCTAAGTGGGTTTGGTGTCAAATTGTACTTGGCGAGGTTTGCCGTGGCGGCCGCAATCCAGGCATCGTTGATGACGGTGTCGGTCAGCGCGGCGTTGACCTTGGCAATTTGTATCTCGCCGGCGGTAAAGAGAAACGTGTGGTCCTTCCAGATTGGTCCGCCCAAAGTGAACCCACCCTGATGGTTGCGGATAAACGGCTTGCGCGATCCGACCGGCGCGACCGGCGAGATGGCGGCGAAGAACTCGTTGCGATCGAAGTAGAAGACATCACCGTGGATCTGGTTGGTGCCGCTCTTGAGCACCATGTTGGAGTTGGCTCCCGCGTTGCGTCCCTGGTCGGCCTCACCGCCAGACTGCATGGAGAACTGATCGATGGCCTCGATGGGGATCAGGCCGCCCGCGACTGAGGCAATGCCTCCCTGGTTCGAGGCGACGATACCGAGCCACGGATCGACGTTGTCCGCACCGTCCACCTGAAAGTTAATGCTGGCTGTGCGTGAGCCGTTCACCGAGTTCGTTACCGCGCTGGCACCCGGAGCGAAGTGCGTCATCTGCGTAAAATTACGCCCGTTCATCGGCATCTCCTGCACCGACTTTGAGTCGATGACGGTGACCAACGCGGCCGATTGCGTGTCGGTTTGTACACCGTCTGCCGTTACGTCCACGACCGTCGCTTCCGACCCAACGCCAAGCTCTACCTTAAGGTTGGTCACCTTCGTGACTGCGATGTCGATGGCCTGAATCTTCTTCGTTTGAAAGCCGGCGAAGTTTACGGTGAGCTCATACGTACCCACGGGCAGCTCAGGGAAATTGAACTCCCCCGCTTTGCTGGACTTGTCGTTCAGAACGAGACCAGTCGCCGCGTTTGCAAGCTGGACGGAGGCGTTGGCGATGACTGCGCCTTGTCCGTCCACCACTAGCCCGGTGAGCGTACCGCGAAAGGTTTGACCCCAGGCACCCGCAGAGAGCAACAGCAGCAGGACCGTAAGCGCGGAATGGAAGCGAAGACGTGACATAGATCTCCTCGAAGTAAATAGGTGCAAAACCGCTCAGGCGGAGATCTGACTCGTGCTCCGCGGGAGAGGGTGTACCTCGGCATAGTGGCCGGGTATCTCGGTTGAATTGATTGCGTAGACGTGAGTGTACGAGACTATGCGGAACACGTCAACAGAACACTTCAACGTGGAATGTTCAGTTTTCAGAAGGAGGATGGAAGACCAGCACCATGGTCCGGCTGTGCGGATTGACGGCTCACCAGCTGTTTGTACGACTCTTCGGGTTTGGAGGCGCGGTCGACTCGCGCAAGATCAGGTTGGTTCCCAAATTGAATGATCGTCCTTGCACCGGCTCCGCTTGTGGTTGCAGAAGAGCTTTTACGACCATTTGGCTCAACTGCTCACGGGAGATGCTCACCGTGGTAAGCGGAGGATTGAGAAAGCGGCAGAAAAAGGCATCGTCGAAGCCAACTACAGAAACATCTTCGGGGACGCTGAGCTTGCAGGCTTGCAGACCCCGGTAGACACCCATCGCCACCGTGTCCGTCACTGTGACGACCCCGGTAAAACGAATGCGTCCAAGCACGGAGGCGATGGCGCGTTCACCGGCGTCGGCGCCCGGACCGGCAATGTCGACCGTATTTGTGTTCAAGCTCAGGTGCTTGTAGGCGCACACTGCTCTTGCGAATCCCTCATCACGCAACTCGTGCGAAAGCAGGGTGGTTCCACTTCCCTTCTGTGAGTTGCGGACAAAGAGAAGGTCGCGATGACCGAGTTCGATCAGGTGTTCCACTGCCGCCTGCATACCGCCGCGCAGGTCGACGCGGATGGTGGAAGAACTTCCCAGCGGCTTTGCGACATCCATAAAGACAGAAGGAACGCCGCTCGCCACGACGAGTTCGCGTGCTTCCTGGTCATGCTCCGAGGTAATGACGGCGATCCCCGCGATACGGGCACCGAGTAAACGCTCCACCGCGGCGCGCTGACGTTCCGGCGAAAAGTTTGTGGCCATTAAGGAGATCTGTTGATGGTGGCGGGCGGCCTCGTCCTCGATGGCCTGAGCTGTCTCCGCAAAAAATGGGTTCTGTAGATTCGAAACGATCAGGCCAAGTACTTGTGTACTCTTGCGCGCAAGGTTACTCGCGTAAAGGTCAGGACGGTAGGCTAGAGTGCTGATGACGGCCTGGACACGACTTCGAGTGGCTGCGCTCACGCGTCCGTTGCGGTTGAGCACAGCCGAAACTGTCCCGAGCGACACGCCCGCAAGAGTTGCCACATCTTGGATTTTTGGTCTTTTGCGGGCGACAGATGCCCCACTACTTGCCGCTACTACAGGACCCTTCGCTACAGTATCGGCAGTTTGGCTATCATTATGGCTCACGTTTTCAGAATACCGCCCTTGGCAAATATTGTCTTGACAATGCGTCGAAGCGCGTGGTCATAATGGTGAAACGCTTCATCTCTAAGGAACAAGAACGATGACCCCTGAAGATCTGAACGAAGAACTCCATGCACCCTTATCGCTCACTAAGGAACAGATCGAGTTCTACAACGAGAATGGCTATATCAAGCTAAAGCATGTGCTCTCCCCTGAGCTATTGGAGAAATACCGGCGCGTCATCACAGAACGCGTCGCCGAACTGTCCGCGGATACTGTTCCCATGGACCAGCGAACCACATACGGTAAAGCGTTCTTGCAAATTATGAATCTCTGGACTAAGTCCGACAGCGTCAAAGAGTTTGTATTCGGCAAACGGCTCGCGCGCATCGCGGCCGAATTGATGGGCGCGACGGGCGTCCGCCTCTACCATGACCAGGCACTCTACAAGGAGGCGGGTGGCGGCATCACGCCATGGCATGCCGACCAATACTACTGGCCCGTCTCCAGTGAGAAAACGATTACGGCGTGGATTCCCCTTCAAGAAACGCCGGAGGATATGGGACCCCTTGCGTTCTGCGAGAAGAGCCACCGCTTCCAGCTTGGACGCGATCTGGAGATCAGCGATGAAAGTGAAATCACGCTCAAGCAGGCTCTGAACACCTTTAGCCTCGAAGAAGGCGGTTTCGATCTCGGCGACGTGAGTTTCCACGCCGGATGGACCTTCCATCGCGCTGGAGCCAACTCCACGGACCGCCCCCGCGAGGTAATGACGATCATTTATGTGGACGAGGACATACGGCTCGTTCCACCGAAGAATAAAAACCAGGTGTCCGATATGGAGCGCTGGTGCCCCGGTGTACAGGTCGGCGAGGTAGTCGCGTCGCCTCTCAATCCGGTTCTCTATTCGAGCAAACCCGCCCCGACAGCCGCAGGGATGCCTGCTTGATTTCTGCCGCGCTTCTGGCTACACGGCTGGTTCCACTCAACTGGCTCGACACCATGGTGATCGTCGTCTACTTCGCCGCGGTGCTTGGCTTGGGCTTTCTCCTCAAGCGGCAGACCCAAACCAGCGAAGACTTCTTTCTAGCGGGACGCGAGATGTCCGCGTGGGTAGCGGGCGTCAGCTTTCTTGCCGCGAACATGGGCGCGCTGGAGCTCATGGGCTGGGCGGCGGCGGCATATCAGTATGGTCTGCTGGCGGCGCACTGGTACTGGATCGGCGCCGTCCCAGCAATGTTGTTTCTCGCGCTGATCATGATGCCGTTCTACTACATATCCCGCACCCACTCGGTGCCGGGTTACCTCAAATTGCGTTTCGGAGAACCGACCCGCGCGCTCAGCGCCGTCTCCTTCGCCGGAATGACAATCCTGATGAGCGGCATCAATATGTTCGCGATGGCGAAGGTGATGGAAGTGGTGCTCGGCTGGAACCTCAACTTCTCCATCCTCGCTTCCTCCATCACGGTGGCCATCTACGTCA
This sequence comes from Acidobacteriaceae bacterium, assembly GCA_965277085.1. Lineage (GTDB taxonomy): Bacteria > Acidobacteriota > Terriglobia > Terriglobales > Acidobacteriaceae > Edaphobacter. The sequence goes on from OZ255708.1 coordinate 3,486,010, forward strand.
GCCTGGGCGGCCTCCGCTCCGCCATTATGAATGAGGTGCTTCAATTCTTCCTCATCTGGGCGGGCGCGCTGGTCGTACCGATACTCGGCCTGATTGAAACGCACGGATGGACAGGGCTGAAGGCCCGCATCGTTGCAAATGCCGGCTCCGATAACTATCTGCACCTTTGGACGACGTTAGGTCACTTCAAGACCAACAGCATGGGTATCCACTGGACGGGCATCGTGTTCGGACTTGGATTTGTGGGCGGGCTTGGCTATTGGACTACGGATTTCCTTGTCGTACAGCGTCTGCTCTCCGCGAAAGATCTTCGGAGTTCCCAGATGGCTCCCATCATTGGTGCGTGGTTCAAGATGGCCGTTCCTTTTATTGTCATCCTGCCCGGACTCATCGGACTGGCTGTTTTGCCGGACGCCGGGCTGGCACTGGTCGGTGAGAGCAGCGCCCACCTGGGCCAACATACTTACAACGAAGTGCTGCCACTGCTGCTCATTCGCTATGCGGGACCCGGTCTACTCGGTCTGGGAATTACAGCTTTAATTGCAGGGTTCATGTCGGGCATGGCTGGCAATGTTAGCGCCTTCTCCGCCGTCTGGACGTACGACATCTATCGCCCGCTGTTGCGGCCCTCGGCAACGGATGAGCACATGCTGCAAGTTGGCCGGTGGAGCACGGTGATCGGCGTGATCGTCTCCGTGGGAACCGCATACTTCGCTATGCACTTTTCCTCCATTATGGAGTACGTCCAAGCCCTGTTCAGCTTCTTCGTGACGCCGCTCTTCGGGACGGTGATCCTGGGAATGCTCTGGAAGCGCACGACCGGACCGGGCGCTTTCTGGGGCCTGCTCGCCGGAACGGGGTCGTCGATCGGCATGTGGATCTGGGTGCAGTCGCAGCCCTCGGCGCTAAAGATCCTTGCGCTCTCGCCCGACGCACAACCTATGGCGGAGACACTCTACCGTATGCTTTGGTCCTGGCTCGCCTGCGTGGTCGTAACAGTCGCCGTCAGCCTTGGAACCAAAGCGCCGGTGTACGCGTCTTTAAGTGGGCTTGTGTATGGCTGTACGGAGATCCCCGCGCAACGCAAGTATCCCTTGGTGCAGCAGCCGATCTTCTGGGCCTCGGCGGCCGCGCTTGTATTTTTCTGGCTTCAGTGGCTCTTCCGATAGAAGGTAGCGATGCACAAGAATATTCAGGTGTGGTTCTACATCGGCGCGGTGCTTGCCTTGTACGGCGTCATGCTGACGGCGGCGGGCGTATACCAGTGGATTCATCCTCCCGCCACGGTGCTTTCCGGCTATCATGCGACCTTCTGGGCAGGTGTCGCGCTGCTGCTGGTCGGTGGCGGCTACACGCTGGCATATTGGCCGCGCCAAGGCACCGGCGAACCGCGCGACGGCTCACGGATCGGCTAAAGGAGAAGCATGGACGTACACGCGGCAATCACGGACGGCTATGGAGCGTTTGCCATCGAGACGATCGGCATCGACTCCCCCGCTCCCGGCGAGGTGCTTATCGCCATCAAGGCAAGCGGTGTCTGTCACACGGATTGGGACTCGCTCCGTTGGAAGAAGCGATTGGTGCTCGGTCATGAAGGAGCGGGCGACGTACTGGCGGTAGGCCAAGGAGTCACGCAGTTCGCCCCCGGCGACCGCGTCATGCTGAACTGGGCCATCCCCTGCGGTCGTTGCTTCCAATGTATGCGGGGCAACGAAAGCATCTGCGAGAACCGGGGCACCGTTCCCGACGAACGGTACCACCATGAACGCGGGGAGCTCAATGCATCGTTTAGTCTCGGCACCATGGCAACACACGCCATCGTGCCCGAAGCGGCCGTGCTGAAGCTTCCGCCGGGCGTTCCGTATGAGGTGGCCGCCATTATGGGTTGCGCGGTGATGACCGGCTTTGGATCGGCCGTCAACACGGCACAGGTCGCGGAGGGGAGCACCGTCGTGGTGCTTGGCTGCGGCGGTGTTGGTCTCAGCGCGATTCTTGGCGCTCTCTATCGGAAAGCCGCGCGCGTTATCGCGGTCGATGTCAATCCCGCAAGACTCGCTTTCGCCACGCAGTTTGGCGCAACGGAGACGCTGCTGGCCGATCGGAACGACAAAGGTCTGCTCGCCGCGGCGGCGGAGATGAACGGCGTAACGGCGGCCGAGGCGCGGACTATGCATTCGAATGCACCGCCGTTCCCGAGCTTGGCTCCGCGCCGCTTGCCATGGTGCGCAGCGCGGGCACGGCGATCGGCGTCAGCGGCATAGAACAGGTGGTTCCTGTCGACATGGAACTCTTTGAGTGGAACAAGACGTATATCAATCCGCTGTACGGCTCGTGCCGTCCCCAGCGCGACTTTCCATTGTTGATCGATCTCTACCTGAACAAACAGCTGCCGCTTAACAACATGGTGACCCGTACCTACCCGCTTACGTCTCTCGATCAGGCGTTCAAGGATATGCACGCCGGTATCAACTCCAAAGGTGTGCTCGTCTTTTGACGGAGACCTTCCACACCGTCGAACTGTCAGATCCCGCGTATGAGCAGGAAGGCATGCGCATGGCAACGGTCAAAAGCCGCGCTATGGGCCGCCGCGCCGATGTTTCGGTGTGGGTGCCCGCCGCCCAAAGAATCGAAACGCTGCTAATCCTTTTACACGGCGTCTACGGCAGCCATTGGGTCTGGTCGCAAAAAGCCGGTGTGCATCGCACGGCGCAGCGCATGATGGATGACGGTGAGATCGCGCCCATGGTCATCGTCATGCCAAGCGATGGTCTGGGTCGCGATGGAAGCGGCTATCTGACCCATCCTTACGCTGAAGACGCGGAGAAATGGATAATCGACGAAGTGCCCTCCGTCGCGCGGCTCGCTGCACCGGCGCTGTGTGCCGACGCGAAGATCGCCATCGCCGGCTTGTCAATGGGCGGTTACGGAGCGCTGCGGCTGGGCGCGAAGTACGCGGACCGGTTCAGCGCCATCTCCGCGCATTCGGCGATCACAGATGTATTCGAAATGGGCTGTTTCGCTGAAGAACCCGTCAGCCAATATCTCCAGTGTGGACCGCGAGAAGAGTTGAGCGCCCTCTACTGGCTTCTTAGACAGCGTGAATGCTTACCAAAGATCCGTTTCGACTGTGGCGTCGATGACGAACTGATTGGCGGAAATCGTGTCCTGCATCGCGCGTTGCGGGCGGCGAACATCCCGCACACCTACGAGGAGTTTGCGGGAGGGCACGAATGGGCCTACTGGCGGGCATACGTTGCGAGAACGTTGCGCTTTGCAAGCGATCGGTAAAGAGACTGCGGGCGGAGTGACAGCTTTCAATTTTTGCCGGTTAACGGGGCGCTACAAAGTTGACATTGACAAGAACAGATGCAACGCGTAAAAAGGTCAGTCGAAGGCATGATTGAAACGTTTCGGCAGCGCCCCTGTCTTCCGACGTCAACTGTCCTAAAGGATTCTATGCAAATGATGAAATCGCTTCGTACTTCCAGCATTCCGGCACGGCAACATTTGCAAACGTCCGTCAACAGCCGGCTGAACAGCGCTTACTTAGCTCATCATGTGTGGCGTCAGGCGCTTGCGTTCTGTATCGTGTTCGCTTGCATGGCTGGCTCGGCCTTGGCGCAGTTCAGCGGAAGCATTCAGGGCGTTGTAACGGACTCTTCAGGCGCAGTGATGCCGACCGCTCAGATAACACTGCTCAATGTGGATCAAAATGTATCGCACGTCGCAACGAGCGATGGCTCCGGCGTCTATCGTTTCCCAAGTCTTGCTCCCGGCAATTACCGCCTCACGGCGATAGCAAAGGGGTTTAGCAAGGGTGAAACGGCTGTCGTTCTCAACACAAATGAGACTCGCGACGTCTCGCTGACGCTGGGTGCCGAGGGTGTGACGCAGGGTGTAACTGTAACCGCGGAGGCTCCACTCCTGAATACGGCCGAGACGCGTAATCAGCTTACCTTGGGCACCCAGGCCTTCGTAATCTTCCGCTCCCGGGGCGCAATTTTGTTACGCTTATCGCCTTGGCACCCGGGGTAAGCGGCCTGGGTACCACCACCGACAACTTCAACACCGAAGCGGCGAACGACGTCAGCGCCAACGGTCGCGGCGCCAACGGCAATCTTTACGTTATCGACGGATTGGACATCACTAGCAGCGTGCGTCCCGGCGTGACCAATCTAACTCCTAACCCCGACTCGGTCGCGGAAGTCGCCATCCAGACAAACACGTTCAATGTCGACTATGGGCGCGCCAGCTCGATCCAGACGAGCATCACAACCAAATCCGGCTCCGATCAGTACCATGGCTTTGCCAGTGATTACTTCACCTATCAGAAGCTACAGGCCTACACGCACTTTGCGCGCAGTTACCAGCCATACCATAGCAACAACATCTCCGCGGGTATCGGCGGTCCGATTGTGCCGCGCCATCAAGCCTTTTTCTTTTTCTCGATCGAGCCTCTCCGCTCTGTAGCTGCCAACAACGCCGCCACTGTAACATTTGAAGATCCTGCGTTCATTCAATTCGCAAAGACTGCTTTTCCAAACACGGTGGGAACCTCGATCCTCGCGAACTACGGAGTGAACGGTGTCGCAAATACGATCGTGTCGCAGACGGCGGCCCAGATGTTCCCTGCTGGGTCGGCCCAGGCATGCGGTACTGCAAGCACCGGGTTCTTGCCTTGCGGCACTCCCGTACTGGATCAAGGCGCGTTCAGCAGCTCGGCGTTCCGTAACGCTGTACAATACAACGTTCGGCTTGATAAATATTTCTCCAAAGATCGGCTCTACGGCACGGTATATCGGCAGCACCTCGATACCGGAGCACCCTACCAGCGGCCCGCGTTCACCACCGACAATACGTCGCAGACCCAGGCGTACCAGGTCAACGAGACCCATACCTTCACTCCAAACACGCTCAACGAGGCAAGTGCCGCCTACCTTCGTGTTGAAGGACAAAACAGCCGAAGTGGTGATTTCAAAGTTCCTTCAATTTCTGTCGGCGGAACCAGTGGGTACGGCGTGGGTTTCGCACAAGGCGACTTCATCCAGACCAACTATCATTGGCGCGATGTCTTTACACATATCGTAGGCAATCACAGCCTCCGATTCGGCGTGGATGGCGTGTACTACACCGGCGACGCACTCTTTGGAACGGTGCACAACCAGCCGAACTTCTACTTTAATAACATTCTGGACCTTGTGCAGGATCACCCGTTGAACGAGTCCTCACTCTCCTACAACCCTGTCTCAGGCAAGCCAGCAAACGGCGACTACGGCTATGGGACGAAGACCAACGGCGGCTTTGTCGAAGACGCCTGGAAAATCAACAAACGCGCCACCCTCAACTTTGGCGTCCGCTACGATGACTTCGGCAATCCGTACGGCAGAGATGGTTTGCAGTACGCGAACTTTTTTCCTGGAAGTGGTTCCACCTTTGACCAACAGGTCGCCAGCGGCTCTCTGCAAGTAGTCGACCGCGCCTACAAGCATAGTGTGCGTGCGATCGCGCCTCGCGCGGGCTTCGCCTTCGATCTTTTCGGCGATGGTAAAAGCACGCTGCACGGCGGCGTAGGCCTCTACCACGATGGACCTACACTGGGCCAAGGTGGCGACGTCTTCAACGGTAACCCGCCCAACTACGTTGTGCCTACGTTCTTCAGCGATGGTTCTACCGCAAAGCCGATCTTTGCTCTTGGCAGTAGTTCCACAACACCCGCAGGCTTTCCATACCCCGCGTTCGTAGGAAAACCACTCAATGCGCAGGGTGGAATCACGGGTGCGCAGATCAACGTGGGCGGAATCGACCGGAACACAAAGGCATCCAATACGGTTAATTATGCGCTCACGGTGGAACGCGAACTCTCAGCGGGCTTTGTAGCGACGGTCGGTTATGTAGGTTCCATCTCCAACGATCTTGTGACCGCCGGCGGCAGCACAACTTCAACCATCTATGGAACCGATGTAAACCGGTTCAGCGGCGACCTGTTCCAGCAGCAGCGTAGAGCGGATGGCACTTATAGGACCTCGCCCAACCGGCTCAACACCAGCTTCGGCGCAATCACGTATGGTCGTAATCTAGCTCATTCTAACTACAACGCCTTAGTCACCAGCTTACAGGGCCGGATCACGTCACGTGGCTTTGTCACAGCGTCATACACCTACAGCCGGTCAATGGATGATTGGAACAATTATCCAACCAACGACATTGAGCACTTTTATAGCCGGTCGAACTGGGATGTTCCCAACCGCTTTTCGCTGGGTTATAGCTACGTTTTCCCCGGCCTCAAGTCCAACGCGCTTGTCGAGCGTGCGACGGGTGGTTACACGCTTGCCGGAACGACCATCCTCCAGCAGGGCCAACGTTACACGGTATTTACAAATAACTCTTTTCAGCCGAAGTTCGATAGCGCCGGTAACATCGTCGGCCTCGATCCGCGGAGTGGAGACTTCAATGGGGATGGCGATAACTACGACTTTCCGAACGTTCTCAACTTCAATACCAAACGCAATCGTCAATCGTATCTGAATGGCGTCTTTGCAAGTTGTGGAGGAAACCCGTTCGGTACCATGGGATCGCCTTGCGCCAACTTTTCACTACCAGCACTGGGTCAGGAGGGCAATGAACTGCCAAACGGCTTCCGAAATCCAGGTTTCGCTCAGTGGGACGTCGATATCAAGAAGGTGACAAAACTCACAGAGCGTGTATCGTTCGATCTTAGACTCGATGTATTCAACGTCTTCAATCGCGTCAATTTGTACGGTGTAGATGGGAATGCAAACGACGGGACTTTCGGCCGCTCTACGCAGCAGTACACCCCGCGTAACATGGTGATCGGTGGGCGGCTTGACTTCTAATGAGAACAACAAGCCGAGAACTCCCTGCTTGCTATTCTCAGGTCGACGTACACGCCGTCTTCCTCTTTCTAATAACATGAATGCACGCAGCTCCATTTGGGCGGCCTTCCTCTTGATGGTGGCCTGCACGGTATCGGCACAGCAACCGGCAATCGTGAATGAGGTCATCGGCGAACTCCGAAGCGGACACGCGGAGAGTGCCTTGAGCGCAGCCAATTCCGCGCTCAAGCTCACTCCGAATAACGTTATCCTTTGGACTCTAAGGGGGCTCGCGGCAAAGCAGCTTTCCCAAACTTCATTGGCGATCCACTCGTTCAAAGCCGCCCTTAAGATTGACCCGGACTATCTACCTGCGCTAGAAGGCATCTGTGAGTTGCTGTACGCACAAACCTCGGACGAACTACCACCCTATCTTGCACGTCTTCTGGCCAAGCTGCCCGATGACCCCAACGCCAATGGGATGGCCGGAATTCTGGACTACCGCGCCGGCAAGTTTGCCGAGGCTGTAGGCGAGTTCAACAAAGCCGGTGCGGCGATCGCGGATAAGATGGACGCGATGAGCGCCTATGCAGATACACTTGTACGGTTGCGGCGCGATGATGAAGCCCGCTCGCTGCTGGGAACGATTGTGCAACGGTGGCCTGAAGATACGCGCGCGCGTTACAACCTCGCTATCTTGCAGTCGCGAAAAGGGGAAAACGAACTTGCTCTTAAAACCCTTCAGCCACTTGTAGCTGCGAACGATGAATCAGCCCTCTCGCTTGCAGCTTCTCTCCATGAATCCAGCGGCGACACTCCGGCTGCGGTTGAGTTGCTGCGCAGCGCGATTGCGACAAATCCTAAGAACCCTCAGAACTACATCGACTTCGGTGCCCTTAGCTTCGATCACAGTTCCGTAAGTGCTGGGATCGCAATACTAAATGCCGGAATAGCACAGTTGCCCTATTCCGCCGCTCTTTACATTGCACGGGGCGTTCTTTATATGCAGACTTCAGAAGTTAAGGCGGCTGAGGACGATTTTGCGCGCGCCAATCAACTCGATCCAACGCAAAGCTTCGGCTTTGAAGCACAAAGTCTTTCGGAAATTCAGCGGCACAACCTCCCGGCGGCGCTACAGAAAGTCAAGAGCTCGCTGGCGAAAGCGCCTAACAACGCCTATCTAAACTACATGGCCGCTGAAATCCTGAAGGAGCAAGGTGTGGTGCCTGGTAGCCGCGAGAGCGCACAGGCACTTGCCTACGCTCGGCGCGCTGTCGATCTTGATAGCAGCCTCATCGGCGCACATAACCTTCTCGGTGCTTTAGCTTTCGCTGCTGGTGACTTGCCGGAAGCGTTAAATGCGAGTCGTGCGACACTCAATCTAGATTCTACGAATCAGGAAGCATTGTTTCGTCTGATCCTGATACTGCGCCGAACCGGCGACCTGCAACATGAGGTGCCCGCCTTAGTCGGGCGGTTAAAGCTGCTGCGAGCAAACGAGCACAACGGCCAGCGGAAAGTAGATCGCTATCGGCTTTTCGAGTCCGAGGCAGACACCCCCTAACGAGTTATGTACTAGTATTCGAATTCATTGGACAAGTGTCAACTTGCTTGAACACCTAGAAATGTCCCATCTAAGACAGCAACTATCCTTAGCCTGTACTATCCTGTACGTTGTATGCAACACCACTCAATGAACGAGGCCTCCCAATGATGAAGCGCTTGATAGCCCTTACCACTCTCCTTACCGCTACCGGCCTCGTCGCGCAGCAGTCGTTCCGCCCTCCATCCACCCCACTCATCACCCACAACCCTTATTTCTCCATCTGGTCGAACACCGACGATCTCACCGCCTCGAACACCGTGCATTGGACCGGCAAGCCCCAACCCATCACCGGACTCATCCGCATCGACGGTCATCCATTCCGCTTCATGGGCCGTGACCCGCGCGAGATGCCCGCCATGCAGCAGATCGCCCGCACCGTTACCCCCACCCACACCCTCTACACCTTCACCGGCGGCGGCGTCGAGCTCAACCTCACCTTCTTCACCCCGGCCATCCTCTCCGATCTCGACATCCTCTCCCGCCCCGTCACCTACGTCAGCTTCACGGTCAAATCCGTCGACGGTGCGACCCATAACGATGTCTCCGTCCTCGTTGATGTCGGTCCCATCATCGCCGTCAACGCGCCCGGCGAGGCAGTAACCTACTCGCGCAACCAGACCGCGACCCAGACCGTTCTCTCCGTCGGCTCCCGCGATCAGCGTGTCCTCAATCGCTCCGGCGACGATCTTCGCATCGACTGGGGCTACTTCCACCTATCCGTGCCGAACGACGAAGAATCCGCTTCGGCCATCGTTCGCGAGACCTCCGTCTCCCCTGAGGGGGCCTTCGCCACCACCGGCGCTCTTCCCAAAGCCGACGACATGGACGCCTCGCCCATCGTGGGCCGTGGCGACGCGCACCTCGCCACGGAACTCTTCTTCCACTCCGTCGCTGGGCAGCCGATCACTCGCCACGTCCTCGTCTCCTATACCGAGGGTTACGCCATCCAGTACCTGGCGCGCAATCTTCGGCCGTGGTGGCAGCGCAACGGCCAGACCGTTGCTGGCATGCTCGACGCCGCCGAACGCGAGATGCCCGCCCTCGAAAAACGGGCCAACAATCTCGATACAACGCTCACAACCGACCTCACGCGCACTGCCGGCGCAAACTACGCCAACCTCTGCATTCTCGCCTACCGCCAGGCCTGGGCGGCCCATGGCTTTGTCGCCGACCTCGATGGCCAGCCTCTCGTCTTCGGAAAGGAGAACTTCTCCAATGGAAGCATCGGCACAGTCGACGTGCTCTATCCCGCCGCACCCTTCTTCCTCTTCTTCAACCCCGCCCTGCTCGAAGCCGAACTCCGCCCGTTGATGGAGTACACCGCTCTTCCCAACCGCTGGCGTTTCCCCTTCGCTCCGCATGACCTCGGCACTTATCCCCTCGCCAATGGCCAGACGTATGGCGGCGGAGAGCAGACTGAAGAGAATCAGATGCCGGTCGAGGAGACCGGCAACATGCTTCTGATGATCGACGCCGTCGCACGGGCCGAGGGCAACGCCAAGCTGGCCGAACAGTACTGGCCCAAGCTCACCCAATGGGCGGAGTTCCTCAAGGCGCACGGCCTGGACCCCGAAAACCAGCTCACCACGGACGACTTTGCCGGTCATGTCACCCACAACGCCAACCTTGCCTTGAAAGCCATCGATGCCCTGGCCGCCTACGCCGATCTCGCCCGGCTCCTGCATAAAGACGCGGAGGCACGCGACTATAGCAAGACGGCGCACGCTTACGCGGCCAAATGGATCGCTTTAGACAAGGAGGGCGACCACTACAAGCTCGCTTACGATTCCCCGAACACCTGGAGTCAGAAATACAACTTGGTCTGGGACAAAGTTCTCGACTATAACCTTTTTCCCGCGTCCGTTCGCGAGAGCGAGTTGGCCTTCTACAAAACCAAAATCAACAAGTACGGCCTTCCGCTCGATAGCCGCGCCGATTACACTAAGCTCGATTGGTCTATTTGGACCGCGACCCTCGCTTCCAACCCGGCCGACTTCAACGCCATCATGGACCCCATCGCACTTTGGATCAACGAAACGCCCGCCCGCGTGCCGCTGACCGACTGGTACGACACGATCAATGGCAAGCAGATTGGCTTCCAGGCTCGCAGCGTCGTCGGCGGCGTCTACATTAAAGCGCTGGCCGACAAACCCCTCGCCGCAAAGTGGCGAGCCAAAGTGGTTCCCGCCACGAAAGGCGATGCTACACAACCCGTGTCCCGCTAATCGGCAGCGTGGCCCTTCGTCTACGGTTTCTGATACAGCCGAACTTTGGAAGGAGTAGAGCACATAGCAAGGCTCCCCACCAACGAGCCTCCGAGCGGAAGGTCCACAAGCTGCCAGGTGCGGGAGAGTACGCCTCCCGCATCTTCGATACACGCTTTGACGTCTGGCCATACGCTCACGCTAAAAGCTTGGGTCGGCAAGTGGAAGCCTTTGCCCTCAGCTTTGGAGATAGCTTCTTTCCTCGTCCAGCACGTAAAGAAAGCCCGCGTAAACAATTCACATGGAAGGGTTTTTAGTACCTGCAACTCGCGTTCTGAAAACGCCTGCTCGCCCAGACTAAGCGAAGCTGGCCCGCACTTTTCGATGTCGATGCCCAATGGCCCAGCCTTGCTCAAGGCGGCCACGGCGAAATCATGAGTGTGGCTAAGATTGAAGTGAAGCCCGCCTCGATACTCATGCATCGTAGGCTTGCCGTACTCCCCGTATCCAAACTGAACGTCCTCCGCTGCAAGCGACACATACCATCCCAGGATCTCCCGCAATCCGGCGCGCGCCCTTACAAAGCGAGCCGCATCCTTCGTAAAGCGAAAGCGGCGCATTCGTTCAAGTTCGTCTTCGGACAGCAAGCTTTCCAGGCGCTGTGATTCTCCATACCTAGACGAAGTATCTGCCAAACTCCATCCCCAGACATGAACCTCGTCGCTGTCGAGCCGAAGATCGTTAGGCGCGGGCATCCATCCGGCAAATGGATCGATCGCCATGTGCCCCTCGTCGCGATTCATGGCTAAGCCGTAGGCTTCTCGGGTGCCGCCACCACCGCGCAGAAGTCATCAAGAAACCGCACTCCGTAATCCGTCACCAACTGCTCCACCCGCTCCGCCGAGGGCGACGCCACAATCAAGCCCGCATGGTGGTGCTTGCTCAACCGATGCACAATCTCCGGCTCCGCATACCCACTGGTGTCCGGTCGCTCCTGCCGAGCTAACGAAATCACGCTCCCTGAAAACTCCTTTTTTAGCTGAGGAAGCGCATACTGCTCGCCGCGCGCCTGCGCCACCTCAATCCGTGCCCACTCCGCCCACGGATTGATCCCCTGCGCCGCCTCCACCACCTCCGCGATATACGCTCCGCCCACCCGTGCCGCGCTCTCCAGGAAGTAAAATTTGCCATCCGCCGCCGACTGGATAAACTCCGTATGTGTCACGCCCGAAATCATCCGCAGAGCCGCGATCACCTCTGCATGCACCCGCACCAGCTCCTTGTACTCCGGGGTCTCTATCCCCAGCGCCCGCGTCGTAAACACTCCGCCCTGATGCATCGTCTTGATGGGCGGCGCACCATATTTGTACGGTGCCGCGAACACCACCTTTCCCTCCCACGTGATGCCCTCCACATGGAAGACCGCGCCCGCGACGAACCGCTCCAACACATAATGGCTCTGTAGATCGCGTAGTGCATCGAGCACCGGCCACAGCTCCTCGGCTGTATCGATCGGTTTGATCCCGATCGCCGAGGCGTTCGTCCTCGGCTTCAACAACCACGGCCCAGGCACTTCATTCGTAAAGGTTTGCAAGTCCGCATAGTTGAAGACGCCGGTAAACTCAGGCACCGGAACGCCCGCCGCTTTCGCCCGCACCCGCATCGCCAGCTTGTCGCGAAAGTACGCCGTTGCCGACACGCCCATTCCCGGCAGCCGCATATGCTCCCGCAACAACGCCGCGTTTTCAAGATCGAACTCATCCAGGGCCACGATCCGGTCGATCCGCCGTGTCCGCCCAAGATACATCACCGTGTTCAGCACCTGCTCCGGCGTCAGCCCCTCCGGCATGGTCAGGAACTCCGTCAGCGCCTCGCGCGGCCAATCCGCGTCGATAAGCTTATCGGTCGTCAGCAACGTCACCGCCGCACCCAGCCGGTTCGCCTCGCGCAGAAACGCCTGCCCCTTCTCATACGTGCTGACGCAGAAGATGCCCGGCTTCCCCGCTTGGCTCATGCGACCGGTTCCTCCGCAAACGTCTGTTTCACGCCGTCTTCGAGACTCGTAAACTGCGCCAGGTACCCCGCCCGTCGCAGCCCTTGAATGTCCGCCTCAGTAAAGTGCTGGTAGCGGTTCTTCAAATCCCCCGGAAATGGAATGTACTCGATCTTCGCCGGCCCGTGGACCGCCGTCAGCGCCTCGGCTACCGCCTTGAACGTCCGCGCGTGCCCCGTCCCCGCGTTCACCACCGCCTTCACAGGCTCCTCCGGGCTCTCCGGTAGCAGGCCCGCAAAGTGCATATTGATGCGCGCCAGATCGTTCACAAAGACAAAGTCCCGCCGCTGCTCGCCGTCCGCATACCCGCCCGATCCCTCGAACATCCGGATCGTCCCCGTCTCACGCATCTGCTTCGTGAAGTGGTGGATGACCGACGCCATGCGCCCCTTGTGCTGCTCGCGCGGCCCATAGACGTTGAAGTAACGCAGCCCCACCACCGTGCTCTCGATCACCGGCATCAGCCGCCGCAGGTAGTTGTCGAAAACTAGCTTCGAGTACCCATACACATTCAACGGCCGTTCGTTCTCCGGCTTCTCCGTGAACTGTTCGGTTAGCCCGTAGGTAGCCGCCGTCGACGCGTACACCAGCGGAATCCCCCACTCCACCGCGAAGTGCAGAATCTCCTTCGAATAGGTGAAGTTGTTGTCCATCATGTACCGGCCGTCGTCTTCGAGCGTGTTCGAGCACGCGCCCTGATGCAGGATCGCCCGCACTCCCGCCTCGTCGAAGTCCCCCGCCGCCAGCGCCGCGCGAAACTCCACCTTATCCATATAGTCGGCGTACTGCGCCCCTTGCAGGTTCAGGAACTTCTGCCCCGAAAGGTTCGCCGCGGGCGCAAGATTGTCCACCACCAGAATCTCGCTCTCGCCCGCCAGATTGAGCTGGCGTACCAGATTGCTTCCTATAAAGCCTGCCCCGCCCGTAACAATAATCATCGCACCACCTCCTGCGGCACAGGCGTAGACGCCATCTTCTTGACTATATTGGTGGTCGAGAATCCCTCCACTGTCGGCACAATCTCCACCCGCCCACCCGACGCGGTCACGTCCTCATGCCCCACCACTGTTTGCACCGTATAGTCTCCACCCTTCACCAGCACATCGGGCTTCAACGCGCGAATCAGCTCCAACGGCGTCGGCTCGTCGAACAGCACCACTGCGTCCACCGCCGCCAGCGCCGACATCACTCTTGCCCGCTCCCGCTCTCCCACAATCGGCCGCGACGGCCCCTTCAACCGGCTCACGGAAGCGTCCGTGTTCAGTCCCAGCACCAGCTTCGACCCAAAGCGCCGGCAATCTTCGAGCAGCGTGATATGCCCCACATGCAGCAGATCGAAGCAGCCATTCGTGAACACAATCGTCTCCCCCGCCGCCCGCCATTCCGCCACGCGATGCGCCACGCGGTCGAGATCGAGGACCTTCTCCCCCGATGTAATCCCACTCGAAGGCGTCAGCGCCGCCACCAACTCATGCGCCGCGATGGGCACCGTTCCTACTTTGCCTACCACAATTCCCGCCGCCAGGTTGGCCAGCTCCACCGCCGTCCGCACCTGCAACCCGCCCGCCAGGCTCGCCGCCAACGTCGCAATCACCGTGTCGCCCGCGCCCGACACGTCGAACACCTCCCGAGCCCGCGCCGGCGAGTGGAACGTGCTTCCGTCCGCACTCAAGACCCGAATCCCCTGCTCGCTCATCGTCACCGTCAGGAAGCCCAGCCCATGCTGCCCTACCAACTTCTGCGCCGCCGCCAGCATCCTCTCCGGTTCGTGCGCCGGAATGCCCGTAGCCGCCGCCAGTTCGCTCAGGTTCGGACACACCGTCGTCGCCCCGCTGTACTTGCCAAAGTCCGGCGTCTTCGGATCGGCCAGCACCGGTACCCCCACCGACCGCGCCGCGCGGATCACCCGCGCACACAACTCAGTCGTCAACGCTCCCTTCGCGTAATCCGATAAAACGACCGCGTGAACCTTCCCCACCAAATCGACTGCCCGCTCCGTCAGCCGCTCCATCTCCACCGCCGGAATCGTCTCGCGGCTCTCAATATCTAGCCGCAGAAGCTGCTGCTGCCGCCCCACAATTCGCGTCTTCGAGATCGTCGGCAACGTCCCCGTCACCACGCCTACCGTATCCACGCCCGCCTTCTCCAGCAGGGCCGCCAGTTCCCTCTTCTCGCCGTCCTCGCCCCAGAACCCCGCCAGAAACGCTTGGCATCCGAGCCCTGCCAGATTGGCCGCCACGTTCGCCGCCCCGCCCGGCCGCTCATACCGCTGCGCGTGCCGAATCACTGGCACCGGAGCCTCTGGAGAAATTCGTTCCACTTCACCCAGAATGTACCGGTCAAGCATCAGGTCGCCCACCACCAGCACCTTGATCCCGGCGAACCCGCCCTCCAGCAACCCCAATATCCCATGCAGCTCAGGCAACATACCCTTATCCTCTCATCCTAGCACAGCCTTCACTTGCGCAAAAACCTCCTCCACCCCAATGGAAGTCAGGCACTTCTTCTTCTGCACGATGCACGTCTCCAACCCACACCCCGCACAATCCACCCGATGATAGATCACCCGGTGCTTACTCCCATACGGAAACCACACCCGCGGAATGTTCCGCGCCGCAAACACCGCCACGCACGGCACCTGCACCGCCGCCGCCAGATGCATCGGCCCGCTATCGTGCCCCACAAACACCCGCGCATGGGCAAACGCCGCCGCACTCTCCCGCGGAGTCAACGTCCCGCACAGGTTCACCACCGGCCGGCCGTTCACCTCCCGCCACCCGTCCGCGGCAAACTCGCTCGCCTCGCTCTCCGCCGGCGCGCCGTTCAGCACCAACGCGTATTTCGGATACGCCTGACCCATCCGTCGCAGCAGCGCCCGCCAGTTCTCCCGCCCCCAGTCCTTCGACTGCACCTTCGTCCCTACACTCACGGCAATCACCGGCCTCCCGCCGCACGGTGCAATCACCTCCGCCCCGCGCGCCCGCTCCGTCTCCGTTAGCCGCAGATCCCAACTCGCGGCATCATCCAGCCGAGCCTCGCCCAGTTCCGCGATATTCCGCGTCAGCCGAGCCGCCTCATACTCCAGCAGCCCATCCGCCTCGACGAGGTTGCGCTGCATCGCCTCCGTCACCGACACCCCGACCAGCCGCCGTATGCCGCACAGTCTGAAAAACAGAGCGTCCCGCCGCGCCGCCTTCACCCCTCGGTTCGGCCCCAAAAACACCAACACATCCGCCCGCCACCGGCTTAGCTCCCACCACAGCCGCAGCAACTCCCCTACGCTCCGCGTCCCCACCGCATAGCGGAAATACCCCTCCACCAGCCCCGTATGCTCCAGAATAGCCGCTACCGGCGGAGCCTTCGCGTTTACCGGAAAGTTCGTCAGCATGCGCCGCTCCGCTCCCGCAAATGCCCGGGCCACCAGATGCAACGCCGGCAGCGCCACCACCGTGTCCCCCAGACTGCCCATCCGATAGATCAACACCCGCTCGACGCCCTTGCTCACCTCAGCAGATTACCGTAGCTGGCTCACACCCACCGTGCTCATCCTGCTAAACTTATCTCGACCCCGCACCGCGACACCATGCCCGATCTCACCGCGATTCCCTTCCTCCACGACCAGGCCACCATCGATTGGCACGCGGAGACTACCCCACCGCACCTCCATTCCCTTCCCGACGCCCCCGCCTTCGCCGTCCTCGCCATGGGCAACCACCGCGCCAACTTCGATCTCTGGCACGAGGAAGACCTCGCCCGCGACCCCGACGCCTCCGACGCCGCCATCGCCGCCGACAAGCACGCCATCGACCGGCTCAACCAGCGCCGCAATGACCTTGTCGAGCAGATGGACCGTTGGCTCCTGCGCTGGCTGGAAGACGCCGGTATGGCCCAGAACTGTGACGCCCCGCTCAACTCCGAAACACCCGGCCTTATCCTCGACCGTCTGTCCATCCTCGCGCTCAAGATCTATCACACCCGTGAAGAGGCCCTCCGCAAGGATGCTTCCCCCGAGCACCGAGCCCGTAATTGCCAACGCCTCATCCTCCTCCAGGAACAACGCGCCGACCTCGCCGGCTGCCTCGACGCCCTCTGGACCCAGATCATCTCGGGCCAGCGCCGCTTCAAGCTCTACCGCCAGATGAAGATGTACAACGACCCCGAGCTCAATCCCGTCCTCTACCGCGCCCACACCTAGCGGCCCCGTTCGTCATTCGCCTCTTGCCTTCTCTTTCTGTTTGTCATTCCTAAGGGAATCCGCATTTGTAGCTGCTGCACGTGCGAGGGCTGCAATCAGAGAGTCTTCGTTGGGCCGATGACATCGGCTTCGGCAAATAGTCTCCGCTTAGATTGGTACACTAGCTCCATAGCACCGGAGAACGTATGTCCACCAACCCCGCCGTCCTGCCCGCTGAAGCCGAGACCCAGCCCGTACCCACGCAGCCTCAGGCCGAGACGCCCCTAGAAGGCTTCGCCTCCATCTGCTCCATGCTCGCCGTCTACCTCTTTGCCACGGCCTTCATCTTCCAGAACTTCCAAATCCCCTCCGCCTCCATGGAGAAGACTCTCCTCATCGGCGACCATCCCCTCGTCGACCGCGTCATCTTCGCCCCGTCCGCTTGGTGGACACGCTTCATGCCGAACCGGAACATCCGCCGCGGCGACGTCATCGTCTTCTACAAGCCCAACCCCGAAACCCCCGATCTGATCCTCGTCAAGCGCGCCATCGGCATCCCCGGCGACCGCATCCACCTTCACAATGGTCAGGTCTTCCTCAACGGCGTCGCTCAAAACGAGCCTTATGCCGCCAAGCCTACCGACGAGAAGAACAATGCCTACGCCGACGATTTCCCATCGATTCCCGCAAGCACCGACTATGGTGCCACTGCCAGCTGGTCCGTCGAGGAACCCAGCCATCTCCAGAACGGCGACCTCGTCGTCCCCCCGAACGCCGTCTTCGCCATGGGCGACAATCGCGACGCCTCACTCGACGGCCGCTTCTGGGGCTTCGTTCCCCGCGAAAACATCCTCGGCCGCCCCCTCTTTATCTACTGGTCCTTCAAAACCGCAGCCGACGAGATGTACAAAACCAGCATCCCCGAGCGCCTCGCCAGCACCGTCCACACCGTCCTCCACATCTTCGACGAGACCCGCTGGAACCGCACCCTACACGTCGTTCGATAGAACAATGCCGCTTCCCGTCACCTTCAACGACTTCCTCGGCAACGCTCTCGCGGTCGAGCAGCTCCGCACTGCCATCGCCGCCGGACGCCTCCCGCACTCCCTCATCCTCGCTGGACCAACCGGTGCGGGCAAGTACACCCTTGCACTCATGCTCACGATGGCCGTCGAGTGCGAGCGTCAGCCCCGCGACCTATGGTCCAACGGCCAGTCGCTCGCCGGCTTCTGTGGAGTCTGCCGCCACTGCACCCGCATCGCCGCCGCTGCCGATCTTGACGAGCAGGTGGCCGCAGCCGTCGCCGCCCGCGAAGACCTCCGCACCGAAGCCGACCGGAAAGACACTCGCGTCCTGATCCAGCCCCACCCCGACGTGCTCATCCTGCCGCCCGACCCGCCTCAGCTCCTTATCAAGCTCGGCCAGGTCCGCACCCTCATCCAGCGCTCCCACACCCTCCCATCCGAGGCCCCGCGCAAAATCTTCATCCTCACCGCCGCCAGCTTCATGAAAGAGGCCGCCAACTCCCTCCTCAAAATCCTCGAAGAGCCGCCTCCCTACGCCCACCTCATCCTCCTTGCAGAAAATCCCGGCGAACTCCTTCCCACCATCCGCTCCCGCTGCGCTACCGTCCGCCTCGGAGCCTTGCCAGTGGAAGAGATCGAGATGCTGCTCGCCGACCGCCGCCCCGACGTCCCGCCAAAGCAGCGCTCCCTCATCGCCCGCCTCGCCCAGGGAGCCGCCGGCAAGGCACTCGGCTTCGACCTTGCCACCTACACCGCCGCCCGTGCCGACGCTCTCCTCCTTCTCCGCGACGCCTCCGCCACCAACGACCACACCGCTCTCTTCAAGATGACCGAAACCTACCGCGCCGGAGCCGAAGGCCAGCAGAAGACCTCGGCCCTCCTCCGCGCCCTCGCCCTCCTCCTCGAAGACCTCCTTCTTCTCGACTCCGGCACCCCCGAGCTCCTTCGCAACACCGACATCCGCCCCGAACTCGACCGCCTCGCCCTCCCCTTCGACAAGATCGAACAAGCCAGCCGTGGGCTCGACCAGGTCCACTCCGGCCTCCGCCGAAACCTCCTTCGCAACCTCTCGCTCGACGCCTTCGCCACCAGCCTCCCCCGCTAGGCACCGCTGTCTTGCCTTCGATTGTCCTTGCCTTTTTAGTTGTCATTCCCGAAGGGAATCTGCTTCTCGCCTTTAGACCCGCCGCGCCGCCTTCTCCAACCGATCCCGCACCGCCGCCCCAACCCCATCCCCTGCCGGCACTGGGCACACAATCACCCCCACCCCCGCCCCATCCAGCTCCCGCAAGCCAGCAAACACCCCTCGCGCCAACCCCTCGGCATCCTTAAAGCCCGCCCACCGAAACACCACCGCTCCCGGACTAGAAGCCCAACCCAAAGGCAGCATCACCCCAACGCGCTCCCCGAAGGCCAGCAGCTTTCCGACCCGCTCCAGCATCTCCTCCCGCCCATGCACCAGTACCAGCCGCGCCCGCGGAGCATAGTGCCGCATCCCCACCCCCGGCGACGGCAGACCCTCCGGCGCACCCACGCTTCCTTGTGGCTCATACACCGTCACCGCCGCGCCCGTTACCTCAGCCAGCATCGCCGCCGTCACCGCACCCGGCCGATAGATCACCCCCTCTGCCGGATCGAACACCGTCGACTCCACCCCAACCTCCGTCGATCCGCCGTCGAGCACCGCGATGATCCGTCCATCTAAATCATCCAGCACATGCGCCGCCGTCGTCGGACTGGTATGCCCAAACCGATTCGCACTGGGCGCGGCCACCGGTACACCCGCCGACGCGATCAACTCCAGTGCCAGCGGATGGCGAGGCATCCGCACCCCCACCAGCGCCCGCCCCGCCGTCACCGCATCCGGCACCGCGTCCGTCCGGGGTAACAGCAGCGTCAGCGGACCTGGCCAGAACGCCGCCATGAGCGTCTCCGCCATCGCAGACACCTCGGCCACCCGCCCAAGCATTGCCCGGTCACTCACATGGACGATCAGCGGGTCCCATCCGGGCCGTCCCTTCGCCTCAAACACCTTTGCCACCGCACCGGCATCGAGCGCATTCGCCCCTAACCCATAGACCGTCTCGGTTGGTAACGCGACCGTCCCGCCGCCGCGCAACAACTCCGCCGCTCGCTTCACCTCACACGCTTCTAGCCGCTCCGTCTTTATATCGCCACCCACCCATTTATCCTACGCGGCCACCCGTATACTCATCCCCATGCAAGCAGCCGAGATCGAGGTCAAGATCCCCCTCGCCGACCCACAAACCTTCGAGGCGCGCCTTCCCGCCCTAGGTTTTCAGCTCGAAACCGCCCGCCGGTTCGAGCGCAACACCCTCTACGACACGCCGGATCGCATCCTCCGCAACACCCACCAGATCCTGCGCATCCGCGAATATGGCGACGTGTGGACCCTAACCCACAAGCGACACCCCGACCAGGAAGACCTGGAAGCCACACGCTACAAAGTTCGTGTCGAAACGGAGACGACCGTAGCCGACGGCCACGCCCTTGCCGAGGTCTTCACCCGCCTTGGCTACAGCCCCATGTTTCGCTATGAGAAGTACCGGACGGAGTGGTCACAGGACGGTGCCCATCTGGTCATCGATGAGACGCCTATTGGCACCTTTGCCGAGCTAGAAGGACCCGTCGCCTGGATCGACGCCACGCTGCAAAGTCTAACCATCAATCCCAGCGACTGCCTCAGCGACAGCTATGGCCGTCTCTTCACCACATGGAAAGAGCGCACCGGCAGCCCCGCCGAAAACCTCACCTTCGACGAGATTGCCGCCGCTTCCGCGACCGTGCATTCCTGATCCCCAACCTTTACACATGACCTGCTGTACAGCAAACTAGGGACAGAGGCCCGCACGCTATGCCGGAAGTAAAAAAAGCAAGAGTGTTCATGAGTGGAAGAAGCCAGCACGTCACCATTCCCGCCGAGTTCCGCTTCAAGGCCAAAGAAGTCAATATCCGGCGCGACGAGGGAAGTGGAGACGTGATCTTGTCGCACGTTCCGGAGATGGACGCACTCGACACACATGCTTACGATTCCTGGACGAAACTCCTGGCAGCGTTGGAGGAGGCTCCATTCCCAGAGAACTTCCTTGCCGACAGAGCACAAGGAGTCGCGGATGTAAGGGAGGAATGGTGATCCAGCTTTATATGCTGGACACGAACACCGTGAGCTTTATTCTTTCAAGAAAGTCGCCCGCAGCCCAGACAAAGGCAAGAAGT
Source organism: Acidobacteriaceae bacterium (assembly GCA_965277085.1). Lineage (GTDB taxonomy): Bacteria > Acidobacteriota > Terriglobia > Terriglobales > Acidobacteriaceae > Edaphobacter. The sequence goes on from OZ255708.1 coordinate 3,507,142, forward strand.
CTATCTCTGAGCAGCACGCTTTGTATTTCGACGATCACAGAAGGGGAGCTGTTCTTCGGACTTGCGAAGGCGGGTGGCGGCACCAGAGAGAGCGCACTGGAACTGTTTTTGACGACGGTCAAGGTATACCCGTGGAACACCAAAGCGGCGCGAGCTTACGGCACCCTTCGGGCGATGCAAGAAGCGGCGGGATCACCTCTACAGCCCCTCGACACACAAATTGCCGCACACGCTATAGCGCTCGGAGCCACGCTGGTCACCCACGACAAGCGTTCCGCCACGTCGATGGCCTCCGCACGGAAGATTGGGCCACCGACCGCTAAATCCTCCGCTAGAAGATTTGGAAGTTAATATCGATGTTGACTTCGGTCACCACCGGCTTACCATTCTCCATACCTGGCCGGAACTTGTACTGACGGACAGCTTCAATAGCCTTCTCGTCCAGCCCCATGCCGATCCCGCGGATCACGCGGACGTGAGTGGGATTGCCGCTCGTATCCACCCAGAGCGCTACAAGTACATTGCCCTGGACCTTGGCCTTGCGCGCCTCTTCCGAGAACTCCGGCTCAACTGACGAGAGCACCTGAGGTCCGGAAACCCCTCCACCAATCCGGCGCGGACCACCACCAGTATTCCCGCCCGAACCCGGCCCAAGCCCCGATCCGTTGCCCGATCCCAAGCCTGTGCCGTGCCCATTGCCCATCGACATTCCTACCAGCGGCGAATTCGCCACGCCGATCTGCGGGATGCTGGACGCCATCTTCACGTCCTTTTGTACTTCGATCGTTGGCGCGATGTGGATCTTCGGCTCCTCTAGCGGAGGTGCCTTCGGGGGAACAATCTGGTGCTCCGCAAACTTCGGGGGAGTTCCCTTAGTTACGGGCGTTGGCCCCTTCTGCCCGCCACCACCGCCCATGGCCACAGCTTTCGGAGGAGCCTTCGGCGGTGGCGGAGCCTCAAGGTTGACGATCTCCATCGGCTTAAGCTGCGACATCATCGGCACTTTCTTATGCAGCAGCCAGCCGATGAGCAGGATCAATAACGCATAGATGGCGATGGATGAGCCGGTGGCGACGGGGTTCTGCTTCACCGCCATACGGTCGATCACCGGGATCGGCTTCGACTCAAGCACCAGCGGCGGCAGCTTCTCCGGGAAGAATACGTCCCGCACATTGCTCCACAGCGATCCGAAAACACCCTGCTCTTCAGTCACAGCGCGATCATTCAGATGGACATTTGCCACCGGGCGCAGCACAGGAGCCTCGTAGCCCGGCTCGATTTCAGGAGGTGGTACCAACACATTCGCCATGCAAACCTTAGCCTCGGCGGCGCAACGCGCCACCCATCCACATCTTCGCGCACCCTGCATCTTCAACTACGGTCCCGGTCTTACGCCGGTTTTTACTGCTGCATACCAAAGGGGCGCGCGGCTTCTGGCTCCTGTTCATATTCTACAAACATTCGCCGCGACGTGCCTACAGGCCAGCGCGCAGACGTACTCTTCTTTGGACGCGGTCACAAACGGGAGGTCACCGGCCAGCACGGTGCACCGCGCGCCGCCAGCTACAATAGACCGATGCCGGACGCACCAGAAAAGAAGCCTGAAAAGACGGGCCTAAAATCCACCCTGAACCTGCCGCAGACGCCCTTCCCCATGAAGGCGAACCTGCCCGTCAACGAGCCCCTCCGCTTGAAGCAATGGCAGGATGACGACCTCTACGGGCAGATTCGTGCCGCCCGCGCCGGTGCGCCGAAGTACATCCTCCATGATGGCCCGCCCTACGCCAACGGGGCCATTCATCTTGGCCATGCGCTGAACAAGTGCATCAAGGATTTCATCGTCAAGACCAAGACCATGGCTGGCTTCGACGCGCCCTACGTCCCCGGCTGGGATTGCCACGGCCTGCCCATCGAGATCAAGGTCGACGAGCAGCTCGGCCGCAAGAAGCTCGAGATGGACCCCCTCGCCGTCCGCCAAGCCTGCCGCGAGTACGCGCAAAAGTATGTCGACCTCCAGCGCGCGCAGTTCGAGCGGATCGGCGTCTTCGGCCGCTGGAACGACCCGTACCTGACCATGTCGAACGAGTACGAGTCGAAGATCGTCGAGAGCTTCTACTCCTTCTTCGAGCAGGGCTTCGTCTACAAGGGCCTGAAGCCCGTCTTCTGGTGCATCCACGACCGCACCGCATTGGCCGAGGCCGAAGTCGAATACGAGCAGCACACCAGCCCCAGCGTCTATGTGCGCTACAAGCTGACCAGCGATCCCGTTGCGATCCACCCAGCACTTGGGTTAGAGACAGACCCGGGTGCCCCATCTTCGCGCCCGCACTTGGGCGCTAAGGTGGGCGAAGCGCCAGAGATCTACACGATTATCTGGACGACAACACCGTGGACCATTCCCGCCTCACAGGCCGTCGCCTTCAACCCGCAGCTGGAGTACGTTGCCCTGCGCGCCTCAACCGGCACCTACATCGTGGCGCAGGCGCTGCTGTCCTCGGTCATCACGCACTGCAACCTGATGAGCGCGGCGCACCCGGACAAGTCAGCCTCGCAAGCCGACATCGTCGCGCTCTTCCCCGGTCAGGTTCTGGAGGGATCGACCTTCCAGCACCCCTTCTCTGACCGTAGCATCCTCGGCGTACTCGCGCCCTATGTCACCGCCGACCAAGGCACCGGAGCCGTCCACACCGCACCCGCCCACGGTGTCGACGACTTCCACACCGGCAAGCGCTACGATCTGCCCGAGTTACAGTACGTGGACAACGCCGGCAAGCAGCGCAATACGGGCGTCGAGAGTTTCGAGGGTCTGACGGTCTTCAAGTCCAACGCGCCCATCACCGAGCTGCTGCGGGAGAAAGGTGCGCTTCTCGCCGCCACCCACTTCGAGCACTCCTACCCGCACTGCTGGCGCTGCCACAATCCCGTCATCGTCCGCGCCACGGAGCAGTGGTTCATCGGCATGGAGACGCCGATGGATGGATCGACCTTCCGCCAGCGGGCACTCGAAGAGATCGACAAAGTCGTCTGGGACCCCGCCTGGGGCAAAGAGCGCATCTCGAACATGATCGCCACGCGCCCGGACTGGTGCATCTCCCGCCAGCGTATCTGGGGCGTGCCCATTGCCGTCTTCCTCTGCGAGAGCTGCGGCGAGCCGCTGAAAGACGCCGCGATTAACCGCCACATTGTTGAGCTGTTTGAGAAAGAAAGTGCCGACGCCTGGTACAAGTATTCGCCGGAAGAGCTGCTCCCCGAAGGTACCGCCTGCGCGCAATGCCAAGGAACCAGCTTCCGCAAAGAGATGGACATCCTGGATGTCTGGTTCGAGTCCGGCTCCTCCTGGCACGCCGTGCTTGAACCCGACCCGACGCTCGCCTTCCCAGCCGACCTCTACACCGAGGGCGGCGACCAGCATCGCGGCTGGTTCCATTCTTCCTTATTGACCTCGGTCGCCATGCGCAACCGTGCCCCATACAAGATGGTCGCTACCTCCGGCTGGACGCTCGACGAGCAGGGCCGGGCGTTTTCGAAAAGCCTGGGAAATGGGGTCGATCCTGTCGACATCGCCAAGCGCCTCGGCGGCGAGATCGTCCGTTTGTGGGTGGCCTCGGTCGACTTCCGCGAGGACGTGGCGGCGAGTGAAAACCTGATGCAGCGCGTCTCCGACAACTACCGCAAGCTCCGCAACACGCTGCGCTTCCTGCTGAGCAACCTCTACGACTTCGTCCCCGCTGAGCACGAGGTGAAGTTCGAGGCCATGCAGCCGCTCGACCAGTACATCCTCGCGCGCCTGGCCGAGGTGGACAAAAAGATACGCGCAGCCTACGACGCCTTCGAGTTCCACCGCGCTTATCACGCCCTCAACGAGTTCACCAACACGGACTTGTCTGCGTTGTATCTGGACGTGCTGAAGGATCGACTCTACACATTTGCACCCAACCATCTTGGCCGACGCAGTGCGCAGACGGCTTTGTGGCACATCGCAGAGGCACTGACGCGACTTATCGCGCCCATTCTCAGCTTTACCGCAGATGAAGTTTGGCCTTTGCTGCCGAAGGTTGAAGGTCGTGAGTCTAGCGTCCATCTTGCAAAATTCACAAAGCTACAAACCTTGATTTCTGCGCAAAGCAACTCCACCGCAACTACCGATTGGCCGTATTTATTTGATGTGCGGGATCAAGTCCTATTGACAAGTGAAAGAGCGCGACAAGGTAAGGAGATAGGCAAGGCTTTGGAAGCGAAGGTAAAAATTGGTCTTCACCTTCGGTACTATTCGGTGCTTGAACGCTACACATCTCATCTTCCAGAGTTGTTTAGTGTGTCAGAAGTGGAACTGAATGAAACTCCAGACGATGATCTTGAGCTAGTGAGAGTGTCTAGAGCAACTGGTACTAAGTGCGAACGTTGCTGGCGCTACACCTCCGACGTAAGCAAAGATCCCGACTACCCTACCGTCTGCCTGCGTTGCGCCGAAGCCCTCCACGCCCTCAACTTCCCTGCCTACGAGAAAGAAGTCGAGGCCACCGTCTAAATGCCTCGCACCCGCGACCACCGCCCCACCCTCCTCCTCATCGCCGCGCTCGTCATCCTACTCGACCGCCTTTCGAAGAACTGGATCGTCGCCCACATCCTTCCCGGACGCGCCCGCACCCTGATCCCCGGCGTCTTCCGCCTCACGCACGTCCTCAACACCGGCGCCGCCTTCTCGCTCGGCGACTCGCTCTCGCCCACCCTGATGCGCAACGGCCTGATCGCTTTCTCGGTCGTCGCCGTGCTGATCGTCGCCGGGATGCTGTGGCGCACCGGACGCGCGCTTTCGGTCACCTCCGTCGCGCTCGCGCTGATCCTCGGCGGCGCGCTCGGCAACCTCTACGACCGCCTCGTCCTGCGTCACGTCGTCGACTTCCTCGAAGTCACCATCGTCCACTATCACTGGCCCGACTTCAACGTCGCCGACAGCTGCATCGTCACCGGAGCTTGCCTCCTCCTGCTAGAAATCTTTCGCCCGCAGCCAGAAAGCACCTAAGTTCGACCTCCGGCCTGATCTATCCGACAATAGAGAGTGGCTATGACTCCTGCCTTGCTCGAACCCCAACTTCCCACCGCACCACCGCGCACCAACGACCAAATCACCATCCGCGGCGCGCGCACCCACAACCTCAAGTCGATTGATGTCGACATCCCGCACAACGCCCTGACCGTGGTCTCCGGTGTCTCCGGTTCGGGCAAGTCGTCGCTGGCCTTCGACACCGTCTACGCCGAGGGCCAGCGCCGCTACGTCGAGTCGCTCTCCGCCTACGCGCGCCAGTTTCTGGAGCGCATCGAAAAGCCCGATGTCGACCACATGGACGGCCTCGCCCCCGCCATCGCCATTAAGCAGAAGAATCAGACGCGCAATCCGCGCTCCACCGTCGCCACCGCCACGGAGATCTACGACTACCTCCGCCTGCTCTACGCGCGCTGCGGCACCGTGACCTGCCTGCATTGCGGCGGCATCGTCCGGCACGACACGGTAGATGAGATTGTCGCCGCGCTGCTCGCCCAGCCCGAAGGTATACGCACCTACGCTCTCTTCCCCATTGTCCGCACAGAGGTCAAGCTGGAGCCATTGCAAGGCATCCCCACGGACGAGCCCGGGCCGCCGCGCAAGCCCGCCAAGAAATCCGCGAAGAAAGTGCCTGCGCCGCAAGCAACCATCGTCGTTACAGATCCGACCGACGCCCTCAAAGAGCGTCTCGCCGAACTCCGCCGCCGAGGCTACAACCGGCTCTACCAGGCAGGCAAGATCGTTGAGTTCTCGACCCCCGAATCCCTTCTCGAACTCGACCTCACCCAGTCCATCTTCGTCCTGATCGACCGCCTCGCCATCAGCCCGGAGGTGCGGGCGCGGATCGTGGACGCCATCGAGACCGGCTACCGCGAGTCCGGCGAGGTCCAGTTCCAGACGGCTCCGCGTGAAGGTGAAGGCACCCCGCAGACGATGCGCTACTCCGCCGCCTTCGAGTGCTCCACGTGCCACCGCGCCTACCGCGAGCCCGAGCCGCGCCTCTTCTCCTTCAACAATCCCTTTGGCGCCTGCCCGCGCTGCCAGGGCTTCGGCAACACCATCGACTTCGACCCTGCGCTCATCGTCCCCGACAAATCGAAGACCCTCGCCCAGGGCGCGATCTCCCCGTGGACCACACCCAACTACACCGAATATCACGTCGAGATGCTTCAAGCCGCCAAGGCGAATGGCATTCCAACAAACGTCCCGTACTTCGATCTCACCTCGGCACAGCAGCGCTTTTTGGAAGACGGCGGCCCCGGCTTTACCGGCATCCGCGGCTTCTTTGCCGCGCTCGATCAGAAGAAGTACAAGCTCCACGTCCGGGTCTTCCTCTCCAAATATCGCGGCTACGCCACCTGCCCGGAGTGCCGAGGGCAACGCCTCCGCGCCGAGGCCCGCGCCGTGCTCATCAACAACATCAACATCTGCGAGGCCTCCGCCCTCACCATCACCGCCGCGCAGGAGTTCTTCGACCATCTGCACCTGTCTCCCGCACAGACGGAGATCGCGGGCAAAATCCTCGAAGAGGTCCGCCAGCGCATCTCGTTCCTCCACCAGGTCGGCCTCGACTACCTCACGCTAGATCGCCTCTCTTCCACGCTTTCCGGCGGCGAATCGCAGCGCATCCAGCTCGCCACGTCGCTCGGTTCGCGGCTGGTCGGCGCACTCTACGTCCTCGACGAACCCTCCATCGGCCTGCACACACGTGACACGGCCAAGCTCATCCGCATCATGCATGAGCTCCGTGACCTGGGCAACACCATCCTCGTCGTCGAGCACGATCCCGACGTGATCCGCGCCGCCGACCATCTGCTCGATCTCGGCCCCGGCGCGGGCGAACTCGGCGGGCAACTGCTAGCCGCCGGAACGGTCGCCGAAGTCACCGCCGATCCCAACTCCATCACTGGCAAATACCTCTCCGGCCGCCTCTCCATCCCGGTCCCAAAGCTCCGCCGCGAGCCGGGCCGCGAGCACCTGCACCTCAAGGGCGCACGCGTCCACAATCTGCGCGGCGTCGATCTCGACATTCCGCTCGGCCTACTCTGCTGTGTCACCGGCGTCTCCGGCTCGGGTAAATCAACCATCGTCCACCAGGTTCTCTATCGCGCGCTGATGCAGGCGCTTGACCAAGGCGAAGGAGGCGATCCCGCGCACCTCTACCGCGAACTTACCGGCGCGCAGTACCTCAACGAAGTCATCCTCGTCGACCAGTCACCCATCGGCCGCACGCCGCGTTCGAACCCTGTCACCTACATCAAGGCATTCGACGATATCCGCGCCCTCTTCGCCGCACAGCCCGACGCCAAACGCAAAAGCTTCGGCCCCGGTCACTTTTCCTTCAACGTTCCCGGCGGACGCTGCGACACCTGCGAGGGCGATGGCACCGTCACGGTCGAGATGCAGTTCCTGGCCGACATCGAGTTGCCCTGCGAAGAATGCAATGGCACCCGCTACAAACCAGCCATTCTTGACATCAAGTACAAGACGAAGAACGTCTTCGACGTCCTCAGCATGACCGTCAAGGAAGCCCTGCATTATTTCGCCGGACAGCCCAAGATCGTCGACAAGCTCTCCGTGCTCGACGAGGTCGGCCTCGGCTATGTCCGCCTCGGCCAATCCGGCACTACACTTTCTGGCGGTGAGGCCCAGCGCGTCAAGCTCGCTTCGCACCTCGCTACCGCCCGCTCCATCACCAATCGCGCGGCGACCAATGAAGCCGCCGCGAAGGCACGCTCCCGCACCCTCTACATCCTCGACGAACCCACCACCGGCTTGCACTTCGACGACGTGGCCAAACTCCTCGCCGCCTTCCGCAAGCTGATCGACGGCGGCGGCTCGCTGCTCGTCATCGAGCACAACTTAGACGTAATTAAGTCCGCCGACTGGGTGATCGACATGGGCCCCGAAGGCGGCTCCGGCGGCGGCCAGATCGTAGCAGTCGGCACCCCGGAGGAGGTGGCCGCCAACCCGGCAAGCCACACCGGTCACTGGCTCGCGCCTGTCCTACACCTAGCCTCCGCCGCCGCCCGCACCGGACAAATGGATGAGGTGTCTGTATGAAACGCTTTCGCGGCTTCCGCCACAATGGAACAAGCGTTGACGTTCCGCTTCATCATTCGGAACAACAAGAGTACGATTGGCGGGAATCAGCTTACGCGAAATCCCTACTTTGCAGGTGAAATATGCGCGCTTGGACGAACGTATGGCTTCTTCTGGCAACCTTCTTTATCTTGGCTCCCGCGGCTAAGTCTCAAACATCGACCACGGACGATGAAGCGGCGATTCGCGCAGTGGTGCAAAGCGAAAGCGACGCCTGGAACCGCGGCGACGCCGAAGCCTTTGGCGCACATTACGCGGAGGATGGCAGCTTTACGAACATTCTTGGGCAACAGCTTTATGGGCGGAAGGCGTTCATAGCGCAACACGCCATGATATTCAGTACGATCTATAAAGGCAGCCACAATGTGCTTACGACCGGCAAGATCAAGTTCGTGCGCCCGGATGTGGCCGTAGTCGACATCGACGGTGTGCTCTCCGGCGCGACCCGGCTGCCATCCGGCATGAAAGCCGCAGAAGACGGGGCGCTGCACGTCAAATTGCAAGAAGTGATGACGAAAGAAAAGGGGAATTGGTGGATCGTTTCGTTTCACAATGTAGCTGTGGTGCCTCTTCCTCCGGGCAGCTAGGCACCCGGAGCGTGCGTGCGTTTGCGGTGCCAATAGACAAGTGCCCGTCGTGCACCAAAGAGCTAAAAACAACCAGCGCACGAAAGAAGCTGTGGCTGTCATGCTTGCTCTTCACGCTGTTTGCTCTACACGCCGCTACAGCCCAACTTCCGGCCGGAACGACTGACACCACCCTCGCGCCCAAACAAGATCGTCTTCGCGCTCAAGCCGCCGAAGCCCTCGACAAACAAGACTTCCCCAACGCCCAAAAACTTCTCACCCACCTAACCGCACAAACGCCAGACGCGACCCTCCTCTACGACCTCGGCTTCACCGACGAGGCTCTGAACGACGAGTTCGCCGCCGCTGTTGCCTACCAACGCGCCATCGCCGCCAGTTCGACCTACTTCGAACCGCACCTTGCCCTGGGCCTTCTCCTTGCCCGCACGGGTAAAGCCGCAGAAGCGCGGACTGAACTCACCACGGCCACTACCCTCCAAACTTCAGATCACGCCCTCAAAGCACGCGCCTTCCGCGCCCTCGCCCGCCTCAACCAAACAGCCGACCCCGCAGCCGCCAGCAACGACCTCCTCGAAGCCCTGAAGCTCTCCCCCGAGAGCGTCGACGATGCCCTCCTTGCCGGCGAACTCGCCGAAGCCGCTCACGATCCCACTGCCGCCGAAGCCGCCTATCGCCGCATCCTCGCCACGCATAGCAACGATCCAGCCATTACCGCCGCGCTCGCCCATCTCCTCCTCACCCTGAAGCGCGCTCCCGAGGTGGAGGCCCTCCTCACAACAGCGCTCGCCGCGCACCCGGCTAACCCAACGCTTTCCAGCCAGCTCGCCGCCGCCTACGCCGCACAAGGCAAAGGCGAAGAGGCCATCGCCCTGATCGAAAAGCTCCACGCCACCGCGCCTACGGATGACAACCTCGCCCGGCTTCTCGCCCATCTCTACAGCGACAGCAAGCAACCGGAAAAGGCTCTCCCTTTGTACACTCAGCTCCTCACACAATTCCCCCATGACGCTCCTTTATTGGCGGACGAAGGCGACGCGCTCCTTCGCCTCCACAACTATCCCGAAGCGGAACACGTGTTGAAACTGGCCGTCGCCGATCCTCACGCCTTCGCCAAACCCGACGATTATGGAGCTACGGCGGAAAATCTAGCTTTTGCCGCTTCACATAACAACGATCCACAAACGGTCTTGCAAGCGCTTTCTCAACGTGCTACAGTCCTGCCACAGTCACCAGCATCCTTGTTCCTTGCTGCGACCGCGCACGACACGCTGCACCAGCCGAAAGAGGCGTCGGCGTTGTACAAAGACTTTCTGGCCGCCGCGGCCGGCAAGTTTCCGGATGAAGAGTGGGAGGCTCGACACCGCCTCATCGCTCTCGAACATAGGAAGTAGCCCCACCGTCGTCGCACAAGGGGTGCGTCATGGGCCGTTTCTTCAGCATCGCCACTCTCGTCTGCCTTCTCGCGCTTACTCTTCCTTGCCGCGCAGCCGCTATCGACGATATGCTCCTTGACGCCAACGCCGTCGCTCAGCTTGAGCAGCGCGCATTGCACGCCAAGCCGCGGGAGCAATGCTTTCTCTACACCGAGCTTGTCCACGCCATGACCGAAGTGGCTGGCCGTGAGATGCTGGCGGGCAACACAGAAAATGCCGCCGCTGCCCTCAAGCGCGTCCAGCACTACGCCACGCTCATCCACACTGGTGTGTCCGACGACGCGAAGCGACTGATGAACGCTCAGATGCTGATGCACCACACCACTCGCCGCCTCAGCGAATATGTCCATAAGGCTTCGTACGAAGACCGTGAGTCGATGGAAGCGACACTCAAACAGCTCACGGCCGTTGAGGATGAGTTGCTCACCCATGTCTTCGCGCACTAAACTGCGTATCGCATGATGCGCCGCCTCATTCTCGTCCTCGCGATTTTCTCATTCGCTCTGCCCCTTACGGCTCAACGGGATAGTCTCGCTCTCTCCGATGCCGAAATTGAGCAGCTTCGCGAGTCAGCCTATATCGCCTCCGATCGGGTTCTGGTCTTCATGAAGTTCCTGGACGAACGCACCAAATCTATCACCGCCCTTTCCTCCGGCCCGCGCAAACCAGGCCGTGAGCAGGACCTCCACGATCTGATGGAACAGTTCACCTCCATCGCCGATGAACTTAACGACAATCTCGACGATTATGGGCCAGCCCATCGGGATCTCCGCAAGTCCCTGCCCAAGCTCCTCGCGGCTACGGAACGCTGGGCCACCGCCCTCAAGACCCCGCCGGACCACGAGGCCTATGCCGTCTCGCGCAAGCTCGCCCTCGAAGCTATCCGCGACGTACGCGAAGAGTCGACCCGCCTCATCGACGAACAGCGCACCTGGTTCGCTACTCACCCTCCCGCGAAGGAGACCAAAGGCGATACCCCCACACCCCGATAACCACAGCGTTCTCCTCTAAAATCTAACCTAGAGCATGAGAGAGTTCACCGTAGTCGATCGTTCACCACAAGCGCATGGCCCGTTCCAGCGACTCTTCGACTTCTTCGCTTCCCCACCTTTGCCAGCCAAAGCCCGGCGACCGCGCCTCCCGAAGCTCTCCTCAGACGCTCCCCTGCTCCACATTTTTGAGACCGAGTACCACCTCCTCCGCCCGCGCGCTCCTATGCCGCCCTTCGACATCCGCTTCCGCCGCTTCACCTCTCTCAACACCACCATCCGCTTGCGCGAAGGCCGCCTCCATGTTCGACTTTCGGACCTGCTCGAATTCGCGCCCGAGTCCGTCCATCAGGCTATCGCGCACATCCTGCTCGCCAAGCTCTACAAGAAGCCCATCGTGCCTACCCACGCCGACCGCTACCGCCGCCACACCACCTCCGACGCTGTCGCTCGCCAGGCCGAGCACATCCGCCGCACCCGCGGACGCAAGCGCGTCTTCACCACGCGCGGCCGCCTCTATGACCTAAGCGACATCTTCGACGACCTGAACGCCCGTTTCTTCAACGGACTGCTCGGCAAGCCCACGCTCACCTGGTCCGCCCACGCCGCCCGCCGGATGCTCGGCCACTACGACGCCGCCCACAACACCATCGTCGTCTCCCGCGTCTTCGACCGCCCCGACACCCCCCGGTGCGCCATCGAGTACCTCCTCTACCACGAGATGCTCCACCTCAAACACCCCGTCCGCGTCAAAGCAGGCCGCCGCTGCGTCCACTCCCGCGAGTTCCAGGCCGAGGAACGGTTGTTCCCAGAACTGGATGAAGCGAAGGCTTATCTACGACGCATTTAGCGTTCCACCAGTTTGCGAGCAATATGCCCTTTGCTCATTTCCGTCATGTAGACGGGAAATACTTCGTGAGGAGACTGACGGTCAACTTGCCAGCCCAACCGTTTATAGAAACCAATCGCTCTAATGTTTAGAGGCACTACTCTCAGGCGCGACAATGTGTAGCCTCTGCTCGCAATTTCATCCTCTGCTCTCATAAGGAGAATTTCGCCTACGCCTTGGCCACGATGTTCACGATCAATCCACAAATCACCAACCCAGTCTTCTTGTGTAAACGCCATCCCCACAATGATAGTTTCAATAACGGCAATCCAGGAACCCGACAAATCTTCATTTCCGATCGGAAGAGGAGGAGAGGCCCAAAGCCCTCCATACACCTCATCGACTACAGCTTGCACAAGAGATCGAATTGCATCTTGTTCGCCAAGACTAGCTCGGCGAACTTCTATATCCGGTTCCTCTATTGCAGCCGCTGTCATCGATCTGCCCGCTCTGAGTACCAAATCAAAATTGCAGCTGCCTCTATTTAGGTAACATAGTTACTCATAGAATCACATCCGCTTCAAAAGCAGACACCCATCGTACTCTCCTTTGCCGAGCCAGCCCCATCACCACCAAACCCACCACCACACTCCCCAACGCCGCCACCTGCGCGTTGCTCATCCCCCAGTACAGCCGCGGATTGATCCGCACGAACTCCACCAGAAACCGTCCCACCCCGCTCAGCACCAGATACAAGCCCGTCAGCCAACCCACCGGCTTGCCCGTCCGCCCCAGCCGCCACAGCACCCACCCAATCAGCAGCGAAAACAGCAGCTCATACACCGGCGTCGGCTGCACCAGGTTCGGCGTCGGCACCAGCGCGTTGCGCGCCATGTGGACGCCCCACGGCAGTGTTGTCTTGATCCCGTAGTCGCCGTCGCCACTGGTCAGGCAGCCGATTCGCCCTACGCCATAGCCGATCGCCGCCGCGGGAGTCGCCAGGTCGAGCATCCGCACCGCGCCCACACGCCTCCCGAGCGTGCCCTCAGCCGCCCCGCGAAACCGCGCCTGCCGCCCTTGCCACATCAGCATGGCGATGCCCGCCAGCATCCCGCCGTACCACGCAAAGCCCGCCTGAAACCAGTGGAGAAAATCGCCCAACACATCCAGCGGATGGTGCCACCCCGGCTGGAAAATCTGCCGCATCGCCGCCCGCAGTTCCGGCACATCCTGCAACTCGTGCCACGCCTTCGCGCCCAGCACCCCGGCCACCACCACCAGCGCGACAATGTTCAGCGCATCGGCGTCGATCCCATGCCGCGTAAAGTTCCGGTGCAACACCACCGTCGCCGCCACTGCCGCCAGCCAAAGCAACAACCCAAACGTCCCCAGATGCACCGGGCCCACATCGATATACGGAAACATAACCCTCGCAAGCTAAAGTATAGCGACTTACATCAGCTTCTTCCCCCCGCGCCTCATTCGCGCTACCCTTGTGCTCATGCCTCTCAGCAAGCCCGAGTTCCCTCCCGCCGCCTCCATGGAAATCCTCTACACCAAGGCCCAGCTCGACGCCCGTGTCGCCGAGCTCGGCGCGCAAATCTCCGCCGACTACGCCGGCCAATCCGTCGTCCTCATCGGCGTCCTCAAGGGCGCGGCCATTTTCCTCTCTGACCTCGCCCGCGCCATCACCGTCGACGCCACCTTCGACTTCGTCGCCGTCTCTTCCTACGGCCGCGCCCGCGTCTCCTCCGGTGCCGTCAAGCTCATCAAGGACATCGACAACCCCATCGAGGGCCAGCACGTCATCCTCGTCGAAGACATCCTCGACACCGGTCTCACCCTCAGCTACCTCCGCGGCCTCATGCTCCAGCACAAGCCCGCCTCGCTGAAGATCGCCACCTGCCTCGACAAACCCGAGCGCCGCCTCGTCCCCATCGAGGCCGACTACGTCGCCTTCTCCATCCCCAACGCCTTCGTCATCGGCTACGGCATGGACTTCGCTGAACGGTATCGCAATGTGGAAGACATCCGACTGTTCCCGAACGACGCGGGGCACTGAGGAACCATATGGATGATCGAAAACGACAACTACTCGAGTCAATCGAGACAGTATTGAAACAATTGGCGGAACATACCAAGAACCATAATACTTATGGTGCAAAGTCAAGATTCGAGCAACAACTCGCTGACGTGCGGGCCTGTGTAAAGCGTGACAATTTGTTCGCCGATGTGGAAGTAACTTATGCTGTCGAGTTGTATGAGAATGCAGTTGTTAATGCTGCAAAGCTAGATTCGGCTAGGCAGGAAGCAACCCGTGAGTTGAGAGCTTTGTCTAGACAGCAGTTTAACTGGAATGCCGAGCAGGAAAGTAGAGCATATTCCCAGATGGCGTCGTTCAGTGAAAAACTTGTTGTCGTAGGTTCTGGCTATGTCGCAGTGTCGATCAGTCTTCTTAGCGTCATTAAGACTCATTTGTCTGCCGGTCAACGTCTCGTTAACACTAAAGTGTATTTGATATTTCTTGTTATCGTAATACTTGAGATATGCCTTGCGGCAATCGGCCAATTCGCAGCTTCATCAGCAGCTAATCTTATTTTAGTAAACACATCTAAGATGCAACATGAACAGCTGTCGTATGACATGGCACTTGCATTCAGTACATCACTGGATGAAGCTGCAAAGAAAGTCGCTTCGTTTAGAAGCGTCGGTGGATACATGAGCCACAGATCGGTCATCAACCTAAATATAATTGCGGTTCATCTGCTGGTTCTGGCAACGATAGCTTTTGGCATTTTTGTTGCTTTGAACGTTGGGAGCCTTTAGCACTCTCCTGTTGTGAAATCTTCACGAGAAGACGTTCGCTGTCGCCGACGCTGCCACTCACTTCCCCCGATAATCTATAGGCACCTTCTTCCCTTCCGGCAGAGCCACCTTATAACTCTTCGTCTGCAACTGCCGCGCAAGATCTGCCTTCGCCGCCGCAACGACATGCGGCTGCGCGTACAGGTCCGCCCCCAACAGCGCGATGGCCCGCGCCGCCACCAGCATGCCCTCCTGCCCAATGCTCATCCCCGTCGAGGCAGTCGCCTGCCAGGTATGCGCCGCCACGCCCGGCACAAACGTCGCAGCGCTGAAGCCGATCGTCGGCACACGCCAGCTCACATCGCCCACATCGGTCGAGGCGGACGGCGAGTTGGGATCGAACGTCCGCAGCGGCTCGATCATGCTCGTCTGCTCCATTGCACCCGCCGCGCCGGGTGGCAGACTCTTCTGCAACTCCTCCGCAAACCGCCGCTCCTCCGCCGAGTAGGTAAAGCCGCCCACCGCTTCCAGCTCCTTCTGCGCCAGCGGAGCCAGCGCCGCGTTCGGCAAAATGTTCGCGTCCGTACTGTAAATGTCGATGTCTACCGTCGTGCCCGTCATCATCGCCGCCCCGCGCGCGCACTGCTCGATCCGCTCCCAGATGCCGTTCAGCACCTCTTGGTACGGACTGCGGGCCGTCAGCTCGATCTGCGCCAAATCCGGCACCACATTCGGCGCAACGCCGCCCTTCGTGATGATGTAGTGCATCCGGGTCGAGGCCGGCACGTGCTCGCGCATAAACTCAATGCCGTTGCCCATCAGCATCACCGCATCCAGCGCCGAGCGGCCACGGTCCGGAGCCAGCGCGGCGTGCGCGGCCACCCCATGAAAGGTAAACTTGGCCGAAGTAACCGCCAGCGCGCCGCCATTAATCACAGCATTGCGGTCGCCCGGATGCCAGTGGATCACCACGTCCACCCCTTGGAACAGCCCCGCCCGCAGCATATAAATCTTTCCCGATCCACCCTCTTCCGCCGGTGTGCCAAAGAACTTCAGCGTCCCCTGCACATGGTTCGCCGCCATGTACTCCTTCAGGCTCACCGCCGCCAGCGCCGCCGCCGATCCCAGCAGATTATGCCCGCACGCATGCCCCGGAGCAGCATCGACCACCGGCTTGCGCGTCGCCTCCCCGGCCTGCTGCGACAATCCCGGTAGCGCGTCGAACTCACCCAGAATGCCGATCACCGGGCTACCCGACCCGTAACTCGCCACGAACGCCGTTGGCTCGTCGGCCATCGGCGTCTCCACCTTGAAGCCAGCCGCAGCAAGCTCCTTCTCGAGCAAGGCCGCGCTCTTTTGCTCGTGGTAGCCAAGCTCGGCGTAGTCCCATATCTGTTTGGAGACGCCCTGATACTCCGCCGCATGGCTCGCCACCAGCCGCAGAATCTGCGCTGCATTAGGCGTTCCCACCGCGGGAGTCTGTGCCGCCGTTACACCACGCAAAACTACAAAAGCACCAACACACAACCAGCGCAAGTCCACTCGGGCACTCTCCAAAATAGGGATACTCCTTTATAGACTGCGCACCCAAAGAACACTACGAACGAATGAGCGCTCAGAATGAGTCACTCATGGAACAATGAAGCTGATTCGCCTGACCGCGCTCTATCCTACCCGCACCGTGTCGGCAACCTAAAGCCTCATACAAGGAAACTCATGCAATTGTCCAGGCACGCGCCTCTCACACTGTACGGTTGTCTCCTGTTGCTTACGCTGCGCGTTCACGCCGAGGTGCCCATCAAAGTTCTCATGACCAGCGAGCACTGGCGTGCGCTCGGGGCCGATAGCATGGGACCTAAAGCCGAGCTGGAGTTCCTCAAAAAAGAAGGCTTTCCGCAAGGCTTGTTGGTAGCGAAGGGCGGCACCGGTGAGCTACTCGGCCTTACCTTTCGCACCGGCACCATTGAATACGACTTCAAGCCTCTAGCCGCCGATATGCCGGCATTCAGTTTCGCGACGCCGGGCCCGAAGGTAAACAGAATGGCGAAGAAGTTTACTTTCGCATGTTTGGCGATTGCCGCGCCTCGAACGACTGCGTCCAGTACGTTCCAGTCATCCACGGCTTCATGCTCTGGAACGTCTACCCGCAGTACCAGAACCAGGCCTTCGTGCTCGACGGCTGGAACCACGTTCGGCTTGTCGTCTCCGCAAGCCGCCTCAACGTCTACGTCAATTACCAGCCAACGCCCGCGCTTCCCATTGGCCATCTGGAAAGCGGGTCCGCCGAAGGCTCCATCAAGCTACGCGGCCCAGCCCTATTCGCCAACCTTGTTATCACCCCTGACGCTACGGGCGGACTGCCCGACCGGCCTGCGCCCGATCCAACCGCCAACGATCCGGGCATCGTGCGCCACTGGCAGCTCTCGCCGCTCGTTCCTCTTCCCAGTCCCAGAAACCCCGCCTACTCCACCCTGCCCACCCGTGCAGACGCTTGGAAAAAGATCGACGCCGACCACAACGGCCTCGTCAATCTCAATCGGCAATACACCGCTTCAGACGATCCGTCCGCGCTTGGCTGGCTTCGCTTCCATGTTCAGGCGGCGCAAGCCGGAACCAGGCGCGTCTCGCTCGGGTGGCTTGGCGAGGTTTGGATCTTCGCCAACGGCAAACTTGTCACGCAGGGTAAAAACTTCTACGACCCCGAAGGAGAGCGCCGTAACCCCGACGGCCGCCTTTCGCTCGATAACGGCTCCTTCGACCTTCCCCTCCAGCAGGGCACCAACGAGATCGCGATCGCCCTCTTCGCCTCTGGCCACGACGATCTCCGTCCCCGCACGCGATATGGCTGGGGTCTTATCATGCGCTTCGCCGATCCTCGCGGTCTCGCCTTTTCGAAGTAAGATCGAGCTAAGCTATCCACATAATCATCGATTCCTAAGGATGCTCTGCCCATGGACCGCCGCTCCTTCTTGCAAACCGGCAGCGCCTTCACCGGCCTAAGCGCCCTCGGCCTCTCCGGCTGCGCCCGCCGCATCACCACGCCCGCAGCCCCAGCAGCTCCCGCCCTTTCCTTCTACGACGCTGTCGGCCCCATCACGCCCATCCGCGCCGACCTCGACCGCCTCTTCCGCATCACCGTCTGCCTCCGCCCTTTCCGCGCCGCCGGGCCGCGCATGGAGGCCGAACGCATCGGTGACCAGATCGTCGTCCACAACTACGGCCACGGCGGTAGCGGCTGGTCGCTCTCCTGGGGCGCGGCCGAAGCCACGGTCCGCACCGCTCTTACCGCAGCTCCCACCACGCGCGAGATCGCCGTCATCGGCTGCGGCGCGCTCGGCCTCACCGCCGCCCTCACCGCCCAGCGCGCCGGCCCCACCGTCACCATCTACGCTAAGGAGCGCCCGCCCTTCGTCCGCTCCGCCCGCGCCACCGGCTCTTGGACGCCCGACTCCCGCGTCGCCCTCGCCGATTCCGCCGCGCCCGCCTTTGCCGCCCAGTGGGAAGCGATGGCCCGCGCCTCCTTCAGCATGTACCAGAGCTTCCTTGGCCTCCCGGCAATCCCATCGAGTACGCTGATCACTACGATCTCCGCGACGACGACGGTCCCCGGCGGCCCTCCGCCCCGGCCACCCCTTCTGACCAAGCACGACACGAGTTCGCCCGCTACGCCCACCTGCTCGCCGACATCACTCCACCCCCGCAACTCCTCCCTCCAGGCGCAACCCCCTTCCCCACGAAGTATGTCCGCCGCTCCTCCTCGCTCACCTTCAACGTCGCCGCCTACTCCCACCAGCTCGTCACCGATTTTCTACTCGCCGGCGGAAAGATCGAGACCCGCGAGTTCCACACTCCCGCCGACCTCGCCACCCTCCGGGAGCGCGTCGTCCTCAACTGCACCGGCTACGGCGCACGCCAGCTCTGGGCCGACGAATCCATCGTCCCCATCCGCGGCCAGATCGCCTGGCTCATTCCCCAGGAGGGCGTCTCCTACGGCTTCTACTACAAACAGCTCAACGTCCTGGCCCGCCGCGACGGCATCGTCATCCAGCCCAGCCCCCAAGGCGAAGAAACCGGCTGGAACGACCCCAACGAACAACCCAGCCGCGCCGAAGCCGAAGCCGGCGTCCGCCAACTCCAGCAACTCTACGCGCGCATGGCGGCGATGCGGACACAACATGGCTAATGCAAGCTGTCGTAATTATCATGCAACAAAGTTTTGTAGTCGTACTTTAGCTAAGCTTTCTAACGGAGATTAGATGAACTACTGGCGTATGCGTATGCGGAAGGGCAATCACGGGCAAGACATGTTCCGCCAATGTGTGCTGCTCGAATTGGCTGCAATCTACTACAAACCCGTTGAAGATGTTAATCTCACAGACTTTTCTGCGGAGAAGCTCCCTGCTGTTTGGACAGAACTAGAGTCCTCACAGAAGGGGAGCCTAGCAAAATTTGCTTGGAGGATTCGCGGTGGTGACGTAATCTATGTTGCCGAATCGTACCCATCACGCATTGTTGCAGTAGGACGAGTCCCAGGTACTCCCCAGGCTGCTGCTTACCGGTACCTTGCGGATACCCCCATCATTGATGATGAAGGTCATCCATGGAGACACACGATTATGGTCGAGTGGGAACAACTATTTTCACCGATAGCCTACCCAAAACCGTGGGCTACTCAAGGCAACTGTCCTCGATCTTCCTTCTGAGGAGGTCAATAAGATTAAGTCGCTGCTGAAGAGCGAGAGGAAAGCGTCTTTATCGTCCTCTACACAGCCAGATGATCCGTATGCCGCAAACATCGAGGGCGATGAGGAAATCCAGCGGCAACTCGTCGAAAGTTCCGGGTATACGCGCTATTCCAAAGAAGCGATCCGCGTTATTGAACAGAAGCATACTAAGCTCTGCAACACTTTTGTCGGTTGGCTTGAGCAAACGTGGAAGGTAACTTGTAAAGTAGAGCGAAAGCACATCGATGTAACTTTTCAGCTTGATGGACAGAGCATTTTGGTAGAGTTCAAGGTGGCTTACAACTCAGACCCTAAGCCCGCCATTCGTGAAGCATTGGGCCAAATCATCGAATACAACTTGTATCCAGACCGCGAGCTTCACGACCACTGGCTACTCATGTTGGATTGTGCCCCAACAGAAAACGACCGCATCTTCCTTAAGCGCATTCGTGAAATGAATCTTCCGCTCTCATACGGATGGCTGGAGGATGGCGAATTCTCGTTCTCAACTGACTGCCCGCTATCTAAACAACACACGCCAAGCGCCAAAGGCGCGACACATATCAGCCTAGGCCAAAGGCCTAGGTAGGCCAGCAAAAAGAAACCAAGGGCTGAAGGCCCGACGTATAGCCCTGTGTTAGAGGCCCACACCAGCAAGCGCACGATCTTCGCCCGCCACCCCATCCTCCAACCCAAACACCCCCGCCAACAACCCATAACTCCGCAGCCGCGCCGCGTGGTCCCACGTAATCGTATTCACCACAGCTCTCACATCCCCAAAGCCAAGCGACAGAGGCTGGTCGCTCTCCTAGGTGCGACCGAAGTAACCTCAGCGCCAGCCTCGCAACGCACATCAACTCAGCAATGATGATTCACAACTCCTATCGTCTTCCCGCAGCCTGCCGCAACGTCTCGGCCGCGCTCTCCGCCGTGATGTCGCGCTGCTGCGATCCAAGCAACTCGTAGCCCACCATGAATTTACGGATCGTCGCCGACCGCAGCAACGGCGGATAAAAATGGGCGTGAAACTGCCACTCCTCATGCGCCTCTCCATCTTGCGGAGCCGGATGCAGCCCCATCGAATACGGAAAGGACGTATTGAAGACCTGATCGTAGGTCGAGGTCACCTCGCGCAGAATGGCCGCAAAATCCTCACGCTCCGCATCGCTCATGCTTTCAAGATCGCGCATCTGGCGCGCCACCGGAAGCACCAGCACCTCAAACGGCCACACCGCCCAGAACGGTACGACCGCCACGAAGCTCGCGTTCTTCGCAACTACCCGCTCACCGGCCGCAAGCTCCATGCCCGCATACTCAACCAGCAGATTCGCTCCATGTTGCGCCAGATACTCGCGCTGTCCGGCAAGCTCCGAGACAATCTCGTTCGGCAGCGACCGGCTTGCCCAGATCTGCCCATGCGGATGCGGATTGCTCGCGCCCATCATCGCGCCCCGGTTCTCGAACACCTGCACATACGCAATATCGCTTCGCGCGCCAAGCTCCTTGTACTGCTCGGCCCACACATCGACCACCGGCCGGATCTCCGCGACCGACATCTTCGCCAGCGTCAAGTCATGCCGGGGAGAAAAGCAGATCACCCGGCACGTCCCGCTCTCGCCCTCCGCGACAAGCAACCCTTTACCGTCGTCGTCCTCATGGAAGATCGGCGAATCGAGCGTCAGCGCCGCATAGTCGTTTGTGAAGACGAACGTGCTTGTGTACTTGTCCGTCCGCGCGCCGCTCGCCCGCAGATTGCCAGGGCAGAGATAACAGTTCGGATCGTACTGAAGCCCCGCCGGTGCCGCCGCGTCTTCCGTCTGCCCCTGCCACGGGCGCTGCGTCCGGTTCGGCGAAACCAGCACCCACTCGCGCTTCAGGGGGTTCCATCGCCGGTGCGGATTGCTCTGAGCCAACGTGTTCATCGTGCCTCCTTTGCCAACAAAGCCAGCGCCCCGTCCGAGGCTTCGCAGACAAAGCAGTCCGCCTCGATCTGCGTAGCCGCTTTATACTCTCGCTTTATGGCGCTCACAAACTCCTTCGCCACCTGGGTCCGCACCACGTTCACCGTACAGCCTCCAAAGCCGCCCCCGGTGATCCGCGCTCCAAAGCACCCCGGCTGCCGCACGGCGATGCTCACCAGCATATCGATCTCCGCACAACTGGCCGCGAAGTCGTCCCGGAAGCTCGCATGAGCCTCGGCCATCAACTCTCCAAACGCCTCCATGTCGGCCGCCAGCAACGCCGTACGCGCCTGCTGCACACGGCCATTCTCGGTCACAATGTGTCGGCAACGATGAAAGTTCACCTCACCCATCTCCGTTCGGCACGCATCCAGATCGGCCATTGTCGCGTCGCGCAGCAGCTCCACACCGGGTCGCATTCGCGCCACCACCGCCTGCCCCGCATAGACCTCATCGCTGCGATTGCCGTACTCGCCCTCGGACACCGTATGCTTCACCATGGAGTTGCAGATGACGATCTTGACCGTCGACGGCAACGGCAGCAGCTCAAAGGTCAGCGCGCGGCAATCGAGCAGCATCGCCCGGTCCACGACGCCACCCGCCACAATGAACTGGTCCATAATCCCGCTCTTTGCCCCGACGTATTCGTTCTCCGCGCGGCGGCAGAGCTTCGCCAGCTCCACCAGCGGCAGCGTCACCCCTGCATGGGCCAGCATCGCCACGGCCGTCGACACCTCGACCGACGCCGAAGAGCTCAGCCCTGCCCCTAGTGGCACATCGCCCGCGATGGTCATGTCGAAGCCGCCGACTTGAATGCCCGCCTGCCCGAGACACCACAGCACGCCCGCCGGATAGTCGCTCCAGTGGCCTTCGGGCGAGCGCGGTTGGCCGGAGATCACGAAGGTCTTCTCCTCGTCATAGTTGACGGAGTGGAAGACGGCCTGCCCATCGTCCCGCGCGCTCACCACCGCAACCGTCTGGAAGTCGATGGCCATGGGCAGCACCAGACCACCGGTGTAGTCGGTGTGCTCGCCGATCAGGTTCACGCGCCCCGGCGCGGCGTATGCCGGTCCATCCTTGCCAAAGCGCTTGCGGTGCGCGACAACCAGTGGATCTTCCGCCACGATGCTCTCCTTGCCCCGTTGTTCGGACACCCTCATAGTAAAGGAGAACGCCGCCTAAGCGTCGAGCTCCATCTCCGGCGCGGGCAGCACATCGTCCGGCCGCGCGATCCAGACGTACAGTGTAGGAAGCAGAAACAGGCTGATAATCAGGTCTGAGATCAACCCGCCCACAATCACCACCGCGAAGGGCCGCTGCGAGTCTGACCCGATGCCATGCGAGGTCGCCGCCGGCAACAAGCCCAGTGTGGCCACGAGCATGGTCATCATGATGGGCCGAAGACGCAGCACCGCGCCCTCAACCGCCGCCTCCTCCACCGTATGCCCGCGCACCCGCATCTGGTTGATGTATTCGAGCATGATGACGCCTGTCTGCACCGACACGCCGAAGAGCGCCAGAAACCCCACGCCCGACGACACGCTGAAGTTGGTATGCGTCACCCAAAGAGCCAGCGTGCCGCCAATCGGCGCGATGGCCACGTTCGCCATAATCAGCATTGCCCACTTGAACGAGCCGAACATCGTGTACAGGATAAAGAAGATCAGCCCAATGGTGATCGGCACTACGATAGCCAGCCGCTTGGCCGAGCGCTTCTGGCTAGCATACTCGCCCGCCCAATCCAGCTTATATCCCGGCGGCAGTTTCACCTGCGTGGTGACTTTATTGATAGCCTCTTCGACCGCTCCGCCAAGGTCGCGTCCGCGCACGCTGTATTTAATAGCAACATACCGCTGGTTGCCCTCACGGTAGATCTCCGACGCGCCATCGACTACCACCGGCTTGGTGAGCTGCGCCAGCGAAACGCGTTCCCCACTCGGCGAAACCAGCCGGACGTTTTCAATAGCCTCTGCGCTGTTGCGGTAATCCTGCTGATAACGCGGAACGACATCATAGTGGGCCTCGCCCTGCAACACCTGCGTCACCGCGTTGCCGCCCACCGCCGTCTGAATCGCATCCTGAATGTCAGACACGTTGATCCCGTAGCGCGCCGCCGCGATCCGGTCGACGACGAAGTTCAGGTTCGGCTGCCCAATCACGCGAAAGAGGCCAAGATCCCGAATGCCCTGAATCTTGCTCATCACGCTGACGATCTCATCGCCCTTGGCTTCGAGCGTCTTCAGGTCGTCGCCATAAACCTTCACCGCCAGTTCTCCCTTGACGCCGCTGACCGCCTCCTCCATATTGTCCGAGATCGGCTGCGAGAAGTTCCAGATGATGCCGGGCATCTTGGTCAATTCGCGGTCCATCGCCGCGATCAGCTCTTCCTTGTTCTCATGGAAGACGGGCCGCCACTCGGCTTTTGGCTTCAGGTCGACGAAATATTCCGTGTCGAAGAAGCCTGTCGTATCGACGCCGTCGTCTGGCCGGCCCACTTGGCTGACGACATCCTTCACCTCGGGAAAGCTCGCCAGAATGGGCCGCGCGGTCGACATCACACGCACACCCTCGGTCGGTCCGGTGCTGGGCGCGAGCGTTCCGCGGACCCAAATGGCACCTTCATCGAGGTGCGGCAGAAACTCCGACCCGATCGCGCCACCCTCGGCCAGAAAGATCGCCAGCAGCAACCCTGCGCATGTCGCTCCCACCACGATCCAGCGCGACTCGACCGCCCACAACGCTGCCGAGCGGTAGTGCTTGGTGAGGAAGTTCATCACCGGGTTGTGCCACTCCTTCGCGCCGTTCTTGAAGAGGAAGGTCGAGAGCACCGGCGCAAGGAACATCGAAAACACGAGCGCACCGAGCAGCGCGAACGCCACCGTCCACGCCATCGGGCGGAAGAGCCGCCCCTCGACCTGCTGCAACGTGAAGATTGGCAGGTACGCCGTGACGATGATACCGATGGCGTAGAAGACGGGCCGCTGGACCTCGTGCGCCGCCTCGCGCACTACCTCGATCGTCGTACGGTCCTTCTCCTGAGGACGGTTCATGTGCCGGACGATGTTCTCGACCATCACCACCGCGCCATCGACCACCATGCCGAAATCGAGCGCGCCGAGCGACAACAGGTTCGCCGGGATATGCCGCAGGTCCAGACAGATAGAAGCAAAGAGCAGCGAAAACGGAATGGTCAAGGCGACGATGATCGCGCCGCGCACGTTACCCAGAAAGAGGAACAGGATAATCATGACCAGCACGATGCCTTCGGTCAGGTTGTGCAGGACCGTATGCGTGGTCAGGTGGACGAGGTCGTCGCGATCAAGAAACGGCACGATCTTCACGCCCGGAGGCAACAGGCCGGGCTTGGCGGGTACGGCCGGTTTGGCGCGATGAAAAAGACTGCCTGGTTGGGCAGGCCGCGCTTCAGTCCCGTTCAATTCGATCACCTTCTCATGAAGCGCGGCGAGGACCTCGTCCGAGTTCGCGCCCTTCTGCAACAGCACGATGCCTTCGACCACGTCGGGATCGTCGACCACCACGCCGTCGTTGCGCCGGACGGCTTTGCCGATCTGGCCGAGCCGAATCTTCGCACCTTGCTGCACCGTCGCAACATCCTTCACACGCAGCGGTGTCCCGTTCACCGTCTTCAGCAGGGTGTTTTCGATGTCGTAGACGTTGGTGAACAAACCCACCGCGCGGACGTTGATCGCCTGCTGGCCTTCTTCGATAAAGCTGCCGCCCGCGTTGACATTATTCGAGGTCAGCGCCTGCTCCACCTGCGCGATGGTCAGCCCGTACGCCACGAGCTTGTCAGGGTCGAGCCGCACCTGGTACTCGCGCGTGATGCCGCCAAAGCTCGATACATCCACCACGCCAGGAACGGACTTGAGCTGCTTCTCGAGCGTCCAATCCTCAAGCGACTTGAGCGCCATGTTGTCGTAGGCCGGGTTCGTGCTCGTCAGCGTATACCAGTAGATCTGGCCGACGGGGCTCCAGTCGCTGCCGATCTGCGGCTGCAAATTGTTAGGCAGCGTCACGCCCGCGATCCGCTCCAAAACCTTCTCGCGGTTCCAGTCGTTGGTCGACTGGTCGTCGAAGATCAGCATCACGCTCGACAGTCCCGCCAGCGACGTTGACCGCAGATGCGTTAGGTGCGGGATGCCGTTCATCTGCACTTCAATCGGGACGGTGATCTGCTGCTCGACCTCTTCCGCCGCGCGCCCCGGCCACTGCGTGATGATTTGCACGTAGTTGTTAGCTACGTCGGGATAGGCCTCGACCGGCAGCGCGCGAAACGAGAGGATGCCCCACACGAACAACAGCACCGCGATGATCAGCACCAGAAAGCGGTTGCGGAGCGCGAACCCGACGACGCCTCCCATTACTGCGCCACCGTGCTCTGCAGTTCGAGCGCGTTGGTCGCGACCTGCTGGCCAGCCTGGAGCCCGGTCTGGACGATCTGCCCACCGCCCGGCACCATGTCGCCCCCAACGACGTGGACGCGCTTGAACGTGCCGCCACCTACTGAAACGTACACAAAGTCCTGGTCATGCATATGGACGATAGCCGTCGCCGGGACCACCACGTGCGACTCCTGTTTTTGGCTCTTGAAGATCGCGGTGACAAACATCCCGATCTTCATGAATCCCGGGTTTCGTACCTGTACGCGCACCTTGGCCGTGCGGATGCTTGGATCAAGGATCGGATCGATCTCGCTGATGCGCCCAGTCACCGTCTTACCCGGGTACGCCGGAAAGTGGATCTCGGCCGTCTGCCCGGTTGCGAGGTTCGCAAGGTTGTTCTCATACACGTCGCAGACCACCCAGACATCGTCTAGGTTCGCGATAGTGAAGAGGTTCGGCGAGTTGTCGAGCGACTTCACGCCCGCCGCCGCGCTCACATTCTGCTCGATAATGACACCCGTCGCCGGCGCGTAGATGTTCACCGCGCCCGACGGCTGATTGAAGTTCGTCACGCCCAGCACCCGCAGATGCTCGCGCGTCGCCTCCACATCCACCAGCGCCTTGTTCTCCGTGTCCTCGGCGATCTCCACCTGGCTCTTGGCGATGGCACCCTTAGAGAGCAGCAGCTTCGCGCGATCCAGCTGCGCTCGCGCCAGCAGCTCATCCGCCAAAGCCTTCCGGTAATCCGAGAACGCCTGCTCGATATCATTCGATTGCACGGTAAACAGCAGCTGCCCCTTGTGCACCATGTCGCCGATGTGCGCGTGAATGGCGACAATCCGCCCCGACGCCAGCGAAATCACCGGGATCACCCGCGTCACATCCGGCTGCACCTGCCCGGTCACAGACATCGAGGACGAAGTCATCTGCGTCACCGCCGCCATCAACGGAAACTGCTCCGGATGGTCAACCTTCACCGTGTTCACGTCCTGCGCCTGCTCCACCTTCGCCGCGGGAGGAGCTTCGGCCGCGGGGTCGCTCGTCTTCTTCTCGCATCCAGCCAGCAGCACCAGGCACGCCGCGCCATACAACAGTCCAAATCTCTTCACTGGAGCACCTCTCGTCCGATGGACTGATTTAGCTGCGCGGCCGCCGTCAGGTACAGGCCCACAAGGTTGATATAGCCGAGCTGCACACCGCGGTAGTCGTTCTCAGCCGATAGAAAGTCGAGCAGCGACGCGCCGCCGTGTTGGTACGAAAACGAAATCGTGTCCCGCACCGACAGCGCCATCTTCAGGTACTTGTCTTGATAAGGCCGCAAGAGCCGCAGCTGGCTCTCGACCGTCGTATAGGCCGAGTCCACATCGGCCAACACCTGCGCCCGAGCCGCCTCTTGCCGGCGCGTCAGCAGCTCGATATCCAACTGCGTCCGCAACTTCTCGCCCTGGTTGCGGTCGAAGATCCGTAGCGGAATGTTCACGCTCACCCCGATATACGTGTTCAGCGGATTGGGCTGATGCGCCGCATCTACGCCAAATACGGGGTCGGTTGAGCCGTTCGCCTCCGCCAGCCGGTGATCGATGCGCGCCTTCTCCACCGCCTGCATCGCCGCGATCAGATCGGTGCGTCCGGCTAGCGCGTTTTGCCGGTATACATCCGCCGCCTCCAGCTTCCCGTTGAAGCCGAATGGCCCCGTCACGTCGAACCGGTCCACCGGCGTCCGGTCGTTCAACAGCTGCAACAGCTGCAGCTTCGAAGTTTGGAGGTTCACCTCCGCCGCCTCAAAATCCGACTCATATTGCACCCGCCCCAGCGCCAGCCGATCGTTGTCCACTTGCGCGATGTCGCCCACCTGCAGCCGATCCGCGCTCACCCGCAGCACCTCGTCGTAGTAGCTCAGGTTTTCTTTGGTCAGCGCCAAAATAGCCTTCGATTGCAGCACCTGAACGAACGCATAACGCAGGGTAAACCCGAGCGTCCGGATCAGATCCGCTTGGTTCGTCGTGGCGATCTGCGTCGCCCGTTGCGCGCTCTCGGTCCTCAACTCGCGTTTGTGATCGCGCTCATGGAGATAGTTGAACGTGACGTTTGGGTAGGCGTTCACCAGCGGCTGGTATGGGTTGCTGTGAAAAAGCGTCGCCTGATCGAGGCCCATGTAGAGTGTCGGATTGGGCCGCAGATGTGCCGTAATCTCCTGCGCCTTCGACTCATCGATACCGATGATCCCTGCCAGCACATTCGGATTGACCAGCTTGAAGCGGTCGTACACCTGCTGCCAGGTAAAGCTAGTCGCGCCCGGAGCCGGTTGGGAGGCCATCTGGGCAGCAGGACTTGACGGCGAGGCGTTGCTGCCATCCTTCAAGGGCGCGCCCGGCGCGGTCTGCGATCCCGGGGCCAGTTGATTTGGAGCGGCTTGGCCCGGCACCGCCTGCGCTCCTGGTGTCGCCGGATGTCCCGCCGCGGCCGGGCTCCCCGGCGCGCCGTTAGCTCCGGGTGCCGCCTGCCCATTCGCCGGTGCGGCCGCGCTGCCGGACGTAGCTTGCCCGTTTGCCGCTCCTGGTGCGCCCGCAGCAGCCGGCGCGCCCGCGCTTGCCGGAGCACCCGCCGCCGGGGCACCGGCTGAAGCACCGCCGCCCGCCTGCCCCAGCAACGCCCCCGGCCCGCAGAACAGCCAGACAAGCGCGGGCATCCAAATCCTTCTATCCGGCAACACGTTCTCCCAGGTCATCCGTAGTCTCAAGAATGACACAGCTTGGATAAAATCTTCGTAGAGCAGCCTTCATGGACAAGGCTTGTTTGTTGGCGAATCGTGTCCGAAAGTTTTCCGCCCTATGGGTTTAGCGCTTGTCCCTTAACGCCTGCATCTCCGACTCAGCCGAGCGCTGAAGGTCAACACCTGGCCCATAATCGCCCCACTTACTCTTCCCGCAAGACCTCCAGCGGCTTCTGCCCTAATATGCGGTGACTCGCCACCCATCCGGTCGCCACAGTCAGCGCCGCGGTTCCCACAAGCGCAACCACCGTCCAGAGCCACTGCACCCGGTACACCACTTCCAGCTTGTGCAACAACACACCCGCAATCACATTCGCGAACACCACCCCAACCAGCCCAGCCACCAGTCCCAGCACGGCGAACTCGATCGAGAAGATCGTAGCGATCCGCGCCCGAGTCGCTCCCAGCGTCTTTAGAACGACCACCTCGCGAATGCGCCGGTAGCGCGTCCCCGCGATACTGCTCGCCAGAATGATGATCCCGGCGAAGATCGAGAACGCTGACAGGAACTGGATCACATAAGTGATCTGCACCACTACCTGACGCACCGTTTCAAGTGCCTGCGCCACGTTGATCACCGTGACACTGGGGTAGGCCGCATACAGCGCCCGCTGCACCTCGCCGACGTGATCCGGATCGGCATGGATACCGCCGTACCAGACCTCCGGCAGCCCCGCCAGTGTCGCCTTCGGCAGGATGAACTCCGCGCGCGAATAGGCGTGCTGCCCATCGGACTTGATAATCGACGACACCGTCGCGACGAACCGCGTATCGCCCGCGGCAAAGGTGATCTTCTCCCCCAGCGGCGCGCCAAGGCGGTCCGACATCCGCTGCCCGATGGCCACCTGCGGTGTCTTGTCGCCCCCGGCCCACCACTTCCCCTTCACCATCGTCGTCCCCGGCGGCATCGTCTCCGACCACGTCAGATTGATCGACTGCAACATCCGCTTGGGGAAGTTCTTGAGCTTCATCTCCGCCGCCGGCTTGCCGTTGATCGCCTCGATCCGCGACGCCACCACCGGCAGCATCTCCATGTCCGGCTTCACGTGCGGCTGCCCGAGCAGCAGCGCCCGCACCCCGTCGATCTCCGCGTCCGTGATGTCGATCAGGAACACGTTGGGCAGGTTCGGCGCGGAGGAGATATGCAGCTCCCGCACCACCGCCTGCTGCACCAGATATACCGTCATGATCTGCATCACGCCGAGCCCCAGCGCGGCCAGCAACGCGGCGGAAGGATTGCCCGGTCGATACAGATTCGCCAGCCCATGCCGCAGCGACGACGGCAGCGCCAGCCGCGTCTTCGACAGGAACACCTTCAGTCCAGCGAGTACCCCGGCCGACGCCGCGAGCAGCACGCCAAGCACCAGCACCAGCCCAATCGAGAACACCTCGCCCACCGTAGCCGAGTCCGACAGCGTCGTCGCAATCACCGCCAAACCGCCGAGAATCAGCGCAAACGCTCCGATCTGCGCGCCGTTCTTCTTAAGCCGCCGCAGCAAGCCCTTGCCCAGCGGCTCCTCAGGCACCTTCTCGACCGCGCGCCGAAGGATCAGGATCGGCCGCACGCCGCGCACGTCGAGCAGCGGCGGCAGCGTGAACAGCAGCGTCGTCAACACACCCGCCGCGAGCCCCGTCGCGACCGTCGCCCACTGGATGTGCAGCGTCGTCTGCACATCGATCAGCTTGGCCAGCAGCACGGGAAACGCTAGTTGTACGGCCACGCCCATCGCCACGCCCAACGCGCCGCCGAGCAGCCCCAGCAAGAGCGTTTGCAGCAAATAAATTTTGATGATCTGGCCGGAGCTCGCGCCTAGGGACTTCATGATCGCAATCGTATCCAGCCGCTGCTGGAGATGCGCCCGCATCGCCATCGCCACGCCGACGGCACCAAGCACCAGCGCGACGAGCGACATCAACGACAACAGACTCGTCGCCCGGTCCAGCCCCTGAGTCAACGCTGGATTCGTCTCGCGGTAATCCGTCACCTGCGCCTCGGGCAACAGCGCCTCCAGCCGCGTCTTCAGCCCCGCCACCCGGCTCTCTGAAATCTGCCGCGTTCCGCCCGGCGCAGGCACCTTAAACAGATACCGCTGCCCCGCCCGGCTCCCCGGTGCCAGCAACCCCGAAGCCTCCAGCCCAGAGCGCGTAATTAGCACCCTCGGCCCGCTGGCAAAGTTCCCCGAAAGGCGGTCCGGCTCGTTCGTCACTACCGACGCGATCCGAAAGACCTTCGTCCCGATCTTCAGCGCATCGCCCACTTGCAGATGTAGCCGGATCAGCAGATCGTCCGCCACCACCACGGTCTCCGGCGTCAACACGTCAGCCAAGCGCCCCGCCGGCTGCAACTCCACAGTTCCGTAAAACGGATACAGCGCCGGGTCCACCGCCTTCAACGAGATCAGCAGCGGGTCCATCGCCTTCGGCGCGCTCGCCATCGAGAGCAGCTCCGTCACCGGCGTCATTTCGACGCCCTCTGCCTCTATCGCCTGCAACCCTTTCGTCTGCCCCGGCGTAGGCTGCTGAAACATCCGCGCCGCCAGGTCCCCCGCCATGATGCTCCGCGCTCGTGTCAGCAGCGTCCCCCGGAACGACGCCGAAAACCCCCGCACCCCGGTCAGCGCCGCCACGCCGATCGCCACCGACAGCACCACAAAAAAGAACTTACCCCGCGAAGCCCGCATCTCCCGCGCCGCAATCCGCGCCGCCGTACTCCAACTCAGCTGATTTGCCATAACGCTACTGCCCCGCTTTTGAACTGCTCTTAAGACCATCGATGAACGATATGACTGAAGGCGCTGACCAGTCGGCAGCTCCTGTGTGCTTAGCCATCAAGGTTCCATCTGGAGCATACAGAAACGTAGCTGTAAACTGGTTCAGTTGCATCGATGTGGGAATGTCGGCATCCTTTGTGAGGTAAAACGGCAGATCAAAGTGATGATGACTCGCGTAACGCCGTACAGCTTCAGGTGAGTCCTGGCGGGAGACAATCAGAAAGACGACTTGAGGATCATTGTGGTAGTGGTTATACAGAGCTTGAACCGTGGGCATCTCAGCGAGGCACTGTATGCACCATGTTCCCCAAAGATCGAGAAAGACCACCTTCCCCTTCATCTCAGAAAGCCGTTTCGTGGTGCCATCAAGCGTCTGAAAAGGAAGATCGGCGGCTGGTTCAGGGAAACTGACAAGATGTGGCGCGTGAGAATCGCGGGCGATCCGGTGCTCGACCACTCGGAAACCTAAGAAGCCGACAACTGCCGCAACAAGAGGTAGAACCACTAGAACGAAGATGACTGCCTTTGCTAAACGCATCCCGCTCCCTCATTGCTTCGGCGCTCTTCGCGTACTCATCATGTTGGAGCCGGGTACTGCCGGTTCTACAGCCTGGTCATCGTCCCTGCTTCGCCTCGACCACCGCCACCCGCTCATGCAGAACAGTCATCTGACGCATAATCTCCAAAGCATCCCTATGCCCCGCCGCCATCACGTCATCCAGTTTCTTCGCCATGGTTTCTTGCTGATGACGGACCTCGGCCTTGAAGTCCTTCAGATCTGATTTTGCAAAGATAATACCTATGAGCGACATCGCTGTGGGTGCCAAAGCGGCAAGTAAAAGCAGAGCCTTATCGTCGGTCATCACAGTTCACCCCTTACTCTCAGACTTCCATTTTCAGCATAACCCAGCCCCCTCAACCACTCATCTCATCCGACAGCACCATGCCATCCCGCAACGTAATCCGCCGGTCCGCATACCCCGCCAGCGCCGCGTCGTGCGTCACCAGCACCAGCGTCGTTCCTTCGCGCTTGTTCAGGTCGAGCAGCAATTCCAGTACCGCCGCCCCGTTCGCCGTGTCGAGATTGCCCGTCGGCTCATCCGCCAACACGATCGGCGGCCGCAGCACAAACGCCCGCGCCAACGCCACCCGCTGCTGCTCCCCGCCCGAAAGCTGCACCGGATAATGCTCCATCCGATCACCAAGCCCGACGCTCGTCAGCAACGCCCGCGCTCTCGGCAGCCCCTTCGCCGCATCCTTCGCATCGGCGTTCAATTCATGCGGCAGCAGTACATTCTCAAGCGCCGTCAACGTCGGGATGAGTTGGTACGATTGAAACACAAACCCAATCGTCTTCCCCCGCACCTGCGCCAGCTGGTCCTCAGGCAGATAGCTGATCGCCGTTCCGTTCAGCAGCACGTTGCCCGCCGACGGCGTATCCAGCCCCGCCAGCAAGCCCAGCAGCGTCGACTTCCCCGATCCCGAGCTCCCCATGATGGCCACAAACTGCCCGCGCGGCACCGCGAAGTCGATCCCCTTCAAAATATCCGTCGTCCGCGCCGCCGCGCCCGTACCGTTACGGATCGATTTCCGCAAACCTTCAACCGAGATCATTACGTCACGTGCCACCAAGATTCGCTCTCCTGAGCATCCATCCACAACCTGTCATCCTGAGCGAAGTAGATCACAGCCTCACCGTGATCTACGCAGTCGAAGGACTCGCGGTTCGCTCCGGCGACCAAAACCATTCCGCGATACAGTGAGTCCATGAGCCTCAAGCAAACCGGCCCCGCTTTCATCGTAGCGGCTCTCCTCCTCTTGGGCGGCTGTCACGCCAAACAGGATCAACAACCCGTCGCTCCCGTTGAACCGGATGCCAACGCAAGTACAGCCGCGATCCCCGGCCCCATCGCCCACCCCGCCGCCGCGCCCTCCCCCGACACGCGCCCCCTTCTCGTCTGCTTCGGCGACTCCCTCACCGCCGGCTTCGGCACCAACCCCGGCCAGAGCTACCCCGACTTCCTCCAGGAGGACCTCGACCAAGCCGGTTACCACTACCACGTCGTCAACCAGGGCGTCAGCGGAGCAACCTCGAAAGACGGTGTCCTTCGCCTTCCCGCCGTTCTGGCCCTCCACCCCGCCGCCGTCATCGTCGAGTTCGGCGGCAACGACGGCCTCCGCGGCCTGCCCGTCCCCGCCATGCGCGCCAACCTCGACCGCATCCTCGCCGCCCTCAAAGCCTCCGGCGCAAAGATCCTCATCGCCGGCATCATCCTCCCACCCGACTACGGCCCCGACTACGTCAACCAGTTCATCGCCACCTACCCCGCGCTCGGTGCAAAGTACCAGGCACCCGTCTATCCCTTCCTCCTCAAAGACGTCTACGGCGTCCCCGGCATGATGCAACACGACAACATCCACGCCACCGCTCAGGGCAACCAGATCGTTGCCAAAAACCTTCTGCCAGCAATCGAACCGCTGTTACATAAATAGAGGCAAAGAGCTGGTGCCCCATCCTCACGACGGCTTCATCGTCGTGAGGGTGGGTTCATCGACACCGATCATCCAATCACCACCACAGGCTGCATCAACGTCCCCGCCACCCGTTTCACCACAGCTAGCATCTCCGTCGGTCCCGTAAACACCTTCGCCAGCCCCGCCTGCGAGAACTCCGGGAGATTCACCTGCATCCCGTTCCTGATCCTGCCCGCCGTCTGCTCATCCACTGTCACCGAAGGCATTTCCGGCAACAGCGTGCGGGGATGCGGCAGCCGCGCCTCGATCTCGTCCACCCGTCCCGCCAGGCCCTTCAATTCGTCTAAGCCGATCGCGTCATAGAGCGAGAACGCCCCCGCCCGCACCCGCCGCAGCGAAGCCAGGTGCGCTCCGCAACCTGCCAGCACCCCCATCTCCTGCGCTACCGACCGCACATACCCCCCCGCACTCACCGTCATCGCAAAGCTCGCCGTCTCACCCTCAAGCGCCATCAACTCAAACGCATGGATCACGATTCGCGCGGGCTTCACCGGCACCTCAGCCCCCGCACGCGCCAACTTGTGCGCCGGAACCCCGCCAATCTTCTTCGCAGAAAACACCGGAGGCATCTGGTCCATCACCCCATGGAACCGCCCAGCCAGCCCGCGCAGCTCCTCCAGCCCAAGCTCCAGCGGTCGCGCCTCGCCCAGCCGCTCCCCATCCGCGTCGTACGTGTCCGTCGCCCACCCGAACCGTATCGTCCCTGTATACGCCTTCTCCGCCTGCCCAAAATACTGCGCCAGCCGCGTGTACTTGCCCAGCAGCAGCGGCAACACCCCCGTTGCCATCGGGTCCAGCGTGCCCAGGTGCCCGATCGATTTCTCCCCCGTCACCCGCCGCACCATCGCCACGCAGTCGTGCGAGGTTACCCCCGCGGGCTTGTCCAACACTAAAAGTCCGTTCATCTTTTCAGAGTACAGGCCAGCTACAAATTGCTCCCCGTCCGCCGCACCAGGGACAGAAACTCATTCCGCGTCTGCAACTGCGTCTTGAACACCCCCAGCATCGCCGAAGTCACGGTAGATGAATGCTGCTTCTCCACGCCCCGCATCATCATGCACAGGTGCGACGCCTCCAGGATTACCCCAACGCCTTGCGGATGGATCGCCTCTGTAATCGCCTCGGCAATCTCTTTCGTCAGCCGCTCCTGCACCTGCAACCGTCGCGCAAACACATCCACCAACCGCGGAATCTTGCTCAACCCGATCACCTTGCCCTGCGGGATATACGCCACATGCGCCTTGCCGAAGAACGGCAGCAGATGGTGCTCGCACATCGAATAAAACTCGATGTCCTTCACCATCACCATCTCGTCATAGTCCACATCGAAGAGCGCGTCATGGAGCACGGCGTCCGCGTCCTGCGTATACCCCCGCGTCAGGAACGCCATCGACTTCTCCATCCGCTCCGGCGTCCGCAGCAATCCATCGCGGTTCGGGTCCTCGCCCATCCGCGCGATCAGCTCCCGATAAATCTCCCGCGTCGAAGCCTCTCCCAGCGTCACGCCTTCCACAGTCGTTGAGCTACTCATCCATTCCTCTTCCTGTCTGTCTTTCTTGTTTGTCATTCCCGAAGGGAATCTGCGTTCCCGATCGCGCCCGCGTAATCGAACGAATTATTACCCGTCTCCTCAATACGGACGTTGACCAACTCCGCCCCGCCAAACTCCGCAAAGATTCCATGCACCACCACCGCCAGGTTCTCCGTACTCGGCACCACCTCCGCGAACTCGGCCAGCGTATTCAGATTCTGGTGATCGAACTTCGCCAGCAGCCTCGCCGCCGCAAACGCATCGAGCGCCCCCAGATCGCACACCATCCCGGTCACCGCATCGATCTGCCCGCCGAACGTCACCTCGACCACATAGTTATGCCCATGCCCATGCGGATTGTTGCACTTCCCAAATACGTCACGATTCCGCTCCGGCGTGTAACTCTCCACGTGCAACCGATGCGCTGCGCTGAAGTGGTACCGCCGCGACAAGTAAGCCCTCATGCCTCACCGTAGTAATCGGCGAACAGGTCCGCCATCTCGTACACCCGCACCCGGTGCAGCTTCGCGTTCGGGATCTTCCCATCCAACCGCCGCCAGATCGCAATCGCGATGTTCTCCGTCGTCGGCACGGCCGTCGCAAACTCCGGCACCTCCAGATTCAAATGCCGATGATCAAAGGCGCTCACCACCTCGCGCTCCAGAATCTCCTTCAACTCCTTTAGATCCACCACAAACCCCGACACCGGATCGACCTCCCCCGCCACCGTCACCTCCAGCGTGTAATTGTGTCCATGCCCCTTGCGGTTCGCACATTTGCCGAAGACCCGCAGGTTCTCCTCCGGCGTCCACGCCTCCACCCAGTAATAATGTGCCGCCGAAAACTCCGCCTTACGCGTCAATAGAATCATCGTTCTCCCAATTCCAAATCCACTGTCATCCTGAGCGAAGTCGAAGGACCTGCGGTTTGACGAGCCACAGCCCCTGGTCGATTCACAACCCGCCAGCCGTATAGCTCCGCCCCTTCCAACTCACCTTCTTGTTGATCCTGTGATCGACCACGCTCCGCACCAGCAAATAACAAAACAGCGGCAGCCCCAGCACCGAGAGCACCGTATCGCCAGCCGGAAAATGAGCCCGCATCACCCGGTTATAAAACCGGAACGCCGTCCGCGCCCACAGCAAGAAGAACACCACACCCTGATAAGGAATCTTAGGCGGCACCAGCACCGCCGCTACCGGCAGCCCAAAGAACAGCAGAAAATCCAACGCCCGCCACAGCGCCAGCGCCACCGGAGAAGGCATCAGCAACGCCAGATTCTTCCGCCAGCCCGCCGCCATCTCGCCCGTCGTCCAGTACATCCGCGTCGAGAGCGCCTCGGGCGCATACCGGAAGCGGATCGCCCCTCCGCTGCGTTTCACATTCCGCGCCAGCGCCACATCCTCCAGCACCTCGCGCCCGATCACCCGATGGCCGCCGACGGCAAAGTACGCCTCCCGCTCCACCAGCAGATACTGCCCATTCGCCGCCGCCAACCGGTTACCCAGATCATTCACCTGCTGCGGCGGATACACGCTCGCCAGCTCCGAAAAGACCAGCGGCATCACCGCTCGCTGCCACAAACCCGTCACAATCTGCCGCGGCGAATACGACAGCAGCGCCGCCCCGTGCCGCTCCGCCTCTCGCAACGAACGCGACAGGTCCCCCGCCTCATGCACCGTATCCGCGTCCGTAAACAGCAGCCACCGCCCCCGAGCCGCCTGCGCCCCCGCCCAGCACGCATTGTTCTTCCCTGTAAACCCGCCGCGTTCGCTCAGGTCCAGCTCCGGTGCAGCCATCACCGTCACCCCGGCAAATCCCTCAGCGATCCCCCGCGTCCCATCCGTTGACGCATCGTCCACCACGATCAGCTCCCACTGCGCTCCCAGCACAAATCCCGGCTCGCTCTGCCCCACCAGGCTCGTCAGGCAAGCGCCCAGGGACCGCGCCTCATCCCGCGCCGGCACAATCACCGTCAACTCAACCAACCCATCCGTGTCCACCTTCGTATTATAGAAACGAGAGGCCCACGATGCTCCACCCTTTACTCAACCCCCTCAAACCCTGTCATCCTGAGCGAAGTCGAAGGACCTGCGGCTGCCTTTGCCTTTGCCTGTTCTTCCTACTCGCCACAGGCTGCGAACGCGGCTCCCACCCCACCAACATCGGCAAGCCCGCCCCCGCCTTCACCACCACGGACGGCGTCCAAACCATCGACCTCGCCAAGCTCCGAGGCCAGGTCGTCCTCCTCAACCTTTGGGCCTCCTGGTGCGCCCCCTGCGTCGAAGAGCTGCCCAGCCTCCTAGCCCTCCAGCAACAGATGCCGCAGCTCAAGATCGTCGCCGTCTCGCTCGACCAGGACGACGCCGTCTACCGCGCCTTCCTCGCCAAACACGCCGTCCACCTCTCCACTGTCCGCGACCCCGACGGCAAGGTCAACGCCCTCTACGGCACCGCCCAGATCCCCGAAACCTACATCATCGACCGGCAGGGCATCCTCCGCCGCAAATTCGTCTCTGCCCAGAACTGGACCAGCCCCGAGATCGTCGCCTACCTGTCCCACCTCTAGCTCCTGCCCTTCTGTTTGTCATTCCCGAAGGGAATCTGCGTCTTTCTTGCGCCCCTATCGCCACCCCGGCCGCCAAACCTCCCGTATATCCCGCCCATCCATCCCCGCCGCCCGCGCCGCCTCCAGCCCCTCATCCGTATCCTCGAACACCACACACCGCTCCGCCCGCACCCCCATCCGCCGAGCCGCCTCCAGAAAAACATCCGGCGCAGGCTTTCCCGCAGCAACATCCGCCGCCACCACCACAAAATCGAACAACCCCAACAACCCGGTAGCCCGCAGCGTCGACTCCACATTCCCCCGCTGTCCATTCGACCCCACCGCCATCGGCACCCGCCCCTTCCACGCCCGCGCCACCTCCGCCACCACCGAAACCTCCTCCAGCAGATGCAGCCCTTCCTTGAAGGCCACTGAATACCGCGCCACCACCTCTGCTCGCGGCACGGCGCGCCCCATCTCCCACTCGTACTCCTCGAACAACGCCCGCGGCGTCAGTCCAGCCCTCGGATAGTAGAACTCGTCCGTCATCTCAAGCCCATGCTCCGCCAGCCCCACCCGCAACGCCGCCAGATGCGCCGTCGCCGTATCCACCAACGTCCCATCACAATCGAAGATCAGCGCGTCGAACGTCCCCTCAACTAAATCCGTCACCATGGCTTCAGTCTAATCAGTCGAAGGGCGCGACAACCGGTACATCAGCAACGCCATCCGCTTTGCCTCCTTCGGCAACGAGTCCAGATACACCGTCTCCCCCTCCGCATGGGCACCGTCCCCCATCGCGCCCACGCCCACCAGCCCCGCCGGAACATACGGCGCGACGAACGCGATGTCCCCCGCCCCACCCAACATCGGGTCCATCACCTCCTGCGGCGCTAGGCCCAACGCCCCATTCACCGCATTCAGCTGCTCCACCAACCCATGCGCCGCCGCCGTCTCCGCCATCGCCGGATACCCCTCGCCAAACTCGATCACCGCACCCGTCTTCGGCAGATGGTCCGCCACGATGGCCCGCATCTTCGCCTCCACGCGCTCCGTCTGCTCGTTCGACAGCGTCCGGATGTCACCCTTCGCCAGTCCCACCGGCGGAATCACGTTGCTCTTCCCCGTCGCCGTCCCGCCCGTCTTCGCTGCATCCTCCGCAGCCGTCGCCCCGCCCAGCACCAGTCCAACGTTGAAGGTCAACCCCTTCTCCGGCAGCTCCCGCCGGAACTCGTCCAGAATCCGCGCTAGCTCATACACCGCTCCGTACCCGAAATGATCGTTGAAGATCTGCGACGAGTGCCCGCTCACCCCGGTCGTCTCAAGCTTCCAGCTCAGCGAGCTCCGCCGGCTGATCCGCACCATGTCGTGTCCGCCGTTCGCGCCGCCCATCCGCGAGCCGTTCTCAAACTCCAGCGCCACATCGGCCCGCTTGCCCGCCGCGATCATGTCCCGGCGGCTCACCTCCACCGGCTCGCCGTGCGCCTCCTCGTCCCCGCTCAACACGACGGTGATCTCGGCGGTATGGAGCGCCCCCGCCGCCTTCATCGCCTTCAGCGCGGACAGCATCACCACCAGCCCGCCCTTCATGTCGCAGACGCCCGGCCCTGTCGCCACGTTCCCGTCTGTCCCCGGCACGATCGCGTACCGCTGAAACTTGCTGGACGGCTCAAACACCGTATCCATATGCCCAATCAGCAGCAGCCGCTTGCCGCACCTCCCCGTCCCCGCCGGACACGGATGCTCCGCCACCAGATCCCCCGCTCGCCCGTCCACCGCCTGCATCGGGTTCCACATCACCTTGAAGCCCAGCGCCTCCAGCTGCGGCGCAATCACATCCTTCATCGCCACCACCCCCGCCAGATTCATCGTCCCGCTATTGATGTCGACGATCCGCTCCAGCAAGCCCACCGCCGCCGCGTTCTCCCCATCCACCGCCCGCACCATCGCCGACTCAACCGGAGTCAGCGTCTGCGCGGTGCCTCCCACGCAACACACCACGCCTGCAAGTAAACCAAATACAAGAGTTTTCATGATGGCCGGAGGATACCATGAATTCTACTGTAGCCCGTGTATAACCGTGCTAGAGCAAAAAACATGCTTAAAGCATTGGTATACGGCATGGCGGTTGTAAATCGCCAAAGCGTCTAAATCATTCTTACAGTAACTTACTTTTATAACTTTCTTGCGTGCCATATAGGCATCCAGAATATTTTGCCTTATTCCGCCAGGTGCTATCTTTTGCATGTCAATGAAGCAATAGGTGATAAATGCATTGGAGCGAAGATTAAAGCTGAATGACAGATGGTCGGCTTCCGGAATCGGAATAACATAGCTCCGATCAGATAACAAGCAAGCTTTGCTAGAATGATCGTCTAGGTATTGATTAACAAACACGATAACTTCGTTGCTTGCGTCTTCACATAAACCAATCACGATGCTTTCAAGTAAATTTGGTTCGCCGGGACCTAACGGAACCAGCAGCATAAAGAGAGTCGACAGCCAGGCTTGATACTGCTCATGCGTAATCTGCAGCAAAGAGCACAGGTACCTCTGGTGTGGCTTCCTTCCGTTGATAATCTGGTTGTACAAGTCGCGCAGAACGGGATCGGTAGGATAGTAAGCACATACGCCTGGCATAGTGTTTAGAACTTTGCGCACAGAGTATGGATTGCGCAACAAATTCATTAACTTAGCTACAAATATGCTCAAAACTTCTGTTTTGACGTCCAACGCATTAGACTGAAGTTTATCTAACAAGCTGATGCTACTTACTTTTACTACCTTTTCGTATTGTAAA
This sequence comes from Acidobacteriaceae bacterium, assembly GCA_965277085.1. Classification (GTDB taxonomy): domain Bacteria; phylum Acidobacteriota; class Terriglobia; order Terriglobales; family Acidobacteriaceae; genus Edaphobacter. The sequence goes on from OZ255708.1 coordinate 3,547,977, forward strand.
AACAAATCTTCGAAGTTTAGGCGGTCAGTTTTCTTGCCCACAACATCGAAGCTGAACAAATCTTGTAATACAAGAGTGTTCGTAATGGCCCTTCCTTTTAGAGAGTCGATTGTTACCTCATAATTTTCACGGTCGCGAATTGAGAATGAGAAAATCCTTTGCTCTTTATCGCTTGCGCTAGGGTTTGCGGCGTTAAGAATCTGCTCCGCGCGTGATAGGAAGTGTTGATTCCTTGTACTGTTTAGAAGATTCAAGCGCCTCTCGCAAATTTATATTTTACAATTGAGATACCGTTGGTCCTTCAAGTTGCTGTGAATCCAACTTCTAAGTAGCTGCGCACCAACTCCGTCGCCAGCTCCACATACAACTCTACGCACTCCAACAACTCACGCTTCGACACCCGCTCATCCGGCGTATGCGCCACGTGGATCGACCCCGGCCCCAGCAAAAACGGCTCACCCCAATTCGTCAGCGTGGGAATATCCGTCGCGAACTTCGCCACCATCGTGGGGCGTTCATTTACCTTCCGCATCCGCACAAAGCCCAGGTCGAGCGAGAACGTCACCGCCGCGCGTCCCCCCACCGTCTTCAGGATCAGCTCCTTCACCACCTCCGAAGGCCCCACCGTACGGATCAGCAGATGCGCCTCCGCCTTATCCGCAATCACATTCGGAGCGCGCCCACCCTGAATCAGCCCGATGTTCGTCGTCGTCGGCCCAATCTCCGGCTCCACCGGCAGATCGAGCGCCATCACATCGTGCAGCGCCTCCAGCAGCTTGTCGATCGCCGATTCGCCCAGCTCCGGATACGCCGAGTGCGCCATCCGCCCGCTCGCCCGCAGCTCCACCCGCAGCGCGCCCTTGGTCGCCAACGCCAGCCGGTTGTCGGTCGGCTCGCCATTGATCAGAAACCGCGATCCCTTCGCCAGCCCGTTCGCCACCTTCGCCCCGGCCGAGTCGCGCTCCTCCCCCACCACAAACAGCAGCCCCACCTTCACTCCACCCGCTCTCAGCCGCTCCGCCGCCGCCACCTGTGCCGCAATAATCCCCTTGGCGTCGCACGTCCCCCGCCCATACAGAAACTCGTCATCCTCCATGCAGCCGAAGAATGGCGGCACCGTATCCATATGCGTCGAAAGCACCACATCCGGCGTCACACCGGCCTCCGCCGCATAAACGTTGAAGCGCTCGCCTTCCCCGCCACCCGGTGTCAACGCGAGCTCCGGCTGAGCCACCGCCTGCCGCTCCACCGCGTAGCCCTGCGCGCCTAAGAAGTCATAGAGAAACGCCCCCGCCGCTCCCTCGTGGTACGTCGTGGAGTCGATGTTTACCAGCTCTCGCGTCAGCGCAATCGGGTCAATAACCATGGAACTCCAGCATACCCGACAGCCTTACTGCACGGTGCCCATCGGCCTTAGCCGCCGCAGCTCCAACGCACAAGCCACAGCATTCAACGCCGCCAGCTTCAGATTGTCCGCCGCCAGCCACACCCAGAACCGCCGCCCGCGCTCCCCCGCAAACCCCGCTCGCACCCGCGCCAGCACATCGTCCTGTCCCGCCGCACTCAAATTGCTCGGAGGATCGGACCCCTCGCTCACCAAGTCGAGATGCGGTCCGGCCAACGCCGCTTCGACCTCCTCCACCGTAGCTGGCTCGGCAAGTTCCACCAAAGCCGAGACCGTATATCCATGAAACACCGGCGCATACACCAGCTGCACCGTCAACTCAGGCAGCCGCCCCGCCGACAACTTCGCATACTGCCCCGCGATCCGCTCGCGCCCCGTCACCTTCGCGCCCTCACCCAGCGACGGCAAAAGATTGAACGCGATCTGCGCGTCATACTGGTCGCGCGGCAGCGTCTGGAACGATAGGAGATTGACCGTCTGCTGATGCAGCTCATCCATCGCTGCCTGCCCATGCTCCGATACCGGCTCCAGCACCGTGGCCGCCACACCGGCGACCTGCATCTTCGCCGCCAGTCGTGCCGCCACCAGACCCAGCATCACAGCCGCCGGATGCGCCGCCACCACGGCGTGCGTCCCCAGATCCAACCCGGCAGTCTTGCCCTTCAAAGCCTCTTCAATCCACGGCCCGCGCACCGGAACGCCCGTCTCGCCCTCAAGCGCATGGGTCAAATCGACGATACTCGCTCCTGCCTTCCGTGCACTCTGCCACTGAGCACGCGCCACCGCCGTGCTGCCGGTGAAAAACGCAAAGTCCATGCCCTCGTACGAGCTCTCATCCAGCCGCTGGATCACCGCCGCCTCGTCGCCCGTCGCCGTGATCTGCCCGGCAGCCTCTTCATCGTCCAGCAGCACCAGCGTCGCCCCGGCCAGCGTCGACTCAGCCAGCACATCCGCCAGCTCGCGCCCCGCCAGCGACGACGCCCCCACAATCCCAATCCTCGGTACACCGTTCATCATCGCAGCTCCTGTTTCCGTCCGTTGCCCGCCGACACCGCCAGCCGGCGCTCCCGGCTCCACGAGTACGCCAGTCGCGCCACCACGCCGGACACCAGGTATCCTAACGCGATCAGCAGCAGCGACCACTCCGAAAAGATAAAGATCAGCGCGCCCACCAGCGCCACCACCACGACAAGCTGAAACGGATGCCGCCCATTCGCGCTGACCTCCTTACCGCTCCAGAACCGCCAACTGCTGACCATCAGAAAGCCCGTGCCCATGATGAGGCACAGCCAAACCACCGCAATCCACGGATTGTCGATCGGCGATCCGTTGAAGAAGTGGATCACCGACGCGATCACCCCCGCGCCCGCTGGAATTGGCATCCCCACAAAATACTTTTGCCCCGGTCGTCCCGGGTTGCGCGGCTGCGGATTCACGCTGATGTTGAAACGCGCCAACCGGCAGGCTCCGCAGATCAGAAAAAGAAAGCAGACGAAGATCCCGAAGTCCAGCAGGCGGCCGCGCATCACCACGTTCGCCATGGGCGGCAGCATGCGAAACCCCCACATATACGCAAGCAGGCTCGGTGCCATACCGAACGTAATCACGTCGGCCAGCGAATCCAGTTCCTTGCCGAAGTCGCTTGTCGTTCGCGTCCGCCGCGCAACCTGTCCATCCACGCCGTCGAACAACACCGCAAAGCCGATGGCCAGCGCCGCCCGGTCGAACGGGTGATGGTCCGCCGCCGTTCCTTGGATGCCCTGCGTGATCGCATAGTATCCCGCCGCGATGTTACCTGCCGTGAAGAGCGACGGCAGCACATACATCCCCCGGCTGGGCCGCCGTCGCGTTCTCCCGTCGATCGCTGGCGAGACCTCCGCCATTAAACCGCCTCGTCCTGAAAAGTACCATCTTCCGATTGCGGCAAAACCGCCAGCACCGTCGCTCCGCCCTTGACGCGCATCCCTGTCCGTACCTTCAGGTCGGCCTCCGCCGGCAAGAGCACATCCACACGCGAACCGAACTTGATCAACCCCACACGCTGCCCTCGCTCCACCCGGTCGCCGGCCTTCACCGTCGTCACAATGCGCCGCGCCAGCAAACCCGCAATCTGCTTGAACCCAACCTCATACCCGCCGTCGCCCTCGATCAGCACCAGCGTTTGCTCATTGTGCAGCACCGATTCCGGGTTCATCGCATTCACAAACTGCCCCGCGCGATACTCCACCAACCGCACCGTCCCCGCCACCGGCGACCGGTTCACATGCACGTCGAAGACGTTCAGGAAGATGCTGAGCCGCAGCCGCCCACCGCTTACCGTTTCGATCCACTCCGCCTCCGTCACCACCCCATCCGCGGGAGACACAATCTGCCCCGGCAACGCCGGAACCGCGCGGTTCGGATCGCGGAAGAACCACAGGAAAAACACAGCCAACAACACCGGGATCGCCACTAAGAAGGACGACTTAGTCAACCACCAAAGCACCGCCGCCACCACCAACAGCCCAGCGGCATACAACCATCCATCACGAACCATAGACTTCCATTATAGGCTGCCACCGTTTGTCTCCACGCCCGTTCGCGTCAACCGCATCAACACCGCATCGTCTGCCGGTCCGCTATAGTACCCCACCCGCCGCCCATACTCGACGAACCCCAGCTCGCGATACAAGTCCCGCACGCCAACGCTTCCCGCGCGCACCTCCAACTCCACTGCCTCGGCCCCATGCTCCCACGCCCACGCAATCACCCCTTGGCAGAGCGCCCGTCCCACACCGCGCCGCCTAGCCGAGAACCGCACGGCCACACTCTCAATCTCTCCGGCTTCTGCCACAAGCCGGCCCACACTAAACCCCAGCAGCTCCTCCCCGCCCCGCGCCACGAACAAACACCGCCGCAGCCCGGCATCGCCTCCACTCACCGCAGCCCGGTACTCCCCTACGGCCCAATGCGGCGCAGTATCCGTCGCCCGCTCCAGCGTCCACACCGCCGAGACATCCTCCCTCCTCGCCCGTTCGATCTTCACCCGGACGCCCGTCCATACAGTCCTTCCGACCGCCGGACATAGTTCGCATCGAGCGTCGCCGCATCCTCGAACGCACCCGCACGCACCCGTTCCGTTACGATCGCCGCCGCCTCCGCAGCTCCCGGCATCCCCATCACCCGCGCTCCCTCGAACGCCGCCCCAGCCTCAAACATCACCACCTCCAGCCCGGCCAAATCCGCCCGCGTCCGCAACGACTCCACCCCACCCTCCCGCACATAGAACTCCCCACGCCCCGCATCCAGCGCAACCACGGCCCCCCCCGCCCCCCTCGCCACCCTCGCCAACACTTCCAGCCGCGACACCGCCACCAGCGGCACGCCCGAAGCTTCGCTCAGGCCCTTGGCCGCGCTGACGCCCACCCGCACGCCAGTAAACGATCCCGGCCCATGCACCACCCCGATCGCTCCTAGCTCCCCCAGCCGCCACCCCGCGCCCTCCAACAGCTCCCGCACGACGGTCAGGAGCCGCTCCGACGCACTCCGCCCGAGCAGGTTGTTTTGCGCCATCACCATGCCGTTCTCCGCCAGGGCCACACTCGCCTCCGCACCGCACGTATCCAATACCAGCAGCTTCATCCCACAATCTCCACCAGCACTCCACCAGCACTCGCCGGATGCACAAAGAAGTACCGATGACCCCCCGCCCCAACCCTCATCTCATCCTGAACCAGCCGTCTCCCCTCCGCCTTCATCCGCGCAAACTCCGCATCCACATCCCCCACCCTCACCGCCAGGTGGTGCATCCCCTCCCCGCGCCGCGCCAGAAAACGACCCACTGCGCTCTCTTCATCGACCGGCTCCAACAGCTCCACCCGCCCGCCCGCTCCACCGGAAAGCATCGCCACCCGCACCCCCTCCCCCGCAATCTCCTCCACATCGCCACACACCATGCCCAACCCCTCATAAATCCGACGCGCCGCCGCAATACTCCGCACCGCCATCCCCACATGATCCAGGTTCGTCACGAAGCGATCATACCCCGGCCTCCCCGCATCGAACGCCCATGCCCTCCGCCACGACCTTCCAGAGCGGCAACCGCGTCATCCGCCTCCTCGGGAGCGAACCGTCCGGCACTGGTCCTCATCCCGCTATCCTGCTCCTCCATGGCTCGGGCGGCAATCTTGGCTTCTGGTTCGACCGCGTCGCGCCCTTGCTTCCGTCCCTGGGCGTCGCGCTCTTCGCCGTCCACTACTTCGACCGTACCGGCACAACACGCGCCACCCCCGCCGAAATCCTCGACGGTCACCATGTTCCGCTTTGGCTCGCTACCGTAGCCGATACCCTCGACCACATCGCCACCCGCCCCAACGTCGATCCCACCCGTATAGCCCTCCTCGGTGTCTCCCTCGGGGCGTTTCTTGCGCTCGCCTACCCCACCCTCCCCGGCGCGCGCCGGCCCCGCGCCATCGTTGAGCTCTCCGGCGGCCTCGTCGATCCCTACGCCTCCCAGGCCCGCGCGAACTTCCCACCGACGCTCATCGTTCACGGTGAACAAGATACAGTTGTTCCCGTAGCACAGGCCCACGCCCTCGCGTCCCTGCTGACCACCCTTAACGTCCCGCACCAGACCGAGCTGCTGCAAGCCGAAGGTCATTGGTTCTCCCCAATCGCCCAAATGCGCATCCTCCAGGCCACCGGCCAATTCCTGCACAAGCGTCTCTAGCCTTCCGAGCGGTCTGACGCGTTCGGGTCGTCAGCTACAATTCTCGGCAATGCCTTCCTTCCGCAAGAACACGCCCTCTGCTGTGCTGCTGTTCGCTGTCGCATCCTTGTCCGCGCACGCGCAACTGGAGGGTGACCGCATCGCCATCTCCAGCGCGCATCCGGTCAAAGCCATCCAGGACACCGAAACACCTGGCCAGCGCGACGCCCGCTTGCAATGGTGGCGTGAGGCGCGCTTTGGGATGTTCATCCACTGGGGTCTCTACGCCATCCCTGCCGGTACTTGGAAGGGCCAGCCCACGCCCCGCATCGGGGAATGGATCATGAACGACATGTCCATCCCTGTGGCCGAGTACAAGGCCCTCGCCGCTGGCTTCAACCCCACCGCCTTCAGCGCCCATGAGATCGTCACTCTCGCTAAGACAGCCGGGATGCGCTACATCGTTATCACCTCCAAACACCACGACGGCTTCGCCATGTACGAGTCCAAGGCCAATCCCTTCAACATCACCACCGGCACGCCCTTTCATCGCGACCCACTCAAGGAACTCGCCGCGGAAGCCCGCAAGCAAGGCATCAAGCTGGGTTTCTACTACTCGCAGGATCAGGACTGGACCGCCCCCGGAGGGGCTGCTTACAAGACCGCCTACGGTCCCGTAGCTCACCAGCCGCCCACCTTCCACTGGGACCCCGCCCAGAATGGCGAATTCGCCACCTATCTCCACACCAAGGCCATCCCGCAGATCAAAGAGCTCCTCGCCAGCTATGACCCCGCCGTCCTCTGGTTCGACACCCCCACGTCCGACATGACCCCCGCGCTTGCGGGAGAAATCGTCGCCCTGCTGAACCAGCACCCCAACCTCATCTGGAACAACCGCCTTGGCGGAGGCTACGCCGGCGACACGGAGACGCCCGAGCAGTTCATCCCGCCCCAGGGCTACCCCGGCCGCGACTGGGAAGCCTGCATGACCATGAACGACACCTGGGGCTACAAGGCGAACGACACCAACTTCAAGTCTGCCGGCGAGCTGCTCCGCAACCTGATCGACATCGCCTCGAAAGGCGGCAACTATCTGCTGAACATCGGCCCCGACGCCACCGGCACCGTCCCGCCCGCAGAGGTCGAGCGCCTCCACACCATGGGACAGTGGCTTGCGGTCAACGGCGAGGCCATCTATGGGACCAAACCCACCTCCTTCGGCGCAGAGGCGGGCAGCTACAGCTCCACCGAGAAGGACGACCACGGCAACCAGAAGTTCATCCCCGCCTGGGACTGGCGCTCCACCACCGGCCCGCACAAGATCTACATCGTCTTCTTCAAATGGCCCGGTAAGACCTTTCACCTGGATAACTCGCCGCGCCCGATCACCGGAGCCTACTTCCTCGCCGATAAAGGCCGCACCCCGCTGCCTATCAGCATCGAGAAACAAGGCAAACCTGGCGATGCCGACATCACCTTGCCCGCGCAGCCGCCCGATTTAGTTGCCACAGTGCTCGTGTTAACCACCCAAAACTGATAAGTTATTTGGCTCTGTTGGTTTGACTCTTGGAGGGGTACATTTTCTTAGTCGGAGATGGGCACGGCGTCCCGAAAACACACCCGGTTTTAGACATACCAAAACCAATCTCATGGCGTGGTCCTGCCTTCACCACCAAACCCCAGGCTCCCAGCTCATCCTCCGGCGCATCGGTATCGCTGCCCGTTATATAGCCCAAAGTCACAGCACCGCGTCTACCATCCTCATGTTGGACATCCTCGAACATGAGGAAGCCCTGGTTATGTTGCTCAATCGTAAGAGCGACGGCGTTCCGGCCGGCTGTATTGCGCAGAATGAACTGAGGCTGGTTGACAGTGCCGTCCATGCTTAGTTCCGCTCGAACATTCCCGTTGCGATCAATCAACTCGTAACCGGCTGCCCGCAGTACTTGGTTCTTGTTGGATTCATTTGGGTAGTGCCTAACGAAATAAAAGTTTACAGCTAATGATGATAGGGTAGAGAGCGCCGTTGCAATCAAAACCGTTTTCACCAAAACCTCTTGCGATTGCCTGTTTTTGATACTTCGGAACCTAGCTTTACTTACAATTTCGGCTTATTCCTGCTGGCTGACCGCTTTCAAGAAATCCGATGCTGGTAGCTGGCCCCGCTTTTGAACGCACGATAAGTCCCCAGGCACCATCGTTCGGGGATCTGGAATTCTCCTCCTCGTTCGACAGATTTCCTAAAACAACTGTCCCTTCAGTTTGTCTTTCGTTGAAGACTAAGTATCCCTCTCCATCTGTCCTAACTTTCAGCGAGACCGACTCCTGGCCCTGCGGGTCAAGTAGGACAAGCTCTGGATGAGACGCTGATGTACCATCATGTCTAATTCCAAAACTTGCCTGTACTTGGCCGTGCGTGTCAACTATCTCCAGCTTGGTCACGCGTAAAACACCGTTTTTCATGATCGTATAGCGCCGCATCAGCGCAATGGATGCCAAAGATGAACAGACTATGCTAAGCACAAACAACAATACTTCCCGCATTCTCATGGCGTACATCCCCGCTGAAGCCAATCTGTGATGTCGCCTGAATCAGGGTTTACTTGCTTTAGCCCGGCAAATCTAAACGCGTCAAAGATAGTAGGGTGATCCCACCCTGTGTATCGATGTATGCCTTCATGGATCAACACAAATTCTTGGTAGGTGCGCGGTACTGTATAAAAGTTCGGGAAAAACCTGATAGGTCTGTCGGTTTTGTTCAGGACACTGTCCGCATCCGCCCCAAGCTCATGTGAAGGCATGTTTGGATCGGCTTTGTTGGGGTATTGCTGAATGCCAGTGACACGTAACTGGTTGAAAAAGTTTGCGTTTGTGTATGCGGGAACGATCTTAGCTGTAAAAACGGTATCGCAGTGAGAGGAAAAAGCATTTTGTGAATCAGTAATGAGTTGACTAATCTCAGAAAGTGTAAACACCCTGGTCTTGATATCGTTGGTAGAGCCTGCGGTAATTGCCTGCTTTTGTGTCTTCACTTCTGGTCCGGGGCCAAACCATTCGTACTGATTGGGATATGCCTGGGCCGATCCCTCGAAAGAGCTGAAGTTGTAATAGTCGTAATAATACTGGCTGGTATGGGGCGGTGGAAGCGGATCGGTTTCGTCCACATACTCAAGTATGCCTTTATGGAAGCCTGTAGCCGTGTACGTAAGCCCGGGCGTACCGTTGAGGGTAAGCACCACCTGAACATATCCCACATTGTCGTAATCGATCTGGTTCTCGGACGCAACGACGGTGCCGTTTGAATCCACAACCCTGCACACCACAGCGGCTTGGTAGTAATTCTGCGCATAATCGTCCAGGTCGGTCTCGCACGTGGCGGTGACGATGCCCAAATCGGGATCGATATCGACGCTCGTGGTTCCGCTTACGGTTTGCGAGTGCGCAAAGCAGCCTGCGCCAAACACTGCGCTGAGGAGAAGGGTGATGAGCCTATGTATCTTCAAGACGCGTCTCCTATGCGGCTGCGCAGCTATGTCCTATTTGGAACTACCACCGAACGCGGCGAGAACTTTCTGGTGAAGCTGTACAAACTCTGCTTCTTGCATGCAGTTACGAAGAAGATCTCTGTGGCGAGTGATGAGTTCGTCGTCCGCCGCCTGAAGGATCGCGAGTTCCGCTGGGGGAGTCGCATCCGTACCCGATGGGATTGAACCATGCGCGAACTTGTGATGAAAATTGGAAGTAGCCTGTAATACTTGCGCATGAACTCTAATAGCCTCGCGCTCGTATGACAAAGCGTACTGGTTCAGACAGAACGCGCCTTCTGAAGTCAAGTTGAACCGTGTAGAAGTTATGTTGCGCAGATGAGGCTTTGGAGCATGGACCACATCTGCCTCGTCCGCTAACCGGCTGTAAAGCAGCACTCTCCGAAAGAGTGTTCTGTATGAACTCAACTCTAATCGACCTGCAAAGGCATCGGACGAAATCTGCGAATGAGCATATGGATGCGATGAACTGATTAGAACCCCAAGCAGCATGGCACCACCAAACCGCAGCTTCTTAAATCGCGAACCACATATCATGCTCATGGCTCAAGAGCTTCCCACGTCCAGGTACTAAACGCAAGTTAATCTTTGCGGCACGTGTTTCCTTTGAGACTCTGGCCATTTCAGCCGAGCCCTCAGAACCGCGACACCATCCACACTCCCGCTACCATCAGCGCACACCCCGCCAGCCTCGCCGGCGACGCCGTATGCTGCTTGAAGCCGATCCACCCCATATGATCGAGCATCACCGACATTACCAGCGACGCCGTCAAACTCAGCCCCGTAAACACCCCCGACCCCAGCTTCTGCGCCAGCATCAGCCCCGCCATCGTCGACGCAATACTGATCAGGCCACCCAGCCACGCCCACCAGTTGACCCCCATCACCTGCTCCGCCGCTGGCAGCCGCTCCCGCGCAAACAGGAGCACCAGCAGCACACCGAGCAGACCCGTCACATACACCACCACCGTCGCCCACAGCGGCGCGCCTAGCTGCTTGTTCAGCTGCGCGTTCGTCCCCGATTGAAACGGGTTCGCCGCCCCCGCCAACAGCGCCACCACAAAGCTCAACCACGCCATCGCCACACCTCCCCCACTCAGATGCAGCCTTGACATCCAGGGCACCTCACCGGCTATCCTCATCCCCAGCCCAGCACATTCGATTCGGGCCGGAGCCGCGCCCATGTCCTCGAAGACCATCCCGCTCCCCGGCCTACCCCGAGATCGAGACACCGGCTTCCCCTCCACCCCGCAATCCCACAACATCCGCTGGTTCGTCTGCTTCCTCCTCTTCCTCGCCACCACCATCAACTACATGGACCGCAACGTCTTCGGCTACGTCGAGCCCATGCTCCACGACGCCCCGTTCATGGGCTGGAACCACGCCGCCGACAAGTTCCACCAGCCCGTCTTCGACAACAACTTCGGTAACGTCCTCATCTTCTTCCAGATCGCCTACGGTTTCGGCTTCCTCTTCGCCGGCCGCTTCATCGACAAGGTCGGCACCAAAACCGGCTACGCCATCGCCATCCTCGTCTGGGCACTCTCGTCCATGAGCCACTCGTTCGTCACCACCGTCGCCGGCTTCTGCGTCGCTCGCATCTTCCTCGGCCTGGGCGAGTCCGGCAACTTCCCCGCCGCCATCAAAGCCGTCAGCGAGTGGTTCCCCACCCCCGAGCGCGCCAAAGCCGTCGGCCTCTTCAACTCCGGCTCGAACGCCTCCGCCCTCATCGCTCCCCTGCTCGTCGCCGCCGTCACCGCCAAATACGGCTGGCCCGCCGCCTTCCTCACCACCGGCTCGCTTGGCTTGGTATGGCTCGTCATCTGGCTCCTCTTCCCCTACAACCGCCTCCGCCGAGGAGCCACTCAGACCCAGGCCAACCTCGCCGCCGCGCTCGGCACGGACAAACTCACCTACGGCCAGCTCTTCCGCACCCGCGGTCTCTACGCCTTTTCGCTCGGCAAAGGCCTCACCGACGGCGTCTGGTGGTTTTATCTCTTCTACCTCCCGCAGTTCCTCAACCGCAACTACGGCCTCACCCTCAAAGCCGCTTACTGGTACATCGTCGCCGTCTATCTCGTCTCGTCCGTCGGCTCCATCGCGGGCGGCTCCCTCTCCGGCTGGTGGATGAACCGAGGCCACTCCGTCAACTCCGGCCGCAAATTGGCCATGCTCGTCTGCGCCCTAGCAGTCGTGCCCGTCGTCCTCGTCCCCCACATGGGCGCGCTCTTCCCATCGAACGCCTGGCCCGCCACCCTGCTCATCGCCCTCGCCGCCGCCGGACACCAGGGCTGGTCCGCCAACATCTTCTCCACCCCAGCCGATATGTTCCCCTCCACCACCGTCTCCACCGTAGTCGGCATCGGCGCAGCCACCGGCGCGCTCGGCGGAGCCGCCTTCACCTGGATCGTCAAGCACAACATCTCGCTCCACCCCCTGCTCGTCTTCTCCCTGGCCGCCAGCGCCTACGTCGTCGCCCTCGCCATTTTCCAACTCCTCGTCCCCCGCCTAGGCGCAACCCGCCAAGCTTGATCCATCTCCTGCACTACAATCGAACAAGCAAGGAGCCGCCATGCCCGCCACCGCTCTTATTCAGACCGCTATCGATTTCGACGTAAAAGAACGCGCTGCCGCCGTCTTTGGTGAGATGGGCATCTCCGTCTCGGATGCCGTGAGGATCTTTCTCACCCGCACCGCCGACGAAGGCGCGCTTCCCTTCACGCTCACCAGCGACGCCGAAGCTCACGACCAATGGTTCCGCGGCCAGGTGCAAGAGGCCCTCGACGATCCACGCCCAGCGATCCCGAACGAAGAAGTCGAAGCGTATTTCGACAAGCGCAAAGCTGCTCTCCTGACTACGCTAGAAAGCGCCTAACTCTGCAATGCGTCTCGAATGGACTGGCGCTTCATTTACAGACCGTATCGCCATCTTCGACTACATCGCGGTGGATAACCCTCGTGCCGCACGCGCTACGGACGATCGACTCCAAGAAGAAGCGCGGAGGCTGATCTCGTTCCCCTACACAGGGCGTGTCGGCCGCCTTCGGGGCATCCGCGAGTTGGTTGTTACCGGCACTCCCTACATCGCCGCCTACATCATCACGGACGACGCCGTTCGTATCCTACGCGTCATCCACGGCGCACAACAGTGGCCTCGCACGATGTCACGCAAACTCTGACCTTCCCCACTGCTAAACTAGCCTCTCAGATGCCCAAGTTCTTCCTCACCACCCCCATCTACTACGTCAACGCGCGCCCCCACATCGGCCACGCTTACACCACGCTCGCCGCCGACACCATCGCCCGCCGCCACCGCCTCCTCGGCCCAAACGGAGATCAAGACACCTTCTTTCTCACCGGCACCGACGAGCACGGCCAAAAGATCGAGCGTTCGGCACAAGCTGCGGGGCTTCTTCCGCAGCACTTTACAGACGAAGTCTCCGCCTCCTTCCAGACCCTCTGGCAGCGCATGGGCATCACGAACGACGCTTTCATCCGCACCACCTCCGACGCCCACAAACGCGGTGCCCAGAAGCTCTTCGCCGACCTCCACGCCCGCGGCCAAATCTACCTCAGCTCCTACACCGGCCAATACTCCATCGGCGAAGAGATGTTCGTCGAAGGCCCTCCCGGCACCCTCGGCCCCGACGGCAAACCCACCGAAACCGTCACCGAAGAGAACTTCTTCTTCCGCCTGTCGGACTACCAGCTTCAACTCCTCAATCTAATCGAATCCGACACCCTCCTTATCCGACCCGAAGCCCGCAAAAACGAAGTCCTGAGCTTCCTGCGCGGCGACCTACGCACCGCGCAAGAACCGGGTGCCCCACCTTCGGCGGTCTTATCGCCTAAGGTGGGTGGGAGCGCCACAGAACCAACCATCGCCCACACCGCCCTCGGCAACCCCTACGTCCCCGGTGCCCTTCGCGACCTGTCCGTCTCCCGGTCCTCCTTCACCTGGGGCATCCCCGTCCCCGAGCCCGCCGCCTCCGAGACGAAGCAGCCGCACGTCATCTACGTCTGGCTCGACGCCCTCGCCAACTACATGACGGCCCTTGGCTACGGCTCCGACGATCCCACGCTCTTCGACAAGTTCTGGCCCGCCGATCTCCACCTCGTCGGCAAAGAGATCATCCGCTTCCACTGCGTCTACTGGCCCGCCTTCCTCCTGGCCGCCGGGATCGAACTCCCCACAGCCGTCACCGCCCACGGCTGGCTCCTCTTCGACGACAGCAAAATGTCCAAATCCAAGGGCAACATCGTTCGCGCCGAAACCATCCTCGACGCCTTCGGCGAGCACGTCTACAAGAAGCAGTTCCCCGACAGCACCAAGGAAGAACAAGACCTATTCGCCACCGACGTCCTCCGCTACTTCCTCCTCCGCGAAATCCCCTTCGGCCAGGACGGCAGCTTCTCCTTCGACGCCCTTATTACCCGCTACAACGCCGACTTAGTTAACGGCTACGCAAACCTCTTAAGCCGCGTACAAGGTCTGTTGTTTCAAAATAGAAGCGGCGTTGTGCCGGAAGCTATTGAGCCATGGCTCTGTGAGCAAAACATCGAAGCTTTTCGTGCTGACTCGCCAAAGCCAGTTCACAAAGGAACTGTCGAGCTAATTGCTTCCATGCAGGCATTGGAAGCGGCGACTAGCGACGGCCTGCAAGAACTATTAATCCATATGGTCTTGGTCAATATAAGTCTTCATATTACGTTTGTGAATCTTTATATCTCTGGAAACGAGCCATGGAAGCTTGCGACGTCAGCCGAGGAAGAACACCAACGTAGATTCGACGAAGTTACCTATACAGCAGCAGAGTCCATCCGCATCATCACCGCCCTGCTCTACCCCATCCTCCCTACCGCCACCGCCAAAGTCTGGCAGCAACTCGGCCTCGGCGACATAGAACTATCCGCCAAAAACGGCGAACTCACCAACCTGCAATGGGGCGGCCTCCAACCTGGCACCAAGCTAGGCCCCCTAAGCCCCATCTTCCCCCGAGCCGACAAAGGACTGGCCCAGATCATGATCGACATGGAAGCCGCAAAATCCGCTCCCGCACCCAGCCCGCTCGCCGACGAGAAGCCCGCCGCCGCGCCCGAGCCACAAGACACTAACCATCCCGGAGCCGGCCCCCGCACCGCCACCCTCCCCGACCCCGCACCCGGCACCACCGTCGCCGGCTCCAACGCCCTCACCACCGAGCGCACCCTCCCAGACTCCCCAACTAACAACTTCCAACTAACAACTAACAACCAAATCGCCCCCCAAATAGCTATCGACGACTTCACCAAGATCGACCTCCGCGTCGCCCAAATCGTCGTCGCCGAGCGCATCCCCAAGGCCGACAAGCTCCTCCGCCTCGAAGTCGACCTCGGCCCGGACTTCCCCCGCCGCCAGATCCTCTCCGGCATCGCCGAGTGGTACACCCCCGAAGAGCTCCTCGGCCGCCGCATCGTCATCATCGCCAACCTCGCCCCCCGCAAGATGCGCGGCCTCGAATCGCACGGCATGCTCCTCGCCGCCAGCTCCGGCGACAACGCCAAACCCATTCTCACCACTTTTGGGGAAGACATCGCCTTGGGCTCCCGCGTCCGCTAGCCGCCTTGCTTTTCTTGCTTGTCATTCCCGAAGGGAATCCGCGTTTGCCCTTGCTTTTGTTGTTGTCATTCCCGAAGGGAATCCGCTTCTGCCTTTGCGTTTCTGTTTGTCATTCCCGTAGGGAATCCGCGTTCGTTCCAACCCGCGTAAAACCTGTCAAGCCCCTCACTCCCTATCTCAAACAAAACAAACGGGATAAGTTTGTGCATGAGTTATGCGCCATCTGCTACCATTAACTTAGATCGCAAACACAAGACACCCCGAAGTATTAGCTGTTAACTACTTCGTACCGAGCATACCGAAGTACACCTATAAGCCGTTTAGAATCATCACTTCGTACTTAAAGTACCCGGTAGGGGGGTACCCCTGCCGGGTACTGGGTTCCCGGCGCGGCGACTAGACCGGAATCACCTTCTGCTCCCCGATAGCCACCACGAAGTAGCTTGCCGGAATATTCCCCACATTCTTCAACGAGTGCAGCACCCCCGAAGCGGTAAACACCACACCGCCCGGCTTCACGATCCCCACCTTGCCCTCGCTCGTGACCTCGAGCGTCCCTTCGCGGATTAGCAGAAACTCCGAGTGCGTATGCCGATGCGGCGGATGCGGCGTCTCCCCCGCCGGCAGCACCGTCTCATGCACCTCGACAAATTCGCCCGTCAGGAGATCGCCATGGATCACGCCGCGGCTCTGCATCCCATTCGCCGCCGTCTTTACCGCCAAGCTCTCAAACGGAAAGATGGCCGAGTGCTCCAGCTTCGGCGCGCTTTCCCCCGCCATACTGGAAACCAAGCCCAACGCCGACAATCCCGCCATCAACTCCCGCCGATTCATCATGCCCACCATCCTATCGCGCTCTGCCTTCATTGCGCCCTGAGGCGCGCCTTCATCCCCGCTTAAGCTAGTCCGCTCTACAGTCTCCCTGTGAGCCGTTACTCCCCCAGCTGGCGAAGCCACGCGGTTGCCCTGCTATTCCTGACCGCGCCCGCGCTCGCGCAGCAGCCCGCCTTGACCCTCGATCAGGTCATCACCCAGGCGCGCGCCAACGAGCCCACCTTCGCCGCCGCCGTCGCGTCCGCCAAGTCCGCCCAACTCGACGGGAAGATCGCCCGCGCCGCGCTCCTTCCCCAGGCCATTTACCACAACCAGTTCATCTACACGCAGGGCGCGGGCCTAGCCACCGACCGCCTGCTCGCCGCCAACCCGAGCGCCACCGGGACCTCCACGCCGCGCTTCATCGCCAACAACTCCGTCCACGAGTACGTCTCCCAAGGCGCGGTCACCGAAACTATCGGCGGCGTCCAGCTCAACGCCGTCAGCCGCGCCTCCGCCTCGTTCGCCATCGCCACCGCCGAACTGGAGATCGCCCGCCGCGGACTCACCGCGACCGTCGTCTCCCTCTTCTACGGGGCCCTCGCCTCCGAGCGCAAGGTGGCAGTAGCCAGACGCGCGGTCGATGAGGCCGCCAACTTCACCAAGCAAACCACACAGCGCGAAGACGCCCGCGAGGCCGCCCACGCGGATGTCCTGAAAGCGCAGCTCCTCGAACAGCAGCGCGTCCGCGATCTTGCCGACGCCAAGCTGGCCGCCGACCGCGCCCGCCTCGACCTGGCCGTCCTCCTCTTCCCCGATCCACGCTCCTCCTACACGCTCACCACGCCCGCCACCGCCGCCCCGCCCACCCGCGCCGAGGTCGAAGCCGCCCTGGCCAAGCGCAACCCGGAGCTGCAATCCGCCCTCGCCAGTTCCCGTCTGGCCGACCTGACCGTCACTGCCGCGCGCCTTGCCTACCTGCCCGACCTCGCCCTCAACTTCTCCTATGGCATCGACGCTCCGCAGTTTGCCGCGCATGGCTACGACGGCACCCGCTTTCTGGGCTACTCCACCTCCGCCACGCTCGACATCCCACTGTGGGATTGGTTCACCACCCACAACCGTGTCCGCCAGGCGCAGATCCAGCGCGACACCGCCCGCGTCGTCCTCACCAACACCCAGCGCCGCCTGCTCGCGGACGTAGAGACATCGCTCGCCGAGGCGACCGTCGCCCACGACCAGCTCGATAGCCTGGACCTGAGCGCGACCACGGCCGCTGAAAGCCTCCGCCTCACCCGCCTTCGCTACACCGCCGGCGAGGCGACCGTGCTCGAAGTCGTCGACGCGCAGACCTCCCTCACCACCGCAGAAAACGCCCGCGAAGACGGGGTCACCCGCTACCAGACCGCGCTCGCCAACCTCCAGCTGCTGACAGGAACCCTGTGACCATGCGCACCTTCTGCCTTCTGTTGAGCCTTCTGTTGAGCCTTCCGCTCGGGTGCAAGAAAGACGCCTCCGAAGCGACCCCCACTCCCGACGTCGAGGTCCAGGCGACCCACCCCACGGTAGGGCCTATCTCGGAAGAGATCGCTGCCGACGCCACCCTTGCTCCCCTCGCGCAGGCCGCTATCTCGCCCAAAATTACAGCGCCTGTTCGCAAATTCTACGTACAGCGCGGGTCCCGCGTCCGCGCCGGGCAGCTCCTCGCCACGCTCGAAAACGCCGATCTGGCCGCCGCCGCACTCGACAACAAGGGCACCTACACCGCCGCCCAGGCCACGTATGAAACCTCGGTCTTCGCCACCGTGCCCGAGGACTTCACCAAGGCGCAGCTTGACCTGAGCCAGGCGCAGGCCACCCTCGCGCTCAACCAATCCATCGTCGCCGCACGCACCAAGCTCTTCACCGAAGGTGCCATCCCTGGTCGCGATCTCGACACGGCCAAGGCCACCCTCATCCAGGCGCAGGCCGCCTACGACATCGCTGCCCAGCACCTCGCCTCCCTGAAGAAGGTCAGCAACCAGGCCGCCATCCAGACCGCCAAAGGCACCCTCGAATCCGCCAAAGGCAAGTACCTCGGCGCGGAGGCGCAGCTCAACTACACCGAGATCCGCAGCCCCATCAACGGCATCGTGACCGATCGGCCCCTCTTCGCCGGGGAAACCGCCGCCGCCGGAGCGCCCGTCATTACCGTGATGGACACCTCCGCCTTGCTAGCCAAGCTGCACCTGGCCCAACAGCAGGCTCAGCAGCTCAAGCTCGGCGGGGAGGCGACCGTAAAGATCCCAGGCATCGTCGACCCCGTGCCTGCCAAAGTCTCCCTGATCTCTCCCGCGCTGGACCCTGGCAGCACCACGGTCGAAGTCTGGCTGCGCGTTGAGAACAAAGACGGCAAGCTCAAGGCCGGAACCCCCGTGCGCACCACCATCACTGGACGCACGGTCAGTAAGGCTCTTACCATCCCCACCGAAGCACTCCAAGCCTCGTCCGATGGCTCGAGCCACTTCGCCATGATCGTCGCCCCCGACGGTACCGCCAGCAAAAAGGCCGTTACAGTCGGCATCCAAACCGCCGAAGCCGCACAAATCCTCTCCGGCCTCGCGCCGGGCGATACCGTCATCACCACCGGCTCGTACGGCCTGGACGATAAGACTAAGGTCAAGGTCGTCGCGGCGGACAAGAAAGACGACGCCAAGGGCGGCAAGGACGCGGACGACAAATGACAATCCCGAAGCGTTGCTTTGCTCTTTTGTTTGTCATTCCCGAAGCGAATCTGCGTTCCTCTGCGTCGAACCGGAGGCGCAATGGTTGACCCCAAAGAAGCTCCGTTCTGGCTGGCAAAGTCCGCCAAGACCATCTTTTTCTTCATCCTCGTTCTCACTGCCGCAGGCGTCTACGGAGCCTTCCAGGTCCCCATCTCCGTCTTCCCCGACACCAACTTCCCCCGCATCGTCATCGGCGTGGACAACGGCGTCATGCCGGTCGAGCAGATGCAGGTCACGATCACCAAGCCGATCGAGGACGCCATCAACTCCGTGCCCGGCCTCCGAACCGTTCGCTCCACCACCAGCCGCGGATCGGCCGAGATCTCCCTCTTCTTCGACTGGAACGTCGATATGTTCCGCACGCTCCAACTCGCCGACGCAGCCTTGTCGAAGGTCCAGCAAACCCTGCCCGCCACCGCCAAGCTCACCAGCAACCGGCTTACGTTCGCCACCTTCCCCATCCTTGGCTATGCCCTGATGGCGGACGATCTTGGGCCAAACACCGTTCCGCAGACGCGCCTTTGGGAGATCGCCACCTACGACCTGAAGCCGCCGCTCAACCGCGTCAACGGCGTTTCGACCGTGGTCGTCCAGGGCGGACAGGTGCCCGAGTTCCACATCGTTCCCAACCTCGCTCGCCTCCAGACTTCGGGCGTCACTCTGCTCGATGTCGTGAATGGCGTCCAGGCCTCGAACATCATCGACTCCCCCGGTCTCTATGAAGGCGACCACCAGCTCGTCCTCGGCCTGATCGGCGCGCAGGCACACGACGCCGCCCAACTCGGCAACCTCGTCATCAAGACCACCACCGCCGGCGCGCCCGTCCGAGTGGGCGATGTCGGCACAGTCGACCAGAGCACGATGCCGGTGTATACCATGGTCACGGCAAATGGCAAGCCGTCTGTTCTGATCAACATAGCACGCCAACCCTCAAGCAACACAGTAACGGTGGCCGACGCCGTCGCCGCCGAGATCAAACAACTCCAAACTAAGCTCCCCTCTGGAACCCGTCTCGTTCCTTTCTACGACCAATCCGAACTCGTCCGCGAATCGATCTCCAGCGTCCGCGACGCCATCCTCATCGGCCTGGTCCTCGCCTGCGTCATCCTCTTCCTCTTCCTGCGGGACTGGAGCTCGTCGCTTATCGCCGGGTTGGTCATTCCCGTCACCGTGGCCGTGACCATCCTCTTTCTTTGGATCATCGGGCAAAGCTTCAACCTGATGACGCTCGGCGGTCTGGCCGCCGCCATCGGTCTCGTCATCGACGACGCTATCGTGGTCGTCGAGAACATCGTCGTCCACCGTGACCGGGGCGAGTCCCGTGTGGACGCCGTTCGTAAGGCCCTCCATGAGATCACCGTTCCGCTCATCGGTTCGACGATCACTCCCGTCGTCGTCTTCCTCCCGCTGATCTCGGTGACGGGCGTGACGGGCAGCTTCTTCCGCGCGCTGGCCGTCACCATGACCGCCGCGCTGCTCACCTCCCTTGCCCTTGCCCTCACCTGGACGCCCGCTCTCAGCCTCTTCCTGCTCCGCAGCAAGAAGCCAGCCCTCTCCGAGGAACCGGGTGGCCCACCTTCGGCGGTCTCATCGCCTAACGTGGGTTCCCACGAAGCCGAATCCGACCACGAGTCCGGCCCCATCATGCGCCGCGTCCTTCACGCTCATCAGCGCACACTTACCTGGGCACTCGCCAACCCGCTCCTCCTGGCGCTCGCCTGTCTATTGCTCATCGCTGTTGGCTACTTCAGTTACAAAGGCCTTGGCACCGACCTCCTCCCCGCTATGGATGAGGGTGCGTTCATCCTCGACTACACCATGCCCGCCGGTTCATCCCTCACGCAAACCGCGCGCGTCCTCGACCACGTCGAAGAGATCATCCACGAGGACAAGGATGTCGTCATCACTTCGCGCCGGACGGGGCTTCAGCTTGGCCTGGCCGCCGTCACAGAGGCGAACTACGGCGACTTCACCGTCCGGCTGAAGCCGAAACACTCACGGCCTATCGACGAGATCATGGCCGACATCCGCGCGGCGGTGAGAAAGACCGAACCGGAACTTGACGTTGAGTTTACCCAGGTTCTTCAGGATATGATTGGCGACCTGTCCAACTCGCCCGAACCGATCCAGATCAAGCTCTTCTCGAACTCGCAGGCCCAACTCAACGACCTCGGACCCAAGGTCCAGGCGGCCATCCAGAAAATCCCAGGCGTTGTCGATACGCAGAATGGCATCGATAACGCCGTCTCCGGTCCGGCTACCAGCTTCCAGATCGACCCCGTCCTCGCGGGGCGGCTCGGCTTCACCCCGCAGGAGGTTGCCGAAGACGCCACCGCCATCCTCGACGGCCTGCCCACCAATGATCCGATGATCGTCAACGGCCGTCCCTACACGATCCGCGTTCGCTTGCCGGCCGAGAACCGCGCCTCGCTCGACGCCATGCAGAACACCGTCTTCAACTCCGCCGCAGGCCATACGGCCACTCTGGGATCGATGGCGCAGGTCACGCAGCTGCCGCCGCAAAACGAGATCCGCCGCGAAAATCTACAGCAGCTTATCGTCGTCAGCGGAAGGCTCAGCGGCTCAGACCTCGGCTCCGCCATGGTCAAGGTCCGCCAGACCGTCGATGGCCTCCATCTGCCCTCAAACGTTCGCGTCGAGTACGGCGGCACCTATCAGGAGCAGCAGAAGTCCTTCGCCGACCTCGCGCGCGTGCTTCTGCTTGCGCTCGCGCTGGTCTTCGGTGTGCTGCTGGCGGAGTTTCGTAACCTCTCCGCGCCCATCGCGATTCTCACCAGCTCGGTGCTGTCGATCGCGGGCGTCGTCCTCGCCCTGCTCATCACGCATACCAACTTCAACGTGGCCAGCTTCATGGGCCTCATCATGGTCATCGGGATCGTGGCCAAGAACGGCATCCTGCTGCTCGACGCCGACGAAAAGTTCAGGGCGGAAGACGAAGCTCACGCCGACGAACTGGGTGCTCCACCTTCGGTGGTCTCATCGCCTAAGGTGGGTTCCGGCGACGCCGATGCCCAACGCGATCCGGCTCGCGAAGCCATGGTTCACGCGGCCCAGCGCCGCCTCCGCCCCATCGTGATGACCGCCATCGCCGCCATTGCCGGGATGCTCCCGCTCGCCTTCGCCATCGGAGCCGGTTCACAAATGCTGCAGCCACTGGCAATTGCCGTGATCGGCGGCCTGCTTCTCTCGGTCTTTCTATCGTTGATCGTCACGCCGGTCATCTACTATCGCCTGACACGAAGCCGGGCGCACTGAGGCAAAAGGAAGGGCCGGAGCTTAGCGGCTCCGGCCCTTTCCGTCTCCTTGCTGAACCTACTTACGTCCTAGCACGATGACCGAGAAGCTGCCTGGAACTACGCTTGGGCGTGGACGAGGGTTCTCGGCGGTTGCGGCGGGGGCCGGTCCCATCTCCGCGGCCACCACATACACCCGGTCGGTCCCGGAGTCGTAGGCCATCGTCCGGCCGCTCTTCTGGGTGGGGACGGTCTGGATGGTCTTGAAGTCGGGCGATGCCGTGTCGACGACGGAGACCGTCCCCTCGCCGTTCGAGCTGAAGGCAAGCTTATCCTTGGCGTCGTACCCGGCCGCGTCGGGGCCGTTGCCGATGGCGGCAAGCTTGAGCACCTTGCCCGAGTCGGCGTCGACCACGGGCATCACCTTGCCATCGCAGACCGGGAAGAGCTTGCGGCCTTCGCGGTCAATCGCCAGGCCGCTGGGCGAGTCGCAGCCCGCGAGTGGCCACTCGGCCGTAACCTTCATGGTCTTGGCGTCGATGCGGGCGATGGTGTTCTTGGTCTCGATATTGACGAAGATGACGCCTTTGCCGTCGGCCTGCGGGAACTCCGGCTTGCCTGAGAGCTTGACCGTTCCCAGGACCTTCATTGCCGCCGTGTCGATGACCGTGGCGTCGTTGCTGCGCCCGTTGAAGGCCCACACGGTCTTGGTGACTGGCTCGAAGAGGATGCCGTCCGGGTTGGTGCCGGCGGCGATAGACTGCATCCTGGCGAAGCTCTTGCGGTCGAAGACGACGACGTTGTTGCCCGCGCCCTCGGAGATGTAGCCGTACTTGCCGTCGGTGTCGAGCGCGACTCCGTGGGTGCCTTTGAGGCCGGTAATCGCGCCGACGGCCTTGCCGGTCTTGGTGTCGATGACCTCGACGCGCGTTCCGTGGGTCAGGTAGAGCAGGCTGGCCGAGGGATCGGCGGTGAGGTAGTCCCATCCGCCTTCGCCGCCGATGGTCCATTTGTCGACCACGGCGTAGGGGCCCGTTTGGGCATGGGCGAGCGGCGCGACCACGCAGGCGGCGAGAGGGAGGCTGTGCAGCAACGACTTGAGACGCATGGGAACTCCTTGGTACGAGTTGGTATCGGACCTAGTGTGCGCCGCCGTACATGAAGGCAGCATGAAGGATTGTGGCGGGTTGTGTTCGGTAGCAAATAAATGTCGTGCGAAATGCGACCTCACGTGCGAAAGCTTGATGGAAGGTGCTTTGGAGGCTGGAAACTGTTTTTTAAAGTCTCAAAGTATTCATTACACGTAGTTTAGGTCATTGGGTCCAGGGTGGACTTCTGCCATTTTTGCGTGATGATGGGGTTCTTTGGGCTGCTTTTTGTCAAGGGGTCGGGTGTTGAAGTTGGCGTGAAGGTGAAAAAGCAGATTCCCTTCGGGAATGACAAACAATGGGCGGGAGTTTACGTCTGGCTTGCTATAACCTCGTATGCGGCGGTATGCGGGGCAGCGAAGTAGAGGGGGAGGGTGACGGTCACGGTCGTTCCGTGGCCCTCCTTGCTTTCGACGGCGATGCGGCCACGGGCACGTTCAACGATAGCTTTGCAGATAGCCAAGCCTAAGCCGGTCCCTCCGGTCTTGCGGGACCGTGAGGCGTCTCCCCGAAAGAACCGGTCGAACAGCAACGGCAACGCCTCAGCCGTGATGCCTTCGCCCGTGTCCCGCACGCGCAACGTTACGTGTTCGGCAGCCCTCTCTACAGCAATGATGACCTCGCCGCCAGTCGCACTGTGCTGCACGGCATTCATAACAAGGTTGACGAGCAGGCTTCGGAGCCTCTCCGGCGCAACTCCGACCACGGCATCGGTACCGCAGCGAGGCGTGACCTGCACGCCGCGCAACTCCGCAAATGGTTGTAGCTCCTTCACCGCGGCTTGCACGCTTACCTCCAGCTCCGCTTGGGCACCGGTCTCTACTGGCCCTTCTTCCACGCGGGCGAGCAGGAGCATGTTCTGCGCGAGCTCCTCCATGCGGAGGCAGTCGGCGTAGCAGCGCTTCAGCCCATGCTCGTACTCGACCGGCGTGCGCGCCCGCAACTCCAAGAGCTGGATGGACGATTTGACCACGGCCACCGCCGTCTTCAGCTCGTGGGCAGCGTCACCGACGAACTGCCGCTGCTGGGTGAAGCTGCGCTCGAGCCGACCGAGGACGTCTTCCATCGCTTCGACCAGCGGGCGCAGCTCCGCCACGGCGCGGACCTCGTCTTTGGGCGCGAAGCCCCAGGCATTGGCGGAGACACCCTCCGCCTCTCCGGCCAACGCGCGCAGCGGTGCGAGACTCCGCCGGATGACCCCCGGAACGATCAGCGCCGTCAGCAGGATGAGCAGCCCGTTGGCCAGGGCAAACGCGGTCACCGCACCTCGTACCGCGCCCCAGACCCGCCGGGTGGGGGCGGCGTAGAGGATCGTGATGGGATGGCGTACGTTCCCGGCCATGGGATCGACGACGCGCACACCGCGCAAACGGATGCCGCGATAACTCTGCCCGTCGACTTTCAACGGAAAGAAGCCCGCCTCACCGGCCCACAGCGCCTCGGCGGGGTTCCATCCTTGCGTCCGTCCGAGCTCCTTGTTCCCTTCTTCGCGCACGGCGAAGACATCGTGCTCGGGCAGCTTGAGGTCAGTGGTGTCCAGCATCACGCCGAGCTTCTGGTCGTCAGCGTCTTCAACCGCGCCCATGACCGTGTCGGCTCGGCCCTGGAGGCTGACGTCGAAGGAGCGGAAGTGGGCGTGCCGCTCATAGAAGAACGCAAACCCGGTGACGCCAAGGGCCGCCAGCAGCTCGACCAGAAGCACCAGGGACACGACCCGCCGAGCTACCGAGTAGGTCTTCATCAGGCGGCCTCCACCTGTAGACGATAGCCTCGGCCGCGCAAGGTCTGGATATATTGTTGCCCGTCTTGTTGCCCGTCTGGTTGCCCATAGCGGGCGTCGAGCTTGCGCCGGAGGTTGGAGACATGCGCCTCAATTACGTTGGAGTGCCGCTCCCAGTTGTAGTCGTAGAGGTGTTCCAGCAGCTCGCGCTTGGACACCACGACCCGTGGTTTGTGCAGCAGGTATTCCAGGATGCGGTACTCGGTGGGGGATAGCTCCAGCGTTGCGCCGCCGCGCCGCACGCTTTGTTCGAGGGTGTTGATCTCGAGATCGCGCACCCGGAGCAGCGGGGTGGCCACGCCCTTGCCGCGACGCACGAGCGCCTTGATCCGGGCCAGCAGTTCGCCGAGGTCGAACGGCTTGGCGAGGTAGTCGTCCGCGCCGAGGTTCAGCATCTCGATCACGCTAGCCGTGCCTTGCCTGGCCGTGAGCACAAGCACCGGGGTGCGGTCTCCTTTGCCGCGCAGGGACTTTAGCAGCGCCGCGCCAGTCATCTTCGGCAGCATGAGATCGAGGACGATCAGGTCGTAGTGTCCGTAGCTGGCGAGGTCGAGTCCCGTCTCTCCGTCTTCGGCCACATCGACGGCAAACCCGGCACCGTCGCGCACCGCAGCCGCCACGTTCTCGGCCAGTCGCGATTCGTCCTCCACCAAGAGAATCCGCATCCTCCAATGCTAGACTGAGCGCAAGGGGAGATCATGGCCGCCTCCGTACAAATCCCGCTTCTCGAGTATCTCCACACCAACTACGAGCCCGATCGGGAGTACATCGACGGCGAGCTGTGGGAGCGGAACGTGGGCAAGTTCGAGCACTCTCGCATACAGGCGTTGCTGACCGGTTGGTTTATCGCACGTGAGCGAACCTTCGGCCTTATGGTGCTTACCGAACAGCGCGTTCAAGTCTCGCCCACGCGTGTCCGCATCCCCGACGTAGCTTTGGTGCCGGTCGGCGCACATCCCGAGGTGCTGCTCGATCCGCCGGTCCTGATTGTAGAAGTCCTCTCGCCCGGCGACAGCTATACCGACACGCAGCGAAGGGCCGACGACTACCTTCGCATGGGCGTTGAGCATCTTTGGATCGTCGATCCCGTAAGCCGCACCGGGAGGATGTACTCAGAAGGGATGTGGACTGAAGCCAGCCAACTTACAGCTACAGGCTCTACCTCTATCGAACTCGAGACGCTTTTCCATTCCATGGAGCGCGCCTCCTAAGCCAGAATTGTGCATCGAAGATTTTGTACATGCGACCGCTGGCATCCGACTTACTATAGAACTCTTAACTGAAACGATCCAGATCACTCCGACTACCGCAGTTGTACGCCGAGCATCTATCAGGAACAGGGTCAAGCATGGAACCAAGCGATTGTAAGGCGGTCTCGAACTCTCTGCCTCATACGGCGAGCGAGCCGGACAGCCTCTTTGAACGGTGGGCCTGGTTCTACTCTCTTTGCCGCGAGTATCTGTTTCGCGACCATACCGAAGAGATCGCCCATTCGCTCTTCCCCGCCGGCGGCCCGCTGCCCGGCACGCAGGTTCTCGAACTCGGGTGTGGGCCTGGCTTCTACGCCTGCAAGCTCGCTCAGCAATATCCACAGATTGCCACGACAGGCATCGATCTCTCAGAGCAGCTGATCGCGCGGGCACGATCCCGCGCCAGTGCCCGCTCGCTTGGCAACTGTACCTTCCGGCATGGCGATGCACAGGCACTGCCCGAGCTGCCCGGCCCGATCGACGCGGTGATCGTCTCGCGGCTGTTCCTGATCGTGCCGAACAAAGAGGCGGTGCTGGCTGAGATTCTGCGCGTGCTGCGGCCGGGCGGGCGATGTTTCATCGCGGAACCGACGTCCGGCTTTCGCACCCGTCTGCCGCTGAGCTGTATGTGGCTGCTGGCGCGGCTGACCACCAGCCCGGCCGGTAAATATCGCGAGCCGCAGCAGGCCGAGGTGATGTCGCGCTTTGACTTTGCTTCGCTGATCCACTCGCAGCCGTGGGGATCGGTCGAGCTGGAGTACGACGGCTGGTATCAGTACGCGGTCTGCACGAAGGCCGAAGAGGTGGCGCTGCCTCGGTTGGCAGAGGCTCCGGCACCGCAGTGGAGCGTTGCCTGACGCCATGCCTTATCGGATTTTGGACCCAGCCTCGACTGATCCTGCATTAGCTGGCCGGTGCGCGCTGGCGGTGATGGCCAAGGCACCGCGTCCTGGCCGCGTGAAAACAAGGCTCGCACCACCGCTGACGCTCGAACAATCCGCCGCACTGAACATCTGCTTTCTACGCGACACCACCGACAACATCGCCGAGGTGTGTACGCGAGCGCCCGCGGATGGGCTGATTTCTTATACGCCAGCGGGCGAGGAGGCGCTGTTCGACGGCATCCTTCCCGCGAGCTTTGGGCTTGTACTTCAACGAGGCGACGGCTTCGGGGAACGGCTTTTGGCGGCGGCGACGGACATCCTCGCCTGTGGCTATGGCGCGGTTTGCCTGATCGACTCGGACTCTCCTACCGTGCCCGCTGTGGCGTTTGAGCAGGCTGTGGCGGAGTTGCTGAAGCCGGGTGATCACGTGGTGCTGGGTGGCTCGGACGATGGCGGGTATTATCTAATTGGGCTGAAGCTGCCGCATCCTGAGCCGTTCGCCGGTATTACCTGGAGTAGCGGCAGCGTCTATGCCGAGACGGTGGCCGCGATTCGTGCCGCTGGTATCGAGCTGCTTGAGTTGCCTATTTGGTACGACGTGGACGACGCGGCTACCCTTGCTACTCTTCAGAACGAGCTGCTCCACGCCATCCCACCGGCTTTCACGACGATCCCCGGCTACGCCGCTCCGCATACCGCGGCGTTTCTAGCCGATTACGCCAAAGCATGACGCGCCCTGAACACTGGTCCACCGCGAAAGCATGGCATACGAACGCGGCGTTGCTGCTGCTGGGCGCTGGCCTGCTCTTCCTTTCCAGGCAACTGATCGCAGAATATAGCAACTACACGATCGGCTTTTCGGGTGTGTCGGGCTGGTCGGTCATCCTATATGCCGCCGCGTGCGTGCTGATCCTGACGCAACCGGTCGATCGTTACACCTTTCCGATCATTCTGGCGGTGGCGATCGCGTGCCGCCTGGTCACACTGTTTCCCGAGCCGTTTCTTTCGTCGGATGTCTACCGTTATGCCTGGGATGGTGTGGTCCAGCATGCGGGCATCAATCCCTACCGCTACGTTCCGGGCGACCCGGCGCTGGCGTTTCTTCGCGAGCCGAACCAGGACCTCTTCGACCACATCAACCGCCGCGACTATGCCCACACCATCTATCCTCCGGCGGCGCAGGCGCTCTTTTACCTCATCACCTTCATCAACCCCGAGCTCACTTTTATGAAGACGGCGATGGTGCTGTTCGAGGGAGTGACGATGTGGGGGCTGGTCGCGCTTCTTCGCGAGCTAGGTGTCCGCCGGGAGCGTACCCTGCTCTACGCGTGGTGTCCGGTCGGCATCTGGGAGATCGCCGGGGCGGGGCATCTGGACTCGGTGGCGATGGCGTTTATTGTGCTCGCGCTGCTGGCGCGGTATCGACGGCGGGACGTACTGACCGGCGTCTTCCTGGCGCTGGCTGTGATGACCAAGCTATATCCGCTCGTTCTGTTTCCGGCGCTGTATCGGCGAGGAGACTGGAAGATGCCCGCTGTGATGGCCGCGATGATCGGCTTTGGCTATGCCTGCTACTCGTCGGTGGGCATGGGGGTGTTTGGATTTTTTGGCGGCTACGTTAAAGAAGAGGGTATGGACTCGGGCTCACGGTACTTTCTGCTCGAACTCGTGCAGCACCTTCCCGGCCTGCACGGTATGCCGCCCGTCGCGTTCTTCGTTTTCGCCGCATTGGTGTTCGCGGCGCTCCTCTATTGGTGCTGGCGGACCTGCTCGACTGATGGGCTCTTACGCATGACGGTACACGGACAACGGACAACCACGTTCCTCGCGCCCGCCTTTGCGCTCGGCCTGACGATGAACCTGCTTTTTTCCCCGCGCTATCCCTGGTACGTCGCGTGGTTGATTCCTTTGTTCGTTCTGCTGCCTAATCTGCCCGCTGTCACGTATATCTGCGGCCTCTTCTATTTTTGTTACACCGCGTTGGCGGTCGGGTACGGGCCGAAGCAGTTTCAGTTGAACGAATGGCTGTATGGGGCGGTGTTGACGGCCCTAGTGGTAATGATCGCGCTTCGCAGCTTGCCACTCAATCATCTCGTGTTCCGCGATAAAGTGAATAGATGGTGACGACGCGGAGCTTCAGGAGCAGGCAAACCGTATTCTCTTGCACTATCGATGTGGCCGCATGATCTTCTCTGCACGAGATCGAGCTCATTATCTGCCATTCTCATGGTTGCTTCCTCTATTCAACCTTGTTATGTGGTTGGTGCTTGTTATCATTCCTGCCTCACTCACCTACTTGAGCTTGGCTACAAAAGCACAGCACAGATTACTTTTAGAGATCGGTACAGAGAAAATACGAGCAAACATTCAACACGCGATGTTCGTTCAATTTGCCTTGTCAGATGTGTCTACTAAACGGTCTCACCTGATCACCGCAATGAATATGCCCGGTCTGATTTCAGATGTAGTTGTGTCTTTTCCAATACGGCAGCTGAACTGGCTTAAGGCCGAACTGCCCATGGAATCATGGCGGGCACTCACGTTCCCGCTATTTTGCGTACCAGCTTGGTGGTTTGTCGGTCTAGGATTCGAAGTTCTCGCCGGAGCCGTAAAGGTCAATCGGTACACGCTGCTTTTTGGTTCTCTGCTTTCAATGACGTTTACGTTTTTAGGCGTAGGTCTTTCGTTGACCATCTCGTCAGAGGACCAGGGCGATGGCAGCTGGTGGGTGCCGTTGGGTATGTGCCTCTGGTCCATCCTGTTCGCTGCCTATCCCTTGGCGTGGATGCGCCAAAGGCGTTCTAGGAAGATCTCCTGATGTCCTCCACTTCCCTCATCATTCCCGCGCTGAACGAGGCCGAGTCTATCCGCCCCGTGGTCCGTTCCCTTCCGTGGCCGCTGCTGGCCGAGTGCATCGTTGCCGACAACGGGTCTACTGATGGAACAGGTGACGAGGCGCGAGCGGCCGGAGCGCGGGTCGTCTCTTCTCCGCGCGGGTATGGCCATGCCTGCAAGGCTGGGTCGGATGCGGCGCTGCCGGCGAGCACGATCCTGGTCTATATGGATGGCGACGGGTCGGACATCCCGGAGGATCTTGCGCGGCTGGTTGCGCCCATCGAACGCGGCGAGGCCGACTTCGTGCTCGGTTCGCGGATACGGGGCACCCGCGAAGCTGGGTCGATGCTGCCCTCGCAGGTCTTCGCCGCCCACTTTGTCGGCTGGTTGCTGCGCCTTACCCAGGGCGTTCGCTATACGGATATGGGGCCGTTTCGTGCGATTCGCCGCAGCTCACTCGAACAACTCGGGATGTCCGAGATGACGTATGGGTGGAACCTGGAGATGCAGATCAAAGCCGCACAGCACAAGCTCCGCATTCAGGAGATCACGGTCAATTATCGCCGGCGGATCGGGGGGACCAGCAAGGTCTCGGGCGATCTTGCCGCTTCGTTCAAAGCGGCCACGCGCATCCTTGGCGTTCTTTTCCGCACCGGATTTTCGCGCCGCGCATAGCTTCGGCGCGGCTATACTTGCTCACGTTGGATCAGGAGTCGCCATGCAGTCCCGCATTCTCGGCACCACCATGCCTGTCCTGGAGTTCGCACTTGGCCACAACGACGCGATCGTGTCGGAGGCGGGCGAGCTCTCCTGGATGACAAGCTCGATTCAGATGACGACCCACACGCAGATGGGCGGCGGCGGAGGCTTCTTCGGCGCAATCTCGCGCGTGGCGGGCGGCGGATCGCTGTTTATGACCGAGTACCGAGCCATCGGTGCGCCAGGCGAGGTGGCGTTTGCGACCCGCGTTCCCGGCCATATCGTTCCGGTCGAGGTCGGGCCTTACCACGAGTACTTCGTCCACCGGCATGGCTTTCTCTGCGCGACCGCGGCGGTCAACCTCGGGGTCGGCTTTCAGCAGTCGCTAGGCGCGGGTATCTTTGGGGGAGACGGCTTTCTGCTCCAGAAGATCACAGGCAATGGCATGGCGTGGCTGGAGCTGTCGGGCGAGGTGATCGTGAAGGACCTGGCCGCCGGTGAGACGCTGCGCGTGCATCCTGGCCATGTCGGGGCCTTCCAGAGCGGCGTCAACTTCCAGATCACACGCATTCCGGGGCTGCGGAACATGATCTTCGGCGGCGACGGCATCTTTCTTGCCGCGCTAACCGGGCCGGGCCGCGTGTGGCTGCAGACGCTGCCGATTTCGCGGCTAGCCCATCAGCTCCAGGAGTATATGCCGTCGGGTCGCACGCAACAGGCGGAGGGCGGGGTCGTGGGCGGCTTGGTTGGTTCTGTTCTGCGTGGTCTGTAGGTCGGGAGTGGCCAGGATCCGTCGGTTGTTCGAGAAATCAGAAAGAATACTTCTGCCACTCGGCCTCTTCTGTATCACTAACGGGCTCGGAGACGGCTACTTTGTACCACGATAGAAGTCTCGACAAGCGTGACGCCGACCGCTTGCGCTCGACCAGGGTCTCGGGAACGTGAGTCTGCGTCTCGACATCCTGTAGGGCTTGGTTCCTTGTGGTCAGTGTGCTCATCCGTTCTCCTCCATTGGCGAATCGATCGCATGGAGTCGACTCATCCTGGTCCGGGCGACCGAGGCAGAGAGATGAACGACTACTACTATCGGTACAGTAGCACCGCAAGTACGGGGTGTAGATGCACCTTTCGTAACCAAGGTTTGTCCTCCACACTTTTAGTGCTCAATCATGTGCGCGTTCTATTCTGAGGCATGGTTTCCTTTCTGCACTTTGAACACCTCTCGGTCGTTCGCGGGGAGACTGTCGTCCTGCACGACATCAACCTTCAGATCGCTCAAGGTGAGCATGTCGCCATTCTGGGCCCGAATGGTTGCGGCAAATCGACGCTGATCAAGACCATGACCTGCGAGTGCTATCCGCTCGCGCTTCCCGAGACGCGCGTCCGCATCTTCGGGCGGCAGCGATGGGATCTGACCGAACTGAAAAGGCGTCTCGGCGTCGTCTCCCCGGAGCTGCCGGGTAAGCCTGCCCTGAGCACCACAGGCATGGACGCGATCCTGACGGGCTTCTTTTCGAGCTCCACGCTATGGCCGAACCTCCTCGTCACGCCGGAGATGCGGGTGCGCGCCGCCGAAGTCCTCGAGCAGGTGGACGCGGTGAGCCTGCGCGACAAGCCGGTCGGGGCGATGTCCGCCGGGCAGCAGCGGCGCATCATGATTGGGCGCGCGCTGGTTGGGTCGGGGGACATGCTTCTTCTCGACGAGCCATCGAATGCGCTCGACCTCGCCGCCCAGCGCGATCTTCGGCTGCTGCTTCGCCGGCTTGCCCAGGCGGGGACCGGCATCCTGCTGATCACACATCACATTGCGGACATCCTGCCGGAGATCGACCGCATCTTGATGATGCGCGATGGACGCATCGTCGCGGATGGCTCCAAGCACGATCTGCTCACGGAGGCGCGTCTTTCAGAGCTGTTTTCGACGGAAGTGCGCCTCGAAGAACGCGATGGTTTCTTCCACGCCTGGTAAGGGCACCGGAGAGTCTTCAGCCCCCAGGCGCACGTCTACATATACTGAAAGGAACACCGGAGAGACGTTGGCATGTGGATTGTCCGCCTTGCGCTGCGCAGGCCCTATACCTTTGTTGTGCTCTCCCTGTTGCTGCTGATCCTGGGGCCGATCGTCATTGTCCGCACCCCGACAGACATCTTCCCGAACATCGACATTCCCATCGTGTCGATCATCTGGAACTACACGGGTTTGTCGCCGCAGGAACTGGGTAATCGCGTCGTCACGCCGTTCGAGCGCAACCTGACCACCACCGTCAACGACATCGAGCATATCGAGTCGCAGTCCCTGACCGGCATCGCGGTGGTCAAGATCTTCTTCCAACCGAAAGCTAATCTGCCGTCCGCAGTCGCGCAGGTTACGGCAACCGCACAGGCGGCCCTTCGGCAGTTGCCGCCCGGCATCACGCCGCCGCTCGTTATCACGTATAGCGCGTCGAGCGTGCCCGTGCTGCAACTTTCGCTCTCCGGTGCGGGCATCTCGGAGCAGCAGTTCAACGACATCGGCACCAACTTTATTCGCACCCAGCTGGCAACGGTGCAGGGCGCGTCGATCCCCTTCCCGTATGGCGGCAAGCAGCGCCAGGTGCAGGTGGATATCGACAGCGAGGCCTTGCAGGCGAAGGGATTATCGCCGACCGATGTGGTCAATGCGTTCAGCGCGCAGAACATTATCGTTCCGGCGGGCACGGCGAAGGTCGGCCAGTACGAGTACCAGGTGGAGACCAACAGCAGCCCAAGTACGATCCAGGAACTGAACGACATCCCGATCAAAAGCCTGAACGGCGCGACGATCTACGTCCATGATGTGGCGCACGTCCGCGACGGCTCGCCTCCGCAAACCAACATCGTTCGGGTGGACGGCCAGCGATCGGCGTTGGTGACGATCCAGAAGTCTGGGCAGGTCTCGACGCTCGACATCATCAGCCGCGTCAAGGCCCGGCTGCCGCAGCTCGCCGCGACCTTGCCTCCGCAACTGAAGATTACGCCACTGGCCGACCAATCGATTTTCGTGCGCGGAGCGATCGATGGTGTCATTCGCGAGGCGATCATTGCCGCTTGCCTGACGGCGATCATGATCCTCGTCTTCCTCGGGAGCTGGCGTAGCACGCTGATCATCGCTGTCTCCATCCCGCTGTCGATTCTGGTTTCGATCATCACCCTGTCGGCGCTGGGCGAGACGATCAACATCATGACACTTGGCGGGTTGGCGTTGGCCGTCGGCATCCTGGTGGACGACGCCACGGTCGAGATCGAGAACATCAACCGGAATCTAGAATCGGGCAAAGAGGTGGAGGACGCGATCCTTACCGGGGCGTCGCAGATCGCGATCCCGGCGTTTGTGTCGACGCTCTCGATCTGCATCGTGTTTGTGCCCATGTTCTTCCTTTCGGGCGTGGCGCGGTATCTGTTCGTGCCGCTGGCCGAAGCGGTGGTCTTCGCCATGCTGGCCTCGTATTTTCTTTCGCGCACCATTGTGCCGACGATGGCGAAGTACCTGCTGCACCGGCACTCGCACGAAGAGGAGGAGCGTAAGAAGACGAGCCGCAATCCGTTTGCGGTCTTTCAACGCGGGTTCGAGCGCGGGTTTGAGCGGCTGCGCTCGGGGTACTACGGCTTTCTCGCGCTTTGCGTGGAGCACCGCGTCATCTTTCTGGTCTGCTTCTTCGGCTTCTGTGCGGTATCACTCGCCGGTTTATATCCGTGGCTGGGGCAGGACTTCTTTCCCACGACCGACAGCGGCCAGTTCAAGCTCCACGTCCGCGCGCACACGGGCACCCGGATCGAAGAGACGGCCAAGCTATGCGATGAGATCGACCAGACCATCCGGCAACTCATTCCCAAGGACGAGTTGGTCACGATCATCGATAACGTCGGTCTGCCCTACAGCGGTCTGAACCTCTCCTACAGCAACTCCGCCCCGGTGGGCGCGGGCGACGCCGACATCCTCGTCTCGCTTACGGCGAAGCACCATGCGACGGAAGGCTATACGCAGGAGCTGCGCCGCCGTTTGCTGGACCGCTTTCCTGGCACGACGTTCTACTATCTGCCGACAGACATCGTGAGTCAGATCCTGAACTTCGGCCTGCCCGCGCCGCTCGATGTGCAGGTGGTGGGTGCGAACTTCAAGGCCAACCATGATTATGCCGAGAAGCTGATGACGGACATCGCGCAGGTTCCGGGCACGACCGACCTTCGCATCCAGCAGCCGTTCGATGCGCCCAAGTTCACCGTGGCCGTCGATCGCACGCAGGCGCA
This sequence comes from Acidobacteriaceae bacterium, assembly GCA_965277085.1. Classification (GTDB taxonomy): domain Bacteria; phylum Acidobacteriota; class Terriglobia; order Terriglobales; family Acidobacteriaceae; genus Edaphobacter. The sequence continues at coordinate 3,582,907 of OZ255708.1, forward strand.
GCAGGTCGGGTACTCGCAGCGTGATGTCGCGGGCAATCTGCTGGTGACGCTAAGCGGCAGCTTTCAAACGACGCCCACGTACTGGCTGAATCCGCAGAACGGCGTGAGCTACAACATTGCCGTGCAGGAGCCGCAGTACGACGTGCAGAGTCTGCAAGACCTGCAGAATATCCCCGTCACCAATGCTTCCAGCGCCACCCCGCAGATCCTCGGCAACCTTGCCACCATCACGCGCGGGACGGAGCCGGGCACGGTGAGCCACTACAACGTGCAACCGGTGATCGACGTCTACGGCGCGGTCGAAGGCACGGACCTTGCGAGCGTGGCCAAGCGCATTGACAGGATCGTCGCGGACAACGCGAAGACGCTGCCGCGCGGCTCACAGGTGATCGTGCGCGGACAGATCCAGACCATGCGCGATTCGTTCGTCGGGCTGGTGGGCGGCCTCTTCTTCTCGATCGTTCTGGTCTATTTGCTGATCGTCGTCAACTTTCAGTCATGGCTGGACCCATTCATCATCATCGCCGCGCTGCCCGCCGCGCTTTGCGGTATCGTCTGGTTCCTGTTTTTGACGCATACACGGATCAGCGTGCCGGCGCTGACTGGCTCCATTATGTGCATGGGAGTGGCCACGGCGAACAGCATCCTGGTCGTTTCCTTCGCCAAGGAGCAGATGCTGGAAGGGATGAACTCGGTCGAGGCGGCGCTTTCGGCGGGCGAGACGCGCTTTCGGCCAGTGTTGATGACTGCGCTGGCGATGATTATCGGCATGGTGCCGATGGCGCTGGGGTTGGGAGATGGCGGTGAGCAGAACGCTCCGCTGGGACGCGCGGTGATCGGCGGGCTGCTGCTGGCGACGGTCGCGACACTTACCTTTGTGCCGGTCTTCTTTAGCCTCTTGTATCGCAACACCCCATCCGGCAACCCGGACGAAGACCAGAAGCAAGCGCGCGAACCGCACGCGCAAGAATTGCAGGAGGCTACCCGATGAGCACCGTATCGCCCCACCGTGAAGCCCAAGGCCGCGAAGCTCCGCCCAAGGTTTCGAAGATCACCGTTGCGGTTGTGCTCACCATCGTGCTGATCGTTGCGGCGATCCTTGCGGTCACCGGAATCGTCTCGCGCAAGCGCACGGAGCACAAGCTGGCGGTCGACACCACGGCCACGGCTGTTCCCGAAGTAGTGGCGATAGTGCCCAAGCAGGGTGCCCCAGCGCAGGAGATCGTGCTGCCAGGCAATATCCAGGCCTTTCGGGATGCGCCAATTTACGCCCGTACCAGCGGCTATCTGAAGCACTGGTACGTTGACATCGGCGGCCACGTGAAGCGCGGTCAGCTGCTGGCGGTGATCGAGTCGCCCGAGGTCGATCAGCAGCTTCAGCAGGGCAAGGCGGATCTCGCCACGGCGCAGTCGAATCTGCAGATCGCACAGGCTACCTCCGACCGGTACAACAACCTGCTGACCACCAACTCCGTTTCGCGCCAAGAGGCTGAGAACTTCGCCGCCGACGCACGCGGACGGCAGACCATCGTCAACTCGGCCGAGGCCAATGTCCGGCGCCTCCAAGACCTGCAATCGTTTGAGCGCATCACAGCACCCTTCGACGGGGTGGTCACGGCTCGCAACACGGACGAAGGCCAGCTCATCACCGCCGGCTCCAGCAGTGGCGGCAACGGACCCACGCCTGGAGCCACACGCGAACTCTTCCACGTCGCCGCCATCAACCCCCTGCGCGTCTTCGTCAATGTGCCGCAGATCGACTCGCGCGACGCCAAGCCGTCAACTACAGCCTCCTTGACGCTCGCGCAATTTCCCGGCCGGACGTTCCCCGGCAAGCTCGTCCGCAATGCCGATGCCATCGATCCCGCCACCCGCACCCTGCTGGTCGAGGTGGACGTGCCGAACCGTACCGGCGAGTTGCTTCCCGGCTCGTTCGCGCAAGTACACATGAAGCTAGCTACCGGCTCGCCCACAGTGTTGCTACCCGTTAGCGCGTTGATTTTTCGAGGCGAAGGTATGCGCGCGGCTACGCTCGAACACGATCAAGCGGGCGACAAAGCGCACCTGGTGCCGATCACCTTGGGGCGCGATTTTGGCACCCAGGTCGAGGTCGTCTCCGGCCTTGCTCCCGGGCAGCGCGTGATCGACAGCCCTCCCGACTCACTCAGCGAGGGTGAGCAGGTACATGTCCTTCAGCCCAAGGTGCAGGCCCAGAGCAGCCCTAAGTAGCTGACGAGATCACGGTTGAGGCGTGGCGGCGGGAAGTAGCGCGCGGATGTAGCCTTCGTTGCGCCGCTCATGATCGAACCGGATGTTCTCCAGCAAGCCCGCGAACGCTTTGTCGATGACCCCCTGCGAAGGGCGCTGGGCGAGGCGCTTTTCCACGCCGCCTAGGTTGCGCTCCAATTTAGCGTAGGCGGTGATGTCGGACCAGCCCTCCGGCTGCGCATAGCTGACCGGAGAGGAGGTCGCGTCCATCTTCTTGTAAGGCCAGAACGCCCAGCCGATGTCGTTCTTTTCAAGCACACGGGCGAACTGTGCCACCCATTCGTCATTGTTCTCGCCCGACTCACCCAGCCAGATCGGCACGTTCAAGCGATCACGGAAGTCGACGTACTTCTGCACAGTCGCCTGCACGGGGGGTGTCCAATAGGTGTGCAGCTGGTAGATCAGGTTTGGGTCGAACGGCGGGCCGAAGACGCTGAAATCGCCGTCCCACTTCGCGCCGCCCAAGATGATGGCATGATGAGTATCCACGGTGCGAATGGCCGCCGTCATACGTTTGTAGAGCGGCTCCAAGAGGGGATCAAGCGGACGGAGCTGCGGGTAATGCGGCAGCGGCTCGTTCAGCAGGTCGTAACCCATGACCGTCTTGTTGTCGCGATAGTGCCGGGCGATGCGCGTCCACAGCTCGACGGCTTGACGCTGGGCCCCTTCATCCTTGAAGAGCCAGGGGTAGCCGTTGCTGTCGTCGATGTTCGCGCCCGTTTGCCCACCGGGAGCGGCATGAAGGTCGATGACCACCAGCAGCTTTTCCTCGCCGCTCCACTTCACCACCTGATCGAGCAGCCGGAAGCCCTCGGCATCGTCCGCGCCAAAGAACTTGTAGTGAATGGGAACGCGGATGGAGTCGAAGCCCATCTGCTTGATCTGATGGATGTCATCGCGAGTGATGTAGGTCTCGCGATAGATCTTCCAGAACGCCGCCGACCGCTCCGGTCCAAGCAACTCTTGCACGAACTCCTCGATCTCGCGCGTGGACTGCGGCCCGCCCTCGAACTTCCACATATAGCCTTCGGTCACCATCCAATTGCCGAGATTGATCCCGTGCAAGAGCAGCGGATGGTTCGCGCCATCCAGGATTTCTTTGCCGCCAGCGTGGACAAACTGAGCACGGCCCGTGCTCAAGCCTCCTACCAAAACCGTCAACAAGCAGACCCATCGCAACAAACTCATTGTTCAACACCCTTTCAAAGCCGCGCCCTCAAGCATACGCGGTCGGTGGTCCGGCTGGCCTGGGAGTACCCGCGCAACTTCCTCCCCTATTGCGGCCACACCGCTTTCCAGCTGGCTTCCGGCTATCATGGAAGGGGAATGAAACCGCTACTCGCGCTTGCCGCCCTCCTGCTTACCCTTCCCGCTTGCGGGCAAGACTGGTTCAAAACCGAAACCTCCTCCGGGGCCGAGCGCATCCGCATCGCCGTGGCCGACTTCAAACCGTCCGCAGCCGACGCGCAGACTTCAACAGACAAGCGCACCTTCGACGCCACGCTCTACTCCGACCTGGCCAATGCAGGCATCTTCGACATCGTTTCGAAGTCGCTCGCCCCACAGGCGACCCCCGGCACCCCGGCTGAGATCAGCCTCGCGCAATGGTCGAACGCGCCCGCTTCCGCTGCGATGGTCGCCTTTGGGTCGCTCGGTGTGCAAGGCGGCAAGCTGGTTGTGGCCGGATACCTCTTCGACGCAAAGAACTCCCAGTACCCCCAGGTGCTTGCAAAGCAATACGCCGAGGAGCCGAGCGAGAACTCGGCCCGCCAGATCGCCCACCGCTTCGCGGACGAGATCATCTTCCGGCTCGGCGGTGGCGTCTCCGGGATTGCCGAGACGAAGATTTACTACGTTCGCATCGCTGGAGGCAACAAAGAGATTTGGGCGATGGATTACGACGGCGCGAACCAACACCCGATTACGCATCTCGGCACCATCTCGCTTTCGCCGCGGGTGTCGCCCGATAATTCCCGCCTCGCCTACTCCTCGCTCGGCAAGTACGGCTTCCAAATCAGGATGTATTCGCTGCTGCTGGGTCGAGACGTGGCCTTCCCGGCCAACAGCGGGACTAACCTCTCACCCGCATGGGCACCGAATGGACGGGAAGTCGCGTTCTCTTCCTCGCGCTCTGGTGACCCCGAGATCTGGATTGCGGACACTAACGGAAACCTTTCGCGCCGCGTTACCAGCTTCAAGGGACCGGATGTCTCGCCCACTTTCAATCCCCGGACAGGCGCACAGATCGCGTGGATCAGCGGACGCACCGGGCTGCCGCAGCTCTACATTATGGAGACGGACGGCTCGGGCGTTCAACGCATGACCGACGGCGGCTACGCGACTTCGCCCTCTTGGTCGCCCAATGGCCAGTTCCTCACCTTCGCCTGGGACCGCAAATATGGCCCCGGCGCGCCCGGCGGCCAGGACATCTACGTGATGGAGATCGCCACGAAGAAGTGGATTCAGCTCACCCACGACGGCGGACGCTGCGACTTTCCATCCTGGTCGCCCGACGGACGGCACATCGTTTATGCCAATTCCTCCAGCGGACGGGCCGGAGACACACGCATCTGGTCCATGCTTGCTGACGGCACGGGCCGCCATCCGCTGACCGGTGCGGGCGGCGATATGCCGAACTGGAGTTGGAAGTAATTCGCCAAGCCCGTAACGGGACGCATCTATACCATTGAGATTGTTATCAGGAGAGACCGCATGACGCTTCGCCGTACGCGCAATTACATCATCGCCACCGCTCTGGCTCTAGTCGCCGCCGGCTGCCACAAAAAGGGTATCGACTCGAACATCGGCACGATGGCAGGCCCGCCGAGCACCACCACGGGCACCGCGCCCACCGCCAGCCTTACGGCCGATCCGCTCGCCATCGATCTCGGCCAGTCCGTTGTGCTCAACTGGCGCACCAAGGACGCGGATACGGTTACCATCGACGGGGTCGGCGCGGTCCCGGTGAATGGCACCCAGACAGTCGCGCCTTCGAACTCGACCAACTTCCACCTGACCGCGAAAGGTCCTGGTGGCACGGTAGAGGCAAGCGTCCGCGTCACGGTGCGCGTGCCCGTCGCGCCTACGGTGCCCACCGCAGACACGGGCAGCAACGCCAGCGGCGACATGGGGAGCGAAGAGGCTTTTCACCAGAACGTGAAGGACATCTTCTTCGGCTACGACAGTTACGAGCTCGACGCTGAGGGGCAAACGGACGCCGCCCATGCCGCCAGCTATCTCTCGTCGCACCCGGCCATTAAGGTGGTTATCGGAGGGTATTGCGATGATCGCGGCTCGGCCGAGTACAACCTGGCACTTGGTGAAAACCGCGCCAACGCCGCCAAGATGGCGCTTACCAACGCGGGTGTCGCCGGTAGCCGTTTGCGCGTCGTTTCGTATGGCAAGGAAAAGCAGTTTTGCACCGAACAGGACGAGAGCTGCTTCCAGCAGAACCGCCGCGCGCAGTTCTCCCTTGACCGGTAGCTTGATTGTTCTCCTGAGATCCCATCCTTTGCGTTTAAATGGCGGAGGATGGGGTCTTCGCGTAAAGGATATCTCCCGCAAAGACCTGCACGACCGAATCGGAGTCTTATGACGCCTCTCCGCCGCATTTTCGCTCTCTTCGCCGCTCTGTTGCTCAGTTCTCCCGCGTTTGCCGTCAGCAAAGAGATGGTCCAGTTGCAAACGCAGGTGCAACAGCTACAGGACGCCGTCGCGCGCCTTCAGCAATCGAACGACGAGCGCATGGGTGTGATGAAGGACCTCGTCCAGCAGAACGCCGATTCCGTCAACAAGATGTCCGCCACCATGGATTCGGTCGCCCGCAGTCTTCAGACGCAGAATGAAGCGCAAGGCGGCAAGCTCGATCAGCTCTCCGGGCAGATCCAGTCGCTCAACGATTCACTCGACGAGATGAAGACGCGCCTTGCCCGCCTTGAAAAGCTTACCCAAGATATTCAGAACCAACAGCAGAGCATCACTGCGGCACCTGTCACGTCAACTACCGCACCCGTTACAGCGCAGCCAGACTCCGCCCTGCCTTCGACACCGCCAACCAACTCCGATATGCCCGCGCCCATCAGCCGCCGTGGGAAGCCCTCTGCCGCCACGCCCATGGCCGCTGCGCCTGCGGCTGCTTCGCCTCCCGTAGACGAGCTCTACAAATCCGCGTTGGGCGACTATATGGCAGCCAAATACTCTCTCTCCGCAGGAGAGTTTGCCGACGTTATCCGCTACTATCCCGACAACCCGCTGGCTGGCAACTCCTTCTACTATCTTGGCGAGATCGACTATCGCGCCGCCAAATACGGCGAAGCCGGTAAAGACTACGACATGGTCCTCGACCATTTCCCTTCCAGCAACAAAGTGCCGGCAGCGCGCCTGCACAAGGGACAGGCCTTACTTGCGCTCAAGCAGAACGATGCCGCCGTGCGCGAGTTCCGCGCCTTGATCCAACGCTTTCCCAACTCTCCAGAGGCCTCGCTCGCCCGCAGCAAACTAAGCGGCCTGGGCATCGCCGTGGCCCCACGCCGCTAGCCGCAAACGGTTGACCCACATTCACAATCGCGTTATATTGGGAATGCGGGGTGGAGCAGCCCGGTAGCTCGTTGGGCTCATAACCCAAAGGTCGTAGGTTCAAATCCTACCCCCGCAACCAATACCTCACAATCGCTCGCAACTTAGTACGCGTCCCGTTCTATGGATCGGCAGACCTCTAGGTATGCAGCACTTGGATCAAGCCCCACAATCAAGAACCGTCACAATCTAAAAGGCGTGGGAATAGATAGAGTTCATCCATGTGGGTATTCTTACCACTTGTGGTGCCATTCCTCGCTCGAAATGCACTCACATGTACGGCCCAAATAACGAAAAGAAGTAGGTCGATGATTGCTCCCGCCATGGCTCACGTTCTGCTTCCCCTGATCGTTGGCATCAGCATTCTCCTCATGCTGATTCGCCCCAAGGACATCGCAGAGGTGTACTGGATTAGCGGCGGAGCCTTGCTGCTCATCGTCCTTCGCTTGGTGCCGCTCAAACTTGCGGGCAAAGCAGTCGGTGAAGGGACGGATGTCTACCTTTTCCTGATCGGCATGATGCTTCTGTCGGAACTGGCCCGCGAGCATGGCGTCTTCGACTGGCTCTCCTCGGCGGCCGTCAAGGCGGCTCACGGTTCCTGCGCGCGTCTGTTTACGCTCGTCTTCGGTATCGGTACGCTCGTTACCATCTTCATGTCCAACGACGCGACCGCCGTCGTCCTTACCCCCGCCATCCTATCCGCCGTGCGCAAGGCAAAGGTAGAACCGCTGCCTCATTTGTTTGTCTGCGCGCTCATCGCGAACGCGGCTTCGTTCGTCTTGCCTATCTCGAATCCCGCAAATCTGGTTGTCTTCCATGGCGGGGCCATGCCGCCACTTGGGCAATGGCTTCTCTCATTTGGGGTCCCTTCCCTCTTATCCATCGCCGCGACCTATGCCGTGATGCGGCTGATCTATCGCAAGGACCTCCAAGCCTGCATCGAAGAAACGATTGAGAGCGAACCGCTCAAGAGCGAGGGAAAGCTGGTCCTCGGCGGTTTAGCGTTGATGGTCATGACGCTTCTGACCGCCTCCGCGCTCCACAAAGATCTTGGCCTTCCGGCGTGCCTTGCCGCCCTGACCATTACGGCGGTCGTGTCCATCAAGAGCAAGAGCAATCCGATGAAGCTTGTCCAGGCGATCAGTTGGAGCACGCTCGTCCTGGTGGCCGGCCTCTTCATCATGGTGGACGCGGTGGAGAGCGTCGGAGCGTTGCGGTTGACCCAATCCTGGCTCGCCGCCGCGCAAAAGCTTGCTCCTCCTGTAGCGGCTCTGGTGGTCGGCTTTGCGGTCGCGGTAGGCAACAACCTGGTCAACAACCTTCCTCTCGGACTGATCGCCGGTGGAACATTGCAAGCGGCTCACATCCAAGGGCTCCTTTCCCATGCCGTCCTCATCGGTGTCGATCTAGGACCCAACCTTTCAATTACCGGTTCACTCGCCACCATTCTTTGGCTGCTAGCGCTGCGTAAGGAAAAGCTGAATGTAAGTTTCTGGGATTTTTTGAAAGTAGGCGCTATCGCGATGCCCATCGCCCTGCTGTTTTCACTAAGCGGAGTGATTTTGATGCAGTTTTTTACAACAGCAACCTAGAAGAATCACGAACCCCGTGATGGTTTTACAGACATCCGCCGCAAAGCCAACGTGCAGTAGATGCATGCCTCTCTGTAGTCGATCACATAGTACGCTGATTCTCAACCGCCGTCTCCATTGAGTTGGACTCAGACGGCGAATGGCAGGGTTTACGGCTTGCGTTCAAGGCGAGCCACCTCACAAACGCTGAACGAACAAGAAGGAGTAACTCTCATGTCTAAGTTTTTCTCCGCAGATACAGCCGCTCTGGTGTTGGTCGATTATCAAGTAGGAACGTTGCAGCTTTGCAGAAGCATGTCATCCGATCTCGCTTTGCGCAATGCCGTGGCGCTGGCCAAGGTAGCCACTATTCTCAAGATGCCTATTATCATCACCAGCAGCCAGGAAGACATGGTGCAAGGGCCGATTGCTCCGGATCTTGCAAAGGCCGCCCCCGACGCGTACAAGAACAGAATCAAGCGCGTCGGTATCGTGAACGCCTGGGACGACGAAGAGTTCAAAGCGGCCGTGAAGGCCACGGGCCGGCGGCAGCTCATCATGGGAGGCATCACCACGGACATTTGCCTCATCTTTCCATCGATTAGCGCCGTAGAGGATGGGTATGAAGTCAATGCGATCGTGGACGCCAGCGGTTCCCCGCTCGACGTGTCGGATCTGATGGCCCGCAAGCGCATGGAAAAGAATGGCGTCACGCTCACCGTTACCAACACCACCATTGCCGAGCTTGCAAAAAACTGGGCTAGTAAAGCATGGGCCCGAGTTGACCGCCATCATGTTCCAGGGTGTTCTTCCCATCCAGCCCGCGTAGCCGGGGCCATACAGCAGTACCTCATGCACTCGGCACCTATGTTCACTCGGCGGGCGCACCTCCCTGCTTCATCCCAGGGCGCCTGCTACTCTTTCTTTAGCGGACGCCTTCGCTTTATGCAATGAGCTCTCACTCGATTCCCGCCAAAGCCCTTCTTCTGCTTCAGGCCTCGTTCCTTGCTGTGGCGTTGCTGCTTTCCTATGCCAGCCAATCTCAATCTCCTCCTTCGGGTCCCGACCCTGTTACTGCCCGCAAGATGCACGAAGCCATCGCCTTCGCGCAAGCCGGTGATGCTCCTCAAGCTCTCCGCCTTGTCGATTCGCTCCTCGCCGCCCAACCGCGCTTCCTCTCCGGCCTCAAGCTTCGCGGCATGCTGCTGGAAGACATGGGCCGCAACCCCGAGGCCCTTGCCGCCTATAGCGCTGTGCTCGCGCTCGCGCCCGCCGACTCCGACATGCTGCTCAAAGTCGGCACCATAGAGCTCCTCACCGGCCACCTCGACCGCGCCACCGAGCTCCTGGAGCATCGCCTGCGCCTCCGGCCCGGCGACGAAGAAGCCAGCTACTATCTGGCACAGGCGGAGCATCTTCAGGGCCGCAACGACCACGCCCTACAGGTCCTCCATGCCGCCATCGTCAAAGGTCCCGGCACCGCGGCCCTATGGCAGAAGTATGGCGAACTCCTCGTCAGCGCGGGACAGGACGACCAGGCGATCCCCTGGCTCCTCAAAGCCCAGCAGGCCGATCCTTCGCTGCCCCGCATCGACTTCGATCTCGCCGTCGCCAGCTATGCCGGCATGGATCTCCAGAAAGCCGCCGTGTACGCCGCACGCGAAGCCCGCGCCGAGCCTCGGGACATCGACAATCTCATGCTCCTCGCCACCGTCCAGATCAAACTCGCCGACTGGACCGCCGCCGATGCCAACCTCCAGCGCGTCGTCGAGGCGCGTCCCAACGACGCTCCCGCCCTCGTCGCCCTTGGTCAATGCGAGCTCGAACTCAAGCGCTTTCCATCCGCGGTCGACGCACTCCAGCGCGCGCTCCAGGCCGATCCGACGCAGGTTCTGGCCCACTTTTTTCTTTCCCGCGCCTACGCCGGGCTTAGCGACACTGCCGCGGCCCAGCACGAAGCCGCCCTCCACCGCGAGATGCAGCAGCACCTCACCTTCACCCTAACCAAAGACGAGCAGCGCCGCCAAGACGCCGTCCTCAACCGCGCCCGCGAACTTCTCAGAAACTCCCATGAAGGCGAAGCCCTCGCGCTCCTGGCCGCAAACAACAAGGGCGCTGACATGACCGAAGGCAGCGCCTGGGTCTCGCTCGGCGCAACCTACCTCTCCCTCGGCAACAACGCCGACGCCAAGCGCTGTTTCGAGCATGCCCTTACCTTAGACCCCAAAACTCCCGACGCGCGCACCTATCTCGGCTATCTCGCATTGCAACAGGGAGACCTCAACCGCGCCGAGCCTCTCTTCCAAGCGGAGCTCGCCCGTGACGCCAGCCACGCCTTCGCCACTGCCGAACTCGGCGAAGTCCACTACCGCCGCCAGCAGTGGCAACCAGCGGTCGAGCTTATTACCCGCTCCAAAACCACCGACCCCACCCTCCTCTATATGCTCTGCGACGCCTACTTCCACCTCGGCAAACCGCAACAAGCTATCTTGATCGCCGAGACCCTCAGCGCCTACGCACGCACCCAGCCAGCCATCGCACAGCCCCTCGACAAGCTCCTTCGCGGCAACAACCAGGCCGCCCTCGCAGACCGCCTTGCCTCTACCGCGGGTCCGCCAACTCCCGGATCGTCAGCACCTGATCGGCCTTGACATCGCGCAGCGTCTGCCTCACGCCCGTGGGCCACACGAGCTCGATCCGCTCGATCATCGCCGCATCCCCCAGCCCGAAATGCACCCGCTTATCGCTCGACGAGTTATACCCCACCGCCGTCGTCGCCTCGTTGTACTGGCTGCCGCGCGCCGTCGTGATCTTCACCTTCGTACCCAGCCCGTCGCGATTATCCTTCACCCCCACCAGCTTCAGCAGAATCCAATGGTTCCGGCTCTCCGTCCGGTTCATCAGCAGCTCCGCCGGGCCGTTCAACACCGTCACCGCAATGTCGATCTTCCCGTCGTTGTTCAGGTCGCCGAACGCCGCCCCCCGATGCGGCGCCGCCATCGCAAACGCCGCTCCCGCCGTTCCGCTCACATCCTGAAAGCCGAGCCCTCCTACATTGCGAAACACGCTGTTCGGCAGCGCAAACGGATGATGCTCCACCTCCATCGCATTGTCCAGGATCGCCGCATTGGCCGTGAACAGGTCCTTCAACCCGTCGTTGTCGAAGTCATACGCTCCTGTCCCCCACCCGGTCTGCTTCACCGTCGAAACGTTCATCCCGGAAGCGCTCGTATGATCCTCAAACAAACCGTCGCCCAGGTTCTTGTACAACGGAAACGAGTCGCCAAACATCGCCGTATGAAAGATGTCCGGCTTGCCATCGTTATCCAGATCGCGAAAGTCCGCGCCCATCCCGGCGACGGTTTTGCCCATCGCGTTGTACGCCACGCCCGCGTTCATGGCCTCGTCGCTGAAGGTCCCATCGCCATGGTTGCGCAGCAGCAGGTTCGGAAAGGTGTCGTTTGAGACAAAGATGTCGATCCATCCATCGCCATCGTAATCCGCGAACGCCACGCCCATTCCCTTGCCGACATACTTCCCTACCCCGCTCTCCGCGGAAACATCCGTGAACGTGCCATCGCCGTTGTTTCTGTAGAGGATGTTCGGCAGCCCCTCGAAGTCGTCTGGTGAGCAATAGGTCGTAATTTTGTGCGTGCTACAGCTAGCGGCCGTCTTCACGTTGTAGTTCAGGTAATTCACGACGAACAGATCCAGCAGCCCGTCATGGTTGTAGTCCAGCCATCCCGCAGTCACCGCCCAGGCCTTTCCGATCCCCGGAACCGCTCCGCCCACCTTTGCCCGCGCCGTCACATCGGTAAAGGTCCCATTGCCATTGTTATGAAACAGCTGGTTCGCGTTCACGCCCGTCACGTACAGGTCCACCCACCCGTCGTTGTCGAAATCCCCCGCCGCCACGCCCATCGAGTACCCTGCCCCCGCGAGCCCGCTCTTCGCCGTCACATCCGTAAACGTCCCATCGCCATTATTGTGAAACAACCTGTTTTGAAAGCCCGCATTCGTCTTCTCCAGCGTAGGAATCTCCGCGCCATTGGTAAAGAAGAGGTCCAACAGCCCGTCATTGTCGTAGTCGAACATCGCCACGCCGCCGGTCATCGTCTCGATCGAGTACCGGTGCGCGCTGATGCTGCTATTCAAGACAAAGTTCAGATGAGCCTGCGTAGCCGTATTTTCAAACGCAATCGATGACTTACTCACGGAGGGCACAGGTCCAGCCGCCGGTTTGGCCGCACCCGTCTGCGCCCACAGGCCGCATCCCGCCAGCAGCCACACCCCTGTCAACGTGAGCCTTTGCCGCGCCATGGCCTCTCCACACACCATCTCACCACAACCGGCACAATCCCGGTAAGAGGCGTCCTCTTTGCCAACTGCCCAACCGCACAGTTACAGTGTGAATACGGTCTGGAAGGACACCCATGCATCGCAAACCAATGTTGAGCCAACTTTTCGCCGGAGCATGTCTTCTGTCCAGCCTCTCCTGCTGTGTCGCGCAGACCACACAGGCCGCTCACCAAGCACCCCGGCCCACCGACGCGCAGGTCGCGCGCTTCGTCGATGCCCTGCTCGCGCGCATGACCCTCGCCGAAAAGATCGGCCAAATGGAGCAGACCGCCGGTCAGCCCATGTACACGCCTCCGCCGGTGGCCGAAGAGCTCGTCCGTACCGGCGGTACCGGCTCCTTCCTCTTCTTCACCGACCCTGTCCGGATCAACCAACTGCAGCACATCGCCGTCGAACAATCCCGCCTCCACATCCCCCTCTTCTTCGGCTACGACGTCATCCACGGCTTCAGCACCACCGCGCCCATCCCGCTCGCGATGGCGTCTTCCTGGGACCCAGCCCTCGTCACCCGAACGCAGGCCTTCGCCGCCGAAGAGGCTCGCGCCGCCGGTATCCACATGGCCTTTGCGCCCATGGTCGACATCGCCCGCGACGCCCGCTGGGGACGCATCATGGAGAGCGCCGGGGAAGACCCCGTCCTCGGCTCGGCCATCGCCGCCGCCCAGGTCCGCGGCTTTCAGGGCGATTATGTCGGAAGCCCCAACCACCTCATCACCTCGGTAAAACACTTTGCCGGCTACGGCGCGGCGGTCGGTGGCCGCGACTACGACAGCTCCGACATCTCCGACGACCTTCTCCACAACGTCTATCTGCGCCCGTACCATGCCGGTGTGGACGCCGGAACCGCCGCTATTATGTCGGCCTACATGGACCTGAACAGCGTTCCCGCCACCGGAAATACCTGGCTCCTGCAAGATGTCTTGCGCAAGGAATGGGGCTTCAAAGGCATCATCATCAGCGACTGGGAGTCGGTCGCCAGCCTCCAGACCCACGGCTTTGCCTCTAGCCCCGCCGATGCCGCCGTTCGCGCCGTCACCGCCGGGGTCAACATCGAGATGACCAGCTCCACCTACCGCGACAATCTTCCCGCGGCCGTGAAGCAGGGCCTCGTCACGGAAGCCACCATCGACTCTCTAGTCCGTCCCATCTTGGCCACTAAGTATCGCCTCGGCCTCTTCGAACACCCTTACGTCGATGTGGATCGCTTCAAGCAGATTACCGGCTCACCCGCTCAGCGCACCGGCGTTCGTCAGGCAGCGGAGCAGAGCGCCGTTCTGCTCCGCAATCAGGTTCATGCGCTACCCTTGCGCAAAGACCTTCGGTCCATCGCCGTCATCGGCCCGCTCGCCGACTCGAAGCTCGATACCCTCGGCTCTTGGGCCATCCACGCCGATCGCGAACACGTCGTCACCGTCGCTCAGGGTATCCGCGAGCGCCTGCCGAATGCCACCGTCACTGTCGCCAAGGGCGTCGATATCGAGCGCGGCAGCCCTACCATCTTCGATGAGCAGGTGCCCCCCACCCCACCCGAGTTCACCACCCCCGCCGCCCGCGAGCAAGGCTTCCAGCACGCCCTCGACGCCGCTCGCGCCGCCGAAGTCTCCGTCCTCGTGCTCGGCGAAGCCCAGACCATGAACGGCGAACGTGCCTCGCGCGCCTCGCTCTCACTGCCCGGTGAACAGCAGCGCCTGCTCGAAGCCGTCGCCGCCCTAGGTAAGCCCGTCGTCCTCGTCCTGATGACCGGTCGACCACTCGACATTACCTGGGCCTCCACCCACGTTCCGGCGATCCTCAACATTTGGTACCCCGGCTCCGAGGGTGGACACGCCGCCGCCAGCCTCCTCTTCGGCGATGTCAATCCCAGCGGCCACCTGCCCGTCACCTGGCCACGCTCCGCCGGGCAGGAACCGCTCTTCTACAACACCAACCTGACCCAAAGTCCAGAAAACACGGCTCATCGCTACTGGGATCTCCCCAGCTCCCCGCTCTTCCCCTTCGGCTTTGGCCTCAGCTATTCCACCTTCTCGCTCCAGGACCTCCAGCTCCCTTCGCAAACCGTCTCTTCCAGCGGCACCCTCAAGGTTAGCGCCACCCTGAAGAACACCTCGGCGACACCCGGCGCAGAAGTCGTCCAGCTCTACACTCATCAGCGCACCGGCAGCGCCTCCCGCCCTGTTCGGGAGCTCAAGGCGTTCCAGAAGATCACGGTCCCGGCCAACGGCTCCCAGACGGT
Organism: Acidobacteriaceae bacterium; assembly: GCA_965277085.1. Classification (GTDB taxonomy): domain Bacteria; phylum Acidobacteriota; class Terriglobia; order Terriglobales; family Acidobacteriaceae; genus Edaphobacter. The sequence continues at coordinate 3,597,913 of OZ255708.1, forward strand.
CCAAATTACCCTCAACGCCGCGGACCTCTCCTACTGGAGCCCCGCTCTCCGCCGTCGCGTCCTCGAGCCCGGCACCTTCGATCTGTGGCTCGGCACAGACTCCACCGCCCAACTCCACACCACCTTCACCGTGAAGTAGGCTGACGATGCGAGGCGGGCTGAGGAGAAGACCCTTAGCCCGCCCTTACATCACCAAACGAACGTCGCCACGCTCTCGGCCTCCAACTTAGCCGCAAACGGCGCACCAGCCCCGGACACCTTAATCTCCTTCGCCAAGCTACCGTTGTTCGTCACCAGCAACACATACTTTCCCGCCGGCGTACGCCACGCCACGTTGGCCACCCCGTCTTCGCTCTCGCTCGACCCGATCCGCACTGAGCCGGGCGGCACAAACTCCGACGCATGCGCCACCGTATACAGCGCAATGTTTCGCGACACCTTGTCGCCCTCGATCGTGATCGCTCCCTGGCACACGGGGCACCCGCCATTGTCCGTATGGGGTCCAAACGTCGCATCCGCCGCCAGATTCCACAGCAGCACCGTGCGGCTCCAATTACGCATCGCCCCAATCACCACCCGCGCCACAGGACGAGCCACCGGCTCCTTGACCCCGCCCTCCTCATGCTCCACCACCATCTGCTCCGTAAAGTAAATGTTCTTCGCCGGGAACGCGTCATGCACCGTGCTCATCGCGCCCACCTCGCCCCCATACAGATGGAACCCCGACCCATCCGCAAATGAAGCCGCCGTCGCATCGCGCAGGATCGTCAGCGGATAATCCGGCCGGTCGCAATTATGGTCATACAGCACCACCTTCGTCTTCAGCCCCGCCGCCTTCAACGCCGGCCCCAGCGCATCGCGCAGAAACGCCTCTTCCTCCTCCGCCTCCATCACCAAGCTCGGCGTGTTCTTCGGATTCAGCGGTTCATTCTGCATCGTCAACGCCGCAATCGGCACCCCCGCCGCCTGCATCCCCTTCAGATACCGCACTAGGTAAGCCGCATACACCCCATACATCTCCGGCTTCAGCTTCCCGCCCTTCACCGCGCCATTCGTCTTCATCCACGACGGAGCCGTCCACGGTGAGGCCATGATCTCGGTCCCCGGATTGATCCGCAGCACCTCCTTCAGCACCGGGATCACCGCCACCTCGTCCTCCTTCAACGAGAAGCGCGCCAACGCACGGTCGCTCTCCCCCGCCGGCACATCGTCGTAGGTGTACACATGGTCGTTCATGTCGGAGGCACCCACGCTCACCCGCAGATAGCTCACCCCCAACTCTCCCGGTCCTCGGCCAAAGATCTCCCGCAACACCGCCTGACGCTTGTCCGCAGCCATCGCATGCAGCAGCTGCGCGCTCCCGCCCGTCATCGCAAACCCAAACCCGTACACCGTCTGATACGTCTTCGCCGGATCGATCGCGATCGTGACCGCCTCCGCGTCCGTCGCGCCAGCCCCGGCCGTCACCCGGCTGTGCGCCAGCAACTCCGTCCGGGCCGCGTTCGTCCGCCAAACTTCTACCCCCACTACCTTCTGCCCGTAGAGTGGTCCTAACAAGCAACTTCCCATCAGCCCCGCCGCAATCCAGACTCTCATGCCTAACTCCTAGTTGAAATGTTTCACTCGCCCGTTTCGGATAAGTAAGGTTACCTCCTAGCTTAATCGCTTGACAGCCATACCCGCAATCAGCTTGAATTACTCTGCAATCAATGAAATCCGCAGTTATTCGTTCGATAGCAGCACGAGATTCATCGGCCAGCACCGAAGGACTCATTTCAGGAGGAGAACCAAGTGATGTTTAGAAACTACCCCATCGCGCTAGCCGCAATCTTCTGCGCCGCGGTCCCCGCCCTCTACGGGCAGGCGACCAACTCAGGAGATATCCGCGGCACAGCCACGGACGCCAGTGGAGCTCTGCTCCCCGGTGTCACCGTTACCGTCACCAACATCGCCACCGGCGTCGTCAGCACCTTCACCACCAACCGCGACGGCCTCTACGACACCTCGTCCATCGTTCCCGGCGGCTACAGCATCAAGTTCGAAAAAGACGGCTTCTCCTCCTTCGAGCGCACCGGCGTCACCATCAACGTCGGTATGTCCACCGTCAACGCCAAGATGCAGGTAGGCTCCGTCTCCACCGACATCGTCGTCAACACCGACATCCCGTTGCTCACGACCGAAAACGGCGAGCAGTCCACCACCTTTGAAGCCCGGTCCATGGCCGAGCTGCCCAACGTCGGCGGTGCCACCGGCCCCGACTGGCAGAACTTCGTCATCCTTCTCCCCGGCAGTGCCGGCACCCCACAACAGCAGAATGGCGGTTCCAACCCCGGCCAAGTCGCCGCCATCAATGGCAACCTTCCTTATAACAACGTCCTCGCCGACGGTGCCTCCACCACCCTCTCGCATAGCCAGAACTCCGACGTCAACACGTTTGAGACCATTGCCGAGCTCCAGGTCAACACCTCCGCCTTCTCCGCGCAGTACGGCATCGGCGGCGTCGTCTTCAACCAAATCACCAAGGGCGGCACCAACCAATTCCACGGCACGGTGTACGAGTACTTCCAAAACACTGCCCTTAATGCGGCGCAATACGGATTCGGCAACAAGGTCACTGTTCCCTTCCTTCAGTTCAACGACTTTGGCGGCTCCATTGGTGGCCCGGTCGGCATCCCGCACCTCTACAACGGCCATGATCGAGCCTTCTTCTACTTCAACTATGACCAGATTGTGAACCATGGCTCCGCCAGCAACACCACCACTACGCTTCCGACCGCCTCCGTTCTCGCTGGGGACTTTACCGGTCAGTACCTTCTCTACGATCCCACCACCCAGACCATTGGTCATGACAGTGCCGGCAATCCGTACCCGATCCGCAAGTCGTTTCTCAGCGAGTACGGCACCAACGCGATTCCCGCGGCAATGTGGGATAAGGTCTCCGCAAACTTCCAGAAGCTCTATCCAACCGCCTCCACGGTCATCCCTGGCGGTCGGTTTGTCGCTGGCAACCTGAATGGTGCGGGTCTCCTACAGAACAACTACTATGCCAGCCTGCCGCAATCCACGCCGTTGCGCCGCTACTTCGGCCGCTTCGACTACAACCTGAACGCCAAGAACCGTCTCTCCATGACCGATCAGCAGCGCGATACCCCGGTCGTCTACCCCAACGCCGTTACCGCCTGCCCCATCGGATGCCAGAACGGCGACGTGGACAGCAACAACTCGCAGATTACCGAAGTCTGGAACATCAGCGACCGGACCATCAACGAAGCCCGCTTCGGCTACACCTACCAGGGCAACTTCTTCGCCGATCAAACCCTCGGCAAAGGCTACCCCGCACAGCTTGGCTTCCAGTACGCTAAGGCCGACGGTCTGCCTTCCGTGCAATTCAATGGCTCCTACCCCTATGCCTGGATCAACCCCAGTTCGAACGCCGTCTATAAGGAGCATGTCTACGATCCGTCGGACGTTGTGACCATGATCCGTGGCAGACACGTCCTTCACTTTGGCGGCGAGTTCCTGATGTACCAGGACAACTCCACCGCCTGGGGCAACACCAACGTAGGAACCCTGCAGTTCAACGGCTCCTTTACACGCAACTGGACCGTCGATCCTAAGACAGGCAAGGCTAGCCCAGACACCACAACTGGTCTCGACTACGCCGACTTCCTCCTTGGTCAGGCTGACAGCTGGTCCGCTAGTGTCCGTCCCGAGTACGGTGCCCGTCTAAAAAGCCCACAAGTCTTCATACAGGACGACTACAAGGTCCGTCCGAACCTGACCGTAAATCTCGGCCTTCGCTATCAAATTCGTCACGGCTGGAAAGAGGTCCACGGAAACATAGCGAGCTTCGATCCGACGGTAACCAATCCGGCTAACGGACAGCTTGGTGCCTATTGGTTTGCCAGCACGGCAGCCAACGGAAGGACATCACTGCAAGCAGATGAGTACAAGACCTTCCTTCCGCGTGTCGGCTTCTCTTGGCTTCCTCAGCCGACCACCACGATTCGCGGCGGTTTCGGCATGTACGCCTACAACCTTAGCCTCGACAACTACGGCGGTGACATAGGCGGCTCCTTTGCCGCAACCGGCGGCGTGTCAGACCAGACCAACGGCATTACGCCAGTGGCCATCTTCGGCAACAACGGAACCGACCCTCAAACCGGAGCCCCGCTTCCTTATACGGCTTCTTCTACCAATCCGGCACGCTTCAACGGTCAGATTGCAAGCTACACGCCTTACCACAATCCGACCCCGAGGATCTACCAGTACAACTTGGCGATGCAAAACTCGATCGGCAGCAACATGGTCTTCGAGCTTGCCTACGTCGGCAGCCACGCAGTCAACCTGAAGTTCCCGACGGACATCAACGCGATTCCACTCAATCACCTCAGCTCCAATGCCAGCCAGTACCGTCCTTACCCGCTCTACCAGGGGATTGGCGGCTGGAGCAATGACGCGATTTCCAACTATAGCTCCTTTCAGGCTTCGATCCGTCGCCGCCTCAGCGCCGGTCTCAGCTTCGACATGAACTACACCTTCTCCCACTTCCTTGACTCGCAGGACTCGTCAGGCTGGGGCAATCGCTCCGGTCAACAGACCTTCCAGTATGCCAACAACGCTCCTCTCAACTACTCCGCCTCAAACTTTGACATTCGGAATGCGTTCAAGAGCCGTCTGGTCTATCAGCTTCCGTTCGGCAAAGGTCGCCAGTTCATGAACAAGAGTTTCATCCTCGATGAAATTCTTGGCGGTTGGCAGGCGTCAACCACCAACATCTTCCAGAGCGGCAATCCCTTTACTGTTACCGTCAACGGCGGTACAACCTACCAACAGGCCGGATCGCAGTTCCCCAACTACACCGGCGCGCCTCTCTATGTGCAGGGTAAAAACCATACCGTTTGGTTCAACCCGGCCGCCTTTAGTCTGGTCGCGCCCGGCCAGTTTGGCAACGTTCGTCGTAACTCGCTCTATGGTCCTGGAGTCGAGATGACCAACATCTCGGTTGGCAAGACCTTCGACATCTACGAGTCGGTCAAGCTTCAGTTCCGGGCCGATGCCAGCAACGCCTTCAATCATGCCAACTTCGGTCTGCCTGGCGGCGGTGTCTACGGCCTCTCCTCCTTTACCGGTCAGCAACCCGGTCAGGCATACCGTATCAACGAGAACACCAGCCAGATCACTGGTACCACAAACGGCGGCCGGTCCATGCAACTCAACGCGCACCTCACTTTCTAACCGCAACCTCAACCCGGAATCGGCGGCTTCGGCCGCCGATTTTCTATGTCCACATAAAGCCAATTTAAAGTCGATGCCTCACAAATGGTGCAAGGAAGTCCATCCGTTCAGCTAGACTTCACCCGTTTAGAATCAAGACTTTGAGACTTGGCGAAAAAACGTTTTATCCTAGAATCGTATGTTCCTCCGTCGCTACAACCCGGCCCTTCTTTGTCTCAGCGGCCTCCTGTGGCACCCCGCGCAAGGCCAATCCCCAGACGCTACCCAGCACCTCCAAAAGGCCCATCAGTACCTCCAAGCCCGCCAGCCCGACGCGGCCCGCCAGGAGTTCGCCGCTGCCGCCATCGCCGACCCCAACAACCTCGATGCCCAGGCCAACCTCGGCGTCCTCCTCTACTTCTCCGGAGACTTCCACCAAGCCGCCCCGCACCTCCGTGCCGCCCTCACGCTCGACCCCCATCAAGCCAAGCTACAGGCTCTCCTCGGCTTCTCCGAGCGCCGCGACGGCAACTCCACCCAAGCCCGCGCAGACCTCCAGGCCGCGCTCCCCGGCCTCACCGAAGACAAGATCCGCAAGCAGGCCGGTCTCGAGCTCGTCGAGCTAGCCACCGCCGCCAACGACCTCCCCGCCGCCGCCGCCGCCATCAGGGAGCTCAAAGCCTCTCTACCCACCGACCCCGAAGTCCTCTACGCCGCCTACCGCACCTACACCGATCTCGCGGGCGAGTCGCTCCTCGACCTCTCCCTCACCAGCCCCAACTCCGCCCAGATGCACCAGGCCATCGCGCACGAGCTGATCAAGGCTCGGGACAACCCCGCCGCCCTCACCAACCTTCGGGAGGCCATCGCCGCCGACCCCCACCTGCCCGGCGTCCACTTCGAGCTCGCCGAACTCCTCGCCTCCTCCGCAACCCCCGAGCTCAAAGCCGAGGCCGCCAAGCAGTACGAGGCGGCCCTTGCCGATAACCCACGCGACGACAAGGCCCTCACCCGGCTCGCCGACCTTGCCGCCGCCGCATCCGACCATACCGCCGCCATCACCCGCTACAAGCAGGCCCTCGCCCTACAGCCGGAAAATCTGGACGCCATGATCGGCCTCGCCCACGAACTCGTCGAAACCGGTCAACCCGAAGCCGCCTTGCCCCTCCTGCTCACAGTCATCCAGTCCGACCCGTCGAATCTGCTCGCCCACTACCGGCTCTCAGCCCTCTACCGCCGCCTCAAACGCCCGGATGACGCCAAGCGCGAGGTCGCCGAGTACGAACGCCTCAAAGCGACCCGCGAGAAACTCCGTGGGGTCTACGACGCCCTGCGTAACAACACGCCCCTTCCCGATGAAGCCAAGCACTAGCCTCTTCGCCTTCATTCTGCTCCTTCCCCTTGCGCTACGTGCGCAAACGGTCCCCCAGCTAGTCGACATCACCACCTCCACCGGCATCCACTTCAATCACCTTGCCAGCCCCGAGCAACGGTTTATAGTCGAATCGATGAGTGGGGGCGTCGCCGTCATCGACTTCGACAACGACGGCTGGCCCGACCTCTACTTCACTAACGCGCCCAGTGTCGCCATGGCGCAAGCCGGAACGAAGGCTCGCAGCGCCCTTTATCACAACAACCACGACGGCACCTTCACCAACGTCAGCGACAAGGCTGGGGTCGCCACTCCCTGCTGGGCCATGGGAGCCGCCGTCGGTGATATCGACAACGATGGCTGGCCCGACCTGGCCGTCTCCTGCTTCGGCGGCGTGGTCCTCTATCGTAAC